>NZ_JAFIDJ010000001.1:1207785-2544744 GCF_017051705.1 Algoriphagus lutimaris | reverse complement strand
AGCTCCATCTGTTCCTTCAAGAGATGCGAGCCATTCGGCTTCAGTTCCTACAAACCCATTAGCTACTGCGACTTCATATGCGGAGTCGCCATCAGCACCGTCTGCACCTGGGGCACCATCTAATCCATTGGCTCCATCAGCACCTTCAAGAGATGCGAGCCATTCTGCTTCAGTTCCTACAAATCCATTGGCTACCGCGACTTCATATGCGGAGTCGCCATCAGCACCGTCTGCACCGTCTGCACCGTCCGCTCCATCTGTTCCTTCAAGAGATGCGAGCCATTCGGCTTCAGTTCCTACAAACCCATTAGCTACTGCGACTTCATATGCGGAGTCGCCATCAGCACCGTCTGCACCTGGGGCACCATCTAATCCATTGGCTCCATCAGCACCTTCAAGAGATGCGAGCCATTCGGCTTCAGTTCCTACAAATCCATTGGCTACCGCGACTTCATATGCGGAGTCGCCATCAGCACCGTCTGCACCATCTAATCCATTGGCTCCATCAGCACCTTCAAGAGATGCGAGCCATTCGGCTTCAGTTCCTACAAACCCATTAGCTACTGCTACTTCATATGCGGAGTCGCCATCAGCACCGTCTGCACCATCAGCACCATCTAATCCATTGGCTCCATCAGCACCTTCAAGAGATGCGAGCCATTCGGTTTCAGTTCCTACAAACCCATTGGCTACTGCGACTTCATATGCGGAGTCGCCATCAGCGCCGTCTGCACCGTCCGCTCCATCTGTTCCTTCAAGAGATGCGAGCCATTCGGTTTCAGTTCCTACAAACCCATTAGCTGCTGCTACTTCATATGCGGAGTCGCCATCAGCACCTGGGGTTCCAACAGGTCCTTGAGGTCCTACATCTCCTTGGTCACCCTTTGGACCTTGAGGCCCCGTGGAAGTAGGGAGAGTCACAGTATTTCCATCGGAAATGGAAAGCTGGTCACCGACAATAGATAAATTTTGAAGTTCATTCGTCACTGATCCGTCAACTATGGCACTATTCCCAAAATCATCATTTATGGTAAAGGTTCCATTTCCATTATCTACAATTTGAGTACGCCTGGCATCAAAGTTTAGACTAATTCCTGCGGCATTGGTAAATGTAAAAGTCCCGTTTCCGTTGTCTAGAAGGTCATTATTTGCATTAAAGGTAACTGCGGTACCGTCTTCAGAGGTGTAAGTAAAAGTGCCATTCCCATTGTCGGTAAGTGTGGTAATGGTTTGTAAGTTTTGTACAATTTCTTCGAGGTCTAAGGCAATGAAATCGCCATTTTCATCAAAATAACCTATCGTACCATCTTCATTCAAAACTAGGCTCCCTTGCATCTTCATACGGATATCCTCCAGTTCTGCGTCTACTACGGCAAGTTGATCTTCGATATTGTCGAGGTTATCTGAATCCAATACTCGATTCCAACTCCCATCTCGCCAGAAATAGAAGCCGGGCTCAATAGTTTCACTTTGAGTGATGTTGAAAACCAAAAGGCCATCCACAGGTCCTCCAGGAAGCAATGCCGCATCCTCTGGGGAATTAAGTGAGAGTCTTGGGATCAGAATCCCAAGATTGGAAGATTCAATATGCAGAATAGTAGATGGATGGGGATTTTCTGTCCCAATCCCTACCTGCGCATGGGCTACACCGACAAATAGCGCCAAGAAACTTACAAGTAATACCTTTTTCATAACCTCTATATTTACTAAACTTTTAATGCGTTGATTTTGACCGTGAAGACGGCTTTTTGTGGTTTAATCTTTCTTAATTACTTGGATCCAACCCTTAAATGACTGAGTACTTCCATCTTCTTCTACTACATCTAAGATGTAGAAGTAGGTGCCTGCCACAAGCCCTTCTGCTTCCCAGTTGTTCGAATAATTATCTTCTTCAAGGATGCTATCCCCCCAACGCGAGAAAATAGTAAGCTTGTTAGAGACAAATTTTTTGAGTCCCTTTATTTCAAATTGATCATTGAATCCATCAGAATTTGGTGTGATGACATTTGGAATGAAGAATGATTTCACCTCATTTTCATCTGTATCTAGGTTGTCAATAGGATCTTCATCTGGTTCAAAAGAGCTTACCTCAGCCACATTGATGATTCGGCCTGGATCAGCTGCCCTTACTCGCAGTGTAAAAGTGGCCTCATCGCCGCCGATAAACTCGGGGATACGGATGATAACAGACTGGCCGACGACCTCTACGTCAAACTCAAGTAGGCCAAAAATCGATTCTCCTTCTACGCTCACAAACTCAAGCTCTCTAGGAAGGTTATCAACCAGAACCACGTCTGTGGCCGCAACTTGGCTATTGTTTTGAAGGGTGATTTGATAGTCAAATTGATCGCCCTCCCAAATGGAAAGGTCGAATGAGGTTTTTGTTAGCCCCAAATTAGTAAACCCAGTGAGGACCCCTAATGTATAAACAGAAGTGCCACTAAGCGTGACAGCCGAGCTTACAAGTTGTCCTGGTAAATCTATTTCTCCACCTTCACTGACCCATTGAGAATCAGTTTCGTCCCATCTTACAATCCCAATTTTGTTGAGATCTCCTAGGATAAAAGGAGGAGTGGTTACATCACGCCAAGAGAGAGTTAGGCTTAAGTCGCGTTTACTTTCCTCAAGATTTTCTAGTTCCCAATATTCAGCATCATCTACTAAAACAACGTTTAGGGCCGTTTGATCTCTAGGATAAAGGTTGCCTGGATCTTCTAAAAAATATCGAGCAGTGACATTCAATTTATTCCCCGCCGGAATTGGAGAAGCAAAAAGAATCCGACGAAATGCTGCGTCTCCTGTAGGAAAAAGAAGCTCCCTCTCTATGGCCGCACCAACTTTTCCATCTACAAAGCTTTCATCAGAGGAATTCTCAGAATTTGCACCCACTGCAAAACCAAAAATATCGTCAGCTGAAGAGGCCCTAACTACCCCTGCCTGAAAGTCGGCTAAGCCAGATACCTGCAGATCATTGGAAAGGATGAAGTCGGAATTGTTGCTTAATAATAGATTCCGAGTGTTGATCTGTGAAGAGCCTGTTAAACTTTGGCCACTAAGCCCTTCTAATCGAAGCAGTCCGGTTTCTTCGGACTGGCTAAAAGTAAACTCTCCTTCATTGGCTACATCAGACAAGAATATTACAGTCCCATCGTTTATAAATGAGGCATTAGTACGATTTTCAAATGGAAGAGCAGACCAAATAATTGCTCCTTCCTTGACGGATAGTTTACCCGTATTGACGAATTGTGCAAAAACAGTTTGGCCGCAGCACAAAAGTCCTACAAAAACCGGTAAACACTGATATAATAAGCTTCGAGTCATTTTGGGTAAAATTGTAATTCTATATGGGTAAAATTTAAGCTAGGATCTTTCACCTTCGGCATAAATTATTCCATTAGTCCTTCCGATTTAATACAAAGCCCTTTTACAAATAATATAAGTATCTGTTGATCTGTATTTTATGAATAAATGAAGCTAAAATTAAGGGAGATTTAGCTTATTTTTTTTAATTATAAATTGGGGTTTAGACAAAAAAAGAACATAAAACTGTATTTCAAAATCTTTTTTTTGAATTCAAACCAAATAGCCAATGCAAAATTTTGCTTGACCTAGCGGCAAAAATAAAAGCTATTACAGAAAAAATGGTTTAAAAAAAAACAAAAAAAATTATGTAAAGCTTGGTATAATTTAACCAAATGACCGATTCGGTGAGATTTCGGTAGAGCGAGTGATGCTCTTAGATCGTGTAGTGTTTTAATCACCACTCTGAAATCAGTAGTTCCGATTCAACCCGAAATCTTTCCCCATAAACTCCTTCTGGAAGTCCTTTGCCGCAGCCGATAATCATGCAGATTTCGGATCCTTTGGGAAGGTTTAGAAGATTCGATACTCGTTTGGAGTCATAGCCTTCCATCGGGCAAGTGTCATAGCCGGAGGCTTTCATTCCCAGCATAAAAGTCATGGAGGCCAAAGCAGCGGATTTATGAACAGAGATTCGTACATCAGTTTCGCTGACTTCACGGACCATCGGTCTCCTTAAACCTACCCACCAAGCAATAATTTTTTTGATCATTGTCCAGCCAGGGTAGCGGGCATATAATTTGGGGATCAAGTTTCCATAATAACTCAATGCCTGTTTTTGTTTCTTTTCAGATTGGTTTTGAACCGTGGTTTTGATGTAATTGTAATTGGCCACAGCTCTTGATTTCCATAAGTCTCTGCGGGTTACCACTACGACTAACTCTCTGGCAGTGACTGCTGCCTTTTGGCGCATGCATAGGTTGGCTAGTGGAGTTTTAAGGGAAGAGGATTCCGGGATACGGATAAATTGATAGAGTTGTAGATTGGAGCTGTTTGGAGAGAGGATAGCTGCTTCCAAGCATTTTTTGACTATTTGGTGATCGAATGGGCTTTCTTGATCAAAAATTCTCACCGACCTTCTTGCCTCTACAGTTTCAAAAAAACCTAACTCTTTAAGTAATTCCATCAATTAACTATATTTTTTATTCAAACAACAAAAATTTATGTTGATTGATTATTTTGAAACAAATTTAGAAAGAATTACCAACTACCATTTAAATGATTTTTGAATTAATTAGGCTACAATTCTTAAAGAGTGTTCGATCTACCTCTTTTGCCAAGAGTTTATTGATCACCATATTTCTGGCTTTTCTGGCGTTACTCTTACTCAGTTACATATTGATGGCAGGGATTTTCTTACAAAGAATCCTTGGAGTATTAGCAGAAGGACAAGATCCATTAGAGGTACTTTGTTCAGGGCTGATCTTTTTCTTTTTGACGGAGTTTATGTATCGTTATTTCCTGCAAAATCTCCCAGTAATCGAACTAGAAAGCCTCTTACATTTGCCCATAGGTAAAAGGAAGATTATACACATGCTACTGGTGAGATCATTTATTTCACCTATCAGTGTGATCGCTTTATTACTATTTCTGCCATTTGGGATTCAGGTGATTTTGCCAACTATGGGGATGGCTTCTTTAATTTTCTGGATCGGTAATATCTTGATGATCAGTTGGTCGCTTCATTGGTTTATGCTTTGGTTTAAGCAGCGTTTTGAAGATAGCCTGATAGGAGTATTTATAGTCTTCGCTGTTTTATTACTTGGTGCAGGCTCCACCTATATGGGGTGGTTTAACCTTGGGGATATGGTGTCGCCATTTTTCACTTGGTCACTTACGAGTGTGGTTCCATTGCTAATTACTACCATCTTATGTGTGTGGCTCTATTACATAGCCTATAAATTTTATCTAAACAATGCTTACCTAGAAGATTTATCCAAAGAGGAGGAAGTTAAATTCGCCAATAAAAGCTTTGGTTTCTTTTCAAGGTTTGGCTTGGCAGGGGAGATGGCAAATCTTGAATGGAAATTAATTATTCGTCATAAGAAGAGTAGGACATTTTTAATGCTCAGTGCTTTCTTTTTGCTGTACGGAATGATTTTCTATGATAATCCCCAATATCAGACAGAGGGCGGAGGCTTTAGCTTCATTTTTATTTTTGTGGGAATATTTATCACAGGGATATTTATGATTCAATACGGACAGTTGTTTTTAAGCTGGAACTCGGGAAATTTTGATTTTTTCGTCAATCAAGAGGATGGAATAGCGGCTCTGATCCGAGGCAAGTATTTGTTGCTCATCGCCGTATCTTGCCTTAGTTTCTTGTTGTCAGTGCCCTATGTGTATTTTGGTTGGAAGTTTTTACTGATCCATTTGGCTACATGGCTTTTCAATGCAGGAGTGTTGATTCATTTAATTGTCTATTTAGCCTTGTGGAAACCCAAACCAATGGATTTAAATAAAGGAGCCATGTTCAATTACGAAGGAATGGGAGCTGCTCAGTTTTTGATGGTCATACCTATGATGTTAGCACCATACGCAGTATATCTGCCTTTTGCTTTGTGGGTCAATGAATATGCAGGCCTAGCTGCCCTGGCTACCATTGGAATCATTGGAATTCTTTCATTTAAAAAATTATCCCAAATCAATATTAATCGAGTGCTTTCCAATAGATACGAGATTTCATCTTCATTCCGTCAAGAGTTATGATTCAAGTAAAAGACCTTAAAAAACAATATAAAGAAGCGGTTGTCCTGGATGTTCCAAGTTTAGAAATTCCTAAGTCGGAATGCTTTGGATTGGTAGGTAATAATGGAGCCGGAAAAACTACCTTGTTTAGGATCATGCTGGACCTGGTTCGGGCCACTACAGGAAATGTGACGATTGACGAAGAGGATGTGAGCAAAAGTGAAGCTTGGAAAAGTTTGACAGGTGCCTATTTAGATGAGCATACGCTTATGGCCTACCTAACTCCAGATGAATACTTTGAGACGCTAAGAAAAATTTATGGAATGTCGGAGGTCGATCTCCAAAACCACTTAGCCAAATTCACGGATCTGTTTAATGAAGAAATCATTGGAAAAAAGAAATACATCCGGGATTTGTCCAAAGGAAATTTGAAGAAGGTAGGAATAGCTGCTGCTTTGATGGGAAATCCTCAATATGTGTTTTTGGATGAACCCTTTGAAAACCTGGACCCGAGTTCGCAAATCCGATTAAAGAAATTGGTGCTTCAGGAAAAGGAAAACTCTCAAGTGACATTCCTGATTTCCAGTCATGATTTGAACCATGTGACGGAAATTTGCGATCGCATCGTCTTGTTGGAAAAGGGAAAAATCATCAATGATCTGAGGGATAAATCAGCGATGATGTCTGAATTAAAAGCGTATTTCACAGGTTGATTTAGAATACATGTCCTAAAAGAAAGCCCCTTAGGAACATCCTGAGGGGCTTTTCTGTAAGCCTATCCCATACTCTCTATTAAGGATAGCAATTCAACCTTTATTCAACTTTAACTAGTGCCAACCGCCACCAAGTGCTTGATATATATTCACTTTGGCATGCATTTGTTTCATTTTAGTTTCTATCAGATCAAATCTTGATTCTAAGGCATCTCTCTGTGTCAATAACACTTCCATGTAATCAGCTCTTGCTGATTTAAACAGGTCATTGGAAATATCTACAGATTGAGTCAATGCAAGTACTTGTTGCGTTTTCAAATCATAGGTTTTTTCTAAGTTGTTAATGTTGGAAAGCTGATTTGCTACTTCGATGTATGCATTCAAAATCGTTTGCTCGTAATTATAAATCGCCTGAATCTGCATGGCATTGGCAGTGAGGTACCTGGCTTTGATCGCATTTCGATTGATCAATGGAGCTACCAACTCACCCGCGAGCGAATAGATCAGGGATTGAGGAGTAGTGAATAAATAAGAGGGATTGAATGCATTAAAACCTAATCCAGCAGAAATCTCCAATTTAGGATAGAAGTCTGCTTTGGCCACTTGAATGTCAATCTTCGATGCTGTCAATTCAAGCTCTGCTTGTCTGATATCCGGTCTGTTTTGTAATAACTGGGAAGGAATCCCTGAATGAACCATTTCAGGGACTAAGTCCGTGAATATACGGTGATCTCTTTCCACTCTTTGAGGGAATCTACCTACCAAGAAATTGATCCGATTTTCAGTTTCTATAATTTGCTGCTGAATTTCGTATTGAAGACTTTTGGTGTCTAGCACTTGTGCTTCAAATCGTTTTACTGCGAGTTCGGTGACTCTCGCAGCATTTTTCTGATACTTGACAATTTCCAAGGCATTGTTTTGGATCTCGATGTTCTGTTGAACAATCTCCAATTGATTATCCAACGCCAGTAGTTCGTAGTAAGAATTGGCAATTTCAGCGATCAAGTTGGTAACCATGAAATTTTTACCCTCTACACTACCTAGATATCGAGTCAAGGCTGATTTTTTCGCATTTCTCAGCTTTTTCCAAATATCCACTTCCCAGGTAGCAAATGCACCGACCACATAATCTTGCAACGGATCTGGCATTTCTTCCCCAGGTTTGATTTCAGTATTGGCATCATTGGCGCCTTGACTGGTGTACCGACCCACTTTATCCACACCTGCACCTACTCCGATATTCACAGAGGGTAAAATTTCACCCTTTCGGATACGGACTTCATTTTGAGCAATCTGTATCTCTTGCAAGGTAATATTCAACTCCTGATTGTTGCTCAGAGCCGTATCAATCAGTGTTCGAAGGTATGGATCGGAAAAATATTCTCTCCAATCCAAAGTAGCGGTATTCGTGGTGTCCTGAGAGCCATTAAAGCTTTCTGGAACTGTATCATTTATGGCTTTTTCGGCCAATTCTGGAGTCTTACAAGAGGTCACCGCAAAGGAAAGGCTTGCTACTCCAAGACTTATATAAAGGATTTTTTTAAGCATGTTTGTGGTGAGTTTGTTCGGATAATGGACTTTCGTCTTCATTCTTAATTAAATGACGGCCATCTGCTAAAGACCCGAAAATGTAATAAAGGCCAGGGACAATGATTACCCCGAATATGGTACCGAATAGCATTCCTCCCATGGCAGAAGCACCGATGGTTCTGTTTCCAATTGCACCTGCTCCGGTTGCTAGTATCAATGGAACCAATCCAGCAATAAAGGCAAAGGAAGTCATGAGGATAGGTCTAAATCGAACCTTAGCACCTTCTATTGCTGCCGCAAGGATGGTCGCACCTTCCTGTCTCTTTTGTACAGCAAATTCCACAATCAATACCGCGTTTTTACCCAACAGCCCCACTAACATGATCAAACCAATCTGGGCATAAATATCATTGTCAAGTCCCATCATCTTCAGCAAGAAGAAGGATCCAAAAACCCCGACAGGTAAAGAGAAGACTACCGCAAGTGGAATGATAAAGCTTTCGTATTGTGCTGCTAACACGAAGTAAACGAACACCAAAACGATGATAAATACATAGAGTGCTTCATTACCTCTGCTAGCTTCATCATAAGACAAGCCTTCCCATGCAATATCATATCCTCTCGGTAATGTTTCAGTGGCCACTTCACGAATGGCTTGAATGGCATCAGCCGTAGTATAGCCTGGAGCCGGAAGACCTCTGATTGCCGCAGAGTTATACATGTTGAAACGGGTAACCTCATTAGGACCTTGTGTTTTCTTCATCGTCATGAAGGCAGAATAAGGCACCATTTCGCCCGCTTCATTTTTAACAAAGAGATTCAGAACATCAGAAGGTAATCGTCTGAAACTTGGATCAGATTGCACATAGACTTTGAAGAATCGGCCAAATCGGATAAAACCTTGTTCATAGGTACTTCCAATCAGAATGTTTAAGTTCTCCATGGCCTTACCAATGGATACCCCTTTCTGCATGGCTTTATTATTGTCTATCTCCAGTTCATATTGTGGATAGTTGGCCGCGAAGAAAGTAAATAGACCAGTGATCTCTTTACGTTCTCTAAGGTGATCCATGAAGTCTTTGTTGATCTTATCAAACTCCTGATAATCTGTATTGGTAGTTTGATCCAATAATCTCATGGAGAAACCGCCAGATGAACCGAAACCCGGAATTGCTGGTGGTTCGAAGAACTCTACAATTGCTCCAAGCCCCTTAGATTCTTCTTCTAGTTCTTCCATGATTTCTTTCACCGTGTGCTTACGCTCACCCCAAGGCTTCAAGTTGATCAAACAAGTACCAGCGTTGGATCCACGGCCCTCAGTCATGATCTCGTATCCTGCCAATGAAGAAACAGATTCCACTCCATCAATTTCCTCGCAAATCTTTTGAAGCTTTTGGGAAACCTGATTGGTTCTTTCCAAAGTTGCTCCTGGAGGTGTCTGGATAATTGCATAGATGGTTCCCTGGTCTTCACTAGGAATAAATCCTGCTGGAAGAATCTGGTTTTCGAAGAAAATTCCAGCTCCGAATAGTAGAAGGATTCCAAAGGTTAACCACCTTCTACTCACCATGGATTTCAATAGTCCAACATATTTACCTGTCAGCTTATCGAAAACGCTGTTAAAGCTATCCAGTGATTTGGTCAGGAAGTTCTGCTTTCTTTCATGTCCATGGTGATTTTTGAGCAACATGGCGCAAAGTACAGGAGTCAAGGTCAAGGCTATGACCGCTGAAATCACAATGGAACTAGCCATAGTGATAGAGAACTGTCGATAGAAGGTGCCTACTGGACCAGACATGAAGGATATAGGAAGGAATACTGAAACCATAACCGCTGTAATGGCGATGATGGCTCCACTGATTTCTCCCAATACTCTTTTTACCGCTTGGTATGGAGTCAGGTGTGGGAAATCCTCCATTTTGGCGTGGACAGCTTCCACCACTACGATCGCATCATCGACCACAATTCCTATCGCCAACACCAGTGCAAATAAAGTGACCAAATTGATCGAGAGACCAAAGAATTGGATCACAAAGAAAGCTCCAACAAGCGAAACCGGTACAGCTAGAATAGGAATTAAAGTAGACCTCCAATCCCCTAAGAAAATAAATACAACGAGGGCTACGAGAATGAATGCGTCGCGTAATGTATGAACTACCTGTTCGATAGATGCATCTAGGAATTGAGAAACGTCATAACTGATTTGATAATCCATTCCTGGAGGGAAGGATTCTTTCATGACTTCCAGTCTTGCTTTCACTTCAGCGATTACATCACTAGCATTACTACCATAGTTTTGCTTCAATACAATAGCCGCGGAAGGATGACCGTCTAGGTTGGAATAAATATCAAAGAATTCACTTCCTAACTCAGTTCTAGCGATGTCTTTGAGTTTGATGCTTTCACCATCAGGATTTGCCCGGATGATGATGTTATCGTATTGTTCAGAGGTATTGAAACGACCCTTGTAGGTCAAAACATATTCAAGAGACTGGGCTGCGATACCGGAACTTTGACCGATTCTTCCGGGGCGTCCTACGATACTTTGCTCTTGCATCGCTTCCATGACATCTTCTACAGAAAGGTTGTAGGCACGCATACGGTCTGGATTTAACCATACCCGCATGGCATAAGTTCTACTGCCCAAAATTTGAGACCTTGCTACCCCTTTGATCCGGTTGATTTCCGGAATCATATTCACGTTTGCATAGTTGTACAAGAATTTTTCATCCATGCTTTCACTCGTCGAGAAAAGGTTGACGTACATCAACATACTTGGCTGGATAGGGGTGATAATCACACCTTCTCTTTGTACCAATTCTGGTAAGAGAGGCATAACCTGATCCACTCTGGTCTTGACTCGTATGACGGCCTGATTGGGGTCGGTGCCTGGTTCGAAGATTACGTTAATGGTTGCCTCACCCGCACTAGTTGCATCTGTGGCCATGTATCGCATACCTTGTACCCCGTTGATGGAGTTTTCAAGCGTAATAAGCGTGGACTTTACCAGCACGTCGGCACTGGAACCTGGATAGGCGATAAATATACTTACCGTTGTTGGAGCGATTTCCGGAAACTGGGAAATAGGCATCTGCTTCATGGCCAGAGAACCTACAAACACAATGATAATGGAGATTACAATCGCTAAAACTGGTCTTTTTATGAATTTTGTAAACATCAGTTTGTTGTTTTAGGATTGGAATTACTCGGCATACAGATCCAGACTCGAAATCACTGATTTCGGCTCTAGAAAATCATACTGGATTTCTTCGTTTTCTTTTACTAGTCGAAGACCTTCCAATAGTATTTTATCTGTAGGCTCTAATCCTCCTACTACTGCGTAAATGTGTGGTAACTCTGCAGAGATTTCGATTTCTCTAGAGTGGATTACATGATCTTCATCAATGACAAATACATACTTCTTATCCAACACTTCGAAGGTTGCCTTTTGAGGGATTAATAAGGTATTTTCGAGAGGGATTGTCATTTGGATGTTTCCAGTTTCCCCATGTCTTAACAAAGCATCAGGATTCGGAAAAGTCGCTCTAAAAGCGATGTTACCAGTTTCATTGTTGAAATCCGCTTCAATAGTTTCCACTACTCCTGGGTATTCAAACATTTTGTGATTGGCCATTTGGAAGGCCACTTGCACTTTTTCATTGGATTTGACCTGAGCTTTATAATCTAGGTATTCCGCTTCAGGCACGTTGTAATAAATCCACATTTTACTGTTGTCAGAGAAGTTGGTCAATAACTCTCCTTCTTCTAGCAGACTACCTTCCCTTACCAGGAACTTGTCAATAATTCCGTCAAAAGGAGCTCTGATTTCAGTAAACTGTAAATGGGTTTCTGCCAATAGTCGTTCGGCATTGGCTTTGTCAACTTTTGCTTTGGCCATGGCCAATTCATTGGGTGCAACAATATTTCTATCTGCCAAAGATTTGGTGTTTTCATATTCAATTCTCGCAAATTCAGCTTCTGCTTTTGCTCTTGCTAGCTCTGCCTCGTAGACATTCGGCATGATTTTGAAAAGCAAGGTGCCTTTTTTAACGAACTGACCTTCATCTACATAGATTTTTTGTAAGTAGCCTCTTTCTAGGGCTCTAAGCTCAATGTGCTGGATCGCATGGACCTGAGACACATATTGCTTGGTGATAGTTGTGTCCATGGGTAATGGACTGGTTACCTGAAAGGTGGTTTCTGCTTCATGGTGCTCCTCTCCGTGAGAGTTACAGCCTGTATGGAATAGTAATGCACACAAGCCTGCGAGCATGATAATTCTCGATTTCATAAAATAGATGTTAAACGGTATTTATTCTTGAATTTTAGAAACGTGTAAAGAATTGATACACGGGATTGCGTCCTTCATTTTGGAAATTGAAGCAACACAAGAAGGGTAGGGTAAGAAGAGCTATGGATTATATAGCCTACTTAAAAAGTAGTATCATATAGTAAACACCTGGTTGATGAGGTGCACCCTATAGGACGATATATGGTAGAAATGCTTACTAAGGAATAAGCGTCTTTGAATAAACCGGAATAAAAATCCGAGAATTAGGGTGCAAAAAATAGCAATAAAGTAATTGCTGTTTTCTACATACTTTTTAAATGAAAAAAGGATGTCATCTTCCTCCTCGATTTCAGTAGGATCTAACTTGATTTTACCGGACTCGTGAGTTTGAATGATTGGGACTTGGTCGGAGTTGCTTTGGGCTATGTGAGAATTTTCTAACCCCGAAAAATTTTCTTCCTGAACATACTGATGACCCTCCTCCATTTCATGGGCGTATAGTTGACTATACCCGCTTGAAAGTAGGATGCAAAATGAAAGTACAATTCTTGTAATCAACTTTGTCATCAGGGTGCGAAATAAAAAAAGTTTTTCTCTCAGTCAAGAAAACTTCAGTTAAATCCTGTTAACGACTCAACTGTTCCTCTCAATTCAATACAAAAATTAAAAGGCTTTTGAATCAATGGTACTAAATCAAATTTTATTTTGGTTTGGTGCCATGCTTAACATTTTTTTATAAAATTATATATTTTATTGAGAATCTTCAAATTATTTCGGTCAATTATTTTTGTTTTTTTATTTGACGAGGCGAGTAATGTAGTTTTTGCTTTGCTAGAAAAGGTTTTTACTTCATCTATAACAAGTCATTTTACCAATATGAAAAAGAAGAATGATCCCTATCTCAAATTAGCTGATTTTGTAAACCACTTTTAAGATTAAAAAAAAGTGGTTTACAAATGAGCGTTATATAGTGATTCCATAAAAAAAATCATCACGTTTATATAATTAGCAGTAAATGAATAGGATAGATTGTTAAATTGAAGATTCTGTAAATGCCAATAAATCGTGAACAATAAACCCTTATTTCTAATTTTTTGTATGGTGCTAGCCTCCTTTCAGGTGATGGCACAAAATACGTACAATCTTGTCGTGGAAGGCTTTGACTGGGGTCCGGCGGTGAACAAAGTGATTTTGTCCAAAGGCAGCACTGATTTAAGTGTAGATCCATCAGTTTACCAGGTTTATGCTACAAGAAGTTCTGAACTTTCAGAAAGTCCTATTAATCCTTCTGGAGGAGAAAGGACAGTACTATCTGCTTATCCTTCGGATGCTCAAGGAAACAGGCAGGAAGATGGAAATTATGTGACCCTGAACCTGGCAGTAGCTCCTACAATTCGTGTGAGTTCACCCTTTCAATACATGCGTGGTCATGGCAACGTCTGGGTAGACTATCAATTGTTAATTACCAATACAGAGACCTTGGAAATCTGGAATAAAGAAAGTGACCGGATCATGCCTTTGATCGATGAATTTGATTTGGATGGTAAATTCACTCATTCCAATGTTGAACTCACCTATGCTTCATTTACACCGGAAACGGACCAAGAGAAGGTTCCATTGATTATTTGGTTACATGGTGGAGGAGAAGGAGGAACAGATACCACGATTCCTTTGCTAGGGAATCGGGCCGCCAATTATGCCTCACCCGAAATTCAACAATATTTTGATGGAGCCTACGTGTTAGTACCACAAACACCTACTCGATGGATGGATAGCGGAGATGGTTCTACTAGTGGTCAGGTAGATGATATTTATTTTAAAGCTTTGAAGGCCTTATTTGATGATTTTGTGGCAAAAAATCCCAATGTAGATATAGATCGGATTTATGTCGGGGGATGTAGCAATGGAGGATATATGAGTTTAAAACTGATCTTGGAATACCCTGATTACTTTGCCGGAGGATATATAAGTGCCTTGGCCTACAGGGCGGCCTATTTATCAGATGACCAAGCTAAAAGTATCAAAAATGTACCGATCTGGTTTGTGCACTCCAAAGATGATTCGACCACTGTCGCGGATCAGACTGTATTACCAGTGTATGATAAACTAATCAAAGCTGGAGCAAAAGATGTTCACTTGACTTTTTATGAACATGTGGTAGATATCACAGGCTTATTAGGAGGAGAGGATTACCATTATCCGGGGCACTGGTCATGGATTTATTCACATGCTAATTTGAGTCAAACTGATTTTGACGGAAGCCCTGTAAAAGTAAATGGAGTTCCAGTGACTATTATGCAGTGGCTTTCTTCCCAATCAAATTAGCCATCAGTAAGTAAGAGAAGTTAAGGATTTATAGAGGCTGCTAAGACCCTTGCGATTTCAACTTGGAGTAAGAGAACCAGTTAGAAAAGCGGTTTAGGCAGCTTCTTTTTTTTAAATTAGTCTAGATTCCTTCCTTTTACACATTGGATTATACATCAGGAGTTAGAAAAATAAGTAGGAGATATGTTGTTGATCATGGTCATGGGACTTCCCGGTTCCGGGAAAAGCTATTTTGCATCTAAGCTGTCAGCACAGCTCAAGGCAGTCCATTTGGAAAATGATGTGATCCGAAAAGAACTTCATAAAATGGGGAGCTATTCGAAAGAGGATAAAATGGAGGTGTATCGAGAATTGTGCCGACGCACGGAAGCGTTAGTCCTAGAAGAGAAATCGGTGGTAGTGGATGCTACCTTTCAATTGAAGGAATATCGAGAGTTGATTTATCAACTTTCATCCAGGTATGAAGTTCCTTTGAGCACCATTTTGGTGGAAGCAAATGAATCATTGGTGAAAAAAAGGCTGAAAAAACCAAGAAAAACTAGTGAGGCAAACTATGAGGTGTATTTGAAACTGAAAAAAGATTTTGATCCTGTTCGTCCGCCTTTCCTTTCTGTAACTTCTGGAGAATCAAATCTGGATAAGATGCTTCAGCAGGCGATGGACTATATTAACCCTGACCAATGAATTCTTCCGAAATAAAAAGTTTATTCCGGTCCGGAAATTTTAAAGGGCAGCTCCTAAAGGGAAAATTGGTAGAGACTCATATTTCTTGGGTCATCCTATCCGGGGACCGTGCTTTTAAAATCAAGAAACCCGTTCACTTGTCTTTTGTTGATTTCTCCAGTTTGGAAAAGCGGCGGTATTACTGTGAGCAGGAAGTGTACCTGAATGCAAGGTTTACTGATATCTACTTGGGGGTGGAACCAGTTTATTTTGAAGAAGGCCATTGGTCCATTGGAGGGGAAAAAGGATTGCCTCGGGATTTCGCTGTGGTGATGAAGAGAATGGATGAGGATATGCGGATGGATCGACTTTTGGAGAAAGCAGAGGTGTCTTCAGAAGCCATAGAAAAATTAGCCCATCAGGTGGCGAGTTTCCACAAAAAAGCCCGAGTGATCCATCGGTCTTTTGACTTACAAAAATCGAAAGAGACCTTCAATGATATTTTGAGTATAAAAAAAGTATTGGAAGAGCTCCCTAATTATGAGGAACTCAAAGAGCAATTACATAGGGCAGTTAGGTTGAGCGACTTGTTTTTGACGAGCAACTCAAAACTCCTAGAAAAGAGATCTACAGAAGGGTTTGTAAGAGATGTTCATGGGGATTTGCATGGAGGGAATGTATTTTTGATGGAAAATCCTGTACTTTTTGATTGCATAGAATTTAAAGAAGACTTCAGACAGATCGATGTGTTGTATGAAGTGGCTTTCCTTTGTATGGATTTGGAAAGTTGGGGACGAGAAGATTTGTCGAGGATTTTTTTGACTACCTATTTTGAGCAACAAGGGGAGACCGTTTCTGAACAAGAAGAAAAATTGTTCAATTATTACAAGTGTTTAAGAGCCAATATTCGAGCAAAAGTTTTCGCCATCGAGATTTCCCAGGCAAGAGAGAAAAAGGATAAGAAGCTCTACCTAAATGCCTTTAATAAGTATTTTTCATTGTTTGTTAGCTATTTGGATCAGCTCGAAGGTTGAAAAAATTGGGCAGGGTGGTAGCGTTAAACAAATAAATGGGGGCATCAACAAAAAAGCCTTCAGAAAAGATCTGAAGGCTTTTTGTGGAGCTGGCGAGATTCGAACTCGCGTCCAGATAAGGAAACACCGTACCGTCTACATGCTTAGTCACCTGTTAGGTTTTCGACCGAAATATGCTGGATGACACACCTTGTTCCGGCTTAGCTATTGATCTTAGACTTGCTTAATAGCATCACAAGCCGCAACCTGATCAAGTCGACACCTCAAATCCGTCCGGACCAGATAACGGACGGTGAGATGTGGCTGGGGAATTACTCTAGTAACTCAACCCTTTAAGCGATCTATCCTAAGAGGGTAGATTAGGCAGCCATGGCGTAAGAATTTTCGCCAATTATAGTTCGTATGAATCTTTCAAGGCCGTACATACTCCAGCCTGCATGCGAGCCCGATCTTTACACTTACTGTCAATACCGGTCAGCCCCATTTGATAAGGATGACAAAAGTAATAGATTTTTGGTTCCAAGAGTACATAGTTTTTTGTTTCTCCTCCTCCAATTGGGCTTTTTTAAAATTCTTGAATTGGAAATCAATATTTTATCAGAAATTGTCGCAGATCACATACATTTAGGCTTCCCGAATATGGAGTTTTTTATATCTTGCGGTGATGGAAAACTTCGTCGTTTCGGCAAGAAAATACAGACCAGCAGATTTCAAGAGTGTGGTTGGGCAGCAGCACATTACCACGACTCTTCAAAATGCGATTAAAAACAATCACTTAGCTCAGGCTTTCCTATTTTGTGGACCTCGTGGTGTAGGTAAAACTACCTGTGCCCGGATTTTGGCTAAAACCATTAACTGCGAAAATCGGCAAGCAGATCAGGAAGCATGCGGGGAATGTGAATCCTGTGTTTCTTTCAAAAATAACAGTTCTTTTAATATCTATGAGCTGGATGCAGCATCCAATAACTCGGTAGATGATATTAGAAACCTGGTGGACCAAGTGCGCTATGCGCCTCAAAAAGGTCAATACAAGGTATATATTATTGATGAGGTTCATATGCTTTCCAATCAGGCCTTCAATGCCTTTCTGAAAACTTTGGAAGAGCCTCCGAAATATGCGATTTTCATTCTTGCTACTACAGAGAAGCATAAGATCATCCCGACGATACTTTCCCGATGCCAGATTTTTGATTTCAACAGAATTCAGATCAAACATATTGCTGAGCATCTAAAATACATTGCAGAGAAGGAACAGGTAGACTACGAAGAGGAAGCCTTGAGATTGATAGCCACCAAAGCGGATGGTGCGCTCCGTGATGCCTTATCTATTTTTGATTTGATCGTCACCTATTCTGCGGGCAAGAAAGTCACCTATCTGGAAACCATCGACAATCTTCATATCCTTGATTACGATTACTATTTCAAAGTAGTAGATGCCTTGATTGAGGAAGATTTATCCAAGGCATTGTTGATATTCGATGAGATCCTGAAGAAAGGCTTTGATGGTCATAATTTCATTGTTGGCCTCTGTGAGCATTTTAGAGATTTGTTGGTGGCAAAGGATCCCGCTACCGTGGAATTAATCCAGGTTTCTGAAAGTGCAAAAGAAAGATACTTACAACAGACGGGAGCAACTTCCGTATCCTTTTTGTTGTCAGCTCTAAATATTGCCAACCAATGCGATATCAATTATAAGACCTCCAAAAATCAACGCCTCCATGTAGAACTGGCATTGATGAAAATGGCCAAACTGCCTCAGGTCTTCAAATTAGCAACTCTGGCTGCCGAGGAATCAAAAAAAAAAGTCTGAGTAAATCAGAGTCTAAAGCAGCTCCTTCCGATTCAAATTCTACCCCAATAACTAAAGCTAAGTCTGTTCCTGTTCAAAGGACCATGTCTATTCCTACCAGCTTGTCTCATACCAAAAAGATTTTGGAGGAGAAAGCGAAGGATGAGGAAAAAAGAATTGAGCAGCGGAAAGCGGAGGCAAAAGTAGTTGAGCCTGTTAATACGCTTCAATTAACTCAAACCATGTTGGATGAGGTAATACCAAAGGTATTGGATCATTTTAGGGTGCAAGGTAAAGTATTGGAACATGCGATTTTGAACCAACCAATCAAGTTGGAAGGACATGAAATTTGTTTGGAAGTTATGGGGCATGTTCAGGAAGAAATTGCGCAGAAAATGAAGCCGGAGTTATTGTCCTTAATCAGAGATCTGACAGGAGCGGGTAAACTGGCTATAAAATTAGTGGTAAAAGAGGAGCTGGAATCCGCTACCAATAAACTTTATACTAGTTCCGATAAGCTTCGATTCCTAAAGGAAAAGCATGCGGCATTAGCCGAGTTCCAAAAAAGATTTGGTCTGGAAACAGACTACTAGAAATCCAGGGATATCCCAAAATTTATCAAATTCTGGAGCTGAACTGCCTGTTTTGAACTGCCGTCATCTTGTTTGATAAACACCTCCTCATCATAGATAATTCTGGTTTCCATCCTGGTAGAAATGTACTTGTTCACTTTCATCCGAATGGTGGAGTTGAAATTCACGACCATGTTACCAAACCGTTCGTAATTCGAGAAAAGGTTGAGATCTGCTTTCCAGGTGATATTTTCCATGAGCTGAATATCTGCTACGGAAGTTGCTAATGACATACCTGCTTCGGCACGGACATTTTCTCCAGGAACTACCCCAAATGCCCCCGCACGACTCAAAGAATCGTCCATCACAATCGTAAAACGTCCCGTAAATGGAGATAGGATGACCGACAACTTGCTTTTATCAGAATAGGTTCTTCTATAGTTCAAACCTGTCGAAGATTGAACATAACCTGGAGAGAGTAAATCCGATATTTTGGTTCTTACATCTTGATCACTTCCGGAGGGTCTGGAATATTTATAACCTGCCAGCAATTGCGTACGAGCATCCAATTGGGTAGATAGGTAAAATTTTTCCGAAAGCTCCCGGCCATAATTACTGACGAAAATGAAGTTGTCATTACTTTTCCGCGTTCTAAAATCACGGTCATCTTGACGGTTCATTCCTAAGTTAATGGTGACTTGTGTGTCCCAGACTTTTTTATCCTTCTTATAATTCGCGAAAATGGTAATCCCTGAATTGAGTGCAAAAGAGCTAGCTCCACCCGCTGCCCAATTGCTTATTGTCACTTGTTGAATATTTAAGTTATAATTACCTCCGGTCTCCCAAAAGATTTCTTTTTTAGGTTCTTCCACCAACAAGGAGTCGCCAAGCATTAATAAGGTGTCCCCATTGATCAATACAGTATCTGGGATAATCAGTCGGTCTTGAGCCAATACCTGATGACTCATTCCAAACAAAAGAAATCCTATAAAAAGGAGGTAATTACGCATTCAAAAATGAAGATAATAGGATCAAGGCGTGAAGATAACCAATTTCTGACCGATGCTAATGATGTTTTGACTGCCAATGTTGTTCCAGGATTTTAAGTCATTGACTGTAACCCCATATTTTTTACTGATCGCAAAAAGCGTGTCACCTTTGCTTACCACGTGAGTAATCTTTCCCTCAGAACTTAGATTTGATGCAGTGGAGGTTTTAGCTTGCTGTGAAGGTCCTTTGGATCTTGAGCTACTGGCAACTACCGCCTTCTGGGCTGGAGGAGCTTTCTTGATATTGACAACCCGGATATCCTCCCCACGTTTCCTGTGATCTTGAAGATTCAATACCATACCTACTTTCAGGTCAGAGTCTTTTCTGATGCGGTTTTTAGATTTCAAAGAAGAAAGCTTGAGTCCATACTTTTGAGAAATGCTCCAAAGTGTTTCTCCCGGCATCACTATATGGTGCTCAACTTCAGCTTTGGATTTCTTTTTCTTGGTATAATAGTATTCTCCCGCTTCAATTCTTTCTCCAGGATCAAGATCATTGAGTCTTCTAAATTTCTTCTCCTTGATTCCAATCTTATCAGTGAAGTTACTTTGAGTAGTGGTCTGTGAGGCTTGAACCCCTTCGATGTCATTGACAGTAATTTGGTCTGGCTGACTCGCTTTGGTCGTATTTCCGTTGATCCTTGGATAGGAGTTAGCCTGCTTATAAGCTGGTGAATTGGCTAACGAATTGTTACTGTTAGAACTGTTTTTGGATGGACTACTTTTAATAATGGCTGGTTGTACCGGTAGCGTGCCATCTTGGATATAGACTAGTCCATAGGTTCTATCGCCTGGGATTTTACCATTGGAGGTCCATTTATTGTATTCTTTTAAATGCGACTCAGATACTCCATATTTTTTGGCCAAGGCAGCTAGGGTAGTTGGACCTTGAATAGGGACTTCTACCATTCTAGAATTGGAAGTGAGTACACCTAGTTGGTTTTCAAAGGCAATTTTATGGGCCAAGAACTTTTTGAAATACCAATGCGTATTCCTGTCTACATCCACCACACGCTTTCCATTATATCTTGTTCCAAAATAGGCTTTTGCACCACCTAGTCCCATTTGATAGGAAACCAAAGCACACATCCAATTGTCAAAAGTGTTGTTATGCTTTTTTAAATACAAAGCCGCACCACGGGTAGAGGAAACAATATTCTTTCGTTCATCGATCTGATTGTCCACGCGAAGAAATACTTCCTCTGCAGTACCCTGTTTGAATTGCCAAAATCCAACCGCATTGGAGGTAGAAACCGCATCGGCTATGAGGGAGCTTTCCTGGATTACCAGGTATTTTAAATCCTCAGGAACCTGATTGTCTCGAAGTATATCTTCGATAATCGGCATATATAAATTGACCCGTTCCCGCTTGATTTTGAAATATTCAGGGTTTCTGTATTGAGCGTCTACATCCAGTTGAATTTCCCTTCTCGCTTGTGGATTAATTCTTACAATTAAATCTGCAAACTCCAATTCAGCAGGTACTTGCGGAATCTGTGCATGCAAAGAAAAGCTGCTGAAGAGCGTGAGGATGAAAAGAAGGGTTGAAAATATGTATTTACTCATTCCAAAAAGGCTTTAATCTAGTGCTCAGCCTCTTTTTAGCAAAAATGATTCCCTTTTTGAATATGCTATAATTTTCTCGCCATCATGATGCCATCCCGAATTGGTAAAAGCACATTTTCTACCCTTGGATCCTGAGTTATTTTTGAATTAAAGTCAAGAATTGCCTGGGTATCTTTATCGATTTTCTTTCCTTCTTCTGTCAATACCTTGCCCGACCAAAGGACATTGTCTGCCATGATAATCCCTCCGGGATTCATTTTTTCCAGAATCAGCTCGTAATATTTTTCATTATTGATTTTATCCGCATCGATAAAAGCCATATCAATCGGTCCTTCCACTTCCGGAAGTAGGTCCAATGCATTTCCTAAACGGTAATCAATTTGATCTGCTAGGCCACTTTCATCAAAAAATCCTCTGACCATCGTTTCCAACTCATCATTGATGTCCATAGTGATGAGTTTACAGGATTTGCTTAATCCCCTGGCTATACAGATGGCTGAATAACCTGTATAAGTTCCTACTTCCAAAGCGATTTTTGGATTGATCATTTTGGTAAATAGTTCCAGCATTTTTCCTTGAAGTTGACCGGAAAGCATTCTCGGTTTCAAGACTTTCAGCTGGGTCTCTCTGGTGATTTTTTGAAGCAATAAATCCTCTTCGCTGGTGTGATTTTCGCAATATTGTAATAAGTCATCGGAGATAAATTCCATGATTATTGGGGCTTATACGTTAGAAAACTCATGTTTTCAGGATTGAAAATCTCATTGGCAATCTCCTGAAGTTCATCAGCTGTCGTGTTCTTTATTTTTTCAAAGATACTTTCTAAAGGATCTACTTTATCATGATCTAGAAGGCTTTTTCCATATACCAGCATCAAACCTGCATAATTCTCTTCGGCCATTGCCATTTGCCCGATGGCTTGTTCCTTGGCCATTTGAAGCTGGATTTTCCCAAGTTTCTTCTTTTGAAGCGTCGCCATTTCTTTCATGACCAGACTTTGGGCTTTTTTCAAGGTTTTCTCTTCTGTTCCGAAATACACCCCAAAAAAACCGGTATCCGAAAAAGGTGAGTAGGTAGACTCGATGTTGTACACATAGCCATACCGTTCTCTCAGAGTCAAATTCAATCGGCTGTTCATACTGGGCCCACCTAGAATATTGTTAAGTAAAAACAACTTGTACCGGTTGGGGTCATGTAAGGAATACGCAGGTCTTCCTATGGCACAAAGAGACTGAGAAATTTCACGCTCAATGATTTTGGTTTTTGGCAGGTAGGTATGGAAACCATTTCGCACATAGAGGCTTCGCTTTTCCTGAATTTCATTTAAAGGGCCTTCAATGGATTTTAAAACTTTGGAAAAGGATATATTCCCAACTACCGAAAATATGATCTGATGGGTATCCAGCTGGGTAGAAATAAAATCGATGAAGTCCAAATGTGAAAAACTTCCGACTGTCTCTTCATTTCCCAGAATATTTCTACCAAGAGAATGATTTTCAAACACCAATTCGTCCAATTCATCTTGAATAGAATCTTCTGGAGAATCCCGATACATGGCCATTTCTTCTAAAATGACCTGCCGTTCCTTTTCTATCTGTTTTTGAGGGAAGGTACTGTTAAAAGTGATGTCATAAAGCAAATCAGCTGCTTTGGAATAATGCTCCTTCAAGGTAGAAGCATAGAAGCAAACTTTCTCTTTGGTGGTATAGGCATTTAACTCTCCACCCAGCGATTCCAGTCTATTGAGGATATGGAATGTTTTTCTTTTCTTGGTTCCTTTGAAGGCCATGTGTTCCCAGAAGTGGGCTAGGCCTTCCTGCTCTTTCGTTTCATCTCTGCTGCCTATGTTCAAGATAAAGCCGCAATGTACCAATCGGGTATGTGTGACTTCCTGATGAACGATCCGGATTCCGTTCTTTAATTCCTTGATGTTTAAATCCATTTTTGAATACCTTCTCGGTAAAATACAAAGAAAAGCATCAATTTGTTTCCCACCTTGTTTTCCTCTCCTTTTGAAGCAGATTTTAGTAACTTCGGCTTTGAAAAAATCAGAAAGGATTTATGAAATATCAACCATTACCCCAGAGTTTATACATAAAAAATAGAGCCAAATTTGCAGCTAAACTGAAAAAGAACAGTGTAGCCATTTTCAATGCAAATGACATCATGCCTACCAATGCAGATGGGACGATGAAATTCCGCCAGAATAACGACCTATTTTATCTCTGTGGAATAGACCAGGAAGAAACGATTTTGTTATTGGCTCCTGATTGTCCCAATCCAGCCATGAGAGAGGTTTTGTTCCTTCGTGAAACCAGCGAGCTGATTGCTATTTGGGAAGGGCATAAGTACACCAAAGAGGAGGCTGAAGCGGCTTCTGGGATTCAAAATATCCAGTGGCTTTCCAGTTTTGATCAAATTTTTGGAACAGTCATGGCGCTTTCTGATCAAGTGTATTTGAATACCAATGAGCATTTGAGAGCCGGTGTAGTGGTAGAAACCAGAGATGCGCGATTCATCAAGACTTGTAAGGCCCAATTTCCTTTGCATGAATACGAGCGAGCCGCCCCTATTATGCATGAATTAAGAGGGGTGAAAGAGCAGGAGGAGATCGATCAGCTGCAGATTGCTTGTGATATCACCAACAAAGGATTCAGAAGGATATTGTCTTTTGTAAAGCCTGGGGTAACGGAATATGAAATTGAGGCGGAGTATCTGCATGAATTCGTCAGAAATCGAAGCAAAGGTTTTGCATACGAACCGATCATTGCCTCAGGCGGTAGTGCCTGTGTGTTGCATTATTTGGAAAATAACAAAGAGTGTAAGGATGGTGAATTGATTTTGATGGATGTGGGAGCAGAGTATGGAAACTACAATGCAGACATGACGCGAACCATTCCTGTGAACGGAAGATTTACCAAGAGACAAAGAGCGGTGTATGATGCGGTTTTAAGGGTGAAGAATCAAGCTTCCAGTATGCTTATACCTGGCCAAAATATACAGGATTATCATAAGGAAGTGGGGTTGATCATGCAAAGCGAATTGATTGGGTTGGGGTTGATTGATCAGACGGATGTGAAAAACCAAGACCCAAATTGGCCAGCCTTTAAAAAGTACTTTATGCATGGGACTTCCCATCATTTGGGATTGGATGTGCATGATGTGGGGACGATGCATGGACCGATCAAGCCAGGAATGGTCTTTACTGTGGAGCCTGGAATTTATATTCCTGCCGAAGGAATGGGAATTCGATTGGAGAACAATATTGTTGTTCAGGAGAATGGATATCTTGACTTGATGGGAGATATTCCGATAGAGGCGGAGGAGATAGAGGAGTTGATGAACTCTTAAGTTCAAACGGAGAAATAAAAAATCCCCTTCAAAATTAATTGAAGAGGATTTTTTTATGATCTAGAATCGGGATGAATTATCCGATAGAGATTCTCTTGAAGGCAGAAACTGTCAAACCTTTGCTTACGCTGTCAAGGTATTGAGCAATAGTTTTGCTGCTATCTTTAACGAATACTTGGCTCAACAAGGTGTTTTCTTTGTAGAATTTGTTCAGTTTACCTAAAGCAATTTTCTCAAGCATTTCTTCAGGCTTACCTTCAGCTCTAGCTTGCTCTTTACCTACTTCGATTTCTCTTTCTACTACAGAAGAATCTACACCGTCTTTATCAACGGCAACTGGGTTCATTGCTGCAATCTGCATCGCAACATCTTTACCAGCATCTTCTACATCAGCACCGGAAGTATTAACCAATCCTACCAATACACCTAATTTACCATTAGAGTGGATGTAAGGAACTACAGTCTCAGCGTTGATCACTTCGTAGTTAGAGATTTCGATTTTCTCACCGATTTTACCTGTCATCTCAACGATTTTCTCAGCAACAGTGATGTTTTCGAAAGGTAATGCATGGATTTCTTCAATAGAAGAAGCTCCAGCAGCAACAGCCATGTCAAGAAGTGTGTTGGCAAATGCAACATACTCTTCGTTTTTGGCAACGAAGTCAGTTTCGCAAGTCAAAGAAAGCAAAGTTCCTTTTGCACCGTTGTCAGAAACGCTTGTTACAACTACACCTTCTTTAGTTTCACGATCAGCTCTAGAAGCTGATACTTTTTGACCTTTTTTTCTAAGGATGTCCACAGCTTTTTCAAAATCGCCTTCAGCTTCAGTCAAAGCTTTCTTGCAATCCATCATACCGGCACCGGTCATTTGTCTCAGTTTATTTACTTCTTGTGCAGTAATTGCCATTGTATTATCGGTTTAAATAGTAAACAGAATATTTTTATTTGGAGAACCTTTCCTTTCAAGTAGGGTGAAGGTTGTACTATTATTGTTTGACGATTAGATTGGCTCTAATTATCTTTTAAACAAAAAATTGAACATAGGCCGAAACCACATGTTCAATTTTTTATATTTCAAATCAAGTGTGGATTATCCTTTAGTTTCAGTGTCCACAGCTTTTTTAGCTTCTTCCTCTTCAGAAAGTTTAGCTTCTTCTTTGTCCTTCTTTCTTTCTGAAAGACCTTCTTCGATAGCTGCACCAAACGCTTTCACTAGCAAGGATACGGATTTGAATGCATCGTCATTGGCAGGGATTGGGAAATCAACCTCGTTCGGGTTAGAGTTCGTATCAACCAATGCGAAAACAGGGATACCAAGCTTCTTTGCTTCAGCAATTGCAATGTGTTCTCTCTTGATGTCAACAATGAAAAGTGCTGCTGGAAGTCTGCTCAAGTCTGAGATACCACCAAGTACATCTTCCATTTTGTCTTTCTGACGGGAGATCATCAAGCGCTCCTTCTTAGCTAAGTTAGCATAGGACTCTTCCTTCATCAATTTGTCCAAACCGGACATTTTCTTCAATGATTTACGGATAGTAGCGAAGTTGGTCAACATACCGCCTAACCATCTTTCGGTTACATAAGGCATGTTAAGACGCTGAGCTTCTGCTGCTACTAGGTCTTTTGCTTGTTTCTTAGTAGCTACGAACATCACTTTTTTGCCTGAGCGTACTACTTGCTTGATTGCGTTAGATGCTTCGTCGAGGCAAGCAAGCGTTTTATTTAGATCGATGATGTGGATACCATTTTTCTCCATGAAAATGTATGGAGCCATTCTTGGATCCCACTTTCTCGTCAAGTGTCCGAAGTGAACACCAGCATCTAGTAAGTCTTTATATTCTAATTTGGCCATAATAATATTTTTATAAAAGGAAGAACTTCCGGATTAACGTTTAGAGAACTGGAATTTTCTTCTTGCTTTTCTACGTCCTGGCTTCTTACGTTCAACCATTCTAGGGTCACGAGTCAAGAAACCTTCTTTTTTCAATGCTGGTCTGTGCTCTTCGTCAAATTGACATAAAGCTCTAGAGATAGCCATACGAGCAGCTTCCGCTTGCCCTTTGATACCACCACCGTCTACATTGATCTTAATATCATAATTACCCTCCACGCCAACAAGAGCCAACGGCTGCTTCACAACGATCTGGTGAAGATCAAATGGGAAGTAAACTTCGATTGACTGATTGTTTACGGAGATTTGACCGCTTCCTGGAGCCATATAAATTCTGGCTACAGAGGTCTTTCTTCTACCGATTGTATTGATCATTTCCATGATTTAGCGATTAAAGAGTGATAGTTTTAGGCTGCTGTGCTTCGTGCGGATGTTCAGATCCGTTATACACGTACAAGTTGCCGTATAATTTTCTTCCTAATCTATTCTTAGGTAGCATGCCTCTTACAGCTTTCTCAACCAAGATAGAAGCAGACTTTTCCTTCAATAATCTTGGTGTAGAAATGCGTTGTCCTCCTGGGTATCCAGTGTGTCTCACATAAACTTTGGAGTTCCACTTATCACCAGTCAAACGGACTTTGTCTGCGTTGATTACGATGACATTGTCACCACAATCCACGTGAGGAGTAAAGCTTGGCTTTGTCTTACCTCTTAAGATTTTTGCGACCTCACTTGCCAATCTACCCAAAACTGCAGCTTGGGCATCCACTACGACCCATTGCTTTTCTACAGTCGCGGCATTGGCTGATACGGTCTTATAGCTCAAAGTATCCACTGTGTAACTGTTTAATTTTTAGCTTGTTAAATTTATTTCACCCTCAAAAAGGGACACAAAGATAGAAGTATTTTATTTTTCATGCAAAATATTTTGAATACTAAGTCCTAATTTTCATTGGCTTAGCCCAAAATCCCCTTCTAGAGATCGATTTTCCATACTTTTTATTTTGAATTAATTGGGTTAAGCGGTTTTAGCTAATTGTTTGACCAATACCTGAAAATCTTTCGGATAAGGTGCTTCAATTTTCAGCTTTTTACCATCCAATCCCTCAAATCCAATAGAAAAGGCATGGAGAGAAACCCGCTGCATGATAGGTAACTCTTCTGTGTCCTTCTTAAGATTGAATCGGCGCTTGAGTGAAGAAAGTAATAAAGGCTTGCCTCCATATAAAGTGTCCCCACATATTGGTGACTTCAGGTAAGCCAAATGAACACGGATCTGATGCAATCTGCCCGTGACAGGTTTGCATTCTACCAGCGTATGCGCATAATATGTTTTCAACGTATTGAAATAGGTCTGCGCAGGCTTTCCATCTTTAGTGACTTTGGCGATTCCTTTTTTAGTAGCTGCCAGGTTTCGATCTACCAGTTCATTCTGGAAATCCTTAATCCCTTCCACTACCGCATGATAGACTTTGTCCACTTTTCTGTTTTCAAACTGAATAGCCAAATGCCTGTAGGCCTCCGGATTCTTGGCAATCACCAGGCAGCCTGACGTTTCCTTGTCCAGTCGATGGCACAGTTGGGCATCGGGAGTGTGTGCCTTGGCAAGGTCAAGTATGTTCTGCGCTTCGTGCCGATCGTCTAAGCTCGATAGGTACGGTGGTTTGTTGATTACCAGGTAATCCGCATTTTCAAACAGAATAAGTTTTTGAAAATCAATTTTCTTCATGGATTCTCCTGCCTCTTCAAAGAGGGTGCAAAAGTAGGTAAAAAACATTGTGAAGAAAAGTATTCAAAAGGATTTGAGTAACTTAAATTTAATGTTTCTTTCATTAATCCTTTAATTTGTATTTGGCTATAAAAAATAAGTTGTCTTCTATTTTCTTTTTTAATGCTGGATTAATTATCCTTTTAGAGATTTCTTGATCTAGTTCTTCATACCTATGAATACTAAATATTGTATTGTTTTTCATTCCTCTAAGTTGGAAGTAGGATAGCATTCCATCAATATTATTGACATATTCCCCTACCAGCCATGTCTTTTTATTTCTAATGTTATTTATAAAAAAATAAGAATACCCATCCTTTCGGATTTTACCGGATAAATAATCTCCATTAAACATAAGGTAATTTTGGTTAAATGCTTTTTCCCCTACATTATTTAGTGCTTCCACAGCCTCGTCAAATTTATCAAAATGTTTATTTTCTAATTTAAAGTCTCCTAGTTCAATTAAAATCTTCTTCTCTAAATTGTAGTTTTTGTCAAAAACATAAACCGTATCATTAAAGCTATGCGAAAAAGCTAATTTTTCATTTTTTCCGATTTGAAAAACATTTCGTTCAAAAAGGTAAGGTGTATTTATACCCTTAGGAAACGTGTGTTTTAATATTTGCTTTGATGTTTCTTGAACAGGATCTTCTAAAAATAGGATGCCTTCTTTATATCCCGTGCCAATTAATTCAGGTGCTGATACCTGTGGAATATAGATCAGAAATTTACCATCATCTAAAGGAATATGCTTATAATAAACTACATCTGTACGATGTTCGCCCAGGAAATTTCCTTTCAGGTCATAAAAAATGATTTTACTGACCAAGCTAACAGAAATTATCTTTTTTATTGGATCAAAACCAAAATCTGAGATATGAGTATATTCACCTGGTCCATCTCCATAATAATCAATGGATGAAAGAAAATTCCCTAATGTATCGTATATATTAATGCTTGGTCTAGTCGAAATATCCCCAGCAATAATAAGGTTATCGGTTAAAATCATTTTATCAATATTCCCTAAAAAATGAGGAGGTTGATCTTGGAGCGGAATATATTCAATTGTGGAAGCTATCTCACTAAGATTTTCAATTTCATTCCCAAATTCAATTTGAATCCGCTCCAAGGAGTCATTGTCCGATTCTTGACAAGAAATCAATAATATGAATATGGACAAATAACTAAACCGCATATTAAGCTATTTGACAAGCCTCTTCACAAGGAACTTGATCCGAGATCACACAATAGGCTGTTCCAGTGAACCTGCATTTCTCCACAACACTTCTACACCCTTTTATATATTCCCCACAAATATCCGGTTGCTTATAAATCTGAGCATTTACAATTCCCGTTAGGCTAAAGATGCCAAAAAGCATAAAAGTTGAAATTAAATTCTTCATTGTAAACTATTTTTAGTGAAATGAAGTTTAAAAAAAATAACTAAAATCCAAAGTGTATAATTAAAAATATTTTCATTGTAATGGGAATCAAGCCTTAACTGTAGATACGGTTTCTTTTACTAAAGGAAGTGAAAAACTAAATATCGACCCCTTGCCCACCGTAGAGCTCACAGATATTTTGCTTTTATGTCCCTCTAGAATATGCTTGACAATTGCCAAGCCCAGACCGGTTCCCCCCTCTTTTTTGGATCGGCTTTTTTCGACTCGATAGAATCGCTCGAAGATTCGCTTGAGGTCCTCAGGCGGGATTCCTTGTCCATCATCCTTGATGTCCACCTGAATACTGTTCTTGCTGGTCTTCAACGTTACCTTAACCTCTCCTTTATTATTATTGTATTTGACAGCATTGAAAATCAGGTTTTGGCAAACCCGATAAATTTTTTGCCTGTCAGCGGTCGTAATGTAATTTTTGCCTTCCTCGTAATTGAATTTGATCTCCACATCTCTTTTGGAGGCTTTATGTTCCAATTGATCGATTACTTCCAGGATGAGATCCTTTAAATCAAATTGGGTAAAGGTGAATTTAATCACTCCGCTTTCCATTTGGTTTAGAGTTAATAAATCCTGAACCAATACATCCAAGGAATCCAAACTCTTTGCGGCACGTTTCAGAAATTTCATCCGCACCTGCTTATCATCAATAGCTCCATCCAATAACGTGAGAATATATCCTTGGGTAGCAAAAATCGGGGTTTTTAATTCGTGGGAAATATCTGCAATGAACTCCCTTCGAAACGCCTCGTTTTTTTGAAGGGTTTCGATTTCCTTCTGCTTGGTCAAGGCATAGGAGTTGATCACCTTATTGATTCTCCGTAAAGGAGAAATGGAGGATTTTGAATATTTGTCGCTGATTTCGGAAAAATCCTTCTTTTGTATTTTTTCCAATAAGGAATAAATATTTCCGATCTCTTTAAAGACTAGAAATTCAAAGGTGATATTGGTCAATAAAAAAGCCACGGAAAAAGATATCGCTCCAGCCACCAGCAAGATGGTCGTGTCAACTGTGTTTAATAAGGATAGGAAAGCAACGACCATCGCAGAGATGGCCAAAGCAAGAATTAACGCAATACCCCGGGAATTAGTTAGCATATTAGCCTAGATCGAACTTGTATCCTACTCCTTTTACAGTAGTGATATAGTCCTCTCCAATTTTTTCTCTGACTTTCCGAATATGTACATCCACGGTTCGAGCGAGGACAAACACATCTGCTCCCCAGATATTTTGAAGAAGTTCATCTCTACTGAAGACCATATTAGGGTTTTTAGCAAGGAAATACAATAATTCAAATTCCTTCTTCGGTAAGATGATGGTTTTTCCTGATTTATCGATCGTATAACTTCCTCTGTCAATAATCAAGTCTTTGATTTTGATTTGAGTCTGTTCTTGCTCTTTTTTGGATTCTCTCCTGAATAAGGCAGCAATCCTACTCATTAAGGCTCTAGGTTTAATAGGTTTGGTGATGTAGTCATCTGCACCCACATCAAAAGCAGCCACTTCTGAGTATTCTTCCATTCGGGCCGTCAAGAAGATTACAAATGCGTTTTTTAACTCGGGAATTTGACGAATCTGTAAACAGGTCTCCACGCCATCTTGTCCTGGCATCATGATGTCCAAAAGAATGACATCAGGTAAAAATTTGGATGCTACCTTCACTGCTTTAATACCATCTTCTGCGGTAGCCACTTCGTAGCCCTCCTTTTGCAAATTGTATTTTAAGATTTCTACAATGTCCGGCTCATCATCTACTACGAGAACTTTTATCTTTTGCTTATCGCTCATGCTAGCATTTCTTAATAATTCGCTTAAAAATAAGGAATATTTGAAGATTGAAGCCAAATAAAAAGCGGGATATGGTGGCGTTTTTTATGTTTTCCAATGAATTATTCTGTTTTCAAAAGGAGAGGTTAAGCAAAGGTTAAGTGAATCTTATTTAATTGTTTCTTAATCCTTTTGCATTGATGATGTCAAAATTCAATGACCCTAAAAATAAATTGGCCTTAATTTTAACAGGAATTTTATTCTGATCCTTAGTAACCCATACTTTTACCGGATACTCTCCTCGAAACAATTTGTTTTTGGGTAATTGGGGAGAGAATATATAAGTTTCTTTCTCTCCAATTTCGGTTTCCAGTTTTTCCGTTCCCTCATATATTAACTTTATGTTATATATCTCTTTGTCAAAGAAACCTTGGATTAAAACCGTTTCTCCGGGCTTGAGCTTTCTTAAATCCAGTGTTCTTAAATAGTAAAATCCACTGACCAAATCCTGGACTGTTCCTGGCAAATCATATTCTTTCACGCTCTTGAGCGTCCTGTTGTCCTTTTCATAGAGTTCAACCAATGCTTTATTATTCAACTGGTCAAAGAACACTTTTTCATGCTTTCTGTACTTTCCCTCTTCAATATGGCGGTAAGATACCGAAGGCTGGATGGTATTGGTATCTAGGTAAGTGCCCCAATTGTCATTGACTCTCCCGAATATCGTAGCGGCTCCTTTGGTCTTGCCATACACGTCTATTTTATAATGGGGCCGGTTGTTTTGGGTTTGGGAACGTCTATTGATTTGCAACTTGGCATCCGCAAGATTCAACCAGCCATAGCTCACTTCAAAGTTGAGTTCTTCGCCAAAAGTGAACGCATCATTTGTTGGGTATTGTTGGGAAAATGAATTGGAACTCCACAGAATTAGGGTCAAGAAAAAAATTCCGGATAGTTTTCTCATAAATTTTATTGACAATACCTGACAAAAATTAAGTTTTTCATAAGGTATTACGGAAAAAAGCGTCGTTTGGTGAATAAAATTACGAATTTGCTCATCGAAAACAATGGCTGATCCTTCTTTGGTTATCGCATGTTGTTTAACTAAATTCACCTACAATAGATTCTTAAAATAAAACTCATGAGTAATAACGCAGAAAAACTAAAAGCGCTCCAACTTACCATCGATAAATTGGAGAAAACCTATGGAAAAGGTACTGTGATGAAGCTTAGCGACAACAAGGTGCTGGATATTCCTGCTATTTCCACAGGCTCTCTTGGATTGGATATGGCATTAGGTGTGGGAGGGATTCCGCGTGGCCGAGTGATCGAAATTTATGGACCGGAATCTTCTGGTAAAACCACACTCACCATGCATTGTATCGCTGAAGCCCAAAAGGCCGGAGGTTTAGCTGCGTTTATTGATGCTGAACATGCATTCGACAAAACCTATGCCGAAAAATTGGGTATTGACACAGAAAACTTGTTGATTTCTCAGCCGGACAATGGGGAACAAGCCTTGGAAATTGCCGAGCATTTAATTCGTTCTGGCGCCATCGACATTATTGTAATTGACTCTGTTGCTGCCTTGGTTCCTAAGGGAGAGCTGGAAGGAGACATGGGAGATTCCAAAATGGGATTGCAAGCTAGATTAATGTCTCAAGCCTTGAGAAAATTAACTGGAGCGATCAATAAAACAGGATGTTCCTGTATCTTCATTAACCAGCTGAGAGAGAAAATCGGGGTGATGTTTGGGAATCCTGAAACCACTACTGGGGGTAATGCCCTGAAATTCTATGCATCTGTTAGATTGGATATCCGAAGAATTGGCCAAATCAAAGAAAGCGCAGACAATATTTTAGGAAATCGTACTCGAGTAAAGGTGGTGAAAAACAAAGTGGCTCCTCCATTCAAAGTAGTGGAGTTTGACATTATGTATGGTCAAGGAATTTCCAAAGTGGGAGAGATCATCGACTTGGGAGTGGAATTCGATATTATTAAGAAGGCGGGATCTTGGTTCTCTTACAATGGTGAGAAGTTGGGACAGGGAAGAGATTCTGTGAAGAGTCTTCTATTGGACAATCCGGAGTTAATGGAAGAATTGGAAGTTAAAATTAAAGCAGCAGCAGGATTAGTCGCTGTGGCTGAAGAAATAAAAGAATAAGTGGAATAAACTCACAATATGAGAAAGGGAAGCTTCAAGCTTCCCTTTTTTTTGGCCTAATTCATGCTTCTTATGTCGTTCTGATAGCTTCCACTGGATCCATTCTAGCAGCAAGTGTGGCTGGGACAATCCCTGAAACTACCCCAATAATGGAGGAGACTCCTAGTCCAAGTACAATATTTTTAAAGGATAATATCAATTCTAAACTCCCTAGCTGAATAAAGCTCAGGCCAAACACGATCAAGATTCCGGTGGCCCCACCAATTAAACTGAGGAATACAGATTCAAATAGAAATTGGAAAAGGATAAAATAGTTTTTGGCACCCAAAGATTTTTGAATTCCAATGATGTTGGTTCGCTCTCTCACAGACACAAACATGATGTTAGCGATCCCAAATCCTCCGACCAAAATGGAAAATCCTCCAATCACCCATCCGGCAATGGAAATCACATCGAAAATGGATCCGATGGCATTTTGAATAAACTCGGTCTTATTTAAAGCGAAGTTATCTTCTTCGGTAGGTTTCAGACCTCTTTTGGCTCTGACTAATCCTGTTAACTCATTTTCCAAAGCAACCAAACCTATGTCATCTTCTTTGCCTTTTGCGGCTATCGTAGGTTCAATTCCATTTTTCCCTGTATAAAACATTTTGCTGAATGCTCCATAGGGGATCACACAAGCTTCGTCTTTGGATGGGGCATCAAAAAGCCCTTCGCCTTCCTCTTCAAAAACTCCAATCACTGTAAATTTGATTCCTTTGATCTTTATTTCCTTTCCTAAAATAGGAAGGTTGGGATAAAGGGTATTGGCAATTTCTCTTCCTACAATGGCCAGGTTTCTGGAAGCATTGATCTCGGATTCCAGAAAAAATCTTCCTTCCTCTAGAGGTAGGTCATATACGTCAGGATAGGTGTATTCCACTCCTGTCAACTGCATGCCTTGATAAGCATTGCTACCTGCTTGAACAGTAGTACTTGCAGACGCTGAGATAGTTACTGCTTCTGCGGATTTCAAGCGATCTTGTAGAAATCGATATTCCGAAAGGGTTCCCGGAGGTCTACGGAAATATTTCCACCAGGGGTAATCCTGAGGTCCACTGGCAAAAGGAAAGCGATCCACCCGCATGACGTTGGTTCCCAAAAATGAAAAAGAAGACTTGATATTATTCTCTAGAGAATCTACTAATGTAAATACTGCGATGATGGCAAAGATGCCGATGGTAACCCCTAAAAGAGAGAGGATAGTTCTGGTTATATTGGCTTTTAAGGCAGTTACTGCGAACCGAAAACTCTCCCAAGTCAATTGGAAAAAGAGCATGTTTAGAATAGTTGGTTAAAACAATTTGTTAAGATAGCTGAAATTGGGCATTATTGTTATTATCTTTGCATTTTTTAGAGTTAATCTAAAATAAACAAATCAAGCTCAGACTACTAAAGCTTTCCTATGAAATTATCGGATTTCAAATTTGACGTTCCAAAAAAACTGGTTTCCCTTTATCCAACTGAAAACAGAGACGAATCCCGTCTGATGGTATTGCACCGCGACACGGGGGAGATCGAACACAGAGTTTTCAAAGATATTGTAGAATACTTCGGTGAAGGTGATGTTTTCGTCACCAACGACACCAGGGTATTTCCTGCCAGATTGTACGGAAACAAAGAAAAAACAGGTGCAGAAATTGAAGTTTTCTTGTTGAGAGAACTGAATGCTGAACTTAGACTTTGGGATGTTCTAGTGGATCCTGCTCGAAAAATCAGAGTAGGAAATAAATTGTATTTTGGAGATTCTGACCTCGTGGCAGAAGTCATCGACAATACGACTTCCAGAGGAAGAACCATTCGTTTCCTTTTTGATGGAACAGAAGAAGAATTCCACAAGACCATTGATTCTTTAGGTGAAACTCCATTGTTGAAAGAGTTTATCGAAAGAAAAGTAGAAGCAGAAGATAGAGAGAGGTATCAAACTGTATTTGCAAAGAATGTAGGAGCGGTGGCAGCACCTACTGCAGGCTTGCACTTTACCCCACATTTGTTGAAGAGATTGGAGCTTCAGGGCGTAGACGTAACTCCGATTACCTTACACGTGGGGCTAGGTACTTTCCGTCAAGTTGATGTGGAAGATTTGACCAAGCATAAAATGGATTCAGAGAATTACAGCATTCCTGATGAGACAGTAGCATTGGTAAATAGAGCTTTGGATGAGAAAAAGCGTGTGGTAGCAGTAGGTACTACTTCTTTGAAGACGGTAGAATCCTCAGTAACTGCAAATGGTCGATTGAAAGCTAGCGCTGGATGGACAGATAAATTCATCATTCCTCCTTACGAGTTCAAAATTGCAAATGCCTTGATCACAAACTTCCATTTACCTGAGTCTACCTTGTTGATGACTGCAGCAGCATTTGGAGGCTATGATTTGGTTATGAAAGCTTATAAAGAAGCCATTAAAGAAAAATATCGCTTCTTCTCTTACGGAGACGCCATGTTGATCCTCTAATAAATTGAAAGCTCCCTCAGGGAGCTTTTTTTATTTCTTGAGGGTTTGATAATTTGCAGTGAAAATCTAATCGGACTGAATTAGATATTTTTGTCACAAAATTCACAAAATGAACAAAGCAGCGGTTATTGTTGCAGGAGGAAAAGGCACCCGCATGGGAGCACCGATTTCAAAGCAATATTTGCCCATTGGTGGAGAGCCGGTATTGATGCGGACACTCCGGGTTTTTCATGAGGTAGATTCCTCCATCAAATTGATTCTTGTAATTCCTGGAGCTGACTTTTCTTATTGGGAAGCCTTGTGCGACCAATACCAATTCCAAATACCACATGAACTGGTGGCTGGAGGAAATTCACGTTTTCAATCGGTACGAAATGGCTTGGATACTCTGACATGGAAAGAAGGATTGGTAGCAATCCATGACGGGGTTCGTCCTTTTGTGAAAAAAGAGGTCATTGAACATTCCTTTCATGAAGCCCGGCAATCCGGGAGTGGTATCGCTGTCATTGCACTGAAAGACTCCATTAGAAAGCTAGGAGATGATGGCAAGTCTTGTTATCAGGAAAGACAGGATTTTAGGTTGGTACAAACGCCACAGACCTTCTTGCTGTCCAAAATCAAAAAAGCTTTTCAAGTAAAAGAAATCCCACAGTTTACAGACGATGCCACTGTTTACGAGCATCAGGGCTGGCAAGTGTCTTTGATTGCGGGAAATTTGGAGAACATCAAAATCACTACCCCGGAAGACTTGGCCTATGGGGAATTTTTGCTTTCTCAGGGAAAAGAAAAATGATCTTACCATTTTTACCGACTTTTTAGGGTCGCTTACCGACCCTTGGCTTCACCTGACCTATTTGTCGTTTCTGGATAAAGTGGATAGAGATACATTTGATTATCAATTTTAATCAATGCACTCATGAAAAATTATTCTTCCCCACGAAACGATGGAGGCATCATATTTGGATTTGTTATTCTGATAATCGGTGTACTTCTTTTACTGAAAAAAGTAGGCATTTTCATTCCTTCTTGGGTTCTCACCTGGCCGATGATATTAATCGCAATCGGTTTGTTTACCCTGATTAAGCACGAGTTTAAAAGCCTGTTTGGTGGCTTCATGCTTTTTTTGGGTTCCTATTTCTTATTGAGAAATGAGTTCGGATTTAACCTTGCCTTGGACCGATACATTTTTCCTATTGCCTTGATTTTGCTAGGAGTGTACCTGATTACCAAAAAGAAGAAAGAGCAGGATTTGATCCGGGATATTCAGGCCAAATGGCAAGTCAATCAAAAGAAAAGTTCTATGGGGACGTCCGGTGAAGAGGTTATTGAAGATCCTTCTGATTCCAAAACATATTCTGGGACTGGTGCTAAATCAAGTTTTGGAAACATGTCCGGTGCTTCCTTTTCAGATACGCTAAACATAGATGCCATTTTGAGCGGAGTCAATAAGAGAATCTTGACCAAGAACCTCAAAGGAGGTAAATTGACTGCTGCCTTCGGCGGGATTGATTTGGATTTAACCCAAGCAGATATTCAGGGGCCTGTAACCATTCAGGTGGATGTTATTTTTGGAGGAATGAAATTGGTGGTGCCTCCTCATTGGGATGTCAGATCCGAGGTAAGCAATATTGCTGCTGGCATTGACGACAAGCGTGTATACAGAGATTCAATGATCGATCCAGAGAAAGTGCTGATTTTAAAAGGGACTGTACTCTTCGGAGGTTTGGAAATCAAATCTTATTAATGAAATTCGGTCCAACTAAAGCATAGAAATTTTGATTTTTAAGGCGTTTACAAAACCCCAGCTTATCAAATACATCATCTCAGGGACCGCTACTGGCTGGTTTCTGGGATGCTTTTTTATTTTGAGAAATTTTGGAGTGGAAGTAAATCTTGCCTGGCCTGATGCCTTGGCATATACAGGTGTGTTTTTAGCAGGGGTATTTGTACTGGAAATCATTTTTGGCTTTTACATACCCAAAGGAAGAAACAGTTGGTTGCTCTTCAGTATTCCTTTCGTATTAAGCTTAGTGGAAGTCCTAGCACATAAAATGATCCTTCAATGGCTCTTCAGTGAAGAGATTCTTTACTTAGAAATGCTTCAGGAAAGTTTTTACCTCCGTTGGGCTTTTTTGGCGGTGCCTGAAATTCTGGTCGCGGTCATTGCCTTGGTGATCTCTAAGCTGGAGCTACAGGAGGAAACGCAAAAAAGAGAAGCTACAATTAACCAGCTTTCCAGGGAAGCAGAGTTGACTTCCATCAGGCAGCAATTGCAGCCCCACTTCTTGTTCAATAGTTTGAATTCTATCAGTGCACTTGTGGTTTCCCAACCCCAAAAGGCCCGGGAAATGGTGCTCCAACTCTCCGATTTTTTAAGAGGGACCATTCGAAAAGATCATAAAGAATGGGTAAGCCTGGATGAGGAGTTGGGTTATCTGAAAATGTACCTGGACATCGAACGGGTCAGGTTCGGACATCGCTTGCATGTAGAGATCGATTCTGGGGAGTTCTCAGAGGGGTTAAGGCTTCCGCAGCTCCTTGTTCAGCCTTTATTAGAAAACGCCATTAAACATGGTTTATATGGTCTTACAGGAGACGTGGGTATTCAGATCAAAGCCTTCAAGGATCAGAATTACCTGATGATCCAGATTGTTAACCCTTTTGATGAAGAAAGCACTCCCTCTTCAGGTGTGGGATTTGGACTGAGTTCTGTCAAAAGAAGACTTGAATTACTATTTGGAAGATCTGATTTACTGAAGACAGATTCCAATGCAGGGAGATTTACGGTAACCCTTAAAATTCCACAATTGAAATGATCAAAACATTAATCATAGATGACGAGCCATTGGCTGCTTCCATCGTAGAGGAATATTTAAAAGCATTTCCACAATTTGAAGTGTTGGAAATATGTCAGGATGGTTTTCAGGGATTAAAAGCAATTCAAACCTATCAGCCTGATCTGATTTTTTTGGACGTTCAGATGCCTAAAATCACTGGGTTTGAAATGTTGGAGTTATTGGAGGAACCACCGGTAGTCATATTTACTACTGCATTTGATCAATATGCTCTAAAGGCTTTTGATTCAAAAGCGATCGATTACCTCCTAAAACCATTTTCTCAGGCTCGATTTAATCAAGCGATTGAGAAATACCTGAACCAATCTCCAGAGGTGATACAGGAGGGGGTAAATCAATTGGCGGAGAAAAGCACGCGATTGGTGGTGCGGGTAAAGAACGAAATTAAAATCGTTCCGATCAAAGAGGTGCTGTATTTTGAAGCAGAAGACGATTACATCGCCATCCATGTGAAGGATGGGAAATACTTGAAAAAGATGACCATGAAATCCCTGGAAGAGGTGTTGGACCCCTCCAAATTTTCAAGAGTGCATAGGTCTTTTATGGTCAACTTAAATGAAGTGACCCAAATTGAACCCTATGAGCGGGAGAATTTCTTGATTAAGCTCAGAAATGGGAAGCAAGTGCCAGTCAGTAAATCGGGTTATTCTCGACTTAGGCAGGTACTAGGATTATGAAAAGTAGAAAGCCCCAGGCTAGCCAGGGCTCTCAATTTAATATTCGTCCTCGTTAAAGAAGAAGTCGTCTTTGGTCGGATAATCAGGCCAAATTTCCTCAATAGTTTCATAAGGCTCGCCGTCATCTTCTAATTCCTGGAGGTTCTCGACCACTTCAAGTGGCGCGCCAGATCTGATGCCGTAATCAATTAACTCATCCTTGGTCGCAGGCCAGGGAGCATCTTCTAAATAAGAGGCAAGTTCAAGTGTCCAGTACATAGTGTTTATTTAATTAATAGGTGTTCCGGATTTTAATTGGGTTGCAAAATTATATTTTTTTTGAAATATGTAATCAAGTACTGATTATTTAAAAGAAAGTTGTCTCAAAATATAATTTTTTACATCCACTTTTCTTTTCAGTCCTGAAAGTTTTTTTCGCATCATAATCTCAAAATCCTGAGTCTGAACGCGGAAATTATCAGAATTACTCTGAGCCGTGTCCAATTCAGTCTGATCTCTATGAAGCAGATCCTTTAATAAAGCAATTTTTATTTGTTTTTGCTCTTCTGCAGGTTTTTCGTCAAAACCCTCGTATTTACCGTGTACGAGTTTTTCCAAAAAGGCTTTTTCGAAAACGATATCCATAAAGAATTGGTATGATCTTGCCGTCAAATTCACTTCTTTCGGCTTTCTCATCGGAAGTTTCTTCCATTCTTCCTGAATTTTTTTGGCTTGACCGATCAACTCATAGGATGTAGGCTGACCTGCCAGCTTCTTGATTTCGTCCGTCAGCTGCTCCGCCTTTCGAATGATCTCTCTAGGGTGCATCGATGGCCCTGGATTCAAAGTCCGTTTGTACCTGGAGAAAATTCGGTTGTTAAGTCTAGAAAATTCATCCCATAAAGGTTGACGTTTTTCAGCGGGGACTTTTCCGGATGCTTTCCATTCCTTTTGAATTTTTTTACTGATTTCAAAAGCAACTTTGGCATCTGGGAAATCATGCGCCTCTCTGGCTTGCACCACCAAGGCCTCATATACTTTAATATTTTCTTCAGCCTGTAAAGCGAGTCCTTCGTAATAATGTCTTCTATTCTCGAAGAAATGCTGTACGGCGTCGTTGAATTTCTTTTCAATCTCTTCTTCCAACTCCTTCTCCACTGGACCTGTTTTGATCCAACGCATTTTCAGGTCTTTGTAAGCCTCCGTGGTTTCTCTCCAATCCGTGTTATCCTTCATTTCCTCTGCTTCCAGAATCAATGCTTTTTTCACTTCCAGGTTTTTGGCACGATTGGACTGGATAATTTCACTCAGGTATTCTTCTTCCTTATTGAGCTCCTCAATCAGCGGAATAAAATCGCCTAAGGCATCCGCTTGCATCAAAGAATCTCTCAGATGAATCAACTTCATCAAAAAAGAACCTTTGTTTTGGTTTTCTTGAATATCGGATTTTAGCTTTTCGACCTTCTCTTTGAGTTGATCGAACCTTGTTTCAAAATAGCTGATTGTGGAGGCTTCGTCTTCCTTAACCTCTCCAATCACCCTGTCATCCTGACCTAAAAATCCTTTTAAATAAACTTTGTTATCCTTTATATATCCATACGGATGCTCCATTGCTCTACAGTAGGTTAGGTGGTCGTTTCCAATTTTTGGCAAATTAATTAATTCAAAAGCACTTATCCTAAGAAAGGGGTTTTTTTGCCATCTTTACCATTTAGTGAAATTGTAACGCAAAATATACCACATGAGTGCAGAAAAAATCATCTTTTCTATGGCTGGAGTCTCAAAAATCTATCCGCCGCAGAAAAAAGTATTAAAGGATATCTATCTCTCATTTTTTTATGGAGCCAAAATTGGGGTTCTCGGACTCAATGGTTCCGGTAAGTCTTCCTTGCTGAAAATCATCGCTGGGAAGGACAAAGAATACCAAGGTGAAGTAGTTTGGTCTCCCGGGTATTCCGTGGGAATGCTGGAGCAAGAACCTCAATTAGACCCTTCTAAGACCGTAAAAGAGGTGGTTGAAGAGGCTGTAGCCGAGACGGTTGCTTTGCTGAAAGAATTTGAAGAGATCAATGAGAAGTTCATGGATCCTGCCTTGATGGAGGACCCGGATGCCATGGATAAACTGATCACCAAGCAAGGAGAAGTACAGGAAAAACTGGATGCTGCCAACGCCTGGGAACTCGATGTCATGCTGGACAAAGCCATGGATGCTTTGCGACTTCCCCCTAGTGATGCCAACGTGGCAAACCTTTCCGGTGGTGAAAAAAGAAGAGTGGCACTTTGTCGACTTTTATTACAGGAACCGGATGTCTTGTTACTCGACGAACCGACCAACCACCTGGATGCGGAATCTGTACATTGGTTGGAGCAACATTTACAGAATTACAAAGGTACTGTCATTGCCGTGACGCACGACCGTTATTTCTTGGATAATGTGGCGGGATGGATTTTGGAACTGGACCGTGGGGAAGGGATTCCATGGAAAGGCAATTACTCTTCTTGGTTGGATCAGAAACAAAACCGATTGAAGCAGGAGGAAAAAACGGAGTCCAAGCGTCAGAAGACCTTGGAACGAGAGCTGGAATGGATCAGAATGACTCCGAAAGCCCGACAGGCAAAAGGAAAAGCCCGTTTGAGCGCCTATGATAAATTAGTCGGAGAGGAGTCTAAGGAAAGAGAAGCAAAATTGGAGTTGTTTATTCCACCGGGGCCACGATTGGGAGCTAAGGTGATAGAGGTAAACGGCGTATCCAAAGCCTATGGCGATAAGCTTTTGTTCGAAAACTTATCTTTTGCCTTGCCACAAGGTGGGATTGTCGGTGTGATCGGACCGAATGGTGCAGGTAAATCCACGCTTTTCAAGCTGATCACAGGACAGGAAAAACCAGATGCTGGGAATTTCGAAGTAGGGGAGACCGTTCAACTTGCCTATGTGGATCAGGGACATGATATTCTGGATCCGAATAAAACCGTATACCAGACGATTTCTGAAGGAAATGAATTGATGAAGCTGGGCAACAAGGAAGTGAATTCAAGAGCTTATGTTTCCAAATTTAACTTCGGAGGAGGAGACCAGGAGAAGAAGGTAGGAGTACTTTCTGGTGGAGAACGGAACCGGGTTCATCTGGCTTTAACGCTAAAAGAAGGTGGTAACTTGCTGTTACTCGATGAGCCTACCAACGATTTGGATGTAAATACGCTAAGAGCCTTAGAAGAAGCTCTGGAGAACTTTGGAGGTTGTGCCGTAGTAATTTCCCACGACAGATGGTTCCTGGATAGGATCTGTACGCATATCCTGGCATTCGAAGGCGATTCTCAGGTGGTCTGGTTTGAGGGTAACTTCTCCGACTATGAAGAGAACAAGAAAAAGCGTCTGGGTGATGTGACACCGAAGCGAATTCGATATAAAAATCTAAGATAACCTTTGAGGTCTTTGGGACCTCGAAGGTTTTATTTGAATTAGATAATCGCTGTGGGCAGTCTCAGTGATCAGCAAGCTGCGTAGTAGTCAGGCCATTTCGAAGGAGGTACTACAAGTCTCGATTATCGGGGACTGAGAAATCTCTTAGGTAATACGCAATAGCTGAAAGATATAAACCTCCGGAGTCGTGAAGATTTCGGAGGGTTTTTATGTAGACTTCCCGCTTTTGGGGACCCCATAAATATCGCGGTTGTAATTCCAAAGTATGAAAAGAATATAACTTTCCTGATTAAATCTATTCAAATTGGATACAGCGGTTTGGCAAGGGTTTCGCTGCGATAAAATCCGCAAGGATTTTCAACCGTAAACTGAGGATAGCAAATTTGCAAGGACTTTCAGCGAGGAAAGTCAGAAGCAATGAATTATAGCCGGTATTGTGCTTTCGTTAATTTTTTAATTCATCATTAATTAATTGTAGAACTCGGTTATTTTCATCGAAGGTTTCCGTTTTCCAATTACGTAATAAAGTCTCCCTTTCCAGATAAGCATTTATCAGTTCATAAAAGTAGTTATCATTTAAAAGCTGCTCATAATTAATAGGAAATTTGCCACTGTCTGTATCCATGAAATTTTGCCAATAGTATAATTGGACATTTTCTAGTATAATATTTAGGCGATTATCATTTTCTCTGAGTTCTAAATTAGGATAAGTAACTTCAAATAAATTAAGTATTTCTTTTTTTAAGGACTTTGATTGTAATAAATCAAATCCACTAATCTTTAGCATTTCATATCCAGATTTTGAAAGAGCTGTACGAGAAAATCCCAAATTCATACGTTGAAAACCTTGTTGCATTGTGTCATTATAAGGTTTTTTCTCCCTAACTGATTTAAGATAGTTTTGCCGCTCTTTAATAAATCTATTTCCCCAAAAAATACTAGAATCGAGTGTTTTTGCATTAACTTCTAGGGTTTCTGCAATTTCAAAAAGAATGTCTTTTTCTTTAACCCTATTTTTTCTTGCCTCATTCCAATTGTTTATCGCTAATGCAATCAAAATACCAATAACTACCAAAATAATTTCTCCAATGGCGTATTTCATATACTTTCCAGTTTTTCCCTCGGAAAGCAAATTTTGACGAATATTTCTAAACAATTTTATCATTGCTAAAGGTAGGTCATAATGAAGCCTAACGGTCTCGTATAACTGTCAGTTACGGGTTAATATGCGGTAATTTTCGGTATGGCACTGACTTTAGCAATTCCTAGTGGATTCGGACGTAGTCGAATCCACCGTAATTGCGGTTATACATTGTTACCACACGTTTTTTTTATTCAGTTGATAGCCAGTATAAAGTATTCAATACAAATTGTTTCCAATCGTAATTTTCTAAATTCATACCAGCTTTTTGTTTTGTTCCATCATTTTGGTCAAAAACCATTGCTGTAAATCCGTTCGAATCTCCAAGAGCAACTACTTTTCCTTTACCGACATTTCCTGCCAAAGCCTGTGAATTACCTTTTCCAATTGGCCCAACTCCTGTACTATGAACTACGTTTTCTGATGATTCAGACAACCTTAACAGGTTGGTATAATTCTTTCCATTAAGTCCACTACCTCCAAATGTCAGCAAGCGATTAACTTGATTCGACGGTGTTCTCCCTTTAACTATTGGATGTTCAATATTTAGAAGTCCATTATCCTTGGTAAATTCTATCCATCCTGTTCTTCCAATTTCTTTGTTATAGTTCAAACTGTCAATTGTTGTTCCAATACTCGACTCAATTCCAAACTGATTTAGAAGTGGGTTGATTGCTTGGTCAAATGGTGCATGTTCACTAAAAACTAAAAGTGAACCACCGTTGTTAACCCAATCATACAAGCTATTTATCTCGTCTTTAGAGAACGTAGATTCATCTGTTACCTGATTTTTAGTGGTGAAGTTGAATGGAAGAGACGTAATAATCATTACAACGTCAAAGCGTTTTAAATATTCAGGTGTAAATTTTGAACTATCTACTATTGTTTGGTATCCATCAGCTTTTGCCAGGTCAGAGAAAGGTTTTATAAAATCCCATTGAATAAAAAAGTTATGGTGAGCACCATCTAAGAGTATTTTTGGTCCTTTCCCCTTTTTATAAGTTGGCTCTTTTACTTCAGAGTTAAATTCAGGGTCGTTTGACATTGGCCATTGTCCAAAAGTCAAATTACAGGACACAATCAAAACAAATATTGTGAAGTATACTTTTCTTGTCATCATCTTTTTTTAAATGTGTGGAAACACTTGTACATACGCTGCTCCAAAAATCTATTGCGTATAAATCGCAATTATCCACAAGTAGGTGGAGTCCTTGTTATAAAATTAAGGTTTTCAGTGACTTTCATCTCTACCCTATCCCAAAAGTTTTTGAGCACAAGATTTATAATCTCCTTCCAATTGATGAAAAATAACTTTTGAAAGGTTTGCAGGATACTGAATTAGTTTTCAGTGGTCAGTGGTCAGTGGTCAGTGGTCAGTGATCAGTGATCAGCTTGCAGAATAGTGATCAGGTAATTTCGAAGAAGGAACTGCCGATCCCGATTATTCGTGAACTGATAAATCTCTTTGGCAATTCATAATAGCTGAATCTGAAACAAGTAGGCAGTTGCAGTAATTAGGGGCAATGATCTGTGATCATCATGCAGAGTAGTAGAAAGGTCATTTCGAAGGAGGAACAACTGAGAAATCTCTTTCAAAATATCAAAGACCAATTAACCGCTCTTCGGGATCTGATAGCGGATGTAACCCCAAAGTATGATCAAAAAGAATATAACTTTCCTGATTAAATCTATTCAAATTGGATACAGCGGTTTGGCTAAACTGCGTATTAATTCAGTTTAGGTTTTTTATCTATTGCTCTTTTCCTTTTAAAAAGTAAGAGTACAACTAAAGTTGATATTACTATTAAGGTGATTATCAACAATAACCCCAAATTTGTTATTCCGCCTATAATTGAGTTGCCCTGTAAATTATTTACCTCGTTCATTTCTTCCAGATATACTTCAATTGGTTCTAGACCAATCTCAGCTCTTCTACTATTTAGATTTTCAGGGTCAATTGTAGGCCTAATGCGAGCTTTTCCTGTAAACCAATGATAAGTTACTTGCGTGCCATAAACCAACTTTTCACCCAAGTTCATCTTAATTCTATCCAATAAATAGGCATAGTTAACAGGGTCAGCATTGTTAATCTGTACTTCTTGATACAACGAATCGAGAACTCGTTTCTGAAAATTTGTATCAAAATCAGAATGTTGAACCATCACCCAATAAAGATTAGAGCCTCTTTTACCCAACTTGTCATAACCAGGATAGCCAAACTTATTAAGAGTATTTTCAAGAAATATTTGATGAGCCTGGTAAACACTGTCAGCCCACTCAGTAGTCGATAAACTCGAAGAGCTTCTGGACTTAGATGCTGCTAACTGATCAATTTCAAACATTCGCTCTAATTCTTTTAATAACGTGGAATCTATTCCATTTTGAGCAGAAAGTTTTGATGAATAGCAACAGGTAAAAAAGATAAATGCAAGAAGGATTTTTTTCATAGTTAAGATTGGTGATAGGTAGCACTTGTATAAGAAACTCCAAAAATCAATTGCGTTTATATCACAATTATCCACAAGATAGGAGCAGTGCTTCGTATAAAATTAAGGATTTCAGTGACTTCTATCTTTTTCCTACCCTTAATTTTTTTGATCACAAGGCTGATGATCTCCTTTTTAGCCCTCGATAAATAAAGGGGTGCTGGGGGCTCGAAGGATTTTTTAGGGCGGATTGTGTAACCGTCAGTTACGGGTTTTAAGATACGGCTTATCTGTCAGGCACAGACCATAGCAACTCCATGTGGATTCGGACATAGTCGAACCCGAAATAATTACGGTTATACAATATTGAGCTATTGTTAATATAAAATTTCTAGGCAGTAGCCTTAATCAATCCTATACTTCTGAATCCGCCAATTTCTTGGTGTCTACATATTGTTGAAAGGCAATAATTTTTCCTTCATCATTAAGGGTCCATAAATGTGCAGCCTGTGCATTATAAGCCTTACCTGTAGATTTTACTTTAGCATCGTACCGTAGAGTAGCTAGGATCATATTATTATTCATGCCATGGATTTTTATATCCTGTAATCCAAAGTATTCATGTTTATTTCCAAGGTTAGTAAATACGCCTTCTAAAATTGCATCTGGCCCAATGTATGGGTTTCCTTCGGCAAGGGAATTACTTTCGGCCTCATTCCATTCGATATCAGGATGCATTAGCCCCAATACGGTTGGCATATCACCAGTTGAGAAAGCGTTGTATAATGATTCAATAATTTCAATGTTTTGTTCAATGGTCATGATTTTATAGTTAGTTGATTATTAAATTATATTAACGTATTGGTTTTCCTGATTTTCTCGCTAAAAATGACTTGCCCCGTGATAAGTACAACACTTGTTTAAACTCAATAATCTATACCCTTTTGGTAAATTTCCGCAAGGTTTTTATAAGTATTAATTCAGTGTTGTGGTAAACAAAATAGGGATTTCGGCGGGTTTCATCTCTATCCTATTCCAAAAGGTTTTTGATCACAAGATTTAAAATCTCCTTTTCGTCTATGAAATAGATCTAAAGAAAGGAGCTACTGAAAGTTTTTAAAGGAGGGTTCTTTTATATGTAATCCTGGGTTTTAACTCCTCAACTTATCAGTGAATGCTGCCCTTTGAATTAAGTTTTCATATTTCAATATAGCCCCGAACCTGCATGTACTTAAATACACTGGTAGCTGTAGTTCTATTATTTATCATATGTTTTAAAATCTTCCAGGTGTTTTGAAGCTTCTTCCAAATCCATGATTAGAAAACCAAAGCCTACGCCAGGTTCTGTATTATCTTTTCCTATCTGAAAACATAAATATCTTCCATCGTCTGAAATTACTCCTTGATTGGCCTTGTATCCCTTGTAGTCAGTGAAATGCGTTAATCTTTGCATTGCCCCTGAACCATCTAATTTCAATTTATACAGATCTAGCAAAGGCCAGGCATTTTTCTCAGAATTCCCGTGTTCGACTAAGGTGTGTAACCCATCAGGGAATATTCCTTCGGGCTCATCGTAGCAGCAAGGGGAATTAGTGATCGTCCTGTATTCTCCGGTTTCGCTGTCAACCATATAAACATCCGTATTATTCCCATTATCAATGGTATAAACAGCGAAAGTTACTTTTACATCTTCGGGAGGGACAAGGCTTTGTGTTTCAAGACTTGCATGACCCAGTGAAAAGGGTAATTGTTTTGAATCAAAAATCTCCCTTTCGTTGGCTAGCTTAGGAATTCCATCCTGATAAATTATTTCGGCCATTAATAGCTTTGCCCTGTTTTTTCCTAGCTCAGGTAATTGCCGGTCCCGGTGAGTCCAGGCTATTCTCATCCTATTTCTGGAAACAGCTGGACCTTCAGCACAGAGTGTGTTTAATGAAACCGGGGGTGTATTTCCATTTTTATCCATGACATACAACCAGGTTAAGTCACGCGCTTTATCCCTTTCTTCAATGTTGGTAGGGTCAAATGGTGCATTGGGACCTGAAAGTAGAATGTCCCCATTTGATAAATACATGGCTCTGGTAAAACCGTAATGATTGAAATGTCTGGTTTTTGGACGGATTATTCCAGTTGCTAATTCCATTTCATATACTTCGCCCATTGGTTTGTCTAAAAACAAAATGAACCGGCCATCATGAGACCAATCCGGACGTTCTCCAAAGCCGCTTACAAGTTTTATATAGGGAGGTAAATTATCTGTTGGACTGGCATTAATTAACTGGGGTTCTGTTTTTTCCTGGCCTTGACCAAACGCATTAATGCTCTGTAGTAAAATGCATGAAAGGAGAAAATTTCGGAATGGAAAAGCTTTTTTTATTGTGGACATATCGTCGAATTTTAAAATGACAGGGATAAAATTTATCAGTACTGCTATTACTTGTAAAAGCCTGGGTTGGGCTAGCCTATTTCATAACTATTCAATTGGTTCAGAGTGAATTACTTGTTGTTTATTCTAAAATAAGGATTTCAATGACTTCCATCTCTACCCTATCCCAAAAGTCTTTGATCATAAGGCTTATAGTATCCTTAATTAGTTTTCAGTGGTCAGTTTGCAGTGATCACTCCCCACTTCTAGGTCTGATAATTATCGCGGTTGTAATCTCAAAGAATGATCAAAAGGCTGGTAAACTTCTTGGTTAAATCATTTAAGATGAAAAAATACTGGGCTTTTAAAATACAGATTTAAATCCTATGATTTGGGTTCAGGATTGCATCCAAAATGGCAATAATTACTTGAACATCATAAAATCAAATAATTGCCATTTTTAATAGTAACAATCAGTCTCTTAAAAATAATCAGAGGTAGAGGGGCGATTATCCTTTACATCTTCATCAAATTTTGGCTTCTCTTTCTCTTTAAATAATTCTTTCTCTTTTTCAATTGCACGATCAATTATTCCTTTTTGAAATGCTTTAATTAAATCAACTTCACTTGTATATTTTAATTCTTCCAGCACCCATTTGTATTTTCCTTTTAAATCTGAAAACATGGCAAACGCCTGTTCATCTTCTTGAATAATTGGAATAAGTGGGATTTTAAAATTGGGAACTGTAGCTTGAAGTTCAAGAGGACTACTTTTAGGGCTAGTAATATCTGCGATAACAAACCTGGACATACCTGCTAAAATTTGAATGGTCTCCGTATAATCTCTGGATTCCACTTGTTCAAAATCAAACATCATAGGGACAAAATCCAATTCTCTTAACTTATTACGAATAGCATCTAATATTTTCTTTCTTTCTGGAGAAAATCGACCTAGAATTAACACTCCCTTACCTGTTATCGTGGTCAAAATTTTTCGAATTTTAGTGTTATTCAGCATCAAATAAATAAACTGAGCTACTTCAATATCATCTACCGTAATAATAGGGTTAACATTAGGTTCTTGTTGATTGGTAATAACCAAATTATTTTGTGAAGCTGGTTCTCCGATTAAATCCCAAACTGAAATTCCATATACATTGCATCCATCAAAAATGGCGTTCTCTATTTTAGTATATGTAAAATTAGATCCAGTCAAGATGGTATTAGTTAAGTCTGCATTAGAAAGATTCGTATCAATCATGACTGTATATGCCAGGATTGAATTTCTGATGGTTGCACCTGTAAAATTTGCGCTCAAAAGAATTGCTTGAGTAAGAACGACTTGTGTAAGATTAGCACCTTCCAGATTTGCTTTTTCAAGATTTGTTTTTTCAAGGTTTGCTCCTTCAAGGTTTGCTCCTGATAGATTTGCTTCTTTAAGATCTGATTCTTCAAGATCTGCTTCTTGAAGATTTGCTCCTGTAAGATCTACATGAAAAAGACTTGAATATGGGATATATGCTTTATAAAGATTTGCCTCTGTGAAATTCGCATACCCAATACCTGCTTTACAAAGATTTGCTTTTACAAGATTTGCTTTTGTAAAATCTACTGAACCGAGAGATGCTTCCGTTAGAATGACTTCTGTGAGAATTGCCTCTTTTAGATTTGCTTCATATAGATTGTCTCCATAAAGATTTGCATGGGCAAGAATAGCCCCTTCCATATTTGCCCCTGAAAAATCTGCCGCTTTACCTGGATTTGATCTAAGATTTTCTGAAAAAAAAGGATCATCTAAATCACTTGCCTTTGTGGGATTAACTCTTTCGAGATTTGCTCCTTTAAGGTTAGCTCCTTTAAGAATAACCCCTTTAAGAGTTGCTCCCTTAAGGTTTGCTTTTTCGAGATTTACTCCTTCCAAGTTGGCATTTGAGAGATTCGCTCCTTCCAAATTTACTCCTCTCAAAAGAAAAAATCTTAAATCAAACTCCTGTAGGTCAAAACCACTAAGATCAAGTTCGCATAGCCCATTGATTTTGACTCTCCTTTCCAACATCTCCTTTTGAGATATATATTCAATATCCGAATCAAGAAAATTGCTGTTAAAATATTCGTCAAAATTTTCAGTAAGCGCATTTTTTTTCAGCCATTCCTCCCATACCTGAGCCCCATGCTTTATGATTTCTAATAGTTCAGATGGAGTGATTTCATTTTTTGATTTCATTTTTGCAAAGTTTGCCAACGCTTCTTATAAGAGCCTAGTTCTGCTTAGTCTATTTCGTGACTATTCAATTGGTTCAGAGTGAATTGGTTATTGTTCAATCCAAATTAAGATTTTCAATGACTTTCATCTCTACCTTATCCTAAAAGTTTTTGACCTAAGAGTTAAAAGTTCCTTTCCGTTTACTGGTAAAAACCGGACACAGTAGCTCCTCGAAGGTATCTGTTGGGCAGAAAATGGTATGATAGGGACATTACCTATACAAAATGTTAGCAACAGGCATTTATGTCCTTTATTGTTGTGTATCAAGAATTCCCAACCCTTCTAAATATCCCATAATGCTCATGAAAATAATCAAAGCAAAAAAAACGATGGCAATTACGTTGATCGCTCGGCTCTCCAATTTATAAAATGCTTTTAATATTCCGACGAATAGTGTAACCCACAATAATGCTTCAGGATAACCCATTATTTGTTCAATAATTGGAACATTTGTATAGATGAACCCGTCAAGTGAACCCATGGCGGCTGCGAAAGTAGAAAATACCGAAAGCCCTAATATCAAAAGCCACAACTTAAAAAAACCGTAATTCCCGTCTATAAATATTTTTCTCAAAGGCAATAACACCATCGCCATTATAAGTCCTCTAATAATTTGGAATGCAGGCCCGAGTGCAACAATTGGCGTATCCGTTGGTAACATGAAAGATGAAATAGCACCTTCTGAAAACCAGGATTTATAATCTATTACGAATAGTGCAAAAATTCCAGCGCAGAAATATGCAATGGTATGCGCCACAGTAATTCGCCATATAAATATTAAATTTTCCTTTTTTTTGCTTCTCATACTTTTCATCCTTTAAAGCCTCTAATATTTTTAAAAATCTTTTTATCGTTTTGCTATTGTTATCGAACTATCCTGATTGCTGCCAACACTTGTACTTATGTGACACCAATATGCTTTAGCGAATACACCCCAATTAGCCACGAGTTGGTATGGTGCTTTTTATAAAAATAAGATTTTCAGCGACTTCCATCTTTATCCTTGCCCAAAATTTTTTGATCACAAGAGTTATAAGCTCCTCCCAATTGATGAAAAATAACTTTTGAAAGGTTTGTAGGATACTGAATGAGTTCAAAGTGATCAGTGGACAGTGATCAGCTTGCTTGCCTGAGGGAGGTTGACAATATGGTGATTGGGTCATTTCGAAGGGGGAACTGCCAGCCCCGGTTATTTGGGAACTGAGAAATCTCTTGTGCAATGCACAAAAGCTGAAAGATATAAACCTCCTGAGTCAGGAAGATTTCAGAGTTTTTTTTATTTTGGTTATCTACTCTTCGGGATGTGCTCTTCGGGACCCGAAAAATATCGCGGTTGCAATCCCGAAGTATTATTAAAAGGAATATTACCTTCTTTATCAAAGCTATTCAAATTGGATACAACGGTTAGCATAAATGGCGTTGCGAGCTTTTGCTCGCAATGAACATTTTATGCACTGTTGGTGGTTCGTTTTTATTCTAATTCTTCATTTATTAGTTTTAGCACTCTACGAGTTTCTGATAATCCTTTGTTTGTTTCCTCTTTCATCCATCCATAATTGTGATAGAAATCAGTCAGCGAAGAATAGTATGTTTGAGATTTCAGAATCATATCATAGTCATAAGGCATAAGTGAATCATCTTCGTTCTGATAGAAGAGTTGCCCTAAAATCTCTCTTTGATATGAGTTGTGTTGAACAAATGTTCCATCAATAGAAATTAAATGACTATAAGTGTTTTCGAACAACTTCAATATCTCATCTTTTAAAGATTTATTAGCGACAAGACTAAATCCATTGTTTCTAAATGCTTCATAGCCTACGAAAGAAATTACATCAGCTCCTCCATATCCTCCTGTTGCCTTAAAAAAGTAAATTCCCAGTGAGTCATGATTTGGTAGTTTATTATCAATCACGTCCATAATAATCTTACCTGATTTTTGACCAAAATTAAAATAATCTATTCTTGCTCTAAAAATGGTTATGTTATTTTCAAGGTTCAGTTTTAGGTCGATTAAAATCTCTTTTTCTTGTTTTCTGTCCTTTCTCCATTCATTCCAGGTATTAACCTGTAATGCTATTAGAATACCAACCACAACCAAAATAATTTCACCTATCGCGTAAAAGATGTATTTACTAAATTTATTTTCGGTCAATAATCTTTGTCGAATCTTTTTAAAGAATTTTATCATATGCTCAGTGGTTGGTCATAATGAAGCACAACACTTGTATATACAACTCCGAAAATCTATTGTGTATATATCACAATTATCCACAAGAAGGTGGAGCGACTATAATAATTTAAGGATTTCATTGAAATTTATCTTTATCCAATCCTAAAATTTTTTTGATCAAAAAGCTTTTGATCTCCTCCCAATTGATGAAAAATAACTTTTGAAAGGTTTTTAGGATACTGAATGAGTTCAAAGTGATCAGTGGACAGTGATCAGCTTGCTTGCCGGAGGGAGGTTGGCAGTGGTGAAATCAGGTCATTTATTAGTTTTCGTAATTCCTTGGTAAAAACTATCCAGAAACAAAGAATTGTGGGTTTCATCCCTATAAAATTCAGTTGTTAAACTTACTTTCTGGTTCTTCTCTAGCTCTGATATGAATTCTTCAATTTTACTTTTGTGGAATTCTGGGATAGGCTGATACGTTAAATGTATTTTTACCTCCTTCTGTAAATTATTGTTTTTTAGCCTATTAATAACTTCTCCATTGCTAAACCAAATTGAAGGATCGTACATATGAATCACTTCGAAGGGATGATTTAAGGATAAGATATATCCTCCAAAATAACCTCCATAAGAGTGGCCGATCAATGTTTCGTAACTATTGGTGGGGTAGTTGTTGTTTACTTCAGGAATCAATTCATGAATAAAATAATGATAGAATTTCATGCCCTGTCCTGAATTTGCCTCATTGTACCAGGTTGAATCAACTTTTTCTCCATCATATTCATTTCTTGATTGACTAAAGGTTAGGTCTCGACCTCTTTTTTCTTCCCAGTCAATATGGGGAATACCGACAATGATTGAGTTTTGAATTTTCCCGTCTGCACCTAAATAAAAAGTGATATTTCTTATTAAGTCAAACCTCCATTCGGCATCTAAGACATAGATGACAGGATAGCTTAATGTATCTGAATAATTAAGCGGTAAACTAATCCAATAGCTTCGTTCTTCTTCTAAGTATTCAGAATATATTTTGTGCTCAATGGTTTTGTTTATACAGATCGTGTCTTGAGCCATCGAAAATTGAGAAATCAAAATCAATCCAAGTACAAGTAACCCTTTCATATCGTTTATTAATTTTAGACAACACGGGTATAAACCTAATAATCTATATCCTATGCAAACCTATTTGCATGGTCTTCAACCGTATTAGTTCAGTGTTGGGTAATCCAAAATAAGGATTTCATTGGCTTCCATCTCTACCATACCTTAAAGTTTTTGATCACCAGGTTTATAACTTCCACACAATAAATGAAAAAGAACTATTGCTAGGTTTGTAGTATACTGAATTAGTTTTCAGTGGTCAGTGGTCAGTGGTCAGTGGTCAGTGGTCAGTGGTCAGATTGGCTGCCGGAGGTAGGTTGGCGCTATAGTGATTAGGTCATTTCGAAGGAGGAACTTCAAGTTCCGATTATCGGGAACTGAGAAATCTCTAGTAACGTAATATATCCGAAAAATGTAAACCTCCGGAGTCGAGAAGATATCGGAGGTTTTTTATTTAGGCTATCCACTCTTCGGGATGTGCTCCTCGAAATCAGATAAATATCGAGGTTACAATCCCGAGGTAAGAACAAAAGAAAATTGCCCTCCTGATCAAATCTATTCAAAATGGATAAACGCCCCGCATAAATGGCGTGGCGACAGAATGGGAGCCATTAGCATTTTATGCTTTGTTGTGCTTTCGTTATTTATTTATTTATTCAATTTATTATTTAAGTTGCCATACTTAAAGTAACTATAATAAGTCCAATTCAGCGTTAATTTCTTTCTTCAATTGTTGTATTTTTTTAAAAAGCGAGCCATCATTTGTGTAGTTGATTCTGAGTGATATATGAGTGCCCTCATAAATATTATATAAGGCTGTTTTAAGACTTTTATCTACTCCAGTAATATCCTTTACTTCTTCCAGGGTCAATTTACTCCAAGGTGGAATCCCAGCGTCGTTTAAAACACTCTGGAGGTAGTATCTGTGTCGATTAATCAAATCTTCCTCATTTCCAATGTTACTTTGCATCACAGCATAGTACGATTGAATTTTTTGTCTTAAATTTTTATTTCTGATTACTTCAATCTTACCCGTGGATAGGAGGTCATTAATTGTCGTTTGGGTTAGATCAAATCCTCTAGTCTGCAAAAGTCGGGTTAATTGGTGGCCAAATGACTCCAAGCGAAATGAGTAGTCCGTAATAATTGAACCTGAGTAAATAACTGATTGATCAATAATTGTAGCTTCTTTATGTGCAATCTCGGAAGGGGCATCACGCCTCAAAATTGTAGTATCCGCACCTAATTTTAATAAGGCGTCTTCAGCCAAAACTAAGTTAACTGTATTTGAAATAATTACTGTGCCAAGATCCTCAAGGTCCAGTTCTAAATCTTTCAAAAGTCTATTAAGATAATGTACTTCGAGTTTAACATTCTTTTGTTTTTCATTCCAATTGTTTACTTGTAGAGCCAATAATATGCCGACCATTACGAGTAAGATCTCACCGACAGCATATTTTAAATACTTTCCAGTTTTGTTTTCCATTAGTAAGTTTTGACGAATTTTTCTAAAAAATTTAATCATTGGTTATTGGTTGGTCATAATGAAGCACAACACTTGTATATACACAACTCCAAAAATCTATTGCGTATATATCACAATTATCCACAAGTAGGTGAAGTGCCTTATTTAATATAAGGATTTCATTGAAATCTATCTTTATCCTATCCCAAAAGTTTATGATAACAAGATTTATGATCTCCTCCCATTTGATGAAAAAGAATTTTTGAAAGGTTTGTAGTATACTGAATTAGTTTTCAGTGGTCAGTGGTCAGTGGTCAGTGGTCAGTGGTCAGTGATCAGTGATCAGCTTGCCTGCCGGAGGTAGGTTGGCGCTATAGTGATTAGGTCATTTCGAAGGAGGAATTGCCAGCCCTGATTATTCGAGAACTGAGAAATCTTCTTTCGAAATATCAAAGTAAAACTATCAGGTTGAGCGGAGACGAAGGCTGATGTAAAACATAAAACCCTTTGAAGGATGTCCTTTCCGTTCACAAATAAGAACGGTAAGCAGGAACTCTTCAAAGGGTTTTCAATGACGGTCTGTCTATGAACAGTAATGTCCAGCAGGACGATATTGCTATTAGCTTTTGTTTGGCAAAGTAGTTATATAATCCTCTAAATATTGGTGTAATCCTTTTTCTGGATTATTAAGCAGATATTTCTTGTACTCAATTTTCAATTCATCCAAAAGGCGCATGATGTTAAAGCCAATCGTATAATGATAGTCCGTTGGACCAGCATAGACTAAATAATTAAAAGCATGATTTTCCAAATCAATTTCTTCAAATTCTGAATAAGAAATAAACTTTGGATCGTTATGGATTATTGGAGCATCAGAATTATTGAAGTAATTATTAAGGGAAAACATGCTGTAATACTCAATGTACCTAGCCGATCCTTCTTGAATGACATAATAGTTTTCTACCTGTTCTAGATGGGGATGTTCTGAACCGTATTTAGTGATCCGCTTTTTCCTTTGGTCCAAGTAGGATGTAATTAAAGAATCGCGATTATCTTTACTATCCTCAGAAATGGCTTTCATTAGAATATTATTTTCATCCTGAATCATAGCTAGAAATTGCTTGTCTTCCTGACATAATGCCACCAAGTTTCTAATGTCAAAAGGTAAAATTCCAATATCGGATTCAGCATACTCCAAGTAGTTCTCATTGTTGTATTGAAAGTGATGAAACATTTCATGAATAACCATAGTTGACCACATTTCTGTACTTTCAACGGAAGGGATGTATTTCCCTATTTCCTCCACAGAAGAATATTGTTCTACAGGGTTTTTAAAAAAGAACTCTAAAGAATCTTCTTCATTGAAACTGATCATTACCTCCATGTGATAAGGAATGCTGTCTATCCTTCCTGTTAGCCAATAATTATCACTGTGTTTTTTGGGGTTGTGCAATTTCTTATTTACATGTGAATCTGGGAAGAACACTTCAGACCGATCTGCATCGAAGTAAATTAAAGTTCCTTCATTATTCTTTTCCCCAAACTCAGGCCAATTCCTTTCAGCAACAGATTTTTTCAGGTTTAGAACGAAAGAAATTCTTCTGGTTGACAAACTATCAGGTAAGTCAAATTGATTTTCCGAATTCTCACTTTCAGAACCTGCCTGTGATTCATCTTTTTGATTCTGGCATGCTATTGCGAGCATGCAAATTCCAGTTATGAGCAAAAGCTTAATTTTCATATTTGTCTATTTTTCCAACACATGTATATACGTAACTACAATATTCCATTGCGAATATATCTGCAATGTCCATATGGGTGTCGCTGTTTCACCCAAATTATGGATTTCATTGGATTCCATCTTTACAATTCCCTAAAGATTTTGATCACCAGGTTTATAACTTCCACATAATGAATGAAAAAGAGCTATTGCTAGGTTTGTAGTATCCTGAATTAGTTTTCAGTGGTCAGTGGTCAGTGGTCAGTGGTCAATTTGGGAGTTTCACCGCAAGGGTCATTCTATCGTATTGAAGCTAGTTTATATGTATTATCTGCTTCTCAATGACCAATTTCCAATACCATTATTTCTGCCTTATTGCATTGATCAGGTGCACGTTGAACGATAAAGGTTCTATCATTCGCTTTTAAAAATGGAAGGGGCTCATTTTGACCCTCATTACTCATTTGATAGGATACCGTGTCTAAAAGTAATATGCCATCTGAACTGTCTAAGTATCTTATTTCAAATGTGATTTTGCCAATATCTTCCTCACTGTTATTCACAATTTCAAATCGAGCATTGTTATTCTCAATTTCAATAAATTCTGCCTCGATTTTTTTACTGGAACATGAAACTAATAAGAGGAGGGAAAATAAAATTAATTTACTCTTCATAGCTGTTTTAGTTACAAATTGCAAGGTCTAACTGAGATTAGGTTATGTCCCATCTGCTATTCCTTTATAAAATCAATTTTGCAGCAACACTTTCAAAATATTCTGTAAGAACATTCATTTTAAGGGTTGTTATGGCTTCATTATTTAATCTTTTTCCAATTCTGTTAGCAGGTTTTCAATGCTAAGTCTCATTTTATTGTTTTGGTCGGACCGGAAATAGTAAGTCCGTAAAATAGAAAGCGCTCGATTATTGAACAATTTGTATTGTTCTGATTTGAAATCAAATAGCCAGTCATTCAGGTTTTTAGATTTATCAGATGGGAGATCGCTAAATGAAAGTATATCTACCGCATTTTCAAATTCAAGATCACTCAAAACATATTTTTGTACCACTTCATCTCTGTTTTTTTCATAAAAATCCTGCGTGGCTTTATATTCTAAAATGGCATTTTTGATCTCTTTGTTAAATAGCTCTAGGTTGCCCGTATTAATAATATCATCGATGGTATAGGCAATACTTTGGTAGAAATCACCGTAATAGTTCACCTTTTCCATTTCTTGAATGACTACATTATATTCCTTATCCGGATTTTTGAAATAGGAGAGGTAATCATTGATGTCTTTTTGCATTTTCTGACATAAGGTATCTAACTGATTGATCCTCATCAAATCAGCGTTAAGTTCAGTAATTAAAGTCTTTTCGTAGTTTTTAGCTTTGCGTTTTTGCTTTAAGCTTTCATTCGCATTGTTGATCTGAAGTGCTATTAAGATTCCAATAACAACAAGTACGATCTCCCCAAGCGCATATTTTAGGTACTTTCCAGTCTGACCCTTTTCCAGCAAGTTTTGCCTAATTTTCCTGAAGAATTTTATCATTGATTATTGGTTGGTAAAATGAAGCACAACACTTAGTAAAAAGCCCGATTACAACTATCCTATTGATTAACTAGTTGTTTTGATGATAGTGGGTTAGTTGGTATTGAACTTAAAATAAGAATTTCAATGATTTCTTTCTTTATCCGATCTTAAAAGTTTTTGACCATAAGGCTTTTGAACTCCGCTCTTCTCAAACCGATAAATATCGCGGTTGTAATCCCGAAGTATGATCAAAAGGTTTTTATCTTCTCGATCAAAACACTTAAAGACAACACTACGCTCTTTCTTATTTACTCGGATTTTAAATCCTATGATATAGGTTCAGGATTTCATCCACGATAGCCATCAGGACCTGAACAGCGGAAACTGATTAATAGATTCAGAATCCATTTACCTAAAATCGAGATGGGTTAATACTTAATTCTAAAAATCGACCCTAAACCATTTCCATCACCTAAACCCTTTTGTACCGTTAAATAAATTTCACCAGCTTCGGATTCCATCATTCCATTGATAAAATATCTGTCCCCTAGATTGACATCTTCTTGTGAGGGCATGTTGATGCTGTTTGATACAATGGGAGCTAACTTCGGATTTTCGAAATCGCTGGCAAGAAACATTTGCCCACTCCAATCTGAAATCAAAACTTTGTCCTGAAAGACGGGGAAATTATTCCCTCTATATTGAAAGGAACCGACTATTGCCTCGCCCCATCCCAGAATGTGATCGTATTCAATCGCAGGTAAAATCAGTTTTCCATTAATTGAATCAATGGATTGGTTTTCAGTTAGAATGGTGCCCTCATATAGAGGCCAACCGTAGTTTCCACCTTTGGTAATGATGTTCACCTCTTCTTTGAGTCTATCCCCAACATCTATGCAAACCAAAGCTCCTGTTTCAGAGTCAAAATCAAATCGATAGGGATTTCTAAAGCCATAAGCCCAAATTTCAGGTGCCTTTCCATTTACAAAAGGATTATCTTCTGGTATGGAATAGGGTTGCCCTTTGTCTACATCAATCCTTAAAATGGAGCCGAATACATTAGTTAAATTTTGTGCATTCCATTTTGCTTCATCGCTTTTGCCTGTGCCCACCCCAATATAGAGCATCCCATCAGGCCCAAAGGATAAATTCCCCCCTATAATGAATAGACCACTGTAATCCAATTCCATTAGTACTCGCTCCGAATCCGGATCAGCAAGTCCTGAATCGTCTTTTTGAAGCGTAAATTCTGAAATTCGAACGTTTACTCCGTTTTTGTCATCATTGATTTGATGACTGTAGAATGCGAATAATCGGCCGTTTTCTTCAAAATTTGGGTGAAACTCCAATCCCAATAACCCTAATTCTGTGAAATCAGGGAGCTGATGATCTACCCGGTCAGTAATATCCAAGAACACTTCTTGGGAAGGACTATTTCTATCCTTAAGAAGGATTTTACCCCCTTGCAAAACAATGAATAATCTGTCCGAACCCTGTAAGCTTTTTAGTTGAACAGGATTTTCCAATCCCCCGATTACTTCTTCCAACTCAACATGTATTGTGTCCATATTTGAAGAGGAAGATGTAGCCGATTCTTGGGCTTTATCATTGTTTTTGCCATTGCATGCTAGAAGTGATGCCGCCAGCAAAACATAAAGTAATCGTTGCATAAGTTGAAATGAAAAAAGTTTAAAAAAGATCCTGCTATTTTTCAGTATTGGTTGTCAACTACCTCTACTGGTATATTTTTCAAGTATTTGACAATCAATTTAGTATTATAACTGATCAAAACAACTGACTATAATCGGTTATTATAGATTTTGATTTTCGTAGCTATTCGAGACCTGATAAATATCGCAGTTGTAATCTTGAATTAGGATCCAAAGTCTTGTAAACCTCTTGGTTAAATCATTTAAGAGGAATAATACCGATCTTTCAATAACGCGGATTTAAAATCCTATGATTTAGGTTCAAGATTACATCCAGGAAGGATATTGGAACCCGAACAGCAGCTTACCTATCAGCGGTAGGTTTATAGTAGCCTGGATCGGAATGATCGCATCACCGGGTTTCTTTATTGCGCTGCACATTTTACTTCTAATTGCACTTTCAAGGCGTTGGTTTCCTGAAGTAGCAATTGATAAAGTTCGATTTGCCGGGTGTTCACGCTTACAAACTCTAAGGATTCATTGAGTAATCTCCTTCTCATTTGGGATGTAAGAATATCATCGTCAAGGACCAGAATAGCTTCTTTCAAGTCTTCATCCAGCCCATCTTTGAATCTCCCCTCTCTAATAGAGGCTTGGACAGCACCATTTGCAAAGTAATCCTCATGCGCAAACAAAATATCTACCGCATGCTTCCCATTTACCATGATGATACTCTTTAGCTCTTCAAACCTATTGAAATAACGGTTTAGCGCCTTGATGATGAGTTTATCGCTGATGATATTGAGATTAGCTCCAGATTTTAAATCGTCAAAAGCCGAATTATTTGGCTTAAAATCAGAGAATACAGCTTTGGTGGAGCGCGTTATCTGAGAAGCAATTTCAATTTTTTCCGAGTTGTCTTCCAAGAGTAATCGGACAGCATGATTGGATGCTACCAGACGCTCTTCGGCTTGCTCTAACAAAATTTGTGTTTGTTTCTCATCCAACCGGACATCATCCAGTAACCGGCAATAATATTCCTGTTCTAATTTTACCTGTTTGCGATGATCGTTCCATTCATTCAACTGGAAAGCGATCAGGATACCGATCACCACCAGGATAATTTCCCCGACCGCATACTTCATATACTTCCCGATTAACTGATGCTCCATAAGCCGATAGCGAATTTTTCTAAAGAAATTAATCATGGGTGTTGGTGTCGTAAATCACTTGCTTTGCTCCAGTTCAATTCTGATCCCGCTGGTTTTATTCAATTGACTCACACGTGGTTTGGTTTGGTAAAATTAAGTTAAGGATTTCGTGGACTTTCTCCTTGATCCTTGTATTAAGTTTTGGAATTCAAGGATTAAAATCGTGGAGGTTTAGACGGACCGTTTACGAATAAAAAAAGGATAGAGGGGCTCCTCGAAGGTTTGTAGAAAACGGTATTTTGATCAGTGTTCAGTAGGTAGCCTGCCTCCCAGAAGCAGGTGTTCAACTTCCCTACTAAAGCTAGATTTTCTGTGTTGCAAGTTGGTCCTTTCGAAGGAGAACTGCCAGTCCCGATTATTCGGGAACAGAGAAGTCTCAGATGGGGTACCTAAAGAGATCCAAAGGCTGACAAATATTAAAAAATCCTAGTGGTTTCCTACTGTCCAAGCATTCCTAAGGATAACAAAGTCCCGATGATATTGAGCCCACAGTGAACATAGATTGCCAATCGTAAACTCTGGGTTTTCCAAACCAAATAGGTCATGGGAAGCAGCGCAAGGATCAAGGTCAAATAGATTTGGGGCTGCCAAAAATGATAGAGTGAAAATAAAACAGCACTCAGCACCGGAGCATACTTGCCCCAGGTTTCCATTCTTGGCAATAAATATCCCCTAAAATACAGCTCCTCAAAAAAGGGAGCCAATAGCCCGTTGAGAAGGAGGTTTAACAACAAGGTGATCAGAATTATTTTTTTCGAATACCCTTCAAAGTCTCTCACCTGATACCAGTCGGGCAGCCAGAACAAGAGTTTTTCGGTCAACAGCACATTGAGGGGCTGGGTGAGTCCGTAGATCAAAAAAGCAAATAGGATCAACCCGGCAGTATACAGCACCATTTTTTTGGTGGGTATTTTCTCTTTGTAAACCATTAGGTCGCTGATTCGTGGAACGCCCTCCTTTGATTTTGCGCTTCTTAAATGGATCAGAAAAACAGGGACCACCACAAGGCCGCCGGCGAGGAGCATTGAAAACTGAGGGGGAAATCCTTTTTCCAATAGGATAGGGGTGATCAAGATAAAAAAGAAAGTAATGATCACGCCAGGGTAAAAATGATACAGGATGGATTGTGCTTTTGAGAGTTGTTTCATGATAGCTATAATAAAGATGGATGCTCATAGAATCATCCCCTGCAACCACTCATCCCCCCCTTCATCAATTCTGCTTGGTCACGCAGGGTATACAAGTTTTTCTTTCTAAAAAGATCCCTTTTTAGGATCACCAAATACTGCTCCAAGCGCTTTCCTTAATTTTCTTGATCCAAATACTCCACTACTTTCTGAGCTTTTTGAAGTAGATCTTCCTGGAATTTTCGAATTTGCTGTCTATAGGCCACAATCATCCCCACTTGAGTTTTTAAATACGCATTCTGCTGGATGCCTTTCCAATCGATCTGGTATGTTGGAGAATAACTCAGTTCCACGGGATCGTCCAACTCATAAAAATCCCGATACAAAAGCGGGCTATGGAATTTAACCATTTCATCCCGGTAATCAAACCAGGCAGTTTGAAGAATTCGTTCATTAAATAGCACTGCCCAATTATTAGGGATGTAATAGTCGTCCAACAGCCTTTTTAACTGGGCATCTTGAAATAAGTGAAAATGGTTGCTATTGATCAGGTCATTATAGGTGGAGTTGGTAATGGTGGCGTTGGGAATGAATGCCGTCATGATAAGTGAGCGTGTAAGTCGGAAAGTATCTATCTCCGTGAGTTGCTGGCCCAAAAACGCTTCCAAGTATTGCCCCTCTTGTTCTGTATAAGTATTGATCTCCTTTTGTTCTTCGATGGAGGAAATATCCTTTTGCAGATCCACCAATAAGTTTTCTATGTATGATTGCTTCAGTTGCTGATTGAGTCGATCCTGATTCCAATTATTCACCTGTAGCGCCAGCAGAATCCCTATCATTACTAGCACAATTTCACCCAAGGCATATTTCAGGTATTTCCCGGTGTTTCCATTTGAAAGCAATTGTTGTCGGATTTTTTGAAAAAAGTTTATCATGGGCGAAGGTTGAGACAGCCAGCGGTACATCTATGAATGAATCTACTACCGGCTTGTAGGCTGTCGATGGCTAGGTTGTTTGGCTTGTTTCCAACAATTTAAGGATTTTGGGGAATTCCTGCTTAGTGGCTGCTTCCGGTTTTAGGGTCAAAGGTGAGAAATAGCGGAGGGGATGTCACTTGGATTTGAAAGTGGGGATTATGCTGGAAGTAACGAACTTTAATTTTAGTGACCTAAGAATTTATTTTTATGAAAATAATCTATTAAATTACTTTTAGTTAGTTTTTATCATTTACCTAAATACTTTTATGATGGCGATAGAAAATCGTAATTCAATCGAAATCCCAGAAGCTGTATTAGCGGATGCTCTGGGTAAATTAAATGAAGCAAGGGAACTTTTAGCCCCTTATTTAATCGCGCTGACTCCGACGCAGCGGAAGGATCTTTTGAAAATGTCGGATGGTTCCAGGCCTTTTGTAGAAAAGGTCATGGATTATGTTGACTCTGAACCTCAATTTTTGCCTCCTTATCTTCCTGTGGAAGAATTAAAAAAAGACTGGGGAGCAGTAAAAGGATTGGGCCCCATATTAAATTCAGCTAATTTATTTAATGATAACCTCAGTGACACATTGATGTTGGCTGGATCCGAAAGTTTTGATGGAGCCTTGAGTTATTACAACACCGTAAAATATGCAGCTAGAATGAATGCGCCAGGTGCCAAAGGAATCTATGAGGATCTTAAGAAACGATTCGATAAGAATTCCAGCGAAGAAAGTTCGCAAGCCGCTTAATGTAAAGTTGCATTAGCCCTAGATATAAACTTAACGCTCACCAGCAGATTCCTTTTCGGAACTGCTGGTTTTTTATTTCATTATATCCTCTTCTTTTTCTTACAAAAGCCCGTTTCTGGAAATTTTTTGTAAATCCTTAGATCTAAAAATGAATCTCTCTTGATGCAAAAGGTGTCTCGGGAGAGATAAAAAGAGTCTTCGTTGATACAAAGAATATCTCAATAGATACAAAAAGAGTCTCGATTGATTCAAAGAGAATCTCACGAGATATGAAAAGAGTCTCGCTTGATATTAAGAGTATCTCGCGAGATACAAAAAGAATCTCTGTTGATATTAAAAGAGTCTCCCGAGATACAAAAAGAGTCTCCGATGATATAAAAAGAATCTCGGGAGATTCTTTTTACTCCCCCCTGGGGGGTATATACCCGGGGGGAGGGGGGGTAGACACCGGGGGGAGGTGGTATGACTCGTCCTAAAAAAAGTTTACAGGTTAATGTTTAAATCCTGATATTAGTTTACATCCATTAGTTAAGTAGTTTAATGTGTTATTTTCATGACGTTTATTAAATGCAACGGTAAATTGTATGAGTAGTGGCAGACTGCGTGGTACTTTCCTGTCAAACCGCAATGCAGTTTGAGCGGGCTACAAACCTCGATGTTTGCTACATCCATTACTTATACAAAGTGTTACCTGCTGGGTTTTCTACCATTTTTCATCTCTAAATAAATCTCTTTTAATATCTCCGTTTACATTTTTAAGTGCATAGTCAAAAATAGACTTAACATCTGGATGCATGTCGTATTTACCGAGGATTCTTTTAATTTCTTTCTTTTTTGCTAAGTCTTGAGGGAAAGGTCCTCCCGCTGGTCCCGACTTTGTCCCATTATTAAATATGTAGTCTCTTCCGAGTATGGTTATAAGCTTTTGATTGTCAATTTTATATTTATTGCATATCTCGTTTGCCACCTCTATCAGTAGGGAAATTAAGTACTCTCCTTTATTTTCGAAAACATCCAATGCTCTACACAATTCAACCACTTTGTCAATATCATCTCCAGAACTTTCAACTAATTCTTTAAAACTTGTTTTGAAACTCTCAGATTCAATAATTTCGGGTCGTAAGAATTCAACCAGTACTTTATGGATATAATCAGATTTTGATTCTAATTCAGCATACCATTTAATGACTTGTATAAAGTCTTTTTCTGTCTGTTCTAAGGATTTGTTTGGGTTCGTGTAACGTTTGTGGTATGATAAATAAATTGGTTTTTGACTTTTCTCGATGAATTTTATTTTTTCAATCAAATACTTTAAAAGGGTATCAAAACCAAAATAATTCTCCAAAAAGTTTAATACTTCTCCTAGGTAATGATAGTCAATTGGAAAATGATGAGTGCTACTAAAGACAAATGTTTTAATTAGTTCAGTATTATTTTCAATTATTTCTTTGTCTTCAAAGATTGAATGAAGTAAGTATCCATCTTCTCTTTCATTTTCACTTATTTCAAAAATTGATGTGATTAAATTTAATGTTCTTTCAGGATTGATTAAAATGTACTTTGGTAAAGAAAAAGATGTACTCCAAAGTTGTTTGCTTAACTTGTTTTTGACAACATCCTCAAAGTATTTTAAATCATCTTCTCTATAGTATTCAACCTCTCTATTACGACCATTTGTTAGCATCCATAGTACTGAGCCCTTTGAACATTCGAAATCAAAACTCCATACTTTATTGATAATTAAGTAAAAATATTCGTTGTCTTTATAGTTTGCTTTAACAAGAGTTCTAAAGTCACAAACATGTTCAGGATGATTCGTAATAACGAAATCCAGTAATTCTTTAGACAAGGTGGGATGATTCGCAATTAGGTATGAAAGAAGTTCATTAAAATTGGAATAATCATTATTAATAAGTTCTCTCTTAACTTCAATAATATCTTCGAAGAAACTTAAATTGTCATTATACTTGGCTATTATTTCCTTAAAAATAGAATCAATGTTATTTTTCAATGAGAAATACTCATCCAAAAATAATAAGGAAAGTCTTTCTTTAACAGTATCAACACTTTCGGATTTAAGAAGTAGTTCATCCCTTTGTGCTTTATACTCTTCCTTAATTTCTCTACGCTCATAAATTTTTAGTTGTCGTATAATTTTGCTGCGTTCTTTTATACTTGGATCTTTATCCAATATTGTGTGTAAAAAATCTAAAACTATTTCGACTTCTTTAGTCTGGTCAAGATGATTTTTATCCTGTAAAGTCTTAGACATAAAATAAAGGACATGGATAATTTTGTCAAAACAATTTTTGGAATGTTCTTTATAGCGCACTAATTCATAGATTCTAAATAACAAATTCAATGAATCTAATCTAATCTTTTCTGTATGTTCATTTTGGTAAACATGGTGTCTTGCCCATGAAAATGCATGAGTGTATTTGTCATAATGAGATTCTCCTTCAAAATCTTCAACCATTAGGAATTTTACACAAGCGAAAATGTGATTATGTATGAACTCATTGTCAGGTTTTTCTTTGAGTTGAGAATCGAGCTTTGATAATAGAAATTTTTGTCTTTGAAATGGAAATTTCTGTCTGAAACCATATTCAATGAAATCATATACTTTATACCCAAACGCTTTTCCAAAAATGGAGCTTTCTGATTTGTGATTTTTATATGTCCATATTAATTCATACAACTCCTCAAGCTCTTGTGAATCATGCGTGTTAAAAGTAATAATTGATAATATAGTTTCTATATTGTCATGTATCTCCTTGAAAGACTTTTCATACAAAACATGCATTTCTTCATTTTGCCAAAAGTCTTCCGTTTTAAGTTTGGATTCAATTAAGTCTCTAATTGCATAGAAGCAGATTCGAGGTTTCTTATAAGTGAATGATTTTAGAGTTTCCAGATTTGAAACTAAACTTGAGATGTCACTAGTAGATTCAGTACTTTTATTTTTAAATGATGAAATGAAATCTGAAAGCAGATTATCAATATTTATAGTAAGGCGTTCAGATTTTTCTACCTCAATTAAATTTCGAATTAGTCTATCAAGGAATACAGAAATTTCGGACTGAAGTAAGTATTTTATTCTTGGTGAAGAATCTAATAAAATCGTATCACTATATGGGTCTGGTGTTATAACAATTTCATTGTTTCTTACAATAAACCCATACTTTTCTAGATAGTCTAATATTAAGGCTGATTCATCTACATTAATGCCATTTAGACTAGAGATTTGTGTAATTTCTTCATCTGTGTTTTTTATTGGTGCAAAGAAACTTAATAGTTCAATCGTTTTATTGACATTGCCTTTGTCGATAAAATATTTAGCATTAATATCATTGATTACTTGTTGTTTTTGCTCTTGTACAAATAGTCTAAAGTTTTCTTCCTCCGATATTTCCGACTTATATTTTCCATTAATCGTAACTTGACATAGACCTAGAATGACGATAGGAATACCTTTGGAATGTTGTGCAAGTCTTTTAATCTCAACACCACCTAACCAAGGTAATTGTGATTTAAAAAGTTCTTGTGTTTCTTCATATGAAAGTCTTTCAATTGAATGAGAGGCTATATTTCTGTTATGTGATGCAAACTCTGAAACGGTAACATCGTACAATGCATTTCTAACTGTCATCAGTATTTTTACATTGCTATTTCGATTAGTAATATTTACTACATCATTTAAAATTTTGGGATACTTGTGCGCGTCATCAATTAGTATTATTGTTTGATTCCCTTCTTTCAGCTTGGATGAAAGATTTAGATTTTTAAATGCGGTTGTATTTAGTACCCATGCATCAATGTTTTCATCTGTATCAACGTATTTCTGAAAATATTCAATACACAACCTTGTTTTTCCATATCCTCCGTCAGATATTATAGAAATTACTTTGTAATCAGACACTTTTAATAGGTAGTCAATACTTTCTAAATCAGATTCTCGACCAATAAACGTGTTCTGAAACTGATTCGGCAAGTCTTTATTTTCAGGATTTAGAAGCTGACTAAAAGCATCTTTGTACGATAAAAGGGCATCATCAAATTGTTTTTCTATATGCTCTAATTGTGCGAGAAGCTCTTTCTTTAATCCATTAAGGTGATGTTCAATTAAATTGAATCTATTAAGAGCCTCTTGAAACTGAACATCTTGAATATAATTCCATGCTGTTGTGCTTTTTTGTAGTTCTTGTTTGAAATATTCAATAATATCGGATGTACTTTTATCCAAATCGTGAATTTTTTCAGGTTCTTTTATACAATCAATTAATGTATCAAACCTTCTACTTGTAAATATTTTTTCCTTTTCCTTAATGCCATAATTAACAGTCCATTTATCCAAAGCTTCGTTAAAAGCTTTTTCTATTTCAGCTTCAAGACTATCATTTTTAATAATTCGCTTCAGAGTTTTCTGACCAAGACCTGTCACAATATTTGCAGCGATGCTTACTAAAATGGCTTCAATCATATTATGTAGATTAGTTTTTTTAGTTTAAAATTTTCAATTGATGTTGGATGTTCTTTTAACCTTGCAGGTAACATTTGTGTATACGCCGTGCGTATATATCTCTTATAATTTTTTTGAAAGGTTTCTTAATAAGAGAATGTAAATCAGGTGATTAATTAAATCACTCGACAACAAATGACAACAAACGTTTGTTGTCGCTTTTCAATCAGTTATTATTTTTGGAAATAGGTCCTTCCAAAAAATGAATTTTTGAAGATCGGGAACCTAAAGCCAAATCACAATACCCAATACTGGGTATTTTTAATAATCTAAAAGTGCAAACAATTTCGATCAGAATCCATTAAGGAGAGGGTATATATTTACATTCCAAATCAGAAGAATCATCATCAAAAGATTTCGTTCCAGAAGGAATACGAAGAATTTTTGAAAAAAATCGGCCTTGATAAGGTAGGCTGAAATGGCTGAAGCCATTCTGGTGGTGATGGGGATTTCAAACAAATCCTCGCCCTCGACAATTGTCGGGGTAAAACTCGGGGCTGTGTTTGTTCAATTTATATGTAAAAATGATCTTACTTAATGCCCACGGTTTCAACCATGGGTTGATGGTCAAACCGGGACCCTGGATATCCATTCCATCAATTCCATCTAAAAGAATTGAATATTCTATCGTTTGGTTATGAATTTGAATACTTGGCTTAAAAACTAAACCTTCGAGGTTTTCAAAACCTCAAAGGTTAGTTAAGGACATAATCTAGATTCCTAGCTTTATTATCTGATCGACCAGAAGTATTCCTATCTGGCCGCAGGCCTATCTTTTTAAAATAAATTACCGATCTCTCTTTGAATCTCTCTTCTCTTAATCTCTTTCTCACACACTACCCACCTTCCTATATTATCAATCCTAAAACTGATTTGAAACTAGTTTTTTTGTGACCACTGCCTACTGACCACTGACCACTGATCCCTGACCACTGCCTACTGACCACTATTTCCTTTTCAACTTCAGCACCGTAATCTCTGGCCAGATCCCTACTCGGCCGGGGAAGGCTAAAAACCCAAAGCCACGGTTCACATGCAAGTAACGGCCTAGCTCCTGATATAATCCGGCCCATTTGGGGTAGCGGAAGGAGGCAGGACTCCATTTGATAAAACCAGGAATCTCGATTCCAAACTGCATCCCATGGGTATGTCCACTCAAGGTCAGATGGATCAGCTGAGAGAAGCTCTTCACCTCCTCATCGAAATGGGAAGGATCATGGCTCATCAGGATTTTAAAACTTTGTTCGCTGAGGTTGGAGACGGCTTTTCCCAGGTCTCCATATTGGGCAAATCCCTTTCCCCAGTTTTCTACGCCGATCAGATCGATGCTGGCTACAGCCCCTTCGTCTCCGTTTCGAGCAGGTTTTTGTAGTTTTACGTTCTCATTTCGGAGAAGCTGAAATCCCAGTTCTTTCTGAATGTCTGCCAGTCTGTTCAAGTTCGCCTCTTTGGCTTCTTGACTAGGCCAGGACATGTAATCTCCGTAATCATGGTTGCCCAGAATGGAGTATTTGCCCATGGGAGCTTGAAGCTTCTTAAAGGTGTCCACCCAAGGTTCCATCTCCCCAGCATGGTTGTTGACCAGATCACCTGTAAATAGGATGACATCGGATTCCTGCTGGTTGATCAAGTCTATTCCGTATTCTAGTTTCTTTTTATCATCAAAGCTGCCTGAGTGAATATCCGATATCTGAGTGATGGTGAATCCGTCAAACTCTTCGGGCAGGTCGTCAAATTCCAGCGTATGGTTCACCACCCGATAGCGGTATTTCCCTACCAATACCCCGTGCAGGATGCCCAAAAAAGGGATGGCAGAAAGAGCCAGCGCCGTTTGACTGATGAATTTCCGTCGATCAGGCAAGAAATCACCCTCTCTAGTTCCGGAAACCGATTGGAAAGTACCGGTAAGAAAACGGATGATGTCCTCTCCGAACATTAAGCCCAGTATGATCAGCTTTGGAATCAGAGACAGCACAAGTAAGGATACCATCCTGCCTAGGTTGATGTTATTATTGCTGCTTCGATCGAAGAATAAAAAACCATACGTAACAAAGATGTAAACGGAGACAGAAAAGACCCAAAACAAGACTTTCACCCAAACTTGGTTAGGAAACACCGTTTTGAACGCTTGGAAGGAATACCAATCGATCAGGAAGAAGAGGGCTAGGACAAATGCAATTCGAATAATCAAAGGAAACACGTGGGTTAGTTTTAATAGGGTGTGGTGAAAAGGAGCTAAATACGTTCCTTTTTTTTGGACTGGGGAAATGTAGTTAAACCATGATACGCAGGTAATTACCTGGCTGGTTGCGAAAATTGGGAATTATTTGAAGATAGAACAAATTCAGGTTCAAAGGAGATGGCGAGATGGCTCTTTTTTCGGCTTACTCTTTCTTCGCAAATTGGAGGTTGCCTTGGGAGCTTTTTGAATTAGGGTTCCTTGTTAACAGTCCACTGTCCATCGTCGATATACCATTTACCTCTGGCATGCTGAATACTGGCTTCTGACACTGCCTACCGACTACTGACCACTGGTAAAACTACCTTTCCAAACATCTCTTTTAAATAATTTCTTCTTTCACCCGATTTGGCAATTTTCTTTTCCTTTTTTGTTTCTTTGTGGCGGATTTATTCCGAATCAAGCCTATTGAACTATGAGACAATTACTCCTCAGACCCGGAGCAGAAGAATTAAATTATGAAATCCGGGGGATCGTTAAAAAAGCCCGTCAGATTGAAGCCTTGGGCTATCCCATGACCTGGGAAAATATCGGGGATCCTATTCAGAAAAGTAATCAAGTTCCGGACTGGATGAAATCCATTGTGGCTGATTTAGTCAAAGAGAATAAATCGTATGGATATGCCGATTCCAAAGGAGTACTGGAGACCCGAACCTATTTGGCTGATCTGACCAATGAAAAAGGAGGAACGACCATTTCTGCAGAAGACATCCTATTTTTTAATGGATTGGGAGATGCGATTGCCAAGCTGTATCAATTCTTAATTCCAACTGCGAGGATCATTGGACCTTCTCCGGCTTATTCCACACATAGTTCAGCCGAGGCGGCACATGCTAATGCGGCTCCGATTACTTATAAATTGGATCCGGACAACCAATGGTTACCGGATATGGAAGACTTATATCTTAAAGTGAGGTATAATCCTTCCATTGTTGGGATTTTGATCATCAATCCGGATAATCCAACCGGTATGGTGTATCCAAAAGAGGTCTTGGAAGCATTCGTGAAAATTGCGGATGAGTTTAATCTGCTTTTGATCACCGATGAGATTTATCAAAACATCACCTACAATGGGATCAAAGCGGTTTCTTTAGCGGAGGTAATTGGAGATCGGCCAGCTATTTCATTGAAAGGAATTTCCAAGGAATTCCCATGGCCTGGTTCCAGATGTGGTTGGATGGAGTTTTATAATAGGGAGTCTTCCAAGGAATTCTCTAAGTTGTGTACCACCTTGGAGAATGCCAAAATGATTGAGGTATGTTCTACGATATTACCCCAATTGGCGATCCCGAAAATCATGTCCCATCCGGAATACTTTAAATATAGAGAGGAGGCCAACGCTCAGATTGGAAAGAGAAGTGATTGGATGTCTGAAATATTAGGTGATATACAAGGTATTAAATTTAACCCTACTCAAGGAGCTTTTTATAATACCATTGTCTTTGATGAGACCTTATTAACACCACAGCAATCCTTACCCATAGAAGATCCAAAGTTAAAATCTTTGTTGGAGGGTTGGTTGACCGATCCGGATATGCCGCTGGATAAGCGATTTGTGTATTATTTATTGGTATCGGAACGAATCTGTGTGGTGCCGATTTCCTCTTTCTGTTCGGATTTACGAGGTTTTCGAGTGACTTTGTTGGAGGAAAATGAGGAGGTGTTTAAAGACACCTTTAGAAGACTGGGGAAAGCGATTCGGAGTTATTTGCAATCATAATTTGAATTCAGAAGGCTAAAGTATGAAGGCTGAAAAGTCAGTCATGAGAAATTGGTTCTCAATTAATGGTTTTTTATAAAAAGTGATCAGTATTCAGTAGCAGTGATCAGTGTTTCATTCTCAATGCCTAAAATACGTTGACCGATTTACCTTACTGTTTACTTATAATAATCGTTCATATTCTAGTGTGATATTTGATCCTTAGGGTGTTTTCCCGGAAACTTACTGTACCCAGCTCCAGATCCTTTACTTTTTCTTTCTTGAAATTGTCACTAAACCTACGAACTCTTCGCTCGGGCTCACTCATTATAAATTGTTCTCGTCTTGATATTTTTTGATTGGTATTAAGAAGGCAAAAACGGTCAACACATCTCAGGCACCGACACATTATCTTTTTATTGAGCCAAATTTGTTAGGGTTTAAAATCATATAGTTGATTAGTTTGCCAACTTCTTCGGACTGTTCGATTAGCTCTTGGTGTTTTTTAGGTTGGATGTATTCACAGGCTAGAGCAAAATCTAACCAAACTCCAGTTTCACTATTTTCCATATCAGCATCACTAAGTTTGGATTTAAAATGGGCTGTATATGCTCTTTTTCTATAAGATTCAGCAATACATGCCGAAACGGATCGACTGGATCTTCTAATCTGATCTGTCAATGATTATTTTTCTTCTTTAGGGAAGTTTTTTGAAACAAGAAAAATTTCCATTGCTAGGTCGAAGCTTTTTCTGAATGCTAAAAGATCTTTGTAAGTCATAGTCAGGATTTTTCTATTATATTTTGATTCATTATTGTTAACCTACCTACAGAAAGCGAGCTGACCACTGCCCACTGCCCACTGAATACTGCCCACTGATCGCTGACCACCGATCACTGATCACTGACCACTGCCTACCTACCTACTCAAAATCATGCTTTCTTGCCTTGACTTTTGGGTTTGGTAAAAAATTTATCTCGTCTGACTCATTGCCTTCTAATTTGCGGAGGTCTGGTTGCCCTGCATTGATCCAGGCGGTATACCAAAAATCGGCGATCATCTTAATGGCTTTTTTCATTTGCCGTTCCACTTGATGATCCAGGGCCAATGCATAGGTCTTGGTGAATTCTTTAGAATACACTCTTACAGTCAGGCTGTTCCGCTCTTCAAATCCATATTTACGGTCGGGGTCAAAGGATTCTGTAAGTGTCTTTTCAAACGTTAATACCGAATCCACTTGGGCATGAGCTTGAGCGATGGCTTCCCAAATGGCTTGTTGAGGTTGTGAAATATACTCTGCTTTTCCCACCCAGAGCGCATAGTCAGAGCTCATCAGCTCGGGTATCCTGCTTTCCCAAAACCCATGAATCCCTTCCTGCCCTGAGAGCTGACCATTATAGTTTTGGGTGGTATGTAATGGAACATTCAAGTCCGCTAAATAATGGCCTAAATCGGCTGAGAGTCTTAGAATACCGTTTGGGTCCTTGTTTTCAAAGGCTTGGGTGAGCTGAATAAAGGTGAAATAAGCTGCCCATGGGCCAATTCCATGTGCTCTAAGAGTGTCTTCGGTGAATTTTTCTACTGCTTCGGACCAGAATACTGGTATTTTTTTAAGTGGCTCGTCCCCAAATCGGTCGAGATCAATGTAGTGTTTCTCTGCTTCGCCTTCGACTGCATACCTTCTTCGATCTGGATTGACGGCTTTTTCACTAATGAATTGAATATGAGGTTTATAAAACTGTATTAATTCGGGTGGTAAGGAGAAAACAGCCATTCGGTTGATTAAAGAATGAGCGAAAAAACCCCAGTTTTTAGGAGGGGAATTATAGAGTAATGGAAAAATCAGAAGGAAAAAGAGTAACCTCATGAAATAAAAATCTTAAAATTTTCCAGTGTTAAACTTTTGAAAACACCTATATTTGTGCCTGAATAGGCGTTTAATCCAGTTTTTTCAATTGGTGGTAGCTTCTATTTACAGTAATCTGAGAAATAAATTGGCAGTGTAAATAATTTCTGATAACTTTGCACTCCAATTCGGAATAGGGGAACGTAAAGAATTTATTTATTATAACTAGATATGGCAAATCACAAATCAGCACTTAAGAGAATTCGTGCAAACGAAGCGAAGCGTTTGAGAAACAGATACCAAGCCAAAACGACTAGAACTTTCATCAAAAGATTGAAAGCTACTACTGATAAAGTTGAAGCAACTGAGCTTTACAAAAAAGTAGTTTCTATGTTGGATAAATTGGCGAAGAAGAATGTGATTCACAAAAACAACGCTAATAATAAGAAATCAAGATTAGCCAAGTTGGTTAACGCTCTTGGATAATCCATAAAGATTTATCTTTAAAAAAAACCCTGCTTGTCGGGGTTTTTTTATTGTCTTTAAGTTAGTATTTTTAGGTGAACTTTTTTATACGTTATTATGGAAAATTACTCCTCTATTAAAATTTCCCAACTAGCTGAAGCAGATCGACCCCGTGAGAAATTACTTCTAAAAGGGAAGTCCGCCTTATCTGATGCAGAGTTGATTGCGATTTTAATAGGATCTGGAACACCTTCCATGAGTGCAGTAGATTTATCCAGACATATTTTATCCAAAGTCAATGATGACCTCTTTTCATTGGCTCGCTTAACCATTCAGGATCTCAAGAAATTTAAAGGAATAGGGGAGGCAAAGGCCATTTCCATCATTGCCGCCTTAGAATTGGGAAGAAGGAGAAAGGATTCTGAACCCATTTTGCGGCCTAAAATCACTTGTTCGCAGGATATTTATGAGTTGATGAAGCCTGATCTTCAAGATGAGCAGATCGAGTATTTTTATTTAGTGTTGCTAAGTCGGTCCAACCAAGTGTTAAAGAAGCATCTCATTTCTCAGGGAGGAACTGCTGGAACGGTGGTTGATACCAAATTGGTTTTTAAAGCGGCTTTGGAATATCTGGCTCAATCTATGATTCTGGTACATAACCATCCCAGTGGGAACCTTAAACCCTCTGAACAAGACAAAAGATTGACGGAAAGATTGGTCAAAGTGGGAAGGGAAATGGATTTGCCCATATTGGATCATGTTATTTTTACAGATGTTGGCTACTTTAGCTTCGCCGATGAAGGAATGATCTAAAAGAATGAAGTCTTGCATGCTGAAACAGTCACCCTCTTGGAAGGGTTAAATGACATGCGGCAATTCTAAAGCAAATTGCGAGGACATCCTTGGGTAGACCGAATTAAACACATGAAACCAAAAAATATTTTATTCTTATTTGTAGCGGCAGTGATTGTGGCTGCGATTGCTTATACCTTGACTGGGACAGAAAGTCCTGAAGCGTACATTGAAAAAATTGAAGCTGAGCGTGAGCGTCAATTTAAATTTATCCGCTTCAATATAGACTCTCCTTTGACAGAAGAGCAAAAACGGAATTTTAATGAGCTGAATTTTTACCCCATCGATCCAGCCTATAAGGTGAAAGCCTTAATGGTTCCTATAGAAAACAAAAAGGTTCGTGAAGTGCCATTGACAGATGGTTCCAAGGAAAGATACATTGAGCATTCTTATGCGGAATTCGAATTGGCAGGGAAAGCTCAAAAACTATTGCTCTTACAATCCATGGATGAGCCAGATAAGCGTAACTTCTTTTTGGCATTTGCGGATGAAACCAGTGGTCTGGAAACATATGGAGGTGGACGATATATCAATGCCCGTCAAGATGGGAAGAGTAGTATTACCTTGGATTTTAATTTGGCTTACAATCCTTATTGTGCTTATAATCCAGATTATGCCTGCCCAATTCCACCAAAAGAGAATATCCTGGAAATCCCAATTCCTGTTGGCGAGAAAAATTACGATAAATAGCCTTTTTGCCTACCGCAATTCTCTTAAATTTGTACCTTATTCTAATCAATTTGGGGTTTTCGAACCCTTTTTGTTTATCCAAACGAATCTTTGATTCGTTAGCAATTGCTTTAAATCAATGAAAATTTCAATAAATAGACTTAAGCATTACCTCCAGCTAACAGAAAGTCCGGAAGAAATTTCGGCTTTGTTGACCAGGTCAGGGCTTGAGGTGGAAGGTCTGGAAGAATTTGAGTCCATCAAAGGAGCTTTAGAAGGTGTAGTGATCGGAGAAGTCCTCACCTGTGAAAAGCATCCCGATGCGGACAAGTTGAGCTTGACTACGGTGGATATTGGGGAAGATAATCCGGTACAAATCGTTTGTGGAGCACCCAATGTGGCCCAAGGTCAAAAAGTACTGGTAGCCAAAGTAGGTGCCACCATTTACCCCACTTCTGGGGATCCATTGACCCTTAGAAAAGCAAAAATCAGAGGACAGGTATCTGAAGGGATGATTTGTGCAGAAGATGAATTGGGAATTGGTACCAGTCATGCAGGCATCATGGTGTTGGAAACGTCATTGGCTAATGGAACTCCAGCATCTGAATACTTGGAAATCTCGCAGGATCAAGTGCTCGAAATTGGGCTGACACCAAATAGAGCAGATGCAGCTTCCCATTTAGGGGTAGCAAGAGATCTTCAGGCTTTGTTGGGGCAGAAAATCCAGTTGCCAGAAGAGTCTGAGCTAACTGTAGAAGCTTCAGGTCCAAAGATTTCGGTTAAAGTAGAAAACTATGAAGATTGCCCTCGCTATGCGGGAGTGGTGATTACAGATTTAAAAGTAGGTCCATCTCCGCAATGGCTTCAGGATTTCCTGAAATCCCTTGATTTGGAACCAATCAATAACGTGGTAGATATTACCAATTTCATTTTGCATGATTTGGGTCAACCGCTGCATGCATTTGATGCGGAGAAAATTGATCAAGGTGAAATCATCGTAGGCAAACTTCCAAAAGACACCAAGTTTACCACCTTGGATGAGAAAGAGCGAAAGCTCTCTGGTGAGGAGTTGATGATCAAGGATCCTAAAGGAGGCTTATGTATTGCAGGGATTTTTGGAGGAGAAGGTTCGGGTGTTTCTGACACTACTACTTCAATTTTCTTGGAGTCTGCCTATTTCTCTCCCGATGTGGTTCGAAAAGGAAGCCAGTTCCATGGTTTGAAAACGGATGCTTCTTTCAGGTTTGAAAGAGGGACTGATCCTAATATGCCGGTTTATGCGTTGAAGCAGGCGGTGAAACTACTTCAGGAATTAGCAGGAGGCAAAGTAGCCTCCGAGATTATTGATCTATATCCTAATCCTATTCAGGATTTTGTGATTGAAGTGGAGTATGGACATGTCAATCGTTTGATCGGTAAAAAGATTGAACCATCTGAAGTAAGGTCTATTTTGGAAAGCCTGGAAATAAAGGTAGAGAATGAAACAGAGACCGGTTTCACGGCCATTGCAAAGCCTTACCGTGTAGATGTGACGCGTGAAGCGGATATCATTGAAGAAATCTTAAGAATTCATGGCTTCCATCAGGTCTTGTTGTCCGAAAATTTAAAAACGGAATACCTGGCTGAGCATCCCGTCAAGGATTTGAATAAACTTCAATACCGAATGACTGAGATTCTCTCATCTCAAGGGTATTTTGAAATGATTACCAATAGTTTGACAAAGCCAGGGTATGCCGAGAAGTCTGGGTTTTTGGATGCTTCCAAAAGTGTAGAAATCTACAACAAGTTAAGTGAGGATTTAGGGGTAATGAGGCAAACATTGCTCTTTACTGGTTTGGAGGTCTTGGCTAGAAATATCAATAGAAGACAGACTGATTTAAAAACTTTTGAATTTGGAACGGTTTACCATAAAACAGAAGAGGGATATCAGGAAGGAAGGAAATTATCCATCTTCCTTTCTGGAAATAAATCCTCAGAGAGTTGGCTGGAGCCGACCAAGCCTTTTGGCTTTTCAGATCTTTATTCCACAGTAGAGAAAATCCTTGAAAAACTGAACATCAGCGTTGGGGATGTTTCCATGGTGGAATCAGCTCCTTACGCTTATGGACTGAAATTGATGCTGGGACAAAAAGAGATTGGTACCATTGGACTGTTGGATGACAAAATTCTGAAGCTAGCAGAAGTAAGACAGGAAGTGTTCTTCGCAGAGTTGGATTGGGACTTGTTGTGCAAGAAGGCGAGTGGTCTCAAAAAGTACCAGGAGATCTCAAAATTCCCGGAAGTCCGAAGAGACTTGTCTTTGGTAATTGATAAATCGGTAACCTTTGATCAAGTAAAATCCGTAGGAATTAAGTTCGGAGGAAAATTATTAAGAAGAATTGGCGTTTTTGATGTGTACCAAGGTGATAAAATCGATGCGGGTAAAAAGGCATACGCATTGAGTTTTCATCTACAAGATCAGGAAAATACCCTGACTGATAAGGTAATTGATAAAACAATGAGTAAATTGATTCAAGCCTTTGAAAAAGAAGTAGGTGCATTGATCCGTACTTAGAAAATGATCCACGACGAACTGCAAAAATTGGAAAAACTGGTGCATCAAGCCAGTAAGAAATTGATTCATTTAACTGAAGAAAATGAGCAATTGAGGTCAAAAATGACCAAAATGGAGTCAGAATTGAGTCGAAAAGAGCAGGAAATCGAATATTTTAAAAATAAGATTAAAATTAGTAACATTGTGGATAGCCGACCGGTGAATTCAGGAGATTCCACCGAAATGAGTGAATTAATCAATAATTATATACAAGAAATCGATCATTTAATCGCCTACTTATCCGAGTGATATGGAGACACTTGCCATAAAAGTAAAAATTGGGGATAGAGAGTATCCTATGCGCGTCAAAATCGAGGATGAAGCCAAGATTAGGCATGCAGGCAAGTTGATAAATGAAAAATTGAAAAGGTACAAGGAGGAGTTTGGATTGGATGATAATCAGGATTTGCTAGCCATGGTAGCTTTTGACTGCATGGTAGAGTCATTGGAAACCAATGAAGTGAATGCAGAAGATAGTGAACATATTCGCAGGAGTTTATCCCATTTGAATGCTTTGCTGACCAAAGCCTTGTAAATATTTGTTGCCCACTTATTTCAGGAATTTTCAGATTCTCCGCAGGTGAATTTCATATATAAATAACCTATGGGAGATATATTATACATAATCCTAGCCGCCCTGGTAGGGCTTGGTGCGGGAGCCGCGATAGCGGGTTTATTGATTAAAAATAAAAACCAAAAACTCGAAGAGGAGACTAAAGAGCGCGTTAAATCCATGCTCAGAGAGGCAGAGATCAATGCCGAAGCCATTAAGAAGGATAGAATTCTTGAAGCCAAAGAAAAGTATTTGAAGCTCAAATCTGAGTTTGATGAAGAGGTAAATAATAAGAAGAATATTATTATTTCCAATGAGAATAAGGTCAAGCAAAGAGAGCAACAAGTATCCAAGGAATTGGAGCAATTAAAAAGAAAAGAAGCTGAACTGGATAGCAAAAAAGAGAATTTGAATGCTCAGCTTCATGCGGTGAAAGTGAAGAAAGAGGAGTTAGAAAAAGTAACTAATCAACGAATCGCAGACTTGGAAAAAGTGGCAGCTTTGACTCGTGAGGAAGCTCGTGAGCAACTGGTAACCATGCTGACCGAAGAGGCGCAGACCAAGGCATCTTCTCAGATCAAGGATATCCTGGACGAGGCGAAATTGTCAGCTACCAAACAAGCCAAAAAGATTGTTTTGGATACCATCCAAAGAACTGCTACTGAACATGCGGTAGAAAACTGTGTATCCGTTTTCAATATCGAAAGTGATGATATCAAAGGTAAGATTATTGGGAGAGAAGGTAGAAATATCCGTGCACTGGAATCTGCTACCGGCGTGGAAATTGTCGTAGACGACACTCCAGAAGCGATCATTATTTCAGGCTTTGATCCGGTAAGAAGAGAGGTAGCGAGATTGTCTCTTCATAGATTGGTTCAGGATGGAAGAATCCACCCAGCAAGAATTGAAGAGGTCGTTGCTAAGACTGAGAAAAACATCGAAGAAGAAATTGTTGAAATCGGAGAAAGAACATGTATCGATCTTGGAGTGCATGGTCTTCACCCTGAGTTGATCAAGATGGTCGGAAGAATGAGATTCCGTTCCTCCTATGGGCAGAACTTGCTTCAGCACTCTAGAGAAGTGGCGAAGTTATCTGCTACCATGGCAGCGGAAATGGGGCTCAATGCCAAGCTGGCCAAGCGAGCAGGTTTACTTCATGATATTGGAAAAGTATGGCCTGAAGAACAAGAACTTCCTCACGCAGTTTTGGGGATGGAAATCGCCAAAAGATACAAGGAACATCCTGAGGTTTGCAATGCGATAGGTGCACACCACGATGAGATTGAGATGACTTCTATGATCTCTCCAATCGTTCAAGCTTCGGATGCTATTTCCGGTGCGAGACCTGGAGCAAGACGTGAAGTAATGGATAGCTATATCAAGCGTCTAAAAGATTTGGAAGAGCTTGCCTTGAGTTTTGATGGGGTAAATAAGTGTTTTGCAATGCAGGCAGGAAGAGAACTTCGCGTGTTGGTGGATGCCGATAATGTGGATGATTCTACAGCTGGCAAACTATCTTTTGATATTTCACAAAAGATAGAGAAGGAAATGCAATATCCTGGACAGATCAAAATCACAGTGATCAGGGAAATGAGAGCAGTGAATTACGCAAGGTAATAACTGTTGCTAAAATATGATATGGCAGTTACCTTTGGGTATCTGCCGTTTTTTTTTAAGATTATGATTGCCTATAAATTAAGTAGTACTATTCGTTTTTTCGAGGATTTAAGAACAAGCTTTTTTAAACGCAAGTTGGAAGCATCTGATCTTTTTATCCTAGAAAGTAAATTCCCTTATTATTCAAGGCTTTCTACTATCCATAAAAAGGAGTTTTGTGAAAAATTAGAGGTGATACTTACCACCAAAGAATTTATAGGCAGGGGAGGTATCCATATGGTTAGTCAGGAAATGGAGCTTTTGATTGGAGCTACTATTGTCATGGTAACTTTTGGCTGGAAGAAAATTAGACTACCTCAGTTCAAAAGAATATTAATTTATCCCAATGTGTATTATAGCTCGATTTCCAAGAGTTATCACAAAGGAGAGGTGAATCCTAAATTGGGTGTCATTGTCGTTTCTTGGAGTAGTTTCCTTGAAGGTATGGCTGATGAAAAGGATGGGGTGAATTTGGGGATTCATGAAATCGCCCACGCCTTAAAACTTGAAAATTTGATAAAAAGTAATGGGGAAAGCGACTTCTTTAATCCAGAAACCTATCTTGAATATTCCCAATTAGCTGAAAAGGAGCTTAAAATCCTTGCTACAGATTCCTCCTCATTTTTCAGGAAAGAGGGGGGAGTCAATGAGCATGAATTCTTTGCGGTAGCCATTGAGAATTTCTTTGAAAGGCCACATGAATTTTTCAGCTATAATCCAGATTTATATGGAGCTATTGTCCGCTTGTTGAGGCAAGATCCCCGGGTTTGGATTATGAAGTAAGAAGCGCCTTAGATTCCTTTACTACAAGTTCTGGTAAGCCTTTCAATTCATTGAGGGTTTGCCCCCAAAACTCTTCGTAAGAAAGTAGTTTTGAAATGGTCTGTTCAGTGGAGGGAAGTTCCCATGCGGACTTGAATGCCTCTAAAATGCTGGGATCATCTTTCAATGGTATGGTTTCTCCATCTAGGGTTTTTCCCCTATAAAATACCAGCAAGGCGGCCAGAGATTTTACTAGCAAGGGAGGCCAAGTTTTGTGCTTTTCATGATATTCCAATAATGAGGGGAGTACTCTTACTTTAAATTTTGAGATGGAATTTAGAGCGATTGAAATAAGCTCATGGTGGATAAAAGGATTTGCAAATCGTTCCAATACATCATTGGCAAATTGCTCTAATTCCTCTTTAGGCATATCCAAGGAAGGAATGATTTCATTGAATACTACATTTTTTATGAATTGGCCCATTGCCGGATCATTTACTGCCTCACGTACCGTTCTGATTCCCGATAGGTATGCAAACGGAACCATGGAGCTGTGTCCGCCATTTAAGATTCTGACTTTTCTGGTTCGGTAAGGGGTCAAATCCTTGACATATTTCACATCGAGACCAGCCAAGTGCAGGGGGAACTCCTGTTTCACCTGATCAGGGCCTTCAATTACCCAAAGATGAAATGGTTCAGCCATTACAGTTAGTTGATCTTTAAATCCTGTTTTATTCTGGATTTCGTCAATGTCGTCTTTTGGGAAGCCTGGCACTATTCTGTCCACCAGCGTATTGCAAAAAATGCAAGAAGAGAATAGCCATTCAGTAAAATCATTTGGAAGCTTCCAAAGTGTAGCATACCGATCAATGCATTCCTTAAGGCTAGCGCCATTGTTCTCTATCAGTTCACATGGAATAAAGATCAAACCCTTGTCTGGATCTCCTTTAAAGTGTTCAAATCTGTGGTATAACAGCGCAGCAACCTTGGCAGGGAAAGAGTCTGGAATTTTGCTAGGATCTACATCGTAAGGATCAAACAGGATTCCTGCCTCGGTGGTGTTTGAAATGATAAAGCGTAAATCCGGGTTTTCTCCTAATTGGAGATAGGATTTGTAGTCCTCATTCGGATTACTGATTCCAGAGATGGACGTGATTAATTTTACTTCATCTACCTTTTTTCCATCTTTTAACCCGCGTATGACGACATGAAATAAACAGTCTTGTGCAATCATTTTGGGGTCGGCTACTGGAGAATGTACTTGAACCACCTGTATGTTTCCATCAAAAACTCCTTTCTTATTTGCCTCGTCTACCATGAAATCTGTAAAGCCCCTGAGAAAGTTTCCATTTCCATATTGGAGAATTTTTACGGGTCTTTCTTTGGGGTTGATTTCTAATTTTGAAAGTTTTTTCATGGGTATTAATAGATTTCGGAGAAGTGGAAAAATTTGTAAAATGTAAGTTACGAATAGGGGGTTATCGTTCTATCCTGTTGGATATATAGTGTAATAGTTAAGAAGAAGATCCTCGGATAATCAATTCTGGTTTCAAGATGGTCCTTTTTGCCAAGGAGTTTGGTTTGTCATTATTCAATAATTCGAAAAAAGTTTCTGCAGTAATTTTCCCCATTGGAATACTTTTTTGATCTACTGTAGTAATTGCAGGTTCAGTAAAGGAAGTAAAAGGTTCATTTCCAAAACCCGCTAATTTTACATCTTGGGGTATTTTCAAGCCATGTTCTTTCAAGACCTGCATAGCGCCCATGACTGAATAATCGGAGGATGAAAAGATCGCGTCAAATTGGACTCCTTTTTTAAGCAGCTCCTCTGTCATTTGCCTCCCGTCTTCCAATTGCATTTTGCTATTTATTATCAAATCAGGATCAAGTTCTATTCCATTGTCCTTTAGAGCTTCTTCATATCCTCTTTTCCTTTCTTTGTAGATATTGATTCTTTGTGAGCTGGTAAAATGAACGATCCTTCGAGCACCATTTTTTATCAAGTGTTCTACCGTTTGATAGGCTCCCAAAAAATCATCTATGACTACCTGACTCACCTCCAAATCATTAGACACCCGATCGAAAAGTACCAATGGGATTCCTTTTTGAATGATTTTTTCGAAGTGTTCAAAATTTTCCGTGGCCTTGCCAATGGAAGCAATGACGCCATCTACTCTTGCGTTCAGTAAAGTTTCTACTGTTTGTGCCTCCTTTTCAAACTCATCGTAGGATTGGGAGATCACAATTTTATAATCCAGATTATTCGCAATTTCTTCAATTCCTCGAATGACCGAGGAGAAGAAATTCCGGTTGGCTGTAGGTACGATCACCCCAATCAGCCTGCTTCTACCACTCCTCAGTGCGGATGCAATGTGATTGGGTTGATAATTGAGTTGCTTTGCTACCTTTAGAACTTTCTTCTTGGTAGCCTCAGATATTCTAGGGTGATTATTAAGGGCTCTTGATACAGTACTGGCTGTTATGTTAAGTTTCTCAGCAATATCATGAATCGTTGCTTTTTGTTTTTTCATTACAACTCTGGTTTTTGGGTTTATTGATTCTTGATATAGTAAATGATAGGTTATTCTTCATGAGGTTTTCCAATTGTTGCCAAGATACCTCCATCAACATAAATGACCTGACCATTGATGAAATTGCTGGCTTCACTAGCCAAGAAGACTGCAACACCTCCGAGATCTTCAGGATTTCCCCATCTTCCCGCAGGTGTTCTATCAATAATAAAATCGTTGAAAGGATGTCCGTTGACTCTAATGGGGGCTGTTTGTTCCGTTGCAAAATAGCCTGGTCCAATCCCATTGACTTGAATGTCATATTTTGCCCATTCGGTAGCTAGGTTACGTGTAAGCATCTTTAAACCGCCTTTTGCTGCAGCATAGGCACTTACCGTATCTCGACCCAATTCACTCATCATCGAACAAATGTTGATGATTTTCCCTCCTTCTTTTCTTTTGACCATTGATTTTGCTACTCTTTGGGAAACGATGAATGGGGAGACTAAATCAATATCAATGATTTTTCTAAAGTCACCGGGATTCATTTCCAAGGCAGGTGTTCGTTGAATCAACCCTGCATTATTGATTAAAATGTCTATAGGCCCCACTTCTGATTCTATTTTTGAAATAGAATTATTCACAGCGATTTCATCGGATACATTGAAAAGGTAAGGATGAACTCGAATGCCAGCATTTGTATACTTTTCAATGGCAGCTTCCATTTTTGAAGGGGTGTGGCCATTGACTACCAAATTTGCTCCGCTAAGTGCCAATGCCTTAGCCATGGCCATTCCCAATCCGTGGGTGGCTCCAGTAACTAGTGCTGTTTTTCCTTTTAAATCAAAATTGGGTTTCATACTTATCTTAAATCCACAGGTTTGATTCCATCCATATCTGTGTAATCCATGTTTTCTCCGGCCATCCCCCAGATAAAGGAATAATTGGAAGTTCCCGCGCCACTATGGATTGACCATGGTGGTGAAATGATCGCATGATGATTCTTTAACCAAATATGCCTTGTCTCGTCTGCTTGCCCCATAAAATGAGATACTACATTCTCCTCACTTAGGTCAAAATAGAAGTAGGCTTCCATTCTTCTGTCATGGGTATGTGCAGGCATGGTATTCCAAACTGATCCAGGCTTTAATTCTGTCATTCCCATTTGAAGTTGACAGGTTTCCAGAACTGAATTTACCAACAGTTTATAAATCGTACGATGATTGGAATTTTCAAGGGAGCCTAGGGTCACGACCTCAGCATCTTTTCTGGTGATTTTCCGAGTTGGGAACTCTTGATGGGCAGGAGCAGAATTAAAGTACAGATAAGTCTCACCCGTTGGGGAAGGGTGAAAAATAACTTCTTTCACTCCTTTTCCAATGTATAAAGCTTCTTTATGATCCAGTTCTACAGACTCGCCGTCTATATCAATTTTGGTCTTTGTACCAACATTTATAATCCCTATTTCTCTTCGATCCAGGAAATTTTCTGCTTTTAATTGATCTACTGCTTCTAATTGGATAGGGGAATGAACCGGGTGAATACCTCCCACAATTAGGCGATCTTCCATGGTGTAAACTCCTGAGATTTTATCGACCTTGAATAAATCTACGATTAAATATTTATCTCTGATTTCTGAAGTTGGATAGGTTTTAAAATCCTCTGGGTGCGAAGAATATCGAGTGGTTATTTCAGTATTCATTTAGATAATTAATGTAATCGTTTGCACAATATAATCAATTAATCTTAGATTTTTTCGGTGAAATAACTTTTGTAGATTGGTTGAATAGCTTGCATAACTTATTGATTTAATGCGCTTCTATGTGATTAATTAATTTTTGATTTTTAAATCCAATCAAAAGTTTATAATATGCAATCGATTGCTCAAATGATGATTTATCATGGCTATTAACCGAATCATGTTTGTAAATAATTGATAATTAGGAGTTTATATTTAAAGGATTAAAAAGGGGCTTTCTCTAAGATTTTGTAGATCCAGGTTTTTGATGAAAAGCCATGTGCCTGCGTGAGAATACTCCAACAGTCATTTTTTCTGAATTGTTTTAAAATATAAAGTTTCAAAGCAGAAAAAGTAATCTGGGATGTTATGCTTTTAGTTTTTTGATTCAAAAAAATTCAAGAATTAGAAAAAAAGAAAAATCAAGACCCAAAATATGAAGCCATTAAAATTTGCTTGCTTTCAGATCCTTCTGCACCTGATGATCGGAAGTGAATTAATTGCCCAGGAGTCCATTCAATCGATCTATGTAGGAGTGGAGTTTGAGATGCCTAAAGTAAAAGAAACCAGTTTTCCGGATTTGAAGAAAAGCATTGTGGAGTTTGGAGCGGTCGGAGACGGTTTGACCAAAAACTCAGATGCCTTCAAAACTGCTATAGAAGAAGTGGCAAGATTGGGAGGAGGAAAAGTGATTGTACCTAGGGGGATTTGGTTGACTGGCCCTATTACCTTATTGAGCAACATCAATCTGCATTTGGAAGATGGAGCCTTAATTATTTTTAGTGAGGATAAGGATGATTATCCATTGGTGGAAACCAGTTTTGAAGGTCTGAATACCGTTAGATGTATTTCACCCATCAATGCTTATAAGGTAGAAAATATTGCAATTACCGGAAAAGGCACAATAGATGGAAGCGGAGATGCTTGGAGATTTGTGAAGCGAGGTAAAATGACGGAGAGCCAATGGAATAACTTAGTGAAATCAGGGGGGATTGTGGAGGGATCAAATTGGTTTCCTTCTCAGTCTTTTTTAGATGGATACAATGCCAGCAGCAGCTTCAATGTGCCGGATATTACTGATCTTAAGGAATTGGAAAAAATGAAAGATTTTCTCCGTCCAGTGATGATCAGTATTAGGGAAAGTAAAAGGGTTTTATTGGATGGCCCTACTTTTCAGAATTCTCCAGCATGGAACATTCATCCTTTGATGAGTGAGGATGTGATTATTCGTAACCTGAATGTCCGAAACCCTTGGTATTCTCAAAATGGAGATGGCTTGGACTTGGAATCTTGTAAAAATGTACTGATCTATAACAATACCTTTGATGTTGGAGACGATGCCATTTGCATCAAATCCGGTAAAGACAAAGATGGTCGAGACCGAGCGATCCCTACAGAGAATGTGATCATTAAAAATAATATCGTTTATCACGGACATGGAGGAGTGACAGTGGGAAGTGAAATGTCCAGTGGAGTGAAAAATGTTCATGTTTCCAACTGCACTTTTATCGGCACAGACATAGGACTGAGATTCAAAAGTACACGTGGACGTGGCGGAGTGGTAGAAAATATCTGGATTTCCAATGTGGATATGATTGGTATCCCAACAGAAGCGATCGGGTTTAATATGTTTTATACTGGGAATAGCCCAATAATCGAGGAAGACCAAAGCGAAGAAGATGAGGCGAGAGAAGAGAAGAAGATGCCGGTTACTGAGGAAACGCCTATTTTCAGAAATATCAGCATGAAAAATATCCATGTGACCAATTCTGAAACAGCTGCTTTCTTTATGGGTTTGCCTGAGATGAAGCTTGAAAACGTGAGATTGGAAAATGCTGTTTTGGAAGCCAAAAAAGGAATTACGGCCATTGATGCGGCAGGTCTAGAGTTGATCAATGTACGTGTCTTGGGTACTGATGAAGTACCACTGACAATCTACAATAGCCAAGGAGTCACTGTTAGTGGTTTTGAATTTGAGAAAAATGGAAAACCAGCCATTCGCATCTTAGGGAATTCTGATCAAATTGAATTAGATCGGGCAGATTTTTCAAGTCCCGATCAGATTTCAAAAGGAAATGATCTACCAGCCTCTGCTGTAAAATTGAAATAGGATGAAGTTATTTGTGATCCTACTTTCTCTATTCTTCTTAGGTGTTGCTGTGATTTTTGGTGATAAAGTATCAGAGAAGGAGATTACTTTTTTTATGGTTGGAGACTCGACCATGGCTGATAAGCCATATGCTGGAAGTAATCCTGAAAAGGGTTGGGGACAGGTATTTCCTTTGTATTTCAAAGAGGGGATTCGCTTTGAAAATCACGCCAAGAACGGAAGAAGTACCAAAAGTTTTAGGGATGAAGGCAGGTGGGATGTGGTGATGGAAAGATTGCAGGAAGGAGATTATGTGATCATTGAATTTGGTCATAATGATCAGAAAATAAATTCCAAGGATCGCTATGCTTTTGCGGATTCTACCTATCGGGATAATTTAATTCGATTCATTAAGGATGTCAGAGGCAAAGGAGGTAATCCCATTTTGGCGACTCCTATTTCGAGAAGAAGCTTCGATGAAAATGGCGTCTTGATTGATACTCATGGAAGATATTCGGAAGTAGTAAGAGAGGTGTCAGAGGAATATGAAGTGCCTTTGTTTGATTTGCATGCAAAAACAGTCTTGCTCCTCAATCAATTTGGAGTAGAAAAATCCAAGGAATTATTCCTTCATTACCGACCTGGTGATTATTCGGTTTTTCCAGAAGGAAAAGAAGATAATACTCATTTGTCTCCATCAGGAGCTTTCAAGGTAAGCGATTTAGCGGTGGAAGAATTAAAGAGAGAGCTTCCTGAGCTAGTTAAGTTTTTAAAAGACTGAGTTGTTGAGGAAAAGGTCTTTGCCCTATTACAAATTTGCCCAAAATACGTTCTTATGAATTTTATTCGAATTCAGTTTTTCATTCTGCTTTTGAGCGCCACCTTAATTCAGCCATCATTTTCCCAAGGAGAATGGGTGGATCCCAAACCTTTGGATTCGGAAGAGTTAAAAGGAAAAATAGAGCATGATATTGTGGTGGCCCAAGATGGGACTGGTCATTTTAAGACTATAGGCGAAGCATTGGATGCGATCCGTGTTTACTTGCCAAAACCTTTGACAGTGTACATTAGGCCAGGTATTTATAAGGAGAAATTAGTCATCCACGGGCCTGTGACGAACGTGAATTTTGTTGGCGAAAATCCTGAAAACACCATCATCACTTATGATGATTTTGCAGCAAAGGATAATATGGGAACCTTCGAAACCTATACGCTCAAGGTACTTGGAAACTCCCTTACTTTTAAAAATCTAACGATTCAAAACAGGGCTGGGCAAGTAGGTCAAGCTGTAGCCTTACATGCGGAGGGAGATCGCTTGGTTTTTGAAAATTGTCGTTTTTTAGGCAATCAGGACACTATGTTTGCCTCAGGTGAAAATGCCCGACAGCTTTATAAGAATTGTTATATCGAGGGGACGGTAGATTTTATTTTTGGATCGGCTACTGCCGTGTTTGAAAATTGTGAAATTCACGCAAAATCTAACTCCTATATCACAGCGGCTTCCACACCAGCTTGGGTAGATTATGGTTATGTATTCAAAAATTGTAGGATTACCTCAGCAGCGGATATTTCTAAAGTTTACTTGGGAAGGCCATGGAGAGATTTTGCAAAAACTGTTTTTATCAATACTGAAATGCCTGAGTCTATACTTCCGGAAGGCTGGCATAATTGGGGAAGGGAACATGCTGAAAAAACAGTTTTTTATGCAGAATATGGGAGTTATGGTCCAGGGTCAACTAAAGAAGGCAGAGCAGAATGGACTTTTCAGCTTTCTGAGGATCAATTGCTACAGTATCGCAATGACCTTATTTTTTCTGGAAGTAATCACGATGCTGACTATTATGGTAACAGATGGTTTGGCTATGCAAAAGACAGTTCTTTCAACCTGGAGGGTGCTTGGAAAAAGGATGTTAAGAATTTTCCTCAAATCAAACCAGTATATGCTACAAGGAATGTAGATGTCTTGGAGCTAAGAAATCAAGTATACAAAAGCCTGGGAGATCGAAAACTGCAAATGGATGTTTTTGCTCCAAAAAGCATGGAATCGTTAAGTCCAGGAATAGTAATGGTGCATGGGGGAGGTTGGAAGTCTGGAGAAAAAGAACTTCAGGTTCCAATGGCTATGGCTTTGGCGGGAAGAGGATTTGTGACTGCTGTGGTGGAATATAGGCTTTCGCCCGAAGCGCAATATCCTGCAGGAATTCATGATGTGAAAGAGGCGATTCGATGGCTGAAAGTGCATGCAAATGAATTTGGTCTGGACAGCAACAAAGTGGCTATTTCCGGAAGTTCTGCCGGAGGACAAATTGCTGCCTTAGTAGGTCTGACCAAGTCTTTTGAGTACGAGGGTGAAAGCGCTTTGGAAGCTAGTTCAAAAGTTCAAGCAATCATTGACATGGATGGGGTCTTGGCTTTTCATCATCCTGAATCTGCAGAAGGCCAGGTTGCCTCAGAATGGTTGGGTGGTACTTATGAGCAAAAACCTGAGGTTTGGGCCTATGCATCTCCTTTATATTTAAAGCATCCCGAGTATGTTCCTATGCTATTTATCAATTCCCAATTCCCAAGGTTTCATGCAGGGAGGGATGAATTGATCGAAAAGTTAAATGTTGCCGGAGTTTATTCGGAAGTTCACACTTTTTCTGAAAGTCCACACCCATTTTGGTTTTATGAGCCTTGGTTTCAACCTACCGTCGATTTGATGGAAGAATTTTTAAGCAAGATTTTAAACTATTAATATAAATTGAGTAGGGATTCAAAGTTTGTTCCTACCAAACTTTTCATTTCCGATGAGTAACTTGATAAGAAAATAACCACACCAGAATATGAAATTTGAACACTTCGCCATCAATGTTCCCAATGCAAAAGCGACTGCTTTTTGGTACGAGGAACATTTAGGTCTTACGGTAAAAAAGAAAATGGAGGAAGCTCCAAATATGATTTTTCTGGCAGATGATAGCGGCACCATCATGCTTGAGCTTTATAACAACCCAAAAGGGGAGACGCTGGAATTTGAAAAATTGCACCCACTTGCGGTTCATATTGCTTTAGTTTCTCAAGATCCGACAGTGGATAAAAACCGATTAATAGCAGCTGGGGCCACGGAGTTTTCTGATGATATTTTACCAGATGGTTCCCATTTAGTTATGCTGAGAGACCCTTGGGGCATTTGTTTGCAATTATGTAAAAGGGCCACTCCCATGATTTCATAGTAGAGTTTAAGAATGGAGAATTGTTTGATATGCCTATGAATGATCTGAACATAAGTTTTGAGAAACTGTCCAATACATTGGAAAGTGTGCTGCAGCGCTATGGCTTTGATGCTCAAAGAGCTGAAAAATGTGCATTGCTTTTTGCTCAAACGGATTTAGATGGGGTTCGGTCTCATGGCGTAAATCGATTTTTAAAACTTCTGAACTTTATTCGGAAAGGTTATGTCGATCCAAAAAAGGAGCCTGAAATAGAAAGTAATCTTGGGGTGTTTGAGCGTTGGAATGGTCAATTGGGGGTAGGGAACCTTAATGCTGATTTTGCCATGGCAAGAGCTATAAAGATTTCCGAGCAATTTGGGATAGGCTGTGTCGCTTTAAAAAACACCAACCATTGGATGCGCGGAGGGAATTTCGGTTGGCAGGCGGTAAATGCAGGTAAAATTGGGATTTGCTTTACTAATACCAAAGCTAATATGCCCGCTTGGGGAGGTAGTGAACCTAAGCTTGGGAACAATCCATTAGTGATAGGTATACCCCGATCAGAAGGCCCGGTGGTGTTGGACATGGCCATGTCTCAATTTGCCTACGGGAAACTTTCCGTGTTTTCCATGGCAGGAAAAAAAGCTCCATATGCAGCTGGATTTGATCAGGAGGGGAATCTTACAAATGATCCGAAAACCATAATAGAAAATGAGATGGCAATTCCGGCAGGTATGTGGAAAGGAGCAGGATTGTCCTTGATTTTAGATATGTTAGCCACTTTACTTTCTGGGGGAGATAGTACCCATGAAGTAGATCAATCCGGTGAAGAAATTGGGCTTTCCCAGGTGTTTTTATGCTTTGATCCCAAGAAATTGGAATTGGAGGATTGGTTCGATCAAAAAGGAAATGAGATTATAAATGAACTCAAAAGTTCCAAGGTGTTTGAAGGAAAGGAAGTCTTGTATCCGGGAGAGAATGTCCTTAGAACAAGAGAGAAAAATAGAAAAAAAGGAATTCCTGTAAACAGGGAAGTCTGGAGTCAAATTTTAAATGAGTTAGAAAAATGAAAAAATTCGGAATTGGAATAGTAGGTACAGGATCTATCGCGGTTAAACATGCACAGGCCATTGAAGAGTTAAAAGGTGCGGAATTGGTGGCACTTTTTAACCCGAATTCCTCCAGCGCCAACGTGGCAAAGGAGTTATTTTCAGCTCCTGTGTATTCCGAATTAGATGAATTTTTAGGCCTTCCGAATTTAGATGTAGTATGCATTTGTACTCCGAGCGGAATTCATTTGGAGCCTGGGTTGGCTGCAGCCAAGGCTGGAAAACATGTGATGGTAGAGAAACCTATTGAAATCACCTTGCCGAGAGCAGATCAATTAATTGCAGCATGTGAGAAAAGTGGGGTTCAGCTGGCTGTAATTTTTCAAAATAGATTTGCGGAGGATTTCATAAAACTAAAGAAGGCAGTTGTTGAAGGGGTTTTCGGAAGATTGTTGGTAGGCAATGCCTATGTCAATTGGTTTAGGGATGATGCGTATTATGCCACCAGTAAGTGGAAAGGTACTTTGAAAGCCGATGGGGGAGGAGCCCTTATCAATCAGGGGATCCATACCATTGATTTACTTTTGGATTTAATGGGGGATGTAGCGCATGTCTACGCGCAAGTCCAAACCACTCTGTACCCAATAGAAGGTGAAGATTTGGGAATGGGCTTAGTTCAATTCAAAAATGGGGCCCTGGGGAATGTCACCTCTGCAACCGCCTTGTATCCGGGATACCCCGAACGAGTAGAGATCTTTGGTACCAAGGGAAGTGCAATCCTGGAAGGAGGTAAGATCATTGCCTGGAATATCAAGGGAGAAGAAGCTTCAGAAATAAAGGGGGAGCCAGGTTCAGGCTCAGGTTCTTCAGATCCTAATGCCATTGGTTACCAATTGCACCTTCAACAATGGGAACTGTTTTTAAAAGACATCAAGAATAACTCAACTCCTACAGTAGACGGGAAAACTGCACGAAAATCAGTAGAGTTGATTCGAGCCATGTATCAATCCTCCAAAACTGGTCAAAAAGTAGAATTCCCTTTCAAAGACAAAGTAGGTTAAAGGGATACTCCTCTTTTCCAAGGGATAAAATCATCTTGCCCCAATTGCTGGGCTTTGGTCATTTTTCCACTTGCGACAGCAATGACCTGCTCTAAAATTTCCTCACCCATTTGTTGAATGGATTTCTCTCCGGAAATCACATGCCCCGTGTTGACGTCTATGATATCTGGCATCCTTTCCGCCAAACGGCGGTTGCTGGATACTTTGATAACTGGTGTGATTGGATTTCCGGTGGGAGTGCCTAAACCTGTAGTGAAAAGAATCACATTGGCTCCAGAACCAGCCATTGCAGTGGTGCTTTCCACATCATTCCCAGGGGTGCAAAGCAAATTTAGACCTGGTTTTCTGACAATTTCTCCGTAATCCAATACATCTGTGACTGGAGAGGTACCTCCTTTTTTTGCGGCTCCCGAAGATTTCATTGCATCTGTGATCAATCCATCTTTGATATTTCCAGGAGAGGGGTTCATGTCAAAACCGGAACCTACTGCCTCTGCAGCAGAAGCATAAGATCTCATTAATGCTGAAAATTTCTCTGCACTTTCATGGGTTACGCATCTGTTGATCAGTTCTTGTTCCACTCCGCATAGTTCAGGGAATTCAGATAGAATTGCTTTTCCTCCAAGAGCGACGATGAGATCCGCAGCATATCCCACAGATGGATTGGCTGAAATACCAGAAAAACCATCTGAACCACCACACTCTAATCCCACCGTCAATTTATTCAATGGAGCGGGTTGCCTACGTAGTTTATTTACCTCAGCTAATCCAAGGAATGTTTCTTTGATGGCATGGGTCAATAATTGCTGCTCTGTTCCTTCCTTTTGCTGCTCCAAAATGATCAATGGTTTTTGGAAATCAGGATTCATCTCTTTCAGTTTCTGTTCTAAGATGGAAGCTTGTGCATTTTGACATCCCAAGCTTAAGACCGTTGCTCCGGCTGTATTAGGATTATTGATGTATCCAGCCAGTAAGGTGCAAAGAGCTTCGGAATCCTGTCTTACTCCACCACATCCTCCCTGATGATTTAGAAATTTAATACCATCTACATGTTGAAATAATTTTGAATCCTTCCTTTCTGTAAATGTGGAAACTGAAAGATTGGCGATTGCTGCTTGGTCTCCCGCTTGGTAGTGCAAAGCCATTTCCTTGACCAGTTGCTTGTATGGATTAGGTTTGGCAAATCCTAATTCTTCCAAAAAAGCTTCCTTGATAGTATCTACATTTCGATTTTCACAAAATACCAAGGGAATAACCAACCAGTAATTATCCGTTCCAACTTGTCCGTCACTTCGGTGAAAACCTTGAAAGGTCCTGTTTTGAAATTTGCTTACATCAGGAGCTTCCCAGTGGTAATCTTCTGTTTTTTCTCCAAAGCTTTCTGCTTCATGACTGATATTGGATGTGGTCAGGGGATAGCCTGAAGGAATATCTACCACTGCTTTGCCCACAATACCTCCATACATATAAATTAAATCTCCCTTGCATAGGTCCTCCATTGCGAATTTATGTTTAGCAGAAACCGGAGCCTGTAAGATTCCTTCTATACCTGCAATGGAATATGGTTCTCCTGCTTCTAAATCCTGTAAGGCTACTAAAACATTGTCCTTGGGATGAATTTGTATTACCCTATGGTTCATGGGTTTAATTAGTTATATTGTGCAATCGATTGCGCAAAGATAGGGTTTCTTTGGTAAAAGAAAAGAATGAAAAATTATTGTATTGCTATCTCTGTGGTAGAGTATGCCGGGATTTTAAGGAAAGAGGCTAAAAAGAATAGAATTCAGTTTTCAATTAAGGACATCTTTTTAAGCTTAGACAAGAAATTACCCTTGTATACAGGTTTTTAAATCGATTCCGTAAATCATCGGGCAACTGAGTCAGGAAAAAGTTATTATTGTTAAATGCCTATATTTCAAATAAACCCATGAAAAGAACCCTTTCAATTTTAGTGATCACCATTTTTTTAGGAGTTCTTCCGTTTTCCTGTTCCTCTCCGCTCAAATTTAAAATCATCAAACTAGGTCATGCCCAGGTGGTTAGTCATCCGGTACATGAAGCGATGTTGTTTATGGCCAAGCAAATTGAGAAAAAATCAAATGGAAAAATCAAGGTCAAAGTATACCCTAACCAGCAATTAGGCTCCGAAAGGGAATTGCTCGAACTGCTTCAAATTGGAAGTTTGGGTATGACCAAAGTGTCTGCGGCTGCTTTGGAGGGCTTTGCGCCGACCATGCAAGTGTTTGGAATGCCCTATTTATTTAGAGATGACGAGCATCAGCGAAAAGTATTAGAAGGGCCCATTGGTAAACAACTGCTCCTAGATGGAGAAGAGTTTTGGCTTCGGGGATTATGTTATTACGATGCAGGGAAAAGAAGTTTTTATACCAAAGATAAACCTGTAGAAACTCCTGAGGACTTAGCTGGTCTGAAAGTACGGGTAATGGAGAGTGTGACGGCATCCAATATGGTAAAAGCACTTGGGAGTTCACCTACACCGGTTTCCTATGGTGAATTGTATACGGCTTTGCAACAAGGGATCGTAGATGCTGCGGAAAATAACCCACCAAGTCTTTACACCTCCAAGCACTATGAAGTCTGTAAATATTATAGTCTGGATGAGCATACCGCTTTACCGGATGTGGTCATTATCAGTACCAAGGTCTGGGAAGATTTGACTGAGGAAGAGCAACAATGGGTACAGGAGGCAGCGGACGAATCTGCTACCTATGAATATAAACTTTGGGAAGAATCTTCAGCAGAATCCATGCGTGAATTGGAAGCCGCTGGTGTGACCATTACCTATCCGGATAAGGAGCCTTTCCGAAAAGCAGTGGAAGGTGTTTATGACCAATTGAAAATAGATCAGCCTGAAATTTATGAAATCGTTCAGGCCATTAGAGATGTGAAATAATTAACCCAAGATTCTTTATACATGTTTTCATTAGAAACTAAATCCAAACTTGATAAACTGATCTCGCATCTGTTGGTCATCTTGATGGCCTTGATGGTGATCAATGTGACTTGGCAAGTTACTTCAAGATATATTTTTAAAGACCCTAGCTCTTTTACAGATGAACTTTCTAGATACATGATGATCTGGGTAGGGATGCTTGGGGCAGCGTATGTTGCAGGTAAAAACGAGCATTTAGCCATCGATATACTTCTGACGAATTTAAAAGAGAAAGCTCAGGATAAATTAATGATCCTGATCAGTGTGTGTATTCTGGTATTTGCCATCGTAGTGATGGTTATTGGCGGATCTAATTTGGTGTACATCACTTTTATTCTTGGTCAAAAGTCCGCTACTCTTCAAATCCCCTTAGCCTATGTATATGGCATTATTCCTTTTAGTGGGTTGTTAGTCACCTACTACCAGGTAGTATTTATTATTCAATTGTTCCACTCTATCCAAACAGCTGAATAATGGAAGTTCTTAGCGTTTTAGTACTGGTGTTATCATTTATTTTCTTTTTAGGAATTGGTGTTCCAGTGGCTTGGAGTCTAGGACTTTCGAGCATGTTTACTTTAATGGTGACAGTAGCTTCTATGCCTGCCATTACCACCGTGGCCCAACGAATGGGGACTGGACTGGATAGTTTCTCCTTGCTGGCGATTCCATTTTTTATTTTGGCGGGAGAGCTCATGAATCGAGGAGGGATTGCCAATCGGTTGATAAATTTTGCCAAAGCCCTTACAGGAAGACTCCCCGGAGGATTACTTCATGTGAATGTCATTGCAGCCATGCTGATGGGAGCCATTGCAGGTTCAGCCGTAGCGGCAGCATCTTCTATGGGAGGAATCCTGGGAAAAAGAATGGAAAAAGAAGGATATCCAAAAGAGTTGGGGGCCGCTGTAAACATCACCTCCTCTACAACTGGATTGATTATTCCACCTTCCAATGTTTTAATCGTCTATTCCTTGGCCTCAGGAGGGGTGTCCATTGCTGCCCTATTTGTGGCAGGATATCTTCCAGGCTTATTAGTGGGATTGTTGTTAATGATCACTGCAGCGGTGATGGTTAAAATAAAGAAATTACCTGCAGGAGAGGCCAGTTCTTTCAAGCATTTATTGAGCACTTTCTGGAAAGCAATTCCAAGTTTATTCTTGTTGGTAGTGGTAATTGGAGGGATTATCGGCGGGGTCTTTACGGCAACTGAAGCCTCTGCCATTGCGGTAGTGTACAGCTTGGTACTTTCCATGATTTATAGGGAAATAGGAGTAAAGGATCTACCTGCGGTATTGTTGAAATCCGCAGAAACTACCGCGGTGGTGATGTTGCTTATCGCTACATCCATGGCCATGTCTTGGGTGATGTCCAGTGAGGAAATTCCTCAAAGTATTTCCAATTCCTTATTATCCTTGAGCGATAATATTTTCGTGATCTTGATTATGATCAATGTGCTGCTTCTGTTTGTGGGGATTTTTATGGATATGACTCCTGCAGTATTGATTTTCACACCTATCTTTTTACCTGTTGTTACCTCTTTGGGCATAGATCCAGTTCATTTCGGTATTATGATGGTACTAAATCTTTGTATCGGTCTTTGTACTCCACCAGTAGGCTCAGTATTGTTTATAGGGGTAGGAATTGCCCAAACTACAATTCAAAAGGTAATCAAGCCCCTACTTCCGTTCTTCTTTGCGATGATCTTAGCCTTGGCCTTGATTATGATATTTCCTGAAATATCACTTTGGCTACCCCGGGTGTTTGGGCTTTAAAACTTGAATTAACGGAAAACTAAAAATGCGGAGGGTTTAAATCTCCGCATTTTTATTATATGGAATAAAACTGATAGACATAGAGTCAATTGCGCTTGACTGAAATCTAAAATCTAAGATCTTTTATCTCTCGACTTCTTTCAAGTTCTCAATCTTTTTGTTTCTTAAGAATCCATTGATGTCTTCAAAGTGTTCTTTTACACGCTTTTTTCCGAATTCAAAGACCTTCGTCACCAAACCATCCAAGAAATCACGGTCGTGAGAAACCACAATCAAAGTACCGTCAAAGGCTTTTAAGGCATCTTTGATGATGTCCTTGGTTTTCATGTCCAAATGGTTGGTGGGTTCATCGAGAATCAGCAAGTTGACAGGTTCGAGCAATAGCTTCACCATGGCCAAACGTGTTTTCTCTCCTCCGGAAAGTACTTTCACTTTCTTGTTGATGTCATCTCCTTTGAACATGAATGCCCCTAAGATGTCCTTTACTTTCGTTCTAACTTCCCCTACAGCAATCTGATCGATGGTTTCGAAAATGCTCAGACTTTCATCCAAAAGTGATGCTTGGTTTTGCGCAAAATAGCCAATCATGGCATTGTGCCCCAGCTCGCATTTGCCTTCAAATTCTATTTCTCCCATGATTGCTTTGATCATGGTGGATTTTCCTTCTCCGTTTTTACCTACGAATGCTACCTTTTGTCCTTGCTCAATGGTCATGGAAGCATTCTTGAAAACCACATGATCGCCATAAGACTTGCTCATTTCGTCTACGATCACTGGATATTTTCCTGATCTTGGAGAAGGAGGGAAGCGAAGTTTCAAAGCAGAGGTATCCACCTCATCCACTTCAATGATTTCCATTTTCTCCAGCATTTTTACCCTGGATTGCACCTGTAAAGTTTTGGAATAGGTGCCTTTAAAGCGATCTATGAATGCTTGGATATCGGCAATGGTTCTTTGCTGCTCTTCATAATGCTTCTGCTGTTGTTCACGACGCTCTTTTCGGAGTTCAAGGTAATGGCTGTATTTCGCTTTGTAATCGTAAATACGTCCCATGGTCACCTCAATAGTTCTCGTGGTGATGTTGTCTACAAAAGCACGGTCGTGGGAAATTACCACCACCGCTTTTGCTTTATTCATCAAGAAATCCTCTAGCCATTGGATGGATTCAATATCCAAATGGTTGGTCGGCTCATCAAGTAGGATTAAGTCCGGGTTTTGTAAAAGGATTTTGGCCAATTCAATTCTCATTCTCCAGCCTCCGGAAAATTCTGAAGTTAGTCTGGTGAAATCTTCCCTTACAAACCCAAGCCCCAATAACACTTTTTCTACTTCTGCTTCATAATTGATTTCTTCGATCGCGTAGAATTTCTCACTCAATTCAGAAACTTGCTCGATCAATTTGTAATATTCCTCAGATTCGTAATCGGTTCTCACTGTCAGTTCTTCATTGATCCGATCGATTTCAGTTTTCATATTCAGATAGCTGGCGAAAGCTTTGGAAGTTTCCTCCATCACCGTACAATCATCGGAAGTCAATAAATGCTGAGGTAAATAAGAAACCACAAAATCCTTTGGAGCAGAAACTGATCCTGATGTAGGTTTAGATTGACCTGCAATAATTTTGAGTAGGGTGGATTTCCCTGCCCCATTCTTCCCCATCAAAGCAATTTTATCGGTTTCATTGATGGCAAATGAAATATTACTAAAGAGTGTAGACCCGCTATGTTCAACGGCTACATTATCTACTGAAATCATAATTATCTGAATTGAAGCGGCAAAGGTAAGGAATAGAAAAGTTAAAAATTGAGGTTGGAGCCAAATGTCTTCAAAAATGGATTTACCGATTATAAAGGTCTCCTTGTTTTCTACTCATACCTACTCTAATTTCCTCACTGTTTTTATATACGATCCTATGAAAAATAGTTCAAAATTATTATTCTTTTTGCTCATGGTCTGTGCGGTGACAGCCTATGGCCAGAAAAGTAGCAAAAAGAAGGAGCAAGCGACTTCGGTTCAACAGACTCCAGCTCCAAAACCTACCAAAAAGAGTCCATTTAAAAAATATAGTGAATTAGTTACCGAGGAGGCCATTTCAGATGAAGGTTTGTTTCAGGTTCATTCTGTTGGGGGGAAGTATTATTATGAAATTCCCTTTGATCTATTGAACGCGGACATGTTATTGGTCAGTAGGATTTCAAAAATTGCTACCGGATTAGGTGGAGGTTATATGAATGCTGGCTCCAAAACCAATGAACAAGTGGTAAGATGGTCCAGAGTTCAAAACAACATTCATTTAAGGTCGATTTCTTTTACAAATGTTGCCAGTGATTCTTTACCTATTCAATTGTCTGTTCAGGCAAATAACTATGATCCGATTTTGGCTGCTTTTAAAATTGAAGGGTTTAATCCGGATTCTACTGCTGCCCTGATTGAAGTAAGTGATTTGTTCCTTTCTGACAACCCTGCTTTGAGCGGTTTGTCGGATAATTTGAGGAAAACATATAAGGTTAGGAACCTGGATAAAAGTAGAAGTTTCATTAGCAGGATGGCAAGTTTCCCTCAGAATATTGAGGTACGACATGATATGACTTATAATGCTACTGACCCTCCTTCCAATTCAAGGACAGGTACCATTTCGATGGAGATGAGTCAATCCATGTACCTACTTCCTAAAACTCCGATGCAGCCAAGGCTATATGATGAGCGAGTGGGTTGGTTTACTATTCGTCAAATTGATTATGGTTCTGAGGCTTTAAAATCAGATGTAAAAAGTTATATCCGAAGATGGAGATTGGAACCAAAAGATCTTGAAGCGTATGCGAGAGGAGAATTGGTAGAACCGGTCAAACCGATTGTTTATTACCTGGATCCTGCGACTCCAGAAAAATGGAGACCTTATTTCCGACAAGGGATTGAAGATTGGCAAGTAGCTTTTGAGGCAGCAGGATTCAAAAATGCAATTATAGCGAAGGATGCTCCCACCAAGGAAGAAGATCCAGATTGGAGTCCAGAGGACGCCAGGTATTCTACGGTCAGGTATGTGGCATCGACCACCAGAAATGCAGTAGGACCTAGTGTTTCTGATCCACGTTCCGGAGAAATCATTGAAAGTGATATTATTTGGTACCACAACCACTTGAGATCGTACCGAAACCGATATATGCTGGAAACAGGCGCAGCAAACCCATCTGCCAGAACCTTGGATACTCCTGAAGAAGAGATTGGGGAAATGATGAGAAGAGTGATTTCCCATGAAGTTGGCCATGCCTTGGGCTTACCACACAATATGAAAGCCTCCTATGCTTATCCTACAGATTCATTGCGTTCAGCTACTTTTACTCAGAAATGGGGATTAGCAACTACCATCATGGATTACACCCGATACAATTATGTGGCTCAGCCAGGGGACGAGGGTGTAAGGTGGGTTCGTATGCTAGGTCCTTATGATGAATATGCAATTAATTGGGGCTATAGATATTTACCAAATGCCAACTCTGCGGAAGACGAAAAAGCAACGCTGGATAGTTGGATCAGAGAAAAAGCTGGAGATCCTAAATACCTCTTTGGTGGAGGGAATTCTTTTGATCCAAGCTCCCAAACAGAATCCGTAGGAGATGATCCCGTCAAAGCGAGCAGATATGGTTTAGCGAACCTGAAAATAGTGGCGCCAAACTTGGCTAAATGGACCACAACTCCCGGAGAGAATTATGCGGATTTGGAAGAGTTATATGGGGAATTGATCGGGGTTTGGACTCGATTTGCAGGACATGTGATCACCAATGTAGGTGGAGTGTATGAAGAGTTGAAGACTACTGATCAAGCTGGGGCGACTTATACTCCCATTGCAAAATCAGAGCAATTAGAGTCTATAAAGTTTCTGAATGAAGATGTATTTACGACACCTGATTGGCTATTACAAAAAGAAATCCTGGATAACATGGAGCCTACCAAGGCGATTCAAGCGATTGAAAATATGCAGTCAAGATTATTGAGCAGTTTACTTCGAAAAGATCGATTGGAGCGAATGATAGAAAATGAAGCCTTAAAGGGAGCGGAAGCTTATTCGATGACAGCGATGTTGGGTGATTTGAGAAAAGGGCTTTGGTCTGAACTTTCAGGAGCAAAGGATATTGATGTATTTAGGAGAAACTTACAAAGAGCTCATGTGGAACGCCTGGCCGCATTGATGAAACAGGATGAAAGAAGAAGGTCAGATGTAAGTGCTGCAGCCAGAGCAGAATTGAAAGCGATTCAGGCATCTTCCAGAGCTGCTAGTTCCAGATACCGTGCAGGAATTGTTCAATACCATCTTCGTGATATAGATTCCTTGATCGACACCCTATTGAGTGCGGAATAGAAAAATTAAAATGATTTTCTAATGTTACTAAAGCCTTTCTAGATTTCTGGAAAGGCTTTTCGTTTTATAGAGACATAAACTTAAGGAGTAATTGAAACGTGGATTTTAAAGTTCGCAACCTCTTTTCTTCTGGCAGCGCTCCGCATTAGATATACTCTGATTTTTTGATCCCCACTTTTTTCCAAAACACCCTCATAGTTGTTTTCTCCCATGGAAGAATTATAAAATGCTACATACTTCTCACCCGGAGCCATTAGGTTAAAATAATTGGAAGAATTAGAGGTGGTAAGATGGACAGTTATTTTCTGACCCGCTTTGGCATTGAGGACATAATCAATAATCTGGTCTCCCTTAATGGAATCTTCGATTGTAATTTCCGATTTTCCTTTTTCAAAATTGATTTTTTGGGTTTGAATCTCTGATTGGGAATAAGCCAACAGGGGCAGGAAAAAAGTAAGTACAAAAAAGAGAATGGTCCGCTGCATTAGATGATCTTTCATCAGAGTATAAGGGTAAGAAATTGAAGTTTTGAATCAAAAAAATTAGTGAATTTGAGAATAATATAAAAAATAGATGCCATTTCATCTCTGATAAGGGAACTAATTAAAAAAAAACCGCTCCGAACTTAATCGAAGCGGTTTTCAAAATCATATATCTTAAATCTAATATCTTATATCATTTAAGCATCCACGCCCAAAGCTTTCGCCATGGTAGCACCGATCTCTGCTGGAGACTCTGCTACGTGGATTCCATTTTCTTTCATGATTCTCATTTTTGCAGCTGCAGTATCATCTGCTCCGCCGATGATGGCACCAGCGTGTCCCATTCTTCTTCCTGGAGGCGCTGTCTGACCAGCTATAAATCCTACTACAGGCTTTTTGTTTCCAGTTTCACGGATCCACTTTGCAGCTTCCGCTTCGTAGTTACCACCGATCTCTCCGATCATGACGATTGCGTCAGTTTCGGGATCTTCCATTAGTAACTGAACCGCTTGCTTGGTAGAAGTTCCAATGATAGGGTCACCACCAATACCAATAGCAGTAGAAACACCTAATCCAGCTTTGGCAACTTGATCAGCAGCTTCATAAGTTAAAGTACCTGACTTGGATACAATACCTATTCTACCTTTTTTGAATACAAAACCTGGCATAATACCCACTTTAGCTTCTCCTGGAGTAATCACTCCTGGGCAGTTTGGTCCAATCAGGGTAGCTCCTCTTTCTTTGATGTAAGGCTTAGCTTTCATCATATCTGCGACAGGAATACCTTCCGTGATTGCAATGATTACTTTGATCCCAGCATCAGCAGCTTCCATAATCGCGTCAGCTGCAAAAGCTGGTGGTACGAAAATGATGGATGTATCAGCACCAGTCTTTTGAACGGCTTCTTCTACAGAGTTAAAAACAGGTTTGTCCAAATGGGTAGACCCACCTTTTCCCGGAGTTACACCACCGACTACGTTTGTTCCGTACTCGATCATTTGCTGTGCGTGAAAAGAGCCTTCCGACCCGGTGAACCCTTGTACGATCACCTTGGAATTTTTATTTACTAGTACACTCATGATGCGATTTCTAAAGTTTGGCACAAAAATAAAAGAATCGGCTCGCTGACAAAAGAAATGAAGAACATTATCTAGTGAATTTGACCACGCAATTCTTTTTTTATCTTAGTCTCCCAAATTACGCCTATTAAATGAGATTATTCCTCACTCTTCTTATTTGTTTTGGATTGACTGTTCTGGGAAGAGCTCAGAATTTCAAATACAACTCTCAACCAAAGGGCGTAGAGCTCCCTGTCCAAAATGTTTTGCAGATGGAACAGGACACTTTGGGTAGGATGTGGTTTTCAACTCCAGTCGGAATATATTATTCTGATGGGATCGAGACTTTTTCATTACCTGACTCGGTTTTAAAAGAATTCAATTATAGAATATCGATTCATATCGACGAAAATGGGATCATATGGCTTTATAATTCCAATGGTTTGCCAAAATTGGTAAAAGGGGGGTATGGGAGCTGGGATTTTGTTGATCTTCCCGTAAAGTTTAATGAGAAATTTAGTTCAAATATTAGTCTTTTTTCTATTGGGAAGGGGTATGAGACTCAGTATTTTTTAGATACCAAATACCAATTGATCTCCTGGGATTCATCCAATAAGGTAATCCTTGAGTTAGACAGGAATTTTGAGAAAGAGGGACAATTAGGTTCGATTTTGTTTTTTGGGCATGAGATTCTTTTATTTTTTGAAAAGGGAGTTTTTGCTCTTTCTGGAGATGAGTTGATTTCTAAGGAACTGGAAGGTATTTCTTTACCATCATCTCCATTTTTGGTCAAATGGAATAAGGCCCAAAAAATGTATTATTTTCTGGGAAGAGAATATTTGGCCGAAGGAAAAAGTCCACTTAACCCTGACAAAATATTGGACGAGAATTTTTCTGAACAAGAATATTCCTCCTTGGATTTTTATGATCTTTTTTTTGATCGAGATGCCATTTTTTATCATTTCAATTCCCAATTATTTAAGTTCTCTGAGAAATACAAATACCCCTTAATGATTGATTTGAGGGATGAGCTGAGAGTATATGCGGTCCATAAAGGAATGATTGATAGGGAAGGGATATTATGGGTAGGTACGAGTAGAGGGTTGGTAAATTTCCACAGCCTTGTTTTTCAGAATTATGGAATAGGTCAAGGAGATTTATTGGCAGAAGAAGTAACAGCAATTGGAAATCTTGGAAACGGTGATTATTTATATGGCTTTAATAATGGGATTCAAAAGTATTCCAGACTTTCCGTCGAAACGATCTATAGAGATCCTTACCCTGATGGAAATCCAACCCAGCGTATCATCAATTTTAATAATGATGGTCGGGGTACCGTTTGGTTTTCTTCCAATTGGGGAGGAGTAGGGAAATATGATATCCAGTCGGGTAAAATAAACTTGATACAACCACCTCCAGGGGTAAATATTTCCTTTGTAAAAGTAGAAGGAGATACGCTAATCATCACTGGTCCTGGAAATATCTACATTTCTTCTATCCATAGTCCTCCCTCCAAAATGTATGATCATGATATTCGTGAGGAGGTGAGCGCATTTCTGAATAACCAGATTTTTTATATGAGAAAAGCCGGGAAGCTTTCTGATGGAAGAATTGTGGTGATGAAGGCTAGCCAAACTTCCAATGAAAAATCATTTCATGAAAATGATCGGATGTTAGTGAGTGATGGTTATGATTTTTTGGAACTGGAACCTAATCGGATCCTTTTTGCCACTGAATCAGGTTTAAAGATTCTCGAAAATGGGGAGTTGAAACCTTTTAAGATAGATGGACAAAGCATTTCCAGGCCCGTCTATGTGTTGCTTAAAGATAGCTATGATAGACTATGGGCAGGAACGGATGATGGTGTATTTTTAATAGAAGGCAATACACTGAATCATTTCAATGAGAAAAATGGACTTATTGGGAATGAAATCAACCGGGGAGCTTTGCTAGAAGCATCTCAAGGAAGAGTTATGATTGGAACTCTTAAGGGGATTTCATTATTTTTCTCAGGCGAAAGCTATTATTCCACGGGAACACCAAGTGTGATTTACCACTCAATAGTTTTAGATGGGGAGCGTTTTGATCCAGATGAAGAACTTGAGTTTCCTTATGATAATAATTCCTTTGAAGTGGATTACTCTGCCATCGGGTTTAATCAAACCAAAGATTTATGGGTGTACTATCGTCTGAGCCCTCTTGATGATTGGTCAATAATCAAAGATCCTAAATCCACTGCATTATATTTCACAAATTTACCTTATGGTAACTACCAGCTTGAATTGAAAGCATCTTATGAAGGAGAGAATTTCTCCAAAACGGTGTCTTCTGCTCCTTTTTCAATTCTAAAACCAATTTATCTACAGACTTGGTTTATTTTACTTTGGGTACTATTTCTGATCGCTCTAGGGGTTTTGATCAGTACGTTTTTCAGACAGTTTCAGAGAGTAGGGGTGTTGAAATCCGCATTCGATCAGAAATCCAAGGAAAAGCAGATTGCTGAGGTTCAATTCAAGAATGTATGGACGAGTTCCAAAGATGGGTTGATGCTGACGATTGATGGAAGAAAAATCGTAACTGTTAATCCTAGTTTTGCCCAAATTGTAAAAATGGAAGTTTCCGAGCTTGAAAACACTCAGGTAATAGATCTATTCAGTTACCCAGAGTATTTTACGAAATATATCAGCTCATTTCTAAAGCGGGTGCTTAAAAGAAAGAATGAAGGATTTACCTATGAAAGTATGGTTCCTTGGAAGTCAGGTGATCTGGAGATGGAAGTCTTTTCCATTTTGATCCAAGAGAATTTTGATGGGAAGAATTTGATTTTGAGTGTGTTTAGGGATGTTTCCTCCAAAAAATCCATTGAACAAAAATTACGTGATGCAAAAGATAAGGCAGAGCAGGCTAATCGGTATAAAACCAGTATGCTCTCAAATATTAGTCACGAAATACGTACTCCACTCAATGGCATTTTGGGAGGGACAGAGCACATTATGATGATGAGAAAGGATGATCCGGAACTGATTTCTCAATTGGATATCATTCTACAGAGTGGGGAAAGGCTATTAAATACCATTACTTCCTTGTTGGACATTGCCAAAATAGAGGCGAATAAGATGAATGTGATGTATACCCAAGTGGATATTAATTCTTACTTGGCCACGATCGTCACACCTCTGAAAAATCTTGCCTTGAGAAAGGGCTTGGTTTTGAAGACTTCTTTTCTAAAAAGTCCTTTCACAGGTAAAATTGATAAGCGATTTATAGAGATGATTTTGAATAATTTGATCAGTAATGCCATCAAATATACGGATCATGGAGAAATCAAATTAACAGTAGATAAGCGAAAAAATAATATGATTTTGTCTATTGAGGACTCAGGAGTAGGGATGTCTGAAGAGTTTCTAAGAAAAGCGTTTCAGCCTTTTGAGCAGGAAAGTACGGGAAATCAGCGTTTGTATGAGGGGACAGGTTTGGGTTTAAGCATCACCAAAAACTTGGTAACCTTACTCAATGGAGAAATCTCAATTCAGAGTTCAAAGGACACTGGAACTACCGTCACTCTAGAAATCCCATTGCCAGATTAATAATTTTTGTATTTTCAGACTTGATTAGTTTTACGCCCCCTATTAATTCGAATGTTTAGTTTAAAAATCCTCATCGTTGAAGATGACTCAGTATCTGCTTTATTGCTAAAAAGAGCGCTAGAGAAAAATAATCACGATATCATTGGAATCGCAGATTCCGGTGAAAAGGCCTTGGATATTTTAGAAGAAAATATCGCAGATATCGTGATGATGGATATCAACTTGGCTGGTGAGCTGGACGGTATTAAAACCACTGAGATTGTCAATGAAAAGTATGATATACCCGTTGTTTATTTAAGTGCTAGTTCTGATGCCGAAACACTAAACAAGGTGGTAGGGACGAACCCCAGTGCCTATGTGATTAAGCCTTTTAATATCAGGGAACTGAATATGGTGATCGAATTGGCCATTTTCAAGGATCGTAAAGAAAAGGAACTTCAAAAACTCAACAATGAACTGGAGGAAAAAGTAAGGCAACGTACAGCTGATCTTCATGAGGCAAACAAGGAACTGACCAAAGCATTGGAAAAAGAGCGGGAAATCAATGAATTAAAATCCCGAATTGTCCTCAATGTATCCCATGGATTCAAAACCCCGCTTACTTCTATTTTGAGTTCAGCTCAGCTACTTCAGATTTATGCGGAAAAAGATCATCCTTTCAAAGTGAAAATAAGTAAGCATGCTTCCAAAATCGAAAACTCAGTAAGGGCATTGAATAATTTGCTTACAAGTGTCTTATTCTTTGGCAAAGCGGATGCAGATAAGATGAAGTATAAACCAAAGAAGATGTTTTTAGGCGCTTTTGTCAAGGAAGTGCTGGATACAGTAAAAGCAGGTGTTGAAAATGGCGTTACTATTAAAACCACGCTTGGAGAACTACCCAAAACCATTGTTTCTGATTATGATCTTTTATATCAGGTGTTTGAGAATTTATTGTCCAACTCTGTGAAGTATTCTAAAGATGGGCAAGTAGTGAATTTTTCCCTGAAATTTGAAGATAATCAGTTGAAGGCATCCTTTACAGATCAAGGAATAGGGATTCCTAAAAAGGAGCAAGGTCAACTTTTTGACCGATTCTTTAGGGCACATAATGTGGGAATAATTGAAGGTTCAGGCCTTGGTTTGTCCATTGTCAAAAAATGTGTGGAGGTTTTAAAAGGAGAGATTACCTTTGAGAGTGTTGAAAATAAGGGGACGACATTTTATGTTTCCATCCCCGTAGAATAATATGCTTTTAAGTTCAAAGAATTTATCCTTTACTTATCCAGGTCAAAAAACACTCTATTTTGAAGATATTCAATTAAAAGAAAAAGAGAGTTTATTGGTACTGGGAAAATCTGGTAGTGGAAAGACCACCTTGCTCAATTTATTAGCTGGTCTGGCCAAGCCGGAGCAAGGTCAAATTCAAATAGCAAACCAGCCTTTTTCAGATTTTACCGGCCAGAAATTAGACTTATTTAGAGGGCGGAATATTGGAATTGTTTTTCAAAAACCTCATTTATTAGCTCCTCTTTCGGTTTTGGATAATCTTCGAATGGCTAATTTTTTTGGTAAAAAAAAGAATGACAGACTGGAGCAACTTTTAGATGAATTAGGGCTTTCGGCTAGAAAAAATGCCTCGGTATTAACACTTAGTGAAGGAGAAGCCCAGCGGGTTTCCATCGCAAGAGCATTGGCGAATGAACCAAAATTGATTCTGGCAGATGAACCCACTTCCAGTTTGGATGATGAAAATACCGAAAAAGTAATTCAACTCCTGAAAGAGCAATCCAGTAAAATCGGAGCAGCTATGATTATCGTGACCCACGATCAGCGGGTAAAAAATCAGATTTCTAACTTTATGGAAGTGAAGGCCTCATGAATTTATTTAAGCTGAGTTGGAAATATTTGACTTTTAGACCTTTCTCCACTGGATTAAATGTGTTGTTGTTGGCCTTAGGGCTTGCCATTATTGCAGTTCTTTTGCTAATGCAAGATCAGTTGGAAAAGAAAATGAATCAAGATGCAGAGGGGATTGATTTGGTCATAGGAGCAAAGGGAAGCCCACTTCAACTTATACTTTCCAGTGTCTACCACATAGACTTTCCCACAGGAAATATTTCTTTAAATGAAGCCCAATCTTTGACCAGAAACAGGTTGGTGAAAAGCACCATTCCTTTGGCCTTGGGGGATAATTATCAGGGATTTAGAATAGTAGGGACCAATTTGGACTATCTCGAACTTTATCAGGTGGATTTTGAAAGCGGGACTTCATGGACTCAGCCTTTTGAAGTAGTAATAGGGGCTGAGGCAGCCTTAAAGCTTGGATTGAAAACTGGGGATGAATTTATGGGAAGCCATGGCATCAGTGAAGGGAGTCATGACCATGATGCAAATTATTTCAAAGTGAAAGGCATTTTAAAACCAAAGGGGAATGTGATGGATCGATTGATCTTGACCAGTATTGAATCGGTTTGGTACACTCATGAAGAGGAAGAGGAAGAAGAGGGTCATGAATCTATGCTAGATACAAAGGTAACCTTGCATGGTCTTCCCAAGATACCAGGGGATGATTCAAAAGAAATTACCTCGCTCCTCGTTCAATATCGAAACCCGATGGCAGCCATACAACTTCCTAGGTTTGTTAATTCACGAACCAACATGCAGGCAGCCTCTCCTACCTTTGAAATGTCCCGGCTTTTCGAATTATTAGGCGTAGGAATCAACATGCTTAAAGGATTAGCTTTTGTATTAATCGGGATTTCTGGCCTTGGGATTTTCATCGCTTTGTACAATTCACTTAAAGAAAGAAAATATGATCTAGCGATCTTAAGGGCCATTGGAGCCACGCGTTTACAATTATTGGCATTGATCTTTTTGGAAGGGTTTATCCTAACTTTTTTAGGAGCGGTATTGGGGATTATAATGGGACATGGCTTCTTAGCTCTTCTGATTTCTCAAAATCAATCAGGGGTAATGGTGAGTATTCAGCCATGGATTTTCTTAAAATCAGAACTTTGGATAGTAGCTTATGCGTTAATGGTGGGTATATTGGCCTCTGTTATTCCTGCAATTGCTGCTTATCAAACAAGTATTGCAAAGCAGCTTACAAAGGCTTAACTAGCATAATTATTATTAATGAAGGGTAAAATGATGAAGAAATTAGGGTTTGTTTTTGTAGGATTATTCTTGTGTATTTCGTTGACCTCTTTTGCGCAAGAGAAAAATGTGTGGCGGAGTCTTTCCGAAGTTTCTTATAAAATAAGTGAAGATCAATTTGGAGAGCTTTATGTTCCAGTTTTTTCAGATGAATCCAAAAAACTAGAAGGAACTGTAGTAGAAGCAGACGGTTATATTATTCCTTTTGAAGGAATGTTTAAACCGGAACATATAATTTTATCAAGCCTTCCATTGGCAGAATGTTTTTTCTGTGGCTCAGGAGGCCCTGAAACAGTGATGGAGGTGATGCTTACAGATCCAATAAAATACACTTCCAAACGCGTAAAAGTTAGGGGGAAGCTGGTTTTAAATGGAAATGATCCAGAAAAGCTCATGTATATCCTGAAGGATGCTAAATTGATTTCGGAATAAAAGAAAAATCCCTGCTTACAGGGAAATCTCTTTTTCTAATTCTCTAAATTTTTTCAAAATCTCTAGTGATACCGGTCCAGGTTTTCCATTCCCAATGGTATGTTGGTCTATTTGGGTGACCGGTAATAAAACTTTGGTGGTGCTTGTAATAAATGCTTCATCCGCCTCCAGTGATTCTGCCAGGGTAACAGGCCTGATTTCTGCCTTATCTACCAACTGCAGGACATGTTTTCTGGTGATCCCAAGAAGAATGTCCTTATCAGGAGTAATGACCGTGCCATTTTTTACAATGAAAAAATTACTTCTGGAGCTTTCACTCACATAACCATTGTAATGGTACAAAACATCTTCAGCTCCTTCTTTTTTCCATCGCATGCTATCCCATACTGCAAGTGCATAGTTAGTGGTTTTGATTTCGGCAATAGGTCGGATGTAATTGAGGCTTAATAATTTGATTCCTTTATTATATTTTTCTTCACTTGGAAATATCAGGGATTCAGGGAAGATAAAAAGTTTTCCCTCAGCAGGAGAGAAATGGTTTTCTGATAAACCGCCCGTTAGAAGCATTCTGAAACCTCCTTGCTCCATGTCGTTTTTGTCAGTCAGTTCTTTAATGATCTGCTTGAGCTCTTCTCTGGAATAGGAAAGAGGTAAAAATGTTTTTTCTGCTGAGCCGATAAATCGATCTAGGTAATGCTCTAAAAAAAGAGGTGTATAATTTACTGACCTAAAGAAATCAAAAATTCCATAGCCTCTAATTAATCCCAGGTCCATGGGATGAATTTGCGCCTTTGTGGAATCGATGATATTGCCGTCAGCAAAGCAAAATGGTTTCATGTGGATAGATTTTAAGGGTCTTCAAAATTACAGGATACTTTGATATATTTTTAACTTTTTAAAACCTCTTAATTTTTTAGATTTAAAAAAGAATAAATAGTACCTTTGGTGTAGTAATTACTCTAATCATGATTCGATATATTTCTATTTTAACTTTTGTATTATTAGTAGTGCTTACTTCCTGTGGACCTAGCATCCAGGAGCAAAATTTGATGATGCGTGAAAAAATTATTGAGATTCATGATGAAGTAATGCCGATGATGGGCAGATTAAAAAGTCTTGAGAAAAAGGCTAATCAGGAAATTGATCGATTGGAAGAAGAAAATCCAGATACTGCCCGAATTGAAGAATTGAAGGTGTTAGCAGTGGACTTGAATGCAGCATATGATGGAATGTTTGATTGGATGCATCAATATGAGGCAACTGATGGAGATAGAACGCCAGAAGAGGTAAAGGTGTTTTTAGATGAACAACTGATCAAGATTTCGGATGTCAATGCTCAATTTAAAGAGGTGCTGACTAAAGCTGATGAAATGCTTCCCAGTTAAAATTCCGGCTTAGCTTTCAAGTATTTTTCTACATCAGATGAAGTGATCTTCCCCTCTTCTAATCCCCAGATATTATAGAGATAGGTGCTGATCTGAGAAATTTCCAAGGGGGTCAACCTAGGACTTGCTGGCATCTCCTGATTGTAAATTTTACCATTGACCGTAATTTCTCCTTTTTGTCCGTATTTCATGATCCAAACACTTCTATGGATGCTTGCTTTGAAATAATCGGAATCCTTAAGAGGAGGAATTAAATTTCCTAATCCCTCTCCATTGCTCTGATGGCAGTTTCCACAATGATTTTCATACAATGTTTTGCCTGCAATCGCATATTTCATCACTTCTGGATCTGAAATTTTTGCTAGCGTATTTTCTTCATTGGATGATTTTGGAGCACAAGCAAAGAAGAAAATTGGAAGCATCAGGAAAATCAAACCTTTCATTCTCCTAGAATTTTTGGAATATCATTAATTAATTTGGTGACTTGGTCTTCTTTGGTTCCATCGTACACCCCTCGGATTCTACCTTTTTGATCGATGAGTAAAAAGGCACCACTGTGCAAAAAGCCACCTGCTTCATTTTGGTCCTCCATGGCTGTAGTCAAGTAGCTAGTTTGTCCTATTTCAAAGATCTTTTCGGAATCTCCAGTCAGGAAATTCCAAGTGCTTGCATCTGGAATGCCCAATTTGACAGAATAGTCCTTCAACACATCTTGAGTATCGTGCCTTGGATCAATGGAATGACTCAAAATTTTGAAGTTTGAGTTGTCTTTGTATTGTTCATAGATCCTTAACATTTCTTTTTTCATAATAGGGCAAATAGTAGGGCAGGTAGTGAAGAAAAAATCAGCTACATAAACTTTACCGTTGACATCTGCATTGGTAATAGTGTCTCCGTCCTGATTCACAAATGCAAAATCTGCAATGGTATGATATACTGTGTCTTTGAGGATTTTTCCCTCGATTTCTATATCATTAACATGAAAATTTCCAAGGATAGGTAATGGACCTTCGTTTTCCACAGGTGCAGGATTGCATTGCCAAAAACTGAAGGCAATGATGGTGAATAAGGGGATGCTAACTTTGAATTTCATGAGATCATGAATTTTTGTTTCTGTATTTTTTATAAATCCTGATGGCAATCATTAAGGTGATTCCCAGACCAATTAGACCTAATAAGCCCCAGACCATGCTGAGTAGGTTTTTAAGAACAATGAGGAACACTATTGCAAATAGCAATAAGGTGGATGCCTCATTCCATATCCTCAACTGAGTTGAGCTCCATCTAGTTCTGCCAGCCTGTAATTCCTTGAATAATTTATGGCAACCAAAATGATAGCCATAGAGTAAAAGGACGAAGGCCAATTTGGCATGCATGAAGCCCATTTCTAAATAACCCATTCTGTAACTTAGAACCCAGGTTCCAAAAATTAAAGTGAGAATGGCAGAGGGCCAGGTAATAATGTACCAGAGTCTGGAAGCCATCAAGTCAAGCTGAGGCTTTAGAATGGCACGTTCCTCCTCCGGTCGCTCCATTGCTTCCGTCTGATAAATAAATAATCGAACGATGTAGAAAAGCCCTGCAAACCAGGTGACTACGAAAATGATGTGTAAAGCCTTTATGTACTCGAATCCCATTGTCAGAATTTTCGGCTAAATTAAGGTCTAAACCTCGTAAACCCTCTTAAGTTCTTGAAAAGCTCAAAATTGATTTTCTATTTATTGACTTTATTGGTCCTTGTCCTTGTTTTTTGGATAGGGATGGAAAGTCTGACTCAACCTGGATTGGAACAGTTTGAAGGAAAATATACTCCAATATCCAATTATCGAAATGAGAATAACACGGGTCCTGTGGTTCGGATTATTGCTGTAAAAGCTTTGGATACGGACCAGGAATGGATGAAGGCATTTGGGGATTTTCAACCGCACACCAAATACGGAAGAACCATGGTGTTTTTTTTCTCTGAGGAAATAGACCAAGAAATTAGTCTCTCTCCAACTCCTCCCTATTTTTCTTCTGGATATATTCCCTATGTCATTGCCACCTATGAGAAAGGTCCAATGGGAGATGTGAAATTTATTGATGGATATCCCGAATGAAGAAAAGATTAAGCTTAGAAGCATTTAAATCCGGAATACTAAAAGGAGATAGGGTGGTATTAAGCCGCGCGATTACCTTGGTCGAAAGCAGTCTGGCCCAAGATGCGAAATTGGCTTCTCAGTTGGTTCAGGAAATTTTACCGGCAACTGGAAAATCCATTCGTATCGGGATTACAGGAGTTCCAGGAGTAGGAAAGAGCACGTTTATTGAGTCTTTTGGAAGTCTCTTGCTGGAAAAAGGGAAAAAGCTAGCAGTTTTGGCCATCGATCCAAGTAGTCAAAAAAGTAAGGGAAGTATCCTTGGTGACAAAACCAGAATGGAAAAATTGTCTCTGAATAAAAATGCGTTTATTCGACCGAGCCCTGCTGGGGATACCTTAGGAGGAGTGGCAGCAAAGACAAGGGAAGCCATGCTCTTATGTGAAGCAGCAGGATATGATGTGATTTTGGTGGAAACCGTTGGTGTAGGACAATCAGAAACTTCCGTCAAAAACATGGTCGATTTTTTTCTCCTGCTAGTGTTGGCTGGTGCAGGTGATGAGTTGCAGGGAATCAAAAAAGGCATCATGGAAATGGCTGATGGAATCGTGATCAACAAAGCTGATGGAGATAATTTAGTGATGGCAAAGAAAGCGAAATCCACCTATCAAAATGCCTTACATTTATTTCCTCTAAGTGAAAGTGGTTGGACACCTCCTGTTTCTATCGCTTCTTCCATTACCAATTTTGGATTGGATAAGATCTGGGACATGATTTCAAGTTATGAAGCGATTACCTTGGAATCTGGATTTAAGGAGAAAAATCGATCTGAACAAAGGATGAAATGGTTGGAAGAAAATCTTCAATTTTTGTTGATTCACAGGTTTATGGAGAATTCCCAAATTCAAGCAAAACTAGCCTCGGAAAAAGGGAGAGTACAATCTGGAGAAGTAAGCCCCTTGTCTTTGGCCAGGGAATTGATGGATTTATTTTTTAAAGATTAATGATTTTTCCCATGAAGGCGTTTTCAATAATCATACTTCTCGCTTTGATAAGCTGTCATCCTTCCAAGGAGGAAAGACAAAGTTTAAGTTTTTCAAAGAAAGAATTTGTCACAGAACCTTGTTCTGCTGAACCCTGTGCAAAAGTAAATATTGCCTGGGAGGAAGCTTTTGGAACCGAAGTAGGGACTAACATCAATAAGGCTGTTTTTAGCCATTTATTGGCTTATTTTAGACAAGATACCGTCTTTGCAGATTTGGCAACAGCTGCTAAGGACTTTGTGACCTCCTATAATAGGTTCAAACAGGATTTTCCTGATTCTCCAGGGGGATGGACGATTGAAATTGACTCAGAGAAAACGTATGAGTCGGATAGTTTGGTCAGTATCAAATTTACTGAATTCAATTTTACAGGAGGAGCACATCCAAATTCCAGTGTGAATTTTTTGAATTTTGATAAGACTTCTGGGGAACTTTTGACTGAGGAGGAATTAATTCTTGATCAAGAAAAGTTTCTAGAATTAGCTGAGAAGGCATTTAGAGAATTTCATCAAGTGGAAGAGGGTGTTGCTTTGAAGGATGATGGCCGATTCTTTTTGCCTGATACTGGATTCTTTATTCCAAATGCCTTTGGGTATGAAGGAGACAAGTTGAAGCTTATTTATATCCCTTATGAAATAGGACCCTATTCCTTAGGCTACACAGAGTTAGAGTTTGATTTGGATGAATTAGAAGAAATTGTAAAAAAGTGAAATCCTCTTTATTAATAGGATCTCATTTTGAATTTTTTCTTTAATTCATTGACCGCATTTCGGAAAGAGCTATCCGTTTCCATTAAGTCATTTACTGTTTGTACAGCATGGATTACCGTGGAATGGTCTCTGCCTCCAAAATGATAACCAATAGACTTTAAAGAGTGGTTGGTGAATTCTTTAGAAAAATACATGGCTACCTGTCTCGCCACCACAATTTCTTTTTTACGCGTTTTTGCTTTGAGGTCGTCTAGCGCAATGCCATAATATTCTGAAACTGTTTTTTGGATATAATCAATCCCAACCTCAGTTTCAATGTCTTTGATGATGTTTTTCATCACCGTCTTGGCAAGCTCTAAGCTAATCTCAACCCGGCTCAAAGAAGCATGAGCGATCAATGAAATAAGAATTCCCTCCAGTTCACGAACGTTGGTATCGACTGTATAGGCCAAGTATTCAACTACATCATCTGGAATAGAAATTCCTTCAGACTGCATTTTTCTTCGAATAATTGCTACCCTTGTTTCAAAATCAGGCATTTGAAGATCTGCCGTCAGTCCCCATTTAAAACGAGAAAGCAATCGCTCTTCCAGTCCTTTCAAATCTCTCGGAGGACAATCCGAGGTCATGATGATTTGCTTCTTGTTTTGGTGTAAGTGGTTAAAGATATGGAAGAACATTTCTTGGGTTCTGTCTTTACCTGCCAAAAATTGAATATCATCAATGATGAGGACATCCACTTGCATGTAAAAGTTTGTAAAACTCTTCACATTTCCGTCTTTGATGGAGTCCATGAATTGGTTTACAAATTTCTCAGAGGAAACATACAGCACAAACTTATCTTCGGGGCCATTTTTGATTTCGTTTCCGATAGCCTGCACTAGGTGGGTTTTACCAAGTCCAACACCACCATAAACCATTAAGGGGTTAAAAGAGGTTATGCCAGGTTTGGTAGCTACTGCAAACCCTGCAGATCTAGCCAATCTATTACAATCCCCTTCTATGTAAGCAGAGAAAGTGTAATTCGGGTTTAAGTTGCTTTTTGTCAGGGCCTCTGCATCCAGAGATTTCATCTCAAATGGTGTACGTTGTTCTTCAGGAGGATTTGGTGCGCCTTTTTTACCATTGTTTCCCTGTGGGTAAGAAACCACATAGGGTTGATTGGCAGAATTTCCACGGTCTACCACCACGGCATATTCCAGCCTTCCACCTTGGCCTAAAGTCGTTTTAATGGCAAGCTTTAAAACTTGTACATAATTATCTTCCAGCCACTCGTAAAAAAACTGACTAGGAACCTGAATCGTAAGATTTGTTCCTTCGAGTTTAACTGGGTTTATTGGCTTAAACCAAGTTGAAAAGCTCTGATCATTGACGTGTTGTTCAATAACACGTAAACATTCATTCCAAACGGCGCTAGCTTCTGAACTCATTAGAGAAGATTTCTGAAAATCTGATGGACCCTGAGATAACAGGGGCATCAAATTTGGAGAAAAATCAGGTAAATAAAAAATTCGATTTGACTTGAAATAATGGATTTTTTATCCATTGAAATATTAATAGCAAAATGAAATTTTGCTACTAAAATTGAACCTAACTCAATCTATTTTATAGGTAAAAATGAAATTGTTATGAGTTGTTTTAATTTTGAGGGTTTATTTATAGCTGATAGTCAAATAATTAAACTTTTTAAATAGGCTTTATTTTTTCATTTAAATTACAATTCATGGCTTTCGTCCACATTTGGTTATTTTTGATAAGAATAAAAAAAATATAAACCCAATATGACAAAAGAATCTTTTTACAATTTTTTGGATGTTACAAAAGAGCAGTGGGTTGAGCAGGTTAAAAAAGACTTGAAAGGAAAGGATTTCAAACAGACCTTAATCAATAAAGTGTGGAATAATGTGGAATTACTCCCATTTTATTGTTCCGAGGATATACCTAATTCTATTCCTGCTTTTAGATTTCATGGAGAAGCTAAATTGCCTGGCATTTCTCCAAGAATCTGGAATAATGCCGTTTCTTTTTATCCAATAGATGATAAGGATTGTAATAAGGAAATTCTTTCTGTTTTACAGCAAGGGGCAGATGCCATCATTATTCACCTTAGGGGTACGGAAAACTTACATGAGGTTTTGAAGGGAGTGATGACAGAGTTTATTCAACTTTATTTTGTACCTCTCTCTTCTCCTAGAATTATATTTAATCAGATTATGGATTGGATAGAATCTCTTCATGTGAAGCCCGGAATGCTACAAGGAGCAATCATTTGGTCTCCTACATCGGATTTAATCAAACGAAACGGAGATTTTCAGGAAAACATAAAACTAGGTGTAGAAATGATCAAAAAGCTTTCGGCTTTTCGTGATTTTTACCCCATGACCTTAGATTTCTCCATTTATGAAGATTCTGGAGCAAATGGCATTCAGCAGAGTTTCTTAGGGTTGGCTGAGATGGTAGAAATGATGGATGCATTCATTAAAGAAGCGGTATCAACAGCCATGCTTTTTGAAAATATGGCAGTATTCTGTAGTGTGGGGGAGTTGTTTTTTCCAGAAATCGCCAAGCTAAAAGCTATAAGAATTTTATTGCAAGAGCTTGCTTTTAACCTAGGGCAGGAAATATCTTCTTCTTCGTTTCATTTTATCATTTCCAGTAGTACTTGGAGTAAATCCCTGATTGATCAAAATTCAAACTTAATCAGACAAACCTACGAAGCCATGTCTGCCATCTTTGGAGGAGCAGATACTCTTTGGGTTCGTCCAGCATTAGGAGAAAAGGCATCCGAATTAGAAAAAAGAATGGCCAGAAATGTTTCCAACATTCTGAAAGAAGAAAGCTATTTGGATAAAGTGATGGATCCCGCCGCAGGGTCTTATTATATAGATACTTTGGTAGAAAATCTTAGGGCAAAGATCTTGGAGGAATTATGGGATTTTGAAGAGAATGGAGGTTGGCTGGAGAATTTTGAATCTCGGCAAATCCAGGAGATCGTGAGAAAGGAGAGGAGTTCAATTCAAGAATCTTATCTAACCCATGAGAAAATAAAAGTGGGGGCAAATAAATATGAGGAAAAAGGGGGGGGGGCTGAGAAAATATCCTTTGAGAAGATAGTTGAGGAATCGCATGAATTGAAGCCTACTCGAGCTACTTATTTATTAGAAAAGAAAACCCTAAACCAATCATGAGACCTGATTTTAATAATTGGCAGAGAAAACCATCCATAGAGGATAAAACGCAGGTAAAAGAAGAGGTTTGGGATTCTCCTGAACAAATTGAAATACCTTCTGAATTTGATCCTCAATTGATTCAGAAACTCCCTCATATTCATTTTGGCGCAGGCATCCCTCCCTATTTAAGAGGTCCATATAGCACCATGTATGCGATCAGGCCATGGACCATACGTCAATACGCAGGCTTTAGTACAGCGGAGGAATCCAATGCTTTTTACAGAAGAAATTTAGCTGCAGGGCAAAAGGGACTTTCAGTGGCCTTTGACCTTGCAACCCATAGAGGATATGATTCTGATCACCCAAGAGTAGTGGGAGATGTTGGAAAAGCTGGAGTAGCTATAGATACTGTGGAGGATATGAAAATCCTTTTTGATCAAATTCCTTTGGATCATATGTCAGTATCCATGACGATGAACGGTGCAGTAATCCCAATTTTGGCATTTTATATTGTAGCTGCCGAGGAGCAGGGGGTGAAACCTTCCCAGTTAAGTGGAACGATTCAAAATGATATTTTAAAGGAGTTTATGGTACGGAATACCTATATCTACCCTCCTCAACCTTCCATGAAAATCATCGCTGATATTTTTGAATATACAGCGGAAAATATGCCCAAGTTCAACTCCATATCCATTTCAGGGTACCATATGCAAGAGGCAGGCGCAACAGCAGATTTAGAGTTGGCCTATACCTTGGCTGATGGCTGGGAATATTTGAAGACAGGGGTAAAAGCAGGTTTGGATATAGATGATTTTGCACCAAGACTTTCATTTTTTTGGGCCATAGGAATGAATTATTTCATGGAGATAGCCAAAATGAGAGCGGGTAGACTTTTGTGGGCTAAAATTGTACAAAAGTTCAATCCAAAGTCTCCAAAATCCTTGGCTTTAAGAACTCATTGTCAAACTTCTGGTTGGTCCTTGACAGAGCAAGACCCTTTTAACAATGTGACCAGAACCGCGGTGGAAGCTATGGGTGCAGTCATGGGACATACCCAATCTTTACATACGAATTCTTTGGATGAGGCTATTGCACTGCCTACCGATTTTTCAGCGAGAATTGCACGGAATACCCAGCTTGTCTTGCAGGAAGAATTGGGAATTACTCATGTGGTGGATCCTTGGGGAGGGTCTTATTATGTGGAATATTTGACAGATCAATTGGTGAATAGAGCCTGGGAATTGATCGAAGAAGTGGAAAAATTGGGAGGGATGGCTAAAGCGATTGAATCTGGGCTTCCAAAATTGAGAATTGAAGAAGCGGCTGCAAAAAAGCAAGCAAGAATTGACAGTGGGAAGGATATCATTGTAGGGGTCAACAGGTATCAGGTGGAGGAAGAGTCGGAGATTGAAGTTAGAGATGTAGATAATCAGGCTGTAAGAGATTCCCAGGTAGCGAGAATTAAGCGAGTGAAAGCAGAAAGAAATCAAGAGAAAGTCGAAAAAGACCTTAAGGCAATTACTGAATGTGCCAGATCAGGGAAAGGGAATCTACTGGAGTTAGCAATTTATGCGGCCAGAAACAGAGCAACCTTGGGGGAAATTTCCATGGCTATGGAAGAGGTATATGGAAGACATCAGGCTCAAAATAAATCGATCTCAGGAGTTTATGCAGCAGAAGTGAAAAATCAAGAATCTTTTCAAAAGGCCATTGCCCTCTCAGATAAATTTGCGGAAGAGGAAGGAAGAAGACCAAGAATCATGGTCGCGAAAATGGGACAGGATGGACATGATCGGGGTGCTAAAGTCATTGCCACCGGTTTTGCTGACCTTGGCTTCGATGTGGATATTGGACCTTTGTTCCAAACGCCAGAAGAAGTAGCAGAACAGGCCATTGAAAATGATGTTCATGTGGTAGGCGTGTCCTCCTTGGCTGCTGGGCATAAGACCTTGGTTCCTCAGTTAATTCATGCCTTGAAGGAATTAGGAAGACCAGATATTATGGTGGTAGCAGGAGGAGTGATTCCTTCCAAAGATTATCAATTTCTTTATGACGCCGGTGTAGCAGAAGTATTTGGACCAGGGACTGTATTGTCAGAAGCAGCAATCAAAGTATTAACTAAGTTGTCCGAAGAGTGAAAATTCGAACTCAATGATGCAAGACCTCATGAAGTCCTCCTTTTTCTTACTTTTTTCTTCGATGCTAATCGTATTCTCTTGTAAAGAAAAAGATGGCATCAAGAGTTCGAATGAAATTATTGCAGATCAAATGGAGCATCACCTCAAAACTGAGGTTTTGGATAAATGGTACCCCTTATCAATGGATACTGTAGATGGAGGGTTCTTTAGTAATTTTTCCTACGATTTTATTCCTGGTGAAAAACAGGAGAAAATGATTGTCACCCAGTCCCGGCATGTTTGGACCAATGCGAAAGCTTCCAAAAAGTATCCTGAAACCTCCTATTATTTGAAGGGAGCTAAGCATGGGTATGAATTTCTAAGAGATAAAATGTGGGACCCCGAACATGGAGGGTTTTATTGGTTAGTGGACAAACAGGGAAATCAAATTGGGGACCCAATGAAAACGGCCTATGGAAATGCCTTTGGTATCTTTGCATTAGCTGCCTATTATGATGCTACCAAGGATGAATCCGCTTTAGAATTGGCTAAGGATGCCTTTCATTGGCTGGACCTCCATGCCCATGACTCTATCGATGGAGGATATTACCAGCATTTAGACCCAGATGGAACCCCAATTTCTAGACCAAGTTCTACTCCTTCAACCTCTGATTTGGGATATAAGGACCAAAATAGCTCAATCCATATTTTGGAGGCATTTACGGAATTGTACCAGGTATGGCCAGATCCAATTTTGAAAAGGAGACTGGAAGAGATGTTATTATTGATCCGAGATCAGATAGTGACTGAAAAAGGGTATTTGACCTTATTCTTGTTACCGGATTGGACGCCCGTATCCTTCAGAGATTCTACAGATGAGGTGATTTTGAATCATCATAACCTCGATCATGTTTCTTTTGGTCACGATGTGGAAACGGGCTTTTTAATGATTGAAGCTTCAGAGGAATTGGGCTGGGGTCATGATGAAATCACTCATCTAATTGCCAAGAAGATGATTGATCATGCCTTGGAAAATGGATGGGATAATGAAGTTGGAGGTTTTTATGATGAGGGATATTATTTCAACGATGGATTCCGGATTACTCATGATACCAAAAACTGGTGGGCACAGGCAGAGGGGATGAATGCACTTCTTTTAATGGCAGAATTATATCCGGAAGATCCCCAAGACTATTTTCAGAAATTCTTAACCCTCTGGGGATATACCGATACCTACCTAATAGATCATGAACATGGAGACTGGTATTCAGGTGGATTGGATAAGCAACCTGAATTAAAGAGGGTCGGGAAAGGAAATATCTGGAAAGGTATTTATCATCACTATCGATCATTGGATCATTGTATTTCTCGTTTGAGAGAAATGAATGAATAAGAAGAATCTCAATTTGAAGTCAATTGATTTCTATTTCCATTTCCAGCAAGGCATAACTTAGAGATTTTCCATGGGTGTCCATTGCTATAGAGGTGGTTACTCCAGTCCCCAATGAATCCTGACAAATGAATTGGATGGCCTTTAATTCGGGCAAAACAAATCGTTTGATCTCTCCCTTGAGTTGATGATGTAAATGACTTTTTACACGTTCTGCAGTTACATTCTTGACCAATTTTTCAAAATTGAGAGGATCATATGGAATCAATGAAAGCAATAAGGTATTTCCTTTATCTCCAGCCCTTCCATGAGCGATTTTTGAGAGTTTTGTTTTCATATTATTTGGATTCAATTAGCGTTAGTTTGGGAGTAATTAAAGTTCTGTCCATAAGAATTGAAACAATGCCCATTAATTGATGGGTATTTTTTCTTGCTCCTCCGCCGCCTGCTGGACCATTGGTATATAACGCTTCGACTTCTTCACCCACTAGGGTGGATAGCGTAGAATCTTGGGTTTTTCCTGCAACCCTCAAGCGTACCTCATAAGGGACTGAATCCTTAGAAAGTGCTGTTCCGTGTAAAGAGGATAATCCTATGTAGTCCACTCGAAATTCATCAAATGCTTCTGAAATTCTTTTTTCGATAATTTCTCCAGCAAGAAATGCCCGTTCTTTTGCATTGGCTCCTGCATAGGAAATTTCACCTTCACTTAAATATCCGGCTTCATACCCTACCGATACCTTTAAGGTTTCGGGTGCAGGATTCCCATCCCCTCCAGAAATTCTGATTTGGTTTGTTCCTATTTCTTCAATTTGAACCTTGGAGAAATTCGCAATTACATCGGGAGTATAATAGGCATATGGATCCAATACTTCATATAGCAATTGTTCCTTTGCAGTTTGGGTAGAAATCAATCCTCCTGTTCCTTGTGCCTTGCTGATGATTCCAGTTCCATCTTTTGAAACTTCCAAAATAGGGTGTCCCAAAATATCCATATCTGGAACAGGCTTGGAAACGGGATCGGCAAAGTATCCTCCCGTGATTTGACCTGCGCATTCCATCAAATGTCCCAACACAGTCCCTTGGCCAAGTATTGTTGAATCCATCCTATCCCAACCTAATTCTTTGACCATAGGGGCAAGGAATAAAGAAGGGTCAGCAACTCTACCCGTGAGAACAATGTCGGCATCAGTTTCCAAAGCTGGTAGAATGGAGTCAATTCCTAAATAAGCATTTGCGGAAACGATGTTGCGATAGGATGAGAGAGGAGCGCCAGATTCTAAGGTTTTTTCATTTAAATCCAATTGGTTAAATACATCATCCCCATGGACAATGGCCACTTTTACCTTTAGTCCAAGTTGATCAGCGATTTCAATGATTTTTTTACCTCCTTCTATGGGATTTGCTGCACCCATATTGGTGATCAATCGGACCTTTTTTTTGATTAGAATCGGGAGTAATCGTTGGATCCTTCTTTCCAATAAGGGATCATATCCAAGCAAAGGGTTTTCTTTTTTTCTTTTCTGTGCCAGAGAAATAGTTCGTTCTGCCAGGCATTCCAACACCAGATAATCCAGATTTCCTTTTTCGGCCAGAATTTCTGAAGGTTCTAATCGGTCTCCTGAAAATCCAGCTCCACATCCGATTCTTATTTTTTCCTTTTCCATTATTAAATACTTATAGCACCTATCAGTACTGAAACGAAAACCATGATCAAGGTAATTAAAAATGCCCAGGGTATTGTTTTTTTCTGATGCTCTCCTAATTCCACTCCTGCCAAACCAATGAGTAAAAAGGTCGATCCTGTAAGCGGGCTGACTGCAAAACCTGTAGTCATCTGACCTAATATGGCGGCTCTTCCCACTTCTAAACCTGATGCTTGAAAATGTTCTGCAGTGGTGGATAATAAAGGTAATATGCCAAAATAAAAGGAGTCTGGATCAAAGAGTAAGCTTGCAGGCATAGCGAAAATCCCTGTGATCAAGGGGATCTCTCTTCCTACTTGAGATGGAATCAGATGTACTATTTCTGAAGCCATTGCTTCGATCATTCCTGTACCTTTTAAAATTCCAGTAAAGCAGCCGGCTGCAAATAGGATGCTGGCCATTAACATGGCTTCTTTTGCATGATTGTCAATTATTTTTCTTTGGTCTTTGACTTTGGGGTAGTTGACCAATAATGTGATTGCAAAAGCAATCATAAATACGATATGTGGAGGGGCAAGGCTAAAAATAATGCTTCCAATGGCTACCATTACAGTTAGGATATTGAACCAGAAAAGTATTTGGTTGAGTGACTTTCCTTCTGTTTCTTTCTCAGTTTGGGGGTTTTGCGAAGTCAGGGTGATTTTTTTTCGTTCCTGTAAGCCGAACCTATAAGCAATGGCTAAGACGGTGCATAATCCCACTAGAACTGGAATTACAATCGGATTGAATAGATCTGTAACTGGAATACTTAATGCGGTAGCAGCTCTTAAAGTGGGACCTCCCCAAGGAAGAATATTCATAGTTCCTGCAGACAATGCCACAATGGAGGCAAGGGTTAACCTGCTCATGTTCATTCGGTCATAAACGGGGGTAAGGGCAGGAACAGCAATTAAAAAAGTTACGGCGCCTGAACCATCCAAATGAATGAGCATTGCCAAAATGGCAGTGGCTATGGCAATTTTTACAGGATCATTACCTGCAAAATTTAGAAGTCTATCAATGATGGGGTCAAAAGTTCCGGCATCCATTAAGATTCCGAAAAACAAGATGGCAAAAATAAACATCAGCCCAGTTGGAGCTATGTTAATAAGCCCATCTGCAATTAGGCTTGGCAATTCTTCCCAATACCCTGCTAAAATACCTGTGGCAACCGGTATTAGAATAAGTGCTATGACCGGAGATACTTTCTTCCCAATTACCAATAGGAAGAGTAATACGATTGTGATAAGTCCCCAGACTGCTAACATAGATTTAAAGTTTTCATCTTTATTTTCTGGTCAGATAGGTCGGAGGCAAATGGTTTTTGAGCAGTGAAAATCATCTGATTGGGTTAATTGCTTTGCCCAATTAACTGATAATATTCATTGTTTCAAAACGATACAATATTAAATCATTTGCATGATTTTGATAATTATATTGGAATCAAATCTGTAAACCAAAATCCATAAGCATAGGGGTCTTCTTTTTTGTGATCGTCCTGGAAACAATCGTTGGAATTGTCTTTTTTTGGAGCCTCATATTTCCGGTAAACAGTTTCTCCGATGGAATAAGAAATGGGATTTGAAAATATGGGACCATCAAATACGAAGGTGTGAAACTCCCCATTTTCTCCACATGGGTCGACATTTTTTGGGAGCTCTTTTAAAAAATTCTCATCGATTACTCTTCCAGCAAAACTTTGATCTAAGTATTTTTCATTGACGCAGGTGGTGACGGTTTTGAACCCTAAATCAATAAATTCTCTGATAAGATCAAGGGTAGGTTGCTTCCAAATCGGAAAGATTCCTTTAAGGCCGATTTCTGCTAATTTATTTTCTCGATAGGATCGTAAGTCCTCTAAAAATATATCTCCAAAAATACTGGCTTCAGCTCCCTGATCTACCAAAGGTTCTAGGGTATTTCGCATGGCAGTCTCATAACTTTCCATGGTTGGCATTTCAGGAACTTCCATAATGGTCAATGCTAGTCCAGTACTGTTTGCTTGTTGTACCAAGAGCTCTTTTCTGACACCGTGCATGGAAATACGCTGAAATTTCTCGCTGATGCTCGTCAATAAAGTAAGAACTTCAAACTCTTTATTCTGTAGGATTTTATACAATGCAAGAGCGGAGTCTTTCCCTCCGCTCCAGTTGAAAATGGCTTTATTGAGAGACATGGGGTGATTTTTTATACCTATGACGAAGGTATTTTAAATTTTGAATTGTAATAAAATAAAAGGCCCTGATAGTTCACAGAGCCTTTGGTGAGTTTGGGTTACTCTACTTTAGGGAGTTCTTCTCTAGGAAGTTTTTCATCCCTTTGAGCGGTATTATAAACAAAGGAAGCTACAATGACCGCCATTTGCTTCAAATCATTCAGCTCTAATCGCTCAAAATTATCCATGTTGGTATGATGAGTCCTGGTTCTGTATTCAATTGGATCTTGGATAAATTGGAATCCAGGTAGTCCTACTCCATCAAAACTTTGGTGGTCTGTACCTCCTGTATCACGGATTGTGATGGTTCTATTTTCAATCAAATCATCTACTGGTTCAAACCATTGATCGAAAATAGGGCCTACTGCTTCATTTCCTTGCAAATAGATTCCTCTGATCTTCCCAGTACCATTGTCAATATTATAATAAGCAGAAAGTTTTTCATGGTCGGGCTTTAATTCCATAGTAGCCCTATCCGCGAAATGATTTTGAACATAATTTCTTGATCCATGAAGTCCTTGTTCTTCCCCTCCCCAAAGTGCTATTCGGATGGTTCTTCTTGGTTGTAATCCTGTGGCTTTCAAAATTCTTACAGCTTCCATCATCACGATACAACCTGCTGCGTTATCTGTTGCTCCGTTTGCACCATGCCAAGAGTCCAAATGGCCACCCAACATCACCAATTCTGATTTCAAGGCAGGGTCAGTTCCAGGAATTTCCGCAATGACATTGTAGCCTTGCAAGTCATCTGTAAGATACCTCGATTTGATTTCTGCTTCTACCTCTACATCCACTCCATTTTCTACCAGCCTTGCCAATAAATTCACATTTTCTGGAGCTGTTTCCAATTCAGGCACACCAACTGGAGTGTCTTTTAAATACCCTCTAGGGCTACTTGTAAAAAGGGTTCCGTGTCTACCGTTTACTCCTTTGATGATCAATGCAGCTCCTTCTTCATTTAGGAATTCGCTGATGCGCATGGAGAAAGCTCTTGAAGCTCTCAAAGCCTGAATTTGTTCTGGAGTATATCTGCTTCCACCTCCAGAACTTGGGGGAGCAGCCATGGCTTCCAATTGCTCTTTTGTAAATCGTACTGCATCCGCTTCAAAAGTGGGAGACTGGTCTCCAGAGGGTTTGATGGCAATGATTGCCCCTTGTAATTTTCCTTTGTATTGAGCCAAGTCCTCCTCTGTTTTTGCGTCGAGGAAAACCACTTTGCCACTGACTTCTCCATTGGTGCTTTCTGTCCAGGCTTTAGGGATGGCAATGAAGGGCATATAGTAGGGTTTGGTCATGGCTACATAGCTTTTTTCCATTTCCCAACCACGTCCAAATTCACCCCAAGCTTCAGTTTTGGCATTTTCTAATCCCCAAGCAGTTAATTGATCCACAGCGTATTCAGTGGCTCTTTTATATCCTACGGAATTACTTAGTCTAGGCCCTGCTTTGTCTACTAATTCGAAGGCAATTTCTTCTACATGTGAGTTGTTTAGCCCTTCATTTTTTATTTTTTCTATGGCGTTTAAATCGATTTTTTCTTGGGCAAAGCCAAGTGTCACGACTAAAAATGCCTGGACTAGTAAAAGTGTGTTTTTCATAGGTGTCTGCTTAAGGTAGTTGGAATATAAATATAAATTGATTGACTATTAACCCTTTCATATTTTCGATGAATGGCATTCTTATCTTGATATTGATGGAGATTGGAAAGATTATGGCAATCATTTTTACAAATAAAATCTAAAACCCATCATATTTTTCAGAACTTAAGCATTGTAGCCTAGCTTGGAAGTGTGAAAACCTTTTTTGAAAATGAATAAACTGATTTTTGTATTTGATAATCAATTGGATAAAGAAGAGGTTTCTAAAAGTTTAGAGCTTTTTGATCCTCAGCCTTCCAAACAAATAAGTTTTCAAGACTTGGATGTTAAGTCTATTGGAAAAGAGGGGGTTTTGGTGGGGTTGATCTCGGATGCGCAGCTTAAGGAACTTATTCCACAACTTAATCAAACAGATATCGCCTTAGCACTTCTTCCGCATCCTGAATTGATCCATGGTCAGAAAGGGTTTGGGATCAATAGAAACATGGAGGATGCTGTCAAGGAAATTCAGGAAACAGAAACAGTTGGACCTTTAGACTTAATGCAAGTCAATGATGAATTGGTGTTAAACTCTTTGGTAGTAGGGGAGTCGTTAAGCATTCTTTATGGAGATAAGTCCAATAGCTTTTTTGAAGGGCTGAAAAATAGGCTTGGTCAATTTATTAAGCTATTTAGAAGGGTGAAGCTTCAGGCAGTTCAAATTAATTTCCCAAATAAAGAGGAAAATAAAACTGTAGATACTGCTGCCATGGGAATCCTGGCAGTAGCGAACTGTCAAAGCAATGTAATTTTTAAGAGGATTGTTAGAGATTCTGGGTTAAATGACCAGTTGATTCATGTGCTGATTCTGGTTCCCAAAAGTTTGATCACCTTGATTCGCTTTGGTTTACAAAATTTATTTTTTCCGATCAAAGGAAATAAGCTCCCAAGGTTTGTAGGGTACGCAGCAGCAGAAGAAATAAAGTTAACTACGGAAGAGGAAATTTCTTATGCGATTGATGGAGAAGAAAAGTCTGGAAAAGAAATTAACATCAAAGTGCTGGAAAATCCCGTTCGGATCCTCCTTGGAGCACAAGTGAGAGAGGAAGAGGAAGGGAATGGGCGAGAGGTGGAAAACCTAGAAACTTTACCTTTAGGTAGTTTGAGAGATGAGTTGACCCGAGGGTATTTGCCTTGGGTAAGGCATGCTACCTCGGATGAATTTAAAGAGTTGTTCAAACTCCTGAGAGAAAATTCTCAAACTACTGGGAATTATCTTGTGTTGATGGTACTCTCTACCATGATTGCCACATTTGGCCTGTTTGGAAATTCAGCTCCTGTTGTCATTGGAGCAATGATCTTAGCACCCCTGATGGCTCCCATCATTTCCTTGTCCATGGGAATGCTTCGTCAAGATGGATTGCTGATCAAGAATAGTTTGGTCACTATTTTTTGGGGAATTTTGTTAGGATTACTCTTTTCCATGATCATTACTTGGATGACCCCATTACAAATCTTGAATGATCAAATTCTCGCGCGAATTCGACCTAATTTATTGGATTTAGGAGTAGCAGTAGCATCTGGAATGGCTGGCGCCTATGCCTTTAGTAAGGAAGAAATCGCAAAAACCTTGGCAGGAGTGGCTATTTCTGTGGCTTTGGTCCCTCCCTTGGCTGTAGCAGGAATAGGATTGGGATGGGCAGATTGGAATGTGTTTTTTGGGGCCATGTTGTTATTAGGTACTAACTTGGCAGGAATAGTAGTGGCTGCAACTATGACATTTCTAACCATGGGTTTCAGCCCCTTTCGGTTGGCCAAAAAAGGATTGGTGATTAGTTTGATAATGTTGGCTGCTATAGCGACTCCTTTGGGCTTGAGTTTTACTAAAATGGTCAATGAAAATCGAATCATCCAAGAATTAAGTGGGCAGGAAATTCCTCATGGATTACTTCGAAATGTGAAAGTGGTTAATATGCAGCCTTTAAGGTTGTCGGTGACCATCTTGTCAAAGAGGGAATTGAATGATGCTGATTTTGCGGAAATCCGAAAGGAGATTGAAGATAAAATTGGGGCTTCAATCGAACTGGAATTAACGCTGGGGATCAGTATGGAGAATGTCAATGAAGAAGAGAAAAGGAATACCATCTCCACAGATTAATCATATTGGAAAACCGGTTTTCCATTTTCACAGACCACTCGTGTAGGAGAAACGACATACATGCAATCCGAAGCCATATTGTTTTTTTGATTGTATTCAGCCTGGAGTTTGGTATATCGCTCGACTAGATCCAAAAATTCTTTTTCATTGATTTCATTTGAATAGGCAATGTAGCCAATAGGTCCACCACAAGGCTTACTTCCAATTGCAGTAAATTTCCAATTGGAGGAATTGGAACACGTCTTTGATTCAGATAACTCAATGATTTTCTCATAAATCTCATCCATGTTATTTAAGTCGACTTGTGTCGGCTGTTCATCAGCAAGCTGGCAGCCTCCAAGAAAAATTAGAAAAAGGATGATGAATGCTTTCATAGAAACATGATTTTAAAGACAATAACGAAAATGTGGGGTCAACCGCTACAATAAGTTGCTTTAATTTCCTGCTGGAAGCATATTTCGAATGGCTGCGATTTTCCACCCTTTTCCATTGTCTACCACGGTGAAACTGCTCCACATTTTCCGGATAGATTCATCTGGGTTTTTGATTTCGTAGCGGGCATCTACAAGTGCAACTTCATCTCCTAAAAATCGAATTCTCTCTACATGTAACGTTCTTGTTCCAGGGTTATTGGTCGAACTGGCCATCATTCCTTTAATCGCTTCGTTGATTCCAGTTCTCCACTCCCCTGAAGAAACCAATTGATCAATCTCTTTAGTTAGGATTTTTTTGAGAAGTACAGTGTCTTTGGTCTCCCGAGATTTGGAGTAGGAATTGATCAGATTTAAAATTTCTTGTGATGTCGCTTTGGATTGAGGGTGGTTTTGTGAGAAAGCGCTAGTACTGAGAGATATCAAAAAGAATAAAAGAATAATTCGGCACATGGATGTTTCAGTTGAATTTAATCTAATCTACATTTTCTTTAGCAAAATTAAGAGTCAAAAACCCTTTTCCTGGAATACGAAAAATTAAAGCCACCCATTTCTGAGTGGCTTTAAGAATATTTAAGGATGGGCTATTTATTGATCCTCACCTCTAAGTTTGATGACAGCTCCTTCCAGGATATCCCCAATTCTTATTTGACAAGCTAGTCTAGAGGTAGGATAGTATTCCGGTAAGTTTTCCAACTGATCCAATTCGATGTCCGTGGCTTCACCCAATTCGTCCTTTCCTTCCAGTACTTCAATATGACAGGTAGCACAAAGTGCCATGCCACCACAGGTTGCCAATACAGGGTATTCTGATGCCTTTAGGATCTCCATAAGGCTAAAGCCCATGTCGTCTGGAGCTTCTATTTCTTGACGGTTTCCGTCATGATCTTCTACTGTGAAATTAACCATGCTCGAAATTACAATTAAAATGTATTTACACCATTAACTGTGGTGTATTTGAAGCTCAATTTTTGATCTGGATACACGTATTTGAAGGCGGAATGCATCATGATTGCTGCCTCGTGGAATCCGCAAAGGATCAATTTCAATTTTCCTGGATAGGTATTGATATCCCCGATGGCATAGATTCTTTCCACTCCGGTAGAATAATCCCTGGTATCCACTTCGATTGCATTCTTATCAATGCTCAATCCCCAATCTGCTATTGGGCCTAACTTAGGGCTCAATCCAAATAAAGGGATCAAATAATCAGCATCAATTTTTATTTCTTCTTTTGATTTGGATTCTAGGGTTACAGAATTTAATACACCATTTCCACCTACATTTTTCAAGTTGGCAGAAAGGATCAAATCAATTTTACCTTGATTGGCTAAGTCAAATACCTTTGCCGCAGAATCAGGAGCTCCACGGAATGTTTCATTTCTATGTACCAAAGTCACTCTTTCGGCAACATTTGAAAGGTAAATAGCCCAATCCAAAGCGGAGTCTCCACCACCAGCAAGTACCACTTTCTTATTTCTGAAAGTTTCAGGGTTTTTTACCATGTAGGTAATACCCTTTCCTTCAAATGTTTCCAGATTCTCCAATGCCGGCTTCCTAGGTTCAAAACATCCTAGTCCTCCTGCAATGATGATCACTTTGGCATGCACATGCGTTTTGTCTGAAGTGGTCACAATGAAAGAACCATCTTCTTGCTTGTCCAAATGGTCTACTCTTTCACCTAATGTAAAGGTTGGCTTGAAAGGCTTCGCTTGCTCCATCAAGTTATCCACCAATTCCTGAGCCTTTACTTCAGGATATCCAGGAATATCATAAATAGGTTTTTGAGGATAAATTTCAGAAAGCTGCCCGCCTACCTGAGGCAATGCATCGATCAGATGGCAACGCATTTTCAGCAAACCTGCTTCGAAAACTGCAAAAAGGCCAACTGGTCCGGCTCCTATGATACAAAGGTCTGTGTGAATCATGGTATATTGACTTTATGGGTAAACCCTAGATTGAAAGCTTTTGTTCGTATAAATATAATTAGTATAACAACTATTTATTCTTCTATTTCTTGACCGCCTAAGTTTTTATAGATGGTGTTCAAAATTCTTTTAAACTCCTCAAAATCCGTTTCATGGAGGTTCTCCCATGCTTTTTCGCGGATTTCAAGTATTTGTGGACGTAAAGCTATGACTTTAGAGGCTCCGGCATCAGTTAAATGCAACTGGAAACTTCTTCTATCTTGAGGATGTGGGATTCGCTCCACATACCCTTTTTTACAAAGCAAGTCAATGATCCGAGTTAAAGTAGGGTGGTCCTTAAATACCAATTGCGCCAACTCGGTTTGACTGAGCAATTGATTTTCAGAAAGATTTTTCAATACCAACCACTGGTCCACCGTCACATCGAAATCCCCTGATTTAAACTGTTGCTGCGCATATTGTTTCACCTTTCGCGCAGTGCGATCGAGGAGAAATGAATACTTTGCAAATTGCTCTTGTGTCATACAAATAATTAGTGTGACAAATATATGAATTTTCTGAATTGTAAAAACTATTCTCTATAAAATATATAGGGTTTGTGATATAAATGACAAAAGTATTAAATCTGAGGGATTTAAAAAGTTTTCAAAGACTATTTATGCCAATAAAAAAGAGAGGAAATCTGAAAGTGAAGAATACAGAATTCCCTTGTATTGCAAAGAGAAAGGGGATTTTTCGACATAAATGACTTCAGATACAGGGGGAACGCCAGATTTGTCCATTGCTTTTTCTACCCAGAAGCTACTGATTGGATCACCTTCAATCTTCCATTTTCTGGAACCTATTTTTTTTTCAATTCTTCCTTTTTCTGGATCAAAATGAAATTTATCTCCTGGCAATAGCTGGTTGATTTCTCCTGTAAGCACCAATTCTTCTGGAATTCCTGAAATAAGGGGGAGACCGCAGGTAAGCAACCAAAATTGATCCGCAGTTTCCATGGCAATCTCCAGATCGTGGGTCACCACCAATATGGCTTTTTCCTGTTTTTGGCAGATTTCCCTAAGCAAATGCATGATTTCGTACCGGTTGATCAGGTCCAAATGAGCGGTGGGTTCGTCTAAGATCATGATTTGGCCATTTTGTGCCAAAGCTCTTGCAATCATGGCTTTTTGTCGCTGACCATCGCTGATTTCTGATAAACGTTCATGTTCCAAATAGCTGATTTTGGTGTCCGCCAATGCTTTTTTGACCACTTCTTTATCTTGCATGGAGAGCTTTCCGGACCATCCGGTGTGAGGGATTCTTCCTAAAGCTACCAATTGCCCCACAGTCATGTTTCCCGGAGAAACTGGTTCAGTTAATACTACTGAAAGTGTTTTTGCCAGGTCGGAGTTGGAATACTCATGAACATCTTTACCAGAAAGTTGGATGCTTCCTTTCCAGGGTTGAATTTCTCCTAGGATCGCTTTGACCAAAGTGGATTTTCCTACGCCATTTGGACCTAATAAACAGGTCAGTTGGCCCGAAAAAAGCTCGAAATTCAGTTTTTCCAAGACTTCTTTCTTGAGATCTCCTTTTTGGTATCCCAAGCTAAGATTTCTTCCGATGACTGCCTTTTTTTTCATGCTCAGAATTCTTTACTGAAGTTTTTTCTCAATACCAAGCTGATGACGATCGGTGCACCGATTAAGGAGGTTACAGCATTGATAGGTAGTGTCTGGGCAGACCCAGGTAATTGCCCGATTGCATCACAGATCAATAATAAAATACCACCCATCAAGGCAGATGCGGGAAATAAGATCCGGTGATCTGCCGTTTTCCAAATCATCCTGGCTACATGAGGTACAGCGATGCCTATAAAAGCAATAGGCCCACAAAATGCTGTCACACTTCCAGCCAATAATCCCGTGCTAAGGATCATCAACCAGCGAAGTTGAGTGGGGTTGATTCCCATGCTTTTGGCATAACTTTCACCTAAGAGCATGGCATTATAGGATTTGATTGAAATAACCATGGGGACCATTCCCACTATAATCACCAATCCTAAGACCAAAATTTGATTCCATACCAGTCCTCCAAGACTTCCCATAGACCATACTGTAAAAAGCTTCAAAGCTTCTGCACCTGAAAAATAGGATAGGACGGAGATGATCGCTGATACCGCAGAACCAAACATCAATCCTACGATCAATAGGGTCATGCTGTCTTTTATTCTCCAGGCAACAAGACTTACGATGACCAATACCAAGGCGGCTCCAAGAGTGCCAGAAATCACTGTTGCCCAAGGGCTGATCGCTATTCCTAATCCCAATCCAAAAGCAGAACTTGCCAAAATCAAAATGGCAACACCCAAGCCTGCGCCGGAACTAATTCCTAATACATAGGGGCCTGCCAACGGATTTCTAAAAAAAGTTTGCATTTGCAGTCCGCTGATACTTAAACCAATTCCAGCCAAAATGGCTAGGATTGCTTTCGGTAGCCTGTAGTAGAGAATAATCTGTTCATAAGATGCCTTTCCCCATTCGCCGGTGAAAAAACCATGAATAATCTCTGAAACAGGAATGTTCACGGATCCTAGACTGACATTCATTAGAAAGCAGCAAACTAGGAAGGCAAAAGCCCCGAAAATAAATGTAACAGACCGGTTATTTTTCATGGAGTTGTTCATAAAAATACAACTCATAGTCAGGAAGTAGCTCAGGATGAAGGATTTTAATCAAATCTTTTAAGATTAAATCAGGCCTCATATAACCCAATTCAAAATATTCCAATCCTCCTGTTTCGCCTCTTTTATGAGTGTAGGAATATACGTTTCCTAACTTCCATGCTTCAAAGGCCTTGTATCTTGGTTCAGCTTTCCCCATTGCTTGAATGGATGAGAAATCAGCTGAGCCAATCCAATACGTACATTTCATGGCCTGATCCAATACAAATTCATAGTTAAGTTGTAGACTACCAGTACCTTCTTGATCTTCAAAAATATACTTCCCCCCAGCGTTTTCAAGGATTTTTGCGCCCCAACTATCTCTTCCAGGTGCATACCAAATATCTTGGTACATTATTCCACTTAGTACGGATGGTTTTGCTGATTCGGGGATGGATGTTGCAAGTTTTTCAGCTTCCAAGTAGGATTGTTCAACTTGCTCGAATTGAGCTTTTGCGGCCTCATATTTTCCAAGGAGGATTCCAGTAAATTTAATCCATTCAGCTCTTCCTAAGGGATGTTGCTCCACATATTCCCCATTGATGGCTACAGGAATACCAGCTGATTTCAGAACCTCCAAATAGCGAAGATCATCCCCAAGCGTGGATATCATGATCCAATCTGGATCCGTGTCAATGATAAGTTCTGTATTGGCTGAGGCTCCAGCGCCTAAATCTGTGATTTTACCTTCCTTGATCCGGTCTCTTGTGATTGGTGACGAAATCAAATCCAAGTTGGGGAATCCGATCAATTTTTTGGTTTCATTTAGCAGATCCAAATGTGGGATTTGGGTCGTAGAAGTAAGAACTACTTTTTGGATTGGCAGCTGAATGGTTGCATCAAAATCCCCAATAGGAGGTAATGCATTTTCTTCTAAAACCAGATAGGAAAAAGTTTCTTGAGCACCTGTCCAAGGCTTCAAAACTTCCACAATCCAAAATCCATCTCCTTGTTCCAGGGAGAAACCATTGGCATAGCGAGGACTGATTATTTTAGTTTCAATTTCCTGATTTTGTTCTGTCTTTTGACAGGAAAACGTATTGATAATCAGTAGTGTTGAAAAGAAGATTTTAAAAATTTTATTCATTGGAACTTGGTGCAATTCAAGCTCCAAAGTAAGTGTCAGATTTTTCTAGTTCCAAAAAAAAGAATTTCAGACTACTTTTTTTTGAATAGAAACCCCGCTATGTTTACAGCCGAAATAGGTTCCTGAATCCAGTGTTGGATTTAGGATTAAAAGGGAATCCGGTGAAATACCGGAGCTGTCCCCGCAACTGTAAGCCCACGTAGGAATTTCCCTACAAAGGATTTTGTCAACCCTCGCCATTGGTCACAATTGTAAAGACTGAGAAGGCAGGCAAAATCGGGTAAGCCAGGAGACCTGCCATTTCGATGATTCTGTGCTTTCGGAGGAAAAGCAATGAAGGATGCACCAATTCCCGAAACAGGTATTCTGATTTGGGTAAGATTCATTACTTCTATTTTCTCTTCAAGCCCGAGTCGAAAGACATTCAGTTTATTTCGATCAGGCATGATTTTGTTTTTGTGGGTAGTTTCATTTTTCGGGGTACACCCGATTGTCCAGGATACAGTGGTATTGGCTGAAGTAGAAATCTATGCCCCTGCCATTGATCGATTTGCTCATGGACAAAAATTACAAAATTGGGATAGGTCCCAACTTGAAACTTACCAAGGAAGAGCCTTAGCCGATTTGCTTCAGGAACAATCACCCGTATTTGTGCGGCAATACGGGGCAGGGATGCTGGCATCTCCTTCTTTCAGGGGAACATCTGCAGGTCATACGGCCCTTTTTTGGAATGGTCTGCCCATCAATAGTCCATCCTTAGGGCAAAGTGATTGGTCTATTTTACCTGTTGCTGCTTTTGATCAGGTGAATTTGCAGTTTGGGAATGCCGGAGCACTGTTTGGAAATGAGGCCATCGGGGGTAGTTTGCATTTGCAGACTAAGCCCAAATTCTCGGATGGATTTCATTTTGGCTTAACGCAACAATTTGGAAGCTTTGGAACATTCAATTCGTATTTGAAAGGGGACTTTTCCAATTCCAACATCAGTTCATCTACTCGAGTATACCGGGAGTACTCAAAAAATAATTTTCCTTACAAAGACTTGGGGCAAATAGGAACTCCTGAAGTAAATCAGGATCATGCAGAATTTGAACAAGTGGGATTGGTGCAGGATTTTGCATGGAATGTTACCGAGCAATCCCAACTCAAAGCCGCAATTTGGTATAATCAAACGAATAGGGAGATTCAAGCGGTGATGGGGTCCATTTCCCATGACCTCCAGGAGGATAAAAGTTTCAAAGCAGTTTTGGATTATTACAAGTTTGGCAATCGATCAGTTTGGAATTTCAAATCTGGTCTAGTGAAAGATGATTTGCTTTTCAATGGAAGTCTGAGTCAAACCAGCCAATACTTTCTGGGAACAGATTGGGATCGGACATTGTCCGATGTATGGACTATTAAAGCAGGAGTTCGATTTTCCTACATCCAAGCGGATTTGAGTTCATACAGTACCAGTGACCAGAGAATAGAAGCCTATCAATCTGCTAATTACCAGCTCAATGACAGATTAAGCTTTTCACTGAACCTCCGTGAATTAGTATATCAAGATCAATTTGCGCCATTTACTCCAAACCTCGGAATGGACTGGGAACTATGGAAAAAGGAAAATCAACAACTCATAATAAAATCATCCATTGGTAAAGGCTTCAAGGTCCCTACACTGAATGATCGATTTTGGGAACCTGGCGGGAACCCTGATTTATCGCCCGAAGATAGTTGGAGTGGAGAAATAGGCTTGGAATGGAATAGTGAAGGGAATGTAAACTGGCGAAATGGCTTGACTTACTATAGAATGAGTGTGGATAATTGGATTATCTGGTTACCACAGGGGGCTGTTTGGACACCTGAAAATATCAAGCATGTCAGCAACCAGGGAATAGAATATCTGGGAGAAGTTTCCGGTGAAATTTTTAACTGGAAATGGAAAGGAAATTGGTCCTATACTTGGAACAGGGCCATTACTACTCAAGGAATAGGAGAGACTGACCCTGCTATCGGGAAGCAACTTCCTTATACACCAAGACACCAAGCGAATGCAAAGTTTACCTTATTGAAAAATGGGATCTCTGCTTTCTTGGGAACTTTTTATGTGGGAGAGAGATCCATTACTGCGGATAATCCTCGACTAATGTCCTCTTACCAGTTATTTAATGTAGGTCTTGCTTACCAGGATTTCAAATTGAAAGAGATTTCGGTGCCTATAAACTTTCAAATCAATAATTTATTCAATTCTGAGTACCAAGTACTCTATCTCCGTGCCATGCCGGGAAGGTCTTTTCAATTTAATTTATCAATAAACTTATGAAGTTAAAACTCAACCAACTAGTAGGAGCTTTTGCGCTCAGTTTGATTCTTTTTGCGTGTAATGATTCAGAACCTGAACAACCATTAGGTGCTTATGAACAGGGTATTTTGATTATGAATGAGGGTAATTTTGGGACCAATGATGGAGAAGTTTACCATTTGGATCCAAGTACAGAAACCTTGACTCCTATTATTTTTGAAGCTGAAAATTTTAGGCCATTTGCAGGTTTGTTGGAAGATATGGTTCCTACAAATGACAATTTGTATTTAGTGGCAAATACAGGAAAAGTAGAAATTGTTGATGCTGGAACGTTCAAAAGTGTAGGGGCAGTAACAGGAGATTTGGACCAACCTCGTTCTTTGGCCGTAGTTGGGAGTAAGCTCTTTATTTCTGATTATGGACCATATGATGCCTCGTACTCTACTCCAGATTCATACGTGGCGGTAGTGGATGGTTTAAATGGGGGAGTAGTTTCCAAAAAAATTGAAGTTTCCAATAAGCCTGAGGATCTATTTGCATATGGGAAGTATGTGTTTGTGGCAGGTTCAGAAGAAGGAAAAGTAGAAATCATTGATGCCGAAAAAGAAGAGGTGATCAAAACCTTAGAAGTGGATGGACATCCTGCACAATTCTTCGAGTCTAATGGAAGGCTTTGGTTATATTCCACCGGTTCAGATGAGGTTTATTTCCAGTCTTTTCATATGGATAATTTTACCAAGGCTACCACCAATGCATTGCCAGTCGCCAATGCGACAGGAAGAATTGCCTTTGGAAATGATCATGTGTTTTACTTGATTACCAGCACAGGATGGCCGGATTATAAGGATGGGGTATCCAGAGTTTCTGTACTAGGCCCAGAATTAGATATCGACTGGATTACTGGGTCTGGATTTTACGGAATAGGATATGATCAAGTCAGAGATGAATTATACCTTTCTAACTCCAATGGTTTTCAGGGAAATGGTTCGGTAACTGTGTATAATGAAGGTGGAACTGAAATCAGGACTTTTGAAGTAGGAAGAGGTCCTTCCGGATTCCTTTTTTATTAATGGATAGGTATATAAAAACAAAGGCAGTGATGAATTCACTGCCTTTGTTTTTTAATTGAGCTTTTCACTCATCACATCTTCAAATCTCTCCAACATATGGATGTATTTATGTTGAATGTTATGTAAGAATTTATCTTGTGTATCAATCGAATACACGGGGTTATACTGTATTCTATCTATTACAATATCTAGCCAGGCTTTTCCATCATCTATCAAATCTGCATGAAAGGCTTCTGCCGTCAAGTCTCTAGACCCGGAAAAGGGGCCTTTACCTTGCTTTTCGAAATACTTGGTCATGACTTTAAGAGCAAGTTCATGGGTAACTTCAAAATTAATAATTAGCTCCCGCGCTTGGAATTCATTTAACCCGATTTTTCTAGCTCTTTGAATATAGGAGCGAAGGTCTTCCAAGGCAACTTGGTATTCCTCTAAGCATTGTTCGCAAGTTTGAGGTAAGGACTTCATTGGCGTTACTTTTAATTAAGATACTAAATTTAAGAGATGCTCCCCAAGGCTTAAAGAGAATTTTAAATAATCTTTTTCACCCTAGAGAGCGGCTTATTATCTGATGGTGTAACTCTGCATAAAGGGTTGACCACTGGTAGCTATCCCTTCCAGCAATAGTTTTCCGCTATATTCCTCTAAAAACTTACCCACTATTTTTGGATCTCTGGCAGGTTCCCGATTGATTTGAGTGATGATAAAGCCTTCTCGAAGTCCCAAATCCCTTAAATAACCTCTGGTCATTCCGGTCAGTTTAATACCATAATCTATACCCATTTTATCTTTTTCAATGGTATTTACGGCCTCCAGTTTAGCACCAAGTAAAGCCGAGCTATAGTATTCTCTTTTAATAATGCCATTTCCACCCTCTAGGTTTTGGAGTGTTAATTGAACTGTTTTTGGCGATCCATTTCGGAAAAAGGTGACAGGTAATTTCTGACCCGGGTAATAATAGGAAAGGGCTTCTTCAAAGCTACCCATACCGGTGATTTCCTGATCTCCTAGTTGAGTAATCACATCACTTCTTTCCAAACCAGCTTCTTCCGCTGCCCCGTTTCTTACTACATGAGTCACTATTACTCCATCCAAGGTTTTGATATTCATTTCCTCTGCCAGTTCTGGAGTTATTTCTACTGCCTCAATACCTGGAATTGCTTTTTGTACTTCTCCGTATTGAATTAGATCATTGGACACTTTCATCGCAATATCAACTGGTACTGCAAATCCGTACCCGGTATAGGATCCCGTTCTTGAGAGAATGGCAGTATTGATTCCCACAAGCTCGCCATTGACGTTTACCAAGGCACCTCCTGAATTTCCTGGGTTAATAGGAGCATCGGTTTGGATAAAGCTTTCTAATGGGAAATCACCTCCTAAAATATTGATTTGACGTTCCTTTGCAGATACAATTCCAGCGGTAACTGTGGAGGTTAAGTTGAACGGATTCCCAACTGCCAACACCCATTCTCCAATTTTGAGATCTCGGCTTTTCCCTCTTTTAATAGCTGGAAGCCCTTCCGCATCAATTTTCAAAACAGCGATGTCCGTATTTTTATCTGTACCGACCAGTCTGGCTTTATAAGTTTTCTTTTGATGGATGACTTCGATGGTTTCTGCTCGGTCAATGACATGGTTATTGGTAACAATGTATCCATCGTCAGAAATAATTACTCCTGAGCCGGAACTAACTTGTTGAGATGGTCCTGATCCAAAGAAATAATCAAACATACTGTAACGTCGTGGATCTGTACCAGAGAAATTTTTGATGAAGACTACCGATTGGGTACTATTTTCGGAAGCCTCAACAAATGATGTAGGAGGGGAATCTGGTAGTGATCGTGAGTAATCGGAAGCAAAATTCATTTGTTCCATCTTTGGAGATGGGGTAGGTAGTACCTGATCTTTGGAATCTGAAAAACTTAAAGTTGTCCAAATTGCTGCTCCAGCTAATCCGGATAGAAAAGGTAAACTAATTGTTTTAATAAGACTTTTCATAGAATTTCATTTATCAAGTTGACGAGATGAAGAAAAATCAGTTATCTGCCTTCACATATTTTAAGAAAAGGTGCGATTGTTGTAACGAAATCGAGCAAAAATCAGCCCATCCAATAAAAACTGACGATATGTACAAGGAAAAGTCTGGGCATCTTGTAATTTTGTCAGCTAATTGAGAAAACCTTCGATAAGATCAGAAGGTTTAATGCTCAAAATCCCAAATTGAATGACAGAACAAAAGCGCGTAGCCATCTTAGGTAGTACCGGAAGTATCGGGACTCAAACTTTGGAGGTAATCCGCCAACATTCTTCAGACTTCCAAGTCGAAGTTCTTACCGCTCAAAATAACGCAGACTTGTTAATCCAGCAGGCTTTGGAATTTAACCCAAATGCAGTGGTGATTGGAAATGAAGCTTTGTATCCACAGGTAAGAGACGCATTAATCCCGAAGAATATTAAAGTTTTTGCTGGCCAAAATGCAATTGCCCAGGTAGTGGAAATGGACACCATAGATGTGGTTTTGACTGCTTTGGTAGGCTATTCAGGTTTGATTCCTACGATCCATGCCATCAAAGCGGGGAAACAGATTGCTTTAGCCAACAAGGAAACTATGGTGGTGGCTGGTGAAATTATCACTGCTTTAGCCAAGGAATACCGGGTAAATATCTATCCTGTAGATTCCGAGCATTCTGCAATATTCCAATGTTTGGTAGGGGAGTTTCATAATCCAATTGAGAAAATAATTCTCACCGCTTCGGGAGGCCCATTTAGAGGAAAAGACAGAGCCTTTCTGGAAACAGTCACCAAAGCTCAGGCTTTGAAGCACCCTAATTGGGAAATGGGGGCTAAAATCACAATAGATTCTGCTTCTTTAATGAATAAAGGCTTGGAGGTGATCGAAGCAAAATGGCTTTTTGGGCTAAGAACTGATCAGATTGAGGTGATCGTACACCCGCAAAGTATCATACACTCTTTGGTTCAATTTGAAGACGGATCATTAAAAGCGCAACTCGGCTTGCCGGATATGCGTATTCCCATTCAGTTCGCCCTGAGTTTTCCGGGAAGGTTGAAAAGTGATTTTGAGCGATTCAACTTTATGAATTATCCTCAATTGACCTTTGAAAAACCGGATATTGAGACTTTTAAAAATCTTCAATTGGCCTATGATGCGCTGGCAAAAGGAGGGAATGCTCCTTGTATCTTGAATGCAGCAAACGAGGTGGCCGTAGATGCATTTTTAAAAGAAGAAGTAGGATTTTTGGAAATGTCTGACCTGATAGGGGAGACACTTTCCAAAACAGAGTTTATCTTACAGCCGAATCTTGAAGATTATGTAGAGACTGACAGCAGGGCTAGAGAAATTACAAAACAATTAATTAAGCGTAAAGTATAATGGATACATTAATAATGGTGGGCCAACTGGTTCTGGGATTATCCATCCTGGTAGGTTTACATGAGTTGGGGCACTTGCTCACTGCCAAAATGTTTGGTATGAGAGTAGAGAAATTTTCAATTGGATTTCCGCCAAAAATTGCTGGATTTCAATGGGGAGAGACGGAATATTCCATAGGGGCTATTCCATTGGGAGGATTTGTGAAAATCTCTGGGATGGTAGATGAATCCATGGACACAGAACAAATGGCTGCAGAGCCTCAGCCATGGGAATTTAGGTCCAAACCAGCTTGGCAGCGATTGATTGTGATGCTGGGAGGAATTATAGTCAACGTAATCACTGGAGTCCTCATATTTTTTGTGATGGTGTACAATAATGGAGAAACTTATTTTTCCAGAGATCAAGTGGTTGAAAATGGGATCGTTGCAAGAGAAATTGCACAATCCATCGGTTTAAAAACAGGGGATAAGATCTTAGATCTAAGTGGACAACCTTACACCAGTATCAATGATTTAAGTAGCGGTTCTGCGCTTTTGGAAGAGAATGGATATTATACAGTAGATAGGGATGGTGAAATATTGAAAATTGAGATTCCTCGTGGTTTCATTAATTCATTCAATAAAAAGGAAGCTCTTGATAATTTTGTTGATATCAGGTATCCATTCCAATTGTCAGTGATTGACAAAGGTGGGGCTGCTGAAAAAGCTGGAATTACCCCTGAGGATAAAATTTTGGAGATCAATGGAAAGCAGGTTTCTTATTTTGATGAGTTACAATCTGCATTGGCTGATGCGAAAAGTAAAAATGCGGATATCACTTTATTACGCAATGGAGATACTACCCATACTAGCGTTGCGGTAACAGAACGAGGGACCATTGATATAGCGGTTACACCTTTAATAGAACCTGTAAGAAGAAGTTATGGATTAGGGGAGGCTTTTGTTAAAGGGTCTGAGCGTGCGTTTACAGTTGTAATTGTAAATGCCAAAGCCTTGGGTAAAATGTTTACGGGTGAGGTGTCTGCCAAAAATGTGAGTGGCCCGATAGGGATGGCGAAAATTTATGGAGATACGTGGGATTGGACCAAATTCTGGACGATTACTGGCTTGATTTCCATGTTGTTAGCCTTTATGAACCTATTGCCAATTCCGGCTTTGGATGGTGGACACGTGATGTTCTTATTATATGAAATGATTTCTGGAAGAGCTCCATCTGATAAATTTCTTGAAAATGCCCAAAAAGTAGGGATGGTTATTCTCTTGGCATTAATGGTATTTGCCATAGGAAATGATGTGCTGAAATTGTTTACAGGAGGATGATTTTCCCAATTTCAAAGAATAATCGAACCGGGTCAACTGACCCGGTTTTTTTATGAATTATTCAAATTCTATGGTGAAAGGGAAAGATTAACATGCTTTTTATACCTGAAAATAATTCTATAAAAAAAGTAGGTTATGAGGTTATCGCACATAGGGCTATCAGGAAAGTATGACTTTGTAAAAGCTAGTTTGTCCTTGTAAATCGATTTTTAGTCTTAGTTTTTTAGGATTTGTGTTTAAAAATTGATACGCGGTTGCTTTGTGTAATTTGGATGATTTGATGTTTTCTGCCTGCCATTTTGACTATTTCAACCTTTGGCATACCCCTTGACCTTTTAGGAAGAACCTTCGCTATTTGAAGGTTCTTCTTTTATTTTAGCTAAATCCTGACAGTCAGTCTGTCATAATGTCTATATGAGCCAATTCGAAAAGTCCATGTTTCAAAATTTAATGGTGGGGGAATTTGCTGGTGAGGGAGATCTCATACAGCTCATTACCGAAGATGAAAATGAGGAGCAGGGAACTGAATCTTATGGGGAGGAACTCCCGATCTTGTCCGTTCGGAATACGGTGCTCTTTCCTGGCGTGGTTATACCCATCACCGTAGGAAGGCAGCGTTCTATTCGTTTGGTAAAAAAAGCCCAGAAAGGAGACAAATTGATTGGAGTCTGTGCTCAGATCAATCCAAATAATGACGATCCGTCATGGGATGATATTTACCAAGTGGGTACGCTTGCCAAGATTATCAAAATGATTGTGCTTCCTGATGGAAATACCACCATTATTATTCAAGGTAAGAAGCGATTTAAGATCAAGGAACAGATTACAGATGATCCATACTTCATGGCGAAGGTGGATTACCTGGATGAAAATTTCCCGAAGAGCTCGAAAAAGATCAAAGCCTTGGAAGAGTCTCTGAAAGATGCTGCAACGAGGATTCTTCATCTCAATCCAGAGATCCCTAGAGAGGCTCAGGTGGCTTTGGATAATATAGATAATACCCCGTTTTTGACACATTTCCTTTCTTCTAATATCAATGCGCCTGTTGAGTCCAAACAGCGTCTATTAGAAATCAATGATGGGGTGGATAGAGCTACTTTACTTTTGGAATTTATGATGAAAGACATCCAGATGTTGGAGTTGAAATCAGAAATTCAGAAGAAGGTTCATACGGATATTGACCAACAGCAGCGGGATTATTTCCTTCGTCAGCAGATGAAAGTGCTTCAAACTGAGTTGGGAGAAGAAGGACCTGAAAAGGAAGTAGAAGATTTACGTGCTAGAGGTGCCTTGAAAAATTGGCCAGAAGAGGTGAAAAAGCATTTTGAAAAGGAATTGGACAAAATCCTAAGAATCAACCCTTCTGCCGCAGAATATCCGATTGCACTCAATTATGCTGAGACCATGGTAGAGTTACCTTGGAATGAATTTACCCAAGATAACTTCGACCTAAAACATGCCAAAGCCATTTTGGACAATGATCATTTCGGACTGGAAAAAGTCAAAGAAAGAATTATTGAATATTTGGCAGTGCTTAAACTTAAGAATGATTTAAAAGGACCGATCTTATGTTTATATGGCCCTCCAGGGGTTGGTAAAACTTCTTTAGGGAAGTCCATTGCAGCGGCATTAGGTAGAAAATACGTTAGAATGTCTCTAGGAGGTCTTCATGATGAGGCTGAAATCCGTGGACATAGAAAAACCTATGTTGGAGCGATGCCTGGCAAAATCATCCAAAATATGAAGAAGGTGAAAATTTCTAATCCAGTCTATGTGCTGGATGAAATCGACAAACTTTCTTCAGACTTCAGAGGAGATCCTTCTTCTGCATTTCTGGAAGTGTTAGATCCGGAGCAAAATAGTACCTTCTTAGATAACTACCTGGAAGTAGAATATGATTTGAGTAAAGTTTTGTTTATTGCTACTGCTAATTCTTTGGATAGTATTCAGCCTGCCTTGAGAGACCGTATGGAAATCATCGAGGTGACAGGTTATACTCAAGAGGAGAAAGTAGAGATAGCGAAACGCCATTTGGTGCCAAAGCAAAGGAAAGAACATGGCTTGAAGTCCAAGCAAGTGACTTTTGAAAAAGCTGCTTTGGTGAAAATTATTGAAGATTATACTCGTGAATCAGGGGTAAGAGGTTTGGAGAGAGCGATCGGTAAAGTGGTTAGAAATGTTGCCAAATCCATTGCCATGGAGGAGGAGTATGATACCAAGATTACCAAGGAGGCCGTTAGAAAAATCTTAGGTTCAGAAATTTTTGATAAAGAAATTTATCAGGACAATTCTGTTGCAGGAGTAGTAACAGGCTTAGCTTGGACTAGTGTAGGAGGTGAAATTCTATTTATTGAATCCAGCTTGAGTAGAGGAAAAGGTAAATTGACGCTTTCTGGTCAATTGGGTGATGTGATGAAAGAGTCAGCGATGACTGCTTTGTCTTACTTGAAATCTCAAGCAGAAACTTTGGGGATCGATCACAGGGTCTTTGATCAATATGATCTTCATATCCACGTGCCAGCAGGCGCAGTTCCTAAAGATGGGCCTTCAGCAGGTATTACTATGTTGACAGCAATGGCTTCTGTCTATACCCAAAGAAAAGTGAAGGCTAAGGTAGCTATGACAGGAGAAATAAGCCTGATCGGTAAGGTGATGCCAGTGGGTGGAATCAAGGAGAAAATCCTGGCCGCCAAAAGAGCTGGAATTAAAGAGATTATTCTTTGTAAAAAGAATAGGAGAGATATTGAAGAAATAGATGCTCAATATGTCAAAGGCATTGAATTTCATTTTGTAGAGCGTGTCGATGAGGTATTGGAAATTGCTTTATTGAAATCAAAAGTTGATAGAGCTATAAAATTCAATCTCGAATCAGAAAAATAAGCTTAAATAAGGAGGGGCAATGCATGTATTTCATTGCTTTCTCTTTTTAAAACCATATCTAAAACCAACGACTTGCCAAATCATGATTTTGAAATCAAGCTAAATTCTGGGCAAGTTATTTAACGAAAGAAAATGGAGCATATCATTTCACTTACTCCTAGACAGATTGTCTCTGAGTTGGATAAATATATTATAGGGCAGCACGATGCTAAAAGGAATGTAGCGATTGCCCTTAGAAACAGAATCCGTCGCTTGATGGTGAAATCTGAAATTCAAAAGGACATCGTGCCTAATAATATTCTCATGATCGGTTCTACTGGTGTGGGTAAAACAGAAATAGCCAGAAGACTTGCAAAAGTAGCCAATGCTCCTTTTACCAAAGTGGAGGCCTCTAAATTTACTGAAGTAGGTTATGTAGGACGCGATGTGGAGAGTATGGTTAGGGACTTAGTAGAACAGTCCGTAGCCTTGGTACGGGAAGTCAAAAATGAAGCGGTGAAGGTGAAAGCCGCAGAGGCAGTGGAAGAACTCATCTTGGATATATTGATCCCTCCCGTAAAAAGTGCTGGGTTTAGCAGAAATTCAATTCCTACCGATACCGATTCTGAGCCTTCCAATGATGCTGAATTAAATGAAAGGACCCGTGAGCGGTTTCGTGAGAAACTTAGAAATGGGGAGTTGGACGACCGGAAGATTGAGATCAATGTGAAAGCATCTTCTCCAGTGGGAATAGGAATGATTGGCAATGGAATGATGGATGATGCCAGCATGGCTGGGCTTCAGGACATGATTTCTGGAATGATGCCAAAGAAGACCAAAAAAAGAAAATTGAGTATTTCTGAGGCAAGAAAAGTATTGTTGGAAGAAGAAGCTTCTAAACTGATCGATTTTGATGAGGTCAAAGAAGAGGCAATCAAGCTGGCCGAGAACAATGGTATTATTTTCATAGACGAAATTGATAAGATTGCTTCAAAGTCCGGGAAAAACGGAGGAGGGCCAGATGTAAGTAGAGAGGGTGTTCAAAGAGATTTGTTGCCCATCGTTGAGGGGTCTTCTGTAAATACTAAATATGGGGTAATCAATACTGATCATATCCTTTTTATAGCTGCAGGAGCATTTCATGTAGCAAAACCTTCTGACCTTATTCCGGAACTTCAGGGAAGATTTCCTATTAGGGTAGAATTACAAAGTTTAACTCAAGAAGATTTCTCTAAAATACTGAGAGAGCCTAAGAATGCATTGACCAAGCAATATCAAGCCTTGTTTGAGGCAGAAAATGTGTTTTTGGAATTCAATGATGAGTCAATTGAAGAAATTGCAAGGTTGGCGTTTTTGATCAATCAGGAAGTTGAGAATATTGGTGCCAGAAGGCTTCATACGGTAATGAGTCATTTATTGAATGATTTTTTATTCGATGTACCTGATACCATCGAGGCCAACTCAAGAATTATGATCACGAGGGAGATGGTTCAGGAACGGCTTTCCACTTTGGTGAAAAACAGAGATTTATCCCAATACATATTATAAGTGAAAAAAAGGGCATCATTTTAGTGCCCTTTTTTTTATGTCACAATCATTACTCATTATTACAGGCCATAGTCATGGGTTAGGACGCGCCATCCTAGATCATTACTTAGAGAACCAGTCCTTTCAGATAGTAGCTATTTCTAGGACTAAATTGGATATTGATTCTCCTAATCTTCAGCAAATCAGTATGGACCTTTCGGAACTTGACGTGTTAGAAAGGCAATTATCAGAGGTTTTTCCTAAAGGGGAATTTGATCAGATCATTCTTTTGAATAATGCTGGCTGGATTGGTCAAATCAAACCAATAGGCAATCTTGGTCCAAAAGAGATGAGGATACAAGTAAACCTTAATTTGTTAGGGCCAATGTATCTGACAAATGCTTTTATCAAGAGATATAAGGAGACGGATTCAGAAAAGATTGTTTGTAATATCAGTTCGGGAGCTGCAAGTAGAGCAGTGGAAGGGTGGAGTGGCTATTGCAGCACTAAAGCTGCATTAGCTATGTTTATTCTAGTAGCAGCAAAGGAAAACAAGTCGGAGAATTTTCATTTTTATAGTTTGGCGCCTGGTATTGTGGATACAGCTATGCAAGGAGAGATCAGAGAGTCGAATGAGACTGACTTTCCTGAAATTGAAAAATTTAAGGCGTTTAAAAAAGAAGGTAAGCTGGTAAGCCCGAAGGAAGTAGCTGAAAAAATCGCGTATTTACTCAATCACACCGAGAAGTTTAAGGATGTAATACAGGATGTCCGAAAGTTTGAAATCAATTGACCTTCCTCTTAGGATAGTCTACAAACCAAACTTTCGCATTTTTTTTGGAGATTTTTTCCCATTCATCTGTATCAAAGGTAAAACCAAATTGTCCCGATGTGGGAAGGTTATCAATCTTTCCTCCTAGCAAATAGATTAATTCGTTAAGACCAGGGTTATGCCCAAAAAGGAGGATAGTTTGATGGCTGTCCTTTTGATGATGGATAATTTTTAGGATTTTTTCGGGACTGGCATGATACAGATGTTCATCTGCACGTATATTTTTTTTTGGAAACCCTAAAACTTCAGCAGTAAGCTCTGCAGTGGTTAAAGCTCGAGTAGCGGAGGAGCTTAAAAACAGGTCCGGCTCAATGTTTCGGGCCTTTAATCTTTCCGCCATGACGGGTACATCTCTTAGCCCACGCTCTGCCAAGGGTCTCTTGTGATCTGCTAAAAATGGCTTATCCCATGCTGATTTTCCGTGTCTTACCAAAATAATTTTCTTCATTTGCTCAAATAAAAAATGATTGTTTTGTTTTTTTTCAGGTAATATTTACATTTAGCGTACTTTCAATTACAATTTATCACAATTTATTATGTTTACCGGAACAGTAAAATTTTACAACGAAGCCAAGGGTTTCGGATTTATCGTTGATGACGAAACTCAAAGCGAAATCTTCGTTCATGCAACCGGGCTTATCGACAAAGTAGCTCAAAACGACAAAGTGACTTACGATGTCAAGGATGGCAAAAAAGGACCAAACGCAATTAATGTAAAAATCGCGTAATCGTTGATTTTGAAATTATAGTGTTATGAAACCCCTGTGAATTCTTCTCAGGGGCTTTTTTATTCTTCTGGATTCTCCGGATCAGGTTTTTCCAAATCATCTCCAGGTTTAGATACTTTTTCTCTCCATATCTCTGGAAGACTTTTGATGTACAAGTCCCGCTGCGGGAATGGAATTTCTATGTTGTTCTCTGCAAATGATTCAAATATTGCAGACATGACTTCAGCGCGCATTTGAACCCAGATATCCATGCTTTCTACCCAAAATAGAACACGGAAATCTACGGAGTTGTCATTGAAGGTTTGCATGAGTACTTGTGGAGCAGGCAATTTCATGACCTTATCCCGCTCTAGCACTTTTTCGATTACAGATTTTACCAATTTCATATCAGAGCCATAACCTACTCCTATGATCAATTCAATTCTTCTCTTCTTGTCAGATAATGTCCAGTTTATAAGGCTTTGAGATAGTAGGTCTCCATTAGGAATCACAATTTCAGACCCATCATAGGCTTGGATTTTACTTGCTCTAATCCCCACATCTTTGACAGTACCTGCACTGGTACCTACTTCAATTTCATCTCCAATTTGTATGGGTCGTTCAAAGGCAAGAATAATTCCAGACACCAAATTGTTGATGATTGTTTGCAAACCAAAACCAATACCCACAGATAAGGCACCTAATACAATCGCGATGCTGTCTAGGGGGATTTTGGCAGCTGTAGCTCCAATAAAGAAACCGACAAACAGCACCCCTAGTCTTATAAGTAGTACTGAGCTACCCAACCGCTGCTTTCTTGTCAAAGAAGTTTTTTGGTCTTTCATGGTAGCGAAATATGCAATGTTGTTTGCCAAAAATACGGAGATATAAATGATGATGATGAAGAGTAAAATACTTCCATATTGGAAATTGGTATCGCCCAAAACCCTATCCTCAAGTAAAAACTTGCTTACTACTTCATAGATATGATCAAAGTAGCCCAAATGCCATATTACTCCGTACAACCAGATGGTGGATGTGAAAAAGATCAAGAAGCCTTTCATTCTTTTTTGAAGGTCTTGAAAATCAAAGAATGAAGTGAATCCGTTAGATCCTTTTTTATTGTATTCTGTAATAAGGTAAACGGCCTCCATGGTTACCATGATAAATAGGAATAAGCCAACTGCCCTATAAAAATTGATTACCCCTGTGACAGCAAAGGTTTTCGAAAGATTAAATCTACCGAAGAAATTAAGAAATAGGCTACATAGTTGACAGACGATCAGAAATATCGAAGCACTTTTGAGAAAAACAGAGCCAGTGAAGTTTTTATGTTTTAAGTCTTTCAAAGTGAGGATTCCCATCAAGATAAATAAAACTGAAATGAGCAGGATAAACCATCGTTCTTGATAAGCAATTCTCCATTGCAGGCCACTCAGAGCGATCATGATATATGCTGGGAAAAAAGTTAACCAATAGCGATGAAACGTACTTCCAAATTGCTGTTTAACTAGAAATGTCGAGCCAATTGCAAGCAAAAGGGATAGTATGGAAACAAAAATCAGGGGTGGGTTTTTAAAAATAATCAAACTGAAAGGCATGATTAAAATAATCGTGGATGCCAAAGGGTATTTTCTGAAATATTTTACCCTATCCAGGATCAAAGAAGCAAATTCATTTTCGTTGGAAATTTTTGATACAATCCTTTTAATCTTTAAGAAGACCCCAATTATAATTGAAGAAACTAAAAAAATAGTTATATATTGCCTTCCAAAATAGAGGATAATTATGAGCAGATTGACTAATGAAGACTGCCTGGTAATCTCCAAAAAAGTGATGGATTGCTCGAAGTTTGAGGGTTCCCAAATAAAATTGATTTCTTTCCCTAATGCTTCCTTTTCAAGCCGTTTTTGATTTTCTGTGATGAACTGCCTCATTTCCATTAGTAGAATGGCATTTTCACTAGCACTGGCTTGAAACTTCACCAAGGAGATTTCCGAGTAAAGGAAACTACTATCTATACTCTTAAGGGATCTTTTCAGCGAATTGAGTTCGGAATTAATAATAGGTGCTAGGGTAGTATCTTTGAGTGAAAGGTTAAATAAGCTATCACTCTTAATTTCAATTAGTTTATTTCCAATTTCATTGTAGACCTTTACTCTTTCGTTGATATTGTTTGCATGTTTTTGGTTTTCCTCGTTGACTGTACGGATCAGATTATCTAATCCTTTTAAATACCTCAGGTTGATAAAATTTTTATTTTCAGAAATATTCTGTTTGATCATATCAGCAAAGGTTTTGATGTTAGGTAATTCTTCGCTGATTTCAGTCGTATCTAGGTTGTCTCCTAACTCCAGCTTTATTTCACTTAAGGAAATAGCGTGCTGTTGTGCCTTATTAATTACTCGAGTTAAAATTGAACCAACAGATAGATTGGTTTTTACTCCAAGCTTCATCGAATCCGTAGCAACAAAAAGACTATCTAATGTTACTTCTTGAGAAAGTATTTCATTACCGATGCTGTCTGAAGCCAATGAATTTTGTTGTGCATGTAATATCGGGAGATAACCTACTATAAATACTATTAGAGCAATGAGGCGTTTCATAGAGAAAAGTTTCAAATCCAATATAGAAATAATATGGATTTCCTGCTTATTGATTGATCAACCAAAATTATTTATGGTGAAAATTGGATTTTAAATCCCGTCAGAATGACAGTTTTTCTCGATGAAATCGATGTTATTATGCCGTAATGACTGGTTTTTTTGAATTGGAATAGAATTTACTGATAGATGTGTATAAAATTTACATTGATCATCTAAACCAATAAAAAAATGAAACTAGTAAGATTTAACCAAGCGGAACCCTATTTCCCCTCTACCTTTAGTGGGATGTTGGACAAGTTTTTCAACGAGAATATGGGAAGTTCATTGAAACATTTCAGCCCAGCAGTAGACATTTCAGAAGACGATAAGTCCTATGAAATCCAAGTTTCGGTACCTGGAATAAATAAAAAAGATTTCCAAGTAGAGTTATTGGATGGGAAACTGACTATCTCGGGTGAAAGAAAAATGGAGGAGAAGAAGGAAGGAAAAAATTTTCATAGTTTAGAAACAAATTATGGAAGTTTTAGCAGATCCTTTTTTGTTCCAGAAGATATTTTGGCTGAAGAAGTTTCTGCTACTTATGAGAACGGATTGTTAACTGTGGTTCTTCCTAAAAAGGAGAAAAAGGTAGTTAAAGCAGCGATTGAAGTGAAATAATTTTAGAGCGGGGAAAACCTGCTCTTATTTTTTTTAGTTTAATTAAGAAAGGCCCTGAATGCGGTTAATTCTTGTTAATTTGAGTGGAAAACCTTTTTTTAAGGTTCAATTTTTGGATCGATTTTCAACACCAAACGTTGTGGAGGAATAATAAATGAAAAACAATATGAGCAAAAAGCAATTCTTTATCGGGATTATCCTTGCCTCACTAATCGGAGGTATTGTCGCCTTGGCAGGCGTGGGCTTTTTGATGCAGCCCCAGAGTGCCAACAGTTTTGATGAAAAGCAACAAGCTAGTTTTGTTAACTTATTGTCAGGAGAGGATTTTACCATACCAGATGGTATCAATTTCGTCGCATCAGCAGAAATAGTCACCCCAGCAGTAGTCCATATTACTAGTCAGGTTTCTTATACGCAATCTCCTGGAAGAGGACAAAGAGATCCTTTGCAGGAGTTCTTTGGTTTACCAAGCCCTGAAGGGAGAGATAATCAAAGATCTCCGCAAGGAATGAGTTCTGGGTCGGGTGTCATTATTTCGCCAGATGGATATATCGTAACCAATAACCATGTGGTTGAAAATGCAACCAAAGTGGATATTTCATTAGAAAATAATAAGAGATATTTAGCTAAAGTGGTGGGAACAGATCCAACTACTGATTTGGCATTATTGAAAATAGAAGGTGAAAATCTTCCTTTTGTGAAGTTTGGAGATTCTGACCAGACTAAAATCGGTGAATGGGTTCTAGCGGTAGGGAATCCATTTAACTTGAATTCTACTGTTACCGCGGGTATTATTTCTGCAAAGGCCAGAAACATCAATATCCTGCAAGATGAAAACAATATGCAGATTGAATCATTCTTACAGACAGATGCAGTTGTAAACCCTGGTAATTCGGGTGGTGCATTAGTAAATCTTGCTGGTGAACTGATCGGAATTAATACTGCCATTGCTACTAGAACCGGAACCTTCTCGGGTTATTCATTTGCTGTGCCAAGTACCTTGGTGAAAAAAGTAATGGATGATTTGATGAAATACGGTACGGTACAAAGAGGTTTGTTAGGAGTAACTATTCAGAGTGTCAGTCCAGAACTTGCAGAGTATCTGGATAAAGACTTCGGTGTAGATCAAGGAGTCTATGTGAGTGGTGTGAATGAAAATAGTGGAGGAGCGGAAGCTGGCCTGAAACAGGGAGACATTATCATCGGTGTAGATGGAAGAGAAACTAATAACGTTTCAAATCTTCAAGAGTTGGTCGCTAGAAAACGCCCAGGAGATGAAGTAGAAGTAGAGTATCTGAGAGATGGAAAAACGTATAAAACCAAGGCTACTCTGAAGAACTTCGATGGTGATACGAAGATCATTAAGAAAGAAGTTCCTAAAACCTATGAGTTTGGTGGAATGGTGTTCGAAGAATTGAAAAGCCAATTAAAAGAAGGCTTGCGATTAGATGGAGGAGCAATGATTAGCGTAGTAGGAGAGTCAGAATGGAGAGAAGCAGGAGCAAGACCTGGTTTTATCATCACTTCTATTATCAGTGATGAAGGCAGAGTGAGAATTAAATCTGTTGAACAGCTGCTAGAAGTGTTGAATGATAAATCCGGAGAAGATGTAGTAGTTCTGGGTATGTTCCAAGACGGTACAGAGTATTATTTCGAAGTAGAGTTAGATTGATTGTAGATTGAAAGTAAAGACAGGCCGGTGAAAATCGGCCTGTTTTTTTTGTCTAAAGCATTGGTGTGTAGGAGTTTTTGGCTTGATTTTCTTACTTTAAAGATTCTTTAAACCCAGAATTTTATGAAAATAACCATTCCATTCTTAAGTGGGCTATTGATTTCAGGATTGATTTCAATTCACGCCTTTTCTCAAACAGCGAATGAATTAACTCCTGTAGGAAACCAAGATCTTTCTGGTATCTCTGAAGAGAGAATAGATAGAATTGATCATATGTTAGAGGAAACCCTCTCTAAGAATCAAGTTCCTGGGTTGGTAGCTATGATTGTAAAAAATGGTAAAATCGTCTACCATGAGGCAAAAGGATTAGCGGATGTCCCTTCTAATACGCCCATGGCGAAAGATCAAATTTTTAGAATTGCCTCACAATCTAAAGCAATTACTTCCACTGCAATTATGATGCTTTGGGAAGAGGGGAAATTTGGCTTGGATGATCCTATTTCTCGCTATATTCCTGAATTTGCAGACCCACAGGTATTGACAAGATTTAGTTATGGTGATACAACTTATTCAACCAGACCGGCTTCAAGAGAGATCAGAATCCGGGATTTATTAACACATACTTCTGGTTTGGGGTATGGAGTGATTGATGGGAATGAGCAGATGAGAATGATCTATAACAAAGCAGGAATCGTGGATTTGTTTACGACGGAATCCGTAAAAATCAGCGACAACATTAAGAAATTGGCAAAACTTCCTCTTCATCATGATCCGGGTACCAAGTATACCTATAGTGAAGGATTGGATGTGATGGGTTATTTGATTGAAATAGTTTCGGGAATGCCTTTTGACCAATTTTTAAAGACCAGAATATTTGATCCACTTGGTATGAATGATACTGGTTTTTATCTAAATGAGGCCCAAGGGAAAAGATTGGTTACTGTCCACCGTAAAGTAAATGGGGTATGGGAATCCTATCCTGTGTCCTTTTATGATCCTGATTACCCTAAGACCGGAGCAAAAACGTTTTTTTCAGGAGGAGCAGGGTTGTCATCCACAGCATTGGATTATGCTAAATTTCTTCAAATGTATTTGAATGGAGGAACCTACAATGGAGTAAGGATTTTAAGCCCTACCACGATCCAAACAATTATGTCTAACCAGGTGGGTGATTTGTTGGGAGACGGAGGTAAAGATTATGGATTGGCTTTCGGACTTGTGGATCAAAATGGTGTTGCAAAGGGAGGAATAGGTAGTTTGGGTACCTTCGATTGGGGAGGATATTTTAATACCCAATATTTTGCAGATCCTGTTACTAAGACGATTGGGATTTTAATGAAACAAACTCAAGGAGGAACTGGAGATCAATCAAGTTGGAAATTCCGACAAATGGTCTTTTCAGCAATCGAATAGGCATAAAAAAGGGTAGCAATCAATTGCTACCCTTTTTTTAAATTTCATCTACTGCCAGTTTATAAGTTGGATCTTCAATGACATTGATGTCAATCAAAGTATCTGCATTCTGAAGGAGTTTTCTGCAATCCGGGCTTAGGTGTTTTAAATGAACCTTCTTTCCTGCTTTTTGATATCTCTCAGTGATTTTATTGAGCGCTTCTATTGCTGACATATCCACAACTCTACTTTCAGCAAAGTCAATTATTACCTCTTCAGGATCATTTTGCACATCAAACTTATCTGCAAAAGCAGTAGTGGAGGCAAAAAATAGTGGGCCAAACATTTCATAATGTTTTACTCCATTTTCATCTATATATTTTCTTGCTCTAATTCTTTTGGCATTATCCCAAGCAAAGAATAGGGCTGCTAAGATCACTCCTACTAAAACAGCCAAGGCTAGGTTGTGTAAAACAGCGGTTACCAGTGTGACCAAAATCATTAAGAATACGTCTGATTTAGGCATTTTATTCCAGGTTTTTAAACTGGCCCATTCAAAAGTTCCGATGGATACCATGATCATCAAGCCAGTTAAAGCTGCCATTGGAACCTGCTCAATAAGGCTTGAACCAAACATGATAAATACTAATAACATGACAGACGCAACGATCCCTGACAATCTGGCTCTGGCTCCAGAGGAAATATTGATCAAACTTTGTCCAATCATGGCACATCCTCCCATTCCTGAGAACACCCCGGATAGCATGTTTGCAATCCCTTGTGCTACCGCTTCTTTATTTCCTCTACCTCTGGTTTCAGTGATTTCATCAATGATGTTCAGGGTTAGTAAGCTCTCAATTAAACCTACACCAGCTACAATGGCGGCATAAGGGAAAATGATCTGTAGGGTTTCAAAAGTCAAAGGTACTGACGGCAAATGGAAAGGGGGAAAGCCTCCTTTGATATCAGCCATGTCACCCACCGTCTTCGTGTCAATATTAAGGGCAGTTACTAAGCCAAATACTACCAAAATGGCTGTTAATGAAGCAGGCACCGCTTTAGTGAGTTTTGGGAGGCCCCAAATGATCAACATGGTTAAAGCAACAAGCCCCAATAATATGTATAGAGTAGGTCCAGTCAACCAATTGCCAGTAGCATCTTTGAATTGGTCTAATTGGGACATGAAAATAATAATGGCAAGACCGTTTACAAATCCAAATATTACTGGATGAGGTACCAGACGCATTAATTTGCCAAGCCTCAAGGTTCCTGCAGCTACTTGAAGAATTCCTGCCAATACCACAGCTGCAAATACATATTCTACCCCATGTGAGGCAGCTAAAGAAACAATGACCACAGCAACAGCTCCAGTGGCTCCAGAAATCATTCCTGGTCTTCCTCCTAGGATGGAAGTGACAAAGCCCATCATAAATGCTGCATATAGCCCTGTCAATGGAGATAGACCGGCGATAAAAGCAAATGCAACGGCTTCTGGAATAAGCGCCATGGCAACAGTAAGTCCAGAAAGAACTTCTGTTTTGTAATCTACTCGTTGGTTGAAATCAAATAAATTGAAATACTTTTTCATGGAATAGGTTTGAGTATCTCTTTCTAAGGTTTGGGATAGGAAAGAGGTGGTAGTTTGAAAACGAAATGCAAAGATAGATAAAAAAGAATAACCCGAATTTTATTTGGTGAATATCCAGTCCTCGATTTTTTAAAACAAAAAAAACTCGCAGGCTAAGACTGCGAGTTTAATATGTGCTTAATCCAATTTAGTTTACAAATAAAATTCCTATTCCTGCTTCCTGTACGAGTTTGTTAAAGGCAGGGATGGCTGTTTCCAATAATCTCATTCCCTCTGATTCTAGACCTTCCCATTCTGCTTCCAATTCTTCCCTTCTTTCCTTAGAGCCATTATTTACTTTAGGAATTGAGCTATTGGTTTGATTAATCAAATACATATAGTTGGCCGTGAATTTATTTGGGAAATTTTCCACGTCATCATAAGCTTTAGATTTTCGTTGGATCATTGATTCATCCCAGGCTTTCAATTCATTTAATAATTCTTGACCTTTTGAATAAAGGTTGGAATAGGTTTGGTCCTCTTCTATTTTTTCTAAGAATGAAATTAATTGAAGTTGATAGTCCATTTCTTTATTGACCATCTGATGCATTTTAGTCAGTTCTTGCTCCATGCTCCACATAAATTCATGGTATTCTTCATATTGATCCATAGAGATCTTATAAAGTGGATTTTTAGAGATAATCCCTCTGGATTCAGTATTGCCTAGTTCTGAAGTAATTGAAATGGTGTATTCTCCCGGGATTGCTGTGTGACCGCCGTATCCAGCTTCTATATAAACATTCTCTACGCCTGGCATGGTAGGATAATTAAGGTTCCAGACAAATCGATTGATTCCTTTTTTTACTGAAAGTGTGGGTTCTGCAGATGGTCCACCATCGTAGGACTTAAAATCTTCATCTTTTTTAGATGTAAAGCTTCTGACCAAATCACCATTAGAGTCGTGGATTTCCATTTTCAATTCTGTGGAATCCGTAACATTTTCGGGTAAGTGATAATAGATGACCATTCCACTGGCTGGATTGACTCCTGCAAAAGCGTCTGTGCCATCAAAATTGTCTATGTTACCATTCATTCTACTATACCAATTGCCTAGAATCACTTCATCTGGTGAATAAACTAAAGGAGCATCTACCTTCTCTTTTGCTCCCCTCACTAAGTTTAGGTCGTCCAAAATCCAAAATGATCTTCCAGCTGTAGCCACAATTAAATCACCATGTGCTTGAATGAGATCTGTGATGGGAGTAATCGGTAGATTCAATTGAAAAGATTCCCAATTTGCGCCCCCATCACGTGATAGGTACATGCCCGTTTCAGTACCTGCATAGAGTAAATCTTTTACCTGAGTGTCTTCTCTTACTACTCTTGTAAATGCTCCATAAGGAATATTTGAACTAATATTGGTCCAGGATTTCCCGTAGTTAGTGGTTTTGTAAAGTCCGGGAGTCTTGTCATCGAATTTGTATCGGGTTGTCGCAATATAAGCCGTGGCAGGGTCGTGAGGAGAGACTTCAATCGCATTGATCAGACATTCCTCGAGTCCTTTTGGAGTTACATTTTCCCAGTTTTCTCCATTGTCTTTTGTTAGATAGACCAACCCATCATCTGAGCCCGTCCAGATAAAACCTTCCTCATGGGGGGACTCTTTGATGTAAGAAAGGGTACCATAGTTTTCTGCACCTACTGCTTCATTGGTATAGGGGCCTCCGCCATTTCCTTGTTTTTCATCAATATTTCGGGTCAGGTCTGGGGATATGGCTTCCCAACTATTGCCCATGTCTTGAGTTTTCAAAACGTATTGAGCTCCATGGTAGAACGTATTTTCCTCATGCTGTGATCGGATAATCGGGGCATTCCAATTGAACAGGTACTTCATCTCTCTAGCTTCCATACCTAGGTATTGGATGGGCTCAATCATGATATTGGTACTCGCGTTTGATTTCATGTCCAGTACTTCTATCGTACCAAGATAACTTCCGCCTAACACATATCTTGGGTCATCCGGGTCAAAAGCAAGAAATGCACTTTCACCACCCGCAGAATAATTCCAATGCTCAGTAGTAATGTTTCCTCTTCCCAAAGCAATGCTATTAATCACAACAGAAGTGTTGTCTTGCTGTCCGCCATATATTCTGTAAGGAAACTGATTGTCCACATTTACCCTGTAGAATTGGGCTGTGGGCATGTTTTCCTGAGTCGACCAGGTTTTTGCTCCATTAAAAGTAATGGCTGCTCCGCCATCATCGGCGAGAACCATGTTCTTGGAATTTTTGGGGTTGATCCAAAGATCATGGTAATCGCCATGCGCGCTAGGAAGATTTTCCCAGGTCTTTCCTCCGTCAATGGACCTTAGAGCGGGGGCGCTCATGACATAAACCGTATGTTCATCGTTGGGATCTGCAAAAACTTCAATATAGTACCATGCTCTTTGCACCAATCTATTGTCACCACTTACCATACTCCAACTTTCGCCTGCATTATTAGATACAAAAAGCCCGCCTTGATCTTTATTGGTATCAGACTCAATAAGGGCGTAAACTTTATCTGAATTGGCTCTAGAAACTGAAATAGCCATTTTTCCTTTCTCTTCTGGAAGTCCTTTGTGGATTTTTTTCCATGTTTTTCCTGCATCGGTGGACTTGTATAATCCAGATCCCGGGCCGCCACTGATTACTTTCCAAGGCACTCGCTGATGCTCCCACATAGCAGCATATAAAACCTCTGGGTAATTCATATCCATAGATAATTCCGCGGCACCTGTTTTCTCATCGACAAAGAGTATTAATTCCCATGATTTTCCTCCATCAACAGATTTATAAATTCCTCTTTCTGGATTAGGGGCATGTAGGGCACCTTGGGCAGCAACATATACAATATCAGGGTTGGTAGGGTGAATTTGAATTCTGGAGATGTGTTGAGTAGCCTCAAGTCCAAGTTTTTTCCAGGTTTTACCTGCATCCGTTGATTTATATACCCCGTCTCCATAGGAGGTCATGACTCCTCTAGGGGCATGCTCACCCATGCCTACATAAATAATATTTGAATTACTTTCTGATACAGCGATCGCTCCTACTGAGGAGGTGGTGAAAAATCCATCGGAAATATTTTCCCATCTTTGGCCTGCATCTGTTGTCTTCCAGATCCCTCCACCTGTATTGCCCATGTAATAGGTAAGGGGATCATCTACTACGCCAGTTGCAGTAACGGACCGGCCACCTCGAAATGGGCCGATATTCCGATATTTCAGAGGAAGGTTATTCTTTTGTATTTCCTGTGCAAAGCAGAAAAATCCTGAAAATATCAGGAGTAAGGTATAGGTAAATTTCATGGTTGAATTGGTGGTTGATGTTCCAAAGTACTTAAAAAGTATTAATTCAACCAGCGTAGAAAAGAGTCAAAAAAAATGCCTTGGATTCCAAGGCATTTTAAAAAGGTTTTTGGGTTAGATGTTATTTCCTCTTTTTCTACTGGTAGAGCTTCTCTGACTAGAAGCTGAAGTTGAAGATTTCCTCGAAGTGTTTGATCTACTTTTAACTTGAGAGGAGCTTCTACTGGTTGAACTTCTTTGATTAGAGCTTGATGATCTAACAGTAGGACTGGATTTCCTAGTTTGAGTTGGTTGAGAAACTCTTCCTTTCGAGCTTCCTCCGTTAGAACTTCTCAAAGCTGGAGAGGATTGAGTTCTGGTTCTGCTGTTTTGGGGTTTTGCCTGTTGGGTTCTATTAGTTGGTTGCGTACTTTTTTCTACATTCCCACCTCTTGTTGATGTTCTTGTTGGAGAAGAGGGTGCGGTTCTACTTTTTGAAGCTTGAGAAGTAGGTTGTTGAGTTTTGGTAGTTCTGCCTTGGTTATAAGATTTGTTCTCGAATGATCCATTTCTAGTGGATGGGGCAGTACTTCTTGATCCATTATTTGACCTACTTGGGGATGCAGTGGTACTTCTGTTTCCTGAACTAGGCTTTGTTGAAGGGCTAGCAGATCGGGTAGCAGTAGTATTTTCACTACGAGCATTCCTAGAAGGCGAATTTGAGTAAGTGCTTCTAGATTGTGTTCTTTGTGTTTTCACTTGGTCAGCTGTCGCTACTCTATTGGGTCTTGCTTCTACAGTTCTACCCCTTGACGTGCTCAAATTTGGTTGGTACAATGCTACACTAGTTCTAGAGACAGCCGTTCTTCCGGGTGCTTTACTTCCTCTTACAGAATAGACAGGTACTGAAGTTCTGGTTACTCTTTCTATTTCCCTTCTGTTAGGTCCAGAGACATATCGATTGTTGTTATAAACTACAGTATTGTTGATTACTGTAGTATTGTTATAAATCTTGATTTTGGTTCTACGAGGTGCGTAGTAGTTATAAGCATGTGGGTGGTAGATTCTATGGGATGGCAAGAATACCCAATGAAAGCTAGGGATATTTACTCGAACGCTTATAGAAACGCCAGGTCCCATTGGAGCCCAACCATAATGACCTCCACCAGTTCTCCAGTTAACCCAAGCAGGTCCCCAATCGTAACCAGGAATCCAAGCCCAACTTTGATAGTAGTCATCAAAATACCAACGTCCATAATGAAAAGGAGCCCAGCCCCAATCGTAATAGGAGACCCAGGTGTTGCCATATTCCGTCATGACCCAATGACCGTTGGTGCCATAAGGATGAAAACTCTGATTCACGGCAGGAAGCCAGATGTATCCATAATTAGCATCTTTTACCCAGTCTCCATAGGGCATTAATTCATCATAGAAAACCTGAAATGAGACACCATAAGGAGTTTCTGCTATTGATTGTTTGGGAGCAAATAAACTGATTGCCAACCAAAGCACCAAAGTGCTTGCGAGTCCAAATTTGAAGTTTTTCTGTTTCATTGCTTTGTGGTTTAGTTTGTTGAAATGGTGTCGGTAGGTTTTTTTAGCAGGAAAAAACTTGATGTTTAATTAGTCATAGGCTCTTTGTTTAAGTAGATGCAATTTTTGTAAAAAAGGATGCATGCATACTAAATCTAAAATCGTTCCATTTTTTAATCTTTTTCAAAAAAAAGTTAATTAAGAATAAAAAACGGAAAAAATTAATTAGAAGTTTTTCATTTTTCCTTAAGATAGTCTTTAAAATAGGATAAAATTTTTCAACTTAATTAAAAAAATTAAATAACCCTTAAGAAAATAAAATAATATTTTAGTGAAACGAGGGATGGTTTTATACTTTGTTTTAGAAAAGTTTTTCTTAAAAAACCTGATGATATTATTTATTGGGGAAAGAGGAAATATTAAAAAAATTAAAAAAAGCCATAAACTTTTGCTTATGGCTTCCTGGTTTGAAGTGTTTCATTATTGTGCAGGAGGTGGAGTTGGTCTACGCCGCACCAAGCTATCAGCAGGATAAGTGGCTTTTAGCATCGCCATTTGATCTTTTGCCCAATCGATTAAAATTTCCCTTTCTTCAGAAGTCAATTTTGCTTCTGAATGGAGGCCTAAATAGGTGTAAGATGGGAGTGGCATTTCATTTTCTTCCACCATCTCAATGGTTTCTTCTAATTTATGGTTTTGATAGGCTAGCGGGCGATTGATAAATTCTGAAAAATTTAGATGTCGCTTCCCATCGTTAACATGGTCATTTAACCAAAAACCTATCGGTTGAATATTACTGTACCAAGGGTAAGTGGTTAAGTTTGAGTGACAATCGTTACAGGCATTTTTAAGTATGGTGTTCACATTGTCGGGAATATCATATGATTTGGAAATATGATAAGTTTCATCATTACTGATGTTTTTTTCAACGGGTATAAATTGAATAGCTATCAAGATGACAATTATTCCAATAGATATTTTTTTGATCATAGTAAGGTATAAATGGTATTAAAAGGTACTCTTTAGACCGAATTTTAACAAATAGGTTTAATGTATTAAGATAAATATAAGAATGTCTCACTGAGCCATAGGCCTTGAACAAAAATAAGTTTGAAATTGAAAAGAGGAAATAATTTATATGCGATTATTGACCAATTGGTCCATAACCCAATTTGTCCTAGCTCCATTTATGCCGGTGCTAGGACATGTGGAAGTTCCTAATAAATCTCCTACTACTGTCTCAATCAATGGTTGTTGTATATGTTTGGGTAAATCAAAATAAAACTTTTGCATGGGCTGATTGTCCAATTGAAGGGTGAATTCTCCCTGTCCAAAGGTTTCAAAACGGATAGTCCCTTTATTTCCATAAATAATTACTTCATCGATTTCTGAATTTTCAGAACTCGTGAAGCACCAATTTCCGGTTCCAAGTATTCCGGATTCAAAAACAAAGCTTCCTGTAACAATATCTTCAGCTTCATATGCTCCTCCCTGATTGGAAGAAAAACCAGTTGCTTTGGTGATTGATCCGAAAAAGAAATCCATTAAATCCAGTTGATGTGAAGCTAAATCAAAGAAGTAACCACCCCCAGCTACCTCTGGGTCAATTCTCCAATTATTGTCTAAATTGGCTACTATGGTTGGGGTTAGTACTTGCTTTAAGTTGATGTGAACCGTTCGGATTTCTCCAATACCGCCTTTTTCAAGGATTTCTTTAATTTTTACAAAATGAGGAAGTGCTCTTCTATAATAAGCTACAAAAAGCGATACGTTTTCCGATTCACAGATTTGGATCATCTCTTGGCATTCAGCAAAAGTTCTGGCCATTGGCTTCTCTACATAGATGGGTTTGCCTGCTTTGGCCGCTAGTTTTACTAAATCTAAATGGGCATTTGGTGGAGTGGCTATGTAAATAGCGTTTACTTCTGGGTCATTTATGAGCTCTTGAGCATCAGTATACCATTTAGATACCTGGTGTCTTGATGCATAATCTTTGACTTTCTCCTCATTCCTTCTCATGACAGCTACCAACTTGCTGTTAGGAATGAGTTTCATAGCCGGAGCAGATTTTACTTCGCAAACATTTCCTACGCCAAGAACGCCCCATCGTACTTCTGAATCCTGAATTTTTTTCATTTTCTCATTTAAAACAAAAGTCGGTCAATACAACTTTTTAAAATAGACCACTTTCATCAAGTATTTAAAATTGTATTGAATTTAAATAAACTGCATTAAAAAAATATTCCCAAAAAAAAGAAGGCAAGGTGATTCCACCTTGCCTTCTTCCTTGAGAAAAACTTACTTCTTTTTGCCTTTATTAGGTTTGATTTTTCCGTTAAAAAGAAGGTTGTTATTTGCAGAATTTGAATTAGTGACAACTCCTACGGTAGCATTTTCCATTAGGTAATCGGTAACTTCTTGAGGTGTGGCAGTGGGGTTCTTACTTAAATAAAGTACTGCTGCCCCAGCGACATGAGGTGCTGCCATGCTAGTTCCCTGAAAATTAACGTATTGATCTGGGCCACTTACAGAAGCTGAAGTGATATTTACCCCCGGAGCAAAAATATCAATACAGGAACCATAATTGGAAAAACCAGCTCTACTGTCTGAATCATTCGTAGCCCCTACAGAAATAGCTTCCGGAACAGATGCAAGGGCTTGCCAACATGCATTTTCATTCCAATTTCCCGCCGCCACTACCACCACTATACCATTATTAAAAGCTGACTTAACTGCATTTGATACCGCATTACCAAAGGAGTAACCCTGAATAGACATATTTATCACTGAAGGTCCAGTTTTATTGGCAGATACCCAATCAATTCCTCCTATGATGTTTGACCAAGAGCCTCTATTATTATCACCTAATACTTTAACTGAAACTAGCTTTACTTTTTTAGCTACCCCATAAATAGAGCCACCTACTGTGCCGGCAACATGAGTACCGTGCCCAAAAACATCTGATGCATTACCCCCATAAAAATCGATCCCGGGTGTTGCTCTACCTTCAAATTCTTCATGATCATATCTTATTCCTGAGTCTAAAATGTAGGCTGTGATATCTGAGCCAGGAGAGTTGTAGGAGTATTCTCCGTCCAGTGGGAGTTCGGCTTGATTTATTCTATCCAATCCCCATGTCGCACCGGTTTGTACCACATCGGACCCGTAAGCATAACCATCCTGTTCGATATAGGCTACTTTTGGATCCTCCGCCAATAATCTGGCTTGCTCAGAGGTTAATTCAGCGGAAAATCCATTGATCACGTTTCCATATACTTTTTCAATTTTGTTGGATGAAACGCCATGCCTAGCAGCAAGATCATTTGAAATTACTCTCATTCCGGCTTGAACATCTTCATACCTTCCTGTTTTTCTAAAATTTAAGGTTTCTTCCTTTAAGACAACAATATATTTGTCAGGTATAAGTGAAGGTTTATTTACCTGTGATAAGACCTCATCTTGAGGTATCTGTACCTGATCTATTTGTAAATCACAGGAGGCAAATGCAAATACAATCAGAATTGCATGCCATTTTTGGTTAATTTTTAAGGTTTTCATGTTAAGTGTTTGAAATAAAAATGATTGAATAAAAATTAGGCATGAAAAATTATCAGCCCTTAACCTTGTGCGGTTACTAAAAATGGGAAAAAATCCTGATTTTATCTAATGATTATTGCACTATTTTAAGCGCAACTATTATTTTTTAAACAAGAAGATCCAATTCAGCTTTTCCGTGACCGTCTGGTGTGGTATAAAATGGTCTTCTTTCTATCTCGTAATTGGTTTCCGGAGAAATACCCAAGGCATGATATATTGTCTGATGAATACTGTCGATTTTAATAGGATTTTCTATGCTTTTGCAGGGTCTTTCATCTGCAGTTTTACCAAAAACATGTCCCTTCTTAATCCCTCCGCCAAACATTAAGATGGAACAGCCATCTGTAAAGTGCCGATGCATTCCATAATTTTTCACATCCTCTATGATATCAGGAACCTCTACTTGATCTTTTACCTTTAGACCCGGTCGACCTTCGGTTAGCATATCTCTACTGAATTCACTTGCTACAATCACCAAAGTCCTATCCAGCTTCCCGCTTTCATCCAAATCTGAGATCAATTGTGCAATAGGAGAATCAATCATCTTTTTCATGTCCTTGAGCCTAGTATGACCATTGTCATGGGTATCCCAGCCAAAAAACGGTTCGTATTCCGTCGTTACTGTGATATATCTTGCTCCCTGATCGATTAGTCTACGAGCCAATAAGCAACCTTGCCCAAACTTACTGGTATTGTATTTATCATAACTTTCCTTAGGTTCTTTACTTAAGTCAAAAGCTTGAGCTTCTGGAGAGTTTAATAAAATATAAGCCTGCTCCATGGACCTTTTTAAAGACTCTTTTTGATAATCACTGCCAAAATCTCCCATAGGTCCAGCAGAAAGTAAATCCTCATAGAGTTTATTTCTAGCCTCAAAACGCTTAGTGGTCATACCTACTGGTGGTCTTACACTGTCCAATCCTGAAGTTGGATCCGGAATTAGGAATGGCCCGAATTCACTTCCCAAAAAACCAGCACTATGAAAGGCTTTGAGTTCTTCCCCTTCTCCGACGGTAAATCGTTGCCCAATATTGATAAAAGGAGGGATCACTGGATTTAATGCTCCCTTTTCCTTGGCTATCCAAGAACCTAAATGTGGAACCACAACGGATTGAGGAGGTTCGTAGCAAGTATGGAAATGGTATTGATGTCTTGTGTGAAGGATGTGTCCCAAATCTGCAGCTACATAAGAACGAATCAAAGTTCCTTTATCTATGACTTTGGCAATGGATTCCAAACCCTCTGAAAAATGAATCCCATCCAAAGCTGTTGGGATGCTTGGAAATGTACTGAGTACTTCTTTTGACTCCATTCCTTTTCGGAAAGGAGTGTATTTTTTAGGATCGAATGTTTCCGTATGGGCCATTCCTCCTGCCATGAACAATAAGATCACAGAGTCAGCAGTAGCAGTCATAGTTGGCCTGCCGCAGGAACTTAGCAAACCGCTCACTGGAGCTCCCGCTGCCATAGCAGAAAGCATGGCCGCACTGGTCTTTTTTAAAAATTCTCTCCTATTATATCCTTCTTTCATATAGACTCAATAGATAAGTTGGAATTCTGGTAATAACAAAACTGCCCATAGAAAATCTTGTATTTGTTCCTTTTTGGGGGTGCTCCCCATGACTTTTCTTGCCACTTCTAATTCCTTTTCTTCTGGTTTACGATTTAATGTTTTTTCATAGATCGCTTCCGTAAGTTGATCGGTGTTAGGATAGTTTGCTTCCCAATTTTTTGCCCCCATAATCAATGCAGAATCCAAAAGGATTCCATTGGTTAACTCAAGCGCCTGAAGTAAACTTGCCTGAGAATCTCTGCTGGTCGAGACGATTTCTCTATTGGGTCTTCCTAAAGCTTTCAAAAAATCATTGTTTGCCACTAAAGATGCTCTAACATAATTGACTGAGCTCCCGCTTTCAGGCGTCAGTTCATAGGGCTTATATTTTTGTTCCTCTGGTTTGAACAGTGGGTAAACTACGGTGCTTACTGCATCGGAGAATTGCTCCGCCGTCAGCCTCCTTCTTACCATCCCTTCAAATTGAAAGTCTTCAGCCAGTAACTGATCTGCCGTTTCGTATCCTGTGGATTTTGCTTGGTAAATCTTTGAACTTCCTATTTGAGCTATTAAACGCTTGATATTGTATCCGTTTTCCACAAAATCTGTGGCGAGCCAATCCAGTAAATCCTGACTCCAAGGTTCATTATCCATCTCGTCCACCGGTTCCACGATTCCTCTTCCCATCATCTGTTTCCATATTCTGTTTACTATGGTCCGGTACATTCTTCCATTGGCAGGCTGTACTAAGTTTTCTGCCAACTGCTTGAGCTTTTCAGATCGACTGGCAGCAGAATCAATATCCCCAAGTTCTTCCCATAAAATTCTAGTGTCGGCCATTTTACCTGTAGGCTGCTCACACCTACTGATTTCCAAAGTAGAGTCTGCAAAAATATTTGCAAAGGCATAAGACTCTTCCAGTTTCCAGTCACTGATAAATGAATCATGACAAGAAGCACATTTTAAATTGAGTCCTAACAAAACTTGTCCCACGTTTTGGGCAGCTTGTAATTCAGTTCGTTGGCTTGCATTGACCGTACCTCTCCACCTAATTCCCTCAATAAAGCCTTTTGATTTTTCGCTTGGATTTAACAGCTCTTTGACAAACACGTCATAGGTTTTGTTTTCTTCCAAGGATTTATACAGCCAATCGGTTATGTTATATCGACCATTGGTAATGTAGCCAGTTCCGGTATAGTCATTTCTTAATGCGTCGTTCCAAAAGGTTAGCCAATGAGTAGCATAATCCTGATCTCTATTTAGCAATTCATGAAGCCAAATACTCCTTTTGTTTGGCCGGTGATCATTTACGAATGATTCAAACTCCACTTGAGAAGGGATCAGCCCAATAACATCCAAGTAAATCCTCCTTAAGTAAACTCGGTCCGACACCTCTTCTGGCCAATTGATTCCATGTTGGTTGAAATATTGATTTACCCATAGGTCAATAGGATTGTTTAATCCATTGGAAGGGTTGGGTAATTTGGGAGATCTGGGAGCCAACTCTGCTACTCTATAGACACTTTGTTGAGCTGCTCCGTCTGGCCAAGGTGCCCCTTTTTGGATCCATAATTCCAAAAGTGCTTTTTCTTGATCATTGAGAAGATTTCCTTTGGCGGGCATGACCTCTTTATGGCCTTTTTTTAAATTGATTCTTCGAATCAACTCACTTTCGGAAGGACTTCCAGGGATAATCACTTTTCCATTCTCACCCCCTTCAAAAACATATTCTTTTTCATCAAGCCTTAACTCACCTTCAATTTTTGCTCCGCTATGACATTTATAGCAGTTGTGGGCAAACACCATTCGGACTTCACCAATCAGTTTCATTTCCTTTTCCGGAGAAAGCTCGGATTGATAAGAAGCAAGGTTAATGTTTAACTTTTCAATGTTTTGACTGCTTTTATTATTGGGGATTACTTCCGTTAAAAAGTCCTCTCCATGTGTCAGAGAACCTCCAAAATGACCCGTGACAGAAACGCCTATAGTAGTAAGGAATAATACCCCTCTTAATATACGGACGGTGGATTTGCTTCGGCTTTTATGAATTCGGTAAAGATAGAATAGGAGAATGGCACTCAAACCAGCTGTCACCAAACCAACTTGTTTGTGAAGATCCAAGGTTTCTCCACTTGTTCCCTCTGAAGATGCTAGCAGAAGTCCAAAGATGGCAGAAACTATTGCACTGATTCCTCCAGCTATCAACAAAGCTGAAATAGCGGGCCTAAATTTGGATTGGTAATTTTTCAATGAGAAAAGCTCCAAAACCGCAGCGAATACAAGGAGGGCAATTGGAAAGTGTACGATCATCGGGTGAAGCCTTCCCAAAAATGCCCATAACCAAAAGGGGCTTGACTCTGTTGGGCCTGTTTCTTGGCTAAATACAGGAAGCACAATCATTAGCATTGCGAATGAAAGAAGCCTAAAGATGATATGTTTGCCTAATGTCTTTGACATGTCCATTGATTCAGACTAGAAATTAATGGATTTTGGGAATTATGCTATCCTGATTTCAGCCTGTTTTTATGAATGGCATCTATTTATTTTGGTATGCCTCACTTTTACTTCATAAAAAGTAACCATTATTGGCTTCGGGTCAAGTTGAAAAAGCATTATTCTACTGTCTCTAATAACCATTGTTTAGATCTTGGCATTCAATTCGCACTATATATGACCTATTCAGCCATAGGCAGAATGATTAAAACGGTATCAAGCTGTTAATAAAATTGTTTTTGTATTAGTACGACTTAAAGATGCTAAACAAAAGTTATTCTCCATTGGAGAAACTTCTGTTTGTGGTTTTACATGATTGTTCAATTTAAAACTAAGAGCCATGAAAAACCGATTAAATATTTTAATTATTTCCATGTTTGCATTTGCAACATTTGCTTGTTCACCTTCAGGAATGAAAGTAGTGACCCAAGAGAAAGAGACTGCAGATGTAACCGATTACCAAACCTATAATTGGATTTTTGGGGATGCAATCATCCCTGAGGATAAAATGATAGTTGCTTCTGATGGGGTTTTGGTATACAATAACCAATCTGACCGAAAGAAGCTTAAAGACGCCATAGAGCTCCAAATGGAGGCAAGAGGCTTTAAAAAGGATGTATTAAGCCCTGATATGCTTGTTGATTTCTCCATTTTGGAAAATGATACCGAACTGAGGAAGTTCGTCATGACTAATGGTCAGGATTATTTAGGGTTTGGACCAAGGTCTGAAACGACTGAAATGGTACCCGTAGAAGAAGGAACTGTTATCATCAATTTTCTTGATGCAAATACAGGGTATCAAATATGGCAAGGATTTGCTTCAGGTACTCTTGAAAAAGAGGACATGAATAACCTCTCTACTATTAAGAATAAAGTAGGGGCAATCTTTGAAGACTTCAATTTTGATCAATACGGAACTAGTGGGCAATAAGCCACCAGACCTTAAAAAAAAGGGGTAGACGCGAAATACAGCGTCTACCCCTTTTTATTTTGGTGTGGAATGTTTTCCACAATCTGTTACATTTCAAAGACAAGGTTTAGAATGTATAGAATTGACATTCAGTTAATTATTTTTTTTCTTTTTATAAGATTGATTTTACTAAACCACCTTCTACTCGAATGGATGCTCCATTGGTGGCAGAAGCCAAAGGACTGGAGAAATACACTACTGTATTGGCAACTTCCTCCACACTTGCAAACCGTTGAATTAATGAAGTAGGCCTCATCTTTTTGAAGAAATCTTTTTCTACCTCCTCAGTCGATGTATAATTACTTTTTGCTAAATCCTCTATAAAGATTCCTACCCCTTTCGATTTGGTTGGTCCTGGTAAAATAGAATTTACAGTCACATTCGTCCCTTTGGTTAATTCTGCCAAACCTCTACTTATACTAATTTGAGCTGTTTTGGTCATGCCATAATGAATCATTTCTTCAGGAATAAAAACTCCGGATTCACTTGATATGAAAATTATTCTACCCCAGTTTTTTTGAAGCATTTTTGGAAGGTAATGTCGGGAGAGCCTGACGCCACTCATGACATTCAATTCAAAGAAACGGAACCAATCCTCATCCGGAATTTCCTCAAAAGCTTTAGGTTCGAAAATCCCTGCATTGTTAATTAAAATGTCAATTTCTGGAACTTTTGCAATTAATCGATTGACGTCTTCCACTTTGGAAAAGTCTGCAGCCACTCCGGAGATTTTCTCACTTCCTGTGGAATTTTTAAGGCTTTCAATGGAATTGTTGACACTTTCTTTCGTCCGACCATTGATGATTACCTCTGCCCCCTCTTTTAAAAATCGTTCAGCAATTGCGTAACCAATTCCTGCGGTGGATCCACTTATTAATACCTTTTTATCGATGAGTTCTAAGTCCATTTTTTTTTTTTGGTTTAGATGGTTTGAAAAAGAAAATTTAATTTCTGACTAGTTCAGTAACCAATAGCCTAAAAGGATAATTCGTTAAAATTTCATTTTTATCAGGAAGATTGCCTACCTCCACCAACCATTTTGTTTTCGGATGTACACTATTTGGCCCGTATGATAGGCATTGTGGGCAGCGATATTAGCCAAGGTTTCTTTCCAGCCAGCTAATTGTTCTTCATTCATTTTTTTTGTTTCCTCTTCTATGTCAGAAAGAATTTGATCCAATTTCTGAGTCATATTCTTCCAGTCCTCTTCAGAAATTTCACTAAAGGTGAGATCATTGTTTCCATCAAATTCTGCTACGTCTTTTCCTTGCATTGCATTTAATAGCCGCTCATTCCAAAAAACCAAATGAGAAACCAATTGAGCAATGGAATGATTTCCAGAGTCATCATGCCAATTTGCATTTTCGGCACTCAAATCATGCATAGACGTATTTATTGGAGCAAACCAGTTTTCATTATTGTGGGAATACTCTAACTGCTTGACCAGAAACTCTCGATCAATTTGTCCAAATGCCTGTTGAAGACCTCCAATTGAAAAGGAGAGAATAAAAAGAACCTGAAGTGTTTTCATGATGATTGATTTTAAAAGTGTTCACTACATGAAAATTACATCATTTTAATGATTAATTCGGGTTTCGGCTTTAGTTGATATCTGGAAATGATAGAATAATTAGTTGCTTGTTCATCAGGTAGATCCATTAATTTCAGCGGAACCGTAAGGCCACTTTGGTTCATTTGGATGAGTTCATCCTCAAAAACCCGGATTTCGGTAAGAAGTGCTAGGCAACTGTTTATCAAAAGGTCTTTTTCCTGAATTTGAGTATGGACTGAAGAAAAAGAATCCACTGTAGAGGAGAAGTTGATCGTTTCAAAAACCGGGTATTCCCGATATACAACTTCTTGTTGGGTTAGATTGGAAGCTTTTGGTTGTGCAATTAATCCAAGGCTTAACTTGATGTTTTGAGGAATGATGAAGGCGTTATTTTTGGCTTGGGGGATTAAGTTTTGAAGTATAGCTACTTGCGGCTCAGCTCGTAAACCCGCTTGCATGGTTTCGCTAATGATAATATCCGGGCGTTCATCGAAGGGGATTTTTAATTTACTGGCATCCGCTAATTTTAACTTTATTTCGAACTCAGATTGATTAAATTCCTCCATCAATCTTTTTAGTATGGTAAAACTTGGCGGATTGATTTCTACCAAGGTATAATGGATGTCAAACTGGGCATATTCTTGGAATATAGGAAGTAGTAAATTGGCAAAAGGACCAGTACCTGCATAGACTACATGGATGGGACCTTTATATGTTAGTTTCTGATCCAAAGCCTTGGAAATACCTCGAATAAATTGTCTTGTTCTATAGCCATCCTCAATGCAGGAAGCTGCACCCAGGGAGCTAATCGCAGTGCCATATTCTGATGCTAAGTTTTCGGGATCAAGTTCATTTGAAAAATGGTTAGAGTACCAATCAAAAAGTAATTTCTTGTACGATTGAGTAGCTGCATTTAATTCTGAATGATCCACATTGTCATTCAGATAAGAGAGGTAGATTTTTCTTAAAGCTTCTTTAAAGGAATTCATGGAAATTTAAACCTAATAAAAAAATGGCTTCAAAATCGATCTGAAAGTACTTTAAATATGCTGGTGAAAATTACACTTATCTAACAGGATTGTACATTCCTGCAATAAGCTGGTTAATGTTTTGAAAATCAGTGGTATTCAATTTGTTGCCTTCTCTTTTTAACTCCTTTTCCCATAGAATTCATTTGGCGGGTTGCCTAATTTTCTTACATAACCTCCAGCTTTTTCCCGAATGAGTTTTCACAGAATGAAATTCATACTTGTCAATCCAATATTTTTGAATTTGTAAGAAGTGAATTTTAAAGTTATTCCTACTGCAGATAGAATTGGGCTTTTCTTTTTAAAATCAAGTTAAAAAAAGCGCATTTCCAGAATTTTCATCCAAAAACACGCCTTTTTAAAATTTTATTAGTTCTTGGCAGCTCCTACACCAATGAAAGGAATTGCACCTGCTCCCGTCACTTCAGGAAGTATACCGTTCCATTTTTCAATGGCTTTCAGGTTGGCTTCAATTTTTCTCAACTCGATCAGATCTGGTGAGATATTCATTTTCTGAAGCCTCAAAGCCTCCGCTTCTGCTGTAGCAGCTGCAATAGTTTGCTCAGCTTCTACCCGGATTCGGTCCAGATCCCTCTTTGCTTTCAACGCATTTTGCTCAGCCGTTTGCTTGGCTTCAATTGCATCTGTGAAGGTTTTTGAGAAACTAAAGGAAACGATCGAAAAAGCATCAACAGCAATGTTCGATTCAAGCAATCTAGAAGTCAAAGCATCTTTCATTTCTGTACTCACTGCTGGTCTTTTTGTGATTAATTCCTCAGCAGTATAACGAGCAGTTACAGCTTTCATCACCTCCTGAATTGCAGGGTCAATGATTCTTGCTTTAAATTCCACTCCGATAGATTGATAAACGATATTCGCTTTATCAGGAATCACATGATAATTAAGAGCGACAGATAAGTCTACATCCTGAAGGTCTGAAGAAGCAGAGGCTGCATCAGTAATTGCTTTTTGGATTTTTACATCCATCAATTCTACGGTCTGCACAATAGGTATTTTAAAGTGGATACCTTCCCCCAAAACTGTGTTTTGTACTGCTCCAAAATTCAGAACGATCCCGCGTTCACCGGCTCCCACTTGAGCCCAAGGTTTAAAGGCAAATAGTAGAATTAAAATTATTCCTCCAATAATGATAGGCTTCCAAGAGCCCTTTTTCATTTCATATTTTACGTCTTCGAAATCCATTTTTCATTTGTTGTTACCATGGCAAGGTAGTCTTTTCCTACTAGAAAAGACTTTCAGCAATGAAAGCATGGATTCCAATGAGATTTCAGAGAAAATAATGAAAGAATACTATGTTTTAATATCCTGCTGCTTGGCCGTCTTTTCGGGATTCTGAAGCTCCTGAGTAGACTTTATTTTCCAAATCTACTCCAATAGCTTGGTACCCGCCATAGATTCCTACGGCAAAAGAAATTCTATGCCCCCTCTTTCTAAGTTCGCGGAAGACTTCAGGTTCAAAGCCACTTTCTAGATTGAGGGTGCCACCATTTGTCATTACGGATCCAGTAGGTTGTGAACTCCCAGAGTGTCTCATCCGAGGAGCATCTCCAGCCTCTTGTAAATTCATTCCAAAATCCACCAAATTCACAACAATTTGAGCATGCCCTTGTGGTTGAACAGATCCCCCCATCAAGCCAAAACTTACATAAGGTTTTCCATCCTTGGTGATAAAGGCTGGAATGATGGTGTGAAAAGGTCGTTTGCCAGGTTCCAATGCATTTGCATGGTTTCTATCCTGTACATTGAACATTCCACCTCTATTTTGCAGTACAAATCCCAATCCATCGGGTACCATCCCCGATGCAAACTCAGAATAGATACTTTGAATCAAAGAAACCATATTTCCATCCTTATCCGCTACGGTGAGGTAGGTTGTATTTCCAGATTCGATTTCCATGTCCCCAGCAGGATAGCTATTGGCTGCTTGTTGAGGGTCGATTAATGCCCGGCGTTTAGCGGCATATTCTTTTGAGAGTAGTTCTTCCAAAGGAATTTTATTGAATTCTGGATCAGAATAAAACTTTGCTCGGTCTTCATATGCCAGTTTTTTTGCTTCCGTCAACACATGTAAATATTCCGTGCTTCCAAACCCCATAGATGCAATATCATATCCTTCTAAAATATTAAGCATTTGCAAAGCTGCAGTTCCCTGTCCATTGGGAGGTAATTCCCAAATATCATATCCTCGATAATTTGTGCTTACGGGTTCCACCCAGTTTGAGGTATGACTTGCTAGATCCTCATAGGATAGAAAACCACCATGCTTCTTCATATAAGTATCAATGATCCTAGCAATATCCCCTTTGTAAAATGAGTCCCGGCCTTCCTTGGCGATTTTTTCATAGGTGTCGGAAAGGTTAGGGTTTTTGAAGACTTCGCCTTTTCTTGGAGTATGCCCATTTGGCATGTAGGTTTCAGCAAAACCCGGTAATTCCTCCATCCCACGATAATTACTTTCCATCTCAAAAGCGATCACTTCCGAAACAGGAAACCCTTCTCTTCCATAATCAATTGCTGGCTTTAAAAGAGTTTCCATGGGGAGTTTTCCAAACTTCTCATGCAATGCAAACCAGCCGTCTACTGCACCAGGAACGGATACTGGGAGGGGACCAAGATTCGGTATATACTTTATCCCCCGATCTAGAAAATAATCGATACTGAGTGATTTAGGAGCTCTTCCACTTCCATTGAAACCAAAGAGTTTTTTTCTTTCGCATCCCAAACAATCGCAAAAATATCTCCTCCGATACCACAACTAGCAGGCTCTACCAGACCCAAAACAGCATTTGCGGCAATCGCAGCATCCATTGCAGTACCTCCTGCTTTTAAAATATCTAAGGCAACTTGTGTGGCAAGTGGCTGACTAGTTGCAGCCATTCCATTTCTGGCAAGAATTTCTGAACGGGTTGTAAAAGTTTCTCCGGTAAGGCGATCTTGAGCTGAAAGTTGGCCGATAAGAAATAGTGATAAGCATGCTGTAATGATCCGGTTCATAATATTCCTGTTTGAAAAATTTTAAGATAGCAAAAAATGAGCTAAGTGATCAAGTCAATTACGAGGGCAGTGAAACAAGAGTTTGAAAATCACTTTCATCTTTATGGGATAATGATTAAAGCCTTGTTTTCCAGTTGATAGGCTTCATTTCATAACAGGCTGGTTTGGTCAGTCAGCAGGATAACCTTGGTAAAATTCCACCAGATTTTATTGGTTTGTGAATTCCAAGCATAATCTGGGATCAACCGAAACTGATCCTATACACATGGGGCCGTCCAATATCCTTTTTTTTCGCTCGTACTCCTAGAGCAGTTTTCTCTGTCTTTTCCTTCTTCTAAAGAGAAATAACTTATCAAAATCAAACCCTCTGCTATCTTAAATCCAATGGATGTTACGGCCTGAAATTCTGATATTGCATGAATAGATTTTACCCTTTCAGAACTTGCGTTAAAAATGTTTTCCAATTCATCAAAAGGTATTTCCAAAATTTCTGAAATCTTGATTTTGGCTTTTCTGAGATTTTATCTTTCTGCAGGACTTAGGCTAAGTTTTGTACTAGTTTTTTCTTCATTTCAAAAAAGGGTAGTTGGTTAGAGTTGGAGTTCTTTTTAAAAAGACAAACCCAGCCAAAAGAAGAATGACTGGGTTTGAGATTATTAGTAGAGGTTAAAAGGGAAATGAATTACCCCATCCCAAATCCTTCACGGTAAGTTCTAGTGACAAACTGATTGGCATCCTCGAAATTGGTAATTCTCAAATTATCTCCATCCCAAAGCAATTTCTTACGACCGTAGAACTCCATTTGACCTTTGCTGTTTTCTCTTCTCAACATGTAACTTCTGATAGCAAGGTTTCCCATTAAAACAGTTTCTGTCATTGGGCCTGCATAATCAAAGGAAGAAGTTAAGCCTTTATGTTCCGTACTTCCAAAACCAGCTTTACAAGCATCCACCCAAAGTCTTTGATGTCCATATTCTGGTTCATCATTCGGTTCTGTTTGAGGACCAAATTCTTGGGTTCCGTCATTGAGGTAAAGCTTCGGCATGAGAGGTGAGGAATCATTAATATTGGTAGAAATAATTCCTTTGTCTCCGATGATCAATACTCCATTGGCGGAGTTTGCTCCTCCGATATCGTGATCCGCAGGAATAATATCAGGGTGTGCTGGTCGAATTCCTCCATCCATCCAAGTCATATTGATTGGAGACTTGCTTTTTGGGGTTGCTGCAAAATTTAAAGAGATGAAGGAGGATGCAGGGCAACCATCAGGATGGTAATCAGGGGTCCACATGCCGCTGTATACTGACCCTACGCTACATTCTGCATCAGTAGGATAGTGAAGTCCAAGGGTTCTAAATGGAATATCTATTAAGTGACATCCTACGTCACCAAGGGCTCCAGTACCATAATTCCACCAACCTCTCCAACTAAATGGAGCCAATCCTGGAGTATAAGGAATTTCAGGAGCTGGGCCTAACCAAAGATCCCAATCCAAGGCACTTGGTTTGGCACTTGGATCTGGTTTTGGGAATGCACCCCCTTGAGGCCATACTGGACGGTTGGTCCAAACTTCCACCTTGGAAACTTTTCCTATTTTATCCGAATCAATCCATTCTTGAACCAGGTTAAGGAGTGGGTTTGACCCTCCTTGGTTTCCCATTTGAGTAACTACTTTTTGAGTTCTTGCCATCTCAGTAAGCATTCTTGCTTCTTTGATGTTGTGGGTCATAGGCTTTTGTACATACACATGCTTACCTCTTTCCATTGCATATTTTGCAGCTGGTCCATGAACATGGTCAGGGGTAGAGATAGTCACTGCATCAATATCTTTTTCAGTATCAAGCATTTTCCTGAAATCGGCATAAAGTTTCGCGTCTGGGAATCTTTCAACAGAAGCCTTCGCAGAGCCAGAGAAATCAACGTCACATAATGCAACCACTCTTTCTCTTCCATTTACCGATGCGTTTCTGATATCACTTGCACCTTTTCCTCCTGCTCCAATGGCTGCAAGGTTCAGTTGGTCCGAAGGGGAGGTAAATCCAGCCCCTCCCAAAACGTGTCTAGGTACAATAAAAAATGAGGATGCAATTGCTGCATTTTTAATAAAATCCCTTCGGCTTTGACCTTCGGAGTCTTTCTTGTGTTGTGTCATGGGTTTTTGATTAGGTTAAACAAGTTTATGTAAAATATAAATTTATCTAATAGTTTGAATCCTGTTTGTCTTTAAACTGCCATACTTTAAGGATTAACGGTAAAGAAAATTTTCATGTAAATCTTTGTCGATTTTCTATCATAAGGGTTTTAAAAAAGCCATTGTTGAAGATCTTTTTATAGAATATTTAAAGTTAGAGGTTAAAATTTAGTTGATTTCGAATTTATTTTTGATGAATAGAGATTTTTTAGTTTAAAATAGGCTTTGGTGAGTAGGTTATTAAACCAAAGAAAACATCAAAAAAGTGGAAGAAATCAGGATAATGCAGGTGGGCTAAGCGGTATTTTCAGACTTTCTTTGAATATATTGAATGATAAAAGCTATTATAAATAGATTCTAAAAGGTAAAAATGAAAATAGGGGTACTAAAGGAAACAAAAGACCACGAAAGAAGAGTTGCTCTCAGTCCGGAAGTAATCAAGCTACTGATTAAAAAAGAATTTGAAATAGCTGTTGAATCTGGGGCAGGAGAGGGCTCTAATTTTACTGATGAGGAATATAAAGCAGCAGGCGCTTCCTTGGTAGCCAAGAAGGGGGTATTTGATTGTGATATTTTATTGAAGGTGAATATTTTCACTAAAGAAGAAGTATCCCAAATGAAGGAAGGATCCGCTTGTATTTCCTTGATGTATGCTTATAACCATCCGGAGATTTTGGCAGAGATGAATAAGAAATCTATCACTTCATTCTCAATGGATGCTGTTCCCCGTATTTCCAGAGCCCAAAAAATGGATGCCTTGAGTTCGCAGGCAAACTTGGCAGGATATAAATCAGTGATTTTGGGAGCTAATCATCTCGGAAAAATATTCCCATTAATGATGACCGCATCAGGCACGATTACCCCCTCAAAAGTTCTGATTTTTGGTGCAGGAGTGGCAGGTTTGCAAGCTATTGCCACCGCTAAAAGACTAGGAGCCATTGTGGAGGTCAGTGATGTAAGACCTGAAACGAAAGAGCAAGTAGAATCTCTTGGCGGAAGATTTTTGATTGTGGAAGGAGCTGAAACTGTAAAAGTAGAAGGTGGATATGCGGCTGAAGTATCGGAAGAGTTTCTGCAAAAACAGAAGGAATTGATTCAAAGCAAAATCAAAGAAACTGATCTAGTCATCACCACCGCTCTTGTGATGGGTAAAAAATCTCCAATTCTTGTGACGGAAGAAATGGTGAAAACTATGAAAAAAGGGGCGGTCATCGTTGATATGGCGGTAGAATCCGGAGGTAACTGTGAGATCTCTGAAAAAGACAAGACAGTAATAAAACATGGAGTGACAATTATAGGAGAATCTAATCTCCCTGCCTTACTTTCCACCAATGCCAGTCAGCTTTATGCGACGAATATCAGCACTTTGCTTTTGCATCTTGCTAATAAAGACGGATTCAACTTGGATCGGGAAGAAGAAATTACAAAAGGTGTTTTGATAACTTATAAGGGTGAAATAGTACATGAATTCACCAAGAAAATTTTAAATAAATAGTAAAAACCTTTTAAAATTATGAGCTCAGAAGCATTAATTATTCTGATTTATATACTTGTTTTAGCGAGTTTTCTGGGATTTGAGCTGATTTCAAAAGTCCCCCCTACTTTGCACACTCCCCTCATGTCAGGGTCAAATGCTATTTCCGGAATCACCATTGTTGGAGCTCTTTTGGCCTGTAATGAAATGGGATATACCACCATCAGCAAATGGCTTGGAATGATAGCTTTGATTCTTGCCACCATCAATGTGGTAGGCGGCTATGCAGTGACTGATCGTATGCTAAAAATGTTTAAGAAGAAATGAGCATCCTGATCCAAGTAGCCTATCTGATCTCCTCGATTCTCTTTGTCCTCGGGATCAAAAAATTGGGTAAAACCAAAAGTGCAAGAGAAGGTAACGTATATTCTGCTGTAGGAATGCTGATCGCCATTGCGGCGACTTTGTATACAGTGAATATCCTCTCGTTTGTAGAGATTTTTATTTGTATTCTAATCGGTGGAGCGATTGGTCTTTATGTCTCCAAGAAAGTAGAAATGACCAAAATCCCGGAGATGGTCGCCTTGTTTAATGGTTTTGGTGGACTAGCTTCTTTTGCCGTGGCGCTTTCTGATTATTTCTTTAAAACCCAAGCAGTCAATACTTATCCTGATTCGGTAAATTCAATTAGTATCATCGTTTCAGTTTTGATCGGAGGAGTGACATTTACCGGTTCCATGATCGCTTTCTTGAAACTTGATGGAAAAGTTTCCGGCTCACCCATTACTTTCAAAGGGCAACATCTTTTGAACTTGATCTTGTTGATTGCTTTTGGAGTCGCTGGAACTTTGACTTTTATGAACCCCGGTGATCCTACTTTTATGATAGCGCTGATTGTGATTTCCTTGCTTTTGGGGATTTTGACGGTAATTCCAATTGGGGGTGCGGATATGCCAGTGGTTATTTCTCTTTTGAATTCTTATTCCGGAATGGCAGCCTGTGCCACTGGTTTTATTTTGAATAATAACGTGCTTATTGTGGCAGGTTCGTTGGTGGGTGCATCTGGGATAATCCTGACTCAGATTATGTGTAAAGCCATGAATAGATCCTTGACAAATGTGCTTTTAGGAGGATTTGGACAAGCAGTTTCTGGTCCCGCTGCTGATGGTCCACAGATCGTTGTCAAAGAAATTGGAGTGGAGGAAACAGCGATGTTATTTGATTCAGCTTCCTCTGTGATAGTCGTTCCAGGTTATGGAATGGCAGTTGCTCAGGCGCAACATGTCATCCGTGAATTGATGGAGCAATGCGAAAAGCGAAACATAGAATTCAAGTTTGCGATCCATCCCGTAGCAGGAAGAATGCCAGGCCATATGAATGTCCTTTTGGCTGAGGCAAATATCTCTTACGATAAATTAATCGAGATGGAATCCATCAACGATGAATTCCCAAATACGGATCTGGTGCTGATCGTAGGAGCGAATGATGTGGTAAACCCTGCAGCCCGTAATAATCCTCAAAGTCCGATCTATGGCATGCCGATTTTGAATGCCGATAAAGCCAGAACGGTCATTGTTTGTAAACGAAGTATGGGCAAAGGCTATGCTGGTGTAGAGAATGAGTTATTTGGCTATCCTAACTGTCTGATGCTCTTTGGGGATGCCAAGCAAACCATTACAAAAGTTGTCTCCGAAATGAAGGAAATGTAATCGTATTTTTTTTCAAACCTATACCTAGGGCTACCGGAGTGATCCGGTAGCTTTTTTTATTTATAAGGAGGTTAAAACACTGATAATAAATCCCTGATCTTTAGTTTTTATTCTTGTGCCGGATTCAATCTATTTTTGAAGAACCCTAGTTCGAAGGTTGGCTTTCTGTAATAGAATGATTTTGATTTTTGCTTAATCAATCAGGATAGTGGAGTAATAAGTTTTTGTTATCTAGGGTTTTATCAATCGGGTCTACCTGATTTCTAATCAAGTTTACTTCAAAGAGGTGTTAAAATAACTGATAGAAAAATGCGAAAAGTGACATTTACTTTAAAACTGGGATTTGTAACAGCTCTAATGCTGTCGAGTATCTATTCCTTCTCACAAGAATTGGCAAAAGGCTATGTTTTCAATGATGAAAATGGGAACAGTAAGAAGCAAAGGCGGGAAGAAGGATTAGCTGGGGTAAGTATATCCAATGGGAGGGATGTGGTGCAAACAGACGAAAAAGGATATTATGAAATTTCTATAGAAGATGGACAGCTTCTATTTGTTATAAAGCCTCCTGGGTATAATGTTCCCTTGGATTCCTTGAATAGGCCCCAATATTTTTACATCCATAAACCCACTGGTTCTCCAGAGTTGAAATATCCCGGGTCGGATCCCACGGGAGATCTTCCCAAAGAAATCAATTTTGCTTTGACCAAAACAGAGGAAAAAGAAGAGTTTACGGCATTGATCTTTGGAGATCCACAACCTTATACCTTAGAAGAGGTGGATTATTTTGACCGAGGGATTGTCAGTGAAGTGGCAGGTATAGAGGATGTGGTATTCGGACTTTCCTTGGGAGATTTAGTAGGGGATGATTTGACTCTTTTTACCCCTTATTCAAAAGCGGTTTCCAGGGTGGGAGTTCCTTGGTACAATGTCATGGGAAACCATGATGAAAACTATGATGTAGAATCGGACGAACTCTCAGATGAAACTTTTGAAGCGAATTTTGGGCCGAGTACCTATGCTTTTAATGTAGGCAAAGTGCACTTCATTGTGATTGATGATATCCTTTGGCCAGATCCTAGGGACGGTCAAAGTTATTGGGGTGGATTGAGGGCTGACCAGTTAGAGTTTTTAAGAAATGATTTGAAATTTGTTCCTAAAGACCATTTGATAGTGATGTCTATGCATATTCCCTTCTTTGAACAAGGAGATTCTTTTAGAGACCAAGATAGACAAGCGATTTTCGATATGCTGGAAGACTTCCCATATACCCTTTCCTTGTCAGCGCACACACATCTTCAGAGACAGGATTACTTCACCAAAGTAGAGGGCTGGAAGCAAGACACTCCGCACCATCATTACAATGTGGGTACTACTTCAGGTGATTGGTATAAAGGAGTATTAAATGAAGAAGGGATTCCAGTCTCGACCATGCGTGATGGAACTCCCAAGGGTTATGCATTTATTCATTTCACAGGAAATCAATACAAGGTGAATTATCAAGTAGCTGGAAAGTCCAATGCCTATCAAATGGAAGTTTTTGCCCCCAAAGTACTGGAGAAAGGAAAGCGGACTACTGCTGGAATTTTTGTCAATTTCTTTATGGGATCAAAAGGAGATGAGGTATTAATAGGAATTGACGGAGGAGAAATGAGACCGATGGTCTGGGTAGAAGATTACGATCCTTCCTATTTAATCGACCTGTATCAGTGGGACACAACAGAAAGCCTCTTGGATGGAAAAAGGCCATCCAACCCTGCTCAGAGTAAGCATTTATGGAGAATTAATATTCCAAATGGATTGGAAGCAGGTGAACATACTGTAAAAGTCCAGGCGACTGACCGCTTTGGACAAGTTCATGTTGGGATACAGAAAATTACTGTCTTAGAAAAATAAGTCCCTTATTAGTTTAAAATGCTGGATCAATCGTGCTCTGGCCTTTTTTACTACCTAGTATGAAACCCAGGATAAAAATGGTAAGCGTTCCCACGACTATCGTCATGTTGCTATGTAAAGGGTTTTGAAATGGAGCAAGGTCTCCTAATAATATATAGGAAGATAAACTCATCCAGATGATTACTAACACTCCCACTGAAACAGCAATAGAAGCATTTCTGCTATTGCATTTTTTCACAATAAAACCAAGAAGGAATAAACCGAGAATTCCTCCGCTAAAAATAGAAGCCAAGGCCCACCAGGCATCCAAAGCACTGGTGACTCCATTGAATGCAAGTCCTACTAAAATGCTGAAGATCCCCATTGCCAATGAGGCTCCCCATAAAACCCGCATCGATGTTTTTTCTGATGGGTTGGGGTGGATATATTTCTTAAAGTGATCAGAAAGAATCACTGTGGCAGAACTGTTGACACTGGTTGAAACTGAACTCATGCCAGCTGCAAAAATGGAGGCAATCAAAAGGCCTGTGATTCCTGTTGGAAGTTGGGAAACAATGAAATAAGGGAAAACTTTATCTGCATTTTCTACCCCTGAAATGTCTGACGGAAGTAAATCCGGTTGGGCCTGATAATAAGCAAATAAAGCCGTACCAATAAAAAAGAAGATGGCAGAGACTGGAACATAAAGCAAGCTGCCCAACCAGGTGGATTTGATTGCTTCTTTTTCAGTTTTAGCACTGACATATCGCTGAACGTAGTTTTGATCAATCCCAAAATTCTGAAGATTGATAAACAATCCATAGACCAATATCATCCAGAATGTGGAGGTGGTAAAGTCTAAGTTAAAGCTTCCCAGACTGAATTTATCATTTGTGGCTGCAATTCTGAAAACTTCATTTGGACCGCCTGGAATCTCTGTAAAAATCACAAGTAAACAGGCTATTGCTCCGGCAATTAAAACGATTCCCTGAATGGCGTCTGTCCAAATGACTGCTTCAATTCCCCCCATCATGGAATAGATGATTACGGAAATTCCCGTGACAATAATGATCATTGGAATGCTCCAGCCAAATAGCGCATTCATGGGCAAGGCCAGTAAATACAGAATCGTTCCCATTCTCGCCAATTGGGTCAACAAATAACAGATGGAAGCATACACTCTTGCCCAAAGTCCAAATCGTTGTTCTAGGTAGAAATAGGCCGATTCACTATTGAGTTTTCGGTAAAGTGGAACAAAGTTCTTGACGGCAATGAGCGCTGCTAAAGGAATAGAAAGGCTGAAAACAAAGCCGTTCCAGTTGGATAGATAGGCATTTCCCGGTAAGGCCAGAAAACTGATACTACTGACGAAAGTCGCGAAAATTGACATTCCAATGGCCCAGGAAGGGAGTCTTCCGCCTCCCGTGGTGAAATCATTTGCTGTTCTTTTTCGAAAGGAAAAAGAAATTCCAAAACCCACAATCGCCACCATATAAATCAAAAAAATCGCTAAATCAAGAATAGGTAGATTCATAAGTTTTGGAAAACATTCGTTTTAAGTTCAGGTGGCTAGGACTTTGGTAACAGCCTCTTTTACTGCTTTGTATTTTTCTTTCAGTGCTTCTTTTTCAGTTTCGTTAAAAGCTACAAGTGGTAAGGCCAAAATCCCTTGGCATAAACCTTCAAAGGACATACTTGCTTTCAATCCTTTGAGGTAATTAGATTGATAAGTTCCGTGGGTGTATAAATTTTCACTCAGGAATTGAACGGTATCATTTAGGGCTTTCATTCTTTTTTTATCCTGATATTCTATTGCCTCAAAGAGTTTTACATAGAGTTGAGGGAACAAATTTGCTCCACCGGTAACGCCTCCATGTCCTCCCATATTCATGGTTTCAACCAAAATTTCTTCAGGACCTACCAAGACTGTAAACTCAGGATACTCTCTGAAAGTATCGCAAAGACTTTCGAAGTATTTTTGATCGCCTGAACTGTCTTTAATACCTATAATATTCGGGTGCTTTGAAAGGCTCATTACAGTTTCTAATTCCAGTTTAGTTCCGGTATGGGAAGGTATATTGTATAAGTACAAGGGTAATTCCACATCGTCTGCAAGTTTTGAGAAATAATAGACCAACTCATCTTGTCCTACATTCATATAATAGGGATTCGTGGCAACTAGAATATCAGCCCCAGTATTTTTTGCAACTTCAGCTAAACCCAAACTTTCCTCAAAAGAGCAGTCAGAAATCCCCACTAAAACAGGAACTCTATGATTCACCAGTTGACAACTCTGCTCGATGAGCTTTTTCTTTACTTTGGAACTGATACTTGGGAATTCACCTGTGGTTCCCAAAATAAAAATACCATGAACTCCACCAGAGATTATGTGTTCGATTAAAACAGATAGACTCTTCTCATCCAGCGAAAAATCCGGAAGGAGAGGAGTAATCATAGGAGGGATAATCCCTCGAAATGGCTTCGGAATAGACATGAAATTAGGTTCTTGAGTTGATTATTCAAGGGTGAGGGCGACGTACTTAACTTTCTCTCGATTATAGGTATAAGTCAAATGAACGGTACCATCTTTTGCTTGAATGATGGCAGGATAGCTAAACTCACCTTTTGGTTGATCCTCCAAAACATGGATTTCTTCCCAATTTATTCCATCCATTGACATCAAGAGTGAAAGCTTATTTCTTCCATCTTTAATCGGGTTGCAGAGAAGCAATTGGATCCCGCTCTTTAAAGTTACAGCATCGATTCCGGAATTATTATGAATTAACCCTGTGGATTCCACAGTTGACCAGGTTTTTCCTCCATCTATTGACCAAGTGGATCCAATTACATCTTCTTGAGTTCGGGCAAGTAGTTGGAGCTTCCCATTTGGATAACTTAAAATAGTTGGCTGAATGGCATGAAAAGAACCATTGTCGATTTCTATTTTTTTCCAATTTTCAATGTTCTGGTTCGTTGTTTCCACATGCATACTCCATATCCCATTGGTTTCAAAGCTACTTCCATAAAGGATTGTCCCATTAGGAAGTGCAACAGGTTTGTTTTTGACAGGTCCAAGCATGCCTGGAGGAATTTGAATGGCTTTTGACCAGTTTTTTCCGCCATCATCTGAGGTTTTATACAACCCCCACCATTCTCTTGGATTGGGTCCCTCTTTATAGAAAAGCACAATTTGTCCGCTGTCTGGATTTCTATATAATACAGGGTTCCAAGTTGGGTTTCTAAAGTCTTTATTTTCAATCCCGTCTGCAACTAGTACAGGGGTACTCCATGTATCGTCTTTGAGCATGGAAGTATAAATACTTACATCAGGGTGCCTCTCGTATTGTCCGCCAAACCAAGATGCTAGAATTCCCTCAGGTGTTTCTACCAAAGTGGAGGCATGACAAGAAGGAAAAGGAGCTGTTTCATAAATGAATTCGGACTTTAAAATTTTGACCTCGACGCGTTCCTTCGGAAAAAGTACGGAGCTAAAAGTCGCGAATAAAAAGAGACTCAATAGGTAGGGCATGATTGAATGATTTAAATGAGGTTGTTTTGGAGTTTAAGCTAACAAAAAGCAATAAAAAGTTAAAAGAACTATCTTGTGCTCACCTGAATTTACTTGGTATTCAAATCGATGAAATCCATGAAATGCAGCCAGTCTTCCAAGGTTAATCCATGTTCCCCTTCTCTAATATGATAGCCCGCAAGAGCTTGGTGTATTGGGGTTTGTACATCTTCAAAATCTTCTGGAAATGATACAAACTGTTTGTAAATATCCGTATATATCCTACTTCCAATTTGCATAGTAAGATATTCCCCTTTAGGATCGGCCCAAAGATCCCCTTTGGCACTGGAAATATAGATTGCTCTAGGTGCGATCAGCATGGCAAGCATGTGTTGATCTATAGGAAGTAATTCTTCATGGTTATTATACTTTTTGAAGTTGTCATTAAACCAATGAGGAAATGAGTGATTGATGATATTGACTGTTTCGCCAAATTTCCGACGGGAAAGAGCAGCTCCCCCACATCCGGATTCATTAGATATTACCACTGCCCACCTAGAATCATTGGCGCCAGCCCATAATGCGGTTTTGCCTGATCGAGAATGACCCACAATGGTAGCCTTTTTGGAGTCTATCAAAGGTTCTTGCATAAAATAGTCCATGGCTCTCATAGCAGCCCAACCCCAAGCGCCAAATGTTCGCATTCCAGCAGGATTTTCAAGTTCTTCAGGATAAAGTGTAGAGAGGATGCCTTGCGTGAACTTGTTCGCATCATCTGGTGCTACGGTTTCCCCATGAAAAGATGCAGTGGCAAATCCTCTGCTTACCAATTCTTCTACCGGCCAATATCCATCTTCTGCGATTCTTCCATCCTTATATTTTGCTCTATGATTGATTAAAAGTATAACAGGAGCAGGTGTATTAGTGGATTTAGGCAAAAATACATTGAGACGCATGGTATGTGCTTTCCCATTTCGAGTTACGCTAATATCTAGTTCTTTAAAAAGGGTTGTTTCTGGGAAAGGATTGGGGTTCTCAGAAACCTCCTCGTAGGAAATTGAATCGAAATCAGTCGGGATACCACCATACACTTCATTCGTAAAGGCTTTCAAAAGTTCCGGCCTTCTAATACCTTCCCAATCTGAGACGCTTTTGATTAGTTTTCCATGTTCGCTGACAAAAGGATCCGGTAAACTTAATGGAGGAACCTTACTTTCATCTTCATTAACTTTTTGCTGTGCCATGAGAATTGGGTTAAGTACAAGGAATAGGAGGCAGACAATTAATATTGATTTGAGCATCTTTTTTTATTTTGAATTAGCACTTGTCATATGGTCGGGAACGAAGTCTTCGAAAGGATAAGTCCTTGGCAAAACTTCAACTCCACTGGTTACCTTCATGGGAGCTTCTCCTGCAAAAGTGACCTCCAGGAAATATGCTTGATAGCCATTTTCTGGCTGTTTCATTTGATATTGATAAAGCCCCCCTTCTTTGGATTCCAGATTGACAGAGGTCCAATTTGGACCAAAAACATCCACTCTAAAATCTCTGGTTTCTTCATTGAAAGCAGTCCACACTTTTACCGAAATAGGTTGGTTTTTGGGGTCTGCCTGAAAGCTAATTAGCTCATCTTCAATTGCCCATTCATAGCTTGGTCTTGTGTTTTGATTTAAAACAGAAGAATAAAAAGAGATCATATTAGGCAATGCATCCGATTGACTTAAATCATGACCAAAATTGGGAACGTATTGTAGGTGTTTTTCCCCTTTTAAATCGTTCCAATAAAATTCCCAACTATCCGGTTGGAAAAACTGATCTCCCGCTGCATTGATTAGAAGCTTCGGCATATCCAAATCAGATAAAAAGGAATAAGGTTCTGTGATCTCCAATAATCGGTCAAACTCTGGAGTTCCCATCCATTCCATGACTCCTTCTCTGACATAATCATTTACTGCTGGTGCCCAAAAACCGTAATTTTTCCAATGATGGTTAAACGAGGGCTCAAGATTTAGCATATCTATTACGATAGGGATAATTGCTACTACCCGGTCATCAACAGCTCCAGTAGTCCAGGTAGTCCATCCTCTTTTGGAAGCTCCTGCTACTACAAACTTACTGAGGTTCTTGTCATAATAGGTTTTTACAAGTTCTGAGGTTGCATCCATAGCCAGTTTAACGGCTTTGGTCATGGGCAGTCTAGCAAGCCAAATTGCGTCTTCATCTTTTGCCCCCCCTTCCAGAAACTTTCTCCAGCCGTAGGAAATAATCTCGTCCTCATACCGCTCTCCAAAAGTGTCATTAGTAAAAGTCAATGGCTGAAAAGGGATGTTATGGACTTGTGCTACGATTGAATTGGTTTGAGTAGCTGCGGCAAGAATAAGTTCATCTGGCTCTAGAGGCATTTTGGTGTTGGTACTTCCACCGCCTACCCACATCATCCCAGTTTCATAGGGTGTATCTCTTGGGACCACCACTGAAATCCAATGCCACCATTCAGTTTTATCCACTAGGTCCGGCGTCAACCAATGTTGTGAGATCATTTTCAAAACATGGTAATCATAATCGTTACCCGTAACAGTATGTACTACTTCAAAGCTAAAAGCAGTGTCAGGTGCCATCACATATTCTTTTAAAATACCCTCTGATTTTACCGGTGGAGCAGTTATTTGCTCTTTTGGATCTTCGCAAGCAGTAAAAAAGGTAAATAGGAAGGCAGAAATTGCAAGAAATCGAAAGGTCTTGGAAAAATAGAATTTCATTTAGGCTGGGATTAGTGTTATTGTTCTAAAATCTAATGATTTATGCGGGGATGAACAATCTAGATTATCCAAAACTTGAAAGTAGTTAGCAATTCTCACTTCCAATTATTGGGTTGATTGGAAATATTCGTCTAATTTTTACCTCCTTTTTGAAGATATAGCCTACTGATTTTCTGGCCTAATTTCCGAAATGGGTAGTCTTTAAAGTGAACTAAAACCTTCCGTATATCCAGTAGAGAATTGGATGCATGGGAAAAACAATAAACCATGAAAAGAAGATCTGCTGTAAAGGCAATGGCTTTCAGCTCCATTACACCTTTATTTTTTCCACAAGGATTTACAGGTTTAACCAAGCTGTTAGGTCCTACGAAAACTGCTTTTAAAAGCAATTGGGAAAATTGGCCAACTATGAAATGGATTGGCCCTGAATTTTGGGGAAACAGGCTACAAGACTGGGAATTAGTGGATGGAAAAGCCTGTGCAGTTATTTCTGCTCCAAATCGAGCCTTACATATTTTAACCCATCAATTAGGAGAAGACCTTACGGATTTTAATCAGGAGGTTACCCTCAATTGGGAGAACTCTGAATTAATAAATCATTCTGAAGCGTATGTAGGTTTCCGATTAGGAGCAAAAGGGAGGTTCCCGGACTATCGATCAGCAGCTGTTTTTGGGGAAGGGCTTGACATAGGAGTGAATGGAGAAGGAAAAGTATTTTTAGGGGAGCAAAGTTCCAATGAGAAATTAGATTTGAATCAACCTATTTCGCTTAGCTTAAAAGCAGAATATCAAGGGAGTAAGTATACCCTGACACTGCATGCTAAACAAAATGAGCAGGAAGTAAAAGTCGTTGATTCTGAATTGGAATCAGCAAGTTTAGTAGGGAATATCGCTTTGGTAGCTCATTGTCCCTCAGATTTAGGAGGCGAAAAACCCTTGGTTTCATTCGAGGATTGGGTGTTTAGTGGAGATAAAATAGTAGAGCATGCTGAGCAGCTTTTTGGGCCTATTTGTTTTGCACAGTATACTTTGCATGAAGGCTTATTGAAAATGACGGCCCAGTTATCCCCGGTGGAGGAGATTAAAGGGATCAACATCTCCTTGCAGATTAAAAATGGGATGCTATGGGAGACGCTCCAAGAAGCAGACTTGGATCCATTGGGGAGAATAGCCCAATTCAGGATTCCTGAATGGACACGACGTGAAACGGTTCCTTATAGAATTCATCTGAAAATTCCTCTTAAAAACAAAATCCAGGATTTTGATTACTACGGTGAAATCGCCAAAGAACCTGAATCAAAAGAAGAGTTGAAGGTAGCAGTGTTTAGCTGTAATGCAGATCATGGATTTCCAGATCAGGAAGTTTCTTATCATGTCAACAAGCATCAACCCAACATGGCTTTGTTTCTTGGAGATCAGTTTTACGAGGGGACTGGAGGTTTCGGAATTCAAACAGACCGAATTGAAAAATCAAGCTTAGATTACCTTCGAAAATGGTACATGTTTGGTTGGTCTTACCGGGATATTTTCAGAAGAATTCCTACAGCATTTATCCCAGATGATCATGATGTGTATCATGGAAATGTCTGGGGAGAAGGAGGAGAGCATGCGCCTACAGACCAAGGATGGGGTTATGTAGCCCAAGACCAGGGAGGGTATAAAATGTTACCTCAGTGGGTCAATATGGTCCAAGCGACACAAACCAGCCATTTGCCAGATCCATTTGATCCAAGGCCTGTCAAACAAGGAATCAATGTTTATTATACTGAATGGAGCTATGGAGGAGTAAGTTTTGCGATTTTAGAGGACCGAAAATTCAAGTCTGCGCCTAAAAATGTCCTTCCACCTGAGGCGAAAGTACAAAATGGATTCATCCAAAATACAGAATTTGATATTAAGGAATATTACGATATCGATGCTGAACTGTTAGGCAATAGGCAAATGGATTTTCTTGAAAAATGGGCAGAAGATTGGGGAGCAGGTATCCAAATGAAAGCGGTTTGTTCACAGACCAATTTTTGTACGGTAGCGACCCTTCCTGAAGGAAGCATTATTGACGAAATTGTGCCGAGATTGCCTATTCCCGAAAAAGGAGAGTATGTGGACGGAGATGCCCCGACTTCTGATATGGACTCCAATGGCTGGCCACAAAAAGGTAGAGATGAGGCGTTGAGGACGATTCGTAAGGCCTTTGCGTTACACATCGCAGGGGATCAGCATTTGGCAAGTACTGTTCATTATGGGGTAGATGAATTTAGGGATTCAGGATATGCTTTTGCTGGTCCTGCCCTTAATAATTTATGGCCAAGAAGATGGTGGCCGCAAGTGCCCGCTGACCATCAACCTATTCCGGGGAAAAGTAAGAATACTGGAGATTTTATAGATGGTTTTGGAAATAAAATGACCATTCACGCAGTAGCGAATCCCTATAATACCGGCTTTGAACCTTCAAGGATCTATGACCGGGGAACAGGGTATGGCATGATTACATTCAATAAGGTTGACCGAAAAATTAAGATTGAGTGTTGGCCTCGAAATGTAGATCCGATAGCAAATCCATCGGGTCAATACGAAGGCTGGCCAATAGAGATTAGTCAGGAAGATAATTATGCAAGAAAAGCATTAGGGTATTTGCCGGAAGTTCAAGTGAAAGGGGTTGTTAGTCCACTACTTCAAGTGGTGAATGAAAGCACCGGAGAACTCGAATATGCGATTCGGTTAAATTCAGCTAGTTTGAGGCCAAAAGTATTTTCGGAAGATTCTTTTATGGTCAATCTTCTGGATACTGATTCGGGAAAGAAAATCTCAATGGGACAATTAAAGATTTCCAAAGGAGATGAACCACCTCTATTGTTTGATTTTTCTTAACTCAAGGTGAAAGACTTGGTGCCCAATGAACTGTTTTATTGGGGGCTGTTTTTTTTATCCTTTAGGAGGCTAGTTCTTTTTGATTTCTTAAAATTTTCAAAATTGGCTTTTTCATCTCGTCGCTTTGTTCCTGATCATAAGATTTGGTTATAAATAGACCTAATGAGATCAAGGCGAGATTTTTGATGATGTATTGGCCAACCAGGGTGGGGGTAAACCAGGTCTGCCAGATTTCCTCCGTCAATACCAAAACCGGAAGAAAAGTAGTAGCCATATGGAAAAACAGGAGGTATAAAGATATTTTACTGAGTCTTGGGAAAAGCCAAAGTATGCCTAAGATGCATTCAAACAGCCCAAAACCCATGCAAAAAAGGGAGAAGTCAAACCAGGTTCCTAGCGTTTCATGAAAGAGGTTTTCGACTAATGCCTCTGCGGGAGATAGTCCAAAAACCTTTAGAATTCCGAACCAGAAATAAATGATAAATAGGGAGAAGCGACCAAATTGGGATGTGATTTTCATGGGTATATTGTTTAGAATGTTGAAACCTAAACTTTCCCGATGAGGCATCCAATGACAAAAATCAGTTTTTAGATTTTTTTTGGCTTAATAATTATAATTGATGAAGGAAGGGGCTTTTACAAAATTGTCTGTTTTCCTTAATCGGAGATTTTGGCGTATTTTGAATGAAAACTTAGAGCTTCCATATTCATCCTCGGGAATATAGGTGCCTCTTAATTCGATGGTGCCAAAAATTAGGTTTTCATTTCTAATTCTTAGTCCAGTACTGAACCCATAAAATTGATGGGAAGTTTGAATACATGCTTGACAATTTAGGGTAGCGGAATTTAGGGAAATGAAAGGAGCTATTCGGAAACCAATTAAGGACCAAGGAGTATAAAGTGCTGACTCAATTCTTACAGAATATCTTTCGTCAGCCTCAATTTCTCTCACTCTGAGCCCTGGTACTAATGCAGAATAAATCTCAAGCCAATTATTAGCATACGTGTTAAATAGTTTCGTGTAAGTGAAGCTAGCAGCATTTCTAAGCTTATAATTTCCCAATGAAAAAATTCTGGTAAAGTAAGAAATGGTGGAATAAATTACCCCGTCTTCAAGACTGGAATTTTTTACGAACGTGCCTGTGTTGATGCCTATTTCATAAAAACTTCCAGATTCAAAAACTCCTTTATAATTCAGCTCTAATGCTGCATAAGGTTTTTTCGCTCCCAGCCTTCTAACCCATCCGATAGAGGGAGTGATAGTATACCCATAGGGAACATCCTCAGTTCTTCCAAATCCAAAGATATATTGTGTCTTATAGAAGTCCCGCTTGTAAAATGTCAAGGCAGCCAAGACTCCATTAAGGTTATTGTAGTTGTTTTCTTGGTAGAATTCCTCTTGATCTGGCTTATTAATAAAGTATCCGTCAAAAGCTCTGACAGCTAAGAAAGTACGGCTTCTTTTTTCTATTGGTTTATGGATGCCAAAGTTATAGCCTATCCAAAAATCAGCTAAGTTGTAATGATAGTCCAGAAATACTGAATCAGGTCTTGAATAGACATTTCTAGACCAGTTTTTACTCCATTGACCTCCTCCGGCCAGTCTGGAATAAGGAGATACCAGTTTACGGTCTATTTTAACCCCAGTAGCGAATTCCTTTTCATCCCCATATGAAAAACCAGTGTTCAGCTGTGTGTAGAAGATTTCCAAATCCGCAAAACTTCCTAGGAAGCTAGTTTTTTCAAAAGTGGTACTAAACCCTGTTCTAGGTTTTCTGTCTGGATCAAAAAGCATAGTGACTTCCAGTCTTTGGCCACGACCATCTAGATTAGCGTCAAATACCGTGAATTTAGGCGAGGTTGGGATGGTCCCCCCTATGTTCATCCCTATACTAAAAACATCTCTGGTGACTACTGTGATATCGACCGAATCAGTTTCTTCGACAGGAGTAATGACAAATCTTGATTCCAAAATGAATTCCTGATTTCGTAAATGCCGTTCATTGTCTCCGAGTTTGTAGGGATTTATTTTTTCATTGGGGCGGATAAATAAATTTTGCCGGATGGTTTTCTCTCGGGTGTTTGTATGAAGTTTATTGGCAGTTCTTCCTATTTTTTGCACGATCGGCTTTTCATTTCCATAAATTGATTTTTCAAAGCCAATACTTTGAACATAGATATTTCGGATAATCTTTTCCGAATAGGGTAGAAATCGTTCATCACTTTCTTCGAGCAAGACACTATCACTTCCAGTCCTGGAAATCAGTTTTATCCCTTCCTCCAGGGCTTTTTTTGAAACAGAGGTCTTCGTACTATCCTTTTTGTCTTGTGCTTTAACTTGAGCGCAAATAAGGAATGAAAAAACTAGTATGATGAAAGCCCTCAAGATTTCAATTACGGATTGGTATGTATTGGATAATTTACAAAAATACTAGGAGATTATACCTTTCTATTTTTAGCCAATTGGAAGAGTGGAATATAAAATAAGTTAAGAAAGGCTCACAGGATTACCATTACCAAGAAATAGTTTTAAAGACTATTTCAGTATAGTCATTTTTTTCATATATAATGCCCACCGTATTATTACTGATTTCTACCAAATCGCTATATCCAGTGTAAGAAGAATTTCCGGGATCTGCTACTCCATCAATTAAGTGTGGCTTAGACCAGGTTTTACCTAGGTCATCACTGAATTTTAGGCTCAGATTATTTCGATGCACCGGATCAGAATTATTGGAATGAATTAAAGTAAAGATTCCTTTGGAATCCGTTATGGAAATAATTGAACCTTGGCAAACAGGATCTGGTAATTGTTCCTCAAAATATGCCTCATCCCAGGTTTTTCCGCCATCCGATGAATAAGCAAGAATTCGCTGACGGATATCTCCTTTTTGATTTCTTACACTCATGATCATTCGATCATTGGGAAGTTCTGCGGCGATGGATTCATTGGATCCGGGGATTTCTACTGATTCAGAAATTTTAAATGTTTTGCCGTGGTCATCTGTAAAAAAACCATGGGCTTGATATTCAGTAAAGCCCTCTTGGGGATCACCTTTGGAATGATTGGCACTCACAAAAATCCTTCCTTTGTATTTGCCTTCCTGAAATTGAAAAGCATGTCCTGGAGTATTCGCATAATGCCTCCAGTCTTCTGGAAAGTTGTAATCAGGATTGAAAGAAGGAATATTCGGTTTATGCGTTTGAAGAGTGATATTTTGGGGCTCTTCCCAGGTTTTTCCAAGATCATAGGATTTCATCATCCAAACTTCTCTTACGCCTCGGCCCATCCGAATATCATATTCATGGTTATTTCCGGTATTATAAAACAAATACACGACCCCATCCGGGTAATTGGGATCAAATCTATCCAATACAGGTGCAGGATTCCCTGCCTGTAAGGAATCATAATCCACCAAAATCTCTAATGAAGACCAAGTTTTTCCAAAATCTTTGCTTCGCTTCAAAACCAGATTTACATCCCCATAATCATCACTTCCATTAACCCTTCCTTCTGCAAAAGCTAAAAGTTCTTGGTTTGGCAAGGAAATGATTGCTGGTATTCTATAAATTTTATGGCCTTCGGTACCTCCTTTGAAAACCATACTATTTATCTGAGAGTGACCTTGAAAATGAATTGCTAAAAAGAGTACTGTGAAAAGGGATATAAATCGAGTCATTGGAATTATTCTTAAAAGATTAGACGAAAATATAATTTTCTTTTCTTAGAGTAAGTTGATCTTGAAAATTATGATAAGATTACCACTGTTTTATATGATTGTTTTGATCAATGAAAAGAAAGGTTCGAAAGTTTTTGAACTAAAAATTAAAACTATTTTTGAGCATGAATAAAGCCAGATTGATTTTTACCATTTTGTTTTTTGCCTATTCCATTTCGGTTTTAGCGCAGCAGGAGCCTGATTTTAGAATCCATTCACATAACGATTATTTGCAAAAAGCTCCTTTTTGGGAAGCTTTTGGTGCAGGAGCAACCTCTATTGAAGTAGATGTGATTTTGCAGGATGGTCATCTGATGGCAGCCCATGAAAAAGAGAGCATACATCCCTCAAAAACCATTCAGAGCTTGTATTTAGACCCCATCCGAGAAGGACTTCAAAATGGGGTGATAGGCGAAGTTACCTTTCATTTGTTGGTAGACCTAAAAACAGCGGCCCTACCCACTTTGGAGGTTTTGCAAGAGATCATGCAAGATTATCAGGATCTAAGCTATAGTAGCAATAATCCTAACGGCTTGAAGTTGATTATTTCAGGAAATAGACCTGATGTGGAACAGTATACCAGCTATCCGGAATGGATGTTCTTTGATTACCAAAGCAAAGAATTAACTCCGGAGCTTCCGTGGTCCAAAATCGGAATGGTGAGTTTGAGTTTTAGGCAATTTTCCATTTGGAATGGAAAAGGTAGGATGGTGGAAGGTCAAAGAGTAGGGCTTCAGAATTTTATTGATTTAGTCCATTCTTTCGATAAACCAGTTAGGTTTTGGGGTACTCCAGATTCCAAAACTGCTTGGAAAGCCTTCTACGAAATGGGTGTTGATTTTATAAATACTGATTATCCCTATGAAGCCCAACAATATTTGAAAAACTTAACTTCTTACGTCTATCAGAATCCTAGTATTCAACCAACTTACACTCCAAAATTTGAATTGGATGGAGTGGAGTCGCCGGTTCAAAATATTATTCTAATGATTGGAGACGGGAATGGTTTGGCGCAGATTTCGTCTGCCCTATTTGCTAATGGAAATGCGTTGACTCTTACCAATCTTAAAAAAATCGGATTAGTTAAAACTCAAGCAGCGGATGATTTTACGACTGACTCTGCGGCAGGGGCTACGGCTTATGCAACAGGTCAAAAAACCAATAACAGAGCATTGGGGGTAAGTCCGGATGGAGAAGTATTGGGGAATTTACCGGACATATTGGAAGGTTATGGTTTCAATAGTGGAATCATCACTACTGATCAATTAACTGGGGCTACCCCTGCATCTTTTTATGCGCATCATCCAGAAAGAGATGATTCAGATCAAATCGCCTCCTATCTAGCAAAAAGCAAATTAGACTTATTTATCGGTGGTGGAAGAGAAACTTTTTCAAGTCAAATCAACCATTTAAATCAAGCCGGTTTTACAATCATTGAAGACTTCAGTTCGGTAGATTTGGAAAGGGCGGGTTATTTTGTGGCTACCGGTTCTTTGCCAAAAATGCTAGAAGGAAGGGGCGATTATCTAATAAAGAGTGCTGGTTTTGCCTTCGATTTTTTTGAGGAAAAACAAGCGCCATTTTTCTTGATGATTGAAGCAGCGAATATCGATTCGGGAGGTCATTCAAATAGTACTTCTACCATTATCTCTGAAATGTTGGACTTTGATCGAACGATTGGGAAGGCATTGCAATTTGCGGATGAGCATCCCGGTACGCTGGTGATCATTACCGCTGATCATGAGACAGGAGGCGTTTCCATTCCTCAGGGTGATATTTCAAGCGCTACTCTTGAATTAGCTTTTCATTCCGATGACCATACCGGAATCATGGTCCCGATTTTTGCTTATGGTGCGCATTCCAGTGACTTTCAAGGGGTATATGAAAACACGGAAGTGTTTACGAAAATCATGAATCTAGTCAAGAAATACCATTAGAGGCAACAAATGTTACCTTCTCCCTACCAGATTGAAAGGAAGCATAAATAAATTTCTGACCAGGTCAAACGAAAGGTCTACTGCAAATCCTAGTAATCTAAAGGGTAATAGGAGTAACCAAACAATTGGGTACAGAATTAAAGCGATGATTGCCAAAGGCCAGCAAAGAACAAATAATATGCACCAAAGTAAGAAGCTAAGCATGTGTTGATTGTGTTTAGGGATAAAATTACAAATTGTGTTCCATCTAATAAAAAACACCTTCTCCATAATTGAGAAGGTGTTTTTAGAAAAGTTTATGTTCAGTAATGGACATCAGTCTACTTCGAAATCGAACGAAAAATCTTAGCTTATTTTTTTTTGTTAGTATTTTCAAAATATCTATTCAACGTATATTCTGGCTGCCATCTATCTGGAGTTCTAACCAAGGTATCAGGATCATAACCCATTGGTTTGATGATATCTGCCGTTAGCTTGATCTTATCTTGGAAAGTTTCTTGCCATTGTTCCATTAATAGGAACATCTCGGCTTTTTTATCTTGGTACTCAGAAAGCTCTGCTAAGTTGTTTATTTCCAATGGATCATTTTCCAAATCAAAAAGTTGCGTATAATCTCTTTCAGGGTATCTGATCAACTTATATTTTTTATTTCTTACCGCTCTTACTGTATGCTTGTATGAAGTGTAAAGAGCATCTCTTACTCCATCTTTTTCGCCTTTGATGACAGGGACTAGGCTAATACCGTCGATGTCTTGAGGATCAGGGATTCCAGCTAAGTCAGCCAAAGTAGGATATAAGTCATGAATGTATGCAAAAGCATCCAACTCTTGATCTTGAGGGACTCCGGGGCCTTTGATGATCAATGGAACCTTGGAACTATGTTCATAAAGACTTTGCTTTCCTAATAGTCCATGGCTACCTGCCGCCAGGCCATTGTCAGCCGCATAAACAATAATGGTATTATCGTACTGCCCCGTCTCTTTCAGTGCGTTTAAGATTTTGGCAATTTGCGTGTCTAAATGAGTTACTAGAGCATAGTAATCCGATAAAATCATTTGGATGACTTCCGGTTTTCTTGGCCAACCAGTTAAATTTTCATCCCGTACTGTCAACTGATCGAATTCAAAAGGGTGATAAGGCATGTAGTTGCCAGGAAGAGGGAGTGTCCCGTCAGGATAAAAGTTGATATAATTTGCTTCTGGGGAATAAGGGTCATGCGGAGCAGTAAAAGCTACATAGCAAAAAAACGGTTGATCCGTATTTCTCTTTCCATGATCTTTAATAAAGTCAACAGCAGCTTGAGCAAACTGCTCAGTCGAATACCCTTTTTGAGTAGGTTCACCCAATTTACCATCTGCTCCATAATCTCTCAATGGGAGCTCATAATGATCGGCCATCCCTCCCAAGTAAACGTTTTTGGCTTCTTGAAAGCTTGCTTCAAATATCTCTTTTTCATTGTGCCATTTACCAGTTCCAAAGGTTCTATAACCGGCACTTGCAAAGCTCATTGTCATCGTATGTTGTCCATTCAATTTATCATGAACCTTGTATAAGTTTTTACCACTGAAAAGCATGGCTCTACTTGACATACAGATGGCACCGTGCACACCACCCATTACATAAGCGTTGGAAAACCGGCTTCCTTCTCTCCCAAGCTGATCAATTGTAGGGGTTTGTATGTAGGGGTTTCCATTGATGCCCAAAGCATCCGATCGTTGATCATCTGCAAATATGAAAAGGACATTGGGTTTAGGTTTGGGATTTTGGGCATAACCAAAGCTTGTAATTGCTATCGCAAGAATAACTAGTATGTGTTTCTTCATTTGTAATAAATTGATTTCAAAAGTTAAGCTTTCTCTTCTAAATGACACAAAAACTTCGATTTCGATTATTTTAAATTTAATTAGATTTTTTCTAAACAAGTCTTGTTTAGAGTAGTTCTAGATAATAGATTTGCGTCACTATTTAAATCAAGTCTAAATAAAAACAAATAAATATGAGGGGCATCTATTTCGCCATGTTCTTTTTCCTGATTTCATCCTCTCTTGTTTTTGCTCAGCAAAATGCTGTGAAAGGAAGAATTCTTGACAAAGCTCAAAATCCTGTCGAAGGGGTATCAGTATTTTTGGTAGGAACCGTCCGTGGTGTTCAATCAGATCAGAATGGAAATTATATTCTTAAAGATATTCCTGTGGGGAAATATGACTTGAAAGTCAGTTTCATAGGTTTTGAGGAGCAGATTATTCCTTTCGAGATTGAGAAAGGTGAAATTAAAAACATTGATTTCTTCATCAATGAAGATGAAATCTGGTTGGAATCTTTTGAATTGATGGCAAGTCGAGGCATGAATGGGCAGGGGAGACTTCCTGAAGTGGAAGATTTTAGGATCAATGCAGGAAGGAAAAATGAAGTTATTCGACTGACTGAGATTGATGCCAACTTGGCAATGAATAACAGTCGTCAAATTTTTGGAAGAACTCCCGGGATTTCTATCTGGGAAAATGATGGTTCTGGTATTCAGTTGGGAGTTGCTTCAAGAGGTTTAAGTCCGAATCGTTCTTGGGAATTTAATGTTAGAATGAACGGATACGATATCACTCCAGACCCAATGGGTTATCCTGAAGCTTACTTTACACCTCCGATGGAAGTAGTAGAAAATATTGAAATTATCCGAGGAGCATCTTCCCTTCAATACGGACCTCAGTTTGGAGGATTATTGAACTTTGTTTTACGTAAGCCAGATCCATCTACAAGATTCACAGCTGAGACTATTAATACTGTTGGAAGTAATGGACTTTTCAGCACTTTCAATTACATAGGAGGTACTGAAGGAAAATGGGATTACACAGCTTATTACCAAAAAAGAAGAGGGAACGGCTGGCGCCAGAATGGGTTTTTTAATACAGATCATGCACATTTTGAAGTCAACTATGCCGTAAATAACCGCTTTAAGATCGGTACGGAAATGACTTATATGTACACAAAGACTCAGCAACCGGGCGGATTGACTGATGCACAATTTAATGAAGATTCAAGTCAAAGTACCCGGTCCCGAAATTGGTTCAGCACACCTTGGTTCCTTCCATCATTGAATGCTGACTATATCGTCAGTCCAAAGACAAAGTTGAATTTGAAAGCTTTTGGTTCAATTGCACAGAGAAATAGTGTGGGTTTTATGAAGCCAATCACGGAAGAAGATGATTTTGGAAATAGACAAGTTGACCGAGATCTATACCATACTTTTGGGACAGAATTAAGATTGAGTACTTCTTATTCACTATTTGAGAGGGAGCATAATCTGGTCAGCGGATATAGATTTTATAAAGGAAATATCGACAGAAATCAGCTTGGTGTAGGAGATACAGGCACAGATATGAACTTTGATTTGGTGGAAGCAAGCTTTCCCCGGGATCTAAATTTTGATAATTTAAATCACGCTGCTTTTGTTGAGAACATGTTTAATGTTACTGATAAGTTCTTGCTGACTGCAGGAGTCCGCTTAGAGCATATTTCGTCTCAAATGAAAGGAGTTTTAAACACTGTAAATGGAGTTCCTCAGATTTTGACACCAGAGACAAGAAAAAGAACTTTTGCGTTGCTGGGACTTGGAGGTGAATACCATCTTACAAAAACCACTGAACTCTACTCCAATTTCTCCCAAGCGTATCGCCCGGTATTAATTTCCGATTTAACCCCACCGGCTACTACTGATGTTATAGATCCTAATTTACAGGATGCAAGTGGTTATAATTTTGATTTTGGATATAGAGGGAATGTTGGTTCTTTCCTAAATTTTGATGCGAGCTTCTTCTATTTGAATTATGCTGATAGAATTGGGACAATTACTCAAACTGCTGCTGATGGTACAAGATTCCAATACCGAACTAATCTAGGAAGGTCTGTTAGTCAAGGTATAGAGGCCTTTGTTGAATTTGATCCGATCACTGCTTTTGTGGGAAATTCCACATTTGGATATATTCATCTTTTTGCATCGCTTGCTTATGTAAATGCAGAGTATCGGGATTTTGTGAGGACTAGCGTAATTGATGGCGAAATAGTGGAAAATAATTTAGCAGGGAATAGAGTGGAAAATGCTCCTCGTAAAATCAATAGATATGGTGCCACTTATCGATTCAAAGATTTTTCTATGACTTGGCAGTTAAGTGACATTGGAGATGCATTCTCTGATGCAACCAACTCGGTGGAGCCAAATGCTGCAGCAACTTCAGGTTTGATTCCGGCATACACTGTACAAGATCTTTCTGCATCTTATATATTCAAAAAGAAATACAGCCTTAAGTCTGGAGTAAATAATCTTTCCAATACAGCTTATTTCACACGAAGAGCTGGAGGTTATCCAGGACCTGGAATTATGCCAGCAGATGGAAGAACATTCTATATAACACTTGGACTTAAGTTTTAAACTCCAAGAATAAAAAACACAGACTCTTATAGCCGGGTAAGTATCAATGGTATTGTATTGCCAAATCATTGGTTCTTATCTCGGCTAATTTTTTGCCTAGTATAGCTTGCATTTCTTTGACTACTTTCTGATAAGTAGGTTTATCTGAAAGGTTATGAAATTGCATGGGATCTTTTTTCATATCATACAATTCCATACCCGATCCAGCATCCTCATCATATTGAATAAATGCATAGTCTTGGGTACGAACCAAAAATGATTTTCCCCCCTGGCTTACAGAAAAAGCAAAGTCTCTTACTTCTTTCCTAGGATTTTGAAGCACTGGTTTCAGGGTTTTTCCTTGGATTGCCTTAGGGTATGAAAGACCTGCCAAGTCTGCCAAAGTAGGATATAGGTCTAATAGCTCTACGAAGGACTCTGATTGGCCTGGTTTCATTCCTGGGGCCTTGATCATCATAGGGACTAAAACAGATTCTTCATGCAGACTAACTTTCATCCAAAATTCATGTTCGTCTAAATGAAATCCATGGTCAGAAGTGAAAACCACAATGGTGTTGTCTTCCAAACCTTCCTCTTTCAAGGTGTTCAATACTTTTGAAACTTGGGCATCCATATAGGATACTGAGGCATAATAGGCCGCAATAGCTTTCTGCTTTTGTACCTCATTCATTTCTGCATTGACACTGGTGACATAATTAATTCCTCGTTCCGGGATATCATCCCAATCATTCTCTACCTGTCTAGGTAACTTGATTCCTTCATAAGGAAAAGGAGTGAAATAATTGGCAGGAGCTACAAAAGGAACGTGGGGTCGAACGAAACCAACTGCCAACAAGAAAGGCTCATCTTTGTGTTTTCTGATTAATTCAGAAGCTTTTTCTGCCGTTTTACCATCCGAGTGAACCAAGTCATCTCCATCAGCTTGCACAATGGTCATGACATTGCCTCCTTTTCTTTCAATGCTTCCATCAGGATTATTTTGAACCAATTCCGCTTTTCCCGGTGCTGTCCATTCGGGGCCTTGGGAATTGAATTTCTCAGTCCAGGAAGCAGGGTCGTCTTTTCCATCCGAACCTTTTTCAATATCTCCAGGTACACCCATGTGGTAGATTTTGCTTACTCTGGCTGTATAATAACCGTTTTGCTTAAATAATTCAGCCATAGAAGGTCTTTCAGGTCCTACATTTTCCCTTCCACTGACATATCCATAGGTTTGGGTCGCATTGGGGTAATATCCAAACATAAAAGAAGCTCTTGATGGTCCGCATACTGGATATTGGGTGTAAGCTTTGGTGAAAACCATGCTTTCTTTTGCCAATTGATCGATTGCAGGTGTTTGTGCAATTGGGTTTCCATAGGCTCCCAAAGCAGTCGTAGTCAAATCATCTGATATGATAAATAGGACATTAGATTTCTTTTTGGTCTGTGCTAATCCTAATTCTGCAAAACCAATAGTAATTAAAATAAAAAAGGAGAAAGTCCTCCAAAAAAAGCGACTATTGATTTTTAAAAAGGATTTGTAAAAGAAAGGCAAAGGAAGTGACATGTTCAATTAGTTCTTTTGACCCTGCTAAAATAGATCAAAAGAGAAGCCCTCACTAATCAAAGTCCCTCTTTTTGGGTAGCTGATTGGCAATCAGGGGCTAATTCTTTTTTAATCTATTATTTCGAAACGATTCAATAAATTTCATATTTAATTTCCTTAATAACTTTTGTAAAAATGATTTTTAAGAAGGCGCTGCTCTTTGGCGTATTTTTACTAGGTGATTTTCATGTACTCCTATAGAAGAAAACCAGTAAATGGATATCAATGACCTAATTGTTGGAACCATGACACAATTTTATTTTGTAGAGAATTTGGATGTGCCTCCATCGCTGGTGTTTAAGTCTGAAGGAAACATGAGTTAATAAGGAACAGGTTAACAAACTTGACCGAAGGTAGATTTGGGTTCCTAAGTTTTTGCTGAAAGGTCTTTCCTGAATAAGAAAAGATGAGTTTCTTCTCCAGATTATCAATATTCCATTCGAAGCTAAATAGCCAAACTAGGGTTGCTTGAAAGACCTGCTTTTTTGAAGATATTTTCCAGGGAAATATCACCTTGAATTGGGGATCTCGGCAATTGCTTGGAGTAGTATTGGTTTTTCTGAGCCATTCTTACTCCTGGTTAAATGAATCCCCTTTTTCATAGATCAGATGATCAATCTCCCTATGAAAGTCGGAATCATAAGTCTTTTAAAAGTTTTCAATGGTAAGTAGTCTTAGGACATTATGTAAGCGAAAGCATTAAAATTACTCCTAACTCTCATTCTCGTTTTGGTAAAAAATTTAAAATGAAGAAAGGTTGGGAGAAGCCAGACCTAAATCAAAAGTGGGAGATTTATAAAAAATTTTAAAAAGATCTAATTATATCTTTAAGTTTTTTTTGAATGAAACACGGTGGAATTGGTTCAAATGCAGATGATTTTATACTTTTAACTACTTTGGAAAATCATATTACCAATCAATCCATCAATCTTGAAAAAAATGAGCAAAACATCTTTGCCGATTTTAATACTGTTTCTTCTTATAGGAGCTGTAGGTTGCAGTAAATCGCCAGAAAAAGCAGAACGCCCCAATATTGTCTTCATTATGTCCGATGATCATGCCTATCAGGCGATATCTGCATATAATGATAAGTTGATAGAGACCCCTAATATTGATAGAATCGCCAAAATGGGGATGTTGTTTACCAACGCCTCTGTCACCAATTCCATTTGTGCACCCTCTCGCGCTACGATTTTAACTGGTAAACATTCCCATATCAACGGCAAGGTAGACAACCATTTCCCTTTTGATACCACGAACGTGACTTTCCCTCAAATATTTCAAAAGGAAGGATATCAAACTGCCATGTTTGGGAAACTTCACTTTGGGAACAATCCGAAAGGTTTTGACCAGTTCAAAATACTTCCTGGCCAGGGGAAATACTATAACCCAAATTTTATTACCAAGGATGAAGGAACAATTCAAGTAGAAGGTTATGTCACGGATATCATTACTGACATGACTTTGAACTGGTTGGAAAATGAGAGAAAAAAAGAAGACCCGTTCTTGCTATTTTATCTACATAAGGCTCCTCATAGAGAATGGCTACCTGCTGGAAGACACGTGGCTGAATTTACTCAAAGAACATTTCCAGAGCCTCCTACCTTATTTGATGATTACTCAGGTAGAGGTCGAGCCGCTCATGAGGCAGAAATGAATTTGTTGGAGGATATGCACTGGGCAGGGGATTCCAAAATCCCACCTGCTGTCATGGATCAACTGGGTATCGAGCCCAATTCTGGTTGGGATAAGGCTGCTTTCGAAGGGGAAGTAGGAAGAATGAACCCCGAGCAAAGAGCGGTTTGGGATGAATCCTACAATAAAATGATTGAGGAGTTCAAGGAAGCTTATCCCAATATGACCGAAGAGGATAAAATGAAGTGGAGGTACCAGCGCTATATGCAGGATTATTTGGGTACCATTAAAGCGGTAGATGAAAACGTAGGTCGGGTATTAGATTATTTGGAAGCTAATGATTTAATGGATAATACAATTATCGTTTATACTTCTGATCAAGGTTTTTACCTAGGGGAGCATGGATGGTTTGACAAGCGATTTATCTACGATGAATCTTTTAAAACGCCTTTGCTAGTGGCTTGGCCTGGAAAAGTAGCACCGGGTTCCAAATCAGATGAAATGGTTCAGAATCTTGATTTTGCACAAACCTTTTTAGCAGCAGCCGGCATTCAGGCACCAAGCGATATGCAGGGAGAAAGTCTACTTCCTCTATTGACAGGTGAAACAGATAAATGGACCCGTGATGCAGTATATTACCATTACTATGAATACCCTTCTGTGCATATGGTAAAGCGTCATTACGCGATCGTCACCAAGGAATACAAGCTGGTTCACTATTATTTTGATGCGGATGAGTGGGAATTAATAGATCGCATTAATGATCCAATGGAATTGAAAAATGTATATGATGATCCTGCCTATGCAGAAATCAGGGCTGAGTTGCATGAAAAACTAGATGGGCTAAGAGAAAAGTATGGGGATAACTCGGAAATCTCTCAAAAATACCTCAATGAATATCTAGACTATCTCCAGGAAAATAATTCCTACGCAGGAGGGAAAAATAAAGAGTTGCTGGATAAGATATTTAAGGATAGAAAGCTTTCTACAGATAACCAGTAAGCAGTGTCAGTGAATAGTTCACAGTTGACTGTCGATTGTGATCCTATGAAAGAAACATTAGAAATAAGACATCAAAAGAAAACTATAAGAATAGAAATTATATAGTAAGTAGCCTATATCCAACCTATGAAATATACCCAGCCGATTTTCCTTTTCTTACTTGGCATCACGATTTTTACAGCTTGCCAGCAAAGTTCAGAAGAGCAAAAACAAGAACGCCCCAATATCATATTTATCATGTCGGATGATCATGCTTATCAAGCTATTTCAGCCTATGATAATAAACTGATAGAGACACCAAATATTGATCGAATCGCAGAAATGGGGATGCTGTTTACCCAAGCATCTGTCACCAATTCCATTTGTGCTCCTTCCAGAGCGACAATTTTGACGGGAAAACATTCTCATATGAACGGAAAAATCGATAACCATTTCCCTTTTGATACCACCAATGTGACATTTCCTCAATTATTACAAAAGGCTGGTTATCAAACAGCGATGTTTGGGAAATTGCACTTTGGGAACAACCCGAAAGGTTTTGACCAATTCAAAATCCTTCCAGGACAGGGGAGTTATTATAACCCGGAATTCATCACCAAGGAAGAAGGAAATATCAAAGTGCAAGGGTATGTGACGGATATCATTACCGACTTTACCTTGGATTGGATGGAAAATGAACGTAAAAAGGAGGATCCTTTTTTACTGATGTACTTGCATAAAGCCCCACACAGGGCATGGTATATGGCAGAGCGGCACTTAGAAGAGTTTACTAATAAAACTTTCCCAGAGCCTGCTACCTTATTCGATGATTATTCTGGAAGAACATCCCCTGCAGGAGAAGCAGAAATGAATATCCTGGAACATATGGGATGGTCTGGAGACAATAAACTATTTCCGGAGGTGCTGAAAAAAATGGGAATTGCTGATGTAGGTGGATATGATACCAGCCGATTTATTGGGCAAATGAATCGATTTAACCCTTCGCAGGCAGAAAGCTTCAAAAAATATTACGAACCCATCAGTGAAGAATTTATCCAAGCTTATCCAAGTATGAGCGAAGAAGATAAAATGCGCTGGAAATACCAGCGATACATGCAAGATTATTTAGGTACAATTAAGGCGGTAGACGAAAATGTAGGAAGGCTTTTGGATTATCTGGAGGAAAATGATCTAATGGAAAACACGATCATCGTGTATACTTCCGACCAAGGTTTTTACCTTGGAGAACATGGGTGGTATGATAAACGATTCATTTATGACGAGTCCTTCAAAACCCCTTTGTTGGTCGCTTGGCCAGGCAAAGTAAAAGCGGGTACCAAATCCGATGAGTTGGTTCAGAATCTAGATTTTGCGCAGACCTTTTTGGATGTGGCAGGAGTGGAGGCACCTGCAGATATGCAGGGTGAGAGTATGGTTCCAGTACTAACTGGTAATTTGGAAAATTGGGACCGGGATGCCGTGTATTACCATTACTATGAATATCCTGCTGAACATATGGTCAACAGACACTATGCGGTAGTCACCAAGGATTATAAACTCATTCACTATTATTATGTCACGGATGAATGGGAATTGATTGATCGTAAAAAGGATCCTCAGGAACTTAAAAACGTTTATGATGACCCTGCTTATGCCGAGATCCGTGCAGAGTTACACCAAAAATTGGATGAGCTTCGAACCAAATACAAAGATAGTAATGAGGTCAGCCAAGGGTATATTGATCAATATTTGGAAGATACAGGAGAAGATAGAGTATATGGGATTGACAAAGTAACCATACAGGAAATTAAGGCAAGAAAAGAGAAAGCTTTGGAAAACAAATAAGCTTCTTTAAAGGCATATCAAAAAGTGGTTGTTTTAATTAAATACAAAGGACAATTATACTTTCGATAATTCTTGAATGCCTTTGACCAGTCGGTCCAACTCTTCGGTTCTTGTATAGATATGTGGGGTAACCCGCATGCCGTGAAATTTCCCTGTTTTATCTCCTTTTTGGGTGACATGGATCTGATAGTTTTTCATTAGCTTTTGGACTACTTCTCCATCGGGCATATTCTTTAATGAGAAGGAACCCAAAGCACAGGCAAACTCAGATTTCATGGAAGTTTTCACTTCAACATTTGGGATGTCTGCCACTTGTGAGATCCAATAATCCTTCAAATATCGTAATCTGGCTTCTTTTCTTTCGATCCCGATGCTATTATGAAACTCGATCGCCCTGGCAATGGAAAGCTCAGCCGGAAGATTTCTTGTCCCAAATGTTGCGAACTTGTCGATATTATCACTCTGAGGGTCCACATGGGTGAAAAGAGGCCATAGGCCTTGGATTTCGGATTTTTTGACATACAACATACCAGTACCAAAGGGTGCACAAAGCCATTTATGCAAACTGGTACCATAAAAATCACATCCCAAATCTGAAATCTTAAAATCAATATGAGCAAAGGCATGGGCTCCGTCTACCAAGACCTTGATATCCGGATTGATATCTTTTACAGCTGCTGTGATTTTCTTTACAGGCAAGATGTTTCCATTGATATTATTGATATGGGTGATCATGACCACCTTTGTTTTTTCAGTGATGGCTCGGGTATATGCTTCTACAATTTCTTCATCATTTTCAACTGGCAAATCAAGAGAAAGCCATTTTAATACGACTCCATATCGAGCCTCAGCTTCTTGCCAGGTGTTCATCACCGAAGTGTAATCTTGTTCAGTCAGAATGATTTCCTCTCCTTTTTGGTAATTCATCCCCCAGATCACTGTATTAAGCGCCTCTGTCGTATTACGGTTTACGGCTATTTCTTCAGGGCTACATCCTGCCAAAGCTGCCAATTGCTCCTTGATGGCGTTGGAAGTGTCTCCTTCACTCCACATATACATGGAAGGAATGGTATTGAACTCTCGGGTGTAATGCTCCAATACTTCCTGAACCACCTTCGGTTGAGGACTAACACTTCCATTATTGAGATTTGCTATGGTGGAAGAAACTGAATACTCATTTCGAACCCAGTCCCATAGAAATTCATCGTCGCTGAACTGAGGGGATGTTTTCCAAAGGGCTGCCTCTTTTTCTGTTGCATGGGAAAAATGGGGGAAGGTAAAGGCAGTGGAGGCTGCAGCCAGACATCCTTTCTTCAGAAAGTTTCTTCTATTTGTCATTTGGTTAGTGAGTAAGTTTAGAAAAATTAGCACTTTTTTAGTTTTTATCTAGAATATGAATTTTGAAACTAGGTTCAGAAGACTTGCTTATCCCCCATTAAGAAATTTTTTCATACGCTTTTTTAAATGAATCAAACATTGAAGAAATAATTTGTTTCGGATCCCCATCACTCAGACTTTCAAATGAGACATATCCTTGATACCCTTGGTTTTTGATAATTGAGACAATTTTTTTCATGTCCACAGGAGTCCTATTGCCATTTGGGAATACGTGTTCTTTAATAAACCAGTAGGTGGCATAAGGAGCCAGTTTTTCGATTTCCGCATAAGGATCTTTCGCATGCAAACTTCCAATGTCTAAAATCAACCCAAACCATTCAGAGTCCACTCTTTTCAGGATGTCGATTACTTCATCACTATCAAATAAAAATTCATTGTGATTTTGAAGGCCTACGATTATTCCTTTTTCTTCCCCATACTTAGCACAAGTTTTAAACTCATTCACCAACCATTCTTTTACTTCATCTTTCGTAAAGCCTTCATAGGTTTGACTTCCTGTAAAAACTCTCATAATTGAAGCTCCTAGACTAGACGATACTGTTAACCATTTTCTAATTAATTCTCGATCAGCAGCTCTTCCTGCAGCATCAGGATTCACAAAATTATTCCTGACTCCTGTCCAAGATATGTTTAGTCCGAGTTCAAGAGCCTTCTTTTTAAGTTGAAATAGTTCACTGTTTTGAGGAACATCTGGATAAGAATCAAAATAATAGCCTGTTAAATCTACTCCATTCATCCCGATTTCTGCAGCAAATTCCATCATGTCCAAGAATGTCATTTCACCATTCCTTAATTGGGAGTTGAACGAATAGGCATTGATACTGTATTGGATCCTGGTTTGGGTCAAAGGTTTTATTGAAGAATTTGTGAATGGACTGTGAGTTCCAACCACAAGAGGTGTCAATGCCAGGCTTCGAACTATATTTCTCCTTTTCCTATTCATGGTAAAAATGTTTAAAGTGTGAGATCAAACCCTATTAGTGTCAATAACAAGTATTCTAATATGGTGAATTTGAATATTTTAATAAGTAGGAATTATTTATATTTCATTAACTGGAGATACATCGGCTATAAAATCTATTTTATTGATTAAAAGAGGTTTCGTATGGCTAAAGTTAGTTTAGATTACAGAGGGAATTTGTATGAAAGACCAAGGGAAAGAAAAGACTGGTAATCGGCGAAAGCGACCTGCCATGGTAGGGGATACAAGTGCTAAAGGTCGCTTATACAGTAAGCTAAGTAATTTGATTTTACTAATCTTTTTTATCTTCCTAATTTTTATGATTCCTGGATTTCCCTTTATTGGTGAAAATCCTCTTTATGGTGTGGTGGAGATACCAGATTATGTGTTTCCTGTACTTTTTGCAAGCATGGTAGCTGCCATTATTTTACGCAAAAAGGCCCTCAGACACCAATCTTTTCGCTTTGTAGAGCTAGATTCACCTCCTGGCATTCTTTATTTACGGCCATTCTCTGAAGACACAGATTGGCGTGTATATTATAGCTGGGGTAGGGATAACCAGCCGATCAGCTTTCTCAATAAATTGAAAGTGTTAAAATTCGGGGTTCGCATGCAATTGCCTCGTGTACTTGGAGGAATTGGATCCGAATTCGGTGAAATTCTTTCTGAGTTGACTCGAGATTATGGGAAAGTGGCAGCAATTGGGGAACCAGAATCTCCCCCGATCTTGGGTGCAGATAACGTGTATGTTTCGGATGATAATTGGCAAGAGAAAGTATTGCAAATGGCTCGAGGAGCCAATCTTGTGATTCTAACTGCGGGTACTACCCCTGGGGTGCTGTGGGAGGTGGAGAATATGGTGAAGATTATTCCTCCTTCGAAGTTGATACTGAATGTTCCTGGAGGTACTCTTACGAAAAGGCGAAAAAATTATGCATCATTTCTTGCCAAAGCGAAGGAAATCTTCCCTCGAGGTTTACCTACCCAATTGAATGCTAGAGTCATCACATTTAAGGAAGACTGGTCGCCTATCTTAGTTACAAAAGCGGAGCCACCGAAGGGGAGTTCTTCCCATGTGGCTTGGTGGATGTCTCATGTATTACCATAACGGAATTTGATAGAAAGGATACAATCCATGGTTTTGTATGAAGGTTTTTCTATTCCTGCTGATCCAAGGCTAAAACAGTATGCAAAAGCACATTGGCACCATTTTCCATATCTTCCGTTTTGGTGAATTCATTAGGTGAATGGCTGATTCCGCCCACACTTGGAACGAAAATCATTCCTACGGGAGCAATCAGGGAAATTTGCTGGGTATCATGACCTGCTCCACTTTGCATGTGTTTGGTTTTCAAACCAAGTGCCTTAGCAGATTCCTGGATTTTTAGCTGTACAGAAGCATCAGTCAACGCAGGAAGATTGAAGCTGGGCTCTCTTCTAAATGTAATAGTTGTCTTTGTTTCCTCTGCGATTGCCTGGGCTCGTTCTTGGATTTGACCCAGCAGCATTTCAATTTTTTCAAATGATAAATCGCGAATTTCCAGGCCCATCATCACCTTGCCGGGAACTACATTGTAGGCTCCGGGTAAAGCTTCGATTTTGCCCACTGTCCCCACCTGTGTGCCTGGAACACTATTGATGACTTCATTCACGGCAACAGTTAATTTAGAAGCCGCTAACAACGCATCTTTTCTTAGTATCATGGGGGTGGTTCCTGCATGATTGGCAAACCCCTCTACGGTAATTTCACAATCCAGAATCCCTACAATTCCTTCAACAACCCCGATTTGTAGATTTTCACTTTCCAGGATTCCTCCCTGTTCAATATGTAATTCCAGCCAGGCATGAAGGTCTCCCTTTTTTCGTTCAGCACTTCCTATTTCCTCAGGATTTCCTCCAATCGCCCGGATTCCTTCCCCCATTACCAAGCCACTTTGACTGACCTGTTGAAGTCCTTCTTGGGTCAGTTTGCCAACCATTGCCTTACTTCCGATCAGTCCACCTTCCTCGTTACCAAAAACGATGACCTCCAAAGGATGCTCAGTAATGATTTTCTTTTCATTCAGTACTTCTATCACCTCCAAGGCGCTTAAGGAACCCAGCGTGCCGTCGTAGTTTCCTCCATCAGGTACCATGTCTATATGTGAACCGAAGCCAATGGGCTTTAATTTTGGGTTTTTTCCATTTCGGCTCCCAATGATATTACCTCCCGCATCAATTCGGGTATTCAGTCCTGCCTGTTCCATCAGGTCTATCAACCATTTTCTCCCTTCAATATCTCCTTGGGTATAAGCCACCCGATAACCATGTCCGTTTTCATCCTGGCCATACTTCGCCAATGCCTGAATACGATCTTCAATTCGCTTTCTGTTTACTTTTGGAAGGCTTTGGGAAAATGAAACTGCATGGGCATCTAGCCATCCAAAGGCAGATAATCCCAATCCTGTCAGCGCGGTTTTTTTAATAAAGGATCTTCGACTCATAGTAGGGGAGGTGGTAAAAGAATAAGGTAAGAAATTTTGATAAAAAAGGGGAAGAATTTTGAGGCCGAATCTTAGTTGGTGGCAATTGTGGACTTCATTTCAAATTTGAAGCCTAAAAAAAGCAGGAAGGAACTCAGATGATTGTCTGAGTAAAAAATGGGTTGAAGGAGAAAAAAAAACTCAAAGTCTTAAAAATGTATTTTTCTCCCCAAGATTAACAACCTAGATTAATTCCAACGATTGAATTTCAGGTCTGTCACTTCCAGTTTTAACCAAGTCCAATCACCTTCATCCAGTCTCCATGTTGCGGTCATTTTGGAAGGTACTTTGATGCCTTCAAATACTTGATAATCTGAAATATCCATGATCCACTCTTTTCTTTCAGCTCCATCATTATTGTCCATATATCTCATGGCAGAAAACCGTACTACATCTCCTTGATCATTGAAGTAAAAAGTGCCAGATCCGCTGGTGCCTTGAAATTCCATGGAAGCTTTCGCTGTAGTCTCATCGATCATTTCCCAGGAAATAAAAGGACTTAATGCCAGAGAAGGAAACCACACCATTTCACCCAAATACCGCTGCAATGAGCCCTCGTCCAATTTCTCTCCTTCCTCATTAACTATGTTGACAAGGGAGTTCAATTTGATCAGCATACTGCCTTTGCCATTTTCAAATTTATCTCTACCCTGGAAGTTTAAAAAGAGGTTCATTTTCACATCCACGGTCCAGATAAAAGAAGGTTGATCTATTCGAGTATATTGTTTTGCATTTGCCTGCATCCAATTTTTTTGATCGGGCTTCATACGCATTTCTGCCTTCTGGAACACTTCTCCCACTTGGACTAAAGGTTTCCCCACAGAACCCGAATTTCGAATCCATTTTTTTACAGGAGGAGGTAATTCACTGAAGTCATGTTCCTGGAGGATTTTATGCTCTTGGTCATTGATATCCTGCAAAAGATGCCGGGTCTCTTGATGAACCTTATTTTGAAACTGGAATTGTCCCCATGCAATCAGAGAGATCAATAAAATGAGTAGGTTAGGAAAGGTCCCAAACTTGGCATCTTTCCAAAATATAAATACTAAGGCTTGGGAAATTAAAACTGCAATGATCCCAACTAACCAGGCATATTTTGAATGAATAAGATAGAGGATTCCATATACAATAAGTAGGGTTGCAGCAAGCAACCAAGTGATTCCCATGGATTTTGAAATAGGTAAGGTCAATTCCTTTACTTCCTTGATACCTAGTCCTTTCACAAATCCTAGCAAGTGAATAGCTCCGTGTAAAACAATGAGGATGAAAAATGCAATTTTCATAGGTTTTTAGGGGCTTGGTTTAGTTTTTAATCTAAATCGTCTCCATTTCAGAGATTAAGAAATCATTCTATCTTCTGCCTGGGATTAGCCATTTCTTCTCCTTACAAAATATTCCTTTAGTCTACCCATTGCTACTTCTAAATCTGGGTGATCAAAACTGGTGATCACCATTCTAAACAATCCTTTTTGTTGATGACCAAACCCATTGGTCGGAGTCAATAAGATCCTTGATTGCTGATAAATGTCCAACCATAATTGTTCCTCTCCAGAGTCAGATTTCTCGTTTAGAAATTCAGATAAATCCATCCAAGTAAAGAGACTACCATAGGAAGGATTGAAAGGGATGCTTAGTTCCTTGAGCGTACGACTTACAATTAGGTAAGACTCGGTTAAGGCCTTTTGGAAAGAAGAAAAATACTGTTCTAGGAATTCCAAATCATTCAATACTTCTGCAAGCACCCATTGAGTGTAGTTAGAGGTTGAATGACTCAATCCGATATTTCCATAGGCTTTGATCAAGTCTTCATTGAGAGAATGAAGCAGGCCTATTCTAAACCCTGATATTCCAAAATCTTTTGAAAAGGAATACCAGAAATGAAGAAAAGGGCTATGATATTCAGCCATGATTTTACCAAAGGAAACAAACTGGATCGGATTCGGGTAATCATCCTTTATTTCTGGGTGCCGATGGTTGATGGGAGTGAGCCCATAAATTTCATTCACCACTAAATGGATTTGATGTGAAATGCACCAATCTGCAAGTTGACGTAATTGTTGCTCGCTATAAATAGCTCCGGTGGGATTGTCAGGATTGGTTAAGATTAACATCCTAAATCTGCTACCGGCTGTTTCTATTTCCTGTTTTGCTTGTTCTAATTGATCGGTATGAATAGGGATTCCATTGCTGAGTTCCTCTATTTTTTGGTGTGTTTGAAGGTCGTAGCGATGGACGCTAGGAAACACGCCAATATCCCCTGTGTATACTGGGTAACTTGGGGCAGGAATCACAGCAGTATCTCCCGGATCGCAAAGTAAAAATGCGGTCATTTCAATCACGGAGGTAGCTCCGACAGAGAAAGCCAAAGAATCAGGGTTGACTTCCTCCTTAATTAAAAATTTGGATAAAAAATTGGCGGTAGCCTCTTTGAATTTTGGGATACCTGATGGATCCCCATAGCTCGCAACCCAATTTGGAATATTTTTTTCTCTGGTTACTTTTTGGATTCTATTTTTCAGCATTTCCCAACAAAGATGATTCTCAGCCACGTTCATAGGGAATGCTCCTTCTGGATTGTCTTGAGCGTGGAAGCGGTTTTTCATGGCTTTAAAATAAATGTCCATGTCAACCCTTGTGGGTTTTTGGGCTGCCGCACTGCCTTTTTTTGAAAGAAAAGCTGAATTCATTGTTTATAAGAAGCGTAAAACAAAAACTAATCATAGCTCCACTGAAATCCAATTAAATATCGAGAGAATCTAAAATTTGGTAGCGATATATGTGGATATTAAAGAATCTATGAAAGACTTCTACAATGATATGAAATTCAAAGCCATACATTCCCTAAGAACTAATCTTTATCACGTTTTTTGTTGGATTTGAGATTCATATTTTATAAAAGTCGGAATTTGACACCTCCATTGATGACGAATCCATCTACAGGGGCATATATATCCCTGAAGTCCGGATTGGAAATACTACCCGTATAAATGGTGTCAAACCTGGTTTGGCGGGTATCCAGAAAGTTTTCAAAATTCAGAAATATGGAAAAAAATTCTCCAAATTTCTTTTCACTCATTAATCCCACGATCCAATAGGATTTTCCCTCCATCCCATCATTTAGTTGCTGAGGACTGAAATAATATGCTTCCAGTCCAACCCAAAAATTTTCATGCTTTTCATACATTAAAACATTGTTGATGCGGTGTTTTGCCACCAAGGGATAAGTTGATTTGATGTCATTGTATTGTTGATGGACATCGGCAAAGGTATATCCTACAAAAAGTTTGAAGTCCTTGTAATTCCATTTCATGTTAAGCTCCAGGCCTTTGGTCTTCATGTTCCCAGTGGGTTGTTGAAATTCATAATTACTCCCTGTTGGAGTTAGCAAGAGTGGATTTTTAATACTGGTATAAAAGAAAAGGGTATTGACTACCAAAGATAGTTCCTCTCCAAAAGCTACTTTGTAGTTGAGGTCTAGGTTGGCTCCAGAAGATTTTTCTGCTTCAAAAAGACCGGGATCTATAGGTGAAATATATTGGAAATGAATCCGCTCGGCATCTTCTGTAAATACGGTTGGGGATTTATACCCCAACCCGCCGCCAAGTCGAAATGTGAGTGCATCGGTAGGTTTGAACATGGCTGAGAGCTTCGGCAAGGGAAATACTCCATACTCTTTTTGATAATCCAGCCTGAATCCTGTTTCAAAAGTCCATTGCTCAGATGCATTCCATAGGTTTTGGACAAAAGCCCCATAGGTATTCAGATTGTAATCAAGAGGAGAACCCTCATTTCCTTCTTTTTGTATGAATTGATCCGTCCATAAATTCAATCCACCAATCCATTCTGATTTGTTTCCTTTGGTGCTGATATTCACTTCAGAGAGTGAAGAATATTGCTTTCCGGAAAATAGGAAATCAGGGATTTCTATGCTTCTGTCATAATAGCTGTAACTGTTTTTTACTTCAAACTGAGTTGCTTCATTTAGTTGAAGATGATAGTTCAGGCTAGTGGAAATACGATCCGTGGTGTTTTTTTCAAAATAAGGGTTTGACACCTCTTTGCCTTTGATAAAATCTAAATTTCCTCCCAATCTATCCTCCTTCATTAGGTTCAATCCTAGGATTAAACTTGATTTGGGATGTATGTCCCAGAAAAATTTTGGGTTGATGGTCCATCGGTCGAATTTTGGGATGGCAGTCAATCCGATATCTGCAGGATCATAAGCAGTTCCTTTGTTGTAGGAGGTGAAAATCGTTGTTCCTACTTTCCCTTTTTTTGTTGCATAAAAGGCACTAGCGTCCAACCCTAGTGCAGAAGTACCATTAAGCATTACGGATAATTCGGGTTCTTCCTGAGGGCTTTTGGAAATCAAATTGACCAATCCAGCGATGGCTCCTCCTCCATATAGGGTAGAAGAGGCTCCTTTGATCACTTCTACTTGAGCTAAGTCCAATGGTGCGATTTGCATCAGGCTTAATCCGGAAGAATACCCTGCATATAAGGGAAGCCCATCTCTCAATAGTTGGGTGTATTTTCCATCCAAACCTTGTATTCTAATGCTGGAGTTGTAACTCGTAGCTGAGGTTTGTTGGGTTTGAATCCCCGTACTTTCATTGAGAAGCATCCGGATATCCCCAGGTTTCATATTTCCTTTTTCTGAGAGTTCTTCTCCTGCAATGATTTCCACCCTAGTGGGAACATCCTCTATTACTCTGGAACTTCGATTGGATTGAACGATAAGTTCTTCCATCTCTTCCTCAGAATGATCGAGTGAAAATTCTTCTGGTATCTCTGAAAGACTAACAGGAAAAGTTCGTTTTATTCGCAGTGTTTCATATCCCAGATACCTGATTTCCAGGGTATAGGTGCCATCAGGAACTTGTTCAAGCAGTGTCAAACCATTTCGATCAGAAACAGCACCAAGTGAAATCTCTTTTAACAAAATAGTAGCTCCAACCAAAGGAGTACCAGAGTCTTTGTCACTTATTTTAGCTTGGTAGTTGGTTTGAGAATAGGTAAGGCGACAGGTAAATAGGAGAATACCTACTAATAAATATTTTAGCATGATTGATTGATCGAATGGTAACTAGACGAGAAGAGCTCCATTTGAGCTAGGCGAGTAAGGAGATTGGATCTCCCGGTGGCTTTACGATTCTCATGCTATGTTGCTCCGAAATAAGAGCTTTCCAAAAATGGATGGGTTCGGATTTGATTTCTTCGGAAATGGGAAGTATTGTGAAGGAGAATTTTTCTGTGGAAAATCCAGTACAGGTTCCACAGGAATAGAATGGGGAACAAGGTAGATGATCCTCGCAGTCTTCCTCTGAGCCAAAGACTGACTCTGGGTTAACCTCGGTAGTATCACAGCTATTTTCCACGCTGCAACAAGGCATTCCCGTCAGCCAAAAAGAGAACAGAGCGATTAAAACCGATAAAACCTTCATTCTTCAAATGTAAAAATCAATCCCTAGATTAAAGAATCATGAGGCAATTAAAAAAAGCCTCATGACTCACCAGGTTTTAGGGGTAGGGTTGGTGGTTTTCAAATTAGGAAAGTAATGGATCCGATATACTGTCTTCTCCATTTTCCAGCCTTCCTGCAAAGGAGCTTTCCAGCCCATCAGCTTTAACTGTGAAATCATACCATCCTTGTGAAGATTCAAAATTTAATTCTTTGAGGATTGATTTTCCGTTTGCCAATGAGATTGAATAATTTCCTTCTCGATAATTATTTTCTACGATTTGAATGGCAGAAGGACCTAAGTGACTGGTCAATTTTAAGTTCACTGATCTACTGATCGATCCACCCATTTGAATGGGTTGCATGTCAATTTCTACAATGGATGAAGACGAGGATCCTTGATATTCTCTGTAAAATCCATTGGGTCCATAAACTCTGAGGTGGAATTTTGCGCCTTCAAAATCAGTCAAAGGCCAAACATATTCCAATTTGTCACCAGCTTTCACTGCAAAGTGCCAAACTCTTGCTTCCTCCCAATTTTTGGAATCCTTGCTTCTGAATTTTCCTGGCGCATATACTTGAAAAGGGGCGCCCCAGGAATTTTCTCCAAATAGTTCATGAGACGCTTCAAAGCTAATCTGAAAAGCCTTTTTATCAGAGCTGAGATGTCCATTGACCCGAAGATCATAATTTAAAGGATTGGAAGGTCTATTTCCTTTTTCCTGAGCAGGAAGACTTCCTTCTTTTTGTAATCGAGCGGTATCCCATTTTTTTGCTTCTGAAGCAGGAATAGCCATAAAATTATCTGGTAATGCCTTGAATTGAGCTTTATGAATTTGTGTCATAAACTCATTTCGATCAATGGGCTTTAACTTTTCTAGTGGTTCCCCATGATAGGGTCTAAAAGCGGAAGTCAAATCCCCGGAAACCATACGTCTCCAACCTGAAATGTTCGGCTCTTCGACTTTTTTACCTGACTTTTTGCTTAGGAATTTCTCCAAAAACTGGATGGTGGAGGTAATGTCTGATACCTGAGAATTAACATAGCCACCTCGAGACCATGGAGAAGCAACAATAAGGGGTACTCTATACCCTAAGCCTACCGGGCTGCTTCTGCAATCTTCCTCCTTAAATCCCGCTTTTGCCTCCTCTTCTTTATAGACATATTCTCCCTCTGTGCTCACTCCATCTGAAATAATTCCTTCTTCTGGATTCTTTGGGTCAGGAACAACAAAGGGAGGCTGATGATCAAAATAGCCGTCATTTTCATCGTAGTTTAGAATAAAGATGGTCTTTTTCCAGACCTCAGGATCCTGGGTCAGGATGTCCATTACTTCAGATACATACCAAGCACCATACCATGGAGCACTGGGGTGATCAGAGAATTTTTGAGGGGCAACCAGCCAGGTAACAGCAGGTAAATTCCCCTCTTTCACATCTTTTCTGAATTGATAGAGGATATCACCTTTAGGAACTGAAACGGTTCGATCTTCTCCATTTTCCGAATAATTGATCCGTTCAATTTTTTGAAAATCCTTGTCTCCTGTATTTCTGGCAAATGCCTTTCGATGGATACTTTTTTCAAACTCAGAAAGCTTTTCAAAATTGTCTGGATGGTATTTGACCAAGTGTTCCTTTATCGTTTTCAGCTCTTCTCGCTTTTTCTCAATTTCTTCCAAATAACCTTCCTTCGCACCTTCAGGAATTCCATGCTTTTCAAAATTGCTTAATTCCTGTTCAATGATCGGTTGTTGCTTCTCCAGAAACTGGTAATATCCAGGGCTGAAAAACACATGGTATTGGGAAAACCATTCCAAGTTATTGTCGGTGAAATTGGCCAATAAAGAGGAATCCTCTACTAAGGAAGGAATGCTTATTTCATTTTGATATACTTTCCAGGAGATTCCCAGTTGTTCTAGCCTTTCTGGAAAAGTAGTCCAATTTACTTCTTTACTGTAGGTGGCTTCTCCATTTCTAACCTTGGCTTTATCTCCTTTCTCTCCATGGGTTTTTCCAGTCCAGAAATAACTTCTATTCGTTGTAGTTCCAGTCAATGCTGCACAAAAATGCTGGTCAAAAACGGTAAAGGCATCTGCCAATGCATAGTAGAATGGGATATCCTCTCTGGTGTAATAGCCCATGGTTAAAGGGACCTCTTTAAATTCTTCCCTCCCCGGTCTTTTGGCTTCAATCCAACCATTGTATTTGCCATCGTTTCTGGCATCTACTTGGTCCTCCCAAGAATGGGGGATATCACGCATCCAAGTGGCTTTAGTAGCCTGAATATCCAAACGGAAAGGAGGGAAGTGGGTGCCTTGATTATCGGCTTGCATCCATACAGGAAGTTTTCCGGGAATGGAAATGGCTCTAGGGTCATTGAAGCCTCTTACCCCTCGAAGTGTACCAAAACAATGATCAAAAGATCGATTTTCCTGCATTAGCATGACCACATGTTCAGCATCTTCAAAAGTAGTTCCTGGGTCCGGACTGATTGCTAATGCTTTTTCGATAGAACTTGGTAATACTTGCCAAAGTCCCGCAGCTCCACTCAATAGAGCCGTCTTCTTGAGAAATTCTCTCCTTGATTCTTTCATGGTGGAAAATTACTTGGGCGCCTGATTTAAGGCGAGAAATAAATGGTTAATTAATGGTTAGCTTTTCATTATCAAAAGTGAAAAATCAAAAGAGTTCTTTTTAGCTAATGAAGAAATGGGAAGATAATATGAAATCCCTTGAGATACAGAATTCACCTTAAATTCTTACATATTTGGTGAGTAATCCTTTTGAATTTAATCGATGGATATACGATCTTAGTGGGCATCAACCAAAGAAATTCAAAAACTTCCAGTAAGTAGCCACTTGCTTTTCCGATTCTCTTGATCCAATTTTTTTAGGATTAATAAATGATTTTTAAAACTGAATCGAGTTAGTGTTGGTAAGTGAATTGGTGATTAAACGGAGATTTAGAGGTGTTAGGTAACTGTAGAAAGAGATGAGTGACTCCTTTAGAAATCGGTTGAAATTTAAAAAATAGGTGATTTATAGAAAATCAATAATTGAATGAAAGTAAAAAAAGAAGTTTTTGAAAAAGCAGAGAGCTTAATGGCCCAATTAGGTTTTACCATTGTAAAAGAGGATAGAGAAAGACCTTGGGGTGGATTTTTAGTAATTGACGAATCTCAAGCAGCACAATTTGCCAAAGAATTTTTTCCAGAGGAGAATTTTGAAGCCTTGAAGATTTCAGAAAAACTGAGTCCAAAAATATTGTTGGTAGCTCCTGAAAAAAGATTGAGCTGGCAATATCATTTCCGAAGAGCTGAAATTTGGAGATGTATTGAAGGGGAAGTAGCTGTGGCGACGAGTTTGACGGATGAAGAAAGCGAAATCAAGAATTTATCAAAAGGAGATAAAATCAAGCTTCAACAAGGAGAACGTCATCGCTTAATTGGCTTGAAGGATTGGGGAGTGGTGGCCGAAATCTGGCAACATACAGATGCAGGAAATCCATCAGATGAAGATGATATTGTTCGCCTTCAGGATGATTTTGGAAGGTAATATTTGTGTAATTTGTAAAATAATTTAAATAAAAAAAGTGCCTCATAGGATGTTTGAGGCACTTTTTTTAAGACTTTCTATCTGTTAGATCGACTCGCCATGTTGGGAAATATCCAGACCTATTTCCTCATATTCCTCTCGGACACGAAGTGTGATAAATTTATTGAGCACATAGAAAATCAAATAGCCCATTCCAAAGGAGAAAATACATACTCCAATTAAAACTACCATGTGAGAAGCAAACACTCCGATTCCGCCATGGAGTAAGCTGGAACCTTCTTTTCCAGCAAAAATGGCAGTGAGAATCATTCCCATAATTCCTCCAATCCCATGGCAGGCGAAGACATCCAAAGTGTCATCAATTTTCTTTAGGAATTTTGCATTCATAGCAAGATTTGAAACGATTGCACCTACTGCTCCGAAGAAGAAGCTTTCTGGTACAGTGATGTAACCTGCAGCAGGGGTAATGACGACCAAGCCTACCACAGCACCGATACAAGCCTGTAATGCTGAAATCTTCCTTCCCTGAATTCTGTCAAATAAAACCCAGGTCATCATCGCAGTTGCGGAACTAATGGTCGTCGTTGCAAATGCAATGGCTGCAGTTCCATTCGCTCCAAAGGAGGAACCTGCATTGAAACCAAACCATCCAAACCAAAGCATTCCAGTTCCAAGCAAAACATAAGTGATGTTGGAAGGTTCATGACTGGGTTTGTTTCTTTTACCTAAGAATAATGCTCCAGCCAAAGATGCCATCCCTGCGCTGATATGCACGACAGTACCTCCGGCAAAATCCAACACGCCAAAATAGGAGCCGATGAGTCCATTTGGATGCCAAACCATATGACAAAGTGGAGCATATACGAAGATACAGAAGATACCTATAAAGAAAAGATACCCAATAAATCTTACTCGTTCCGCAAAAGATCCTGTGATAATTGCCGGGGTTATCACAGCAAACTTCATTTGAAACAAAGCAAAAAGGATAAAAGGAATGGTGCTCCCTAACGCTTTATGAGGTAATTCGGCTACTTGATCAAAGAATAAATATTGGAAAGGGTTTCCAATGATTCCATAGGTGTCCCCTCCAATAGTAATGCCGATTGGATCCCCAAAAGCAAGGCTAAATCCTACGACCACCCAGAGCATCGTCACGACTCCTAGAGAAATAAAGCTTTGAAGCATGGTAGAAATCAGGTTTTTCTTACCTACCATTCCCCCATAAAATAAGGAGAGACCCGGGGTCATCAATAGTACCAGACAGGAGGCCGTCAAAAGCCAGGCGATGTCTGCAAATATTAAGTCCTCTGCTGTTCCGAAATTTTCTAATACCGGGCCGGCATGCTTCCAAAATAAACCCAGTACCGGTGCTGCAATTGTAATCAAGAAGGCAAGTTTCCACTTGAACTTCATACCTGTTTTATTCATGGATCAAAAATAATGGTTTTAATTTTTTATTCTGAATAAATTGATGAATACAGAATTAAAAACCATTATTTATCGAATAAACGCTATAAAGTAATGCGAATAAATGTTTTGTAATGCGTTTATAATTAAGGAGTTATCGAAGATTTCAGTCCTAGATGACTAAGAGTTAAATTTTTTTGTGGGCCGAGACGAAATTCTTTTTATGGATTTTAGTAAAGGATTTCATAAGTAAAAACTCATTTATTGAACCAGTAATTTTGAAGTCAGGAACTCCAAATTGGATGAGATTTTTAGAACATATATTCCTTTTTTCATGCCTCTACCTGCATGGGATTTTCTCAGAGGGGAGGGCTTTTTTATGGGGTTACCAATCTTGCTACTATGATCCCTGATTGGGATTTATTCTCCGCCAAGTAGTCGCTAAGGGGTTTTTCAGATATCTCCACTTCTTTGTTTTTGGAGCTGGCATGAAGCAAATGGATTCTACCATTTTTCTCAATAGCAAAACCGGTGTGGACAATGTCCAGGTTAGGCATGGAAGTCGTGATGGCGATCAGATCCCCTGATTGGATATTCTTCTCTAAGCTGCTGATATCGGTTTTTGGAATAAAATAATACCCCCTTTTCTGAATCATGCCTTCCGTGATTTTGATTTCATCCAAGTTTTTAGAATCACTTAACTGAGGATAAAATTGAGGATTTTCAGACATAAAGGTGGGCTGATTAGGATATGGGACACCTCCCACTTTCTCTGTCACGTCGGCAATAATTCCCTTTTGCTGGTTGTCAAAAATCCAATCCGAAAAATAGTGAAGGCGAGAAGGATAGCCTTGGTTTTTGCCTTCCCGGTAGCGGAGCACTTCCAGGTTTTGCTCGAATGCTTCAAAGGTGAATTCGTTGCTTTCTGCCAATCTGGTTAGAGTAACCACTGTCTCCAAAAAGGTGGTGCAATCCACTCCCATCAGGTTGATGACCAATTGTTCAGACCCAGGTACTTCCAGAGTTTTTTCTACATAAGGAGTTTCCAGAAACCATTGCCCAATCATGGTATTCAGTTCATTTGGACTCTTCCCAGAGAGGTTGCTATCGGCAAGCTTCTCCAGAAACAATTCCAGTTTTTCCCTGCTCTCCAATGAGCAAACAGTTTGGGCTTGAGTGAAAAGGGAGATACAACAAATGGCAAGGGTTAGAAAAAACTTCAAAATAGTATTTATTAAAATTCATTGAAATCTACTTCATTTTTCAATAAATGGGAAACTAAATAGCTTGCTTTACTCAAGGGAAGTAGTAAAAAAGGAGTTAATAAATGAAAGTACTTCTGTATTTTTTTGCTGCCGGAGTAAATCGAAATATTTTGCGCTGTATTCAGCAAATCCCTATGAGAACGATTTTAATCAAAGCATCTTTTGTCATCTTTTTATTTTTTGCCTTTCAATTTTTCAGTACTGCTCAAACCCAATATTATGTTGCTACAGATGGGAAGGATAGCAATCCTGGGACAGAAGCATTGCCTTTTGCCAGTATTTTGCATGCTAAGGAACAGGTCAAAAAGTTAAAAGCGGAAAACCCAGAGGAGGGAGTTTCCTTATTGATTAATGGTGGAACTTATTACCTGGAAGAACCTTTGGTTTTTGATGTCAGTGAATCCGGTTCGGAGGAATTTCCCTATATGATTCAAGCAAAAAAAGGGGAGAAAGTGATCATTAGTGGAGGGAGATCGCTGGACTTAACATGGAAAAGCCAAGACTCTTTGTGGGTGGCCAAAGTTCCCAAAGGATTGGATTTTTCTTCCCTTTATATCAATGGGAAAAAGCAGATTCGCGCTCGTTATCCCAATTATCAGACAGAAACCCTTCCTTTCCATGGGTATGCGGAAGATGCCTTGTCCAAAGAACGGATTGCAAGTTGGAAAGACCCAAAAGGTGGATATATCCATGCGCTGCATCAAGGAAGATGGGGAGGGATGCATTATGAAATAATCAGAAAGGTCGGGAAGGATAGCCTGATTTATGAAGGAGGCTGGCAGAATAACCGGGAAAGTGGATTGCATCCCAAATTTCGATTTGTAGAGAATATTTTCGAGGAATTGGACAATCCCAAAGAATGGTATTTGGATCGAGAAAAGGGCTTGTTGTATTATTTTCCAGAGGAGGGACAAACGATTAAAGACATCGAACTCGTAGAAGTTGGAGTCCTAGAAAACTTGATTTCTTTCAAAGGAAATGTAGATAATCCTGTTTATCATATCCAGATAAAGGATATTCTATTTACCCAAACTGCTCCTACATTCATGAAGACCGAAGAACCATTGATGCGGAGTGATTGGACCATTTACAGAAATGGCGCAATACTGCTCGATGGGACAGAAAACATTCACCTTGAAAACAATACTTTTCAGGATTTAGGTGGGAACGCGGTTTTTGTAAGCAACTATAACCGAAAAGCCTCCATCCGAGGGAATTTGATCGAAGAAATAGGAGGGAGTGCAATCAGCTTTGTAGGGAGTCCAAATGCGGTTCGTTCACCTTCTTTTAACTACCATGAATTTGTTCCAGAAGAAGAAATGGATACCATTCCAGGTCCTAAAACGGAGGAATATCCTGCTAATTCACTAGTGGCTGATAACCTGATCCGGAACATCGGATTGATTGAAAAACAGGTGGCCGGTTTACAGATTCAGATGGCGATGGATTTGAATATCATTCACAACACCATTTACAATGTTCCCCGGGCGGGGATTAATATTGGAGATGGTGCTTGGGGAGGGCATATCATTGAATTTAATGATGTATTCAACACCGTGATGGAGACTGGGGATCATGGGGCCTTTAATTCTTGGGGAAGAGAACGCTTTTGGCATCCTAATAGGGGAACTATGAATGAGCTTGTTGAGAGACATCCGGATTGGATTAAGTTGGATGCCATCAAAACCACCATAATACGAAATAACCGATTCCATTGTGATCATGGTTGGGATATTGATCTGGACGATGGGTCCAGCAATTATGAGATTTATAATAACCTGTGCTTAAGTGGCGGGATAAAACTTCGGGAAGGGTTTTATAGAACCGTATATAATAATATCACCTTGAATAATGGTTTCCATCCCCATGTTTGGTTTGAAAATAGCCATGATGTGTTTGCCAGAAATATCGTGATGACTTCGCATAAGCAGATCGGGGTAACCTTTTGGGGAGATAAGGTGGATGAGAATTTTTTCACCTCGGAAATGGATTTGATGAAAAGCAGGGAATTCGGAGTGGAGCAAAGCGCGGAGTATGGAGACCTTGGTTTTATAAATCCGAAGGAGGGAGATTTTAGGATAGAAGAAAGATCTCCTGTCCTAGTGTCAATTGGCTTTGAGAATTTTCCAATGGATCAGTTTGGAGTAGCCTCTAAGAAGCTTCAGGATTTGGCTGATTCACCAAAAATACCGGATTTGTTTATAGAGCGCTTAGATGGAATAGTTGAAATTGAAGAGTGGCGAGGATTTAAGGTCAAGAATATGGAGACCTTGGGCGAACAATCGGCTGCAGGGGTCAATGAAATTTCGGGAGTGCTGGTTTTGGGAGTTTCCAAAGAAGAAGATCAAAATGTGTTTCAAGTGGGAGATGTGATTCTGGAGTGCTGGGGAGAGCCAGTGGACAAGGTGTTAACACTTAGAAAACTGGAGAAAGGGAATCTTTGGAAAGGAAGAATAGAACTTAAAGTTTGGAGGAATCAGGCTTTGGTTGAGGTAGTTTTTTAAAGTGTCAGATTTTAATATTTAAAAACTGACACTTACGTATCAGGATTTACTCCCCCTATTGTCGGAAGCTGCAGTTAAAGGAGAATTAAAGTAATAAAATGTATCTTTAAAAGGGAATCAATCAAAAATGGAAATGGCTATTGTTTTTGGGATTGTTACTTTAATAATGTTGTGGTATAATTTATTTATAAGCAACTCCATTGTGAACTACCTTAACAATAATGGACACCCAGTTAGTCTGTTTAGAAAAGGATTTTTTGTGAAAGGTAAGATTTTCAAATACCTACCTCTATACAAAGAAATATCTATTAAGAATGAGGGAAAGGTGGGTAGACTGTATCATTTATTTTATTATTCCCTTTTTGGTGTTTTCTTTTTCCTCCTACTTGGGCTTTTGAGTGTATCAAAATGATTATTCGCTTAATTCTTATATGGATTTGAGGATGGGATTGATTTGACTTCTCCTCCACGATGAAGGAAGTTTTGTCTCGTCCTGATATCCATCAAGGACAAGGTCCTATTAACCCAAGAAAAGCCTGAAATGCCTTAAAACAAAAAACCTGACACTTTCGAATCAGGTTTTGCTCCTCCTGTCAACGATAGTTGCAACCGAAGTTCAATTCCTCTAAAGTTAAAGGAAGTATTATCCTCAATTTGAAATGGTTAAATAATTTAAAATCAGGGGAGTTTCTACCATCCTTGATTTTGGTATAATTTTGCACTTATTAAGAAGGTGTTTAAAAATTCTTTATTATCTTCAAACGGGCTCAGCTTTGATAATTGCGCAGGTTGCAATTAAGTTCTTCAAATACACTCCAGACTGAAAATCCGAAAGGAATTTCATAGCAGGTTAAAACAAGCAATTCTTTTAGGTTTTATTGAATGTATTTTGTCAGTTAATTTTTTTCGGAAAGATTATTGAGGCCTGAGAGTTTCAATAATTTGGGCATCAACCCAATAGTTGGTCGTTACCCAATATTTTTTTCCATCCTCTCCTTCTTTTTCTTCAGATCTCCCAAAAAGTAAATATTTTCCATCAGGTGTTAATCGAGCACCATTTTCTACCAGTTCTGAATTTATCTGATCGCCCATATTAATGGCCTGACCCCAAGAACCATCATGTTGTCGAAAACTGATATAATTATCAGACAATCCGTATCCTTCAGCTCGCTCGCTGCCCCATATTAAGAAGGATTCATCAGGTGCGATGAATGGATGAGCAGTCCATTTTCCTGTATTAATTTGATCATTAAGTAACTTGGGTTCTTCCCGCTTACCGTTTATAATCCGTGACATTCTGATTACATCATTGCTTTTATAGTCATCAAAAACAAGAGTACCTTTAGCAGATACCGACATGACCATAATCCCCCAGTCTTCTCTTTCAAACATGGGACCTAAGCTTTTCATTTTTGACCAACCAGAATCAGTGCGTTCAATGTAGTTCCATCTTGAATATAAGATATTACTATCGCCAGGATTATGTTTAAAGTTGTATTTATTGACCCTGTAATAGCTTCCTTCATTTCGGTAAACAATTACAGGATCCTCAAAAGGGTTGTTTCCAGTGTAAGTGAAATAAAACTCATTCATGTCCAACTGGTCTGGATTTCCCAATTTCCAATCTTCAGTAGTTTGATTTTTAGGAACAAAAACTTCGGGGATTAAACCTGGTGGTTTATATCCAAAGTATAGGTTTTTTTCAGTAGAGGAATCAGCCTGACTACCTTCTGAGGTCTCAGTTTTGCAAGCGTATGTGAATAGTACAATTGCTATTAATAGGGTATAAGGAATACTGTTTTTCAATTTGAGTAGTTTTTATTTCACAAAGCTTCTTTATAGTGTATGGGATTTAGGTTTAAATCTCAAATTCCTTTGGTTTAGTACGGATGTTTAATTTTTTTCTTTTCAACGGCAATGCTTCAATACCCTTTTGGGAGTAGTCAAATTTTCTTTACGATTGTGTATTGTTTGACCCAAAACCCTAAATTCTATCCATAGAATTGGGAAGTCGATATGATTTTTAGTCCGCACGGTCAAGGAGCTTCCTCTCTTTACCATTGCGAATAAGATGAGGAAAAGGTATCCACATAATCGAATGCGGATACCTATTACATGGATTAAATCATTGCGGCTTTATTTTCTCACAATGGTGGTTGTGGGCGCATAAACTCCGAAAGTCAATACATGGATCAATCCATCCACAAATGTGTGCTTTATTGTTACCTCATAATCCTTTGCTCCATGAGCCATTTTCACAGGGTCAGATACTTTTAAAGCGGCCAATCCCTCAATCAGGTAATGGTTTTTTTCCTTGTACTCGATTCCGGTTTGGGAGCCTTCTCCTACAGTTACCGTATAGGTGTGGCATGAACTTAAGAGAAGAGAAGTGGCTAGAACCAGGGCGAAAGTTGAAATGATTTTTCTCATTTTTTTTGTGTTTAAGTAATTAATAGTTGGTTTTGTAATTCTTTAAGATTCTGAAATACCTTTAAATTCGCAGGAAAGACTTTTCTGCTGCTTTTTCTGGAAATGGATCATTTTTGGTTAGAAACGATCCCTAGTTCAGAGTTGATTTTTCTTTGACTTTCTGAAAAATCAAAGTGTGTGTATTTTCTTAGGGGAGCATTTGTTTATTAAAATATCCCGTCCTATCGAAATCTCTAATATTCATAGAGATAATGGAGACTTCAGGAAATAGTTGATTTAGACCAGTTACAATATTTTTAGAAAGAGTATTTTTTTGAACCTGGTTTCGACCTTCCATGATATTTCCAAATACATGGATGAATTCTATTGGAGAAAATGTTCCATAGAAGTTTCGATAGGGTCTTATTCTGACTTTAATTTCTTCCGGCTTGAAAAGGTTGGAAGATATAGCAGCTTCATAAACCTTTTTCATGATTTTTTCTGAGGAGTGCTTATCTAAAAGCACATCTGAGCACTCAATAATAAAATGCGGCATAATTTATTTTTTTTGACAGATCAGTATTTATTGTTTTACTCCTTTAAAAATCAGATATATACATAGAGATAATTCTGTAATCACGGCTGTTGCCAATACCAGAATATCACTGTAATTAGCATATTTTGGCAAAAGGATATTGGTGAAGGAATCAATCAAATAGGAAAATCCCGCAACCAATACCATGGCTCCAAGAAGTCGTGAAAACCAGCCGGATTTGTACATCATGTACCCCAAAGTCACACAGCTCATCCCAAAAGGAATCGCGCTTAGTAAATAGCCTAGGCGATGGGATTCAATCAGATAGCCTATTTGTCGGGCTACAAATAGGGATTCATCAACATCAGAAAATAACTGGAGTAGGGTTGGGATTTGTAATAGATGGATCAGGTTGATTCCAATAATTGCCGCCTGCAACAGTCTTAAAAAAGAAGCTAAATAGGATAATCTTGGAAAGTTCTCCCGAAATAAGATGAAGAAGAACCAGGCTAAACCGATATCAGCCAATACCATTACCATGTCTAGGGAGACTCCAAGTCGAAGTAGGTTCAGGTTTTCTTGGATGTTTTCCATCGTCTGCTGGATATCTTCTGGCAGGAATAAAACTTCCCGAAATCCCAGTTCACTGGAAAGTCCGCAAACAATCACTAGTAAATAAAGTAAGCCTGTCAGCCCCAGAATCAGGTTTCGGTCGCTTTGAACTATGAGATTTTTCATTTTATCCTAATTTTCCACAAACCTAAGGCGGAAAAAAAGGCTGAAAATTGATCTGGGTTAAGAATTTAAAACGTCAAGAAATCAGAGAAAAATGAATTCTTAACCTAAGTCAATGTCAAAGGAAATTGGGTATCTTAAATTTGAATTGAAATAATGATCAAAAGGTCAAGTCAGCGAAAGTTTATGAAAAAACTCATTTTCATCGTTACCTTATATATAAGTGCTATTGGGATTTCCTATGCACAGTTGAGTCCAGAAAAGGAAGCGCTACTAGATTCTATATTTCAGGAGTGGAATCAGCCGGGAATGCCTGGAGGGTCAGTGGGTGTTATGGAGGATGGGGAAATGATTTATTCTAAAGCTTTTGGTCTTGCAAGTTTGGATTTTGGAGTTCCAAATACCCCAAGTACCTTATTTAATATCGCCTCCGTATCAAAACAGTTCACGGCTATGGCAATCGTGCGAATGGCAGAAAAGGGACTTCTTTCCTTGGATGATGAGGTCAATGAATACCTGCCTGAAATTCCTGATTTTAGGCAACCGATTAATTTTCGACATTTAATCTATCACACCAGTGGTTTGAGAAGTGTTCATGATTTGTTGGGTTTGGCAGGATGGAGAGGGGATGATGTCCGATCCAATGAAGATGTATTCCGATTTGTGACCTTGCAAAAGGATCTGAATTATCCGGTTGGAGAACGATATGGATATTGCAATACAGGCTATGTGCTGATGGCTATGGTCGTAGAGCGACTTTCTGGGAAGTCATTTGCTGAATGGATGGCAAGCGAGGTTTTTGAACCTCTTGGGTTGGAGCATACCTATGTCGAGGATAATTATACCCGCATAGTTCCTGGCAATGCGTCTTCCTATTACCACAGTCACGATAGAATTTTTGAAAGAGCATTGGATTATTGGAACTATACCGGTGCAGGAAATATCCATTCTTCCTCGGAAGATTTACTCATTTGGGCAAAAAACCTTTATAAACCCAAACCTGGCTGGGAAAATGCATTTGAGCAGATGAAGGAAATTGGTCTTTATTCCAATGGTCAGGCTGGCAATTATGCTTTCGGTTTAATTGTAGATCAATTTGGTGGACAGAGAAGAATCCATCATTCTGGATCAATCGGTGGTTTTCGAGCTCAGATTGCTACTTTTCCAGACTTGAAACTGAGCATTTCGATCCTTTCCAACTTCAGTTCTTCCAATTTAGGACAGAAACTCAATGGAATTTCTGAAATTATTTTGAATAAGCCTGTAACCTCCATCAGCCCGATCTCATCTGATAAAGCAGAGGTAAAAAATATTGAACCTATTCAAGCAAATCTTCTTGAAGGGAGTTACTGGGATACTTATGATAAGCAGGTTATCCAAATCCTCGAAAAGGAACAGAAGCTCATTGCAAAGATTGGGACTTTGGAACGTATACTTCTGCATTTGGGGAACGGAGAATTTTCTGTTTTAGAGTCAGACGGGCGAAAATTGAGCTTTGAGGTTCAGAATGGAGTAGTAAGCAGCGCCAAATTGCTTTCAAAGGAAGGCATTGTAAATATCTGGGTTCCACTTGGAGAAAATTCCTTTTCGGCATCAGACCTGATGGATTTGGAAGGGGAGTATTACAGTGTGGAATTACAGGCTTCTTATTGGTTCAAAATTAATGAAGAGAATTTAATGGTCTACCATCCACGACATGGTGAAATTCCTTTGGAAAGAATGACCGCTAATGCGTTTCGTGGGGCTTGGCCAGTGTTTTCCGTTGAATTTGTCCTTAATCCAGAAGGAAAAGCAGCAGAAGTAATGCTGTCGAATGGGCGGGTTAAAAACTTGAAGCTTTCACGCCTTAACTAATTTCCTAACAACATATCAAATCAAAAATAAAATGAAATTATTCATGCTGGGGATTCTATGGCCTTTTCTGAATGGGGTTCCTGTTAATCAATATGCGGATACACTGTTGGTTAATCATGTAAATGTGATTAGTATGACCTCCAAAGAGATATTGAAAGACCAACAAGTATTAATTGCAAATGGGAAAATTCTGAGTATTCAAGCTGCATCCAATAATCCGAAATCGGATTTATACCAAGTAGTGGATGCTCAGGGAAAATTTATGATACCAGGATTTCACGAGATGCACTTTCATTGGAGAAATCCTCAAGGAGGGATCGAACGAGATCTAAATCTTTTACTAGCCAATGGGGTGACCACAGTCCGGAATATGGCAGAATATGACTGGCAGGATCAGGTGGGTATCCGAGAGAAAATTAATTCGGGTGAAATTCTGGGGCCCAGATATTTCACAACAGGGCCTTACTTGAATTCCTCCATGCTGCAAAGTGAGGAGGAAGCGAGAGAAATGGTCCAAAGCAATGTGGAAAAGGGATATGATTTCCTGAAAATCGCTGACAATCTTCCGGAAAATATCTACCAAGGTCTTTTGGAGGAAGCCGAAAAAGAAGGGCTTTCAGTCATCGGGCATGCACAAAGAGCAATGGGTTTAGATTATTCCCTAAGAATGAAGTCCATCGAACATGTGGAGGAATTTGTATATCTCTTTGGGGAAACACAACGAAATGACGAGAATTTTATGACCTCAGTGGTAGAGGAAATTAAAACCAGTGGGATTACCATAGTACCTACATTAAAGGTATTCGAACGGATTATCCATTATCTCAATGATTCTGAATTCAAGAAGTTAGGAGAAGCGGATTATGCAAAATACATGCTTTCGGGTGATCGTAATTATTGGCTTTCGGATGAAAATCCGTATCGAAAAGACTTGAAGGGGAAGGTGCTTTACGGTAAAGATGCCGAATTATTATTAAGCGAATGGCTAGAGTGGATGAAGGGTTTTACACTCCAACTTTCTGATGCAGGTGTACCGCTTATGATTGGTTCCGACACCTTTGGCTTAGTGGTTCCAGGCTTTTCGGTTCATGAAGAAATGGAGCTATTACAAGACTTGGGGATGGAACCAATTGAGATTTTGAAAGCTGCCACGGTAAGTCCAGCCCGATACTTAGGAACTCAGGCTCTTGAAGGGACAATTTCTCCTGGAAAAAATGCTAACCTCGTCCTTCTGAATTCCAATCCCTTGGAAGATATCCGAGCTACTCAGGAAATATCAGCAGTTATCTTAAATGGGAGACTTTTTGATCGGGCCGCTTTGGATTCCCTATTGGGAGATGTGTTGGAAATCAATGCTTTATCAGATTTGAATAAAAACTAAACCAAAAATAAAAATGCACACATTTAGAAAATTCTGTTTAGCCTTTTTGACTATTTGGACTTGTTCTTTACTACTAAACGAATCCCTTCAAGCACAATCCTTGGAAACAAAAATTGACAGTCTTTTGAAAGAGATGTTTGAATCGGAAGGACCGGGAGCGGTTTTTATGGTAGCAAAAGATGGTAATCCTGTATACCGAAAAGCCTTTGGTATGTCCAATTTGGAATTGGATGTAGCAATGGTTCCTGAAAATGTTTTTCAGATCGGGTCCATGACCAAGCAGTTTACTGCAGTAGGTATATTGATTCTGGAAGAAGAAGGAAAGCTCAGCATAGAGGATGATGTGAGAAAGTACATCCCTGATTTTCCTGTCCAGGGGGAAAAGTTGACCATTCAACATTTATTGAATCATACATCTGGAATCAAGGATTTCACAAAAATGAGATCTATTATGTCGATTGCCAGAACTGATCAAAGTCCGAAGGAGATGGTTGATTTTTTCAAGGATGAACCTGTGGATTTTCTTCCGGGGGAAAAATTTGAATACAATAATTCAGGTTATGTGGTTTTGGGCTATGTGATGGAGCTAGTTTCAGGTATGAGCTATGAGGATTTTATAGAGCAGCGAATTTTTCAAATATTGGGAATGAGGAATTCCCGCTATGCTTCCGATCGGGAATTGGTGAAAATGCGTGCCTATGGTTATCACGATCGGAATGGATATACTAATAAAATGTGGGTGAGCCTGACCATTCCCTATGCCTCTGGTTCGTTGATGTCTACCGTTGATGATCTGTTGATTTGGCAAAATGCCTTGAATACGGATGTGCTTCTAAAGCAAGAAACCCTTCAAAAGGCTTTTGCTCCGGGCACTTTATCTAATGGGGAGATCTTGACTTATGGGTATGGCTGGCACCTCAAAGATTTCGAAGGAGTTCCGGTCAGAGAACATGGGGGTAGCGTCTTTGGATTTAAATCTATGGGAGTTTATCTGCCAGATCAGGATATTTATGTAGTAGGCTTGAGTAATTGCGATTGTAACTCTCCTACGGTGATCACCCGGGAAATTGCCAAACTGGCTTTAGACGAATTTTAATAAAATCCCTGCAAAGTGAATTATTCACTAGAAACATGTGATCCCTCTTTCTTTCCAATTTTGGTAGAGATTTGGGAGGATTCAGTAAGGAAAACCCATGGTTTTCTCTCAGAAGAGGATATTGCATACTTCAAACCCTTGATCTTAGACACTTATTTTTATGCGGTGGATTTAGGGTTGTTCGTGATTCAAAAGGTCAAATCTTAGGCTTTTTAGGAGTGGCTGAAGGAAATTTGGAGATGTTGTTTTTACATTCGGATGCTTTTGGCAAAGGACTGGGAAGACTTTGCCTAGAATATGCTATTAATGAAATGGGAGTAGAGAAATTAGACGTCAATGAGCTGAACGAGCAGGCTTTGGGATTTTATTTGCACTGTGGGTTTAAGGTAATCGGGCGTTCTGAATTGGATCCACAGGCAAACCTTTTCCTATTTTGCATTTGGCACTAGAGTCCTGATTTAATTCTTTTAGTGTAGAAATCCACTTCTTAACCAAGGTCAATTTTTGGGAGAGAAGTGGGTTTTACTTTTGAAGTGTAAATCAAAAGTGTTTGAAAATGAAAGCATTTACCTTCAAAAGATATGGGGAACCGACTGTGTTGAGTCCCGATACGCTGGAAAAACCTGAGCCAAAAGCCAATGAGCTTTTGGTGAAAATCCACGCCACTTCCGTCACGGCAGGAGATTGGAGAATCCGCAGTGGAAAACCGCTTCCGATCCGCTTTTTTGCGGGACTGTTTAAACCTAAAAATCCTCTTTTAGGTCACGAATTCTCAGGAATTGTAGAGGAAGTTGGGAATGAAGTAACTGAGTTCAAAGTTGGAGATAAAATTTTTGGCAGTTTAGGGATGAGCTCTGGAACCTACGCCGAATATGTAGCTGTGGATAGGGATATGCCTGTGGCAAAAATCCCGAAGGGGTTAAGTTTTGAAGAAGCTGCAGTAGTACCTGTTGGATTCCTTTCGGCATACCATTTTCTTCAAAAATCAAATCTTAAACCCGGAATGAAAGTACTGATTCATGGAGTGTCTGGATCTGTGGGTTCAGCTATGCTCCAGTTGGCAAAAGTTAAGCAAGCTTATGTGGTGGGTGTGTGCAGTTCAAAAAATGCGATTTGGGTAAAAAAATGGGGGCAGATCAAGTAATTAGCTATGATAAAGAGGATTTTACCAAGGTGTCTGAAAAATTTGACCTGATCATTAATGCGGTGGGCAAGACTTCCTTCAGGGAAATCAAGCATTTATTGAAAAACAATGGTATGTATCTTTCCAATGATGCCTCTTTGTCTGATTATCTGGATCTGATGATTCAAAAATTTCAGGGTAAAAAGGAGCAGATCCTAGTAGGAATAGCAGACCAAAAGAAGTCTGACTTAATAGTGATTCAGTATCTTTTGGAGGCAAAAAAAATTAAACCTTACTTAGATCGAGTTTATTCATTCTATGAAATTCCGGCTGCCCATGCCTATGTAGAAAAGGGTAAAAAAGCTGGCAATGTGGGTATTTTGGTTGCTTAATCAGGTTTTGGTCGCCAATCTTTTCCGAATTCGGCTAAGTGATTCAGGTTTTACTCCAAGGTAAGAAGCTAGAATGTATTGAGGAACTCGATTTAGTAGTTCCGGTTGATTTTCTTGAAGTTCCAGATAGCGTTTCTCTGGTGATTTGATCATGTAATCGGCAAGCATTTGTTGGTTTTTCCCAAATTCCTGCTCTATGGATACCCGACAAACCGATTCAAAAACTGGTACTTTCTTGATCAATTCCTGTTCACTGTCGTAACTCAGAATGGTCAACGTGGTGTCTTCTACACATTCGAGATAATGATTGGCCGGAGTCTTATTCAAATAGCTGGAAAGTGAGGCAATAGGCTGAAACTCCTCATAAAAGTGAATGGTCTTTTCCTCTCCTTCTATCAAGTAATACAAGCGGACCAGACCTTTGAGATTGAAATAGGATTCTCTGGCCACCTGGCCTTCTTTTAAAAGAATGGTTCCTTTTTTGAAGGTTTTAATGGGGATCAACTCATCAATCAATTGAGCTTCTTCATCAGTTAAAGGAATATCAAAAAGGGCTGAACTTCTCGTGACCATTGCCGAAAATAACCATTTTCAAAGATATGGGAAGGTTAAACTTTGATTTTATACAAATGGGGTTCGATTAGAACCTTATTCCATCACACAATAAATAGTACATGAAATGAAAATAGCTTTAACCATCGCTTTTTTGCTGAATTTGGGGTTTTTGGATATGAAACCCCAAAAACAAACTGAAAGCAATGAAAGATCTCAACAGGAAGAATTGCTAAATCAGTATTATCAGCTCAATCTGAAAATTTTCAGTAAAGAATCTGATATAAAGGATGTTGATAGATTATTCCAATTGTTTTCTGAAGACTTCACCTATGTTCATCAGGAATATGGCGGAGTGTATACCAGAGAAGATTTGTACAATGGATATCGCCGAAATTTGGAATCAGGAGGATACGATGGGAAAATTTATGATATCCATGTGTTTTCGGTTATATCAGGAAAAAATGCTCTTGCTGTCAGTAAGAAATTTATATCTAAAACCAACCCAAATCCTCACAAGGAAGATGGTGAAATGGCAGTATTTGAATTTAAGGATGAAAAGATTTTTAGGATCACGGAATTTTGGTAGAGAGTGGATTACCATTCCATTTTCTTTTTCATTCGGCTGAAAAACTCTGGAGTGACTCCCAAATAAGAGGCAATCAGTTTCTGAGGAATACGGGTTTCGTACTTTCTGAATTTATCATGGAATGCACGGTATCGTTCTTCGGCAGATTGACTGATGGTTTCCAAAATTCGCTCTTGAAAGGCCACAAAAGCACGCTGAGTGATGACCCTGAAAAATCGTTCCAATTGAGGGATTTGACCATATAGTTCTTCTAGGTCCTCGAAGGATAGTTCCAAAACAGTGCTCTCTTCCAAGGCCTGAACATTGAGAATGGCTTCTTTCTGGGTGATAAAACTCTTCAAATCACTAATCCACCAACCTTCAAAGGCAAATTGGATGATATGATCCAGCCCTTTGGTATCGGTAAAATAAGCCATTACAGACCCTTCAATGACGAAATTGGTCACTTTACTTTTGCCGCCTGCAAAAACCAAAAACTGACCTTTTTTGAAGTTGCGGGTGCTGAGTTTGGATAGGATCAATGCCTTTTCAGACTCAGAGAGTGAGATATATTTCTCCAGACTTTGCCATAGGAGTTCAGGATTCATCTTGATCTAGGTTAAGTGAAAGACTTAATCCAAGTCATTCGACAGGGATTGTAATTGGCGGACCTTTGAAAGGTCATTATAAACCAAAAAAATATAATATCATGAAAAAATGGATGTTCATTTCCTATTTTCTGACTTGTCAGGCAGGGTTTGGCCTTTCACAGGTCATGTCAACTGAGAAAGTTGGAAAAAGCCCTTGGGGGCCCAATGATGAAATTGGTACGCTAAACTTGATGAGCGATCAGAGCCGATTAGAGGTATTAAGCCATGTTAGATCAGGAAAAATCTATGACTTAAGTGTGGAATATTTCGTGGGGATGCCCAGCTTTCATGCCTTGGGAGATCCTGCCTATCAATTCTGGATGACCCACACTCCAAAAGGTACGCTCATTGACAATCCCAATGGGATGGGAGAGGGGATGAATGCCAAAGTCAGCTATACTGGGGATGCCATTTCCATGTATACCCACATGGGAACCCATATTGATGCATTGAATCATTTTGGGTTGAATGGTAAAATCTGGAATGGTTTTTCAGCTGATGAGTATTTGGGGGATAAAGGCTGGAAAAAAACAGGTGCAGAAACCATTCCTCCCATAATTGGAAGGGGTGTTTTAATTGACATCTTAGCTTTGAAAGAGGTCGATCAGCTGCCGGAAAATTATCGAATCAACTCTTCTGATTTAAAATCAGCTCTAGAAAGGCAAAAAACAAAACTACAGAAGGGGGATATAGTCCTCATTCGAACAGGGCAGGCAAGGCATTATGAGCATGCAGATCAGTACTTGGATAACTATCCGGGGATCAACCTAGACGCGGTTAAATGGTTGGTGGAGGAGCAGCAAATTATGCTTTTGGGTGCGGATAATTTAAGTTTCGAAGCTTTCCCTCCTGAGCGGGAGGACAATTGGGTACCTGTCCATACCTATTTGCTTGCAGAGAAAGGCGTGATGTTTATGGAGCAGATGAATCTGGAGAGTTTAGCTCATGATGGGGTTTATGAATTTGCTTTTATAGGTAGTTCGCTGAAGTTACGGGGTGCTTCCGCGGCTCCTATGCGTCCAATAGCCATACCTATCAATTGAATCTTTTGGTCATGGAAAACCTTCATTTGATGGTAGCGGCCTTTGGAGTCGGAATATTGATTGTCCTGCAGGGCAGTTTAAATGCCCAGCTTGGAGTTAGGTTGGATAATGCATTAGTAGCTTCTTCTATAAGCCTTTTAGTCAGTGCCTCGCTTGCCATTTTGGTTTTGCTTCTTGCAAAAGAGAATATGGCAATTCTGGAAAAAATTCAGACCATTCCTTTGTACTTATTTTTTTTGGGAGGAGTTCTAAGCTTTCTTGCAATCGCTTCTTTTTACTATGTGATTCCGAGAATTGGTATTTCTACTACGGTCGCATTTGGTCTAAGCGGTCAATTAATTTTTGCGGGATTAGCCAGTCACTATGGATGGTTTGGATTGCCTATTGAGCCCATCACTTTCAAAAGAATGATGGGAATCTCTCTGATGATTGTTTCGGTGTTGCTAATAAAATCCTAAAAGAGCTATGGAATTATTGAAACACTCAAACGTACATAACCTCACAGATCTTTGGAAAGTAGGTGGACTCTTAGCCGGTAAATTCATTTCAGAGAATGAGGTATTTGTCAGCCTTGGAAGCCAGGGTGATTGGCCAGATAAGGTATGGATTACTGGCTCATTGAATTCTAAAAAGCTTTTAGCTGTTCAATCTCTGTCAAAGGGAAAGCCCTGTAGTTTGGCTGTTTGGGAAAAGGAAATCCAAGAAGACTTACTTGCCGAATTTGGTTTTCATTCGTCTTCTGAATTGGTTGGGATGTCCTGTGATCTAGCTTCTTTTTCCTCCCAAACCACTCTGCCAATTCAACTGCAACTGGTAAAAACGCCGAAACAAGCTTTGATTTGGTCACAGGTCTTCTTCCATTCCTTTGGGTATGAAATTCCTCCTTCCACAGTGATAGCCCTCGGAGAAAAAGTGAGTTTTTACACCGCTTCATTTGAAGATAATCCTATAGGAACCAGTATGGTCTTTCAAGATTCCAGGGGTGTATCAGGAATTTATTCAATTGGAGTGGCTCCCTCTTTTCGAGGAAAGGGTTTGGCAAATCACTTATTCGAAGCCACTCTTTCAAAGGTAAAAAAAGCCGGGGCGACCACTGCAATCCTACAAGCCTCAGCCATGGGCTTGGGATTGTATTTGAAATACGGCTTTCGGTCAGATTTTAAGATCAGATTTTATAAAAACTAAAAAAGAAAAAGAAATGAAATTGATAGAAACATTGAACTGGCGCTATGCCACCAAAAAATTTGATTCAAAGAAAAAAATTAATTCAACTCATTTGGAACTGCTTAAAGAGGCTGTTCGACTTTCGGTCTCCTCTTATGGGCTTCAATTGTATAAGGTTTTGATAATTGAAGATCCTAAAATGAAAAAACTGCTTAGGAAAGCTTCTTGGGACCAATCGCAAATCACGGATGCATCCCATTTGTTCGTGTTCTGTAGTTACAACCAAAACTTTAATGAAGGTGTCGATTCATATATCAACCTCTTACAAGAAGGAGTGGAAGAATCTAAAAAAGCCGGGATTCTTGCCTATGGAAAAAGTATTAAGGAAGGCATTTCAGCCATGGGTGAAGGAGAAAGACAGTCCTGGTCAGAGAAACAATGCTATTTAGCAATGAATAATCTCCTAATTGCTGCGGCAGAACTTAAACTTGACGCTTGTCCGATGGAAGGATTTGAGCCAGATAAATATGATGAAATTTTGGGCTTAAATGACCAGGGATTACATGCTGTATTAGTTGCTCCGATAGGATTTCGCGCCTTAGATGATTCGGCACATTTTCGTAAGAAAGTTCGGAGAAGTAGTGAAGAGCTATTTGAACTCATTTGAAGAAAGGGGAAGTAATGGATATTTTAAAACTTGTATTGCAAAGTAAAAATTTGGATGAAACCCAAAGGTTCTATCAAGAGAGACTTGGTTTTAAGCTTCTTTTCCGAAACATGAATCAAGTAGGTTTCCAAGTTGGATCTTCTGAATTGGTATTTAAGAAAGCGTCAGAGGGATCCTCTCCCCAATATCATTTTGCCTTCCTTATCCCGATTCAATCCATTGAATTGGCTATTCAATGGTTAAATGATAGAGGGGTTAAAATGCTGATCTCAGACTCAGGTCCTATAGTGTGTTTTGAAAACTGGAAGGCAAAGTCGGTCTATTTCAAAGATGACCAGGGGAATATTTTGGAAGTCATTTGTCGGATGGATCTCCAAAATGAAATAATCGGAGATTTTTCAACCCAAAACATAATGTGTATAAATGAAATAGGAATTGTCACTGATTACCCTTTGGAAATGGCTGAAAAAATCATTGCCGATTCAGGGATTAATTATTTTCCCAAGGGACCAAAAGATTCTGATTTCTTGGCCTTGGGTGAGGAATCCGGTCTACTTGTTATTTCTAAAGAGGGACGGAATTGGTACCCCACACAAATACCCTCAACCCCCTGTGGGTTAAGTTTTGAAATCAAAGTTGGTGATAAGACTACTTGGTTTGAACTCAATCGCTAACACTCAGGATACTCGTTTATGGAACTGCTACCTATGATTAGACAATATGTTTAGCTCGTTTTATTGAGTAGATATTGAAAAATAAGACAGATTAAATGGTTTTTTAAGAGCCTATATATGATAACCATGGTGAATTGTCAACCCTGTAGCAACCTTAAGTATGATTCAACTTTACTTGATAAATGAATTAAAAAAGAAATTATGTTTAAAAAATATCCAATTATTAAATGGACACTGACCACTGTAACTCTCATTGTGGCTATACTTATCTCTATTGGTATATATATCGCGAGTCTTTTACCGGAAGAAGATGGTGCCTTAGTTAATAGTCAAGCAAGTGATATCACTTACATCACTAAAGATGTACCAGGTTATCGGGGGAAAATACTAGCTGTTGTAACCAGCACAGATACCATGGGCACAAGTGGTAAAGGCACAGGATACGAACTAACAGAATTAGCAAGAGCTTACTATGTTTTTAAAGCCAATGGTTTTGATGTTGATATAGCAAGTCCTTTAGGAGGTAAACCACCCGTAGTGTTAGATGATGATGATATGGGGATATTCGATTATGCATTTTTGAATGATTCTATTGCGCAATCCAAAACCAATAATAGCCTTTTATTAAAAGATGTAAAACCTGAAACATATGAAGCTGTTTATTTTGTCGGAGGGAAAGGAGCGATGTTTGATTTTCCAAATAATAGATTTATACATGCTTTGATAAAAGATTTCCATAAGAATAACAAAGTTATCGGAGCAGTCTGTCATGGCCCTGCAGCCTTTGTAAATGTTACCTTAGACGATGGACAACCATTTTTAAAAAATAAGCAGGTCAGTAGCTTTACCAATAAGGAAGAGTTATTGTTAATTCCAAATGCAGAATCTGTTTTCCCTTTTTTATTACAAGACAAACTAATTTCTCAAGGGGCCATATTTAATGAAGGCATCATGTACCTTGAAAGAATAAGTCACGATAATAATTTAATTACTGGCCAAAATCCATGGTCGGTATGGGCAATTTCAGAAGCTATGGTCAAGCAATTAGGGTACAAGCCGAAAAATAGGGCCATCACTGCGGAAGAAAATGCTGTTAAAGTCTTATTTACCTACGAAACAAAAGGTAAAGAGGATTCCAAAGCAGCACTAAAACAAATTATTAAAGAAAATAAACAATCTGTTTCTAGATCATTACTAATTAGTCATGGTGCTGTATCAATGATACAGGGAGATTTAAAAAAGTTATATGACCTAATAGGTTTAGCGTCTTTTGCAAAAGATATTGAACTCAATAAATAGAAAATAATTCTGATTAAATTTTCGGTGAGTTTTAAATTATCTAAAAACAATTAATGTGTACAGATAAGTCTCAACAGCTGAGGTGGAGTTTTATAAAGTTGCTACTGTACAAATACCTTGTTTAAAAAAAATTGAATAGGAATTGGTCCCCTACAGATTGTCCTGCAGAAGTACATCCTGTAAGAGTGAATTTAATCAGAAGGGGCACAATAGAAATTCAACTTTAGTTTCTTGATATTAATCACTAAATGCTTGAGGAAGATGTTTTTTTATTAATGTCGTCAAAAGAATCCTAAGAAAAGTCCTGAATATGTGGAGATTGATCTTTTATAAGGTTCCTGCCAAGATTAAGTAAATTCTCCCATGTTAATTCACTTTTCTCCATACAGCAACTTCCTCTCCTGAATCATTGTAAAAGAATAAAGAATCCCCCTCTCTTTTAAATTGATTGAACAATCCAGGGAAAGGGATATCATTTTGAACATCAGGGCAGGCTATTAGAGTAGAAATAAGGTTGCCAAATGAAATGATTTGGTTAGAACCTACCTTTTTTAGTTCAAGAGTGATTGAATTACATCCATCTGTGGAGATTGCTTTTCTAGTGGAAGGGTGTATGAAAATTATTTTCCCATTTGGAAAACTTGGATTTGGAAGGTCTTCATTTTGATATCGAATCACATTCCATCCCCCAGTAGAATTCGACCCTACAGTAAAATTCAAGTCGCCACCAAGTAAATCAATGTAATCTCTTTCTTCCTCCAAAACTTGAACGAGTTTTCTTTTGATTTGGCCTGATTTTGAATCTTCAGTTTTAATTACATGAATTTTTTGAATAAAATTTGATTTCCTGGTATACCCCTCGATTTCAGGAGAGATCCATGCTAGAGTAGAAATATCATAGTCAAATTCTTCATTAAATGAAATACCTAGGCAGAATGCATGTCTGTTATCGGGTGTATCACAAGGTAATTGATTATCGTACGCATTAAAGGAATAGCTATATACCCAAAAATTTCCTCTTCAATTGTGATCTCCTCTTGCTCAGGGCTTTCCTTATCCATACAGGAGGAAAGAAGAAGAATTGAAATCAAAAGACTAATAGGTCCAATTATATAGTTTTTTATTTTTCTATGGGTTTTCATAGGGCTATCTATTTTCAAAATCCTCTAATGAATGGATCTCATTGGGATAAAAAGTTAAATCGCCTGCCGGAACAAGCTTCCATCAAAATCAAAAAAAGCAACCTTCTATTTAAAGGTTTAGGTTAATTTAATAGTTATTCTAATATAAGATTTGAAAGCCATTTATCCTTTTAAAAAATGCAAAACCTAAAATATAAGTTTGGGGGAAATGCAAATCTAGAATTGTTTAATCAAAGCAGTGAAACTTCTTGTAATCAAATTCTAGCAAATTGATTTTATAAACTTTCTACTCTTTTTTATCTGGCGAAGAAAAGTTGGACTCGTCCCGAAAACCACTGTGTACAAGAATCTTTTTACCACAAGAAAAGCCGGATATACCTTAAAACAAAAAAACCTGACACTTTCGTATCAGGTTTTGCTCCTCCTCTTGGGCTCGAACCAAGGACCCTCTGATTAACAGTCAGATGCTCTAACCAACTGAGCTAAGGAGGAATTTTGTGTTTCTTTTCGGATCGTTTTCCGAATTGGTGTTGCAAATGTAGGAGGCTATATTATTTATTCCAAACCCATTTCTAAAAAATCTTACTTAATATTTCACTCATTTACTTTTTCGCTTCACAATCAGTTACTTATTTTTTAAAAAAAACTTCAAAAAAGGTTTTTGCGGGACAGGAGAGGAATTCCAATCCTATTTTGTAATTTAAATAGCTTTAATTTTTACCCAAGATCGCACTACATGAAAAAATCATTAAATCGCAGAGAGTTTGTCCGCTATTCTGCTTTGACCACGCTAGGTCTTCAATTTTTACCATTCCAAGGGACGAAAGCAGCACCTTCCGATAAAGTCAGAGTAGCCCATATTGGATTAGGAGGAATGGGCTTGAATCATTTAAACTGGTTTGCCAATTTGCCTGAGGTGGAAGTTGTAGCCTTATGTGATGTAGATGACACACATGCACAAGAAGCCTTGGAGAAGTTGAAAGCGATTCACCCTGATACAAAAGCACAATTGTATTCGGATTTCCGAAAAGTGCTGGAGAGATCAGATGTAGATGCAGTCACCATTGCCACACCAGATCATTGGCATGCCCAGATTACCATTTTGGCTTTTCAGGCAGGAAAGGATGTTTACAGTGAGAAACCTCTTTCTTATGCTAAAAGGGAAGGTGATTTGATGTTAGCTTCCCAAAAAGATACAGGAAGGATTTTTCAATTGGGAACCCAAATCCATGCCGGAGATAATTACCACCGAGTAGCTGAAATAATTCAATCTGGGGTCTTGGGTAAAATTAAAACCGTGCGTCTATGGAAAACGGGAGAGCCCCCGTTGATTGAAAAACTGAATTTTCAGGCTCCTCCATCTCATTTGAATTGGGACATGTGGCTAGGTCCCGCCCCCTATGCCGAGTATGCTCCCGAGAAATGTCATTTTTCCTATCGCTATTTTATGGAATATTCCGGAGGGGTATTTCAGGATTTCTGGTGTCATATCGCAGACATTGTTTGGTGGTCCATTGCTCCATCCGGGCTAAAAAAGATCTCGGCAAATGGCGAAGTTTCGGACGGAGTTGGAGATACTCCCAAATGGATAGACGTGGACTTTAAATTTAAAAAACTGGACCTGCATTGGACTTCTGCTCCCCCTGATGTTCCGGGAGCGGCCGGGAGAGGGATAGGAGCTTATTTTGAAGGCACAAAAGGAACCTTGGTTTGTGACTACAGCAGAAGGGAAATAAGAATTGACGGAAAAGTAATGGAAGATATTCCTGAAATTCCGAAAACCATAGTTCGATCACCGGGACACCAGCAGAATTTTATTGATGCTGTAAAATCCAGAACTCAACCGGAATCCTATTTGGAATATGCCCGAAATATGACCATGCCCATGCATTTGGCTCTGATTTCCTTTAAGCTCAAAGAAGAACTAAAATGGAATGCGAAAAAGGAAATGTTTAAGAATCATTCCCAAGCTAACCAATTGCTATTTAGACCTTACCGGGAAAAGTGGAATTTAATTGGAGCATGATTTCAGAAAAGTTAACTTAATCAAGAAATAAACCAAAACCCCATAAAAGAATGCCAAATTATACATTGAAAATTAACGGCGAATCTAAGGAGGTCGAGGCATTAGAGGATATGCCTTTACTCTGGGTGATTCGTGACCTTTTAAAAATGAAAGGAACCAAATTTGGTTGTGGACAATCATTCTGCGGTGCCTGCACAGTCCATTTGGATGGTAATGCTGTTCGGTCTTGTTCCCTGCCGATTTCTGCAGTAGGTACAGGTGAAATAACAACGATTGAGGGGCTTTCTGAAAACGGAGATCATCCTGTTCAAAAGGCTTGGGTAGAACATATTGTTCCGCAATGCGGCTATTGTCAATCAGGACAGATTATGAATGCTGCTGCTTTACTGAACTCCAATGCCAGTCCAAGTGAGGAAGAAATCGAACAAGCTATGGCTGGAAATCTATGTCGTTGTGGCACTTATAATCGCATCAAAGATGCGATTGTCACTGCATCTAAGTCCTTATAAAACACCCAAATAAAACCCAATCTCATGCTTCCAAATATTCCATTTATACAAAAGAAAAAAGGGCAGGATAAAAGCAAGGTTTTTGTTCCCTCCCGAAGAGATTTTTTGAAATTAGGGTCCCTTGCTACCGGGGGACTTATCCTTGGTGTCAACTTCCAATGTTCAGGACCAAAAGGTGAATTAGTGACGTTTGCACCCAATGTTTATCTCTCCATTGATTCAACTAATCAAGTTACCTTAGTCGCCCACCGATCTGAGATGGGGACAGGTATTCGAACGTCCCTTCCACAAATTGTGGCTGATGAACTTGGGGCAGACTGGTCCACCATCAAAATTGTTCAAGCGGAAGGGGATGAAGAGAAATACGGAAATCAGAATACCGATGGTTCATTCTCTGTTCGGATGTTTTTTGAACCCATGCGAAAAGCGGGGGCCACAGCCAGACATATGCTGATCGCTGCCGCTGCTGCGGATTGGGGAGTGGATCCTTCCCAGTGTGATACCCGTGATGGGAAAGTCATCGGAGACGGAAAAGAAATCGCGTTTGGGGACTTAGTGGGTAAATTAAAGGATACCCCTGTACCGGATCCGGAAAGCATTACTCTGAGAGAACTTTCCAGCTATAAATTGATCGGGACGGATGTGCCGATTTACGATTTGAAAAATATTGCCATGGGCAAGGCGGTTTTTGGGGCTGATGTGGATCTTCCGGACATGAAAATTGCTGTAGTCCGAAGAACTCCAGTAATAGGCGCGAAAGTGGTTTCCTATAATGATGAAAAAGCATTGGCTGTTCCAGGTGTCGTTCAAGTAGTAAAGATTGAAGGATCTGGAAATCCTCCTGGTTTGGATAAGGCTTTAGAAGGAATTGCGGTGATCGCTGAGAATACCTGGTCTGCTATCAAAGGGAGAGATGCGCTGGAAATAGAATGGGACCTTGGAGAAAATAAAGATTATAGTTCCAAAAAACAGCTGGCAGAAATGCTTCAAAGTACTCGGAGCAATGGAAAAGTAAGAAGAGAAAGAGGGAATTTTGATTCGGCAAACCGATCCGCTTCCAGAAAAATAGAACGCACTTATGAGGCTCCGTTTTATGCGCATGCTACCATCGAGCCACCAGCAGCCATCGCTCATGTAAAACCCGATGGATCCTGCGAAGTGTGGGCGCCAACTCAACACCCGCAATGGGCAAGGGGAGCAGTGGCAGGAGCTTTAGGAGTAGATGTAAGTCAGGTCAAGGTGAATGTGACACTATTGGGTGGAGGCTTTGGAAGGAAATCCAAGCCAGACTTTGTAGTGGAAGCAGCTTTGATTTCCAAAGCAGCCAATGGGCCGGTTCGAGTTCAATGGACACGTGATGATGATCTTCATTTTGACTTTTTTCATTCCCATAGTGCCCAGCGGATTATTGCAACCTTGGATTCTAGTGGAGGCCTGACAGGATGGAATCACCATACCGTTTTCCCAGCAATTGGTTCAACCAGTAGCAAGGAGGAATTGCATCCTTCTGATGGAGAAATGGGACTAGGATGCGTTGATTTTCCATTTAATGTTCCGAATATCCGAGTGGAAACGCATGAGTCTACAGGAAATACCAGAGTAGGCTGGCTTCGATCGGTAAGTAATATTCACCATGCTTTTGCCATTCATACGATGTTGGATGAAATTGCAGAAGCGAGAGGGAAAGATCCATTAGAAAATGCCTTGGAGCTGCTAGGTGAAGATCGGGATATCACTTTCCAGTCAGAGATGGTAGGAGGAGAATATGGGAATTATGGGGAAAGCATAGATAATTATCCTTGGAACACGGGACGAATGAAAAATGTCATTCGAACCTTGAGAGAAAAGTCTAATTGGGATGCGAATAAAGCAGCAGGAAAAATTATGGGTTTTGCAGCACACAAGAGTTTCTTGACTTATGTGGGATGTGTGGTCCTATTGGAAAAGGGTGCAGACGGAAAAATTCTGATTCCTGAAGTGCATTACGTGGTGGATTGTGGGGTAGCTGTCAATACGGATCGAATCCGATCTCAGTTTGAGGGTGGCGCTCAATTTGCAACCAGTTTGGCTACCACTTCAGAAATCACATTAGAAAATGGACAAGTACAGCAAAATAACTTCGATACCTATCAGATTATTCGGATGCCTGCTGCCCCGAAAAAAATACATGTCCATATCGTAAAAAGCCAAATTAAACCAACCGGAGTAGGAGAGCCTCCTGTTCCGCCGTTTATTCCGGCGCTTGCCAATGCCATGTATCAGATGAATGGACAACGAATTTATAAGTTGCCATTCAAGGTTTAAATTTATACTGAAGAGGCTGTCTCATCATTTTCTATTCGTTTACATTTCGATAGAAAAATAATGATGGGACAGCCTTTTTTTATTGTCCTAATATTTCTCTTTTTAATCTGGGTAACGGAAATAATGACAAGTATTATCTATTCGTTAACCTCCTACTTGAGCCGTATCAATACCTAGTTTGGGAGTTGATTTTCCTTATTTTTGGGTTCTTCTATGTAAACAATATGAAATCCGTTCTTCTTACTTTTCTGGGGCTTGCATCTGGTTTACAGGTGTTTGCTCAAGATGCTTCTATAGATTCTGTTTTTTCGGCAGGAATTCCTGTCAAAACCATAGACTCCCAAATTTTGAATGAGGTTAGTGGGTTGGCTTTTGGTAAAAGCCGACCTGGAATTATTTATGTACACAATGATAGTGGAGGTGAGCCAAAAGTCTATATGCTTGATTCCTTGGGGAATGTATTAGGGGATGTGGAACTATTGGGAGCTACTAATCGAGATTGGGAAGATATCGCCGTAGGACCAGGGAAATATGGAGAAAGTAACGTCTATGTGGCAGAAATAGGGGATAATGTAGCTCAGTATGAGTCCATTAGAATTTACAGGTTTGCTGAACCGATACGTTCGAAGGGCTCTGTAAAAATAACCCCAGAGCGAATAGACTTAACCTATCCCAATGGAGCGATGGATGCAGAAACATTGATGGTAGACCCAATTTCAGGAGATATTTTTATTCTATCCAAAAGAGATAAAGAAAATACCCTATTCAGGCTTCCCGCAGAGAAATTTCAATCAGGAAGTACTGAGTTGGAAGAACTGATGAAGCTTCCTATAACCAGCTCAGTAGCAGGGGATATTTCTCAAGATGGGAGTCAAATCATAATAAAGAACTACCTTGAGGTATTCTATTGGAAGAGAAAGAAAGGAGAGTCGGTAGTGGAAGCACTATCGCGAGCCCCAGTCATTGTTCCTTATGTTCCGGAACCCCAAGGGGAAGCCATTGGTTTTTCTCCTGAAGGGAATAGCTTCTTTACTCTTTCTGAAGTTCGGTTTGGTATTCAACCCGTACTCTACAGGTATCCCAAAAATTGATTTCTATGCAAACATCACCTAATATCTTGATGGTCCGACCGGCCAATTTTGGTTTTAATGAGGAGACTGCTGATACCAATTTTTATCAACAGAAAGACCAGCGTGAAAAAGGTGAAATCCGGGAGTTGGCAAAACAAGAATTTGATAGGTTTGTGGAACAGCTGAGAGATCAAGGGGTGAATGTCGAGGTATTGGAAGATACAGAGCAGCCAATTAAAACAGATGCAGTATTTCCCAACAATTGGTTTAGTACACATCCTGATGGAAAACTGATTCTATATCCCATGTTTTCCCCAAATAGGCGTTTGGAAAGGAGAAAGGACTTGGTGGAAATGCTGATTCAAAAGGGATATCAAATTTCAGAGATATTGGATTTGAGTTTTTTTGAAGAGGATGATCAATTTTTGGAAGGGACGGGAAGCATGGTCCTGGATCATGATAGTAAAACCATTTTTGCTTGCTACTCTGAACGGACCCATCCCGTTCCACTCAATTATGTAGCGGATATTTTGGGGTATGACCTAATAGGTTTTAACTCAGTTCAAGAAATTGATGGGGTTAAAAGTCCTATTTATCATACGAATGTGATGATGCATGTGGGCAAGGATCTAGCAGTGGTATGTTTGGATAGTATTCCAAAAGCATCTGAAAAGCAGGGCGTTCAAAAAGCCTTGACCAAAGCAGGAAAAAAAGTGATCCCTATTACAGCTAAACAGAAGTTTAATTTTGCCGGAAATATGCTGGAAGTGACCAATGAAGGAGGAGAGAAATTTACTGTGATGTCACAGACTGCTTTTGATTCCTTGAATGTGGGGCAAATTCAGATGATTGAAAAATACACTACCATCATCAGTCCTTCTATTCCTACCATTGAAAAATTAGGGGGAGGAAGTGCTCGCTGTATGATGGCAGAGATTTTTTTGCCCAAGGCTTAAAAGCTCAATGTTTACACAAACCTTGGATGGAAAATCAAATTAAAATTGTTTCCTAGTCTTAAATTTCAGTAGTACCTAAATCATAGATTTCCTGAATACCTTTTACTATTGTGGAGATGTCAATATTTAGATCGATCAATTTGCCCGTTTGAATGTCGAAAACCCATCCATGCACATGTGGCAGCCCCTCTGTTATGAATCTTTTTTGCCAAGAAGCCATTTTCACCACATTGATACATTGTTCTTGTACATTAAGTTCTACCAGTCTTTTGTATCGGGCATCCTCGTCTTCAATGTTATTTAATTCCTCTCTATGAGTTCTATACACATCTCGAATATTTCTTAGCCATGGGTTCAAGATCCCCAAATCTTGGGCCTGCATGGCCGCTTTTACCCCTCCGCAAAAATAATGGCCACAAACAGCGATATGCCTAACTTTTAAATGGGAAATAGCATACTCTATTACTGAAGCAGAGTTTCCATCATTATTAGGAACCAAATTCGCCACGTTTCTATGTACAAACATTTGCCCTGGTTCAATGCCAGTCATTTCTTCTGCTGTGACCCTACTATCACTACAACCTATATATAATATTTCTGGACTTTGTCCTTTAGATAAGTTTTGAAAATAATTTTCGTCTAATGCAAGTTTAGATTCAACCCATTTCTGGTTATTCTCAAAAATTTGTTTGTAAAGATTCATGAGTAATGGTTTTTAATAAAAGTATCACTACGTTTTAAGATAGTTCTATAAATATAATTTACTTGATCTGATATGCGTATTTATTCAGCAAGTTTGTTGATGTCCTTGTTTTCTAATAGGGATTTGGAAAATTGTTTGGTTAGTGTATTGATCATGGCCTTACCAATCTTTCTGGTGGTGGTTACGTTTTTGGAATTCTTTATCCAGGAGTAAAAAGGAGTCAATAAAACATAGATGGTATTGTAGAGTTTAGTCTTTGATTTGATGCCATCTTCGGGTAAAACAAAACCAGGCCTGAACATAAAGGCTTTTTTAAACCCCAAGGATAAAATATAATTTTCAGTTTTTCCTTTGACTCTTGCCCACATGCTACGTCCTTCTTCTGTAGAGTCAGTACCTTTACCAGAAACATAGCAAAAAACAAGATCAGGGTTTAACTCATAAAGGGTGTCAGCTAAAAATTTGGAAACCCCAAAAGTCAATTGGTGGTATTTATCTTCTGACATGCCTACCGCGGATACACCCATGCAGTGAAAGCAGGCATCATAGTCTATTAACTGTTCCGAATAATCGTGGATTTGAGTAAAGTCCTGCAGCAGTAATTCTTTGATTTTTGGGGAGGATATCTCAATTGGACTCCTGTTTATCAATAGCACCTCTTGAATTTCTTCACTTTTTAAACATTCGAGTAGGGCCCCTTTTCCGATCATTCCTGTGGAACCAGTGATTATGACGTTGTACATGGCTTTTCTTTTACTACAAAAAAATAATGGCTTGATTTTCTGCTTATCTAAATTAGGTAAAAAGAAATGAAGTCTAATTGATTTTTGTTTCTCCAGACTTATATAAGTCTAATGCATCTATCAATAACAGATAAATTGTTCCCAAGGGTAAATCTTCTATGGGATCCACCATGAAGGCCTTCATTCTTGATCGAGTGTCTTTTTCAAATTTTAGTTGACGTAGGAAATTTCCTTCAATAAAGAGCAAATGGGGATGCTTCCTCTGTTTATTTTTCCATAAATAGCAGAAATAGGGTATTCCGTATTTCACAGTTTCTGTCACAACCTTATCCAAACTTAGAATGAAGCTTCGCAAGGTCAAAAACAACTTTTGTTAGGCTCTGATTGATTCAAATTGTTCTAGGAGTTCATGCATTGCTCTTCTTTTTATTTGAAACCGGATGAATTTACTCCAAACTCTTCTTATAGCATTTTTCTAAAACAGACGCTGTTTTCAACTCCTTGATATTGACCATAATTTGGGATGAGTTGGTATCCAGAAGATTCATAAAGTGCAATTGCATCGGGTTGACGCTTTCCTGTTTCCAATACACAGGATTTATATCCCATCTCCTTTGCCCATTTTTCTAATTCCGACAAGATTCTTTTTGCATATCCTTTTCCTCTCGCGGAAACATCAGTATACATTCTCTTTACCTCTATGGAGTCTGCATCCCATTCTTTGATAGCCCCGCAGGCTACGGGAATTTTACTTTCTGAAAGTACGACCGCATGTTTAAGCAAGTCTATTTTATTGTATTGTGCGTAAAATGCATTTTCCTCTCCATCGATTCGGGCTAAGTAGGCATCTAATTTCCGGACTAAATCTTGGAAGTTAGGGTTAGAGGAGTCAGTCCGATGAACGTGGATCATATGAGGCAGGAGTTGAATGATTTAATTTAAGGAATTGGAAGAAAAACCATAAAAAAACCGAGACATTTCTGGCTCGGTTTTTAGGATTTCCTATATCAAGTTCTGTTTAAATTCCAGTATAATTAAATGGAGTAATCTGATTCAATTCAGCCTTTAATTCATCTGAAATTGGAAGATTTGAAATGAACTCCCTAATGGAACTTTCGGTGATTTTGGTATTCGTTCTTGTCAAGTCTTTCAAAGCTTCATAAGGTTTAGGGAAAGCTTCTCTTCTCAAAACGGTCTGAATGGCTTCTGCCACTACTGCCCAGTTATCTTCCAAGTCGGCATGAATTGCTGCTTCGTTCAATTCCAATTTATCCAGGCCTTTGGCTAAGGATTCTAAAGCAATAACCATATGTGCTAAAGGTACACCTATGACTCTCAAAACAGTACTATCTGTTAAATCCCGCTGAAGTCTACTAATTGGAAGTTTGGCAGCCAAGTGTTCCAAAAGTGCATTTGCAATTCCTAAGTTTCCTTCTGCGTTTTCAAAATCAATCGGGTTTACTTTATGTGGCATTGCTGAAGAACCGATTTCCCCTGCTTTGATTTTTTGCTTAAAGTAATTCATCGCGACGTACTGCCAGATATCTTTTGCCAAGTCAAGCAAAATGGTGTTGATTCTCTTCAAACCATCAAAATGGGCAGCTAAGTTATCGTAATGTTCAATCTGAGTAGTAGGGAAACTACGAACCAATCCAAGATGGTTTTTGACAAAGTGAACGGCAAACTCATTCCAAGCCACTTCCGGATATGCTACTTGGTGCGCATTCATATTTCCGGTGGCACCACCAAACTTAGCCGTGTAAGGTATTTGGTTCAGTAACTCTAATTGTTTTTCTATTCTCACTACAAACACATTGATCTCTTTTCCCAATCGGGTAGGAGAGGCTGGTTGGCCATGTGTCTTAGCCAGCATAGGAATGGACTTCCATTTCTCAGCTTTTTCCTCCAATTTGAGCAAAACCGCTTCCAATTGAGGGTAGATGACTTCTGTCATCCCGGTTTTAAGCATCAATGGGGTAGAAGTATTATTGATATCCTGGGAAGTCAATCCAAAATGGATGAATTCCTTTTGAGCTTCCAAACCCAACTCATCAAATTTCTCTTTGAGGAAATATTCCACTGCTTTTACATCATGATTAGTGATTCGTTCAGTGGCTTTGATTTTTTCAGCATCTTCTATGGAGAAATGATCCACAATCAATCTCAAGTCTGAAAACAATGCATGGTCGAAGTCTTTGAGTTGTGGCAAAGGCAATTCGCAGAGCGCTATGAAATATTCTACCTCTACATGAACTCGGTTTTTGATAAGTGCAAATTCTGAAAAATAAGCTCTTAAAGGGGCGGTTTTGCCGGCATAACGGCCATCTACAGATGTTACCGCTGTCAACGCATTTAATTCCATTGGACTATTCCGTTTGTTTTTGGAGCCTGCAATTTAGCTTTTTGCCTCCAAATCATTGACCTTCATCCTTCGATTTCAGAAGTTTTGTTGGGTTTTTCCGAACCTCAGGTCAAGAAATCAGGTTAACCAATGGAATTTATCCTTATTCAAAGCAATTATTTGGGAGGAGAAGTTAATTTTGCAGTCATAAAAAAAATACCTAAAAAGTTTAATACAAGGATGTTCAATTTATTTAAGAAAAAGAAAGAGGTAGCGAAGAAACAAACTTTCCTGCCTTTGAAAGTGAGGGAGGTAGTAAAAGAAACAGCTGATACCGTTAGTATTTATTTTGAACAACCTGAACCTTATTTGGAGTACAAGCCAGGTCAGTTTTTGACTTTGGTAATGGAGTTTGAGGGAAAAGAACAACGTAGGTCATATAGTCTTTGTACCTCCCCTTATATGGATCCATTCCCTGGTATTTCTGTTAAGAGGGTGCCTGGAGGGCTGTTTTCAAATTTTTTGAATGAGAAAATCCATCCTGGAAAAACGATCAATGTCATCAAACCCTTGGGTAATTTTACCACGGACTTTCATTCCAAAAATCAAAAGCATTTCTTTTTGGTAGCTGGTGGAAGTGGAATTACCCCTATAATGGGAATTATGAAATCTGTTTTGGTCAATGAGCCCAACTCCAAAGTGACTTTATTGTATTGCAGTCGGCATGAAGAGCACATCATTTTTAAGAAGGAATTGGATGAATTGGAGCATAAATATGCAGATCATCTGAAAGTCATTCATAACCTAAGCCAACCTACTGAAGCTTGGACTGGACTGAAAGGTAGATTGTCTAGTGAAACCTTAAAAGGATTGGTAAGTACTGCCGAATCTGAATCAGAATTTCAAACGGAATACTTTATATGTGGACCAGAAGGGATTTTGGAGACTACCTTGGGGGTACTGTCGTCCCAACAAGTAGCTAGCGAAAAAATCCACAAGGAAAGCTTTTTCTCTGCAGCAGCTGAAGCAGCACATGAGGCGGCAGCATCTGCAGGCGGACTGACAAGAGATGTAACAGTCCTGTTGGAAGGAGAGGAGCATTTGGTGACAGTCACTCCAGATAAAACCATTTTGGAAGCAGGCTTGGATCAAAATTTAAATATGCCTTTCAGTTGCCAAAGCGGTCTTTGCACCGCTTGTCGAGGTAAATTGATCAGTGGTGAAGTGAAAATGGATGAGGATTCGGGGCTAAGCCAAAATGAGATTGATGCTGGTTACGTTCTTTGCTGCGTAGGAAGACCTATGACAGATGACGTAAAAGTCCGTATTGAGTAATTCCAATCAATTTATGGAAATCGAAGAAATCCGGAAAATCTATAAAAGTCTGGAGCAGTTAGTGTTGATCCTCATGTTGATTGCTTTACCGCTATTTGGAATGATTTACCTGTACTATAATTCTGGGAATCTGGACTGGGGCCTCCCTGAGCTTCCAGGCTTCCTTAACGGGATTTTGTCTGGAACTGGTACAGCCTTGCTCCTGGTTCAATACTTATTGTTTCATAGGAAGCTGAAAGAATCTTTCAAAAAGGGAGATTTAGTAGATAAAGTGAAGGTATATTCCAAGGCCACGAAAGAGCGATTTTATATATTATTCATCAGCTCGCTGGTGGCTACCTTAGGTTTACTATTCTATGGTAACCCTTACTTTATAATTCTTTTTGCTGGAACCTTGGTTTTCTTTTCTTTAGCAAAGCCTACTCCGGATCGAATGGGTAGATTAATGAAATTGAAAAAAGAGGATCGGGATTTGATTCATCAAGCCTCAAGACCTGAGTAATAAAAAAACGCCAATCTAAACTAGATTGGCGTTTTAGTTGAAAGAAGTTGGTTTAGTTTTCTATAATGATATTTCCGGAAGAAATAGAGCCTTTGACCCAATCAGAAGAACCATTGTCTATTTCTAGATTTCTACCTGTATTGATTCCTCCTACTTTAAGATTTCCAGAGGAAGCTCTTAATGAGAAGTTGAGAGATTTTAAGTCAGATGGAGTCTGAATTCTAAAGGAACCTGATGTTCCATTAAACCGGGTGTTGCCATTCAGACCTGCGTTGGTAGCTCTGATATTTCCGGATGTAAATTTCAACTCTCCTAAATATCCAATGTTGCTTAGTTTGGCATTTCCTGAAGTCAAGGAGGCACTTAATTCTCCGCCAATCGTATCAGCTTCTAAGGAACCGCTGGTAGAACCATAATCTACATTTCCTGTGACATGTGTGATGTCTGCATTTCCTGAAGTTACACTTGCTTCCACATCTCCATCAACTTCATCAATATACAAAGACCCTGAACTGGCCTTCACACTCAAATCACCATTGATATTAGAGGCAGAAATTTTTCCAGAGCTAACTCTTAGAATGGTTTCATCATTGGTTATACCATCTACAGAAATGGTTCCTGAGCTGTTTTTAATATCCAAGGCCATGGCCATTGGACCATTGATTTTAATGAATCCTTTGTTTCTATTATTCCCCCAAGAGCTATTATTGCTACGCTCGTAGGAGATTTTTAATACGTTACCTACGGTCACAAAAATGATGTCCTGGTCTTCGTCATTTGACTCCAGGTAGGCTTCTACTTTCACATCAGCACCAGAGCCTCCATCGTAAGAGACATCAAGCCAACCACCACTTACCTCTATCTTGCTGATATTAGAGTAGGACTTATTGGCATCAACAAGGACTTTTTGTGCAAAACCGACTGTAGCAAACAAAAGTAAGGCTACCAGTATGGGACTTATTTTGAAGAGATTTTTCATAGTTTAATTGATTATCTTATTGTAATTCCAAAGCTCATGGCATTTACCTCAGGGCCTAGATTTTCCTGAAATAGATTGTTTAAATCGTAGTTAAAAAAGAGTGTGATATCTCCAACTCCTACTTCCCCTCTGGCTCCATAGCGAAAGTTTTCAACATACATATTTGATTTTTCAAACTGCTTTTGTTTATCTCCATTTTCGTCATTGTATACAAACTTCCCTCTTCCTCCAATTCTCAAACCTGCATATCCCCCTAATCCAAGTCTTAGCTTATGGTTATTGGTTAAAATGGTGGGTACCAATGTGAAGTTTGCATAGGAGGCGGAAATTTTTGATTTGGTCCCGATGCCTCCTTCGAATTCCTCCCAAGTAATGCCATCTGGGTTTTTCAGGGCGATCAGACTTCTATCCTCAAGCTTGAAGTTGTACCAGCTGACGCCAATGCTTGAAAGAAGGTGGAAGTTTCTGGATGGTTTATAGGTTCCTTCAAAATTGATGGCATAATACCAGGATCCCCAAGGCTTCACATCCGGCATCTCTCCGGAAGGATTCACCAAATTGATACCTAATTCAGTATTAAAATCAGCTCTAAAGTTTCGGTTTCTGGATTGATACCTTTCTTTGATTTTAATTTCATCATCCTCTTCGACCTCCAAAATCCACTTGTTGTCCTCATTTTTATAATATCTCCAGGAGCTGCCAAAGACGTTAATGACTTTGTCTTTGGTATAAATTACCGTATCCGGTTTGTTTTGTGCAAAAGAAGTACTTATCGAAAAAACGAATAGTAATAATAGTAGTAGTTGGTTTTTCATTTTCAAAAGTGGTTAGAAAATAGGGCCGAAGCCCTGTTGATTAGAATACTATGCCGAAAGTGATGGGGTTCAACTCAGGGCCTTTTTCATCTTGGAAAAGAGTATTTAAGTCGTAATTGGTGAAGAATTTAACTCGACCAACACCTAGTTCTCCTCTGATTCCGTACCTGAAGTTATTCAAGTATAGTCCGGTGTTTTGTTTGTCCTTTTTACGGCCAGAACCTCCCAGTTCTCTGTAGACATATTTGGATTGTCCTCCTAAACGATAGCCTGCATAAGGTCCAGCAGCGATTCTCAATCCTTTTCTTCCATTATCGTTCATTTTCCCAAAATCCAGCTCAAGCATGGTCATTGCCATGATGTAGGAAGCAGAGATTTTGCTTTTAAAGCCGTCTACATCGGTTCGTTGTACGAAGTCAATCATATCATCCCCTCTTACAGCTTGAAAATCCCGATTTTCAAATTTGAAATTGTAGAAGTTAAAACCCAGTCCAAAGTCCCAATAAAAACCTTTTGAAATTCTTTGGGCTGCCATCCAATTGATTCCGATATTCCAGCTTCCCCAGCCTTTTACTGAATATGGATTGTCAGAGGTAGGGAATTTTCCATCTCCATTTAGGTAGTTATTGACTCCTAAGTCTACATTAAAGTAGGTGCGAAATGGAGGGTCATTGTTTTTCTTCATTCCGGATTCAACACGTACTTTGGTATTCGCTCCTGACTCATCCACTAGGATTCGCATTCCACCTATATAGACTTCGGTTTCTTCCCAGTCCTCCCTCACTTTTACTACTTCTTTGGTTGTACCATCTTTCTTTTTGATTTCAACGATGGTCAATTCTCCAGAATCTTCATTTTCTTCCAGATCCAATTCTCGAATGATCTGGTTGATATTCATCAGTTTAAGCTTTTCAAAGTCCTCTTTGCTATCCACGAGGATGACTACTTTTCCTGACTTTCCAAATTCTATGACTACACTGTCGCTCATCACAGTCTTGTAGGTGTCATTTGATGGCATGGTACTGGCGATACCAATTTGAACCAGTGCCATCAGGCAGAATAATAAAAGATATTTTTTCATGATTAGATTTCGATTTCTTGTGGCGATTTTTTATTTGTCAGCTCGTTCTTTTTTAGAAGTAAGATTGGTGAATAGGTTGTTTTTGGCATCTTGCAAGTCTGCAAATCCCTGGTCTACTTTACCCAATAATCCGCCGACTTCATTCACTGTTTTGCCAATTTCAGCAATCAGGTTTTTGTCTTTGGGTTCTTCCTTCAACCCTGAGGAGAAAATTTTAACGCTGTATGCAGGGGCTTCTTCGGTCATTGTCTTTTCCTCTGCTACTGCCTTCTTGATATCCAAATCAGGGAGCTCCATTTCTGGTTCTACCATTGGCTTCAATACTGGCTTCTCGTCAGGTGCAATTACTTCAGGAACAGCTATTTCCTCTTCTCGCGTTTCGGTCATCGCAATCAGATTTTGAGTAGTTGTCTCCGTAATTGCCGGCTGAGTATTTGATGGTTTGTTTTTTGTAATTTCTGTTTTTGACTCTTCCTTGATTACTGCAGGAGCAGATGACTCCTCTTGCTCAAATTCGATTTCTGTAGGTAACTCTTCAGAAAATGGAGTTTCTGTATTGCGCATGTCTGATTTATCAGGAGAGATTACTTCTTGGTTTGTAGCCAGGAAATCATCGGAATTGTCATTAGTTTCAGAAGGATAAAAGAAATACCCGGCTGATAATAAGATCACCACGGAAGCAGCCGCCGCCCACCAGAATCCTCGATTGGATTTAGGTTCTTTAGGAAGCTCTTTTTCTAATCTCTCCCAAGCTAATGCACTGGGTTTGACTTCGTGTTGGTCCAGTTTTTCCTTGAAAATCTTGTCCAACTTTTGTGATAAATTAGCCATTGTTTCTCCTTTCGTTTGGTATTAGACAGGCAATTTTTTCTTTTAAGACATTTCGGGCTCTGTTAAGCTGCGACTTGGAGGTGCTTTCGCTGATTCCAAGTAATTCAGATATTTCCTTGTGGGAATAACCTTCTATTGCATACAGGTTAAATACAGTTCTATATCCTACGGGTAAACTTTGAACCATTTCCATGAGTTCTTCAGTCTCCAAATGATTGAGTTCATAATTTTGATCCTGAAATTCCGCTTCATTTTCCATGTTCACTTCCATCATTAGGTGTCTGTTACTCCTCAATGTCATGAGAGCCTGAGTGACTATGATTCGTTTCATCCAACCTTCGAAACTTCCCTTGTTCTGAAATTGGGGTAGCTTATCAAAAATTTTCATGAATCCTTCAATCATCACATCTTCCGCATGTTCCCGGTCTTTTAAATACCGGATGCAGATGGCCAGAAATTTTCCCGAATACGAATCATACAGGTGCCGCTGGGCGGACCGATCACCTTTTAGGCACCCTTGTATTACTCTTGTCTCGGTAGAAAAATCGGTTCTGCTGAACATTACTAGTGGCTTTCAATTAAGTAGATGCAAAGCTTAAAAGAATGGTTGCTTCAGTGGGTGAAAAAAATAAATTTTTTTTGATTTCTTTATAATTTTACTCGTAAAATATTGATTTACAAATAATTATAAGTTTTAATATTTCATATTTAAGTTAGGGATAAATACAGTCTTTTAGTAAAATGCTTTGTAATTAATGAGGATATCCAATAAGGTCCATTCATTTTCCTTCACAGTAACTGGTTGAATATTTCCTTCTCCATCGAAGATGCTGGCGAATAAACCATTTTCTTCTACAGTCAGGACAGTGTATCTTCCTGGACTTAGGTCCACCGCATATTTCCCTGTCCCATCAGTTTTTACTTCTTTGATCTTGGTCGAAGGAATGGAAGTGATTAAACCTTCTTCTACTTTTACATCAGAAATATTAGTCAATGGGAAAATATGGAGGGTTCTCTCTACCTTTTTTACCCCTTTTTCGGGATTCTCTCCATCCTGGATCATAGGCATTTGATTCCCTTCAATCCAGGTGATAGTTCCTATGATCCCTTGACCTTCTGGCTGGTATGGTTTACACTGGAAAAGCAGCAGTATGGGAAGAAAGAAGGAGAGTGTTTTTACTAACTTTTTCATTTTAATAATAGGTCTTCAAATTTAGTTTTCAAATATTTTCAAACAGCAGAAACGATTCCAAATACTGAGGAAGGATGGTTTGCCATCCCAATTCGTCATGGAGTTTCTGACCCAAGGTACTGGCACTTTTTTCTTCACCATGAATGATGAAAGCGATTTTGGGTTTTTCGATAAAACCTTCTGCCCAATCCATCAATTCATTTTGGTCTGCATGTGCTGAGAGACCATCAATTTGATAGATTTTGGCTTTTACCGGTACTTCTCTACCATAAATCCGTATTTCCGGCTCTCCATCCAATAATCTTCTTCCTCGGGTGCCTTCCGCTTGGTATCCTACAAATATCACCCCATTCTTTTCTTCAGGTAAATGATGAAAGAGATGGTGAAGTACTCTTCCTCCAGTGGCCATTCCACTGGCGGAAATAATAATAGCATTCCCACGGTACTCATTGAGTGATCTGGATTGCTCTTGTTTCTGGAAATAATGAAGTTGAGAGTGATCAAATGGATGATTTCCATCCTCTTCTAAAACGGCAGACAATTGATGATCATTTTTGAAGTCGAGATAGAGTTTAGTCGCATTGATGGCCATCGGAGAATCCAGAAAAATAGGGGCTTTAGGGATTTTTCCTTTTTCCATAAGCTGGAATAAGTAGTACATCACCATTTGGGTTCTTCCCACAGCAAAAGCCGGAATAATCACCAGTCCTCCTCGATCAAAAGTATCCCTAATTGCTCTACCTAATTCGTCTTCAGGCTTGACAGGAGGGCTGACCCGATCTCCATACGTAGATTCAATCCACAAAATGTCGGCTTTCGGTATCCGTGATGGTGGATATAAAATCGGATCATGGTATCTACCCAAGTCTCCGGAGAACACCAATTTCTTTTCCTGTTCTTTTCCTTTAACTACTATTTTTACAATTGATGCTCCTAAAATATGTCCTGCATGGTAATAGGTGACCGTTACATCAGGGTGTATAGAAAAAGGACGCTCAAATTCTTGAGGTACTAATTTTGGGAAAACTGCTTCCGCATCCTCTTGCGTGTAAAGAGGTTGTGGATTATCATGTTTTGAATAGCCCTTTTTTCTTGCATATTCCGCTTCCTCCTCTTGTAGCTTACCGGAATCCAATAATAAGATTTTGGCTAACTCAGCGGTTGCTTCCGTGCAATAGATTGGACCAGAAAAACCCTGCTTGACTAACTTGGGTAAATAGCCAATATGGTCTAGATGTGCATGAGTAAGTACAATGGCTTCCATCTCCATAGGAGGCATAGGGAATTTATCCCAGTTTCGGTCTCGAAGCTCTCGATTTCCTTGGTATAGTCCGCAATCCACCAAAAATTCAAATTCTCCTAGGTCAATTAGGTATTTGGATCCGGTGACTGCCCCAGCCCCTCCCAAAAATTTTACTGTAACATCCATTGTTATTGGGTTTTTGAAAATAGAAGTTACAAAAAAAGAGGCATCCAATTGGATACCTCTCATATTTTAAAACCGAGTTTTTGAAACCCGTTGCACTTATTGAGAAACGCTATCTGCTTTTTGTAAGTATTTTGCCTTGCTGATACTATCCAACTGAGCTCTGGAAAGCGAATCCATAAACACTTCTCCCGCGTCATCTTCATCCTCCTCGTTTTCGTCACTACAAGTAACGCAGACTAGTCCAGCTTCATTAAATACCCAGACATTTCGCTGATTTACCTGCGAGGATCTATAACCATTTCTATAGATGGTGTTACGGATGATTTCAAGAAGTGATCGCTCCATGATAAATGGTTTTTCATAAGGAACATTCAGCACCAAATTGATTTTTTGGTCTCTAAAATTCCCAATTGAATTTACATCAAAACCTTCGTCAAACGTTACTACAGAATCTCTTACTGTGTAGGTGTACACAATTTGCTCTGCATTTTCCATGGCCTCAGCTTTAGATTTTCCTCTAGAGAAGGCATCTTTTGTTAAGGTTACCAGAGAGTCTGAAGTCCCTTCCAGCCTTAAGCTTACCCGGTTGAATGTAGCTTCTTCACTGATAGGGTTTAGGTTTAAAATCATCGTGCCCTCGGTAACTGGAACCACTTCTTCACTCTTAAACCAGTTTTCAGATTTGAACAATGCTACAATTCTAGGAATCTGGAACCCACAAATTCCAATACACAATAACCAAAGACCTAAAGCAACCAATCCGAATCTTCCTCCAATGATACTTTTCTTAGCTAGCACACTTAAACCTAAAAGCAATAGGATAATGCCAGGAATAATCAATAAGAAAGAAGCTGCTACTACCAACCAAACTGGAACAAGATTAGAGAACAATTCAATTGGGAAATTATCCATTATCATTACATAATCGTCATTGGTGAAGATTCCAAAATAAACTCCCAATGCGATCAATGGTGCGATAGTAATCAAAATACCCAAGAAGAATACGAAGAGTCCAAATAGTACCCGAATTACCGTTAAAACTGCTCTACCCACCGGTCCAAGAGCTTTTCCGATCGCTTCAATCACCTGGCCAATAATTCTAAATGGAGTTAGTAAAATCTTTCTGGTATTTGATTCAGGAATAGGAGGGATAGGGTTTTGGCTTTCCTTTACCGTAGTATCTATATTATCCAATGTAATTTCACCACCTTTCATCTGGATTCGTTCGGTAATTGAACTGGCCACAGGGGTGATTATCCAAAGTACCAAGTAAATCAAGAATCCGGATCCTCCCGCCAAAATCAATAATACGAAAGCAAGTCTGGTCCAAATTACTTCTATACCAAAGTATGCTGCTAAACCTGAAGCGACTCCACCTAGGACTTTATCATCAGGATTTCGATAAAGTTTTTTGATGTTTTTATCCTCTTTTACTTCATATGAAACAGGTAAAATGACCCAAAGTACGATATAAGCCACCACAGCAATAAAGCCAAAACTGAAGTTGAACCTAAAGTTGTCAAATGGCATGATGTCGAATAGACCTGGGTTTAATCGGACGTTGCCACTGAACAAAATCAAGATCGCAATCAACCGGGTCCATAGAGGATCTATGGCAAAATACTGGGCGATTCCTGCACAGACACCTCCAATAATCTTCTTGTTTTCAAGCCGAACTAATTTTTTATATCCTCCTTTTTCTCCTTGTTGAGGGGTGACATATTTGTAGTAGTCTTCTTCTTTGGGATTGGCTTGCTGTTCATATTCCTCTTCCAATTTTTCTTCCTCCACGGTAGCAAAATCAGCTATGGTTCCCATTTTTTCAATGAGCTTATCCACATTTTCTGCGGTGATTACCTGCTTGTTGTTTTTGAGGTTAGACAAGAAAATCTCAGCGATCCGATTTTCGATATCGGAGATGATCTCATGATTGTCTTTATAGGAAGAGAAATGCTTATTGATCGCATCGAGGTATTTCCGAAGCGTATCGTATCCGTCTTCTTCAATGTGGAAGAGTATTCCACTGATGTTAATGCTTATTGTCTTTTTCATGTGTTGTTCAATTTAGAGGGTTGCCACATGTCCGCCTGTAAGGAACTTTGCCAGATTCTGGAATGTGCTTCTCAATTTCATAGGTTCAATTCTTAGAGGTGATTTCTTGCGTGGAATTGACTAACGATGTCCAGGTTTCTGAAAGCGTACCTAGAAATTCTTTACCTTCCTCGGTAATGGAATAATATTTTCGAGGAGGTCCCGATTCAGATTCAACCCAGCGGTATTGAACTAATGAAGCAGACTTAAGTCTGTTGAGTAGGGGATAAAGTGTGCCTTCTACGACGATCATCTGAACTTGAGTAAGTTCATCGATCAAGTCTGAAGTATATACTTCACCCCGGGAGATAATGTGCAAAACGCAAAACTCTAAGAGCCCTTTGCGCATTTGAATCTGTGTGTTGGCGACATTCATAGTAAGGTGATTTTTTTTCCTTGCTTTTGGAAAATTTGATTTCCGTTTCCTCATTTGATAGAAAAATGATACCAATCTTTTCTAAGCTACCTTGTATAACCTAATTCCTTGCTATAGAAAGCTGATTTGGTATGCCAAATCCGGAATAATCCTACCATAGAGCCTTTATTTGCACTTTTTTGATTTTTAAATTCTTTAAAAAAAAATAGGAGCAAAAGTGTAACATTTTATTTCTGCCGAAAAAACTGCAACATAGTGAACAGAAATATGTACGATGGCGTACAGTGTGGCGATTCTTTAAAAGAAAAAAGCCAAGTACTATTAACGACTTAGATATTTACTTTATTTTGGTTTTGTGAAAATCACTAGACTTTTAATAGGTGTTCTAATTTTCTTGCCTTCACTGATGCTTTTCAGTATCAGGGTTGGTTTTTCGCAATCCATTGCACCTAAATATTCCAATGAATTTTTAAGTATTGGTGTGGGAGCAAGGGCCTTGGGAATGGGTGGAGCCCAGGTGGCAGCCTCCCGAGATGTTACATCTGCCTACTGGAACCCTGCAGCCCTGATGGGTATTCAGCACAAATATGAATTTACATTAATGCACTCCGAATATTTTGCCGGCGTGGCCCAATATGATTACTTGGGTTTCTCTACACCTATTAAAAATGAAAGTCAAGTAGCTATTTCACTGATCAGATTTGGTGTGGACGACATTCCAGATACAAGATTTTTGTATGATGCGAATGGGGCACTAAATTATAACAACATCCAGTTTTTTAATGCAGCAGATTATGCCATGCTGCTGAGTTATGCTCGGGATCTTTCGGATAAGTTTAAAGTAGGAGCAAATGCCAAAGTCGTTCATAGGAATGTTGGGAAGTTTGCCCAGGCTTGGGGCTTTGGTTTAGATGTGGGAGGAATCTACACCCATAAGAAATTGACTTTAGGTTTAATGGTAAGGGATATTACTACCACCTTCAATGCTTGGTCTCATGATGCGGAGTTGGTTCGAGACATCTATTCTCAGACTGATAATGAAATACCTATAAACTCCGTAGAACTCACGCTTCCAAGAGCCATCGGAAGCATTGCCTATGATTGGAACTTGGGCACCAATTTTAGCTTGTTGACCGTAGCGGATTTGGATATGACCTTTGATGGAAATAGAAATACCCTGATTCATAATTCGGTATTTAGCATTGATCCCAAACTAGGAGTTGAAGCAGGATTTCAACGAATAGCCTATCTGAGAGCAGGTATTGGAAATTTTCAATACATCAAAGATTTTGAAGGTAAAGAATCCTTGAATATGCAACCAAGTATGGGAGTAGGAGTGGTTTTGAGTGAGAAGTTCCAAATTGACTATGCCCTTTCAGATATTGGGAATGTTTCCGAAACACCCTATTCTCATGTTTTTAGCGTGAAAGTAAGTTTGGAAAAATTGGACTCGGAATTCAGGAAATTTAAAGGATGGGATTGATGAAAAATTTGAAAACGTGCTTCTTATTCCTTGGCTTTCTGTTCTTCAGTTACCTTATCCAAGCGCAGCAATCCAATTGGTATGCATACAATCAGACCTATTATAAAATCCTGACAGCAAAAGATGGCATTTATAGAATCACTTCTGAAGTCTTAGCTGCTAATGGAGTAAATGTGAATGCGATTGATCCAAGAACAATCCGGCTTTATCATCGGGGAAAAGAAGTGGCCGTCTCTTTGGTCGGACAAGAGGATGGAAGCTTTGATTCAGGAGATTACTTGGACTTTTATGGATTGAGAAATGATGGGACTTTAGATTCTTTGCTGTATACTAAGTTTGACCGGCTCCCAAACCCCTATTATAATACGCATTCAGATAGTACCGCATTTTTCTTAACTATCACTCCAGGTGAATTTGGACTGCGAATGGCTGAACGTCCTGCTCCTGAAAACAACATGGCTCAGTTGAACAGCTTTGGTACTGAAAAATTAATGGCCTATGGAGAGCAATATTCATTAGGGGTCGGGTATGCTTTTGATTTTAGGTTATCCATTTATGATCAGGGTCAAGGATGGATGAGTTCGATTATTACGAAAGGTAATACCCGTAATTTTACGTTGACCGATTTAGGTAATCCGAGTAATTCTGGCCCAGGAACACTTGAAATTGGATTAGTGGGACGCTCCTTGCACAATCATAGTACAAGAATTTCCGTGGGACCTACTGCTGCTTCCCAGCGTTTGGTTCAAACCCAGAATTTCTATGGGTATGAATACCCTCAATTGACATTACCTCTGACTATGGGCGACTTTAACGCCGATGGAAGTATCGTAATTAGTGTCCAATCAACAGGTACAGAGGCAGCAGATAATGTTTCTGTGGCTTACACCAAAGTAACTTTTCAGGAAAGAGTGGTGCAAGGAGATTTTTCTTCTAAACTATTCCTTGTACCTCCTGGAAATCAGCAGATCTCAATTTCTCAATTAAATAGCAGTTACGAGGCTATTGAAATTTCCAACTATCGAATGCCTCAGAAAGTAATACTATCTAACTCAGAGAATCAACTCAGTTTCAGAGCTTCCGTATCTTCCGATAGCAGCAAAATTTGGATTCAAAATGAAGAGACTATTCTTCGGGTCTCTAAACTAGAACCGGTACAGTTCAAGAATTATCTGGCCCAGGAAGCAGATTATATTCTGGTGGGGCATCATATTTTGGAAAAGTCTGCCAATCAATATGAGAATCCTTTACAGGCCTATGCGGCACATCGGGCTTCTCCATTAGGAGGAGGTTTTAAAACCATGACTGTCTTCATAGAGGATTTGTATAATCAATTTGCATATGGAGAGGAATCGCCTACAGCTCTATTTGAATTTTTAAATACCTATTATCCTGTACACAAACCAAGTCACTTATTGTTGGCAGGAAGATCCTTGACCATGTATTCTACAGCTAGACAGGGAGGAGTCACTTATTTTTACAGAAATAACCCAAGTGCTTTTACGTTTCAAAATCTCATTCCTCCTGGAGGATATCCGATCTCTGATAATAATTATGTGGTAGGTTTAGATCCTGGCAGCCCGGATACACCGGCAATGGCTGTAGGAAGGATCCCCGCGAAAAACTCACAGCATTTAGCGGATTACTTGGATAAGGCCATTGAAAAAGATGCGTTGGGTGTGACTGCACCTTGGCAAAAGGAATTGATTCATTTGAGTGGCGGGGTATCCGAGTTTGAATTAAACAGGTATTTCAATTACCTCAATGGTTATAAAACCATTGCAGAAGGATTGTATTTAGGTGGAAATGTGAGTACCTATAGAAAGCGGTCCAATTCCACAATTGAACTGATTGACATTACTGGTGATCTCAATGAAGGCCGATCTTTGGTGACATTTTTTGGCCATGGGGCGCCAACGGTAATAGACATTGAAATAGGGTTTGCCTCCGATCCAACCTTAAATTATCAGAATAAGGGGAAATACCCAGTGATGCTTTTCAATGGTTGTGATTATGGAAGTGCCTTTGGTACTACTTATACTCAAGGGGAGGATTGGATCATTACTCCAGAAAAAGGGGCTTCTAATATTATGGCCAATACCTCTGTGGGAGTGGATGTCATCCTCAATCGATATTCAAATGCCTTTTATTCTAGGGCTTTTGCGGATAGTTCGAGTATCTACAAGACAGTAGGAGAAGTCAAGAGACTGGCAGAAGTGGATTTTGTGGAGAATTTTGGATTAGTGCCTCTAAGTTATTCCCATATGGAACAAATGGTTTTGCTTGGAGATCCGGGGACTCGAATGTTTCCTGCAGACAAAGCAGATTATTCTTTAGATGAAACAGAAGTATTCTTTGAAAGCTTTGATGAGTCGCCACTAAATGCCTTATCGGATAGTATCAAATTGACCTTTGTAATTCGAAATATTGGCATTGTGAATACTGATTCTGTTGCCTTTAGAATTAAGCGAAAATTACCAGATGGAACGGAAATAGCCTTTGACCCTGAAGAAATTTCCTATATCTCCAGAAAAGATACCTTGGAATTTTCGGTACCGAACATTGGACTGAATGCTGCAGGAGATAACACCTTTACTTTGGAGGTAAACCCTGCGAAATCTATCCCTGAAATGACTTTTGCCAATAATTCTGTTTCCATCACTGAGTTTATTCCTTTGAGTGGTACTTTGAATCTGTTCCCCCTAGACTACGGAATAGTTTCTGAATCCAATGTGAATTTAATAGCTCAGATTCCTGGAAATCCTAAAAAGGATAGAACCATCATTCTTCAATTGGATTCGGCAGCGAATTTCAATTCAGCCTATCGAAAGGAAATCAGGATTACTACTTCTGGATTGGTGGAATGGCCAGTTGCTTTGTTGTCGAATATAGATTCTGCAACCTATTATTGGAGAACGAAATTTCAAGAACCTCAACTAGGAGAAACGGATTCCTGGACAACTTCCAGCTTTACTTTGATTCCAAATGGAGCAAAAGGCTGGACCCAGCGCACCAATGACCAATTGGAGGAAAATCAATTGACAAATCTGGAGCTGAATACCCAAAGAACAGAATGGAAATATTTGGATAAAAAACTCGGCTTTGAGGTATTCACCGTTGGAGCAGGGGTAGATACCTTGAGCTACAAAAACACCCAATTCTACTTGGATCAGGTTCCTCAAATCATTGACAATGTCAATAATGCCAATAGCCGACTTTGTCCCAATGGTTCGCTGGGGATGGTTGCCTTTGACCAAAAAACGTTGACTCCTTATTTATCTATTCCGGTTCCAGGCTTCGATATTTTAGATCCTAGAGCTTGTGGTCGAGTGCCTCAGGTGATCCAGAGCGTTCAGAATTCCTGGATTACGACTCCAGGTCAGACGTTTTTGGAGCAATATGTGAATGGGGTGAAAGATGGAGATTATGTAGTCATTTTCTCTGTAGGTAATGTCACCTTTGATGCTTGGCCAGATGAAGCCTATGCTTTGTTAAAGAAATTTGGAGCCAATGAAGCTACGCTCAGAAATCTCAGTACAGGAGATCCTTATATCCTGTATGGTCAAAAAGGAATGGCACCAGGTGAGGCAATAGAAATTGTTGGAGATACCAATCAGGAGTTCCCACCTAACCAACAAACCCTTTCTTTTGATACGGAACTAGAAGGGTACATTACTTCTGGGGTGATTCTGACTCCAAGAGTGGGGCCCGCCAGCAATTGGGAGCGGTTTTTCCAACATGTCAAAGCCAGAAATTGGATCAATGAAGAGGAAAATACCTATTTTGATATCATTGGGGTAAAGGCAGATGGACAAGAAGAGGTGATCGTGGCTCAAGTATTGGATCAGGAATTGGATCTTAGCTTTATCAACTCCACTACCTATCCTTATTTGAGATTACGGTATGCTATGGATGATCCTGAATCCACTGCTCCGGCTCAATTAGATAGGTGGCAAGTGAATTATTCGGGAGTTCCCGAAGGCGCCTTGTTTGTGAAAAATTCCAGAGATCAGCTGTCTTTGAAAGAAGGTGAACAAGCAACGGTGGACTTGATTTTCAAAAATGTATCAAAATACAACTTCATGGACTCGATTCAGGTGGATTGGAAATGGACCAATCTGAGTTCTAAAAAGGTGGAGAGTTTAACTAAGAAGTTCCCTGCATTAAAAGCTGGGGAATCCATTGAATTTAGTATTGAGTTTAATTCCATTGGAAAAGCAGGAGAAAATGAATTGGAGGTATTTGCCAATCCTAGAATTCAACAGGAACAGACTTTTAGAAACAACCAAATAGACTTTGGAACCTATGTTTTGGTAGAGGCGGATGAAACCAGTTCCTTATTAGATGTGAACTTCGATGGGATTTATATCATGGATGGTGATATTGTTTCTCCTACTGTGATGGTGACCGCTCAGTTGGTGAATGACCAGACCTTGCTTTATAAGAAAGATACCGTGGGAATGGATATTTTCTTGAAACAGAACTGTGAAGGTTGTGAATTTGCGAGGGTGAACTTTTCAAACCCCAACTTAACTTGGACTCCAGCTTCAGAGGATTCCAGGTTTAAAGTCTCCTTCTTGCCGGGTCCTTTGGAGGATGGAATCTATACCTTGAAAATCCAGAATGAGGATTCTCCTCAACCCTACGAAATTACTTTTGAAGTGGTCAATGAGTCTCAGATTACCAATTTTTACCCTTATCCTAATCCTTTCAGCACCAGCGTCAGGTTTGTATTTACTGTGACTGGGTCTGAAGTTCCAGATGAGATTAAAATTCAGATTATGACTGTCACGGGGAAAGTGGTAAGGGAAATCTTACAAAATGAATTGGGACCGATTCGTATCGGGAATAACTTGACTGAGTATGCCTGGGACGGAAAAGATGAGTTTGGAGACCAATTGGCCAATGGTGTATATATTTATCGGGTATTGGTTCGAAAAAATGGACAGTTCATGGAGCATCGTCCCACTGCTGGAGATAAAGCCTTTAAGAAAGGTTATGGGAAGATGTATTTATTACGTTGATAAAGTTGACGCCTATAGTGGTAGGTTTCTCCAAAGGGAAGCTGATTTCATTTCAATTGAAAACTAGATTTAGAATCGACATACGGACTATTGAAAACTGCGTCTGTTCATTGAACACTTCTCATTGATTATTCCGAGCGCTATTTACACAGCAAAACAATTCGTCTTCGGCCTTCTACAATTACTTGATTTTTCCTATTAAGTGTTAGGGTTGGAGGAAAAGGTTTATGATCTTTTTTTACCATGGACTCCGCTGCAAGCTTCCTCATGGCTAAAATCTTTGATCCCATTGAAGTCTAAAGGAACAATAATTCAATTAGGTATTCTGAAAAACTGCCTACTGAACACTGTTCACTTCTTCCTCTTTCTCACATACCCATAAATTCCCATTCCTCCAATGATCAACAATACTAAGCCGATTCCCCATTGTAGAGGTGAGTTCATGGATTGTTTTGCTGCCAAATAGGAGCTGGCCAATACTCCGGCAGTAAAAGCGATCACTGTTCGGGTAAGCATACCAGGAATTCCGAATATCAATACTTTTGCTAGGCTCACATTCATGGAGGCGAAGAGGAAATTGGAAATAGAAAAGGGTACTACAGGGCTGATACGCACAAAAAATACCAAGGAACCTTCTTTTGCTTTCCGGGCTTCTACTTCCGCATGAAACTTTGGGTTTTTCTTAAAGACTTGTTCTGTGAGTTCCATATTGATGAATTTCCCAATACCATAACCTATTACAGAAGCGAGGGAGTATCCCAAAATCAAAAAAGGTAATGATACCCAGCCAAAATAAAATCCGGAAGCCAGGGCGATCAATGTGGTTGGTAGTAAAGCTAAGCCCATGATCAGTGCCCCAATCAAGGAATAGATCAAGTAATCAATTCCAGTGATGAGATTGTATTGTTCAAGAAAATCATAATTCACTGCAAAAACAGCACTGCCTATAAGGGGCATAGAAGTAACCCATAGCCAAGCAAGTATTCCTGTGGGATGATCTCCCAAGTAGGAGGAAATAGTTTTGAAAATACTGCCCTTTTTTGTCATCTTTGATTGGCCTTCAGGAAGAAGTTTCTTCCAAGAGCCTACAAGTTTAGTGAGCAAAAGCCAAAAACACCCTACCAATTAAAAAGATTTCCCTAAAAAACTAATTGATAAGAATTAAACCCATAAGCATATGAAATTTGGAACCAAAGCCATCCATGCAGGAATAGCACCAGATCCAAGTACCGGAGCGATCATGACTCCAATTTATCAGACATCCACTTATGTGCAGCGATCTCCAGGAGATCATCAGGGCTATGAATATTCGCGAACCCATAATCCAACCCGAACTGCCCTACAGGATAACCTAGCTGCTTTAGAGAATGGAAAACATGGGATCTGTTTCTCCTCTGGTTTGGGAGCGATCGATGCGGTGGTGAAGTTGTTTAATCCGGGAGACGAGATCATTTCTACCAATGATCTGTACGGAGGTACTTATCGCTTATTTACTAAAGTATTTGAGCGGTATGGAATCAAATTCCACTTTGTACCTATGGGCGATCCAAAATCCATTGCCACTTATATCAATGAAAATACAAAGATGATCTGGGTGGAAACTCCGACCAACCCTATGATGAATATTATTGATGTGGCTGGAGTCGCTGAAGTTGCGAAGGAACATGGAGTTTTGCTAGCAGTTGACAATACCTTTGCTTCTCCCTACTTACAAAACCCCTTGGATCAGGGAGCAGATATCGTGATGCATTCCGTGACCAAATACCTGGGAGGACATTCCGATGTGGTCATGGGTGCCTTGGTCTTGAATGACGACGAACTTGCATCCAAGCTAGTTTTTATCCAAAATGCATGTGGGGCTACTCCAGGCCCTCAGGATTGTTTCTTGGTGCTTAGAGGGATTAAAACCCTCCATCTAAGAATGGAGAGACATAGCCAAAATGGAAAGACTATTGCGGCCTACTTGAAAAACCATCCGAAAGTGGAAAAAGTCTACTGGCCTGGTTTTGAGGATCATCCAAATCATGAGATAGCCAAAAAGCAAATGCGCGATTTTGGAGGCATGATTTCCTTTACTTTGAAGGGAAATAAGCAAGAAGATGCGATAACCGTCATGGAGAATTTCCATCTTTTTGCTTTGGCAGAATCCTTGGGTGGAGTGGAGTCTTTATGTGGCCATCCTGCTTCCATGACTCATGCAAGTATCCCTAAGGAAGAGCGAGAAAAAGTGGGTTTGGTGGATTCTCTAATCCGATTGAGTGTGGGTGTGGAGGATGCCGAGGATCTCAAGCAGGATTTGGCAAATGCCTTATCAAAGATTTGATTTAGTGTTTTGATATAAATTGAAACCAGCCGTGAAGGCTGGTTTTTTTTCAAAAAGTATTCAATATTCCTACTTTCTAATTTCAGTCATCTTTAAGTTTCAATAACAAAGAGGTACGAAAAAAGGCAGCAAATTTCAATTTGCTGCCTTTTTTGATTTAGGTTGTTTGGCTATTAATAACCAGGATTCTGTACTAAGAATCCTTCCACATTGGAAGCGCCGTCAATGGCACTTTGAGGAATAGGAAACAATCTTTTAATACTTGAAGGATTAGTTGATATAATAGGTATCCAATCCATCCGCCTATTGTATTGGTAATCAAATCAGTAACGTCAAAAGTCCCGATTTTTAAAATGATCTGTAGGCTTTCAAAGAGGAGGCTAAGCAGGAAAATGGAAAACAGCTGCTTTGAAAAACTCCATGATTTCATCAATGTGGCTGTATAGGTGCCTAGAGGAATAAAAATCACCACATTTAAAAGGACTTCCATTTTGCTCAAATAGAGCGTTATAAATGGAATGAGGTTCAGACTTCTTTTTTCCATATAAGAAAACCCCTCTCCAAGTTTGAATAGGATAATCCAAACCAAAACAAGTAGATAGATAGCCAATAGGACTTTGGTCCATTGATTTGCCTGACGACCTTTTTTATTACCTGGAATCGAGTGGGAATTCATTGAAGGAGTGTCCTAATGAAAAAAAAATAGTTAAAGGTGTATTTTGAAGATATAGTTTAATATTATTGAACAGGACTCTTTATAACGATAGTTTTAATAGTAAGGTTATCACTTGTATATTCAAGAAATCATAAATGAATTTAGTCATACAGGCTATTTGTTTTTTTGTTTTAAAAAGAGTCCAACTGAATAGCTTCCGTGTTTAATAAATCTTGAATTAAACCATAAAGGTCAACCAGGTCCCAATTGGTTGATAAAAGTTCTTGAATGGCATGAAAAGACAATTGGTCTCCAGAATTTAGTTTTTCAACAAATACAGATAGGCCAGGGGTCTTTTTGACAGGGATACGGTGACCTCGGGCAAATAATAAAATTCGTCCAGGATCTGTTTCATCTAATAGGATAGGGAAAATCTTTTTTCCTTGGATTCTGAAATTTCCTGATATGGGTATTTGCTTTTGGCTTAAATTCGATTTTCTTCGGATCCCCCCATTACTTTTTAGAGCAGTGATTTTACGTACAAAAGCCATCTTCAGCTTTTTCCCAATGGATTCAACGTCAATTCTATCTCTCAATGAGCCAGTAGGTTCTTCTAACTGAACAGGCGTACCAAAACTATCATGCTGCTGGAAGTTTTCTTCGGCCGCAAGTTGTAGGAGTTCGTTTTCAAATTGATCTAAAGGTGGGTTGATATAGTCCAAAACGAAACTCATTGAAAAATCAGGGGTGTCAGCCACATGGTATACATAGTGCGGAATAAACATGGCGTCTCCGGGTTTCAATTGGTATTCCTCGCCTGAATCCATCATCTCCTGAATGTTGTGAAATACTTCCGAGTTATGTGCAATTCCATTGTATTTTGGATCGTCCCAAGTGTAGAAGTTTTTTTGTCCTGGGCCTAAATGAAAAAGAATTCCATCTTCTCCGGTGGACTCTTTATGTATCCCAAAAGGAGTGAAACCATAATTCCCCATGAAAAAAAGAAAGGAAAGTCCATTCAAAGGCATTCCTGCTTGTTGCAAAAGTGGCCTTACAATTTCCGCTGCTTTTTCTGCAAAAGCATTGCTATATTCCTCCAAACCAATCAAGATCATTCCGAATTTTTGATCTCCAAAGATCTCTTTTGACCATCCTTCAAGGCTTTGTCCTTTGCAAGGAGGTTGGGCAATCATTTTTTCAAGATATTCATGCCTGAGTTCTTTATTGATGTAGACTTTAAGGCCTATGTGAATGTCATGCTTGGCTAAGAATCCTCTCAATACTTCAATCAACAACTCCTGAATGGAATCAATTTCTGATTCTGAAATTAGTTGTTTGGCTTGTGCCGGTTTGGCTAATTTGGAAGTGTCTTGTAAAAAACGTTCCCATAGAATTGAATTCATATTTAAAAAGGAAGACTGAAACAATGAGGGACAATCAATGGCCTATTGTTTCGATATAAAATGAGTTGAACAATAGAAAAGATTCAGGTTACTCCGCTTCCTGAAAAATGAAGGAAGGTTTATAACTTTTAAGCAAAATAAGAATTAGACCAATTTATCAAAAAGCAGATGTGCTTGTTTTTCCGCTTGGGAGGAAAGCAATTTCTTTTGAACCGTTAATTCATTGGTCCAATCCAGGTATTTTTTTGAGGCATTTTCTTTTTCCGCTAAAAAATGTGTGAGAGACTGCAGGCACAATTGGTTGGAGTACCAAGGTTTTAAACTATTCTTGAGCAAATTGATTTCTTCATGAATACTTGGAACAAAAATAGGGTTAAAGCCTAAATGGATCAGTAAGTTTTCCAACATGATGATGGTCTTAAGCGCATCAAATATTTCTTTAAGGGCTTTACTGTCCAAACTTGCTTTAAGATCCAACTTGATAAAGTCGAGTTCCTCTTGAATGATTTGGTTGATCGCGGAGTTGATAGCTAAAGGTTTCAGACCTTTGCTAGCATGTTGCGCATTTTGGTAAAGTTCATCCCAACTCTTTAAGGTACTTCCTACCACTAAATCGAATGATTCATTATAGAGTTTCTTTTTTTGCTTATCTAAATAAAGATGATAGCTGTTAAAGGTTTGTTTGGTCTTTTTTTCTCGATCCAGGATATTTCTTTCCACCAATTTGAAATGATGAATCTTCCTTAGATTTTTCTGAAACTTCTTGAAAGGAGAAAAGATATCAAATTTCAAGCTTTCTTTTTCAAAGTGGATTTTCCCGAGCAGATTACAATAAAGCTCCATGAATTCCATTTTGGCAAGTAATTCAATTGCTTTCTTGGATTTAATCTGCTTCCCCAATGCCAAAAAGAGGCCTTTTGCATCGGAATGCTGGCGTTCAAAAACTTGAAAAATCGGGGAGACCTTCGTCTGCATGATTTAAGAAATTTTCACCAAGGTGGCACCGTAACCCCATTGGTCTTTCTGAGTGTCTTGAAAGTACTTAATATTTCCTAATTGACTCAAATGACGATGAATTTCTTTTCTCAAAACTCCATTTCCTAAACCATGGATAAAGGTGATTTCATCCATTCCACTGGCAATTGCCTGATCTAAATTCTTTTCAAACACCTCTAATTGAAGCTTCAGCATGGCTGAATTACTCATTCCTTGATGATTAGGGGTCAGCTCCTCAATATGCAAATCCACTGACTTTGGTGGCTTTTTGGTAGGAATCGCTCGGGCTTTAGGTTGAAGGCTTTCAAGTTCTTGATTCAAAGCCCGTATATCTAGCTCTTTGGTGGTTTGTTCTAAGGAAAATACATAGGCACTTTTTCCAAGCAAAGGTGCCTTACTTAAATGCTTAAAGAATTGAGTTGGCTTCATTTTCAATTGCCTTTCAAAAGCAGGCAATGCGGTTTCCAACTTGTTTTGAATAGGAATAAAGCGCAGTAAAAAGGAAGGCCATTCATCCATTTCTTTTAAGAGGCGATCATCAATTTTTTTGGATTCACCTACCCCTAAAGTTCCAGCCATCAAGGTCCGGTGGTTATTTCCAAAAACTTCGGAGACGTGTGCCAAATAGGGCTTTTTACTATCATTAATGAGATAAAGACTTAAACTTTGGTCATTGATAGGAATGAAGGCAAGGTACAAACCTTGGTCTTTTGGTGCTGAAAGGGGAAGGGGAGCTTCCTGCTCTTTCGACTTACTTTCCTGTTCACCGAAATAACTTTTCTCGGTGGCATGAATTACTACCACTTCATTTTTTAAGGCGGGAATGATAAAGCCATCTTCAATTTCAATTTCAACTCTTCCACTGGATGAAATTTTTCGAATGATTCCTTCTTCTGTCCCTTTGATTAATCTTACTTTATCTCCAATATTCATCTATCCAAGGCTTGTTTATACGTGTCCAACGCTCTTTGTCTTGCGAATTTATGATCTACAATTGGATTTGGGTACTTTTCAGTTCCTAATTCTGGAACCCATTTTTTCACATACTTCAACTCTTTGTCAAATTTCTCAGTTTGGGATGCTGGATTAAATACCCTGAAATAGGGTTGAGCGTCAGTTCCAGTGCCTGCTGCCCACTGCCATCCTCCATTATTTGCAGACAAATCGTAGTCGAGTAATTTCTTGGCAAAATAGGCCTCTCCCCATCTCCAATCAATTAAAAGATGTTTTGTCAAGAAAGAAGCAACAATCATTCTCACCCGATTGTGCATATATCCGGTTTGGTTGAGTTGCCGCATTCCAGCATCAACTATCGGATAGCCGGTTTTGCCATGACACCAAGCATCAAATTCCTCTTTATTGTTTCTCCATGGGATCCTGTCATAGGCAGGTTTGAAAGCCTTGTCCACCACATGCGGATTATAATACAGAATCATCATATAGAATTCCCTCCAAATCAACTCATTGAGATAGGTTTCGTTGAGTTCGTTTGCTTTCAGTGCTAACTTACGGATGGAAATGGTCCCAAACCTGAGATGGATACCCAAACGAGAAGTGCCATCCAGGGCCGGAAAATTTCTGGTTTGGTCGTAATGTTTAATGATTTCTTCGTCAGGATTGGAGCTAGGTATACTTTTATCTGAACTTTTAAACCCCATTTCTTCCAAGGTGACTTCCTTGAATGGTTCGGTTTCCAATAAGTTCTTCCAATGAAAATAGTTGAGCGGTTCTACCTTGGTTTCTGAAAATTTCTGAAGCCAGACCTTACTAAAAGGGGTAAAGACTTTATAAAATTCGCCTGACCCATTGAGTATTTCTCCAGGCTCAAAAATCACTTGATCTTTGAATGTCAGAAAAGTAGCACCATGCTCTTTAGCCATTTGTTCAATCGCCTGATCCCTTTTGACCGCATAAGGTTCATAATCCCGATTGGTATAAATCGCCTCTACCTGATAATTTTCAAAAATCTCAGCATAAGCTTCTTCGGGTGTCCCATATTTTATCAAAAGAGTACTCCCTTTATCTTCCAGTTCTTTTTTTAATTGAAGGACTTGCTCATAAATAAAAGAGACGCGAGGGTCTTCTTGGTCCTCCAGATCATCTAAAATGTTTCGGTCAAAAATAAATAGGGGGAGTACTTCTGTTTCTTGTTGCAAGGCATAATAAAGCCCGGTGTTATCTTCTAATCTTAAATCTCTACGGAACCAAAAAAGAGTGATTTTCTTCATGACTAAACTTTATTTGAAAAGCTTGTTTTGAATGAAAATGTTTAGAGAATCTTTCTTTGCGGGTATAGAATCAGGAACAGGATTGGATTGGCGAATTCGCTCTAAGGAGTCCAATCTATTTTCCAGATTCTCTAAATTGATCGGAGTCCAATTTTCTCCATTTTCATAATTATAACGAAGGAAATCATCTGTGTCATTGATTCGGAGTTTTTCATCTTTCTTCCTGGTCAATTTCTGGAAAAGCTCAGAAAAAGAGTTGAAAGAGACATTTTGGGAGACAGAAACTCCGTAGGTTGCCACGTTTTTTGAAAGTGATAAGGAGGTAAATACGTTGAAATTATTTCTGTTGAAAATTCGGATCCTATATACCCCGTCTTCTGTCAGTAAATACTCTGCTTGCCAGTCTCCGATAATGGAGGCGGCATTTGCAATTCCTTGGTTATTAGTAAACCCCCCATCTCGAGAAACCCTCAGACGTCCATCTAAAAAGGTGTAGGCTACAGATAACTGAAAGGTTTCCAAAGTGTTAGCATCCAGTGATGCTAAATCCACATCAATTTCAAGATTTTTGTCCACTTGCCCTAAAAATGAATTGAGTTGAGAAGAAAGTAGCTGACCTAAACTTGAGGAGATGTTTGTTACTCCAGAAAACTGGCCTTCAGGAGAAAAGGATCGACTCATAATGACAGAAAACACCTGTCTGTTTTTTTCCTGCTCATCATTTGCAATTCTGTTTTGAAAGGCTGATATAGTCGTTTGGATATCTCCATTGGAAGGAAATTGGGAAAAGTCAAACCCAAAATTGATGTCAGGAGATAATAAAGCTCCTTCTAAATCCATTATCACTTTGACAGGGTATCGTCTATTAGATTGGGTGTTATCAGGATCGGTAGCGGTGGTCGAATTCAATAGGGGTTGAATGGATACATTGTCCTCATATTCTGCAACTAAATTCATAACCCCTTCATAAGGATCTCCATACCAGGTTATTCTTCCTCCTGGTCGAATATTAAACTGTTTTTTTACAATATTATAAAGTGAGAAGTTGTATTTCCCTTCGGTGATTTCATAATTGCCAGTCAGGGAGAAATTTCCTTGCGTATCCACATTTAAGGTCAATACCCCTCTTCCCCTTCCAGAAATCCCTTCCTCTGTTCTGGGGTCTATAATGATTTCTGCCAATGCATCCGGTGTAACGTCCAGTATGAAGTTCATCCGAATGTTTTCAATCTCCAGTCTATTGATCTCTTCATTTACCTCACGGATTCGTACGGTATCCTGAATATTGATAATATGGATAAAATCCTCCTGCGCTATTCGATTATCATCTGTCAAAGGAATGAAAATCCTGGTATTGGGTTGGCTGGTTGCTCTTGCGTTGATGTCTAAATTGGTTGTGCTACCCAAAAAGTCAATGGTTCCTGTCACGTAGGCATTTCCATAAAATGTTTCATTGTCGCGGGAAGTGGTATTGAGAACCTGAAAATTGGTGAGGCTGGAATTGATATTCAAATAAAAATCCTTGAATCCATTATGGTTGATTCCTCCTTTTAGATTAGCCATGTTTCCATTCACATCCTGTAGGATCAAGTCTTTAAAGTTTATTTGATTGGGAATAAATGCAATGCTTCCATTCAACTGGTAATTAGTATTCAGGTAGTTGATTCGTAACCTTCCATTGTCTACTATTCCTGTGCCTAGAATTTCAGGGTCTTTGGTAGTCCCTCTGATTTGAAAATCCCCCGTCACATTACCTCCCATTTGGGAAACATATTTAGAAAGAAAAGGCTCTAAAATGAGTAGGTTGGTTTCACTTAAAATGGCATCAATGTGGATGTCTTGATTTTCTAATTCAATGTTTCCATTCATATCAATGGTCTTTTTGCCATTTCTGGTGTTGGAGAGGTTTAAAGCTAGGTTTTCACCGTCCAAATTGGCTGTACCTCTAAGATTCCCGATTAGGAATGAATTGATTCTTAGGCTATCAATACTGATGTCACCCTGTAATAGAGGGGATTCATAAACATCTTCTACTTTAAGTACCCCATTCGCCGTTCCTTCAAATTCTTGCGGTACCAAGGTGTTTAATATGTCTACATTGACCTCGTTGATCGAAAGTTGTAATTCTTTGGCGGGATCCTCAGAAATGACTCCTTCTAAAGCAATGAACTGATTTTCGTTGTAGATTTTCACATTAGAAAAATCTATTTCTCCGGGAGTCAAGGTGATTAAATTATCGTCCACAAATTTCCATTCCCTATCCAATACTTTTAGGGAAGAAGGAGCAAAATTGATTTGTGTGTTCTGGACTGAAAACTGTGCATTGGCATTGACTCTAGCAGAACTTTGTGTAGAATCTTGGTCTAAGGTGAAGTCTAGGGCTACTTTGTTTTGGTCCCAAATTGCTTCAAGTCCCAAATTGGAGAACTCCACACTTTTACCTACTTGTTGTGCCTTTGAATAAATATAAAAAGAGGCCAAAATCTCTTCGCTATTGATGATTTTTGAGGTATTAAAATCAATATTTGTCGCAAAAGCTGTCTTGTCTTGATATTTGAGAGTGTCTATACTGGTGAAAAAGTTGAATACGGTATTTTCAGGAGTTTGGTAAAAGGCACCTTCCAGAATGGTATTACGGGAGACATAAAGATCGGGTTCAAAAAGCTGAACAATCGGGTTGACATTGAACATGCGGATGTTCAGATCAAGATTGTAGGTTTCTGAAAAGATTGTCTCAAGATCCGCTACTGGCTGGGGTTCATTGATGATAATTGCGATGTATTGGTCTAATAAAACATTTAGGTCTTGATAAATCTGTTCCAGATTGAATTGACCGGAAGCAGCTGCTACTAAATAATCTGAATTGATGGACATGGTACGTGTACCTCCGGCAAAAAGAGATTGAAAATTGAAATCTCCCAATTCCAAAAAGCGGTCTTCAAAACCCAAAGCCATATCGGTAAACCGGGCAATTCCCTGAATGTCATCAATATTGATTCCTTTGGTGTCAATGTTTAGGTGACCGCTAAGGAAGTTGAGTTTATTGGTTAAATTGATATTCTCCAAAAAGGCAGTGTCTAGGTCAATCTGCATTCTTACGGAATCGATCGATTCATTTAGGTTGAGGAGCCCTGTAGCTCGCATTTTAAGGTTAGGGTCTTCAATGTCCAAGTTTCCCTTGAACAGATTCAACCCATATGTTGCATCTGTGGTAATATTGCTGTATTCATAATTTCTAAACCCTACTTTATCGATCTGGGCATCCAAGCCGATAAGGATGTTTTCCCTAGAATTTCCTTTAAGAGTGACATTCCCGTCGAGTGAGACTTTCTGGAATTGCTCTTGGTCTTCCGCAAGAATCCCCAGATCTAAGTTGGTGATGGTAACCCTGGAAACTACGGAAGGTATGTTTTCAACTAGGTCAAAATTGATTCTTCCTTCTATATCCCCAATGGTAGTTTTAAAGTCTCCTGAGGTACTAAACCTTTTTAGGTATCCTGCAAAATCTGCATTAAAACGGATGGTGTTGAACTTGAAAATTTGTTTTTGGGCCTCCTTGCTTACGTAAGGCGCTAAATCCTTGGCTAGGACAGTGGAGTTTTGAAGCGAAAGATTGATGTAGGTATCCTCAATATCCGGTAGGCCTTCCAGTTCAAAGGCTCCAAACAATGCCGTTTTTTCACCTAATCGAATGAGGAATTCTTCGGATTTGAAATCAGCAATGGTTCCTATGACTTCTCCAAATAGGTAGATTTCATCTTCTATTTGAGGCAGAGTCGGGGCAAATTTTCTTAAATCTGTAAGATTCAATTTCGACTCTTCCATGCGGGCCGTGATTTTCACATCGGTCACAAAATTGGAAAGTGCAGAGTCAGTAAGCATATCAAACCGTAGGTAATCTTTGATATGAGTTTTATCAGATTTAAGGCTAAGGTTGTCAAACTCCATGAATTTCGGAGAAAACTTGAAGTCGGTTTTTAATTCTTTGATTTCAAGTTCTGAAGAGGATTCAACCCCGGTAATCATTTTTACATTGACCCCAAGTTCTCCCCCTTCCACATAGAAATTTTCTGCATTACAAAATACTCCATCAAATTTTAAATGATTGTAATCAAAGCCAACTTCAAAAGGTTCATAGCTGAGATTTTCAATGTAAACTGTACCATTTCTAATTTGGATATTTCCGATCTCGAATTTAGCCCCTCCTCCAGAGTTACTTCCGGAACCAAAAATCTCTGATATTTGCAGAATCCAGAGATTAAGATTCATCAAACTGTCCTCAGGATGGGTGATTAAATGTAAGTCTGGCCTGAATAACCTGACTTCTTGAAGTGAAGGATTACCTGGAGTTAATAATGAGTTTAAATCAAAATCTACTTCAATAGACTCCGAACCAATCATTAGGCTGTCTTTATGATCCAGGATTTTGACATCCTGTAGTTTGACAGCATCCCACCAGTTTAAAGTGATTTTACCAATATCTGTTTTAAAGTCACTTCTTTCATTAATATAATTGGTTACTTTGTCTAGGGCCCAATTTTGAATGAAAGTAACTTGAAGGCTTGTAGCCAGAAATATGAGTAGAAGTAAAACAGAAAAAACCAGCCAAAGGATTATACGAAACGCTTTGTGCAAAAAATCCGTAACTTTCGCGTTCTTTTCCAATGAGTACAAACGATAACTTTATTCTAGCAATTGAATCCTCGTGCGACGAGACTTCTGCCTCTGTAATAGTAGACGGCAAAGTACTTAATAATATTGTCGCTACACAATCCGTCCACGAAAAATATGGAGGTGTGGTTCCGGAACTTGCCTCTCGTGCACATCAGGAAAATCTGATCCCTGTGGTTCAAGAGGCTGTTTTATCGGCGGGGATCAGCTTGGACCAGCTTTCGGCTGTAGCTTTTACCAGAGGTCCAGGATTGATGGGCTCATTGTTGGTAGGAGTGAGCTTTGCCAAAGCTTTGGCTTTTGCTAGAAATATTCCCCTGATTGAGGTCAATCATATGCAAGCTCATATTTTGGCACACTTCATTGATGATCCAAAACCTAACTTCCCTTTCATTTGTCTGACTGTGAGCGGAGGTCATACCCAGTTAGTTTTAGTAAAGGATTATTTGGATATGGAGGTGATTGGCGAAACGCAAGATGATGCAGTGGGAGAGGCATTTGATAAGACGGCCAAACTTTTGGGACTTCCTTACCCCGGTGGACCATTGATAGATAAATATGCCAAGGGAGGGAATCCCAAAGCATTTAAATTTCCTGTTACTCGAATGCCAGGTTTGAATTACTCTTTTTCTGGTATAAAAACTGCGGTATTGTACTTCCTAAGAGATCAGCTTCAATCTAACCCGAAATTTATTGAGGAAAACCTAGCGGATCTTTGTGCCAGTATCCAATGGACTTTGATTGAAATGCTGCAGATTAAGCTGAAGGAAGCAATCAGGCAATATGGGGTTACTGAAATTGCTATTGCAGGTGGAGTTTCTGCAAATTCTGGCTTAAGAATTACCCTTCAGGAACTGGCTACTAAAAAGGGGTGGAATCTGTACATTCCTAAATTTGAATACTGTACAGACAATGCAGGTATGATTGCCATAGCTGCGTATTACAAATACCTGGCAGGAGAGTTTTCATCTTATGATGTAACCCCGCTGGCAAAAATGAAAATCTAAAAATGGCGAAGGCTAATAAATTCGATAAGATCGTAAACATCAAAAACAAAAAGGCGAGTTTTCAATTTGAGTTCATCGAGAAGTTTGTTTGTGGTATGGTGTTGAAAGGAACTGAGATAAAATCGATCAGGGAAGGAAAAGTGTCTTTAACAGAGGCTTTCTGCGTATTCCTAAGGGGAGAATTGTATGTTCGCCAAATGCACATCGCCCCTTATTCTATGGCTGCTAGTTATAATCATGAGGCTGTGAGAGACAGGAAGTTGCTTTTAAGTAAGAAAGAACTTGAAAAATTAGAAACTAAGTCTCAAGAAAAAGGACTGACTATCATTCCTGTTCGTATATTTATAAACGACCGAGGTTTAGCAAAAATGGAAATTGCCTTAGGTCGAGGCAAGAAGCTTCACGATAAACGACATGACCTGAAAGAAAAAGATGCGAAAAGAGAAATCCAGCGAATGGCCTTTGACTGATGTCTTTGGTATATGCCGCCAGACCATTTTACCGCTCTATAGAAACCCTACCTTTAAATCTGCGCTTATTTCCCAGTTACTTTTTGGGGAGTGTTACCAAGTCAAGGCGATCAATCCTGATCAAAGTTGGTATAAAATTTTTCATGAAGATACAGGATTGGAAGGATGGATTACTTCCAAATCAATCAAAACCATTCAACCCTCCGATTACCAGACTTTTCTAAGCCAAGATTTTCAAGTGGTTACTAGTCCAATTGCGGTGATCGAATATTTGGGATCCAATTTGTACCTACTACCAGGTAGTCGCCTTCATTTTTCAGAAATCGAGTTGTTTAACTGGCAGGATCATATTGGTTTTACTGGTACAGTACGAAGTCATGCGGTCAAAGCAGACCGGGAGGAAGTATTGGAAATTGCATTGAAATACTTGAATGCTCCCTATCAGGCTGGAGGAAGAAGTATTTTTGGTTTGGACGAAATTAAAGGATTTGAACTGATCTATGCCGCAGCCGGATACCGATGGACCTTAGATAAAATGCATGGAAAAATGATTGATCCTGAGCAGGTAATCCCGGGAGATTTGTTTATTTTCAGAGATTTAGAAACCAAAATTCCTCAAGTTTCCATGTATTTAGGGGCAGAAGAAGTGCTCTGGATGGATGGGAAAATGAGGATTTCTGATGTCGATGAATGGGAAAGCATTCAAAAAAACAATTCGAGTAAACAATATGTTCTAAAAGGCCACTCAATAGTAAGTTAGCATGGAAAAAAGAGTATTGGTGTTAAACTTAGATCATTCTCCTGTTGCGGTAGTACCTGTGCAGAAGGCCATTGTTTTGGTATTGATGGAAAAAGCCAACTGTCTTTCTACCTACGAGCTACTAAAAATCCGGACAGTTAGTCGAAGTTTTGAATATCCTGCAGTGATCCGTTTGGTTTCCTATAAAAACATTCCTTACCGAGGGGTGCTCTTGAATAGATCTAATCTTTTTAGAAGAGATAATGGGGAGTGCCAATATTGTGGAAGTAAGAGGCATTTAACCATAGATCACGTGATCCCGAGGTCCAAAGGTGGAAAAACTAACTGGATGAACTTGGTGACAGCCTGCCATCGATGCAATGTGAATAAGGGGGATAAATCACCCGAACAAGCTGGATTGACGCTTAAAAATGAGCCTTTTAGACCTACATTATCCTTCTTCCTGGCCGAATATGCGGAAAGACAAGCCGAGGAATGGTTACCCTTTTTAGCTAGTAAGGCAGTGCATTGATCCCAAATGCTTCTTTGATTTCGCCATATGTTTTTTTGGCAAAATAATTGCCTTGAAGAAAGTATGAACCTTTCTTTTATTTACACCCTGTTATTATCGGCTATTTTGGGCTGGACACAGATTCAACACCAAGAACTTATAGGAGAATGGCAACTTGTTGATTTTGATGGAATCAAAAAAATTAAAACTTCTCCCCAGTACCTGAGTTCTAATGCTGCCTTTCGTGCAAATCTAGAATCAAAAATCAATTATAGACTGGAGAATACAGTTTATAAATTCTTGGAAGGAGATAGTTTGACTTACACTGATTTTGTCAACCAAGAAATTGTGCTGAAAAAAGCCAAGATAGAAATCAGCGTAGATAATGTAATGACGATCCTGGAAGGAGAAGAAAGTAAGCAGGCAAAAATTTTAGAGTTGGATGGAAATCGACTCGTTTTAGAACCAGTTTCTTCCAATGGAAATGGAGCAGGGAAATTGGTGTTTGAAAGGATCATAAAGAAAAAAGAAAAATAGACCCTCAATCCCTTTTTAATATACTTAGGCAAGCCAATTTGTTGGCTTGCTTTTTTTTAATTGATTTTTACAATTCCATTTTCATCTGATTACTTAAGAGTCTAAAGCTTTTTCTATGCCAGATACAATCCCCATGTTCTTCTATTCCAGTTCGGTGTACTTTGGTAGGATACCCTGCATTTCGTTCCCATCCATAGTGAGGGAATTCTACTGCCAACTTTTCCATGAATTGATCACGGTGTACTTTGGCTAAAATGGAAGCAGCGGCTATGCTGGCAAATTTGCCATCACCTTTGATGACGCAGGTGTAAGGGAGGTTTAGTTCCGATTTAAATCTGTTTCCATCAATTAGAAGATGTTGGGGAAGGATGGATAGGCCTTGCACAGCTCGAGTCATGGCTAGGAATGAGGCATTCAGAATGTTGATTCGATCAATTTCCTCTACAGATGCTTCGGCAATTTTCCAGGCCAAGGATTTCCCTTTTATTTCTTCAATCAGGTCTTCCCTTTGACGTTTCCCTAATTTTTTTGAGTCATTTATCCAGCGATTGGAATAGTCTTGAGGAAGGATTACAGCTGCTGCCACTACAGGACCAGCTAAACAACCTCTTCCTACCTCATCACATCCAGCCTCTATTCGATTAGCTTCTAAATAAGGTTTTAGAGTCATGCTCTTTATCTTCTCTTACTTTATAGTATTTATGGATCATCTCTGCAACCAAGCCGGTCCAGCCTGTTTGATGGGAGGCGCCAAGACCTAGGCCAGAGTCTCCGTGGAAATATTCATAAAACAGAATATAATCTTTGAAATGGGGATCTTTTTGAAATTTCTCAATGTTTCCATAAACTGGTCGATTTCCCTTTTCATCTCGCATGAATATTTTCATACATCGGTAAGAAAGTTCTTTAGCGATAATGTCCATGGTCATATATCTTCCTGAACCAGTAGGATATTCAATTGAAAAATCTCCCCCATAATAGAAGTCAAATTTCTTTAAGGATTCTATGATTAGGAAGTTGATTGGAAACCAGATTGGCCCTCTCCAATTTGAGTTACCTCCAAACATGACCGTATCTGACTCTCCAGGAGTATATTTGATGGAAAGAAAGTCTCCTGAAATCTTCATGGCATACGGGTGTTCCAAGTGATATTTTGAAAGCGATCGGATACCATATTCACTTAAGAATTCATCCGAATCAAGCATTTTATGAAGAATACTTTTCATTCTATGACCTCTCAATAGTGAAAATAATCTTCGTCTATTAAAACCTGGTTGGATCCAACTTGATACTAAGGCAGCCAATTTTGGTTTTTCCCGAAGGAAGAATTCTAATCGTTGTTTGAATTCAGGTAATTCATTAAATAAATCTTCCCGAATAGGTTCCACCGCAAATAGAGGAATCAATCCTACGATGGATCTTACTTTCATACGCTTAGATTCTTTGCCCGGCACATGAAAGACATCATAAAAGAAACTATCCTCATCATCCCATAAAGAAATACTTTCGGAAGAAATGTTGTTCATCGCTCCAGCAATGTATAGAAAGTGCTCTAGGAATTTTGTAGCGGTAAATTGGTATACCTTATTGTGCTCACAGAGGTCCAGGCTGATTCTCAGCAGGTTTAAAGAAAACATAGCCATCCAAGAGGTGGCATCCGCTTGTTCTAATTTACCTTGGTAACGCTGGGCATGACTTCTATCGAAAACTGAAATGTTATCTAAGCCTAGGAATCCACCCTCGAATATATTTTGCCCATCACTGTCTTTTTGGTTTACCCACCAAGTAAAATTGAGCATTAACTTATGCAAAGCTCTTTCGAGAAATTCGTAGTCCGCTTTTCCGTCGTTTGCTTTTTTATCTATTTGAAAGACCCGCTGTACGGCGTAAGCATGTACAGGGGGGTTGACGTCTGAGAAATTCCACTCATAGGCAGGAATTTGCCCATTCGGATGCATATACCATTCATTCAGCAGTAGGAGCAATTGATCTTTGGCAAAATCCGGATCAATCCTGGCTATAGGAATACAGTGAAATGCTAAATCCCAAGCAGCGTACCAAGGATATTCCCACTTATCCGGCATGGATATGATATCGTAATTTTGCAGATGTTTCCAGTTGCTGTTCCTTCCTTTTTTGCGTGAAATAGGAGGGACATACCTTCCGGGATCCCCTTCCAGCCAACGTTCTACATCATAATAATAAAACTGTTTGGACCACATCATTCCTGCGTAAGCCTGACGCTGAATCCGCTTTAGGTCCGGGTCTGTTACCCTTTCTTGCAATTCCTCATAAAATTCATCCGCTTCCACTTTGGCTTTTTCCATGATATCATCACAAAAAGACAAGGCATCTTCAGAAAACTGGTGCATTAACCGAAGCTTGATGGTTTTGCTTTCACCTGGAGGAATTTCCAAATGGTAAATTGCAGAGGCTTTGGTACCGAAGTTTTCAGGATTGATGTGTTTGGAGTCACCATCAACTACATAGTCGTTGATCGCATCTTTAAGAAATTTTTTCTCATTTCCGATATGATATATTTTTTCGCGGTTGGTCTCATTATCGCAAAACTTGAACTCAGGTTCCCCTTCAAATGAAATGGTATAGTTTCCGGATTTTGGGCTGAATGCACGAATGGTGTTTTCGTTATACTGACTCAGCTTAGGTAAAAAAGGCTCATGTCCTGTAAACCAGGTTTTTCTTAACCAAATAGTTGGCATGACACAGATATATGCTTTTTCTGGGCCTCGGTTGTGGATGGTAGCGGTGGCTACAATATCTTCAGCGTCATTTTTGGCATATTCTATGAAAATATCGAAGTATTCATCTTGGTCAAACACCCCGGTGTCCATTATTTCATACTCAGGGTCTGCTTTTCCTCTTTTTAGATTTTCTTCAAGTAAGTCTTTGTATGGGAATTCGGCCTGAGGATACTTATAAAGCATCTTCATATAACTATGGGTAGGAGTGGAGTCCAGGTAATAATATAGTTCCTTTACATCCTCTCCATGATTCCCTTGATTTCCGGTAACCCCATAGAGCCTTTCTTTAATAAATGGATCTTTGCCATTCCAGAAGCCCCAAGCTAAACATAGCTTCTGCTTATAATCTGATATTCCTCCAATTCCCTCTTCTCCCCAGCGATAGGCTTTACTTCTTGCTTCATCATGGGTAACATTTTCCCATGCCGAACCATCTGGGCTGTAATCTTCTCTTACAGTACCCCACTGCCTTTCTGTGAGATAAGGCCCCCATTTCTTCCAATGCTTGATCCGCTCTCTTTCTTCCTGTAAACGTAATTTTTCAGCTACCATATCAATCTCCTATGAGCATTCTTCGAAATTATGATTTTATATGAATAATGGGCTAATATTCGGCTATCTGTTTAAAGAAACAGACATTTATTTTTTTTAATGACAATCAAATGCATGAATTATTCAATTTATGTACTTCAAATTATCCTATGTTGGATACTTTTTATAGCTGTCATTCTGTTTATTTCGGGCGTAAAAATGAAGCCTTTTGCTTGATTTTCAGGCAATCTTTTGAAAATAAATTATATTCTACATTTGTAGAATAAAAATTGTATTCTACATTTGTAGAATAACAAAAATAGACCTATGAAACTTTCTCCCACCGAAGAAGAATTAATGAACCATTTATGGAAGCTTGAAAAAGCATTTATGAAGGATTTAATGGAAGAGTATTCAGACCCTAAACCTGCAGCTACTACCATCTCTACTTTATTAAAGAGAATGCAAGACAAGGACTTTGTAGCTTATACTACAAAAGGTAAATCTCGCGAGTATTATCCTTTGGTCTCCAAGGAGAATTATTTCTCCAAACATTTGAAAGGATTAATCAAGAACTTTTTTAATGATTCTCCTACTCAATTTGCTTCATTTTTTACAAAGAAGGCAGAGTTTACAGAAGCTGAACTGGAGGAGTTAAGGGAAATTATTGATGGTAAACTAAACAAAAAGAAGTGATGGAATACCTCTTTAAATCCATGCTTTGCTTAGTCTTGTTATTATTAGTGCATCGACTGTTTCTGCAAAGGGAAGTCATGCATCGATTCAATCGATTCTATCTCTTGGGAGCAGTAGTTTCTTCCTTTGTGATTCCTTTCAATTTGATTGAGATAGAGGCAGAAAGTCCTGTGACGGATTACACGGCATATTCGGAATCTTCCTCCTCCACGATGGAAGAGATAGAGCAAGTTGATTTTCAGAAATATGCTGAACCGATCATGGTCAAAACTGAGCTAGCTAAACCTATTCCCTGGCGAATGATTTTGTGGGGATTTTATGCGTTCGTTACAGGTATATTTTTATTTCGATTTATAAGAAATATCAAGGTCTTGACAGACAAGATTCATCATAATCTTAGAGTTACTTACAGAGGAATTACGTTGATTTTGTTGAAAGAAGACACCCTTCCCTTTTCATTTTTCAATTACATTTTCGTGGCCAAAAGGGAGTTTGATCAAGGGAGTTTCACCGCAGCCATTTTCGAACATGAACATGCCCATGTGAGGGAGGGGCATAGTTATGATATCCTGTTGATTGAGATGTTGCTGATTCCATTTTGGTTCCATCCCGGATTGTACCTAGCAAAACATGCCATTCGCCTCAATCATGAATTTATAGCAGACCAAGAGGCTTTGAAAAACACTTCATTGCAATCCTATCAAAAAATGTTGCTTTCGATGGCTACACAAAACGCTCCCCTTGCCTTGGTGAGCAGCTTAAATTTTTCATTAACCAAAAAACGTATTGAAATGATGAAACAACGTTCAAACCCATTTTTTAAATGGTTGAAAATTGCGGTACTGATTCCTGTTTTTGGGGTAGTTGTATATGTATTTAGCGAAAAGGTGACAGCACAGCAAGAACCAGATTTGACAAGCACAATTGAAGCTGAAGCCCTAACCTCTGTAGAAAATGTTTTTACTATTTTGAGTGATGGAAGCTTCCTGTTTGAAGGGAATTACTATATAAAAGATGAACTTTTTGAGGTTTTAGATAGCATTCTAGATGAAAACCCATTGATTTCTATTCAAGCCAATTCAGATGTGCAAATGGGAGTGATTCAGGATTTCCAAAAAGGTTTAAGAGAAAATGATATCAGAAGGATAAAATATTCATCTACCAAAAATGAAAGTACAATTATTTCGAATATTGAATATTATAAAACTGTCACTTTTTTATTGGTCTCTAAGGATCGTAAAGAAGAAAGGAAAACTTTTGATGAACTACCCTTTGACTTGAGGAGTGAGGTCTTAAAAATTAATAACAGCAAGGAATATGGAAAATCTGATTTCCAAATTGAGAAATCAAAATCAATAGAAAAGAAGATGACTATCTACCTGGATGAAAATGAAAAATGGGCTCCTGTTGAAGAAAAAGAAAAGCAAAAAAATATGCTCCAGAGTTTTAGTAAGCTTAATGAAACGTATGAGAAAATGAGAACGATTGGAGCTCATTTCATCGAGAAGAGTGCTTCAGAGCAAGCTAAAATGACAGCAATGTTTTCAGAATTAGGTAGCATGTATTTCAGGATTCCTTTAGAGTTGAAATCTACTGTCAAAAGACCTATTCATCCTTCGGCACCCTACCTAAAATTGGAAGCTAATGGAGAGGTTTATTATAAACTCAAAGAGGATTTGACAGCAGAAGAAAAAAGGCAATTGCCTCCGCCGCTACCAACTGATCCAAAAGATCGAGTTTCTACGTATCATCAGCTATTTCTTAAATATGAGTGGATAAGAATGGAAGGAAGGAAATATTCCAACAAAACACAGGAGGAGCGAGCATACATGTATGAGCTTTACAATGCGATGCAAGAACAGTACATGGCAATGAATCCTAGCCAAAGACGACAGGTAAAACGTGTCAACTACCCCTTTATTCCCTTGAATGAAAATGGCCAATTAACTTTCAAGGTTTTGGATGAACTGACTCCAGAGCAAAGGGCCTTTGCAGGCTGCTAAAGATTAAACATCTTATTAAAGTGACTGAGCAAGTTCTATTACTGGCTCAGTCATTTTTGTTTCTGGCAAAATCTGATTTAGAACGACATTCCATTTACCTGCCCAATCCTGAAAATCATCCGTTGTTTTTTGATTGGGAGCAATCCTCGATTCAAGTTTTCCAAAGTCAAAATTTTTAGAAGAGATACCTACTCCAGATTCCACCGTATCTAGTGCATTGCAGGCTTGTTCGTATTGCCCTTTTACCGGGATCACCATCACCGGTTTTTTAAGAAATAATGCCTCGCAGACGGATTCAAAACCGGCCGTACAAACCAACCCGCTGCATGCTGCCATATCTTTCAAAAAATGCCTGTCATGGATTTTATGAAAGGACAAATTAGGAAGTGGATTTTCCGTTTCCTTAGCGTTCTTCTTATCCCAATAGGCCTTGATTCGCAGATGTGGATGTTTTTTAGCAAAGGAAATTACTTCTGTTGCATACCCAGGGTTTACCATGTAGGCCAAGATAAAATTGCCTGATCGTGGGTTGAGATGCTTGACTTCTTCCCGAAGAAGTGGAGGCGCAATTATCAGTTTGTTCTCATGAACCTTGGATAGAGGTTTGAAAGCCAACGCGATTTTTTTATCTGCTCCAAGAGCTGTCAACCAGGTGTTGAGCTGAAAAAGTTCTTTCTGAAAAGCGAAAGATCTGGCAAATTTATAGGAAGGATGATGCATCAGATACTGGTGTCCGATTACCCAGAAATGGGTTTTGGGACGAAAAAAAGCATTGTAAAATCCTCCAATCAAATCGTAAAAATTAAGAATGATGTCAGGTTCAGTAGCTTTGACTATTTCATCTATTTGTTGAAGACTTTTGAAAAATACGGGCGATTTCCTCAGGTTTTTGGTAATCGTTTTGCCGATCAGGATTCTTTTTTCCCCTTTGTCAGTTTCAAAATTTGGACTTTCTAAGGGATAGATTTTTGAAGGGATCTGCTGAATAAAAAAATCAGGGATAATCCTCCTTTTACTTTTCCCAACAATAACTGCTGTGATTTGATGGCCTTGGACCTCCAGCATTTTTGAGAAGGCAATTGCTTGCGTCAAATGTCCTCTGCCTTCTCCTTGAACTATAAAAAGAAATTTCATCTTAAATTCTAAATGAAGGATTTTCCAAATTTGGATCATCCGATTTGTTAAAGGATACTTCCTTGAGTGGAATAATTTGATGGGTTGGGTTTTGCACAGGAAGTATTACATGATCTTCAGAGGACTTGAAGCTGATTTCATTGTAATAAATCAATTGCCAATTTCCCTCATGGTCCTCTGCCAATGCACTCATTGTTTCCACCCAATCTCCCGAATTCAGGTATTCTATCCCATCAATCATTCGGTTTTCGGCTTTGTGAATATGCCCACAAATGATTCCATCGCAACCTTTGGACTTTGCCATTTTGGCAAGTTCCACCTCATATTGATCGATGTAGGAAACCGCTGATTTTACTTTTCCTTTGACATATTTTGATAAGGAAAAATAAGAAAGACCTCTTTTGTACCTGTAATAATTGACCACCCGATTTAGCCAAAGCAAAAATGTGTAGCCCACATCACCGATGTAGGCAATCCATCTCAAGTTTGTAGTAATGCTGTCAAAAACATCCCCATGTGTAATGAAGTATTTTTTACCATTACTCTCATAAATCATATCTAATTGGATGGAAAGATTTCCTATTCGAAGAGGTAAAATTTGTTCTAAAAAATCATCATGGTTCCCGCGTAGATAGAAGACTTTGGTGTCTTTGTTTTCCATCATTTTTATTATTCTATTAAAAAATCGTGTGTGTTTCCTTTTCCATGAACCTGATTTTTTGAGCTGCCAACCATCTATGATATCACCATTCAGGATTAGGTTTTCACATTCATACATCTTTAAGAATCTGGAAATTTCTTTGGCTTTGGAGCCCTTTGTTCCCAAATGCACATCGGAAACCACGATTGTTTTGAATTTGGTTTTCACACTTCTGTTTTGATCTCAATGTATACACCGAAAATCAACTAAGAATGAAATTGGTTTTATCAAAAAGCTATGATTATGAAAGCTTTTAGGATTAGTATGATGATAAAATTAAGCTAAGATTAAAAATCGGTATGTAGAGGCTAATTTGTTCAAGACTAAGGCTAAACATCCCATTTATTATATTAATGGTGATATAAAAAATTCACTTTCACCCTAGATTTATTGGTTCAAATGTAAACCCTATGAAGAAACTCTTACTCTTTTCAACATTATTCTTGATTCTTACAGGGGCTATTGCCCAAGAAAAAGTTTATCAAGGGAATTATGAATTGGCAGCTCGATTTTCACCAGAAAAAATGAGAAAAATGGTCTTTTCAACTTCTGTGTCTCCGCATTGGTTGAAAAAATCTGATCGGTTTTGGTATGAATACAAAACCAGCGATGGAAATAACTGGTACATCGTAGACCCTGCAAGGAAAACCAAATCCAGCCTTTTTGACAAGGATAAATTGGCAATGGAAATCACCAAAATCATGAAAGATCCTGTAGATGGGCAGCACCTGGATTTAGATGATTTGAAGTTTTTAGAAGATGAAAACACTATCCGGTTTAAAATCAAAGGCACTGAAGAAGTCCTGAAAAAAGATTGGGCAGAAATCAAGGAAAAAAATAAAAATGCAAAAGACTCGCTGGAAAAAAAGACTTTTGTTTTCGAATACAATATCGGTAACCAGCAATTGGTAGAAATTACAGATACAGAGGAAGATCCAAAACGATTGTCCTGGGCTTCAATATCTCCAGATTCATCCAAAGTGGTATTTGCGAAGCATCATAACTTGTTTTGGATGGACAAAGAAAATTTCCTCAAAGCTGTAAAAGATGAGAAAGACAGTGCCATTGTGGAGCATCAAATCACTACTGATGGAGAGGAAGATTTTGGTTATGGCTTTAGTGGAAGAGGAGAGGATAATGTGGAAGTTGAAAAAAATAAAGATAAGAGAAAGCGAGTTGGAGTGCTTTGGAATGAAGCATCTACCCAATTTGTATTTACCCGCTCTGATGATAGAAAAGTAAAAGATCTTTGGGTTCTTCACAATACGAGAGATCCTCGTCCTACTTTAGAGACTTATAAATATGCCATGCCCGGAGAGAAGGAGCAGTCTATTGTCTATCTATACCATTACTCTTTTGACTCTGAAGAATTGAAGAATTTACCAGTAGGTACCTTTAAAGATCAAACAATTTCTCTTTGGTCGACGCCAGCTCCTGCAAATGCAAGAGATGATGATTTTAGAGCTGCAACATGGTTGGGAAATGAAGATGAATTTTACTTTGGAATCACTTCCAGGGATCTGAAAAAAGTAGACATCGCAAGATGGAATCTTCGTACAGGAGAAAAAGAGGTGGTGATTGAAGAGCGTAGCAATACCTATATAGACTTAAGCCGCCCTGAATTGGTGAATGGAGGAGAGGAGTTAATTTTCTGGTCAGAACGTGATGGCTGGGGGCATTTTTACCTTTATGGAAAAGATGGGGCCTTGAAGAGGCAGTTGACTTCAGGTGCATTTCATACCGACCGTGTAGAGCGTGTCGACGATAAAGGCAGAAGACTGTTTTTCGTTGCCAATGGAAGAGAAAAGGGAGAGGATCCTTACTATGAACATTTATATTCCGTGAGTTTAGATGGTGGCGCGATCACACTTCTAAACAAAGGAGATTTCAACCATTCTTCGGATATGAATGATGGTGGGACTTATTTTGTCAATACGTATTCAAGAGTAAATACTACCCCGGTTTCCGAATTGAAAGATAGAAATGGTTCGAAAGTGATGGATTTGGAAACAGCGGATTTAACTCAATTGTTTGCTGCGGGGTATCAATTTCCAGAACCTTTTACCTTTAAAGCAGATGACGGGATTACCGATTTGTATGGTGTAATGTACAAGCCCTTTGATTTTGATTCAACCCGCAAATATCCACTGATCGAATATGTGTATCCCGGACCTCAGACGGAGGCGGTAAACAAATCGTTTTCAGCAAGATTGGATCGAACAGATCGATTGGCACAATTTGGTTTTGTCGTGATTACTCTTGGAAATAGAGGAGGGCACCCTGGAAGATCCAAGTGGTACCATAATTATGGATATGGTGATTTGAGGGATTACGGTTTAGCGGATAAAAAGGCTGCCATAGAGCAATTGTCAGATCGATATGATTTTATTGATAAATCCAAAGTGGGAATCCATGGTCACTCAGGAGGTGGATTCATGTCTACCGCTGCCATGTTGGTCTATCCTGACATTTTCAAAGTAGCTGTTTCTTCAGCGGGGAACCATGAAAACAATATTTATAATCGTTGGTGGTCAGAAAAGCACCATGGCGTGAAAGAGCAAATTTCTCCTAAAGGGGATACTACTTTTGTTTACCAGATTGAGAAGAACCCAGATCTCGCCAAAAATCTAAAAGGGCACTTGATGCTCTCTCACGGAGATGTAGATAACAACGTGCATCCAGCGAATACCATTCGCATGGCGAATGCTTTAATCAAGGCAGGAAAGCGCTTTGACTTTGTAATGCTTCCTGGTCAAAGACATGGTTACGGTGATATGACCGAGTATTTCTTCTGGAGGATGGGAGATTATTTTGTGCAGCATTTATTGGGAGATAATACACCACCTCCTGTGGATATGTTGGAATTCCAACGTGAAAAAGCCCAGACTAAATAAATAAGATTTTCAGATAAAGACTAAAGCCTGATTCCATAAAGAGTCAGGCTTTTTACGTCAAAACGACTCTAAATTGGCCTTCTTCAAATTTTATGGCCACTTTCATCAGTACATCCACGTTTCGATTTCTTTGTTTTCCAGCATCCCATTCTATTTCTTTCTGAAAAATTTCCAATACTTGTTTACACACGAAGGCAGTTTCGGAATTACAGGATAATAATTGATAATCACTTGCTTTCCCTTCACAGTTTATTAGCGTTTGAAAGACGATTGGTCCTGTAGGAATGTCTTGATGTGTCACCTTCTTTTGGAGAAGTTTCTCAATGGAAGACAGTGTTTTTTTGGGCCTTGGCATTTCTTCCACAATAAAGAAATACCCTGTTTTGGACCCCTCGGGTTTAATAGGGTTTGTATACGAACAGGCATTTGTTGGGTCTAATAATGGCTTGAAATCTTGTGCAAAGGCAACATCCTGAATGAAAAAAAGAAAAATTGAAAAAGCTGTTAATTTCATTTATTTATAATGATAACGATTTGATCCTCATTAATATAGTCAATTATAAAAATGAATAGTTGAGAAAAAGAATAAAACCTTAATTATTTAACTATATTTATTTAATAACCGTGGAACAAGTGGTTTGAAGTTCAATCATTTTTTGAGCATACCGACGTCCTAATTCATGGTAGGAATCTGAGTCGAAATGGGTTTGATCTCCTTTGTGATTTAATCCTTGAGCACTCACTAAACTTAAGCACTCATTTTCTTTGGTAAGCTTATTTAACTCTCCGTTTAACTGCTCCGCCAATGGGGACCTTTCATAAAAAAAGTATCCTAATTCACCTGTTACAATAGGGATTGATTCTACCCCTAAATCCTTTTTTAGAGAATCTACCATGGCCAAGAATTTTTGGGAATACCCAGCCACAGAGGCTTCATTTCCTGAATCAGATTCTCCTTGATGCCATAAGATGCCTTTTAGAGTTCCATCTTTCATTGCTTCCTTTGCCCTAAGGATCATGTCATTGTAAGGGTATGCATTCGTTTGCTGGTGTAAAGAATCCGCAAACCAAGCATTGATAGAACTTCCGCCTACTGCCGTTGGAATTAAACCGATGGTAATGTTTGGGTTTTCGTTGGCCATTATCTTCCCAAAAGTAAGCCCTAGGCCTACGCCTGCTATTGGTTTATCAAAATGCATGGGGTCCTTTGCTAACACCCATTGTTGATTTTCATCAAGCATCATTACACGAGGGTGCGTAATCGTATCAATTGATTGTACTAATCCTCTCCCTGCCATATTAGATTGGCCCATTAACAAATACAGGTGGAAGTCCTTTTTCTTCGAGTTTGAACTCAAATTCCTGTTTGGGTCGGTAACCTCAAAATGGAGCAACATTACTGTGCAGATAGTGGAAATTATCAAACTAAGTGTTTTCATTCTTTTTCTAAAAATGGTTTAATTCAAAAGTAGACAGAATCGAATTCCCTGATTTGGGGAAGAAGTTCTCAATTCATTAAGTTAGACCTTTATTATTGATAATCCTTTTCCTTTTTTAAGATGAAATTCTCAATCAAATTGAGAGTTGTTCTCGGAAAAAAGCCCCTAAAATTGGAATATGGAAGGCTTCTTGACTAATTTCACGCCAAAATGAATGTTAATTCAGCGCTTTTTGTTTAAACCCTTGAAAATGAGATCGAATCTTAAACCTAGGATTTATTCACCTAATTGCTGGAATAGCATTTGTGACTTTTATCTAAAACAACTACCAAAAATGAAAATTATGAACATTAGAATAGTAGGAGCAGCTGCAGCACTTTTAATTGCCGCAAGTTGCCAGCCTCAAAAATCAGAAAATGAAGAAATGATGATGGAGGAGACAGAAATGAGTACTTCTGCAAGCATTTCTATTGAAAAATTTACGGATTCTCCTGCCTATGCTAATTCATCTTTGAAATTAACCAAACCAAGCAATTTGACAATTGCAGCACCTGGAGAAGTGGATTTTGCATTTGAAGTGGGGGATTATGAGCTGGGAGCTCAAACAGAGAAAAATGGAGTTGCTGCACAAATGGCGAACTCTGGAAATGGTCAGCATATTCACTTCATTATGGACAACGATCCATATTCAGCGCATTATGAGCCTGAATTTAAAAAAGAAGTATCTGAAGGAACACATTACTTAGTTGCATTCTTGAGCAGATCTTACCATGAATCTGTAAAAAATGCCAATTCGTTTGTAGCTAAAAAGATTATAGTTGGTGATGCTGGAGATGATCTAGGAGTAGATTTGGAGAAACCAACCCTAATTTATAGCCGACCAAAGGGGGAGTACAGTGGTGCTGATACTGAGAATCTAATGTTGGATTTCTTTTTATTGAATACCACCTTGTCTGAAGATGGAAACAAAGTGAGAGCAACAATCAACGATCAAGAATTTATGATCACAGAGTGGGCTCCGTATATCATCAAAGGACTTCCAAAAGGAGAGGCAACAATCAAGTTGGAATTATTGGATGCGGAAGGAAACTTGATCCCTGGTGGATTTAATGAAGTAACCAGAACCGTAACGTTGAAGGATTAATTTTAATCCAGTAAATACTAAAATAATTTATCCGTGCGATTTGATTCGCGCGGATTTTTTTTGATCTATTGTCTCAATTCGGCCTTCTTCTCCTGGATTTCATCAGCTAGAATTTCATTTACGTCTGTCTTTGCTCCAATCAACAGATGAACGAGTGTTCCGAATTCACGGGCATTAGGATTAGTGATACTGCCAATATGTTCTGATTTTTCAAATAATGACACCTCTCTTTCACTGACGTTGTCATCCGATTCCCTGACCAAGATTACATTCTTGATCGGCTTGCTGAGGTCAATCCAGTTGACATAATCAGCATTCATGGTCACTGCCTGCAAGCCTTTTGTTTTAGTGTAAAAGTTTATGGCGCCAGCTTGTCCATAATTGTCACAAATTATAACAGTATATTCATCATTAGGAATCTTAGAATAGGCAAGATCTACTTTTTCTGCCAATTCTTTCCATCCCAACATATCCGCAAAATCCTGAGGTATATCATATGTTTTTCCATCCTCCCAGCGTGTCAGTCCCAAATCTGGATACCTCTCATATACAGATTTGAGGTTTTTTGGATTACTAATTGGAAAGATCAAAGGTGCGATTGCCGTGAAGACTCCTATGGGGAGGATTAAAGCGAGAGGCTTGAGATAGCGTTTCTTTCCATCTTTTAGAAGTTGAGATAAGTAGATAGCTCCAAAGGAAAAATAAATAGGATATAGGCCTATTGCATAATAAGCCTTTGCTCGGAAATAAGTAAATACCGTCAGTGTAGCAATAAGGGTAAAAAAGAGAAATTTATATTTTTTGAAATGAGGTTGCGTGAAAAATGAAATCAATCCGGCAATGATGATAAATATAGACCCGATAAAGAAGGTGGGTTGATCCGTCAAAAAATCCAATCGATTTATATTCACCAATTGATATCTACTTAGCATACGCATATGCCAGATTACCGGAAAATCATTGGTCCATTGCCACCAAAGATTAGGTAATGCAATCAGTGTAGCTACTCCCAGTCCACCGTAGAGATGTGGGTTTTTGAAAATTTTTCTTTCTGGGGTTAACAATAAACCAATGAATAACCCGATGGCGAGAAAAGCAACATTGTATTTATTTAGAAATCCAAAACCAAATCCGACTCCCATCCAATATAACCATGACGTTTTTTCAGTTTTGAAAAAGTTAATCAAAGCATATAGAATAAAAGTCCAAGCAAGAATATCGAAGGAATTCGGTTGAAAAAGTAAATTTAACCTTGGCAAAGCTGAGAAAATCAAGCCGATGGCTGCTAATGATAATGCAAAGAGATTGCCTCCAAAACTTTCAATGGTTTTCCAAACTATTACAATGGTCAAAGCACCTAATAAGGCTGGGATAAACTTTACCCAAAACTCTGTGTAGCCAAGCAGGTAAATCAAATAGGAAAACCAAGAAGTGACGGGAGGAACAGAAATATAGCCCCAATCCAGATGATGAGCCTGGTCTAAGTGCAGGAACTCATCACGGTGTAGTTCATAGCTAGAATCTATCAAAAGGTATTGAAGCAAGATTTTGATCAATACAAATCCTACTAAGTACCAATTATTGCGACTCATAAATCTACTGGATTACCCGTTAAAGATCAGCTTGAATGTAGTCCCTTCTTCGATCGCAGACCGAACTTGAATATTGCCTTTGTGTCTACGCATGATCTGCTTGGAAAGACTCAAACCAATCCCTGAGCCTTTCTTTTTGGTGGTGAAGAAAGGGATGAAGATTTTGCTCAGTGCTTCTTCTTCTATTCCTTTTCCTGTGTCACTTACTTCCAAAATGATTTTACCAGCTTCATCTATAAAAGCACGAAAGGTAATCACTTTGATTTCAGCATCCTCAACAGCATGAATGGCGTTTTGTGCAAGGTTGATCAGTACTTGCTCAATTTGAGTCTGATCTCCGAAAAGAATTAATTCAGGTGGATTGAGTTCCTTTCGCAAGGTGATATTTTTGCTCTCTAATTGATGCGCAAGTAGTACCTCAAGTTGATCAAATAGTTTCGCAATACCAATACTACTGAATTTAGGAGTAGGGATATGCGCTAAACTTCTGAAGTCAGAAACAAAATTGATTAAACCTTGACTTCGTTTTTCAATGGTACTAATACCCATCAGGTAATCCTCCATATCAGAGGGGCTAACCTGACTTACGTCATCCATCTTGGACTCAATTTCTTCTTTGATAGTTCCTGCCAAAGAAGAGATCGGAGCTATGGAATTCATGATTTCATGGGTAAGAATCTTCACAAGATTCTGCCAAGCCTCCATTTCTTTCTCTTCGAGTTCAGATTGAATATTTTGTAAAGAAACCAATTTGAATTTTTCACCTCTCATCAAGAGTTCTATCACATAGACCGATAACTGCATGATTCCGTCTGGATGGGCAATTTTGATTAATTCAGAACCCCCTGTCCTTAGGTTTTGGATTGCTAAATGAAGCTCTTTGTTTATTCCTTCAATTTGAGAGATGTTTTTTAACTCTTCTATATCTAGAATTCTTTTGGCTGCGGTATTGATGATTTGGATATTTCCGTTTTCCCCATAGGTAATCAAGCCTATGCTGAGGTGTTTAAAAACAGATCTGAAATACTGGTATTGTGCTTCTTTTTCTGCTTGATCCTCTTTTAGTTTGGCGAGAATAGCATTGAATTCAATATGAAGATCATCGGTTTCAGTCCCATCGAATTTGACGGGATAGAGTTGGGTATATTTATCCTGTTTGATGTTATCCAAAAATACCCGAACTTTCTTAAAAGAGCTTTCAGAGTATTTTAGGAAGAAAATAATCTGTATCACTACCAATATCAAGAAAAGGGAGATCATAAAGACTCCCCATTCATCGAAAATGGTATATGCCATTAGGAAAAGAGTAGCGGCTAGAAAGGCAATTCTACCCAGTAAGCCAACTTTATAATCCATATTTTTCTAATCTTCTATAAAGAGAAGCTCGAGTTAAGCCCAGTTCTTTTGCTGCTTTGGAAATGTTTCCTCCATTTTTATCTATGGCTCGTTGAATGGTGCTTCTCTCCATATCATCGAGATTCAAGGTGTTGTTTGCCGGAACTTTATCCGAGGAGGGTTTGGCAGAAAGGAAGAAGAAGTCTCTAGAGTCCAATTCTTCTCCTTCGGCCATGATGATGGCTCTTTCTATCGCATGCTGCAGTTCTCGGATGTTACCTGGCCAGTTGTATCGTTGAAGTAAATCCATGGCAGACTCATTGAACCCACTGAAATTTTTACGGTATTTCTGGCTGTAATTTTTTAGAAAGTGATTTGCCAAAACAGGAATATCATCTTGTCTTTCACGAAGTGGAGGAAGGAAAATTTCCACCGTGTTTATTCTATAGAGTAAATCTTGGCGGAAGGTGTTTTCCATGACCATTTCATGCACGTGCATATTGGTAGCGCAAATCAATCGAATATCTACTGGGATGGCTTTATTGGTACCAATTCGAGTGACTTCCCTTTTTTGTAGTACAGTCAATAATTTGGATTGCAATGGCATGGACAAATTCCCGATTTCATCCAGGAATAAGGTGCCTTTGTCCGCTACTTCAAATCTACCTGCTCTATCGTCTTTGGCATCTGTAAATGCGCCTCTTTTATGGCCGAATAGTTCGGATTCGAAAAGTGTTTCTGTAATTGCTCCCATATCCACTCCTACAAAAATTTCATCTTTTCGCAAGGATCGATCGTGAATCGCTCGGGCGATCAATTCTTTTCCGGTACCGTTTTCTCCTAATATCAATATGTTGGCATCCGTTTGAGCGACTTTATCTATAATTGAAAAGATGTTTTTCATAGAAGCACTTTGCCCGATAATGTCGCTATAGGGCTTTTTCAAATCAGACTGCAGCTGCTTTTGTTTCTTATTCAGCTTTTCTACTTCATTGTAACTCTCCTTCAGTCTCACCGCTGAGGAAAGGGTTGCCAATAGCTTTTCATTTTGCCATGGCTTAAGAATAAAGTCAGTTGCTCCTTCTTTCAAAGCTTGCACAGCCATTTCCACATCTCCAAACGCAGTAATGAGAATGACTACGGCTTTTGGGTCAATCTCCTTAATTTGCTTCAACCAATGAAATCCCTCTTTTCCGGAAGTAGTATCTTCCCGGAAATTCATGTCCAACAAAATTACATCATAGGAATTGTTGTTGATCAAAAAGGGTATTCTTCGTGGATCTTTTTCTATAGATACTTCTTTGGCATGCTTCTTTAAAAGCATTTTTGCTGCAAATAGTAAATCCTCGTTATCGTCAATGATGAGTATTCTTCCAAGATCTTGATTTTCCATTGGTGTATTGTTTGTCCTAATAATAAGGGGAAAATAGTGCCAAGGCTGATTTTGGCCTTTTAACCCCGTTTTTTCGATAGAAGTGTCCATAAATGTACGATTTTATACTGTTTTCGGACAATATTGTCCGGGTTTTTAGGCCCAAAAGATTTATGTAACTTTGCGCTTTAACCAAATGAAATATCATGCAAGCTAAAAAAGGCGATGCGGTGCAAGTGCACTACACCGGAAAGTTGGAAGATGGAAGTGTTTTTGATTCTTCAGTAAACAGAGAACCTCTAGGTTTCACTCTTGGTGCAGGTCAAATGATTCAAGGATTTGATGCAGCTGTTGATGGAATGGCTGTTGGCGATAAAAAAACTGTGACCATACCTGCAGCTGAGGCCTATGGTGAAAAAAGAGATGATATGATGATCGATGTTCCTATTGAGCAAGTTCCAGCAGACATTAAACCAGAAGTTGGAATGCAATTGACTCTTCAGGGGCAAAATGGTCAGCCAATGCCTGTTATTGTAACTCATATAGATGAGCAAAAAATCACATTGGATGCAAATCACCAGTTGGCTGGAAAGGATTTGATTTTCGATATTGAATTGATGAAAATCGGTTAATCCAGAGATGAATTTTCAAAAAGGCCCATTTTGAAATGGGCCTTTTTTATTTCACTGTTTGTATAGTTATACCTTCTCCAGGTAAAAGTTGAACTACCACGCTTGATTTTCTTACTCCCTCATCTTGGTAGGATTGTGCAGTTACTTTTTTTCCATTCACCAACAACTCTGGATGAGTTCCCAGAAACTCAGCTTTCCATGTCAAAGGTTTGGAACCTATTTGATAGTTGAGGGTGCTTTTTTTTGTTCCTTCATGATGTACAGCAAGCTTAGAGTTACCTAATGTGATGTTTTGGACTCCCAAAAACTTCAATGACTTGGGAAGGTGGGATAAGGTACTGATTTCATTTTCTGATGCATGGGGTTTGATTCCAAGAAGATCAATGACCACATTTCGAATTAATACATAAGATACTTCTGGGTAATCCCCATTTCTTCCTGTAGCTGAGGAATAGGAATGTTCCTGGTCTAATTTTTCTAGGATGTAAGTCAACCATTTCCAACCCAATTCATTTTGATGGTGGAGGAAGAACATTTCTGGTATGTAACTGATTGCTTCAATATTATCAGGAATATCAGCTTTGGACTCTAATCGCTCATCAATAAATGCCAAGTATTTCAATGTTCTTTTTGAGCCAAATTCAGTGATGCCTTTCATGGGCATAAACCATGAATTTTCCTTTCCCCATCCATCCACAGGAGTTCCATTTGCTAAATAACCCCGGTTGTAAAGCGTGGTGTTTTTGATCCCCCAGCCTTCATTAAAGAGGTTTTTAAGTTGTTCAGCTTTTAGGGAAAACTCAAGAAAGTCCTTTTCATTACCCTTTAGTTGAGCAAATTGTGCGAATGCGAGGTAGGCCTTGTATTGGCTCGCTAATGCATCGCCAGCTTCGATAAGTGGTTGATCTTTTTGTTCGTTGTAGGAAGCTGCTCCGTCAAAAATCCCTTTTCCTGTACCCTCGGCAATACCATTGGGAATTTGTACATCGTGCAGTTCAATAAACTTTGAAACTGATTTCTCATAGAATTCCCACAAATGGGAATCCTGAATGTACCTGTCATCTCCTGTCCAGGAGTACAACTCATAGGCTTTTTCTACCAGCTCAAAGGTAGCAGGAACTTCTCTGACAAAATTGGAATCAGATTTATAATCTATAGTATAGGGCGAACCATCGAAATTAATGGCCCATAGAGGAAACCATTTTTTACTGGAATTGGCTGATGCCGCAAATGCTTTCAACATGGTGAAGTTTTCTTCCTCCAACCCCAAGAAATGGGCTCCTTCTAGCTGATGGCAGAAATCCCTTGAATAAAAAGCGGTGCGTTTAGGGTACCCTGCCCAATAGGAGGGAAGGTAATTAACTGTGTCAGTTCCTGGTCCATTTTCCCAAGCGTTGATTGGTCCTGTCTTTCCAGTTTGTACATAGGAGAGGGCTTTTCCCTGAGCCCAATTGAATGCCTCGTTCAAGTCTTGATTCGATGAATGGATTATCAATGGGAACCTTGAATTCTCATTCTTAAAAAAAATAGAATCCTTCTTACTGTTAATACTTGCTATAGCTAGAATTATCAGGAGTAAGGCGAGGGATTTAAAAGTGGGCATTGGTCAGCTTTATTGAATTATTTGATAATCTTTTCAACTGACAATGTTACAAATATTATGATAGTAGGATTTTTAGAATTTGGTCATTTTCTAAGGAATTTTTGATCAAAAGGAGGGAAGAACGTAATCGATTTCGTAATTACGCCCTAATTTTTTTATTTATCTGAAGTATATTAAGTCGTTGGTTTAATCCAATACAATTAGCATGACCCTAACAATTATTTCCTTTTTAGCCTTCACGGCATTTGTAGCGTTTTTTTCTTGGTATAAACTCCGAAAAGATAAACTGGATACCCAAGATGGATATTTTTTAGGAGGGAAAAGTTTGACTGGAGTGGTCATTGCCGGATCCATGTTATTGACAAATATTTCTACAGAACATCTCATAGGAATGAATGGGTCTGCTTATAAGAATGGATTTATTATCATAGCCTGGGAGGTCACTTCGGCCATAGCTTTGGTCATTGGAGCCTTATACTTTATCCCAAGTTTTCTAAGGATGGGCTTGACAACCATTCCTCAATATTTGGAATATAGGTTTGACAAAGTCACACGAACGATGGTCGCATTATTTCTGATCGTTTCATTTGTAGTGACTCTTCTTCCTATTGTATTGTACACAGGCGCAATCAACCTGGAAAGTATCTTCGATGTATCCGAAAATCTACAAATCAGTCAACAAGAAGGGTTGTGGGTCACGGTGATTGCGATCGGAGTGATTGGTTCTGTATATGCGATTTTTGGAGGGCTTAAAGCAGTCGCATTTTCAGATTCCATCAATGGGATTGGCTTGTTTGCTGGAGGACTACTGGTATTAGGATTTGCACTTTGGGATATTGGAGAAGGGAATATGATTGCAGGTTTGGGCAAGGTATACCATGCTGCCCCCGAAAAGTTTAATGTGATAGGAGCAAAGGACTCTGTTCTTCCTTTTGAAACCATATTTACAGGCCTGATGATTAACCAGTTGTATTTCTGGTGTATGAATCAAACGATCATTCAAAGAGCATTTGGAGCTCAAAATTTGGCAGAGGCTCAAAAAGGCTTGTTGTACACTGGTGTATTCAAACTATTCATTCCCTTAATTATCATCTTACCAGGGGTAATAGGATTTTATTATTTTGGAGATAGCCTCTATGACAATCAGGATATGATCTATCCGGAATTAATCAAAAAAGTGCTACCGGTAGGGCTCACAGGCTTTTTTGCAGCAGTGGTGATGGGAGCAGTATTGAGTACTTTCAACAGTGTTTTGAATAGTACTGCAACCTTATTCAGTTTGGGGATATATAAACGACATATTAAGCTCGATGCCAATGAGAAAGAATTGGTTTGGGTAGGTAAGTTGACATCCATCGTATTGGCGATTTGTGCTATAATGGCAGCCCCTTTGGTTGCGGGTGCTCCTGATGGCCTTTATCAATTACTGCAGCAATTAAATGGGATTTTCTTCATTCCTATTGCCTCGGTCATTATAGCTGGACTGTTTCTCCCTAGAATTTCAGCATTAGGAGCGAAGGTGGGCTTATTTGTCGGACTTGCTTTTTATATTTTAGCTGTTTTCATTCTGAAAGTGAATATTCATTTTGTGCATATTTGGGGTATTGAATTTCTGTTGAATATGGGGGTTATGTTTACGGTTTCCTATTTTTCTCCTAATAGCAACACTTTTAAACCTTCTGATATCAGTCCTATAGAATTACAGCCCTGGAAGTATGCGAAGCTACTTGGACTTGTCTTAGTGATCTTGACTGTATTGATTTATGTTTGGTTAGGTAATTAACATTTTGAAAACCTTTATATTAGATTAAATTTTAAGAGTATGAAAGAAATAACTCCACACCAAATGGAAGAACTCTGGGAAGAGGATCTTTTAAAACGTTATCCTGAGAATGGAAAGCCAGAAAAAGCGAAAGAGGAGTTTAGAAATTACGAAGATCCTCAAAGGGAAACAGTCAAGGAATTTTATCGGATCAATCACTTGAATCAAACCTATGATTTTGTTTTGGAGAAGGAACGAGAGTTTTTGAAATTCGATAAAAGAGAGATGACACTTTGGGAGGCCGTAGAGTTTCTAAATACTTTGGTGGATGATTCGGATCCCGATACGGATTTGGATCAAACACAACATTTACTACAGACTTCTGAGGCCATTCGAGCCGATGGTCATCCCGATTGGTTTGTTTTGACAGGGTTTTTGCACGATCTGGGTAAAGTACTTTGCTTGTTTGGTGAACCTCAGTGGTGTGTGGTAGGCGATACTTTTCCGGTAGGTTGTAAACATTCTGACAAAATCGTTTACCCTGAATTTTTCAAGGAAAATCCAGATTACAACGACCCAAGGTTTAATACCAAATTCGGCGTATACGAGCCAAATTGTGGTTTAGATAATGTCCATATGTCTTGGGGGCATGATGAATACATTTACCAAATCATGAAAGACTATTTGCCTGAGGAAGGCTTGGCTATGTTGAGATATCATAGTTTTTATGCCCAACACCGTGAAAATGCCTATAGTCATTTAATGAATAAGGAAGATCATCGATTGTTTGAATGGGTTAATAAATTCAATCCTTATGATTTGTATTCCAAAGCTGCTGTACCTCCCAATGTGAAGGAATTGAGACCATATTATGAGGATTTGGCTTCGAAATATTTACCAGATACCTTAAAGTTCTAATCCCTTAAAAACCGAAGTAAACGCTTCGGTTTTTTAATTCAATTCTTTGATCTTTTTAGGAAATGGGTAAACCGTAATTTTGTCTTTAGAAATTAATGTGATGATTTCTTGTCCTAGTTGGATTTGCATGAATGGGGCAGGGTAGTTGGCTATTTCCTTCACTTCTTGATTTTGAAGAGAAATGGCCTTGATTTTTCCTCCTTCAAGCCAGAATAGGTGTTCTTTATAAAAGCAAAGTCGTTGATCTGTTTGAAGATTTATTTTTTTTAAAAAATTGCCTTGATTGTCAAATAAGAAGATTCCTTCATTTTTCACATTCATGAATAGTCTGTTTTTGAACTCGCGGATTTCTAATACATTCAGGTTTTCCAGGTTTAGGATCAAGTTTAAGGGTTGAGATTGAGTAATCAAATTTCTACGATAATCTAAAATCTTCAGGTTGAGGTCAGATTCATCCCAGACCCATATAATATTGTTATTGCCAAGAGAAGCTGCTTTGGCGAGCTGGATCTCTGTTTGAAAAAATCCTTTTTCAGAGAGAAGATTCAGAAATCGATCTAGGATCCGATACTCTTGAAGATCAGCAGAAAAACTAAAAATATTTACGGTCCATGCAGCCTCCAATTGATGTAGTCTTCCTTGTCTAGTAGGGGAGAATAAATTCAGTTGTTCTCCTGTTCTATTGAATTGGAAAATATCACCACGACTATTGCTAATAAAGATCTGGTCCTTCGTATCCATAGATACCAGGTCTAAATCCCTAATACTAATTTCAGAAAGCGGCTTGCCAAATTCTTCTAGTTCCTGCCCCCATGAAAGAAGGGGGCAAAGTAGAAAGAGGAAGACAAGCCAGTTTTTCATCCTTCAAATGTTTTTAAAACGGGTTTGGAATTGCCATCAAATTCAAGATAAGTATATTGACTAACCCACTCCCCAAGATTGAAATAGGTAGCGTTGGTTCCTACTTCCAGTTCCAGAGGTAAATGTCGATGGCCAAAGATGTAATAGTCATGATGAGATTCTGCTTCAATTTCCTTGCAATATGCCCACAGCCATTCGTCATCTCCTAAGAAGCGGTTTTCATCTTTTTCCATATTGGTAATTCGACTATGTCCTGACCAGGCATGGGCAATAGAAATGCCGATGTCCGGATGGAGCCATTTAAAAAGCCATTTGGATAAAGGGTGTACAAAAACCTTTTTCAGGAATTTATAAGAATTATCTCCTGGTCCCAATCCATCACCATGGCCAACCATTAGAGTCTTGGAACCTACCGTGATTTGAATCGGATCATGAAACACAGGGATGCCTAATTCCTCCGTAAAATAGTCTTTCATCCAGAGATCGTGATTTCCAGTAAAGAAATACACTGGAATATTTCGATCTCGTAGTTGGGACATCTTAGAAATGAAGGGAATAAATCCTTTGGGGATTACCTTTCCATATTCGAACCAAAAGTCAAAAATATCACCTACCAAAAAAATGGCAGATGCCTGGTCTTGAATGCTATCCAGCCATCGAATGATTTTTTGCTCTCTCCCTTTACTGGCCTGAGTATTGGGTGTACCTAAATGAAAATCCGATGCAAAGAAGATCTTCTTTCCGTTGGGTTCGATGGTTAGGTTGGCTAGTTGCATGAATAAAGATAATCGGGTAGCGGATTAAAAAAAAAGCCCCTTGAGAAGGGGCTTTTTAATTTGTTATTTTTCTTCCTTCGGTTCCGTGACTGAAGTAGCCTCATCTGTTGTTTTTTCATCAGGATCAAGGGTAGGTTCCTCTAGTTGATCAATGACAGGAACAGGAGCACTTTCTTTTTTATTGGTGTAAGCCTGATAAGTAGTCTCTGTTTCAAAAGGTCTTTTCCCAATCAAGCGTTCCAGATCAGCCTGGAAAAGGATTTCTTTCTCAAGAAGTTCTTTCGCCAAGATTTCCAATTCTTTAATTCTATGCTCCAGTAATTCCTTGGTTCTGGTATAGGCCTTCTGGATCAATTGTCTAACCTCCTCATCAATTGTTTCTGCGGTGGTTTCGGAGTAAGGCTTGGTCATTTTATAATTATCTCCTTTGGAATCGTAAAAGGAAACATTTCCAATCTTATCGTTCATACCATATACAGATACAATTGAATAAGCCATTTTAGTAACTCTTTCCAAGTCACTTAAGGCTCCCGTTGAGATTTTTTTGAAGATGATTTCTTCCGCTGCTCTACCACCCAAGGTCATGCACATTTCGTCTATCAATTGATCAGTTTGATATAAAAACTGTTCTTTTGGTAAATACTGGGCATATCCTAGCGCTGCAATTCCTCTTGGTACGATACTTACTTTTACCAAAGGGTCTGCATGTTCCAAGAACCAGCCAGCCACTGCATGTCCTGCTTCGTGGTAAGCCACAATTTTTTTCTCTTCTGGAGAAATAATCTTATTTCTCTTTTCAAGTCCTCCAATTGTTCTGTCAATGGCGTCTTGGAAATCTTCCATATCCACTGCAGATTTATTTCTTCTGGCTGCGATCAAGGCTGCTTCATTACAAACATTTGCAATTTCTGCCCCTGCAAAGCCTGGAGTTTGTGCTGCCAGTTTTTTAGGATCAATATCCGGACTGGTTTTGATAGGCTTCAAATGTACTTTAAAGATGGCCTCTCTACCTACAATATCTGGTTTGTCAATAGAGATTTGTCTATCGAATCTTCCTGCTCTCAATAACGCGCTATCTAATACATCAGGTCTGTTGGTAGCTGCCAAAACGATTACACCAGAGTCAGTTCCAAAACCATCCATTTCTACCAAAAGCGAATTCAATGTGTTTTCTCTTTCATCATTGGAACCAGGCATTTGACCTTTTCCTCTAGATCTACCGATCGCATCGATCTCATCAATAAAGATGATACAAGGAGCCTTTTCTTTTGCTTGCTTAAACAGATCTCTTACTCTAGCAGCTCCTACCCCTACGAACATCTCTACGAAATCAGATCCTGATAGCGTAAAGAAAGGTACTGCTGCTTCACCTGCTACTGCTTTAGCCAGTAAGGTTTTACCAGTTCCCGGAGGTCCTACAAGCAAAGCACCTTTAGGTATTTTACCTCCTAGTTTGGTGAATTTCCCTGGGTTTTTAAGGAATTCTACAATCTCTTGGATTTCCTCTTTTGCTTCGTCTAGGCCTGCCACATTGTCAAAGGTAATTTTGACCTTGTTTTCGGCATCAAATAATTGGGCTTTTGATTTACCAACATTGAAAATCTGTCCTCCAGGCCCAGATGGACCTGCCATTCTTCTCATCATAAACCAGAAGAATACAAACAACAAGATTAAGAAACCGAAGCTGCTGAAGTAACTACTCCAATTTTCTTCCGTGGATACCTCTAGATCGATTCTATTTGCAGGATCTGCTTGCTCTTTTAATGCATCAAAATCATTCGCAAACTTATCAACTGAAGCTACTTGAAAGGAATAGTGAGGCCCAGATGGATTAAAGAACGTAGAGTTGGACTCCAATTCATTTTTATATTTAGGCTCAGATAAGACAGAAGGCTTTAGGGTGATGTCTACTCTTTCCATGTTTTTGACCATTACGACTTTAGAAACGTCACCGGCCAAATACATGTCTTCAAACTTCTTCTGCGTAATATCTATCACTGCTGACCTTTGTTGTATCCAAGTAAGGCCAAGTAGTACCAAAACTGCCGCAATGATCAACCAAAGTTGAAAATTCGGTTTTTGTTGAGGTGTCTTTGGTAATAATTTTTTGTTTTTATTTTTATCGCTCATCGCATAATGGGTAATTCTGTAAACTTAAGGTAAAACGGAATAGGTTGGGTAAAGTTTGTGGGTTTTTAGCCTATGTGTGTAACTTTTGCATCTCCCCATAAATCTTCGAGGCCGTAAAACTCCCGTTTGTCTTTAAGAAAAATGTGGGCAACTACGTCCACATAATCCATTAAAATCCAATTTCTGCTATTTTTACCTTCATTCCTCCAAGGTCCTTTGTCACCAGCTTTGATCACTTGTTCCTCAATGGAATCAGAGATTGCATCCAACTGTGTATCTGAGTTGCCGGAGCAAATCACAAAAAAATCGGTAACGGAATTCTTTATATGTCTAAGGTCCATCAAGATAATGTCAGAAGCTTTTTTTTCTTCCATTCCCTTAATGATAACTTTGCTCAGCTCTTCTGCTGTCATTATTATTGTTTTATTTTTGTGAGCTGGAAAATCCTGCTTTTTCCAGTGAATCTAAAATTTATGTATAAAATTCTTGCCAACACCATTTTTTTAGGGAAAGATGTACATTTCCTGCCAGACTGTCACTCTACCAATGACATTGCTTTACAGATGGTCAGGCTTCGTCAGGTTTCTGAAGGCAGTATCATCATCTGTGGTCATCAGACAAAAGGTAAAGGCCAGCGTGGTAATGTTTGGGAATCAGAAGCAGGAAAGAATCTTACTTTCTCTTTAGTTCTGAAACCTGATTTTTTGGATATAACAGACCAGTTCTTATTGAACATGAGTATATCGAATGGAGTTCGTATTTTTTTAGAAGATTATTTATCAGAGGTAAAAGTAAAATGGCCTAATGACGTTTTAATTCCAGGAGAAGGGAAAATTGGAGGAATTTTAATAGAAAATACTTTTTCCGGAAATTCTTGGGAACATGCCATTGTGGGCGTAGGATTAAATATCAATCAAAAGTCTTTTTTAAACACCAAGGCCACTTCTTTAGCTAAAATTACTGAAAACATTTTTGACCTAAATGAGCTTTTTAGAATATTGATTACTAGAATCGAGCAAAGTTATTTGTCTTTGAAGCGAGGTAAGGAAAAAGAAATTAAAAACGCCTATTTAAATCATTTGTATTTAAAAAATCATCGTGCTCAATTTGGGTCGAGAGGAGAAAAGTTTTGGGGGGAAATTACTGGAATAGATTCATTCGGTAAGCTAAACATAAAATTGGATTCCGGAGAAATTCAAACTTTCGAATTGAAGGAAGTGATGTTTTTGGAATAGCGTGAGAATTTTAGAATCCGAATTTTAAACGGTACCTTTGCCCGAGTTTTTAAAAGAATTTAATTCGTTAACTATCAATATTATGTCAGAAACTAAATCTGAAAAATTCGTAAAGTACAAGGTTAAAGATATTTCTTTAGCTGAGTGGGGAAGAAAAGAAATCAAATTAGCGGAAGCTGAAATGCCAGGATTGATGGCTCTTCGCGAAGAATTTGGAGCATCCAAGCCATTGAAAAACGCGAGAATTGCAGGTTGTCTTCACATGACAATTCAAACTGCAGTATTGATAGAAACATTAGTGGAATTAGGAGCAGAGGTTACCTGGTCTTCTTGTAATATTTTTTCTACACAGGATCATGCTGCTGCTGCCATCGCTGCTGCAGGAATTTCAGTTTATGCGTGGAAAGGCTTAACTGAAGAAGAATTTGATTGGTGTATCGAACAAACCTTGTTCTTTGGTGAAGATCGTAAGCCACTAAATATGATTTTGGATGATGGAGGTGATTTGACAAATATGGTGTTGGATCAGTATCCTGAATTAGTTGCAGGTATCAAAGGTCTTTCTGAAGAGACCACTACAGGTGTTCATAGATTATACGAAAGAATGAAGAATGGTACACTTCCGATGCCAGCTATCAATGTAAACGATTCTGTTACCAAATCTAAGTTTGATAACAAGTATGGTTGTAAAGAATCTTTAGTAGATGCGATTAGAAGAGCAACCGATGTAATGATGGCAGGTAAAGTTGCTGTTGTTGCCGGATATGGTGATGTCGGAAAAGGTTCTGCGGCTTCTTTGAGAGGTGCTGGTGCAAGAGTAATTGTTACTGAAATTGACCCAATCTGTGCGCTTCAGGCAGCAATGGATGGTTATGCTGTTAAGAAAATGGTGGATGCTGTGAAGGAAGCAGATATTATAGTTACTGCTACTGGTAACAAAGACATCCTTTCTGAAGAGCATTTCAAAGGAATGAAAGATAAGGCCATTGTTTGTAATATTGGTCATTTTGACAATGAAATCGACATGGCTTGGTTGAATAAGAATTATGGCCATACTAAAAATGTCATCAAGCCACAGGTTGATTTGTATGATCTTGATGGTAAAGAAATTATTGTCTTAGCTGAAGGTAGATTGGTGAATTTAGGTTGTGCTACAGGTCACCCTTCATTTGTGATGTCAAACTCCTTTACTAACCAGACTTTGGCACAACTTGAGTTATGGCAAAATAGTGAAGATTATAAACCAGGAGTTTATGTGCTTCCAAAGCATTTAGATGAAAAAGTTGCAGCCTTGCACTTAGCAAAACTAGGAGTTGAGCTTGAGACTCTTTCTCAGGAACAAGCGGAATATATTGGTGTGACGGTAGAAGGACCATTCAAACCGGAATACTATAGATATTAATCAAAGTTGGATTTAAATTAAAAGGCAGCCTTAAAGCTGCCTTTTTTTATGGGTTTAAGAGAAGGGACCTTCCGTCAGGAAGGATAACATTGGCGGCCACATTACAGGAATCCAATAATTCATATTGCAGCTGATAGGTGACATTTTTGGAGGAACCTCGGCTAACACTCCAAACTTCAGAACCTGCTACTGGCATCAATTTGTTTTCCTGAAAGCAAGAGGAAAGCATCAATCTGTCAAAAGGGATTTCAATGTTAAAATCTCTTCCTGCCGGATTCACTCCATGGAGGTTCCCTCCAGAGATAAAGCCTATGCCATTGGAAAATACCGTTCCCCCTGAATGTTTTATGTCGCCAGAGAAGACAGAGTTTAGCTTTTCCTCTGTGGTTAGAGTTATAGGGTTAAAGCTTTCAATAATTTGATTGGAATTATCTTTTTTAAAACTTCTGATACCTTTGACACTACTTCCATTGAAAGAATAATTATCATATTCTAGAGTCCATGTGGCTGAGTTACTATTTGATAGTGCATATTCCAAAACGATCTTTCCTGACCTTTTATCATTTCCAGCCTGTTCACATTCGATTTCGGCATCAAAATTCAAGAATACTTTTCTCGTATCCTCTTCTATTAATAATTCTGGGCAGCCAGGTAGTGTACTGGCCGTATCCATCGCCTGGTATTCGTCAAATGAAAGTAAGGCAAAGTATAAACTTTCGCTCCAAGCATTGCTGAGGTCAAATAGCTGATTGGCCTCTGTAGGCAAATCTGTGCTAATGACTTTATCGGCATCCTCCTGACAAGAAGCTAATGCGATACTTAAAAGGATGAAAAAAAAGTTGAATCTTTTCATGCGTAAACTACTACTGTAAAATTAGAATCTTTTTGCGAACAATTCTTCCTTTCAATTACTAGGCCGAATGCCTATCTTGGGTAGGAATGAATCCAAAATAAGTATGAATTATTTAGATGGTATGCTCAAAGAAGGAGCTTTAAAAGGAAAGAATATTCTCATTACGGGAGGAGGTACAGGTTTGGGGAAATCAATGGGAGAGTATTTTTTGGAATTGGGGGCGAATCTGGTGATTACTTCTCGAAAATTGGAGATTCTGCAGGAAACCGCAAATGAAATGATGTCTCAAAAAGGAGGGAAAGTAATTCCTTTGGCTTGTGATGTCCGGGATATTGAACAGGTAGAAGCCATGTGGAGTGCAGCTGTGACAGAACTAGGCCAGATAGATGTGGTCTTAAACAATGCAGCCGGAAATTTTATTAGTCCCACAGAGAGATTGTCTACCAACGCTTTTAATACAGTGCTGGATATCGTGTTGAAAGGTACCTCACAAGTGACTTTAACAGCAGGGAAAAGCTGGATTGAAAAAAAACAAAAAGGAACATTTTTAAATATTGTAACTACTTATGCTTGGACAGGTTCCGCTTATGTTGTTCCATCAGCAGCTGCAAAAGCAGGGGTGTTGGCTATGACCAGATCTTTGGCGGTGGAATGGGCAAAGTATGGAATCCGCTCCAATGCCATTGCACCTGGTCCATTCCCGACAGAAGGAGCTTGGAGTAGGTTGCTTCCAGGCGATTTGGTAAAGAAATTTGACCCCGCTAAAAAAGTGCCCGTAGGTAGAGTGGGAGAACATCAAGAGTTGGCCAATTTAGCAGCATATCTAGTTTCTGATTATTCATCTTATGTCAATGGAGAAGTAATTACCATTGATGGTGGAGAATGGTTAAAAGGGGCTGGCGAGTTTAATAATTTGGACCAAATCCCTGAGGAAATGTGGGATATGATGGAAGTCTCAAGGGGAAAAAAGCGCTAAGCCCCAAAGTGATTTGGGGCTATTTAAAATCCAAATGGAAAATCAGGAACTTTTGACTTCTTTTTGAATTGAAGAAAGAGAGTCTGAATCCTTTTCAAAATTTTTATTTTGATTAACTGACTCTTTGATGCTTTTTTTCAAGGCTTGGTCAAGCTGAACTGTCTCTTTCTTGATGATGTCTAATATTCGCTTGGATTCTATAGATTGCTGTTCGATATCCAAAATATCAATTAGTCCTAAAATATTGGCGACTCTAGCCCGGAGGGTATGGGATTGCTGGAATGCCAATTCTTTCAAAAAATATTGGTGTTCCTTCATCCAAAGATCCTGTTTTTTCTTTTCAGTTATATCCAAAATAATTCCTTGTACTTTTTTAGGTACTCCTTCCACGGTCCATTGGATGGTTTTTCCGAAAGCGATTACCCATATCGTCTGATTTCTTTTAGAGACTAACCTAAACTCCTTTTTAAAAGGAATACTTCCAATGGATTTAAAATGAAGTGTTAGTTCTTGAGTTAATAGCCGGTAATCTTCCTGATGGATGTGTTTCTCCCAAGAAATTTTGCCCTTTGTTTCTATTTCTTCTTCCGTGTACCCTAAGGTTTGGGCTAGTCCAGAGCTGATGGTATTTACTTTTTCAAAAGGGTTGAATTCCCAAAAACCCAATAATTTATCTTCCAATAGGGTGTCAATGATTTCGGAAGATGAATCTTCACTATCCATAAAGTCTCCCAACCTTATATTGTATGGCTTTAAAGGATCCAAGGGATGACCAATCCCTAAACAGGTTCCAAAATCTTCTGAAATGAAAAAGAACTCCCATCTGGTTTTTATTAAATTTCCGGATGGATAGTTAATTTTCTGAAGGTCCACCAAAAATGATTGTTGGTGATGATGCCAAGCTTTTATTCTATTATTTTCATACTTTATCCAATCTGAAGAAAGGAAGCAATCGGGAAAATGAATTGGTTTTTCGGTTTTGTCAAAAAGTGATGGAATAGGGCCAATACCTGAATCAGAACTTAGAATTAATCCAGTCTTATCCATGGTCACCTGCATGAAATACTCTGAAGTGATGGCTGCTTGGGCTAATAGTTCTAAAGCTTTGACCTTGATCATTTATGAAAATAGCAAATTTTGCATCTAATTACATAAAATATAATTTAAAATACAAAAAAATATATTTGAAATGAATCAAGAGACGTTGAATTTAAATAGAAGTAGTTTTGGAAACCCACAAAATGAAGGCAAAGCAATTTCAAAAGAAGAGGCACTTACTCTACTGGACGAATGGGTGAAAAACGAAAAATTAAAAGTTCATATGCTTCAAGTGGGGCATTTAATGAAAACCTATGCACATAGTAAAAATTACCCAGATGAAGTTCAACATCTCTGGTATTTGGCTGGTTTGCTTCATGATGCCGATTGGGATCAATGGCCTGATCAGCATTGTAAGAAAATAATTGAAGAATTAGAGTCCAGGAATTTAGATCCAGGAATGATAAGAGCCATAGCCTCCCATGGGCCTCGGTATTTTGGAGTAGAGCCTGAATCTGAAATGGATAAAATGTTATATGCTTTTGATGAATTAAGTGGATTCGTGCATGCTTATTCTTTGATGCGTCCCACAGGATATGCGGGTATGGAAGTCAAAGGAGTCAAGAAACGATTGAAGGATAAAACTTTTGCAGCTCAAGTAAGCCGAGAAGATATTCAAGATGCTTCTCAACGAGCAGGTATTCCTGTAGAGGATTTGATTCAATTTGTGATTACACATCAAATTACAGCACTTGAATGATTGGAATAATAGAATTTAATTAAAAGAATATTTATCTTGATTTTATTTTTCATGTTTAAATCAAGTAATATGTTGAAAAAGTTATGTTTTGGGCTAATGCTTTTACTGGTTTTCGAAATGGCTAAAGCTCAAGAGAAAAGCATAGATACCACTGCGGTAATTATCTTGGATAGAATGAGTTCCGTTTTCGGGGAATTGAAAAGTTTGGGATTTACTTCCACTGTTTCAAGGGATCTGGTTTATGCAGAGGATTTTTTCATCAAGGTTTTTTCAAGTAGCGATGTGAAAATTGAGGGTCCTAATAAACTTTCAGCCCGGATTCATGGGGAAAATAAAGAGGATTTATACTCCTATAATGGAGAGCAGGTGATTTATTATTCTTACCAAAATAATATCTATACCGTAGCTGATGCACCTGATAACTTGATTGAAACCATTGATTGGTTATATACCGATTTTGGGATTGAATTAACTACAGCTGACTTTTTATACCCTAGCTTTTCAAAAGATTTTACAGAACAAATGGACTATGTAGGATTTTTGGGAATAGCGCAAGTCGAAGGGAAGAGAGCCTTTCATATAGCTGGAAGTAATGAGTCGATTACTGTACAAATATGGATTTCTGATGATTCTTATTTTTTACCAATCAAAACGCTAATTACCTATTTTGATGGGCCTTATGCGAATCAGCATGAAACGGACTTTTCGGATTGGGAAATCAATCAAGATTATCCAGATTCCATATTTGAATTTTCTCCCCCACCAAGTGCAAAGCAAATTACTTGGATGAGACAGAACTAACTTGTTAAAGAAATCGAGCAATGGAAAAGTTAAGAATTAAATTATGGGTTTTGGGTGTTGGATTAATTGGTATGGTTTTCATTTCAGACTTAGCCCAGGCACAAAGGGTGAGAGCAGGAGCTGGAAGAGCGGGAGCTAGACCTGCCACAACTAGGCAAGCACCATCAAGGGAGATGAGCAGACCTCCTTCAAGACCTTCTACTAGGCCAGCTACAAGACCCTCTACCAGTCCTTCTTCAAGACCTAATATGAGTAGCCGGGATAATATTCACCCAAAAAACTCCAGTTCCCGTCCGACCTTAAATGGGGGAGCCAATAAAGTAACCAGAGACAGGGCAAACAATAGCAAGGTGTCCAATATTCGAAATAATCCTTCCGATAATCGAGGAGGAGGTAATCGAAATACCATAAACAATAATATTACGATCAATAGGAACAATGTCAATGTCCGAAATAATCATGTTCGGAATTACCGTCCCTACAGGCCACCATATAGACCTTATCCTAGACCCCCGTATATCTGGGGTGGATACGGTTTTAGTTGGTTTAGACCCTATTATTATCATCCCTACAGGCCCTATTACTGGGGGCCAGTTTGGCATCCATGGGGATTTTTTGTAGCTGCTCTTGCAACAACAGCGATCATAGTATCTATTGAAAATCAGGATTATAATTATAATGAAGGAGTATTTTATGTGGAAACAGATGATGGATATGTAGTAGTGGAAGCTCCTCAGGGGGCCACAGTGAAAGTAATACCTAAAGAATCAAAAGAGGTAGAAGTTAGCCCGACTGTAAACAATTATTACTACGGAGGGACCTTTTACGAGAAAAGTGATGGTGGCTATACGGTAGTTCCGCCTCCAGCAGGGGCAGTTGTGGACGCTTTACCTGAAGGAGGGGAAGAGGTGAAAGTCGGAGATCAAACATATGTCAAAATAGGAGACACATATTATATGCCTGTGCAAGAAGATGGAAAAGATATGTATGAGATAGTTCAGGTTGAAGAAGTGGAGGAGTGAACTTAATTTTATGAAATAAATAAGGGCCTTGATATGTCAAGGCCCTTATTTTTAATCTTCAGTTTCCTGAACCTCAGAGAGTGGCTTGAAATTACCTTCAGGCAATTGCTCAGCTAACTCATCTTTCTCATAAGGGAACACCTCTACAATCGGGCTTTCCACGATATCAGGAACTCTAAAACTCACCAACATATTGCTTAAGCTTTCTTGTATTCTATCATAAGCTTCTTTGACATCAGAGGCCGTCACAATCATATACTGAGTTACCTTTTTCTCCTTACCGCTCTCTCCATCAGAAACTAGATAGGACACTTTACACTTATACCAGATATCGGCATCCTCAAAGAAAAAGACATCCACAATGTTACTCTTGCTTAAGCTAGTAACTTGAAAATCTCCTCTGATTTGGGAGCCTAAACGGTCATATATTATTGCTTCTGCTTCTGTGAATGATACAGCATCTACCAAATACTGTTCAGAGATGTTTTTTAACAACCCTTCTTCATTCTCCTTCGCATATTTTACTTTACACAAAAACCAAGTTCTCATCATTCATTATTTTGAATCGTGAATCTAAATCTTATCATTTGAACAACCATGAAATTCATGTTAAAAGTACTTCCTATTTATTTTGATGTTAGATTAAGTGATTGAAAATAAATCATATACAGTTGAATTTTTTTTTAATCCAGAATTTAGGTTTTCCTTTTCCCATGGAATTGGTTCAGGTTTGATAAAAGCTGTAAATTGAAAACAAATAGTAAAGTATGCGAGAAAAAATTTGGTATAGTTTTCCAGTACAACTTTTACTTCTACATCTCAGAAAAAATCTAGCTCTTATTTTTATTTGGGTGGTACTCTCGGGGATTATTTTAGAAAAGTTTGGGGTAATGTTAGGGATCCCTTTTCTTTTTCTAGATCCAGAATACTTGCATCATGTATCTTGGGTAAGCTTTATGATGATGGGGATAGGTTTTGCAGTATTGACCATGGCTTTCCACATGACTACCTATATCATGGATGGAAGCCAATTCAAATTTTTGGCTGTTCTTTCCAAACCCTTTATTCATTTCTGTATAAATAACTTCATCGTCCCTTTTATATTTTATTCTATTTACTGCATCAAATTTATCACATTTCAATTAGGGAATGATTTATCTTCAGAATGGTTTGTCTTTTATTATTTCCTGGGTTTTGCGGGTGGAAGTTTATTGTCTTATGCACTGATTTTTGGTTATTTTTCATTTACTAATAAGGACTTTTTTATTCTTTTTGCCGGCTCGGTGGATAAGCGGCTTCGAAAAGTCAGGTTCACTCGGGCCAATGTAATCAGTCAGTATAAAGAATTGAAGTCAAAACAAGATAAGGTCTTATACTACCTGAATTTGAACTTAAAATTTGAAAAGGTTCGTCCCGATATTTCTAGATTCGAAGGAACAAAATTGCTTAGAGTATTTGATCAAAATCACCTTAATCTATTTTTGATTCAGGTATTTCTTATACTTTTTGTTTTGTTTTTAGGGGTTTTTAAAGAAAATCCGATCCTTCAATTTCCCGCAGCAATGAGTGTGACACTCCTATTGGCCATCCTTGTCATGCTGGTGGGAGCAGTAAGTTTTTGGCTTAGAAAATGGTCGACGGTAGCAGTAATCGCTATGTTGTTTCTGGTCAACTATTTTTCTAATTTTTCTTTTTTGAATAGACCCCATGAGGCATTCGGAATCAATTATTCTGTCAAACCTGCCTTGTATAATTTACAAAGACTTGATCAACTTTTACATCCTGATACTGTGGCCAAAGATCGAGCGAGGACCATCAAAACGTTGACAAATTGGAAAAACAAATTTCCAGCAGAGGAAAAACCAAAATTAGTTATTGTTTCTGCAAGTGGTGGAGGACAAAGAGCTTCGCTTTGGACTTTTCATGTTCTTCAGTCCATTTATAATATTCAACAGGGGGAGGTCATCCAACATACGGAATTGTTTACTGGAGCCTCGGGAGGGGTGATAGGAGAGGCTTTTTTTAGGGAGATTTATCTTCGATCTCAATCGGACTCTACAGTTAAACCGATGGATCCGAAATACTTGGATCAAATTTCTGCAGATAATCTAAACCCAATCATTTTCACCCTTTTGGTCAATGATTTATTAATTCGAAATCAATATTTTGAATATAGAGGGTACAGGCATTTGAAAGACAGAGGATTTGCTTTTGAAAATCAACTAAATCTTAATACAGAAGGAGTGATGGATAAACCGATCTCAGCTTACAAAGAGCCTGAACAATCGGCTCAAATTCCAATGTTGCCAGTGACATCCTTGATCACCAATGATGGGAGAAAATTGGTGATTTCTCCTAACTCCATGTCTTACCTTGGAACATCAGTTCTTGGTAAAAGTGGAAAAGGTGAAAAAAAGCAATCCATCGATTTTGTTCGTTTTTTTCATGATCATGATCCGGAAAATCTTCGTTTTTTATCCGCCTTGAGAATGAGTGCTACCTTTCCTTTTATTACTCCAAATGTCCAATTGCCTTCCATTCCAGAAATGGAGACGATGGACACTGGCTTGGCAGATAATTTTGGGATTCAAGACGCGTTACGATTTATATACGTTTTTCAAAATTGGATTTCAGAAAATACTTCTGGGGTGGTGTTAATTACAATTCGGGATTCTGAAAAGTCCACAGAGATACCACCTACCGATCCTTCGAAAATTTTGGAGAAAATTTTTATCCCTCTAAAAAATATTTATTCGAATTGGGATAATGTACAGACCATTCAAAATGAAGTATTGTTTAATTACATGGATGAGTCAATGCCTTTTGATCTGGAAAAAGTTGAATTTGAATATGCGCCTGAAAAGGTACAGCCAGGAGAATTGAGTGGTAGTCAGGAAACCATGCAGCGAGCCTCTTTGAATTGGAGATTAACAGCAAGAGAAAAAAAGTCTATTCTTTCAAGTATTTATACTTTAAAAAATCAGCAAAGCCTAAAAAAATTGGAAGAGATTTTTGAAGATTCACACAATACTCTGGCAACCGATTCAATTCAATAGGCGATTCCAATTTTCTTGTATATGAAGTGCATCAGCCACGCAGGACCAATCAATAAGAATTGGATGTCTTTTAAAAAGGATGGTTTCTTTCCTTCAATTTTATGTCCCCAAAACTGAAATACCCAAGCAATCGCAAAAATAACCAAACTGATAAGCCATAATTTCCCCGGGAATTCCAAACTGAGAAAATTAGCCAAAGCCAAACAAATGGCGGAAAAGAAAAACATTCCTAGTGCCAGCGGAGGGGAAAGAGAAACATAATAAACCAAGACAATTGCCAAACCCAATGTGGCCCAATTGGCAAAGTCTTCTAAAAATGGAGCAAAGTCATGTAAGCTTTCGGAAGGGATAGCATAGATTAATCCTACGATACTGAAAAATATGGATGGTACGCAGATCCAATGAATAAATTTATTGGTTTGGTTTTGATGGCTTAAACCGTACTCCGTCAATAATGCATCTATTTTTCTCATGGTATTTTGGGAATTTATCAACAAGATTCATCAAATTAATAAATCAATTGATCATTTAAGGAGGAAAAAAGAAATGTTTAGCTACTGGGAGAGTAAAAATTTTTTAAAATACGATTTGGTTGTCATTGGGTCCGGGTTTGTGGGGCTTTCTACTGCAATTCATTATCAAAAAAAACATCCCAAAGCAAAAGTAGCGGTGCTTGAAAGAGGAGCATTCCCAAGCGGAGCTAGTTCAAAAAATGCCGGCTTTGCTTGTTTTGGTAGCCTAACCGAAATATTGGATGATTTAGAGAATATGACTCAAGCTGAGGTATTGGGATTGGTTAAAAAAAGGTACCGAGGACTCCTACAAATTCGAGAGAAATTTGGTGACAAGGCTTTAAATTATCAGGCATCTAATGGATTTGAGCTCTTGGAGGAAAGCCAATTGATGGCTGCTGATCGAATTGAAGAGATTAATAAAATGCTTCAACCTCTTTTTAAAAAAGAGGTGTTCTCCATCGTTTCCAATCATGATCGTTTAGGATTTTCTTCCAGGATGAAAATGGTGATCCAAAATAAATTTGAAGGTGAACTTGACCCAGGGATGTACCTAAGCAGCTTGTGGAAGCTGGCGGGAAAATTGGGAGTGAGAATTATCAGTGGCTTAAATGTCAGAAGTATAGATCTAGATTTGGGTACTATCTCGGTGGAGAACAATTGGGATAATGGACAATTTGAAATGAAAGGAAAAGAATTGGCTATTTGTACCAATGCATTTACCAAACAATTGTTGCCCGATACAACTTTGGAGCCTGGTAGAGGGTTGGTAATGGTTTCAGAACCCCTAAATTTTGAAATTCCATGGAAAGGAAGTTTTCATATGGATAAAGGTTATGTTTATTTCCGCAAGGTAGATGGAAGGTTATTGTTGGGGGGAGCTCGAAATATAGATTTTGAAGGGGAGAATAGTACGGCTTTTGAAATCAATCAAAAAATAAAATCTCACCTGAATAAGTTAGCGCATGAGGTGATTTTTCCCGATAAAGAAATTATCTGGCAAAAGGAATGGACAGGAATTATGGCTTTTGGAGAAAAGAAAACCCCTATTATTCAGGAAGTAGGAAAAAAAACAAGCGTTGCAGTAAGGCTAGGAGGGATGGGGGTTGCGATCGGTTGGCAAGTAGGAAAAGAGCTTGCAAAACTGATTTCCAAAAAATAAAATCATATTTTTTGATTAGATTCAACACTTAAATTCACAAACCAGCTGTTAATGGAAGGAACTATACGTGCCCCAAAGGTTTTTGACGCCCTTATCCCCTTAATTTTTTTAATAGTATTACTTGTTTTAAATATCCAGGTTTTTGGAACGGATGGACTATCTGGTTCCAACCAAATTGTATTGATATTATCTGCTACTGTAGCAGCCTTGGTCGCGATCGTTAGGTTAGGCTTTAGGTGGGAGACTTTGCAAGATGGTATTGTAAAAAGTATCAGTGCTGCCATGTCAAGTATATTAATTCTGTTCTTAATTGGAGCGCTGGCAGGGACATGGCTTCTAAGTGGAATTGTACCAGCCATGATTTATTATGGCTTAAAAATATTAAATCCGACCATTTTCCTTTTTGCGGCTTGTGTGGTAAGTGCTGTTGTATCCATCGCTACAGGTAGTAGTTGGACCACGGTGGCGACGGTAGGTGTTGCGCTGTTAGGCATTGGCAAGGCTCTGGGATTTGAGGAAGGAATTATTGCTGGAGCGATTATATCGGGAGCTTACTTTGGAGATAAAATGTCTCCTTTGTCAGATACAACTAATTTGGCTCCTGCGATGGCAGGTACTGACTTATTTACCCATATCAGGTACATGGCAAAAACGACAGTGCCTTCTATCACAATCACTTTAATAATATTTATAGTGATTGGCTTTAATTATGAAACAGTAGGCTCGGTTGAGGATGTTAAAGCGATCTCTGCAGTAATTTTAGAACGGTTCAATGTGAATGGTTGGTTGTTTATAGTTCCTTTGGTGGTATTAGTTATGATCATAAAAAAGGTGCCAGCAATTCCTGCTTTGCTTACTGGAGCTTTATTAGGAGGGGTTTTTGCTTTGATTTTCCAACCACAAATTATCTCCTTGATAGCCGGAGAAGATGGATCTTATGCTTACCAGGGATTCAAAGCAGTAATGATGTCTTTATATGGAGAAATAAGTGTGGTCACCAGTAATGATGTAGTTAATGAATTGTTGGTAACTGGAGGAATGGCTGGAATGCTTAATACCATTTGGTTAATTGTTTGTGCGATGGTATTTGGAGGAATTATGGAAGAAAGTGGGATGTTGAGAGTTTTGGCAGAGGCAATCATCAGAAAAGTACATAGAGTGGGTTCTTTGATCGCTTCTACTGCTGCGACCTGTGTGTTTTTCAATATTACAACTTCTGATCAATACCTGGCTATATTGGTTCCTGGAAGAATGTACGCAGATGTATATAAGAAAAGGGGACTTAAACCGGAAAACCTCAGCCGAACGTTAGAAGATTCTGCGACGGTTACCTCTGTCTTGGTACCTTGGAATACCTGTGGAGCCACTCAGGCTTCAGTTTTAGGAGTCGCTACATTGACGTATGCACCTTTTTGCTTTTTTAATATTATAAGCCCATTCATGACCATTTTATTTGGGTATCTTAAAATTGGAATAACGTATTACGAGAAAGAAGAAGTTTAGTATGATTCCTTTAAGGATAAGTAAAGATGAGATTAATCAGTTACCCCTCGGTCAATTTGAAGGGGAAATGTTTTTAATAGATGATTTGGAGGATGTAGAGGAGGCGGCGGAATTTTTAGCGAAGCAAAGGATCATTGGTTTTGATACGGAAACAAAGCCTGCTTTTAGAAGAGGAGTGATTAACCCGGTCGCTTTACTTCAATTATCCACTTCAACTCAAGCTTTTCTATTTAGGCTAAATAATATTGGGAGTTTTCCGGATTCTTTGAGAAATATTTTAGAAAAGGAGTCTATTGTGAAAGTTGGAGCAGCAGTCCATGATGATATTAAAGGGTTGGCTAAATTGACAGATTCATTTTATCCCCAATCTTTTTTTGACCTGAATGATGAATTAAAGAAAGTAGGATTCCATAATGTAGGGGTTAGGAATCTTTGCGGGATGGTTCTGAAAATCAGAATATCTAAAGCTGAACAAGTTTCAAATTGGGAAGCTGATGAACTTACGGAGAAGCAAAAACGGTATGCAGCCACAGATGCCTGGGCTTGTTTGGAGATTTTCGAAAAACTAAAGGAGGAAGGCTACTTAGATCCTCTTTTTAAGAAATAATTTCTAGAGACTCTATTTCTCCTAAACTTTCTAGTAGCTGCTCTTCAATTCCTTTTCTATATTCCAAAGACATTTTACAGTCCAGCATTAATTCTTGATTGATGATTTCCAATTCATGCGTTTTTACCAATTTCATGACCTCATTCATTGCTGGATAAGAAAACTTGATTTCTACCGAGGATAAAACTTGTTCTTCAATGATCTCATTTTCTTCGATCGCTAATGCTGCAGAAGTCTTATATGCCTGAATCAATCCGCTCATGCCAAGTTTTGTGCCTCCAAAGTACCTAACTACCACGATGAGGATATTGGTCAGGTTATTTGATCGGATTTGGCCTAAAATTGGATCTCCTGCTGAATGGTTAGGCTCTCCATCATCTACAGCACGAAAGGTGGTTGCATCTTTGCCAAGTACATAGGCATAGCAATGATGCCTGGCATCATAATAGGTCTTTCTCAATTCAGAAAGGTGATCTTTTATTTCATCTTCATTTTTGACTGGATAAGAAAAGTAAAAGAACTTACTACTTCGATCCTTATATAGCCCTTCGCTCGTTCTTTTGATGGTTAAATAAGTATCGTCTAAGTCCTCTAAATTCATATGGGTTGAGGTGATTTTTGAAGGTTATTGAATGGCTAAATTAGAAATTTAACTATTCAGTAACCTTGATTCCGTCTGATTTCTATTAATTTTAATTAATTGGGATTTTATAAAGATGATAGAATTGATTGCGAAAAAATTACCTTACTTAATAGACTTACCTGGCCATGTGTCAGAAACAGGGAAATTAAATTATTGGGATGATCGCACGCTCTTTCCATCTGGAATAGAACGATGCTTTTGGATATCAGATGTGAAAGCTGGGGAAACTAGAGGTAATCATGCGCATATTCAAGAATCTCAAGTGATCATCGCCATGGCCGGGGTTTTAGAAGTTGAGGTGACTCATGTAACCGGGGAGATATTAAAATTTAAGTTGCAGTCTTCTTCAACTGGGTTGTATATCCCTCCGTTAAATTGGGTTTCTATCATTTTTTCAGAGAGTTCTGTGTTACTTGGACTCTGTGATCAAGCATTTTCTGAGGACGATTTTATTAGGAATAAACAAGATTTTGAAAACTACCAATACGGAAATGAGTAAAGGATTTGAACTAATTGTTCAACCTTCAGATAGATTCATAAAGGATTATTTATTATCCAATATTTCAGTAAAGGGGAAGGTAGAAGCATTAGATTTTTTCTGGGAAAAGAAAGGAAAGAAAAAAGCATGGATTACTTTTTCGATTGATGCAAACTTAGTAGCAAGTTCACTTCCCTTGACCCCGTTTGGAGGGATATTTATTTTAGAAAAATTACATTCAGAATCATTGTTATGTTTTATTCAAAAGGTGCTTGACACTTTGAAAAATAAAGGTGTTACACAAATAGAAATTACTGGTGCTCCCAAACCCTATGAAGAAAATCATGATTTAATCGGCTACCTTTTACAAAAACAGGGTTTTGAGTTAAAGAATATGTTGAGCCACCAATTCTTTTTGGGCCGGAAAAAGATAAAGAAATGGGTACAGCAGGAATACTCCCGTTATCAAAAAAAAATGAATCAGCACCATGCTTTTTCAGCTAGTATTAATTCGATTACTAATTTTAATTTTTTGAAAGAAATCCGCCTTTGGAATGTTGAGCGAGGCTATGAATTTCAGTTGGATGATAATAGAATTATTATGCAGGTATCAGAATATCCGGAACGTTATTTTTTAATCAGTATTCTAGAGTCAGAAACACCTGTTGCTCATTGTTTAGCAGTTAAACTTTTCTCGGATTCCATCTATTATTTTCTTTCGGCAATCAATCCTAATTCATCTCTCAAAAATGGAGGTGAATTATTGCTGGCAAATCTGTTTAAATTGGCTAATGATGAAAAAGTCAAATTCATAGACTTGGGGTCCTCGGATTTAGGCGATGAGATAAACCATCCTTTGATGTTTTTTAAATCTAAATTTGCCAATGATATTTCAAACAAAGAAACCTGGGTAAAAAGCTATAAATATGAGAAGAGGTAAGTTGGTTTCTGTGATTTGTATATGCTACAATCATGAACATTGGATAGAAGAATGTTTGGAAAGTGTGCGATTGCAGGATTATCCTCAAAAGGAGTTGATCATTATTGAAAATGGGAGCTCGGATGATTCACTTCAAGTTATTCAAAAGTGGATTAAGGAAAGTGCGGGAAACCTGAAGGTAGAATTGATTTCTAATGAGGAGTCACAATCTTATTTGATGCTTTTTAACCAGGCGATTAGGAACTCGAACAGCCAATATGTGGTGGATTTATCTGGTGATGATGTACTTTATCCAGACCACCTCTCTTTGTCGGTAGAAATGTTGGAGATTTCCAGAGACGCAGCATTCGTTTTTTCAGATGCTTATATTTTGGATGAGGATGGGGTAGTCAAAACATTTTATGATAGGAAGACAGGAGGGGAATTAGTCAATGAAATAGAAGTAAATCATATCTATGAAATTCTTGTAAAAAGCTATTATATATGTTCCCCAACTATTGTGTTTGATCGGACTATTCTGATAAAAGAAGGAGGATATGATGAAAATTTAAGCTATGAGGATTTTGACATCCAAGTTCGACTAGCAAGAAAATACCCCTTGGTATTTTCTGATCATGTGGGAGTACTGAAGCGTAGGCTTTCTAATTCGTTGTCCAGCAGACAGTATATTCCTTATGAATCAAAAATGCTTCCAAGTACTTTGATCGTTTGTAAGAAAATCAAGAAGATGAACGAAACACCTTCGGAAATGGAGGCTTTGGGCAAGCGGATTTTATTCGAATTAAAACACGCTTTATGGTCTGCAAATTTTGAAGTAGCAACAGGTTTTATTGCCTTAGGAGAAGAGATTCACCTGAAAAGTTTAACATTTGTTATCTATAAATTCTGGGCTAGGTTTAAGTTTGATTTATCTTGGCTTTATACCAGAATCGGTTAACCTACTACTACCTCAACTAGCTTTTTATTTTGGTAATACTTTTGGGAGAGTTTCAGTAAATCCTCAGATTGAAATGTTTTTAAATAAGAGAGTTTGTTGAAATAATAAGATAAATCTAAGCCTGAGTGGTGAACCGCTCTAAATCTGTCCATTACATCAAAAGCAGAGCTAAATCGGTTCAACATCTGCCCAATCATGTAATTCCGAACTACTTCTAATTCATCATTTGCAACAGGTTCTTCTACCAATTTATTGATTTCAAAGTAAATTTCATCAATGACTTCCTGATAAAATGCCTTTTGTACATCTGCGGAGATTACCCAATATTCAAAGTTCCCAATTTCAGCCAAGCTGGAAAAAATACCATAGGTATGTCCTTTGTCTTCCCGAATGTTTTTGATCAATCGAGACCCAAAATAACCTCCCAAAATGGTGTTAAGTACAGAGAGCCCTATAAAATCAGGGTGGGATTTTGGAATGGAAAAACTTCCCATTCTAATGCTGCTTTGAACTGCCGATTCACGCGACTCTATCCATTGATAATTAGTGATGATTTCTGGAAAAAGAAGCTCCTCCGTAGGTTTTCTATTCGGGATTTTGGAAAGATCTTTTATTACACCTTTTAATTCCTGTTCTGAAAAATTCCCACTTATAAAGATTTCTATTCCCTGCCAGAGCAATTCATTGTAATAGAATTGTAAGCGGTCTTGGGTGACTTCATCCACATGAGATTCTTTTGGTTCTAATCCATAGGGGTGTTCAGGACCAAATAAAGCCTTTCTGAAAAGCTGGCTGGCTCTTACAGAAGTTTTTTCTTTTTCCAGTTTTAAGCCTAGCCTTTTTTGTGACTTTCTCTTTTCCAACGAATCTAATGGGAATGTGGCCTCAGAAAATAACTTTATAAATATAGGAAGGACTTTTTCCAAGTGTTTTTTGGTGGTTAACAACCCTAAACCCTCATGGGCAAAGGAAAGAATAGGGTTCACTTCACTTGCATGAAAATCAAAGAATTCTGCAATCTCTTCACTGGACATTCCTTTGAGTCCTTCTTGTAGCAGGATCAAGGTGAATGAAGGAATTAGATTATGAGATAATGGGAGAGATGCTTTTCGCCCTTTTCCAATGACTTCTATTTTTACAACATCCAGATTGGGAGTGTTATTGAAAAACAACTTCGCTCCATTATCCAACTTAGTATCAAATGGAGGAGTAAGTTCAAAATCCTCCGGAATTCTAAATTCAGGAGCTTTGGACCTATCTAATGGCATTTTTAATTTGGAATGGTGTAAAGAAGAGAGAATCTTAGCGTTTCTGCTAAAGGATGGTTTTGCTTTTGAGGAACTAAATAAGAGAAATCAAATCCAATTCTTTTTAAATCAAAGCCTAAGCCCATGGTGAAATACTTTCTGCCTCCCTTACTTTGATTTTCAAAAAAGTACCCGGTTCTCAAATTGAATTTTTCTGCATAGGTATATTCTACCCCAAAGGAGATTGTAACTTCCTGAAGTTCCTCGGAAAAACCTCCAGGAGCATCTGCAAATGATCCAAACATTCCTGAAATCAAAGGTCGATTAGGATCTTTTCCTTTGGCTATCACTAAATTACCATCTTCATCCGTTACCAATGTTCCGTCTTCGTTAGTTTGGTAATAGGGAGGCGTTGGAACCAATAATTTATTAAAATCCAATGCAAAAGTTAGAGTATTCATTGGGTCTAGATCTAAAGAATAAGCTGTTCCAATTCTAAAGTTCGTGGGGATATAATCTAAATCATCAGCGCTATTGTAGGTGATTTTTGGTCCAATGTTGGAAATGTTTACACCCCATGACCAGGTTCCTTCTTTTGCTCCTGCAAAAATTGGTTTTTGATAATAAAGTCCTACGTCTGTTCCTACGCTGATTCCAGGTCTACTTTCATTTCCTCCTGAAGAAGAAATATTTCCAGAAAGATTGGAATGGATAAACCTTGCTGAAATACCCAAAGCCAGGTTAGAAGACAGTTTTCTAGAGTAGGTTCCTCCAATTGCTATATCCCGAGGGTTAAACTCACCCAATGGATTCCCCATTCCATCTGTCAATTCAATGTCTCCCATATTGAAGTATCTCAACTCGAATCCGAATGCAGAAACCTCATCTATTTTTACAAAGCCCGTCAGATAACTTAATGACATATCATTGACAAGCTTTCCTAGCCATGGAGAGTAGGATAATGAAAACCCCATTTTATCTTCCACAAAAGCAAGTTTACCAGAATTCCAATGGGCTGAATTAGCATCTGGGGAGGTAGCCACACCAGCATCCCCCATAGCAGAATGCCGAGAGTCAGGTGCGAAATTTAAAAATGGCACAGCCGTAGTGATTACCCGCCTAGTTGGATCTTGACCTGATATGATGCTGCTATTTTGAGCAGAGGTTGTAAAACTAGCCAGGGTAAAAACTATTAGGAGTATGTTTATCCTGTTTCTAATGGCCATTATTTTCATTTAATAACGATTTGTCCGCTTACTGTTGCCGTCGAATTATCGGCTTCAGATTGAAGCGTTAATTTGTAAATATAAGTTCCTTTTGTGGGATATTTTGATTGGTTTTGTAAAAATATCCATGATAAATCATCAATCCTAGCGGATGCCTTGGTCAAACGAAGCGATTCAGTAAATATTGCCTGGCCTGTAGTTTGAAATATTGAAATTGTAATTTGAAAATTTTCACCTGGTCTATTATGCTCTAAAATAAAATTACTGACCTCATTCGTAGGGTTAGGATAAGTTTTGTGGTTCAGTATTTTCAACTGTTCGCTTCCTTTTACAAAGAACAATACACTTAAGTTACTTTGATTTCCCAAATTATCCCAAGCATTAATCAGAATCTCATTTTTCCCCTCAACAAATCCTTCTAATAAAATATCGATATAACCACTTTCAAAACTGTTATTTCGAGCAATAAACTCTTGGTTTAAGTAAATAGGTGTACCTCCATTGATCTCTACAGAAAGTTGATGTTCAGGCAATAGCCCTGAGATATCTATTCCACTCATATCCTGTAAATCAATATGAGCAAAAAGCGATTTGGAAGGGAAGCTATTTGATAAAGGATCTAAACCGTTTAATAATAATTGGATGGAAGGGCCTTCCCTATCAACGAATGCTTCTTCTGATTCTTTCGCAAGAACCTCCTCTGCTCCAAATGCCTCTAATTTGGATTGGCTCTCCATTGCGATGATTCTGATTCGGGCAGGGTGTTCCTTTTTACTTAATTTCCTGGGAATAAAAATTCCAGTTGTTAGCTCTCCATTCAAAACAAATCCTTCCCCTCTGAATAAAAGCACCTCTGATTCGTTGTAGGGAAAAGGAGGGTTTTCATCGCCGATGCTTATTTTATCAGATGGTTCACCCCAAACTTCTATTTGAAAATTCCCAGTGAAACCAATTTGGTTGGCTCCGCTCACAGGATCAATTATTGCACCTTTCAATACGAGTGCTTGTCCTGATACAAGTGAGTTTAGGGTGTTTCCAGCTAGATCTTCGATGGATATTAAATCCACTTGAAGCTCAGGCTGCTTCAATTTAAGGCTTGGATCACCTATAAGAGAGAAATTCCTATTGAATGGGCCCTTTAAACTATTATTTTTAGTGTTTTTAAATATCGTTCCAAGATCCTGATATCCATAAGTATTGGATTGGAAAGCCTCTTGAATAAAAGCCTCATTGACGGAAAAGTTAACACTGGAAAATACGGGTCTTCCTGTACTCAAAACAGCTATGGCTCCTTTGTCCGGAGCGATAAGTAATTCCTCTGCAGCGGATCTCAAAAAGGGGCTGTCTTGTCTTCCAAATTCACAAGTGGCGGTAACCCATAGGGCTAGATTCTTTTGTTTGGGCCAATCCATAATATCAGAAACTGTAAATACCTCTTCTGCAGTCAATGAGGTTTCATTTCCATGTCCTATAAAATTGAGAATGAGAGTTCCTTCTTCTAATGTTCTTTCTAAAGCTGAAATAGCTTGTGGAGATTTTTGGTTTGTTCCTTCCTGTACCTGTTCATAACTGTCCAGGTAGAGTTTTTTTTGTTGGATATAGGGATGATTTTCCACTAAATATCCTGCATGCTTTTCAGCATCCCGCATATGAATGTTGTTATCTCCGTCATCCACTAACAGCGAAATACCCTTTTTCCAAAATCCCGGCTCATGATTGCTTTCATAAGTAATGATTTTATTGACCACAGCTAAAGCCTCTTCTTTGCTTATAACTGGAAGCCGTCCCACTCCAATTTGCATCTTTTCATCTTCCTCTGAGCTTTCACCCCAAAAACCTTGGCCAATTTCCAATATGCCGAAGTAATCATCAGAACTGTAGGTAGTTAATGGGTTTAGGCTATTTCTACTTGAATAGGTGGGTATGATGTTGGGCCGTCCTCCCAATTTACCTTTGTAATCAAATGTCCCTTTACCAAAGAGTAATACATTTTTTAAGGAATTCGAATGATGATACCTACTGGCGATAAAATTCCTAATAGCTGTCAAATCTTGATTACCATATCCAAAATGGTCATATATCTCTTCGATCAATACCACTTCTGTAGAAATCCCCATCTCGATTTTGTGGGATTTTAGTTTTTCAGCGGAAAATGAAAAGGTCTTGGGTGCAATGATTATTAATTCTGCAGAATTATTGGATTCCGTTAACTGGTTGCTGATTGATTCAAAATGGTCTAGAGTAGGTACTTCTTTTGGATTAAAGGCGATAAATTTGTCGGCACTCAATTGGGTATTGAGCGCAAACTCTAAACGTTTTGGCTTAAAAAAATCACTTATATCCCAATAAGATAAATTAGGGTCTTTGATCAAGGAAATACTTTCGCTGTTCCAATTGTAATAAATTCCTGGCTCAAGGGTTTGGCTTGAAAATGGGATACCTACGCTGATATAATCCCAATATCCAGATGCACTTTGATCTGTAGATTTGAAGCTGGCACGGATTCGATCCAGTCGTCCATCCATGGGTGGAAATTCAAAAGAAAACTGATGCTCAATTCCTTTGATTCCATAGATGGTATTTGGGATCGCTTCAAACGAAGCCTTATACAATTCCTGATCATCTAAAAGAATAGAAATGGTAGAAGGAGCAGTGGATCTACTCATTAAGGTTCCAAATAATTTCCAATTGTCAGAATTTCCTGCCTGTTCAAAAACAGAAATAGTTCTCGAGCTTTGTGGTAAAATTGCTTCCGAATACCAAGTTCTTCCTGAGTTAAGAATATTGTTATCATCTCCTTTGAATGGAATCAATTGATAGATCGTTTTGGAAGCTGAAATTGATTCAGGAAGTTCAATAGTAGATACATCCATTGTTCTTTTTCCTACCCCAATTAAATAGCTTAAACTATCTGAATATAAATGATGCTTATATTCCCAATTGGAGCTATCGCCTTTTTCAAAAATGTGGGGACCTTCTAGGTAGATATAAAGTACTCCATTCTGAATGAAACTCGGTATTTCTTGTTTGTCTAATTTTTCTTCTTGAAGTAGCTGAGGAAGCATCCCTGGATACCCATAGAAGGAGATATCTGACAAAGAATTTGCTCCTAGCTTCTTAGCTTCCTCCTCGTCCAATTTATAAACTCCTGAATCAGATATTTTAACTGAATAGAATTGGCTTTGGGAAAATCCATCCCAAGTAAAAGAAATGCTTATGGCCAGGAATAATAAAAGCTTTTTTATCAAAAGTCTCATTTACTATTCATTGCATTTTCAACCACTGATAACCCAATATACGCAAGGATAATCAATGGGATGCCAGCTAACCCCAGCCAAACAAAAAGAATGAAACTGAGTGCAATTAGAGCATATCTGAAAATATTCTTAGAAAATGCAAATGATTTGAATTTCAGAGCAATCAAAGGGATTTCAGAAACTAGCAGAATTGCCAAAATAAGGGCAATTCCCACCAAGATAAACGGAGAGGTGATTACTGTTCCAATTTTTGTCCATTGAATAGCAAAATGCGGAAGGGTAGCCACGAATAATGCAGCGGCAGGAGTAGGTACACCTATAAATCGGTCTGATTGTCTATCATCTAGATTAAATTTAGCCAACCTCAATGCGGAAAATAAGGGAAGTATTAAAGTGCCATAAGGTAGCCATTCAATTTGGCTGGTACTCTTGGCCATTGCAAAAAGGATAAAGCCCGGAAGCACTCCAAATGAAACAAGGTCAGCTAAAGAGTCTAACTGTTTACCCAATTCACCCTGAACTTTCAAGAGTCGGGCAGCAAATCCATCTATAAAATCAAAAAATGCAGCCAATAAGATAAACCAGGCCCCAGAAAGAATATTCCCTTCTAATACCCATACGATCCCAATCAGACCTGATAATAAATTTAAAAGGGTGACCGTGTTTGGGATATGTGATTTGATGTTCAAAGCATTGCTTTTTGTCCCACGAATGGGTTGTTGATTTTTTCAAAACCAATGGTTGTTTGCGGACCATGGCCAGGGTAAATGATGGTTTCCTCTGGCAGTCTGAATAATACTGACTTGATTTTACTGATCAATTGGTTGTGGCTTCCTCCAGGAAGGTCTGTTCTTCCAATACTTCCTTTAAAAAGGGTGTCACCTGCAATTGCCTGCTGAGAATCCTCATGGTAAAATACTACATGTCCAGGTGCGTGACCTGGGACAAATAGTATTTTCAATGTTTCAGTACCTACTGTGATTTCATGTCCTTCGATAAGAAATCCATCTGGTTCGCTTCCTTCGTACTTATGGAATCCATAGTTTGGAGCATACACTTCCACAGATTTAATCACTGGGATTTCTTTTTCATGAATTAGTAAGGGAACGCCAAAAGTATGTTTTGCCCAGGTGTTTCCTAACACATGATCAATATGACAGTGGGTATTTAGGATTTGCTTTACTGAGATTTTATTTTGTCTGATAAAATCCTCAAGTTCTTGTTTTTCAGAATCTTCATAACATCCTGGGTCTATAATAACCCCTTGCCCTGATTCATCATAAAGCAGGTAGGTGTTTTCCTGGAAAGGATTAAATGTAAAAGACTTGATGTGAAGCATAGGATTTGTCTGTACTAAGGCAACAAAATAAAGAATTATACCTTTAATTTGAGTCATGGAAATTGATTTTTTACTGATTGGTCAAGGGCTAGCTGGAACAGCCCTAGGATATCGTTTATTAGAATCGGGTAAAAGTATAAGAATTATCGATCAGCCCTCGGGAAATCAATCAAGCAGGGTAGCCGCTGGATTGTTTAATCCAGTGACGGGGAGAAAAATGGTAAAGACCTGGAATGCAGATTATTTGTTTCCTGAACTTCATTCGTTTTACAAGAGACTGGAGGAAATAACCGGCCAATCTTTTTTGGAAGAGCAGCCTATTTACAGGCCCTTTTTATCCATTGAAGAACAGAATGAATGGATGGGGCATAGTGCTGATGAGGGATTCCAAATTTATTTAAAGGACATCTATACCGAGAGCCAAAGTGATTCGTTGAATGATTCATTTGGAGGGGTGTTGCTTAAACAATCGGGTTGGTTGAAAATAAATGTTTTCCTGAATGCCATGCAGAGGTATTTTGCTGAGAAGCTTCAGCAGGAATATTTTGAAGAAAATGAATTGAGAAAAGAGGAGGGGCATTGGGTATACAAAGGCATCAAGTATAAGTCCATCATATTTTGCAATGGTTTGGGAGCGATGAAGTCTTCGTTCTTTAATTATTTGCCTTTTGCACCTGTGAAAGGAGAAATATTGGAATTGAAACAAGCCTTCTGCCCTGATTATATTGTAAATAGGGGCGTGTTTAGAGTTCATCTGGGAAATGGAATTCACCGGGTTGGCTCTACTTACACCAAACATGACCTGGATCAAGGTCCTACTGATTCTGCCAAAGCTGAAATTTTAGAGCGGCTAGGAGCTTTAGTAAAATTACCTGTAGAGGAAATTATTTCTCATAAAACAGGTATTAGACCAGCTACTAAGGACAGAAAACCATTTTTGGGTAAACATCCTAAGGAGCAAAGCGTTTACATATTTGATGGGTTTGGAGCGAAGGGTGTTTCTTTAGTTCCTTATTTTAGTAAATTAATGTGTGACTATTTGAAAGGGCAGTCTTCACTACCCAATGAAGTAGACATAGCAAGGTATTTTAATTATATTTAAAAAAAACATCTTCAGCAATACGAATGCGATATCACCTGTTACGAATATTGATTTTTGCTGGGTTATGGTTGAATTCATTTTTTGTTCTTGCTCAATTTGATCAAGAGAGATTTGGAAAGAACAGGGTTCAGCACCAGCAATTTGAATGGTACTATTTCACCTCTAATAACTTTGAGGTGTATTACTATGACCGTGGTGGAGCAAATGCAAAAATGGCCATTGAGTTTTTGGAGGAAGAGTTTAATAAGCTAACTCAAATGATAGGGTATGTGGCATATACCAAACCAAAGATTTATATCTACAATTCTCCAGAAGAACTATTGCAAAGTAATCTGGACGTCAATAAAATGGAATTGTATGAAGAAGGTCAGACTGATTTTAACCGTTTGATTGCTGAAGTTTCATACAAAGGGGAGGTAGATCAGTTTAAAGAAGATATTTTATATGCTACTTCAAAGGTGATCATCCAGGAGATGCTATATGGATCTTCAGTGTCCGATGCCTTCCAATCCAATTTAGTCAATGCTTTTCCGGAATGGTATATTGACGGGATTGCTTTGTATTTGGCAAAAGGGTGGAGTTTAGAAATGGATGATTTTGTTCGCCACTATTTACAAGAAGAGGAAAATCCAAAAATCTTAAAATTAAAGCAACATGAAGCGGCTCTTGTAGGGCAATCTATTTGGAACTATATAGCAGAAAGGTATGGGCGAAGATATATTTCCAGTATTTTGAATCTATCAAGAATCAACCGAAATGAGGAAAATAGTATCGCCAATACGGTGGGCCTGAATTATGATACTTTTACCTCGGAATGGATGAAATATTATAAGACCATCAATCAGCAGGTCTTTACAAATTTCAAAGATGTAGACAGATCAAATGCAGTAGCCTCTACTTCTTCCAAAGTAATGGGAGCCATAAGTGATATCAAATTTAGCCCAGATGGTCTGAATGTAGCTTATGTGATTAATAATGGCGGTCGCTATAAAGTTCAGATTAGGGAAGTGAGTTCTGGAAATGAACGCACTTTGTTGCAGGGAGGGGCCGTGTATAAAGACCAGGCTCCAAATTTAATATCTCCAATAATTGCTTGGAAGGATTCCGCAAATCTAGCTATTGCATCATTCAAAAGAGGCTTTACAACTTTAAGATTAAGATCAATTGATGGTAGTAGTCAAGACAAAATATTTCTGAGAAATATTACACAGATTTTAAGCTTAGATTTTAATGAGTCTGGAAGGAATATGGTGCTTTCTGCTATATCCAATGGGAAATCCGATATCTATACCTTAAATACAAGAGGAGCTGGTAAAAGGTTGACCAATGACATTTTTGATGATCTTACGCCTACATTTTTGAATGATTCCACTATCATATATTCTACGAATTACACTGAATTATCCGATTCGGTAGATGTGAAGGAAATGGATTTGAGCAGTTTACCCAACGCATATAATCTTTACCTCATGGAAGTAGGAGATACTATTGTGACTAGAAAGCTTACTAATACCAATAGTAAAAATATTCTTCCTAGAAAATTGAATGGAAATAGTGTAGTGTTTTTGAGTGACCTCAGTGGGATAAATAATTTGATGAGATTGGGGATTGGATCTCAAGTTGCCAACCAAATTTCTGGGTTTAATAAGAGTATTGAAGTATTTGATGTGAGCAGTAGAATGAGCAAGATTGCTTACGCAGTGAGAGATGGAAGAGAAGTATTCCTAAAGATTGAAAATTATTCCAGCGCCGATCAGTTTACTCCAAGTACTCCAAGAATCCAATTGGAACAAGCTAAATCGCTGAATGAACGAATTGCTGCCAGAAGATTATTGGAAGAGAAAGCTCAGGATCCAGTGGAAGAAAAACCATCATTGGAATTGCCTGTTACAAAGGATACGGTTACTGTCAAAGTAGATACCACTAAAAAAAACATCTCTACTTCAATCAACTTGGATAGATTACGATTTGAATCCAAAAATGGTATAAATACAGAGAATTACACATTTGATTCACTTCCAAACCCAACTATTGCCAGCGAGAGAATAGGGTCAGAAGGGAGAGATAATAAGATTAATTTATTAGAAACTTTTAGAAAGCAGAGCTTGCAAAAAAGAGTTTCCGGGCCAAGGCGAATGGAACCTCAGTTTTTGACAAATAGTATCAATACAAGGTTTGTAGTAGATCCGTTGAGAGGTTTTGGGATTAGTTTTACAGGTAGAATGACTGATCTCCTAGATAACCATAAATTCTATGCAGGAGTGATGACTACCTTGGATTTTCGGTCTGGGGGAGATATTTTCTTTGAATATGAATACTTAAAAAGCAGAATTGATTTTAGAGGTAGGTTTGATCGAAGAACCATTCGAATATCTGAAGGAGATATTACTTTCCAAAAGTATGTTCTTACGAAAGTGGAAGCAGGGTTTTCTTATCCATTCAATATTAATGCACGATTTATGTTGGCACCATTTGTTGCCAAAACTCAATATTTTAACCTGAATTCTGACTCTCTGATTCTTGGTCAAGATCCGGATCAAAATAGGTTTGATGTAAATTATATTGGCGGAAAAGCTGAATTTGTTTTTGATAAAACAGAACCCATTGGTCTGTATTCCCAAGCTGGATTTAAAGGCAAAATAGGATACATGCAATACCAATCCTTGAATAGATCTTCCCGTTCATTCGGGAACTTCTATCTGGATTTGAGAAATTATCAAAGAATTCATAAAAACATTGTCCTCGCATCCAAATTATACGCAGGTTCATTTATGGGGAATAACCCTCAAACCTATATTGTGGGAGGTATGGATAATTGGTTATTCAATGAATTTTATAGACCTCCATCCAACAGGCCTGAAGCTTCTCCAATCAGGAATCCGACAGGGATAGAAAATTCTAATATTTTATTTGCAGATTTTGTTGATCTAAGAGGATATGATTATGATGAAATCCGAGGGAGGAATGTGATATCTTTTACTACCGAGCTTAGAGTGCCTATTTTCTCATACTTAAGTAGAGGGAATATTACTTCAAATTTCATTAGAAATTTCCAATTAGTTGGCTTTTACGATATAGCTTCAGCTTGGAATAATTCTGCTCCTTGGGAGAAGGTAAATGATCAAAACACTGAAGTAATTAATACGGAAGGCTCTCCTTTTACCATCACGTTAAATAATTTCAATAATCCTTGGTTACAAAGCTATGGGGCTGGACTTCGCACTGTTTTGCTAAATTATTATGTAAAATTTGATGTGGCGCAACCTGTTCGAAATTATAAAAATGAAGATCTAAAGTTCTATGTAACTTTGGGGATTAATTTCTAATCATCAAAACCAATTATGATCAAATCGATGACCGGCTTTGGAAATGCCGGATTCGAGAATGAGAAGGTTATGATCCATGTGGAGGTCAAATCTCTCAACTCAAAATTCTTGGACCTTTCCATTCGAAGTCCAAGACAGTTTTCGGATAAAGAACATGAAATAAGAAACCTAGTACAGGGAGTTTTGGATCGTGGAAAAGTAAGTGTGTCCATTGAATTTTTATCCAAAAGCTCAAAAGAATTGCCTGTTTCTATCAACGAGGAGCTCTTTGAAACGTTCTATAGGAAGTTTAAAGACATGGCTCAATCCGTGGGTGATGATTCTCAGGATTTATTCAAATTGGCTCTTCAAGCCCCTAACGTCATCAATAACGTGACGACGGAAGATGAAGACGAGGCCCAGGAATGGGAACAGGTCATGTCTGTGTTGGCGGATGCTTTGAAAAACTGTGATAACTTCAGAAAAGATGAGGGGGCTTCCTTGGAAGAAAAACTGCAAGGCAACCTTGAAAGTATTGCTCAGAACTTATCCTATATTATCAATGAGGAAGGGCAGCGAAAAGATAAGATCAAACAGAAAATCAGAAATCATTTCAGCGAATGGTTGGACGAAAATTCGTTTGATGCCAATCGGTTTGAGCAGGAACTCATTTATTATTTTGAAAAACTAGATATTACCGAAGAGCTTGTTCGTTTAGATACACACCTGAAGTATTTTTCCAAAATCATGAAAGAAGAGAAAAATCAAGGTAAAAAACTGGGATTTATTAGCCAGGAGATCGGAAGAGAAATCAATACCATTGGTTCGAAGGCCAACGATGCAGGTATTCAAAAATACGTGATTTTAATGAAGGATGAGCTCGAAAAAATTAAAGAACAATCCATGAATGTGTTATAAAAAAGGGGCTTAGGCCCCTTTTTTATGGTTGATTTTTTCTGATTACCCGACCATTGGAAATACCAGTTAGTTCACCTTCATTTACTTCAATTTTTCCATTAACAATGACATATTCAATGCCTTCTGGATATTGATGGGGTTCTGTAAATGTGGATTGATCAATTACGGTTTTAGGATCGAAAATAGTGATGTCTGCAAAATATCCCTCTTTGATTAATCCTCTATTTTTTAACCCTAGACGGTTTGCAGAGAGACCTGTCATTTTGTGAATGGCCTCTGGAAGCGAAAGCACTTTTAATTCTCTTACATAATATCCGAGAATCCTTGGAAAGGTCCCATAGGCTCTTGGGTGAGGGTGTCCATCCCCAGGAGAGGATAGTCTTCCATCAGATCCAACCATGGTCATCGGGTGCTTCATGATATTTTCCACATCCTTTTCATCCATGGCATGGTATATAGTCCCAGTGCCACCATTCAATTGGGCCTGAATCACCAATTCTGCCCCATTATCCATAGAAGGTTCCATCCCTTCCATTTCTAACCAATCTTGAAGCGTTTTTCCTTCCAATTCCTTCTTCCAGGATACTCTCGAGAATTGAATCCTTCTTAAATCACTTCCTCCTCGGTCATTCAGAATATTGAAGATAATGCCTGCTTTGATACTATCTTTTAAAACAGGATCGGCAACTCTGTTTTCGAATTCATTTCCCTCTAAGGCCCAACTAGGTATCAAAATGCTAATTCCTGTGTGACTTGCCGCATAAGGGTATTGGTCCATCATGATATCCAACCCTATTTTTCTGGCTGAGTCGACCATGGCAAGGGTCTTGGAGCTTTGTCCCCACATTTTAACACCTATGGCTTTATGATGAGTTAAAACCACCGGTATGGAAGCTTCTCGTGAAATCACGATAGCTTCTTCTACAGCATCAATTAAACCTAAACCTTCTTCTCTTAAATGTGAAGTATAAATCCCACCTTTTGAGCTTGCCATCTTAGATAACTCAAGGACTTCATCCAGTTCAGAAAATGTCCCAGGTAAGTATTTTAAACCAGTTGAAATTCCAAATGCGCCGGCGTCCATGGCCTCATTTACATAGGATTTCATCAGGTTTAGTTCTTCACCTGTAGGTTTTCTATCTTCCATTCCCATTACCTCTTTTCTAAGGGTATTATGTCCAACAAGGTATCCAACATTAATTCCCAGGTCTAGTTGGTCCAGACTGTCTAAATAGCTTACAAAAGGCCAAGGCCCACCTCCATCTGGACCTCCCAATGCAAAAGTGGCTCCTTGTCTTAGGAGACTTTCAGCCATAGGTAACTCCATCAAGGGCTCTAAATGAGTATGCATATCGATGAAACCTGGAGAGATAGCAAGACCAGTGGCATCGATCACAACAGCAGATTTAGATTTTTCCAGATCTCCAATGGCAACGATTTTATCTCCAACAATACCTATATCCCCAACAAAAGCACTAGTTCCTTGCCCGTCGTAAATTTCTCCATTGATCAGTAGAAGGTCATATTTTTGAGTACAGGAAAATAGGAGTAGAATACTCAGAAGGAATGAATAATTCTTCATAAATGGTTTGGGTTGGTGGTTCATTTTCAGAACAATGAATTTATAGATAAAAAAAGAAAGCTTACACTTTTGGTGTAAGCTTTCTCATTGTTTAAATAATTCTTTAATTAAGTCGGAACTTGATCGGGATGGTCATTCTTGATCTCACTGCTTTTCCATTTATTCTGCCAGGATTCCAGTTAGGGGATTTTTTTATAACTTCCATAGCTACTTCGTCACAGCCTCCTCCAATAGTTCGTACTAGCTCCACATCTTGGATACTTCCATCTGTATTGACAACAAATCGAACGATTGCTGTCCCTTCGATTCCCATTCTTCTCGCTTGGATAGGATATTTTAAATTATTTTTCAAATAGACATACCACTGGTCCATCCCTCCTTTAAAAGAGGCTTGCACTTCCACAAAATCATTGATGACATCTGGATCTTCGACCACTGGAGGACCTTCAAATTCAATTTCTGTAGGGGCAGGTTCCTGTTCCAGACTGAAATCAATAACAACATCCAGTTTTTCAATGATAATTTCATCAGGAACCAATTCGATTTCTGGTTGCTGTAAAACCGGAGGGGGAGTAGGAGGGGTTTGGACTGTATTGGGGATATCCAACAAATCCCAGGTGTTGTCTTCAGTTCCAAGAGACTTTATTTCGAAATCCTCATAAGCCTTCCATTCGAAGGCCACCAAAACTGCCGCTACGCTGAGCATTAATCCCAGATTAAAAATCATCCCGGACATTTTTCGTATGTCCGCTTTAGGGGTCTTTTTGTTTTCCATGGCTTGTTTTTTGTTTAGGTAAAAATTAACACCTAAGAATTTAACCTGTTGAAAAGCAGGATACTAGCCGGATAACAAAAATTAACTAAATTAAAAGGTGAAAAAATGTGAACAAAAAAAAGACCCGATTGCTCGGGTCTCTTATTTTTTTAGCTCAGTTTAAATCTGATTGGAAGTCTCATTCTGGTACGAACTGGTCTACCTCTTTGTTTACCTGGTTCCCACTTAGGAGCTGCAGATACTACTCTAATTGCTTCTTCGTCACAACCTCCTCCGATACCTCTCAAAACATCAACGTCTTGAATAGATCCATCGGTGTTAACTACGAATACCACAATTACAGTACCTTCAATCCCCATTCTTCTTGCTTGAGTAGGGTATTTCAAGTTTTTACTAAGGTATTGATTCCAACCTGACATTCCACCTGGAGGATTTGGTTGAGTTTCCACTACGTCAAAGATTTCGTCAGCTTTCTCCTCTACTGGAGCTTCTGCAATTACAACTTCTTTGATGACAGTTTCTTCTTTCACATCCACATCAAAGTTTACTTCGATTTTTTCTTCGATTTCAACTTCATCAGGGATTTCCTCAATAATTGGCTGTTCTACTGGTGGTGGTGGTGGCGGTGGCTGCTCGGTGATTGGAATATCAATCAGCTCTTCGAAATTGTCAGTCACCTGGCCAAGGTCCTTAAGAGCACCTTCGTCGAATGACTTCCATTCAAATGCAGCAAGAGTAGCGCCAACAGCCAACGCTAAACCTAAGTTCAGGAACATTCCTGACTTTTTGGTTAGATCAGCCTTAGGAGTCTTTTTTGCTTCCATGGTGAATTGGTTTATACAGGTTAATTTTTTTCTAATTTGGAATAACAAGTCTAAGTATTTAGGACGATTATTCCAAGTTGTTTTTTACGACTGACAGCTTAAAATATGCAAAGAATCCTGCGATTCCACCTATCTCATTAACTGCCATGTCTATATAATCATACGTACGAAAGGGGATGAATTGTTGCAAAGACTCCAAAATGATCCCGGCTAATACTCCGAAAATCAAGTAGTTAATTAGTAGTCTTTTGCTTAAAACTCCTCTTTCATGAGGTTTTATTCCCACTCCACACCACAGAAAACTTAGTAAACTGAAGCATATAAAGTGAATAAATTTATCTTGGAAATCGAACGCATCTACCTCAGGAAATTTATCTCCGGGGGTTAACATTGCGATTGAAATGGTAATTAGCCAAGCTAAACTCAAAAACAATCTCAAAAGTCAACGAATTAGGCACCTACTAATTCTGCATATTCTTCGGCAGAAAGAAGGTTAGGAACTTCACCAGAAATTTTGACTTTGACCATCCACCCTTCTCCGTATGGATCAGAATTTACCAATTCAGGTTCATCTGCAAGTTTTTCGTTTAGTTCTGTTACCTCACCAGCAACAGGCATAAACAAATCAGATACAGTTTTGACTGCTTCGACGGTTCCGAATACTTCTTCAGCATCAAGTGTTTCACCAACTGTTTCAACTTCCACATAAACGATATCACCAAGTTCTGATTGTGCAAAATCAGTAACTCCTATAGTAGCAATATCACCTTCGATTTTTACCCACTCGTGGTCTTTTGTGTACTTTAATTCTTGTGGAATATTCATAATTGAAATTTTTTGTAAAGAGTCCCAAAATTAAAAGGAATCGCGCTAAATAAAATCTATTGTGACAAATTAAATCGTAATTGTCCTCCAAATGCTGTAGAAGATCTTCTATAGGCAGTAGTAACCCTTGGGTCATTAATTGTTCTATCAAAATAAAGAGTCACGCTTAGGTTCTGATTGATCAAATATCCTATGGTCGGCCTGATCTGTATATTCAAATTGCCATTGGTAATAGTGCTTCCTTCTTCGATTTTCCTCTGAACTTGTCGAGTATCTACCACCTTGGTATCCAACCTGAAGGTTAAATCATTTTTAAGTATTTTCTGCTGACCTTGAATTTTGAAAGGGATTTTTACTCCTGCTTTGGTATATCCTATATTTATTCCAAAATCATTGCTGCGCTGCTCCGTCACTTGGGCGTTTGAAAAGTTTAGTCCCAAACTTCTTTCTTTATTGTACTGGATAGCAATATTCAATCGGTCCTTAGTCAACAAGTCTACCCCGATCAACGGTGAAAAACGTTCAGCCATGACCACCTGATTTAACACATAAATAGGTATAAACTGACCTTCATCATTGGTTACATCTGGTCTCGGTATTTTTTGTAAGTTATTATAAAGCTCTAATCCCTCTTGGTATTGCAGGGAGTTGGAGAAATTGCTGGCATCATAAGTAGAGGTGTAGCCATGTAAAATATTGATGCTGCTAAATATTTCACTTAATCCCTTGAGTCTGGAAAGCCCTCTGTATTCAAGTCTCCAGTTTGGCAGTGGAGTTTTTGGGAAAGGGTTCAATTTCATATCAGAGGCATTCTTTCCTCGATAGGCAGCTAAAAAGGATGGGATTAATACATCTTGCCCATTGATGGAATATTCTCCTCCGGATGCGTTTTCGCTATCTAACCTACTTTTTACAATGTCTCGATTTTTTTCAAAATCTGTGAAAAGTGGGGAGTTGTTTTCAAAGTCGTCTCTCGAAAATGCTGTTCCAAGCATGATGGTGGTAATACTGTAAGAACCTAATCGGTTTGGACTAATTGAAATGTATTCTCCTGGGTCATCTGTAGAATTTCTAAATATCTCTTGATAGTTACCTGTTTCTCGTTTAGTGGCTGTCAAAGTGATCCTAAAATCCTGGAACGGTTCAATTAAACTACCCAGCCTTAAATTCATAGCTCGGTTTTGAGAGAATGGTTGGGTGAGTTCCGAACTTGGAGCTATATAGCCTGCACTTGCTAATCTGTAACGAATAGCAGGATCTTGACTACCAAAAAGGAAAGCCAGTCCTGGATTTTCAAAAGCTCGGTCCATTCCCAATAATCCCGTATTTGGTAAATAACCTGGTAAGAAAGTGCCTTGTATCACCCCGTAATTAAAAGTGATTTCCTTCACCATCATCAAAAATTTGAGGACCTTATTACTAAATGGTGTTCCGATGGTATCTTCCGCTCCTACAGAGTTCCTTCCTGGAATTGTTGGACGTTTAGGAGCATTCAGAGCAGCTAGCTTTTTATTCTTGTTGTAAAGCTTTATCAAGTCTAGCTTACCATTGATGGATTGATCCCTGGTATTTTGAATAACATTTCCCAGTGTATCTTTTTGACCTATGGCGCCGGTCTGCCAGGTATAATTAGCTGTGTATTTGTAATCAGCTCTTATCCAATCCAAAATTGGAGACTTGTCAAAAGGTATGGTATAATTCAGGTTTATGGTTTGATTGTAATTAGTTCTTCTACCAAATCTCCAGAAATTACTTTTTACAGAATCCTGCTTTGCTTCTGAATCTAGGTCACCTTCCGGTTCATCGATCACGGCCATGACTCTGGCAGAATAATCTACCCTCAGGTTTCTAGTAAGATCCCAGTTGACCGTGTAGAAGCGATTCATGAAATAGCTTTTTTGGAAAAGCGGATCCACTCCAGAGGTACTTAATTGATCGTTTCTATATTGAGATCTTAGGAATCTTCGGTCGATATCTAACCTCGCCAGAACAAGGGTAGGGGCCAAATTAAAGTTAAAGTCCTTAATTAACCTTAAGTGTGGGGAATCAAGCCAGGTGCTGTTTTTAAATGGCTCAATCACCAGTGGCTTAGGCTGAAAACTATAAGTAATATTGCCTTTATAAGTCTTAAAGGTATAATCCTGAATTTGGGCATTGGTTTGTTTTACAGTTCCGTAAGCATAAGAAAATGAGAAATTACTCAGGTCATAGAACCTACTTACAGATTCAGGATTGGTTTTGATTTTTCGGACATTATTAAAGCTAATATTTTTCCTATTTAACTGGTCAAGTGCGATTCCTCGGTATGCATCTCGTTCTGCATCAGTTTCAAATTTACCTAATGCCACTTCAAAAGGAACGTCAGGATTTAAAGGATCATATTCTGGTCTAGTAGATGAATTTTCTACACTAAAATACATTGGGATACTCACGCCCAATTGAGAAGGAAGTAGTTTATGTACATCTATATTGGTAGAAATATCATACTGAGTAGTGGATTGTCTTGATCTTTCAGAAAGTCTGGTTTCCAAACCTCCAAACCCTATAGAATTGTGTCTAATAGAAGCTGAAACCACTGCGACATCTGCAATCTTTGCATTCAATAAAGCATTTGCCGCCCACCCATTTGATTTTGTGAATCCGGTCACCCGAAGTTCATTGGCCCAAACACAAATACTCTTACTTGCTCCCCCCGATTCACCTGGATTTCTGACCCCAATCATCATACCTTGAATCAAACTTAATTCAGGCCTACCCACTACGGTTACTTTGTACTGATTTACTTGAATAGTATATGGAATGTTTAAAGGGGATTGACTATTATCCCTTTCGACTTTAGCCCCAACAATATCCTGAATGGCAATGTCTATTTCATTTTCTAATGGCCAAATTTGTCGAGGGTCTCTCGTTCCTTTAGGTGTAATGGTTAGAGGAACTTCTATTTCATAATAGTTGTCGGTGTAGTCTGTTCCAAGTCTTAAGAAACCGGTGAATTCTCCATCCAATGCATCTTCACTATCAGCATGGAAGAACATTTTGATTCTTTCAAATTGAACCAAATCCTGTGTTATGTTTCTGAAAACTGCTCTGGCATCTTTTGCAGGCAAGTCTTCAACACATATTCTTAAAGACTGCTCGTTCAACCTTCTTTCTACTGTAGAGGTATTATCCCTATCTCTATTGATTCCCGGAGGTAATACATAAGGGCTTTGTGTGGCACTTCCTTGGCTATTTTCCTCAATACCTACCACATCGACTGTCACATTGGATACATCTGGCTCAGGTATTTCGAAAAGACCTCTTTCGAAAAGGGACTCTTGGAATACCCTCCATTGACTACCAATCATTCGGAAATTAGCCATTCTCAATACGACCGGTTGCTCAAATTCCGTCAAATAGGTTCTCATCCAACGAATGGATTTAAAGCCATTAATATCTCCTTGAACTCGATCAGGTTGTCTTACTGGAATTCTAAATAAATACCAATTAACGTTCTCACCTGCCTCATTATGAGTCACCTTATCCACGATATAATTTTGCCCTACCACCAAGTTTCCTGGTCTTAAGTCAATTTCGTATTCGTAATAGTTTTCGAGTTCATTGATAGTATTGTCGGTATTTAAATCTTCATTATCAGGGGTATTGGAACCGGATGGGGTGTAGGGAAGATTTTGGCTGGCAGTAACTGGAGTATTTCCTTCCAATCCATTAAACTTCTTATACCGTTCTAGAATTTTGACATTGTTCTGGTCAAATTGTTCGTCCAGATAGTATTGGAATAAATCTGCGGAAACATCTTGATTAATTCTATTTCTAGCCTCTTGGGATATACTCAAACGATCTAAAAATCTAGACTGGAAAAATCCTGCCTCATCTGAGTTTTTCAGACCGTCCAATCCCACATCTTGATTTTCCCTAGAAGATTCTGAGTTGTCAAATGCAGGAAGAAGGTATTGTTCCCTGGTGATTCGCCCCCATTCATTGGAGGAAGTTTTGGAAGGGTCTCCGTCTGCTGGAAGTCCATTTTCAAAGGCATGACGACCGTCTTTCATCACATCTTCAGAAATGTCGCCTAAATTCAGAAATAGCTTTCCGCCTGTGGTGTTGTTTTCATTGAATATTCCATCTAACACTCGACCATTTTCTCCTTCAATGAATGGGTCTAGCATCCAGAATTCAATGTATTCTATATTGGTTCGGTCAAAGTCTACCTCTGTGGTAATTGCTCGGGTTACCCCACCATAATTTTTCTCAGGGTTTGGAAGTAACCCATCAAAAGTCAAGTTGGGATTATAATTATACATCCCTCGCTCACTAGGAAAATAAGCCAGTTCAAATAAAGGCTCAGGGGTAATAATTACCGTTCTGTCTTGCTGAGGGAAAATCTCTTGCGGTACAACCCGGCGAACGTAGTGATTTCGTCGATCTTCCCTTGATATGTTGGAAGGTACTCCGGGACCACTTTCCCTATAGAAGATGTTATCAATATTATACCAAGCAAGTCGGGCCCTTCTATAGGTTGACCCTAATAAATCTTCTGTTTGATTGCTCAAGTCAAATCGATTGTCATCGGTTTGTGGGGTTGAGGCTAATTTCCAGTTTTGGTTTGCCGCACCCCCAAGATTAAATGGGGTGACTGCTGCTTCAAAGTCATCTATGTAAGAGGCCTGGTCTCCATCTACTTGGTTGGAAGTTCCAGGGATTAAATGGGCAAATTCGCCACTAAAATTGACTAACGAAGTCTCTTTGGTATCTGTAAAAGGAAGGGCGTCTGCCATTTTAGTAAGCCAACGGGATTCATCCGAAAATCTTGCATCTAAGCCCCATAAGCTATTCCTTAAGGTTTCATTTCCAGTGGCAATTCTAGTAACATTGGGTCGTTCATTTAAATACAGGAAGGTACCTCCTAAATTGAATTTGTCACTGAATACATAGTCCAATCGGGTCCCCAATAGACTACGAGTCTGAAAGGATACCAAATCTGCCTTTTCAAAACTGATGGATATTTGCTTTCCTGATTGTAAAATGGCGTCATTGATAATCACTACACGACCAACATTGTAATCTACCGTAAAATCTACCCCTTCCGTCAAGGGGATATTTCCAGCCTGAACGATCACAGAGCCTGGAGAAATATTTAACCCAGGAAGTTGGATCTCCGAAGCAGAGCCCGCCGTTAAGCGTCCTTTGATAAAATATTTATTAAGTCTGGTCACTAATTCTGCATCAGCTTGAGTAGTCTGATACAAGGTGTCATAGACATATTTATCTTTGAGTACTATTTCTGTATCCAGAAAATATTTCTCAAGGTTGGAACCGAAAGGTTCTAGAACCGGAAATACAAGTAAGCCTCGATCTGGAAGAATGGTTAGCCCTTCTACAAAGTCAAAATTTCCATCTGGAGCTGGGTCATTTTGAGGGTTTAAATTGTCCAAGCCTGTTAGCTTGATCAAAGGAACGTCTTTTACATTTTCTCCCTCCAGAAGAGAAGGGTTGTCTAAACCAGTCCTATCGTCACGGTAAATCACCTGAAGCTGGAAACCATCTCTTAAAAGTTGATTCGCATTTAAGTTATAGACGTTTTTCATCATCAAATCCCAAGATGGAACCCGAGGATTGATTCTAGCTGGTCGTAAAAGTTTTAGAAAAATCAATTCATCTTCTTGACGATTTTGATAGTCCTCTGTCAATTCGCCGACCTTATACACCTGACCATTGTAAGTATATTCATAAGAAACGGCCAGTACTTCATCGTTTTGAAGTTTTCTGAAAAGTGAGAGGTATCCCAATTGTGGGTTAAAATAAAATTCAGTAGGACTTAGTTTTCTAGATCCATTGATCTGTTCAAAGTCAACCCCTTTTTTAATATTTAGGCTTGACTCCATGGCCCGAGCACCTGTGTCAAATGGTCTGAAGGCAGGGTTATTAGATATATTGTTGAAAAGATTATTGGATCCATTACCGGCAGGAGCGCCAGGAGTTCCAGGTCCAATGGCAGGATTGGATGGATTTAATAAGGTTTGTCCCTCCCCCAAATCCATGAATGCTGCAAAATTTCTTAACGTTTCTGTATTGGAAGCCCTGTTCATAATGTAGACTTCAATTCTGGTTACATTTACGCCAGAAAGTACTTGGGGAAGTCCTCGAAGCCATCTTTCATAATTATCTCTAAAGAAATGAGCTAAGAAAAAGTGCCTGTTTTCATCATATTTAGAGGCCTGAATATCAAAAGACCTTCCTTGTCCATTTGCATCAATGATTAACTGGTCTCTTCTTCCCCGTTGGGTGGAGGCAACAGCTGTGACACCAAGTTTCCCAAATTGCATTTGAGTTTTGACACCAAATAAGTTTTGAGCCCCTTGAATCAACCGGTTCTGAACTGGCATGCTCACATTACCTATTTCAATTGATTTTATAATGTCTTCTTGGAAGCCTGCATACTCTAACTTCAATTGATTTTGGAAGTCAAAGGAATTATTAGAATCGAAGTTGGCCCCGATTTTCATTTTTTCTCCGAGAGATCCGTTGACAGCCATTTGGATCTGTTGATCAAAATTAAATCCTCCATTTTGCTGCTGTCTGATCGGAAGAGTAGGGTTGTCTATCCTTCTAAAAATTGCACCAAAGTCTAAATTGACATATCCTGTTGGAACAATGTTGATTTCACTTCCTCCAAAAATTCTGTCAAATGAAGGACTGACAGTCAATGGAGGGATTAACCCACGGCCTTCCACAGCACTTTCTCCATCTCCACCTCTAGATCTGCTTCTCCAATAATCTTGTCTTACTTTATATTCTTGAATTTTCGAAAATTCATCAAAATCATATTCTTGTTCATTTCCTACCCTAGTGCTGTCGAGTTCTTCCACAATATTATATCTCAAGGTAGAGTCTACTAAAACCTGAACATTTTGATTAGTAAGTGGAGCAGGTAAAAAAGGTGATTCAGGTCTTAAAAAAGGATTTCGGTAGGGGTATAGAGGACTCGTTCTCATGTTTTGCCAAAGCAAAAATGAGGGAGCCATTCTCCTATAATTAAGAGAATCGATTCGCGTTTGGAGGCTATCGGATACGGTTTGTTGAGCCTGGGAAGTAGAAAAGGCCAGAATAAACCCAAACAGGATGAAGTATTTGGGCAAACCACCGAAATACCTCCTCCTGCAAAAAGTCAGTAACTTCCGAAAGTTCAATGCAGCTTCAAATTATGGTGTCTTTAAAGATGCTTTAATTAATTCTTCTAAAGAAATTTCTCCAGTGGTTTTTTTCAATACAGCAGTGATGTTTTTTTCAGCAGCTGTTTTTGGGAAACCAAGAGTAATTAAGGCTTTTAACGCTTCTTCACGAACTTTATTGTCAGATTTTAAAAATCCAATTTGGGAAGAGGTAGCATCTGAACCCACATCTTTTCCTATTTTATCCTTCAACTCCAAAATGATGCGCTGGGCTGTCTTAGCTCCAATGCCCTTGACATGCTGGATGGTAGCCACATCTCCAGAAAGAATTGCATGTTCAATTTCTTTGGTATTTAAGGATGATAAGATCATTAAGCCTGTATTAGGGCCTACGCCATTGATGGAGATCAATAGCAAGAACAGCCTTTTTTCAGCCTCTTCTTTAAATCCATACAGCGTATGGGCATCTTCTTTAATATGAAGATAGGTGAGGAGCTTGATTTGCTCCTCATCCTTAATGGCAGAGTATGTTTGTAATGATATTTTGACATGGTATCCAATACCTCCTATATCTATGAGCACATAAGTAGGGTCTTTAAATACCAGCCTTCCGTTAAGATAGTCTATCATGATTTTCCATTAGATTGAGCATCTACAACGGCCACTGCAACCATATTTACAATTTCTCGAATGGAACTACCTAATTGAAGTATATGTACAGGCTTGTTCATTCCCAAAAGAATTGGACCAATAGCTTCAGAATTTCCTAATTCAGCCAAAAGTTTGTAGGCAATATTTCCAGAACTCAAATCTGGGAAAATTAAGGTGTTGGCCTTTTTGTTGATCAATTTGGAGAATGGATACATCTCCTTTTGTATTTCATCATTAAGCGCCACATTGGCTTGCATTTCTCCTTCAATAATCAAGTCAGGATATTTTTCTTTAGCCATGGCTGTAGCTTTAGCCATTTTGTCAGGAATATCTCCTTTAGCAGAGCCAAAGTTGGAATAAGAAAGCACCGCAATTCTTGGTTCGATGTTAAAGAACTTAACAGCCTCAGCGGTCAAACCAATTATTTCTACCAGTTCTTCAGCAGTTGGATTCAAGTTTACTGTGGCGTCAGAAAAGAAATAGGGACCTTTACTGGTATTCATGATGTACATCCCTGCCACTCGCTTGGTGCCTGGTCTGACTCCAATGGTATGTAAGGATGGGAGAACGGTTTTAGGATAATCTCTAGTAAGACCAGAAATAAATGCATCCGCTAACCCTGTTTCCACCATCATAGCTCCAAAGTAATTTCTTTGAGTTACTAATCTGGAAGCGTCTCCATAAGTCATTCCTTTTCTTTGACGTTTTTCAAAAAGAATATCCGCAAACTGAGATAGTTTTTTGCTGTCTTCCATTGGATCGATAATGGTGACATTTTGTAAATCCAATGAGTTTTCTTCGATGAGGGTCAGAATCCGTTCTTTGTTACCTAAAAGGATTGGAATGGCAATTTTTTCATCTTTCAGAATCTGTGCTGCCTTCAGGATTTTTCTGTTGTCCGCTTCAGCAAATACCACACGTTTAGGATCTTTCTTAGCTCTTGCGATGACAACAGACATCAAGCGTTGATCAATGCCTATTCTTTCTTGAAGTTCCAGCTCATATGTTTCCCAGTCCATAATTGGGCTTTTTGCTACACCGGAATCCATTGCTGCTTTTGCAACAGCAGGAGCAATCGTGGTGATCAGGCGAGGGTCCAATGGTTTAGGAATCAAATAAAATCTTCCAAAACCTAGTTTATCTTCCCCATAAGCTTTGTTTACAATGTCTGGAACAGGCTCTTTGGCAAGTTTCGCAATTGCATGAGCTGCTGCAAGTTTCATTTCTTCATTGATAGCAGTAGCTCTTACATCAAGTGCTCCTCTAAAGATATAAGGGAAACCCAACACATTATTTACCTGATTAGGATGATCAGACCTTCCTGTGGCCATAATTAAATCCTTTCTAGCAGCTATCGCTAGATCATAGGCAATTTCAGGATCTGGGTTAGCCAAGGCAAAAACAATCGGATTGTCTGCCATTAGTTTCAATTGGTCCTGAGAAATTACATTTCCGGCAGAAAGTCCCAAAAACACATCTGCACCAACCAAGGCATCATTGATGGTATAAATATCTCTGTCGGTGGCGAACTCCCTTCTGATTTCATCCAAATCAGGACGATCTGATCTCAAGATTCCATCGATATCACATAGGACGATGTTTTCTTTTTTGATTCCTAGGGTAATGTAAAATCTGGTACAAGATATGGCCGCAGCACCTGCACCATTTACGACCAATTTGATTTCACTTATATTTTTTTCTACTAATTCTAATGCATTAAGTAATGCAGCTCCAGAAATAATCGCGGTACCATGCTGATCATCATGCATGATAGGGATTTTCATTTCCTTTTTTAATGTCTGCTCAATTTCAAAACATTCTGGGGCTTTAATATCTTCTAGGTTGATTCCCCCAAAAGTTGGCTCCAGAGATTTAATGGTTTGAATTAGTTTTTTAGGATCTTTTTCGTTGATTTCGATGTCAAAAACATCAATACCTGCAAATTTCTTGAAAAGAACGCCTTTTCCTTCCATTACAGGTTTGGATGCTTCTGGACCAATATCGCCTAACCCTAATACTGCGGTTCCATTAGAAATTACGCCTACCAAATTTCCTTTGGCTGTGTATTTATAAACTTTTTCGTTGTCTGTAGCTATTTCTTTACAAGGTTCAGCTACACCGGGCGAATAAGCTAAAGCCAAATCCATTTGGCTGGATAAAGGCTTGGTTGGGATTACCTCAATTTTACCTGCTTTTCCTTGGGTATGATAATTGAGTGCGTCCTCTTTGCGGATTTTAATTGCCATAAAAGCTCTAAGTTAGTTTGGGTCAGGACCCCTGCTCCTCAGTCCAACTAACATTTGTGTTTAGAAGAATGGTCTCTATTTCACGAAGTGCGTCTCTGTGAACTTCATTCGGATAGAATACAAAGCCCTCCATGTAATACAATTTTCCTTTCTTTTCGTCGACCATGATGTACCCAAGATAGGTGCCTCCCATGCTCAAATTATTAGTTTTCCAGGAGCCCCTAATTTCAGTCGTAAAATTATCATTTATAACCATGTTTCGGAAAGCAGGGGGGATTTGTTTTTCGGAAACCATAAAAGAATTTGGGTTTTCTGGATCTCCAAATATCTCTTGTCTTGTAATTTCATCCCTTAATTTGACAATATTGGCAGGGAACGTCTGCTCTTCACTGGTGTAATCAGTCTCATAAAAGAATAGACTGATGTCTGCTCTATTCGCAGTAGGAGTAGGTTGTCTCAACCAAACGAAGCCAGGTTTGCTTTTTGCAATTTGATAGGAAGCAGGAACATTCACTTCAATTCCTAAATTCTTTTCTGTTTCTGCAGAAGCAGCTGTATTTTTTCTGGCAAGAATTATTTTCTCTAATCTTCCTCTTTCTCTTACTTCAAACAAGTTGATCAACCTTGCTTTATTTTTCTTAAGGTTAGTCACAAGCTCCTCTTCCGTATTTCCAAAAAGATATAGTACCTCTTGTCCAATGGCATATTCATCTTCCATTCTCAAAGTATAGAGACTTGGGTCCGCTTGTGCTCTTTCTTTAGACTCTTTAGAGAATTGGGAATTGATAACTTGACTAGCTGCTCCTTTGTCATCAAATGTGGTGACATAAATAAGATTGGTGGACATTTTTAGAATTCGGGTCATAGCTCTAGGGTCTACCCGATTTACTTTAAATCTTGATTCAGATCTGATCATTCCTGGAAGATCCGCCTCAAAAATATCCCTTAATTCATCTCCAACAGGGCCAGCCCATTTGGCAGAATCGATGACCAAAATTATTTCTCCTATAGTTCCCCTTGCTTTGGGTTTGGTACTGTCGGCACGGTTGGGGTCTCCTTCACAGGCAATAAGCAAAAAGCCTATGCTGAGGATTCCGAATATATATTTTAGAGCTCTCATATTCTGGTGAATTAGTGTTAATAAGTTACTTATCAAAACTAAAAGTAAGGATTCTGGTTTACTTAAAAATTTAAAAGGAGTTAAAAAAGCGGGGCTAAATAGTTAAACTATTGCTTTTTCAACCAATAATCAGCTTTTGACCAGGTTTGATGTTATTGCTGTTTAAATTGTTCAACCTTTTAATTTGGTCTACAGTAAGGCCTGCATGTTTTCTTGAAATGATCCAAAGAGAATCACCTGGTTGAACCGTGTAAAGCAACTGACCAGAAGAATTGGTTCTTACTTCAGCCACTGCTGGTGTGCTGCTTGAATAAATTGTCAAATTCTGGCCAACTCTAATGAGATTGGAATAAAGACCGTTCCATGATTTTATTTGGGTGACAGTAACCCCATGTCTCGACGCAATTTTACCTAATACATCACCGGATCTCACTTTGTAGGTGATGGCATTCAACTCTGGCTCTTCTGCCAATTCCTCTACAGGTTTCAACATAAACTTACCGTTATCAGTAAGATAGGTGGTAGGTGTGTTGTTGAGAGAATCACTTAACCAAGCTAAGTTTTGTTTGACAAAAGAAGCTTTGGCTTTTGGTAAATTGAGGGCAATGCTTCTGTTGACATCAGAAACTTTACCTCTTTTAAGTGATGGGTTTAGGGATTCTAAATCTTTGGTGCAGAGATCTGTTAATTCCGCCAGTTTCGTTAAGTTAAGTGCCCTTTCAAAACGAATTTTCTCTGTGGTGTGGTAATAGGTGGGGTCTTCCAAATTTAGATTGTGTTCGTCCAAATGGTTTAGGATGTAAAGCATTGCTTGTACTTGTGGAACATAACTTCTGGTTTCTCTAGGAAGGTAATTATAAATACCCCAGAATGTCTTTTTTCCTCCAGATCTTCGAATTGCCCGTCTGACATTTCCCGGTCCACAGTTGTATGCAGCCATGGCTACTTCCCAATCACCAAACATTCTATACAATGATTTTAAATATTTGGCTGCTGCATCGGTGGATTTTTCCGGGTCCATTCTGTCATCCACTTCACTGTTGACATACATGCCATACATTCTACCAGTGGCGGGCATAAACTGCCATAACCCAATAGCTCCCACTCGGGATCTAATTTGAGGGTCCAGTCCAGATTCTATAATGGAAAGGTATTTGATTTCCGCTGGCATTTCATGTTTTTTGAGGGTTTCATCAAACATGTCAAAAAACAAATCCTTTCTGGCCAAAACCATGCGTGTGTAATCTCTATTTCTTACAGTGAAATATTGGATGAATGAAAAAATTCTGTCATTTAGCTCAAAAGGCATTTCGGTGTCCATCTTGGATATACGCTCCGCTACTTCATTATAAGTGAAGTCAGGAATGTATTCGTAATGGTAATTGGGGATAACCTCATCTTCAGAAAATATGGGCGCAGCAACATTTTGATCGTCCTGTGAAAAAGCCTGAGACAAAGGAGTCAAACAAGTAATAATCGCAAGTAAGAATAGATTGTTCCAGTTTTTTTTCATCATTAAAAATTTTCTTAAGAGGTTAAAGCACTTAGATAATTGCTGAATGCAAAGAGTTCAGCTTCCTTAAATGAGTTGCAAATTACCTGTAATCCAATAGGCATTCCTTTGGAATCTTTTCCATTCGGAATAGAGATTGCAGGTACACCTGATACAGATGCCTGAACAGTATAAAGATCTTCCAGGTACATTGCCACTGGATCATCTCTATGTTCACCAAACTTAAACGCGGTAGACGGCGTTGTCGGCATTATAATATAATCAAAATCATTCAAAAGATTTTCAGTAAAGTTTTTTATTAACCTTCTGACCTTTTGTGCTTTGGTGAAATAGGCGTCGTAGTAGCTGGCGCTTAAAACAAATGTTCCAAGCATAATTCTACGTTTGACTTCTTCGCCAAATCCTTCACTTCTGCTCAATTTGTACATGCTTTCCAAATTGTGGGCATTTGGAGTCCGGTACCCATATTTAACGCCGTCAAATCTCGAAAGGTTTGAAGAAGCCTCTGCAGTGGTAAGGATGTAGTAGGTAGGGAGAATATAATCTAGTAAAGGGAAATTCACCTCCTGAACTTCATGTCCTTCAGATTTTAATTTCTCTAAAACTGAAAGTGTATTCTCTTTTATTTCTTCTTGCAGAGAAGGAGACTCGATGGTTTCCTTCAAATAAGCAACTTTAGCTTTTCTGTCAAAATGAAGAAGTTGACTATAGGGTAGAACCGGTTTTCTGGAAGATGTGCTGTCAAACTCATCATGACCAGCCATGATCTCTAAAAGTAAAGCATTGTCCTTTACAGTTTTGGTAAAGGTGCCTATTGTATCAAAAGAGGAAGCATAAGCTATTAAACCCCATCTTGATATTCTCGAGTAAGTAGGTTTCATCCCTATTACTCCAGTAAATGCTGCGGGTTGTCTTACGGAACCACCAGTGTCAGTACCCAAAGAGGCCGTACAGAGATTTGCTTGAACAGCTACGGCAGAACCTCCGGAGGATCCACCTGGAACCCGGCTTTCGTCCAAAGCATTTAAAACTTTGCCATGTGCAGTATTCTCATTAGAACTGCCCATCCCGAACTCATCACAATTAAGCCTGCCAATTATAATGGCATCTTCATCGATCAGTCTTTGGATGGCTGTGGTGGTAAATTGAGATTCAAAACCTTGAAGGATTTTGGAAGAGGCATTGGCCTCATGTCCGGCTAGACATAGTACATCTTTGATCCCGATGACCATTCCTGCAAGTTTCCCGGCTTTTCCTTCAGAAAGCTTTTGATCGACCAAATCAGCTTGCGCTAATGCGGAATGCTCGTAAACTTCGACGAAGGCGTTTAAGTGCGCCTTCGTCTTAATGTTTTGAAGATAATGATTGACGATTGCTCTACAATCAGTTTCTTTTTTCTCGAGCGATTTTTTGATTTCGTCGAATGAAATGAATTTTTCCAATGCTATTGGCTTACGGGATTATTTCTTTTTGTCTTTCAGCCCTTCTTCAAGATCGTTCTGAATGTCTTTTGTAGCGTCTTTGAATTCTCTGATTCCACGGCCTAAACCGCGTGCTAATTCAGGGATTCTTTTAGCACCAAATAATAATAGAACGACAAGTACGATCAATACAATCGAACCTCCGCCCATATTTTGAATGAAACCCAATGTAGTCATGATGAATTATGTTTAAGGGTAAATGTCCTGCAAAGATATAACTGTCATCTGCTTACGCAAAGTAATCAGTGCAGAGTTGTTCTTTTTTATAAATATACGATAATTTAAACTATTTGGACGTGATCCAGGTAGCAGGATCCATTACATTTAATCCTTTCCATGTTTGGAAATGGACCTCCGCTTGCCCATCAGGTCCTGTAGCTACTTGTCCAATAACGTCTTTTGCTTTGACAGATTGCCCTGATTTTACAGAGATGGTTTTAAGCTTACTATACATGGTATAATATTCCCCATGTTTGATGATGATCGTTCCGCCAAATCCAGGCATGGTTGTGATTTTTGTGACCGTACCATCAAATACTGATCTGACATTAGAATTTGGTTGAGTCCGAATATCTAACCCATCACTATCCATGGTAATTCCTTTCAAAGTAGGATGCGGGTAAGTGCCAAAACCTTGAGCTATAAATCCAGTTTCTACCGGCCATGGTAAGCGTCCTTTATTTCCTGCGAATGAGCTTGATAATGCTGCCACCTCGGGAGTCATTGGCATACTACTTCCTGCACTTTTGGTAGTGTTGCTATTGGATTTTTTGGCTGCAGCCTCTGCAAGTCTAATTTCCTCTTCGATCACCTGCTTGATCATACGATTCAATTGATCCTGCTGTTTTTTAGTGGCTGCAATTTGCTTCTGAATCTCTTTTTCTTTTTTGGACAGGTTGTTCACGATACCTTGCTGCTCTTGTCTAGCTTTATCCAAGGCCAACTTTTCAAGCCTTTCTTCTTCAAGCACCTTTTCTTTTTCGGCTCTTTTCAGATCTAGAGAAACTTGTTCCTCAGCCAATTGTACACTGACAGCTTGAATCTGCTCAGCTTGCTGTTTCCGATTATCAGTATATTGTTTTAAGTATTTCAACCTCATGTACAATTGGTTGAAACTACTTGAGCTAAACACGAATGAGACAATCGATAACCCTCTATTCAGTTTGGAGGTATTATAGATCATTCTGGCATATTCGGCTTTCAGGTCAACTAGTTCTTGTTTTAGTTTTTTGATTTTTGATTCAGTCTGTTGAATCTCCTGATCCAATAATTTAATTTCTCGGTCTAGGGTGTTGACTAATCTGGATTGAGTTTGAACTTTTCGAGTCACCGCATTCAATTCTCCGATCGAATTCTTCTTGATAGCGGTGGTTTGCTTTAATATCTTATCAAATTCCCTAAGTCGCTCTTGAACTTCTGCTTTCTCTCTTTCTAGTTGCTCTCTGGTTTTTTTCGTCTGCGCAGATACATCCACTGCCAGACAGCAAATGAAAACCAAAAGAAGGGTAGAAATGATGAGGTTTTTCCTATTCATTGAAATCAGAATCTGAATGGGAAGGTTAAAGGATCTGTGTGTGGTTCAATAGAATTCCATTCCAAATTGATAATGGTATTTTGACTTCCTTCGGGAAGCTGATAGGCCAATTTGTAAAGAACTTCCAAAGGGAATGGTTGTGAATCTACTTCCTGAAAATTAGGGAAGCTAGCTAACAATGAACCACGGTCATCTAAAGAATTGCTGACTAACTCAGATACTTTTCTAGTGTTGACATCCACTTTACTGAAATACCTCACTTTGTCCCGGATTTGAGTAAGTTCAAATGCTTTTCCTACTCGAACCAATCGGTCTTTGTAATCAAAAGGAATAGGAGGGTTTGCCCATAGTATATTTTGAAATAGATCCAGGGATAATTTCAATCCATAAATAGTTTCAAATTCAGTAAAGGTGAGGTTGATATCTTCTTTACCTATTCGGTCTTTGATTTGGATTTTATCCTGAGTTATAAGCCCCCTGACTGCCTCCATTCCCAATCCTGGTGAAACGGTAAACCATAGGACACTGTCTTTTTTTGCTCTTAAATTCATGGAGCCACGAGTGATTTTACCTGAGGCTTCCTCAATTATTATTTTGGCTTTCGCAGATAAAAAATCGTAGTCATTGTAAAAAGGGGAAAAGTCTTCCATCTTCCCGTTGCTTTGGTAAGCTACATTTTTCTTTGCGCAGCTTGATAAAAATCCAATAGCCAACAGAATTGTTAATCCTGCAAAAAGCTTATTCATGGTATTTTCCTTCTTTAATTTTTTGAGGAAGTTTGTCTGAAGCTTCGGGGCTGTTTTCAGCTTTTTTCCAATAGCTGATGGCTTCGGACTTCTTTCCCAAATGGTATAAAATATCTCCATAATGTTCCAACATCACACCACTTGGCTCTGCTTCATGTTCTAGTGCAAGATCCATGTATTTTTTAGCGCCTTCGTAGTCTCCACTTTGGAACAGCACCCATGCATGTGTATCAAGGAAAGTGCCATTGTTTGGAAATCTTTTAACAACTTTTTCAGACATACTTCTGGCCTTTTCCAAATCACGCTTTTCAATCGATAAAAAGTAGGCGTAATTGTTCAGTACTTGCTCATCATTTGGGTTGAGCTTGATTGCCATGTCAAAGTTTTCGAAGGCTTTATCTATTTCTCCTAAATTATAATAAGCATTCCCCAAGGCACCATATGTAGCTTGATCTAGCCCGATATTTTTTCCTGCATTGATTTCCATCGACTTCTCCAAAGAAATAATAGCAGAGGAATCCTTTTTCATGGCATTTTTAATCACTCCGTCATAAAACCAAAATTCTGGCCTTTCGGGAAATTCATCCACTCCCATAATTGTGAATTTTTCCACTTCAGTGAAGTCCGCATTTTCACCAAAGGAATTGGTAATTACTTGCTCTAATAACTCAGCATTCTTAGGATCTATTTGTAAAGAAGATTTGAAACTCTCGATTCCTTCCTCTTTTTTTCCTTCTTTCATCCTTCTTTTTCCAATAACCGCAAAAATAGATGCGTCATTGGGGTGGTTTTGAAGCATCAAACCTTCTAGCCTGTCCAATAAAATATCCCTTCCTGAAGTTTGCATCTCATTGATCAAAGATTCAAAGGCCTTAGATTCTACTAGAGGGTCTAAATCAGGATTGGAAAATGCAGTGATAATGGATTTTTCCGACTCTTCTATTTGTCCTTTTTCCTTTTGAAGGGTATATGCTGCCATGTGTAATTCTGGTTGGTTCGGAAATTTTTCCAACTCCCCATTTACCAAGTCCAAAGCCTGCTCACTTCGATTATTATTGTATAATATCTCTACTAAGTTCAACACATAGTCTGGATTACCTGATTTCGCTTCTATTAAGCGCTCACCTTCTTCGATGGCTTTATCAAGATTGTTCTTTCTTAAATATATCCGTTGTTTTTGTGTGGTAACTGGCTCCATAATGCCATAGTATTCCTCTGCTCTGTCCAATACCACTAAGGCTTTGTCAAATTCCCCGGCACTTAAATAAATGGAAGCAAGGTCTAAGTTGTACTGTTGGTTATGTTCCCCATCAGCAGTTAATCGATCCAGTATTTCTGCTGCTTTCAGCGGCTGTTTGAGATTGGTGTAAATCTCGGCCACCATCAGTGCATAATATTTATTTTCTATATCCAGATTAGCTGCTGTTTCTGCATAAGGCAGAGCTTTTTCTGGTTTATTACCCCTAAGAAGAACTTCCGCAATTTTGTAATGAATAGCTGGTTCTTCTGGAGAAAACTCCAAGGATTTTTGTAAATAAAAATAAGCTTTATCCAACTCGCCAAGCACGAGGTATTTCTCACCTTCAATGTAATAGCGAGTAGTTTTAGCTTCAGTTTCCTGAGCTTTTCGCTCTTTTTTCGAAAGTTTTTTCTGAGAATAGCCTATGGATGAGACCATTGTCAGAACTAGAGATATGATAAGGAATTTATTGAAAATCACGTATTGTAGGGGTTCCGCTTGAGATTACAAACATAATGCCTTTTATGCAAATAGACAGGTTTTTAGGTGCTGGATGCTATTCCAATGACATTCTGTCCACTTTATCTTTTTTTGATAACCACGTATTTAATATAATTGATTCCAAAAGCAGATGAAATATTAATAATTTATTTTGTGCTTCGCTTCAAATAGAATTTGATTTGATCTTTTTCTAAGAGAAAGATGAAGGCTCCAAAAATCAATACTAAGCTATTTTTAACGATAAAATTTACTATAAAATGTTCAAGGTCTAAGTAATACCCTCCATAACTCATCCCAAAACCTAAAATCAAATAGAAAATATCTTTACCAGTTTGATAGGGAATTGGGTAGTATTTCTGACCATAAAAAAAGCACAACACACACATAATCAGATAGCATCCCAACGTACTTAGGGCAGCTCCAAAATATCCCCAAATTGGCAACAGGGACCAAATGATCACGATGGATGCAATCGCTCCTGCCAAAGTGATCCAAAAGCTATATTTGGTCTGATCAGTAATTTTAAACCAAATGGAAAGATTAAAATAAATTCCCAAAAGTAAATATCCCATTAATAAGGTTGGTACGATAAATAAGCCTTCCTCATAACCAGGACTTCTCAAAAACAGAGGTCCAATCCAATTTAAATTGACCGAAATTGCAATCATTAATATGGTACAAAATACAATGAAGGCGTGCATGACCTTGGCATAGAGCAAAGGGGAATTCTTATCATTGGATTTTTTGAAGAAAAATGGTTCTGCTGCATACTTAAACGCCTGAATAACCAAATTCATCAATATGGCCAATTTGAAATTGGCACCAAAGATTCCTGCGGCTTCACGGGTAGAGAGTCCTGTGTAGTAGTTTTCTGGTAATAAATATTCGAATAAAAGTCTGGATATTAGTTCATTTGTAACTCCCGCAAGTCCCATGAATAAGAGTGGGATGGAGTACTTCCACATAGGAAAGAGGATGGATGAATCCAATTGAAAACGAAACATGCCAGCTTTCCACCAAACAAAAGGTACAATTAGTCCATTTGCAAATAGGTTTGCCAGAAGAATGTATTCTACTCCCCATTCAGATCTGTAGCCAAGGAATCCTTCTGGAATAATCCCCTCATTAATTATAAATGGGAAAGCGACAATTAGGATCAGATTGAACCCAACATTCATCAAGATGTTTAAGATTTTGGCACTGGCAAAAATGAGGGCTTTATTCTCTAATCGAAGTTTGGCGAAGGGAATTGCTAAAATTGCATCGAACGTCAATAATAAAGCAGTCCATCTAAAAAGATATGCCTGTCCAGGATATTCCATCCATTCTGACAAAACTGGAGCAGCTAGGTAAATGGAGGATCCTAAAACCAAGGAACTGGTTACTAATAGAGATTGAGTGGTGCTATAAACTTTAGATGGATCCAGATTCTTTCCTGTGGAAAATCTAAAAAATGAAGTTTCCATTCCATAAGTGAATACAATGTTCAGGAAACCTATTAATGCATAAATCCCAGTAAATGCCCCCATATCCTCTTTGCTGAGGTATGCGGTATATACAATGATTAATAAAAAGTTGATAGACCTGCCTAATATGCTACTGAGACCATAGATCGCAGTTTGGCTGGCAAGTTGTTTTAAATTACTCATAAGGGAGAATAGGGATTACTCTCCTCGGAAATTTGGTTTTCTTTTCTCAAGAAATGCGGTAGTTCCTTCTTTATAATCTCCAGATTTAACGCAGCGGGCAAAGCAGTTTGCTTCAGTTTGAAATCCATTTTCGTCCGACAAGAATGCTGCGTTCACACAATCTATAATCATGCCGATTGCTAAAGGAGCCTTGCTAATTATTTTTTCAATGATCTCTTCAGCTTTACTTATGGCATCTGCTTTAGTAGGTAAAACATGATTTACCAATCCTAATGTTAATGCTTCATTGGCATCAATCATTTCTCCTGTCATCATCAATTCATTGGCTTTGCCTCTTCCAATCAATATGGTAAGTCGTTGCGTGCCTCCATATCCCGGTATGATTCCTAAATTGACTTCAGGTTGACCGAATTTTGCATTCGCAGAGGCAATTCTCATATGGCAGGCCATCGCAAGCTCACATCCTCCACCTAAGGTAAACCCATTAGTGACAGCGATGACTGGTTTATGAAGGTTTTCTATCATGCTAAAAATCTCCTGACCATTTTCGGCAAATTTTCGTGCATTTACTTCGTTCAGCTCGGCAATTTCACTTATGTCAGCTCCGGCTACAAAAGCACGTTCTCCTGCTCCTGTAATAATAACCCCTTTGATAGATTTGCTATCGGCAACTTCATCAAAAATTGCTTTCAATTCTTCAAGCGTATCAAAGTTTAGGGCATTCATCTTATCTTCTCTATTTACTGTTAAATAAAGAACGCCTTCTTTTACCTCAGTCAGAATATTATTGAATTCAGCCATAAACCGTTTATCTGTTTAAAACAAATATACAAGCAGGGTAGTCAATCCCAAATTTTGAGACTTAGAAAAATTTAAGTTTAGTATTCATTTTTGACTTGGATTTTGCTATAAGTCAATAGATTCATCTTATTTAAAATTACCCAAAATTCCCTCGCTCATTTTTATTACTTTTGTGGAAAATTAGTATTATCTATATCCACTATTATAAACTATGTCTTCAAAAAGAAAAATCACAGTGGCTTATGGTGACGGGATTGGACCTGAAATCATGGAAGCAACTTTGTCTATCCTAGAGGCTGCCGGGGCACCATTGGAATATGATGTCATTGAAATAGGTGAGCAAGTATATCTAAAAGGTATTTCTTCAGGAATGGATCCCAATGCATTCGAGTCTTTGAGAGAAACAAAGGTGTTTTTAAAATCACCGATAACTACTCCGCAAGGAGGAGGATTCAAATCTTTGAATGTAACCACTAGAAAGTCATTTGGACTTTTTGCCAATGTGCGTCCATGTAGGGCTTTTTCTCCTTTTGTGCGTACCCATTTTCCAAAAACTGATATGGTTATTGTAAGGGAGAATGAGGAAGATCTATATGCAGGGATTGAACATAGACAAACACAGGAAGTTTATCAGACTTTAAAGTTGATTTCAGAGCCTGGATCTGAGAAAATCATCCGATATGCTTTTGAGTATGCTAAGAAAAATGGCAGAAAGAAAGTGACTTGTATGACGAAGGATAATATTATGAAATTGGCCGATGGTCTGTTCCATAAGAAATTTGATGAAATTGCTAAGGAATATCCTGAAATCGAAAATGATCATAAAATCATTGATATCGGAACAGCTTTGATCGCTGAAAGACCTGAGATTTTTGATGTGATTGTGACATTGAATCTTTATGGTGATATCATTTCAGACGTAGCTGCCCAAGTGACTGGTTCAGTAGGTTTGGGAGGTTCTGCGAATGTAGGAGAAGAAGTAGCTATGTTCGAAGCAATTCATGGTTCTGCTCCTGACATTGCAGGAATGGGAATTGCAAATCCATCTGGATTACTGAATGGTGCTGTGATGATGCTCGTTCATATCGGCATGCCAGAAATGGCCGAAAAAATTTCAAACGCTTGGATGAAAACCTTGGAAGATGGGATTCATACTGGTGATATTTATCAGGAAGGATTATCCTCAAAAAGAGTAGGGACTAAAGAGTTTGCTCAAGCGGTAATTGACCGATTGGGACAAAAGCCTACTAAAATGACTCCAGTAGTCTATGATAAAGAGGATACTGAACCTATGAAAATCACTCTTTCACCAAAGAAAAAAGAGAAGAAAGAACTCATTGGTGTTGATGTTTTCATCGATTGGGATGAAGATAACAGGGATTTCAATGTGATCGGTGAAAGATTAAGAAAAGCCAATGTAGATGGGCTACAATTACAACTTATCACCAATAGAGGAGTGAAGGTTTTTCCAGAAGGAATGAGAGAAACATTCTGTACAGACCACTGGAGATGTAGATTTAAGACTGCAGATCAAAAGGTGATTACACATGATATGGTATTAGCCTTGCTTAAGCAAATTCAAGATCTAGGTTTTGATTTTATCAAAACCGAGCACCTCTATACATTTGATGGTGTGAGAGGATATTCTTTGGCGCAAGGAGAATAACTTGAAAAAATGGCTTAAAAAGGGATTTGGGAAACCATTTCCCTTTTTTATTTCCTTTTTTGAAAAATTGCTTCCTATGCTGTTCTTAGTATCTTATCAATTTTTATGTCAAAAAAAGTTTTAATAATCACGTATTACTGGCCTCCAAGTGGAGGTAGTGGGGTTCAACGTTGGTTGAAATTCGCCAAGTACCTTCCTGAAGCAGGGTGGGAGCCGGTAATTTTCACACCTGAAAATCCTGATTTCGATTTAAAAGATGAGACTTTACTGGATGAAGTTTCTCCTAGATTGGAGGTATTGAAATTCCCAATATGGGAACCTTACCAGCTTCTAGACAAAATCCGTGGTAAAAAAAATAGTCATCCAGGGAGGCTTTTGGAACAAAAAGAACAGGGATGGATTGAGAAAGCAGCTGTCTGGTTAAGGGCTAATTTAATGGTGCCTGATCCAAGAGTGTTTTGGGTCAAACCCTCTGTCAAATTTTTAAGTGACCTAGTCAATTCAGGACAATTCCAAGCTATTATTACTACTGGTCCCCCGCATAGTATGCATTTAATTGGTCGGGATCTGAAGCGGAAAACCGGAGTGTTTTGGTTGGCTGATTTTCGTGACCCTTGGTCTCAATGGGAATTTTTGGATAAACTTCCAATGAAGTCAATGGTGCGAAGAAAACATGCGACAATGGAGAAATCTGTGTTGAAAGAATCAGATGTCATCACTACAATTTCTCCTACTTTTCAGCGAGACTTGAATAAGCTTGCCCATAGGGAAATAAAACTTCTAACCAATGGTTTTGACCCAGCTGATATCCCCGATCATTTCCAGGTAGCGAAAAAAGAACCCAATCGTTTAAACTTAGTCTATTCCGGAATTATTGATTCCATTCGAAATCCAATGCCGCTATTGAATGCAATGAAAGAAGAATTCAAATCTGTAAGCGATCAGGTTTCATTCACGTTTGTGGGAAAGGTTAGTAATCATATTCAAGATCAAATTTCAGCTGATTTCTGGTTAAGAAAACATGTGCATTATGTCGGATATGTCTCCCATGAGGAAGTGTTTGACTTTTATGAAAAGGCTGATGCTTTGGTGTTGATTTTGACCAATACAAAAAATGCGCAGGGTAATATTCCAGGAAAATTATTTGAATACTTAGCAACCAACATCCCCATAATTGCATTAGGAGACCCGAATGGAGATGCTTCCAAAATACTGTCTTCTGTAGGTGCAAATAAAGTAATTGCACATACTGATCATGTAAGGGTTCAAGTTAGACTTCGGGAATTATTTGAATCTTCAGGAGAAGTTAGTTTAAATGCTTCGATTGATCACTATTCCCGAAAAAATTTAAGTTTTCAACTAGCCGAATTGTTAGATAAAAGCTCTGTTTCTTGATTGTAGTAACTAAAGGTAGTTTCTAAAATTCTTCAAAATGGATTTTAAGAATAAGTAAAGTTTTTGACCATTTTAAAAGTCAAAATTCCCGACTTGAAAACTTTTTGACTATTTTCCAACATGACATTTACCGAAGATCCAATCTATGTGAGTGGAATGCTATGCATAGCTGTTTTACTTTCTGTTTGGTTAGCTAAAAATAAAGTCGGGAGAACCATAGGAACTCCAATTTTGGTAATTTTAATCTGTGCTGTTTTTGCCAATTCTGGCATTATCCCCACTGCCACTTCGGGTCACCCTATTTATAATAGCGTATTTTTGTATCTGGCACCCATGGGTATTTTTATTGCCTTATTGGATGTGGATTTGAAAAGTGTGAAAAAGGCAGGGTTTCCCATTTTATTAATGTTTGGAATTGGGGCTTTGGGGACTATTATTGGAGTGTTGGTGGCTTGGTTTTTAGTTCGACCAGAGACGGAAATAGGACCTTTGGCCAATGCTATTGCAGGAATGTACACGGGAACTTATATTGGAGGGAGTATCAATTTTAATGCAGTGGCTCTTGCCTATGAGGTAAATGAGCATGCTGATTTGTTTGCAGCTACGACAGTAGTAGATAATTTAATAGGTACACCTTGGATTGTAATTACCTTACTTTTGCCTCGCTATCTTCAAAAACTTTTTCCGAGAAAAAAAATAATGCCTCCTAGTGGAGAGGTGGGGAAAATAAAAACCCATGAATCCATCTCAATAGGAGCTTTGGCGGCAATTTTTGGTTTGTCCTTCTTGGCAATGGCCTTCTCTAAGCTCTTAAGTTTTTACTTTCCAGTAATTCCCGAAATTATTACTCTGACGACTCTGGCTTTAATTTTAGCCCAATTCCCTTTCATTCAAAGGATTCAGGGCACTCATACCATTGGTTTCTTTTTAATCTTATTGTTTCTAGGAGTGATCGGGACACTATGTGATTTTAAAACACTTTCTGGAATAGGTGACCTTGCAGGAACTTTCATTCTTTTTGTAAGTATTTTGATGCTAGTTCATGGGGTAGTGATTTATGGTTTGGGAGGCATATTAAAGATTGATTGGGATGTGGTGACTGTTGCTTCCCAAGCAAATGTGGGAGGCAATACCACTGCTCTAGCGGCGGCTGAAAGTTTGAATAGACCTGACCTATTAATCCCAGGAATTTTGGTGGGAAGTTTGGGAAATGCGGTTGGGACTTATGCCGGATTTTTTATTGCAGGGATATTGGGCTGATTTTAATATTTGCTTTTGGCTCTTTCAAGAATCCCGATAAGGTAGGGTGAGATTATTTTTAAAAATATTTTAATTATCTGAATTATGTCCAGGTTTCCAGTTTTATGGGAATATCACTTCCTTCTACACATAACCTGATTTGACGAAGCATTTGCCAGCAAATCAACTTTTCAAATCTGTGAAACTCAATTTTGTTGCGAAGAATGTAATCATGTTATAGAAATAGGTGGATATCATAAACCCTGAATCGTTCGAGTATTCTTCTTTCATTTCTAAATGGTTCTGAGGTACTTACAAATCTCTGAGAATTAGGCTTCCCAAATTTGGATTCCAATCCTTTCCCTGGAAAAGAAGTGGATATTATTAATCGATTGACATACCCTAATTCTGAAATTTCAGTAAATTCAGAAAATGTAAATGCTGCAATATCATCTCAAGGACCGGATAATCTTGCTATCAAGGTATAGTGGGACAAATAATTATAATCGGAGCTTGGGATTTACTGAGTCCCGTTTTATTTAAATCATTTCGAATTATGATCAAAAAAATCTCACTCACCCTTGCCTTACTCTTACTTATTGTTTCGGGAGTATTCGCTCAACAGATATCAAAAGAAGAGATGCTCTTTCTGACTCAAAAGTGGACAGGAGAACGATTTGAGGATGGTCGACCAAAAGTATCCGATGATATTTTAAGAAGAATGAAACAAGTTACCCATGACGAAGCTTGGGCTGTGATGAAGAACGAAGGTTACAGATATCAATATGCAGATGGTTGGGGATTAATGATTAATCCAGATAGTGTTTTGGTTGGAAGGGCTTTGACAGCCACTTTTATGCCTGGGCGACCCGATATTCATGATGCGATTGATGAGCGTGGAAAGAATGAAGGGAAACGTGGTCAGAATTCATGGCCAGTGGATCTATTGGTTCCAGGTGATGTATATGTAGTAGATCAGTTTGGTATTCATAATGGAGGCCCTACCATCGGAGATAATGTTGGAAATGCTATTTATGCCAAGTCCGGAAACGGGATTGTATATGATGGAGCAATCAGAGATATAGTAGGATTAAAGGAAATAGGTTCTTTTACATCTTATGTTTCCAGTTATCACCCATCCCATCACAATCAGCCAGGAGACTTAAATACCATGCTGATCGGTATCAACAAGCCAACCAGAATTCACCAAGTAACAGTAATGGCTGGAGATGTTGTGTTGGGAAGAGATGGAGGAGTTTCTTTTATTCCTGCACATTTGGCCGAAAAAGTAGTGGTGACCTCAGAGGTAGTTCGACTGAGGGATATGTTTGGTCATCAGCGGCTTAGAGAAGGTAAATACACAGCTGGTCAAATAGATACTAGATGGTCTGATGAGATTGAAAAAGACTTTTCACAATGGTTAAATGACCATATCGATGAATTGCCGATCGCCAGAGAACAGATACAAGAAATCCTAAAGAAAAGAACCTGGTAACCTAATTGTTAAAATCAATTTCAATCATGAATAACAAAAAATCACGTAGATCCTTCCTTCAAAAAGGTGCTGCTCTTGGATTAACTGGTGCTGGCTTATTGACCAATTTTGGCCAAGGCTTGCAAGCAGCAGTCCACAAGCAAAATAATTATTCCAATCCCTCCGATTTAAAAATCACTGACGTCAAATGTGGATTTGTCCGTGGTGCTGTTTATGTGAAAATATATACCAACCAAGATGTTTGGGGCTGTGGTGAGGCGGTTGATGCCATTCATGGTACTTATTACTTAGTCAAAAGGTTAGGGAATCAACTGAAAGGACAAAATCCTTTAAATCCGAACCGATTGGCTGAACAACTTCGAAAGGGTTCTTTTTTTGGAGGAGCCCAATCAGGAGTTTTTGTCGCTGTACTTACTGCAATTGAAACAGCTCTTTGGGATATTACAGGTAAAGTTTTTAATGTTCCAGTTTACCAACTGTTAGGAGGGAAGTTCCGGGATAAAATCCGTGTGTATTGTGATACTGCACTTTATGCCTCAACCAATCCAACACCAGAGGACTATGCTGCAGCAGCTCGAGATGCCGTTTCCCGGGGTTACAATGCAGTGAAATTTGATGTTGATAATGGTAGAGATCCGAATAAATACGATCGATTCAATTGGACTGCAAACCCAGCCGAAATAGATCGAATGTACAATGCCATAGCAGCAGTAAGGGAGGAAGTAGGTCCTAACATTGATATTTGCGTGGACATGCATGGAAGGTATGATGCAGTCACAGGGATGAAAATGGCTAAAATGTATGAGCCTCTGAACCTGATGTGGTTGGAAGAACCAGTTCCAGCAGATAATCCTGAGGTTTATAAACACATTACACAAGAGACCAGCACTCCTATTTGCGCTGGAGAAAATATCTATCTCGCTTATGGATTCACCAAGCTATTGGCAGATGGAGCACTGGATATCATCATGCCTGATTTGCAAAAGGCGGGAGGATTGGGAGAAGCCCAACGCATCGCAAATTTGGCTAATCTGTATTATGTGCCTTTTTCACCCCATATGGTTGCCTCATTTCTTGGTGCGATGGCAAGCTGCCATGTATGTGCTTCAGTTCCAAATTTTCAAATTATGGAATGGCAGATCTACATGGACAAGGATGATCTTTGGAAAGATATCGTGACCTACGATGGACCAAGAACCGAAAACAGCTTTATCACGCTTTCTGAAAAACCAGGCATTGGAGTAGAGATCAATGAAGAAGGTATGAAAAAACATGCCGTTCCCGGTATTCCCTTTTTTGAGTAGACACTAACTCTTTTCCATCATCATTTAATTTTAACCAGTAACCCAAAATGACTAATGAATTTTAAATTTCTACAAAAAAGCTATCCTTTTGCTTTAGTGCTTTCTTGCATCATGATGCTTCCGATAGGAAAAGCAACTGCACAAAATGTTGGTGCTTCCCCTGAGTATATTAAAGCTTTAACTTCTCAATGGACGGGCGAGCGATTTCCTGATGGAAGACCTAAAGTATCTGATTCTATACTTGAACGATTAAAAAACATTTCGATTGAAGAGGCTTGGGGAGTTTTGAGAAACAAAGGATTTCAAAATCAATACGAAGGTGACTGGCAAATTATGCTGCCAGACGAGGCGATGACCGGCCGGGTAGTAACTGCCCAATACATGCCACTCAGGCCTGATCTTGAAAAACAAGTGAAAGATCAAGGAGTGGAAAAAGAAGGCCGATCTCCAAAAGGAGGGACCAATTCCTGGCCAATAGATGTACTCGTGAACGGGGATGTTTATGTGGCAGATGGGTATGGGAAAATTGCGGACGGTACATTAATTGGGGATAATTTAGGAAATGCAATTTTTGCTAAATCTCAGAGAGGTGTGGTATTCAATGGTTCGGTTCGCGATCAGGAAGGCCTTTCTGAAATTGAAGGATTTAATGCTTGGATCAAAGGACAGGATCCATCTTATATCCAACAAATGATGCTTATCTCTATTAATACCCCCATTAGAATTGGGCGTGCGACCGTGCTTCCCGGTGATGTGGTGTTGGCAAAAAAATATGGAGTGATTTTTATACCTGCCTTTTTGGTGGAGGAATTGGTCTTGACTTCCGAAGTGACTGGCCTAAGAGATGAGTTTGGTCATCAAAGGCTTCGGGAGGGGAAATACCTTGCTGGACAAATTGATAGCCAATGGACAGAGGAAATCAAAAAAGACTTTTTGGATTGGTTGAATAACTATCCTGGAAAACTACCTATGACGAAAGAGGAATTAGATAATTACCTAAAAGAGAGGAATTACTAATCACTTCATTTTTAATGTGGCAAGGACTAAAGGCCTTTCTCAGACTTATTTTAGCCGGTTAATATAAACTGACCTTCAATCATATTGATTTAACAATAACCCTGCATATCATGAAAAATACCCTAAAAGAACTCATTGAAAAGAACAAAATAAGAGAGCAGCAATATATTGCCCAACGCCAAGCAGAAATTGATAATCCTCTGACAAAAGATAACAGAAGAGATTTTTTGAAGAAGACTGCTTTGGGAGGACTGAGCCTTTCCGCACTGATGGGACTTAGTATAGAAGACACCATGGCAGAAACAACCAAAAATGTGCGTAGAGCTTCTTCTCCCTCAGATTTGAAAATTACTGATTTGCGTTATGCACATACTGCAGTAATGGGAGGTACAGCTATTCTTAGAATAGATACCAACCAAGGAATCTATGGATTGGGGGAGGTTAGAGACGGCGCTGACCCAAAATATGCCTTGATGCTTAAGAGTAGGATTTTGGGAGAAAACCCATGTAATGTGGAGAAGGTTTTTAAAATCATCAAGCAATTTGGGGGGCAATCCCGTCAAGCAGGAGGAGTATGTGGAGTAGAAATGGCCCTTTGGGACCTTTGCGGAAAAGCCTATAATGTTCCAGCTTGGCAGTTATTGGGAGGAAGGTATAGAGATTCTGTGAGGTTGTATGCGGATACTCCTGAGGCAAGTTCACCAGAGGAGCAATTAAAACTTATTAAATATAGAACCGAGGAGCAAGGATACACTTGGCTAAAAATGGATGTTTCCATTGGTGAAATCATGGATATTCCAGGATGTATTGTCAACCCTGAGATTTTCAAGCAAGGGAAAAGCCAGTGGCAAGGAGGATATATGTCCTATGCGAATACCGCCCATCCTTTTACTGGAGTCCAAATAACAGAAAAAGGTTTGGACGAACTTGCCAAGATAGTGGATCACGTCAGAGGAATGGTAGGTTATGAAATACCACTTTCTACTGATCATTATGGACATTTTGACTTGAACAATTGTATCAGACTGGGGCAAGCATTGGATAAGTACAGACTTGCCTGGCTTGAGGATATGGTGCCCTGGCAAATGTGGGAACAACATAAGACCATTACTACTGCATTAAATACTCCTACTACTACGGGAGAGGATATTTACCTACTTCAGTATTTCAAAGATTTAATTGATAATCATGCAGTGGATATCGTGCATCCGGATTTGGCCTCTTCAGGGGGGCTTTTGGAGACCAAACGCATTGCCGACTATGCCGAGGAAAAAGGAATTGCCATGGCCATGCACCAGGCAGGTACCCCAGTATCCTTTATGGCAAATGTTCACTGTGCAGCTGCCACACAGAATTTCCTTGCTCTGGAACACCATTCGGTAGATGTTCCCTGGTGGGAAGATATGGTCACCATGACCGGAGGAGGAAAAATAATTGACAAAGGTTACGCGCCAGTTCCTCTGGAAGCACCTGGATTGGGGATTGAATTAAATGAGGAAGTAGTGAAAGCTCACTTACACCCTTCAGACAAGTCATATTTTGCACCCACTGATATGTGGAACGATAAGCGTTCTCATGATAGAACTTACAGTTAAGATTCCTATTTTACCTTTTGATAAAACCGGAAACTTGCTCCAAATCTTGTTTTCGGGTTAATTTCATGAGCATTCACCCAAAATACCTTCATTTTGAATCCAAGAATCACAAAATCTCTTTCAATTCTTTCAATTGCGCTATTTGTTGGAGCGGTTGGAACTAGCCTGTTTCTAGGAATTGAATATGCAAGCTTTTTATGGATTGGCTTTTTCTTTATTTGTGCACTTTCATTTTTGGGAAGTGAAAAATTAAAGGGATATGCATATTCTATGATGATCTTTGGGTCTGTTGCGCTTGCACTCTATTTTCCCCAATATTTCCTTGAGTACCAAGGTTTTAAATTTAGTGCCTTGATTGTTCCCTTGATTCAAGTAATAATGTTTGGTATGGGGACTTCCATGAGTATTAAAGATTTTTTGGGAGTCGTAAAAATGCCTAAAGGAGTACTGATTGGGGTATTATGTCAATTTTCCATTATGCCTTTCATTGGCTTTACACTCGCTAAATTAAGTGGGTTCCCCCCAGAAATTGCAGCAGGGATGATTCTGATAGGCTGTTCTCCTAGTGGTATGGCTTCAAACGTGATGAGTTTTTTAGCGAAAGCTAATTTAGCACTTTCGATCACCGTAACTTCCATTACTACGCTATTAGCTCCATTTGTAACTCCCTTCCTCATGGGATGGCTGGCAGGAGAATTTGTAGCAATTGATGTAGTGGATATGATGTTCAGTATTGTGAAAATGGTGATTATCCCAATTGGTGCAGGGCTGGTCTTTAATTATTTTCTGCGAGGTAAATCCAAATGGCTGGATGATTTGATGCCAATTATTTCCATGGCTGCCATTGCTTTGATTTTAGTTGTTATTGTGGCTGCTGGACGAGATAGCTTGTTGGATATTGGGCCAATGCTTATTGTTATGGTCATATTCCACAATCTTGCAGGATATCTATTGGGTTATTGGTCAAGCCGTTTATTTAGGCTGAGCGAGCGAGATTGTAGAACAATTGCTATTGAAGTGGGAATGCAAAATGGTGGACTAGCTTCCGGAATTGCCAAAGAAATGGGGAAAATAGCCACTGTAGGCCTAGCTCCGGCGGTATTTGGGCCATTTATGAATGTGAGTGGTTCCATCCTCGCGTCCTATTGGCACAAAAAACCAATTCCAGAGGAAAGTCCTTATACCTAAACTTCTTAAGTTAATTTATATGCTTGTCTGGCCCGCAATTTCCACTGGCCTTTTTCTTTATGCCAGAACATAATTACTCCGATTTCTATGTGGTTGGTTTGGTCTCCATTTACCAAATCAGCAGCCAGTATATGTCTTACAATTGCCGTATTTTTTTCAATCTGAATGGTTTGATCTTTAAAAGTAGCGGTTGCAAAATCTGATACACCACTGACTAAGGCTTCTATAAACTCAGTTTTATTTTCGATTTTTCCATTAGAATGTCCATAGCTCAGTCTATCGGAACTAAGCGCTTTTAAGCTCGCTTCGGTAGGATCTATGAGAGCTAGTCTTAAGGCTTCTACTTTTGTGGCTATTTCTTGTTCTGTTTGCGCAAAAACAAAACTAGAATACAAGAAAAGTGCAAGCGTGAAAAGGATTTTCATAGGCGAATTATTAGGTTGAATGGTTTGAAAAATAAAGAATTTGTTGAGATAATTTTTCAACCATAAAACACATTAAGATACATAAAATGAGTTGATAATTTTATTTGCAACTTAATGATTATTAAGTGGTAATGTTTTTCTGTTAAAAATAGATTAACATCCTAAAAAGTTATACTAGCGAGTTTTAAAGCAAGAATTTACAGTATGAAAAGGGTGACGGTAGAAAGCGAAAGCTCATTTATTTAATGCCTCCAAATGCGCCGAAGCACATGTTTTTATGTAGAATTTCAGTACTGCTAAAACCTACCTTTTTCATTAATTCTAATTGGAAACTCATAGACCTTGGCGAATCTTCTTTGTCAACATAGGCAAGGACTTTTTGACGGTATTCTTTATCGACCAAAGCCTCTAAATAATCTCCATATCGCTCCCAGGTGTAGTCATTCAAAATGGAGTTTTCTTGAGTGATCAAGTCTGATATCATCAAACATCCCCCTGGCTTGAGTAAATGATAAAGTTTAGTAAAGGTGCTTTCCCAATCTTCATCATCTCGTAAATGGTGTAAAACTGCACCTGCTAAAATTATGTCGTACCCGTGATCATCCAGTTCTGCAATACGGATGTCTTCTTGAATGCATTTTACTCTTCCTAGAGCAATTTGTTTAACTCTTTCTTCTGCTTTTTGGAGCATAGGTAAACTCAAATCCACTAAAGTACAATTGAGATGGGGAAGCTTGGAAAGCATTTTTAAGGTATAGTTTCCAGCGCCACAACCAATGTCGAGCAATTGCTTTGCATGGGGAACGATCCTTTTTGCTGCTTCAGTGATTAGCTCAAGAGAAACCTGTGCATCGATTGTTGAAAGTTGACCCGTGTCTAGATTTGAAAACCGTTCTACATCCTGGTCAAATCGAGCTCTTAATTCCTCAATTGTGGATTTTTTCATAGCAATAATTTAAAAAACCGATTTCCTAAAAAGGTTCTATATGAATAAGTAGATGTCCTATCTCAGGGATTTCCTTTTGAAGTTTATCTTTCAATAAATGGGAGATTCGATGTCCTTCTTTCACGGTTAGATTACCTTCCACCAAGGCATGTAAGTCCACATGGTAATCCATACCTGCTTTTCTAATGTAGCATTTTTCAGTTCCCTTGACCCCTTTTACTTCAATAGCTATTGTCCTAATTTTCTCAATTAAATCCTCATGATTATTTTCATCCATCACCTCTGATAAAGCCGGTCTGAATATTTTATAACAGTTGTACACGATGAAAACCACAGCTACCAGAGCTGCATAATCATCAGCTACTTCATATCCTTCTCCAAAATATAATGCAATTGAAATTCCTATAAATGCAGCGATGGAAGTAATTGCATCACTTCTGTGGTGCCAAGCTTCCGCTTTTAATGAATCGGAGTTTATTTTTTTACTTCTCCTAATGACAATTTGATAGGAAGATTCTTTCCAGATAATAATAGCTGCCAATACCCATAAGGTGAAGCTTTCAGGCAACTTGTGTGGAATTCGGATATGTTGGATCGCTTGATAGGCTATAGTAGCCGCAGAAACTATCAGAAAAGCAACTACTAAAAAGGTGATCAGGGGTTCTGCTTTTCCATGCCCATAGGGATGGTTTTCATCCGCTGGCCGATTGGCATAGCGAAGACCCACTAAGACCAAAATGGATGCAAATACATCGACCACAGATTCAATTCCGTCCGCAATTAATGCGTATGAATTACCAAAAATTCCTGCTAAAAACTTTATAGTTGCCAAGGCGACATTTCCCAGCATACTGAAAATCACGGTGCGTATGGCAAGGTTTTTATTTGTCATTTTTGGTCGAAATTGGAGTGGGATATCCACTTTTACTTAAATGCTTGGCAAAGGTCAGCCTTTGAATGCAGCAAAAGAAACTTTATGCCTACTTTTTATGCCACCTTACTTTGCCTTTTTCCTAACCAATATAAAATTGAACCAATTAAAATCAAGACTGCAGTTAACCAAACAGAAGTCCAGCTCACTTGAATCATCAACCAAAGACAGGCTAAAATTCCAAGAACAGGAATTAGAATTCCTCCCTTGAGAATAAATGGGCTTTGTTCTTTAAATCTAGGACGTAAAACAGGAATTGCTGCACAGCTCATCATGAATAAAAAGAGTCTTGACAAGACAGTCATCGCAGCTAGAAATGTAAATGTTCCAAAAGCTGCCAAGGCAAAGGCAACTATTCCGAAAAATAGTACAGAATTGGCTGGAGTCAGGTATTTTTCATGTACACTACCGAACCATTCAGGAAGAGATTTCTCCAGAGATAAGGCGTAGGTGATCCGGGTCGCTGAAAACATAGATCCAATTAAATTTGCGATCACTGAGGTCGCAACTCCAATCATTAAGATTACCGCACCTGTACTCCCGAATAAAGAAGAGGAAGCATCCAATAGTGGGGTGCTACTAGTTGCCAAATCAGGAACGGCTGCCTGAGTTACCAATTGGATCAACATATACAATACTGCGACGATAACTAGACCCAATATTAAGCCCAACGGCATGTCTCTTTCAGGTCTTTTGGCTTCACCAGCAGGGACTACTGCCCCTTCAAATCCGACAAAGGCATAAATTAACAATAAAGCTGCCGCACCTAAATTGGAACCTTCGGGAAGTGGGCTTCCAAAATTTGGTAAAACTTCAGGGCCTAATAGTATAAATCCTCCAAACACTAAACCAATCAAGACGGAGAATTTGATGATCGTAAATAAGGTCATAGAACGAATGGATTCCACAGACCCAAGAATGTTGATCAGGCTTAATGCCCCACAGGTAATTGCAAGTGAAATGAGTCTTCCATATCCTTCCGCTGCTGCAGGTAAAAAGTAACCGATGCTATCTGTTAACAAAACCGTGTTGGCGGCAAATGAAATCAATCTTGCCAAATAGTAAAGCCAACCACCTTGAAAACCAATAAATGAACCAAAAGCTAATTTCCCATATTTGATTGGCCCTCCAGTTCCCTTGAAATAGCTTCCTAATTCGGCAAAACATAAAATGACTGGAAGCATTAACAGTGCACAAAATGCGTAAACCAAAACACTGTATTCTCCGGCTAATCGAGCTGCCCCTGAGGGTAATCCAAAAATTCCCGCTCCAATAAGTCCATTAACCACTAGCATCCAAACTCCCCAAAGCCCTAAGTTTCTTGGTAATTTTTCTTGCACTTCGGCATTGGATGATTTCGGCATGGATTTTCTTTTTTCAATTTTTAGGATTTAAAAAGATAAGCCAAAAATTGAATCTATTAAAAATGAATTATAAGTGCTGGTTGATTTTTTGATTATAGGCATCACCCCTTCATGGATTTATTAATATATCAGCCATTATTTTTTATGGATTTCTACCCAAAAAGGGAAAATTTGTTTTCCATTTACTTGATAAAAAGGGATGATTTGGGTTTTCATTTCAGGAAGTTGAATGTCCTTCATTTCAATAAATTCTACTTCTCCTTCTGACTCTATTTTTGTTTGATTTACTATAGGGCCTGTTTCCAAGTACATGGTGCCTTGAGAAGGTACATCTTTCACGAATTTGAATGTAAAGTCATAGGTTCCAGAAGCTAATAACACGTTCCAATATCCATAAATCTCCTCTTGTGCCCAGATACCTCTTTGACCTGCAGCATCATTTCGGTTTAGGAATACAGGGTTCTCTTCCTCAAAACCTACCTGGATGAGAGGTTGATTTACCAAGTGTTTTTCCTGAATTAATTCCTCATAAAATTCATCCATTTCAATCTTTAGTTCCCTCCCTTTGGAAGTTTTAGTGGAAATGAGATTTGTTTGTTCGTACGGATCTTCGGTCAAGTTGTATAGCTCAAAATCTTCTAAGGGAGCTTGATAGTCAGTTTTTCCAACTAGTTTCCAACCGGAATTTTGAATGGAAATGTTATTATACCTTTCTGGATATTTGCGGTTCCAATAAGAGAAAAAGCTTCGGTTTTGAAAATTGCTTGCATCCCCATTCATCAAGGGGATTAAGCTCTTGCCATCGATTTTGCGGTCATTAGGTAAGTCAATCCCCACTACTTCTGCGATGGTAGGTAAGATATCCAAATGAGCAGTTAATTGATCTATCTTCTTACTTCTTTGGTATTTTTCAGGATAATGAATCAAGAGAGGTGCTCGCACTCCTCCTTGAAAAACATTCCCTTTGAGTCCTCGAAGTCCTGATACATATCGTTGTTGTTGAGGTCCATTATCTGTCAAAAAGATAATAATCGTACGGTCATCAATTTCCAACTCTTCCAATTTGCTAAATAGCTTATTCAGATTGTCATCGATGTTTTCTACCATGGCATAGACTTTTCTAGCATCTTCTTTTTGGGATTCAGACATCGGGTAAAATGGTTTGCCATCTTCTCCAAATCCTTCACTGGGATCTAAATCTTTATATTTTTGATAATACTCATCGGGGACTTGCAAAGGGGTATGAGGAGCATTAAAAGAGAGATAGGTGAAAAATGGTTGGTCTTTATTGTTCTCTATAAACTTGATCGCCTCTTCGGTAAAGATGTCAGAGCAATAACCTTGATAGGATTGTTGTTGATTATTATGCCAAAGGACTGGATCAAAATAGCTTCGATTGCCTTGATAATAGGTTGTAAAATCACCCACCTGTCCCATACCCCCTGATAAGTGAATCAACGATTCATCAAACCCCTGATCACTGGGACGCATGGGGAAGTTGTCCCCCAAATGCCACTTGCCAAAAATACCTGTTACATAATGTTTTTTCTTCAAAAGCTCCGCAATGGTAATTTCCTCAGTGGACATCATAGCTCCTCCATTATAAGTGTCTCTGATTCCTGTACGGAGGGAATAGCGTCCGGTCATAAGACTGGATCGGGTAGGGGCACAAACCGGAGATACGTAAAAATTTGTAAACTCCACACTTTCTTGAGCGAGTTGGTCGAGGGTTGGAGTAGAGATATGTGGGTTTCCTGTGAAGCCAAAGTCTCCATAACCTTGATCATCCGTAATAACTAAGATGATATTTGGTGGAGTATTTTGGGAAAATACATTCGTATGAAGAATTAAAAAAGTAAGAAAAATACTGACTAATCTTGTGTAGGGCGTCATTTTTTGGAGGGCTTGTTCTACACAAAAGATCCTCTAAAAAAATGGGAAATCAAATAGTTTTTAAAGATCTAAGTCATCTGTGCTTCTCAATTGAACATGCTTTTTCATCTTTTTCTGGATGATTTTAAAGTGGTGCAAATCTTCTTCAGTGATCAGTGAAATGGCTTCTCCTGTGGCCCCGGCCCGTCCAGTTCTTCCAATTCGATGTACATAATCTTTGGGAGAACGTGGGAGTTCAAAGTTGATCACCAAAGGTAAAAACTGAATATCTATTCCCCTACCGGCCAAGTCAGTAGCAACCAAAACCTGAGTTTTTCCAGACTTGAATCTTGCCAATGCTTCAATTCTGGCACCTTGACTTTTGTCCCCATGAAATGCAATGGCATCGATGCCATTCTTTACTAATTTTTGGACTACGTTATTGGCAGTTCGGATGGAAGAGGTAAATACTAGGATTTGAGTCCAATTGCCATTTTTGATAAGATGTCTTAATAGAGGACCTTTCTTTTCAGCGCTGACTCTATAGGCATATTGATTGATCAGATCAACATCAAGTATTTCCGGTTTGACAGTTATGCGCTTAGGATCCTTGAGAAGGGAGGAAATCATTTCTTCCAAAGTCTCATCCATGGTGGCGGAAAATAGGATGTTTTGCCTCTTTTTAGGGATTTCTGACAATATCTGATTTACTTCTTCACGAAACCCCATATTCAAGACCTTGTCCATTTCATCGAGTACCAAGATTTCTACTTCTGAAAGTGACAGCGCATTTTGTGATATTAAATCCAATAATCTTCCCGGAGTAGCAACCAAAATATCTGTTCCATTCATCTTCATCATTTGAGGATTGATGGAGACCCCTCCAAATACTGATACAGTTTTGACCCTTCTCTCTAAAAACCTTGAAAAGTTATCTGCTACTTGAGCTACTTGAGAGGCCAGTTCTCTAGTTGGAACTAGTACCAAGACAGGGATATTTCTGCTTCGGTGTTCCTTTTTATTTTGTAGGATTTGTAAGATTGGCAAAATGTAAGAAGCGGTTTTTCCAGATCCAGTAGGGGCAATTCCCAAAATATCCTGACGCTTCAAAAATGCAGGGATAGCTTCTGCTTGAATTGGATAAGGTTTCTGGTAATTCGCTTTCTCTATCGCAGAAATCAACTGCTTGTTTAATCCAAGTTCTTTAAAAGTCATATCCTTCATTTTGCACAAAGGTAAGGATGTTCTTTGATAGAATTTATTGGAATCAGGAATGAATCAATGAAGGAAAAACAAAGCTGTTAGCTAACTAGAGCTTTTTTATCATATACCTTACTAATGCTACCTCTGATATTTTGATCAAGTTTCAATACAATGAATCCTGCTACAGCACAAGCAGCCATTCCACTCACCATGGGAAGAGAAGTGCCATCATGAAAGAAGCTGACCCCCGCAGAAGCCAATCCACCAAACGCCATTCGTATACTTCCTAAAATTGCGGAAGCACTTCCTGCATTTCTCGAAAATGGAGCTAAAGATAATGCTGCAGTATTTGGACCGTTTAGTCCATGTGCTGTTAAGAAGACAAACATTAACATTAACAAAGTGCCTACTTCTAACCATTGAAAATAAATACCAAAAACCAATAGCAATCCAACTATCACCTGATAGTGCATGGAGAAATTAATGATTTGCTGGCTGGTAAATCTTCTAAGTAACAAGTGATTCAATTGGGTGGAACCGATCATGGCAAAAGCCAACAGCGCAAAAATCCACCCGTATTGTGTTTCACTTACTCCATAAATATTCATAAAAACATCAGCTGAACCTGCGATATAGGCAAATGGAGCTGCGCCGGCCAAACCTCCGATGGACATATAGACTAAGAATTGCCTGTTCTGAAGTACTTGGGTATAATTTTTCCAAACCTGTTTAGGCTTCAATGAAACTTGCGTGTCAGGTTCTGCCCCGTCCGGAAGCACCCATATTACGGCCATCCAAATAATCACCGTAAGCAATGCCAAAATAATAAAAACCCAGTGCCAATGGTAATAAGCCGTTACGAAACCTCCCAAAGTAGGGGCAATCATTGGGGAGACAGCGATTACTAAAGTCAATAAAGCTAAAACTTGAGCAGTTTTCGTCACAGGGAAAATATCACGAACCATAGCCTGAGCGGCAACCATGCCCGCACACCCCCCAATGGCTTGTAAGAACCTCATAAGTATTAGATTCTCTACAGAGCCCGATAAAGCACATCCAATAGAAGCCAGCACATAAATTCCCAAACCTACATAAAGTGGTTTTTTTCTCCCATATTTATCTAATAGGGGGCCATAAAACAATTGGCCAATGGCAATCCCCACTAAATAGGCAGTCAAGGACAATTGAATATTGGCAATAGGAGTCTCCAATTCCCTGGCCATTGCTGGAAATCCAGGTAAATACATGTCTATGGAAAAAGGGCTGATGGTACAAAGAGCCCCTAAGACCAAGACAATTTTGAAGTATTCCTTTTTTGAAATCTGATTTTTCAACAAAAATTGATTTAATCGCTATTAATCTTTGACCTCCAACAGGTAAAAGTCTTATTGAGTTCGTAAAATCTAGTCTAATACTTTAGCAAAAAAATAAATATATATAGTAAATTTTGAAAATAAAGCAATAAATTAATAAAAATATGCTTGTTTTTACTTTTTGAAAAGCAAGATTCGGGCAAGCTGAATAGTCAGAAGAGATAATTTTTTATACTATAGATCTTCCATGATTTTTTTATTGGTCAACCCTTCACTTCCCGCGTAAAAGACAATGATTTCAGTAGGGGGTATTCCCCCGATTTGCACCATAATGCATTGTATTTACTACTTCACTGATGGGGGCTCCAGCTTTCATTTTTAATTGATTTACAAATTCATCTTCTACAAACAGTTCTCCTTTGGTTAATTCTTCCGAATTAATTATTGGATGAATATGTTTGCGAAATGAGGAATTGGGAGTTAGGATGAAGATAGAAATCTTGGGTTTTCCTGCAGGGTAATCAGGTAATTGCGTTCCATTCCAACTCAGTTTTAAGAAATTAGCACCTCCGATTCGTTTTTAATGAGTGAATGCTTGGTAATTAGGTAGGTGGAAACGGATGAGAGAATCATCAAGATTAGGACTAAAAATGGATTGAAGCTGAACATAGTGATAGGAGATAGTCTTAGAAAGGAATTGAAGTAATACCAAAAATAATTAGACCACTTAGTAAAATAGGCTTGTGTATCATTTGAATAAGTGTCAAATTAGGAAAACTGCCTTGTTTATAAAATTGCATTTCATTGTGATGAATAGGCAATAAATAGCCCGAAATTTACCTATGTCGATTATCCGCTTACCAAGCATCGTTGGTTTGATGCTGCTGATTTTGGCCTGCACAAGTACCCAAAAAGAGGGTCTGAATATCATTTTTCCTCCATTAAGTCCCGCTGAAGAACATGCTACTTTCCAAATAGAACCAGGTTTCAAAATCCAATTAGTTGCTGCTGAACCAATGGTTCAAGAGCCAGTGTCTATACAATTTGATGAAGATGGACAGATGTGGGTAATAGAAATGCGGGGCTATATGGTAGATATTGAAGGAAATGATGAAGAGCAACCCATAGGTAGAATTTCTGTTTTGGAAGATCAAGATGGGGACGGAGAGATGGATAAATCTACTATTTACCTGGATAGCTTGGTAATGCCTAGATCTATAGGGCTTTTTAAGGGGGGAGCCTTAGTCGCCGAAAATAATGCATTATGGATCACGGAAGATCTGGATGGAGATTTAAAAGCAGATACCAAAATCTTATTGGATTCTACTTATTCTCAAAATGGAGTGGTGGAGCATACAGATAATGGGTTGGTCAGAATTGTTGATAATTGGTATTACAGTGCTAAATCCAGATTGCGCTATCGATTAAAAGGGGATGAATGGATTCGTGACAGTACTGAGTTTAGAGGTCAGTGGGGAATTTCTCAAGATGATAAAGGCAGACTGATTTATAATTACAATTGGTCTCAGCTTCATGGAGATCTTGTCCCTCCCAATTATCTTTTTGCCAATCCTAACCATACTCCTGCTACAGGGATTGATTATGGATTAACTATTGATCGAAGGGTATATCCCATTCGACCAAACTTCGCAGTAAACAGAGGCTATATTCCTGGTACCTTGGATCAAGAAGGAAGGCTTTTAGAATTCACTTCTGCTTGTGCTCCTACAGTCTATAGAAGCTCTTTGTTCCCTCAAGAATATTTAGGAAATATTTTTGTCATGGAGAATGCCGGGAATTTGGTAAAAAGAAATGTGGTAAAAGAAAATGGTAATTACCTGGTAGCAAATGATCCAAATCCATATAGAGAATTTTTGGCATCTTCCGATGAGAGATTCCGACCTGTGAATGGTTACGTGGGACCTGATGGTGCCTTATATATTGTTGATATGTATCGAGGAATCATTCAACATCTGGATTACATGACGGAGTATTTAAGGGAGCAAACTATCCAAAGAAAACTAGACGCGCCAGTTCATATGGGGAGAATTTGGAGAGTTGTTCCTATCGATACTGATCCTAAAAAAGTTGAGAAACTTTCTTCTAAATCCGATTCAGAATTACTAGCCTATCTTGGACATACAGATGGTTGGTACCGGGATATGGCACAGCGATTACTTGTGGAAAGTAATGATAAAAGCCAGGTTCCGGCATTAAAGGAGATTGTTCTGAATTCATTTAATGAATTGGGCTCTTTTCATGCACTTTGGACTTTGGAAGGAATGGAACAAGCGGATGAGGAATTTCTATTTGAAGTTTTAGACCTTGATTCTGAGTTGATGCAAAGTGCAGCTTTACGCATGTTGGATAAGCTTGCAAAAGATGGTGAAGGTACAAGGAGGAGATTGGGTAAGAAAATGATAGAGAAGTCAAAAGATGCTGGGCAATCCACCGATTTACAAATGGCATTAAGTTCTTATGCTTTGTCAGATCAGGATGCTCAAAAAGTCTTGTTGGAAGTCTTGTCTAAACAGGGAGAAGATGCTTTGATCAGGGATGCCGCAATGAGTAGTTTGACCAACCGGGAATATGATTTTCTTCAAGCTATCTGGAAGGATGTAACATGGAATGATTTGAAGCCGGAGCATGAAATATTTCTGGAAATGCTCACAGCTTCCATCGTTAAAAAAGCAGATCAAAATGAAATTAAGGGGCTCTTAGCGCTTGTGGATATTCCTGAGTTGGGCTGGAAAGAACAAACAGTCCTGAGTTCACTGGCTATTCAATCTGCAAATTCTCCTGAAAAAGGTTTTGTATCTTTTAATTCAGAGCCTTCGATTTTTCAACGAACAGACTTACCCATGGATTACCAAAGAATAGGGATGCTGAAAAGTTTGTTCACTTGGCCAGGTTTCCATCCGGACGAAGTCGAAGTAGTAACCGGCTCATTAGATGCTTCTGCTTTGAAACAATTTGCAGATGGAAGGCAGAAGTTCCTGGTTAGTTGTGCAAGTTGCCATGGCTCAGATGGTAGAGGAGAAAATAGAATGGGGCCACCTTTGGTAAATTCTGAATGGGTATTAGGGGATGAAAAGCGCCTTTCCTTAATTCTTTTACATGGGTTAGAGGGACCCATTGAGGTGGATGGGAAAAAGTACGATGCCCCAGAAATACTACCTGTTATGCCTGCACACTCTACGATGGATGATGCTAGCATTGCAGCCATCTTGACCTACATCAGAAATGAATGGGGAAACCAAGCTCCTCCTATCTCAAGGAGGACGGTAGGAGGAATGCGTTTGACAACTCAAGGGAGGGTGTATCCTTGGTCCGCTGAAGAGTTGAATCAACATATAGAAAATTTAGAATGAACCTTCCACATTCCATGAAAAACCCAATCCATAAGCAATGAAAAATGCACAAAGTTATTTTGATTCAGGAAGACGAGATTTCCTGAAAACAGCAGGTTTGGGAGTGTTTGCAATGAATTTTTCATTTCCGGAAATCCCGGAAGCCATGGCCGGTATCCCAATGGGTATTGTGGTTCATTCCTACGTTGCTCGATGGCATTCAAAAGCTGGAAGCTCGGCTTATCCTTCCTTCGAAAATGCCATCGATTTGATCAAGCATTGCAAAGAGATCGGAGCAGGAGGAGTACAAGTAGGTGTCAATGGATGGGCGAGTGATTTTGCGAAAAAAGTAAGGGATGTAAGAGAAAAAAGTGACCTCTATCTGGAAGGGAGCATACGGTTACCTCAAACTTCGGGTCAAGTACCATTATTTGAAAAAGAAGTATTGGCAGGTAAAGAAGCTGGAGCTGAAGTCCTTCGAACAGTATGTTTGAATGGAAGAAGGTATGAAAATTTCCATTCGGAGAAAGAGTTTTTAGAGTTTAAAGCCGGAGCTTTAATGGCTTTGTCTCTCGCTGAACCGATCGTTAGAAAGCACCAAATGAAGTTGGCGGTAGAAAATCACAAAGATTGGACAGCTTCAGAACTAGCGGAAATAATCCTAAACTTGGGAAGTGAATGGGTTGGGGTAACTGTGGACTTTGGGAATAATGTTGCGTTATTAGAAGACCCTATTACCGTCATTGAAACATTGGCACCAATGGCATTTTCAACTCATGTTAAGGATATGGGGGTTCAAGAATATGAACAAGGGTTTTTACTTTCTGAAGTTCCATTAGGAACAGGAATAATAGACTTAAAAAAAGCAGTAGAACTTTGCAAAAAATATAACCCATCCATCCATTTTAGTCTAGAGATGATTACTCGAGACCCTTTAGAAATCCCCGTAATGGAAAGTGGCTATTGGAAGACCTTTCAAGATATTCCTGAAAAAGAACTTGCAAAAATTATAATGGAAGTAAGAGGGAAAAGTTATCCAGGAGAATTACCCAAAGTGGAGGGGTTAAGTGATGAACAAAGACTGGCGTTTGAAGAAAATAATATCACTTCTTGCCTTTCTTTCAGTAAGAAAAGCTTAGGAATAGGCTAATCCAAAATCAAAAAAATAATTAAAACATTAAACTATGAATACTTCAGTAAGTGAATTACCAGGGATAAAACTTTTTGATCTGAAAGGACGAGCAGCAATCATTACCGGTGGATCCAAAGGACTGGGACAAGCGATGGCAGCGGGTTTGGCGAGTGCTGGCGCAAATGTGATGCTTGTCAGTAGGACTTTAGACGAAGGCCAAATTGCAGCAGATGAAATTTCTAAAATATATGGGGTAAAAGCGATCGCTTTTCAAGCGGATGTGGTGAAGGAAGATCAAACCATTGCGATGGCAAAAGCTGCAATAGAAGCGTTTGGAAGAATAGATATATTGATCAATTCAGCAGGGATTAATATCAGAGGAGCTATCGATGAGTTGACTTTAGCAGATTTTCAAAAAGTAATGGATATCAATGTTACTGGCACTTGGCTTTGCTGCCGGGCGGTGACCCCCTATATGAAGGCTGCGAAAAGTGGCAGCATCATCAATTTGGCGAGTACTTTGGGATTGGTTGGACTGGCAAACAGGACACCTTACACCTCAAGCAAAGGTGCCGTCGTTCAAATGACCCGAGCTTTGGGATTGGAATTTGCTCCATTTAATATCAATGTGAATGCAATTTGCCCAGGGCCATTTTTAACAGAAATGAATTTACCAATTGCAGATACCGAAGAAGGGAAAAAGTTTATTGTTGGGGCCACCGCTCTAGGTAGGTGGGGAGAATTGAAAGAGATCCAAGGAGCCGCAATTTTCTTGGCATCAGATGCCAGCAACTATATGGTAGGGTCGATGGTAACTGTAGATGGAGGCTGGACCGCTAGGTAGTTTCCCTCAATCTTACAAAATGATTTTGAACCACCTTATCTAAAAATAGGGTGGTTTTTTTACAAGTAAACACCAATTGTTTTGGAAGATCTTCGAAGAGGGGAATACCTCCTCCCAAAAGCACTGGTATGGTGGTGATGATCATTTCATCAATCAAATCTTCCTTCAAAAAGCTTTGAATGGTCTTACCTCCATCGATATAAAGATTTTTATAACCTTGTTTATGGATCTGTGAAAGGACTTCTTTCAAAGTGCCTTTAACTAGAAATGCTTTTCCTTGAAATTTGGATGGTAATTCAGGGGTGGAGTTGCTCCAGACGAATACTGGTTTCTTGTAAAACCATTCTCCTTCAAAACCAGCTACAATTTCAAACGTGTTTTTTCCCATCAATAACGCATCTACCTGTGAAGTGAAATCATCAAATCCGGTGTTGATGTCATCAATTTCTGGAAAAGTTGAAAGCCAATCGAGTTCATTATTTTTTCCAGCTATAAATCCATCCAAACTGGTTGCTATAAAGACACTGTTTTTCATAGTAATTTATTGACCAATTGTTTTACAAAAAGTGGTTCGAATGAATCAAAAAGATAGAGAGGAATAGGTTTTTCTAAAATTTCAATTATTGAATTTCTTTATTCAGAAATTCATATACAATCGATCCTAATTGCTCGTATCCTTCTGGAGTATAATGTACGTCATCGTCTCCAATCCCAAAGTTATTATGAATGGTAATTGAAGGTTTATAAATGTCATTGATCAAAACGCCCTGCTTTTTTATGACGGTTTTTGCCACCTTATTATATCTCTTAGGGTCTTTCTTAAATCTTCCAGCTTCGTTTTCCGGGACATAAGTAGTGGTGACAAAAATTATTTTGGCATCTGAAATTTTCTTGATTTTTGAAACTATCGAGTCTAAGTTCGATTTATATTCTTCCAATGAATAGGTTAGCGTTCCGTTTACTTTATCCCTGTTTCCATAGACTTTAGAATCAGGGTGTCGGTAACATAAATCCCATAAGCCCCAATTGATTTGAATGATGTCCCAATCTTCATCCCCAATCCATTCCTCAATCTTTTCTAGTCCAGTTCCAGTGTGCTGAGCATTTCCGGGATTATGTTTTACAATGGCAGCATCCCCGAATTTCTCTTTGACAAAAGGGGTGTAGCCAATAGAAATGGAATCGCCAATGATTAGAATTTTTGGAGGATCTTGAAATGTAAGATTCCAAGAGTAAAAAAGGATAAGTGTTGTAATTAATAATGCTTTTAACATTCTATTTGAAGAGATTTTAAGGGATTAAATTTAAGTAATTAATCATATTGAGAAGGTTATCAATGGTAGATGATACGATGCTGATTCAGAAATTTAAAGGAAAAGTCTCATTTAAGTTTACAATTACCAGCTTCCACCTCCGCCTCCTCCGAAACCACCACCAAAAGAGCCACCACCGGCGGAGCTTCCAGAACTTGAAGGGGAACTAACCATTGTTGATTTGTTGATTGATTTCCCCGAAGGGAACAGCCATGGCAGCATTTCTTGCCTGAATCACTTTCTCAACGGTTTTCTGCTCATGAGCAGCATAACCCTTGACTGTTTCGACTAAGTTGGGAATCAAATCATACCTTCTTTTCAAGGCCACATCAATATTACTCCAAGCATCTTTGACGGTGTTTTTGTTTCGGACGAAGCGATTAAAAATACTTACCAGCATGAAGCCGACAGCCAGGGCAACGGCTAAAATTATGAGTGGTAGAGACATAAATAATTGTTAATGATGGAAGAAGTCAAAAGAATCTGATTGACAATGATTTATAATAAAACCTCATCAGTTGAAAATACTATCTTTTTCCACCAATCTCAAAATAAAGTGAGTAGCGTGTAGTCAATTTAAGTGTGAAAATTGTGGTGGTACTTAGGGGAGCTCGATTGGGGAATTAGCTTTGGATCGAGATCAATGATTTTTGTCAGTTACGGGGTTTTTGGCCTCTATTTTTATTCTTTTTTTATTAAATTACTTACAGCCAATTTGGATATTGAGTAAGTGAAATACCCATAGTTATTATCTATGGAAATTTAAATTATATAAATAAAATTTTTGATAACTTAGCTGATCTAAGTAACTAACTAAAACTCTATTTTAACATGGATAACCCTCATAATCATTCTTCATCAAACGGAAATAGTTACGGTGTAAACGACAAAGCAGGAAAATGTCCTTTTACTGGCGGTACTATGAAACAAGTTGCTGGTGGAGGAATGCGAAATCGAGATTGGTGGCCAAATCAATTAAAGCTGAATATCCTTCGTCAGCATTCTTCTTTATCAAATCCGATGGAAGGGTCTTTCAATTACGCAGAGGAATTCAAATCACTTGATTTGAAAGAAGTAAAGAAGGATATCTTCGAATTGATGGAAACATCTCAAGATTGGTGGCCCGCTGATTTTGGTCATTATGGACCATTCTTTATCAGAATGGCGTGGCACAGTGCAGGAACCTATAGGATTCAAGATGGTAGAGGAGGAGGAGGCTCTGGAACACAACGCTTTGCTCCTTTGAATAGCTGGCCAGATAATGCGAACCTTGACAAAGCTAGATTATTGCTTTGGCCAATTAAACAGAAATATGGTAAGAAGCTTTCCTGGGCAGATTTGATGATCTTGACTGGTAACTGTGCTTTGGAATCCATGGGATTAAAAACTTTTGGTTTCGGTGGAGGCCGGGAAGACGTATGGGAGCCTGAAGAGGATGTTTATTGGGGATCAGAAGGTCAATGGATGGGTGATGAAGATCGCTACAGTGGAGACCGTGTCTTGGAGAATCCTTTAGGAGCTACTCACATGGGATTGATTTATGTGAATCCGGAAGGGCCAAAAGGTCAGCCCGATCCAGTGGGAGCTGCAAGGGATATTCGTGAGACTTTTGGTCGAATGGCTATGAATGATTATGAAACAGTTGCCTTGATTGCGGGCGGTCATACATTTGGAAAAACGCATGGTGCTGCGGATCCTACTAAATATGTTGGAGCTGAACCTGCGGGCGCATCCATCGAAGAAATGGGGATGGGTTGGAAAAATACTTTTGGTAAAGGAAATGCCGAGGATACCATCACCAGTGGCATCGAAGTAACTTGGACTACTACTCCAACTAAATGGAGCAATAATTATTTTGAAAACTTGTTTGGCTATGATTGGGAATTGACCAAAAGCCCGGGAGGAGCTTACCAATGGACTCCAAAAGGTGGTGCAGGTGCTGGAACTGTCCCTGATGCTTTTGATCCAGCTAAAAAGCATGCCCCAGCAATGCTGACAACAGACATTGCTTTGAAAATGGATCCTGAATACGAGAAAATTTCAAGACATTTCTACGAAAATCCGGATGAGTTTGCAGATGCATTTGCAAGAGCATGGTTCAAATTAACTCATAGAGATATGGGGCCAGTAACCAGATATCTGGGTACTGAAGTTCCAACTGAAGAGTTGATTTGGCAAGATCCTATACCTGCGGTGAGACACAAACTAGTGGATGAAACGGATGTTGAAGATTTAAAAGCTAAAATTCTAGCTTCAGGTCTTTCAGTGTCTGAATTGGTATCTACTGCTTGGGCTTCGGCTTCTACATTTAGAGGTTCGGACAAAAGAGGTGGTGCAAATGGTGCAAGAGTGAGACTTGCTCCTCAGAAAAACTGGGAAGTAAATAATCCTGCGCAATTATCTAAAGTTCTTGAAGTATTGGAAACCATACAATCTGAATTTAATAGTAAGCAAGTAGGAGGCAAACAGATTTCTATTGCAGACACAATTGTATTAGCAGGTTGTGCAGGTGTAGAGAAAGCAGCAAAAGATGCAGGATATGAAGTAAAAGTTCCTTTCACTCCGGGAAGAGGTGATGCTTCTCAAGAGCAAACTGATGTTGAATCATTTGAAGCATTAGAGCCAGCAGCAGATGGTTTCAGAAATTACTACGCTCCAAAACATAAAGCCTCTGCAGAAGAAATGTTGATTGACAAAGCTCAATTAATGACGTTATCTGCTCCGGAGATGACCGTTTTAGTAGGTGGAATGCGAGTATTGAATACCAACTACAATGGTGCAAAGCATGGTGTATTTACAAATAGACCAGGAGTTTTAACAAATGATTACTTTGTGAATCTTTTAGATCTTAGAACTACTTGGAATGGCACTACTGATGCACAAAATGTATTTGTAGGAAGCGACAGAACTACCGGTGAGCCTAAATGGACAGGTACAAGAGTTGACTTAATCTTTGGTTCAAATTCTGAGCTTAGAGCTATTGCAGAAGTTTATGGCTGTTCAGACTCAGGCGAAAAATTTGTAAATGACTTTGTAGCAGCTTGGGATAAGGTGATGAACCTAGACCGTTTTGATCTCAAATAAAGCGTGTTAATTAATTCACTTAAAAGTAGGGCGGCCATTCAAAGGTCGCCCTTTTTAATTATTGAGTTTTTTGGAATAATCTGGCCTCAATTGAGTCATTGCCTGTTCAAAATCCACATATTCTTCTAAACCTCCCATGGAGATCACTTGAAAATCATGTTTTTTGAGGTAGTCCAAGTACTCTTTAAATAATTCTATTGGAGTATTCACCCAAGGATGTTCTATATCTGGCACACCATGTATGGTGAGAACGACGATATGCCCGTTTTTAGCTTGATCAAGTGCTTGAATAATTTCTGTCTTATTTGATTCATTTGTTGCCCAGCTTGGAATTAAAAAAGGATGATCTGTTAATGGATCATAGGCTCTACTTCCTCCGGCTCTGGCAAAGTGGTAATTTCTTTCTTGCAAAAAAACCAAGGCTTGTGTATTGAGTCCATATCCTGGATAGGCAAAATTTGTAATCTTTTGAATTCCTAAGGAATCACATTTATGCTCAATATACGCAAGTTGTGCATGGAATTCCTCTTGTGTCAACTTGCTGATATTGGCGTGATTATGTGTATGATTTCCAATTTCAAAACCTTGCTGGTCCAAAGCCTGGATTTGTCTCCAATTCATGTATAGTGTACTGTCTTTGGAATTGGGGGGAAACTCACAGACAAAAAAAGTACCTTCAAAGCCATATTTTTTTAACATCGGAGCTACTACTGAATAATGACTTGCAGGAGCATCATCAAAAGTGAGGATGATCAATTTATCCGGAATAGGCTTTTTTAAAATTTGTGCATCAAGAGAAAATAAGCAACACCCAAAGAATAGAAAGGTTAGGAGCAAAGGTTTTGAGCTTCGTGTCATTTGATACAAAGGAAGACCCATTAAACTACAAATAATGAGATCAAATAGATCATTGAAATCGCTGTGATCGACATGATGAAAGTACCTAGACTATGGGATTGGTTTCCCTGTTTAATGGACAAGCCTGAAAGTTGGGTGACTGCCCAGAAAAAACTATCATTCGCATGGGAAACGGCCATTGCTCCTGCTCCCGTGGCCAATACTGCAAAAACTCTCATTGTTTCGGTATCTAGTCCTAGGGACCCAAGTAATGGAGCGACGATCGAAGCCGTGGTAATCATGGCTACTGTGGAGGATCCTTGGGCCGTTTTCAAAGAAAAGGCGATTAAAAATGGCAGGAAAATTCCCCAGCTTGCCCCACTTAAGCTAGAACTTACCAAATCTCCAATTCCTGAATTTTGAAGCATTTTTCCAAAAACTCCTCCGGCTCCTGTGATCAAAATAACCGGGGCAGCGATCAATATGGCCTCGCCAATCCAACCGCTTGAACTGAGTAATTTCTTGTCGTATTTAGCAGGTAATGTAAAGGATAAAAAAGTCCCTAAAAGTAAAGCGATCACTGGACTTCCCAAAAATAGGATGATGTCTGTAAAGAAATTGTCTCCGAAAGGTTGGGTTGGGTATTTGGCGATAGAAGCCATCACAATCAATACCAAAGGAATAATTATTGGCAAGAAAGATTTAAAAGGAGTTGGGGTGTTCTTTAGTTCATTTTCAGGATTTATAACTGCAAACTTTGGTTGAAGAGGAAATTTAGAAACTACCTTTTTTACAAATAGATAACTGGGTATCAAAGTGATTAAACTGACGATAAGGCCCCAGAAAATCACCATGCCTAAATCTGCCTCATAAATGCCAGCTGTGGCAATAGGTCCTGGAGTAGGAGGAACTAACGAATGGGAGGCAGTAGCACCCAAAGCCAAAGCAATCGTGGTGGCAGCATAAGGAACTTTCCCCTTCAGTGATAGAGATTTGCTGATGGGGTTCATCATGATGAAAGTACTGTCTCCAAATACAGGAATTGACAGGATATATCCGCTAAACATCATGGCAGAAATCACTCTTTTTTCTCCGATCCACGATAAAATCTTTTGAGCGATTACCAAAGCCCCTCCTGTTTTCTCCAAAAATGTTCCGATCATGACTCCTAATAGAATCAACAGGCCTATACTTCCCAAAACCCCTCCAAATCCATCAGAAATAGATTTTAGAATAAGATCAGTAGACATTCCAGATAATAAGCCATAAAAAATAGCTCCGACGAATAATGCGAGAAAGGGATGAATGTCAAATTTAACGATGGCTACCATTATAAAAGCTAGAGCCACCAGAATAATCAGGAGGGTAATCATGTAGATACTGGGTTATTTTTTGGGTAGATGGTATTTTATTACCATAAGGTTAATCTAAAAATTAAATAAAAATGCTCAATAAAAAATGCCGATCATGTATTTAGTTCAGGAACAAGTTGATTTCTCCAAAAAATAATCAGAAAGGAACTGCTTTTACTGAAAGTAAGAGGTAAACTGGGCAATTTTTCTATATTTTCGTTTCTTGAAATGAAAAACTTTTTCCCTTTAATAAATAAACCCTAAATGAAGTTCACCAGATTAATTTACCTATTCCTTATTCTAGCAGCTGTTGCTGCTTGTCAGACAAAACTCAATACGGAGGCAAATTTCAATCTTCTTCCTATTCCTGCCCGTGCTGATTTCAGCGGGGCATCCTCTTTAGATCCATCATCCATTAGGGGGGATTTGGAAAAGGCAAAAGGTGAATTTACTTCGGGAGGAAAATTGGAGGTCTTTGATGCTGGTTCCATTGAATTGGAGCTGAACTCTTCTTTGAAATTGAAAAATGAAGGATATCAACTTTCTATTACTTCCAATGAGATTTTTATACAATCCAATTCGGAAGCAGGTCTTTGGTATGGGTTGATGACCTTGGATCAGATTACCCAAGATGCGGAGGATCAAGAAGCCTATTTGCCTATGGTGGAGATTATTGATGAACCAGCATTGGCATATCGAGCCATCCAGTTGGATGTGAAACATCATTTGGAGCAGAAAGAGTATTACTATGAATTGATGGATAGACTGGCGGCTTTAAAAATTAATGGGATTATCATTGAAATTGAGGATAAATTAGGATATGAACTTCAACCTGTTGTAGCCTCTTCTGATGCCTTTTCCATAGCGGACTGGAAAGCAATTTCAGATTATGCGATGGCTAGGAATATTCGAATTTCACCTTTGGTCCAAGGTTTAGGACATGCATCCTTTATTTTAAAGCATCCTGAATATGAGGAGTTGAGAGATGATCCTGCCAGCGATTGGGCGTTCAACCCACTAAATGAAAAAACTTATGAGGTACAATTTGATTTGTACACCGATGCTTTGAAAGCATTTACCCATGCCACTTATTTACACGTAGGTGGAGATGAGGTACATACTACTGGAAGGAATAGTGGAAAGTCTCCGCTTGAGCTTCAGCTTATTTGGTTAAATAAGGTAAGTAAATATGCAGAAGACCGAGGTTTAACACCGATTTTTTGGGATGATATGCCTTTGAAAAACGCCGGTGTATATAGTTCAATTTATAATTCAAAACTTACCGCTGCCCAAGTGGATAGTATTTGGGCAAAGAATGAAATCAACCTAAATAGGTTTGTGGATTTATTCCCTAAAAATTGCGTGTACATGCGTTGGAATTACAGCATGCCTGAGTCACCAGGGAATGATAAAGCTATGAAGTGGTTTACTGAAAATGGATTTCAAGTAATGGGCGCAACTGCAGGTCAAACACGATGGAATTTAATGCCACTTGAAAATAGCAATACCGCTAACATTCGTGATTTTGCTCTAAGCTCCATCGATAATGAAGCAGATGGGCTACTTTTGACTTTATGGGATGATGATTCACCGTTATTTGAACTTTACCAACGAGGGATTGCTACGTTTGCAGAATACACCTGGTCAGGGGAAAAAAGATCAGATGATGAGCTTCATACTGCCTTTAGACAACGAATGTTTGGACCAGAATTGGTGTCTGAGGAATTTGCATTTGTAGAAAGTCTGGAAGGTCCCGTGGCCTTTTGGAAGAATGCATTGCTAGATGGCAAAGACCGAAACAGGTTAAGGAATATAGAAGATCCTATTAAGGAAGCTGTTATCGAAATGCCAGATCTGGAATCACTAGGTACTTGGACAGAAAAGTATCAAGATAGAGTTTCTAAAGCAGCCGAGAATCTAAAAGTTGTAGAGGAGGTATTATCCAAAATAGAGGCTTCCAAAAAAGTAGCAAAACGAAATAAATACAACTTAGAGGCCTATGAACAAGTAGCAAAAGTAGTTCAATTTACTAATCAGGCATTGATCACATTGGCTAAACTAGACCATCCTAGTGGTGAGGAAAGAAATATTGCGAAAGCAGAATTAATAGGTATGGAAGCAAAATGGAATTCAATTGAATCAGAACTGGAAAAAGTATATGGCAAAACACGGTCATTAAATAAACCAGATGACTATGTTTTGGATCAGGATCATCATGTGCATTTGGCGAATCAAGCCAAGAGATTTTCTGACTGGCAGTTTTACGTGGAAGATTTATTTTTAGAAAAGATAAAAGAATAGTTTTTGGAAGACTTTGATGGAGCGTTATCTTCACAAGCTTAATGAGGAATTTCAAATTTGATTAGTTAAAAGTATGGCTTCAGGATTATTTGCTTTACTGGATGATATTGCCACTTTGATGGATGACGTCGCAGTGATGAGTAAAGTTGCTGCGAAAAAAACTGCCGGAATCTTAGGAGATGATTTGGCTGTAAATGCAGAGAAGGCCTCTGGTTTTGTCTCTGATCGTGAGCTTCCAGTTTTATGGGCTATTACCAAAGGATCCCTTCTGAATAAATTGATTATTCTTCCTGTCGCCTTTTTATTAAGTGCCTTCCTTCCTATTGCTGTCACAGTCATATTGGTGATTGGAGGTGTTTATTTGGCTTTTGAAGGAGCTGAAAAAATCTATGAATATTTAGTGCCTCATGAACACAAGAAAGTGGTTTCTTTAGCAGAAAATCTTACAGAAGAAGAAATACTGAAACTTGAAAAGGAGAAAATTAAGTCTGCCATCTTCACTGACTTTATTCTCTCTGTAGAAATCATCATCATAGCTTTGGGTACGGTAGTAGGGGAACCCATCTTAAACCAAATTATAGTGGTGTCTATTATTGCATTAATTGCTACCGTAGGAGTATATGGGATTGTGGCACTGATCGTAAGAATGGATGAATTTGGCTTTAAATTAATAGCATTGAATGAGGAGGAAAATAGTTTCTCTGATCAAGTTGGGAAGGTTTTAGTCAAAGCTTTGCCTAAGGTGATTAAAAGTATGGGAGTGATTGGGACGATAGCCTTGATCTTGGTTTCAGGGGGAATTTTCGTTCACAACATCGAATATTTCCACCATTTATTTCCATCTTGGCCCTCGATCATTAAAGAGATTCTAATCGGCTTATTCATAGGTTTTGTGGCTTTTGGAATATTTGAATCAGTATTTAAGTTGTTTAAAAAGAAAGCACGTTAACAATTTAGGCTCCTTCTGGAGCCTAAATTGTTTTATTATTCATTAAAGAAGGGGCGCATTTCATTATGAATGGTTTCCCTCAGCGTTTTTAATCTTGTAGCATATTCTTCCAGCTTCTTTTCTTGATCGGTCTGCGGTACCCATGGTTTGACTTTTTTGGGGTTTCCATTTTCATCAACAGAAACAAAGATGATAATACAATGCGTCTTTTTTTCAAATTCATGTACTGAGAAATCACGGGAATAAATTTCCACCATGATATGGATACTGGAATTACCAGTATGAATTACAGCTGCATCCACTTTGATTATCTCTCCGATATTGATTGGTTTATAGAATCTAATTCCCCCCACATAAACCGTTACACAATAGGTCTCTGCCCAGGTTCTGGCACAGGTATATGCTGCTTGGTCAATCCATTTCATCACCATACCCCCATGGACTTTCCCTCCAAAATTCACATCGGAAGGTTCGCTGATAAATTGGAATGAGGTTTTATGTAAGTTTTCCATCAGGTTCGGTTTAAAGGATGTATAAATACAATTAGGCTAAAAATTACCGCAAATACAGTATATATAGCTGCTAAAATTATGGTTGGGATTGATCTAAGGCCTTGGAAGAGTACTTAATTAAAGCCAAAGTACCAATCGCGAAGTGACTGAAATTTCCTATTGCGATAGGTCTATTATAAATTCCTCCAATCGTGCTGCCTTTGACCATCCAATTAATCATGGTATATCCAAAGTACAGCGCTCCCATGAGTTGCAAAAACAGAAAAAAATCTGCCTGAAGATTCAAGGAAAAGGAGATTTCCTGGGGAAAGAAGCTTAAAGAAATACCAAAAATTCCTAAAAACACTGCAATTAACGAAAGAACTATTTTTGTATTGATTTTCATTCAATTGTATGCTTTTAGTCTTCTTTTTTTTCTACCTCTCTGAGTATTCTTTCAATTCTCATGTCGGGGATGAGCCACATGAAGGCAACCAGGATATAAAAGACACCTGCAAGCCAAGGGATGAAAAAACTGGAGATAATACCAAGAATATAGAAGACAGGAGAAAGGTATCCTTTTAAATCTGTTCCAAGTGCTTTTGCTAAAAGAGAATCCTTTCCATGAACATGAATGATTCTATTTTGAAGGATGAAATAGGCTACCGCTGCCATCAGCAATATGAACCCATACAATGCCAATGTCATCGGAGCAAAATTGTTTTCACCCATCCAGCCTGTAACAAAGGGGACCAAGGAGAGCCAAAATAAAAGATAGAGGTTTGCCCAAAGTATTCCTCCGGAAACTTTCTTGACAGTATGCATCATATGATGATGATTGTTCCAATATATTCCAAGATATATAAAGCTAAGGATGTAACTTAAAAACACTGGAATAATGGGCTTTAAATCTGATAGTTCGTCTCCATGAGGGACTTTGATTTCCAGTACCATAATGGTAATGACAATTGCCAATACCCCATCACTAAATGCTTCCAACCTACCTTTTTGCATTCCTTAATTTAGTAAGCTTTTAATCTGCTTTTCTAATTCAGATATCTTTTTTTGGGCATCTTCCATAGGAAGCCCCTCGTTCAACCCAGACCTCAAATGTCCCGTTGATCTTAGCCATGCATCTCTTTGAATTGCTTGTTTATTGGAGATTAACTCCAAAAGTTCTATGGAATTGGGCATATTTTCAATAGCCTCATTGAATTCTTCATAAGCAGAGATTTCTGTTTCCCCTAGAAAAAAGAGGATTTCTCTGGCCATCAGCCAATGACCAGTTGGGCCGGGATGTATTCCATCTTTTGCTAGGTAATAGCTTGGGTTATTCTTTCTTTTTTCTTCCAGAAATTTTCGCATGGGCCAATGCAGATCAATAACGGCCCAATTGTCAGTATATCTCTTGCTAAGCAACCAGTCTGAATAGTTGTCCAAGACATTTGCATAGGCTTCTCCTTTTGCAGGATCATAAATAGGGGGAGTCAGGAAGACTCCTTTTGCTCCATTTATTGAAATAGATTGCTGAAGCCAATTGATACCATCTTTATATTTTTGAAACCGAAGGTCATCCAAAGGCTTATAAATTCCATCGTTCATGCCATAATTGGCAAAGACCAAATCGGGTTTTAGCTGGTTAAACACCCTGGATAATCTTTCATGCAAATCAGGACGAGGAAAAGCCCCTCTTGCATGCCCTTCCTCAGAAAGACCAGAAACGGTTTCGCTTGGTAAACCCAAATTGATCCATTCTATGGAGGAATCTGGATGTTTAAGGCGATAATAGGTTTCTACATAGTTGATGTATTGTCCTGCATAGGTAATGCTATTTCCTAAAAACAATACTTGTTTGGTTTCATTTGAAATAGGATTGATTTCTTGGCAATTGGCCTGACCAAAAAATAAAAGGTAGAAGAATAAAAATAGGCGTATCGCTTTCATACAATTACTTTTTTTCAGAGGCCGGGAAACTATGAAGATTTTTGATTCTCCAGCCATTTTCAGTTTTGATGGCAACTACACTTTCAATCCAATGTATCTCACGAGTTACTTCTCCATCCTTTAAAAATGAGGCGTAATTATGATAGATTGTATACCCCATGTCATGATCCACATGGGTTTCAATAAACTCAAATTTATTGGTCCGAACTCCGGAGTTTCGGCTTTTAGCGTTTGTCAATAAGCCTTTAATGATATCCATGTCCCAGATTTCACCATTTTCCAGTATTTTAATATCTGGAGTATAAAACGTATCTATTTGATCGAGGTCATAGGAAGAAAACAAGACATCGAATGATTCTTGAACTAAATTTTGGATTTGAACTTCATCAGATAGTCCTTTTTCCTGAGCCAATACGGAATATCCAATTCCAAAAAATAAGAGTACTAAACTTAGTTTTTTCATGTAATCCTGGAGTGTATATGGTTTGAAGATAAAAAAAATGCTGTTCTCAATAGGAACAGCATTTTAAAATAATTTTTAAAGGATACTCTTTATTGATCCGAAGCAGGAATGAATCGAGTACTAAGGTCTGGGTTTTCCATATCTTTATCTAGAGGGAACATTGGTCTGTTGATTCGTTTATATCCCAATCGTTCTAGATCTTGGTCCACACCTCCAGGAGTCAAAGCCATGACCCAATCGCCTCTCATATCATAAAGTTCAGGAACTAAATACCCGATTTTTACCATCACGATATCGGCTTCTCTTGGCTTCAATCCCAATTCGGTGAAGTCACTCTCATTATGATAAGGCTTACGTTTTTTAGTAACGATCACATGGACTGAACCAATTCTCACTACTACTTCTACCTCTGCAGCCCGATCTCCTTCTTTGATGAATTCTACAGTACCTTTTAAGGGCACAGGTGGAGCAAAACGGTCATCTACTGCCGCACCGGCAGTTCCTTCAACTGTTCCTCCCACACCCACTTCCATCGCTTTTTCCACGAATTCAGGACCTGGAATGGATGCATAGATCAAAGTAGGGCCATCTGCTGATTTGAATTCAGGTCTTTTCAAAACTTCTGTAATCGTCCAGGTAACATCACCTGCACCACCTGCAGTAGGGTTATCACCCATATCAGAAATCATGTATGGCTTTTTATCACTTTCTAAGGCCATTTTTAGGCTTTCGTCCAAGGTGGCAACTGGCGCTACAAATTCAAATTCATTTCTAACCTCCCAAAAACTCTTGGCCAAATATTCTGCAGATTCTGAAACAGCTTTTTCATCGTCTCCTGTCACCATTACCACGGCATGGTTTCTTGGTTCATCTGCCCAGGCATAACCGATCCAAATGGCAGCATCGATGACTCCTTCTTTTTCTGTTTGGCTTGGGATTTTTGCATATAAGCTTTTTCCTGGATCGATTCGGGTACTGGTTTTTTCACCTGGAAGTAGAATGGGAACAGGAATCCAAGCTTTATAAGCTGGTTTACCTTTTCCACTTTCTAATCGATCTAGCAGGTTTTCTACCGCTCTTTGTTTGGATTCTAGGGCATCCTCATGAGGGGCCATTCTATAACAGGTGATTAAGTCGGTGTTTTTCGCAAGTCTTTGAGATACATTTCCATGTAAATCCATAGAAGTGGAAATTAAAGTTTCCTGACCCACCACTTCACGTACTTTTAGAATGAAATCTCCCTCAGGATCATCCAACCCTACCACACTCATTGCTCCGTGGATATCAAAAAATAATCCATCATAGGGTAAATTTTCTTTCAGCATTTCTAAAGTGACACCAACCAAGGAATCGTATGCCTCACGTGTCACTATTCCTCCAGGAATGGCATGACCTCTCAAGGTAGGAAACCATTCGGCTCTACCTCTGTCTACTGAACCTGAATCCAAAAAAGGATAATAGCTAAATATTTCTTCTCCTACACGAGTTCTAAATGCAGCAGCATCACTTTGGGCAGGGGAGAAGGTACTGGATTCAATTGCCAATCCAGCAATTGCAATCCTTGGAAGATTTTCTGAAGTTTCAGGACTATTACATCCAAAAACAAGAACCATTGCCAAAAGGCCAAAAATCGATATTCTCATAAATTAAGAGTTGGGGAGTTAGTAATGTTTTTTTGGAACAGATTATTTGGGCGATACAAGTATGCGGGATTTTTATTTATTTCTTAAATATTCCCTCAGGAGTTTTACCAATGGCAGAAGCCTGTAATTCTTTAACCCCAAAAATGGTGGCAATGACCGATGCAGTATTGGCATTGCTATTGGGGATTTGGAATTTTTGATCTTTCAGGATGTTAGGGCCTACAATTGCCCAAGGAACTTCCATTTCTTCTCTGCTAAGTCCCCCATGGCCCTTTTCATTCCCTCCGTGATCAGTGATCAGAAAGAAATTCGTGTTCTTGAAAACATCCTCTGATTTCATTTTTTTAATTAAATCTCCAATTGCTTTATCTGCCTCTTCGATGGCTTTGATGTATTCTTTCGACATCCAGCCATTAGTATGGCCAGCATGATCTATGTGCACGGTATACAGGAAAATCAAGAAAGGGGAGTCTTTAGAAGCTTTTGCAAACTCAAAGGCTTTATCATAATTTTCCTGATAACCATCGTTTTCCTCAAATCCCACTTCATCTAAGTATTTCTGATTTATGGAATTGATCAGGTTCCCCCAGTTATAAAAGTAGGCTGTTTTTATCTCTGGGTTTTCATCCTTTAATGCCTTGAAAATCGAAGGATAGTAACCTTCCAAATCAGTTTCGATTGGACTCAACTCATGGGAACCCAAAGTCCAGTTATTATTGGTTACTCCATGTTGTTCTGGCCCTGCAGCAGTCAAATGACTGGTCCAGTTAGGTAAAGTGACCGAAGGCATGACCACTCTTGTTTGAAGGGACAAAACGCCATCTGAAAATAATTTGTCCAAATTTGGGGTTTTAGCCTCTTGAAAACCTTTAACACTCAGCCCATCTATGCCTATGATCAATACATGTTTAGGAGATTTGGCCTTTGGCGAGATGAATCCTGCTAAACTTAGAAGGAATAGACTTGAAACCAATGGGGATATGATTTTTCTCAAATTGATTGCCATCGATGTTTTATTCACCTGATTTGAATATGCGTTTCATGAGCACCCATTTTTCTCCGGGTTTTGCCCATGGAATAGCCTGTTGATATTTCCACATCAAGTTTTCCCATTCTGCAATTTTAGGATTAGTAGCATCCATTTTAGCTTTTTCTTCAAATGTGAACTCATCTTTTGTTTCCAGAATCATAAACATTCTATTTCCAGTCCTGAAAATTTCAATATTTGTAATCCCACAGTCAATGTCATGTTGTGTCACTTCTGGCCAAGCACTTCCTGGCGCATGATATTGTTCGTATTCTTGAATAGATGCTGGATCATCAATTAAATCCAGGGTTAGACAAAATCGTTGCATGATGGTTTTTGTTAACTGAAAAATTTTCTAAATGACTGAATAGTTTGAATTGCAGCCTCTTCTGGGCTCGGTTCAGGAAATGCTTCTGCTGAAATAAACCCTGAATATTGGATATCCTTGATTGCTTTTGCCACAGAAATCATCTCAGTATGTCCCAACCCAATTGGTTTTCGATTGCTATCAGCAAAGTGAATATGTCCAATATGGTTATTTGCTTCGAGAATACTTTTAGAAATATCCGCTTCCTCGATATTCATATGGAAAAGATCAGCAAGGAGTTTTACGTGTTTCGTTCCTAATTTTTCCAGAAATGCCACACCGTCTTTCATGGTATTCAATAAATTGGTTTCGTAGCGGTTGAGCGGCTCATAAATCAAAAATGTATCCAGCTCATGGGCTTTTTCTCCCAAAATTTCCAATCCCTCTGCTAACCAGGATAAAGTCTGGTCTCGGACATTGCCCGGAAGTACATTCCCTTGCATGGAACCGATGATGGCAGGAGCTCCAAATTTTGCTCCAAAGGAAATCATATCAGATATGAAGGAAATTGCTTTTTTTCGAATCTCAGGATCCGGGTCAGTAAGTGTAAGCCCATGGATGACTTTTCCGGCTCCGGTACCTACCGCCGCTAACTCTAATTGATACTTGGTTAGTAACTCATGTAAGAATTCGATTTCTACAGTAGTAGAGGCAGGGGTAAACAATTCAATGGCATCAAAGCCTAGTTCAGCAGCTTTTGCCATTCCTTTCTCTAGATCCTTCCAAAAAATCCAGGGGCCATAATTGATTTGAGGCACAAGTGCTATAGTTGCGCAAGATTTAATCATGGTATTCTCGGTCAAAGTCAATCATAATTTTAGTGATGCCAACGGGATTTGCATCCCAGTCTATCATGGTTTGAGGGGCTTCATCGATGGTGACCACTTTGCTGATGACATCATCAACTGGAAACTTTCCCTCTTCCAGGTATTTAATGACAGTAGGGAAGTCACCCAAACAATTTCTGGAACCAAGGATTTCTATTTCTTTTTGAACAAATAAAGAGGTATTAAAATCCACATCCTTTTTTGCATACCCAATGCAGACCACTCTTCCTGTAAAGGCTACTTCTTCTACGGCAGCTCTATAGGTAGAGGGGCTTCCCACAGCTTCAATGATGACATCTGGACCATCATTATTTGAATACTTTTGAAGGGCTTCGTGTAGGTCTTCTTTACTTGGATTAATGGTGTGAGCGACTCCAATTTTCTTAGCGATCTTTAATTTATTGTCATCTAGATCTACTGCTATCACCTGAGCCCCTCTCTCCACAGCCGAAGCAATCGCTCCCATTCCAACAATGCCACAACCTAGCACAGCAACAATATCCTCTTCAGAAACTCTTCCTCTTTCTGCTGCATGGAACCCTACGGTTAGAGGTTCAGCCAAAGCAAGTTCCCGAAGGGATAATTTTTCTGAGGGGAAAGTGTCTTGATAAGGTACGGAAATGTATCTGGTCATCGCGCCCGGACGTCTAACTCCCATGGTTTTATTGGTCTTACATGAGTTGGGCCTACCTTTTCTACATGCCTTGCAAGTTCCACAGTTTTGATAAGGATAGATCGTGACATTGGTACCTAATTTAATTTCAGGAGGGACTCCCGGCCCTATTTCTTCTATCGTGCCACCAACCTCATGCCCTAAAATATTTGGGTATTCTTGCAAGGGAAATAGCCCCCTGAAACTGTTCAAGTCTCCGCCGCAAAATCCAACCATTCCTACTCTTACTAAAACCTCTCCTTCTCCCACATTTGGTTTTTTTACTTCTTGAACTTCTGTTTTCCCAACTTCTGTAATGACTAATGCTTTCATGGTAATAGGTATTTATAGGTTGTTTTCTGGGTTTCCTTCAAACCACATTTTGTTTTTTACCGGTGCCAAAAGCTGTGTGATTTCCTCAAGCAATTGACTTGGGATTTTAAAATCTACGGCAGCTACATTTTGTTGGATAAGGGATAGGCGATTCATTCCTACTATGGTAGTCGCAATATCAGGATGATCCATTGCATACCTCAGGGCTACATCACTCAAGCGAACCCCATAGTTTGCACATAATTCCAATAAAATAGGTTGCATTGCTTTTACCTCCTCAGGGGATCTATGCCATTCAGGAAGTGGCGCATCAGAAAGTATTCGTTGCATCAAAGGAGCTGCATTCATTAAGCCAAATCCTTTTTCTTTTGAAAGGGGGACCAACTCATCGTTTATTTCATCTTCCAAGAGATTGTAATGTGCCCAAGATAAAACTGTGTCCACTTTTACTTCCCTGGCGATTTGGGCCAAGTACCGCACAGGTAGCCCGGTGATTCCAATGTACCTGGCTTTTCCGCTCGCTTTGATTTCTTCAATGGCAGGCATGGCTTCTTCTAAAATTTGCCGCTTATCGACAAACTCTATGTCATGTAGTTGCAACAGGTCTACATAATCTGTTTTTAATCTAGTTAGGGATTCATCAATACTTTTTAAAATCCTGGTTTTTGAAAAGTCAAAATCCTGAAGCCCATATCTACCACATTTAGTGGCTAGATAAATTACATTCCTTTTGCCTTGTAAGGCTTTTCCCAACCTCTTTTCTGCTAAAGTGAGCCCATAAAAAGGAGATACGTCAAAGAAATTAACTCCATGATCTATGGCGTAATGAACGGTTTCCACTCCATCTTTTTCGGTACATTCATCAAAAACATTTCCTAGGGGAGATGCTCCAAAACCTAGAATAGAAACCTCCATATCGGTATTTCCAAGTTTACGGTACTTCATGTTATTTTGGGTTGATTGAAAAAGTGTGATTGATATAATTTGTTTTTTTTAGTCAATGGTTTTACTGCCCCACCAATCTTTATTAGGCTGAAAATCTTTGGAAAGCATGGCTTTTCGCTGATCTTCCAATCGTTGAATTAAGGTTGTCCTATAACGTTCTGTTACCATGGCAGCTGAATCTGGATTGTAAAGTGGGTCGGATTTGGCAAAATTGGCATTTCTCTCATGGAGCCAATCTAATAATTGTTGAGATAATGTCTCGGCGATCTCAGGATTTTCGGCTAATACATTCTGTTCCTCGCTTAGGTCATTTTTAAGATGATACAATTCTTCATGACCATCCTCCCAATAATGGATTAATTTCCAATCTCCTTTTCTGATGGTAGAATTAGGTTCTCCACCTTGGTTCCCATAATGTGGGTAATGCCAATATAGAGAACGCTCCTCCATGGTTTCCCCTTCAAGAAGAGGTCGAAGACTAGTGCCATCCAGCCCTTCCGGCATTTGACTGACACCTGCATAATCCAACAGTGTAGGTAAGAAATCCACTCCGGTGACAGGGGTGTCATTTTCCGAGCCATTGTTTTGAAGCCAAGGAACGTACACCAGGTAAGGAATACGAATACCACCTTCCCATTGGTACCCTTTTCCTCCTCGCAAAGGATCTAAATTGGTAGAGTAATTATCTCCGGAAACAACTCCTCCATTGTCTGAAGTAAATACGATGATAGTGTTTTCAGCCAATCCCAATTCTTCTAATTTGGCGACTACAGATCCAACGGCTTCATCCATTTGCTCTATCAGCCCTGCATACACTGGGTTGTCCTGGTATTTTCTTGCAGGAAGGACTCTTTCCATTTCAAAACCTATAGAATCAATCCCCATGGCTACTGCTTTGCCCCGATATCTTGCCCACTTTTCCTCAGAGGTTTGGATAGGAGCATGCACTGCATAAAAAGAGAGGTAAGCCAGAAATTTATCTTTCTGATGTTGTTCTAGATACAAGTTGGTTTCTTTGGCCAGTTTCAAAGAAAGACTCATTCCTTTTTCTTCCGGAGCATCCTCCATAAATGGATTGTCGAAGGGAGAAAAATAACCTCCGGAGTAAGGGCCTCCCACATGATAACCTCCTTTATTGATGTCAAATCCATGATCGGTAGGTAAGGACTTCTCCTCTGCAGATCCCAAGTGCCACTTTCCGGCAAAAAACGTATGGTATCCAGCTTCTTTTAATGCTTCAGGAAGCGTGGTCATTTCTTTTGAAAGCTGGTGTTCATAATCCGCGGGAAGTAATTTTGAATAACGGTTATAGCTTCTCCATTCCTCTCCTGCCGGAGCTCCAATCCAATCGGTGATTCCATGCACAGCGGTGAATTTTCCAGTCATTAAACTTGCCCTGGAGGGACTACAAACTGCACTATTGGCGTATCCATTGGTGAACACCATTCCCTTGGAGGCGAGCCTGTCGAGATGAGGAGTCTCATAAAATTCACTACCCATAAACCCCACATCATTGTACCCTAAATCATCTACCAGAATAAAGAGAAAGTTAGGTTCTGAAGGTGCTTTGGGTTCTTTGGAACAAGAGAAAAGCAGAAAACTAAAAAGAATCAATATGGTGGGTTTTAATATTTTCATATTAGGAAATTATTTGGCTAAAATTAAGCTTAAATAGGGCTGAAAGAAAAATTATTTTCCTACAGTTAAATTTTTGAAGGAAAAATAAGTTCTGAATTTTTTTTTTATTTAAGCCGTTTTGGCTGGTTAAGAAGGTACATTTTCATGCGGATGGCTGTAGTAGGTTGATCCTTTTCATCGGTGGTAGTGGAGGCAATTTTATCCAGCACATCAAAGCCATTTTCCAACTCTCCATATACTGTATAGGCACCATCTAAATGGGGTGTACCGCCAATAGAAGTGTATAATTCTTTTTGGAAGTCATTTAAAGTCAGTTCCCTCTCTTCTGCATGCTCTTCTAATTGGGGCAGGGTATAGGGTTTCCTTTGAACGATATAAAATTGGGTGCTACTACTGGCTTTTTCAGGGTTATTTGTTCTAGCAGCTGCCAATGCACCTCTTCTATGATAAATGTGTTGGTCTGTTCGAAACTCAGCAGGAATTAATTCTTTGGAATAGGGGTGGGGAGTTCCGTCGGCAGTGGGATTTGGTCTTCCTCCCTGGATCATAAAATCGTTGATGACCCGATGAAATTCTAAACTATCATAATACCCCTCATTCACTTTTTGAATAAAGTTGTCTCTATGGATTGGCGTTTCATTGTACAGTTTGACCATCATGTCTCCCTCTGAGGTCGCGATAAGAACATGGTATAAGTTGTCTTTTTTTGGAATGAGCGATTGAAAGTCCTTGATTTTTGATTTTTCCTCAGAACTTAGCTTTACTGTATTTCTGCTGGATTGGCAAGCTGAGATCGAAAAAAGAAAAAGCGCCAGAAAAGCAACAAGAGGGGATTTCATAGAGGTGATTGATGTTAAAGTGATCAATAAATATGATAATTAATTTGCGAAAGCTTAAGTCTGACTGATTTTTACTTTGACTGATTTACTTGCTGGAGTATTACTTTTTCGGGCTTTGAGTTGAAGAGGAACTAATTCATTGCATTCCGGAAAATAGGTGGCGATACATCTTCTGGGGATGTCATAAGGAATAATGGTTAATCCCTCTACTTTCCGGGTCTTCTCCTCGTAGGAATTATACAAAGTGACAGGTTTCTGAACCTCTAATCCCAAAGCAGCAATGTCTGATTTATTCATGAGAACTACCGTCCGGATGCCATAAATTCCACGATACCGATCGTCCATCCCGTAAATTGTAGTGTTAAATTGATCATGGCTGCGAATGGTCATCATCATCATTTCATCTTCCTCTAAATAGTAATCAGGCAATGAATTAACAGTAAACCGGGCCTTTCCAATGTCATTGGTGAATTGCCCTTTTCTAGGGCCATTAGGAAGTTCGAAAACGGCATTGTTTTTCAATTTCTCATTAAAGGATTCGAATCCTTTCACCGACTTACTGATTAATTCACGGATTTGATCATAGTCCTGAATCAAAGAGTCCCAATTGACTATTTTATTTCCTACTGTTCGGGAAGCGATTTGTGAAATAATACGGGGTTCACTAAGCAAATGCTCAGACCTAGGTTTTTGATTTCCCTGAGTACTGTGAACCATTCCCATGGAGTTTTCAACCGTCAATTTTTGGATTCCTGATTGCTCCTGAATAATATCTGTTCTACCCAAACAGGGAAGAATGAAGCCTATATCTCCAGGATAAAGGTGTGAACGGTTCAATTTGGTGGAAACATGAATCGTCATGCCACAATTTTCAAGAGCCGCTTTGGTATAAGTAGTATCCGGGGCGGCAGAAAGTAAATTTCCTCCCATGGCCATGAACACTTTTCCGGGCTCCTGGTACATTAATTGAATAGCAGCTACCACATCCACTCCATGTGCTCTAGGTGGCTCAAAATTAAAAGTAGAGGCTAAGCTGTCTAAAAATTCTTTACTGGGGCGCTCCCAAATTCCCATGGTGCGATCCCCTTGTACATTGCTATGACCCCGGACTGGGCAAGTGCCTGCTCCAGGTTTCCCAATACTACCTTTCAACAATAATAAATTCACCACTTCCTGGATATTATCGACGGCATTGACATGTTGTGTAAGCCCCATGGCCCAGCAGGCAATGATTTTATGGCGTTCGGTCAAGAGCTGAACAAAATGCTCAATTTGATCCATTGGAAGACCTGTTCGCTCGATCAAATGATGGAAATTCAGGTTTTCTAAGTGTGATTTAAATGCTTGAAACCCATCTGTTTTTTCATTTATAAAATTTGAGTCGATGATACTTGGTTGGTCTTTGGCCAGTTCTAAAAGTTTTAAAGAAATGGCTTGAAGTAAGGCTACATCTTCATTGATTCTAACTTGTAGGTATAGGTCAGCAATAGAACTTCCAATACCAAGCATCCCTGAAACAGATTGTGGATCTTCAAAGCTTATAAGTCCTGCTTCTTTAAGTGGATTGATAACCACTATTTTCGCTCCATGACTTTTCGCTTTTTTTAGAGCTGAAAGCATTCTTGGATGGTTCGTTCCAGGGTTTTGTCCGAAAATCAAAATCAGTTCCGACTGGTAAAAGTCCTCCAGTTTTACCGAGCCCTTTCCTATCCCCAAGGTATGACTTAAGGCTACCCCGCTGGATTCATGGCACATATTGGAACAGTCAGGCATATTGTTCGTTCCAAAAATTCGTACGAAAAGTTGGTAAAGAAATGCTGCTTCGTTGCTGGTTCTACCCGAAGTATAAAAAATTCCATCATTGGGTGATGCTAGGCTGGAAAGTTTAGCGGCAATGGTATCAAATAGCTTTTCCCAAGAAACTGGTGAATAATGTGAATCACCCTTTATTATCATCATGGGCTGTGTCAACCTACCTTGATGTCCCAACCAATAATCCGTCTGATCTCGCATCATTTCAATGGAATGACTCGCAAAAAATGCTGCATCTGCATTTTGATCCATCGCTTCCTCTGCGATGGCTTTCACTCCATTTTCACAGTATTCACCTAGTTTTGATCGATGGTCCGGGTCTGGCCAGGCACATCCCGGGCAATCTATTCCTCCTTTTTGATTCAAATCGCCAAGGATTTTAAATGTCTTGCCAAGCTTCATTGCTTCTAAAGCTTTACTCATGGCATGGTATACTGCTTTTGGGCCTGCAGCGGAATTTGCCGGTTTTCCTGTTTTCATACAACTCGTAAACTGTTGTTTAAAAATACGATAAATCAGGGAATGATCCTGTTGGAAGTTTTTACCTCACATTGGGTAATTATTGATAAAATATTAAGATAGTATTGTTGATGATTTGACGGATTTATTAAAAATTAATACTACTTAAACAGTTGTTTATCAGCTTTTTATGATAAAAATTATAGAATTTATCATTGTTTGGAGGAAGGTTTGCATCTAGTTAGATGAATTAGATGTAACAATTAATATGGAAACTTCAACAAAAGAAACAAAACAGAGAAATGTAGAAAATCTTAGTGGAAAGGCCGCGGTGAGTAAAATCCGAGAGATGGTAGATTCTTCTGGCTTATGTTTTTTTCAGACTGAAGTATCATTTGACGAAAACCAATCCGCAAGACCGATGAGTGTTCAAAAATCGGATGAGGATGGAACGCTTTGGTTTCTAAGTTCTATAGATAGTGCTAAAAATGTCGAAATAAGCAATAATCCAAAAGCAAGACTCTTCTTTCAAAAACCCAGTTCCATGGAATTTTTGGAACTCAGGGGTAAGGCAAAAATTTCTCAGGATAAAAAAATGATTCATGAACTTTGGGATGGAATCGCTAAAAATTGGTTTCCCAAAGGCAAAGATGATCCAAGAATTTCAATCATTCAATTTTCTCCAGAAGCAGGCCATTATTGGGACACCAAGCATGGTGCGGGTTTGGCAGGAGCCAAAATGCTTTTTGGCTTAGTGACAGGTAAACCCATGAAGGTAGGAGTAGAAGGGGAATTGGATGTGTAAAAATCTTCAGGGAAAGCAGAGTCCCAGAAGTGCGGAATGCGCATAAGTTAACAGGTTTTTGAATTGTGAAAGGATCCGAAAGTTTTCGGATCTTTTTTTATAAGGGAGTTAATGCCTCTCCATCAAAAGAAATACCTTCCCAACCTGTTTTAATGAAGTTCCTGATATTTTGATGATCAGTCCCCTCCGGATTATTTAATACATCTTTTCGATAATAATCGCCAAATAATTGAAGGGTTTGTGAGGGATCTAATCCCATCAATTTTGCAAAAGAAAAGATTTTGCATGACCCATTGTTTTGGTTGGATTCATTGACTAAAGATCCATTTCTGAATCGGGTAGGAGTGAACTGATAATGTTCGTCTATGTATTGGATTACTTCCTGAAAATTGATGTTCCGAGGTTCTTGTTGAATTTTTTCTAGTAAAGTCATTCAATAAATAAATTGGGGTTTTTAATAGGGGATCAAAGTGAATGACCATTTAGGATCGTACCGTCTTTCACAGTTTTTAGGTAGGTGATTGTTTTTCCATCTTCCAAAATTTCAACTACACGATAGGTATGAAAAGGGTTGCCCCAGCTTCCGCCAAAATGGCCATCCCATAGGTAAGGTTTACCCCGATTGATCATGATTCCATCCACATCATGATCATGCCCATGAAATACGGCTTTGACATTTGAGTAGTTGCTAATCGTTTCAAGCAACTCATCACATTTTACTCCATGTCTTGTCCAGTCATTTTGTGATATATGGATGAAAACAAAGACATGAGAAAGCGTAGTATACTCCTCTAATTTTGATTTCAGATAAGTTACATCTCCGCAAAGGTATTCTCCTTCTTCGTTGGAGCAATTAAGTAAAATGATCCCAGATCCATCCTTGGCATGAAATGCATGATTTTCTGGATTCCCCCAAATCCGTAGCCACTCTTGATTTGACACACGATCATGATTGCCTCGAGTCACAAAATAGGGGGATTTCAATGCGTCATAATAAAGTTTGACCTGGGGCATCAAGGTAGGATTATCATGGATCAAATCCCCATTGAACACCACAAAATCCACTTGTTCCTCTTTGTTAATAGATTCCATTAATTCAGAATGGGTTCGGGTATAATCCGTATTAGGTTGCCCGAAATGCCCATCAGAAGCTACAACAAACCGTAATTTCTTCGGCTCATTCTGAATGGTTTTACTTAAGATATCCAATGGAATGGAAAAAACTGCGGTAGAGAATAATGTGAGTTTCTGAAGAAATGGGCGTCTTTGCATAATGGGTTTGTCTTTGGATTCCTTAATTTCTTAAAAGAAATTGAATTTGAGGGGGAGTTAATGGTTTAATACAAGATAGATGGACAAAATAGGGGTGATTTAGATGTTAGTAAAAGCTACTTTAAAGGAATAATCCAGGTGTTCTCGTTCGTGTCAACTTCTCCATTCATTTCATTTAAAATAACTCTTTCAGTAATTGAAACGCCAGTTTTGGCCATGTTTTCAAAAGTATCAATTCCCTCGTTTGGAAAATTGATTCGAGTGCGATGGATATTGAATTGATTGGAAAAGGTCTTTCCAAATGCTTTATCAATTCCTTCTTTTCCAAGCATAAAACCAAGCATACCTCCCCAGGTGGCGGTAGGGTTATCGGAATCCCAACCTGCCAAAGCCCCAATTTTAATAGTCTCAATCATATTGCCTTCTCCATAGAATAGGCTTACCAAGCTCGATGCAAAATTTATCCCTGCAGCAAAACAACCATTGCAATATAGATTTCTGGAAGTAATGTCATATCCATCCGATTGATCAACTTGGTATCTGTAGTAGACGGAATCTCTCGCTTGCTCCCAAGGAATTCCCGACTCGTATTTTGATTTCACAAAGTCATACATCTTAGAGGGGTATGATGATCTAGGAAGTACTTGCTTTGCTTCTTCTGCCATCCAAAACACTCGCTCTTTCATGCTCATAGAAGGATCTTCAAGAGAAGCGAGGGAATACATGGTTACATAAAAATTAGATATCCAAGCAGCCTCATTTCTGGCAGTAGTATGTATGGGTAAGTCTGCCATTTTTCTGGCAATATCCGGTCGCCCGGGTGCAAATAACCCGAAGATTTCAGTGGTCAATTGAGCGTCAATCATATCAAAATGCTCATTTAATCCCGGATCACTAGTTTGTGGAGGAGTAATACCCTCTTTCATCAAATCGAAGGCCTTTTGATTGGATACCCACAAGTAATTTTCTTCTTCTGATTTGATATGATTCAACCAACCCGCTCTTATTTGTTCTCCAGTTAGGAAAGAGGTCTGATGTTGATCTAAAAGGTACTGGTATAGATATTCAATGTCTGTATCATCATCGGATCCCCATATTTCGCCTTCTTCTGCAAATACGAAGTCAATGGTTGGAGATAAATCACTTGGGATTCCTTCTGCCCAAATACTAGGTTGATCTGGTTTGCCCCAATCATTTCTAGTGTAAAAATCTCCAGTTTTAATAGCTCCTACATTTCCGATTTTATCCATTTCTGTAACTAAGCCTGTCCAGTTGGCGATGCATTCTCCCAACCAAAACCCATAAAGCTGATCCTGATAGGTAGATTTTGAAATGACAAGTTGATTGGGCTGTTTTTCCTCTTGTTTGTTTTCATTACAAGACAAAAAAATGATCATTGTAGCGATCAGAAATGAATTCAAAAAGCTTTGGCTGAGTTTCATAAAGGTTAAGTTGGGCAAGTTATTTTCAATACGAGGTCTCCTAATAGTTAATGATCACATTTCCAGTTTTCTGGCCAGAAAGCACGTATTTATAAGCAGCTGAAATTTCATCCAAAGAGAAGCTCTGGTCAATGACCGGTTTGAACTTTCCTTTTTCCAACAAATCGATCATATAAGGAATGGTTTTCTTCAAACTAAAGGGGATAGGGAAGATGACTTTTTTATTCTTACTGAATCTGGAAGTTAGAGAGAAAAGCACATTTTGGGAATGCGGCCCCAGTTCTGAAGAAATGTAAATGCCTTTTTCTTTTAGTATGGGTTTACAGGCACCAAAGGTGCTTTTACCTACGGTGTCAAAAACAAAATCAAACTTTTCTGAAGTTTGGGTAAAATCCTCCTTGGTAAAGTCGATAATTTGATCAGCTCCGAGTGATTTGATCAATTCAATATTCTTGGTGTTGCAAGTGGCCGCGATTTTTATGTCAAACATTCTTGCAAACTGCAATAAAGCAGAACCAATTGCTCCAGTGGCACCATTGATCAACATGGATTGACCTGGTTTAATAGCTACATAGTGGATAAAGGAATAGGCGTAGTGTGCTCCTTCCAAGGCGGCAGCTGCTAAAGCAAAATCGATATTTTCAGGAATGGAGTAAACTAATTCTTCTTTGATACATACTTGCTCTGCTTGAGACTCCAATCCCATGTCAAAAAACCCGAATACCCGGTCTCCAGGGTTAAAAGATTTTACCTGGCTTCCTGTTTGTATTACTTCTCCCGCAAAATCAGTCCCTAAAATGATTTTTCTAGGTTTGGAATAGCCGAGCATTAATTTCATGATAAAGGGCTTTCCTGTTAGGTTGGCACAATCTGTCCTATTAACCGTGCTGGCCTTTACCTGAATCAATAATTCATCCTCTTTGGGAATAGGGTTAGGAAAGTTTTCTATTGTAATAGAATCTTGATCTCCATATTGACGTCTTACTGCTACTTTCACTTATATGCCGTTGAAATGAAAAATAATCAGCTTCTTGAAAAGCCATAAAAGGTTCAAAAAACAAATAATATTTGAATTAATCCAAAAATGAGAACAAAATGAAACCTAGTATCAGGAGTCGCCTAATGGACATTGTCTAATTGATTTCAATCAGATAGAGGTTTAATTCCACTGGCTACCACAAATTCTCCTGGGATTTCATACCCTGTAGCTGTTTTGTAAGGTTGAATGGATTCGATATATTCTTTTTGAGCCTCTTCTTTGGTCTGTTCATCAAATCGTGAATAAGCCATGGCGACAGGCCCTCCCATAAATGATGCTTGACAAGCTTCTTCATCGCTGGAATAAGGTAGACGCACTTCAATTTTTTGAATGTTGATATTGGTAAAACCTGCTTTTTCAAAGGGAAATTTGATTACATCCTGTTCTCCCAAATTGAAAAACATCGGGCAAACATCTGAACTGACTCTTGCATCCACGATGGGGAATATTTCTGCCCATCCGCATTTTTTTCTTGATCCCCAAATAGCCACTACTGCCTTTCCTCCAGGCTTTAATACTCTAAACATCTCTTTTAAAGCTTGATCTGGGTCAGGAAAATACATGATCCCCAAGGCGCAGGTAACTAGGTCAAATGAGGAATCTTCGATATCCAGATTTTCGGCATCCATTCTTTTAAAACTAACATGAGGATAGCCCTTGGCTATTGCTCTTTGAGAGCCGATTTTCACCATTTCATCTGAAATGTCAGTCGCGAGAATACATCCTTCTGCACCGGTCAATTGGGCTAAGCGAAACGTAATTAGTCCTGTTCCTGCTGCAATATCCAAAATACCTTCTCCAGGTTTTACCTGAGCGGTTTCCAATAATAAATCATGCGCCGGTTTCAGTTGCTTTTGCCAACTTTCCTCATAGAAGGCAGAGGCTTTGTCCCAGCCATATCTTTGAACTCTTCGTTGTAATTCAGGATTCATGGCATTGGTTCAATTAGGTTCGTATGCTACTTTTCTAATGCAAGGTTGTGCTCTTGAAAACACATCTAGATAAGGACTGTGTTTATCTCCTTGGTCTAGTACCTGTTCAACTTCCTCTTTACTGGCTGGGCTTTTCACTTTTACTAAATATTCAATTACAGTATATCCAGGAGGAGAATCAGAGGTATCAAACAATCCTCCGTCGTCATAGCTTGCAGATATCTGAACTTCAAGGCTATCGATTGGAACATCCATTTTAGAGGCCCACATCATATATCCAATGGCGAGACAACTACCCAAGGCAGCTCTGCCTAAGACTCCTGGTGTGGGACCTGTTTCATTTCCGCCGACTTGACTCGGCATATCTGTATGATATACATAATCACCTTCGCGGATTTCACAGGAAAGGCCTTTAGTAATTCGTGATACTGATATTCCGGTTCCTAACCCTAAAGCGGGTTTAAGGCTTAATGCCTTTTGGGTCCTGATAAATTTATTTTTGATCAACTCCTGCTCTTCCATAATCTTGAGTTTAAAAATTCTAAAAAAATATAAATTCCGGTTATTACTTACTTATAATCAGTAGACTTGATGGTGCCTTAAAGCCAAGAGATTCAACCATGATTGAATTTCCTTGGTAGAATAAATAATGCCTGCTTGAATAGAGAAATACATTCCTTCAAAATCCAAGGGTCAAAACTTAAAAAAAGCGATTCAGATAATTCTTATTGAAGTTATCCATATTTCTCTAAGCTTCCAAAAACCAAGGAGTTAGAGTTTTTAGATAAAAATGGTTTTTCGGTTGGTTTCTATTTTTTGTCTTAATATTGGATACTTTTCTAAACCATTAAAAATAGATTCAATGAAAAAACTCATTCTTTCCATTTTACTCCTTATCGGGGTTGCTTTTGTATCCAAAGCACAGTCATTTAGAGGCCCCGATAAAAGTCCCATGGATGTAGCCTATTTGCCAGATAACTTTGCTCATGACCGAAAGCCTGGGGAAAAGGCCATCGCAAAAGCATATTATAGTAGACCGAATAAGGCCGAACGGGTAGTCTTCGGAGGAATAGTTCCTTTTGGTAAAGTATGGAGACTTGGAGCAAATGAAGCGGTGGAATTTAAAGCATTTCAAGATGTGACTTTGGGGGGCAAATCACTTTCTGCTGGCACCTATTCCATGTTTGCAATTCCAGGAGAGAATGAATGGACCATCATTTTGAATTCAGATTTGGATTATTGGGGAGCATTCAGCTATGATGAAAGTAAAGATGTTATCCGCTTTACCGTTCTAACCACACGCAGTGAACAAGTGATCGAATCTTTCTCAATTCGTTTTGAAGATTTAGGGAATAACAAAGCAGTCATGAGAATGGGTTGGGATCAGACCATGGTGGAAATCCCTATTTCCTACTGATTTACAGGGATTCGTTCATAAACTGGATAAAGACGGGGTAATCTTCGGGACCATTTTCACGAAAAAGTTGGTAAACAGGTATGGTTAGGTGTAAGGAGAAACAGCCTTCTCATCATAATTAACTGGAAAAACAGCAACCACCCTTGGGAGCGCTTTGGCTTGAGCATAGTATCGTCTATTTAAGAAAATGATTATAACAGAAATATAATTTGATATGATAAAAGATGAAATAAAGACAGTATAATTATATTTTATTTATCGATTGTGGAGATTATTTATTTACATAAACAATAAAATAGGTTGTTAATTAATATTTATGTTGTGTAATTAAGATTTATTTATTGAAACTTAAATTAACTTATAAATTCATTTTTTAGTATTTATAATACATTTTTTATCGTTCATAGTGTTTTTATTGTTACATTAATTGGAATATTTAAACTTTTAACCAATAAAAATATGAAGCATTTTAGAATAATGATTTTATTGCTTGCTATTGGATCTTATTCCTGTAGCAATGTGGATTTCGTAAATGATGATGTGAATACTGATTCAGAAGTTCTATTAGCAGATAGTGACTTTTCTCTAAAGTCAACAGACAAACTTACTTCAGGAAATTCTTTTAGACTTCGTAACGGAACTCAAGAAATCAACGATAATCAGATCGACCTAAGTTTGATTAGAGGAGAAAGTGTTAGAATACCAATATTTCCTGGAGAGTCAATACCTGTTGAAGTTCCAATGGGATCTTGGGTGACTATAAATTTTACTATACAGGGTATATTAAATGAAGGTGGATGTCCGGATGGTTTAACAGAAGAGCAGATAAATTCCATCTTAGCTGATTCTGAAGAATTAATTGAGATTTTTGACCTTTCAATAAATTTTAACGGAGAGGAAATAGATGTATTTTCTAATTTAAGATCTGATAGAATTAGGCTTGTAGTCAACAGTGGTGGAGACTGTCAGTATATACTTCCATTTAGGTATTACTTAAATCCTCAAGCAAAAGGAGAATACATACTTTCTACTATGCTTTCAGGAGAGAAGTTCTCTAGAACCATTTCTTGGGTTACCAAGGAATGATAAATTAGATGTTATTATTAGCTAAAGTGTTATGAAAAGGAATTTCACATTACGTAATTAAAGTGAAAATAAGAATTGATACTAATTAAGCGGTGTGGTGACTTAAAAGGTCCTACGCCGCTTTTTTTTATCTAATTTGGAGTATTGACTTAACCTCTAACAGTTTTTAGTATAGCGTTGATCTCCTCCTTTAATTCATTCAAATAGAGTTTTCATGTCGATTAGTCTCCATGATTCTTGTGGGAAAGTAACATTTCCCTTATTTCCATTCTTTTCTTCATTAACAATCCTTCTATCTTAGCGATTCGAAAATTGCCAACTGTTAAAGGATTGTAGTCAAAAAGATGAAGCTAATATTTAATAATCTACTCTTTAAAGTATTTATCGCTATTGTATTGGGGGTTGTATTTGGCCTCTTTTTACCAGAATCTGTCAATAGGATATTTGCCACCTTCAATGCATTTTTTGGTCAATTTCTGAATTTTGCCATTCCTTTAATCATTCTGGGATTAATCATGCCGGCAATTTCTGATTTGGGGAAAGGAGCCGGAAAACTCTTATTACTTACTGCTGCCATTGCTTATGGATCTACCTTGTTTTCAGGATTTATGAGCTACTTTACCTCCGCTACCATTTTCCCATCTTTGTTGGCCTCTCATGTGAACGAAGCTACTGAAATAGCAGAAAGTGGGAAGGATTTGGAGCCGTATTTCAGTATCACTATTCCAGCGGTGATTGATGTGATGTCTGCTTTGGTATTGGCATTTGTGATAGGTTTGGGATTGTCCTTTCAAGAGAATTCTACCTTGAAAAAGGTGGTGAAGGATTTTGAGAAGATCATCATGCAAGTGATTGAAAATGTGATAATTCCACTTTTGCCTTTATTTATTTTAGGAATCTTTGCCAATATGGCTTTTAGTGGTCAGGTGTATTCCATCCTTTCGGTATTCCTGAATATCATCGGTGTAATCTTTGCTATGCATATCTTCCTTTTGATTTTGCAATATGTAATAACTGGAACAATCGTAAAGAAAAACCCGGTGAAGTTATTGTTTACCATGTTGCCAGCTTATTTCACGGCTTTAGGGACGCAATCCTCCGCAGCTACGATACCAGTGACTTTGGAGCAAGCAGAAAAAAACGGAGTTTCTCCGAAGATCGCAGGCTTTGTAATCCCTCTTTGTGCGACCATACATTTATCTGGAAGTATTATGAAAATTACCGCCTGCGCGATGGCATTGATGATCTTACAGGGACTTCCGTATAATTTTGGGATGTTTGCCGGGTTTATTTTTATGCTAGGAATTGCCATGGTAGCAGCTCCAGGAGTGCCGGGCGGGGCAATCATGGCTGCCATAGGTGTACTTCAGTCCATGCTCGGGTTCAACGAGGAAATGATTGGTCTAATGATCGCGTTATATATTGCGATGGACAGTTTTGGTACTGCTTGTAATGTAACTGGAGATGGAGCGATTGCATTGGTGGTGGATCAGGTAACCAAAGATAAAAGCCTCTAATTAGCAAGGAGGAAATTTTTAATGTAATCTTCAATGAAGGGACTTTTCATTCTTCTTTTTTTAAAGATGCTTTTGAAAACTCCATGGATACTTTGAGATCTTCCCATGCGATCATTATCCTCCGACTATCTATAGAAATAATTACCTGATTTAAGCTAGTGTTATGCTGACAGGAAAATAGAAATAGAGATACGAAAAGAACCTATCCGAATTAAGGTGTTGGAATGGGACATATTGAAAATATGTAAAGTTTATTCTTTTCCATAGTTGAATATCGCAGCTTTTTAGCTAGGTCGCTAGCTAATAATAAAGCTACATATCATGTGATTTTATTTTTATTGAATAGGTTTCTCTAAACAATCTATCATCAATTTCACTATCCTTTAATTTGTTCGCTGAGACTCTTCTTCTGATCCAAGTTTTCTTTGCCGAGCTGCTTTCAAATCTTGGTTGCCTAGCGTATAGGTAAGGTTAATCATTGCTACTCGTGTATCAAGTTGGAGGCGATAGTCTGAGTTAAAGCCCGGTACATCTATTTTTCCGATAAACTTATTGGTATGAAAAATATCTTGAATACTCAATCTGGCTTTGAATTTTGGGCTAAATGATTTTTGAATACCAAGGTCAAGCGAACCCAGCCAAGGAGCACGAGCCAGAGCTTGGATAGAGGGGGAGCTAATCCATCCAGTTAACTCACCTGTCCAGCCTTTTTGGAATGCAAAGGTATTAGACATGTTTAACCTACTGGAAATCTGTTTCACTATAATAGGATTTTCCTGATAGAGGTAATCAAACCGACTATAAAATCCTGTAAAATTCAATTGAGCATTCCATCCTTTCGTGATGGCAAGAGGATAACTCATCGTAATATTATAGGATTGCGAGGTTCCCACATTATCTGGAGTCCTTTCAGTACGAATACTATCCACAGGCTGAATGAGGTAGAATATCAAATCAGATACAAAGCTTGCGCCTATGGAGGTATATAATTTGTCCTTGAAACCGTGCTTTAATTCAAGCAAATGGGTGTATTCTGGTTGAAGGTAAGCATTTCCTCTGCTGTATAAAAAGGGATCAACATAAGACCGTGCGGGATTTAAGAATTGGTAACTGGGTCGATTGATTCGATAACTATAAGAAAGAACCAGTGCATGGTTTTCGGATAATTTATTAGAGATAAATACACTGGGAAAGACATTCAAATAATTTCTTTTAACGGAACTTTCCGAGTTTAAAGATTTTCCCTCAGAAATTGTATGTTCTCCTCTTAAACCCATTTGTGCCTGGGTGGATTCACCTAGTTTACCGGAAAAGCTGATATATGCAGCATTTACATTCTCAGTATAAATAAAATGGTTTGATAAAATGGGGTCTACAAATAAGTTTCCTTCTTCTCCTTGAGATAAAGTCAAATCATTATCGCTCTTTACATAAGCAGTTTTAAGACCAGCTTCCATATTCCAATCGTTGAAAACCACACGGCTATAATCAGCTTTAGCAGTTCTGATTGTGATAGTAGTTGGCATTTCAGTTAAAAGACCCTGCCTGGGTTGATTAGGTTCCTCAGGGGTATGACTATCAGTCTGTAATGTATTTGAGTATTGTCTTTTAAATTGACCAATATCAAAGTCTGCAGTAAGCTGCCCCCCATTTTCACCAAATTTATGTTGTAAATTTAGGTTGCCAACATTGTTTTTAGAGATGTTACTGATTTGTTTGGCTGTACTTGTTTCTAAATAATAGTCGCCATTATTCCTTTGGAAATCGCTACTGGCAGTTCCATCTTCGCCATTATTACTCCAGAATCCTGTCCAAACTACACCAATTGTTGTGTTTTTTCCTAAGAAATAGTCTGCTCCTGCTTTTGCGTTTTGCCCCCAGTTATCAAATATAATGTAGGTTTTTTGATCAATGTAATTTTGTTGTTCTCCGTTTTCAATAAACTGCCTACTATCCAAATCAAAATATCCGCCTCCTGCATTTGCACTATAGTTACCAAACACATTGATTTTCTTTGCCCGATGGTTAATTTGCAAGCTTCCTCTTTCTCTATCAAAGCGTCCAGTACCAGCTCCAAATGAAATTGATCCATTTGTACCTATATCATTATTCTCCATCAATTTGATATTGATAATCCCTGAGTTCCCTGCGGCATCGAACTTCGCAGAAGGGTTAGTGATTAACTCGATCTGATCAATATTATCGCTTGACATAGTACTAAGCAAAATAACCAAATCCTCCATAGATAGATAGGTTTGCTTTCCGTCCATTTGGACGATTACTCCATCTTTTCCCCGCAATCGAAGTGAATTGTTTTGCCTGTCAATTGTGACTCCTGGAGCTTTCTCTAACACCTCAAGAGCAGTAGAGCCACTGGCAATAATGCTATTTGAAACATTGACTACCATTTTATCAATGTATTGTTCTACAAATGGTCTTTTTTCTACGACCATCACTTCATCTAGCTGTTGACTGTCTTCTTGAAGTTGAATAGAAATACCTTCTAAAGCAACCCTTTCAATCCTGATAGGTGGCAAATAAACCTGCTTATATCCCATCATTGAGGCAGAAATAAGATAGTTACCATCGGGTACTTCAAAAATCATAAAGTTGCCCAAGGTGTCTGTAACTGCACCTTTGATCAAGGAAGAATCTGAAGGAGTCAGTAAAAGTACATTAGCAAAAGATAAAGGAATACCAGATGGCTCGAGTACTTTTCCAGAGATTGATTGGCCTTTGACATCCAAAGTCAAAAGTAATGCCGCAAAAAAGAAAACCAGTTTCATATAAAAAAGAGAAAAATTGAAGAAAAATAATATTTCAATTGAATTAATTCACATTAAAAAATTATTAAAATACAATTTCAAGTTATAAAATTACAAATGCAATATTTTTAATGAAATAATTTTTTATTGATATAAAAAACTGAAAACTAATTATTTATATTAGTTATTAGGAGACGTATTTAGTTTTTAATGCATAAAAATAGTTATATAGTATTTTAAAAAAATATTATTATTTAGATGAATCTTTTATTTAAGGAGGAATTGACGTTCTATTTGAGATTTTTCAAAGTACTAGGAATGGTGTTTTTCTTTAAAATCAGTAAGGTTTAGGAAAATGAAAAAATGTAATTTTCTTAAATTATTATGCTTTAACTAACCAGCTGTTTTAGCATTCTTTTAAATATAGAATAGTGAAAAAGCAGAAAAGAGAATTAGTATTCTGAAGGCGATAAATGAGGCAAAAATTACTGAATAACTCAGTACAGAAGTTGAAATAAGATTTTACTTGAAACCACAACGCTATGAAACCTTTATGTTTTGTGATTATGCCATTTGGGAAAAAGCCAGATTCCACTGGAAGGATCATCAATTTTGATTTGGTATATGAGAATTTTATCAAGCCTGTTATTGAGGAGTCAGGTTTGGAATCGATTCGTGCAGATCAGGAAATGATGGGGGGAATTATCCATAAACCCATGTACGAGCGCTTGATTCTGTGTGATTTTGCCATCGCTGATTTGACGACCGCCAATGCCAATGTTTTTTATGAATTAGGGATCCGGTACACTGCTAAGCCCTACACTACCTTTAGTATTTTTGAAACCAGTACTAAGATTCCATTTGATTTGGTGGATGTCCGGTGTTTCCCATATACCATTGTGGAGGATGAAATTTCTGAATTGGAAAGTAAAAAAGAAGCTTTAAAAGAATATATCGCTGGAGTTAGGAAAAATAAGGTGACGGATAGCCCGGTTTATCAATTGTTGGATGGGATAGAATTCAAGCACAATCTTTCCCCTGACAAAGTAGATATGCTCCGGGAAAAAGCGAAGCAGGAAAATGATGTCAGTGATTTAATCCAAAAGGTAGTTGAGTCAAAATCCAACTTGGATAAAGCAGCAGAATTAGCAAAGCTGGAAGAAAGCCTTCCTGATAAAGATGATTGGGATGCTTCTTTAGCAATTAATTTCATGTTGGCGTACCGATCTTTAAATGCTTATCAGGAAATGGTTAATTATATAGAATCTTTACCTGATCATTTAAGAAATACTGTACTGGTTCAAGAACAGTACGGGTTTGCATTAAACCGTTCAGGAAATAAAAATAAGGCCATAGATGTACTTACTAGGATTTTGGGTGAAAAAGGTTCGAATAGTGAGACATTAGGGATTTTGGGAAGGATTTATAAGGATAAATACAAGGAAGCGATAAGCCAAAATGAATTTTTGGCCAAAGGATTTTTGGACAAGGCAATCGACATCTATACGGAGGGATTCCAGACTGATTTACGGGATTTTTATCCCGGAGTAAATGCAGCTACATTGAAATTTGTAAGGGGAGACCAGGATACTGCTAGTTTTGCCAATGTGGTAGAATATTCGGTGTTGACCTATTTATCGAAGAAAGAAAAAGTATCAATGAGAAAAGCGCCTTCAAATTTTGATGGTTATTGGCCTCATGCTAGTCTTTTGGAGTTAGCCATCCTACAAAATGACAAAGAGAAAGCATTCAAATATTTATCCAATGCCATTGCGACTGCCCATGAAAGCTGGCAAACAGAATCCACTGCCAATAACCTTGAGTTATATCATTCCCAAGGTGATTGGGTGGCGCAGGTTATTCAGGTTTTAAAAGAGAATTGAGAAAATTGTTAGTCAAAGTGATAATCTTTCACGGATTCTTTGGCAGCAGCTTCACCGATTTTATAGAGTTCCTCCCGGTTTTCAGCATTGCTCATTTCTATGAGACTTGCTACTTCTTTTTCTGTATAATTTTTACCCAATCCTAAGCCATTGAGTTCATTTTCGGTGATGGGGAAATTGTATCTTAGATATTTGATCATGGGTTTGCCACCGATGTAATCATCTCTCAATGTCTCAATTTCCATATCTATATAATGGGCGGTAGGGGAGTTGGAGAGCCATTGAAGCATAATTTGGTTTTGCCAGCTGGCATCTTGCATGAGCATATCCGGCACATTCATAGCCCAAGTTTTCATCCAGGCTTCTTTAATCTCACCCACTTGTTTTTTGAAAACACTATAGCCTGTTCCTACAGAAACCACACTTAATTTATCCTCTCCCATTTCCCAATGGAATGGGAATCCTCTTAACGTAGCAACCATCAATAAGGTCATGGCAGGATTGTTTGCCATACTCACTCCACCATCCACAAATGCCGCTTGTTGCCCGTCACCGACATCAATCATTTGAGGGGCAAAATAAGTAGGGGCAGCACTACTGGCCCTTACAGCCTGCCACAGCGGGATGTTTTTATTTTTCCCCAAACTGGTGTCAAAAAATTTCCCCAGGGGGTGATTGATTAGGGGCCATACGCTATTGGTGTCAGCTCTTTTAGCGACAATACAAAGTCCGGTTTTGATTTGATCACTACCTAAGGTAATATCTCCAAAAGCTCCTTTTAGTGATTTTTCTAACACAGAATAATCGTAGTTGGCCTTCAAGAATTTCCAGGTTTGAAGGGGATTCCAAAAGCTATATTTTTTACCGAAAATCTTTCCTCCTAAATCCATATAGAGGTCTTTAATATCATCTACTTTCATTCCTATTGCCAAAGCAGTAGCAATAATGGACCCCGTGGAAGTACCACCGATTAAATCAAAATGATCACACAAGAGATAATCTTTGCCTTTCTTATTTTGTAGAATGGTTTCGATCTTTTTGAGGTATCCCAAGCTTAATGCCCCTCGGATTCCTCCTCCATCTAAAGAAAGTATGTTTTTGGGTTCTCCGGTAAAAGAAAGGTGATCATGCAATGTCTTTTTCATATTCTAAAAGTCTAAAAATTAAAATGTTATTTAAGTTACATTTTTTTCTTGTTGGTATAAAGCACCAAGTGAGGGTTTTAAGGATAATTCAAGAAAAAGTGTGCGGTTGATTTAAAAGACACATTCAAAAATCAATGGCAAGAATCCTAATTCTCTTTAATACACTCTGTCCTGATTTAGACTCCAATTTTTACAGAGGTCATGGTTAATGAGCCTGCAAGAGGTTTGTCATTGAATAATGAAATCTCCTCATTTTTATCCTGTAAGCCCAAAGTATACAAAAGGGGTAAATAATGTTCCGGGGTAGGAATTGACAATTGGAATGCTCTTCCTTGTTTAGAAAACTGAATTAGGTTTTCATGATCTCTATTCAAGATATATTCAGTCATTTTTTGACTTGCTTCCTCTGCCCAGTCAAAAGCATAATTTTCGTTTAGTCTTCTCCAGTCCACCATTCGTAAATTATGGACTAAGTTCCCACTTCCTACAATCAATACTCCTTTGTTCCGTAATGTTCGAAGTTCCTGTGCTAGTTGATAATGTTCCTGAGGGCTTTTTCTGTAATCAATACTCATTTGGATGACAGGGACATTTGCTTGAGGATACATATGCCGGATTACTGACCAAGACCCATGGTCCAATCCCCATTGATCATCCAAATGAACCTCGGTACCTTTAATCAGTTGTTGGGTTTCTTTGGCAAGAGCCGGGCTTCCGGGTGCGGGATATTGGACCTCGTACAACGCTTTGGGAAATCCTCCAAAATCATGAATTGTAGGAGGTGAATCCATGGCAGTGACTTTGGTTCCGAGAGTTTCCCAATGAGCAGAAACCACCAGAATAGCTTTGGGCATTTCTATTTCAGAGGATACTTTCCTGAACCCTTTCACAAATTCATTTTCTTCAATGGCATTCATTGGGCTTCCATGACCTAAAAAAAGAACTGGCATGGTAGAAGTGTTTCCCAAAGACTCAATAAATTGTTTCATCACAATTGAATTAGAACTTTCGTATTAGTGTCAGCGCTGATTTTTTTATCAGTTTTGCCTATAAATTTCTTGAATAAGTATTTCTTAAATCGGGAAGTTAAAGGACAAGTTCCATTTCTAGGACAAAGATTTTACCAATCACATGGTCTTTTGAGTTTTCAAAAAAGGATAATGAACCCTTTTTAATTTTTGTTTTATCTTGACTCCTCTAAAACGAGGTTGAAAATGTCAACACCTTTTAGAAGATTTCATCTAGATTACCAAAACCCGTCACCTGTCCCAAATGAAGTTTAAGCTTACCTTTTTGTTGCTTTTTGTAGTGATTGGCCATTCTGTTTTTGCTCAATCCACCGACCTCTCTGGCCTTCAAAATTTGAATGTCAGGAATGTGGGGCCCGCTAATATGAGTGGAAGAATTACGACTATAGCCGTGGCTACTTCAAATCCAAAAATCATGTATGTCGGTGCAGCCTCAGGAGGGGTTTGGAAATCAGAAAATGGGGGTTCGGCATGGAAGCCAGTCTTTGACGAGCAACCCACACAAAATATCGGAGCCTTGGCGATCCAGCAAAGCAATCCGGAGGTGATTTGGGTAGGGACAGGAGAGGGCAATCCCAGAAACTCCATGAACTTAGGTATGGGAATGTTTAAAAGTCAAGATGGAGGAAAGTCTTGGCAACATATGGGCTTGGAAGAAACCAAAACCATTCATCGAATCATCATAGACCCCGAGGATGCCAATACAGTGTATGTTGGAGCGATGGGTGATCCATTCACTGCCAACGAACATCGAGGTCTTTATAAAACTACAGACGGAGGGGAAACTTGGGAGAAAATTTTGTTTTCCAATAATCAATCGGGAATTGCTGATTTAGTCATGCATCCTGAAAACCCAAATATGCTTTTTGCTGCATTATATGAGCATAAGCGAACTCCCTATTATTTTACTTCTGGTGGTTCTGGTTCAGGTCTTTATGTCACAAAGGATGCAGGAGAAACCTGGCAGCAACAAGGGGAAAATGAAGGACTTCCAGTAGGTGAGTTAGGAAGAATTGGCTTGGCAATTTCACAGTCCAATCCGGAAAGGATGTATGCAAAAATAGAAGCGAAAAGAAATGCCATCTATAGGAGTGACAATGGAGGGAATACCTGGCAGTTGATTAATGATGATCCAAAGTTTGCAAATAACAGACCCTTTTATTTTCAGGATTTAGCCATTGACACCGAAGACCCCGACAGGCTGTATAATATTTACCAGCCTTTGTCGGTGAGTTATGACGGAGGAAAATCATTTGATCCGGTTCCCATGATCCCTGCTGATGAAACCAAAGGAATTCATGCTGATTTTCATGCATTTTGGGTCAATCCAAACGATGCCCACCATTTTATCATTGGGGGAGATGGGGGATTAGGAATCACCTATGACCATGGGAAAAGCTGGTATTTTCCTGAGTCTATTCCAGTAGCTCAATTTTATCATGTGGGTGTAGACCATGATGTTCCTTACAATGTATATGGTGGAATGCAGGACAATGGCAATTGGTCTGGCCCGGCCTATACATGGAAGCGTGGAGGAATAAGGACCTTGTATTGGCAATACCTCGTAGGAGGAGATGGTTTTGATATTGCTCCAGACCTAGATAATTCAAGGTTTGGTTATGGCTCTTCCCAAAATGGTGATTTATACCGATATGATAAATTAACGGGATACTATGTCAGCATTCAACCCCCGGCTCCGGACTTAGCAACTAGTTTACGGTTTAACTGGAATGCTGGATTTGCAAAGAATCCCTTTGATTCCAATTCAGTGTATTATGGATCTCAATTTGTTCATAAGACCCATGATAAAGGGCGCACTTGGGAAATAATTTCTCCAGATTTGACCACCAATAATCCTGACCATCAAAAGGCAGACTATGGTGGGCTGACATTGGATGTGTCAGGAGCTGAACGCTACAATTCGATTTTAACAATTGCTCCAAGTAGCTTAAATGAACAAATTATTTGGGTAGGAACAGATGATGGTCAAGTACAATTGACTACTGATGCAGGAAAGACCTGGAAAAATCTTACGTCCACTATCAAAGAAATGCCTGAAGAAGGTTGGGTTGCCCAAATTCAGGCTTCTAGGTTTGAAGAAGGAGCAGCATGGATGGTGGTCAATAATTATAGAAAGGGTGATTATGCACCTTATCTATTTAAAACTACAGACTATGGGAATACTTGGCATCGGATGGCAGACGAAGATCAAGTGCGAGGGTATGCGCTATCTGTAATTCAAGACCCAGAAGAGTCCGATTTAGTATTTCTTGGCACCGAACATGGATTATGGATAAGCTTCGACGAAGGAGAAAGTTGGGAGCAATTTCAAAATGGATTTCCCTCAGTATCCACCATGGATTTAAAAATTCAAGAACCAGAGTCAGCCCTGATAATCGGGACTTTTGGTAGAGCAATATGGATCATAGATGATTTACTTTCTCTTCGGGAAATAGCTTCAAATCGCCTTAAATCTGGAATTACAGCACTGCCTATGAATGACGCAGTCCAGGTCAAAGGCTTATTTATCAATCCTACAGGAAATATTTGGAGTGGTTTTAATACCACTTTTGAAGGGGAAAATAAAGTGTTCCAGCAAACGAAGATTCCATTTTACTTGTCAGAAATCCCTTTGCAAAATAGTTTGGTAACTGCAAGGATTTATGATGCTGAAGATAGATTAATCAATACAGTCGAATCTTCTCAATTGGAAAAAGGGCTGAACTACCTAATTTGGAAATTGGATGAGCATTCTTCCTCTCTAAGAGCGAAAGGAACCGATGAATTTTCAAGGGACATTCCGGTCTTGCCAGGAGAATATAAGATAGTACTTTCCTTTGGGGAGTATCTTGATTCCATCTCTGTCCAGGTAATTCCAGATCCCAGATTTAATCTGGATCCAAAGGTAGATGTGGAACTGTACAAGTATAGAAAATCCATTGATTTTCAGGTGAATAAGCTTGCAGAGGTCTTAGGGTTGATTGATGAAAAAACAAAGGAGGTGGACCACCTGATTGAAAAATTAGAAGAAGGAGAAAACACGAATCCAAGTTTAGAATTGGCTAAGAACATGAAAGCACAACTCCAGGTACTTCGAGCCCAAGGACAAACTCCTAGGCCAGAAAGACAAGTAGGAGCTTGGCAATCCTTTGAATCTTCTCCTTACTTAAAAGTTCAGGAAGTATTGAAAATTGCGGCAGCACAAACTCAAACCCCCTCTGTCCAGCATCAGGAAGCATTGGATTTTGCCTCCCAACTGGTAGAAGATTTTTCTAAAACAGTGGAATCATTTATGGAGACAGAGTGGAAAACTTTTGAGTCGAAAGTAATGCTGGATTAGCACCAAATTAATCAGTGGAGGAAATAATTGCTTCCGCTTCTATTTCTACGAGGTAACCTTCACCCACTAACTTGGCTTCTACCAAAGTGTTGGCGGGGTTGATTCCTTTAAACCGTTCCCCGTGTGCTCTCGCTACAGGTTCCCAGTCTTTAATGTCATTGACAAAAATCCTGGTTCTCACCACATCTTCCAAGGTGCCCCCAAAGGAGGTAATGACCCCTTCAATTTTATCAATAACAAAATGGGTTTGGGCTGCTGGATCATGGCCTCCAATTTGGTCTGGTCCATGAGTTGAAGTAGTACCGGAAATATAGACTCTATTTCCATCTTTTACCGCTCTACAATAGCCAGCATATTCTTCCCACTCTGTTCCGCTGAAAATCTGTGTCCGTTGCGTTGTTTTTTGAATTGGAGTAAATGCCTTTGGGATAGTTTCCAAGTGGTCACTGAGATCTCCTGAGGCGGTTAAGAAAGGAGGTTTTCTATATTCATCCCCACAATCTCCTGGAATAGGGGTTAACTGGTTTTGAGCTTCTTGGATAAGCTCAAGATCTTCTGCTTGTAAATCGATTTCAAGCAGTTTTTTATTGTCTTCAATATGTTCACTCTCTCCCAAACGTGCACCTACGATGATGGCTGCAACATTAGGATTTTCTAAAATAAACCGCCCCGCAATGTTGGCTAATGATACTTGATGTTTCTTCGCTACCTGTTTGAGAGTTTGTAATAATTGTTGAAATACATCCCATCCACCAGCAGCATCAATGAAGCGCTTGTATTTCATTTGAGACCAAGTCTGGATTTCAGAATTGCTGGGTTCTGGTTTTCCTACCCACTTGTCCGTTAAAAAGCCTCCAGCCAATGTGCCAAATGCCAATAATTTGACATCATACGTATCACAGACCTTTTTCATCTGTAGCGTAGCTCGTTGGTCGATTACCGAATGGCAAACTTGATTACTTACAATAGGGATTCCGCTAGCACAGGCAATTCTCAAATGGGCAGCATCAAAATTAGTAACCCCTAGGTGTTGGATTAGTCCTTCTTCCTTCAGTTCATTTAAATAAAACAGGCCATCAAGCCAGCTTGGGTCAGGATAGTACCAAGCATGAAATTGCAACAAATCTATCGAGGTTTGTTGCATCCTGTCCAGAGCAGTTTGAATGGCGTTTCGAACATCTAATCTGGTGATTTTTCCTGGCTTTGGAACCCATTTGGTAAAAAGTTGAACCTTCCCTTTATCTGATAGACTGTTCTTAAATGTCCCCGCAATAATTTCACTGGAACCATAATGGTCCGCCATATCAAAAGAAGTAAATCCAGAGTCTATATAGGCCTGCATGTATTTTGAGGTAGTGACCGGGTTCAACGTGTTTCCGTCACGCTCCATATCTGCTATTTGCCAAAGACCTGTGATGATCCTCGAAATCTCTAAATTTTCTGCTAATTCAATATTCGGATTCATGTGTTATTCAGTAGGAAGTTCCAAAAATGTTTTTGTCAAATCAGGATTGTGTTTTTTCAACTGTTTCCACTTATAAGCAAAAATAATACTTGCTAATCCCATGACAATAAGCCAAATAGGAGTGGAGTGAAAATACCAAGACTCAGCTTTTGAAGTTAAATCTTTATAGGTGTGGATCATCAGGAAAGCTGATAGCGTTAGAATGCCGGACCAAGCTATAATCAGTTGGGTTTTTCTGTTTTTTACCACCGAAATTTCTTTCGCTAATTGGGGGTTTATCCTAGGTAAGGCAACCAAGGTGATACACATCAGTAAGAAATTGACCATCATGGAAGTAACCATAATATCAATTCCCAGAAAAAAGTCACCTGCAAAATGGGACCCTAAAACCCCAATACTTGCCATGCAACCTGCTACTAACAGGGCGACATAGGGCGTGTGATTTTGAAGATGAACTTTAGAAATTGCAGCCGGAAAGATACCGTCTTCTGCCCAGGCAAACATCAATCTGGAAACTGACAATAACATTGCTGGTAAATCATTAATCAAAGCAATGGCAGCCCCAACTAAGATAGCGACTCCCCAACCTGAAGGTAAAATATAACTCAATAAGCCAGGTGCTGAAATGTCTTTTTTCAATGCTTCTTCGGCCACAAAGCTCCAAGGGACAATGTGATAAACTGAAGCCGAAAACAGGAAGTAAAATGCTCCCACCCCCACAATGGCCAATACAATTGCTTTCGGAAGATTTTTAGTTGGATTTTTAGCTTCTCCTCCAGCCTGAGCAATGGAGTCAAAGCCTATGAAACTAGAGAAAAGTAAAGCGGCTGCGGATAGAAACACTTTCAAGTCAAAAGGCACTATTGGAGTAGGATCAAAGTTTCTGGACTCTTTCTCCTGCAAGGCATTTAAAAAATCAGTGGAGTCAAAAATTAGACCTGAAATGATTACAATGCTTCCCAAAGCAAACATCAAGAACATCATGGGAAGAACGATCTTTTCATAAGATTTTATTCCCCGGATATTAATCAAAACAAAACTCCAAATAATTCCTAAGGCAAGGGAAACTCTTAACCAGCCTACTTCTAATGTATTGGCAATCCCAATCCAGCCAAAATTAGAGGTGATGTCACGAATAAAAGGGATGGTTAGGTAGGAGATAACTCCGATCACGATAGAAAGCCCAAACCATTGGGAAAAGCTAGCAACGAAGCCCAAATATGGATTGAGTCCACGGCTGGCGTAAATGTAGCTACCACCAGCTCTTGGCATAGCAGATGATAAAATGCCATAGGCAAAAGCGGCAAATAGGGCAGGAATAGCTGCAAATAGAAAAGCAGGTAATACGTAAGGTCCTATCCCTGGAACGTTCCTTTGAATCATAAATGGAACCACATTGATGGAGGCTCCAAGCATAGAACAGACTCCTGTAGCAATTAAGGCCAAAAGTCCCATTTGCCGAGTCAATTTAGAGTTGCTCACTTAGGGCAATATTAGTTAGTTAAAGAAAATGGATGAAATCAATAAATATGATTTGCTGAAGATAGTTTTTTTCGTTCCATTTCGCTCTACTTTTTGGACTGGTGGTAGAAGAACATTAACGAGCAAAATTTTATTTATAGGCATTAAAATATAGTTGATTGAAAACATCAATTTTACTGCATTAAAACTGATTCTGAAAAATAGTTTCTTAAGCTTTTCAGTAAATCCTGAATTTATACCCTTAGTTTTTCAAGTTTATATCTTGTTCTTTTTGTGATTCAACTAATGCCTGGTGGACCTTCTTCGTTTGTAAAAGAAAAGAACCCCATATGGAATTAGTAGAGTTTAACTCCTTAGTCTTTTCTTCCATACAGTAGAATCCTTGTTTGGTAAAAAGCATAATTCTGCATGTTCCCTTTTCAGGAAAAGGAACTTCTTCTAGTTTAGTTGCTTTTTCAATCAATCCCGGAGCCATATCCAATAAAGAGAAAACTTCATTCCTTACATTTTCGAAATTTCCACCACCTATTATTCCCCTTCCTTCACTTAAATATATACTTGCATCACCTGATAAGTAAGCCACTAAACTGGCGAGACTTTCTTCAATCTCCCAATCTATCATGACTCCATATACTTGCGATTCAGAAATGGGGGAATATGATTCAATTTGATCAGCTGTAATTCCTAATGCGTTTTTTCTAAGATTGGTATATAGGTTTACTTGATTTTTTGGGATGTCATTCATTTGTTTTGGGTAAATAATCAAATGGTGATAAACTGAAAAAGACAATGAATTTCCGGGTGATTGGGCGGTTTTTTTATTGTAGACCCAATGTCTTCAGTAAAACTTTGGCAATAATAGGTAATTTTATAATTCTCTATTGAACTGAAATTATAAAAAAAAACAACTTTTAAAACTAATACTTTGCTTAATAGAATGACAGATTTAATCTGAATAGCTGAGAGGATTCTATATTCTATAGCTAGAAAAATAATGCTGAACCTTAAATAATAATAAGTTAGTTGAATTTTTTGCTTTTAATTCCAAACTTAATTTTGTTCATTTTTAGTAATTAGAAATCACACAAAATGTGTATATCTCTCTAAATCACTCCGTCTGCTAAACATTTTGCCAATAATTCAGCATTGTTTGATGAATTTGTTTTGAGAAGAATGTTCTTTCTATGTGTTCGAGCGGTATTAAAAGGGTAAAAAGTTTTTCAGAAATACCTTTGGAGCTGAGACTTTCTCTCATCAATTTGACGATTTCGAATATGATAAGATCAGCAGTGCATGAGAATTTATCAAGATTAGCTTGTTTCGAGGCAAACCGGCCATGGTTAGGTTTAATATTTAGGTAGGATTTAATGTAATGGGACTGATCTGTGGGTTTATATTTAGTGTGTTTTTTATTATAAAAAATAATAACTAAATATAAATTATATATAAAAACATTAGAAAAGTTAAAAATTTGTAATTATTTGATAAAAAAATCCCTCAGATTACTCCGAGGGATATTAACTAGTTTATAATTCTCAGCTTTCTGATTTTAGCTTTCAGAGTTTTCTTCTACCCATTTTCTAGCATTGACAAAAGCATCCATCCAAGGAGTGAAATCATCTTTTCTGTCTGCTGGATAATAAGGCCAGTTCCAAGGTTTTAAGCTTCTCTCAATATGAGGCATGATGGCCAAGTGACGCCCATCAGCAGATGCAATCCCTGCAGTGGCATAATCAGATCCATTAGGATTACCAGGATAAGCTTCATAGCTATATTTCATAGCAAAGTGATAATCGCTTTCAGCTTGAGGCAAATGGAATTTACCTTCACCATGCGCAACCCAAACACCTAGCCTTTGGCCGCTTAATGAACCTAACATCACCGAATCATTTTCTGGAATAGTTACATTCACGAAGGTAGATTCAAACTTATGGGATGCATTGTGAAGCATTTTTGGTTTGTCAGTATGATCAGGAGTAACCAAGCCTAATTCAATCATAAGCTGGCAACCGTTGCAAACCCCTAAACTTAAAGTATCAGGTCTAGCATAGAAGTTATCCAAGGCTTGCTTTGCTTTTGGATTGTAAAGGAATGCACCTGCCCAACCTTTGGCAGAACCCAATACGTCAGAGTTAGAAAATCCTCCCACAAAGACAATCATTTGAACATCCTCTAGGTTTTCTCTTCCGGAAATCAAATCCGTCATATGCACATCCTTCACCTCAAACCCTGCCAACCATAAAGAATAAGCCATTTCCCGATCACCATTCACTCCTTTTTCACGAATAATGGCGGCTTTGGCATTGCTTGCGGTTTTTCTAAAAGGGTCTAAACCAACTGCCTTGAAATCACCTTTCCATCCTTCTGCAAATTCATAGGAAAGAACCTGATTTTTATAATTATCAAAACGATCTTTTGCTAATTTTTCTCCACTTTGCTTTCTATCCAAAAGGTAGGAAGACTTGAACCAAGTATCTCTCAACTCAGCTACATCTAAGCTAAGCTCAGTTCCCTTGAATTCAACTTTTCCTGTATCCGTAACTTTTGCAAGTTCAACGAAATCAACATCATCCTCAACTAAAAGCTCTTCTACCGCATTCTCGTCAGATACTTGAAGAATTACCCCAGGATTCTCAGCAAATAGCATTTTTACCAAATCCTGTTCTTTCATTCTATTTGGATGAACCTTCAGACCTACTCCTGGGCTTGGGAAACACATTTCAAGTAATGTGGTGATTAATCCTCCTGAAGAAATATCGTGACCTGCAAGAATCCATCCTTGATCAATTAGATCCTGAACAGAGGCAAATGCTTTTGCAAAGTGTTCTGAATCCTTCACATCAGGAGTTTCGGTTCCTATCTTATTAAGTGCCTGATAGAAGCTCGATCCGGCAAGTTTAGCTTCATCTCGAGAGAAGTCCACATACAGGAGCTTACTTCCTTTAACTGGTTGAATCGCGGCTTTTACAGATCTCTTTACGTCCATACATTCCCCGACTGTAGAAATGATGACTGTTCCAGGAGAGTAAACTACTTTTCCATCAGGATATTTTTGTGTCATGGATAGGGAGTCTTTTCCGGTTGGAATATTGACCCCTAAATCAATCGCAAATTTAGATACCGCTTCCACGGCTCTGTATAATCGGTCATTTTCACCTTCATTCTTCGCTGGCCACATCCAGTTTGCAGAAAGGGAAATTCCAGCCAAACCATCTTGAATTGGTGCAAATATCAAATTTGTAAGTGCCTCAGCGATCGCTAATCTACTTCCAGCCTCAGGATCAGCCAATGCAGCAACAGGTGCATGTCCAATAGAAGTTGCAATTCCTTTTTCACCAGTAAAGTCTAAAGCCATTACAGCTACATCATTCAAAGGAAGTTGAATAGCCCCCACGGTTTGTTGGGTAGCAACTCGTCCAGTTACGGAGCGGTCCACTTTATTAGTCAACCAATCTTTACAAGCCACTGCTTCCAACTGTAAAACTTCACTGATATAGGATTTAATCAGCTCAGGATCATAGCTTGCTTCGGCATAGCTGGATTTCTGGGTGTTATCCTCCAAAATAGTTTTAGGAGAGGAGCCAAACATATAACTTAAGTTCCAGTCTACTGGCTTTTCTCCAGTCTTCTGGTTCTCAAATTTGAAATGCATGTCTCCAGTTGTTTCTCCAACTACATAAAAAGGAGCTCTCTCTCTATCGGAAATGGTATGAAGTGTATCAATGTCTTTTTTTCCGATCACCAAGCCCATTCTTTCTTGAGATTCATTACCCACGATCTCTTTGGCAGAAAGGGTTGGGTCTCCTACAGGTAACTTATCAATGTGAATTGTTCCACCTGTATTTTCCACTAATTCAGAAAGGCAATTTAAGTGGCCACCCGCACCATGGTCATGGATAGAAATAATCGGATTATTTTCATTCTCTGCCATGGCGCGGATCACATTGGATACACGCTTTTGCATTTCAGGATTGGATCTCTGAATGGCATTGAGTTCGATGGCATTGGAAAGTTCACCGGTATTTAGGGAAGATACTGCAGATCCACCCATTCCGATTCTATAATTGTCACCACCCATGATCACAATTTGATCACCGGCTTTTGGTTCTTCTTTTTTAGTATACTTCGCATTGGTAAAACCAACACCTCCGGCAAGCATGATTACTTTATCAAATCCATGTTGCTTACCCTCTTCTTCATGTTCGAAGGTTAGAACAGAACCAGAAATTAAAGGCTGACCGAATTTATTTCCAAAATCGGAAGCACCATTAGAAGCTTTGATCAAGATATCCATTGGAGATTGATACAACCATGGTCTTGCTTCCAGGTTTTTCTCCCAGCTTCTCCCTTCTTCAGTCCTAGGATAGGAGGTCATATAAACTGCAGTTCCAGCCAAAGGAATAGAGGCTGTTCCTCCCGCCATACGATCTCGGATTTCACCTCCTCCACCGGTAGCTGCTCCATTGAAAGGCTCTACAGTAGTAGGGAAATTATGCGTTTCTGCTTTTAGGGAAATGACGGTGTCAATATCTCTTGTTTCAAAAAAGTCTGCTTTGTCCTGCGTCTTTGGAGCAAATTGTTGTGTTCTTGGTCCTTTCACAAAGGCTACATTGTCCTTATAAGCAGAAGCAATTCTATTGGGATGCTTTTTGGAAGTTTCTTTGATCAGTTGAAATAAAGTCAAAGGCTTTTCTTCTCCATCAATGATAAAGGTTCCGTTGAAGATTTTGTGGCGGCAATGTTCAGAGTTCACTTGACTGAAACCAAATACTTCTGAGTCAGTAAGGGGTCTTTCCAACTGCTTGGCAACATTCTCCAAATAATCGACCTCTTCTTGACTTAACGCTAATCCTTCTTTTTTATTATAGGCAGCGATATCAGAGATTTCCTGAATTTTTTCAGGCTCTAAATGAATATCAAAGATCTCCTGGTCCAGTCCATCGTAAGACTTTTGAAGCATGGGGTCAATTTGATCCCCCTCTTGAAGTGGGGAAAACTCTTCAATTCTAATGATTCCCTGAATACCCATGTTTAGGGTGATTTCCACAGCATTGGTGGACCAGGGAGTGATCATTTCTTTTCTTGGGCCGGAGAATTTACCTTCTACTTGTTTGGTTTCCAGTGCTTTGGCATTTCCGAAAAGCCAGATTAATTTCTGGATATCTTCGGGTGCGATAGGTTGTGGAGTTTGTACGGCGTAGATAAGGTTTTGAGGGGATTCGAAGAAGAATATCATGTCCTTAGGCTAGTAAGCTGCAAAGGTAAGAAATTGGACTTTAGATTGAAATATTTAGTAGTGGGTTATTTGATGAGCCAGGAAATATTCACTTGGTTCAGTATAGTTTGAAAATAGTTGAACTATGGAATTCTAGATGACGTTTAGCCAAAACGAACTAGGAGTGAAAACAAATACTTCAGGGTTGGCTTTGTCTACTTAAGCCTGAAAAAAAATTGGAGAACGGCCTTTGTGTTCAAAAATGCACGGTTTTCAATGTTATTTTTATGTTAACTCGGAAGATTTTTCGCTTTTGATACTACGGAAACTTTTGGAAGGTAAAAAGTTTCCGTAGTTTTGCTGTCCGTTATACCATAGAGTGAAATTCAATGAGGAAGAAGATTTTAGAGGTAGCTGTAGAACAGTTTAGTCGTTATGGAGTAAGGACCATCACGATGGAAGATATCGCACGATTATCCGGGGTTTCCAAAAAGACCATTTATCAAGAATTTAAGGATAAAAAGGAGTTGGTAAAGGAAGCTTTTGGCATGCTGTTAAAAGAGGATCAGGAAAAGCTGGATGCTATTATGAGAAATGAAGATGGAGTGATAGAACATTTAGTTTATACCTCCAGAATGATTCGGGAACGAATTGCCAACTTAAATCCAATGGCAGTCCTAGAAGTTCAACGGTATTTTCCAGAGGCATGGAAAATGTTCGAATGCTTTAGGGACAATGTTATTGTGACAGACATCGTCAAGGTGTTAGAAAGAGGTAAAAAGTTGGGGTATTTTCGAAACGAAATCAATACGAGGATCTTAGCCAGGATGCGGGTAAATCAAATCAATGCAGCTTTTGATCCCTCAAATTATCGCGGAGAAGATGTGAAAATGGTGGATATACAGATGGAATTAATGGACCATTTTCTTCATGGAATTTTTACTGAGAAAGGAAGGCAGGCCTACCTTGAGGGAGTGGAATTAAATCATTAGTAAGCCAGAAATACAATAGAAAATTTGAACTACAAACCGACTTTTATTTAGAATAACATCATGTTTAAGAAGAAGATTAAATTACTAATCCTGAGCTTATTAAGCCTAATTGGTTCAGGAGTTTTAGCACAGGAGACTCCTCCTTTGGAAGTTCTTCAGCTTAATCTAAAGGAGACTTTGGAGTATGCATTGGAGAATAATCCAGATTCAAAAAATGCCAAACTGGAAGTCATGGTTTCACAGACTACCATTAAGGAGGAAACCGCTGCTGGATTACCGCAAATCAATGGTTCAGTTGGGATAAATTATAATCCTTTAGTGCAGGTGGTGTTTTTGCCAAATGAGCCTCCTTTTGGAGACCCCAATAATCCATCTGATGTAATCCCCGCAAGGTTTGGGGTTAGCTATTCTGGAAGTGCGGGGGTCACCTTCTCTCAAATGATTTTTGATGGATCATTCTTCGTGGGTTTACGTGCCGCCAAGACATACAAAGCTTTAACCGAATTCGACAAGGTCAAAGTAGAGAATGATGTAATTGAAAATGTGAAGAAAGCGTACTTCGGAGTGTTGGTCAATGCAGAGCGAATCAAACTTTCTCAATCCAATTTAAGCCGCATAGATTCTCTTTTGGAGGAAACCAAAGCATTGAATGAGGCAGGTTTTACGGAAAAGATAGAAGTTTCCAGAATTCAGGTTCAAAGAAACAATACATTTTCTCAGTTGAAGCAAAGCCTTACAGCCTATGATATTTCCAAACAGTTATTAAAGATTCAACTTGGATTACCTAGGAACTATGATATAGTGATTACCGAAACTCTAGCGGAATTAAATCCAGAAGAAGATTTAGCTGCTTTATTAGCCATGGAGGTAGGGCATAGGGTAGAGATGGATCAGATCAATACCAATTTGGAATTGACTCAGTTGGATTTAAAGTATAACACTTCGCAGTACATGCCTACCATCGATTTGAATGCAAACTTCAATAGGTCGGGAGCAGGGGATACATTTAGCAGGGTGTTTAATAGCATTAACTGGTTTAGTTCTTCCATGGTGGGAGTGACCATGAACATTCCGATTTTTGACGGTTTATCTAAAAGTGCACGGATTCAAAGAAATAGAATTCAAATGCAACAGCTTGAAAATCAAAAGTTTTATTTGAATCAAAACATTGCTTTAGAAGTGTATCAGGCTAAGCAAAATTTAGCTAATGATTTGGAAGTGTTAGCGGTACAAAGAGAAAGTATGGAACTCGCCAAAGAGGTCTACGACATATCTAAAATCAAATACAATGAAGGAGTAGGCTCCAATTTGGAAGTAGTGGAAGCGGATGCCGCCTTGATAGAATCTGAAATCAATTATTTAGGAGCTCTTTATGATGGGTTGGTTTCTAAAGTAGATTTAGAAAAAGCTTTAGGAGTTCTGAAAAACGGATTGGATTATTAAGTGGTAGGTCCACTATCACAAAAAAAACTAGTAACAACGATATTATTTATACACAATGAAATTATCACATAAATTTTTACCACTGATTGGCTTGACTTTCTTGGTTTTTTCTTGCGAACCAAAAGATGAGTTGGCTGTAAAAAAAGCTGAATTGGAAGAGTTGAAAAATCAATCCAATGAGCTTAATACCTCCATTGCTTTACTAGAGGAGGAATTGATGAGATTGGATCCTGAATTTGCAAATCAGAACCAAAAGTCCATCCTAATTACTACCACCAATGCTAAAAAAGGAGAATTTGAACATTATGTTGAAGTAACAGGATCTGTGCTATCTAAAAAGAACGTGGTAATCAGTTCCGAAACGTCAGGTAGAATATTGGAAATCCCAGTATTGGAAGGTATGCGTGTTGCCAAAGGAACAGTGTTAGCCAAAATCGATGCGGAATCTATTGAGAGAAGTATAGATGAGTTAGAAAACTCGCTGGAATTGGCGACTACACTTTTTGAAAAACAGGAGCGATTATGGAATCAGCAAATTGGAACAGAAGTTCAATACCTAGAAGCAAAAAATAGAAAAGAAGGATTGGAAAGAAATTTGGCATCTGCCCGAACCAATCTTGATAAGGCCATTATTAGAGCACCATTTGCTGGGACAATAGAAGAAGTTCAAGTGAGATTGGGAGAATTGGTTCAGCCAGGAATAGGGATGTTTCAATTTGTAGGTGAAAGTGATCTTTTTATTGAAGCAGATATTTCAGAAAGTTACGTTGGCGTGCTTTCGAAAGGTGATTCTGTAGAGGTGAGTTTTCCTTCTATCAATAAAGAGCTTCAAACAAAAGTCTCTTCTGTAGGAGCGATTATCAACCCAAATAATAGAACATTTAAGGTGGAGGTTTTCCTTCCAAATCTGGAATTGGTAAAACCGAATATGATTTCCGTGCTAAAAATCTTGGATTACCAAAGTGCAGATGCAGTAATTGTACCAAGCTATTTGATCTTAAGTGACAACAGAGGGGACTATGTCTTTACCGTGGAAAATGGCAAAGCTATTAAGAAGTATGTAGAGCGAGGAAAGACATTTGATAAGGAAACGGAGATCCTTACTGGACTTACTGGTTCAGAAGTTTTAGTGGATAAAGGATTTCGTGAAGTAGGAGATAATTTCAATGTGAACATAGCACAGCAGTAATTATGGCAGAACAACAGAAACCACAAAAAACGAGAGAGTTTGGACTGTCTAGCTTGTCAGTGGACAATTCCACTTCGGTGGTTATCCTTACCTTAATTATCTCGGTGTTAGGACTCAGTGCTTACAGAAATATGCCCAAGGAAAGTTTCCCGGAAATCGTGATTCCTACGGTTTATGTAGGGACTCCCTATCCAGGTAATTCCCCAGTCGATATGGAGAATTTGATTACTCGTCCTATCGAAAAGGAATTGAAATCTCTAAACGATATCAAAGATATTAATTCTACCTCTGTACAGGACTTTTCTTCCATTGTTATCGAGTTTAATCCAGGAGTAGAAATTTCAAAAGCCATCCAGGATGTAAAGGATGCAGTCGATAAGTCAAAGAGTGAACTCCCCACTGATCTAGATCAGGATCCTAATGTATTGGAAATTAATACTTCTGATTTCCCGATTATGAATGTGAATATTTCGGGAAATTATTCCGAAGCAGAACTGAAAAAGTTTGGGGAATATTTGGAAGATGAGATTGAAAAGCTTCCGGAAATATCCAAGGCAGATCTGGCAGGAACAGTGGAACGTGAAATCCAAATCAATGCAGATCCCTATAAAATGGAATCTGTTGGTGTGAGCTTTAATGACATTGCACAAGCGGTACAAACAGAAAATGTTACCATATCAGGAGGTAATATCCGGTCTGGGGATTATCAGCGCACACTTAGAATAGATGGAGAATTCAGTGATCCAATGGATCTCCAGAATATCATCGTCAAAACGGATAACCAAAAAATTGTTTACCTACGGGATGTAGCAGAAGTAAAAGATACCTATAAGGAAAGAACCAGTTATGCACGTAGTAAAAACCTTCCGGTAGTTACCATCAACGTGACCAAAAGAAGTGGGGAAAACTTATTGTATGCGGCTGATAAAATCAAAGAGATTATAGAACGAACAAAAGCAAATAGATTTCCTCCAGATTTGGAGATTACTATAACCAATGATCAATCAAAGCAGACCAGACTTCAAGTAAGCGACTTGGAGAATTCCATTATTTTCGGAGTGATCTTGGTGGTATTGGTATTGATGTTCTTCCTGGGTTTCAGAAATGCATTGTTTGTGGGAATTGCCATTCCTCTTTCCATGTTTATTTCCTTCTTGGTGTTGAATGCCTTTGGGATTACTCTTAACCTGATGGTATTATTCTCTTTGATTCTGGCATTAGGGATGTTGGTGGATAACGGAATTGTGGTGGTTGAAAATATTTATCGTCTGATGTCAGAAGGAAAGTCGGCAGTTCAGGCCGCAAAAGAAGGGGTAGGAGAAGTAGCTTGGCCAATCATTACCTCTACAGCAACCACGTTAGCGGCATTTCTTCCTTTAGCATTCTGGGATGATTTGGTAGGAGAGTTTATGAAATTCTTACCGATTACTTTGATCATTGTACTTTCCTCATCCTTGTTTGTAGCCTTGGTGATCAATCCTGTATTGACAGCCTTGTATATGAAAGTGGAAGATGTAAGCAAGGATAAACCCAAACAGAAATCAATTGTAGTTGCTGGAATATTTCTCATTCTGTCTACCATATTTTATTTGGTTGGAATCACTGCATTTGGAACGCTTCTACTAGTGGCCTGTGTGCTGACCTTATTCAACGTCTTTATTTTAAGGAAAGCGATTCGTTGGTTCCAGACTGTGTTATTGGTAAAGCTGGAGAATATTTATGAGTCCACTTTGGAATATGCATTAAATGGTAAAAAGCCATACATGTTTTTCGGAGGCACAGTACTCTTATTGTTCTTTTCATTGGTTTTATTAGGTGTAAGAGCTCCAAAAATTTTGTTTTTCCCAGATAATCAGCCCCAATTAATCAATGTATTCATTGAATTCCCTATCGGTACCGATATTGAAGCAACCAATGAATTTGTAGATGGGATGGAGGATGAGTTGATGGTAGCTTTGGATGATTATAAAGAAATTTTGGAGTCTGTAATTAGTCAAGTAGGAGAGGGAACCGGAGATCCATTAGAGGGACCAAGTAACCAACCTACTCCTCATAAGGCAAAAATCACCATCGGCTTTGTTGATTACATTGATAGACAAGGGATCAATACCAATGAAGCGATGGAAGTGATTCGTCAACTTGTTGAAAAATATCCCGGAGTCTTAATCACTGTAGATAAACAGCGAAATGGCCCTCCAACTGGAAAAGCCGTCAACCTTGAGTTTGTTGGGGAAGATTATGACCAGTTGATCGCATACGTAAATAAAACCAGGGAATACCTGACCAATCTGAACATAGCAGGAATTGAGGAACTTAAGTCTGATCTTTCCTTAGGGAATCCTGAAGTAATCTTGAATATCGACAGAGAGAAAGCTAGAAGGTTTGGTTTGTCTACTTCAGAAATTGCCAACGATTTGAGAACTGCGCTCTTTGGACTGGAAGTATCGAAATTTAAAGAAGGGGAGGATGACTATCCGATTCAATTAAGGCTGGAAGAGGACTTCCGATATGATATCAATACTTTGATCAATAAAAAGATCGGTTTTAGAGATAAGTTCGGAACGAAACGCGAGGTGCCTATTTCTGCAGTCGCAGAGATTAAATATGGTTCTACTTATGGTTCTGTAAAACGGAAGGATTTGGATAAAGCGATTACGGTTTACTCCAATGTATTGGATGGATATAACCCGACTGAAGTGAACGCTCAAATTCAAGCTGCACTTAGAAATTATGACGTGCCGGATGGGATTTCTGTTAAGTATACAGGCGAACAAGAAGAGCAGCAAAAATCTATGCAATTCTTAATTGGCGCATTGGGTATTGCGGTTTCATTGATCTTCCTGATCATCGTTGCACAGTTTAATTCTGTGACCACACCATTTATAATCATGGCTTCGGTAGTGTTGAGTACGATCGGTGTATTCTTAGGACTGGTGATCTTTAATATGGACTTTGTGGTGATCATGACGGGGATTGGAATTATATCCTTGGCTGGGGTTGTGGTAAACAATGCCATTGTATTGATTGACTATACCAACTTGGTAAGAGAAAGAAAAAGAGAAGAGTTGGGGATGGGGCCAAAAGATCATTTACCATTTAACTTAATGATTGCAAGTATTGTGGAATCAGGAAAAACCAGATTAAGACCGGTATTGCTTACAGCGATTACAACCGTGCTCGGTTTGATCCCTTTAGCCATCGGTATGAATATAAATTTTGGGACATTATTAAGTGACTTTAATCCGCAATTTTATGTGGGAGGAGATAACGCAGCTTTTTGGGGTCCAATGGCCTGGACAGTGATTTTTGGGTTAACCTTTGCGACCTTCCTCACGTTAGTAATTGTACCAGTCATGTATCTCTTGGCCGACAAGTTAAATGTGCGGTTAAAGAAGATTAAAGCATGATTGTTTTAAGGTTGGTGGTTTTTTTTATAAAACCTCCGGGGTTCTATCCCGGGGGTTTTTTTCATTTTAAGTCCAGCTTGGTTCGGCCTTTGCTGCTAAAAAATGTTAATTTTGAATACCCAAATAGATTACTAAAATGAATGAGCTGAAGTGGTATGTGATGTATACAGCATCACGTTCCGAAAAGAAAGTGGCTGAAAGATTAAGAGAAAATGGCAAAGAGGTTTATTTGCCAATCATAGAGGAAGTTAGGCAGTGGTCAGATAGGAAGAAGAAGGTAAAAAGACCTTTGTTTAACGGGTATGTGTTTGTGAAAACGAATAGGAATCAATTGTGGGAATGTCTGCAGGTTCCGGGAGCAGTAAAATTCGTTCATTTCTCTGGACAGCATGCAACGATCAGAGATGAGGAGTTAGATATCATTGAAAGAATTATTTCCACAGGGGTGGCAGTGGAATCCGATGGAACAGTCATAGAGCCCGGAGAAAAAGTAGAGGTGATTGGTGGAGCTCTTCAAAATATGACAGGAGAAGTCATAGAAAAAGGAAATAAGGATTATTTCTTGATTAGAATACCTAGTATCTACCAAAATATGCTAGTAAGTATTCCGCGTAAATTTTTACAACCACTTGGAAAGATAAATCAATAAAAAAAGGAGCAAATTCGCTCCTTTTTTTATTTTTCAAACCTCGGGTAAAGGTATCTTCTATATACGATTTGTAACTGAAATAAATGGTCTCCAAATTTATTAAATCCAACATTTCCGTCTATATCATCTACAAAGGTGAGTAGCATGGTACCTTCAGCTGCAATATCGGAATATGCCCCTAGCTGGAAGCTTAGGCCAGCTCGCACAGGGATGTAAGCTGTAGTTTTATTGAATTTTTCCGGGATCTCATCTTCGTTAAATGACTTGGTTTGTTTGGTACTAGTGTACATCACTCCTAATCCAAATCCACCGTAAAGATTTGCAAAGCTTCGGTTCATGTGATTCGAAAAAGGAATAAGGTTTATGCTAGGCATCATATCAAAATAAATAGCACTTCCTTTAGCGGTAAATGCAGAATTGTTTTCATACCAAAAGTCCCGAACTTTTGTACTTGGATTGCCACCACTGGATATCCATTGAATTCCTGTTGTAGCTCTTAGGTCAAACATTGGACTTAGCCTTTTTGCAATGGAAGCGGAAAAAGAAGGTTTGATTTCAAAATTAAAAGTTCTGTATGCACCACCATTATCCAGGTAGGCAAAAGAGGGCCCCACACCAATGCTTAAAATATTATCTCTGGAAATTTTTTCCTTATAGAAATTTTGAGCCTCCACTGCCTGGAAGAATATCAGAAAAAATATAAAAAACGGTATGGAAAGTAGTTTTTGCATGATGGAATTCCCGATGCATAAATGAAAGTTTCAGGATTGTTTGCAAATTCGTCAACAAATATGCCAATCCTTTAAAACATTTCATATCCTTAATAGGATTATGGTAGAGCTATTGTTCAAAGAGCAATATGAATCACTCGTTTTCGAAGGCTTTTTGAATTTCTTCTTCAGTAGATTTTAGCTTAAATCGGCATGCTTTTACCAATTCTGAAGCCTCTTTCACCAAATCAGATAATTCATCAATGCTTTTTTTTCCTTCTTCTAATTGAACCAAGATCTGTTCTAGACGGCTCATTGCTTCGGTATAATTTATATCTTCCATTACTCCTCAATTTGGGTAATTATACTACTAATTGTTTTTGTCAATGTGTGGGTGATCATCTGATCCCCTTCTTTTATATCTACTAATTGAACAGGAACTGAATTTACCTCTGTTTTTGTATAGCCACGCTCCAAAATTGATTTTGGATCCAATTGTGAAAGAGTTTTTGAAAGTCTCTCAATACGATTTGATTCCTGAACCAAGGTGTGTTCAATCTCTTGCGTTATCGTTTTTTCCAAGGATGAGAGTTTTACATTTTCCAATTGAAGTAAACTTTTGGAAGCGCTTTTAATTTGGTTGAGATTAGCATTTAACCGGTCGGTTTCTCTACTCAACCTATTCATACAATTGGAATTGATTCGATGACTCAAACCTTGCAAAACCGTGAATTGTTCTTGTAGCTGCAATCTGGTACTCCGATCCAATCTTCGAATTTGCAAGGAAAGCATTTCGTCAAATTCCCGAAAACCTGAAAGTAAAAACTCCGCCACCGCAGTGGGAGTTTTTAATTTGGTGTGTGCCACTAGATCAGCAATGGTTTCATCCCGTTCATGACCAATTCCGGTGAATACCGGTAAACTGCATTGAGCAATTTTGAGAGCCAACTGATAATCATCAAAGCAGTCAAGGTCTAACTGGGCTCCACCCCCTCTAATAATCACTATTGCCTCCAATCCTAAGCTTTCTTTGGATTCTTCGGCAAGCTCAATGGCCCGAATCAAGTTGGCGGATGCTTCATTCCCTTGCATCAAAGAAGGGAATAATTTGTAATAAATATGGTAGCCTCCAGGATTAGAATTAAGTTGATTGATGAAGTCTCCAAACCCTGCTGCAGTAGCGCTACTGATAATACCGATTTTTTGAATAACCGGAGGCATTTCAAGTTGGCTATTCAGGCTTATCATCCCTTCCTTGGTAAGTCGGTCAATCGTTTCCTGTCTCAACCTTGCTCTTTCTCCTAAAGAGAACGAAGGGTCAATATCCTTTACATTGATGCTTAGTCCATAAAGTGGGTGAAAATTAATGGCCACTTGAGCCAGGATATTCATTCCATTTTTCAAACTGGAGCCAGTAACCGATTCGAATTTAGCAGCGATGTTTCTATAGGTGAAAGCCCATAGGTTGGCTCGTAGTTTAGCTTGGATTTTATTCCCGGATTTCTCAACGATTTCAAAATAAGCGTGACCTTGCGGAGAAAGTCTAAAATCTGAAATTTCACCTACCACCCAATAAACCGGATCCAGTTCAGTATCGATTACCTGTTGGATCAGCTGGTTTAATTCTGAGATGGATCGTGCATTATGCATTCAGATTATTTGGATTTTTGGTATACCGTTTTGATCTGCTGATTCAATTCAAGGCTTGCTCTCAACATGGGAAGTCTTAGCTGATCGCCACAGATTCCCATATGCATCAACAGGTTTTTAATTCCAACGGGATTCCCTTCCTGGTACATCAAGGAATTGAAATCCAAAAGGGAAAAAGAAGCTTTTAAACTTTCTTTTTCTGAACCATGGCAAATCGCTTTAAAAGTGGAAGGAAGTGCATTTGCCAAAACAGAAATGATTCCGGAACCACCGATACTAAACATGGCTCTAGTCATTAAGTCATCTCCGGAGATCAATAGAAAGTCTTTGGGCATGGAGGCTGCGATTTGCATGCACTGTTCCAAGTTTCCACTTGCTTCTTTCATTCCAATGATATTGGGATGGTCCGCTAATCTTAAAGTGGTTTCAGCCGTCATATTTGACATGGTCCTTCCAGGAACGTTATATAGGATCACTGGCACGGGGCAGTTATCCGCAATTGCATTGTAATGGGCAATAATTCCTCTTTGACTTGGCTTATTATAAAAAGGGCTGACTGAAAGAATGGCAGAGATTCCAGTGAAATCGGTGTTGATGATCTCATTCAATACGAATTGAGTGTTGTTTCCTCCAACGCCATACACCACAGGAACTCTTCCTGCATTGTATTCCAAACAAGCAGCAAGCACTTGTTTCTTCTCAGCAGGCAACAAAGTAGCGGATTCACCTGTCGTTCCTAAAACGACTAAATAATCAACTCCGCCATCGATCACATGGTCTATTAGCTTTTTTAATCCTGTAAAGTCAATAGAGCAATCATCATGAAATGGTGTGACTAACGCTACTCCTGTTCCTTTAAATTGATTCATTTGTAATAAATAGGTTTGAAGCCTAAAGATAATGGGCTTACTTGAATTGATCTTAAGAAAATTGATATTTGGATTATTCTTGTATCATTTTAAGGAATTCTTCCTCTGAAATCATTGGAATACCCAGTTTTTCAGCTTTTTCCTTCTTACTCGGTCCCATATCTGCACCCTCTATGATAAAGTCCAGATTTTTGGATACGGATGAAATGTATTGGCCTCCATGAGCAATGACGGCATCTTTGATTTCATCTCTTTTGAAATGGACAAGTTTCCCGCTGGCCAAAATCCGCTTACCCGCTAAAGCATCTCCTAGTTGGCGGTCTTCATGATGCTCAATTTCAAATTTTAACCCAAAGGCTTTTAATCGGGTAATGATCTCTTGGTTTTTGGGCTGTGTAAAGAAATCATGGATGCTATGTACCAATGTTTCTCCTACACCATTGATCTCTAAAAGTTGCTCCGTAGTGGCAGCTTCTAATTTTTCTATGGACCCAAAATGTCTTGCCAATAATTGAGCAGTATTCTCTCCAATATTTCGAATTCCCAACGCAAACAATACCTTTTCAAATGGTTGGTTTTTCGAAGCAGAAATTCCCTCCATCATATTCGAAATCACTCCGTCCTGAAAAGTATTTGCTTTCAATTTTTTAATTCGATCATGGACTTCGGAGGAGAGGTCTAAATTCAGTTTCAGTAAAATCCCATGGACGGTCCCTTCCGATTTAGAAATAGATAAAATAGTTTCAAAATCCACTCTTCTTCCCAGTAAAATCTCTAGCACCACTGCTACCGGCACATAATCTTCCAGCTTAGGTAAGTTTCGGTCTTTCAAATGGTTGATCAGGTACTCCACCATTCCCACGTTGGCTGGAACTTTCTTTTTCCAAAGCCTAATTTGTTCCTGAAATGACCTCAAGGTTTCCAGTAGTGGCAGCTCTGCTTTTTCCAATAAAAAGTCATGAATCTGTTTGAAAGAGATTTGCTCTGTCAAAGCAAAAAGTGCTTTTTCTACCGTGATATACAATAAACCATCTCCTTCTGTTTCGTATTGATCATGGGACATTTCAAGTCCTAAAAGTTCCTGTTTTTTGTACTCCAACTCATAAATATCTGCAGGATTGGAGATGAAACCCTGATCGATCAAAGCACGGATTCTTTCAGTTCCCATAGAATCAATATCCATGGCACGTTTATGTACAAAATGCTCTATTCTTCCTAGAACTTGAGGAGGACAGGTTTCTGCATTTGGACAATAATGTTTTGCTTCTCCTTCTTTTCTCTCCAAGGCTGTTCCGCATTCGGGGCAATGCGTGATATAAGAGATGGGTTTAGAATCTAATTTTCTGCGATCAAAGTTTACTGCAGTAATCTTGGGAATGATTTCTCCACCCTTTTCTACGTATACAAAATCTCCATCGTGTAAATCCAGACGTTCAATTTCATTGGCATTATGTAAGGAAGCCCGTTTCACGGTTGTTCCAGCCAAGCTTACTGGAGATAGGTTGGCTACAGGAGTGATGGCTCCAGTTCTTCCTACCTGGTAGGTGATAGATAGAAGCTCTGATTCTGCACTCTCTGCTTTGTATTTATAGGCAATTGCCCAACGAGGGTTTTTAGCTGTAAAGCCCAATTCCTCTCGCTGATCATAATTATTGACTTTCAAAACCACCCCATCGGTCTCTACGGGTAGCGAAAATCGCTGTTCTTTCCAATCATTAATGTATTCAACAACTTCCTGGATGTTTGCTACTTTTCTATAGGTCTGAGACACATTGAATCCCCATTCTTCTATAAGTGAAATAGCTTCTGAATGGGTGTTGACACTCAAATCATCCCCGAGTAATTGATAAAAATAACAGTTTAGCCTTCTTTTTGCCACGATGGAAGAATCCTGCATTTTCAAGGTTCCGGAAGCTGCATTTCTAGGGTTTGCCAACAAAGCCTCCCCAGCCTCATCACGAGCATCGTTAATTTTTTGGAATTCCCTCAAGGGTAAAAATATTTCTCCTCTCACCTCAAATTTGGATGGAATATGCTCTCCTTTAACCTCTAGAGGGATGTTTCTAATCGTCCGTACATTAGTAGTGACATCATCTCCACGATAACCATCTCCTCTGGTAACTGCCCTAACTAAGCGTCCATTTTCATAAACCAAGCTGATGGCCACTCCATCAAATTTCATTTCACAGAAGTACTCAAAATCAGAATGGCCCAGACCTTTGATGACGCGTTCGTCAAAGGCAATTAACTCCTCAACAGAATAGGTATTCCCCAAGGAAAGCATGCGGGTTTCATGTTCTACCGTCTTGAATTCTTTTGTAATTGTACCACCCACTCGCTGGCTCGGACTATCAGGATCTAACAGGTCAGGGAACTCGGTTTCCAGTTTAATCAGCTCTTCCAATAATTGATCAAACTCATAATCAGAGATTTCAGGGTTGCTTTCCTGATAATACAGATTATTATGATGATTGATTTCTTGGGTGAGTCGAGCAATTTTTGCTGCTGCTTCTTGGTAGTTCATAAATGGGCCTGAAAATTGGAATCCTAAAAATACGTTTTGCCAGTACAAAGACCAATTAGAAATCTTAGGAACAATAGGTTCCTTAATAATATTTTCTCCTAAGATTGAATTTCTATCTTTGAGCAGATAAGAGTCATCATGAGTAAAAAAAATAGCCAAGAAGGTAAAATTCTAGATGCAGCATACAAACTTTTTCTCGAGAAAGGGTACCGTCATACCACCATGGATGAGATATCGGCAAACTTGGGGATAAGCAAAAAAACTTTGTATAAATATTATCCGGGGAAATTGGAATTATTGGAGGCTTCTTTCGAGGTTTTGAAATTAAAGATGAGCTCCAAAGTGGAGGCTATTTTGGAAAACAAATACATTTCTTTTCCACTCAAATTAAAGTCTACTTTAACAGTAGTAGCGAATCATTTAGCTCCCATCAATCCAGAATTGTTTGAAGATGTGCGTGAGCATGCGCATGAAATCTGGGAAGAAATGAAGATTTATATCAATGAATCTGCCTACTTGAGATTTCAGAAATTGATAAAGCAAGGAGTGGAGCAAGGTTTGGTGAATCCAGGTATCAATATCAATCTGGTAGTAATGCTCTACGCATCGGCGGTACAGTCCTTATTAGACCCTAAATTTATCGGACAGTTTCCGGATTCCATGCAAAAGGAAATGAAACTATCTGCCTCAGAAATCTTTGATCAAGCCATTTCGATAATCTATAACGGGATATTAACTGAGGAAGCAAGGAATGAATTTGCAAATGCCTGACTTCTCCCTCAATCGTTTTCCTTATCTTTGCGGCCAGAAATAATTGAATTGAAATCTATTTCACCCATTTAGCATTCGAATTATTCTCAGAATATGAGCCATAAAAACTTTAAAAGATACACTGTCACTTCAGCTCTTCCTTATGCCAACGGCCCCTTGCATATTGGCCATTTGGCGGGATGTTATATTCCATCCGATATCTACGTCCGTTATTTAAGAAGCTTAGGGAAGGACGTGGCCTATATCTGCGGCTCCGATGAGCATGGAGTTGCCATTACCATCAAAGCCAAAAAAGAAGGAAAGACTCCTCAGGAAATCGTGGATCATTACCATGAAATCATGAAGGGAAGTTTCCAGGAATTTGGAATCAGCTTCGATCACTATTCCCGGACTTCTGCTCCTATTCACCACGAAACAGCTCAAGGGTTTTTCAAGGATTTATATGAAAAAGGGGAGTTTTTAGAGCAAAGTACGGAGCAATATTATGATGAGGAAGCCAAGCAGTTCCTGGCTGATCGATATATTGAGGGGACTTGTCCTAAGTGCGGAAATGAGCATGCCTATGGAGATCAATGTGAGAAATGTGGGAGTTCTTTAAGTCCAACTGAACTTATCAATCCTAAATCCAAGCTAAGTGGAAGAACTCCAGTATTAAAGGAAACCAAACATTGGTTCTTGGATTTGGCTAGGTACCAAAACTTTTTGAAAAAGTGGATTTTGGAGGAGCATGCTGAGGATTGGAAAAATAACGTGTTAGGCCAATGCCGTTCGTGGCTGGAAGCCGGGGATGGACTACAGGCAAGATCCATGACTAGAGATTTGGATTGGGGGATCAAAGTGCCGTTGCAGGATGCGGAAGGTAAAGTATTATATGTGTGGTTTGATGCACCTATCGGTTATATCTCTTCTACCAAAGAATGGGCAAAAGAGAAAGGGATTGATTGGGAGCCCTACTGGAAAGATGAGGATACCAAGTTGGTTCACTTTATCGGAAAGGATAACATTGTATTCCATTGCATCATTTTCCCGGCGATTTTAAAAACGCATGGAGGCTATGTACTTCCTGATAATGTGCCTGCAAACGAGTTTTTGAATTTGGAGGGGGAAAAGATTTCTACTTCTAGAAATTGGGCGGTTTGGCTTCATGAATATTTGCAAGAGTTCCCAGGTAAGCAGGATGTCTTGAGGTACGTCTTGACTGCCAATGCACCTGAAACCAAAGACAATGATTTTACCTGGAAAGATTTTCAGGGAAGAAATAATTCTGAGTTGGTAGCGATTTATGGAAACTTTGTGAATCGTGCCGTAGTGCTTACTAAAAAGTATTTCGATGGAGCTATTCCAGCTAGGGGAGAGTTGACTGGCTATGATCAGGAAGTGTTGGCTGAACTAGCAGGCTTCCCGGAAAAGATTGCTTCCTCGATTGAGCGATATAGATTTAGAGAAGCTCTTGCTTTGGTCATGGACTTAGCTCGTTTAGGAAATAAATACCTAGCTGATACAGAGCCTTGGAAAACGATCAAAACAGATGAAACTAGAACTGCTACCATACTGAATATCGCTTTGAATATCGCTGCGAATCTGGCTATTGTATCCGAGCCTTTTTTACCGTTTACCGCTTCAAAATTGGTCAACTTGTTTGGAATGGAAGGATGTGACTGGAGTAAAGCTGGAGATGCGGAATTATTGAAGGCAGGAACCTCTTTAGGAGAAATGGGGCTGTTATTTGAGAAAATTGAAGATGAAGTAGTGGAGAAACAAGTACAAAAATTGATGGACGCGAAAAAAGAAAATGAGGCAGCAAATGCTCCTGTGCCAGTAATGAAAGAAATCATTACCTATGATGATTTTGCAAAACTGGATATGCGGGTAGTAACGATCTTAGCGGCAGAAAAAATGCCTAAGTCCAAAAAGCTATTGAAGTTGAAAGTAGATACTGGATTGGGTGAAAGAACCGTGTTAAGCGGGGTTTCAGAGCATTTTGAACCGGAGTTTCTGGTGGGTAAGCAAGTAACGATGCTGATCAATTTAGCCCCAAGAAAAATGATGGGGATTGATTCGGAAGGCATGATTTTAATGGCTGAAGATAAAGATGGTAAGTTGAAGCTACTTACTCCACATGAAGGAACTGCAAGTGGATCGACTATATCCTAATTAAAAAGTACACAGAATAGCAGAATAAAGTTTGGTCGGGCTGAACAGTGTTGAAGCCCAACTCAAACTTAAACGATTCTAAAAAGCCAAAGAAACCAATTCTTTGGCTTTTGGCTTTTTAATGCATCGGCCTTTTTTTGATCATTCCCCCTTTGGTGTCTTTGATAGGGTATTGAATCACAAATGCCTTCGGATCTATTTTTTCAATTTCATTCAGCAATCTCGTGACCTCAAGTCTGGTGATGACACAGAAAAGAACCTTTCTTTCGGGGTACAGATTGGCTTTTTCACCATATCCACCATCCGATTTTAAAGCCGTAACCCCTCTACCCAATCCGTGGGAAATCATCGATTTTATTTCTTCAGTTTGGGGAGACATAATCATTACCCCTAAGTATTCTTCCACGCCGTTGATTAGAAAGTCTACAGTTTTCGAAGCAGAGAAATAAGTCAACATGGAATACATGGCTGTTTCTATATTGACAAAAACTGCTGCTACGATAAATAGGAATACATTGAATACGGTAATGAAGTCTCCGACGGTTAAGCTTGATTTTCTACTAACTGAAATAGCCAAGACCTCAGTTCCGTCTATTACCGCACCACCTCGAATGGCAAATCCAATGCCACTTCCTAGAAAGAATCCTCCAAATACGGCTATCAATAATTTATCAGCGGTAATGGTTGGAACCTCTATGTAATGGACAAGGAGTGCTAAACCAAAGATGGCAATACTGGACTTAATGGCGAATGGCCAGGAAAACTGTTTTGCTCCCAAAAGGATAAATGGAATATTGACTAAAACAATTAAGACCGAAAGATTGACAGGGGTCAGGATTTCCAATAACAGAGAAACTCCCATGGCTCCTCCATCAAAAAAACCATTGGGAAGTAAAAAACCTTTTAACCCAATACTGGCCATACAGGTACCTATGGCAATAAAAATAAAATCCTTCCAAGTACTCCAGGAGGTAAGCCTTGATGTAAAACTCGGACTGACTGAATTAAAACTTTCATTATTCATATTGTAAAATAAGGCTTTTATCAAGTGTATTTAATAGCAAGGCTTAAGAATACTTTGTAAATTATATCATTCATCGGATTTTGAGTAGATGGCATATTTGGCATTCTTCTCTTTGAATAGGATATCAAGTAGAATCTATCAATATATTATTGAATTAATAAATAGACCTGTTTTTTGAATATTTTATAGTTGAAATTAAATTTTGATAAAAATTCACTCGTACATGGTTTGATAATTTGACTTTTATCTATTTTAAGCTATCTTATTTGACCTCATATTTTAAAAAATAGATTTTTAATGAAAACAGAAGGATATAGTGCAGGGGAGCATTTTGACGAAATGTTTACTCCAGAAGGTGAAGTGAGGCCTCATTACGAAGGCTTTTTCCAGTTTTTGAATAAAGCATCTTCAAAAAAAATGAAGCATCTTCAATTTTCGGCCAATAAAACTCAATTGGCCATGGGAATGACCTTCAATGTATACCATGACAATCAAGGGATGGAGAAAATCTTACATCTCGATATCATTCCCAGAATTATCTCCAATTCAGAGTGGAAAAAATTGGAGGCGGGGTTAAAGCAGCGAGTGTACGCATTAAATCTATTCCTTCAGGATATTTACAATGATCAAAAGATTTTAAAAGATGGGGTGGTACCTGCGGAGCTGATCTTAAAAAGTAAAGATTATTTAAAGCCCTGTATTGGCTTAACCCCTCCAAAAGGAATCTGGTGTCACATTACCGGTACTGATTTGGTTAGGGATAAAAGTGGGGAGTTTTATATTCTGGAAGATAATCTCCGTTGCCCATCCGGAGTTTCCTATATGTTGGAAAGCAGAGAGATTATTAAAAGAGTTTACCCGGAATTGTTCAATAATAAAGGAGTGATGCCTGTTTCCGATTATCCTGCCAAGCTTCTTAAAATGTTGCAAAATATAAGCGGAAAACAAAAACCAGTAGTGGGTGTGCTGACACCTGGGATTTATAATTCGGCCTATTTCGAACATTCGTATTTAGCGCTCCAAATGGGGGTTGAACTCGTAAGTGGGGTAGACCTAATTGTAGAAAACAAAAAAGTATATATGCAGACCACCAAAGGTTTGCAACAAATTGATGTAATCTATCGAAGAATAGATGATACATTTTTAGATCCCACGGTTTTCAACCCAGATTCCATGCTGGGTATTCCTGGAGTTTTTGAAGCCTATAAGGCAGGAAATATTGGGTTGGCAAATGCTCCGGGTACTGGTGTAGCAGATGATAAAGCGGTATATGCCTATGTACCCAAGATTATAAAATATTACTTGGATGAGGATCCTATTTTAAATAACGTGCCTACTTACTTATGTAGAGAGGAAGATGATCGTAACTATGTACTGGAAAATATCCATGAATTAGTGGTCAAAGAGACTAATGCCGCTGGAGGCTATGGAATGTTGATAGGTCCAAAAGCTACGAAAGAAGAGCATGAGCACTTTAAGACCTTAATTAAAAACAATCCTTCGAATTACATTGCTCAACCTACCTTATCCCTTTCTACAGTTCCAAGCTTAACAGACGAAGGAGTAGTGGGAAGACATGTGGATTTAAGGCCCTATATTTTATATGGAGAAAATATCGAGGTGATACCTGGAGCATTGACCCGAGTTGCCCTGAAAAAAGGTTCCCTTGTGGTAAACAGTTCACAAGGGGGAGGAAGTAAAGATACTTGGGTATTATATAACTAATTAAACTATGCTGAGTAGAGTAGCAAATCACATTTATTGGCTAGGGAGGTACCTAGAAAGAGCAGAAAACTATGCTCGATTTATTGATGTCAATTTTAATTTAATGCAGGACTTGCCTCTTGATCTTAAAGAACAATGGCAACCTTTAATTGCTGCCACAGGTGATTTAAAATTTTACCTTGAATCCCATAAAACTTTCTCCAGAGATCAGGTGCTTTTTTTCTTATCCTTTGATGAGAAAAATCCCAATTCTATGATCAATTCGATTTATCGTGCTCGGGAAAATGCCCGAATTATTAGGGAAAGTTTAAGCAAAGAAACCTGGGAGGAGGTAAATGAGCTTTATTACATGATTAAAAATGGAGCAGTCAAAAAATTGTGGAAAAAGGAAGATCCCCGCAGCTTTTTTGAACAAATTAAAAACCAGATCCTATTGATTTATGGAATAGCTGATAATACAGTTGCTAGAACCGAAGGATGGTTTTTTAGGCAATTAGGTCAATTTTTGGAAAGAGCAGATCAAACTTCCAGGATACTGGATGTAAAATATCATATTCTCCTACCTTCTTCTGATGAAGTGGGGACTCCCTTGGATTTCTTACATTGGATGGCCCTGTTGAAATCTGTTACAGGATTTAATTCTTATAGAAGAATCTATGGAAATATCGATCCCGCAGGAGTTGTTGAATTCATGGTGTTAAATAAATATTTTCCTAGGTCCATCTATTATTGTTTGAAAGAAGCAGAAAACTGCCTCTTAGCCATTTCAGGGAACATGTCTGGTGGCTATCAAAATAGTGCGGAAAAGGCCATGGGGGAATTACGTTCCAAGCTAGAATATGCTGAAGTGAGCGAGATTATAAATATAGGTTTGCATGAATATTTGGATAGCCTTCAAATTAAGATCAACCATATCTCCAATCATGTCAACGAGAACTTCTTTAAAATCAAAGACAATCTCTTAGTACAAAGCCAGGTGAATGAATAGAATTCACGAATTCAATTTCTACCCATCTGCGGTTTGAATTGCCTTCGAAATGGTACTTTTCATTGGAAGTAGCGAGCGAAAAATTCCCTTGGACTTCCGGATTTCTTTTATAGTTACACTATATCATAATGAGACTTCAAGTCAACCATGTCACTGATTATGCATATGAAGGTCAGGTATACATTGGTGTACATAAACTTTATTTGTTCCCACAGGTACGTCCACATTTTAAAATTCTGAATACAGATCTTAGGATTTTCCCTAATCCAGTCAATCAAAGTATGAGGCAGGACCTTTTCGGCAATTTTTATTCTCTGGTTTGGTTTAATGATTTATCAAGCCGGTTAAAAATAGAGAGTGCACTGACTTTGGAAATAGAAAGTTTTAACCCGTTTGCATTCTTGGTGGATGATGAGTTTGTCCAATCGAATACTCATTCTTCTTACCCTTTCTTTATATATTCAGGTCCTGAAAAAGAAATAATTTCTTATTTTATATTTGATGATCAGATTCCTGATTACCAATTTTTTATAAACAAATTTTGGAAAAGAAATGAAGACCTCATTGGTTTCTTGGTTAGAATTACGGCAGGAGTAAAAGCAGAATGGCAACATGTAATCCGGTATGAAATGGACCTTTGGACTCCTCATTTTACTTTTTCAGAAAAGAAGGGTTCCTGTCGAGATTTGGCTTGGATGCTCATGAATATACTTGGGAATATGGGGCTTGCCACTAAGTTTGTAAGTGGATATGCTTTTAATCCCGAATTAAACGATGGGCATGAATTACACGCTTGGTTGGAGGTTTATCTTCCTGGAGCAGGGTGGGTAGGATTGGACCCAAGTTTGGGACTATTAACAGATCATCATTATATCCCATTAGCAGCTCATGCCAAACCAGCTCTGGCATCACCGGTTCAAGGTACTTTTACAGGTAAAGGAGAATCTCAGCTAGTTACGGATGTTCAAATCAAATTGATCAAGAATTAATCGGCATACACTCCTTTTTCAGGTTTATCAAAAATTGAATCGTCAAAAGATTCATCTAATAATAAGATGTCAGCAAAACTTACCTGGTAGCGGATGCCTTTTGTAGAATCGTTTTCAATGGTAAAACCTGTGAGGTACCTTGGAAATACCAAGCCATCTGCTTCTCGGTAATCCTCATATCTTAATGCTGTAAAGGGTGGGTTTGGATTGCCAAAATAGGTAACTGTATAAAGTAAATATTCTAACCTTCCTGTTTCTTCATTGAGTAGCATGAAATATTGGTCATCGGGGGACTTTCCATTCTCCGCATTCATTTTAGCTTGTAAAGTTTTATAGGAGACTCCATTTAAGACCTTGTTTTCTACTTGTGAAACAGTGATTCCCGGATCTGTGAAGACATAGGGGATAGAATAAAAGTAGAAATATAAATTATGGTAAAAGTCAATCGACTGTCCTCCGAAAGAGTCTCGACTTGGAGAAACCCAGGTGCCAGTATCATCTTTTCCTATTGAAAAATTGAAACCATCCAATCGAATTTTTCGGGAATCTAAGTTGATGAAATAGTTCTCTTGGGTCAAATTGGTTTCGTGGATCATAGAAAAACTCATGGCTTTGGCTTGTATCCATTTTGACCAGTCTCCATGTGCATCCAATAACGCTTCGTATTCAGGAGATACTTCAGGTAAAGGTTTTTCATCATTGGGTTGACAAGCAAAACATAAGACCAATAATAGGGCTGACAACAAAGGGCTTATTTTCTTCATTATTCGAATATTTGAGGCTCAAGTTAAAGATATTCATGGAACCAATACCATTTGGATTGGATCATTTAAAAAATACTTAGGCAAAGAAAAAGCCCAAGAACTATCTCTTAGTTTTTTAATTCCAAAGAAGTCCATAGAGAATTCTTGATTTTTTGAATATTGGACTTCTGGTTCCAATTGAAACTCCTCTTTTTAAAGGCTAAAAAAAATCGATTATTTTATATTGGAATTAGTCTAAATAATAATTAGGATTGTTAGTTTTGTGCCTAAACCATAAAAGAAGCTGCCTGTCAGACCATTAATCCATTGACCTTCTCATGACGAAATCAACTCTTTGGCAATCCGTACGACATATTTTCAATGAAATCCATCTTTATGCAGGATTGATTTCTGGCATTATCGTAATAGTAGTCTGTTTAAGTGGGACGATCTATGTTTACAATACTGAGATCAGAGAATCCGCAAATCCCGAGCTCTACAGGGTAGAGGAAATCGGGGAGAGGAAATCTGCAGAAGCATTGAAATTGAAGTTGGAAGGCGAGCTGGAGTCAAACGTAGTAGGTGTCAATTGGAATACGGATCCAGAAAGTAGTGTTCAGTTTACCTTGAAAAAGGAGGAGGAAAAGGGGAGAGGGACCACCTATTTTGTAAATCCTTATACGGGTGAAATTTTGGGAGATTCAGGGGTTAAAACTGTAGCATCTGAGTTTATGGGGTATATGTTTAGCCTTCACAGATGGTTGTTATTAGATAGAATCGAGGCTCCAATTATGGAGAGCATGTCTAATCGTGATTTGGGAAGGTTTATCAACGGAATCGCGACCTTGCTTTTTACCCTTGGAGTGATTACTGGTATAGTAATCTGGTTTCCTAAAAAAGTGAAGAACTGGAGACAAGGTCTGAAAGTAAAATGGAATGCAAACTGGAAAAGAGTCAATCACGACCTGCACAACACTTTAGCTTTTTATTCCTTGATATTTTTATTGATCATGGGAGCTACAGGTCCATTTTGGTCTTTTCAATGGTATAGAGAAGGTTGGCAGAAAACATGGGATACCTATAGAGACCCTAATGCTAAAGTTGAGGATAGTGCCAAACCTGAACCTCTGGCAATCACTCCAGGAGAATTTACTCTGGATGAAGTAATAGAAGCCACCGATGCTGCCCTTTCTTATGAAGGTGTTTACAGAATTTCCTTGCCAGGGCAGGACACCGAACCAATTAGTGTCAGTAAGTATAGAAGTGGATTTTTTGCAAGAGCAGGAGCTGATCAGTTAAAAATTAATGGAGGTACGCTTGAAGTAGTAGAAGCTAATTTATTCTCAGACTTACCATTTAGGCAGCAGGTAGGTAGATCGGTAAAATCTTTGCACACAGGAGAGATCTTTGGGCAATTCACTAAATTTATCTGGTTTTTGGCATGCCTGATTGCTACCAGTTTACCGATCACAGGCACCCTTATTTGGCTAAATAAAAAGAAGAAGAAGAAAAAGCCATCTAAAAAAAGAAAGCCTGTAGAGAGAAAAGTGGAAATGGCCTAATATTTTAAGCCCCTTCTTAGCAGAAAGGGCTCTTTTTTTTGAATCATTCTACTACTTTTAAGAGAATCTTAAGAGCATTGCCTTGTCCCGAGAAGATTTAACGCAGAAATTTACTTTAATAAACAATTGTTGGGAAGATCTAGAAATAAACCATTTAGCGGATGCGTATTCTGGTAGTAGAAGATGAACCTGGGATTTCCAGTTTTTTAAAGCAAGGATTAGAGGAAGAGGCCTTTGCTGTGGATGTAGCAGATAATGGGAAGGTTGGGCTGGAGTTGGCGTTATCAGGAAGTTATGATTTGCTTTTACTGGATTGGATGCTTCCTGGATTCAGCGGGATAGAAATTACCAGGCAGTTTAGAAAAGAATTCCCGAGTACCCCGATTCTATTTCTAACCGCAAAAGACACCGTGGATGAGACCATAGTTGGACTTCAATCCGGTGCTAATGATTACATTAAAAAGCCTTTCCATTTTGAAGAATTGTTGGAAAGAATAAGGGTGCAGCTTAGGTCAAAAGTGGGTGAATACGAGAAATTTACATTGGGCCCCATTGAATTGTACACAGATAGACACCAAGTCTATAAGAATGGAGAAGAGGTACAATTGACCCAGAAAGAATTTGCCTTGTTGGAATATCTGTTGCGTAACAAAAACAAAGTTTGCCGAAGAACTCGCATCATCGAAAGTGTTTGGGATATTCATTTCGAATATAACACTGGGGTAATTGATGTGTTTATCAATTCATTACGTAAAAAATTAGACCTTCAAAAGGATGAAGACTATATCCTGACTGTAAGAGGTGTGGGTTATATGGCTAAGGAAAAATGAAATCATCGTATAAAGAGAAAATAGCGCGGAGGTTGACTTTGGTTACGGCATTGCTGGTGATGTTTGTTTTCGGGATCATTTACCTCGTGGTGGATTTTACGGTAGTGGACAATATCGATCAGGAATTGGAGATAGAATCTAATAAGCACGTGGGGCAGATTTTTTTAGCCAATGGGGAAATCAAGTTCATGCACAAAGATGAATGGCAGGAACAAGAACATCAGGAGATTCAATTGAATCCTATATTTATAGAAATAGTCGATCTGGAAGGGAATTCCATGGATAAGTCCCCGAACCTTGGGGCCAATCGTTTGTTATTTCATCCCAATTGGAGTTCCAAAGAAGGTGCTTGGACCATCAACATTGCAGGGCAGGAAGTTCGTCAGAAACAAATGTTGCTGAAACACGAAGGTAAGCCGGAAGGATATATGTTGTTGGCTACTTCCTTTGAGGATGCTAGGGAGTTATTGGATAACCTCCGGAATATTCTGTTGATTTTGTATCCAGGGATTCTAATATCCTTGTTTCTAACCATGAGATACCTAGCTGGTAAAAGTATTCAGCCCATTCAAAAGATTATTTCCAAGACTAATCAAATCACTCAGAGTAATCTCAATGAACGTGTACCAGTATTGGACCAGGAAGACGAAATAGGGCAATTGACCCGGTCGATCAATGAATTGCTTAACCGATTGGAACAATCAATGATCCGTGAAAAGCAATTTACTTCAGATGCTTCCCATGAATTAAGAACGCCACTTTCAGTGATGCGAGGAACCTTGGAGGTGTTGATTAGAAAGCCAAGAACTTCGGAAGAGTATGTGAAGAAAATCCAAACTGCTTTAGAAAGTATAGATCGAATGTCAGCCATGATTGATCAGTTGTTGGCCTTGGCAAGAGTGGAAAGGAGTGGAGAATCTATAAAAGATGAGGTGGAAATTATGTCCTTTGTCGAGGAAGTAGCGGTTCAAATTGAAAAAGAAACAGGTCGGGAAGTTCGTTTTCAAACCGAGGAGTCCATTCCTGTTTTTGTACAGGTCAGTGAAAAGTCATTACAAATGATTTTGAATAATTTGATCCAAAATGCCATTAAATATTCAGACGGGCCTATTGACTTGGAGATACAAGTCGAAAATGGAAAGCCCTTGATTTTTGTAAAGGATCAGGGACATGGTATTGGAGAAGAATCCATTAAAAAGATTTTCGATCCTTTTTATAGAGACCCCTCAGCTTTGGAAAAATTGATCCCTGGAACGGGTTTAGGGTTAGCAATTGTTAAAAAACTTGCCCAAGAAAGTGGTATTGAAATCAGTGTTTCCAGTGAATTAGGGTCTGGAAGTGCCTTTTGTCTGGGTTTCTGACCTTTTCCCATTCTTAAGATAATCTTAAGGTTTTTAAAAGAAGTCTTTAGGATTAATTGTGGATTTTTGACTAACAATTAGAGTATTCGATGTTAGACAAAATTATCCAGTGGAGCATAAATAATAAGCTCATCATTTTTCTGGCCATCGCAGGATGGATTGCTTTTGGGATTTATTCTTTGAGTTCATTACCTATCGGGGCTGTTCCTGATGTAACCAATAATCAGGTTCAAGTGATTACCACTTCCAGAAACTTAGCTACGGAGGATGTCGAAAAGTACTTGACTTATCCTGTAGAATTGGAGATGGCCAACTTACCTGGAGTTCAGGAAATCAGATCTGTTTCCAAGTTTGGACTTTCGGTAGTGACTATTGTTTTTGATGATGATTTAGGGACTTATCTTCCACGACAGTTGATCGCCGAGCGTATTAAAATAGCTCAAGAAAGTATTCCGGAAGGGTTTGGTCAGCCGTTTATGGGGCCTATTACTACAGGATTGGGAGAGATTTATCAATATGTGGTAGATGTGAAGCCAGGCTATGAAGGTCAATACACTACCACGGATTTAAGAACTATTCAGGATTGGATCGTAAGAAGACAGCTTTCGGGTATTCCGGGTGTGGTAGAAGTGAACACTTGGGGAGGTTTTTTAAAGCAATATGAAGTTTCTATCAATCCGGAGCGATTGAAGGGGATGCAGATTAACCTATCCGATGTGTTTAAAGCTTTGGAACAAAATAATTCCATCGCAGGTGGAGGATACATTGAGAAAACGAATGAGAGTTTCTTTATCCGAGGAGAGGGCTTGGTAGAAAGTCTGGAGGATATTGGAAATATCGTCATAGAAAGCAGGGATGGTACTCCTATTTATATTCGAGACATCGCTACCGTAGGGTTTGGACATGCCAATCGATTTGGCGCCATTACCGGAAATGGAGAAGGAGAAAAAGTATTGGGGCAGGTGATGATGCTCAAAGGTGCGGATTCGAAAGGAACCATAGAACGAGTAAAGGAGAGATTAGAGGAAATTCAGCCCAGCTTACCGGAAGGAATTGAAATTAATGGGTTTCTAGATAGGTCTGAATTGGTAGGTAGAACAACTTCTACCATTTCCAAAAACCTGATTGAAGGTTGTTTGATCGTGGTATTCGTGGTGGTGCTTCTCTTGGGAAATATCCGCTCTGGTTTGGTGGTAGCTTCTATTATTCCCTTGAGTTTATTATTTGCACTCTCCATGATGAACATCTTTGGGGTAGATGCCAACCTAATGAGTTTGGGGGCCATTGACTTTGGGATCATCATCGATGGGGCAGTGATTATTGTGGAATTTATTGCTTATAAATTCACCCAAATACACAAGAATTTCGCTGGGTTAAGCAAGTCGGAAATCCAGAAACAGAAGGACCAGGTGGCATTTAACGGGGCATCTAAAATGATGCATTCTGCAATTTTTGGTCAGATCATCATCATTATTGTATTTATTCCTATTCTCTCACTTTCCGGAGTAGAAGGAAAAATGTTCCGTCCCATGGCAGAGGTATTCAGTTTTGCTTTGATCGGTGCAATGATCCTTGGATTGACCTATGTGCCAGTGGTTTCTTCTTTGTTTTTGAAATCCACTCCTCCGGGACCAAAAAATATCTCCACACTTTTGATTCGTCAGATCAATAAAGTGTATGAGCCTACCATTAAATGGGCCTTGGACAACTCTAAAATTGTTTTGAGTACTGCCGCTGCCATGCTAATCGCTGCGGTATTGTTATTCTCGTCCATGGGATCTGAATTTGTTCCCACCCTGGATGAGGGGGATTTTGTCATCCAGCCAGTGTTGAAGACAGGTACATCTTTGACTAATACCGTGGAGACCATGACCCAGATCGAAAAGATCTTGATGAAATTTCCAGAGGTGAATCAAGTGGTTACCCGAATCGGAGCTGCTGAAATCCCAACAGACCCCATGTCAATGGAGGAAACAGATGTTATTGTGACTTTGCACCCGCCATCAGAATGGACCACGGTAGAAACCAAGGATGAATTGGCGGATAAGTTCAAGGAGGCCTTGGAGGTAATTCCAGGCCTGGATTATGAGTTTACCCAGCCCATCGAAATGCGTTTTAATGAGCTGATTACCGGGGTAAGGGCTGATTTGGCGATCAAAGTGTTTGGTGACGATTTGGATCAGTTGCTTAAAACAGGAAATGAAATAGAGGCTGCTATCCAAGGAGTGGAAGGTGCAGCGGATATTATCGTGGAAAAAGTGGATGGTTTACCTCAGATGAAAATTGAGTACAACCGCAGTAAGATAGCCAAGTATGGGTTGAATATTTCTGAGTTGAACGACATCGTGACGATGGGTTTTGCTGGAGCTACTGCAGGAAAGGTGTTTGAGGGAGAACGGCAGTTTGACTTGGTGCTTCGTTTTGAGAAAGATTTTAGGAAAGATATTTCAAACATTGAACAAGCATCGATCTTATTGCCTGACGGGGGAAGTGTTCCGTTAGGGGAGTTGGCAACGATTTCCTATACCAAAGGCCCTGCAAAGATATCCAGAGATGATACCCAAAGAAGGATTGTGGTAGGAGTAAATGTCAGAAATAGGGATTTGCAGTCCGTGGTGGATGATATTCAGGAAATCATCCGTACGCAAATAGATATTCCAGAAGGCTATCGTGTGGATTATGGAGGTCAGTTTGAAAACTTACAACAGGCGAGAAACCGCTTGTTGATTGCAGTTCCAATTGCCTTGATCTTGATTTTTGTGCTCTTATATTTTGCTTTCTCCTCCACAAGGGATGCCTTGATGATTTATTCAGCAATTCCGCTTTCAGCTATAGGAGGAGTATTGCTACTATGGGTAAGAGATATGCCATTCAGTATTTCCGCTGGAGTCGGCTTTATAGCCCTGTTTGGGATTGCTGTCTTGAATGGGATTGTGTTAATAGAACATTTTAAATCCATGGAATCTAAGTATTCAGATATCAAACAATTGGTATTGATTGGAGCCAAGGAACGATTGAGACCCGTATTGTTGACGGCATCTGCTGCGGCATTGGGATTTTTGCCCATGGCAGTTTCAGGTTCTGCCGGTGCCGAGGTACAAAGACCTTTGGCGACTGTAGTAATTGGAGGTTTGATTTCAGCCACGATTTTGACCTTGGTAGTTTTACCTGTTCTGTATGTTTTATTTAAAGGAGGAGTGAAAATTTCTGTTTCGGGTGCCAAAAAGGCCGGACTGAGTCTGTTGATCCTACTTTCATTGAGTACCGTTACAATGGCTCAGGAGCAGCCTGAAGAGCTCACACTGACCTTGGATGAAGCTGTGAACATGGCTTTGGAGCAAAACCTCAACTTACAAGCAGCGAGTAAAGGGCTAGAAGCAGCTAGCGTAAAAACTGGAGCAGGATGGGATATTTCAAAGATGCAGCTATTCTATTCTCGAGATGAAAACGATATCGCTGAAAATGGCTATGCCAATAACAAGTGGGGACTTCTCCAAAGTTTTGCCTTCCCTTCCTTGTATACAGCGCAGAAAAATGTGCTACAGGATCAGGTAGCCATGCAGGAAAGTCAATTGGCCATTCAGCAGCGGAGCCTACGTGGGGAAGTCAGTAAAGCTTATGTTACTGCTGTTCATTGGGATGAGGTAAAAAATCATTATGCAAAGTTGGATAGTTTATATAGGGTATTTGCGAATGCAGCAGATAGACGATTTGAATTGGGTGAAACCAATTACCTGGAAAAATTAACTGCCTCAGGAAAACAGCGTGAAATTGGGTTGAAGCTCACAGAAGCAGGACAGAATTTTCAAGTCGCTTTGGAAGGATTAAAGATTTTGTTGAATTGGGAGGGAGACTTGAATGTAGTGGATTCAGGCATTGAACTGAAATTAGCCGAATTAGATATGGAATCTCATCCCGGAGTCAATTATTACCAAAATGCACTGATGCAAGCTGATCATCAGGTGCAAGTTGAGAAAAGGAAGTTACTTCCGGATCTGACATTGGAGTATGCCCGAGGAACCAACGTGTATTCAGGTTCAAAAATATATCCTTCCTACATGGGAGGAATTAGCGTTCCGCTATTTTTTGGGGCCCAAAAGTCTCAAGTCAGAGCCAGCAAGTTTCGTAAAGAAATGATGGAACTTGAAGCTTTGAACTATGAAAAAAAACTGAGTTCCAGGTATAGCCAAACCCAGTACAAGGTAGATCAGAATTTGGAGGTCATCCGATATTATCAGGAAGAGGGTGAGCAGTTGGCTACTCAACTGATGGAACAAGCAAATCGATCCTATCAAGAAGGAGAGATAGACTTTCTCCAATTTGTTCAACTGATGGAGAACTCCATGAATATCACGCTGCAATACCTAGAAAGCAGATACAATTACCAAATCAATGTGTTAGAATTAAACTATCTCATCAACTGATGGAAGCTATAAAATCAACTATTTGTAAAAGCCTTATTATCGCGTGTTCTATAGGGGCATTGTTTCAATGTAGTTCAAAAACAGAGGACGCCTCCGGTGGCGTGGAAATTCAGTCTGTTGTAGGTAATTCGGATCAGATTTCCTTGACTCAGGCACAATACGATGCCATGAATATGGAGTGGGGAAATATGGTTTTGAAAACTTTTTCCGAGGAACTGAAAGTGCAAGGTCAGGTGAAAATTCCTGTCGAGGGAATGCAGGATATCACGCCCTTTTTTGGAGGATATGTTTCCGGTCTCAAACTAATGGAAGGGCAAGAGGTTCGAAAAGGAGAGGTGTTGTTTTACTTAGAAAGCCCTGAGTTTGTGAAATTACAGCAGGACTATCTGGAAACAACAAGTCAGCTGAATTACTTAAAGCAGGAGTTTGAAAGACAGAAAACCCTTTATGGAGAGAAAATAGCTTCCCAAAAAGGATATTTAAAAGCAGAGTCAGATTACAAAAGTACCTTGGCAAGATCAGAAAGTCTGAAGAAGCAACTGGCGATGATCCATGTCAATACGGATCAGCTTACTCCGGCTACTATTCAGGCAAAAGTTCCGATAATTTCTCCAATTGCCGGATTTGTGGAAAGCGTATTTACGGTACCTGGGACGTTTTTGCCTTCTGCTTCCAAAGCTGCCACACTGATCAGTACAGAGCACATGCATATTGAGCTGAATATTTTCGAAAAAGATGCGGTTCATGTAGCGGAAGGTCAAGGAGTGATTTTTACACTTCCGGACTTACCCGGGAGTGAATTCGAAGCAAAAGTGTATGTGGTAGGAAAATCGATCAGCGAACAACGTTTTGTTCCGGTTCATGCCCATTTAGTAGATGAGAGTCAAGAAAAACGACTGGTTCCTGGAATGTATTTAGAAGCTAGGGTTCAGTTAGCACCTCAGGAAGGATGGTCTCTACCTGTAGCCGCTGTAGTAGAATCAGAAGGGAGGAATTATGTGTTGGTTCAAAGTGGAACCAATGATCAGGGCTTTGTTCTTACTAAAGTAGAAGTTCAATTGGGTAGACAAAATGATCAGTTGGTAGAAATATATCCCAATCAACAGCTGAATGAAAATTCAAAAATTTTGGTAAAAGGAGCATTTAATTTGCTTTGATCGACCCTAACACTTTTAAAAGAAGCCTCCTTTCGGGAGGCTTTTTTTATGTATGTGAAAGTTTAGCATTTATATATTTTTTAATAACAAATAAGTAACAATTACTACATATTGGATCTAATATTAATTAATATAATGCTTTGTGTTTTGTTGATTTGTGAAATAATTTTAGAATAAAATATAATTTTAACAATAAAATAATTAACTTTTTGATAAAGAACTTTTAACCTCATTTTTTTATTGGAGGTTTAGCTTTGGTAAAATTTTTAACCAATAAAAACTCACTATTTAAAAACTCTACTTTAAAATGATTGCTAAGAAAAGCATTTGGTATGGAGTGATGACAGCAATGCTGTTTTTCACACTGAGCCTCACCTTTGCCCAGGAATCCCGGGTCACAGGGAAGGTAATTGACGAGAAAAACGAGCCTTTGCCGGGAGCATCCGTGCTGGTGAAGGGAACGACACGCGGAACGGTAACCGATATTGACGGTTCTTATTTAATTATGGCTAATTTAGGAGAAATCTTGGTTTACTCATTTGTAGGTTTTGAAACAGTGGAAGAAACTGTTGGGAATTCTACCGTAATCAATGTGACATTAAGTGAAGGTGTTGCTTTGAACGAGGTGGTGGTAACCGCTCTTGGGGTGGAAAGAGAAACCAAAGCATTAGGTTACTCGGTTCAAGCCGTTGATGGAGATAAGTTCACAGAGGCAAGAGAAACCAATGTGATCAATTCATTAAGTGGTAGAGTGGCAGGTGTCCAAATTACCAATGGATCTTCAGGAATTGGCGGATCTTCAAGGGTGACTATTCGAGGTGAATCCTCTTTGAATATCAACGCCAACCAACCACTTTTTGTAGTAGATGGTGTGCCTATTTCCAATAATATCATTGGTTCTTCCGGTTCCGGTAATCAAGAAGTCGATTATGGAAATGCTGCGGGTGAAATCAACCCAGATGATATTGCTTCCATGACCGTATTGAAAGGTCCAGCTGCTGCGGCCCTTTATGGTTCCAGAGCCGCTAACGGCGCTATTTTGATTACTACCAAATCAGGAAAATCCAAGAAAGGTCTTGGAGTGACGATTAACTCCAATACCACTTTTGACAATCCATTGGTATTACCAAATTGGCAAAACAAATATGGGCAGGGTAACAATGGTCAGTTTGAATTTGTAGATGGTTCGGGTTCAGGTATTGCTGATGGGGTAGATGAAAGCTGGGGTCCTGAATTGGATGCAGGGCTGATGATCCCTCAGTTTGACTCTCCAAGATCTGTAGAAGGTTTTAGAGGTGGTGATTTAAATGCGCCTGCAGTGAGTACAATTATTCCAACCCCTTGGGTATCTAATCCAAATAACATCAAGGACTTTTTTGATGCGGGAGTTACACTTTCTAATAATGTTTCCTTAGCCGCGGCAAATGAAAAGTCAAATATTAGACTTTCCTGGACGAATCTCAATCAAAAAGGGATCGTGCCAAATACCGATTTGAAAAGAAATACCATTGCCTTGAATGGAGGGATGAATATCACCGACAAACTTTCGGTGAATTCTGTAGTGAATTACCAAAGAACAAACAGTGGTAACCGTCCCAGCATCAGTTATGGTACTGAAAACTTGATGTATCTGTGGATCTGGTATGGTCGTCAAATTAATACCAGAAACCTAAGAGATTACTGGATGCGTGGACTGGAAGGTCAGCAGCAGTTTAATTACAACTATAACTATCATGACAACCCGTATTTCAATGTGTATGAAAATACCAACGGTCAGTCAAAAGATAGAATCTATGGGAACATCTCTGTGAATTACAAATTCACTGATAAACTTAACTTAATGTTGAGAACAGGTTTGGATACCTATAATGAATTGAGAGATCGTAAAAGAGCCTTCAGTACGCAACGTTTTCCAAAAGGAAATTATAGAGAAGATGATGTTTTCTTCTCTGAGCAAAACTCCGATTTCTTGATAACCTATACAGAGCATACCAAGCCAGTTTGGTCTTATAGCATTGCTTTGGGAGGTAACTCCATGCGTCAGGAAAACAGATATGTGCAAACTGTAGCTCCTCAATTGTTGATTCCTGGAATTTACAATTTCACGAATACAGCAGTAAACCTTCAGGTGAACCAGTACACTTCGGAAAAGAGAATCAACTCTTTGTATGGCTTCGGTCAAATTGGGTTTAAAAATGTATTTTTCTTGGATGTTACCGGAAGAAATGACTGGTCTAGTACTTTACCGGCAGATAACAATAGCTACTTCTATCCTTCAGCGACATTAAGTGCAGTGATTTCAGACATGATCACCATGCCAGAAGCGATTTCTTTCTTGAAGTTGAGAGGAGCTTATGCGGAAGTGGGTAATGACACCGATCCATATAGTCTTTCCAATGTATACGGCTCACAAACCGCTTGGGGGTCTGTTCAGGCGAAATCAGAGTCCAACAGACTTTCCAATTCAGAACTGAAGCCGGAAAGAACTGGAGCCTTTGAAGTAGGGGCGGATATTAGATTCCTGAAAGGTAGAGTAGGCTTAGATTTCACGTATTTCGATAATAGAACCAGAAACCAGATTATTCCAATCGAATTGGATATCTCAACAGGTTATGCTTCCAGAATCATCAATGCCGGTGAGATACAAAACAAGGGGATTGAAGCAGTAGTAAATGCCAATATCCTGAATTCTGAAAGAGGATTGAATTGGAGCATAGTAGCCAATTTCACCCGGACCAGAGGTAAAGTATTGGAATTGACGGAAGGGCTGGATGCCTACACGCTTACAGACAGAAATGGTGCGGTCATCCAGGCCAGAGTGGGTGAAAGAATGGGGAATATCTACGGGGTAGGTTTTGAAAGAGTAGAAGATGAAAACTCTGAGTACTATGGCCAGATTGTCCATAATTCCACTGGAACCCCGCTACGTGATCCGGAATTGAAACTTCAGGGAAATTACAATCCTGACTGGATGTTGGGTCTACAGAACAATTTCAACTATAAAGGGATCAGTTTAGGTTTCCTATTCGATTTCAGATATGGGGGAATTGTAGTGTCCAGAACAAAAACCATCGGAAGTACTTCCGGTCAATTGGAAGAAACACTGTATGGTCGTGAAAATGGCTACGATTTAGAAGTGGAAGGTAACGGAATCATCAGCCCGGGAGTAGTTCAGAATGCAGATGGGTCTTATAGCCCTAACACCTTCAAAACGACTTCTCGTAACTGGCACAACAGGTACTACGAGCGAAATAACGTAGAGGCGGCCAAGTACGATGCGACATTCTTGAAGCTGAGAGAAGTGACCATCGGATACACGATTCCAAGATCTGTATTGGGTAAAATGCCAATCCAGGATGTGAAAATCTCCTTGGTAGGCAGAAACCTGGCCCTTTGGACGGAGAATCCACATTTCGATCCGGAAACACTTTCCATGTCTGGTGGTACGCTACAGCCTGGTGTTGAAAACATGGCGTTCCCTTCTATCAGAAGCATCGGTTTTAACTTGAATGTGAAATTCTAATTCCACTGAACGAATCTAAATTCAAAGACAGACAATTATGAAATTTAATAGTAACTATATAGCAGGATTAGGTTTGGCTTTCGCTTTGGCGCTGACTAGCTGTGACAAAGATTTCGAAGAGATCAACATGAATCCTAACAGTCCAGAGACGGTTTCCTCCAGCTTATTGCTGCCTACCATTATTCGAAACTCTACCAATGAGATTTCCGGTAAGGCATGGGGTTATGGCAATGTGGTCATGCAATACACTGCAAAAATCCAGTTTACCAATGAAGACCGGTACAATTGGGGGCCTGAAGGCAACCCATATAGCACGTTTTATAACTCGCTAAGGGACATCAACAACATGATCTCCATTTCCACGGAAGCAAATCAAAACAACTACGTGGCAGTGGCGAAAATTATGAGAGCTCACATGTTCTCCTTTATGACCGATGCCTATGGTGATCTACCATACTCTGAAGCGACCAAAGCAAAAGAAAGCATCAACTATCCAGTGTTTGACTCCCAAGAGCAAATCTACAGCAACATCCTTTCTGAATTAGAGGAGGCCAATGAGTTGTTGGGTTCCACCAACGAAGTGATAGAGGGAGATATCTTGTTTGAAGGGGATGTGATGAGTTGGAAGAAGTTCGCGAATTCACTTCGTTTGAGAATCTTGATGAGACTTTCAGATCGAATCGATCCATCTGTAGCGATGCAAACCATTCTTTCGGACCCTACCAACTACCCTATTTTCACCAGCTTTGAAGATCAGGCAGCGCTTCAGTACCTGCTGGACGTGCCCAATCAACATGGCCTCTACACGACTAGATCAGGTTCCTTTGATGAGTATCGATTGAGTGAGAATATGGAATCCGTTTTGAAAGAATTGAACGATCCAAGATTGTTTGCCTATGCGCAACCAACCAATGATTCCGGTGCAGGAATTATCGGAGAGGTGGACGACTATCAAGGAGTACCTAACGGATTGGCAGATGAAGAAGCTTTGGCGTATAGCCCATCAGGCGATCCTGCCAAAGGGGGGTCTAACTTCATCTCCAGAGTAGGTTTATTATGGTCTTGTTCTGCCTGTACTTCCCTGGCAAATCCGATCGGAGCGCAGGCAATTTTGATGAGCTATGCAGAAATGCAGTTTATCTTGGCAGAAGCGAGTGAAAAAGGATATATCTCAGGGGATGCAGCAACGTATTACAACAATGGAGTGAAAGCTGCATTTAACTACTATGAATCCAGATACAGAATCGTGAATCTTTCTGAAATCGCTGATCTATTGATATTTGATGAAGCGTATTTAACTCAGCCTAAGGTGGCCTACACGGGCTCCACGGAAGAGAAATTAAGCAAAATCGGGACACAGAAATGGCTTTCCCTATTCTTCACTGGAATGGAAGCTTGGTATGACTGGAGAAGAACTGATTATCCTAAAATTGAGCCAGGACCTGCGGCATACATCAATACCGTTCCAGTGAGGTTTATGTATCCTTCCAGCATTCAGGCCTTGAATGGTGACAATTATGAAGCGGCGATTCAAAGACAAGGTCCAGATGCCATCAAGACTCGTGTATGGTGGGATGTTGATTAATTCGTAACTTCTAAACGAATACTTCATCCGTCAAGCCATTCGGCTTGGCGGATTTTTTCACAACATACAACAACCAAATTCATGAAAAACCTCAAAATAACCTTCACCTGCTGTGTGACGCTGCTGGCACTTTCTCTGGAAGGATGGGCCCAGGATTACAAAACTGAACATGTGGTATTGATTACCCTGGACGGAATGAGATGGCAGGAAGTATTTAAAGGGGCAGATTCTTTGATGGTAGATGATACGGGTATGATTGAATCTCCAGGTTCTTTATTGAAAGATTTTTGGGATACGGATCCGTTGAAAAGAAGAGAAATGCTGCTTCCATTTTTTTGGAATACCTTAAGTAAAGAAGGGCAAATTTATGGAAATCGAGCCTATGGAAATAAGGTAGACAACAGCAATAACATGTGGTTTTCTTACCCGGGCTACAATGAGTTTTTAAGTGGTTTCGCGGATGATGAGCGAATCACCAGCAATGATAAAATCAATAATCCTAATATCACTTTGTTGGAATATTTGAATCAAAGACCGGAATACAAAGGCAAAGTAATGGCTTTTGGATCCTGGGATGTCTTTCCTTACATCGTCAATGAGGAGCGCAGTGGTGTTCCTGTCAATGCCGGATTTGATGTTGCAGAAGGAAATAATCTGACCCCTGAAGAAATTCTGACCAACAAACTTCAAAGTGAAATCCGTGGTCCATGGGGAGGAGTGAGATTAGATCCTTTTACTCATAGCTATGCGATGTCTGCTTTAAAGACCAAAAAGCCAAAAGTGCTGTACATTTCTTATGGAGAAACAGACGATTGGGCTCATGGCAATCATTACGACCAATACATTTGGTCAGCCAAACAGACAGATGCCTATATCAAGGAAATTTGGGATTTTATACAATCGGACCCGCAATACAAGGATAAGACAACGATGATTATCGGTGTGGATCATGGGAGAGGGACCACCAAAACCAGTTGGAGAGGTCATGGCACCCAAATTCCAGAAGCAGGTCAAATTTGGTTGGCAGCCATCGGCCCGGATACACCGGCTACAGGAGAAATGAAATCCAATGGACAGTGGCATTCTTCCATGGTAGCGAGAACCGTGTTCAAATTATTAGGGTTGGAATACCCTGATGAGAAAGCAGCGCCGGTAATCGAAGAAATGATCAAATGAGAATACTGATTGGCCTAGCTTATTTGATTTTTTTTCACTAGCTGTACTAATCCATCCATCAAAAATGCTTCTCCTACTTATGGAGAGGCGTTTTTTGCAAAGGAAGATTTGGTAAAGGTTCTTTTTGAACACCAATTCCCAATCGAAGGACTTCACCAAAGTCAAGTAAGGTCGGCAAGTTTTGGACTATTTGGCATCGGGCCTTTTCCATATTTGTTCCATAATTCTGCAAAAGATTCATTGCTTCCATTAAGTACTTGATCTATAGCTTTAAAGGATTTGACTTCAACAGTTTTATGTTCCTTTATGACGGACTTTAATTCCGGAGAAGATAAAAAGGAATTGTTAAGGGAACCGACTGCAAGAATCTCATATTCTTTGTAGAAGAAAAAGTTACAATGGTAATCGAGGCCTTCATATTTCTGACTTGTTAATTGCCTCTTTTGCTTTTGTTTTTCCGAGGTGACTTGATTTTTGAAAGCTGTTGCAATTTCACCTGCAAAAGTCATGGAAGCTTCCACTTTTACGATGTCGATGGGGGCAGAAATGCTTTTTTTAATTTCATATGACTGTTTAATTGATGTTAAATTTTCATCGGTATTAGTCAATTTATCTATATCAATAATTTCATCTGTGAGGATACGATCCTTCGGTGCGTTTCCTCCAAAATTATTCTCTACTATCACATATTCATTTTTCAGCCGCGTCTCTGTAGATTGTTCTGCGAGTTTTGAACCAATAAAACTTTCTGCTCTCAAATAGACTGGTTCGGCCTCACCAGTAAACAACCGTTTTCTTTCACCGAATCTCGTTTCTTTTGATCCCTCTGCATCAGATTTTATTTTTATAGAATCCATTTTCCAGTTGTCATGATAAAGTCCAGGTCCTCTAGGTCTTAAAGCGATATCGGTGACTATTCCTATGTCGTTATCATCAATAAAATGGAACACATCGGTTTGGTTAGGTTCGAAATCATCTCTTCCAGGGTTATCCATTAGTTGAAAATCTTTCCACATACCTTTTGTTCCGATCAGAAAAATTTCAATGTCTGCATTAGTACCTTTATGGCCCGTTTTAACTTCAACTGTATACGTGGTTTCCCTCATCTTATTGATATTTAATATTTTGTTTGAATATTAATATAACTAAAAAAAATTAAGGAAATTTTTATAACAGGTATTTTAGGGGTTATCTTCTATTTCTCATCTTAATTTAGAAGTCAACGTTTAAAAAGCAGTGTTTATTTATTTAATAAGTTCTTTGCTATTTTCTTATAGTTCTCCAAATCTGGAAGTGGCACCTGTTCTTCCTTGGCCATTTCATCCCAGGTTCTCATTTTTAGAGAAACTTCAAATAGGGGGTCATTTTCAAATGCCGCTGCCTCGGAAGCATTCATTTTTCCTCCCTGAAACTCCAAAGTCTTTCTGCTGGCTTCGGATAATTTGTCAAAATATTCCGGAAATTTATAAGTGAGGTACCGTTTTGCCTGCACATGGTTTTCTACTAGTTTGGCTACTTTCTCTGGAAATCCCAGGTCTCTTAAAAAGTCCCCTCCGATTTTCTCATGGCTTTTGATGCCATATCCATCCATGGATTCAAAATTGCCCAGGTGCACACAAAGATGCCCGATATCATGAAAGAATGCCGCTAGAATCACCTCCTCATCGTATCCTTCTTTTTCCGCTATCTGCGCGGATTGACACATATGTTCGATCTGTGATACAGGCTCACCAATGTAATCCTCTTCCCCATATTTCCGGTACAAGTCAAAAACCAGATCAATGCGTTTGGTTTTGGATTGGTTTGAATAGGTTAGTTTCATGTCTTTCTAGTTTATAAATACTAAATAACCTGTTGAAGGATTACCTGCAAAATCTGAAAGGTTAAGTTTAAATCAAATCTCTATTAATTTTAGATTATATAATCCATATAGATTGAATAATCCCTAGAAGATTTGATTTTCATCCCTTAAGTTAATAAATAATTAACCTTATAAATAGTTTTGATACTGTACAAAAGTTTAATTTTGCTAAACAATAATTGAGTTGGTTTTGAAAACAAGGGGGTAAGTGTCTTGCACGAAGCTCCCTTTTTTTAGCAGTAGAAAAATGATAATCGAATCAACACTGAATTTTTAATAAATTAAGGGATATGAGTTCAACTTCATCAGCAATCGTTATTGGAGCCGGAATCGTAGGCTTATCAGTCACCCGCGCTTTACAAGCAAAAGGGTGGAAAGTTACGGTCATAGAGCGGCATCCACAGGCCCAGGGAGCCTCTGTTCGGAATTTTGGAATGATATGGCCCATCGGGCAGGCTCAAGGGCCAGCCTATCAACGAGCAAAAAGAGCCCGTGAAATCTGGATCGAAATGAGCCAAAAGGCGGAGTTTTTTGCGGAGAAAACAGGATCTCTTCACTTGGCTTATACAGATTTGGAAATGCAGGTGGTGGAGGAATATGTAGCTGCCATGAAAGGAGTGAAGTCCGCGGAGGCACTGACTCCCGAGCAAACCCAAGAAATAAGCCCAGCCACTAAATTGGAAGGGTTGAAAGGAGCTTTGTGGTCAGATGAAGAGATGATTGTAGACCCGAGGGAAGCGGTGTTTAAAACTGCAAAATACCTGAACTCCCTGCCTGAAGTGGAGTTTATTTGGAATAAAGTCATTTCCAGAATTGAAGGGAATACGGTGTACAGTGGACAAGCTTCATGGTCAGCTGACAAGGTGTTTGTGTGTTCCGGAGCGGATTTTGAAACCTTGTATCCAGAAGTATTTGCTGGGATTCCCATTACCAAATGCAAATTGCAAATGATGCGCTTGGTGCAGCAGCCGGAGAATTGGAGGATAGGCCCACCTTTGTGTGCGGGTTTGAGTTTTATCCATTACAAAGGTTTTGAAGTAGCGGACTCTTTGTCAAAGCTTCGTGAGGTCTACCAGCAACAATTCCCTGAATTATTGGAATTGGGGATCCATGTAATGGTTTCTCAAAATGGATTGGGAGAATTGACCATCGGGGATAGCCATGAATACGGCCTGAATTTGAGCCCATTTGACCAAAGCCATATCAACGAGCTCATCATCAATTTCCTTAAAACCTTTGCCCAGTTTAAGGATTGGAGAATCGGTTCTGCCTGGCATGGCATTTACCCTAAAATGACAGATGGAACCATTGACTTTGTAAGGGATATAGATCAATATGTAACCATTGTCAATGGAGTAGGTGGGGCAGGTATGACCTTGTCATTTGGCTTGGGAGAAGAAGTCGTTGATCAACTCTAAGAGCTTTCAAAACTCTTTTAAGTAGTAATTTTTTTCTGGAACGCAATTAATCAGTAGTTTTCCAGCTGTTTAGACCCAAAATTTATGGAGCATGAAGTAATCGTGCAGATCAGTAACAAGATCAAAAGCATAAGAAAGGAAAAAAAACTCACCCTACAGGATATTGCCGATCGAGCAGGAGTAACTAAAGGCTTGATCTCACAAATTGAGAATAGTAGAACTATCCCTTCCCTCTTAGTATTGATCCAGATTATCCAAGCTTTGGAAGTGGATTTGGATTCATTTTTTGCTGAGTTAAGTCGGTATAGCCAAGAGACAAAAATTATCGTTCAGCGTAAATCTGACTACGAGCGTTTTGAAAAGGAGCCCTCCAGTGGCTATGAATATTTTCGAATATTCACCAAGAAAATGGGACAAAGTACCATCGACATTGTCTTGTTGGAAATTCAGCCGGGAAGCACCAGAGATTTTGTACAAACCGAGGCTTTTGAATACAAATTCATCATTTCAGGCTCAGTCAAATATGTATTCCGTGATCAGGAAATTATTTTAAATGCCGGAGATTCCTTATTATTTGATGGCCGACTGGAGCATAATCCCGTCAATGAAGGAGATGTCCCTGTCCAGATGTTGGTAGTTTATTTCTTTGAACAGAAACGCTAGGATGAAGTATTTTCTTTTCCTGATCATTATGTTGGCTAGCTGGACTTCCCAGGCTCAAACCAGGTATCGAGATGAATTAGGTAGGTCGGTATCCAAAGATGAATTCCAAAACAAGATTTTGAATGGACCTTATTTTGGTGTGCCCAGTGAGGATCCGGAAGTGATGATGCTTATTTATAGAATGCCGTTCGGTAAAGTGGAACCGGGGCCATTTTATGAAAAGCTGGGAAAATCAGAGGAGTTGAAAGAGGGGAAATCATTGATCGTAATTTTTTATCCGGGGAAAGATGAATGCAATTCTACTGGAGATAATGCCAATGACCGTAAGTATTTTCAGAAAACCCATGATTATTTAATGAAGGTGGCTTCGAAGAGAAATGCTTCTGAACCGGACTATATTTTCAAAAACTCCCATGGCTTGGAGAAATACCAAGGAATTATTTCCTGGATGCCTGATCCAGATGGTGTTTTTGAGCAAGAGTTTTTTAAATTTCCTTATCCCTGCCGAAGCTTTGTAGTGATTCATCCAAGCGGGGAATACCGATCGATTTTGGGAGAGTTTCCCAATAATCAGATTGATCAGGCATTGAAAATATTGAACAAAAACTAAAATCATGAAATCCGTGGATATTCAGGAAGTAACTGCCCATGAATTAGAGGAGTTGGTACTTATGGCCAGGAAGTCATTTTTAGAAGCATTTACTGCCGGCAATAAAATTGAAAATGTATATGCCTATTTGGATGAAGCATTTACTCCAGTCCAATTTGGAAAGGAATTTATAAACCCTTGTTCCAAGTTCTTTGTAGCGAAGTTAGAAGGGAGAATTATAGGTTATACTAAGGTCAATCAGGTGCCTTCCCAAACAGATATCCATGATGAAGAGAGTTTAGAGATTGCTAGACTGTATGTGTTGGAAGACTACAAAGGTCAAGGTATTGGGAAGCAGTTACTGGACTACGCCTTTGATTTTGCCCGGGAAAATTCCCTGAAATATGTGTGGCTAGGAGTTTGGGAGCATAATAAAAATGCCATTCAGTTCTACGAAAAGCAGGGTTTTAAAAAATTCGGGGCTCATCCTTTTCCATTTGGAGATGAGGTTCAAACGGACTGGCTAATGAAAAAAGAAGTCTAAATTCAACAGGTAGGTATTAGTCAGAAGGTAAATTCTCAAAATTGAATTTTATCCTTATTTTTCGAATTAAAGAATCTAGTAAGGATGAAGCAAAAACCCATTTTTTGGATACTTTTCATTTCCCTTTTTGGAGCAGCATTATACATTCATACCTTTAATTATGGGTATTCCGGAGACGACGGGATTTATGCCCATTTCAATCGGGTCACCCAAAAAGGATTAGCCGAATGGACGGAACTGTTTCAATACGGTTCTATGAATTTTATCTCGATTAATCCCGTAAATACTAGTATCTACAGACCCTTTACTTTACTGACATTTGCGATAGAGTATCAGATTTTTGGGGAGTTCAATGCGTCAAATGGCCACATTTTCAATGTGATTTTATATTTCTCGCTATTGGTCATTTTGGGAAATCTATTGGTGATCCTAACCCAAAAGAAGGCCCTTCCGATCTTTGTTCCTTTGCTGATATTACTTCTGTATGCAGTTCACCCCATTCATACGGAAGTAGTGGCATCGGTCAAAAGCAGGGATACTTTATTAGCTTCCTTATTCGCCTTTTCGGCAATTCTTTACTGGGTCAAAAATGAAGGGAGGCTTACCCTTCCTAAGCAATTTTTGGTGGGAGGCTTATTTTTGCTTTCCCTGATTTCAAAAGAGGAAACCATTACCCTGATGGCTTTGGTTTTCTTAATCGCTTACTTCTTTCAGAAACGCTCCTTTAGAGCAAGTATCAAATCTGTAATTCCATATTTGATTCCAGTTATCCTTTATTTGGTTTGCCGGATGATAGTTTTGGAAGAAGCGGCCACTGTGTATGATTCCAAAATCAATTCAGTATTATATGGCGTATCAGGCGGAGAAAGATTGGCCACCAACTTATTTATATACCTCAAGTATGTAAAATTGCTGGTAGTTCCTCATCCGCTTTCCTGGGATTATTCCTTCAGCCAGATTGATGTTCAAACCTTTACTGATCCTCTTGTTTGGATCAGTTTACTATTCTTCGCCGGGTTGATTTTTGTGGCAGTCAAAGGCCTGAAGTCCCGGTCATTGATCAGTTTTGGGATTCTCTTTTACCTGGCTACTTTTTCGATTTTCGCCAACTTAACAGATTCTTTGACCATTGGATCGAATCTCGGAGAACGGTTTTTGTTCATCCCTTCTCTGGCATTCTGTTTTTTGGTGGTATATGGACTTTATATGCTCATGCAGCATTATCAAATTCAAAAGGCTCCTCTTATTTCCTCGTTGATTTTAATGCCTTTCTTACTTGCTTTCTCCTGGAAGACTATCGATCGTGCCAAAGTATGGAAAGACGGCCTTTCTCTTTCCTATTCAGGAATCGAAACTGCTCCAAAAAGTTGGAGAACGCACGTCATGTATGCAGAGGAATTACGTTTGGAAGCAGACAAATTAAAAACAACTTCTCCGGATTCTGCCAGGGATTACTATGCTGAATCGGTTATGCATTTTGATCAGGCTTATGAGATTTTGGGAGAAGATGCCTCCGTTTCTCAATATTTGGCTGCTTTAGCGGAGTCTTTACTTGGAGTAGGAGATACCTCCAGAGCTTTGGTGGTGCTGGAGCAAAGCATAGATAAACAACCGGATTCTCATTTCGCCAAATTCAAATTGGCGGCAATTTCCTTTGAGCGAGGGGACTATGAAAAGGCAAGGAGATTGTATCTGGAAAGCCTTCAGACGAAAAATCCTGATATGTATGCGACTTATAAAAACTTGGGCTTGACTTATATCCGGCTGAATGAAAAAGCGAATGCGGTGGCAGTTTTTGAAAAGGCGCTGGAGGTTCAAGAGGATCCAGAAATCAATAGAAACCTGGCTTATTTGTATACCGAATTGGGGGATTTGGAAAAGGCTAAAGCCTATGGCGCAGGAGAAGATGGTTTTTCTGTGGAAGAGACCGCCTTTTTATTGGCGATGAAAGCGGGAAATACTGCCTTTGAAAATAAAAATTATGCGGAAGCAGTTCGAAATTATTCAGAAATAGAGGCAGCGTTTGAGAACTTTGGAGGGGCAGAAAAGTTTCCTTCGTATTATGCCGCTTACGGAAAAGCCTTGCTAGAGTCTAAGGATACGCTTGCTTCGAAAGCCAGGTTTTTGAAAGCTTTTGAGGTAGACCCAGGCAATTCTGTGGTATTGACCAATTTAGGTACTATCTCCTTTTTAAAGGACAGGAATTATGTGAATGCAGAAAAGTATTTTAGGGCTGCAGTGGAGGCAGGTCATGAAGATCAGTTCTCAGCCTATACAAACCTTGGAACTGCCTTAATTGTACAGAAAAAAGAACGAGAGGCCATTGAAGCATTTGAAAAATCCCTTCAATATGGGTCTAGCAGATCTGTGCTCTCCAATTTGTATCTACTCAATAAAGCGGTTGGGAATGAGGAGCGGATGACGTACTATCAAGAGCAATTAGCCAATAATAGTAATCAATAAAAAGAAAGGCAGCCCATTGGGTCGCCTTTCGGGTCCATAAATAGGGGGTAGGACTTATTGTCCCAACTCACCTCGTTCAGCCATTCGTTTCATTTTTTTATTGGCATAAATAGCTACTTCCACCCTTCGGTTTTGTTGTCTTCCGGCTTCAGTTTCATTCGTAGTAATCGGCTGTGATTCTCCGTATGCTTCAATTTCCAATCGCGATCTTTCAACCCCCATGGCTGTCAGGTAATCTTCTACAGAATAAGCCCTTTCCCTTGATAGGTTTAGGTTATATTCATCAGAACCTGTAGCATCTGTGTGGCCTTCCACTAGGATGTTAGTGTCCTCGTATTTTTTCAAGGTCTCAGAAAGTTCGGTCAAGTTTTCTCTGGAGTTGGCATTGAGATCAGATTTATCCACTTCGAACATCAATCCAGAATCAAAGGTGATCTTAATTCCTTCACCTACTCGTTCTATGGTAGCGCCTTCCAGATCTCTCTGAAGTTCTTCAGCCGCTTTATCCATTTGGTTTCCAATAATAGCACCTGCTGAACCTCCGATTGCTGAACCAATCAATACGCCTGTGGCTGTATTGTCTTTTCCGGCAATTACACCACCAAGCACACCGCCTGCGGCGCCGCCTATTGCGCCGCCCTTGACAGCATTACTTGATTTACAACTGACAGCTCCCATGGATAGGGAAGCAATCATTGCAGTATAAAGAATTTTGTTGGTCGTTTTCATAATCTTTTTGTTTGAAGCTTGCAGCAGTTCAAATCATAGGCCAGTTCGATTTTGGGCGATTTTAGCTGTTTTTGAGAAAATAGGATGGAAAATTATTCCCGAATATGGGGCGTAGTCCACAGTTTTTGACTAATCTTAATCTATTGAATAGGCCAAGGTGAAATTCCAATTTGGAGGGAAAAGCAGCAGCCATAAGAAAAGAATCCTTGGTTTCGATTTAATCCCAAAGTATTTTCATGCAAAGATTACTTTTATGAAAAAGACCTTTTTGATTTTAGTTGCCTTGATGGGATTTCATTGCTATTCCTGGGCACAGGAATCCAAAAAACCAGTGGTGATTCTGATTTCTTTGGATGGATTTCGATATGATTATGTGGAGCGATTTCAGCCTGAAAACCTAAGTAGATTTATTGCCGGAGGGACAGCCGCTACTTCTTTAATTCCTTCCTTTCCTACCAAAACATTTCCGAACCATTACACCATTGCTACAGGAATGAAACCCGAACATCATGGAATTGTGGATAATGGGTTTTATGACCCGAAACGCGATGAGGAATACCATCATAACAATCCTACCTATTCAACCGATGGATCTTGGTATGGTGGAACGCCACTTTGGGTCTTGGCCGAACAAAATGGGATGAAAGCGGCTAGTTTTTTCTTTGTGGGGTCTGAAGCAGATGTTCAGGGAGTAAGGCCAAGCTACTATTTTAAATACGATGGAAGGATCAATAACCTAACTCGGGTAAGTCAGGTATTTGAATGGTTGCAGCTTCCAGAAGAAGAAATGCCCCAGCTGATTACCATGTATTTTTCGGATATGGATGATGTAGGTCATTCCTTTGGGCCTTTAAATGATGAACAACTGAATTTAAAGTTACAGCAGTTAGACGGAGTTCTAGGAACATTGATGGAAGGAGTAAAAAGTTTGGACTTAGAGGTAAATATTTTTATTGTTTCTGACCACGGCATGATGGAAGTGCCCTTTGAAAACTTCTTTGCTTTGGATGAAATTACAGAGGGGCTGGACCTTAAAGTAGTAAATAATGGAGCTTTAGCGCATTTGTATCTTGACAATCCCAAAAAGAAAAAAAAGGTGTTGAAGAAACTAAATAAGCGAGAGGGTCCTTTCAAAGTAGTGGATGTGGAAGAATCAGAATACTACCAGGATTTATCGCTGTTTGGAGACCGGATTGGTGATATTTTGATTTTACCTGAATTGGGATTTTATATAGCCAGCAACCAAGAAGGCTTGGCCCGAGTAAAAGCCAATATGGCTAGAGCAGGATCCAATTATTATGGAGGCCATGGTTTTAGTCCTAATTATCAACAAATGCATGGGATTTTTTATGCCAATGGATCTGAGATTAAGGAAGGTCTGACCATTGAGTCCTTTGAAAATATCCACATTTACCCCTTGATATGTCAGATTTTGGGATTACCGATTCCGGAAGATATAGATGGGGAGTTACAGGTGTTAGCGCCAATTTTGAAAGATTAGAATGGATAAGATTGATATTCGCAGTAGAAAAGAAGTAGACTTTCTGGTTCGTAGATTTTATGATCAGGTACGGGTTCATGAAGCCTTAGGACCCGTTTTTAATCAGATCGTGGAGGATTGGGAGCATCATTTGACTCATTTAAGCGATTTTTGGGAGATGATTTTGCTGCAAACCGGTCCAGGAGCTGGCAAGTTTAATCCCACTAAAGTCCATCGGGAAGTGGATGCCGCAGTAGATCACAGCATAGAGCAGCAACATTTTGGAAATTGGTTGGAATTATGGTTTACTACTATAGATCGATATTTTGAAGGGGAAGTGGCATCTTATGCGAAAGAGCATGCACGAAGAATGGCTCATATGTTGTTCATGAGAATCTGGGAAGGTAGACAATTGATCTAACTTATCCTTTTTGCAAAAGAATCACTCAGGTGAAAAACCCTAGAAATATGACCGAGGAAGAAAAAAAAATTGCTGCAGAACAAAAGAAGCTAGCTTCGGAAGAAAAGAAACTGGCTTCAGAAGAGAAAAAGAAGCAGAAAGTAATTGACAAGGAAATCCAGACTACCAAAAAAACTGGGAAAGATGCCCCTAAGTCGCATGGGGAGATTCTAAGAGACCAGATTTCTGATGCCCTGGAGACTTATGAAAAAAGTCCAAGTAGTTTGTTTTTGAGTTCTGTTACCGCTGGTCTAGAGATTGGGTTTAGTTACCTGATGATATGTACCGTTTTCTTTTTTGCAATGGGCAAAATGGATGAAGGTTCTATTTTTAAGTTGATTTCTTTGGTCTATCCATTGGGGTTTATTTTGGTGGTTTTGGGGCAAAGTATCCTCTTTACGGAACAAACTGCCTTGTTGACCTTGCCTGTTTTAAATAAAAAACAAACCATTGAGGCCATGCTCAAACTATGGGGGATTGTGATCAGTGGGAATTTAATAGGAGGCTATATCATTGCTTTGCTACTTAATTGGCTAGGTCCGCGATTAGGAATATTTGATAAAGAGGTGGTGGTAACCATTGCCTTGCATGTCTTGGAAGTGAAACCGATGGTGATCTTGGTTAGTGCAATCGTAGCAGGTTGGTTGATGGGATTGCTGTCTTGGCTTTTAGCTTCTGTCAAGGATACAATCAGTAGAATTGTTATGATCTTTCTGATTACCTCGGTACTAGCATTCACCAGTTTGCACCATAGCATTATTGGAAGTATTGAAGTGTTTTCAGGAATGTTGAAATCCCCGGACATATCGCTTTTTGATTATTTGATGTTTCAAGGATTGGCTTTACTGGGAAATGCTTTTGGAGGAGCAATTTTCGTAGCCTTGATTAAATACCGCGCATTTGTATACAATATCGTTGGCAAGTAAACCACTCTAAAATCTCTTATAATGAAGAATTTTTTATACGCTGTTCTTTCAATTGGATTGGCAACCCTTTGTTTTTTTCAATGCACCAAGCCTTCCAATGAACCAATCCCATTATTTAACGGGACTAATTTGGATGGCTGGCATATGGATGTTCCAGATTTGGAAGCGGATAGTAGTTTAAGGATTCCATTTATTATTAGAAATGGATTGCTAGTGAGCTTGGGTACACCTGAAGGACATTTAATCACGGATCAGGAATACGAAAATTATTTATTGGAACTGGATTATCGATTTGCAGGAGAGCCTGGAAATTGTGGGATATTGGTTCATGCTTCCGAACCTAGGGCATTATATGATATGTTTCCAAAATCCATTGAGGTTCAATTGATGCATAGCAATGCGGGAGATTTTTGGTGTATACAGCAGGATATCAAGGTGGAAGAAATGGAAAGTAGGAGAGGCCCTAAAGAGGATTGGGGGATTTCGGAAGGGAAAGAAAGAAGAATTATGAATTTAACGGATGATTCAGAAAAGCCTTTAGGTGAGTGGAACCACATAAAAATCAGATGTATCAAGGACACGATTACCGTTTGGCTCAATGGAGAATTGGTAAATGAAGGCTTTGAGGCGACTACCACCAAAGGACAAGTGGCATTGCAGGCGGAAGGTGCTGAGGTCGAATTTAAGAATATCTTTTTGACTGAAATAAACTGAAAAAAATCCTATATTAAAGAGTTGTATTTCGTTGTTTTTCAAATTTTTGTCAGGATTATTGATGGAAATTTTAGTTTTAAATTGAACTAATTCAATTTGATTGAAGCATTATCACCAATCAACTCAGGATTTTTATCATGGAAAAGTACCTAATCATTATTAATTGGAGGACTTTTGTAGTATTGGCAATTTCCGCGGTTACTACCCATTTTACTCTTGTAAATAATTTTCAATACAATTTTGGTTTGACCATGATCAGTATTGCCATTATTTTTCCTTTGGTTTTTTCCATTAAAAGTGCATTTAGACGTAGAGAAAAGGCATTGGAGCATTTAGCGAGATTCCGTTCAGCTTTGATTACTGTCAATGCCTGTTTACAAAGTCAACCGAAAATTAGTGAGGAAGAAAAAGCGGCGGTGAAAGCAGATATTCTGGCTGTTTCAAAAAGCTTAAGAGGATATTTAGGTCCCGATCCTATTCCGTTGGAAAAAGTGAGGGCGGATGCCATAAAAGTGAGTTCCTATATTCAGCAGCGATCTTCTCATATGAAATACAATGCTTCGATGAAGATCCAAGGGTTTATGGGAGATGTATTGTCAGGTATAGAAAATACTGCGGCTATCAAAGAACATAGAACTCCGGCTTCCATCAGAGCGTACTGCTTGGTCTTTATTTACCTGTATCCGATCATTTATATTCCTTCCGTTTATTTCACTCTTCAAGAGGGGGGCTCAGAAAGTAACCCATGGATATTGTATTCCTTAGGGATGATTTCCACTTTCATTCTGATTTCACTTTTTAATGTTCAGATACAATTGGAGAATCCATTTGATCAGGTAGGGGTAGATGATGTGAAATTGGAAATGTTTGATTTGAATGAGTAATCAGTCTGAAAATCAGGCTGATTTTTGCTGTTTTTTTATGATTTAATCGAGCTATGAAAAGTTTATTGTACGGAATAGGGACTTGTTTGGGGTTGTTGCTGTTTCAACTGAATGGGTATTCCCAAGAGGAATTCGATTTGTTTTCAGATCAAGAACCGCTGGAAATCAAAATGAAGTTTTCAATCAAAGAGTTAAGAAAACAAACGAATGATTCTACCTACATGGACCATTATCTCCAACTTAAAAATGAAGAAACTGGGGAATGGGAATCCTTGGATATTGAGATGCGTGTAAGGGGGAACTTCAGGTTGGAGAATTGTTTTTATCCCCCACTTCGGGTAAAAGTGAAAAAGAAGCAGGCCAAAGGAACCATATTCGATGGAAATAGAAATCTGAAGCTGGTGATCCCATGTACTAGGTCAAATGGAGCCGATAGCGATGTGGTAAAAGAATACCTTTGTTATAAGCTTTTTGAACCCATTACGCCTTATACTTTTCAAACCAGATTGGTTAAAGTTTATTTTGAGAATGAGGATGATAAGAAAGACGAGGTAGAAGAGTTGGTTGGTTTTTTCATAGAAGATGATGACAATGTAGCAGATCGATTTGGAGGAGAGATTTTAGAGGGAAAGAAGATCGTTGGAACCTTACTAGAAGACTCGGCAGCCGTACGGCATGATTATTTCCAGTTGATGATTGGGAATACAGATTGGTCTACCATGTTTCAGCATAATATGAAAATTCTGAAATTGGATTCCAAAACGGTAGTTCCATTGGCCTATGATTTTGATATGACGGGTATCGTAAACCCTCCTTATTCCCAGGTGAGTAATTTAGTGGATATTGAACATGTCACGGAGCGACTGTATAGAGGATATTGCAGAGAAGAATCCCTGATGCAGGCAATCAGACAGGAATTTCTAGAATTGGAACCGGAAATCTGGGCAAGAGTGGAGGCGCATGAAGGGATGATGGATAAACCTGATTATAGAAATTTCAGCAATTATCTTCAAGAGTTTTTCAACATTTTGGAGGATGATCGAATATTCGAAAGTCAGATTTTGATGGATTGTCGTAAGTAATTTATTATAAGTTGAAGGTGCTTTCAGGGGAAAAGTAGGATCATTTAATAATTCACTGGTCGAGTTGTTACGGGTAGGTTTTGTAAGTAATATGGTGGAATTTTTCCGAGAGTGGGTTGATGACCAAATTCAATGAAGTAGGGGCTACCACAGATGGGATAGAAAAAACACAATGTATTGGAAGTTAATAGCTGGGGTCCGAATTCCTGTGAAGTTCGGGAAGGAGGGAGTTGGTTCCAGTTGGAAGAGGGATCATCTATTTTTGGAGAAAAAATATTGTCGATCGTCAGTCTTTCCTGAAATAGACTTTTCAATGTCTTGTGATTTATTCATTTTCAATTTTACATTCTCCGTTTTTAATTTCTATTCCCCTGCATTCCAATATTCCAATCGCTCACATCTGGTAGCTTCGATGCTGTAGAAATCAAATTCGGCGGTGACTTTCCCTTCGATCAGGTAAATAGCTCGTCCCTTAAAAGGATATTTTTTGACCACGGGAGGAAAATGCACGGTGTCGATCCATTGCCCTTCCCGATCGATGAAGGTACCAAAATTCATGACTTCTCCTTTCACTGTGCGAGTGTACTTGACGGTCACTAGGTAGCCGATGATCTGCACGGTTTTGCCTAGGTGGCTTTTGAGTTCGGCAGCCCGAATGCCTCGGATGCTTTGATCTTTGATGAGGTGAAAAGGGGAATCCAGTGGAAACTCCAGAATGTCGATCTGGTCTACGATCTCCTGTCGGATGTCGATTTCTTCAAGTTGGGGTACTGCAGGCTGACGGAAATTGAACCCGGAATTTTGCTTGAAAAGATCGGTGGGACCGGGTATCGCTTTCCGCTTGTTTAGGATGAAATGTGCTTCCCAAAGCAGTTCCTGTTTGGTTTTACCGGTGAACCGGAAGCAATTGATCCGAATGAGAATAAGTAGTTGTTCCAGGCTGATTTCCACACGTCCGCAGAAATCAGCCAGTCCGAGGAAGTGCCTATTTTGCCTGCGTTCCGTCAGAATTTTTTCTACTGAAGCTTTCTCCAAGTACTTGAGGTGGATGAATCCGAGATAAACCGTTTTTCCGATAATTCGGGTCAGGTATTCACTTTCGTTGATATGGGGAGCTTGGATGTCGGCTCCGTTCATTCGGAGTTCGTGTACGTAAAACTCGGTGTGATAAAACCCTCCAAAATTGTTGATCACTCCCACCATAAACTCCAGCGGGAAATAGGCTTTGAGGTAGAGGCTTTGGTAGCTTTCCACAGCAAAAGAAGCGGAATGTCCCTTTGCAAAGGAATAGCCCGCAAAACTCTCGATCTGATGCCAGACTTCGCTAGCGATTTGATCGGGATGGCCTTTCTCCCGGCAATTGCTGAAAAACCGGTCCTTGACACGCTGGAACTCATCCTTGGAGCGGGACTTCCCACTCATACCTCTTCGCAGTACATCTGCTTCTCCCAGACTCAATCCTGCAAAGTAATGCGCTACCTTGATCACGTCCTCTTGATAGACCATGATGCCATAGGTCTCAGGCATGATATCGGCGAGGACAGGATGGGCGTTTTTGCGGCGCTCCTTATCCACATGACGCAAAATGTATTCACGCATCATCCCTGACCTTGCCACTCCTGGACGGATAATGGAGCTGGCAGCCACGAGTTCTAGGTAGGTATTGGCTTTCATCTTGGCCAACAACATGCGCATGGCAGGAGATTCCACATAGAAAGCACCAATGGTATGCCCTGTCTGCAAATGTTGACGAATTAAGGGATCTTTTTTAAACTCTTCCACCCTTCGGATGTCCACTTTCACGCCTTGGTTTTGGTAGATGATCTCTATCGCACTTTTGATATGTCCGAGGCCTCGCTGGCTCAGGATGTCAAACTTATGCAATCCGATGTCTTCAGCCACATGCATGTCCACATGCGAAAGAGGGAATCCCTTGGGGGGCATTTCTGTGGCGGTGTAATAATGGATGGGCTTGTGGGAAATCAGAATTCCACAGGCATGTACGGTCAGATGGGAAGGCATGTCATGGAGTACTTGGCTGTATTTCATAATCAGCTTCCCGAACTGATCCGGTTGGTAGCTAGGTTTGTCGGCAAAGTGAATCAGGGACTCGATTTCACTTTTTGGGAGACCAAAAACCTTTCCGAGTTCACGGAAGACGGAGTTGTATTGAAAGGTACTGTAGGCTGCCAATAGACTGACATGTTCCTGTTTGCCTTGATTGTACTTTCTGAAAATATAATCTGTGACCTCATCCCGGTCTTTCCATGAAAAGTCGATGTCAAAATCGGGAGGATTTTCCCGGTATAAGTTGATGAACCGTTCAAAATATAGATCCAATTCGATGGGGTCCACGTCTGTGATCCCCAGACAATAAGCCACGATGCTATTGGCACCGGATCCCCTGCCTACATGGTAGAAGTTGCGCTGCTGGGCAAAGGTCACAATGTCGTAATTGATCAGGAAATAGGAGGTGAAAGCCTTTTGCTGGATCAGTTCCAGCTCCTTTTCGATGCGTTGGGAAATCTCGGGTGTCAGATCGGGATAGCGGTAGAGCGCCCCCTTGAAGGTTTCCTGGCGGAGGAAATCGTAATCTTCCCAATCGGAGCCTAGAATATCCCGTTTGTTTTTGACCGCTTGAAAGTAGAAGGAGAATTGGCAGTGTTCCAGTAGTTTTTGGGCATTGGCCAGTAAGTAGCTATGACCTTCGGCACGGGCGACCATATCGGCATAGCTATAGAAGCGATCACCAGGGTCTCCCTGTTCCTCCAAAGGAAGTTTACTCAGTAGGGTGTTGAGGTCCATACTTCGCAAGAGTCGATGGGCGTTGAACTCAATTTTGGAGCTAAAAGTTGCGGATTGCAACATGACCAGTCGATCCTTGTATTGGAACCAAGGGGAGGAGATTAATTGATTGAGTTGAGTGGGATGTACTCCGATGTATTCATTTTCCCGCAGGGCAAAAAAGCGCTTGGGCAGGGGATAAATGATAAAGCTATGATCGACAACCGGAGCCCGTTTCCCGAATGGTTTTTTGTGTACGAGATGCTCAGAAAGATGTGAGTTGAGTTCATAGAACCCCACCTGGTTTCTGGCTAAGCCTATGTATTGTTGTTGGGTGCCATTTCGGAAGTCAATCCCGATGACGGGGTGAATGCCCACCCGTTGGGCTGCTCGGATAAAGGGGAATACTCCTGCGGTGCAATTGATATCTGTCAGGGCAAACGCATCCAGACGTTTGCTTTTCGCTTCCCCGATGAGTGCGTCTACGGATAAGGTCCCGTATTTGAAGCTGAAGTGAGAATGACAGTTGATAAACATGATTTTATAATATTACGCTACGCTGAAATAAGCCTTTGGCCAAATAGAGACGCTTCGCTCCTGAGATACAGCTTACCACCTTCGGTAGACGCTGAGATAAGGTCGCTTTGCTCCCGAGATATGCTTGCGCGAGATATGCCTTCCTACCTTCGGCAGGCAGACGGGGCGAAATAAGGACTCCTTCGTCGTCCGAAATAGACCTGCGGCGAAATAGAGTCGCTGCGCTCCTGAAATACAGCTTACCACCTTCGGTAGACGCTGAGATAAGGTCGCTTTGCTCCCGAGATATGCTTGCGCGAGATATACCTTCGGCGAAATAAAACGGAAATAGTATTTCACCGACCGAAGGGAGGTATATTTCAATTGTATTTCTAAGTATATCTATCACCCTTTTTAAATGTCAATTTAATTAACATTTTAATGTTTATAATGTAAACATAAAGTGCAGTCGAAAGCAAGAAGATGTAGAGAATTGTCGGGACTTTTTTTGAGTGGAAGAGAGAAATAAAAAAACCGAAGCGTTTGACTTCGGTGGAGTTTGGAGAAAGGTTTATCCAATTTTAATTCCATATTTTCCTAGCAAACCAGGAAGTCCGTCCAAATCAAAACGGGCTCCTTTGATGCGGTTGAGCTCTGGGTCGATGTGGTAATTTTGAGCTTCCCGGAAATCAGTTTTTTCCAATACAGTTTGGTCAAAAATGGCACCACTTAGTTCGGAACCCAGAAAGCTACTTCCAGTCAAATTGGCCATCGTGAAGTCCGCTTCAAGTAATCGACAAGAATTGAAAATGGTTTTTTTCACTTGTAGGTTGTAGAATCCACAATAGTCCATTTGACAGTTTTTGAAAGAAAACTCGATCAAGAAAGGGTTACAGCTTTGAAAGTGAATCCCCAGCATTTTACAGGAACCAAAACTGATACCACGAAAAGAAACTCCGGGAACCTTGCAATTGCTCAGGTCACAATTAGTGAAACTGCAATCCTCAAAGCTAAAGCTCTGCAAGTTCATCCCAGCGAAATTGCATTGGGAAAAACTGCAGCCTTCATATTCTCCTGGCAGGAAATTTTCTGAATTTAGATTTTGGAATTGCTGGTCAGAGTAATATGCCATTCTTGTTTAATGAAAGGGTTTTTAGGGCATTGCCCTAAGCAAAAATGTTTTAAGAATTCAACTAATAGAAGTAATTTAAGCCCACAAGGTCTTCAAGAGTTTCGTATTTCTAACTTCGTTTTTCGTCATTCTAGAGTCCTGCCATATCCCACTTTCGGATGGTTTCCTTGATTAATCCAGCGATTTTTGCATTGACTTTTTGGAAGTATTCCTTGGCTTGTACTTCATCAAAATTAGGATATCCTTGACCTTCTTGGTATAAGCCGATGCTAGATGGAAAAGGTACAGCTGAATAGGTTCCTGCTTTAGGATAAGCAGTTGCCATGTCTGCATTGTATTTTTCTTTGTGAACCAAGGTAGGGTCAATAGCTTGGATGTATGCGGTTTCGTTGAGACCTGCATGTCCACCATCTTCTTTGAAAACCTCCATCGTCACATCAGAGGCATAAGACCACCAATTGATGACCAAGGTTCGTACACCCAATTCATTGGAGATATCTTCTGCTACTTTTTGTAAAACGGCAGTTTGTCCACCTCCATGTCCATTGAGAATAATGATATTTTTGAAGCCATTTCTAGCCAATCCTTTCAAAATGTCCCGGATGAATGGGGCATAGGCTTCTTCGCTGATTTTGAAAGCGCCTGGGTAGGCTGCCATACTTCCTGTGATTCCATAATTGAGTGTAGGGGCAATCATGGCATTGAGTTCGTCGGCAATGTCTTTAGCCATCGCAAAAGGAGCGGTATTATCTGCACCATTATTGACAACACCATGAGGTTCTAAAGTGCCAGTAGGAAGTAATACTGTATTGATTTTTTTTGGGACAAACTCTGCAAATTCCATCCAGTTGATTCGGTCCATTTCCCGAGTAGTGATTTGTTGGGAGAAAAGAGGCAAAGCCATCCATAGTAGCAGTTGAAATAGAAAAAGTTTTTTCATTAGGAGGGGTAAAGAATTTGGTTAAGACTCAATTGGTTCTTGCGTTGCGTTTATTCTTTCAAAGCTAAGAATGATTTCAGTTCCTTCATTAGGTTTGCTTTGAATATGAATATGTCCTTGGTTTTTTTCCATAAACTGTCTTACTAGCAGTAGTCCTAATCCTGTTCCTTTTTCTTTTTGGGTTCCTTCAGTGGATTTAACCCGTACCACCTGAGAGGAAATTTCTTTCATTTTCTCTTCAGAGATCCCGATTCCGTAATCTTTGATATGGAGGTTGATAAATCCACCTTCTTCCTGGACAGAATTCCACAGTTTGATTTGACTATTAGAGTTGGAAAACTTAATGGAATTTTGAAGACAGTTTTGCAAAATTATCCGAAACTGCTGGGGATCTACTAGTACAAGGGCGTTTTCAAAAATCGATGAAAAATCGATAGTGATATTTTTAGAAACTGTCTGATAATCCAATTGATCCACTTGTTCTTTTATGATTTCGGTAAGATTTGTAGCCGTTCGGTTGGTGATGATTCCATCGAGCTGCGCATGAGACCATCGAAGAAGTTTTCGGAGCATCTCATCGGTATCGGATACCTGTTTGATCAGTAGTTTCCTTACGGTTTTTTGTTCGTCCTCATCCAAAAGACCATTCTCTTCCAATTCCAACAGCTGTTTGACAGAATTGATAGGGGCTTTTAAATCATGGGAAAGGATTGAGAATAACCTGTTTTTTTCTTCATTAATAGCCTCCAGTTTTTCATTTTGGATTTGAATTTCCCTTTGCTTTTCTAGAAGAACTTGATTTATTTTTTCTTTTTGTCGAATCACCCTCCCATAAAGTATAAAACCTATGATCATTCCAACTAAGACGATAGCTAGGATGATTGTGAATTTTTTATTGAATTGGGCACTGTTCTCTGCCAGTTCTTTTTCATTTAATAAATTTTGATTGTCAGCATTGGCTAGGAGTAGCTGTAAATAGCTGATTTCTGCATTCTTATTTTCGTTGTATAAGCTATCTGAATAGGATTTATATTGTTTGGAATATTCCAGTGCCAGACCATATTGACCAATTTGTTCATAGGCAGCCATCAAAAGCTTGGATAATCTACCTTTATCCCAATATGCTCTTGTTTTGTCGATATAAGCTTTGGCAATTTCTCCATATTCCAACGCCGCTTTAGGATTCCCTTTGGTAAATTCTATTTCAGCCAAACCAGTATAAGCAAATGCGCTAGCCCAATTGGATAATTGACCCGGGTAGTTCAATACTTCTTTGTAATATTTCTCGGAATCCTCGAGTTTTCCTTCATCAAAATAAATCTTACCGGCTCTATTGAGGGTCATGGTATAGATCACTCGGTCTTGATGATCTTTCAAATATTCCAAAGCCAAGTCAATGGAGCGGTGGGCTTTGTCAAACTGGCCGAGGTCGGCTTCACCGATACTTCTATTAAAGTAATTTTTTCCGATTCCGTAGGTGTCTCCGAGTTTCTTGCTGATTTCAATGCACCGGTTAAATATGTCAATGGCCCTCTCTAGTTGATTTTGACTTAAGTAAATGAGCCCTCGGCCATTGAGTGCATAGTTCAGACCAGATTCATCTTGGGTTTTGTTGAAAATTTCGCTGGCTATGGAGTAATATCTGATCGATTCTACGTAGTCACCTTCTACATAGTATAAGGTTCCAAATAAATTGGCAACCTTCCCAACTTTATTGTCTTCTTCCAGTAGTCTGGCAAGAGAATCCGCTTTGGTGAGGTAAAAGAAAGCACTATCCCATTCTGCATATAGATATTTTTCACCTTTGCTGATCAGCGTATCTAACATCACCATTGAATCCATTTTAGTAGAATTTTCCACTTGAATAGGTGGGCTAGTCCAAATCAGAGAAATCAATAAAATTAAATTGGACATTCAGTGATATCTAGTACTTAATTGCTTTAAAAAGGGGAATATAATTTACTTGGGATAAATTAAAAAAAACAGATGTTTGAAAATTTTCAAGAGGTTGATTTCATAAATCATTGTAAATCAAATTTTTACGTATATTTTTTAGTGAAAAAATAAACTTCTGGCATAGGGTATTTTTTTTGAATAAAAAAAATATGGGTTTTTTGTGTTAGAAAACGAAATTGGTTTTTCTTTTTCCCCTTCAAAGCATTCCTTTTTCTTTTTGATTAATATGCAAGTGTTTTCACAAACGCGATCATCTGATTTACCCTAGATTTCCCATTTATTATTGATTTGATTGGCTGGGTGAGTAGTAAAAAAAGCTCCCATAAAAGGGAGCTTTACAAGCTATTCACAGCTGACATTTGGGTTAAAATTGATAAAAATACCATTTGGATTATGTTTCCAAACCCAGACATGGAGTTGATAATTCCGGAAAGGTAGTGGAGCAGGAGGAAAAGCTTTATCAAATTCCTGTATTCCAAAATAAGGGGTCATCACATTTTCTGCATCCCAGGCATCCGCTACGATCACAAATTCTACTCCTACCAGTTTCATTTGGCCATTTTTATCCATTTCATATAATAATGCTTCTGGCATGGTAGGGTCATACTCTCCATCCAAAGCAGCGAAATTGACATAATGGTACCCCATTCCACCACTAGGGGTGGATACGCATCCAGACCCCTCAGGTAAAACATAGCCATTTTCCATCGCTACTTCGATCCGATGGTATTTAGCGGTGGCCGCCCGGAGATCTGCGAGCATTTTGTTTGTTTCAGAATCCATTCTGAGGTTCTCCAGGGAAAATGCCTCCGGATAATCTGTTGCTCTTTCGAGATTTGTGTTTGGATCTAAAGGTTGATCAAGACTGCTTTCGTCAGTGATACAGCTTGATAGAATAATTGTCATTGTGAGCACCATTGCAAGCCCACAATACGAACCACGAAAATAATTTTTCATTGTTTTTTGAGTTATTGTTTGAAAAATGTGAATAAATAAAAATTTCATTGTCCCTTTTGTAGGGGCCCGTCGCAAAATATTGACAGTCAGTATACTGTCAATCTAATTTATAAAAACGATTGCATTATTCGGCAATGATTTTAGTATTTTTTTAAGACTAAAATAATGTTACTATGACTAAAATCATCTTTTTTTTCGGTCTGTTAAATCCAGTTACTCAAAACGCTTCGTAACTCCTTCCAAATCATCCGACCGAATCTGTTTTGGTCATATGGTTTCATTTTTTTCCATGGAAAACCAAAAACCGGATTATTAACCTAAACACAATTAAAATGAAAAATGAACTGATCAAGCCTAAAGGACTGGTGACCAATACCAACAGAAGGAATTTTCTGAAGTTTGGAACGATGTCAGTTGCAGGGGCAGGACTTCTGCTGATGGGCTGTAATGACGATGAAGATATGATGCCTCCTATGATGAACGAGGGAGTAAGCCTTGGTTCTGGGGATATCGGTATTTTGAATTATGCCTATGCATTGGAGCAGTTAGAGGCGGCATTTTATGCCAATGTAATTGCCGGGGGATATTTTGCCAATGCAAATGCAGAAGAAAAGACCATTATGGGGGATCTGGAGAAGCATGAAAGGGCTCACAGAGACTTTTTTAAAGCGGCATTGGGAGGCGCTGCAATTGCAGATTTGGAAGTGGATTTCAGTTCCATTGATTTTAGCAGCAGGACTTCCGTTTTGGGAGCAGCCAAGACATTTGAAGATCTAGGTGTGGCAGCATATAATGGTGCTGGACAGTTTATCGAGAATGTTGACTATTTATTAATTGCAGGGAAGATAGTTTCTGTGGAAGCAAGACATGCTGCTGCGATTCGTGACTTGATCAATCCAGGTTCAGATGATTTTGCTGGAGATGATTTGATTGACTCCAATGGTCTGGAACGCACCTTGGGCTTTACTGATGTATTGACTGCGGCATCTACTTATATAAAGACGCCGATCGACTTTAGTCAATTGCCTAGCTAATATTCACCTTAACCACAATTAGATATGAACTTATTAAAATTGCTCGATACCATGTGTCCGGACACCAATAGTCCGGAAGAAAAGGATCTATTTTTCTCCAGAAGAGAGGCTTTCCGCCAGTTTTGAGGTCTCAGTAAAAAATTAGCCATGGCAGCGGTGCCATTGGGAATACTTTCGGCCTTGCCAAAAGTAGCCAAAGCAGATACGGCTAGTCTGATCGATGTACTCAATTATGCATTGACACTGGAACACCTTGAATACCGGTACTATCAAATGGGCATTGAGTCTGGGGTAATCGAAGGAGCTGATCGAAATATTTTCTTGAAGATTAGAGATCATGAGTTGGCACATGTCAATTTCTTAACGGAAGTAATTGGAAATGTATTGATGGGAACACCTGTTGAAGAGCCAGAATTTGACTTTACTGCTGGAGGGAATTTTTCTCCATTTACAGACTACCCTACCTTCTTAGCTCTTTCACAGGCATTTGAAGATACAGGGGTAAGAGCCTATAAAGGGCAGGCTGGAAATGTGATGGAATCAGATGTAGTCTTAACTGCAGCGCTTTCCATTCATTCGGTGGAGGCCAGACATGCTTCCATGGTCAGAAGATTAAGAACCAAAAAAGGTCAGGATACTGTGAAAGGTTGGATCACCAATGGGTCTATCGGATCCCTTCCTGCAGCTACTCAGGCGATTTATGCTGGAGAAGAAAATGTGATGCAGGGAGGAGTTGATGTGACTTCATTGACCGGGATTGATGCTGCAGCTGTCTCCGAAGGCTGGGATGAACCATTAAGCAAAGATCAGGTACTTGGTATAGCGTCTTTATTCTTGGCATAATTAGAATTGTTGGGTTGGGTGGTGAGATGTCATTTCCATTGGAAGTGGCATCTTTTTTTATGGGGTCGCTACGCTCCTGAGATACGCCTTCGGCGCGATAAGGACTCCTTCGTCGTCCGAAATAGGCCTGTGGCGAGATAGAGTCGCTGCTCTCCTCAGATACAGCTTCGCTGAGATAGGGTCGCTTTGCTCCCGAGATATGCCTACGGCGAGATAGGGACTCCTTCGTCGTCCGAAATAAGCCTTCGGCGAAATAGCTTGGTTTAGTATTTCACCGACCATAGGGAGGTTTATTTCAATGGTATTTCAAAGTATTATCCGATACAAACTACAAGGATTCAGATGTTTTGACTTTTTTAGGTCCGGATGATCAAAATCCAGCCAATATTCCATTCCGATTTTTTGCATAACCCGAATGGAGGCTTTGTTGTCTGAGGAGGCCAGTGAAAGCACCTCTTTGAGTCCAAGTTCCTTTGCATAGTTCAAGCATCTTTTTGCCCCTTCGGTAGTATAGCCTTTGTTCCAAAATTCTTTCCGGATTCTCCATCCTATGTCCACACAAGGGGTGAATTCCGCCTCAAAAGTCTTCCATCCTAATCCAATCATTCCTAAAAATTCGCTTGTCTCCAATCGCTCTACAGCGAAGTAACAATAACCTTTGTCTTCATATAGCTTATTCATCCGCTCCATCATGGCTTTAGATTCCTCCATGTTCAGAGGTTTCTCAAAGTATTTCATGGTTTCCGGGTCAGAGTTCATGGAGCTAAACTGTTTTAGGTCAGAATCTATCCAGGTTCGAAAACCAAGATGGGTAGAAGTGAAGAGATAGGAGTCTTTTTTCAAGTTAGAGTTGAATTTAAAGCAATATCGTGCTTGTGTTATTGAATTTCAAGACTTCTTTTTCTCATACAGCCATTCCATTGAATGGGTTGAACCTTCTTCTTCCTACGCTCATGCCTACGGCTCGGCAGATGGTTTTTTCTCCAAACTTTCCATTGATTTTGTCCATGGCCTGGTACAGGTTGATTTGCTCCTGAGTATCTTCAAAGAGTTTGATCTGGTAATTGCCATAAACCAGCGAACTGAAACGTACTCCAATCAGGCGGATTAACATGCGACGGTTGTAGAGCTTACGGAAAAGTTCCTTGACCAGTGGGATCAGCGTATGGTCTGCGGAAGTATAGGGGATGCGTTGCTGTACGGTGTGTGTATCAAAATCTGAATAGCGAATCTTCACACTCACACAGGCTGTTAACTGTAGGTTTTGACGGAGCTTTCCAGCGAGTTGCTCACACATGGCTACGAGCGTTGCTTCCAGCATTTTCACATCAATGGTGTCCTGTTCGAAGGTGTTTTCCGTAGAGATGGATTTGGCTTCAGAGTAAGGAGTTACCGGAGACCGGTCGATGCCATTAGCCTTTTCCCAGATCATATTCCCATTTTTTCCAAAAGTAGCCTGCAGGAGTTCGGCTGGCATTTGCTGCAAGGTATGCACTTTCCGAACGCCCATATTGTAGAGCGTTTGGGAGGTTTTCTCTCCGATCATAGGGATTTTCCGCACCGAAAGAGGGGCGAGAAAAGGCTTTTCTTCCCCAAAAAGAACCTGTTTTTCATTATTGGGTTTAGCTTCACCCGTAGCTACTTTAGAGACAGTTTTGTTTTCTGAGAGTCCTAGGGAAATAGGCAGCCCGGTTTCTTTCATGATTCGTTGTCGGATTTGCTGCGAAAGCTTAAAGCAACCGAAAAAGCGATCCATTCCCGTAAGATCGATGTAGAATTCATCGATGGAGGATTTTTCAAACAAAGGGACTTCCTCCCGAATGATCTCGGTGACCTCGTGGGATTTTTGACTGTACTTTTCGAAATCTCCTCGGATGATCAATGCCTCGGGACAAAGTTGCCTGGCAGTACGCATGGGCATGGCAGAGTGTACCCCGAATTTTCTTGCTTCATAACTACAGGAAGCTACGACCCCACGGTCTCCTGAGCCCCCGATCAATATAGGCTTCCCGTTGAGCCTGCTGTCAAATAACCGTTCTACCGACACAAAATAGGAATCCAAATCCATGTGCACGATGCTTCTCTTCCCTTCCATTTGTATTGTTAATTAAATTGACATTTTAATGTTTATAATTTAAACAAAAGTTTTATATTTGGATACTTGGAGTGAAAGATTGAAGGAGATTGACGGAAAGGGGGAGATATGCTTTGCAGGATTTGCCTGTAGCGAAATACAATAGAAATAAAATGGAAATACACCTCCCTTCGGTCGGTGAAATAATTGATTCGAAATCTATTTCGTAAAAAATATACTCCACTAAAAAATAAAATATGAATGAGAAATCAGCTTATATCCCAATTCATGAGCTAGAGGTTTATCGTCTTTCCCGAAAGCTTTCTACGAGTGCATGGACTGTTTATCAACGGTTGAGTTTTCAAGAAAAGAAAGTTTGGGGCGATCAAATGTTATCTGCTGTTGATTCAGTAGGAGCAAATATTGCTGAGGGATATGCTCGATTTCATTTTTCAGAAAAATCCAGATTCTATTACATTTCAAGGGCATCTTTATCCGAAGGCGTAGAACATTGGATTGATTTGGGCTTTGAAAGAGGTATTGTTTCTGATCAAGAATTCTTATTATTCAATCAGCTCAGGCGTGATGTTCAAGTCAGGTTAAATAACATGATTAAATCTACTTATTCTGCTAAAAATCAACTAAAAGATAATAGCTAGTCTAGTATTTCGCCCGCTTGCGGGCTTATTTCCATTGTGTTTCCACTGTATTTCAGATATAATTATGACTTTAAACGCCAACATTAAGTTTCTAAGAAAGAAAAAATCGCTCACCCAAGAGATGTTAGCCTCTGCCTTGGGGATTTCCAGATCTAAACTGGCAGGCTATGAGCTCAATGTCAATCCTCCCTTGGAAACCTTGGTGAAGCTATCGGATCATCTGGGGGTATCAGTGGATATCTTGCTTCGGGAAGATTTGACATCTTATTCGGAATATAAGCTTCGTGAATTGCTGGAAACAGACCAGTTTCTGAGAGGAAGAAAACTTCGGGTTTTGGCGACGACCGTGGATGAACAGGGGAGGGAGCTAATCGAAGTGGTTTCCCAACGTGCCAAAGCAAGTTACCTGGCCGGTTTTGCCGATCCGGAATACATTGCTGATTTGCCTCGATTTTCCTTGCCATTTCTACCCATGGATAAAAAGCATCGCGTGTTTCAGGTAGATGGAGATTCTATGCTTCCCATCCCTGATGGAGCTTGGATCGTTTGTGAATATGTAGATGATTGGCTGTCCATCAAAAATGGGGAACGCTATGTGGTGGTAACCGAACAGGATGGCGTAACTTTTAAACTGGCTTACAATCGAATCCAAAAAGAAAAGAAGTTGCTACTTTGTTCCGCCAATCCGATTTACCCGCCTTTTGAGGTGGAGATCGAACAGGTAAGAGAGATTTGGAGGTATCGATTGGCGATGAGTTGATGTATTAACTAATGAAAAGGAAATATGTCTCACTCCATTCGGCGAAATACAGTTGAAATACTTTTACGTTCTCTCTTTTGAAAAACACTAATTAGTCCATGCCAATTATAGCCACCACCCTGGGAAACATGCTCATCGAACTAGATGAGGGAAAACTCACTTTACTTCAGTTTACCGAGGATCCGGTTAGTGATGAATCCTTAGAAGGAATGGTAAAGGAAGTAAAACATCAGCTGGATGAGTATCTCTCTGGCAAGAGAAAAGTATTTGATCTTCCTTTGGATTTAAAAGGAACAGATTTTCAAAAAAGTGTTTGGCAGGCCGTGAATGAAATCCCTTTCGGGCAAACGACTACCTATATGAAATTGTCCCAAAAACTGGGAAACCCAGCAGCGATTCGTGCGGTGGGAGCAGCTATTGGAGCCAATCCCATTTTGGTGATTGTTCCTTGCCACAGGATTATTGGTACGAATGGTCAGCTGACAGGCTATGCAGGAGGCTTGGAAAGAAAACAAGCTTTGCTGGAGTTGGAAGGTTTTCCTGTCCAACAAAGCTTGTTTTGAGCTTAGTCTTTCAGTTCGACGATTACTTCAATTTCTACGGCAATATCATTAGGCAGTGCAGCTACGCCCACAGCAGATCTTGCATGCTTTCCTGCTTCTCCAAAAACTTCTACCATCAAGTCAGAAAAACCATTGATGACTGCAGGATGTTTGGTGAAGTCAGGGGCAGAATTGACCATTCCCAATACTTTTACAAATTGTTTGATTCGGCTCAAATCACCACCTGTAGCAGCTTTGAGCACAGCTAGGATTTCTATACCTGTTTCTCTAGCAGCTTGATACCCCTCTTCTACGGTTAGATCAGCCCCCACTTTGCCGTACACATCAGGCCCATTTCCGGCAAGATAAAGTACATTACCTACTTGTCGCCATTTAACGTAAGTCCCCATAGGTGCACCGACTTCAGGAAGGTTGAGGCCTAGCTCTTTAATTTTTGCTTCAGGGTTTTGAGCCTGTACCATCATTGGAAGGCAAAAGATGAATGCCAATCCGAAGATTAATTGTTTCAATTTCATGCGTTGGTTGATATTTAGTATTCCTAAGCTAAGGGTTTCTGCTTATTTTTACAGCGTATTTAAAACCTATTTCCATGAGTAATCTAAGCATAATTCCATATTCTCCTGATTACAAATCTGATTTTGTCGCGATCACCAAGGCTTGGGTGGAAGATTATTTTACGCTGGAACCTTTTGATATTGCTCAGCTGGAAAATCCTGAGCAGGTAATCATACAACCTGGAGGGGATATTATTTTTGCCAAGATGGGCGATGAAGTTGTGGGGACTGTGGGCCTCGCGAAAGCAGAAGATGGAGTTTTTGAAATGGTGAAAATGGGAGTTAAGCCAGTTGCCCAAGGGAAGGGCGTAGGTATGTTATTGGGCAAAGCTATTATTGACAAGGCCAAAGAAATGGGAGGGAAGAAACTGGTCCTGTATAGTAGTACCAAACTTCAGCCAGCCTTACATATTTATAAAAAACTTGGTTTTTATGAATCGGTTCCAGAAGCAGGTAAATATTGTAGGTGTGACGTGAAGATGGAATTAGACCTGGTCTAGATCTACTTTTTAAAACAGGATTTTTATCATGTTTCTACTTGATTTTCATTAGGATAAGTTGATGGGTTTTTAAGGATATTGAGGTTTAAGTTATAACCCCAATAACCATGAAGACTATACTTGTTCCTTTTGATTTCTCTCCATATGCTGTTGCCGCTTTACAAACTGCTTATAAAATCAGTCATAAGTCAGGAGCGGAAATTCTATGTGTTACCGTGGTTCCTACCGAATTGGACTGGGAATTTTTATCAGAGGAGGCAAAAGCCAAACATTCTGAAGTTCTGGATGAATACAATGAAGCTTTAGAAGTCTTGCCCTCCTATTTGCGGACCATTACTCCTGCCAAAGCGCCGATCAAACCAATTGTGAAAATTGGTGTTCCATTTGAATCAATACTTCAGGTTGCAAAGGAGTATTCCGCTGACTTGATTGTTTTAGGAGCTTATGGAAAAGGGAATGGCGGAGTGAATTTTATTGGGAGTACCCTTCAAAAAATCTTAAGAAACTCTCCTTATCCTGTTCTTGCAGTCAAGGAATTATTGGACGGGAATGGATTTAGAAAAGTAGGTTTCGCTTCAAATTTTGACCATGCTTCCAAAACTGCTTTTGAACGTATCAAGCCGCTGGTGAAAGTATTTAGAGCCAGTGTGCATCTGGTTTTTGTCAATACACCAGCTCATTTTACAAATTCTATTGAAGTGGAGGAGCGCATGAATCATTTCATCAAGGGCTTTGAGGAGTTTACTTTCCATAAACATGTTTTTAATTATTCCGATCCTGAAACTGGGTTAGAGAAATTTAGTGAATTGCATAAAATAGGATTGATGGCTTTAGTCTCCGGTCATCATGAAAAAATCCCGAATTATCAGGTTGGAACTACTGAAACGCTGGTGTTTCAAAGCGACTTGGCTGTGCTCAGTATTAAGGTCTGAATTACCAGAATCTAAACCGCTTCTCGTAGATTCGATCCCTGAAGATCCAGTTTTGGAAGATGTCTTCGGATAGGTGAATTTCCAGCCCTATGTTGACAGTCATGTATCCATCAAAACGGTGTCTTAACCCGGAGCCTCTTCTGATCCTTCCTCCATTTTTAAGGATTTTGTCTACGTCTGGCATACCATTGTCATCTAAAAATTGAGGGTTTCTTATGGCTAGCCTCAAGCGATCTGGATTGCTTCCATCTACATAGTCTTCTACCAAGTCTAGATAAAATTCACTGACATTATAGGCGGAAATATCATCCATATAGTCGGTGAGCGTGAATCTATAATTACCTTCAAAAGTCAGGTCCATGTAGACATTTAATTTGTATTTAAGGCCTAATCCCATTGGGAAAGCGATGATATAACGCTCATAGGGGTTGTTTTCGAGTTGTAACGGCCTTAAATCTACCCACTCTCCATCAAGCTGTGTTTCAGGATTATTGGTAGATAATGCCAAACCTGCAAAAATATAAGGGTTCCAAAGTGGTCTATGGATATTGGGCACTTTGACTGGGTGCCAATGGTATTCGAAGATGCTCGATACTTCCCAGTTTTTAGATCGGAAAGTTAGATTTCTCGGAAATCTGAAGGCTCGTGGATCTGAAGGTTCATCCGCTCCGGACATTTTATAATAAGTCCCTTCCAACCTTGCCCGGAGGTGTGTTCCTATGGTTCTTCTTACCAAAAAGTTAGCGTTCCAATCCGGTTGAATACCTTCCTGATATTTCCAAAAGGAATATAATTCTCCAAAATATTGGGTAGGTCCTATACTTGCTCCGATAGACCAAGGTTCTTCAAAACGATAGCGGTAGAAGCTCTGAGAATTGGCGGCTGACCAAGTACAGATAAACAGACCTATGAATAACAGTTTTCTCATGTTCAACCCCAAGCTTTCCTGTATGAAAAGAGTTAATTTACGAAAAATAGGCTATTTAATCATATTTTCAAATCCGGAACGAAGATGCAAATCTCGCTGAGGGAATGGAATTTCGATCCCTTCTTCGCCAAATCTTCTAAAGATTTCATAATACAACTGACTTTTAAGGATCTTTGGTCTATTGATATATTCAGAAGTCCAAACCCTTAAGTTGAAGTTAATACTGCTATCCCCGTAATCTTCGAAAAGTACATCTGGCTCGGGAGTGGTCAATACCCCCTTATTGGCATTGGCAACATCCAACAAGATTTCCCTGACTTTTTCTGGATTCTCCTTGTAGGAAACTCCCACCGGGAAGTTGAAACGGATCTTACGCTCGTTATGTGACCAATTGATTACTTGACTATCTATGAATTGACTGTTGGGAACGATAATAGTGATGTTGTCGTTGGTGACAATCATAGTAGACCGTGCAGAAATCTTGATTACATCCCCTGTTACATCTCCCACTTCAATTCGATCCCCGACTTTAATGGGTTGTTCAAAAAGTATAATTAGTCCACTAATAAAATTGTTGGTGATATTCTGAAGACCAAAACCTATACCGACACCCAAGGCACCTGCCAAAATTCCAAAGGCACTTAAATCAATTCCATTGGTTTGTAAAATGGAGAAGATGCCTCCCAAGATCAATAAATATTTGATCATGGTGCCTATGGATTGCTTGGTGCCTACATCAATATGGTATCGTTTTAGAACCTTATGGACCATAAACCGTCTGATCCATTCTGTTACTACAAAGAGTGCAATGAATGAAATGGATAGGGTAATAATTAACCCAATGGTAAGTTTAGACTCGCCCAAATTGAAAAGGCTATAATTCATAATGTCCTGAAACCATTCTATAAATGAGGAAGCTTTTTCTTTTGCTACTTGATTTAGATTTTCTTGCATATAATTTGGGTACTTTGTCGAAATTTCGACTTTAAAATTATTGAGAATAAGGGCCTTAAACTATATATATTTAAACCTGATTAAAAGTTCAATATAATATTTTGTTTTAAGAGTGATTTAGTCATGCTTTTAAAATGGATGATTGGATTTTATTAATTTTGACGCATGAGTAAGAATAAAGAAGAACTTGAACATAGGCTTCGGCTACGGAATATAAAACTCTCGGATTTTGAAGATATCCGGGAAATCATGGTTTCAATTTATAAAAACCCAGGGGGGGCCTGGACTAAGGAAGAACTTAAAAATCAACTACGAGTTTTCCCAGAGGGTCAGATTTGTATTGAGGACAATGGGAAAGTGGTCGCGGCAGCCTTGAGTTTGATCGTGGACTATAGCCAGTTCGGTGATAACCATACCTATGATGAGATTACAGGGTATGGGAAGTTTGACACACACAACGATGAGGGGGATACCTTGTATGGTACCGATGTGTTTGTAGATAAGGAATACCGAGGAATGCGTATTGGGCGGAGATTGTATGATGCGCGAAAGGAACTCTGTGAAAACCTCAACTTAAGATCTATAATTGCCGGAGGTAGAATTCCTGGATACGCCAATTATGCGGATGAGATGACCCCTCGTAAATACATCGATTTGGTCAAGAATAAAGAGATTTTTGATCCGGTGTTGTCTTTCCAGCTTGCGAATGAATTTCACGTTCGTAAAGTAATCACCAAATACCTTCCTGAAGATACTGATTCCCGTGCCTATGCCACCCTCTTGGAATGGATCAATATCTATTATGAGAAAGACGAAAAGCTGATAGGCAATAAGAAATCCATCGTAAGATTGGGCCTGGTTCAATGGAAAATGCGTCGTTTTTCCAATGTGGATGATTTGATGCAACAGGTAGAGTTTTTCGTGGATACGGTATCAGGTTACAAATCAGATTTTTGCTTGCTTCCAGAGTTCTTTAATGCGCCTTTGTTGGCAGAGTTTAATGACATGGATGCTTCTGAGGCCATTCGTAATTTGGCCGATTATACCGATGAGATTGTTTCTAGAATGAGTGACTTGGCGGTTTCTTATAATGTAAATGTGATTGGCGGTTCTATGCCTGAGTACGATGGTAAAAAGCTTAGAAACGTGAGTTACTTATGTAGAAGAGATGGCACGCAAGCCAAGCAATACAAATTACATATTACTCCGGATGAAGCGGCTTATTGGGGACTTCAAGGCGGAAATGGAATCAATGTGTTTGACACAGACGCAGGAAGGATCGGTATTCTGATTTGCTATGATGTGGAATTCCCTGAATTAGGAAGAATCTTGGCAGAACAGGAGATGGACATTCTCTTTGTGCCCTTCTGGACGGATACGAAGAATGCTTTTCTTCGAGTAAATACCTGTGCCAAATCCCGGGCTATCGAAAATGAATGTTATGTAGCGATCACGGGTTCCGTAGGAAACCTTCCTAAGGTAGAAAATATGGATATCCAGTATTCTCAAGCAGCTATTTTTTCACCATCTGATTTCTCATTCCCTCACGATGCGGTCGTAGCGCAGGCTTCTGAAAATGAAGAAACTATCATTGTGGCAGATGTAGACTTGGATTTATTGACCAAGCAAAGAAAAGCAGGGAGTGTAAGAAATTTAGAACAAAGAAGATTAGACCTTTACTCAATCCAATGGAAACAGAAAAAATAATAGCATCCTATTTCAGTTCAATTTCTGAAGACATTTGGGAAAGAGCAAAAAAAATCAAACTCCTGATTTCCGATATAGATGGGGTGATGACTGACGGGGGAATCATCTACGATGATAGAGGATTGGAATTTAAAAAATTCAATGTAAAAGATGGGTTAATTGTCAAGCATTTGAGGAAATCCGGCGTTTTGGTTGGAGCGATTACTGGCAGGGAGTCCCAAGTAGTGATGAACCGATGCGAGGAATTGAAGTTTGATTTTCATTACCATGGAGTGAAGGATAAAGGCAAAAAGCTAAACGATCTCCTGGAAACCATGGAAATAGACATGGAGACCGTTGCTTACATTGGGGATGATTTGATCGATGTTCCCATACTAAGCCAAGTAGGACTTGCCATTTGTCCTGCAGATGCTTTGGTTTATGTACAACCATTTGCACATTGGGTGACCCAAAGCAAAGGAGGAGAAGGGGTATTTAGAGAGGTAGGAGATTTAATTTTACATTCCAAAGGACTATTGGTCCCGATTATTGAGAGTTTATCAACTAAAGAAGCATGATTAGAAATACTAAACCCATGAAAATTACCGATCAGGTGATTTTAGGGGAAGAAAAACCGGTACTTTTTTCTGGGCCTTGTGCTGTAGAAAGCTATGATATTTGCCTTGAAATTGGCACCAAAGTAAAAGCTTGGGCGGAACAACATGGCTTTTCCTATGTTTTTAAGGCTTCATTTGATAAAGCTAATAGGACTTCCTCAGGTTCATTCCGAAGCATTGGGATGGATAAGTCCTTGGAGGTTTTGCAACGCGTAGGCAAAGCTTTGGACGTTCCTTTGGTAACAGATATTCATGAAAGCTACCAAGCAAAGGAAGTAGCTGAGGTAGTAGATGTATTGCAAATACCGGCCTTCCTTTGCAGACAAACCGATTTATTATTGGCTGCTGGAGAAACTGGAAAAGCGGTGAAGATCAAGAGAGGTCAGTTTATGGCACCTGAAGATATGCAATACGCAGTGACCAAAGTACGGTCTACTGGAAATGAAAATGTGTGTTTGACCGAAAGAGGTTTTTCTCTTGGCTACCATAACCTGGTGGTGGATATGAGGGGCTTACCTATTATGAGGCAATTTGCTCCTGTGGTATTTGACATTACTCATTCGGTACAGCAACCGGGAGGCCAAGGAGGAACTTCCGGTGGGCAACGGGAATTCGCACCGATTTTGGCAAGAGCAGCAGCAGGTACAGGGATTGATGGCTTTTTTATAGAAACTCACCCGGAACCAGCTAAAGCATTGAGTGATGGGCCAAATTTGATTCCGCTTCACAGAATGGGTGATTTTCTGGAGATGCTAAAGGAGGCTTGGGAAGTAGGAAGAAAATATCAAGACTTTCAAATCCAATAAATCATAAACATCCATGAGGCTTCCATTTTTTGCTTTTTTCTTCCTCTTTTTCATAGTTCAAGTTGTTAGTTTACATGCCCAATCTGAAGATGAGGTGAGTAGACTGATACGGTTTAGGATAGAATCGGATGAACCTATGGATAAGATTGAAATCCGTAAGATTTCCTTGTTGACTACGGATGAAATCATCAACTTTTATAACAATCGAACATTTAAAAAGGCATGGTCACAAAATGGTTTATTGACAAAAGCAGCCTATGATTTGAGATTGGAGATACTTCAGTCTGAATTTGATGGGTTGACGCCAGAGGATTACCATTTAAGTATGATTGAGTCGTTTTTTAGGACTTTTGAGGGGAATAAGGCCAATGGAGTCGCAAACGAACCTGGAGATCTTGCTGATTTTGATATTTTCTTAAGCGATGCCTTTTTTCATTTAGCTAGGAATCTCGAGATAGGCAAAGTTGATCCGTCTAAGTTTGGAAAGGATTGGGAAATTGCCAGAAAAGAGCCTGTTCATACCTTTCCTGCCTTATTAGAAGAAGCCTTGGCTAAAAATGATATTCATGGAAGCATTGAACTTTTGTATCCTAAATTCAGCATTTACAAGGAAGGAAGAAAAGTAATCAAAGAGCTTGTAGAAAAGGTAAAAGAGGATACGCTGAACTGGAGGAAGGTCAAAATTGACAAGGCAATCCATGTGGGAGAATCCAATCCGGTGATTCCTCGGTTAAGGGAACGTTTGATTTATTGGGGGTTACTTGAGGAATATGATTTTCAGGACGAGAGATTATATGACTCAGTAATGATGGATGGAATCAAAGATTTTCAGGGAACTCATGGTTTGGATATTGACGGAGTTATTGGTAGGCAGACGGTTCTAGCATTTAATGATGGTCCTCGGCAGCAGCTGAATAAAGCGATCGTTAATATGGAGAGGTTGCGTTGGCTCCCTGATACCGTAAAGAATGCGGAATTTATTCTGGTGAACATCGCTAACTTCCAGTTGGATTACTTGAAAAACCTCGATACACTTTTGACTGAACGAGTGATAGTGGGAAAGAGATACCATGAATCCCCCATATTTATGGCGGACATGAGTTACATTGTTTTTAGCCCTTATTGGAATATCCCCTATTCCATTACCCAAAGTGAGATCATTCCCAGTGTCAGGAAAAATCCCAATTACATATCTGAAAAGAACATGGAAGTCATCACTCCTTCAGGCAAATTGGTAGATCCAAGTACTATTAATTGGAATTCCAAGTCATTTCCTTATCTGGTTCGTCAAAAACCCGGAGAAGGTAACTCTTTGGGTCTAGTGAAATTTATGTTTCCCAATAAACATAATGTGTATATCCACGATACTAATGCCCCGTCTCTTTTTGATTTGGATGATCGAGCTCGAAGTCATGGATGTATCCGTGTTAGAAATCCCCAGGATTTTGCCAAAGCGCTGTTGGCAGATGATCCGAGCTGGACCATGGACCGTATACTAACTGCTATGCATCAGACTCAGGAACAAGTAGTCCAATTGAATCGTAAAATCCCCGTGGTGTTGGTTTATCTTACTTTTTGGGCAGATACTAAAGGAGAGGCACATTTTAGGGAGGATATTTATGACCGAGATGAAAAAGTACTGTTAGCTTTGAAGCAGAACAGTTTGGACTAATAATAGAATCCAGATTCCCCAAAACAGGAATTTTATTTCGCGAATCCATTTGAATCTATTTCAAATGGATTTTCTTTTTTTAGCAAAAACTTTATTTAGAGCCTAAATGGGCTACTTTTTTGAATCTTTAAGAAGCTTAGAATATGCAGCACTCAAATTGGACTGTGGAGCATAGGAATATCTCAACCTACCCTTCTTGACCATGAAAAATAAACCACTGATTATTATTTTAGTTCTATTTTTGATTGCTGCCTCTATTTTTATAGTAGGAAGAATAGGAAGGTCGGACCTTACGGAGGAAATCGAAATGAGGCTTTCTTCATATGATGAAAAACAAGCTGTACAGGTTGCTGGGGAACCACTACTTAGCTCAGAAGAAATCAAGGCCTTTTATTTAAAAAGGGATTTTGAAGAAATCTGGTCAGAGAATGGAAAAATTAATTCCTTAGCTGAAAATTTCCTGATGGAAATTGAAAATGTCAAATACGATGGACTCAACCCTGAAGATTACAACCAAATTTTGATTCAGGAGTTTTTCGAAGAAATTCATGGAAATAGAAAGATTCTTAAGCCCAAATCCACTCCAGAATTAGTGGATCTTGAATTTTTGATGACGGATGCATTTTTGAGGCTTTCCAAAGACTTGGAGGTAGGGAAAGTTGCTCCAAATGAAAGGGGATCCTATTGGAAATTAGCCGCCAAAGAGTCGAAAATCCATTCACTGGATTTGCTGGATGAAGTAGCGGTCGGTCTTGATATCCAAAAAGCACTGGCATCCCTTTATCCTGAAATAGAAATGTATACGAAGGGTAGAAAAGTAATTCAAACTCTATATGAGAAGGGCGAGGAGGATACTTTGAGTTGGAAGCCTGTAAGTTTTGAGCATTTCTTGAAAGTTGGAGATAGGCATGCTTCTGTAACTGGCTTAAGGGATCGATTGAAGTTTTGGGGTTTTCTGCAAGAGTATGAGGTGAAAGATGCGCTTCTTTTTGATTCAATTATCTGGAAAGGCTTGAAAAACTATCAAATGGAGAATGGAATGAATCCGGATGGGGCAATCGGAGAGTTGACCGCCGATTTCCTAAATGATTCTCCTGAAAAACTGATTGAAATTGCCTCAGTCAATCTAGAAAGGATGCGGTGGATGCCTGAGATCAAATGGGAGGAAGAATTGGTTTTGGTGAATATTGCCAATTACCAATTGGACTACATGAAAGATGGGGATACCATCCTTTCTGCTAAAGTAATTGTAGGGAAAGAATACAATGAATCCCCTGTATTTATAGCTCCAATGAGTTACATCGTTTTTAGTCCCTATTGGAACATTCCACCCTCCATTACTCAAGATGAAATCATTCCTTCTGTAAGGAAAAATGGAGATTATTTAAAGGAAAAAAATATGGAATTAGTGTCTAATTCGGGAGAAGTATTGAACCCAAAACAAGTAAACTGGATGGGAAAAGAGGGGACTGATTTTCCATATCGAATCAGACAAAAGCCAGGAGGATTAAATTCTTTGGGCTTAGTGAAATTCATGTTCCCAAATGATTATAATATCTACATTCACGACACCCCTGCTAGAAGTCTTTTTGCCAGAGAGTCACGAGCATTGAGCCATGGGTGTATCCGGATTCAGTATCCAGATCAATTTGCTAAGGCCTTGTTAGGAAATAAAAAATGGACTAGGGAAAGAATCCAAAAGGCAATGCATCAGGAGCAAGAGGAAGTGGTAGAACTGGACAGAGAAGTTCCTGTGCTATTGTTGTATTTGACATTTTGGACTGATGAAGCGGGACATGCCCATTTCAGGCATGATATCTATAATCGGGATACGGAATTGATCAAGAAGCTGAAAGCTCCACTGAAGCCTGAATCAAAGCTGAAGACTTGAGATAATAAGAGTCCTTTCCGTAGATAAATAAAAGTGAGCCTCCTTTGATGAAGTCAATGGCTTTTGAAGAGATTTCTGTAGGAAGCGCCGGGCATCCCAAGCTTCTTCCCAATCTTCCTACGTTCTTTGCAAATTCCTCTCGGGCATAATCAGCACCATGAATGACGATCGCTCGATTTCTGGCCTGGTCATTAAATCCTTTTTCCAAACCATCCAAGCGAAGCGAATAGCCGTGCTTACCTTGATAAGTTTCAGCAGTTTTATAAAAACCGAGGCTACTTTGGTAGGATTCTGGCTGGTTAGAGAATTTACTGGCCATCAGATTGCCGGAGTTTCTTCCGTGGGAAACCACGGTGTTAAGTAAGACCATTTTGTTTTGAGGGTCGATGATCCAAAGCCGTTTTTCGGTAGAAGGCAAACTAAAATCAATGATGGTAATTACCTGTGATTTCAACTCTCCACTCAATTTCTTCCATCCCTTAAGGGCAAGATCGAACACTTCCTTATTGGGAAGCGATGCAGAAGTTTCTGCTAATTGCTCATATAAAGAAAGAGGTGGAGGCGTAATGGTTTTTTCAATAGAAGTTGCTTCTTCCATCGGAAAAACATAGCTGAAAATCCAAAGAATGGGAATAAGTAAATTCGATGAAATCATTTAATCCGGATGATATTTCAAAGATACAATGTTGATTCTTGGAATAAAAGTTCCAATGGCTCAGAACTTTAAAGAATTTTATTGATTTTCATTAACTAGTAAAGGGAACCTATTGCTAAGTTCTTCTAGTTATTAAATTGCATGATTACACAATAGCTTTTATAGCGAAATATTATTCTGTAATTTCGCAGCTGATTTTAAATTTAAAACCCTGATCAGTAGGGGATTATTAATAATGTTTAAAAAAATATAGAAAAAGATAAACAAAAATTAAATTTCCACTGTTCAAACAACGCATGAAAGTTACCGTATTTAGAAAAGAGCATTTTAATGCTGCGCACCGTTTACACAATCCAGAATGGTCAGATGAGCAAAATAAGGCTTTTTTCGGTAAGTGTAATAATCCCAATTATCATGGCCACAATTATGAATTAGTGGTGACTTTAAGAGGGGAAGTAGACCCAGCTTCTGGGTATGTATATGATATGAAAGTGCTCAGCGATTTGATCAAAGAGCATGTCTTAAATAGATTTGATCATAAAAATTTAAACCTGGATACCGATGAATTCAATCAACTTAACCCAACCGCCGAAAATATTGCAGTGGTTATTTGGAATATTTTGAGGGATAAAATTGATCGGAAATTCGAATTAAAGATTCGACTTTATGAAACAGAAAGAAACTTTGTTGAATACGATGGGAATTAATATTTCCAGCGCTTCATTTGAGGAAATTGGAGAAGAGCATGTAGGGACATCTTTAGAAACACCATTGAGAGAGGATGCTTTTGAAATGGATGATGAATTAAAGATCGAATTAATCGAAAAGCATTTCCGTGAAATCATGCATATCATGGGTTTGGATTTGACAGACGATAGTTTGAAAGGTACACCTCATCGGGTAGCAAAAATGTATGTGAAAGAAGTTTTCAGCGGTTTGAATCCCAAAAACAAGCCTGTTGCCAAGCTTTTTGAAAATAAGTATAAGTACAATGAGATGTTGGTGGAGAAAGACATCACCTTTCATTCACACTGCGAACATCATTTTGTCCCGATTTATGGTAAAGCACATGTCGCTTACATTTCGGGCGGAGAAGTAATCGGCTTGTCCAAAATCAACAGAATTGTACAATATTTTGCCAAGAGACCACAAGTTCAGGAAAGATTGACGATGCAGATTGGAAACGAATTGAAAGAGGTTTTGAAGACAGATGATGTGGCGGTCATCATGGATGCCAACCATATGTGTGTAAGCTCCAGAGGAGTGCAGGACGTAAATAGTTCCACCGTGACTTCTTTTTATTCAGGTAAGTTTGAAAAAGATGAACAAGCTCGGAATGAGTTTTTAAAATATATCTCTTTAGAGAAGTAATATTATTCATACTAAACCAACACCAAAACCGGGCCTAGGCTCGGTTTTTTTTATGCTTTCAGGTTTTTTTAATTCGATCATCAACCTTCGCTGTACCAGGAAAACAGGTGTTTTTTAAGCCATATGACTGAACACATTGGCGAGACCTGCCGCCCAAATGAAAAATCCCACTACTATTTGCCACTTAAGCTTTTTATGCTACCAAATAAATAGTCCATAAATAAGGATAAAAAACAAGATCCATTCTAAACCGAAATTCCCAAAAAGATGACCCACCGCTCTATCCCAAGCAGGTTGGATGAGCAGAAAAGAGCCTAACATGATATTAGCCTTGTGTTTATGGGTGTCTTTTTTTCTGTTGTAATAAGCCAATCCGATTAAGATTGACCCAAAGACTAGCTGACTAAAAACCATGATCGATAATGGCTCAAATTCTTTGAAGTAGAGAGGTAAGGTGCTTAGGAGGAAAGCGATGTAAATCAAAAAACCTATTTTGCCGGCTTTTTTGTGAGCCGTTACATTGCCTTTTTTGATTAGCATATTTTGAAACACTAAGAGGGTGAACCAGCTAAATGCAAAAAGTGCATGAATTAGAAATTTAGGTTGTGAGTTACTGGGTTGATGAATATCTGTTAACCAATTATCAGAAAATCCAATGACCATAATGGTCCAAAGTAGTATGCTAAGGACTAAAAAGAAGTATTTTCTCATATCTGATGATTTTTACCATTAGTTGTTCATTATATATCGAGTATTACTTTATAATTCAACTTATAGCGGTATACCTTTTTATAAAATACTCATTTTTAACAGATTAAATATTGGTGCAGTAGGTGGCTTTATTTAGTATGTAAGTTGTTGGTATAAAAATTCCGTCGAGTTGCTAGACTCCTCATATTTTTATGTATTCTAAAAAATGAATCCTCAAATACCAATTCCATGGAGACAGGTTCCTTTTGTTAATGGTTTTTTATATTGGACTCTAACATCCTAATTACTTGTTCGATATAGGTTAGCAAAGTGACTTCATTACTCGTCGTATAGGATTGATTTAAGTAGATTTCATAAATCGCTCCATCCACTTCTAATGATGAAAAAAACTCAGCGTAATTAGATTCGGGAATTTCGATGGGATTAATTCTTAGTTCTCTTAAATAGTCGTTTCGGTCATAAGCTTTGTCAAAATTTCGATAAGGAATATATTTTCTAAAAAGTGGGGAAGCATTATGAACGATATGGTCTCGCCGAATAATAGCATCTTCTCCTAAGTCTTTTAATTTTCCCGTCCACAGGCTCAATAGGGTTTTAAGACTATCGTTTTGAATCAACCTCATCTTTCCGGAAGCTATGGTTTCGTCAAAGACTCCTGTTCGGGCATCAAAAGTGGCGTAATTCAATGCAGTACCTATTAGGCTGTCCACTTCATATGAACTCAATTCGGTTCGGTTTTCCTGCAGCAATGCATACCCTGCTTCCAAAGAAGCTTGGTTCAACCTATGGTCTTTTTTGAGTTCTGAGAGGTTTATTTTAAATTCATTGGCCAGGCTTTTTAATACATTCTGCTCAATTTCCCGGTCGTTTTGGAAGGAGTTCCAATTGTTGATCTGCAAGGCCAATAAGATTCCTATCACTACTAGAATAATTTCCCCTATGGCATATAGAAGGTATCTACTGAATTTATTCTCTGAAAGTAATTTTTGACGAATTTTCCTAAAAAATTTAATCATTGTTTATGTTTTCAAGTAACAATTTGAGATCGTCGAGCTGAATTATTATTGGCTTCAGATCATTTTGTTTGCCGGTCTCATTCCCAATTAAATACCGCAAATCCTTTTTTAAACTTTCGTCTTGCCGTAGCTCTTCCACTACTGATCTGGCGTAATGGGGGGCTAAAGTTATTTCACATGCATCGGGCAAGGCTGTTAGATAGTTACCCCTCGATTTTACATAGATATCGTTGCAATTGGATCGAATTTCTGTCTGGATTTCATTTGGCATCTTTCCTCTTAAATTTACTCTGTACGTGTTTTCAAGTTTGAAAACTCCAGTTTCAGTCCATTCTATCTCGTAAAACCGAATTAAGGCAGTTTTTAAAACCTCATTTTGAATCAGGTTAATTTGACCAGAAGCAATAAGCTCCTTGTAAGTGGACGAAGCAGAATAGGAGTCTTGCAACTGGCTCGCCTGATACATATCTATAAGATTTTGAACTGGATCCGGATGGGCATTTGGTGAATTTTCAAATACAGCAATGGCTTCTTTGGCATGGCCAATCACCTGATTGGAATAATTTATAGTCGCTTCTAGGATTAATTTTTCTTCTTTGACATCTTCCAAAACCCGTTTATAATACTGGAACTCTAGGTTACGGTCCAAGCGGTTTTGATTCCAATTATTGATCGATAGGGCTATTAAAATTCCTATGACCACCAGGATGATTTCACCAATTGCATAAACCAAATAGCTGCTGAATTTATTTTTAGCCAATAGACGTTGCCTAATTTTTCTAAAGAATTTTATCATGAGTCATTGCTAATACTACCAAATGCTAGAGTCAAAATAGTTGGAATCAACACCAATCAATCCTCAATTTGGATCGGCAATGTTCTTTTTCTAAAATACTCATTTTTAGTTGATTCCAAATTGGTGTATTCATGGGAGCTCTTCAAAAAAGAAAATTAGAGTCATTAAAAAAACCATTGAGGTGTTTGAGACCTCAATGGTTAATGGGGATAAAATCTAAAACAGCTTGAGCTGATCAGGAAAAGAAAATGGATGTGCTTATTCGCTTACATGAAACCTAGTTTTTACTTACTCTCTCAATTTCAATCCGTCGGTCTTTGCGTTCCAAGGCTTTATTGAACTCCTGAATATCATGATTGATCAGTTCTGAAAATTGCTCAATGGCAACTTGTAATCGGGCGTCTAAGACTTGGTACACTTCACCTTGCTGGTCGGTAGGAGGGTAGTCAATTCCACTCGCATTGATATCACTAGCCAACGCACTCAATCGACCATAAAGCTTGATAGGGGAGCGAAAGGCATCTTCACGTGCTCCGGTCAGGTGGATGTCGTAGAGTTTGGAGGCCACTTCTTCTGCTGCTGCTTTTAATCGTAAGGCCTCCTGCTGCGTTTTCCGATCTGACTCTTCAGCGAGAATGATGTCCAATTCTTTTCTTAATTGTTCAACTGCATTGATATTACTAACGGCCAAATTCATGGCATCACGTAATTGTAAAGAGAAAGCAACTTGGGCTTGCAAATCTTCTATACTGCCTTCAGCATAAGGATCTTTCAAGACCATAAATGTGGTGGATGTGTTCGCCACTTCTGTACCCGTTGAGTCTGTCAAAATCAAATTGGCGGTATATTCACCAGGCACGACCCTTGGGCCATACTGTCCTGCCATGAGGTCTAAATCCCATTGCACCAATGGTCTCCAACCTTCCCCATTGAGTTGAACCCAAGGCCTTCCTGGAGGAGCCACTCGAAGTTTTGGAGTATAGGTGGGCTCATATCGTAAATCCCATTGTACACGATTGGCACCAGCATTGGTTCGAGCAGGCAAGCTACGTACCAATTCCCCATTGGCATTTTTAATCTCAATTTTAGCATCCCCTGTAAAAGTTTCAGGTAAATGATAATTCAGACTAGCCCCATAACTTGGATTACGCCCTGAATTGAAGCTGACCCCATCCGTTTTGATGTTTTCTCGCTCGTTAAAGCGATACGCATCCCGAACTTCATAGAATGCGATATCTTGTGTTTTATCCAGATTTCTGACTGCGGCAAGATCATCTAAAATGTAATACCCACGACCATAGGTTCCGACTACCAGGTCATCAAAACGTTCCTGTATCTCCAACCAATAAACAGGAGCAGGGGGAAGGTTGAGTTTTAGGCGACTCCAGCTTTGTCCATCATCGTAGCTGACATAAATACCTTTGTCTATACCTGCATAGAGTAAGCCTGGTCTTTTTGGATCTTCTTTGACCACATGTACAAAGCTTGATTCCGAGCTTGGAATACCCTCGGAAATCTTGGTCCAACTTTGTCCATAATCAGTGGTTTTGAAAATATAAGGATCAAAATCGCCCATTTGATGTAGGTCCACCGTGATATAGGCCGTGGCTTTGTCATAGCGAGAAGGCTCAATGTTAGCGATGGTTCCCCATTCTGGAAGATCAGGAATATTTGCGGTCAGATTGGTCCAATTTTTTCCGCCATCCTTGGTCAATTGAACTTGCCCATCGTTGGTCCCGACCCAAATCACATCCGCCTCCAACTTCGATTCTTCAATGGCAAAAAGAGTGGCTCCATCAAAAGTCATGAGGTTATCAGTCGCTACTCCTCCCGAGTTTTGCTGATGGTCTTTCAGGTTCAAAGTCAGATCAGGGGATATGATTTGCCAACTTTGACCTTCATCATCTGTCTTATGCACAAACTGGCTTCCCACATAGACTCTTCCCTTGGTATGAGGAGAATGAGCCAGTGGAAAATTCCAATGCCAGCGGTATTTCATATCTGCCGGAGCCCAACCATAGCCTGCTTCTGGCCATACGCGCACCTCTCTGGAATAGCCAGTTCTCAAGTCATGTCTTTCCAATCCGCCATCGTAGCAGCCAGACCAAATGATATGGTTGTCCACCGGGTCTGGTTTAGCGAAGCCACTTTCACAACCCCCCACGCCTTTCCAAAGTCCCAGAGGAATGTATCCTGCCAATGAATTGCTGGGACCCATATAAGACCAACCATCTTGTCTATTTCCAAAAACATTATAGGGAATCTGGTCATCTACTGCCACATGGTACATCTGTGCAATCGGCAACACCACCCGTTGAAAAGAAGCTCCATGGTTGAAACTGATACTTACCCCTCCATCATGGGCTACCATAATCCGGTCTGGATCGGTGGGGTCAATCCAAATGTCATGGTTGTCACCTCCGCCACGGGGCGGTCTAGGATTTCTGGTTTTGCCTCCATCTAAGGAATGGACAAAACGTACCGACATGGAATAAATTTCATTGGGATCTCCTGTGTTAACACGGAGTCGCGTATAGTAGGGTGCACGCTCGTTCCAGTCATGCTCCTGGCTCATCAATTCCCAGCTCATGCCCTTATCTTCAGAGCGCCATACTTCAGGGCTTTCCGCCTCAAAAAGTGCATAGACCACATTGGGGTCGCTGTGTGAAACGGCTACGGAAGTCTTGCCTACGGGTCTCTCTGCTCCGAAGGTCAAGCCATTCTTGCTCATGGGTTCCCAGGTATCCCCACCGTCAGTGGATTTATAAATGCCACTACCTGCTCCACCTGAGTTGAGCCCCCAAGTATTGATGTGGATGGACCACATGGCAGCATAAAGAATATCAGGGTTTTCGGGGTCTATTGCTAAATCTGAAGCCCCGGTTCCTTCATCAATGAATAGGACATGTTCCCAGGTATCCCCACCATCTTTGGTTCTATAGATTCCCCTTTCTTTTTGGGGCCCATAGGTGTGTCCCAAGGAGGCTGCATAAACTATTTCAGGATTAGTCGGATGAACTAAAACCCTGCCGATACGACCTGTTTTTTCTAAACCTTTGTGTTCCCAGGTTTTGCCTGCATCAGGAGAGAAGTAAATCCCATTTCCCATGGCATGGGCTGGTCTAATGATAAATGTTTCTCCGGTTCCTACCCACACCTGATTGGGGGCTGAAGGGGCCAGTTCCACCGCAGCTACGGAGGATATGTCCTGATCATCGAAAATGGGGCGCCAGTTGATGCCCATGTCTTCCGTTTTCCAAAGTCCCCCAGAAGCAGCGCCAATATAGGCAACTTGTGGATTACCTGGTTCGCCTATAACCGCAATCGCACGATTGCCTTCAGGCCCAATAAACCGAAACTGATGATTGTTTAATTGCTCATCAAGCGAGGATTGGGCCAGGGTAATGGTAGAGATTAAAAGGAGTGATAAAAAACTGAGTAATGCTTTGCTCATGGTCTGTGTGTTGTTTGGGAACTTTAAAATAAGGAATATTACCTTAGGATTTATCTGAATTCCACCAATGGACTAAGGCAGTTCTGTCTTTGGCTTTTTTGCTTTTCGTGATTTCAATCTCGAAAGGTAATCGTATGGGTAATAGTCTTATTCTCGCGCTTGAACCAGGTTGAAAATCCGTCGGGGCAGGTTCAGGATTTTAGGTCCTGAATGGCTGAAAGCAGGGCTATTGGCTCAATGAATATTTTTGTCAATTAGCGCTAGCGTTTCAGTCAGGTAGTTTTGAAAAACCTTGTAAGAGTTCAAGACATACATGTAATTCAAAGCATTATTGTAAACCTCGTTTTCAAATTCAAAGGTCCGGATTGTTTGTTCATAATTCACCTGGAACTCAGACTTGGAAATTGGGGGTAAGTCAAGATCTTTTTCAAAAAAATCCGGTACGGACATATTTCTCATTCGAACTTTGTCGGTGAGTGAAGGAACTAGAAAGCTGAATAAATAGTCCCGATAAATCACGATATCATCCTCTGTGTCGGAATAATAAAAAGACCAATTGGAGATCTGTTTTTTTAGTGCTGAATCCTGAATTAAATTCAGAGAACCTGTATTAAAAATTTCATTGATCGACCCGGTAATCAGATCATAAGACATGGTTTTATTCACTATAATATCAACCAAATGGTCCACTTCTTCGGGATTGATTTGCTGATCCCCTTTGATGATTTCGAGTAAATCAACCGATGCTTGATACGCCACTTCAAAACTAGCGGAGGCCGTTTCAAGGTTTGCGATATTGTTTTGGAAATCAATCTGTAGATTTTTTAAGATCGCTTGTTCCCTTAATCTATCTAACCTCTGATTGTTCCAATTAGTCACCTGAAGGGCTAAAAGAATCCCAACCATCACAAGCACAATCTCTCCAAAAGCATATTTTATATACTTTCTAGTTTTGCCTTCTAAAAGTAGATTTTGGCGAATTTTTCTAAAGAAATTAATCATGGGTTATTTTTTGTCATTATCAAGGACAATGATAGAGCCTATTCATTAAGTGTCTGGCTTTTATACCCTAAACTACCCAATAATTTGTAATTTGAATTAAAGGATTTTCTGTTGACCCTTTTTAATTGACTATGAAGCAATGGCAGGTATTGACCTCAGAGAAAAAAGTATTTAGGAAAACTTCAAGTTTTCATAAATCTCAACTGTTTTTTTTGCTTTTCGAGATTAGTAATTTCAAAGTATTTTAGGAAGTTTTAAAATCTAAGGTTTTTATTCGGAGTTGAAATCCAATGAATGAGGTTCAGTAGTACCATTCCGGAACAGTAACTTGATTGAGCTATGAGAAATTTATTCTTTGCTTTTTGTGTCTTTCTTTTAACAATTTCCTCATGTAAGGAAAAAGAGAAAAGTACCCCGACTAGTTCCCCTAAAATCAATACGGTAACTGGGCAAATTCTAATCGACTCATTGGGTTTGACGTTGATCCATGAACATATGCTGGTGGATTTTATTGGGGCAGATTCGGTTTCTCCAAATCGCTATGATCGGGAAGAGGTGATCAATAAAGTGCTTCCCTATTTATTGGAAGTAAAGCAATTTGGAGTCAAAACGATTTTTGACTGTACGCCTTCTTACCTGGCAAAAGACCCCTTGTTGTTGAAAGAACTTAGCGAAAAATCCGGAATCCGGATTGTGACCAATACAGGCTTTTACGGGGCTGTAGGCGGGAAATACTTATCAGATTTTATCTTTCAGGAAAATGCCTCTCAGCTTGCTGATCGCTGGATCTCAGAATTTAATTCTGGTATTGATTCTACTGGAATCAAACCGGGATTTATCAAGATTTCTGTCAATGAAGAGGAACCGTTAAGAGAGGTAGATGCCAAGTTGGTAAGAGCGGCAGGCATAACGCATGTGCAAACTGGCCTACAGATAGCTTCCCACACGGGAACCTGGAATACAGCGAAGCAAGAAGTTGAAATTTTACAAAATATGGGCATTGATCCTTCTGGATTTATTTGGGTGCATGCTCAGGCGGAACAGGATTTTCAGAATTACCTGGAAGCAGCCAATTTGGGGGTATGGATCAGTTTGGATGGAATAGGCTGGGGGGTGGACGAGTACGTGGATCGCCTGACCTTTGCGAAATCAAATGGTATTTTAGAACATATCTTGATCTCCCATGATGCAGGATGGTATGATCCAGCCAAACCAGATGGAGGAGACTTTCAGCCCTTTACCAATATTTTTGAAAAGCTCATGCCTGCACTAAATGAAAAAGGATTTAAGCAGTCAGATTGGGATTTGCTGTTGATTGAAAATCCTAAAATTGCATTTGGAAAAGGACAGGAGGGAGATTCTTAATTCACTTTTCTCAAAGCTGATTGTCTTTCTTCTTTCTTCGGATTTCAGACATCCGCATAGGCATTTGATCGATCGTTCTAAATAGACTTTCGCGAGTAAGTAGCTCATTTTTTCGGAGTTTAACCCCTCCATCCAATCCCATCAGAATCACCTCGAATTCGGAAGTTGGGTTTTTGAATTTTTCCAAGTCTTTTCCAGCCTTTTTCCAATCCTCTCTTTCCTCTAGTCCCATTTTGTAATTCCCGGCAACGGATAGGTATACTACAATTTTCCGTTCCTCCAATCCCTCAGGATCTTTTTCAAGCTCCTCTATTTGTTTCTTGAATAAGGGATTGGTAGCATTTTCGGACTGAATAATTACCAGCCGATCTTTCCATTGATGAGAGGAAAGACGCTGTGCATTGCTTGGGGAAATGACCATAAATAAAAATATGATGAAGAATAATCTCAAGTTGATCATACTCACCTAACTCAATTCAACCCAATTGGTTATAAAAAACTGAGGGGATCTATTTTTTTTCAGGGGATCATTTCTGTCTCTGGATTATTGTCTTAATCAGTTAAAAATCAATATATTGAACTAGCTAATTATTGACCTTATGAGTTACCCAAGCATTTTCAACGACGTCCTTGGTCCCGTGATGAGAGGACCATCTAGTTCCCATTGTGCAGCTGCTTTACGAATTGGCAGGATTTGCCATGACTTAATGGATGGCCGTATTTCAACCATTGAAATTGATTTTGACCCCAATGGCTCATTGGCTACTACCCATAAGGACCAAGGTTCGGATATGGGCTTGTTTGGTGGCTTTTTAGGTTGGGAAGCAGACGATGAACGGTTAGTCCATTCAGAAATTCATTTAGGAGCTGCAGGGATTCAATTTAAAATTACGATCAAAGAACTGGAGTCCAAACATCCAAATACCTATCAAATCACCTTAAGTAACCCTTGGGAAAAACACCAGGTCATTGCCAATTCTACAGGAGGAGGAATGATTGAGGTAATAGAAATTGATGGAGTTTCGATCTCTTTGGCAGGAGATAAATACGTTACCTTGATTTACGCAAATGATTTAGCAATCGTGAATCATTATTTGGAGCAAACTGGGGTGTTGGAGGATTTTGATGTCATTGCTGGACAAGGGAAGTTTGTAATGTTGACCGGATTGTCATTTTTAGAAACTCCCCTTCTGGAAGAGTTAAAAGAGCTGGATGGTGTCTCCCAAATCAAACAGCTCAAACCGGTACTGCCTATTCTGGCAAGCAAAAACCCTAAAGTACCCTTCATCACCTGTGATGAAATGTTGGCCTACAATGAAGACAAGAATTTAAGTTTGTGGGAATTGGCACTTAAATACGAAAGCATGCGGGGCAATATCTCTGAGGAGGAGGTGCTATCCAAAGCAAATTCTATTCGGATTATTCTAAAAAATGCAGTTGAAACCGGACTGAAAGGGACGGAGTTTGAAGATCGGATTTTAGGACCTCAATCGGTTAATTTCAAATCCATGATGGAAGGGAAAAAACTGATCGACGCAGATGTGCTCAATCGGATTATCATGTACGTTTCTGCCATTATGGAAGTAAAGAGTTCCATGGGCGTCATCGTTGCAGCACCTACAGCAGGATCCTGTGGAGCCATGCCAGGTGCAGTATTAGGAGTTTCGGATTCCTTGGGTCTTTCAGAAGAAGAAACCAATAAAGCCTTGTTAGTCGCCGGATTAATTGGAGTATTTATCGCTGCGCATTCCACCTTTGCTGCTGAAGTAGGAGGATGTCAGGCAGAATGCGGTTCAGGTTCTACCATGGCTGCTGCTGCCATCGTGAGTTTGGCTGGGGCCAGTTTGAAACAAAGTATTGCTGCTGCCTCCATGGCCTTGCAAAGTTCTTTGGGAATGATCTGTGATCCGATTGGAAACCGAGTAGAAGCCCCTTGTCTCAATAAAAATGTGATGGCGGCTTCTAATGCCTTGTCCTGCGCCAATATGGCTTTGGCCAGCTACGATCATCTAATTCCTTTGGACGAAGTGATCGAAACCATGTATGCGGTAGGCAAAAGCATCCCAAATACCTTGAGATGTACCAATTTGGGAGGCCTTTCTATTACCAAAACGGCCAAAGAAATCGAAAGCAGATTAGAGCAAAAGCAATTCTTTAAAAGCTGCTAGCCTTCAATTCATCTTTTTGAGAATTTTACAGAGCTGAAGAATTCCCCAATTGGTGAATGGTGTTCTGTATGGAACCTACTATTTCTTTTCCATCCTCATCTTGAAGTTGGTATTGGATTTCCATGACCCAAGTAGGTTGGATTTCAGGGATGCTTAATAAAACCGTTTTTCCGTCCTTGGCCAATTCTGCTTTCTCCACGTTTACGCTCTTCTCATTGTAATGCTTGGATCCATAGTTTCTGGATCGTAACAAGTCCCAGGTTTTGACAGTATAATTTGCGACCTGCTGAACACTTCCCTCCTCTAAGGAGGCTGAAAACGTTAATTCAATGCCATTTTGAGTGGCTTTGATTCCAACAGGAACAATTAGAGGTTGATCTACTTTTCGAATTCTGTACAGTCCACCTAATTGGGGTTGAGTGGATCCCCAGGCAGAAAGTCCACACAGGTATAGTTGTCCATCACCAGGGTTGAATCTCCCTCGCATGACTCCTGTAGAGAATCTTGGGATGGGTAATTCCACGATTCCTCCTTGTACTTGTTCCCCAATGGTTTCATAAGGAATTACAAATACTTTTCCATACCCATAGGAGAGGTTTAAAAGCTTTCCATTGAGTGGTCCCCATTTTTCACTTTCTACCCAGAGAAGTTCAGAGGGGGATTGATCAACATCCCTTTCCACCCAAACTAATGGAAGCTCCATACCACTTTCGGTACTGTCTTTAGGTGGGTTGTAGCCAAACATATTTCCATAAAAACCACCTTCTTTGACCCAATTGATTCGGTTCATCGGGTTCCAATGACCTTCCTGATCCGTCACGATAAAAGTGCCATCTGGATTGAGACATACTCCATTGGCGGCTCGAAATCCGCTGGCAATGATATCCGTATTTTGTCCGTCTTTGCTTACTTTAATCAAAGTTCCATGTTGTGGAGTCAGGGCCTCCCGGGCGTGTCGGCCACTTTTGGCATAATAAAAATTACCTTCCTCATCCACTTGAAGTCCCATGGCAAATTCATGGAAGTGATCGGTGACCATATGGTCATTGTTGAAACTTTCATAGAAATCTGTTTCCAGATCTCCATTCAAATCCTGAAGCCGAACTAGCTGGTCTCTACAAGTAACAAATATTTCCTCGTTGACCACCTTGATTCCTAGGGGTTGGAATAGTCCAGAAGCGATTCTCTTCCAGCTAAGTTTTCCGGGATTTTCCAAAAAGCCTTCTACCAGCCAGACATCGCCATCTGTGGAACAAATCACCCCTTTATTAGGATCTTTGAAGAAGTCCAGCCCGCTCAACCTGAATTGATTCTTCCAGGGACTGTCAAAGGGTGGGTTCATGATGTCTACCTGAAAAGGTCCATCTTGCTCACCTCTTAAAATTTCAGTGCTTAGCTTTTCAGGGTACCTGGCAGGCCCACCTTTGGTAAAGCTACTTAAGTCTTCTGGTTTTGGAGAAGAGTTGGCCAATTCCTGTAGCCCAGAAGTTCCTGCTTTGGCCATCCATAATTTCAATTGGATGGTTTTCCCACTTTCAATTTTCAAGACATGGAAACCATCTTCCTTGGTTAAACTGGCGCCTTCTCCCGTCAAGGCCACTGCAGTACTGCTCGGGGCTACTCTCATTTTTAGGGTTTCTCCTGAAGGGGTGAGGTGGAATGTTCTGGTGAATACAGGCTGCTCATTCAGTGTTTCCAAGCCAAAAGCTTCCAATAGTTTAGTGTTTCCTACGGTGTAGGACAACACTACCCTGTCTTCAAATTGATAAAGTCCTTCATAATGCGTCCATTCCCTAGGTAAAGGACCAAACTTTCGCTGATCTCGAGCTGTAAACCTAGGGTCTTCAAAACTTCCGGTTTTAGGGCTTGCCCAGCCGGGAGCTACTGGATTTTCAAAATGAAGTTCACCAATAGTTCTTGGTGAGATATTGTGTCTACCGTTGAATAAAATTGCCTCCCAATCAATAAAACCTTCTCCAGTCCAAGCCCCTGCTACACGCATCAAGTCATGGTCAAACATCATCCAGGCTTTTCCTGCTGCTACACCTCCAGCGCCTTGATCCAATCGAATAGCAATACCTTTGTAGGCAAAATTAGAATTCACTAGGTTTTCATCGGGAAGAGGAGCTTTGCCTGAGGACCGCTCCCTTGGAGCAGCATCCAAATCGGCCAATTCATAGGTATTGATCAAGAAATTGCCATAATCCATTTCGGCCCATGGCTTGAATTCCTTGGGCTCCGGACCTATGTTGGTTCCGACTGGTAGGCTTGCCAAATAGGTGGAATCTACTTCAACGAATTGTCCTGGGTTTTCCTCTTTCAAAAAAGTCTCTCTCAAGTAATTGATGAGATCATATTTTTCTACTGGGGTTAAATTGACTTGTGGAGGCATGGATCCATAGCCTCGGGTCAGAGTTTGGTAGATGGAATAAGGATCTTTGCCTACCTTAAATTCATCTTTCCAAAATTTGAAAGCATTCGGCATGGAACCTTCCTGATCTGGATTTCCATGGCAATTAAAGCAAATGTTGTTGTAAATATGTTCTCCGGTTCGAATGGACTCGCCTTGCCGATCTCCCCAGGCAGATATCAACCGTTGATGATCAATCTTCTTTTCATAATCGGGAAGGTCTGATTCCTGAAGGTTAAAACCAGTAATAGTTTCTGATTCTTTAGTATTGGAGTTACATCCTATCAAAAGCAGAAAAAGTAAAAGAGAATTTAAACCAAGCAGGAATCTTTTCATTGTTAGGGCTTTTTTATCAGTTCTTTTTTATTGTCTATCCCAATAGAGAATGGATTTTAAACCAAGGGAAAATCCGAATTGAATGTATGAAAAATACACATTTCTCAGACGGTCTGAAAATGTCCAGATACTTTCCTTAAGTAAATGTATGATCTATTCAAAAAGAAAATCTCTTTAAAAAATTATCTTGGAGTATTTTAATTACCTTTTTATAAGCAAAAAAGCCAATAAAGTGCAGTTTGAACTTTGTAATATGTAATTAATTTATTAACTAACATAAGTTATTTTTCCTTTTATTTCATATTGCGTGAGGTCAATTAAAAAATTATATAGTTTAAATATTGATTTAGTTTAAAAAGTTTTTCCTCTCTGTTTTAAGTATTATAGTTTTATATATAAATATCTAGTTTATTTAGTTGCTTTCTAGTTTATAGAAGGTGAATTTTTGTGCTCATTATTTTTATTTAGATACATAAATCAATTAATAACAATTAAAAAATCCTACTATGAAAAAGCTATTGATTTTAATTGCGAGTTTTATTTTTACAGGTAGTTCATTTGCTCAAGTGGTTTATATGCAATTTAGGAATGTGCCTTTGGACCGCCAAGCCGAATTTGTTGAGAAGGAAACCAAATATTGGTCAAAAGTTGCTAAAACTGCAATGGATAATGGACAAATGGTTGGATGGTCGCTCTGGAGAAAAGCTAATGTTACCAGTGCAGACGATCCTAATTATGTTTTGGTAAATATTTTTGAAAGTGTTGATGATATTGACCCTGCTGCAATCTGGTCGGAAAGCAACATGAAAACTATGGGTGTTCCTCCTGAGATGGTTGAAACGCAGTCATTTGCACCAACAGCGTTTGATTATTGGACACAGGTAGAGGATATGATTCCGGGTGACTACAAATATGCTATAATCAATTATGCAATGCCAGATAATTTAGGTGCTTTTATTGAAGAAAACAGGACGCTTTGGAAGCCTTTTTTTGAAAAAAATGTTGCGGCTGGAACTATGGGAGTTTCGTCTTGGGGAATGTTATCCGTAATAGCACCAAAAGGTAATCTATCTCGTTTTTCAGTACTCACTTGGGATGGCTTTAATAAGATGTCCGATGTGATGAACTATATGAGATATACTTCTGAAGAAAATACGAGTAGTGATTGGAATGATATTATTTCCAAGACAAAAATGGCTGAAATTCTACCACAAGGATTTGAATATAGTATTGTTTATGAATTGGTGATGAATATTTCTCCTGAGGAAAATTAATAATATGATTTTTTTTAAAGAGCGTTATTCAATGGCGCTCTTTTTTTATGTAAAATTTTTATTCCATTCAATGTTCAAGAAAACTTGCTCTGTGCCATTGCGCATTTTCGAGATGTATTTCCATTATTTTTAGAGTTGAGGCACCTTTGCCTTAATTGCTTCTTTTGCTAAAGTTATTCTCCTCAATGTTCCTTCATCATCAGCAGGAACCAAGTCCTTGATCGAATCCATAGCCTTCGCATAATAGTCCGCCCATGTATCTAAGATCAATTGTTCATCTTCTTTGGATGCTCCTTCAGTAATAGCTTTTTTGCTCAGCTTAAATTCAGTGGTTAATCTTTTCTGCGCACTTGCTGATATTAACGCGATCATTCCTTCGGCAGTTTGATTTCCCCCATTCAAAAGGGTATAGGCTGAAACCAAAGCTGCAGTCCCGACATTGACCATCGTATTTTGGGAAACTTTGTCTAATCGATCCTGATCGGTATGGTAGAATTGGTCGGTAAAGTGCCAAAGCAATAAACCCGGGATGTCGGCTCTTAAAAATGGGGTATGGTCTGAACCTCCTTCAAAAGGGTTGGTTTTAACTACCCAATTTGCATAGGCGCCTTGCTCCTCAAAAACATAAATCATGAAATCATTCAGGTAATGGGGTTTCATATCTTCTTTTTCCAAAGGCCTACCGCCCCATTCTGAATGTTGGTCTTCTCCACGGGTCCAAATGGCACTGGGATCAGGCATTTTTTCGATCAGGAAGGTTCCCCCAGTGACCTCTGTATTTTCACCTACCATATCCAGTGAAATACCCCAATTGATTTTAGGCTCTCTTTTTTCTTCTTCCTCAATGTATCTACGGGTAGAAATAATTTCATCTCCCCATAAAAAGGTAAGAGTTCTTTTTAGGTTCAATTCACCCTTTTGAATGAGATCTGCAGTGATCTGAGCCATTTCTAGTTGAGTTCCAACGCCGGTAGCATTGTCATTGGCACCAGGTTCTTGTATATGTGCCGAAAATACTAAGCTTTCCATTGGAAGCTCAGAGCCCTTTACATTCGCTACCACAGTTAGTTCCTCCGAATCATAAATCTTGGTTTGGATGTTTACATGCACAGAAACAGGGCCTTTTTCTAATGCAGCTTTCAGTTTTTCTTTGGCTTCGTAGGAGAGCGCCACTGCCCAAGTAGGTTTTTTTGCATCATATCGAAGGCTTCTGAACTGAATGGAGGTAGTATTCTTTTTGGGCTGAAGGTAATCCGGCATATCATACGTAAAGATTCCCAATGCTCCACCCTCTTTTACTGCGGATTGAAAGGCGCGGTAGCCCCCTTCGCCTGCGAAGATGATTTTTCCTTCTACATCTAGGTCTTTCAAGGCTTTTTTGTTTTCTACGTAAATAACTTCTGCCGTAATCCCTTCTTTTGGAGTAGAGGAAGAATATTGATACATCAAGTGCCGATTGGTGGAAAAGTCTAACAATTTCTCAGTTTGCCCAATAATTTGAATAGATCCATCCACGGGTTCCCAGGTGGGTCTTTCCATTTTTCTAGTTTCGATTCGGAAAGTCAAGCGATCTTCACTAGTGGCATTTTTCTCTAAAACATAACCTGCTTCTTCCAATTTGGAGGAAATACGGTACACCGTGTTGTTGAACCCTGTATTCCCTGCTACTCTCCAATATTTTTCCACGAAGGCAACGGTTTCATAGGCCTCTTTTCCTTCAAATTTGGGTCTGACTAATTCAAAATAAGAATTGGTGGTTTGAAAGAGGTCTTTATTCTGGGAAAAGACTGAAACAGATTGGATAAAAAGGAATAGACAAAGGATGCTTAACTTTTGCATAAGGAAAATCTCAATTCGGGATGAACTGTAAATTTTATTGATTTTAGTTTGAGAACCTATCCACTGAAGTAATTCTATCTATAGTTTTGGGTAGCATAGAAAAATAAACCAAACATTATTCGGTAAAATATTTCATATCATTTCCTCAATTTGCCTGACCTGCTTACCTTTGCGCATGGCAGAACAAATCCTAATCCTTGATTTCGGTTCTCAGTACACACAACTCATCGCCCGAAGAGTTAGAGAGCTGAACGTTTATTGTGAAATCCATCCTTATAATAAAGTTCCAGAAATCACTTCCGATGTTAAAGGAGTGATCCTTTCAGGATCTCCTTGTTCGGTAAGAGAAGAAGGTGCTCCTGATCTGGATTTGGATGTATTAAGGGGTAAATTACCATTGTTGGGCGTTTGCTATGGTTCCCAATTATTAGCTCAGAAATATGGAGGAGAGGTTCTTCCTTCCGAAATACGCGAATACGGTAGAGCGAATTTAAGTCATATTGACACCCATTATGACCTGTTGAAAGAAATGAGTCATGGTTCACAGGTGTGGATGTCTCATGGAGATACAATTAAGGAGCTTCCCGAAGGTTTTGAAGTGATCGCAAGCACTGATTCGGTACGAGTAGCGGCTTTCAAAGTAAAGGAGGAAGAAACCTACGGTATTCAATTTCATCCGGAAGTAACGCACTCTACAGAAGGTAAAAACCTACTTAGGAATTTCGTAGTTGGCATCTGTGGATGTGCGCAAGATTGGACTTCTGATGTGTTTATAGATGCTACGGTAGCTGAATTGAAAGAGAAAATCGGATCCGATAAAGTGGTGATGGGACTTTCTGGAGGCGTGGATTCATCCGTGGCAGCTACTTTGATACATAGAGCAATCGGTGATCAATTGACCTGTGTTTTTGTAGATAATGGACTGCTTCGTAAAAATGAATTCGAAGAGGTATTGGATTCCTACAAGCATATGGGCTTGAATGTGATTGGTGTGGATTCCAAGCAGAGATTTTACGATGCTTTGAAAGGATTAACTGATCCTGAAGATAAAAGAAAAGCGATAGGTCGTGTGTTTATCGAAGTATTCGATGATGAAGCACATAAAATAGAAGGAGTAAAATGGTTGGGTCAAGGAACGATTTATCCGGATGTGATTGAATCTGTTTCAGTGAAAGGTCCATCTGCAACAATCAAATCTCACCATAATGTGGGAGGATTACCCGATTTCATGAAGCTTTCTGTGGTGGAGCCATTGAATACTTTGTTCAAAGATGAGGTTCGTGAAGTAGGTAGAGCATTGGAAATTGTGGAAACAATAATTGGTAGGCACCCATTCCCAGGGCCAGGTTTAGGAATCCGAATTTTGGGAGATGTCACTGCTGAAAAAGTTAAAACACTGCAGGAGGTAGATCATATTTTCATTCAAGGCCTAAAAGATCATGGTTTATATGATCAGGTTTGGCAAGCAGGAGCTATGTTGCTGCCAATTCAGTCAGTAGGGGTCATGGGAGACGAAAGAACCTATGAAAAGGTAGTTGCATTGAGAGCAGTAGGCTCTGTAGATGGAATGACTGCAGATTGGATTCACTTGCCTTATGAGTTTTTGGGCAAAATATCCAATGAAATAATCAATCGTGTCAAAGGGGTAAATAGAGTAGTCTATGATATCTCTTCCAAGCCGCCAGCAACGATCGAATGGGAATAATCCATAAAGACAGTTTTTAAGCATCAAAGGTCTTGTACAACAAGCTGTTGTATTATATATTGGTAAAACCCGAAGTAAAAGCTTCGGGTTTTTCATTTTGATTAGCTTTCGGCCTAAACTTTGGGTTTGAAAATATTGGGTTAAATTTGCAAACCCTGTTTTGATGTTCGATACACTTTCAAATACATGAGAAAATATTTCTTATTACTTTCCGCGTTTTTCATAATCACCCACACTTTTGCTCAGAATATTCCGGCGGACTATCAGAAGGCCCAAAATTTTCTGAATTCTAAAAATTATTGGGAGGCTATGCCTTTGTTTCGAGAGTTTTTGGATGCTGATAAATATGGGAATCTTTCAAATTATGCGGCATTCCATATTGGTGAAGCCGCTTTAGGAGCTAATCAGCCTGAGCAAGCTATCACTGCACTTCGTTTGGTTTCTGAAAAAGTTTGGACAAAGTCAGATGAATCCAAGTATTTATTGGCATTGGCTTATTTTCAAAACCAACAAAATCAAGAGGCATTAAAAACCATTAAAGGAATCAAGAAAGAATCTGTGAGGGAATTGGCAGAGAATGCAACTTTCGAATACCTCAAGCAAACTAGTGCCAGCTTTATGGTGGCCAATCTACAGGAATTTAAAGAAAATAAAGGATATACCGCTGCGCTAAAAATGGTTTTGGAAAGCCAGACAATTTTGTCGGCAACCGAAAGAGCTGCCTATTACGAGCTTCAGGGAAATGCACAGGGGGTAAATGCAGTCAAAGACTTTGTCTTGGATTTTGTAGTGATTTTACCATTTACAAGTTCTCCAAATGCACCAGCTTCTTCTGTGGAAGCATCCAGTTTTGTGTTTGAGTTATATCAGGGAATCAAATTCGCGGTCAATCGCTTGAAAGAAGAAGGGAAGCAGGTAACGCTTCACACCTTTGATTCCAAGCGGGATATGAACCACTTGAGTGAGCTTTTGAAAGACCCGGTGATTGCAAAAGCTGATGCAATCATTGGACCTATCTATCAGGATGAAGTGGATTTGGTGAGTTCATTTGCTGAAACTTCCAAAATTCCATTGATTCATCCTCTTTCTAATTTGGGTGAGCGATTTGAAAATACAGAATACAGCTATCTTTTTAGACCTTCTGTAGCCTCTCTTTCGAGAGGAATAGTGGATGCAATGAAGAAGCAGGATTGGGGAAGAAAAGTAGCGATTGGATACAGTGGAAGTTCACGTGACGAAAGCACAGGCCTTCTATTGAAGGATCAACTTACTGCAGCAGGATTTTCAGTCATTGATGAGCAGCAAGTTACCCCAAGGAATGTGATTGATTTCCTACAAAGACAAGGCATAAGAACAGGTATGGATAGTGTGGAATTGGAAGTAGATCAAATCATCTTATTAACAGATGATCCTTCTATTGCCCAGCCTACCTTTGGACTGATGGAATCGGTGAATGCTTCTGTTCCATTTTTGGTAATGGACTCTTGGTTGGGATTCAATTTTGCGAATTATGAAATGTTGGAGTTCCCCAATTTTCACTTTATTTCCAATAATACACCAAGGTTCCATGCGGAAGCTATGCAGCAGTTTAAAGATAATTTCTATTCCCAAAATCTAATATATCCGAGCTTAAATGCAACTATAGGGAGAGAGTTGGTGTTTTGGTTATCTTCTAATATGGGACCAACCAAGGGCTTTGATTTGAGAAGAAATTTGGATCAGTCCGCCTTCCAAACTGGTAAAGTGACTTGGGGATTTAATTTCCAGAATAGCAATAACAATCGATATGTCCCTATCTTCAAAATGGAAGAAGGGGAATTGAAACCATTACAGTAATACATGCAAATTTCAGAAAGTAAAAGGCTATTTGCCCATGCTCAACAATTCATTCCTGGAGGAGTAAATTCTCCTGTAAGAGCATTTCGTGCAGTGGGAGGAGAGCCTCTATTTATTAAAAAGGCAGAAGGAGCCTATTTGATTGATGAAGATGGAAACCAATTCATAGAACTAATCAATAGTTGGGGGCCTATGATTTTGGGACATAATCATCCCATGATTAAAGAAGCAGTATTAAAAGCCATGGAAGATGGTACTTCCTTCGGAGCTCCAACCGCCAAGGAAATTGAAATTGCTGAATTAATTGTCAGTATGGTACCTTCGGTAGAGAAAGTAAGAATGGTAAACTCCGGAACAGAGGCAACTATGTCTGCAATCCGAGTAGCCAGAGGTTATACTGGCCGTGATAAGTTTATCAAAATGGAAGGTAATTATCATGGACATGGTGATTCATTCTTGATTTCAGCAGGATCTGGAGCCATGACCATGGGAAATCCAGATTCTCCTGGGGTCACAAAAGGAACAGCCAAGGACACTTTGTTGGCGCCCTATAATGATTTGGAAGCCATAGAAACATTGGTGGCTGCCAACAAGGGAGAAATTGCTGCCTTGATTTTAGAACCAGTGCCTGGAAATATGGGGCTTTGCCTTCCTAAAGTTGGATACCTGCAAGGCCTTCGGGATATATGTACACGAGAAGGGATTGTATTGATTTTTGATGAGGTGATGACCGGATTCAGATTGGCAAAAGGGGGAGCCCAAGAGCTCTTTGGAGTTGTTCCTGATATGACTACTTTGGGTAAAATTATAGGTGGAGGAATGCCAGTCGGAGCCTATGGTGGGAAGAAAGAAATTATGGAATTTGTTTCTCCTTCAGGGCCTGTTTATCAAGCAGGAACCTTATCTGGAAACCCTATTGCCATGGCAGCTGGATTGGCCATGTTGAATCATCTTAATGCGCATCCAGAAGAATATGCAAGATTGAATCATATTGGAGAGTTGATTTCCGAAGGGATTATGGGGATCAATAGGGAGCTTGGATTGAATTATACGGTCAACAGACTAGGAAGTATGTACTCTTTATTCTTCACTGACCAAGAAGTATATGATTTTGCTACGGCCAAAGAATCGGACACAGCCTTGTTTGGAAAATACTTCCAGGCAATGTTGAAAAGAGGAGTCTATTTAGCTCCATCCCAATTTGAGAGTTTGTTTTTATCCACTGCGTTATCGGATGAACTGATTGAAAAAATTCTTCAGGCCCATCGGGAAAGCATGATTGAACTGATGAACTAATAGAAGCCGGCCTAGTGCCGGTTTTTTTTCTAAAAAATAGAAAACTCGCCAAAAATACCCAATTATGAGTATTTCCTAGGAAGGCCTGAACACGTATATTTGATTTAATTGATAAGCAAAAGGAAGAGGAGGTTGCTTAGTTTAAATTGATATTAAAACCATTTTTTCTTCTATTTTTTGGGAACCTGTTTCATGCAGGTTTTCTTTTTTTTTAAAAGGTTTTCAGGGAAATGTATAACTCAAAAATCATTGCGAAAGCCAAGCCTGTAAAATAAAATAGACCTAAAACCCAGAATTTAATTAGTGTTACAAACCAACCTTGTTTGGAAACATTCAACATGGATAAGTAGGTGTAAGTTGAGACTCCAATAAAGGCCAATAAGAAAGTCAATGGAATAGCTATTTGCAATTTTGACATCCAGAGAATTGCCAATCCATAAAGAACGTAGGCAAACGAATGAATATGAAGTCCATGGATTAAATGTTCTACATAATATTTCTTACTTCGGATATTTAAAAGCCATAAAAGAAAAGCGAAGAATGGTAATAATAAAAACATCATCAAGGGAAGGTTCTGGGCAGCGCTTGAAATGAACAGACTGGAATTGGCTACGAATTTCCTTTTTTGAGGCACATCCAGACCTATTGAAACATTGAAGGATGTTTGGGATAATGCTTCAGAAAAGGCTGAATCCGAAACTTCCGGGTCAATTGACATTGCCCTTAGTCTTTTCCACAGGTTTTGGGAGCTTTTTATTGAATCTTGAGCCAACTGATCTATGTTTTCCAGGTTTTCGGCGTTCAACTGCATGGAGTCCAAATTGATTCCAAGATTTTTTATTTCATCCAGTTGACCGGTTTTCTTTAGGGAATCGAATGTTTCACTTGCTCTCGAATTTATCTTCATTAATCCCTGACTATCTTTTTCAATCCCCTCTGAAGTAATTTCGCCACTCATGATCCGATCTACTAGATCTGCAGGAATGACTAAGGAGACGATAAAAAAGTAAAAAAGGGAGGTGATTAAATACAAACGGATGGGATGAATGTATTTTCTTCTTTTTCCTTCATTAAATGTGCTGGTAAGTTTCCCGGGATGAAATAAGAACACCGGAAGTGTTTGGAAAAAGACCGTTTCAAAGTTTAAATAATTCGAAACAAAGTCTTTTAAAAACCGGATAATGGTAACCCGCTGGTCAACATTTTCTTGCCCACAAAATGGGCAAAAATTATCTTCATTCGTAAGCATTTTGCCACAATTGAGGCAATGATCCAGTTTTCTCGAGTCTTTCAATTTTTCGTTTTTCAGGAAATAAAATCAATCAACTTCAAATTAATACAGCTTTCGATATAACCCTTAAATTTGTTTTAAAATTATAGCAACATGGCAGTAAAAGTGTACGGAATCAAGAATTGTAATACGATGAAAAAGGCATTTGAATTCCTTCAGGAAAAGGGAGTTGATTACGAGTTTTTCGATTACAAAAAACAAAAACCTACCAAAGAATTATTAGAAAGTTTCTTGACTAAGACGGATTTGGATTCATTGATCAACAGGAAAGGAATGACCTTCCGAAAACTAGATGATCAAACCAAAGAGTCTTTAAATGATTCTTCCAAAGCAATAGACTTATTGATTGATCACTCCAGCATGATTAAACGCCCTGTCATCGTCTATCCTAATGGAGCTTTGACATTAGGCTTTGATCCAGAAGCGATCAGTGAACAGTTGGCTTAATATTCAATCGTATCAGTGGGAAGAGGCGGAAGTTGATATAAATCATTTTCTAAGTAGAAGCTGAGGTCCTTTGGGATTTCAGCTTCTGATAGGGGCGTTTCAAATGCAAAAACTTTTTCCAAAGAGGGATGATTATTCAGAAGATTCAGTTGGTCAATACTGATGGCTGTTTTATTCAGATAAAGATTTTTTAAATGCTGATTTGAATTTAAAGCTGCTAAGGTGGAACCTGAAATCCCCGTTTGGTTTAACTTCAAAACAGTCAAATTTGGAAGGCTCGAAATGCTGTCCAGTATGGGGTCTGAAATTTCTGTGCCTGTCAAATCAAGGTAAACAATTTGGTTTTTTATAGGGGTTAATTTAGTCCAGTCCTGATTGTTAAAGTCTTGAAAATTGATACAAGAAATTAGTAGCCAATTCGACTCTTCGGATACATGTTCGGCAAAAAATCCCTCAAATTTTAATTGATCAAGGGTTTCGGCTGAAGCGGCTTCTACTATTTCTTCTGGGTAAAATGGCTTTTCAACCCGATGAAAGAAAGGTTCGAGGGTTTCTGCTGAAATATTGGATTCTCCAAGTTTGGAATTGGTGGTTCCTCCTAATTCTATCCATGCTTTGATTAGTTCTATGGCCTCTTTTTGAGGTTGTCTTTTTTCCTCAGGAGGCATATGATCTTCATCATCTTTTGGTAGAATCAACCGAGCGTACAAGGAGCTTTCCCCAGCATTCCCTGCCACCAAAACACTTCCACCTTCTCCTCCTTTCAATAGTGCTTCGTAGGAGGTCAGATCTAATTCTCCTTTTAAATTTTGGGGGTTATGGCAACTCTTGCAATTCTGATTGATGATAGGTTGCACAACCTGATCATAATAAGCCAATTGTTCCCATCCTTGTTCGGGGATGACCAAACCTTGTTCAGCCTGCAAAGCTACGCCCATCAGCTCTAGGACTTCTGGTGGTAACACTTCAATAAGGTATTCTTCTCCATGGGTAATGTTTCCCCCCAAATGTCCAGTAAGAAGCATCAGACCAAAAAGCCCTGTGGATTTCCATTTTAAATGTTTTGGAAATACTGATTCTTTATTGACTTCATAAAAAAGCCAAAAGGAAGCAAGCACTGTAGACCAGCCTAGAATAAAGTGAAACTGTACTGTATCCCAGGCAAACCCTTCGTACTGGTATTGGAGAAAGCCTGAAACAGAGGAAAGGACTGCAGCTATTCCTCCCAGCAAAAAAGCAAGTCGAATCGCATCCAAGTGTTGATTGGAGCCTTTTTTAGAAAGAAAAACAAGTATGATTCCAAATGCGAGTATGCCTATAGGTAGGTGAACAAGGATAGGGTGGAACCTTCCAAATAAAGGTAAAATGAAATCAATCATGTGCGAAACGGGCTTGGATAGCTTTCATGATATACACATTGGCTTCCCACTGGTCTGCAATGGGTTTATTGGTAAATGGAATGGTAGGTAAATAAGGGGGAGGACCGAATTCCGTGGTAATGGTGAAAATTTCATCTTTGGAATTTCGGATAATTTCTTCCCAAATATCCAAGTGAACCTTAACTGCATTTTCCCATTCTGGAGCAGCAGGGTTGTTGATTTGCGGTCCTTCAGCAAAACCTACTCGGGCATGAATATGATTGACAGCGGGCATGATTTTTTGAAGATTGGGATCATTTTTGGAGATTAATCGTTCGTGGACTACCATCCAATGGCTGATATCCAAGGTATATTCTAAATCAGGAAATTGGTCTAACATCGAAACCGCAGCAGGCAAGGTGTATGAAAATCTACCTCTATGGGTTTCGTGGATGATTGGAATTCCAGATTCTTTAGAATATGCGTCTGCTAATTTTATAAATTCCAGATTTTGTTCAGAAGTCCAGAAATCATTACCCGTATGATTATTGACCTTGACAGGGTTCCAGGATAAAATCTCTTTCAATCCAGCTTCATAGGATTTTAAAGCTTCCTTAAATGGAAGTCCTCTATTGGTTCCATGGAGGAAAATGACTTTCAATTGATACTTCTCCAGTCCTACTTTTAAGTTAGTTCTGGCTTCACCAGATCCAGGCATCCAAACCTCAATCCCATCATAGCCATCGGATTTTACCTTGGCCAAAAACTCATCCATAGGCAACTCATTTCCCCAATCAGTTTGGAAGAACATTAGTTTATTTTGGGCCAACAGGGTAAGTGGGAGTAATCCTAAAACTAGGAGTAGGATTGTCTTATTGATCAATCGCATGTTTATGCTAAAATTTTTCTGATTAATTCACCTTCTACATCAGTGAGTCTGAATGGCCTTCCCTGGAATTCGTATGTAAATTGTTCGTGGTCAAAACCCATTAAATGTAAGATAGTCGCATGAATATCATGAACAGACACCTGTTCGCCTATCCCTGAGAATCCAAAGTCATCCGTCAATCCATAACTGGCTCCTTTCTTGATTCCACCTCCTGCCATCCACATGGTAAAGGCATCTCCATGATGGTCTCTACCCAAAAAGCTTTGGGTTTTTCCTTCACGGTTTTCCTGCATGGGAGTTCTTCCGAATTCACCGCCCCAGACTACCAAGGTATCTTCCAGTAAACCTCGTTGTTTTAGATCTAGAAGAAGTGCTGACATGGGACGATCAATCTCTCTACATTTATTTCTAAGTCCCATATCGATGGAACCATCATGATCAGTACCATGCGTATCCCATCCCCAATCATAAAGCTGTACAAAGCGAACTCCCTTTTCTACCAGTTTTCTGGCTAACAAGCAATTATTAGCAAAAGATTCTGTACCAGGTTTGGTTCCATAGAGGTCATGAATGTACTCAGGTTCATCATTGATGTTCATTACCTCAGGTACCTCAATCTGCATCCGGTAAGCCATCTCATACTGATTTATTCTAGCCAAAATCTCAGGGTCTCCATAATTGTTGAATTCTTCTTTATTGACCGTATTGATTGCCGAAATCAAGTTTTTCTTCATGTCTCTGGACATTCCATCTGGGTCTTGGAGATAAAGTACAGGATCGCCTTTGGATCTACATTGAACACCTTGGTATACGGAGGGGAGAAATCCACTTCCCCATACACTTTTCCCAGCATCAGGAGTTTTTCCTCCTGAAGTCAATACTACAAAACCGGGTAAGTTTTGATTTTCTGTTCCCAATCCATAGGTTACCCAGCTACCCAAACTAGGGCGGCCTAATCTTGGGCTTCCTGTCTGCATAAAAAGTTGGGCAGGACCATGATTGAATTGATCGGTATGTACAGCCTTTAAGAAGGCTACCTCATCTACCACTTTGGAGAAGTGAGGTAAGAAATCAGATACCCATGCACCAGACTCTCCATGTTGGGCAAAGTTAGCTTGAGGTCCCAATAAGTTCGGGACCCCACGGATAAAAGCAAATTTTCTTCCTTCCAATAAGGATTCCGGGCAAGGTTGATTATGATATTTTGCCAATTCGGGCTTGTAGTCAAATAACTCCAATTGGGAAGGGGCACCTGCCATATGCAAGTAAATAATTGATTTGGCTTTGCCTCCGTATGGAGGAGGTAATGGAGCTAAAGGATTTAAATCCCTCTGACTTAGATCAAGACCGCCGGATTTTTTTGCCGTGCCTGTGTCACATCCAAACATCAAAGGAGCCAAAGCCAGACCTCCCATTTTACTAACACAATCCATTAGAAAATGTCGTCGTGTTTGCCTTTCCAGCTTTTGCTGGGTCAGCTCATTTAATAACTTTTCGACTTGTTTCATTTTATGGTTTGGTTAGAAATTCATCTAAATTCAATAATGCGTTTGCCACTACGGCCATGGCTGCTAACTCAGGGGTGGTCTTCACATCCTCTAATTTTATAAAAGCATTCATTGCGGCTGTATCTTTTTTAAACTCTTGGTAAGAACTTTCATACAAAGAGGTCAAGGCAGCTAGTTTCTGATCACTGATAGGAGTTAGCATCAATTTTTCGTACCCAAAAGAGATTGCTTTAGAAGGATTCGAATCTTTTGTCTTCATGATATTACCCAAATTCGCAGCAGCTTCTAAATAGACTGGATCGTTTAAAGTTACCAAGGCTTGGAGAGGGGTATTGGTAACGATTCTTCTACTTAGACATACCTCTCTACTTCCTGCATCAAAAGTGATGAACGAAGGGTAGGGGCTTGTCCTTTTGATGAATGTGTAAATTCCTCTTCTATATCTATCTTCTCCTTCCGCTTCGGTCCAGGATTCTCCATTATAAACTGTCTGCCAAATTCCCTCAGGTTGAGGAGGTTTTACACTTGGCCCAAACATTTTTTTGGAAAGCAATCCAGAGACTGCCAAAGATTGATCGCGAATTTGCTCCGCACTCAAACGTATCCTTGGTCCTCGTGCATACCATTTGTTTTGAGGATCTATAAAATAAAGTGTAGGAGAGACTACCGAACTTTGCTTGTAGGTTCTGGAAGTGACGATTTCCCTGATGAGTTTTTTCATACTCCAGTCATACTCGTTCATAGTGACCCAAGCTAGGTAATCCAAAAGTTCAGGATGCGAAGGAGGGTCAGACTGTGTGCCCATGTCTTCTAATGTGCTGACCAAGCCTCTTCCAAATAGTTGATCCCAAATTCGATTTACAAATGTTCTAGAGGTTAATGGGTTTTTCTTATCCGTCAACCAATATGCGAATCCCAGTCTGTTTTTTGGCCATTCCTCTTTCCAAGGGTTTAACTCATCGGGGGTGTTTGGATTAACCTTGTCTCCAAGCATCAACCAATTCCCCCGTTCGAAAATTCGGGTTTCTCGCTTCATGTAATCCGGATTTTCGATCAAGATCGGAAGCTTCGTTCCTTTAAATTTCAGTAGTTTTTCCCAGGTTTCTTGAATAGGTTTATATCCTTCTTTTTCTTTTCCGGGAAGGGTAGGTACAAATGCAAACCAAACGATGGCGGAAGTATTTTGCTGGGGTTTAGCATTTGGGCTGACCACCGAAATAAATAAATCATTGATACCATGAATTGGCTTGAAAGGAAATGCAGATATGGTTTCGCCATTTGTTTTATTAATGGTAAAGGTGCTCAGGACTTCTCCTTCTGGACCATCTTTTTGAATGGTGATCTTGCTTCCGTCAATGCTAGTCCAATAATCTATTAATAGTTGATCTGAGCCTTGGGTGTCAATATTTCTTAAATATGCAGACCCTCCAGGCCACATGCCTAGCCATTTGGTATCGATCAATTCAGCTTTGTCAAAATCTGTCGCTATATGTGCCTCATATTTTGGTTCAAAAAAGGTTAAGAAATCATTTCTCTTTCTTGCCTCTTCAGCTCCTTGGAGATCCTTTACCCAATTCACAATGTTCGCTACATCAATTTTATCCTCATCCGAATAAAATCGGAGCTTCGGCTCTTCGTCATGGGTGTCTTCATCACGAGTATTATTAAAAAAAGCGGCAGATTCATAAAACTCCTCCTGCCTGATAGGATCGTAAGGATGGCTATGACATTGTACACAGGCCATGGTGGTACTTTGCCATACCTCGTAGGTAGTATTTAGGCGATCTAGAACGGCCGAAACTCTAAATTCTTCATCTTGGGTTCCACCTTCATCATTATTCATGGTGTTTCGGTGGAAGGCAGTAGCCGTTAATTGCTCAGTCGTTGGGTTAGGCAATAAATCACCTGCCAATTGTTCAATGGTGAACTCATCGAAAGGTTTATCCTTATTGAAAGAATTGATTACATAGTCCCGGAAAGGCCAAAGAGTTCTTGTAACATCTCGCTCATATCCTTTTGTATCAGCATACCTTGCCAAGTCTAGCCACCAACTCGCCCAATTTTCACCATAAGTAGGTTGCTCCAATAAATAATCGACCACTTCTTCGTAGGATATCTTCTCATTCTCATAAAGTGATACCAATGAATCGGAAGGAGGTAGGCCAGTTATGTCTAAGGAAACTCTTCGTAAAAGTTTGTTAGGGTTTTCTTCTTGGGAAAATTTCAAATCCAGTTCTTCTAGTTTTTTCTCTACATAAAAGTCGATTGGATTGGAATTAGAATTGGTTTTTTCTGATCCTATTCCAGCTTCCAGTTTGATTTCTTGAGAAGCAGGCTCTTGCACCGGTTCGTAAGCCCAATGTTTCCCCCATTTTGCGCCTTGATTAATCCAAGATTTAAGTAAATCAATTTCTTCTTGAGAAAGAGGAGGTTTTTCATAAGGCATCCTTAGCTCAGGATCAGACTCCGTCAGTCTTTTAATTAATTCACTGTTGTTGGGGTCTCCGGGAATGATCGCAGGATGTCCAGATTCTGTTACTGCTAATGCCTCATTTTCAAACAATACACTAAATCCACCACTTTTTTTTACACCGCCATGGCAGGATATACAATGTTTGTTTAAGATGGGTTTGATTTGGGTACTAAAGTCTACTTCCTGTGTTTTTCCAAATAGAAGAAATCCCATTACAGTCAGGAAGACCGCTATAGAAAGAAGTAATATGATGCGATTATTTGACATGGATTTAATGCTGATTCGAAAAATAGTTATTTTAAAACTACTTCAAAAATCAAGTCCCTTCTCATATCAAAATAGACCAAAAAAAAGACTTGAAAGGAATGTTTCAAGTCTTTTAGAGTTTCTTAAAAAGAAAAATTTGGAAGATTATCCAAGATATCTTTTGTCATCTTGTCTAGATCATAGTCAGGTTTCCAGCCCCAGTCATTTTGTGCTGGGCTGTCATCGATGCTGTCTGGCCAGGAATCGGCAATTGCTTGTCTGAAATCTGGATGGTATTCAATTTCAAAGTTAGGGTAATGCTTCAAAATACTTTGGTAGATGTCTTTTGGAGCAAAGCTGATGGCAGATAGATTATAGCTGGATCTAATTTTAACTGATTCAGAAGGTGCATGCATGAGGTCCAAGGTTGCTTTTATGGCATCAGGCATATACATCATAGGAAGGTAACTGTCTTCTCGCAAGAAGCAATTGAATTTTTCGCCTGCAATAGCTTTATGATAAATATCCACTGCATAATCGGTAGTTCCGCCTCCCGGTAAGGATTTGTAGCCAATCAATCCAGGATACCTAAGGCTTCTTACGTCCACATTGTATTTTTGGAAATAATACTCACACCATCTTTCACCCGCCTGCTTAGAGATCCCATATACGGTATTGGGTTCTTTTACACAATACTGAGGGGTATTGACTTTAGGAGTGTTTGGACCGAATACAGCTATGGAAGAAGGCCAATAAACCTTATCTAGTTTAAATTCCCGAGCCATTTCCAATACAAAAAGTAGGCTTTCCATATTTAAATCCCACGCAAACAGAGGTTTTTTCTCGCCTGTAGCGGAAAGTACTGCTGCTAAGTGATAAATCTGCTTTACATTCTCCTTCTTTATCAAATCTTTTGCGGCTTCCTGATCCATAATATCAAGCACTTCAAACCGGCAGTAATCAAACTTGGATTTGGCTGCTTCGTTCAAGTCTGTGGCGATAACTTGCTCACCACCATATAGATCGCTTAGAGATTTTGTCAGTTCGGAACCAAGTTGTCCCGCAGCTCCGATTACAAGGATTTTTTCCATTTTAAATTCTTTCAAAAAACACCCAAAGCCCTGCTTTAGGTTTTTGTTTATATTTGGGAATGCGATGGCAAAAGTAAGAAAAATCTAAAGTCTTGCAGGACTTTTTGATTGATGGCTTAAGAAAGTATTTGAACTATTAATTCATAACTACAAATGTACGACAGATTAAAACCCAAATTGGTTGAAGAACTAAAAGGTATCGAAGAAGCTGGACTATTTAAAAAGGAAAGAATAATCACCTCTCCACAATCTGCAGAAATCACAATAGCAGGTGGACAAAAAGTATTGAATTTCTGTGCTAATAATTATTTAGGACTTTCTTCTCATCCAAAAGTTATTGAAGCAGCAAAGGATGCGATTGATACCCATGGTTTCGGGATGTCTTCCGTACGATTTATTTGTGGAACCCAGGATATTCATAAGGAATTGGAAAAGAAGATTTCGGAATTTTTGGGAACAGAAGATACGATTTTGTACGCAGCTGCATTTGATGCAAATGGGGGGGTATTCGAACCGATATTAGGTCCAGAGGATGCAATTATTTCGGATGCATTGAATCACGCCTCTATCATTGATGGGGTCAGATTATGTAAGGCAATGAGATTTAGGTATCAGCATAATGATATGAATGATCTTGAAGCCCAATTGAAAGATGCTGATGCCAAAGGAGCAAAGCAAAAAATAATTGTAACGGATGGTGTGTTCTCTATGGATGGCACCATTGCACAATTGGATAAGATAGTTGCATTGGCAGAAAAGTACGGTGCCTTGGTAATGTCAGATGAGTGTCATTCTACAGGTTTTATGGGAAAAACAGGAAGAGGTGTTCATGAGCATTGCAACGTCATGGGTAAAATTGATATCATCACAGGAACTTTAGGAAAAGCCTTAGGTGGTGCATCCGGAGGATTTACTTCAGGACGTAAGGAGATTGTTGAGTTGCTAAGACAGAGATCCAGACCTTATTTGTTTTCCAATACCTTAGCTCCATCGATTACAGGTGCTTCCATTGCAGTCTTTGATTTGTTGACGGAAACGACCGCTCTTAGAGATAAGTTGGAAGAAAATACTACCTATTTCCGAGATAAAATGACTGCTGTGGGATTCGATATTAAGCCTGGAACTCACCCAATCGTACCAGTCATGTTATATGATGCAGTACTTTCCCAAAAAATGGCAGAAAAACTTCTTGAAAAGGGGATCTATGTAATAGGATTCTATTACCCTGTTGTGCCTAAAGGGCAGGCAAGAATTCGTGTTCAGATTTCCGCAGGACATGAAAAACAACACTTGGATAAAGCAATTGCAGCTTTTACTGAAGTAGGAAAAGAATTGGGAGTGATCAAGTAAGGTCAATCGACCTTTTGCTTGAAAAGTCCTTAATGACATAAAAAAGCCGGGTTTCTTATTAAGATTCCCGGCTTACTTTTTGAAATATGATACTTGCCAAGGTATTATCTAACGGTTACATGGTAGCATCGTTGCTTTCTCTCTTTGAGGTAAAAGATTTTGCCGGCTTTTTGAAATTCCTCCAAGACCTTTTCTAGTTTTTTCTGTGATTTTCTACTCCAGTTTTTCTTACCATTGAATCGGATGTAGGAGATATCAAATGATGCGCCATATGAATGCGAGCTGTTTCCATTGGTTGCATTACTGTTTCTTCTTCTCAAGCTTTTTTGCTGTTCGGGTGTACGTGTAACAGATGTAAGGGTGAAATAGCTGTCAGATTCCATAATGGTTTGAAATGCGACTCCAATTTCCTCCAAGACTGCTTTAGAATAAGGAGTAATATAAGGATGACTATGTGTTAATTTCATTACCTCATAGCCAGTACCCTCGTCAATAAGTACTAGTTTTTCTTCTTCAATGAGTTTTTTGAAATGATTTTCGTCTTCAATTAACCCAAATCCATTATGCTCAGCAGCAAACAGATGTTTGTCATATTCTTTGGTGACCTCCTTCGGAATAGGAGGGACTACTCTAAGTTCGGGCAAATCAACCTCGATTGCATCAGGCATTTCAGGCTTTTCTACCTTTGAGTCTGCTATATTAGTAAGAGTAGTATAGGTATCTTTTAATTGCTGTTTCAACTCTGGCATGTAACCTTGTGTTGCCAGCGCACCTGCCGAAAAAAGTATGAAAAAAAAGGCTAGGTGAATGAAAGACGGTTTTTTCATAGGTGAGGTATACTTGATTCCTTTTTAATTTTTTCTTAGTGACAATAAATGGAGCAAAGATTAAACCATTCTAAAGTTTGAACGCATACGTTGTCCTAGAATGTGGGTGTAGTCTGCCCCTTGAACAAATTAAGGTCCAATTTTCTAACGTAAAATCCCAGAATAAATTTTTTTTCGGGCACTAAGAGTTTATAGAAGGTAAATTAAACGAAAAGTCGGCGATGGGATAATAGGCTTAGTAGTTAAGTTGAGAGTTTAAAAATAGCTTTGAAAGGTCTTTTGAAATATTTAGTAATAAGAAAGGCAAACTATTCAGTTTGCCCTGGTTTAAGTTGACTTACTGGTCATGGCCATTTTCCGTCTTTTTTTCAATTCATACTCTTCAATATCTTCAAATCTGGAATCCACATCCTCATTGTTTAGGTAGTCATTGATGGTTTCTCGGACTTCCTGAAAAGACATATTATGAAGAATTTTTCCGTTTTTTGCCATTGATAACTGTCCGGTTTCCTCGGAGACGATCAGAATTAATGTGTCTGTCGCTTCCGACATGCCAATGCCAGCTCTATGTCTTAATCCAAATTGGGCTGGCACTTCTCTTTCTGTTACTGGAAGAATACAACGGGCAGCTTTGATTTTACCATTGTAAATGATCACTGCCCCATCGTGTAATGGGCTATATTTGTTAAAAATGGAAATCAATAAGCGTTTAGAAAGGTCAGCATCCAAAATATCACCACTTTCTGCATAGAATTTCAATTCTGTACTTTTTGAAATAACCATCAATGCACCGGTATTACTTCCGGCCAAGGTTTTGGAAGCATCTATTATTGGGCTGATATTGAAAACTGAGTTTTCTCTTTTTCTCCAGAAAAAAAGCAGGTCTTTCCACATATTATCATCAGAGAGGAAGGAGGATCTACCTATGATCAGGAGGAATTTTCTGATTTCTGGTGCGAAAATAATAATGGCCGCAATCACACCAACACCCATAAATTGACCTAATATGGCAGAAAGAAGCTCCATTCTCAAAGCTCTTACCAAGAGGTAAATCAGGTAAATGGATAGGAACCCTAAAAATATTTTGATGGCCACACTACCCTTCAATAATTTATAAACCTGATATAATAGCGCAGCTACCAGCGCAATATCTATCATATTGACGATGGAGATGTCTAAAAATCCTATTTTAAATAAAAATGTCAAGAGTAAATTGTGTGGTATAATTTTAATGTTTCTTTTGCTTCTTTAACGTCATGTACTCTAAGTAAGTTTGCTCCTTGGCAAAGTGCAAACATATTTAAAGCAGTAGTCCCATTTAATGCACCATCAGCATTTGTTTGAAGGGTTTTGTAAATCATAGATTTACGAGAAATTCCTACCAAAATAGGAGATGATAAACGTTGAAATTGCTTTAAATTTTTAAGCAAAAAGTAATTCTGTTCAATCGTTTTTGCAAATCCAAAGCCAGGATCAATTATTACATCTTTAATGCCAAACTTTTTAAATTGTTCCTGTTTTTCAGCGAAATAATTCAATATTTCCCCTAAAATATCAGAATAATTTGTTAGTTCATGCATATTCGCAGGATTTCCGCGCATATGCATCGCTATATAAGGAACTTTTAACCTTCCTACGGTTGGAATCATTTCGGGGTCCAAATCACCTGAAGAAATATCATTTACGATATGGGCTCCAGAACCGATTGCCTGATGGGCAACATTTGCACGAAAAGTGTCTACGGAAAGTAAGGTGTCTGGAAAATTCTTAGAGATCCATTCTACTGCAGGTACCACCCTATTTATTTCTTCCGCCTCAGAAACTTCTACTGCACCGGGCCTTGTACTATATCCCCCAATATCTAAAATGTCAGCTCCTTCGGAAATCAGTTTTTCAACTTGTCTTGCAAAGTCATTTGAAGTAAAATTGGTTCTGCTTTTTCCAAAAAATGAATCAGGGGTTACATTTAATATACCCATAATTTTCGGACTATTCCAAACTTGGAGCTGTCCGTTAAATTGAAATGTATATTTTTGGGGAAATACTCTATCTTCGAATGAAGAAACTCCCTTAACAGGAAACATTAAACTAAAATAAAATTTGGAGACGCTAACTAGCAACGAATATACACAAGTTATCAGCCGTTGTAAAGAATTATTTCGTAAGAAAACCATCGATTATGGGACGGCTTGGAGGATTTTAAGACTTTCTTCCATCACCGATCAAATTTTCATCAAAGCCCAGCGAATTCGCTCCATTCAAGAGAAAGGAAGTCAAAAAGTAAATGATCCCATCGTGGATGAGTTTGTGGGGATTATAAACTATTGCCTCATTGCTTTACTTCAAATTAGTTTTTCTGAGGATAACCGTATGGAAATTCCTTTTGAGGATCTGGAACCGGTTTATGATAAATGGGTAAGCGAGACCAAGGGATTGTTGGAAAACAAAAACCATGATTATGGAGAAGCTTGGAGAGAGATGAGAGTCAGCTCAATGACAGATATTGTTCTAATGAAGCTTTTGCGTGTCAAACAAATTGAAGACAACGCGGGCCAAACTTTAGTTTCTGAAGGAATAGAAGCTAATTACCAGGATATGATAAATTACTCAGTATTTTGTTTGATTAAACTAGGATATCACCATGATTAAAGACGGCTTTCTTTGGGTCCTTCGTTTGTTAGTAGGAGGACTTTTTATTTTTTCTGGATTAATAAAGGTGAATGACCCAGTTGGCACCTCTATTAAGTTGGAAGAATATTTTGATGTTTTTTCAAATGACATTGCTGGCTTTTTTTCAGTTTTCGAACCTTTTGCCCTTGAAATAGCGGTGTTTTTAGTGATTTTGGAGGTAGCATTGGGAGTTATGCTGATTTTGGGAGTAAAAAGTAAATTTACGGTTTGGGCATTGGGTCTTATGATCTTGTTCTTTACATTCCTGACTTTTTATTCTGCTTACTTCAATAAGGTGACTGATTGTGGGTGTTTTGGGGATGCCATCAAATTGACTCCTTGGGAATCATTCTACAAGGATATTATACTGTTGGTCCTGATTACTATATTGTTCATTTTTCAAGCAGACTTACCCAAAAGTTCTGCCAAATGGGCGAATATAACAGTAGTTGTAGTCGTTGTCTCTTCCTTGATTGTTTCCATTTTAGCTATTAGAAACCTTCCATTTATAGATTTTAGAGCCTATAAGGTAGGTGTGAATATCCCGAGGGCTATGGAGCCTTCAGCTCCTTTATTGTATTCCTATGTCATGCAAAAAGATGGTCAAACTGTAGTGATGGATCAATATCCTTCAGATGAAAGCTACGAGTTTGTGGAAATGAACTTAAAGAACCCTGAGAGCCTGCCAAAAATTTCTGATTTTGCTGTTTGGAATGAAAATGGGGACTATTCGTCTGAGATGTTTACAGGTAATAAAGTTGTGATTTTAGTAAGCAGTATGCCAAAGATGGATGACTCAAATTTGGAAGTGATCGATGAGTTGGTACAAAGTTTAAATGGCTCTCCTTTAGAAGTGGTCTTTGTCGCAGCAGCTACAGAGGAAGAAATAAATGCATTAATAAATAAAAGGGGATGGGGGATTACTGGTCTTCAAGCAGATGCCACTGTTGTGAAAACTATTATTCGATCTAATCCGGGTATCATGGTATTAAAAGATGGGGAAGTATTAGCTAAATACCATCATAACAATACTCCTTCTGCCGAAGAGGTTATTGATCTTTATGTACAATGACAAAAGAGCTTAAAGTTGTTTTGGTAGGATTGCCTGGTTCAGGGAAAAGCACCTTTGGAAGGCAACTTGCTTCGGTGTTGGATTTTCCATACTATGATTTGGATTCATTGATTGAGTCAAATTATAAAATGAAAATCCCCGAAATTTTCAAATCATACGGAGAGGGTCAGTTTAGAGAGTGGGAAACTGAATCTTTAAAAAAAATATTGGAAGCTCATGAGTCCTACGTGTTGGCGTCTGGAGGAGGATGTCCCTGCTTCAATGACAACATGGAGCTAATCAATGAGCATGCAGTTTCGGTTTACCTAGATGTGCCGATAGGGGAGATTTCAAATAGGTTAGGAGTATCCAAAATCCAAAACAGACCTATGTTTCAGGATTTAGACCGGGAAGAGACTGTAATGAAACTAAAAAGCTTACTTACCGACCGGGAATATTTTTATAATCAGGCAAAAATTAAGCTCAGCGGAGAAGAGTTTTCCGCTGAGCTTTTAATGTCAGAATTGATCAGTTTATTAAAAACTAAATCCTAGGGTTAGCATTCCTGTAAAGATTCTATTTTCAAGTTCAGTTACCGGCCCAATGTTATTGTTTTGTCCATCTAATACCTGATAGCTGGAATATAAACCGTTAGCCTTTTGGCTAATCAAAGCCATGTCAATTGTAAACTTGTTGAATTTGGCTCCAATACCGCCGCTGATTTGATTGGTACTTCGGTCATAGTCCGAATTAGAGATTGGATCACCATAATAAGCGTATCCACCTCTTAAACGTAAGACATCTAATCGAACTTCAGCTCCCAGTCTATAATTTAAAGTACTGGTATAACGAGTACGGATTACTTGGTTATCAGGTCCTTCATCAAAATCTCTGCTTTTGATCGTAGAGTTGCTGTAATCAACAAAGTCTACATCTCCAGAGATAAACCCATTTTTCCCTAAAAAGAAAGTAGCTCCAGCTCCGATTTTTAAAGGGGTGTTTAGATTATATGAACCTAGTATATAATCTGATAATGCATCTACTTCTCCCAAGACAATATCTTCTGGCTCATATTCATAATTGTCATAGTTGGCATACATGCTCGCTTCATATTCCTCATTCAAGGCATACCAGGTAGGTGTTTGGAATGTGAAACCTAAATTCAGGTAGTCAATTGGTTTATAGATTAATCCAAGATTTAGGTTAATTCCGGATCCGTTGATGTAAAGTCTTTCGGTGAGTGACGAGTTAATTAATGGTCCGTCTGGAAACTCTTCGTTATAGGTCTTGGTGGAACTGAAATTCAAGTTTCTTATTCCTAAAGATCCGCCTACAAATACCTTATGATTAAAATTAGCTCCATAACTGAAGGTTATTTGATTGGAACTTCCTTCTTGCCTGATATTTTCGTCTTGAAAAGGAAAGCCTGTCACAAAGGAATCATAGGTACTAGGATCATTAATTACATTTCCATCCTCATCGAAAAATATAGGATTGATTTGATAGGTAGAGTAAGCCAAACCTGTCAAGCCATAGGATTCAATTTGACTTTCACGAATTCCATTTGCATCCTGTAAATAAAAATCTATAATAGAAGTATTTCCTAGTTGATCAGAAAAGAAACCATATTCTGTATTAAAATTGGCAATCCTTTGAATACTGATACCAAAAGCCCCACCTTTAAATGCACCTCGACCCAATCCTTCTTTTGGATTAGCCATTACATAACTAAGGTTTGGTAGATTAAAATTGGTAGTATTATAGGATTTTTGCTGATCTAAATAATTAGTATTGACTTTCCAGTCTGAGTATCCTAATGAGATACTAGCTTCTGAGGTTCTGAAAAAACCTAAACCTGCGGGGTTTCCAGCAATGTTGGATACATCTCCACCAAGAGACCATTGAGTTCCACCAATAGCCATTACTCTGGATGAACCTGCTGGTTTAACATGGCTGAATCTATATGCATCTTCATAATATCCACTCTGCCCAAATGCTAAATTGGATGTGAATAATACGACAAAGAAAATAAAGGGAGTTAGCCTCATCGAATCAATAATTTGTTTTATAGATAACGGATAGGGTGATAAATTGTGACATTTTGGTCAAAAAAAAAGGGGAATTAATTTCCCCTTCCTCCTCTGGATGATGATCCACTGGAGACACCGCCTCCGCTGCTTCTCGAACCTCCAGTACTAATTCCGCTTCCTGAACTTCTACTTGGAGTGCTAAAAGTTCTTGTATTTGTATTGCTTCTAGAAGGTGAAGACATTCTTGAAGGAGAGGTTCCATAAGATGGTGTTCTTCCTGCAGGAATATTGCTTCTATTGTATGAAGGACTTGCCGATCTATTGTAAGAAGGACTTGTGCTTCTATAAGTTCTTGAATTTCTGCTTGGGCTGTTATAATAAGGATTAGAAGATCTAGAGTTGGTTCCAGAATAGCTTGGTCTAGCAGAAGGCATTGCACTTCTAGATCTTGTGGCACTTCTGGTAACTGCTGGAGAGCTCACATTTCTAGTAGTTCCTACCCGCGTTCTACCATTGGTATAGTAATCATTTTTTGAATTACTAAATTGTCTGGAAGCAGATCTGGTGTTATTACCAGATACTAAACTTCTATTGGTAGGAGAATTGATGGCATCTCTTCTTGCTTGCGCTCTAGAAGTGCTAGGTAGAATTGCAGAACTTCTGGATCTTGAAGAAGCGGTAGCTAAGCCAGCTCCTCTAGTTCCTCTTGAACCTCTCACTACTCTTCTATCACCGTATTCACCACCTGGCAAGATGTAGATAGGTCTGTTATAACCATATCCTGGGTAACCATATCCTGGGAATCCATAAACTGGATATCCAATTCCAAACATCGGATAACCAAATCCTGGATAACCCCAACCAAAACCTAAACTTGGACCCCAGCCGAACATGGAACCAAATCCAAATCCGATTCCGAATCCTAAACTAAATCCTGGTCTGAATCCATAGGATGGAAACATTCCTGGCATGTAGAATGGATCATAGAATCCCATTCCCCAGGGACTAAAACCTCCCATGTAGCCAAGGCTAAAAGAAATAGATGGATTGAAGCCTGATCCAAAGGATGAGGTATTTGAATTATTTACTCTAAAATCATCGTAGGCATTAATATCACCTTCTCCGGCAGAAGCAATTCCCTCGTCAAAATAAACCATGTCATTTGAGGAGGTGTCCTCTGTTGCAGAATATCTCGCGATATACTCAGGGTTTACATTTCGAGTACTGAAATTTTCGCCTTGATAGGTTTCGGTATTTAGAGAACCTAAACTTTCGAAAGATTCAGGATTATTGTTCTGCACAGCGAATTCAGTTGCAATTCTTGCATCTGAAGCCATGAAATACAAATTATCCTGTTCCCCTCCAGTACTAGCTAGTCTATTTGTACTACAAGCACTGATCGCAATGGCTCCCAGAATTACAGATGATGTTAATAATGAAATTTTCTTCATAGTCGAAGTTAGATTGTTACTTTCTTATACGGTCTTAAAAGTGAAGGGTTATACTTTTTACTTTATATTTGCCATGCTCAATTTAGCAAAATTAAGGACAAAAAGTATCTGAATCAATTATAATGAGTAAAGGACTACCTAAGAGAAGTGAAGATTATTCACTTTGGTACAACGAATTAGTTAAAAAAGCTGACTTGGCAGAGAATTCTGCAGTAAGAGGCTGTATGGTGATCAAACCTTACGGCTATTCTATTTGGGAAAAAATGCAGGCAGAATTGGACCGAATGTTCAAAGAAACTGGACATACCAATGCGTATTTTCCCTTATTTATTCCGAAATCTTATTTAAGTAAGGAAGCCAATCACGTCGAAGGTTTTGCCAAGGAATGTGCTGTCGTAACCCACTATAGATTAAAGAATGCGGAGGATGGAAGTGGTGTGATTGTGGACCCAGAAGCGAAGTTGGAAGAAGAACTGATCGTTAGGCCAACTTCTGAAACTGTGATTTGGAGCACCTATAAAAACTGGATACAATCTTACCGTGATCTGCCTTTATTAGTGAATCAGTGGGCCAATGTGGTAAGATGGGAAATGAGGACTCGACTATTCTTAAGGACAGCAGAGTTTTTATGGCAAGAAGGACATACAGCACATGCCACAGCTGAAGAAGCAAAAGCCGAAACCATGCAAATGATGAATGTGTATGCACAATTCGCAGAGGAATTTATGGCTTTGCCAGTGGTGAGAGGAAGAAAATCTGCCAATGAACGATTTGCCGGGGCGGATGATACACTTTGTATTGAAGCGATGATGCAGGACGGAAAGGCATTGCAGGCAGGAACATCTCATTTCTTGGGACAAAACTTTGCGAAAGCCTTTGATGTAAAATTTGCCACTAAAGAAGGTGGATTGGAATATGTGTGGGGAACGTCATGGGGAGTAAGTACTCGATTAATGGGGGCATTGATCATGGCGCATTCTGATGACAACGGTCTAGTATTGCCTCCAAAATTGGCCCCAATCCAGGTCGTTATTGTCCCTATCTATAGAAAAGATGAGGAATTCGAAGCGATTTCTGAAAAGGCCAATGAAATAATGGTTGAGTTGAGAAAAGCGGGGATATCTGTGAAGTATGACAATAGAGATACGCATAAGCCAGGCTTTAAATTTGCCGAATACGAATTGAAAGGTGTTCCTCTAAGAATTGCTATCGGGCCTAGAGATTTAGAAAATGGAACAATAGAAATTGCTCGAAGAGATAATTTGACTAAATCCCAATTTGAATTGGCTTCCCAACCAATTGCTGAAAAAATCGGGGGGATGCTGGTTGAAATCCAAGAGTCTATTTATTCTAAGGCTTACTCTTTTAGAGAAGAGAAAACGACCGAAGTAAATTCTTGGGAAGAATTTAAAGATGTATTGGAAAATAAAGGAGGATTTATTTCTGCCCATTGGGATGGAACTCCAGAGACGGAAGATAAAATTAAAGAGATGACGAAGGCGACCATCAGGTGTATTCCTCTGAATAGGAAAGAGGAAGCAGGAACCTGTATATTGACAGGGAAGCCTTCTGAAGGAAGAGTTTATTTTGCCAAAGCTTATTAATGAGAAACCCGGAATTTTCCGGGTTTTTTTATGTTTATTGAATACTCTAATCAGGATTCTCGTATTTTAGGATTCTAGTTCAGCCCGTGATGACTATAATTATTTTATCCACTTTACTACTAATAGGCTTAATCTTGATGGTTGCGGAAGTCCTATTTGTTCCCGGTACCACGGTGGTGGGTGTATTTGGGCTTATAGTAAGTGCTGCAGGTATTATTTACGCATTCGTATCTTTTGATGCGGGGACAGCATGGTGGATCACAGGAATTGCGGTGATATCAAATCTGCTGGCTATTGTATACAGCTTTAGATCAGGAGTATGGAACAAATTTTCTCTTAAAACAACCAACCAAGGTCGTACTTTTGATGGAAGGACTGAAGGATTACAAGTAGGAATGCCAGGAAAAGCGATCTCAGATTTAAAACCTTTTGGAAAGGCATCTTTTGGAGTAGAAGAGAAAGTTTATGAAGTGAAATCTGAGTCTGGTTTTATAGAAGTAGGCAAAGAGATCATCATTATGAAAATTGAAAACAATCAAATTTTAGTTAAATAACATGGATCCAAATAGCTCATTGTTTATTCTGGTTGCTGCGGTAGCAGGGATCATTTTACTTTTCATCTTTCTTTATTTTGTACCTGTTAATCTTTGGATTACCGCTCAGTTTTCAAATGTTCGGGTTGGTTTACTAGAGCTAGTAGGAATGAGAATAAGAAAGGTGCCACCGAGTGTGATAGTGAATTCTTTGATTACAGCTACTAAAGCTGGTCTGGAGCTTACCACTAATGACCTGGAAACGCATTACTTAGCCGGTGGGAATGTGCCAAATGTGATAAGAGCCTTAATTTCTGCGGATAAAGCCAATATTAATCTTTCTTTCAAACAGGCAACAGCGATTGACCTGGCGGGAAGGGATGTTTTCGAGGCTGTACAGATTTCAGTGAATCCTAAAGTGATCAATACTCCAAATGTAGCTGCTGTGGCAGCAGATGGGATTCAACTGATCGCAAAAGCAAGGGTGACTGTTCGTGCCAATATCGCGCAACTGGTAGGTGGTGCAGGAGAGGAAACCATTTTAGCAAGGGTAGGGGAAGGAATTGTAACTTCCATAGGATCTGCGTCCAACCATAAAAGTGTTTTGGAAAACCCCGATAAGATTTCCAAACTGGTTTTAGAGAGGGGATTGGATGCGGGAACTGCCTTTGAAATTCTTTCCATTGATATTGCAGATATTGACGTAGGAACCAACATAGGAGCGAAACTTCAAATCGATCAAGCCTCTGCAGATTTAAAGGTAGCAGAAGCAAAAGCTGAAGAAAGAAGAGCTATGGCGGTAGCATTGGAACAGGAGATGAAAGCAAGAAATGTAGAGATGCGTGCGAAAGTCGTAGAAGCGGAAGCAGAAGTACCAAAGGCTTTAGCAGAGGCTTTCAGAAGTGGTCAACTGGGGGTGATGGACTATTACCGAATGGAAAATATCAAATCAGATACTTCCATGAGAGATTCCATTGCCAAATCTGATACTGACTCAAAAGATTCAGGAAAAGGTAAATCGGACAAATAGAATCCTTAATAAAAGATTAAAACCCCAATGAAAGAATTCATTGGGGTTTTTTATTTCTAAGGATTACTTTTTGCTTTTTTTCCTCCCTGTGGTTTCCGGTTCAATGACTACTACAGGTTCATAGAGGTTTTTAGTTAAGATTTTCCCAGTGCCGGAATCAATTAAAACATCTTCAAATGCCAATGGAAGTAGCACCTCTCCTGAGTCAGAAAGCAGTCCTGTTTTTCCATCTTTTTGAACCACAATTAAGTCCCTTTGAGCACGATGTACACGATCAAATTCAATTGGGATTAATTCTTTACCAGCTGGGTCCAAAATACCTGTTTTATTAGCTTTTTCTACAATGAAATACCCATCATTGGTTCTAAGTACCTGATCGAAGGATTCCTGATTGACTACTTCTCCATTAGCATTCAAGAGATAGAATTGATTGTTTGATCTAGCAATGGAAAAACCTTTTTTGAATGGTTTTATTTCATCCCAAGAGGTGTTTCCTAAGACTTCTCCGTTCGCTTTTATGATTCCCCATTTTCCTCCCTTTTTAAACCCTGCCAAGGATTCTGAAAAAAGAGTCAGATCTTCATATTGCGGTTGAATGATCCATTCCCCCATAGAGTTTACAAAGCCAAGAGAACCTTCTTTCAAAGCTGGAAATAGTCCGTTCGATCCCATAAGTATTCTTTCTAAGGGAGCATTGGGTCGAACTAACCAGCCTCCTTTACCAAGCAATCCTAGATTACCATCTCTGAATCTTATATTGTAAAGGTCCTCGCCAATTCTTGTTACTTCTTCCATCCCCACTGCATCCAACAGAATTCCGCCCTCTTTCATGACCCTACGAAGCTTTCCATGGATGTATTCCAACATCAACCCATCTTCTAATGTGATTCTATGATAGGAGTTGTATCGAACATTGGCTTTCATATCATTTCCTTCAATCAATAAAAATTGATTGTCTTCAAAACCAAAATAGAAATTCCCTTTATTATGCTTTAGTTCATCGATTACTGGGGCAAGTACATAATCACCTTCCCGATTGATTAATCCATACCCAGTCTCTTCTTTTGCTAGAAGGAAGTCTCCTTCAGATTCTTCCAATAACTGAAATGATTTTTGGCCTGCATTAGACAAAGGAATAAAATACTCGGCTCCTATTTGGGTAATGAGCATCCCTGTTTTTGTCAATGAAGCTCGGTCCAAAGTCCCTAATGGAGTAGTTTTGCCACTTCCTCTTTCAAAAATCCAGTACTTATTTCCTTTTCTTGCTAACAGTAAGTTGAAGTAGGTTTGAATCTCGTCGTATTCTAAAGGAAGTACTTGCTGACCGTATTCATGAAAAGCACCTAATCCATTAGGCCCTTTTACCAAAATCCATGGTTCAAGGTATTGATATACTTCACTTCCCTGTAGAGAAACAGCGGGAGTGAGGTCTGAGGATAATAAACTTAAAACAGAATCTTTTTTACCAATCCTGACAGTCTCGCTTAACAGTTCAACTTGATCGTAAAGAAGTCTTTTTTGCAATCTGTACTCATCATCATACACCTCCCAAGTTTGGGAAAAGATAGGTTGCAGGGAGCAAATTGTGCTAATTAATAAAAGGAGTACAAACTTGATTGCTTTCATTTGTTATGGAGCAGAATTTTTGAATAGGGATCAAATATAAAATGACCAAAGGTTTTTACAATCCTTTGGTCATTTCTCTTTAAGTATTTAATAGATTACTTTTTCGTGTTTTCCCGATCAAGATCAAAAAGATCAGAAATGAATTCGATCATTTCCTCTGCCTGGTCTCGCTGGCATGCAGCTCTCAGTTGAACTACTGGAACTTTCAGGATTTTCTGCATCATACTTTTGGTGATTTTGTCAATCACCGCATATTCCTTTTCATCTGCATTTTTCAAATACCTGCTTAATTCCTCCAATCGGATTTGCTCAAGTGTCTGCTTCAGTTTGTTGATGGTAGGTGAAACCATCATTTCTTTTTTCCAATTATAAAACTCTTCGATGCTTTCTTCAATGATGCTTTCAACAAGAGGAACAGCAGCAAGTCTTTTTTCTAAAGCTTTAGAAGTCTTACTGCGGATATTATCAACGTTATACAAGATTACTCCAGGCACATCTTCTACACTGGTTTCGATACTTCTTGGAACAGAAAGATCTACTAATAATTTATAACTAGGAATGTCGAAAGATTTAATCAGCTCTTTGGTGATAAAAGGCTCGTTTTTCATAATCGAACATACGATTACATCGGCCTCTTCCATGGCTTCGAAACAATTCTCAAAAGGAATAACTTCAAATCCCAAAGGAGCTGCAATCTCCTCTGCTTTGGAAAGTGTTCTATTGGTTACCTTCACTTTTGCATTAGGAAGATAGACCATGTTTTTAGCAACATCTTCTCCAATCTCCCCAACTCCGATCAATAAGATTCTTGGTTGGTAAGTATTGGAAGTAAGACTTTCTATTAATTCAATGGCTGCGTAAGAAAGTGATGCTGCACCTTCTCTAAAACCAGTTTCTTGTACAATTCTCTTGTTGGTAAAGAAGACTGTGTGCATCAATCGGTGAAGGAATGGTCCTGCCATTTCTAAATCCGCAGATGCTTGATACGCTCTTTTTACCTGATTGGATATCTGAATATCTCCTACTACTTGTGCTTCCAATCCCATTGAAACACGGAACAAATGAGCAATCGCTGCTCTATCGGTATTGTAGATCTGGAAGTATTCTAGGTAATTGACAACATCAGGAAGACCTTTTTCAAGTCCAATTAATTTGATGATTTCTGTACTCAAGTCAAGATCATGACTGTAATACACCTCAGTTCTATTGCAGGTAGAAAGTATCAATACATCATTCAAACTGAAGAAATCCTTCAATTTCAATAATGTTCGCTGTATTTCCTGATCACTGAGAGCGATAATCTCTCGAATCTGGACGGGTGCGGTCTTATGTGATAAACTTAATGCTCTGAACTTGATTTGCATAGGGACAAGTCTTACAACGCAAATTTAAATACAATAGGCATGTAATTAGCTTTTTTGCCTATCGAAATTCCAATTTGGAATCTATCTAAATAAAAAACATCTAGATATCGCAAATTTCATGAATTTTGAATTAAGATGCCAATATTCTTAAATTATACATCATAGACAGAATCAATTCTTTCAAGTGATCCGAATTTTTATATGAAAGGCACTATTTTTTATTGGCTAAAATCCTATTTGGGTTTTTCAAACAAAGAGTCCAGAGGGTTCTTATTCTTGCTCCCTTTTTTGACCATTTTGTTATTGATTCCAACACTTTTTGGCTACATAAGAGATAGGGCTGCGGAAGACTATCAGTTTCAATTTCAGTTGAAAATTGATTCTTTAAGAAAGGCTGGAGTAGAATTGGTTTCCTCCCCGGATCTTGTCTTTAATCCAGAGGATACTGTAAAAAATAAACCCGTAGCCCAGGATCAGGAATTCGAGAATTTAAAAAAGATTCCTTTGTCAGAAGCTGATTCTGCTACGCTGCAAATCGTACCTGGGATCGGTCCGGCATTTGCCAGCAGAATAATAAAGTATAGAGAGCAACTAGGTGGCTTTCATGACGTAAGCCAATTATCAGAAGTTTATGGGTTAACGCCGGAAACAATCGAGAAACTTTGCAATTACTTTGAGTTCGATGAATTGGTCTTCAGGAAAATGGAAATCAATCAAATTACGGAATCAGAACTTGCTAAGCATCCCTATATTTCTTATTCGGAAGCAAAAGTTATTTTGGCTTACAAAAAACAACATGGTGCATATCAATCCATTGAGGACTTAAAAGAAATTAAAATTTTCAAACCTCAATGGATTGATAAAATTGCTCCTTATTTGGCATTTTGATAGACAACCTCTCCTCCGATGATGGTCCGATCTATGGGGAGTTCTCTCAGGTTTGTCGCATCTTCAACCATGATGTCTTTTTCCATTATTACTAAGTCGGCTAATTTTCCCACTTCAATACTTCCCTTTAAACTTTCTTCAAAGTTTGCATAAGCAGCCCAAATGGTCATGCCTTTCAAGGCAGCTTCTCTAGTTAGTTTGTTTTCAATTTGAAAACCTTCGTCCGGCCAATTGTTCTTGTCTTTTCTGGCAACCGCGGCATGGAAACCATATAGAGGATTGATGAACTCTACCGGGAAATCACTTCCTAAAGCAATCATTCCATTTTGTTCCAACAGTTCATTAAAAATATAGGCGTGCTTGATCCGATCCGGACCTAAACGTTGCTCTGCCCAGTACATGTCTGAGGTCGCATGGGTGGGTTGTACCGATGGAATAATGCTATATTCGGCAAATTTGGATACATCTTCTGGATTTACCACTTGTGCATGTTCAATTCTCCAGCGTAAGTCGTTTTTTCCTTTTAAAACATCAGCATAAATATTCAGTAAGGTTCTATTCGCTGAATCTCCAATGCAATGTGTATTCATTTGAAATCCATGCTCATACATTTTTGCTGCCAAATCTTTGAAATCATCCTCCGTGCTCAGCAAAAAGCCTGTCTGATCAGGTTTGTCAGAATATGGTTTTAATAACGCCGCACCTCTAGATCCTAAAGCCCCATCTCCATAGATTTTGAAGCTTCTCACGGTTAATTGGTCATCTTGATAAATTCCTTTATCAAAATAATAGTCCATGTTTTCCTGAGTTGGATTGACCATGGCATAAATTCTCATTTTCAATAAGGAATCCTGATGAAGTTGTTGGTATAATTCAATGATTTCCTGATCTAGCCCAGCATCTACTACAGAGGTAAGTCCTACCGCAAAGCAATTTTCCTGAGCAGCTAATAGGGCTTTTCTAGCTTGTTCCGATGTAGTTTTCGGGATTTTATTACTGACTAAATCAATGGCATTATCCACAAGTACTCCTGTGGTTTTTCCATTTTCTAAGATCACACTACCTCCAAGCATCTTAGTTTGGGAAGTAATCCCACCAATTGACAATGCTTTTTGGTTAACCAGAGCAGCATGTCCATCAATTCTAGTTAGGAGAACAGGTGTATTTGGGAAAAGCTCGTCCAGTTTTTCTCGGGTAGGAAATTCTTGCCCCTCCCAAAGGTTTTGATCCCAACCTCTACCTAAAATCCAAGCTTCATCTGTGTTAGCATCTGCATAGTTTTTTACCCGTTGGATAAGTTCATCATAACTTTTGGCCCCAACTAAGTCTACTACTCGTAATCCTTCTGCGTATCGATTGAAATGGGTATGGGCATCTATGAAGCCTGGGTAAACCGACTTGCCGTTAAGATCCACTTTTTCGGCCGCATCATATCCTCCTAGGATTTCGTCACTCGATCCTACGGCAAGAAATTTACCGTCTTTAATAGCAAGTGCTTCGCTTATTTCAAATTCAGAATTAACCGTATAAATCGTTCCATCAAAGTAAATTACGTCTGCCTGAATTTTTGGGGATTGGCATGAAACCAAAATAAACAATCCACTTAGGATTGATGAAGTGAAGAACTTTGTAAAGAACTTTAATTTTGACTGAGGATTTATGTACATATTTGTTTATGAATCAGAGAATGGATCGTGTTCAATTACCAAATCTCAATCTTCCGCCTATTGAACCGAAGCTTCAAGAATTGGATGGGAAATTAGGTATTTTTGATAGTCTCCGAAAGAAGTATTTGATATTAACTCCTGAAGAATGGGTTCGGCAGCATTGGATTAATTTTTTAATAAATCATTTGGGATATTCCAAAGGCCTAATCGCCCTTGAAAAGGGGTTGGTTTATAATAAACTTCAAAAAAGAACTGATTTGGTGGTTTGGGATAAAGAAGGTGGACCTTTTCTTCTTATTGAATGTAAGGCTCCAAAGGTCAAACTGACTCAGAAGACCATGGAGCAGGCATGCCTTTATCACCAAAAAATCAAGGCTAAATTTATGATTATATCTAATGGATTAAATCATCTTTGTCTAGAGTGGGATGAATTAGGTAAGCGGTTTCATCAATTGAAATCTCTACCAGAGCCTCCAAAATAGACGGGATTCTTATGATATATGTCAGTCTTTTTATAAATTTCACCCAAATAATTAGCTAATTATGAGTGGTCATTCTGGAAATACGCCTTGTGAGCTTTGTGCAAGCAGAAAATTCTCTCTTTTTTCGGATTTACCAGAGCAGCATGTATGCACAATCTCGGATAATAAAAACCTTATTTCTCATAAAAAAGGCCAGATTCTTTATTATGAAGGGACCAAGCCTTTAGGGATATTTTGTATCAATTCCGGAGTAGTAAAAATCTATAAAACTGCATCCAATGGAAAAGAGCAAATCATTCACTTATCTCAAAAAGGGGACTTCTTAGGTTATTCTGCATTGCTAGGGGAAGAGAATTATACGAACTCTGCAATGATCGTTGAAGATGCCAAAATCTGTTTCATTCCTAAAGAAGCCTTTTTGACTACCTTATCCAGTAATACCCCATTTTTTAAAAGAATTACAAAAGCATTGAGCCATGAACTTGGAGTGATGGAAGAAAAATTGACTGATGCTACACAAAAAAGTATCAGAGAGCGATTGGCATTTGTACTTCTTCAATTGGGAAACTCTTATGGCGTAGAAGGTGGAGAAAGTCAGAAAATTGATTTGGTATTGAGCCGGGAAGAGATTGCAAGTATGGTAGGAACAGCAACTGAATCAGTGATTCGTTTACTTTCTGAGTTCAAGAAAGACAATTTAATAGCTTTGGAAGGCAAGCGTATTGTCATTAAAGACAGAAGAGGTTTGGCAAGATTGTCAGATTTTTACGCATAATATGAACCCTTGGGGAGGCTCGTAGGTTTCATTATTATGACAGCCTTGAATCGCATTCCAGTTTATCTCCCTAAATTATTCTTATTCATTTTGGTGATGTTCGTAGCATTGAATGGAAATGCCCAATCAATCGCTTACAGAACCTTGTTAAGCACTCTGTATGACAGTGATTTTCCTGTCCTTAAACCATCTGAAATCAACGATTTGTCAGAATTTCAAGTGGTAGATTCTAGAGAAAAAGAAGAATTTGAAGTTTCCCACTTAAAGGGAGCTCATTGGGTCGGATATGATACTTTTGACTTAGCTAATGTAGCAGACTTGGATAAGGAAAAACCAGTGTTGGTATATTGTACCGTAGGGGCTAGATCTCAGAATATTGGTGAACAATTAAAAGCCAATGGGTTCAAATATGTGTACAACCTTTATGGGGGAATTATCCAATGGTCGAATGAGGGACTTCCACTTTATCATGAAGATAAACGAACCCAAAAAGTACATACTTATTCCAAAAGCTGGGGAATCTGGCTCAATAAAGGTGAAAAAGTGTATTGAAGGAAATCTGTCAAGTGGATGACATAGCTGCTTTTGCCTGATCTTCGACTGGTATAGACCGTATGAGATGAAAAACAACATCATGAACAGTATTGAAAACTATTTATTTGCGGGAATAGCATTTTTCTTTTTAGCATGTCAAAGTTCAAACTCTGAGGCTTCGAGGGGAACAAAAATAGTACCTGAAGGGCCATCGGTAAAATCGAAAGAGGTAAAAGTCCCTGACCATCAGGCTTGGGATGAACTCCTGAAAAAACATGTGGACGCAAAGGGTATGGTAGATTATGAGGGTTTTGTATCTGATCAATCCAAACTCAACTTTTACCTCCAGACTTTGAGTGATCATCCGCCTAATAAAGAAACCTGGTCCAAGGAAGAGCAATTAGTCTATTGGATCAATGCTTACAATGGGTTTACAGTTAAATTAATCGTAGATAATTATCCTACCAAAAGTATCAAGGACCTAGGACCTGTTTTAAAAATCCCAATGATCAGTGATGTATGGCATTATAAATTCTTTGAGATAGGAGGAGAAGAATTTAACTTGGATGAAATTGAACATGGGATCTTGAGGAAAGAATTTGATGAACCAAGAATTCATTTTGCGGTGAACTGTGCTTCTATATCGTGCCCACCTCTTTTGAATGAGGCATTTATGGTTTCAAAACTTGAGGAGCAACTCAACAAACAAGCTATTGCATTTATAAATGATGGGGTAAGGAATAAAATCACCAAAAATTCTATTCAGATTTCCTCGATCTTTTCTTGGTTTAAGGGAGATTTCACGAATGAGGGCAGTTTAATTGATTATTTGAATCAATACAGCCGCGTGAAAATTGATAAGAATGCAAAAATCAGTTACTTGGATTACGATTGGAATCTCAATAAGAAGTAATTGATGATTTTAGATTCAGGTAATAGTTTACAAAATTCAGAAAACCAGCCCTTTTAATGAGTGAAACCCGACACGTTGTGATTATTGGCAATGGAATTTCCGGAGTCACATGTGCCCGTCAATTAAGGAAATTGGATGATCAGATTCGGATTACTTTAATTTCAGGGGAATCGAAGTACTTTTTTTCAAGAACAGCCTTGATGTATGTCTACATGGGGCATATGAAGTTTGAACATACGCAACCCTATGAGCCTTGGTTTTGGGAAAAGAATCGAATTGAACTGCTCCAAGATTGGGTGAAGGAGGTTGATTTTGATAACAAAATACTCAAGTTTCAATCGACGACCGAATTAAACTATAATGAGTTGGTGATTGCCACCGGATCAAAACCAAATAAATTTGGTTGGCCAGGGCAGGATCTATTGGGGGTACAAGGGCTGTATTCGAAGCAGGATTTAGAGTCGATGGAAGATTTGACAAAGGGTGGTGTGGAGAAAGCAGTGATTGTAGGAGGAGGTTTGATTGGGATTGAAATGGCTGAAATGTTGGCTTATCGAAAGATCCCCGTGACATTTTTGGTGAGAGAGGAAGGTTTTTGGAATAATGTGCTACCAAAAGAAGAGTCGGAGTTGGTAGGAAGGCATGTGTTGACGCATCATATTGATTTAAGGTTGAAAACTGAATTAAAGGAAATTGTTTCAGATCAACATGGACGGGTAAAATCTGTGATTACTTCCTCTGGAGAGGAAATTTACTGCCAGTTTGTAGGTTTGACAGCAGGGGTGACTCCAAATATTGATTTTCTTAGAGAAAGTAAACTGGAAGTAAACAGAGGAGTAAAAGTAGACTCCCTCTTCCAAACCAATATCCCGAATGTATATGCAATTGGAGATTGTGCAGAGTTTCATCAAATTCCGGCACCAGATAGAAATGTAGTGGAGCAGGTATGGTATACTGGAAGAATGCATGGGGAGACATTGGCTTATACACTACATGGAAAACCCACTCCCTATCAACCGGGTGTTTGGTTTAATTCTGCAAAGTTTTTGGATATTGAGTACCAGACTTATGGGGCTGTTCCTCCCCAATGGTCATCTGAGAAATTTGACTCTTTCTTTTGGGAACATTCATCAGGAAAGGTAGCATTTCGGATGTTAATGCTAAAAGATGGCACCATTCAAGGCGTGAATAATTTTGGATTTCGTCTGAAACATGAATTCTTTGACAAAGTCATCCATGAGAAGTGGAAGGGAGAACAAGTTATTGCACAGCTGGAGAAGGCCAATTTTGATCCTGAGTTTTTTGCCCCTTACATCCAAGAAATTCAAAAAGCTTTTAATGCCCAATTTGGAACAGCTATTAAAATTGGGAAGAGAACTTTCATCCAAAAACTTCTGGGAGCAAGCATATGAAATTGATTCAAAAAATAGGCATACTACTGTTTTTGTTTGGACTAGGACTCTTTACTGTAATTCCATTTATAGGGAGTTATAAACTGACAGAAACGCTAGTATTAGAAAACACAAAGGATATACACCAAGAAAAGATGGTGGAAATTCTTGCTCCAATTTATGGGGAGGAATTCGATTCTAACTTTTCTTTTATTGGAAGTTTCAACGAATATTTCAATCAATATAATGACCAATTAAAAGCACAGTCCTTATGGGATGAAGTCATCTGGGACGATTATAGTTTTCCTTTGGCGAAAGCTTCACTAAGTAGCCCCGTAAAGGATAACCCAATATTCTTCTTACTGCTTTCGGTAGGATTAGCAGTCATAGGGGGACTGATGTACAACCTTCCTAGCTATCAAGGCGAATCCGAAGGGGTTAAGAATAATGGGATATTTCATTCTGCGATGAAAAATAGGGGCTGGATGGGGATGATAACCGGTGCCTATCTAATTCTCTTTTACATCATCTTGTATTGGTATCCAGCTTATCTGGTCAATTTGGTGGCCATGGTGGATCCCTTGAGTCAGATTTTAAGTGGTAATCCGGCCAGTCAATGGTTTCTCTATGGATTTATCTACACCCTTGCAATCCTAGTGATGGGAATCAGGATGTTTCGAAAGTATAGAGGGAATAAATACCAACAGCTTAGAACTGCCTCGGTCATGTTTTTTCAAACGGCCTTTGCTTTTTTGATACCTGAAATTCTGGTGTTATTTAATCAGCCTTATTTTGATTTTAAAAACATATGGCCTCTGGATTATGATTTCTTCTATGACTACCAGATAGACACCTTTCTTAGTGGAGGAGGAGTAGGTATGTTTATGTTGATTTGGGGGATATTACTGATAATTATTGGGGTACCGGTATTCACCTATTTCTTTGGAAAAAGATGGTATTGTTCCTGGGTTTGCGGTTGTGGTGGTTTGGCTGAAACTTTAGGTGACCCGTATAGACAGTTATCTGACAAGCGTTTAAAAGCCTGGAAATATGAACGGGTAATTATTCATAGTGTATTGGTTTTAGCTGTGGTAATGACGCTTTTGACTATTGCCAATTATTTTTCAGGATTTTCCCTTTTGGGAAATGTAACGAACCAGTTACATTCGTTTTATGGTTTTGCTATAGGATCAGCTTTTGCAGGAGTAGTTGGGACAGGATTTTATCCTTTTATGGGCAATAGAGTATGGTGCAGATTTGGTTGCCCTCTCGCCGCGTATTTAGGAATCGTTCAGCGATTTAAGTCTAGGTTTAGAATTACTACCAACGGGGGGCAGTGTATTTCTTGTGGAAACTGTTCTACCTATTGCGAAATGGGGATTGATGTACGATGGTATGCTCAAAGAGGCCAAAACATTGTCCGATCCAGCTGCGTGGGTTGCGGAGTTTGTTCTTCAGTTTGCCCAAGAGGGGTGTTAAAACTGGAGAATGATTCGGAAGAAGGTAGAATCAATGAATTGCCCATTATTATTGGAAATGATTCCATAAAGTTGAACGCCTAAATGATCTTTCTTTACCTATTGATAGGAACATATATCCTGGGGATGCTATTTATATTTGTTTATAGCCTTGCCCAAGGTAACCTCCTTTGGAATTTTTGGAAGGCTAGAAAAAAGTTGGCTAGTATTCCGGTAAAGGAAATGGAAAATTGGCCGAAAGTGACAGTTCAGCTTCCCGTATTCAATGAATTATATGTGGTAGAACGCCTGATTGAGGCTGCCTCCAAATTGAATTACCCTAAAGAATTATTGGAAATCCAAGTGTTAGACGACAGCACCGATGAAACTGCGGACTTACTGAAAAGTAAGATTGCCCAATTTCCCGATATAAATTTCCAATATATACATCGAACCAATAGAGCAGGTTTTAAAGCTGGGGCCTTGAAGGATGGGCTGGAAAAAGCAAGTGGTGAATTTATTGCAATTTTTGATGCGGATTTTGTTCCGGATCCCGATTTTCTCCTCAAGACCTTGCCATTTTTCAGCACAGATAAGATTGGTATGGTCCAGACTAGATGGACTCATCTGAATAGAAATTATTCTTTGCTAACCCGCTTACAGGCATTTGCTTTAGATGCACATTTTCTCATCGAACAAATGGGTAGAAATAATCAGCAAGCTTTCATCAACTTTAATGGAACAGGTGGAATTTGGAGGAAGAGCTGTATCCTTGATGCAGGAAATTGGCATGATGATACTCTCACAGAAGATCTTGATTTAAGTTATCGTGCTCAACGAAAAGGATGGGAATTTGTATATAGGCCGGAGATCGAATCTCCTGCTGAGCTTCCTCCTATTATGTCGGCTGTGAAATCTCAGCAGTTTAGATGGACCAAAGGGGGAGCAGAATGCGCTGTCAAACATATACATGGAGTGATGGCTCAGACTCTTCCTTTTCGAGTGAAATTTCATGCTTTCGCCCATTTATTTAACAGTAGTATTTTCATCGCGATTTTACTGGTGAGTTTTAGTAGCATCGGAGTATGGTGGGCAGGTGTCACCGGATTGATTCCTGAAAAACTTTTCAAGTTAGCAGGAGTATTTATGATTGGATTCGTAATCATTGCAGGGGTATACCTGGTTTCTTATTTCTATGCCAGAAGGTCATTTATCAAAAGCCTTGGCCAAGTGTTTTGGCAGCTTCCTTTATTCCTCTCTGTTTCTATGGGATTGGCCCTTCACAATGCGCAGGCGGTTTGGGAGGGGCTTTCGGGAAAGAAATCTCCATTTATCCGAACCCCAAAGTTTAATTTGGAGGGTGGAAAACAAGGTCTGCAATCGAATAATTATATTAATTTCAGAATACCGATTACCACCTATTTCGAAGGCTTATTTGCACTGATCTTTTGGGGGATGGTTTTCCTCCATATCCAATGGGGAACCTACGAAATGCTCCCTTTTCATCTCATGTTAGCCCTGGGATATAGTTTGGTTTTTGTTACCTCATTCAAAGCTTATAGTCTTGGTAAATCCTAACGATTTCAATAATCCAGTTATTATTGATGTGATTATTCCTGCATACAATGAGGAAAAATCCATCCCGCTTGTGATCAGAGAAATTCCTGATTTCGTCCGACATGTGGTAGTAGCCAATAATAATTCCACTGATGGGACCAAAGATGCTGCTGAAAAAGAGGGTGCAGTGGTCGTTTTTGAACCTCAAAAAGGATATGGAAAAGCCTGTTTAACGGCCATGTCTTGGATTGAAAAACAAAAGGTCCAGCCAGACATAGTCGTGTTTCTGGATGGAGACTACAGTGACTACCCCGAGGAAATGAAGGGTTTGGTTGAGCCTATTATAGCGAATGAAGCAGATCTGGTAATTGGTTCGAGAGCAAAAGGTCAAAAGGAGGCAGGTTCCATGACCTTGCCTCAGGTATTTGGAAATTGGCTTGCCACCACGATGATGCGCTATATTCAAAAAGCGAATTATTCCGACCTTGGTCCCTTTAGAGCGATTGCTTGGAAGAAGTTATTGGGCTTGAATATGGAAGATCAAAACTTTGGTTGGACCATTGAAATGCAAATCAAGGCGCATAAAAAAGGCTTTAGATATATAGAAAGGCCTGTGAATTATAGAAAAAGGATAGGTGTCTCCAAAGTGAGCGGAACTGTAAAAGGAGTGATCGGTGCAGGTTACAAAATAATTTGGACGATTTTTAAATATTGGTAAATTGATTTAAAATGAGACAATTAGCAATCTTTTTTTCTTTCATCATGCTTTTCGGCTGTGGTGTCAAGCCTCGATCAGGTATTGACGAGGATCAATTTTCCAAATACTGGTACCAAGGGAAGGCTGAAATAAATGTTTTTGATTTGGAGCAATACCGTTACGGGGAAAAGCGTGAAGGAGAAGCAGTGATGATTTTCGTGACAGAAGACTTTTCGAGGAGAAAACAAGTGAAACTGGATAACCCTGAAGATGCAGGGGCAGATGCCCGTAAAGTACTGAAAATGAATATGACTAGGGAGTTTGTGACTGGAATCTATCCTTATCATACCATGCTATCAGTTTTTACGCCAGTATATGATGAGGAAAATGCCTTTAAAATTACCGCCTCTGTCACGGAATGGTGTGGGCAGTCATTTACCCAATTAAACTGGAAAAATGGCTCATATAAAGCACGGTTGTTTTCTTACTTCGAATCGGAAGGGGACCAAGAATTGAGCTTGGATGGTGCAGCAGAAGATGAAATATTTAATACCATCCGACTTAACCCGTCTATTGTTCCCGAGGGAGATGTTCGATTGATCCCTTCATTAATATTCCAGCGATTTTCCCATATTCCTTTAAAAGTAGAGAGAGCCTCCATTTCCAAAAAAGAAGTTTCCGGAAATCAAGCCGAAATTACGATAGAATATAAATCCATCAATAGGAAGCTAAACATCCGTTATCAGAAATTCTTCCCTTTTGAGATTTTGTCTTGGGAAGAAATTCAAACCAAAGATAATGGAGAAGTGGAGCGAACAGTAGGAACTAGAAAAAGCATGGAAATGCTTGATTATTGGAATAGAAACGGAACAGATGATGAAGAGCTGAGAAGGGCTCTTGGGCTTTGAAGGAAAATCTTAAACGAGTTTGGCAACTCTTATTATGGCTGATTTTAGCTGTAGGAATCTATTTTTTAAGTGAAATTCCACGGGATTCCTTTGGGTTAGTCTTACTGGTTTATTCTTGCTGCTTTGCAGCTTTACTATTGATTTATAGGAGTTCGAACTTTAAAATCCATTGGTTGGGAGTTTTTACTGCAGGCCTGTTTTTAAGGCTCTTGTTATTCAATTCCACTCCTCAATGGTCCGAAGATTATGCCCGATTTTTATGGGATGGGGAGCTAATCAGAATTCATCAGAATCCTTACCTTGAAACGCCTTCGGATTGGATCGCAACGCATGCTCAGGATTCAACCAGTTTTTTGGACAGTCTATTCGGATTGATGAATTCTCCAAATTATTATTCCGTTTACCCACCTAGTAACCAACTTCTGTTTTTTGGGGCATCCTATCTTTCTAAGCAAAACGTTTCGAATGGAATTATATGGCTCAGGATGCTTTTGATTCTTTCAGAAGTAGGCGTATTTATTTTATTATGGAAACTATTGCGAGGGGATTCTAAATTGATTCTTTATTGGTTAAACCCTTTTGTGATACTTGAGCTTAGTGGAAATCTTCACTTTGAGGGATTGGTTTTGCTAGCTTTGTTGCTTTCGCTTTGGGCCTTTAAAAAGCAGCAATTTTTTGCCTCAGGATCATTTTGGTCTTTAGCCGTCGGTCTGAAAATACTGCCTTTGATGTTGCTTCCTTCCTTTTTGGGGATAAAGACGGTCAGGAAGTCTGCGGGTTTTTGGGTTGGAGGAATAATTGTTTTTGGGATCTGTTTTCTCCCATTGGTAATTGATAATTCCTGGAAAAGCCTTCAAACCAGTTTACTCTTGTATCAAGGGAAATTTGAATTCAATGCATCCGTCTATTACCTTCTTAGAGAGGTAGGTTTTTGGATAAAAGGATACAATACCATCGCAACATTAACCAAAATTCTCAGTGGGATTACCTTCCTTGGGATCATTTATATTTCTTGGAAGAAAAAAACTGAATCAATGACTCAACTGGCTGAAATGTGGGTATTGATCTATTTAGTTTATTTACTCCTTCAACCAATCATTCACCCATGGTATATCATTCCGGCTTTTGGATTGAGCCTTTTGACACAAATGAAATCCATGGTGTTCTGGACTTTTTCAGCCATACTTTCCTATCATGCCTATAGTCAGGTTGATTTCATAGAAAATCCTTGGATTTTATTCTTAGAGTATTTGATTGTTGGTATTGGATTGGCTTGGGATTTCAAGAAGGATAACTTTAATTTGAAACCTATCCATTGATTCAGAATGAAAAAAACATATTACATCATTGTCTGTTCTCTTTTTTTGCTTGGATCATGTACTAAAAGCCCAGAGCAAAAAGCGAAGTCAATTTTAGAAAAGGCGATACAGGCACATGGTGGACAAGAGGCTTGGGATCAACTGGAAACATTGAAATTTAGAAAATGGACCAGATTATTGCTTGAGGATGGATCAGTAGAAAGCGAAACTGATCAATTGATTGAACTTCGGATGAAGCCTTATTTGGAGGGATCCATTTCTTGGGTTTCTGATAGCATTGAGCATATTTCTTCTTTTAATGGGTCTACTATGAGTTATACCATGGGAGGCAATTCCGTTAAGAATCAAGGGTTTCTTCAATCCAAAAAGAAGGATTTTGATGCGGCTTATTATGTCATTGCCCAACCTTGGAAACTACTGGAAGATGAGGGAGCCTCCTTGTTTTATGAAGGTCAAAAAGAATTGGCTTCTGGCCAATTAGCAGAAATTATTAGAGTAAATTATGGGCCTGAGAATGATGTTTGGTGGTATTATTTTGATCCAGTTAGTTATCAAATGCTTGGAAATGAGGTTCAATTAAAGGACCATAGAAGTTTGGTAGAAAATGATACCATGGAACAAGCCGGTCCTTTCCTTTTATATGGAAAAAGAACCAGCTATAGAGTCAATGAACAAGGAGAAAAACTCTACGTTCGTGCTGAGTACCAATATTCTGATTTTGAAATCACTCTTGAGAAATAATAAAAAGTAATAATCCTTTCTCCCTAATTATGAAATCCTTCTTTTACACCCTGCTTTTAGTTTCCATAGTACTGATATCTTCCTGTGATTCTAGAACCGAGGCCGAAAAAATAGTCGATAAATCCATTGAAGCCCATGGTGGTGAGGCATACCAGTCTTCTATCATTGAGTTTGATTTTAGGGATATACACTATACGATTTATAAGACCCCTGAATCCTTTGAATACATTAGAGAGTTTACCCATCCGTCAGGCGAAGTCAAAGACGTTTTGAATAATGATGGATTTAAAAGGACGGTTAATGGGGTAGAGTTAGATACCTTAAATGCCGAGTGGATAGGGAAATATACTCGTTCGGTGAATTCGGTGGCTTATTTTGCTTTCTTACCTTATGGTTTGAATGATCAGGCAGCTATCAAAACGGATCTTGGAATTACTGAAATTAATGGTGAAGAATATCATTTGATCAAGGTCACGTTTTCTGAAGATGGAGGTGGAGAGGATTTTGAAGATGAGTTTCTTTACTGGATAGGAAAGGATGATTATTTGATGGATTATATGGCCTATTATTACCTTACTGATGGAGGTGGAGTGAGAATGAGGTCCGTGTTGAAAGTAAATGAAGTTGGAGGGATTCGGTTTCAAGATTATTTAAACTTAAAGCCAGAAAGTGAACAAACTCCAGTGGAGGACATGCAAGAGTTGTATCTTAATGATAAATTGGAAGTACTCTCTGAAATTATTCTTGAAAATATAGAAGTGAGGAAGTTGGAATGACCTAATTATGAATCCAAAAAAACTGACATTTAAAAATAGGAAAGGCCTAGATCTAGCAGCGCATTTGTATGAGCCTTTGGATCAAGTTCCTATTTACTATGCGGTTTTTGCACATTGTTTTACCTGCTCTCAAAACTTTTCTGCTGTAAAGCGGATCAGTATTGCGCTTTCTCAGCAAGGAATAGCGGTTTTAAGCTTTGATTTTACTGGATTGGGAAATAGTGAAGGAAAATTCGAACGGAGTAATTTCTCTTCGAATATTACTGATTTAAAAGATGCTGCCGATTTCTTAGAAAACACCTATCAAGCCCCAAAAATGTTAGTAGGCCATTCTCTTGGTGGTGCAGCTGTTCTGTACGCCAGTTTGGATCTACCAAAAGTTACTGCAGTAGTGACCATAGGGGCTCCAGCTTTTCCTGAACATGTGACCCATCTTTTTACAGAAACCTTAGAGCAAATTGAAAAATTAGGTAGTGCGGAGGTAAAGATTGGGGGAAGACCTTTTCGAATATCAAAAGAATTTCTAGATGATTTGGATCAGAAACCATTGGAAGATCTGTTGAAAAATCTCAAGAAATCACTATTGATCGTCCATTCCCCACAGGATGAAATTGTAGAAATTAAGAATGCTTCTGAAATATATCATGCTGCTAGACATCCGAAGAGTTTTGTGTCGCTGGATGGTTCTGATCATATGGTTAGCAAAAAAGATGATAGCCAATATGTAGGTGAACTTATTTCAAGTTGGAGCAAACGATATGTCTTAGTAGAGAGGAAAGAAGGTGAAAAATACCTGACAGATGGAAACCAGGTTAAAGTAAGGTTATCAGGTCCAGGATATACAACAGAAATTAAGACTCCTTATCATCATATGATTGCGGATGAGCCATTGGAAGTTGGAGGAAATAATCTTGGACCAAATCCCTATGATTTTTTAATGGCCTCTTTGGGGAGTTGTACTGCTATGACACTCAAAATGTATGCAAATAGGAAGAAATGGGATTTGAAGGAAGTGACGGTATACTTGAATCATGACAAAGTTCATTTGAATGATAGTAAAAACCCAAATGAAAAGGAATCAAAAGTCAGTCGATTTACCAGAATCATTGAATTGGAGGGAGATTTGAAGGAAGATCAGCGACAAAGACTCTTGGAAATTTCCCATCGTTGCCCGGTACATCGTACCTTAGATGAAGATATTGTAATTCAGACACTTATTAAAAAACCATGAAGCTTTGGTATAGCAGGTATTTGTTAAGCTCTTTTACGGTTATTCTAGCCTTTGGAATGCTGTGGTGGGTCATGCCGGAAGAGGAAATACTCGTGGCTTCAGAAAAGTGGAAAGGAGTATGTTGGGTAGGTAGCCGGTCTCCTTTGGATGGAAGTGAGTTAAGAGCCTTGAAAGCCATAGGAGCCAATGCTATTTCTCAAACTCCTTTCGGATGGCAAAGTGATGTCAATAGTCCTGAGATTCGTTGGGAGGTGGATGCAGAGCGACAATGGTGGGGAGAATCAGGTAAGGGTATTCAAGTAACTCATGATTCCTCCAAAGTTTTGGGAATTACCAACATGCTGAAACCTCACCTTTGGGTAAGGGGTAGTTGGCCAGGCGAAATTAAAATGAAAAATAAGGCCGATTGGGAGGCTTGGTTTAATAATTACTCCAAATTCATTTTAGATTATGCCAACCTCGCAGAGAAGTTAGGGATACCAATGCTTTGTATTGGGACTGAGCTGGAAATGACAAGCGAAAGGTCAGAAGATTGGGAGCAAATCATTACAGCTATTAGAAAGGTTTATTCTGGTAAACTGGTCTATGCGGCGAATTTCACCGAATTTGAACACATTACTTTTTGGGATAAGCTGGACTACATTGGGATTCAAGCCTACTTTCCTTTAGCAGATGCTCATAACCCTAGTCTCGAAGATTTAAAAGAAGGTTGGAAAAGGCAACTTCCGAAAGTTGAAAAGGTGGTTAAAAAGTATCAAAAGCCAGTTCTTTTTACTGAAATCGGCTATTGCAATACTGTGGATGCAGCCATTGAGCCTTGGGTTTGGCCAAATGAACGGAAAGAAATTGAGTTTTCGGAAACGGCACAAGCTTTATGCTATGAAGCATTTTTTGAATCAGCATGGCCCAAAAGTTGGCTGGCAGGTGTGTATTTCTGGAAGTGGTATCCCAACAGACATGATCGGGAACCTGATTTTACTCCTCAGGGGAAAAAGGCAGAATTGGTGATGGCCAAGTACTTTTCAAAAAATCAAGATTCCTGAGCCACCTCAGGTTACGGAGATAATGCTTATCACTTTTAAAGTTTCTCTTGATTGGTAAAGGTTCGATAAGGTATGTACATGAAAATTTTATTCTGATAAAAATCTGTATTTTAGAATAATTGAACATTTACAAAAAGAAAAGGTGATTTGCCATTCCTGCGATAATTTGATTTTTCTATGAAAACGATCCGGATATTTATTGCTTCATCTTCAGAATTGAAAGAAGATAGGGATCAATTCAGAAATTTTATTAGTCAACAAAATGATTTTCTTCATAAGAAAGGCTTGTATCTGGAGTTGGTGCAATGGGAAAATTTTTTAGATGCAATTTCTGACTCTAGACTTCAAAATGAATACAATGAGGCTATCCGTAACTGCGATATCGTATTGTGTTTGTTTTTCACGAAAGTAGGGAAGTATACTGCAGAAGAATTTGATACTGCATACCAAGTTTTTAAAGAAAAAGGGAAGCCTAGGATTTGGACTTATTTTAAGAATGCTCAAATCAACACTGGGTCTATTACCGATGAAATCAATACCCTTCTTGCATTCAAAAAGAAAATAGGAGACTTGGGCCATTTCTATACAGAGTATACCAATATTGATAATCTGATAAATCAGTATAGGTTCCAGCTGGATAAGTTTTTGGCAATTTATGAAGAGGAGATAAGTTCTTGGAAAGATCCAATTGCCAATAAAAAAGGGGGGCAAGAAAGCCAAGTTGAACAAGTTTTTTTCAATGAAGAATTAACAAAACGATTATTAGAAGCTATTAGCAAGCATAATAAAAAAGCTGCAGATTTTCTAGGTGCAAATTCGGATTGGGCAGAAAACCCACAGCTCGTAAGAACGGCTAAAAGGATCATCATCAATGGATATGTGGGAGTGATTGGAGTACAAATCCGGAAACTGATGTCCATCGGAGAGGAACCCTTTTCTGCCAGTAAGTTGACGAGGTATATTGAAAACTGTCAACTGGCTGCGAAGCGAAGCCTTCAATTGATCAGTTATTCTTTGATATCTACCTTGTGGGATCATCATTTAGAGAAGAAACCTGAATTTTCTCCTATGCAAAAGGAAGCCATTGTGAAGTTTTTTAAGAATGCTGCGGAGGAGGATCTGATGGGACTTCTGGAACTAATGGAAAACCTGATCACAGCATTCAAAGACAATAAATTGGGGTTTTTGATTTCCGAATCATTAGAAATTCTTCCACAACTTCAAGAAGGGACTGCCTTTTACCAAGCTTGCGAGCAATTGATGGAACTTCAGAAATCAGCAAAAGGAAAAGAACTTTCAGGAAAAGACTGTTTGGATGCGGAGGAGAATTTGGCCGTAATTCTAGGGGATTTGAGCTTTCTTGCCGAGTATAGAATGATTTCTATTAATGAGATTGATTTTAATCAACAGCGGAACGACGAGGAGGGATTGTACTTGCATAATTACACGTTTTTAGTAGGAGAAAGTCATGCTAATAATACTGGCCAAAGTAATGTTAGAAGAGAGTCTTCTCCTGTGATTTCCCATGCTGTGATTTTGTTCAAAGACAATTACAGGAAGAATATTAACTTAGACCCTTTTATCATAGACTACAATGGTCTGGCTCTGACAGGAGGTTCCAAAATTTGTTTTTATTCCTATTGCAATACGTACGATGATGGCAATCTGAACTTTAAGTTTATCGAGGATAATAGCAATGTGGTGATCAAAAAATCCAATAACCCTAAACCGGATGAGGAGGATTTAAATGCTTTGAATAAGTGGCTTTCCAAAAAGGAGAATAGGAAAGACATGAATTTCGATAAGGTCTATAGTTTGTTTTATCATGCGAAGAAGACCTTAACTGGCATTGAAGAAGAAACCACGGAAGATTTATTTTGATTTCCCAATTACTTAAAAGATAATTTCATGAAAAAATATCCTTTCAAATTTCTGGATTCCTATGATAGAGAAGATAGGGTCGTATTTTTTGGAAGGGATGAGGAGATTAACACCCTGTATGAAATGGTATTTCAGTCTCCTGTGGTTTTGGTTTATGGAGCTTCAGGAACTGGTAAAACCAGTTTGATAAATTGTGGACTGGCTGGAAAGTTTCAACCGCACGACTGGTTAGATCTGATGGTCAGACGTGGAAATAATATTAATACCTCCTTGAAAACCATTTTGAAAAACGCGGGTGGAGATGCAGAAGAGGAAAGTTCACAATGGGTAGACGATTGGGATAATGAAACTGGTAAGAACGGGGAAGAGTTGACTCCCACCAGCAAAGCGTTAAAAGCAATCTATCAAAAATCCTTTAGGCCTATATACCTAATATTTGACCAGTTTGAGGAACTATTTATTTTAGGGTCTAAATCCGAGCAACAAGAATTTTTAGAAACTATTAAGGGAATTTTGCATTCCTACCAACCTGTTAAAATGATTTTTTCGATTCGGGAAGAGTATTTGGGATACTTGGTGGAATTCGAGCGCGAAATCCCTCAACTTCTACAGAAAAAACTTCGAGTAGAACCTATGAACTTAGAAAAAGTGAAGCAGGTAATTATTGGTGCGGCTACTTTTGAAGGTTCGAATATTGGCATAAAGACAGGTGAAGAGTATGCAGTTGCAGAGGCTATTTTCCAAAAAATTAAAGGCAGTAAGAAATCCCTGACTATTCAATTACCCTTCTTGCAGGTGTTTTTAGATAAACTGTATTTGAATATATCTGGGGATCATAAACGAGAAAAGCCTGCTGAATTTACATTGGCCAAAGTCAATGAAATGGGTGAGATTGGGGATATTCTAAGTAATTTTTTGGAGGAGCAGGTTGCTTCTATTTCCAGTGAATTGAAGGGGAAATACCCGAAGTTAAACGCAGAAACCACCTGGAAAATTTTGTCTCCTTTTGCTACTTTAGAAGGTACTAAAGAACCAATCAGCAAAAAAGAGCTTTTTGATCGGTTACCGGATTTTGATAAAAAGCTCGTGGAAGAAGTCCTTTTGGCTTTTATTAATAGTCGAATGCTCCGCTACAATGAGAGCATTGATTCTTTTGAAATAGCACATGATTCTTTAGCCAAGCCTATTGCTGAAAAGCGAAGTGTGGAGGAGAAAGCCTTGTTGGAGATCAAACGATTGATCAAAAGTCAGGTGTCAATCAAAGAGGAAGCAAGAGAGTATTTTTCCGAAAAGCAATTGGTGTTTATTGAACCCTATTTAGAGAAGTTCAAGCAAACCAAGGAGGAAACTGACTGGATTAAAAAAAGTGAACAATACATCCGCGAACAAAAAGATCTAGCAGCAAAGAATAAGTTGTTAGAAATGAATAGAAAGAAAAGGGAAAGAAGGATATGGATAGGTGTGATCGCAAGTATTATTCTGGTTAGTATTTCATTTTTTGTGATTCGGGAGATAAAAAACAGAAGGTCTCAAATAGCGGATTTAGAGAGAGATTTAGCCAGGCAAAAGGATCTTGATCGAACAGAAGAATTGTTGAGATTAGTAATGAAGGGACGAGGGAGAAATTATGAGGATGTAACCGACTCTGCTTTGATGGACATCCTTTATAAAGAGCGGACCTATCCTTTGGATAGTTTAATTTCTATAGAAGCCTCGGTTAGTCCTTCGAATAAGGGGGGGAATAACAGAAATTTCACCATGTGGTTAGATGTGCCTTCTTTCCGCAAAGAAGAAATCAAAGAAGTACATTATCATTTTTGCCCCGGGTTTATAGATCGGCTTAGAATTTCAAGAGATCCTTCATCCCAATTTTCGATAGGCTATTTGGGGTATGGGTATTGCCCAGTTATGAAAATCGAAATATTGTTGAATGCGGGAGACACCATCACTAGAAACTTTTCTTATGAGGAATATTTTAAAGCCAATCCACCAGAGGATAGTTAATCTTCAATTATTGATTGATTGAAAGAATCCCCGCGCTTCTGAGGTGATCTTGTACATCCCAACTGCCACTTAAATCTAACTCAGGTACTTGACCAATATCATTTTGGTGGAAATGATATACTAGAATTGTCAGTTCTTTTGTTGGAAGTGATTTGTTTTTTAATTCATCAGGAAGGGTTGGGTAGCTATTTTGGAGGATTTCTTCAGCAAAGGTGGAAGTCATAATCTCGCCACTCATAGTAGCTGCTTTGGAGGCAACAACAAATGCGAACATCCGGAATTCGGATTCTACTTCAAAAAAGATAGACTTGAATATCTCGAAGTAAGAGAACTTTCCATCTTCGCCCATGCTTTCAGTGAATCGTTTGTCTGAGCTGACTTTGCTGCCGTCTTCGTTGAATTTTTCTAGGCTGGTCGTCATGGCGTATCCATCCATATCGTAATAATAATGAAGATGATTACTCTTAAACCCTGCCTCTTGCATTTTCGATTTGAAAAATTGGTCGACTTGATTCAAGGTATGAAGTTCAGGTTTGAAATTATTGATTATTAGATGGGCAGAGGATTTTGGTGCAGGGTTGGGGAAAAAGTACATGATGTTTGGGGTTGGATTTGGTGCTTTAATAGCTGCCATGCTTTCGTCCCAGATACCATCAGATCGTTGGGATGGGTATCTTCTTTTTAATTGACTAAGAAGAGTACTGGTGACTTGAGGAGTCAGCTCTTTTTTGATAAACTCATCCTCTTCAAAACTAAGTAGCTCCATAAATTCATCATAGTGCGTATATAAGGTTTCTGTATTAAAATTGGCAGGAGGTCTAGTCCGTTGGCTTGCAAGAAATTTTAATTGTAAATACCTGGAAATTAATTCCAGCCTGTTTTCTAACCGGTAAATTGGGTTAATGGAGTAATTTTTAAATGAAGGTGAAATTGGAAAATCAATGGTATTATTTAATGTGGACATACTCATAGGTATTTCAAAGAGTCCTGCGTAGTAAGTAAGTGAATCCAATTCAATCTTATTACTTTCCTTGGCTTTTATAAAAATGCGTTTAAAGTCCGGATAGATATTTTCGTTGAATAAGGCATTGTATTGGTTTTTCACTCGATAGAATTCTGATCTAATATCTTCTGCGGCATCCAAGTCAAAATTGATGATTTCATAAAACGATAGCTGTTCAATGGGATAGCTCGAATATTCATCTAGTTGGGCGGCGTTGTAAAAATTAATTCCTCGATCCAACACACTTTTAAATCTTCTTAGGGTATTTCTATCAAGTTTCGAATCACTGAGGTAGAGACGTTTAGCTTGGTTTTGATACCAGATGGATTGTGTAAAGCTATATAATGGCTGAAAGATTCTAATAAATATTCGGTCTTCAATCTGGTCGATTTCTTCTTTCTCAAAAGCTAGAATTTTTGAAATCCGATCGGAATCTATGGAGTCATAATAAGTGGAAGTTAAATACAAATTCATATAGGCTTGAGCAAGAGAAATCGTATCGTTTGGAATATTGCTTACACGGTTATTAGCCAAGACTCCATTAGTGAATAAGGAGAAAAGTAAAAGGCAAGTAAGAATTTTAAAAAGTTTCATATCAATAATTTGAATGAATATGACTCTCATTTTTAAGAACAGAAAGAAGGAAAAAACAAATAGTTGATTGGAAATCTGAATGACTAAATGGAACCGATAGAACCTGCTTTCTTAATTTGAATATACTTTAATAATATGGTTAAACCCACAAGTATAAAATTGATATTCAATTAAATGTATGGTGATGTACCGTTGTTTAATCAACCTTTTATGTGACATAAGTCATGAATTTCTTAGGAGAAATCGGGTAGGTTTATTGTGTTGAAAGAGATTTTCAACTGAACCTTTAAATCAACCAAACCTTGGAAATCATGAAAAAGAACATGGGAACAATCGATAGAGCAATTAGATTGATTGTAGCAGCAGTTTTAGTGCTACTATACTTCTCTGGAATAGTTTCAGGAACTTTAGGTGTCATTTCATTAGTAGTGGCACTGGTATTCGTAATTACTAGCCTTGTCAGCTATTGTCCATTGTATGCTCTCGTTGGAATCAAAACATGCCATCATAACACTGTAAAATAAGATAGTTTATAAATACTAAAAATTTTAAAACCAGAATGAATAGATTCTGGTTTTTTTATGATGTAAATTCACCGTCTAAAAGAATTTAAAGTTGAAAATTTCAATATTTACCATACTATTGAAATTTGAATCAAAAAATACCAATTCATGAAGAATAACAAACGAAGAGAGTTCCTAAAAGCTTCTGGACTTGCAGGCTTAGGTTTAATTGGAGCAGGATCTGCTTTTGCAGAAACAAATATCAATGAGCTGCCAGGACAAATTCAAAAATATGCTGGAAGAGCTCAAAAATTTAATATGTCTGGATATGCTGCCCCTAAAATTGAGACTGTAAGAGTGGGGATTGTTGGTTTGGGAATGAGAGGTCCTGGTGCCGTAAATCGTTTGAGTAAAATTGAAGGGGTTGAGATTAAAGCCCTATGTGACTTGATGCCAGAAAGAGTGGAGAAGGCCAAGGAGCAATTAAAAGGTACATCCCATAACCCTGATGGTTATTCTGGGAAAGTATATTCCTGGAAGGAAATGTTTGATCGTCCGGATTTGGATTTGATATACATTGCTACACCTTGGGAATGGCATACTCCAATGGCTGTTTATGCCATGGAAGCTGGTAAACATGCGGCTTGTGAAGTGCCAATTGCAAGAACTTTAGATGAATGCTGGCAATTAGTAGAGACTTCTGAGCGTACCAAAAAGCACTGTATGCAGTTAGAAAACTGTTGCTATGACTTCTTTGAATTAATGACCTTGAAAATGGCAAGAGAAGGGTACTTCGGAGAAGTTCTACATGTAGAAGGTGCTTATATCCATGATTTGCTTGCACTTAATTTCGATAAAAATGGATACCAAGGCATGTGGAGATTGAAAGAAAATTACCGTGATGGAAATTTATACCCTACGCATGGATTAGGCCCTATTTGCCAAATCTTGAATATTAATAGAGGTGATCAGATGGATTATTTAACCTCTGTTTCATCTAATGATTTTATGATGAAAGAGAAAGCTGAAGAATTAGCTGCTCAAGATAATTTCTTCTCTGATTTTGCTGCCAAAAGCTACAGAGGAAATATGAATACTTCAGTCGTGAAGACTAAAAATGGAAAGACCATCATGATTCAGCATGATGTGACTAGCCCAAGACCTTATTCTAGACTTCATGTCGTAAGTGGTACCGAAGGCTATGCTCAGAAATACCCAAGCCCTAAAGTATCAAGAGGACATGGTTGGTTGAATGATGAGGAATTTAAGGATCTTGAAACAAAATACACTCCTGAAATTGTACAAAAAGTAGGAGAGTTGGCCAAGCAAGTTGGAGGTCATGGAGGAATGGACTTCATCATGGACTGGAGACTAATTGACTGCTTGAGAAATGGTTTGCCTTTGGATCAGGATGTATATGATGCTGCTCTTTGGAGTAGTATTTCACCATTGAGTGAATGGTCTGTTGCCAATCGTTCCAACTCTATTGATGTACCTGACTTTACAGGGGGTAGTTGGAAAACCAACAAGCCAGTTCCTATTACATTAAGAGGATAAAAATTGGAAGCCCGATAAGCAATTATCGGGCTTTTTTAATGTTCAATAGAAAATGAGTGATTTTTTCTATTGAACATAGTGTCACATTGAGCGGAGTCGAAATATGATATCTTCAATTTTTAGTTATTAGATCGTATGATCTCTCCTTTGATCCTCTCCATTCCAAATCTTTTTTAGACCAGTCTTCTGCTGGGTCTGACCAGAAAGGATGACTTGCAGGAAGATCTAAGGGTAGGAATCCTAGTGAATAGAGGAATAAACTACCGGTACTGATATAGGGCTCTGCAAGGCCTGGCAGGAGTCCCGTCAATCCCAGTTGAAGCCAGTTGTTCGGATCAAAGGTATCTTTTGCTGAAAAAAGCCGGGTGTATACTTTGGTCAAAGCAGCTCTTTCTGACCGTTACTCAATTCTTCTGGAAGTATTTCTTTTAGAGCCAATTCTGCCCAAGGATGGAATGCACAAGATCCGTAATAAATAAATCCTCCAGTAATAAAAAGATCTTCCAATAACAGGGTAAGTTCCCTCTGTAGAGATCATCAATTCCAGCTGTCTGCTAAATCGCTGCATCCGTATTTTAGCTTCTTTCAAATCAGTCTCATAAGCTTTTTGTTTTGTTGCTGCTACTTCAAGTACTTGGATGATCATAGGTTGTATGAGGAAAGAATTGTGATAGTCTAAATGGAAGTTAAGACCATTTCCATACCATCCGTTTCCAAAGGATCCTAAAGTTGTTTTGGCCATCGCATGATCCCAATAACCAAAAATGATCCATCTACTAATGGTTGAGTCCCTTTAGTCCAAATGATGTAATTAGGAGAATTTGGATCTACTGCATGTTTGATGCTCAGAAGAGCTTTTTCTCTTAATTCCTCTTGTAATAGAGTTTTTTCTCTTTTGATGTCTCATAACACTAACTAAGGTTCCGAACCAGCTAGCAGCCTACCTATGACTTCTAAATAGGTTTCCTTATCCCGGTCACCTGATGCATCCTAGGGAACTTCCAAAGGTATGGAAGCCGTGAGTTTTCCATGTAACATGGCATCCAATATTGGATGGGATATTTTATAAAATAATTCTACCTAGACTTTCCTGTCGGATGTCGGGGGAGTTTTAATGAATTCGCCTTTTACCTGATATCAAGAACTGGAATAGCCTTGATAAAGTCACGTTTTTTAATTGTCATTTATGGCGGTAATTAGTCTTTAGAATCAGAAAGAAGGTTGATTACGGCTTTATTTAATTGATTATCTTTTCCTATCAACTCATCAATTTCTACAATTGATACTTTCCTGAAATCAATCGGGTGACTTTCGCTTTGAAGTGATATGTAACCCTCCTTGAGCAGCTGCCCATCAATTTTTACAGCTGGATCAAAAGGAGCCACGCTTCCACCGCCAATTTGTGGTTTGTTGTAACTGAAAACCGTATCCATACCCACCATATGGTGAATGACAGAGTCGTTCAACACAATAAAGTTGGCGGTAACCCATTGGTCTCCTGCATAGGTTTTTGAGGAGGAATTAATACAATGTGGTGTGAAAAGTGTATCTGCTAAAACTACATTAGTCCCTGGAGTACAAAGGTTGCATGTGCTTCGTTCATCTGTTCCGTTGCCTCCCAAAAATTGGGCTTCCACTGAAATTGGGAAATTTTGGTCCACTAACATGGTTCTTGGATCTTGTCCATGCAACATTGCTCCGCTATTTCTCCAAGCCCATCCTTCCCCACCATTTGCCTGCTCTCCAACAAACCTATATTGGACTTGAAGTACATAATTAGAAAATGATTCATCATAGAAAATATGGCCGTATTGCTGGTCAAATTGATCGTATCCGTCATAGCGTACCTGCATCATTCCGTCTTCCACACTAAACGTATTGGCAAAGTTGTCATTCAACTCATGTTTGCTAATTTTGATTATCCAATTGTCCAGATCTTTCCCACTGAATAACTCTCGCCATTCAAGTTTTGGAACTTCTTCTTCCACTGAAGTTTGGTTGCCCGAACTACAGGCAAAAAGAGTAAGACAACTCAATGCTAAGCTGATTGATTTTTTCATTTTATTTCAGTTGTAATGTGACAAGTACAGGATAATGATCCGAGTGTGGAACATTCAAAACCTCGTATGATAAAAGGGAAAATTTGCTAGAGTCAAACCAAATGTAGTCTATTCTCTTACCATCTTCCATAGATCCATAGGTAGGAGAATAGGGGGTAGGTAATGCACCCGCATCTTTCCAATTTCCCTTGATACTTCGATATTCTTCGGAAGTAGGTGTAAAATTTAAATCTCCTGCCCAAATCGTCGGCATTCTTTCTTTTTTTGCTTTTTTACTTACTTCCGAAACTTGGGCAATTCTGTTTTTTTCAAATTGATGGCATAAGTGGGTGCCAGCAAATGCGATTTTAGTACCAGAGTCTAAGGTGATAGTAGCCCATGCAGCAGCTCTTGGCTCGCCTCCTTCAGGTATGGATAAGTTTTGAGTTTCAAAAGTAGCCGGATTTTTAATCAGCAAGCCCTCTCCATAGCCTCCTTCTGCAAAATCCATTGCTTTTGCGAAGTAGCCATGGTACCCAGTTAACTCCGAAAGTTGCTGTACTAAATCTACTTTGGTGCCATAAACTTTTGCGGTTCGGGTAGTCATACTGTCCACTTCCTGCATGGCTACTATATCCGGATTAAGTTCTTTGATCAATCCCGCAATTTCTTCCAGGTTTGATTGTCCTAGATTAAAGGGGTTTTCACCATGGTAAATATTGTAAGTTAGAACTTTTACTATTTCATTTTTGTCCTGGGCAAAAAGAACACTGCTTAGCAGGTAAAAAGAAAGCATTAAGAAAAAAGTTTTCATTAATTCATTAAGTGTTGGATTTTCAGTTGAAAGGTAAAAAGGAATACATCAAATTCTCCAGTTTCCTTGGTGAAAGGTTGATTTTAAAGGATGAAATAGATTTTAGATCGATTTTCAAATTGGTTGGGAATAGGCTTTGAGAATAATAGAGGCTTGAAATTGAATTTATCAATTGATTAAGTTCAATAGGAGAAATATCCTGTAGAATCAACTATATTCAGGATAAAGTTAGTTAGATGAGAAAACTCGGGATAGCACTTATTTTGCTTATTATTTTAAGTATAGCAGGCACCTATTTTTTGGAAAATTGGCTTTCCAAGAGAATTCCCAAAATCCTCAATGAACAACAGGATAGAGATTACGATTTACTTTTTGAAGAAATCAACATCCATTTATTGCAAAGTAAAGTTGATTTGCAGGGGATCAGACTGGTTCCTTTAAATGATTCCGTAAATACAAAAGTGAGTGGATCCTTAAGAGAAATTTCTATGTCAGGAATGGACTTGTTGAAAGTAATTTTTGACAGGAAGCTAGAAATTAATGAATTGAAAATCGTAGAACCCTCTTTCCGATTGATTCAAAAAAAAAATAAAAAAGGAACTGCACAAGAGAGTTCTATGGCTCTCCAGTTGTTGTTTCAGGATATAATTTCCAGAGGGGAGATTAAGGATATTATTCTCGAGAATGGTAATGCTGAATTTTTCAGAGATGTGGATAGCTTGGTTAGAGTTGGGCAATTCACGGATTTAAATTTAGAAATCAAAGATTTACAATCTGATTCAGCTTTGATCAAAAAAGATATTCCATTTACATTGGAAAGTCTCGTAGCCAATCTGAAGAATATAGAATACTTAGTAAACCCAGATCAACTTATAAGGGTAAAGGAAATGACTTACAACTCTCAGGAAAATTCGGTGATTTTTAATGGGATTGGGTTCACCTATAATTCAGGACTGCTCGATGCCTTAAGTCAAACCGAGTTTCAAAAGGATTTGATTGAATTTGAAGTTAAAGAATTAAAATTGAGTCATATTGATACTAAGAGCAGTATCTATGGTGATTTGTCTCTTATTGCAGGGTTGGTCACGATTGACAGTCTCGATTTAATAGACCTAAGGGATAAGAACAAACCTAGACCTTCAGAACCAGTTAAACCTATGTTTGAGGGGTTGATAGAAAAAATTCCTTTTCCCTTGAGATTAGATACTATCAGAATTCAAAACTCTATAATCTCTTACCAAGAAATTGGGGAGGGTAATTCGGAACCAGCCAACTTGTCTTTTGAAAATGTTTCTGCTGAACTTTACAATGTTCTTACTACCGATTCATTGCAACAGGGTAAAACCATGAAATTGAATTCACGCGCAAAGTTAAGAGGACATGCTGATGTAGAAATGGATATTCAGGTTCCTTATGGAAATGACGTTTTTAAATTAAATGCCACTATTAGTGGGTTTAACTTACCTGTTATCAATGAGCTATTTGCGAAGATGGGTAAATTCAGAGTCGATTCAGGAATTCTTTTAGGTTTAAGATTGACGATGGATGCCCAAAAATATTCATCCAGAAATACCCTTGCTTTTGACTATAGGGAGTTGAAATTAGAAATGATTCCAGATGATGATTCAAAAAAGGGACTGAATACCTTGATTAATTCGGCTGCAAACTTATTTACTTCTAAGGAGAATATTCCTAACTCCAAAAATTATAAAACTGCCAGTTATAACACGAGTAGAAACGTGTACAGAGGTCCTTTTAATTTGATCTGGGAATCCTCGAAGGAGGGATTAATAGAAATAGTCCCAGTGGGTATAGCCAGAACAATCATTGGAGGAAGGAAAAAATAAAGAGGCCACCTCTTTTGTATTATTTAAAAGGTAGCCTCCTTTTTCTGTTTTTTATGCTTTAATTAGTCTTCTTTCGAAGCCATAGTACGTATGAATATCATCAATGAATTCATGCTGTGGACCTGAAGGCCAATTGTCTTGGTCAAATCCAGGGGCCTTTTCAAGCTTTTCTTTTTCAACATTGACAATGATAACATCTTTTTGTTGAGTTTGGAAATGAAATGCTTGCCATGGTAAAGCCAGAAGTTTGGTTCCCATATTTAGGAAGCCTTCGTCAACTGCCAATACAGCATACACTACTTCTCCGGTTTCTGTGTCAATCATTAAATCTTTGATTTTCCCTACTTTTTCATCTCTTGCAGTTTTAATGGTGCAATTATGGGTAGTCGAGCTACTAATTGGAAAATGATAATCGGTATTCATGGTTATGTTGGTTTAGTGAAACTTAAATTTTTATACTAAACTATTAACCAGTACCATGCCATCTCTCTAAATGCTTAATAGAACGTTTTTTTTGTTTTAAATGATGAAAATGTTGTGGGATATAGACTCAATAAGGGAAAAGAATTCCTTTATTTTTTCTTTCGCTTGACCATCTCTTTTGCTACTTCCTGATCTAGCGGGTAGGGACTTTCCTCTAGATGGTTAATGATATATTGATAATTGGTTTCATCTCTATTTTGAGAAAGTTTAGCACTTGCGTGAACCTCATTGATTTTTATTTCTATCCCAATTAAACCTTTCAATTGGCTGTTGAGATATTTTTCGCTCATACCTTCCACTGTCACAGGATTTGACCTTCCTTCCTCAAAGGTATCGACAAGCGATTTGAGGTGTTCCATCAACTCATCCCCTTCAATGATCCGGATATTCCCATAGATGTGAACTGCTAAGTAATTCCAAGTTGGTACATTTTCGTGGTTATACCAGGAGGAGGAAATGTATGCATGAGGTCCTTGGAATAGAACCAATACTTCTTCTTCTCCCAAATGCTTCCACTGTTGATTGGCTTTTGCTACATGTCCCGATAAGACCGCATCTCCATTTTTGTCTTTGCTTAATAGCAATGGGAGGTGGGTTGCCCATGGTTTTCCGTCTACCTTGGATACAAGTGTAGCGAAGGGGTTTTGCTGGATTAAGTTGATTATTTCATCTTCATTTTCCCAGCGATTAATAGGGTGTATATACATTGCTTGAAAGATTCTGGTCTGAAATTAAAAAGGAAATTTTGAAGAAAGAGAAAATCGGGCTTATTTCACTAATTATCATTTTTATTATTTTAGTTATATGAATAGTCAGTCCACTGATAAACTCGAGTTTGCAGCAAAATTTGTCAATAATACCAACGCTCCAATATTTTTGACAGGAAAGGCTGGAACTGGAAAAACCACGTTTTTACGGGATTTGGCTAAGCGAACTCATAAAAGGCATGTGGTCTTGGCTCCAACAGGAATTGCTGCATTGCATGCGAAAGGAGTGACCATTCATTCACAATTTTTGCTTCCATTAGGAAGTTTTTTGCCAGTAAGAGAGCCCGAGGGGAATTTTACAGATCAGTATGGCTTCTATACCCAGCATACCTTGGGAAGAAGACACCCGTTGAACCAGCTCCGAAAAAGTGTACTAAAAGCTGTGGAACTATTGGTGATCGATGAAGTCAGTATGCTTCGAGCAGATGTCTTAGATGCCATCGATTACAGGTTGAAAAGTGTCAAAAGGAATTTTAAAGAACCTTTTGGTGGAGTCCAAATTTTAATGATTGGAGACTTATATCAATTGCCTCCTATCGTCAAAGATGATGAATGGCAAGTGCTCAATAGGTTTTATAATAGCATGCATTTTTTTGAGGCCAAGGCGTTGCAAAATTCTGGAATGGTTTATCTGGAACTGGATAAGATTTTCCGTCAACAAGATGATCAGTTTATCACTGTGCTCAACCACTTACGGGATAATAGGGTGACGCATGAAGATATTCAGCTTTTGAATAAATATTATAAAACAGCAGAAGAAATAGGGGAATTGGAGGATTACATCACCATCACCACCCATAATTACAAAGCGGATCAAATCAATCAAAAAGAGATGGAGAATCTGACCGGTTCTTCCAGTTTCTATGAGGCGGAGCTTGAGGGAGACTTTCCAGAATCCTTATTTCCCCTTCCGCAAAAACTTGAATTAAGGGAAGGAGCACAGATTATGTTCGTAAAAAATGACAGTTCTGGGAATGCTTCCTACTTCAATGGTAAAATCGCTAAGGTGCTACATCTCAAAAAGAATGAGATTTTGGTCGAAATGCAGGATACCCATGAAGAATACACTTTGAGGAAAGAAGTATGGGAAAATAAAAAGTACGTAGTCAATCCGGATACAAAGGAACTGGAAGATGAGGTGGTGGGAACATTTGCTCAATACCCTATCAAATTGGCCTGGGCGGTGACTGTTCATAAGAGCCAAGGCTTAACCTTTGACAAGGCAATCATTGATGTAGGAAGAGCTTTTGCACCTGGACAGGTTTATGTGGCACTATCTAGGTTAAGAAGCTTAGAAGGCTTGGTTTTAAGAAGTAAAATCCAATCAAACTTGGTGTATTCTGATCAACAAGTTGTCAATTTTTCTCAAAGTGCGGGAAATCAACCTGAATTATCTGGTTTGTTGCTTCAGCACCAATATCGATATTTGGGTAGTTTGGTGGATCAAACTTTTGATTTTTTACCTGTTTTGAGGGAGTTAGAAAGCTTCCAAAAAGAGCAAAGCAGCAGTATGGAGTTTGAGGATGTTGAAATGCAAGTAACCATTCCGGAGGTTTATGAAGCGATTTCCAGAGAGGTGGGCAATACGGAGAAATTTAGGAGGCAACTTCTCTTTTTACTTCAAGAAAAAGAATCTGAAAAAATACAGGAAAGAATTGCCAAAGGAGGTCAGTACTACCGAAATCTGATGGCTAATTCCTTAAAAAAAATCATTTCTCAGATGGGAATGGCCGAGCAATTTTCCAGAACCAAAAAGTATTTGGAAGGCTTGGAGGCGGTTGAAGAGAGTTTGTTAAGAAAATACCTGGAAATCAGTAAGCTAGGAAGATTGATTGAAGTGATTTCAAGCGGTGGTGTTCCAGAGAAAATGGAAGATTTAGAAGAAGAGATGCTGAGCTTGAGAAGGCAATTTATATTCATGGCCAAGGAGCATGCTGCAGATAAAATAAAAGATATAAAGTCTAAAACCGGCCGAAAAAAGAAAGGAGCTTTAACACCCAAAAGGCAAAAAGGAGATTCTCAGGAAGTAACTTTCCTGTTGTTTCAAGAAGGAAAAACCATTAAGGAAATTTCTAAGGAGCGGAGTTTAGCGCTATCTACAATCAAAAGTCATTTGGCTTATGGGATTGAAACAGGCAGAGTGGAATTGGAGGATTGCTTGACTCAAGATGTCATAGCAGAAATTAGGGACCAATTGGAAAAGCAAAAGAGTATGAGTGATTTGAGAGCATTTTTTGATGGGAAATATGATTATGGAACGCTCAAAATGGTCATTGCAGGTAATAAGGTTGGGTTTTAAAAAATAAAAGGGGAGTCTTTAGGACTCCCCAACTCGGAAACGGGAATAGATTAATTTTTAATGTTTCCGTAGTATTTATCATGAAATTCATACCGCAACTGATCCTGTGCCTCTATTTGTTTACTCTCCACGTCAATGATCATGGTGGCAGGTGTTTCGTCCGAACCTATTACCACATCCCAAGTTGGTAGTCCCTCTCCATTTGGATTTCCAGTTTTAATGAAATTCGCAAAATATTCCATAAATGTTTTGGATACTTGGTAATCCTCCTCTGTCCAAGCATACGCATCTACCAAGTGAAGGTTACCCATTGCATATTCAATTTCACAGGCATGGGGAGCTCCGATGGGTTCAGGCATTTTTGGTCCACCTTCGATCGTGCCTCCAGCAAGTCCAGGGGATAAATTAGCATTTTTAAGAGGTGGACGAAGTTTGCTATATAAATACCTGAAAACAGGTTGGTTTGAATTTTTCGCATGTAGATCTAACCATTTCCAGGTGCTGTATGCGATAAATCTATCCGCTGCCAAATGAGTAGCAGACCATTCTACTTCGTTTATGTCGGCATGCGGATGAAGTCTCAAGACCTCTTCAAAGTCATTTGGGTAGGTTTGTTTCACTACTTCAATAAATGCTTCAGGAGTATAAGGTTTTCCCTGCATAAATGCCATCCCTGGGATTTCTGCTGAGTTCCATCCAGCTAATAGCGGGACCATTGCCTGTTCTTGGGCTTCAAATATTTCTGGTAAAGTCTTGGGTAAGAAATACCCATCAAGTACTACCGGGAAACCAAATCTTTGGGATTCATTGTAGATGTCATAAATATCTTTGGTAGATAAATTGCGTAATTCCTTCAAACTATTGTATCCAGCTTTGGACGCAAAATCAGCTCCTGTTTGTTCTGCTTCTTCTAGGCTTACTGGGGCTAAAGTAGGGTGGATTCCTGCTCCACTTTCTCCAATAGCTCCAGCAATTAAGTCTTTGGAAAGGGGAGATGCCATTTGATAGCTTACGGAAATTGAACCTGCAGATTCACCTGCGATTGTCACTTTTGTAGGATCTCCTCCGAACGCTTCGATATTTTCTTGAACCCATTTCAAAGAGGCCATTTGGTCCATGAGTCCATAATTCCCGGATGCATTGTAAGGTGATTCAGCACTTAGTTCAGGGTGTGCAAAGAAGCCAAATATGTTCAACCGGTAATTGACGGTGACTACTACAATACCTTTCTGAGCCATTGCTTCTCCATTATACCTGGGTTCAGAACCATCTCCTGCCACATAGCCTCCTCCATAGAAATAAACTAACACGGGAAGATTTTTGGTGTTTCTGTCAGCTGGTGTCCAAACATTAAGGTATAAACAATCTTCGCTTAACCCTTCTGATTTAAAGTCCATGTCTCCAAACACTGGAGCCTGTACTGCCCTAGGGCCAAATTGGATCGTTTTTTTGATTCCTGACCAATTGTCAAGGGGTTGAGGGGCTTTCCACCGGAGTTCGCCTACCGGTGCTTTGGCGAAAGGAATACCAAAGAATTTTTGAATCCCTGATTTGGTATCATAAGACCCTTCGATAATTCCGTTTTTTATTTTAGTTTGCACAGCAAATGCATTTAGGTTTTGGGCTTTCATTTGGAAAGGTAAAGTAACCAAAAGTGCCAGCGTTAAAATCTGAACTAGTTTCAAAGCAGATTTCATAGGAATGAGTTTATTGTTTCTTTATGAAACAATAGTAGTTCCATATTTTTACAAATCCAATAGATAACCTAGATTTTCAAAGAAAACCCATGTCATTACCCACCAATGAGTATCTCCCACATATTTCTTATGATTCGGTCATTTTTGGCTTTTCAGGGGAAAAGTTGAAGATCCTTATCCTTGAATACCATAATATGAATACTTTTGCGCTTCCTGGGGGATTTGTAAGAGTAGATGAGCCTTTGGATGAGGCAGTAAAAAGAGGCTTGTCTGAGCGAACGGGCTTAGATAAAATATACTTGGAACAGTTTCATACATTTGGTTCAATGCAGAGGTTCAAACCAGAAATAATGCGTAGAATCCTGGAGGAGCAAGGTCATCAAGTAGAGGATCATTGGATGTTGGGAAGATTTATCACAGTAGGGTATTATGCCTTAATCAATTATGAAAGCGTAACACCAACTCCAGATGCCCTTTCTGATTCCATCGACTGGTATGATTATGATCAATTACCAGAATTGATGATGGACCATAGGGAGTTGGTTGAAAAGGCCTTAGAGCATTTGAGAATTCATTTAGATCACAAGTTATTGAGCTTTAATCTATTGCCAGATAAATTCACCATGAAAGAGCTTCAACTTGTATATGAAGCTATTCTGGGGGAAGTATTGAATAGAGCAAATTTCCAACGCAAAATGTTGAGTCTTGGAATCTTGGAAAGGCATGATAAGCTATACACCGGAGGTTCTCACAAGGCGCCTTATTTGTACAGCTTTAAAAAGGTTTGAAATAATTTAAATAGGCAAGGAGTTTATAATGGTTATCAATTTTTTGGGAACAAATAATCGATAACCAAAAAGGGGAGCATAAAAAAACACTTGTTTGAAGCTTCGGGTAAATATTTCATGATCTGAACATTTGTCCCATTTTCAATTTACCCGTTGAAGCTCATAGATCTTTATTTTTTGGGAAGTGAGTCTAAGGTTTTTTCGGTAAGGATTGCCATAATGGTTGTTATTCCTTCTTTGTAATTTCCTAATCGTATATTTTCATTTGGACTGTGTTGATTGTTGTCAGCATTCACTGTAGGAATAGTTATTGCAGGAATTCCTAACGCATCCACAAAAGGGGAAATAGGAATAGAGCCTCCTGAAATCCTTATCTGAACAGGCTCTTTTCCAAAGGCTCGATTCATAGAAGCACGTAGCCATTGACCCGCTTCAGAGTCTAACGGAGTCCGAAATGCCTGGTAGGAAATGGAAAAATTCACTTTTACAATTTTCGGATATTTTATTCTTTCTTCATCACTGGGATCTTTGGTCACTATGTGGAAGCCTTGTTCTTCGATGTGGTTTTTGATTAATCCAAACAATCGCTCTGGATCTGATTCTGGAACCAATCTAATATCAATCTCTGCAATGGCAGTGGCAGGAACAATGGTTCTAGCTTCGTTTCCAACCCAGGCAGATTCTAGTCCTCTGATATTCAAAGAAGGGTATTGGATACTTTCTTGATAAGTTTGTCCTACGTTATCCGTTCTTCCGATACCTAGTTTTTTCTGGATTGCCTGTTCATCATCTGGAACTTTCGAAAGAATTTCTTTTTCTTCATTAGTCAATTCAATCCCATCATAATATCCTGGGATCAACACTCTTCCGTTTTCATCTTTCATCGAGGCCAATAATTGGGAAAGCAGTAAGGCCGGATTTGGGGCATAATTCCCATAATGTCCGCTGTGTTGTGGGAATTTTGGCCCATAGGTAGTCAATGTCAAATCAGAAATACCCCTCGCTCCAAAACTCAAGGTAGGCTCATTGCTCGTGTGCCTTGGACCATCTAAAATCAGCATCATATCTGCAGCTAATTTCTCTTTATATTTTACTACGGCTCCTGGAAGTTTAGGAGACCCTTGTTCTTCTTCAAAGTCCAAAATGATTTTTACATTAAAATCAGGCGTGATATTTTCTTTTGCTAACCCATCCCAAGCGGTAAGAAACATGGCTACTGGCCCTTTATCATCTGATGTGGAGCGCGCAAATATTCTCCAATTTGGATCATACTCATTTTGAAGTTTGGAAGTGGGGATGATTTCCCAATCTCCATTGGAATTTTGACTTTTGAGAACAGGTGAATAAGGGTCCTCTTGATTCCATTTGCTTCTATCTACCGCCTGTCCATCCATATGAAAATAAAACAGAATGGTTTTGGTAGCTCCCGGGGATCTTTTTCCAACTAAAAGCAGTGGAATCCCATCAGTTGCAAGTCGTTCGGTAGTCCAGCCCCTTTCTCCAAATTGCTTTTCGCTCCATGCAATGTTTACCTCAATTTGCTCTGGATAAAATGCATCATTGGGCATACTGACAATTTCTTGGAGTAAGGATAATCCGTGTTGCCAATTTTGCTCTGTTAATTGTTCGAGCTCAGATTTCTTTAATTCTTGAGCAAAACTTTGAAAATATGTGAAGGTTACAGCAAGAAGTAGTAATTTTTTCATAAGGTATCAGGTTGGATTTCAAAATAGATAAATAGAAGGCTAAAAGAAAGAAGCATTTGCTAATTGGTTACTTTAAAATCTGGAAGGAAAGTGAATTATGTCATTTATTCCTCTGTATAATAAGACTATAGGAATAGAAGCTTTTCAGTATATAGCTTATTTTAGGGGTACATTTTTACTTTTCACACTGAGTTGTCATGAAGAGCTTAGTAAGCTGTCCCATAATAAAATTAAGTACGAGCATAAGGTCTATAAATAGGTTAACTCTACATCGGTGAATGAGGACTTTTTTTAAAAAAGGAAAATCACGAAAGTAGTAGTTAGTATTAAAAAAATGATTTTAAAAAAAAGCCTTCTATGGCCTTTAATGTGTGGTTTAGGATTGAATTATTTTTTCTTTTTATAAATGAGATAGTGCTGGATGGGTAAGAATTTTCCATTTTTCTCCAATTCAAAACCATTGGCATTCAGCTCTTTGGTGACTTGTTTTTCGGTCATTTTGTGCAATGGTTTAATGTTGATAGTAGGATCTTCCCCTCGGTATTCAAGGAGAAGGACCTTGCCATTTGGAGATAAGGATTCATAAATACTTTGCAGCATTTCCTGAGGATAAAATAGCTCATGATAAACATCAACCATAATCACTAGGTCTATTGCTCCTTTTGGAAGGTTAGGTGATTTTTCTGATCCTTGAACAGTCTCAATATTCTTTAAGTTTAGCTCATTACTTTTTGCATTGATGTAATCAATTGCATCCTTCTGAATCTCTACAGCATACACTTTTCCTTGCGGAACAAGTGGAGCGATTCGAAAGGTGTAATATCCTGAGCCTGCACCAATATCTGCCACTGTGCTTGATGAATTGATGGGTAGATTTTTTAAAGCTGCAGTAATTCCTTCTTCTCGCTCTCTACTCGCTCTTTCCAGCCAGTCTTTTCCTGCAAATCCCATGACTTGGGAAATTTCTCTTCCTAAGTAAACTTTCCCTGTTCCATCCCAACTCGGATCCTTGGATTGGTAGACTTGGGTACCTTTTTTAGAAGATTGAGCTAATATCACCTGGTGAAAATTGAAGGCAATTCCGAGGATTATAGTAAGAACATATCGATTCATCTTATTTCTTTTACTAGTAAACTTAAATAACTCACGCTTGTTTTTATTAAAAGGTAAATATGGCTATTCTTAGAACGCAGAAACTTTATTACAGGATTATTCAAAGAAAGGAGTCAAAATCCATTTAAATAGGGCTCTAATAGAATGTAGATAAAAAAAGCGAATTCAACCTATGTTTTAAGTCATTCATTTTCAAGGAAATCATTGCTATTTCTTTAATTTAATAGTATATTCATTTAGAATTTTTTAGCTACCTCAATTGAATAAGTGTGTTAGTTCAACTTAATATATTTTTAAATGAAAGAATCAAATAGTAATTCTCGAAGAAGTTTTCTTGAAAAAATCGCATTAGGTTCTGCGGTTGGTGGATTAGCTGGAATATTGAATCCAGCAGTTGGAAATCCAATAGAAGAAAATAAGAAGAAGATGCATGAAGCTGACGAATGGTTTAAAAAAATCAAAGGTTCGCATCGAATTGTATATGATGGTTCTACACCTCATGATGGGTTCCCAATTATTTGGAATTGGGCATTTTACTTAACCAATAATCAAACCGATAGTCCTGATTCTGACATTACTGCCATGACGGTGCTAAGACATGGAGCCATTCCATTTGCACTGGAGGATAGGCTTTGGTCAAAGTATAAATTAGGGGCAGTATTTGAAGTGAATGATCCTGCCACAGGTGCTCCGTCCTTAAGAAATCTATATTATGAGCCAAAACCGGGCGATTTTCCAATGCCTCAAATTCAAGGGATCAAAGATCTTCAAGCAAGGGGAGCCATGTTTTGTGTTTGTGATTTAGCACTTCAGGTGTATAGTGGGGCTATAGCGGGTCAGATGAACCTGCAAATGGAAGATGTTTACAAAGATATGATAAGTGGAGTGCACCCTGGAATCCAAGTCGTTCCTTCTGGTGTATGGGCATTGGGTAGAGCTCAAGAGCACGGCTGCGCTTATGTTTTTGCTGGAGGCTAAAATGTAGAAATGATGAAAAAGTCTGTTTTATTCCTGTTTGGATTGATTCTTTCCATGGCTGTATATGCTCAAACACCTCCTGTTAAAATTGTTTTTGACGTGACAAGCGGTGAGGAAGGGGTACATCAATCAGCTATGAGGCACATTTCTGTGATGGCGAATCAATACCCTGATTCTGAATTCGAAATGGTGGTCTATAGCAGTGCATTAGACATGGTTTTGAAAGATAAGTCCTCGGTTTCCAAAGAATTGGAGGAACTAGCAAAAAAAGAGAATGTGACCTTTAAGGTTTGCCAAATGAGTTTGGACAGGTATAAACTAACCACTTCCAGTTTGATCCCTGGTGTCGGAACGGTTCCTGATGGGATTTTAGAGATCATCAAGAAGCAGCAAGAAGGCTGGGGATATATCAAGGAGAGTAAATAATTGCTCTTACCTTTAAATCTAGGAGGGCCTGAGCAATCGGGCCCTTTTTTATTTTAGCAAAGCTACCAATTCATCCATTTTCATAAATTCTCCCAATGGAAATGAAATTGAATGTTCCTCGCTCGGATAGTTTACAAAGATTACTTCTTGATGGTTGTCGAAAAATCTACTGAATAGTTCCTGAGCTATAGAGGATTTTGAATTGATTTGAAGGAGCTTTTCTAATGTTTCTGCATGAAAAAAGCCGATGATCTGTTTCTTATTGTTCAAGGCAAATTCAATTTCTTTGGCAGACCAGATTGAATGAAAGATGTTTTCCGATAAAAAGACTGCGAAAAAAGGTAGCTTTTCAATTGCCGTTTTTACCTCCGAATTGATATGCTGATGATACAGTAAATCAGTTTCTGCCAGCCAAAGATGCAGGTCTTGTTTAGCAAGTGCTTTAGCCAGATCAACTACCTTATCTGAATCTTTGAAGCTATGGGATAAAAACATAGATTTTTCCGCACTTCTATTCAATTCATCCAATAAGAGCTCTTGATCTTGCTTTAAAAAATCCATTCCCTCTCTTTTTTTGACTTTATCAATATGCCCCCAGAGTACGTCTAAGCTTTTCTTAGAAGGCAAGGTGGAATAGCGAAATTGATGGTCTCTACTTTTTTGATACGCTTTCAGTAACATTTCATCCAATTCCAAAGGAGAAATGGAGGCAATTTGTAAAGACTGAAGTATTCCCTGTGAAGTATTCCATTTCGAATTAGATGTTAAAAGGAATTGTTCAACTTGATGTATGAAGGTGGAATCTTCCATATTCCAAGAGATCTTATTTCAATTTGACCAAAGGGTAGTTCAATCCATTTACTTCGTTTTTCATTACTTGGTATTTTTTCAGGCTTCGGAACAATTCCGTAAGATTTCTAAAGCCATAAGATCTTGGGTCAAAGCTAGGGTCTATCTTTCTCAATGATGATCCGATTTTGGCGATGTGAATTTCTTCTTCTTCGTCCGAAGAAATCTCAAAAGCTTTGTCAATTAAATTTAAATCTAGGGTAGGAGCCTCTTTTAAAATTTCTTCTTTCTTAGAATCTTCTGACCTCGTATTTCCTTGTTTGGAAGTATTGGAAGGAGTTTTATCGCTTTTTCTAAAGGGAGTTTTATCCTCTTCCGTATCTGGGCCGAGGTTTTCAGCAAATGTGAAAATCTCGCAGGATTGGACAAAGGCTTTGGGAGTAATTCTTCGACCGATACCCATTACAAACAAACCTTCTTCCCGGATTCTTTTAGCAAGCCCGGTATAATCGGAATCACTTGACACAATACAAAATCCATCCACGCTATCGCTATGTAGAATATCCATGGCATCAATGATCAGGGAGCTATCTGTGGAGTTTTTTCCTGTGGTGTAAGAAAATTTTTGGATTGGGTTGAAAGAATGAAGGTTGATCATTTCTTTCCAGCTATTCATCTGTGGAATGGTCCAATCTCCATAAATACGACGGATGGTAGCTTTCCCATATTTGGAAACCTCTTCTAAAATCTCCTTAATTAATTTCGCCTGTGCATTATCGCCATCAATTAGTACTGCGATGTTGAATTTATTGTCTCTCATCTCTAATTTTTGTGAATAAGTAAATCTACCAAAAATTAAGTGCTTATCTCAGGAATGGTTTTCCCTAGTTTAGGTTATTTTAGAAAGTCGTACTTGGAATCAAGGATTCTTTGCGAACTTTGAATCTTCCTAAATCAAAACCTGTGGCCACAAAAGTTCTATTTATTACGCCTCCCTTTACCCAACTAAATACCCCTTATCCTGCGACAGCTTATTTAAAGGGGTACTTAAATACCTTGGGAATTCCTTCCAATCAAATGGATTTAGGGATGGAGGTGATTTTAGTATTGTTTTCAAAAAAAGGACTTCGAAAGGTTTTTGATTTGATTGAACAGCAGGATTTGGAGTTATCAGACAATGCTGCCCGAATAGTCAGGCTTCAAGCTAATTACCTTCAAACTATTGATGCAGTCATTTCTTTTTTGCAGGATAAAAACCCCACGTTGGCTTATCATATTTCGGAAGGAGATTACCTACCGGAAGCAAGTAGGTTTGAGCAATTGGATGATTTGGAGTGGGCATTTGGGACCTTGGGAGTACGTGATAAAGCCCGGTATTTTGCCACCTTGTATTTAGAAGATTTAGGAGATTTGATCACAGAAGCCATTGATCCAAATTTTGGTTTTAGTAGGTATGCAGAAAAACTCGCTGTTTCTGCGAGTGATTTTGATGAGATGGAATTTGCATTGAAGCAAGAAACTGGCTTGATAGACCAATTAATGCTAGAACTGCTTCTAAAAGAAATAGAAAAGGTTCAGCCTAATTCTATCGCATTTTCTGTTCCTTTTCCTGGAAACCTATATGGAGCTTTGAAATGTGGCCAATTTATCAAATCTCAATTTCCTGAAATCAGTGTTTGGATGGGAGGAGGGTACCCAAATACTGAACTTAGATCTTTGAAGGATCCGAGGATTTTTGATTACATCGATTTTATAACCTTGGATGATGGTGAAGCTCCTGTTCGCTTATTGTTAGAGCATTTGGATGGGAGGAGGTCTTTGGAGGAGCTGAAGAGAACATTTATTCGAGAAGATGGTAAGGTAAAGTTCCTAAATAATTCATCTGTGAAAGATGTGTCCCAGCGAGAGGTAGGGACTCCTGATTATTCGGATTTGAAATTACAGGATTACTTATCAGTCATTGAAGTAGCCAACCCCATGCATCGACTTTGGAGTGATGGGCGCTGGAACAAGTTGACTTTGGCACATGGGTGTTATTGGGGGAAGTGTACATTTTGTGATATCTCCCTGGATTATATTGGTCGATATGAGCCTATTACTGCTTCCATTCTGGTAGATAGAATTGAAGAGATTATGGACCAGACGGGAAATAATGGGTTCCATTTTGTAGATGAGGCGGCACCCCCTGCCTTGATGAGAGATTTGGCAATTGAAATTTTGAGACGAGGCTTGACAGTAGTTTGGTGGACCAATATCAGATTTGAAAGTAGCTTTACTTTAGATCTTTGCCGCTTGCTTAGAGCTTCTGGTTGCATTGCCATATCAGGAGGATTAGAAGTAGCTTCAGATCGCTTGCTTGCCCTAATTAAAAAAGGAGTGACAGTAGCTCAGGTGGCCCAAGTATGTAATCATTTTACTGAATCAGGAATTATGGTTCATGCTTATTTGATGTATGGATTTCCTACTCAGACTACACAAGAGACGGTTGACTCCTTAGAAATGGTCCGGCAACTTTTTGAAAAGGGGGTATTGCAATCAGCATTTTGGCATCGATTTGCAATGACTGCTCATAGCCCAGTAGGGTTGGATCCGAAAGCCTTTAGTGTATCCAGAGTGGGAGAGAAAGAAGGTGATTTTGCCAATAATGAACTTGAATTTGAGGACCCGGTAGGAGCTGAACATGGCGAGTTTGGAGATGGATTAAGAAAATCTCTATTTAATTACATGCATGGGATAGGCTTTGAAATTCCTCTACAAGATTGGTTTGCCAAGAAAATGCCAAAGACCACCATTGATCGTCAGTACATCGCTAAAGCCATTCAAAGCGAATCAGGTATTCCCTATAAGGATCAACAACGAATTCTCTGGATCGGGGCACAACCTGAATTGATCCCCTTGGAAGATGAGGATTCCTGTGATTTGGTATTTTCAGGGAAGAAAGAAGATTTTGCAATGGAATTACCTATGGCATTAGGAATTTGGGTGGCAGATTTACTTTCCCAGGTTTCTTATACCCAGCAATTAAGTACGCTCAAACCCATTCGCCAAAGTTATGAAAGTCAGCTAGGTGATTTTGAAGAGTTGGTAGAATCTGAGGTATGGGAAATTTTGCGAGAGCAAGGATTATTGATCTTTTAACCTATTTTGGTGCCTGTTATTTGGTAAAAAGGCTGGTTGTTAAAATTATTGAAATAAGATTATTTCCCCTTCTTTTAAATTATTGTGTAAATTCCAGTGGTACATTCATATACTATGGAAGAACAACTGATTTTAAAAAAAGAAAAAACGGATAGAGAGCATCAGACTTTCTTTCGAGTGACTTTTAAGAATAATTGCAATCTTCTTCAGATTGCTGACAACAAGGCAAATATCATTATTAGTATCAATGCCTTGGTTATTTCATCTGTGGTTGCCATCATGGGATATGGGACTATCTCTCATCAGATTGAAATAGAGCGACCTATTACTTTGTTACCTATTTTGTTGCTGCTATTTACCTGTTTTATTTCTACTATCCTGGCCGTTCAGTCAGCAAAGCCGAAAATCATGGGTAATAAAACCACATCCAATATAGACCCAAAATCCAGTATCATGTTTTTTGGTTCAAGTGCGGATTTATCAATGGAAGAGTACTTGAATGAGGTAAATCGGATCCTGCCTTCCAAAAAAGAAATTCAGGAGCAAATGTCCATCGCTTTGTTTTATCAGGCCAAAGTCCTCAATAAAAAATACATGCTCTTAAGACATGCTTACAATGTATTTATTTTGGGCTTAGCCCTAGGGATATTGACCTTTTTGATTTATTTAGGCATGATTTACTAATAAAATCCCATTAAAAAAGGGAAGCAAATCACTCCCCTTTTTTAGTATTAATAACTTTAACTTTTGAGCTTTTTATTAAAAAAGTCAATGGTTCTTTCCCAAGCCAAGGTAGCAGCTGCCTCATCGTATCTTGGGGTGGTATTATTGTGAAAACCGTGATTTACATCTGGGTAAACAAATGCTTGGTATTCAATATTGTTGGCTTTCAAAACTTCTTCGTATGCTGGCCATCCTGCATTGACGCGTTCATCCAATCCAGCATATTGAAGCATCAACGGAGCTTTGATTTTGGCTGCTTCCTCAGCAGAGGGCTGTCCTCCATAAAAAGGAACTGCAGCTCCCAAATCAGGTAGTCTTACGGCCATCATATTGGAAATCCAACCACCAAAGCAGAAGCCAACTACTCCGACTTCGCCTGTACAATTTGGATGTTTTTTGAGAGTTTCATAGGCAGCGATGAAGTCTTCCAACATTTCATTTCTATCTCTTTTGGATTGCATGGCTCTACCTTCATCATCATTGCCTGGATAGCCTCCCAAAGGAGTCAATGCATCTGGGGCCAAGGAAATAAAACCAGCAACCGCACATCTTCTTCCCACATCTTCAATATAGGGATTCAAACCTCTGTTTTCATGTACCACCACGATTCCTGGAACTTTGCCAGTCATCCCGGTAGGAGTGGAGAGTAATCCTTTGATTTTGCCTCCTCCTTTTGGGGAGTCGTACATGATATAATCAGATTCTAGGCGATCATCATCTGGTAATATGGTACGGGTGTCCACATAATTAGGCATCATCGCACTCATTAATGAGGCTACCGTAATTCCTCCAACAGCATATGCCGAAAGTTTTTCTACAAAAGTCCTTCGGTCTAACTTGTTGTGTGCATAGGCATCATACAGGTCAAAAACTTCCTGTTGGATATCTTCTTTGTTCAATTTTTTCATGGTCTGTTTGGTTAATCGGGGATTATTAAAAGTTCGATTTATAATTTATTAAAAATCAGTTTTTGTTTTTAGGATACTTTTGTTAAAAGTAATTTACTGAGAATGAATGGTTTTTAAATCATTGGATTCAATTTATCAATACTAGTCTTGAATTGCTATTCAAAATTTATGAGTTGGTCTCCTCCCTTTAAGTAGATTGATTTTTTATTAGCTTTTGCGATTTCAAATCCCCAAACCTTTCCAATAATTTGTTTTCCAATGTTTTCCGCTAATCCAATAGTTATAAATTGTGAAGATTCACTTATTAAGTCGACTGTAAATGATTCATAGCCTATTGCTGAGATAGTGTAAGTATGAATTTCTGGTCCTTTTGGAAGAATTATATTGCAAACTCCATTTTTATTAGATTGGAAATACTTGTTTTTTGATTTGTCCTCAAAGAATTTAAAAATAATTGCTGGGACTTCCATTTCATTTTTTAAATCATAGAATGTAAAGTGAAATTCGGCTGAATCTTTTGTTGATGGTTCTTCCTCTTCTTTCATTGAAATTTTGCTCCTAATTGGATCTTGGTTTGAAGAAAAAGTGAGAATCAAACTATCTTTTGAAAGCGAATATGTTCCGAACCCATAACTCTCTGGGCCTAAATCTCTACCGTATTCTAAAGTAAATGTCCCATCTTTTGAAAATTCATATTTGGAATAAACATCAATTATTTTAGAACTTTTGAGCCAATATTTTCCCTCTAACTTTTTCTGAGCAAATGATTCAGGGAATTAAGAAAAAACAAGAATGATAATAATTGAAAGTTTGAAATTCATCTAAAGATTGATAGGTGTACTACTATAAATTCTCTTAAAATGAATTTTAAATTACTCAGAAATAATTGTGGTCGATTGTCCCAATGCCATTGGGAATAAAACATATCTAACTGATTCTTCTTCCATTATTTCAAGGTTTTTCTCATCACCACTTTTTACCTTTTTCCAATTTTCCGGGATATAAGTTTTAATGGTAAGAGGGATGGAGTAAACAAATGGATCTAATTCTGAATCCAAGGTAATTGTGATCTTATCATTCTCAAGTTTACTAATGACTTGTGTGTTTTGCCGAGCTTGGATATATTTTGTTACGTCACGGAATGTATCAATCCAAAGCTCGTTTTCTTTGGATTTCATAAATGAAAAATACTCCTCAAGTTGCTTTTTAGTCTTTGGCTCCCAGCCCAGATTTTCTACCCCATGAATCACTAAAACCAACCAGATATTGTCATGATTCAGGGTCGTGTCAATCCATGATTTCATGTCTTCGAACGAATGCCGGGTTAGGATTCCGCGCTGCCATTGCACGTATTCTTTTTTTGATTCTCCCGGAACAGCATCACTTCCACGGTTTATTTCTTCTAGCCAAGTTTCAGGCATCCGGTTTCTTAGTGTAGGGTAGATTTCATAAGCATATTCCATGACCCGTTCGTTTTCAGTGCCATATGGTCCCTCCGCTGAAAAAATGGATTCCTCTCCAATAAACTTCTTGAGATCGGCTTTGCTTTGCTCTAATTCATAGAGCATGTTTACTTCATCCAAAACTGCTAATCGGGGATGTGTCACCGTATGAGAGGCAATTTCATGTCCTTGGGCAGCATAAGATTTATACTGTTCCCAAGTCGTGGTATCTTCCACATTATTATGAAAAACAACTTCACCAGTATTCACCATTTTGCCATTACGGAGTTTTTCATAGCCTTCATCCAGCAGTTCATAGGCGTCCTCTACTCTCCCGGACTCAAACAATGATCCTACTCTGGCATGATAATCTTCTGCCTCTGTGGTGCCTGTGAATGCGATGAGTGAGGCCCGCTCAAAGAAATTGCTAGAGTCTGTTTTGAATTCTCGCGTTTCAGAAATAATTTCCTGTGGATCCCTTCCTATAAATTTGCCTTTTCCAGAACCAGGAACTTTCCCGGTAATGATATAAAAGGTGGCAGGTAAGTTTAAACTATCCATGATCGGTTTAGCAATCGTGAATTGGTTAATAATTCCATCATCATAGGTGACAGATATTGCTCCTTTTTTATCTTCTGGCCATTTGGTGATTTCCGAGGTTCCAACAATTGGGTCAGGTTGGGAACATGAAAATGTGGAGGCTATACCTATCAAATAAATCCATTTAGAAAGGATTTTCATGGAAGGTCAGGGCTTTAATTGTTAAGTTTTATCTTCTAACAGACTTAAGATACAGGATTGTTTGAAATGAAATGGTTTTTAAGCGGAAGACTAGTTGATTTTAGTCATTAGAATCACTCCTGAGGACCAGTTCATTTTGCACAAATGAAAATCTTCACGTTCTTCCAATCGCTTCACCAATTCCTTCGCTTTTTCTGCATGTCCTTCCGGCCAATTGGCTTGTTCATCCATATCATCAATCACCTAGATTCTTGCCACCTTGAGCAGGGAAAAAACCTCATCCAAATGACTGTATTTTCCAGGCCAAGCATCTGCAAAAATCAAGTCAAAGCCAGGACCCTTGTATTCATCAATCCATTTGGCACCATCCTCTAAAACCAGATCAATTCTTACATCTTTTCCAAAAAAATCCTCTGCGATATTAACTAATTGAGGGTCATTATCCACAGAGGTTAAGGTTGAATCTGTATCCATTCCATCCACCATTCAAGAAAGAGATAACCCTATGCCAGTTCCTAGCCCCAGAAAATTCCCTTTTGGTTTACTGGCAATCAACGTTTTTAAGAGGTATCCTATGTATAAGTCAGAAGGCATGGTAAAACCAATCTCTAAAGATTTAGCTTCAATTTGAGGGTGGATTTTCGGTTTGATAAAATGAATTCAGACTCCTTGAAGGTCAAGGAGGAATGCTATGTTATTAAATTCTAAGTTGAATTTTAATACGTTGCTTTCAAAATATCTTCAATGGTATCTACGACTTCTTTTGCGTTGGATTTGGAAAAGCACAAAGGGGGTTTTGTTTTTAATACATTATCATGAGGTCCATCAGTACTAATTAGGATGTTTCTTTCCCTCATCTCATTTTTGATCCATGCTGCCAATTGGGTATCTGGATTCATGGTGCCTGGTTGAACGATTTCTACTCCTAAGAAAAGCCCAGACCCTCTAACATCTCCTATGCATTCATAACTTGGTTGTAAGGATTTAAAAAGTTCAGTATAGTAATTACCTACCATTCTTGCGTTTTCTTGAAGCTTTTCTTCTTCAATTACTTCTAAGACTGAGAGTCCAATGGCACAGGAAACAGGATTTCCACCGAAAGAACTAAAAAACTCAACTCCTTTGCTAAAAGAATCTGCTATTTCCTCTGTAGTTACGACCGCACCCATTGGATGGCCATTCCCCATGGGTTTCCCCAAAATCACCATATCAGGAATAACCTCCTGGGCTTCATATCCCCAAAAATGATCTCCCATTCTTCCAAAGCCTGTTTGAACTTCGTCACTAATACAGATACCTCCCTGTTTACGGATCGCTGGATATAGTTCTTTTAAGTAGCCTTTTGCCAAGGGAACTTGTCCCCCACAACCGACAATTGGTTCAGTGATAAATGCTCCAATTTCATCTGGAAATTCCTCCATTAAAGAAATAGCTTCCTGAGCATATTGCTTGCCAGCACTTCCATCATTGGCCTTGTATTTTCCTAGATAAGTGTCTGGAATAGGAACTTTTAAAATGTTGGGTTTTTGCCCGAATCCTTTTTTATTGGAGAATTTATAATCACTGATATCTATAGAAATTTGAGTATTTCCATGGTATCCATGTTCCATGACCATGATGTTTTTACGTTTGGTATGCGCAAATGCCAAACGCATGGCCAAATCACTGGCAGCACTTCCTGAATTGACAAAATAGACTTTGTTAAGAGAAGGGGGGAATTTGGCCAGCAATTGCTCTGCATACTGAGGAAGAAGATCGTATAGGTATCTTGTATTGGTATTCAATTTTGCCATTTGTCGCTGGCCTGCTTCCACTACTTTTGGGTGGGAGTGACCCACATGAGGGATATTATTATAGGCATCGAGGATGGTGTTTCCTGCAGCATCGTACATGTATTGAAAGGCAGCACCAATAACTGGAATAGGGTTTTTATAACTTACAGAAAGGATTGGACTGATGGATTGATGTCTTCTATGAAGAACTTCCTTTACATTTGGTTTCTCAGGAATAGGTAACCCGATGGCTTTTTTAAAATAATTGCTCGCTTCCAGTGAGCTGATACCAACCCATTTATAGAGCAGTTTCCAAGCTGACTTTTCACTCACTGAAGCATAGAGGTTGTTGGGATCAGTTTTTCTCGCGTGTGCAGATTGGCAAACGCTGATACAAAGTCTTGCTGCAATTAGATAATATAGGATCTCAATCTCCTTTTCCTGAAGAGGATTTACTTGATGATAGGCTTTCAAAAATTCTTGTGTCCATTCTAAAGGGTTTTCTTTATCATAGACAAGGTAGCAAAGTGCTATGGCTACTTCGTTGATCAAGGGTGAATAGCTTAAATCTCCAAAATCAATGATTCCCGAAACAGTTTCGTTTTCCGTTAAAACATTCCATTCATTGGCATCTCCATGGATGATTTGTTTTCTTATTTCTGGAATAACCGGTGTAACCTGTTCTTCAAACTGAAGGAAAAAGTGTCTAACCAAATTTCGATCTGAGGGATTAGGGATATCTGTAATTAGTTTTTTGTTAAGCGCAAGGTGTTGGATATCCCAATCCAATTCCCTTGACTTTAAAACATAATTTGAGAAGCTTTCGAGGTTACGATCTAACTCGCCCATAAAGGTCCCCATGCTTGCAAAAAGGCTAGGAGAGGCAGGAGTATCTCCCAAAAATGAACCATCCAAAAAGGACAGTAATCTTCCTATGGTTTTTTCGCCACCTAACTTAAATACTTGAAGAAATTCTCCATTTGCAAATGAAATGGGTCTAGGATATTTGTCTTTGGATAGTGTCTGAAGGTGGATTAGTACCTGAGTCTCTGCTTCAAGGGTATCGAACAGCTCCTGATCAAATTGATAGGTTTTAAGAATAAAAGAGTTATGAGGATCTGATACCAGGTAGTTGATATTAAAATAGCCATTTAGCTTTTCGATTTTTGGGTTTTCAAAACCAAATTCATGTTGAAGGAGGGATTTTAACTCTTCCATGGATTTAATCTAAGGGATGTTTAATTGACTTGATTCCAGCCTTGACCTTTCAGTTCCAACAGGCTATTAAAACTAGGAAGAATCCTTTAAAGCACAGATAAAAAACCAGATTACAAACAAAAAAAGAGACACTGGTTAGTGTCTCTTCCTTCACGGATTATGTGTGTTGATTCAGTAGGTATAATATACCATGACAGTTTTCTGTAGGGATTGGGAATCCGGAGCCAGTAATGCTTCATTTCCAGCATCGGCACTTGCTCTCATCGCCTGCATCTTATAAACTGGTTTTGGAGAACTGGTAATGGATACTCGATGAACCCTGATGTTTTTGATTCCCAAAGTTTCAGCGACCAATCTGGCTTTGCTTTCAGCGTTCTTTAAGGATTCTGTCAAAAGTTCATTTTCCAATGATTTCTGAGTTGCTTCAGATACTTGGAAATTTAGATTGAAACTCATGTCTCCAGAGTCTTGAATAGCTTCTACAATCTTTTGAAGATCGGTATTTTTGCTGCTGGTAGTAATCATTAGGTTTTGTGATGCAACATATCCACTATCTCTTGCATAACCGCTTCTATAGATGCGATTAATAGTTACAGAGAAGTTGTCTGCTACCAATTTATAATCTTTGATCTTGGCCTTTTCTAAGGCTTTTGCCAAGTTTTTTGTTTTGGTATTCAATATCTCGGTTGCATCTGTCACCTTCATGGACTTTTCCTCCAAATGGATAGAAAACACCGCTTCATCAGGAGCTAATTTTCGTTCAGAAAAACCCTCTACCTCGATAAGAGGGATGTTCATGTTTTCTTGGGCTAAAACCGGAATTGTTAAAAGTAAACCGAATAATAGGGCAAATAAATTTTTCATGGTTTAGTATGTTGATTTAGGTGTACTAGTTCAAATGATAGGCCAGAAAGGTAGATCATAAGAGGTTTGCCTAAGAATTAGCTTTCGTTTTAGGAAATTTAAGACAATAGAAATCTATTTATTTCCATTCCAAAACTTCAATATTATTCAATTCGGGTCCACCTCCTCTGTTGGCAGAACCTGCGGCTACATATATCTTTCCTTTATAGTAAACCACACCAGTGCCATGTCTTCCTTGATTAAGTTCTGGTAAGCTAGTCCAAGTTCCATTTCTGGTATCCAGCATTTCCACTTCCGAATGAGCAGCTTCCTGTGTAATACTCTCTCCATTCATCACGACGAGATAGGGGCCATTCGCTACATTGGATGTGCCAGCTCGTTCTGTTGGAAGAGTGGAATCGATTGTATGCCAAGTGTTTGTATTGAAATCAAAATAGTCTACCTCAGGTACAGTAAGGTCCAGCACTTTTCCAATGACTGCAGAAGATCTCCTACCACCCACCAAATAAGCTCTGTCACCAACTAAAGTAGCACTAAAATGATCTCTGGCTCTTGGAGCATCGGGTAGAATGGTCCATTTTCCTGTTTTAGGATCATATTCATCAAACCAGGTGACATGGCCGTCCCAATGTCCATCGATGATCCCGCTTGCCAAATAGATTTTTCCATCTCTCGTAAATACGCCCACAGAACCTCTTAATCTCTCTTTTGGGATAGCAGGGCCTTCCCGCCATTCATTTTTTTTAGGGTTGAAAATTAAAAAATTTGGGATGGGCGTTTCATGAGGGTAACCTCCTGTGAAGGCACCAATTACATAAATTTCATGGTCGAAGGCAATGGCTTGAAAATGGTGGAAGTTCATAGGTACATCCGCCAATTGTTTCCAGGTTTTCGTTTTGGGGTCAAATTCCTCTACAGGTCGGTCTGTTCTACCTCCAAGCGCATAGAATTTTCCATCACATTCCACGAAAGAATTCTCGTGTCTTGGGGAAGCCTCATTGGTAGTTTCCAGAATTTTCCAGGTATCTTCTTGGGCAAACGATACTGAACAAATTAAGCAGAGGGTAAATAGAAATAGCTGTTTCATAGGTCTTTTGAGTTTAGATCATTGAATTTACTGATTTATCAATACAGTATAGAAATAAAAAAACCACGAATAATTCGTGGTTTTCAAGGTGGTTCTTTTTGATCTTATTTTTCTAGGTCTAGAATATCTCTGATTTTATTGATTTCATCCATCTCATTAAATAGTCCCTCCTTGTCTTTCTGTGCTATTTTTTCACGGAATGAGGAAAGATTTGCGATGTAGCTATCCAAAGCACTCAAAATGTTCTCTTGATTTTCAGTGAAAATAGGAGCCCACATGGCGGGGCTTGATTTTGCCAAACGAACAGTCGAAGCAAACCCAGATCCTGCCATATCAAAGATATTTTTCTCATCAGCCATTTTTTGAAGGACAGTTTCTCCAAGCATGAAGGACGAGATATGAGAAAGGTGGGAAACGAACGCCAGATGGCGGTCATGCTCCTCAGGATCCATGAAACGAAGCTTTAGATTTAATACCTCAAATAATTCATAAGCCTTTTCTTTCAGGTGTAAATCTGTCTTTTCCAGTTCACAAATGATCATTACTTTCCTGTCCAATAAATCTTCAAAAGCCGCTTTTGGACCAGAATATTCTGTTCCTGCAATTGGATGTGCCGCAAGATATTGTGCTCTTTTAGGATGCTCAGCCACCAAGCTAGTTAGTTTGGATTTAGTAGATCCTACATCAAAGATCAAGGTGTTTGGTCCCACTTGGTCCAAAGTGGCTAGCAATAAATCCCCTAGGGTATCAGCAGGGGTCGCAAGTATTACTAAATCTGTATCGGCATCTGGAATTTCCTTTACTTCAGAAATAATTTCAAGAGTTAAGGCATTCTTTTGATGTTGAGGGTTTGCATCATATCCAGTAATCGTCAAATCAGCTATTTTCTTTTTTGCTCCCAATGCAAAAGAACCTCCTAGAAGTCCCAGTCCAATGATGTGTATTTTTTTCATCTGTTTATTAATAGTTTATAGGTCATTCCGATGACTATCGGAAGGAATCTCGCAAGTAATAAAGCTATCTCTCAGTTTGAAGATTAAGGACTTACTCGATTTCATGATTTATGGTTAAATGCGTTTGATGGCTTCCAAGATTTTAAATTCAGGCATGCAAAGTGAGAATCGGATGTGATTTTCCCCTTCTGTTCCAAAGATTTTACCTGGCGTAACGAAGATGTATTTTTCATATAGCAGAGAATCCACGATTTCTTCAGCTGTTTTTCCCTCGGGAACTTTACACCAAACAAATAAACCTGCCGCCTCTTGGGAATAAGTCAGGTTCAGTTTATCCGCAAGTTTCCATACAAGCTTTCTCCTGTTTTGGTACAGTTCGTCCAAGTCGTCAAACCAAGACCTTCCTAAACCTAAGGCAGCAATAGCTCCTTTTTGAAGGCCTAGAAACATCCCGGAGTCCATATTGCTTTTCACTTTCAAAATCTTTTGAAGCCAATCGGCTCTGCCAGCAAGCATTCCAACTCGCCATCCAGGCATATTGAATGTTTTACTCAAAGAGTTTAATTCCAAAGCCACTTCTTGGGCTCCATTGATGCTTAAGATGCTTCTGGGTTTTTCAGTCAGGATATGACTATAAGGATTATCATGAAGTAACACGATTTGATGCCTTTTGGCAAAGGTTACCAGTTCTTCAAGAATTTCAGTGGATCCTTGGGCTCCCGTAGGCATATGAGGATAGTTGACCCACATCAATTTTACCTTACTAAGGTCTCTGCGCTCTAGGGATTCAAAATCTGGCCTTCCATGTTGATTCAGATCCAAAGAATAAAATACTGGCTTTGCCTCCAATAAATTGGTCACGGAAGTATAGGTGGGATACCCTGGGTTTGGAATTAAAACCTCATCCCCTGGATTTAAGAAAGTCATACTGATATGCATGATTCCTTCTTTTGAACCCATCAAAGGAAGGATTTCCTTGTCTGGTTGAAGGTTGACGCCATATTCTCTGGCATAAAAATCAGCAAAGGCAATTCTTAATTCAGGGATCCCTTGATAGCTTTGGTATCCATGGGCTTGAGGGTTGTCTGCTGTATTTTTTAATGCCTCAATTACTTTTTTATCGGGGGCAAGATCTGGACTGCCTATGCCTAAGTTGATGATTGGTTTCCCATCGGCAATCATCTGATTCACTTCCCTTAATTTAGCAGAAAAATAGTATTCCTCTACAGTTTCGATTTTCTCGGAAAATCCTTTCATTATTTTCTGCTTATGTATTCACCAAATATTTTAACCTCTCCAAAATTTTTCTGAATATTCTCCATTGTGGATTTGAATACCTCATGGTTTTCAAATACCGTGTCGATAAAGAAGGAATATTCCCAAGGTTTATGGATCACCGGAACGGACTGAATTTTACTTAAATCCAAGTCGTTTTCACTCATCAGTGTAAGTAGCTTTGCCAATACCCCTTTTTCATTTTTTAGGGTCACCTTAATGGAAGCCTTGTTTGGAATATAATCCAGACTTTCTTTTTGTTTTTGCAAAATGAAAAACCTCGTGAAATTGGATTTAACTGTTTGGATGTCTTTAGCCAGGATTTCGAGGCTGTAAATATCTGCAGCAATGGTGGAGGCAATGGCTCCAATTCCTTTCCAATTTTCTGAAGAAATCTGCTTTGCAACTGCGGCAGTATCAATATCCTCTTTCAGTTCAATGTCTGGATGTTCGGCAAAAAATGCCTTGCATTGCAGCAATGCCATTGGATGGGAACGTACCTCTTTAATATCTCTCAATGTTTGACCAGGCAGCGCCATAAGCTGATGAGCAATCGGTAAGTAAAATTCATCCCTAATCGTTAATTCGTATCGATCCAGCAATTCATAGTTAGGGAAAATTGCCCCTGCAATAGAATTCTCAATAGCCATGACTGCAAAGTCAGCCTCCCCATTGGCCACCGATTTTGCAACAGGCTCAAATGTGTTAAATGAAAGGATTTTCGTTTCTTCACCGAATTTGGTTAAGGCCACCTGATGGTGAAAAGAGCCTGGGACCCCTTGAATGGCGATATTTAAGATTTTCATGGCTTAGGATTTTGTTTCCATTTCTATTCCTAAAATCTCACAATGCTTCCAAAAGCTTGGATAAGACTTATTTACCACTGCAGGGTCTTCAATCAAAACTCTGGTTTTGGTCAATAATGGCATAAATGCCATTCCCATTCTATGATCATCGTAGGTCTGAATTTCAACTTCGGAAGGCATGGTAACAGATGGGATCACCTGGTAAACTTCAGGTTCAATTTCTTTTAGATCTGCATTGAATTTAGCCAATTCCTGTTGTAGGGCGTAGATTCTATCTGTTTCCTTGATTTTCAAGCTTTCCAATCCTGTAAAGATCGCGTTTTGACCAAGAATCGCGCATGTCACTGCTACTGTCTGAGCGAGATCAGGGCAGTGAGTAAAATCCCACTTTTCTAAGCCTTTCACAGGTTGCTTTTGTAATAAAATGCCTCCCTCTTTGAAAGTGCTTTTGACTCCAAGATGATCCATGATTTCTACGATTTTGGAATCTCCTTGAAGACTATTTTCTTTTAATCCCTCCAAGAATAAAGCCCCTGAAACTGCACAGGCAAGTAAACTGAACCAATAGCTGGCTCCAGACCAATCACTCTCCACGGCAAATGAAGTCGCTTGATAAGCCTGATGTTCAACAGATATTTTATTGTTTTTCCATTGGTAGTCAATGCCAAATTGAGCCATTAATTCCAAGGTCATTTCTATGTAAGTTCTGGATCCTACTTTGCCTTCCAGTTCAATCACCAACCCTTGAGGTAGAATCGGGGCGATCATTAACATCGCCGAAATATATTGAGAGGATACATCTCCCCTGATTTTCACCTTGTTGGCAGTTTGGGCAGAAAGTCCATGAATTGCCAAAGGTGGATAACCTTCTACTCCTAAATAGTGAATTTCAGCACCAATACTTCTTAATGCATCTACCAAGATCCCAATCGGTCTTTCGCACATTCTGGGAGTGCCCGTCATGACTTTGTTTTGGTTCGTCACGGTAGCATAGGCTGTTAAAAAGCGCATGGTGGTACCCGCATCCAACACATCATAAACCGGAGGGTTTTTGCTAAGTAGGCGGATCATTGTCTGCGTGTCTCTGGCCTCCGCTAGGTTAGTGATTTTGTTAGTTCCTTCTGTCAAAGCGTCAATGACTAATACCCGATTGGATTCACTTTTGGAAGAAGGAAGTGGAATCGTCGCAGAAGAAAATTCACTTTTTTGGTTTAACTGCAAAACAGTTTTTATATCGGTACTCACGGAAATAGGATTTAAGAGAGTTCTAAGTTTTTATAGTAAAGGATTGCTTCTTCGATTTCATCCCTGGTTATCGGGATGTTGAAAGTGCATTTTCCTATTTTTTCCAATAAGGAGAACATCAGCACAGATCCTTCATTTTTTTTGTCTTGAAGGCAAAGGTCCAGGATAGGTGCCAAATCTGAATCCTCAAAATAGAACTTTCCATAAATGCTTTGGAAAGTGTGGTTTATTCTATCCAGCTCTTTTGGGTTCAGGTTTAATTTTTTCATAGAAAGATATCCTTCACAAATCATCCCGATTGCGATGGCTTCTCCATGTAACAAGTGCTTCTCAGTATTCAAAAAATGAGATTCAAAAGCATGACCTATGGTATGGCCATAATTCAATATTTTTCGGAGTCCAGCTTCTTTGGGGTCCTCCAAAACCACTTGTTTTTTGATACCTACAGAGTGTCGGATCAAATCTTTCCAATCTTGGTTTTTCCAGTCATTTACTTCAAGCTGCTCAAAATAGGCCTTGTCCTGAATCAGTCCATGTTTGATGATTTCTGCATAGCCTGAACGAAGTTCTTCCTCTGGCAAGGTCTCGAGAAACTCAGGGGAAATCATGACTGTTTCAGGTTCATTGAAGGTTCCTAAATGATTTTTTAGGCCTTCAAAATCTACTCCTAATTTTCCTCCTACACTGGCGTCTACCTGCGATAGGAGAGTGGTAGGAATATTAATAAAGCGAATACCCCGCTTGTATATGCTTGCGCAAAATCCACCCATGTCACCAATTACCCCGCCTCCGATATTGATAAATAGTGCCTTTCTATCCAATGCGGCTTCAGTCATTGCAGACCAAATCTCAGAACAGGTACTTAAATTTTTATTCTTTTCTCCTGCAGCTACCTTCTTGAAGATGGATTTTGTAGGGAAAATGGATTTGAGTTTTGGTAAACAATGTTGCTCAGTGTTCTGGTCTGTTAGGACGAAAAGTTGTGAAAAAGAGATGCTTTGGAGCACTTTTTCCAAATCTGAGGCAATAGAGGATGAGAAAATGACTGGGTCCACCGGAATTTAATTGGATATTTTAGCAGGTAGGCAAAAGGTTTTGGGAGAAATATTCCTCCCAAAACCTGATGATGCTTAGCCTTAATTTTTACTTCTTAACAGCTTCAGATTCACGAAGTTGTTTTTCTTGACGCTTTACGGATTCTTCATGAATAGAATAAAGTAACTCCTTCATAAACTTTTCGCTTAGCTGACGCTGTACTCCTTTTTGAGTTCTGCTTTCCATCACGTCTTTCCATCTATCTGACTGAAATACCGTCAAATGGTGCTCTCTTTTATGCGCGCCAATTTGGTCGATTACTGCAAACCTCTCCTGAAGAATATCCAAAAGCTGATCATCAAGGTGGTCAACAGCTCTTCTCAAGTCGTTTAGCTTTTCGCTAGGTTGCTCTGATACCAAAGGCTTTTTGAAGTCGATGGCGTTCAAAATTTCCTTTAGTCTCTTTGGAGTGACTTGCTGCTTGGCATCAGACCATGCATTGTCTGGATCATGGTGCGTTTCAATCATCAAACCATCCAATCCAAAGTTGATTGCACGCTGAGAGATTTCTAGAATTCCATCTCTTTTACCTACAATGTGAGAAGGGTCGTTGATTACTTCCATTCCAGTCCAAACACGCTTTAAATGTATTGGCATAGACCAGTTTGGCTTGTTACGGAATCTCTTATCGTAAGCATCAGAGAAACCTCTGTGGATAGCAGCCAGTTTAGTCAAACCTACTGCATGGAATCTTTCCAAAGCTCCCATCCATAGGTCTAAGTCAGGGTTCATTGGGTTTTTCACCATCACAGGAATATCTGATCCTTTCAACGCATCTGCAATTTCCTGTACTGCAAATGGGTTGACAGTGGTTCTTGCACCTACCCATACCACATCAACATTGTTTTTTAGCGCCATTTCAGCATGGGCTGCATTCCCAACTTCTACCGTGATAGGAATGTTGAGGTGATGACGAACAATTTCCATCCACTTCAAACCTTCTTCTCCGATACCTTCGAAGCTTCCTGGTCTTGTTCTTGGTTTCCAGATACCGGCTCTGAACATAGAAGGAATCACATTTTCCTCTTTCATTTCAAGACAAATCTTTTCGATTTGTTCAGGTGATTCGGCGCTACAAGGGCCGGCGATGATCATTGGTCCTGTCAGTCCCAGGCCCCAGTCTTTGATTTGTTTGTGCGTTTTCATACGGCTAAGCATTAAATGAAAAAACCCGACTCTTTCGAATCGGGCTCTTTGTTAGTTTATGTTCTTTTAGTTTTTGGCTAGACAATAGGCGGCACCGATTCGATTTTGGCTTCGAAAGTAAAAGTAAAAGAAGGTAAAATAGATCGCTGCTGTCATTAACATGGCCCAAATGTAAGGCAGTAGGTTTTAAAATCAAAATTAATTTTTAAAGCTATTTCTATTAAGTCAATATTATATGGAAGAAACTTCTTGAAAATCCTATTTTTCCACTTTCTAATAGTGTGGAGCAGGAGATTATTCTGATTTCAATTGATTATTGTTTTTAAAATTCTTTGATATTTTTTTGGTAAAAATGATCTCATCCTGAAATACTGTTTTGATTACGATCAAATTTGCTTGGATTTCAAGAATCAAAATTAAATTCTGAACCACTCTTGTTTTCCTTTGTTTTAAAGTAGTGTTATTGAGCAAAAAAACCGAGTAAAAGTAGTTTTTTTAATATCTTTGCACCTTTATTTAGAAATATGCCTACAAAACCGACTATTTCTTTCGAAAATCTGGAAATAGCCTTTGCTTCAAAAACGGATGCAGAGCTAAAAAGAACGCACTTGGTGTTTTCTTTATTGAATAATAAAACGCTTTCCGATATTGGTATTGCCTTGACCCATTTTGCTTTGAAATTGAAGTTACCAATCAAATGGATCATGAAACAAACCATGTTTGGACATTTCTGTGGTGGAGAGACCATTCAGGAAAGCATCAAGGCCTGTGAGTCCTTGGCAAACTATGGTATTGAGGCCATTTTGGATTATTCAGTGGAAGGAAAAGGGGATGAGGAAAGCTTCGAAAAGACGACAGAAGAAATTCGACAAACCATGATTGCTTCTGCCAAAACAGATTATATGCCTTTTGGGGTGATTAAAGTTACCGGTTTGGGTGATTACCATCCTATGATCAAAATCCAGGCAGGCGAACCTCTGACAGTTGAAGAGCAAGAGGCATATGACAGGACCAAAGCAAGAGTGGATATGCTTTGTAAAACGGCACATGATCTAGGGTTGAAGATATTGATTGATGCGGAAGAGTCTTGGTTTCAGGATACAGTAGATGAGCTGACCTATGATGCCATGGAAAAGTATAACAAGGAGCGATGTGTAGTATACAACACCTATCAGATGTACCGCCATGACATGCTCGGAAGGTTGAAAAAGGCCAAAGAAACTGCAGAACAAAAAGGGTATTTATTAGGCGCAAAATTGGTGAGAGGGGCTTACATGGAGAAAGAAGGAGAAAGGGCGGAACGCCTGAAGTATCCAAGTCCTATTCAGCCCAATAAGCAAGCAACTGATCATGATTACAATGCAGCTGTAGAGTTTTGTATATCACATCATGAGCGGGTATTCCTGATGTGCGGGTCGCATAATGAGAATAGTAATCTCCTTGCTACAGCTTTGATGGATAAATACAATATTGATCCGAAATCTGATCAGGTATTCTTTGCGCAGCTTTATGGAATGAGTGATAATATTTCCTTCAACCTGGCCAATGCCGGTTACCGAGTAGTGAAATATGTGCCTTATGGTCCTGTAGAAAAGGTAATGCCTTATTTAACTAGACGTGCAGCAGAAAACTCTAGTATTGCAGGACAAAGTAGCCGTGAATTTGAATTGATCAAACGGGAATTGAAGCGAAGAAAAGCAGTGGCTTAACAGGCTATAGGAATTGAAATTAATAGTGAATCATAAAAGAGGATAGATAAAAAATGCAACTTTTGAGCGAACAGGAAATAGAGAGAAGAAAAGACCGGGAAGAATTGATGAAATTGGGGATCAATCCTTACCCAGCGGAAGCTTTTCCAATCAATGTGACCGCAGCCGACATCCATCGAAATTATGAAAATCGTAAAAACGATTACAAAAGCATTTCGATTGCAGGTCGTCTGATGAGTAGAAGAATCATGGGGTCTGCATCTTTTGGTGAAATTCAGGATTCCACCGGAAGACTTCAGATTTATGTACGTCGTGATGACATCTGCCCAGGTGATGATAAGACTCTTTATAATTCAGTATTCAAAAAGTTGTTGGGTATTGGAGACTTCATTGGAGTGAAGGGATATATTTTTACCACCCAAACCGGAGAAATTTCTCTTCATGTGACTGAGCTGAAAGTCCTTTCTAAATCAGTAAAGCCACTTCCTGTAGTAAAAAGAGATGAGGATGGAAATGTCCATGATGGATTTACCGATCCGGAATTAAGATATAGGCAACGATATGTGGATTTGACGGTGAATCCAGAGGTGAAAAAAACCTTCATCACACGTTCCAAAATCATCACACAGATGCGTCGTTATTTTGACGATCATGGTTGGTTAGAAGTGGAGACACCTATTTTACAGGCTGTCCATGGAGGTGCTGCAGCCAGGCCATTTCAAACGCATCACAATACCTTGGATATGCCATTGTATTTGCGGATTGCAAATGAGTTGTATCTAAAGAGATTAATTGTAGGTGGATTCGATGGAGTATATGAGTTTGGTAAGATGTTCCGAAATGAAGGAATGGACCGTACGCATAATCCAGAATTTACCTCCATGGAGATTTATGTAGCCTATAAAGATTACATCTGGATGATGGAAATGGTAGAGGAGTTGATCGAGCAGGTGACTGAGTCCATTCATGGAAAGACCAAAATCAAGGTAGGGGAGAATGAAATTGATTTTGCCGGACCTTATAGAAGGCTGTCCATGTATGATTCCATCAAGGAATATGCTGGAATCGACGTCAGCCAAATGGATGAGCAAGGTTTAAGAAAGGTTTGTTCGGAAATGGGAATTGCAGTCGATGACACCATGGGTAAGGGTAAATTGGTGGATGAAATCTTTGGAGAGAAAGTGGAAGCCAACTTGATCCAGCCTACTTATATCACGGATTACCCAATCGAAATGACGCCATTGGCGAAGAAGCATAGAACGGAACCAGGATTGGTGGAGCGTTTTGAGTTATTTGTAAATGGTAAGGAAATAGCAAACGCCTATACTGAATTGAACGATCCAATCGATCAAAGAGAAAGATTCGAGGATCAGTTGAAATTGGCAGAAAGAGGAGACGATGAAGCGATGGCGATGGATTTGGATTTCCTTCGTGCACTGGAATACGGGATGCCTCCTACCTCAGGTTTAGGAATCGGAATCGATCGATTGACCATGCTTTTGACCAACAATACCACCATCCAGGAAGTATTGTTCTTCCCTCAGATGAGACCTGAAAAGAAAGCGGTAGAGTTGACAGAGGAAGAAAAGCTGGTTTTGGATTTGCTGAAAAAAGAACATCCGATTGACTTGGGTAAGCTAAAAGAGCAAACAGGCCTGAGTAATAAAAAATGGGATGTAGCGATGAAAGGATTAAGCAAAAAAGAAGTGGCAAGGGTGCAAAAGGATGGAGACCTTTTGACAGTACAGTTACTTTGATCAAATGATAAAAAGTAAAACCGGGCTGTGAGGCCCGGTTTTTTTGTTCATTATTACTTCGCTTTATAAATGGGAAACCTTTTCATTAAAGAGATAATCACAGATTTCCGAACCTTACCTTTTTAACTAATCAGTTTAGTTTCCTTGAGTTTGGCTATCTGCGTATCCAAAAACCTTTTGTAACAATAAGGTACTTCTGGTATTGATATTTTCACGGATCTTTAATTCCTCTTTGGCGATTTCTATAAAAAGTCCATCAATTGCTTTTTTGGTGACATATCCAGTCAGATCCGTATTCACTTTTTTGACAAAAGGCACCTTATTATAGCGTGTTGTTACGTCTTCCCAATATTTGGTTGCATCCACCTTTTTGAGGCTTTGATCGATAATAGGCTCAAATTTTACAGCTAAACTATCACTGGTAGAATTAGCGAAATATTGAGTGGCAGCATCTTTCTCCCCAGTCAGGATCGATTTCACATCTTGAATACTCATCTCTTTGATAGCTAATTCAAAAATTGGTTTTGCCTGAATTGCTGCATCTTCCGCAGCCCTGTTTACACTTACTATTACCTGATCCACCATGGAACCTAACCCCAAAGACCGAAGGGTGTTTTCTATGTTTTTTGCCTCTGGGGGGAAGAGGATTTTTACATCCAGATTATTCAGATAGCCATCTTCTAAGTGAAGTCGATCAGCACTGATGTCTGTGGCTAAAGCCAAAGCTTCCTTTAATCCGGCGTTGAGTTGTTCATTTGTGGGTTTGAAGATACTTTGGGCAATTGTCGAATGAGTATCTAGCGTAAAAACAAAGAATAAAAGAATCGCTGAAAGGAATGAGGATTGAAAGCTTTTTGAAATTTGCATTGGGGGATTTTAATTGAATTTTGTGATGATACTCAATTAACGTAATTCGATTGGATAAGATATCAGGGGATTAATAAAAATTGGTTTCTTGTTTAGTTGCCTGCATGAATGAAGAAACCCAGGTGTCTGTTATGGGAATCCTCGTCTCTTTGATTTAACGAATCACATTTGACCGCAGCTAAAAGCAAATTTTCTTCCCAAAATTAATTGGAATGAAATTTTCAATGAATCATTAATAAATACCCGGCAAACTTATATTCTAATGAGAACTTACAAGAATTACCTAAGCCTCTTTTCAGCATTTATACTCTTGGGTTTAAGTTCCTGTGCAATCAATCCTGTCACAGGAAAAAAGCAAGTTGTATTGATGTCTGAAGCTCAGGAAATCGAGATGGGACAGCAGTCAGATCCTGAAATTGTTGCCTTTTTTGGCCTTTATGAAGATCCAGAACTCCAAGAATTTATCACTACTAAGGGCAATGAAATGGCGGCAATCTCACATCGTCCAAAATTAGCCTATGAGTTCAAAATAGTGGACTCACCAGTAATTAATGCCTTTGCGGTGCCCGGTGGGTTTGTCTATTTTACCCGAGGCATTATGGCGCATTTTAATAATGAAGCTGAGTTTGCGGGGGTGTTAGGTCATGAGATTGGTCACGTTACCGCTAGGCATTCAGTGATACAGCAGCGGAATCAGATTCTTGGGCAGCTAGGTCTTATAGCGGGGATCATTTTAGTCCCTCAGCTCAGTGAATTCGTAGAGCCTTTGTCACAGGGAATGCAGTTGGCTTTGCTGAAATTCGGAAGAGATGCGGAGCGTCAATCCGATGAGCTAGGTGTGGATTATTCTTCCCAAATCGGGTATGATGCGACTGAAATGGCCGGATTTTTCGAAACACTAGAAAGACAACAGGATAATTCTGGAGCGGGTGAAATTCCCCCTTTTCTTTCTACTCACCCTTCACCTGAAGAACGAAATGCGACTGTTGAGAGACTTGCATTAGAGTGGCAGCAAAAGTCTAAAATGACTGAATTTGAAATAAACCGAGACAGTTATCTGCGAAAAATTGATGGTCTAATAGTGGGAGAGGATCCAAAGCAGGGATTTGTAGAGAATAATACTTTTTATCATCCAGTTCTAAAAATCCAATTTCCACTTCCTACAGATTGGAGTCACCAAAACTCACCACAACAGTTTCAAATGGCACCAAAGGCTGGTGATGCAGTGATGATTCTGACTTTAGCCTCAGGAGCTAACCTGGAAGAAGCTGCAAATACAGTTTTGGAGAATTATGGACTGACGCTGGTAGAATCTAAGAAAAAGACCATCAACAGCATGCCGGCAATACTAATGGTTGCCGATTATTTACAAGAGCAAGGTAGTACCATCCGTGTCCTTTCTTCTCTTATTCAATTTGAAGGAAATATTTATAGTTTGATGGGGGTTACGGAGCTGGCAAAGTTTGATTCATACCAGTCAGTTTTTAATAAGACGATACGTGATTTTCAAGAATTAAGAGATTCGGAAAAACTAAACCGAAAACCCGATATTATAAAAATCAAAACAGTTCCAAATTCAATGTCATTAGAAGCGGCCTTTAAGTATTATGGAATGCCATCTGAGCGATATGAAGAACTTTCACTTCTAAATGGGATACATTTGACAGATCAATTAAACAAAGGAATGTTGATCAAAGTCGTTGGAAAATAATCACTAGTTAGTCTGGCTTTAAAAAAATAAAAACCAAACCCCTTAGCTCGGTTTTTAATTAATGTGATTGCGGATGAATATTAATTTACTGTTCCTGTACCTGCTTTTTCACGTTCAGCGTAGCCAAATACTTTTTGAAGCAATACTGTGCTTCTAGCAGTTACATTTTCCCGAATTTTTAATTCCTCTTTGGCGATTTCATAAAAGAGTCCTTCAATGGCTTTTTTAGTAACGTACTTGGGCAAATTGGCTTCAATGGGCTTTATTAAAGGTACTTGGTTATACCTTCCAATGACGTCTCCCCAGTATTTGGTGGCGCCGACCTTATTTAAACTAGATTCGATGATTGGTTTGAATTTTTCTTCCAAAGAACTTGTCGTCATATTCTCAAAATAGGTGGTTGCAGCATCATTTTCTCCCATCAAAATATTCTTCACATCAGTAATGCTCATGTCATTGATAGCGGCGACAAAAATTGGTTTGGCTTCAATTGCTGCGTCTTCAGCAGCCCGATTGAAACTGATGATCACTTGATCACAAAGGTTTCCTAATCCAATAGAACGAAGTGTATTTTCCACTTTTTTGGCTTCTTCAGGAAAAACTATTTTGATAGCTAAATTTCCCAAATACCCATCTTCTTTTGAAAGTCGTTCTGTAGCGTAGCTGGTACCATATTCCAAAGCTTGTTTGAGCCCCGAATTGATCTCTGCATTGGTAGGGGTTCCTAATCCGAACTGTCCTCCAAGTTGATTGATGGTGTCGCAGCCGGAAGAAATCAGTCCAATAAAAAGAAAGATTAAAACTGTATTTTTATAGTTAGTGAGTTTCATGCTTTTTGTCTTTATTCTTTTTTAGAATCGATTCAACAATAGTACCTGAAATGATTCACCAATAAAATTGTAGATTGAGTGGTAGTTGATTTTTTATAAACTAATTTTTAGGTAATTAATGAAAAGCTTGTTTGGGTTCATTGATTATTATAAAAACAGTTATTTTTTTGAAAAATATTAATAAAAACCTATTATAGATAATAAATCGATAAATAGATGAATCTTAGAATAAACTCAGAATTTGGAACTCTTCGAGCGGTATTAATGCATAGACCTGGAAAAGAAATTGATCGGTTGACGCCCTACAATAAGGAGTTCTTACTTTTTGAGGATGTTCCCTATTTAGAGGCCTTGCAAAAGGAACACGATGCTTTCTCCAACTTAATTAAGGAGTCCACAGGGGCCCAGGTGTATCAATTGAGGGAGTTATTGATCCGTGTATTATATGATGAGGATATCCTGTTGAAGTTGGTGAGAGAGTCTTTGAAAAAGTCAGGCTTGGTTCATCTGGCGGAAGATATTTTGGAAAGATTTTCTACTGCGGAATGTGCCTCTATTTTGACTGCTGGGTTAAAAATTCACGAATTAAGAAAGAAAATTCCCAATCTCAACTCTGGTGAATTGATGGAGTCTGCCTTTGCGATTTCCCCATGTCCCAACTTGTATTTTCAACGTGATCCTATGGCTTTAACCCCTGGAGGAATTATTTTTTCTAGTATGAAAATGGATGGGAGACAAAGAGAAGCGGATTTATTGCGAACAATATTTGAAAACCATACCGATTTTAAGGATAATGTTAATCGATTGTATCCTATTCAGGGGCATGATAATCCTCCAAGTATTGAGGGAGGAGATATCATAGTCTTATCCGGAAAAGCAGTGGCCATAGGGAATTCTGAGAGAACCGATGAAAAAGCAATTTACCATGCAGCCAAAGCCATGTTGGCTGAAGGGTCAGTAGAACGGGTTTACGAAGTGCATCTTCCTCACAAGCGGAATTACATGCATTTGGATACAGTCTTCACCATATTGGATGAAAACCTGGTATTAACTTATCCTGATGCACTAAACTCAGTATTGCAGACTTCCCGCTATACATTGAAGGAAATAAAGGACGATAAAGTCCATATCAAAAGAGAGGTGTTGAATGAGTCCCTCTTAACCATCTTAGAGCGTGAAATTCAACATTTGGAGATTCTCCACACAGCTGATGGGAATCCTGATTATTCACTTCGAGAACAGTGGTTTGATGGAGCGAATGTATTTGCTATTGGACCAAGAAGGGTGATCTCTTACAATAGAAACATCCATACCAACCGGGCATTAAGACAATTGGGAGTGGATGTATTGGAGATTCCTTCCTCCGAACTTTCAAGAGGACTTGGAGGACCCAGATGTATGACTATGCCTCTAAGTCGGTCTAGAGTTTAAGGGATTGCTTGTTTGATAAGTTATCTATCGAAGAAAGATCTTCTTCTGGACACTTTTAGGTCCTGAAGGATGCTTGATTTCACTCGAATATCAATATTGTATGAAGTAAATCGGCCAAATGGAATCCAACTGACATTCATTTGCCAACAGTGAAGATCCCTTGCAATACCGATCATGGACTGGGTAATCTTTTGTGTTTGTAAGTCTATGCCTGTGTTGAAGTTGATTTTCCACTTTTCAGATAGTGAAAAGTCTCCATTCATATTCATTCCTTGGGTGATATTGGTGGTCCCCGTTGTCTGTTTGCTATAACTCAAATTATAGCCAAAACTCAAGTTCCAAGGGATATTCCAATCAATGTATTGACTTGGATCTGATACAATTCGATTGATTTCGCTCTCCACAAATTCATTGAGTACTCCTCCCTGCTGCATGAAATTAGAGGTGACTTCATCCCTTACTTCTCCAGGTGTTTTATTCCCTCCAGGGTTCAATGACATATTCATATTCAAGGAAGCATTTCTAATTGTACCAATTCCCTGACCATTTTTCCAGGCAAATTCATTGATCCGTCTGATCGTCTCTGCTCCAGTACTACTCAGGAAAGTACGGGTTGCATAAGGATCCAAGGTGGTACTCATATTGACAGAAAGTTTCCTTTCAAAAAAGCTGGTTCTGGCGCTTATACTAAAGGGTGCAAGGTTAAAGGAATCAGCGGCGAAATTGTAGCTTGTGCTTAAGTTGAGGGTCTCCAATAAGGGAATTTTTTTGGAAGTTGCCTCTGCAGAATCTGATTCCGTTCTGATTTTAGCCTCCAGTACATTTCTCAAGTTAAAGGTCATGGCCCTAGACTCGCCTACTGCGGCTCCTCCGTAGATGAAACCTTGATGTCTGGATAAAAGCCGAGTATCTCCTTCCTCATTTATTTGAACCTCTTGGTAGTATCCAAATCTTGGATCTGAAAAGTCAGGTCTAAAGCTAAACCCAATGGAAGGCTGGATGTGCTGTCTGATCGTCTGGATTTTTCCATTTCCTTTGAAATTGAAGAATCCATAAACGTTGGTGTTGAGGGCAAAAGAAGAACTATAGGTGCCTATTCTATTAAAGCCATCTTCAATGATTTTATCCACACGTTCTTCAGATGCATTGTAGTAATAATTGATTCTATTGAGGTACCAAAGTTCCTGGTAATTGAAGGATGCGGTACCTGTAAAGTATTTAAATAGGGTGAAATTAGAGGAAATCGGAATGGTACTTCTCGCTCCATTGCTGGCATTGTCCAATAGAAGACTTGCATTTGCCAGGTTGAATGGAATGTATTGAGTTTGTTCCGTTCCGGTAGATAAGTCAGTTGGAACGCCAAAAGATTGATCTACCCGGTTGGTAATGGAGTTTTGTAAAGCAAAATTCCAGGCAATATTTAATGTTTTTAAAGGTTCAAATTTTACATTTCTAAAAGGGTTCTGCCTATTCATATTGACAGAAATAGAAGGGAGATCCAATCTCACTTCCCCAGTGGTCACACTCTGGGAATGCCTCATATTGGCAGACATGGAAAAAGGTGTGCCTGTGAAAGTTTTTGAATAGGCGACATTAGAGGTGAACTCAGAAGTAATGTTATTTTGGAAATTATTCTGATTGATCACATTGTTGAAGTAGCTGGTACTTCCTGCGTTAACTGATGCAGAAAATCTACTATTGCCTCTCGATTCAGGTGTATGACTCCATTGGACCCTAAAAGTATTATAGTTGACAGGATTTAATTCAGTTTCGGGAGAGACGAATTTTTGGAAATCAATATTAAAGCTTCCTCCAAATCGGTAGCGCTTTTTATATACAGCTTGAGACTTTGCCCCCCAACCTCCTTTGGAGTAAATATCACCGGTAAACCTAGCATGGATGTAATCATTGATCGCAAAGTAATACCCAAAATCCCTGAGGTAAAGTCCTCTGACTTGTTCACTTCCATAAGAAGGGAACACAATCCCAGAGGCTTTTTCTTCCGGCGTGTCAGGAATAATCCCGAAAGGCAATCCTAATGGCGTTGGAATTCCATTGAAGTATAGGTTAAATGGTCCCGAAACCACTTGCTTCCCCTGTATGGATTTGATTTTGTTGGAGGAGATATGCCAATGAGGTTCTGTTAACTTACAGGTGGTATAATACCCGTGACTCAGGTAGATGCTTCCGTCCTCGGTCTTTTTGATGGTTTCTCCTCGTAAAACCCCGTCTTGTTGCTCAGTTACTACGTCCTTGATAATTGCCTTTTGAGTGGCGAAATTATAGCGCATCTCCTTTCTGATTTCATAGACGCTAGGACCATCTTTAAAAAATGGATTGCCGGTAATATTTCCTAAACTATCCGTGACTCCTGAGGCGTAAAGCATGGAGTTTTTCCAATCTATAACGATTAGATCTGCCTCAAGCTTCATTTGTCCATACTCAAACCAAGCCTTATTATATAAGTAAACTTTGTTTTCAGTGAAGTCAGATACGATACTATCTTCCGCATAATAAGTAATATCTGAGGTAATTGGTCCAGTGGGCATAATTTTTGCCAAACTATCAGATGGCAAAGTGTCGTTTAATGCAGGAGGGTTAGACTCTGGTAACGTATCCAACAGGGGTGAGGCCAGGGTGTCAGGTATCACTAACCTCCGCTCTGTTTGTCTCGTAGGTTGTTGTGCAGCTACCATTTCTGGAGCAATCAATAAACCGAATAGTGATAATAAAAGGAGTCTAAATCCCTGCACAGTTGATTGCGCTTTGTTTAATTTGTGTAAAATTTCGCGTAAAGTTAATTCTATTGCCCTCATGGAACGGTCCAAAAGCAAAAAAATTCTTATCTCATTAATTATCCTAATCCCATTTGTCTTCGGAGGATTCATTTCTAACGAATCAATGATGCCAGCGTTTCGCATGAAGAAGATTGTTATCGATGCGGGTCACGGTGGTAAAGACCCTGGGAATCTTGGTTCAAGATCCAAAGAAAAGAATATTAATCTAGCTGTCGCACTATTAGTAGGTAAATATATAGAAGAATACCTTCCAGACGTGGAAGTTATCTACACGAGAAAAGATGATAGCTTTCCAGAATTAAAAGAAAGACCTATTATAGCCAATATTAATAAAGCGGATTTATTTGTTTCCATCCATTCCAATTCTGCTCCTAACCGGTCTGCTTACGGTACTGAGACCTTTGTGATGGGGATGAAGCATTTTGATGCTAATTTTGATATTGTGAAAAGAGAAAACTCCGTAATTTATTTAGAGGATAACTACGAGGAAAATTATGAGGGTTTTGATCCAAAATCACCAGAGTCTTACATGACTTTTAATTTGTTGTCAAAAGTACATTTTGAGAATTCGGTCACGCTTGCTGACCATGTAGAAACACAATTTAAGAATCGTGTGGGAAGAAAAAGTAGAGGAGTTAAACAAGGGCCGTTTTATGTGCTTTGGACTCCATCTATGCCTAGTGTGTTGATCGAACTTGGTTTTTTATCCAACAGTGAAGAAGAGCGTTTTTTGATGAGTCAAAAAGGTCAGGAATATATGGCTTCAGCTATTTTTAGATCTATCCGTGATTATAAAGAAGGAATAGAAGGCAATTAATAGTTGCTTTTCCAAGAATCATTTAGCCCTTTTTCAACTCGGAAAAGGGCTTTTGTTTATATTCAAACAAACTCTTGAGTTTAAAATTGAGTTTTAAAACTATAAACCCAAATTTTATCATGAAGTCAAACACCTCTATGGAAACACCTACTTTTAAATCTCTACTTGATCAATTAAAATCTAAAACTGAACAGGTTAAACTGGGTGGAGGTGCCAAAAGAATTGAGAAAGAACATTCCAAAGGAAAGCTAACAGCACGAGAGAGAATTGACTATTTGATTGATGCAGGTTCTGAATTTTTGGAAGTTGGAGCTTTTGCAGCAGATGGGATGTATGTAGAGGAGGGAGGATGTCCTTCTGCAGGTGTGGTTACAGGAATAGGGTATGTTCAAGGAAGAATGGTGGTAATTGTAGCTAATGACGCCACTGTCAAGGCTGGAGCCTGGTTTCCCATGACCGCCAAAAAGAATTTAAGAGCTCAGGAAATTGCCATGGAGAACCATCTCCCTATCATCTACCTGGTGGACAGCGCGGGAGTTTTTCTGCCCATGCAGAATGAGATTTTTCCTGATAAAGAACATTTTGGTAGGCAGTTTAGAAACAATGCTAAAATGTCTGCCATGGGCATCGTTCAAATTGCTGCAATTATGGGGAGCTGTGTAGCTGGTGGGGCTTATTTACCGATTATGTCTGATGAAGCCATGATTGTAGATAAAACAGGTTCCATTTTTCTGGCGGGGTCTTATTTGGTGAAGGCCGCCATTGGGGAATCCGTGGATAATGAGACCTTGGGAGGAGCTACTACACATTGTGAAATTTCCGGTGTCACAGATAATAAATATGAGAGTGATCAGGATTGTTTGGATGCGATTCGAGGTATTTTTGACAAAATAGGGGAGAACCCTAAAGCTGGTTTTGATCGGATAGAGCCAAAAGTTCCTGGTATATCAGAAGAGGAACTTCTCTCAGTTTTTCCTTTGGAACGTGTGAAACCATATGATATGCTGGAAGTAATCTCTGGGTTAGTGGATGGTGGAGAAATCAATGAGTATAAAAAGGATTACGGGAAAACACTGATTTGTGGAACTGCTAGAATAGATGGATGGGCAGTAGGAATCGTAGCCAACCAACGCAAAATTGTTAAAACCGCTAAAGGGGAAATGCAGATGGGAGGGGTGATTTACTCCGACTCTGCTGATAAAGCTGCAAGGTTTATCATGAATTGTAATCAACGTAAAATCCCTTTGGTATTCTTGCAGGATGTTAGTGGTTTTATGGTAGGAAGTAAAGCAGAACACGGAGGTATTATCAAGGATGGTGCAAAAATGGTTAATGCCATGGCAAACTCCGTGGTGCCAAAATTTACCATCATTCTAGGAAATTCTTATGGAGCCGGCAACTATGCCATGTGCGGGAAAGCCTACGATCCTCGTTTGATTTATTCTTGGCCCACAGCCCAAATGGCGGTCATGTCAGGAGCTTCAGCAGCAAAAACTCTATTACAAATTAAAGTGGCTTCTCTAAAAAAGAAAGGGCAGGAAATAAGTGAAGAGGATGAGAAAAATTTGCTCCAAGAAATTATAGAAAAGTATAATGAGGAGCTAAGTCCTTATTATTCAGCGGCTAGACTTTGGGTGGATGGTGTGATTGATCCCCAAGAAACCAGAAAAGTTATTAGTATGGGCATTGAAGCTGCCAACCATGCACCAATTTCAGAGAGATTTAATGTAGGAGTTATTCAAACTTAAAGACAATTTCATTAAATTATTACAACATCCATTCTTTCAAGACATTTGCATATGAGTAACTTGACTCCAGCAGAGTTAAACGCTTTGATTTCACTTTTAGATGATACAGATTTGGAAGTAAGAAATCATGTGAGAGATCGAATAATTTCATTGGGAACTGAAATTATTCCTTTTCTGGAAGAAAAGTGGGAGACAAGCTTCAATCCTGAAATTCAAAAGGAAATTGAGGATTTGGTTCATGATCTTCAGTTTTCCTTATTGAAAAAGAGATTAAAGGATTGGAAAGAATCTGAAGATCGTGATTTGCTGACAGGCCTCTGGATCATTAATACCTACCAGTACCCAGACTTAGAATATGAAAAGCTGAATGCAGAAATGCACCAGATCTATTTTGAAGTTTGGACGGCATTTAAAAATGATTTAGCTCCCTATGATCAAATAAGGACTATCAACAACGTTTTATTTAATACACTCCGTTTTACAGCGAACACCAAGAATTTTCATTCTCCTGCCAACAGTATGCTTTCCTCAGTATTGGATTCCAAAAGAGGAAACCCACTCAGTCTTTGTGCAATTTATTTATTGGTAGGAAAAAAATTAGGGCTTCCAATCTATGGAGTGAATTTGCCCAATTTGTTTGTCTTGACCTATAAAACAAAAGATCTAACATTTTACATTAATGCTTTCAATAAGGGATTGATCTTTAGTAAGCAGGATATTTTTAATTATTTGGAACATCTGAAGTTAGAGCCTAAAGAGGAGTACTTCGAACCATGTGCCTATCTCCAAATCTTATTGAGAACCTTAAGAAACCTCGGCAATTCGTTTGAGAAGTTGGGGGAGATGGAAAAAGTGGAAGAGGTGAAAGAAATGATTGCTATTCTCACAGATTAGAAACTTCTGACATTACATCCTACAGCTCTAACTTGTTTGGGGCTAGGTTGTTCCCCTTTTAATATTTGATTGATGGCTCTTTCCAAAAACTTTTCAGTAACTGAACCAGCTGCTTGTGCATTATTGTCAATTGCACCTCTATAAGCAGTAATTAGTCCATTGGTACTTGGCGTGATAATTACAACCTCTGGGATTTTGGTGATGTGGAAGAATTTGATCCAATCTTGGTTGACATCCATTAAATAGGACATGTTTAATCCAGACTCATCGACATATTTCCTTAAATCAGAAGCTTTTTGGTTTTCAGGGTTTGGTTCAGAATTTACTAATGCAAAATCGATTCCTTGATTCTGATACCTTGCTCGGATAGTAATGATTCTTTCTTCATACATCTTGACAAAGGGGCAGGAAGTACTGTGAAAAATTAAAACCAAAGCTTTTTGATTTACTTCATTCTCAAGTGAAAAAGGCTTTTCAGTCACCGCATCTTGTAAGCTAAGGCTGTTTATGTCCTGTGCCTTAGCGTATACCATAGATAGGTAAAGGAAAAATAGGATGGAGTAAAATTTTTTCATGGTAGTTACCAAATTGTATAAGTTAAAACGGTATCACTTATCACTCGGGCATGTACCGTGTAATGGTGATCAGAATATTCAGTTTCTCTGATTTTGGCCTTAATGACCGTTGCATCCGGAGAAAATGGTTCTAAGAGGATATTATCTCTAAAACTGACCCCCCTTCTGCCTTGACATTTAAAAATAGACTCTTTTGCTGACCAAGCCAAGGTATAATGTAAGGGATCTTTTTCCAGAAAGTCCAGTTCGAATGGATCAAGAAACCGAAACCCAATTCGGAGGATTTTTTCACGGATGAGGTCCATATCAATTCCTACTGGAGTATCTCGATGGAAAATAGCGCCTGCTAACCCTTCAGTATGAGACAGGGAAACAAATCCATTCCCATTCATTGAATGAGATTTGCCATGTTCATCTTTAAAAAATCCGGGATAAGGAATATACAAGGTGTCCAACGCATCTTTAATGGCTCTTCTTGCAGTAGCCCATTCCATCCTTTTTTCGGGGTGGGAGATATTAGCATAGGATAGTTTTTCTCTAAAACTCAGGAAATCTAAACTATCTACATCATGCGTCTCAATAATCTTGATGGCTAAAGCCGATGAAGAGTCAATTTTTTCTATTTTTGTTTGCATAGGCCAATAGGGCACAGCTAAGTCATCGTCCAATATATGTCAAAAATTCAAGTAAATAAATTACAAACGCTGACAGGGCATAATGACTGTATTTATGCTTTGACGGAAGGGAGTGATCCGAGTTTCTTTTATACAGGTGCTGGAGATGGCATGGTCGTAGAGTGGGACCTTGATCATCCAAAAGACGGGAAGTTGATCGCTAAACTTCCGCATTCGGTATATGCCATGGAGGTAGATAAAGAGAGGAATTTGCTATTTATTGGTCATAACTTCGAGGGAATTCATGTCATCGATCTGAATGAAAATAAAGAAGTATGGTCATTGAAATTTACTGATCAGGCGATTTTTGATATTAAGATTTTTGGAAATGAGGCCTATGTAGGGACAGGAGACGGGATTTTGGTCATCATTGATATTCCTAGTCAGTCTTTGAAAAAGCGGGTTAAACTCAGTTCTAAGAGTATTCGGGTAATGACGATTTCTCCGGTCAAAAAGCACTTGGCAATTGGTCTTAGTGATCACACCATCAAAGTGCTGGATTTAAGGGATGACTTCCAGCCCATTGCTAACCTCATCGGTCACGAAAACTCTGTATTTGCGCTTTCTTATTCTCCAGATGAAAACAGCCTTGTCAGTGGAGCTAGGGATGCTAGGCTGAAGTTTTGGAATACAGAAAATTATCAATTAGAAGAGACCATCGTGGCACATATGTATGCCATTAATTATATATCTTTCAAAGAAGACGGAAATTTTCTGGTGTCTTGCTCCATGGATAAATCCATTAAAGTTTGGGATGCCAAAGAGAAAAAACTGTTGAAAGTAATAGACAAAGCAAGAAATGCCGGGCACGGCACATCCATAAATAAAGTACTTTGGAGTACCTATTCAGGGCAGGTAATATCCATATCTGATGACCGTACAATTTCCATTTGGCAAATAGAAGCAAGCTAACCCATGAAGATCACACCAGCCGCCATTAGGCAACAATCCTTTGAAACTGCATTTAGAGGTTTTGAGAAAAAGGAAGTTTCCCAGTTCTTAGAAGAAGTCAGCCAAGTCGTTGACCGACTTCATCAGGAAAATATCGAATTAAAATCCAAGCTTCAAAACACAGAAGCCGAAGCTAAAAGGTTGAAGGATGTTGAGGACTCTTTATTCAGAACCTTGAAAACAGCTGAGGATACAGGGGCTTCCATTATTGAGGAAGCAAATGAAGCAGCTGATTTGATTATATCTGAAGCGAATGAACATTCTGAAAAGACCATTGCTGAGGCCAACGAATATGCAGAGAAAGCACAGGCTCATGCTCAGCAACAAGCGTCTGTCATTATCAGTGCAGCTGAAGCCAAAGCGAAAGAAACCATCGTTGAGCTTCGGGAAAGTATGCAAGGGCTTGTTCGATCGTATGATGGCTTGGTGGAGCAGCGAGAAGCATTGGTGAAAAGCCTGAGACGAATTTCACAGGATATGCTGAATCAGATTGATCTTTCTGACGCACATTTCTCAAGGATTGATGCAAAAGCTTATCAAAGAGCCATTGATGAATTGAGTAGATCCAATGCATTTACGTTTGCCAATATCGAAAACTTAGCTCCTGAAGAGGAAGAGGTTTTCACTCCAGAACCAGAAAAAGAGGATCCAATCGCAGAAATGGAGGTCATTGAAGAAGATTTAGAATTAGAAATGCATGATTCAACACCTGATCTGAAGATGGATTTGGAGGAAGTTGAATCAGTAGTGAAAGAAGACCAAACCTCAGAGGTATCCTCTGAGATCAAAGAGGAGTCGATCCAAGAAGAAATTGATCAAATGGAAGAAGAAGAGCCTGCTGCCATTCAAAAGAAAGTAGAGGTAAAACCTTCCTCCATATCGGAAGAACAACCGACTCCAAGAAAAGATATTGATAAAGGATCGGGATCATTTTTTGACCAATTTGACTAATGGGAAAAGTATCATTAGAGGGGATAGAGTTTCACGCTTATCATGGAGCATATCCTGAGGAAAATGTGCTAGGTAATCGTTTTACCCTTGACTTGGAATTGGATACCGATTTTAAAAAGGCCATGCTTGAGGACGATTTGAAATCCACTATAGACTATACCAAGCTTTATAAACTGATCAAAGAAAGGATGGACGTCAAAGTCAAATTGCTGGAACATTTGGGACATTTGATCATCGATGATATATTGAGAGTATATCCGGAGGTCAAAAAAATTCAATTGACCTTAAAAAAACATCACCCATCTCTCGGTGGCTTAGTGAAATATTCAGCCGTTCAAATCCATTACCCTGAAGATTATGCGTAAAGTAGTTTTAGTGACATTAATTTTTATTTCAGCATGTTTGACATCATTTGGACAGGGGCAAGCCTACCAGTTTTTTTCCAATAAAGGCAAGAAGTTGGATTTTAAAGATGTGGTGAAGATCGCGAATAAATCGGATGTGACTTTTTTTGGGGAATTGCATAACAATAGTCTTGCTCATTGGCTTCAATTACAATTATTGAAAGAAATGACGGCAAACAATCCAGAGCTTGTTTTGGCTGCGGAATTTTTTGAGCGAGATGATCAATTGAATATAGATGAATGGTTTGCCGGGAAAATGACTGAAAAGAATTTTGAATCAGAGGCCAAATTGTGGAATAATTATCAAACAGATTATCGACCATTGATGAGGTTTGCAAAAGAGCATAACCTACATTTTATAGCCAGTAATGTGCCTAGGAAATATGCATCACTTACGAGTAGATCCGGTATTTCAGCTTTGGATAGCTTAAATCAGGAAGCAAAAGGATATATGGCTACTTTACCTTTTGAAATAGATATGACCATGCCTGGTTATGTGGCAATGAAAGATATGATGCATGGAGGCCCTATGAATTCTGATTTTATGGTACAGGCACAGGCTTTAAAAGATGCGACGATGGCGGAATCTTTATTCTCCAACATAGCATCTGGCCATAAAATCCTCCACGTGAACGGTTCCTACCATTCCAAAGACGGAGAGGGAATTTTATGGTATTTGAATGCACGTTTTCCAGACTTGGAGATCATCAATATCCATACAGTGACGCAAGATCAAATGGATTCTTTGAATGCTGATTATGAAAAATCTGGTCAGATCATCCTAGTTTTACCATCCGATAGTCACGAGTCTTATTAAGTATGTATAGTCGGGCAGAAACCTCCCGAATCCGGAAAGAATTTTGGATTTCTTTCGGTCAATATATGAAGCCGATTAGAGGAGCTTCGGGATTTAGAGTTAATTGGCCCAATTATAAAACCGGAGTCAAGGATATTTATTTCAGGATGAAGGCCGAACAAGGTTTTGCTTCTATTGGTATAGAAATTTGTCACTCTGATGAAGAACTTCAGGAATTATTCTTCGACCAATTTAAGGTCTTTAAAAAGTTGTTGACTGCGGAATTAGGAGAAGAATGGGACTGGAAATTGTTGGTAGAAAATGAATTTGGTCAACGAATTTCCAAAATTGAAAAAGTGTTGGATGGAGTAAATGTCATGGATCAAAATGATTGGCCTTCAATCATCTCCTTTCTTAAGCCTAGAATCATAGCATTAGATGCCTTTTGGGATAATATCAAACCCGGTTTTGAGAATTTTTAAAGTGTTTTTTTGGTGTAATTAAATTCCACCTGCTGGGTCTTTCCATTTTCTGAAATTTCCAGACTCAAGACCATTTTATCACCTGATCTTTTCATCGTGAACCCATGAAACCATATGGTGTTTTCTTCTACTTCCACTAAAGGAAAAATGGTCCATTCTTCTTTCTCTTCCCATCCCGAAAGGTCTGGGTTGAAATGCTTGAGTTTTAGATAAAAGGTTTCTCCATCCTGGATTAAATTCATAAACTCACTAAAGACCAATTTGCCATCTTGCCAAAATCTAAAAGTACCCACCATCGTTCCATCTATGGCTGGCATCCAGGTTTCGTCACAATTTCCTCCAAGTCCCGTTCCGGACCAATAACCTACTACCCAATCCAAGTCTTCAACGTTTCCAATACCAGGTTCTTCACCTTCTTTCAAATGCCTGACTTGTGAAAAAATGGGGAAAGCCAATAGGCAGAAGAGAATAATTAAAATAGGAGTTTTCATTAGCGAGGATTTGCTGATGAATTTATAAAAAAAATTAAAGATCGTGTCTCTTAGGGATATCTGGATTGATAAAGGTAAATCCCCTTGCTTCATCTCCTTCGAAAAAATCGATTTGCATTCCCATCAGAAACATAAAATGCCTTTTTTCAATCAGCACGGGGATGCCTGCAATTTCAAATTGCTGATCATCCGATTTGGCTTTATCAAAACCCAAAGCATAGGACATACCCCCACAACCGCCACCTTTAACTCCTACTCTTAAACTGTAGTCTGCAGGAATGTTTTTGTGAGCCATGATATTTTTGATCTCAGCTTCAGCTTTTTCTGTGATTTGTACAGGAATAATCATGTGAGTCAAATGTTTTTGGCGCGGAATTGGTTCGTTTTCGTTTCAAATTTACGATCTCTGAAGTTTTTTGACAGAAATTATTTATAGATATTCGAAGGAAATTGCCAACTATGGATTACGCGATAGATTTATTAAAAATTCTTTTACCTGCCGGAATTGTCCTTTATGGGATGTATTTGGTAGTTGTTTCATTTCTCTCCAAAGAAAGGGAAAAGATGATTGTGGAATTAAAAACCAAAAATTCCCAAACTATTTTGCCTATCCGGTTGCAAGCTGCAGAAAGACTTTGCCTGTTGCTGGAAAGAATTTCTCCGAATAACTTGGTCCGAAGATCAAATCCTGCTTCCCTTACTGCTAGCGAACTGCATGCTCAATTACTACATGAAGTCCGGGAAGAGTTTAACCATAACTTCTCTCAACAGGTATATTTCTCGGAACAGACTTGGGAAGCTGTAAAAAATGCAGTGGAAAACGTCAACACCCTGATAAATCAGAGCCGTCAGTCCGTAGACAAAGAGGCGAGTGGAATGGATTTGGCAAAAGCGATTTTCACCAGATCTTTAGAACAGAATAACGATGCAGTGAGCTATGCGTTGAAATTAGTAAAGTCAGAGATCAATATTTACTTTTAACCTATGTCCACTCTTAAATCAAAAGCTACTGAAATGATTGATAAAGCCCGAAAGCTGTATGGAAAGCAGGTGGAGGCATTGGTCAAAAAAGAGGAGCAGGTTAAGGAGTTGATGTCTAGCACCATTAAAAAAATCGGGAAAGTCGGCAAGGACTCCAGGTTTGTAAAGTTGGTGATGCCCCTTGGTGTATTCATTAGAATGATCAAAGCCCATTTTAATGGTTCACATAAATTGTCTACTAGCACCTTGGGATTGCTATTATTAGGTTTGGTTTATTTTGTTTCCCCCATAGATTTAGTACCTGATTTTTTAGGTTTTTTTGGTTTTGCCGATGATTTGTCGGTGGTTTTAGCCATTTATGCCAAGATGAAAGATGAAATTGAGGAATTTTTGGAGTACGAGAGAACTCAAGCTTGATCTGAGCTGTTAGTTCCCAAATTCCAAAAGTATGCTTAACCCAACTACCCAATTGATTTCTGAGGAAATTGTCCAATCTGGGCTTTCTTACGATGAATATCGCCAAATGATTGATGAACTTTTGGCTGAAGGAAAAACTACTGGAACCAATCATTCGGAAGCCAATATCAATTACACAAAAATGAATGTGGCCCGGATGAGAAGGGTCGACAAGACTGCTAAAATTTCATCTGAAATGGAGTCTTTGATAAAAGGGATTCAGGAGCCACAAACTTGGTTAGTATTGACAGAGGCTTGGTGTGGAGATGCTTCCCAAAGTATTCCGTACTTTGCAAAATTGGCAGCCCTCAATCCGCTCATCAACTTGAAATTGGTTTTAAGAGATGAAAATCCTGAACTGATGGATCAATATTTGACCAATGGAGCGAGATCCATTCCAAAGCTGATCGGTCTCTCTCAGGATTTGAATGAGGAATTATTTACTTGGGGACCAAGACCTCAATATTTACAGGAACGATTGATATCCTACAAGAAAGACCCTCAAGGATTGAGTTCGAAAGAGTTTTCCGAAGGAACTTACCTTTGGTATGCAAGAAATAGAAATCAGGCAATAGAACAAGAATTAAAAGAAGCTATTGCGCAATATGTAACCTTATGAATATCGCTTTAATCTCAGGAACTTCGGGAATGGTTGGCATGCAGTTATTGCATCAACTGTTAAAAAAATATGACTTTGTCATCAGTGTGGGGAGAAGAAAGTTGGCCCTTAAACATGAGAAGTTAGTTCAGCTGGAGGGGGATTTGTTAAAAATCAATATCTGGGATTGGGAGCACCTTCTGATGTCAAGCTCTTTAGGCGGAGAATATCAGCTTGTAAGAGAGGAGATTTTTGAGAAGAAAGCAGAAATTCATGCGTTTTCAAGCCTAGGGACGACCATCAAACAAGCGGGGTCCAAAGAGCGTTTTTACCAAATCGATCATGATATGGTGTTGGAATTTGCAACATGGGCAAAAAATCTAGGAGCCTCTAAATTTTTATACGTATCCTCTTTGAGTGCTGATCCAGAATCATCCGTTTTTTATAGTAAGGTGAAGGGGGAAGTGGAGCAGGATTTACAAAAATTGGACTATTCATTTCTTGGAATTTTTAGACCCTCTTTGCTTCTTGGCAACCGAAATGAATTCAGGCTTGGAGAATGGTTTGCAACCATCGCTATGAAACCTTTGGTTTGGCTTAAGGTCCTAAAAAATTATCGGCCTATACATGATTTTCAGGTAGCAAAAGCAATGGTATTTGTGGCCAATCAAGCTAGCTCTAAGAATGTGGAAATTATCAATTCCGGGCAAATGCAAGATTTAACAAAATGATAGTAGTCATACAGCGAGTTTCTGAAGCTTCCGTCAAGATTGAAGGGGAAATAAAATCAGCAATCGGAACGGGAATGATGATATTAGTGGGAATTGAAAATGAAGACAATCAGGAGGATATTTCCTGGCTTTCCAAGAAGATCGTCAACCTGAGGATTTTCCCAGATGAAAATGGGATCATGAATAAAAGCCTGATAGAGGTCAATGGTGAACTATTATTGATTTCTCAATTCACGTTGCATGCCAGTACTAAAAAAGGAAATAGACCTTCTTATATTAAAGCGGCAAGACCCGAGGTAGCAATACCTTTGTACGAAAAGCTCATTCAAACTTTGGAATTTGATTTGGGTAAGAAAATTGGGACAGGTGAGTTTGGGGCTGATATGAAAGTCCGCCTGGTAAATGATGGGCCTGTCACCATTCAAATTGATAGCAAAAACAAAGTTTAATCCCTTCTTTTTATTTTTAGATTAGTAACCACTAACAAAAACTATTTTGTCCAAATCTATCCTTACTATTCATGGAGCCACTGTTTTATTCAAAGCTCAGCAGGCTTTTGAAAACTTAAGTTTTAACTGGAATACAGGTGAGAATTGGGCGGTGATTGGAGATTCTGGTTGGGAGTTGACCACGTTTATAGAAACGTTGAGGGGAAATACAGTGATTTCTAAAGGCGAAGTTCAAAGGCCATTTGCTAAGGCATATGTTCAAGAAAAAACAGGAGCAGGGGAGGTACATAGTTTTAGGGATTTGATAGCCTATGTTTCCCAGAAGTACGAGTTTAAAAACCGTTCTCACATCCAGAATTTTTATTTTCAGCAACGATTCAATTCTTCTGAATCTGAAGAAACTGCAACCGTGCTGGAATATTTAATTGAAGTTAATCCGAAAGTCTCGGGACCCTGGAATCTGGAAAATGTGGCCAAACTTCTAAGGCTTGAAGCCTTATTGGATAAGTCTCTATTGAAGCTTTCCAATGGGGAAACAAGAAGGTTGGCCATTGCATTAGGTTTGATGCATCAGCCCTATATTTATTTGATGGATCAACCAATGACGGGCTTGGATGTGAAAAGCCGAGAAGAGTTTGGGACAATTATCCAAGAGATCAGCAAAGCCGGTGTCCAGTTGTTATTGACTACTTCAGGGAATGAAATTCCGGAAGGGATAACACATGTTGCCAAAATTTCAAAATCAGGGGTGGACAGTGTTTGGACCAAGGAAGATTACCATCAAAATGGAGGAAAGCAGATGAATGTCCCCGCATGGGATTGGGACTTACTTCAATCGCTTCTCCCGAAGGATAGGGAATTGTTAAATGCTCCAATAATACTCCAGAATGTCCATATCAAATATGGAGATAAGGTGATTTTAGAAGATGTCAACTGGGAGGTTAAAGCAGGGGAAAAATGGCTCTTGAAAGGGAAGAATGGCTCTGGAAAATCCACCTTGATCAGTTTGCTGATTGGCGAAAACCCCCAAGCTTATTCGCAGAATTTCTGGTTGTTTGGAAGAAAAAGGGGGACAGGAGAAAGTATCTGGGATGTTAAGAGGCCTACTGGTTTTGTAGCTCCCGAATTGAGTCGATATTTCCCGGCCAATCAAACTTGCAGAAAAGTGATTCTTTCTGGTTTATTTGATACAATGGGGTTATTCAGAAAAGTCAGTCCCGAACAAGAGGAATTGGCCAATAGGTGGATCAGGCTTTTTAAATTAGAACCCCTTCAGCATACGGTCATTCAACGATTGTCCTTAGAACATCAACGATGGACCCTTTTGGCTAGGGCATTGATCAAGCAGCCGAAATTGTTGATTTTAGATGAGGCGAGTCAAGGGATGGACGAATTTCAAAGAAGACTTTTCAAAGAAACCGTTCAAAGAGTCTGTGAAGGCTGTTCCATTTCTTTGATTTATGTCAGCCATTATGAAGAGGATGTGCCAGAGGCAGTTGGGAAAGTTTTAGAATTGAGGTCGTGAAAATATTAATCTGGTTTATTTTTTATTTTTCCTAGAGCGATCATATTTTACGATCCTATTGAAAAACAGGAAGATCAGAAATGTTTAAAACCAGCTTTTTTAAAAAAGGACAATTTAAACACACCCTTAGTTTTTTTTTTATTGGTCGGGTTATTCTTCCTAAGATCGAATGTGGCCTTTGGGCAGGAGTCCAGTCTAAGCTATCCTATTTCACTTGCCGAAAAAATATTTCTTACTACTGATAGGAGCATTTATCTAAACAATCAGACGCTTTGGGTGAATGCGATTGTTACAAATGCAGCAGATCACTCACTCAGTCAACTTAGCGGGGTTTTATATATTGAATTGATTGATTTCAATGAAATCATACTAGATAGGAAAACGATAAAGTTGGATAATGGATTGGGACAAGCATTTTTTGACCTATATAAGTCTTACTTGCCAGGAAGGTATTTACTAAGAGCCTACACAAAATGGAATGAAAATTTTGGAGCAGATTTTATCTCTGAAAAGTATGTTGATATTTATGCCTCCCAGGAAATTGATGAAAATGACCCTATTTATGATTTAATTTTAGTAGAAGAGGAGTCCGGCAACACATTTCTAAAAGCAATTTTTGATCCTTATTCCATCGATAGTTTAGTCAAGGGGAAGTTAGATGTTTTTGTGACCAGAGATGGATTAGAAGATTCTCTTAGTATTAAACAAGAAAATCAAATCTATAAACTTTCTTATCCCATTTCTCCAAAAGACAAAGTGGTAAGTTTAAGAATGCGTACCGATAATGGTATGAGTTATACCAAAACTGTAGCATTAAAGGATGGGGTTTCAGAGGTTGAATTTGTTCCGGAGAGTGGGAGTTTAGTTCATGGGATTTATTCTAGAGTTGCCTTTCATGCGATGGATGTGAAAGGGAAAGGAGTTAAAATCAATGGGAAAGTCAGAGATCAGGAGGGAAAACTAATAACTACATTTGAAAGTACCGAAAGAGGGATTGGAAGCTTTTTATTGAAAGGAGATACTTCAAAAAGATTTTTCGCCGAAATTCCTTTAGAAAATCAAGAAAGCGGTATACTCACCATCCAATTACCAGAAACCAAAATTAAAGGAGATGTACTGTTTGCTTATAAAACGAATGATGAATTAAGGCTGGATATTAGTTCTTCCAATCATTTCAATGATAGCAGCTATGTTAGTTTATCCTGCAGGGGTGTAGAATACCTCTATGCTAGAGGTGTATTGTCAGAAGGGAAAATGTTTTTAAAATTCCCCCTAGATTCTATTCCAGAAGGTGTGTCATCCATAAAATTGTTTGATCAAGAAAAAAAGGTTCTGGCTAGCCGTTATATTTTTAATCCAAAACCACAGAGTAGGCTTCAAATAATAGCTAATACAGATTCAAAAAGTTACAGTCAGCGTCAATTGACAAAATTGAATGTTGCTTTGCTGGATTCAGAAGGTCAAAATAGGGATGCGACTTTATCTGTCAAAGTTTTGGATGAACAATTATATGCACTATACAAGAAGGAGCAACAGAGTTTAATAGCGAGAACCCTGTTATTTAGTGACTTTAACTATTCCATGGCAAATGAGGACTCATTGATTCAACCCGAAAATGCGTTGGAATTAGATACTTGGTTAATGACAAAGAGACCAAGCGATTATAAATTTCATCATCTTGAGGTAGAAGGGAAAGTAAGCCCTGAATATACTATTGGAGTTTCAGGAAGGGTGGAAGGTAATTTTCTAAGGAAAAAAGCTATAAATAGAATAGAAGTTACCCTAATGACTTTTGGGAATCAGGTCGGTGTTTTTCAGGAGCAAACAGATAGTTTGGGGCGCTTTAATTTCGTGCTTCCAGATATGTTTGGAACTGAAATAAATGCATTAGTCCAAACAGTAGATGAAAAGGGTCAAAAGAAAGATTTTTCAATTCTTCTTGATGATAAGGAGGTGCCACCTATTTCGTTTGATCAAAGAGAAACAATCTTGAGGTTGGATAGCATCAAACGGAATGTAATTATCAAGGAGCAGAAAAAAGATACGGTGGATAGGGCTTTTAACCTTTCAAATAATTTCATCGAATTGGAAGAGTTTACGGTAGAAGATTATTTAATGACTCCGCAGAGACAGGAAGTGATGGATAGATTCGGAAAACCAACCCATGTCGTAGATGGAGCAGAAATTGAATCCAAAGAAGAAAAATGGTCTTATGGGCTTTATAGTATATTACTTTTTAATTATCCTGAATTGATTTCAGTCACCAGGATCAATATTAATGGAGGTTTTTTGCATGCCAAAGTAAATGGTGGTGGGCTCACACTTGTGGTGGTCGATGGTATACCTGTTATGAATTATGATTATCACCTGATCCAAAATATTGATCCGTCAGAAGTGAAAAGTTTTGAAATTATTAAAAATGCGAAAGGGTTTCCCAAGCTCTTTTTGGAGGTTTTTCCTTGGGTACATCCTTTGGCCGCTCCTCCTGTTGGAAGTGTAATTGCTATATACACTTATGCTGGCAAAGGGCTATTTGGGGCAAATGCCTCCGAGGGAGTAATGAAAACCTCCTTACCTGTTTTTTCAGCGATGCGGGAATATGAACAGATGGATTACTCAGTTCTAACTGAAGAACAATTGATTAAACCAGATCTCAGATCTTTGTTGTTTTGGAAAAACAATATTGAATTATCGAAAATGGGGCAAGAGGAATTGAGTTATTATAACTCTGATATCACAGGAAAAAAATTCATTATTCTTGAAGCCTTGACGCCCAATGGAGAAGTCGGATTCAAGGAGTTGGAGTATACCGTAGAATCTAAGTAATGGATTTTCATTTTTTTCTTTTTCTACTTGTTATTCCTTGGTTATTCAACTAAAAACGAAGACTTCACTTAAAGCATGTTGGCTTTGAAAAGTGGTCCAATAGGAAATTTTATGAAGTAAGTTATTGGCTAACGGTTAACCAGGTAGCCAAAGGTCCATTTAACCTATGTTTTATTTGGTGACCACTTTCACAGTTCTAAACATATAGGGATTCTCGCTTAATCTTAACTCTTTCCCACTGGAAGTAGTCACATTATCTAAAACGACCTCTTTTGTGATTACATAGGGAAACTTTTCCTGATAGGAAGCATCACTATTTTCAGGATTAAAATTGTGAAAAATGGCAGGACCTTGATAACCCTCTGGATGATTGGAGTCTTCGATTTTCAGGTTTTCAAATGTGATTTTTTTAGGCATGTAGCAGGTATAACCGAAGTCATGCTGGCCAGAATTATACCCATTAATCAGGGAAGCACTATATGGTTTACCTCCATTTGGAATAAAGGTACAATCACGAATGATGAAGGCTCCTTGCCAAGTGCTGCCATAATCAGAACGCAAATTGATCACACTTCTTCCTCTGATAGTGGTGTTTTCAACAAGCAGGGTCCCACTTCCAATCGCATTGATTCCCATATGTCCCATCGTCGAATTACGGATCGTAGCATTAGCTACCCCCATGTGCGCATCAAAACGGGAGAGGGTACAATGGTCATACAACAGGTTTTTACAATAATTAGACCCCATGATTCCCCAATAAGTGGGATCGTCAATGTCATTGGTTTGACTACAGTTAATAAAGGAAACATTCAATGCTCGGCTGACGGAAATATCATAACTCCCCATGGAAACGGGTTTACCAGCATTGCCAATGGTTTGATAGGTTTTATGACCGGTTAATATGGTGTTTTGGACTGTGACATTCGTGCAATTACTGATGTTCAGGAACCCACCATAGGGAGCACCTTGGTCACCTTCGCCAATAATTCGGTGCTCTAATCCATCGACCATTACATTAGATCGTTTGATGGAGATATTTCGGCTATAATAATTGTACTTGGATTCTTCTTGATTTGCGATCGTAGTAAACTTGCCGCCTTTGATGTTGAGAACTTTTTCATCTATCGGCAACACCGTGATATCAGTGATTTCTTCAAAATCCCAGATAATGGGGGTATTCATATCCACATTCCCTTTTGTGTCTACTAGAAAAATATCTGTCTGTGAAGCACCAATGTTTTGGTTTAATCCAAAGCGGATGTATTGTTTTTTGTTGGAGTTGGTAACGGTGATTAGGCTTGGTTCAGGGAATGTGACTTCCAGTTTCTCTTGGTTTCTTTTGAGCGTGGAAATTCCTTCCAGCGGATAGGATTGCAATTTGGAACTAACAAGAAAAATCGGAGCCGTACGATTTTGGACGGCTCGATCATCAATGACAAAGCTAGCTGAGCCAAAGTCAGTATTTGTTTGAATGATGGCGGTTTTTCCTGCTCCTCCCAAGTAATAGGTGGCCATGTCATCTGCTTTTACATTCAACCCATGCTCATTGGCAAACTCGTGGGTTGCGACGATTGCATCCATATCGTCCGTTTCCCCATCTCCCATCGCACCAAAATCTTTGTAGCTTATGGATCCAGCCGAGATGAATTGTTGAAGCTGATCATTTGTAATGGGAAGTGGATGTTGCCTGTTTAATTCTTTCTCAGAAACCCATAGTAAAGGAAACCTCACAGGCATATTTCGGACCACTTCAGGAGTATCGAAGTCCGACTCCAGCTGATTCCAAAGCTGTAAATAGTTCTCTTTTTCATAAGCTATGCCGCCAAATAAAAGGAATGGATGCCGCACTGGCCATTCCTCCCAAAACATGACATCTTTTTCATAGGGCCAGGAGTTTTTATCCTTTACATACGGAAATAAAAATGCGATTCCTCGTTCCAAAGACTTCCCATCGGAGGTTTGATATTGGAATAGACTTTTAGTCTCCTCTGCAAATACCTGGCAAAGCGTAGCCATGGCATCCAGGGTGAACAAGGAATAACCGTAAGGTTTGGTGCGCTTGAGTTCTAGCGGAAAGCTTCCATCATCGTCCATTTGATCTGGAAGCAATACGTTTTTATACATCTCTTTACAGAAATCCAGGACTTCTTGGTTTCCTACAAGCTTGGCAAAGACTGCTGCCTGCATGGTCCAACATACACTGTGATTATTTCCATGATCCCGTTCATCGATTCCATAGGGGTGAGTAGTCATCCATTCTAGGTAAGACCCAAACCAATCTTTCATTTGCTGAATTTCTGATTTTGGAATTACTCCCGAATTTTCAACAGCTTCGATCGCCTTTGCCACTTCCATCAAATGAATGGTGTCTATAATGCCAATTCCTCTACCCGTCACTTTTCCTTTGATTGCTTGGGCATATAGTAGGCTTGGGTTCATTTTGGTTTCTTCATTAATAAACCAGGCTTTCAGGTGAGGCGCCAGAGCTTGTACGTATTTTACTTTGTTCGTCACTAAATACGCAGATGCCAACGCACCGGAAATCTGACTGAACTGGATCATGGCCTCTCGGTGGGCGGTGAAATTATCTGGATTGGTGAGTCCGTCCCGTTGAATATAAGGGCCAGATGGGTTTGAAGGATCTGGCCACCAATAATCCCCTTCCGAGTAAAAATCATGGATTCCTCCAGCACTTCTAGGGCTTTGTTCAGCAGTTACTGTGATGGGTTTGAAGGTGGTATATTCTTCCGCCAATCGAACTACTCTTTCTTTTTCCTTAGCATAAGGATTAGATACAAGATATTCAGATTCTCCAACTACATTGAGGGTTGAGAAAAAAGTAAAAAACAGAATTAAAAGGGATTGCGGCATCTTGGGTTTTAAGATTGAATCAAGATTTAAAATGCAATTATTTTTGATGGTATGAAAGTATAGATTCCTGATAAATTTAAGCGGTTCTAGTATTGTTTCTATTTAGGATGAAAGTTGATTTTTTTTATGTATTTCTTTGATATCTGATGAATAGGAGGTGAGATCAAAGATTAATTTTTATTCTATATTTAAAGCTCATTAGTATTTGAAGAACCCTTTCAAATTCTATTTTTTTGAATTTCAAAACCAACTAATATGAAGAGTAGAAGATCCTTTTTGCAACAACTAGGTCTTGGCGTGATTGCTCCTAGATTTGTAGGATTTCAGGAGGTTCAAGCAAATGGGTTAAACTCAACTCTTCAAGGAGAGGATTTTTGGGAGCAAGTAAGGGGACAGTTTCCATTGACTAAAAGTCGCATTTACATGAATAATGGAACATTTGGCCCCTCTCCAAAGCCTGTTTTAGATGCATTACAAGACTCATTTGAACAAACGAATACCTCGGGGGAATATGGGCATATTGCTCCTTTTCGTGCCCAATTAGCAGCTTTTGTAGGAATCAAAGAATCGGAAATTTCATTGACTCATAATACAACAGAAGGGATTAATATTATGGTTTGGGGTTTACCGTTGAAGGCAGGAGATGAAGTGATTATTACGTACCATGAACACGCGGGAAATGCCATTCCATGGTTGAACAGAGCAAAACTACATGGAATCGTGCTGAAACCTTTTGAACCAGGTAAAACACAGGAGGAAAATCTGGATTTAATTAAAAGCATGGTTACACCCAAAACCAAGGTGATTGCTATCCCTCATATTACTTGTACGACTGGTCTGGTCATGCCCATTAAAGAAATTGCGGATTTTGCCAGAAGTAAAGGAATCTACACGGCAATTGATGGGGCTCATGGAGCGGGAACCTTTGACTTGAATTTAAAAGAGCTGGGTGTTGATTTTTATGCTAGCAGTTATCATAAATGGGTATTGGGGCCAAATGGAAGTGGTTTTTTGTATGTAAAAGAAGATTTATTGGATCAATTACAAGCTTTTCAAGTAGGAGCATATTCTGAAACAGGATATGATCTGCATCAGGTGCCCTTAGAGCTGAATGGATATGTGGACACCGCACATCGATATGATTATGGGAGCCAAAGTTTACCGATGATCAAAGGGGTATTGGCTGCCATCAATTTTCATAAGGAAATAGGAAGACAAAAAATAGAATCCAGGATTCGGTATTTGAACCAGCAGCTGTATGATGGCTTGGAAGAAATGAATAATCAGCTAGAAATTATTACTCCAAAAGAAGCTGAATCCAGGATATGCATGGTCGCCTTCAAACCTAAAAATAAAGCCTACGATGTGGCCTATAGGGAAATCAGTCAAGAAGGATTTAGAATTCGAATTGTTCCGGAAGGAGGAATCAATGCGATCCGTATATCGACACATATTTACAACAAGAAATCAGAGGTCAATGCTTTGCTGAATGCAGTTCAAAAAGTGTTGGCTTAACCCATTATTTATTCTTTTTCTTCAATTTTTTCATTTCAGCATTTTGCTTGGCTTTTTCATTTCTGTAGATAGCGATGTCAGAAATAAGCTTCAAGGGCAAATCTACCGAATAAGGAATTTGTATGGCTCCTTTCAAAGTATGAAACCCTTCCAGTTCTTTTTTGAATTCTTCTATGGGGTGATTGGTAGGATAATATCCTAAATGATTTTTCATCGCTGCATAATAGACCAATACTTCAGTTGTTTTGATGGCGGGCATGTGGTAACTGATGACTTCCGTCGCCTCTGGAACAGCTTTTTTTAGGGTTTCCCGAATGACTCGAAGTTTTTCTTGAATTTCAGAAGGAAACCAAGATATGTATTCTTCGATGGAACTTGGCTTTGGATTCATGGGAGAAGCAGTTAAAAAGAGTTGATGATGGTAATGCCCGTTCCTTTAAATTTATTCATTTCAGTCAATTCCTCAATGGCTTGGTCCAGTCGGATATGCTTTCCTATCAATAATTCAGGGTTCATTTTGTTTTGCAAGATCATCTCCAACATTTCCGGATACTTATAAGCTTGCATGCCATGGCTCCCATAAATTTCCAGCTCCTTGGAAAGTATTTGGTTCATGGGAACTGCAGCATGTTTGTGATCTCCGAGCATGAGGCCTACTTGGATATGCTTTCCTCTTTTTCGCAGGTTGGCAATGGAATTAAAAGAAGTTGTAGGGCTTCCCAATGCATCTATTGATACTTGTACACCTCCTTTTGTGAATTCTCTGATTTGTTCAACTGGGTTAGGATTGTTCAGGCTATTAATAGTATAAACTGCACCTATTGATTTTGCCAATTTCAATTTCTCCTCGTCAATATCAATGGCGATTACATTTGCTCCCAGAGCATTGGCAATCATAATTGCAGAAAGGCCCACTCCTCCGCATCCATGCACGGCTACCCATTGTCCGCCAGTCACTTTGCCCTGTGCTACTATTGCCCTAAATGAGGTAGCAAATCTACAGCCTAAGCTTGCTGCTGTTTCGAAACTGACTTGGTCCGGTAAAGCAACTAAGTTGACTTCTGCTCTATCGATGGCTACGAATTCTGCGAAAGAACCCCAATGGGTAAATCCAGGTTGAAATTGAGCATCACAGACTTGGTGGTTACCAGAAGTACATTCAGGGCAGGCTCCACAGGCGCAAACAAAAGGAACGGAGACTCGATCTCCAATCTTCCAGTTTTTTACATCCTTGCCTATAGCTGAGATGATGCCTGAAAATTCATGCCCTGGAACATGCGGTAATTTAATATCCTCATCATGACCCATCCACCCATGCCAATCGGAACGGCAAAGCCCTGTAGCCTTCACTTCAATCACAACTCCGTCTGAACTTGGAGATGGGTCTTGAACCTTGGTGATTTTAGGGGTAGATTGAAAAGATTCATAGAGGAGCGCTTTCATAGGATTTTGTAATTAGTTTATTCCTGGTACTTGAATGTCAAATGCCACTTTGATCCCTTCGATGATCATACTGGTTCCGATAATGGCAATGATTAAACCCATGATTTTTCCGATCACTGTAATGACATTCTTCCCTACACGAAGCACGAGTTTATCTCCCAATCGAAAGGCCCAATGAGTCAGAATACACATGATGGCATAAACGGCAATTACTATCCCTATATGAATGAAATCACCGGAAGAAACAAAGTTCATCGCAGTGACAATGGTTCCAGGACCAGCCAGGATGGGGATGGCTAAGGGGGAAATTGCAATATTCTCATCGAATGCAGTTTCCTTTAAATTTTTTACAGTGGATTTTTTTGATTGAAGCATTTCAAAGCCCACAAAAAAGATTAATAATCCACCCGTAATCTTAAAAGCAGGAATGGTAATGCCAAATATCTCAAAAATAAACTTCCCTAGTAAAACGAAAACAAATACAATCAGGAATGCAACGGTTGTGGCTTTCTTACTGATTTTCCGTTTTGTCTCTTTATCTGCATCCTCTACTAAAGAGGTAAATATCGGTACATTGGCAATTGGATTCATAATGGCGAAAAATCCTGTAAATACTGAGAGTGAAAAAGTAAATAATTCGCTAGTCGAAATAGACATATGTGAGTGGTGTAATTATTTTAGAAAGATTAAGCAAGATAAAAAAGCAGAATTGTTTTCTACTGTTTCCTAGCTTGGTACTTTTAATATTTTATTTCAAGAACCATTGAAAATTCAAATGAAAAAAGAAATAACGCTCTCGGAAGCTCAAGAGCAGGTAGATAACTGGATCAAAACAGTTGGAGTCCGATACTTCAATGAATTGACCAATATGACCATTTTAATGGAAGAAGTGGGAGAATTGGCCAGGATTATGGCAAGAACTTATGGTGAACAGTCTTTTAAAGAATCAGATAAAGGAAAAGATCTGGGAGATGAAATGGCGGATATACTCTGGGTATTATTGTGTCTGGCCAATCAGACTGGAGTGGATTTGACCGAGGCTTTAAGGAAGAATTTAGAAAAGAAGAATATCCGTGATATTGATCGACATAAGAATAATGATAAGTTGAAATGAATCAATCTGAACTGAATTCAATACTAAAAAAACCAATTAATTCTTGGTAAGATTCAGTCTTACATCCATTTTAGATAAGTAGTGAGTCTATCCTTGATGTTTTTATTGATCATACAATCCTGTATTCCCTTTTTCCAATAATGGCATGAGCCTTTGTATGACCTCTGGATTTTGAGCAGCAATGTTGATGGATTCAAGGGGATCATTTTCATGATCATACAGTTCAATAATAGGCTCTTGATCTCGGAAATACCTGGTGAGTCTGTACCGATCATTTCTTACAGTAATACCTCTTTTGAAATAACCATAAGCTGTTTGTTCGGAGGGTGTTTCTAATTGTTCAATCAAAGGAACTAAACTTTCACCATCCAATTCATAGGGAGTTTCAATTCCAGCTAATTCTATGATGGTAGGGTAGATATCTACCGATTCCACAATACTGTTTTCAAGTCTGGCTTTTTCTTCTTTTCCAGGGATTTTGATTATCAAAGCACTATTTAAAGCATTTTCAAACAGGGTATGCTTTCCCCAAATCTGCTGTTCTCCTAAATGCCATCCATGATCTCCCCATACGATCACAATGGTATTTTTATCCAAGTCTAAGGCTTTTAATTCATTCAAAATCAATCCTACCTGTGCATCTGAATAGCTTGCGGCAGCATAATAAGCATGTTTGATTTTTTTTGCATAAGCCTCGGAAGCCACTGTTTCCAAGTCTGGGTGTTCTTCCCCTAAGGCATATTGATTAAATTCTCCACTTGGCAACAAACTGCTTTCAGAAACATATTTAGGCTTTGTTGGATTACCCGCGATAGGGATAGCGCTTTCATCATATAAGTCCCAATACTTTTTGGGAGAAGTAAAAGGAAGGTGAGGTTTGAATAACCCCACACCAAGAAAAAATGGTTGGTCTTGTTCTTTTAATTCCTTCAGTTTCTCTAGCGCAAGTTGTGTTGTCAATCCATCAGGGTAACCTAAATCATCTACTTCCCCAGCTTCATAAGGCTTCACTTGCTTGTTCATGCTTTGCCTATTTTCACCATCGGCATATGCAAAGAATGCATTCCAACCTGTTCCCCATTTTCCTGCATCAAAAAGTAATTCATCCCAACTATATGGTAATTCTCTTTTCGAAGAGACCTCTTCCTCGTATTCATACACATATCCATCTGCAGAATGACTGATTTTCCCAATACCTACCGTATGATATCCATTTCTTCTTAGGTGATGGATAAATGTCTCTGGCATTTCATTTTCGGCTCTGCCGGAAAATTCATTTTGCATAATGAGGTTACTAAGTTCTGCGGTTCTCCTTGGACGAAAGCCTGTCAGCATTGCTGCTCTGGAAGCACCACAGGTAGGTACTTGTACAAAATGATTGGTGAAACTAACTGCTGAAGCAGCTAATTGATCAAGGTGGGGTGTTTGAATTTGGGTGTTTCCATAATGACCTAATTCAGACCTCAGGTCATCAATCGCGATAAAAAGTATGTTTGGTTTTTTGTCATCAGAACCTTGAGCAAGTAGGTTTTCTGAGATAAAGAAAGTAATTAGTAATAGGAAAGTGAATATGCGAGGCATGGGTTTGATGATAGTTTGAAAAGGAAGTTAAATCAGGTTTAAGCAAGTTAAAATCTAGTTTATTTAACCGGTATTTCCTTGCGATAATTAATAAAGCCAATTGTAAAATAAAGAGAATAGCCATCTATTGTCTCCTATAATTTTTGCTTTGGGAACTTATCTAGTCTATTTTTCTGACTAAAGAAATTTATAAAATATGAGGTTAAAAGGGAAAACTGCGATCATTACAGGAGCTACCAGTGGAATGGGAAAAGCCATTGCAGAACGATTTTCTGCGGAAGGTGCATCTCTAGTCATAAGTGGTAGAAATTTAGAAGTAGGGTTAGAACTGGAAAAAAGTTTGAAACTACGAGGGGGCAAGGCGGTTTTTGTGAAGGGTGATGTGGGAAAAATAGAAGTGAATGAATTGCTCGTCCAAACTGCAATCAAGCAATTCGGTCAACTCGATATGGTGGTGACCAATGCTGGAAAATTAGGGTTAGGGTCTGTGACTGAGGTTTCTTTGGAAGAATGGCAAGAGACCTTTGCTACCAATTTGAATGCAGTGTTTTATTTATCCCGATTTGCAATTCCAGAAATGAAGAAGAATGGAGGCGGAACGATATTGGCCAATAGTTCTATTGCTGCTTTTAAAAGCTTCCCAAACCATGCGGGGTATTGTGCTAGTAAAGCTGCTCTAGTGGCCTTAGTAAAAGAAATGGCAGTGGATTATGGGCCGGAAATCCGTGTGAATACCATTTGTCCCGGTCCGGTGGATACCCCCCTGATTTGGGATTCTGCAAAAGCTTTTGAAAACCCGGAAACGATTGTTCAGCAAACCGCAGAAAGTACGCTGATGAAGCGATTAGGAAAGCCGGAAGACATCGCATCGCTTGCTCTTTTTTTGGTTTCTGATGAAGCTTCTTGGATTACCGGTGCTGCTTATACAATTGATGGAGGGATTTTAGTAAAATAGATATTATGAGTCAAAATACTACGAGAAGACAATTCTTTAAAAAAGCATCAATGCTTAGCCTGGCTACTTTGCCTCTTTCAGCTCTTTCTCAAACAAATTCTCGTGATCAGGGAACTAAACTGAAAGTGATTTGTGTAGGTGGCCATCCAGATGATCCTGAAAGTGGATGTGGAGGAACACTTGCAAAGTTTAGTGCAAAAGGTCATGATGTGAAAGTTTTATATCTGACACGTGGAGAAGGCGGGATTGATGGGAAATCAGAGATGGAAGCTGCAAATATCCGAACCAAAGAAGCTGAATCTGCTTGTTCGATCCTAAATGTAAAGCATTCTTTTCTTGGACAAGTAGATGGTAAAACGATGGTTAATAATGAGTGGATCACCAAGATGACTGAGTTTATGGAAAGCGAGAAACCGGATTTGGTTTTTACACAGTGGCCCATAGACTCTCATAGAGATCATCAGGCAGCAAGTATCCTGACTATGCAAGCAGGATTGAGGACTAAGAAAAAATTTCAGATTTACTTTTACGAAGTTTGTGCCGGAGAACAAACAATGACTTTTCATCCCACAGATTACGTAGATATTTCGAATGAACAGGAAATCAAAAGAAAGGCTTTATTCTGCCATGAAAGTCAAGATCCTCTAGGAATCTATGCTTGTGGACATGAGGCAATGGAAAAGTTTAGAGGGATGGAAGCCGGGGTGCCAGCCGCTGAAGCTTTTGTGAAACTTAATGGCAAAAACTCAGCCTCCTCAATCTTGTAAGTGATATTTGCTTTTCAAATTCAAAACTTACAATGAAAAAGACTATTCTATCACTTTTATTGATTATGACTTAGGCAGCCTTTTCCCAAGGCCAATAGAATTCAGACATAAAAAAATCAATCTATTTAACTGTGAAAACCTCGATGGCTGGTACACTATTTTAAAAAATAGGGGAATAATAGAATTTAATAGAGAGAAGATTTATTCAGATAACTTCCGTCCAGATTGAAACAGATCCAGGTGTACAATGGAAATCTCCCCAACCGGATTCGTTTATCAAGACTTTAACTTGGGTTTTCTCCAATTTATCCCGGAAGCTTCTTCTAGCGTATCTTTTGCCGATTTCCATGGAAATAGTGGTTCCTTCTTGATTTGACATTACTACTGCACAACCAGAATGATTTTCATCACCTTCTCTTGTCCAGCCGATGAAATTTTGATTTTCAAAATAATCCCGTTGCCTTCCGAAAGCGAAATCTTTTCGGATATAGAGTATGGATTCCAGTTCATCTATGCGATTTATGAAAATTTCATAGTCCTTTCCATCTTCACCTTTGTCCCAATAAGAAGCCCCAAACAAGTCTGGATAAAATACACAAGGGTATCCATCTTTTCGAAGCAATATCAATGCGTAAGCAAGTGGCTTAAACCAGCTTTCGACAGGAGCTTCTAATGCCTGAAGTGGCTGGGTGTCGTGATTATCCACCAAAGTCACGGCTAGTTCAGGTTTAATGGAAACAAGCGTATCATCAAAAATCTTTCTTAGATCATAGTCGCTCCCAGCATTTGAAGCTTGATGAAACTTGTGCTGTAATGCCGAATCAAACATGTTCATGGTGCCTTCTGTCGCTTCAATATATTGGGTCAATAATTCCAGTTGTTCTGGTGCCCAATATTCCCCTACGGCGAAAAGGTCTTTACCTGTTCTTTCCCTCAATAAATGGAGAAATTCTTTGAAAAAGGATGCTGGGATGTGTTTGACTGCATCCAGCCTTACTCCATCATATTGGATCAATTCATGGAGCCAACTTGCATAATTAAGAAGCTGATCCTTTACGGCCGGATTTCTAAACTCAATGTCACAAAACATCAGGAAATCATAATTTCCTTTTTCATCATCATTCATTTCTTGCCAATCATATCCGTATTCACTCATGATTTTAAAGATACCGGCCTCCTGATTGCGATGATCATAGTCTACACCTCCAAAGCAATGCCTATCCCAGATAAAGTCAGAGTAGGTCCCATTTCTTCCTGGAAATGTAAATCGGGTAAATGCTTCAATTTCGTAAGACTCCGTGAGATAGTTTTGCCTATTATCTTCACATACTTTTACAATATGAAACAATTCTGATTCATCGCCTCCGGCCTTATGGTTAAAAACAAAATCAACAATAAATTGCACCCCTCTACCATGGAGCGCTTTTGTCGCTTCCAAAAATTCATCTTTTGTTCCATATTTTGTTCTGACAGAACCCTTTTGATCAAATTCTCCAAGGTCATACAAGTCATAACTATCATAACCTACACTCATTCCGCCAAGTTCTCCTTTCGATGCAGGGGGTAACCAAACTGACGTAATACCCAGATAGCCTAGATATTCAGCTTTTTCTTTCAGTTCTTTCCATAAAGAATCCTCAGGAGTATACCAATGGAAAAATTGGATCATGGTGCCGTTTTTCATACTTAAAAATGGATAGTGGTAGTACGATTAAGTTATCGTATAAACGACTTTTAGAGATACTTGGCTAAATTACTTTTAATTAATTAATAAGAACTTTAGAAATAAAAGGAGTTAAATGTTGAATAAAATAAAAACAGCCGATTTATAACAAAATAAACCGGCTGTTTTTGACAAAATAGTATTGATCAGATAGTTAGTGAATTGGAATCGCTACAAGTGAATTGTTCTCAACTTTTCCAATTAAACTGAATAAATCCAAGGTTAAACAAAAATCAATATCTGATTCAATGTTATGATTCTGAAGTCTTTTGGCATGAGAAGCTTTTGATAAAAATCCTTTCAGATCATGGCCTTCTTTTTCAAATAATGCTTTCATTGCCAATGCCCCGTCTTCAGATGGCTCATGGCTTGATTCCAGGCTTTTCACCAAGGCTCCTGCATACAAGGAGTCTTCTAGGTTAAACATGCCTTTCCAACCAGCACAATGGATCAAAACGTCCTGTTCTTTTCCTTGAAGGTATCGGATGGTGGCACTTAGGTTTGGGAAAGCACCAATTAAAACCTCATCGGCTTCGGCTGATTTGGAAATTGCCAAGGTTCCATTGGTAGTGGTCATCGCCAATTTTTTCCCCGAATAGGCTTCATTTAAATAGGCCACTGGAGAATTTCCCAGTCCAAAACCTGGTGCAGTCAATCCATTTCTTTCACCGGCAATCAGGTATCCTTGAGATTTCATACTTCTGCACTCTTCCAAATCTGCAAACGTTTTAATCTCTGATATTCCATTAGCCAGTGCGGAAATCATGGTAGAGGTGGCACGAAAAATATCTACCACCACTACGATTTTACTTTGCAATGAATGTAAATGAATTAATTCTGGGCTAAAGCAGATTTCTACTTTTCTCATGGAGTCTTCAATAAAGGCAGCTTTTCGACTAATGCCTTTAGGTTTTTATTCCTTACTTGGATGAAAATTTCGGTCCCAGGTTTGGCGAATTCTGTTTTTACATATCCCAAACCAATTCCTACTTCCATGCTAGGTGATTGAGTTCCTGAAGTTACTTCTCCAATAGTTTCACCAGCTGCATCCACAATAGGGTAGTGGCCTCTAGGAATTCCTCTTTCTTGCATGACAAAACCTACCAATTTTCTGTAAACACCCGTTTCTTTTTGGGCTTTCAATGCCTCAGAATTGGTGAATTCTTTGGTGAATTTGGTGATCCATCCTAGGCCAGCTTCTAAAGGAGAAGTAGTATCTGTAATGTCATTGCCATAAAGGCAATATCCCATCTCTAATCTCAAGGTATCTCTTGCGCCTAATCCGATCGGCTTAATATCAAAATCTTTTCCTGCTTCGAATATTGCTTTCCATACGTGCTCAGCATCTTCATTCTTGACATAGATTTCAAATCCGCCAGCTCCAGTATACCCAGTTCCAGAAATGATCACATCCTTTACACCGGCAAATTCACCCACTGTAAAATGATAGAATTTTACTTCAGAAAGATTTACAGGAGTTAGGGCTTGAACAGCCTCTATGGCTTTAGGTCCTTGTACAGCGAAAAGGGAAATCTCATCTGAGATATTGGTCAATTTGGCTCCCATGGTGTTGAACTTGTTTATCCAAGCCCAATCCTTATCGATATTGGAAGCATTGACCACCAGCATATATTTTTCATCTTCAAATTTGTAGACGATTAAATCATCAACGATTCCACCTGTTTCATTCGGAAAGCAGGAGTATTGTGCTTGACCATTGATTAGTTTGGAAGCATCATTTGAAGTTACTTTTTGAATTAAGTTCAAGGCTTCTGGACCCTCCACCATAAACTCTCCCATATGAGATACATCAAAAACGCCCACTCCATTCCTTACACAAAGATGTTCTTCCTTATCCGAGCTGTATCGAACGGGCATATTATAACCTGCAAACGGTACCATTTTGCCTCCAATGGCGATGTGTAGGTCGTTGAGTTGAATTTTTTTGATTTGATCTTCCATAATTTGGGTAAAATTTAACGTGTGCAAAGGTAAGGAATGAGGTGGATTTTGCGGAATGGGAAATTGAAAAAGGAAAGGGAAATCCTTATAAACAAAAAAAAAGACAGCTTTTAAGGCTGTCTTTTCTATTATTTAAACAATTTTCTGAATTAAATAGAGAAGCTTTCTCCACATCCACAAGTTCTGGAGGCATTTGGGTTGATAAACTGAAATCCCTTTCCGTTTAACCCATCTGTAAATTCCAAAGTAGTTCCTGCGAGGTACAATAAGCTTTTACGGTCTACGATGATTTTTACTCCTTTATCTTCAAATACATGATCAGTTTCTACTGTATTGGCATCAAAACCCAAGTCATACATCAAACCTGAGCAGCCACCACCTTTCACAGAAACTCTGATGTTTTCTCCTTCTTGGCGACCTTCTTCTCTTTTGAGTTCAAGGATTCGCTCTTTGGCTTTGTCAGAAACGATTATCATATCTTTATGCTTTTACTTTATATTCAATGATTCAGTATTGATGGCAACATCAACTACTTGAAAATAATTCAATGGCAAATATAAGAAATTTAAAAATGAAGAAAATTGAACATATAGGGATTGCTGTTTCCAATCTTCAAGAATCCAATGCACTTTTTGCACGCTTATTGGGAAAAGAGCATTTTAAGACTGAGCGGGTAGAAGGTGAGGGGGTTGAAACCTCATTTTTTCAAGTTGGGGAAACCAAAGTAGAATTGCTTCAGGCAACTCGTGAAAACAGCCCAATTGCTAAGTTTATTGACCGGAAGTCAGAAGGAGTTCATCATATCGCATTTGATGTGGAAGATATTCATGCTGAGGTAGAAAGACTTAAAAAGGAAGGATTCCAAATCCTGAATGAAACGCCAAAACTAGGTGCGGACAATAAATTAGTGGTATTTTTGCACCCTAGAAGTACGAATGGGGTTTTGGTAGAACTCTGTCAAGAGATTTCAGTTTAGAATTAAAAAGTAAAAAGTAAAAAGTAAACAATAATCAGCCCAATGGTTTTGCTTTAAAAGCATTGGACTTTGGGCTTGGTACCTTGTAAAAAAAATATGTCAGAGAAAAGAACAGAAATTAGTGATTTGGGAGAGTTTGGTCTAATTGACCGACTCAACAAAAAAGTAATTATCAAAAATCCATCTTCCCTCAAAGGAATTGGAGATGATGCAGCGGTGATAGATTCTGGAGACCATGTAAAAGTAGTATCTACAGATTTGTTGATGGAAGGAGTACATTTTGACCTTTCCTATGCACCACTTCCTCACTTAGGATTTAAGGCTGTTGCAGTGAATGTTTCTGACATTGCAGCCATGAATGCAATCCCAAAACAAATTACCGTAAGCATCGCACTTTCCAATCGTTTTTCATTGGAAGCGGTGGAGGCATTATATGAAGGAATTTATGCTGCCTGTGACCATTATGGAGTGGACTTAATTGGGGGAGATACCACCGCTTCCAGAACAGGTTTGGCTATCTCAATTACTGCCATCGGAGAAGCAAAAAAAGAACAGATTTCATATCGATCAGGAGCCAAAGAAAATGACATACTTTGTGTCACAGGAGACCTTGGGGCAGCCTTGGTTGGCCTTCAAATTTTGGAGCGGGAAAAGCAGGTTTTTTTGGCAAATCCTGACATGAAACCTGATCTTGAAAAATACACCATAGTTACCGGTCGACAACTCAGACCAGACGCTAGAATGGACATTGTTCATGAGTTGGGAGAACTAGGTGTAGTACCCACTAGTATGATGGATATTTCGGATGGACTTGCCTCGGAAATTTTCCATATCTGTAAAGCCTCAGGGGTAGGAGCAACCATCTATGAAGACAAGCTTCCTATCGACAAGCAAACATTTGATACAGCTGTAGAATTGAACTTGGATCCCATCACCTGTGTCCTAAATGGAGGTGAGGATTATGAACTTCTTTTCACCATCGATCAGAAAGATTTTAAGAAGTTGGAAAAGCATCCAGATATCCATTTCATTGGTCATATTACAAAAGAAGCTGAAGGAAAATATCTGGTCACAAAGAGTGGAACCGCCGTTCAGATCAAAGCGCAGGGCTGGAAGCATTTCTAAACTACTTAAGTATAAACTTAGTATTGAAAATTAGCAATTCTAAGTAGTTTAAGTAGTCAATTATGACTTAACATATGTTTGTATATCAAATTGAAAATCAGTAAACAAAAAAGCTTTACCTAAATTAAAGGTAAAGCTTTTTTTATGGTACTTAGATAGCCTATTCATTAGGGTAAGGTACGTAGACAAAACTTGTGAAAGCTCCATCCATGACAAATAGACAGCAGAATTCATCCGGGTCTTTATAAGCTTTTTTAAAGTCTTCTAGCGCCTCCTCCGAGATCAATTTTCGCTGAACAAACTCATCTACATAGGTGATGAAATAATTCCAGTCCAAGCCTTTTTCAGCCTTGCCTAAAAATATTTTACCGATGGGTTGCATCTCTTTTGAGATTGGGAAAATGGGATAGTCTGAAAATTTTCTAGAGCGTACTTGATACGATGCTTCCTTTAAAGTGTCAGAAATTTTCACAAAATCCTGAGTAATGGTTCCTAAATATTTTCCGCTTAATTCTGGATCGTTGAAATCTGAAATCATTTTTTATACGAGTATTTTATTCACAATTTTTTCTTTCAAGGTTCCGCTTTTTCATTCCATTTCTAACTTTTTTTTGGGTAACCTTTGAGAACAAAGTACGGACAATTTTGACTCAATTTCCATGTTTATTTGAATTGAATAAATTGAAAGAAAGTTACCTCTTGATTAGACCTCAAAAATGTAGAGGTTTTCACTCCCTTTTCATGGTGTTTTTAAGTCGAAATTTCCTTTACAAAAACATCACTTTATCACTTCTTTTTGACCCCATTCTAAAAGAACATTTCCTATCTTAAAATTTAATTGATCAATTTCAAAAATTTGAAAAAATGGATCAGGGGTATGGGTAATAAACTACCGATAAAAATGAGATTCCACATCTCTTTTTTGGGGAAGGAAAGTTCCAAAAGTTGGTTGATAGGACTGATCAAACTAGCCCCCAATAATAGCAGTGAACAGAAGATAATAGAGGCCCATAAATGTGGATTTCTGACAATGCTATTTTGGAAAATATTTGCCCCTCTTTTGATCAAATTGAAAGGATGGAACAGTTGGGCAAAAGCCAGGGTAAAAAAGGCTACGTTGTTGGTTTGGATCTCGCTAAGCCCTAAATGAAAAGATGCGTACGCATAAACTCCTAGTATGCTCAAAGTGATGGTTAGTGCATATACGATCAAAGATCTCCAATAAGCTTTTGTTAAAATGGGTTCATTGATGGTTCGAGGTTCTTGTAGAACATCTTTTTTACTTCCTTGCCCCATTCCTAAAGCTAGGGCAGGGAAAACGTCTGTGACAATGTTGAGGAAGAGAATTTGCAGTGGAAGCAAAGGAGATCCCCAATTTAAAAATGCTGCACTCGACACCACTAGAATCTCACTTAGGTTACAGGAAAGCAAGAAAATAACGAAGTTTCTGATGTTGTTGAATATGATTCTACCTTGTTTAATGGCATCTGTGATGGAGGTGAATGAATCATTTTGTAAAATCATGTCTGCTGCTTCCTTGGCAACTTCGGTTCCTCTGAGCCCCATAGCAATACCTATGTCTGCTTTTTTTAAGGCAGGAGCATCGTTCACACCATCTCCCGTCATGGCTACTACCAAATTTTGTGACTGATAAAACTCCACTAATCTAAGCTTCTGTTCTGGACTCACCCTTGAAAAAACTGAAGTATTTAAAAGCTCTGAAGTCTTTTCAGAGTCGAATAACAGGTCTTTTCCCTGCATGACATGATGATCATGTTCATCTATTAGTCCTATGTCCTTGGCAATAGCCTTGGAGGTCTCAGGATGATCACCTGTAACCATGACTACTCGAATCCCAGCGTTTTTGAATTCAGCAATGGAGTCTTGTACATCATGTCTAGGAGGATCTTGAAGCCCTACCAGTCCAGCTAGTATAAAATGGTCTTCTTTAGTAGAGTTGGGTTCTTCGATGACCTGATAGGCTGCCGCCAATACCTTCAAACCTTTTGCTGAAAGCAGATCTGTTTGCTCCATCCAATATTGGATTCCTGGCTCATCCAGTTTTTTGATTGCTCCTTGTTCCTCATAAAAGCTACATTTTTTAAGTACCTCTGTGGTGGACCCTTTCAATGAAACACGTAGCTCTTTTCCATTTTGATGAAAAGTAATCATGATTCTGGTTTCACTTTCAAAAGGCATTTCATCGGTTTTGGTCCAAATAGACCTGATTTGATGTATTGAATTAGGTTCAATTTCTTCAGCCCATTTCAACAAAGCTATTTCAACAGGATCTCCGACATCCTTGTCATGATCATTGATCTCAGCATTGTTACATAAAACCAAGGTGGTAAGTAGATTGGTGGAATTGGTTGATTTTGATAGTTCCGGATGTGTCTCCAGCACTTTTAAGTGATTTTCTGTTAGGGTTCCGGTTTTATCAGTTAAAATGATATTCGTACTTCCCAAAGTTTCTACTGCAGCAAGTTTACTGACTAGAACCTTCTTTTTGGAGAGTCTTAACATACCGCTGGCAAGTGCAATGGTCGCTACAATAGGCAAACCTTCTGGGATGGCTGCTACCACCAAGGCAATGGCTGTTTCTATCAGCAGGTAGGGCTCTTTGGATTGCAGCAGCCCTATACCTACGAAGGGAACCATTATTGCAAAACTCAACCAGATTAAAGTTTTACTAAATTTATTCAGTTTTTTATTGAGAGGAAGTTCTTCTTCTTGGGCTTCCTCTATCATAGAAGATACATTTCCAATTTGGGTCTCCTTTCCAATGAATACTACCAATGCTAATCCATTTCCTCTCGTAACGGAAGTTCCTCTGAAAATCATGTTACTTTGATCCCCAATAGTAACATCTTCTGTAATCGCCGAAGTTTGTTTGATAGTGGGCAAAGACTCACCAGTAAGGGCAGATTCATTTACTTCTAGTGCATTGGTTTTTAAAAGCCGGGCATCCGCCCCAATCAGGTCCCCTGCTTCCACGGATAGTAAATCTCCTGGAACCAACTCTTGAAATGGTATCTGAATAACTTTACCCTGTCTAATTACTTTTGCATTGGGCTGCTCAAGGGACTTCAATGCATGCATTGAACGGTTAGCTTGGGATTCCAAAATAAAACCGATCACAGCATTGATTAAAATCACAGCTAGTATGGCAACCATTTCATAATAATCTTCGAAAAAGAAAGAAACGAGCGCCGCAACCACTAATAGCCCTACAATCAGATTCTTAAATTGGGCGATGAAAATACTCCAAGAAGATCGAACTTTCCCTGGTTGAATTTGATTCAAACCATGAATTGACCTTCTTTTTAAAACTTCCTCTTCAGTCAATCCTTTTGTGGGATCTACTCTTAAGCTTTTTAACAGCTCATCTATAGAAAGTTTTTCTGGATTGATCACGAGTTAAGTATGTGGTTATAAAAACTAAAAGCTAGGTTTTGCTTAGACATTATTGAATAAGAAACATCAATAAATTATCTAAATGGGGGTAAACTTTCAAACTGAACCGCTTGCTCTGGGTTCAACTTTTGATCTTTGAGCACTAAAATGATAGACTTGCATGAGGAATAAAGTTCTCTATTTACATTTAAAACTGTAGCAATCTCTTCCTCTTCCAGATGTTTTCTATTGGAATGATCGTAGACCATTTCCAACATTTTATCATAATTTTTCTGGTTATCCAGCATAAGCTTTCCCAAGTCTTCTAAAAATAAACTTTCTTCAGTTGATTGTAGAAATTGCTCAGCACGGCTAATCATCAAATGACTTATGTCATTGAATTGGGAATATAAGTCATTGAGCGTTCCGTTACTTGATTTTCGGAAATTAGAAAGATCGATTTCTATGTCTTTGATATCTTTTGCTGCATAAAGCGCATTTCCAGTTGCCGAAATACTTCTGGAAAGCTTTAGGGATTCCTCCTCCGTTAAAGATTGCTTCTGGATATCTCCATAGAAGTTAATCATTTCTCCATGGAGCTGCTTTATTTCATAATAATGATCTTTGAAACTTTCTTTTGGCTTAAAAATATTCCTGTTTTTGGGGTAGGAGATATAGTTTTCTCTTTGCAGGAATGCCATTCTCCATAAATTAAGGACCAATTGAATTAGGTGCCCCGTTTCTTTACGTAAGGCCTCTAAAGCGATTTCGGGATCTTCTACGGTGGCGTCATGGATGTATTTTCCAATTCGCTCTTCTCCGCTGGAAAACCTGTTATTTAGAAAATCGGCAAATTGTTTCAGGAATGGGAAAAATACGATGATTCCCAAAAGATTAAACAAGCTGTGAAAAATTACCAACCCAAATAATTTGTCCTGAATATGGAGGATATCTGTAATAAAAAGGATTAACATTCCCATGCATAAAAATGCCAGGATGTCTGTAACCAAATTAAATAAGAAATGGCCTAGAGCGACTCTTTTCTTCGAAACAGTCCCTTGGAATCCTCCTAATAATACAGTGATAGTAGTTCCTAAATCGGCACCGATGACTAAAGCTGCGGCTGCATGAAATTCGATGATTCCAGCATTTAAGGCACTTAAGGTAATCACCATGGTGGCAGAACTGGATTGGATAAGACCAGTGAAGAAAAACCCAACTAATAAAAATACCAAAGGGCCATAATCTGCAAATATGCTGATGTCAAAATTTTCTGCTAAATAGGAAATGCTGTCCTTCATAAAGGACAGGCCAAGGAAAAGAAAGGCCAAACCAAGAATCAAAATTCCGATATTGAAGAGCTGAGGGCGTTTTGGAAAAAGCACTGCCAATAAACCTCCTAATGCAATAAAAGGCATGATGAAATTCTCGATATCTACTTTGAAACCTAGGGTAGCTACGAGCCAACCAGTAAAAGTGGTACCTAGGTTAGATCCTAGGATAATGCCTAAAGCATTTTTCATGCTGATCACTCCTGCACCCACAAAGGCAAGGAGCATGAGAGATACCACCGAACTACTTTGTAACAAGGCTGTCACCAAGGTTCCTGTCAAAATGGCTTTAAACTTGTTCTTCGTGTGTTTTTTAATAAAAATTTTGAACCTTCTACCGGCTAATTCTTTGACACCATTTTCCAATTGGGACATCCCATAAAGAAAAAGCCCAAGTCCGGCTAAAAATTTCCAAAGATCAAAGTTTTCCCACATGTGTTAAACTCAGGTTAAAGAAGTGTGCCTCTTTACGATAGATTGAGGCACACTTAAATTTAACCCAGTTTTTTGGAAAAATTGGGACTTGAAAACTTGATTTAAATCAGGTTTGGATTTAAGCTAATTTAAGAAGTTCGTTTTGTCAGCAAGATCACATTTTCCACATGATAGGTTTGCGGAAACATATCTACGGGTTGGATTTTTACCACATCATATTTTTCAGCCAAAAGTGCTACATCTCTTGCCTGAGTAGCAGGATTACATGAAACATAAACCACTTTTGGAGCTTCTAGGCGAAGCAGCATCTGAACCACTTTTTCATCCATACCCGCCCTAGGAGGATCCGTAATGATGACATCCGGCGCAGCATGATTTTGAATAAATTCTTCATTTAAGATATCCTTCATATCACCCGCATAAAATAGGGTATTTTCAATTCCGTTGATTTGGGAATTGATTTTGGCATCCTCAATTGCCGCCTCCACATATTCCACCCCGATTACCTGTTTAGCTTTTTGGGCTACAAAATTAGCGATGGTCCCAGTGCCTGTATATAAATCGTACACTACCTCATCTCCTTTCAAATCGGCAAAGTTTCTGGCCACTTTATAAAGTTCGTAGGCTTGCTCTGAATTGGTTTGATAAAAAGATTTCGGTCCGATTCGGAATTTGAGACCTTCCATTTCTTCCTCGATATAGGGAAGTCCAGCAAAAGTCACTAACTCTAAATCATGGAACGTTTCATTTCCTTTCGTATTGATTACATAGAGCAAAGAGGTGATTTCAGGAAATCTGTTTTTCAGAAAATCCATTACTTTATCTATTGACTCTAGGTCAGACTCTCCGAATTGTACAATTACCATGGTTTGCCCTGTGCTGGTAGTACGAATGATCAGATTCCTTAGCAATCCAACCTGATTTCGGATATCATAGAATGAAAGTTTATTTTCAAGAGCAAAACTTCTTAGTTCATTTCTAACATCATTGGAAATTCCTCCTTGTAAATAACAATGATCTACATCTATGATCTTGTCAAACATTTTTGGAATGTGAAAACCTAATGCATTACGATCAAAATCTTCTTCTGACCTGATTTGCTCCAGAGTGAGCCATTTCTTATTACTGAAAGTAAAGTCTAACTTATTCCTATAATATTGGATCTGTTCAGATCCTAGAGTAGGTAACACTTCCGGGAGTGCTACTTTTGCGATTCGCTGGAATTGATCCAAAACCTGCTGACGTTTGTAGGTTTTTTGAAGGTCATAATTAATATGTTGCCATTTACAGCCACCACAAGTGCCAAAATGGGAACAAAATGGTTCAATTCTGTCTTTAGAATATTGATGGAAGGTAACAGGATCTCCTTCCATAAAGGAACTTTTTCCTTTAGTAATTCTAACATCTACTACATCTCCAGGTGCTACACCGGATACAAACACGACTTTTCCATCATGATGCCCCACACATTTACCTTCCGAAGCAATCCGTTCGATTTGAAGATTGGTGACAATTTTATTTTTCATTTTCCGCGACATGGGCGCAAAATTAGGGAAAAACAAAGGGCCAAAGAAAATCCATGTTTAAAAGGTGGCACGATCCTTTCATTTTTTTTGTTTTGACTATCTTTGTAAGATCGTAAACCCATGGAATTTAAGAACAAAGTCGTCGTAATTACAGGAGCAACTTCAGGAATTGGTGCTGCTTGTGCGTATGCATTTGGTCGAGAAGGTGCAAAAATTGCTATTACAGGCAGAAATGCTGAGAAATTAGCGTCTGAAAGAGAAATCCTGGAAGAGGCAGGAATTGAAGTTTTGGCGATTTTGGCTGATGCAGCCTCAGAATCGGATAACCAAAAAATGGCTGATGAAGTGTTAGCTGTCTATGGGAGAATCGATATTTTGATCAATAATGCAGGGATTTCTATGCGTGCATTATTTCAGGATCTAGATTTGGATGTCTTTAAGAAGGTAATGGATACCAATTTTTGGGGAACTATTTACGCAACGAAATATTGTCTACCTTCTATTATGGAAAACAAAGGATCTATTATTGGGATTTCTTCCATTAATGGATTTAGAGGAACTCCTGCCAGGACTGCATATACCGCTAGTAAATATGCGATGAATGGATTTTTTGAATCGCTAAGAACGGAAGTCATGCATAATGGAGTCCATGTTTTGGTTGCATCTCCAGGGTTTACTGCTTCCAATATTCGAAATAATGCACTTACGGCTCATGGGGCTTCTCAAGGTGAATCACCCAGAGATGAATCAAATATGATGTCCCCAGAAGATGTGGCAGATGCTATTTTGAAAGCTACCAAAAAAAGGAAAAGAGATTTAGTCTTAACCACCCAAGGTAAACTCGCCGTATTTTTAAATAAGTGGATTCCAGGAATCATGGATGGCATGGTTTATCGGGAAATGGCCAAGGAACCAGATTCGCCTTTTAAATAAATGGGGGAATCGATCTTTCAAAACTACCTGAATAGATTGACTGACTTGTCTTCAAAAAACAAGTCGTTGTATATCCCCAAAGTTGAAGGAAGTGGATTTTTAGATCTTCAAGAATTTGATTTCCTAAATGGCGAACCAGCATTTGATATTATTAGAAAAGTGATTCAAGGAAAGAAATCTATTTTTCTAATTCCAATATCCGACCCTCGACAAACTTCAAACAACCAACTTTCCAAAGCACTCTCCAAATTACAGTTTAGGGACCAGTTGACCCAAGAAGAAACTGGGGAACATACCTTGGCTATTTCTTGGCTTTTTGTAGAAGGCAAGCTGATGAATGGTCAGATATTAAGAGCACCATTGCTAATTCATCCGGTAGCCATTCGGAAAGAAAAAGAACAATGGAACCTCTGCATTCAAGGCGAGTGGCAGATCAATCCTGCATTTTTATTGGCTTATCAACTGGCCTACCAACATGAATTGGATGTTGAAAAACTAGAGGAGCAACTAAACTCCCTGTCCAAAGACCCCGTGGAATTTAGAACTGGCCTGTCCAAATTGATTCAGGATACATTCTCTATTCAACTTCATTCTGCACTTTTTGAAGACAAGATTCAGGTTTTCCCAAATTCCCAGAAGTCTTTGGACCAAGATCAATTCAAGGATGGAAAAATCAGTTTGAAAACCTATGCTCTGCTTGGGCAATATGGGCAAAAAGAAAGTTTTCTGTTTAAGGAATATGAATACCTATTGGAGCATTATGGAAATCATGATTTAGAACAGGTGTTTCAGGAGTTCTTTGCATTGGATGCTGAATTGCCTAATCCTAAGGAGTCGAACCTGTTTCCGGTTTTTCCTTTGGATTCTTCGCAGGAGCTGGTATTACATTCCGTGCGGAAGGGGAAAAGTCTGGTAGTAGAGGGTCCTCCAGGAACAGGGAAATCCCAACTCATTGCGAATTTGGTTTCAGATTACATTTCCAGAGGAAAAAAGGTGTTGGTGGTTTCCCAAAAACGAGCGGCGTTGGATGTGGTGTATGAGCGAATGGAAAAGGCAGGGTTTGGTGAGTTTTTAGCTTTGGTGCATGATTATAGAGCCGATCAAAAGGAACTGTTCACAAAAATCAAAAAGCAGATTGATTCTATAGAACAGTATCAGGAATTAAACCGAGGGATTGACTCCATGCATTTGGAGAGGGAAATTTCACTTCGGTCCAAAACGATTGAATCACTTTCTTCCAAATTTGAGGATTTAAGGGAGTGTTTGCTTGATAGTAGTAAGGTGGGGTTGCCGGTCAAGGCTATGTATTTGAAATCCGCAGGTCCCGGTAGTCATAGGTTGCTCAATAATACTGGACTCCTTCAATTGAACTGGGAAGAAGCCAGTCAATTTAAAAGTGAGTTTAGGGTTTTTAAATCCTATTCAAAAAAATTCAGGTCGAGCTTTTGGGAGCATAGAAACTCTTTTTCTCATGTTGATTCCCAACAATTCGCATCTGTCCAAGATGCCTTGGTGTCACTGGAAAATTTTCAAGCTGGAAATATTCCTGAGTATTCTGATCAGACAAGCTGGGAGGGGCTGATGAAATACATTTTGGAGAATGATGCCATTTCAGATAAGCTAGAAAAGGTGATTCAAGGATTTGATCAATTGGGAAATCTTTCACTTGCATTGGAATTGATCCTATTTCCGAAAAGGAAAAAGGACGTAATAAAGATCCAAGAATGGTCCGATTCTGCGAAAACCCGATTGGATTCCCTTTCTCTAAATCTGCCAGAAAATTTGTCTTCCGTATTGGAGGAGTCTGTTGTGTTGAAAGAGAAGCTTCAACATTGGAAGGATCGATGGATGCTTTCTTTTACTAAGAGTAAGTATCCGAACATTGCTGCTTGGTTAGACCAAAATGGAATGAAATTCAATCTTCAAAACCTAAGAGTATTGTTGAATGAATTGGATCAATTATCGGCTATTGAATCTGAAGTGACTACTCTTCCTAGTTTTTCATCACTAAACCTCTCAGTAGTGAATTTGGAAAAGCACTTGAAGGAGTTAAATGATGTAATCCATTGGGAAGAATTATGGACAAGCATTCCAGTTTTAAAATCTTTTTTCAATTGGATGAAGTTTGAAAATAAGCCTGAGAAGCTTTCAATCTTTCTCAAACAGTTACATGGGCAGGTCCATAGCTTTGAAAAGCAATTGCTATCCTGGAAAATGTATTTTTCTTCTTGGCAAATTGGAGAGGTTTTATTCCAAAAACAGAAAGTTAATCAAGCTAATTTATTTCAGGATTTATCCGAGTTGAAGGCATTTGATAAATTTTTAGAAAACTGGGAACTGTCGAAAAGGAAGATCGCTGAGAATTTACAATCGGAGTACCCGGAAACTGATACGGGTTTTCAGATAGAGGTATTTGAAAACTCATGGTATTCTAGTTGGGTTTCGGAAATCGAGAAAAAGGATCCGGTTCTAGCTGAGGCTGGTGGGATGAAGCTATTCCATGAAATGCAGGAACTGAAAACTGCGATTTTAGAAAAAAGAGCAATGGCGAAAGATGTGGCTTTGCTGCGGCTTAGGGAGCATATGAGTTCCAATCTTGAGTTTAATCGTTTGGGAAACCGATTAACGTATCGGGAATTAGCACATCAAGTCAATAAAAAGCGTCAAAAATGGCCAGTTCGGAAAGTGATCAGTGAGTTGAGTGAGGAGGTATTCCGTATTTTGCCTTGTTGGCTAGCCAGTCCTGAAACTGTCTCAGCGGTGTTTCCGACCCAGGATATTTCCAAAGGTATATTTGATTTGGTAATATTTGATGAAGCTTCCCAATGCCAAGTGGAGCGAGGGATACCGGCGATGTTAAGAGGAAAGCAGGTAGTAATTGCTGGGGATTCCAAGCAGTTAAGGCCTTCTGACTTCTATCAAGTTAAATGGGACTCAGAGGGGGAAGGAGTGGCATTTGAATCAGATTCATTGCTGGAATTGGCAGGATTCTTTTTTGAAAAGAGACAGTTGAAAGGGCATTACAGATCTATGGATCCGGCATTAATCCATTTTTCTAATTCACATTTCTACGAAAATCAATTAGAAACCCTGCCTGATTATGCTACTGTTATAGCCAAGCATGCAGCATTTACTTGGCAAAAAGTGGAAGGAGTTTGGGAAAATCAAATCAATAGAGTAGAAGCTGAAGCTGTTTTGGAAAGAGTAAGAGATTTGGTTTTGAATTGTCCAAAAGATACCATTGGAGTGGTAACGGGCAATTATTTCCAGATGGAGTTTATTAGGGAAGGGCTTTGGAGTTCGGGGATGCAGGATAATGGGATCAAGGTTCGAAATATTGAAAATGTACAAGGAGATGAATTTGATCAGGTAATTCTTTCTTTGGGCTATGCTTCCAATAGGGAAGGGAAGTTAGTAACCAATTTCGGATTACTCGGGAAGTCTGGTGCTGAAAACCGTCTGAATGTGGCCATCAGTAGGGCTAGGAAAAAAATGCATGTCATCAGTAGTCTGGAACCAAACGATTTTCGTCCCTCTCATCTCCAAAATCCGGGTCTGTCTTTATTAAGATCCTTTTTACTTTTTGTGCAGGAGCAGGGAAAAAGGCCAGGAGTTCAGGTTTCCGAGGTTCAAAGAGTTGGTTTTGAGGTGGACTGGAGTTTGAAAAAACGGTTATTGATGCAAGATGCTTCCTTTACTGATTCAGTCCCTTCTTCCGTGATGGATTTGATCCAACAGGAAAGCGATGGTCAGTGGAAGGCGATTCTCACTGATGATCAGCGGTTTTTTAATGCGAGCTCTGCTAAGGCAGCCATGACCTATCATCCGATTTTATTGGAACAAAAAGGCTGGAAATGGGATTGGAAATGGAGTAGAGAAGAATTTTATAAATAATTTGTATGATAAATCATTCGTTAGGTACATTTTTTAATTATTATGTATGAATTTTCATTCAAAAAATAATCTATAAATCGTATGATTAATCATTCATTATATTGTATATTTATAATTAATGAATGATTTTTAAGTCATGGATTATAGTACTAAAACAGATATTCAGATTCTCCAGCAGATAGGAGACTTTGTAAAAGCGGAGCGTATTGCTCAAAATAAATCCCAAGATCAGCTTTCCTCAGAAGCCGGGATCAGTCGATCTACCTTAAGCTTATTGGAGAGAGGGGAGAAGGTCAATCTGATCACTATGATTCAAGTACTACGTGTATTGGATCAATTGCAATGGTTGGAAGCTTTTGAACTGAAAAATACCATTAGCCCGATGGATTACATCAAGCTTCAAAAGAAGTATGAACGACAACGTGTTCGTAATACGGATAAAGCAGCAGAAAATCCTCCCTCAGAATGGTAATAGCAGCAGAAATATGGATTTGGGATCAATTGGTAGGGGCGGTACTTTGGGATGAAAGGCAGCAGGTTGGGAGATTTGAGTTTAATCAGGAGTTCCTCCGTTCAGGCTTAGATTTATCTCCTATCAAAATGCCTTTGGCCCAAGGAGGAAGGGTTTTTTCATTTCCAGAATTAAGGAAATCCAGGGGAGATGTATTCGATACGTTTAAGGGTCTGCCAGGATTATTGGCCGACATGCTTCCTGATAAATATGGAAGTCAGTTAATCAATACCTGGTTGCAACAGAATGGTCGGCCTGCAGATAGTCTCAATCCGGTAGAGCAATTATGTTTTATTGGAAAGAGAGGTGTAGGTGCCTTAGAAATCAAGCCCTCCTTGAGAACAGAGTTAAGTAGGGCCACGAACATAGAAGTGGATAGCTTGGTCCATATTGCAGGAAAAATATTGAATGCGAGAGTGGGATTTGGATCGGATCTCAGTAGCCAGGAACAGTCTGCTTTAGCGGATATTCTAAAAATAGGGACCTCTGCTGGAGGTGCTCGGGCAAAAGCAGTCATTGCCTATAATCCCAAAACTGGAGCTGTAAAAAGTGGACAGGTCAAAGCTCCCAAAGGATTTTCCTATTGGATTATCAAGTTTGACGGCGTGCATGATTCGCAATTTGGAGTCACGCTGGGATATGGGAGGGTAGAAATGGCCTACTACCTAATGGCATTGGAAGCGGGAATAGAGATGAACGAGTCCCAGCTCTTGGAAGAAAATGGAAGAGCTCATTTTATGACCAAGCGATTTGATCGAACGAATGATGGTCAAAAGATCCATATGCAAAGCCTCTGTGGTATCCGCCATTTTGATTTCAACAGGGTGGGAGAGTTTAGCTACGAACAGGTGTTTGAAACCATGAGGATGCTTCGATGTACCTATCCAGAAGCAGAGCAGATGTTTATCCGAATGGTATTTAATGTTTTTGCAAGAAATTGTGATGACCATACCAAGAATTTTGCATTTCTAATGGATCAAACAGGAAAATGGACATTATCTCCAGCTTATGATATTTGCCATGCCTACCGACCTGGAAGCATTTGGGTAAGTTCCCAGTCATTAACAGTGAATGGAAAAAGAGATGGGATTTCTGAAACAGATTTTTTGGAAGTAGCCCGAAAGATGAATATCAAAAAGCCCGAAGAGAAAATTGCAAAAGTTACTGACGCCATCCGGCGTTGGGAGGAGTTTGCTGCTCAAGTAGGGGTGGAGGAGAAATTAAAATCAGGTATCAAGAAAACGCTCTTGGTTTGACTCCTTCCTTAGAGCCTAGATATATCCTACCAGTTTATAAACCGTAATGCCAATCCATTCCTTCACTAGTTTATGCCAGTTTTCGATGGAAGAGGGGCTAGGGTAAACCAGTGTAGGAAAGCTGAACTTCACATCATGGCTGTAATAATCGGTAGGGAAAGTTTCAGTTTTCAATCCTACCTTATCGAAACAACCTTTAGAGCGGTACATATGAAATGCTGAGGTGATCAGTAAAAATTCCTGATTGGTATCGATCTTATTTTCCTCTAGAAAAGCTTTGGTAAACTGCGCATTTTGAGCCGTGTTTTTTGCTTTGTTTTCGATTAATACATCTTCAGTAGGAACGCCGGTCATCAACAGAAATCGCTGCAATAATTCCGCTTCTGATTGTGGGTTGACAGGGTTTAAGCCTTGACCACCGGTAATCAGGATTTTTTTGATTTTGCCCATCCGGTAAAGTTGTAGGGCATGGGTAATCCGATCTGCCCCTTTATTGAAGAACGTTCGATCGTATGCTGTTTTACTCAAGTTGGTGACCCCGGTCAGGACAATTCCGTATTCATGGGGTTTGACTTCATCGAATTCCTTGAATTCCGGTTCCCAAGCCAACATGGCTTGGTTTGCAATAAATTGGTTGGAGAAAAACCAAAGCAAAATAATTCCAGCCCAAAGGCTTTTTTTGCCCCATTTTCGGCGAAAATAAATTGCCCCAACTACAATTAGCAAAGAGATAATGGTCAAGGGCATCGCCAAAAAACTCAGGAATTGGGAAAGGTAGAAAAACATAAGTTGCCGGGTGGTAATCCACAAAGAAAAGAGGGAATTCCTCAATTTTCAAATTCAAGAAATAATGTACCTATTCAATTAGATATAGGTGGAGCTTATTTGGCTTGTAAAGTGATGTAGACTCCAAATCTAATTCTTTAAAATAATCTGATTCAATTCAAAAATTCTTTATCCTTGAATATTCCTTTATCTCTAAAGGAAAGTTATTTTTGGGCATGAGTTCAAACCTATTGCCTTTACTACAGGAGCTTTCTTCCCAATTGGAAGGAACCTTGCAATTCGATTCTTTGACAAAGACCCTTTATGCCACCGATGCTTCCGTTTATCGGGAGATGCCTTTGGCAGTAGCTTTTCCCAAAACTGAATCAGATATTCAGAAGCTTATTCATTTTGCTTCCAAAAACGGAACTTCCTTAATACCTAGAACGGCAGGAACCTCTCTATCTGGTCAATGTGTAGGAAATGGAATCGTGGTGGATGTGTCTAAGCACTTTACCAAGATTTTGGAACTCAATCAAGAGGAAAGATGGGTAAGGGTTCAACCAGGAGTGGTAAGAGATGAACTTAATAGATTTTTAAAACCTCATGGGCTTTTCTTTAGTCCCATTACTTCTACCGCTAACAGAGCAATGATTGGTGGGATGGTAGGTAATAATTCCTCTGGAACCACCTCTATTGTATATGGGGTCACAAGAGATAAAGTGATTTCATTACATACCATTTTAAGCGATGGTAATCCTGTAAAATTTGAAGCTTTAAGTAAGGTAGAATTTGCACAAAAGACCCAACTGGATACACTGGAAGGAGCCATTTATAAAAAAATTGAAGAGGAATTAAGCGACCCTGAAGCGAGAGAAGAAATCCATGCCCAATTCCCAAAAAAATCTATCCATCGAAGAAATACGGGATATGCAGTAGATGAATTGCTCAAATCGGAAGTTTTTGAAGGGGAAGAAAAATTTAATTTCTGTAAACTTCTTTCGGGTTCAGAAGGAACTTTGGCATTCACTACGGAGATCAAAATCAGTTTAGATCCTTTACCAGATCCTATTGAGATCGTAGTTGCAGCTCATTTTGAGACCATTCATGAAAGTATGGTTGCATCCCAAACAGCCATGAAACATCCTGCCACTGCGGTTGAATTGATGGATAAAATCATTTTGGACTGTACCAAAGAGAGTATTGAATATTCCAAAAATCGGTATTTCGTGGAGGGAGATCCTGAAGCGCTTTTAATGGTAGAATTCCGGGGTAAAACGCTGGAAGAAGCTATGGAAAAGGGGAAGAAGTTGGTCGAAGATTTTCAACAAAAGGGTATTGGGTATGCCTATCCAATCATTGAACCATCCATGGTTTCTGCTGCCTGGGCATTGAGATCGGCAGGATTGGGCTTATTAGCGAACATTCCGGGAGATCAAAAAGCAGTGGCTTGTATTGAAGATACTGCGGTGGATATTGAGGATTTGGCGGATTACATCGATGAAGTGGATGAGATGATGAAAGGGTTTAATCAAAAGCCGGTTCATTATGCCCATGCCGGAGCAGGGGAAATTCACTTGAGGCCCATTCTGGATTTGAAAAAGTCCAAAGACGTAGAGGAGTTCTATCAGATTTCCAAAGCGTCTGCCGAATTAGTGAAGAAGTACCAAGGCTCTTTGAGTGGGGAACATGGAGATGGACGGGTTAGAGCTGCTTTTATCCCACTGATGGTCGGAGAGAAAAATTACCAGTTGTTTCGCCGTTTGAAATTCACTTGGGATCCTCAAAATATTTTCAATCCTGGGAAAATAGTAGATGCGGCTCCTATGAACAAATTCCTTCGATATGAGCCAGATTCTAAAACTCCGGAGCATCCTACTTTGATGGACTTTTCTAATGTAGGAGGGATTCTTAGAATGGCCGAAAAATGTAATGGCTCAGGTGATTGTAGGAAATTACCTGGATCTGGAGGCACAATGTGTCCGAGTTATATGGCAACCAGAAATGAGCGGGATACCACCCGAGGACGTGCCAATACCTTGAGGGAATTTTTGACCATGGACAAAAAGGAAAATGCCTTTGATCATCCTGAAATCAAAGAAGCCATGGATTTATGTCTTTCCTGTAAAGGCTGTACCTCCGAATGTCCTTCCAATGTGGACATGGCTAGCTTGAAAGCGGAATTTCAATATCAATACCAACAAGCCAATGGAATCCCTTTACGGTCTAAAGCCTTTGCTCATATTAATGAACTGAATGAATTGGGTTCCTTGATTCCCGGGATCGCAAATTTCTTCTTAAGTAACAGTGTTACGGGAGGATTGATGAAGTCTGTTTTGGGGGTTGCCCCAAAACGAAACCTTCCTGCCATTAGTAATCAAAGCCTCAGAAAGTGGTATAAAAAGAATTATCGGGCATTGCCTGGGGCAAAGCAAACGATTAAGTCGATTTATTTTTTTGTGGATGAATTTACCAACCACAATGATACCCAAATTGGCATTAAAGCGATTTCACTTTTAAAGAAATTGGGATACGATGTCAAAATCGTCGATCATCAGGAAAGTGGGCGATCTGCCATTTCAAAAGGTTTATTACCAAAAGCCAAAAAACATGCAGAAGCCAATGTAAAAGTGTTTTCGGACTTGATTGATGGAAATACTCCTTTGATAGGTCTGGAACCTTCGGCAATTTTGAGCTTTAGAGATGAGTACCCAAGATTAGTAAGCAAGGAATTAGTAGAATCTGCCAAGAAGCTTAAAATTCATGTGAAGTTAATCGATGAATTTTTGGCTCAGGAAGCAGCTGCAGGGAATATCAAACCTGATTCTTTTACCACAAATACTCAGAAAATTAAACTTCATGGCCATTGTCATCAAAAGGCCCTTTCTTCAGTTCTTTGGACACAAAAAATATTATCCCTACCTGTAAATTATACAGTGGAGACGATTCCAAGTGGATGCTGTGGGATGGCCGGAAGTTTTGGGTATGAAGCCGAACATTATGAAGTATCTCAACAAGTGGGTGAATTGGTATTGTTTCCAACCGTGAGAAAGACGGAGCTTGAAACAATTATTGCGGCGCCAGGTACTTCGTGCAGGCACCAGATCGCGGATGGAACCGGGAGAAAAGCCAAGCATCCGGTTGAGATTTTATGGGAAGCCTTAAGTGATTGATTTCTGATTCAACCAGAAATCAATCAACGGGATTTATATCGATTAAATTTTCAGTTGGAGGGGCCTAAGACCTTTCTTGCAACATATTCCGCGCACCTCGCGGCAAGCCTGGCAGTAGCATGATCTAAGTCAAAGTTTGGATTGAGCTCTACTACATCCATGGAAATGACTTTCTTGCTTTTAGTAATTAATTCAAACACTTTAAAGGCAAACTCTGGTTCAAATCCCATTGGGGATGGAGCTGAAACACCTGGGGCATAGGCTGAGGCAAATCCATCCATATCTACTGTGAGATATATTTTATCTTTTGAATCCAGAAACCAAAGAATTTTCTCATGTATGACTTCCCAGTTATTTAGTCGAAAGTCCTCCATGACCATCCACTGCGAATTCGATCTTTCTGCAGTTTCAAAAAGTGACTTTGGATTTACGGATCGCTGTATACCTAAACATAGGTAGTGGAAATCATCTTTATATTCCTCTGCAAGTTGGAAGAAAGGAGATCCTGAATGTCCTTTTACATTGTTTAAAGGTCTTAAGTCAAAATGAGCATCCAAGTTGATGATTCCTAATTTTTCATCCTTCGATTGGAGGTATTGGTAGACTCCTCTTGCATGGGCAAAAGCCAAATCATGGCCACCTCCCAATAGAATAGGAAAGTGATTTGTTTCCAGAAGTTTGACTACGGTTGATGTGATAAGATCATGGCTAGATTCCATGTCTGAATTAAGAGTAATGATATCGCCATAGTCAAAAACCCTGGTTTGTTCTGGAAGATGAAAAGCAAGACTTCCCAACATATTTCGGATAGCTTTAGGCCCTGCTTTCGTTCCTAACCTACCTTGGTTTCTATTTACCCCTTCTTCGCCGGCATAACCAAGTATACCCACTTTTGGCATGTCCATGATGGTATCCAATTCGAGGTTATTTACTGAAATACTGGCTTGATGCCAGTATTCTATCGCATTCGATTTTCTACCATACCAATTGGAGGATTCCGGATTCTGGTGAAATTGCCCCATCTTTTTTTATACCAATTTATCCAAAATACTAGGATCTACCAGATTTGGGAGAGTTACTTTTAAATTCGGGGTTCTTTCCATTTCTCTTTGGATGGCTTCTAGTGAACCTGAATTTCTAGCCCAAGCCCTTCTTGCAATCCCATTATTGACATCATAAAAAAGCATGGAGTTTAGTTTTCTTTCCGCTTCTACTGATCCATCGAGGACCATTCCAAATCCTCCATTGATCACCTCTCCCCATCCAACTCCACCGCCATTGTGGATAGAGACCCAGGTAGCTCCTCTAAAACTATCCCCTATGACATTATGAATAGCCATATCAGCGGTAAACTTGCTTCCATCATATATATTGCTGGTTTCTCGATAAGGAGAATCTGTTCCACTTACATCATGGTGATCTCTTCCAAGCACGATAGGAGCAGATATTTCACCGGATTCGATGGCTTGATTAAACGCTTTCGCAATTTTTGCTCTTCCTTCCGCATCTGCATAAAGGATTCTGGCTTGTGAACCCACCACCAGACGATTTTTTTCAGCCTCCTCGATCCAAGTTATGTTATCCTGCATTTGCTGTTGAATGGATTCCGGTGAATTCTGCATGATTTCTTTAAGGACTTTTGCAGCAATTTGATCTGTTTTGGATAAATCATCGGGATTCCCAGATGTACAAACCCAGCGGAAGGGTCCGAATCCATAATCAAAACACATGGGACCAAGGATGTCCTGGACGTAACTTGGATATTTGAAATCTATGCCGTTCTCGGCCATGATAGCAGCCCCGGCTCTGGATGCTTCCAATAAAAACGCATTTCCATAATCAAAAAAGTAAGTTCCTCTTTTTGAATGGTTATTGATAGAAGATGCATGTCTTCTCAATGTTTCTTGAACCTTTTCTTTAAATAATTCAGGATCTTCGGCCATCATTCGGTTAGATTCTTCAAAAGATAGACCTACCGGGTAGTATCCTCCTGCCCAGGGGTTATGTAAAGAAGTTTGGTCAGAACCTATTTCTATAAATACATTTTCCTGATCAAATCTTTCCCAAACATCTACTATGTTTCCAATGTAGGCGATCGAAACCACTTCTTCATTGGCTTTGGCCAGTTGAGTTCTGAGTACTAATTCATCTAGGTTTTCGATCAACTCATCTACCCATCCTTGTTCATGTCTTTTTTTGGCCGCAGCTGGATTTACTTCGGCACAGATGGTGATACATCCTGCAATATTTCCTGCTTTAGGTTGAGCTCCACTCATGCCTCCTAGGCCTGCAGTCAAAAATAGTTTCCCTTTTGGGGATTTTCCGATTCCTAGTTTTTTCCGGAAGGCATTCATCACCGTAATGGTTGTGCCATGCACGATCCCCTGTGGACCAATATACATGTAAGAACCAGCCGTCATTTGTCCATATTGTGTAACTCCTATGGCGTTGAATTTTTCCCAATCATCAGGTTTTGAATAATTAGGGATCATCATTCCATTGGTGACGATCACCCTTGGAGCTTCCTTGGAAGAAGGGAATAGTCCCATCGGGTGCCCGGAATAGACATGGAGTGTTTGCTCCTCTGTCATTTCCGATAAATATTTCATAACCAGTAAATATTGGGCCCAATTTTGAAAAACAGCTCCATTTCCCCCATAGGTGATCAACTCCTCTGGATGTTGTGCTACCGCCGGGTCCAAATTATTCTGGATCATCAGCATGATTGCTGCAGCTTGTGTTGACTTGGCAGGATATTCAATAATAGGTCTTGCTTTCATTTCATAATCCGGCATGAATCTATACATGTAGATTCTTCCATATTCCTGAAGTTCGTCAAGAAACTCCTGTGCTAATTCGTAATGCCATTCCTTGGGAAAGTATCTGAGTGCATTGTTTAGCGCAAGTTTTTTCTCCGTCTCAGTTAAAATATCCTTTCTTTTTGGGGCATGACTGATTTGTCCACTTCTTACTTTTTTAGATGGTAAAATGCTTGGAATACCCTTTATGATTTGCTCTTGGAAAGTCATTTGAATGATCGAATTAAGTGTTTTGAAATAAAGAAGGACCCTCCCTAAAATAGGTAGTCTTTGTACTTGAGTTATTTAGCTGAAGCAGTCACTCGGACACCTCTTTTCCAAACTTGTACAGGTTTGAGTTTTCCTTGATGGTAAAGAATCTCTTGGTAATTGTTGGTAGGGAAAATGGAAAAGTCCGCCAGCATTCCCTGTTTTAATATACCTCTGTCTGATAAGTTCAATGTTGCAGCTGCACGTACCGTTAGCCCTGCCAATACTTCTGCAGTGCTTAACTTTTGGAACGTGGCAAGAATAGATGCTTGAGTAATTAAGTCTCCCATAGGAGCTGAACCCGGATTCCAGTCAGAAGCAATTGCCAAAGAACCTCCTTGGTCCAATAATTTTCTGGCAGGAGTAAAATCACAGCCAAGGCCTAAACTTGCTCCCGGCAATGCAACTGCAATGGTATCAGACTGGGCAAGCAAAGAAATCTCATTTTCTCCCGATGCTTCTAAATGATCTGCAGATTTTGCTTTGAATTTCACTGCTACTTCTGAGCCTCCAGTAGTGAATTGGTCAGCATGAACCGTAATATCAAATCCTAATTCTTTAGCTTTTTCGAAATAGGCTTCTATTTCTTCCGAAGAGAATGCGCTTTTTTCAATGAATGCATCGACCCGATTAGAAAGCTGTTCTATTTTGATTTGAGGAAGTAAGGTCTCTCCAATTAGCTTCAGATATTCTGCATTAGTACCTTCAAAATCTCTAGGCTTCATATGAGCTGCCAAGCAGGTTGAAATCAAATCTGCAAGGGTTTTGGAATTCGCTTCTTTGATTGCCCTCAACATTTTCAACTCTTCTTCATGATTTAGACCATAGCCGCTTTTTACTTCAATGGTGGTCACCCCCTCCATCAAGTGCTGGTTGGCATTTTTGGTGGTGTTCGCAGCAAGTTGGATGAGGTCTAGTTTTCTTGTTTGGGTAACAGTATCCCAAATTCCACCTCCAGCTTCTGCAATTTCCAAATAGGATTTCCCTGCATTTCTCATGGCAAAATCTCTGGCTCTGGTACCACCAAAACAAATGTGTGTATGGCAATCGATCCAACCCGGTACTGCCATGCAATCCCCTTCCAAAAGATGGAGTTCGGTCTGGTCCAAGGTGATTTTTGATCTCAACTCTTCGAAGTTTCCTACTTCTAGAATTTTATCATCCCGAATCAGGATCCCCGCCTCTTGAATGATTTCCAGACTTTCGTCTTTAAGAGGCCCCTTAAGGGGAAGTTTATCCAAAGTCAAAAGCTGATGAAAGGGACCTATTAATTTTTGCTTATTCATGGTGAAATTTTTTAATAGGTGAACAATGCACTCCATTCCGTTTCAAAAGCCAGGCCTTCTTCGATGGCTACTTTTTTAGCAATTTCCACTAACTCTCCACTTTGAATCAATTCGATGGCTGTTTCCATGTCTTCTGTCATCACTCGGTCCGTGACAACCGGAGAAATTTTGGTTCGAACATGCTCATAAATAGCGGTCATGATTTTTCCTGATTTCATAGGGCTGTGGAAATCCATTGCTTGTGCTGCATAGAACAGTTCCACTCCAAGAATCTTCTCCACATTCCCAATTACTTGTAGGGCCTTTCTTGCACCAATAGACCCCATACTTACATGATCTTCTTGTCCAAGTGAAGTTGGGATGCTATCTGCACTGGAAGGGAAGCATAGCCCCTTGTTTTCTGATGCCAAAGCTGCTGTAGTGTACTGAGGGATCATCAAACCTGAATTCAGGCCTGTTTCTTTAAGCAGTAATTTAGGGACTCCTGGAGTATCACCTTCAATAGATAAATAAATTCTTCTATCTGCGATGTTTCCTATTTCGGAAGCCGCCAAACATGCGTAATCCAATGGTAGGGCAATAGGTTGCCCATGGAAGTTTCCACCACTAATCGTATGTTCTGCATTTAGTACTACAGGGTTATCCGTAACGGAATTGATTTCAGTTTCTATGGTATCCTTTAAGTGTAGCCAAGCGTTTCTGGAGGCTCCATGCACCTGAGGCATGCATCTCAGAGAATAAGGATCTTGGACTCTGGCACAATTCGCGTGTGAGTTCACGATCTCAGATTCATAAAGCAGATTTAAGATGGTTTGTGCGGTGTGTTTATTTCCAGGGTAAGGTCTCAATTGATGAAGCTCTGCCGAAAAAGGTTTAATAGACCCCATCAATCCTTCAATCATCATGGCGCCTGTAATATCAGCGTGGGTGAGTACATTATGCAGCCGATCCACCACTTTAACTCCGAATGCGGCAATAAATTGGGTTCCATTGATGAGAGCCAAACCCTCTTTTGGGCCAAGTTGTAAAGGGGATAAGTGATAGGATTGAAGGGCCTTTTCAGCTGAAATGATTTCTCCTTCCAAATGAACTTTTCCATATCCAATTAAGGGTAAGAAGAGGTGGGAAAGTGGAGCCAAATCTCCTGATGCTCCCACCGAACCCTGAAGCGGTACCACAGGAATTAAATCATTTTCCAACATCCAAAGCATTCGCTCAATAGTAGCCAGCTGAATGCCTGAAAACCCCTGTGAAAGAGCCTGCACCTTCAAAACCAGCATCAGTTTGGAAATTTCTACAGGAATTGGTTCCCCGAGTCCAACAGCATGACTTTTCAATAGGTTTTCCTGAAGAGTTCGGGTATCAGATTCAGAGATTCTGCTGGTACATAGAGGGCCAAATCCTGTATTGATCCCATAAACCGCTTTATCTCCCTTTGCAATCTGCTGAACTGCTTCACTGGATTTTATCACTTTGGATTTGGTCTCCTCAGTCAAAATCCCTTTTACCTCTTTTCTTGCAAGTTTTAAAGCTAAAGAAGAAGTAAGTCTATCTATGCCATATCGGAAAGTGTTCATTTCATATTGAGTTATATTCTAAAGAGTTAGACAAAAATACTTTATTTACATGATAAGTTTTGATATCATTTTTATCATATATTGATAACTTTGAGTTATCATGGAATTGCGACATCTTAGTTATTTTAAAGCCGTTGCAGAGGAGCTAAACTTTAGGAAGGCGGCTGAAAAATTATTTATATCCCAACCGGGCTTGAGTAGGCAAATCAAACAATTAGAGGACTTGTTGGAGGTCAAATTACTGGAAAGAGACCAGAAGCATGTAAAATTGACTGCCGCCGGGGCCTATTTGAAAGGGGAAGTGGATTTTATTCTAAATCACTTAGAGATTACCAAGAGTCAATTGAAATTGATTGACTCGGGAAAGGTAGGGGAGTTGAGAATCGGCTTTTTGGGTTCTGCTTCCAATCGAGTATTGCCGGACTTATTGGCCAAAATCAATCAGCATCACCCGCTCATTACAACTAGCTTGGAGGAACTTAGCAATTCTGCCCAAGTAGAGATGATTCAGAAAGATAAGTTGGATTTGGGCTTTGTTAGACTGGCTTCAGTAGCAGAGAATTTGGAAATGAAACCGGTGATGAAAGATTCCTTTTCGCTGGTAGTCCCAATTGATCATCCCATTCCTGAAAGCCAATTCAAGTCAATTTCACAGTTTTCGGAAGAATCCTTTATCCTTTTTTCAAGTGATTACAGCAATTTCTATTACGAGCAAATAATTGGGATATGTAAGGATGCAGGATTTTCTCCTAAAATCCGACATAAATCTGTACATGCCTTGACCATTTTTAAATTGGTGGAAAATGGGTTGGGTATCGCGATAGTTCCAACTTCCCTAAAAGAAGGCTATGATCTAACCGTGAGATTTATGGAAATTCCCAATACAAATCGATATTCAGAACTGTCAGTAATCTGGAAGCCGGGAAATAGAAATCAAGCTTTGAAGCAGGTATTGCCTTTGATTTAAGATTTAGTGTTCAAGTAGAATATCTGGATGGGTTTCTATTTAATGATGGTATCCAATATTTATTATTTTATCCACAATCCAGAATGTCGGGTAAATGTCGGGTGAAAACCGAGCTTATTTCAGCCTATGTCACAACTCAAAAGAAGAAATTGCCATGGTTAATCAAAAACTATATAAAATGAAGCAACCAGAACTTGGTAGAAAAATTTCCGAAATAAGGAAGGCGAAAGGACTAACTCAAGAAGAGTTGGTAGAAATGAGTAATCTAAATGTTCGGACGATCCAGCGCATTGAAGCAGGTGAAGTGACTCCTAGGAGTTATACAATTAAAGCCTTGTTTGAAGCGTTGGGAATTCAGGAAAACATTAAGTTAAAAGAAGTAGAAAATGAGAAGGCTGTTCCGAGTATTTTGTATTTGGCATTGGCGGGTGGAATTCTATACTTCTTTGCTTCGATTTTTTGAAATTACAATGGAAGGAGAGTACGTAACAGGAGAATATTCATTTAAAAAATTAGGCTTTATAGCTGCAAAATCTTTATCCATTTTGGGATATGTAGTTTTTGGAATTGGCTGGATTAAAGTTTCTAAAATCTTTCTAAATCAGCTCCTAAAAATCAGCTTATTGGATAATGATTGTAATCTCAACTGTCTGGTACCTGACAGACATGGGGGCATTAAATTCATCTATCATTGCTTTTGAAGAATATTACTTGGTGAAAATAAGTTCTTTCGGCTTTTGTTATGTGTTGATAGGATTTGGGTTTATAGCCTATAAAAACTCTTTTTTCTCCATGGGAATGGTGATAGGAGGGCTTACCTTAATTTCGGGAGTATTTATTTTCTCTTGGATTGGAGCCATATTTGGTTTGATCTTTTTATCCTTGGCTGAGTTAGGTCAAATCGGATTATTGATGTATTTAATTCCAAAAGTGGGAAGAGTTCAGTCTCCCACTTTTTCCTTCTGATTTTAAACATTTTAAGATAATATTGCTTTTAGAATAAAAAGTTCATAAACCAAAAAAGCTTTCTTGGATGCCTAGGTTACAAATATTCCTTTTTTTAGTTATATGTCCGCTTCTATTTATTGCCTGTTCAAATGGCGATGAAGTAGATGACCAAATCGAAACAATTACAAACTTTGTTCTCGAGGTTGAAAAACTGGGAGATGGTGAAGTAAGAGCAACATTCTCTGCAGATAATGCAAGTTTCTTTAGGGTTAACTTTGGCACTTCTGGAGAAGTACCAAAAAGGGTAGATGGAAATACCGCAAACTTTACCTACACTGAAAAAGGAGATTATAACATCACTGTTTACGCTCATTCTACAGAATCAATTTTTGTGGTCAATACCAAAAAGATTAACATGAATGCCGCTTCTTTGGGATTGGATCCAGATACGGGGTATACTAGTCCTGATTCATACGAAGGTTTTAAACTTGTTTGGTCTGATGAATTTGATGGCACGACTATTTCAGACGATTGGACATTTGAATTGGGAGATGGATGTCCCGACTTATGTGGTTGGGGTAATCAAGAGCTTGAATATTACAAAAAGGAAAATACTTCATTGGAAGACGGTAAATTGGTTATAACAGCAAAAAATGAAAATGCTGGATCTAAGAATTATACTTCTTCTCGTTTGATTACCAAAGGCAAACAATCTTTTACTTACGGCAGGATTGATATCAGAGCCTTACTTCCAAAAGGGCAAGGATTGTGGCCAGCACTTTGGATGTTGGGTGAAAATATTGATGAGGTAAGTTGGCCAAAATGTGGTGAAATAGATATCATGGAAATGGTGGGTGGTTCGACTGATGACCGTGACCGAACCGTCCATGGGACGGTACATTGGGACAATAATGGATCCTATGCCAATTATGGAGGAAGCACCAAACTTGCGACAGGGATATTCAATGATGAATACCATGTTTTTTCAATCATTTGGGATCGGGAGGAAATCATTTGGTTATTAGATGGCGAAGAGTACCATGTGATTGATATAACTCCTGCTGGATTGGATGAATTCCATAAGCCGATGTACTTTATTTTTAACGTGGCAGTGGGAGGTATTTGGCCTGGAAGACCAGATGGAACCACCGTTTTTCCACAAGAAATGAAAGTAGACTATATTAGGGTATTTCAAGAAGAATAGGAGTATTTTATTATTCCAGTAAGGATTTAGAAATTTGATCCTTAATTTCTTTCAGAATTCGAGTGTTACTATCGCTTTCTGTTTCAATTTCCAAAATTTTTGGATGTAAAGATTCCTCATAAAAGTCCTGTAAGGAGATCATTAATTCTTCCTGGTTTACTACTTTGGAATAGAAAAAACCAAATTCCGTGGCCAAGTACTGAGCTGATAATTTTTGATTTGTTTCAAAAAATTCCTTTAACTCAGGCTGCTCACTAGGGCCTTTGATGATTCTGAATATCCCTCCTGCATGGTTGTTTAGTAAGATAATTCTGAGGTTGGGCATAGTATAATTATGCCAAAAAGCATTTCGATCGTAAAAGAACGCCATATCTCCAGTCACTAATGTAACCATCTCTTTGGTAGTAAAGGTACAACCTACAGCTGTAGAACTGGATCCATCGATTCCACTGGTTCCTCGATTACAACATAGTTCCTGATCTCGTCTACCCAAAAAATTCAGATACCGGACGGACATGCTATTTGCAACATGAATTTTAGATTGCTTTGGAGTGGTATGAAGGGCTAAATGAAGAGCGGAGTATTCGCCAAAATCCATCCTGTCAAGTGCTTCTGGTAACTTATTCTTAACCTTAAATTCTAAGGAATGCCAAGCCTGATAATACTCAGGGTTTTGTGGTTGAAGGTTTTCAGTAAGCCATTTGAAGAAGGCAATTGGATTAGTGGGCAGAATGCGGGTAAGCCGTTGAAAGGTGTCTTTCGCATTTCCATCTTCTTGAATATGCCAATGGGATGCCTTCGTTTCTCTCAAAAAGAGTTTTAAAGGTTTGGAAATAATAGATTTCCCAAAACTTATGATAAGGTCTGGCTCTAAATTGCCGGTTAGCTGAGTGATGCCTAACCAGTGATCATGTAACGTGATACTTTTATCTGATTGCATATTCCCGATGCAATCGGAAATAAAAACTACTTGATGTGTTTCTGATAAAGAATTGAGCAGGGTTAGGATTGCCGGATTAGGCCTTTGTTGACCAACAATTACCAGCATTCTTTTCACTCCACCTAAGCGATTTTTGAGTTTTGCAAAAGATTCATCCGATAGCAGTACTTTGCTGGAAAATTGGTTGAAAACACGAGGTTTCTCGGGGAAATGGATTGATTCCCCTTCAGTAGGATAAAAGGGCTCCTTTAATGGGATATTGAGGTGAACGGGACCACAAGGATATTGCTTGGAGAGGTTGATTGCCTCATTACTCACCCTCGCAGCTAGCCAGGAATCATCTTCCGTTCCAATTGAATTAGGGAATTGAAAACTTCCTTTTACATGTTTACCATATACCTCCTCTTGAAATATCGTTTGACCATCGTATTGATCAATCCATTCTTTGGGTCGGTCGGCAGTGATAACAAGCAAAGGGATTTTTTGAAAAAATGCTTCGGCAATAGCAGGGAAATAGTTTAGGGCGGCAGAACCACTTGTACATACCAAAGCCACAGGTTCTTCTAATTGTTGTGCCATCCCCAAAGCTATAAATGCAGCTGAACGTTCATCAGAGATCGTTCGGGTATGAATGTCTGGGTGACGTGCAAAAGCCAAGGTAAGAGGAGCACATCTGGAACCAGGAGACAAGATAACATTCTTGATTCCTTTTTTAGCGCATATTGCCACCAGTTCGATAATGTGAGAGAGGATCAAGTCGTTGGATTTTGGATGAATTTCCCAATGATTTCGCACTTATACTCAGTTTCCTCCCATTCTTTTTCTGGAACTGAATCCTCGGTAACTCCTGCTCCTGAATATAAAACCGCTTTATTGCTGAATAAGGAAGCAGTACGTAAATTGACGAAGACCGAAGTTTGACCTTGGACATTGACTGGACCAAGAAATCCTGCATAAAAGGAGCGGTCAAAATCCTCATATTCCTGTAAAAAATCATGAGCTTCTTTTCGTGGCATACCACAAACAGCAGAAGTGGGATGTAGTAAATTTAGCATGATGGAACCAAGCTCTGGGAAACCAGTTGCTTCCATGTCTATTCTAAAGTCTGTTTTGAGATGTAATAGATTTCCAGCTACAACGGTTTTAGGACCGTGTTCCTCGTATTCTCTAAGTCGTATCTTCTTAAAACAAGAGACTATATACCTACTTACTAAGGCTTGCTCTTCGATCTCTTTTTGCGTCCATGCTACAGATTTAAGAGGGTTATCCCCAGTTGCTTTTTGGGTCCCAGCCAAAGACATCGTATAGAAGATATCACCTTTGGTTTCGATTAATACCTCCGGAGAAGCGCCCATCCAAGTTCCTAAATGTGGAATGTGGAAAAAGTTGATCAGCGCATTGGGATAGGAATTCATCAAACTCAGAAGTGTACATGCTAAATTAAAATCTTTCGGGATGTCAATGGTTTTAGTTCTAGCCGGAACAACCTTTTCCAACTTATTTTCCTTGACCGCTTCTATTCCAAGTTCTACAAGTCGGAGAAAATGCGATTTATCCTCACTTATTCCTGAAGTAATGATTTTATTATTGATAGTTTGATCAAAAAGAAGCTTTCTAAGCTCTCCATCATTAAGTTTCTTTTGGTCTTCAAGCTGGATTTTTGCCCATTCTGGTAGGTCTTCAGGTTTAAATTCCTGGTCTAGTTCAAAACTGAAATATCGATTCGCCTTGATGTAATATGCTTTTTTATCCTCTTGGTCAGCGAAGGGATGAACGATAAACCCAGGTGGCAATTCTTCAAGGTTTAATTCTACTTTTTGAGGAGAAGCAGTTTCATCCAATACCATTTCCAGTTTTTTGGATTTTGGTTTTCTCCATATGGCAAAAGATCCACCGGAAGTTAATCCAAGCTGTAATAAAAGCTGAATAATTTCTGTTTGGGTATGATTATATGAAACCTCAGTATTCATTATTTTCTATCTAAAATAGCCATTGTGATTCGACTGATACAGCAAAGTTGATTTTTCTCATTTGAGATCTTTATTTCCCAAACCTGGGTGCTTTTACCCACATGTATGGGGCTCGCTGTACCTGATACAAAACCATCTTTCACTGATTTTAAATGGTTTGCATTTATTTCCAAGCCCACGCAAACCTGTTTATCCAAATCTATAGTGAGGGTACTTGCAATGCTTCCTAAAGTTTCGGCTAGCACCACACTAGCTCCACCATGCAACAAACCCATGGGTTGTTTTGTTCGGTGATCTACGGGCATTTTGGCAGAAATAGTATCTTCTGTAATATCAGTGAAAAGAATTCCCAAATACTCTACCATCGTATTTTCACTTTGTTTATTGAGTTGATCAAGGGAAGGCTTTCGCTTAAATACCATGAAAATTAAAGTAAATGAGTTTTCTTTGGGGGTAGACAAAAATAGAGAATCTTGAATCGAAAAAAAATTTACTTAGTTAGGCACGGGCAAACTGATTTCAATTTAAAAGGTGTAGTGCAGGGAAGTGGGATAAATGCAGACATCAATGAAACCGGAAGAGCCCAGGGAAAGATGTTTTTTGAGGCATATAAAGATGTTCCCTTTGATAGGGTATATCATACTGCCCTGATTCGAACCAAGCAATCAATTCAAAGATTTATAGATCTAGGAATACCAGCGACTACCTTACCTGAGTTAAATGAAATCTCTTGGGGTGACTATGAAGGGACCCCAATGACTACAGAAGAGAATCAATATTACGAACACATGCTCAACCAGTGGAAGGTTGGTAATTTAGATTATGCCATTGCAGGGGGAGAAAGTCCAAACATTGTGGCAGCTAGAATGATTAAGGGGATAGAAAGAATAATTGCAGACCCGGGAGAAAACGTGCTTGTATGCATGCATGGTAGGGCCATGAGAATATTTTTAAGCTTAATCTTGAAGCAGGATTTGAAAAATATGGATCAATTCGAGCACCAAAATCTTTGTCTCTATTTACTTCAGGAAAAAGAAAACAGGGAGTTTGAATTATTAAAGAGGAATGATGTAAAACATCTTAAAGCTTAGTATCTGCTTTAGCAAGTTTACCATTCTTTTTGAGCTGCTGAGCTTCTTCATATTCTGAAATGAAGCTTTGCAACTCTTCTTTACCTTCAGTCAGATCAAAAACGCGGAAAGCAATATCTTGAAGTTGAATTTCTTGACCTTCTCCAATTTCCACAATAAAACTTCCTAGACTACATTCATCTATTTCACTGCTTGGGACTTCAATCACCAAGGTGAGGTCAGAATTCCCCGAATAGGTTTTTGTTTTGAAAGCTTCAGAAAATTGATCTTCGATTTTTTGAATGGAAGTTTTTAGTGATTTAAGTTCTTTTTGTTTGAAAATCACCATAAATGTTTTTGAATCATCGTTTTTTGCAAAGGATGAAAGAGACAAAAACATGATTATCAGTAGGGTTCCTAAACTTCTCATACTTTTCAAGATACTAAAATAATGCCTGATTAAACAAGAGCTTTGGCTAAAAAAATAAAAACCCCGAAAATAAATTTATTTTCGGGGTCTCTTATTTTTGATTCTGTGTTTTAAGAAGCTTTTGATCTCTTCTTTTTCACTGGAGTTGGTTCTTCGATCTCATCCTCTACTCCGGCTAAGATTCTTCCACAATGCTCACACACAATTAATTTTTTCTTCTCTCTGATATCAGCTTGTCTTTGAGGGGGAACTGTATTGAAACAGCCTCCGCAGGCACCTCTTTTTACTAGCACTACAGCTAAACCGTTTTTTGCATTGGCTCTGATCTTACCGTAAGATTTCACCAATCGCTCATCCACTTTCTTCAAAGCTTTCTCTCTATCCGCATTTAATTTTGCTTCCTCAGATTCACTTTCAGAAATGATGGTAGACAATTCACTGTTTTTCTGATCAAGATCTTTTTGTCGATCTTTCATTACGGCAGTAAGTTCTTCTAGATCAACTTTCTTCTGATCAATTTTCACTCCTGCTTCAGCAATTTTTTTCTTTGAAACCTGAATCTCCAAGTCTTGCAATTCCAGCTCCTTGGTGATGGCATCATACTCACGATTATTTCGCACGTTCATCTGCTGTTCCTGATACTTCTTGATCAGTTTTTCAGATTCTTTAATGCTGTCCTTGAGTTGTCTGATTTCCTCGTCGTATGCTTCAATCTCGGCTTTGAATTTTTCCAAACGGGTTTCGTAACCAGCAATCTCGTCTTCTAGATCTTGAACTTCCTCAGGTAGAGCGCCTCTTACCTTAATAAGAGCATCAAGTCTTGAATCAATGAGTTGAAGGTTATGTATAGCCTCGAGTTTTTGTGCTACTGTACTTTCCATGTACTATCGGTAGGATGTGGGATTTGTAACTACTTTCGTCAAATAGAGTGCAATATTAGGAAAATTTTGTGACAATAGCTCTCCTAGTAATTCTTTTGTGAAAATTTCGCTCTCATAGTGTCCAATATCACAGAGTATTAATTGCCCTTCCGTATCAAAAAATTCATGGTATTTGACATCAGAAGTGATAAATACGTCAGCATTGGTCCTTTTTGCCTGATTTAAAAGAAAAATTCCAGCTCCTCCGCACACAGCAACTTTTTTTATTTTCTTCTGGAGAAAAGATGTGTGTTTGACTACCTTCAGTTCCATTTTATCTTTCAAATGATCTAAAAAGCTAGTTTCCTCCATGGACTCTGGTAACTCCCCAATCATTCCTGCCCCTACTTCCTGATGTTCATTTTCTATACTGGAAACATAATATGCAACTTCTTCATAGGGATGGCTGACTTTGAGCTGGCCTAAAACTTTTCCAATCAAATGATTTGAAACCAGGACTTCAACTTTTACTTCCTCCACGGTTTCAGGTTTTCCTTGTTTTCCAATTGCAGGATTTGCCTTGGAAGAAGGAGTGAAAGTCCCAGTTCCTTCCGTTTGAAAAGAGCAATCTGAATATTCCCCGATTTTACCAGCTCCAGCTTGAAAAATAGCTTCCAAAACTCGCTTTTTATCTGCCCTGGGCACAAAGAATTCCAACTTGCTCAACATTTGCTTTTTAGGCTGAAGAATTTTAGTGTTAATCAATCCAAGTCGATCACAGATTCTCTTATTGACCCCGTTGGATACATGATCCAAATTGGTATGGATAGCAAAAATTGCGATGTCATTTTTAATTGCTTTGATGACTGTTCTCTCTACGTAATTTCTTCCGGTAAAACTCTTTAATCCTTTGAAGACGATGGGGTGGTGGGCTACAATTAAATTCGCCCCAAGTGATATTGCCTCTTCAACTACCTCTTCCGTACAGTCTAATGAACAGATTACCCCTGTAACTAAATCGTTTCGATTGCCTGTAATCAACGTGGCATTGTCGTAGGATTCCTGGTAAGAAGGTGGAGCATAAGATTCTAGCCATGAAATCAATTCTCCAATCTTGTATCCCATAATTTTTATGTTTATTTGGTCAAAAATAGTAAAACTTAGGAATGCGCCCTTACGCTTTTTTGCTTTATCCATTTGCCTTGCTTTATGACCTCATCACCAGAGTACGGAACTGGTTTTTTGATTGGGGATGGCTGAAAAGTAGCCAATCTCCCATCCCAAGTATTTTGGTAGGCAATCTCCGAGTAGGGGGGACTGGGAAAACTCCGATGGTGGAATATTTGATTGAATATCTAAAGTCTAAAAAGAATATCGCTACCCTAAGCAGGGGCTATGGAAGAAGCACTCATGGATTTTTACAAGCCTCAGAAAGCTCAACTCCTTCGGATATTGGAGATGAACCATTCCAGATTTATGAAAAATATAGGAATGATATATCTGTTTTTGTAGGAGAAGATCGATTTACGGCAGCTTTTCAAATCACAGAAAAACAACCCAATACAGAAGTATTGCTTCTGGACGACGCATTTCAGCATCGATCATTTCAGGCTGATTTGAATATTCTTTTGACTACCTATGATCAACCGTTTTTCTCTGATTTTTTACTTCCGATGGGTAGGTTGAGAGAAAGTAGGTCTGGAGCTAAACGCGCCAATTTAATTGTAGTCACCAAATCGCCAAGAGGATTGGATGTTCAAGAAAAGGATAGGTTTCAAAAGAAAATCAAACACTATAATTCAATTGCTCCCATCTTATATAGTTCCATTGATTATGGAAAACCTGTTGCACTTCAACCTGAACATAAGTTTTCGGATTCGGTGATTTTAGTAAGTGGAATTGCGGATGACAAGCAGTTAAAATGTTTTGTGTCTGATAACTATAAATTACTGGAAAACTTTAATTATCCAGATCATCATGATTACCAACAAGAAGATTTTGAACGGATCAAACAGGTTTACCATCGATATGCTTCCAAAAAACCGGTGATAATCACCACCGAAAAAGATGCAGTGAAAGTTAAATCTTCTTGTCCAGCAGGATTTCTAAGAGAAATTCCGATTTTTGTCTTGCCAATCCAGGTGGTCTTTTCACCTGAGGATGAGCAAATCATAGAAAGGTTTATCGATCAGGTAATTCTTTAAAAGAAAAAGATTAGGTGAAAATCAGAGTTTTCGGTTTACTTATATTGTTGGTAATTGGGCTTTCCACAAGTTTGATGGCTCAGCGCCCTGTGACTACCAATCCTAACCAACAAAGGACAAGGGAATTAGTTGATCCTCAGGAAGAAGGAGAGGAGACAGATGGTAGGAGACCTTTGTTGGATGATAGTACCAAACAAGTCTACGGACCTAAAACCAGTCTTTATTTTTTCGAAAAAGATATCAAGAGAAACAACTTAATTCTTTATCCTCAAGACACCTCTTTGACTAATTTCCATAATTATGATCCAGTGGCCAAAGGGGGATGGAAATATCAAGATCTAGGAAATATAGGAAGTGCATCTCAACCAGTATTTTATCAGATTCCGGAATTAATAGGAACCAGGTCTGGTTATTCTGCCTATGATTTATATTACCGAAATCCTGAAAATTATAAATATTTTGATACCAAATCGCCGTTCACAGAAATGTCTGCGTTTTTTGGGGGAGGGCATCGGAATATGTTGGACCTGGCCTTTGCTAGAAACATTAATCCACGTTGGAATGTAGGGTTTGAGTTTCATACCATCAAAGCTCGAAAAACACTAAATCCAGTAGCAAGAGATGACAATATGGTAGATCAGACTACCTATTCCTTGCATACGAATTATCGTTCTGAAAATGGGAAGTACTGGTTCATGGGTAATTTTTCCAGGATGAAGCACAAAGTGAATGAAATAGGAGGAATCATACCCCCAGAAGTGGATAGTACCTCTATTTATTTCACTTATGAAGATGCCAAAGTGTGGTTGAGAAATTCTCAGGCGAGGGATCTGAGACAAGATTACCATTTCTACCATGAGTATAAGGTCCAGGATGGTTTGCAGATTTATCATGTGTTTGATAAGAAAAACCAAGACATGACTTTTGAATCCGATCTAACTACCTCGGATTCAATATTCTATCCAAGTACAAGGTTCAATCAACAAGATACTACCAGGAATTTCAATGAATTTTCGGAGTGGAGAAATGAAGTTGGGTTTAAGGGAACTTTTGGAGGCTTTTTTTACAATGCCTATGGGAAGTTCAGGACCGGAAGGATGAAAAATAAGTTTTTTGCTGAGGATGATAAATTCAATGAGGTTTATCTGGGGGGACAATTAGTAGGTAAAATCTCCGATCAATGGTCTTTGACAGCTGACGGGGAGTATTTGCTGCCGGGCGCTTATAAACTACATGGAATATTTGTTTCTCCTTGGATAGAATTGGAATATACCAAAGCCTTGTATAAGCCTACCTCCGTTCAACAGGTGTACATGGGGAATCATTATCAATGGGAAAATGATTTTGATAATACCGGGGTGGATCAAATCAAAGGGAAATTGATCATCAATTTTGATAAGATCAGGTTAAGACCCAGTCTGACCATCAACAGAGTTAATAATTACATTTATTTCAATGAAGATAGGGTCGCCACTCAAAATAATGGGGAAGCATTTATGTTAATGCCTGGATTGGTGGCCAACTTCCAGATTGGAAAGAAATTCAGGTGGGATAATGAATTGGTATTTACCCAGATTTCTGGGGCTGGAAGTGATGCTTTTAGAATTCCAAAGTTTTACGCCAACAGTAAGTTTTATTTTGATAGTCCAGCTTTCGATGAACATGTATTTATCCAGTTTGGTATCGATGTTCGATACAAGTCTGACTATTATGCAGATGCTTATTTCCCTTCTACACAACAGTTCTATCTGCAAAATTCATTTAATGTTTATGCCTATCCAGTAGCAGATATATTTTTGAATTTCAGAATCAACAGAACGCGGGTTTTGTTAAAATACAATCATTTAAATAGTGGCTTGATGAATCGGGAGGGCTATTTTGTTACTCCTGACTATACTGGATATAAATCATTTATTGACTTGGGTATCACTTGGTATTTATTTGACTAATTATGAGTTGGGAAGAAAGCACCAGAGAGAAAATGCTTCATTTGAAGTTGCCAACAGATCCTCGTTGGGTCAATATTGCGGAAATGCAGATTGAGGATATATTGACGGATCATGCTTATTGCGAACAGAAAGCAGCTTCATCATGCATCAGTTTGATTTTGAGATTTTTTGATTTGCCTGAATTAGTGGACACCTTGACTCCAATTGTTTCAGAAGAATGGGGGCATTTTGAGCGTGTGATGGAGCAAATTCGAAAAAGAGGATTGAGATTTGGCGAACCTCGGAAAGATGAATATGTCACCCGACTTCAAGGATTTGTCAAAAAAGGAGGCAATCGCTGGCAACAGCTTACTGAGGTATTGCTGCTGAATGCCTTAATCGAAGCGAGAAGTTGTGAGCGTTTCAAATTATTGTCCAAGAATATTGAAGATTCAGAACTTCAGAGCTTTTACTACGAACTCATGATTTCCGAAGCGGGTCATTATGTGACTTTTATTGAACTGGCTAGGAAATACCAAGATCCTGAAAAGGTAAACGCTCGTTGGCAGGAATGGCTATCATTTGAGGCGGAAGTGTTGAAAGAAATTGGGATTAGAGGAGATAGAATGCATTAAGAATGGAAATAAAAATCAGAGAGATACGGGCAATGGAATTGATGGGTCAAAAGATATTGACCTCAATTTCGAAGAAAGAAACCTCAAAACTTTGGAAGCCTTTTAGACAAACTCTCAAGGAAAAAGACCTTTTTCCTAAACTGTTTTATTCCATCCATCGATATGGCAAAGCCGTGCAAGAGGGGAGTTTTTCTTTAGATACTCAATTTGAAAAATGCGCAGCTATTGAGTTAGATTTCGATAGAATTGATGGGTTTGAGAAAATCAGTTTAGAAGGGGGGAAGTATGCAGTATTTGAACATTCGGGCTCTGTTTCTAAATTCCAACAAGCAATGCAAAAATTTTATCAGGAATGGCTTCCTAGTTCTGGTTACGGGTTGGATAATCGAGCCCATTTTGAAACATTTGATGAGAGCTATGATCCTTTTTCAGAAAGTTCCGTTGAATTGATTTGGACGCCCATTAAAGTATTAAAATAAGCTTTAAAGGCCGTTTTGAGGTTAAATTTTGTGAGGCAATAAGCATTGTCAATCATTATTGTTATACTTAATCATAATTTTTAAAGCAGGCAGTAAAATCTGTTCCAATTTGGACAATATATGAATTTGATCGAAAATATTAGGGAAGCTCTTAATTCTGTAAAAGTAAACTTGCTTCGTACCATTTTGACTGGAGCCATCATTGCCATTGGTATTTCTTCATTGGTAGGGATGTTGACGGCGATTGACGGAATCAAAACACAAATTGCGGAAAGTTTCTCAGGGCTTGGAGCTAATTCATTTGATATTCGTAATAAAGGGTATTCCGGCGGGAGAGCTATTCAACAAGGAGTAACAGAAAAGACCTATCCGAAAATCACTTTTAGGGAAACCCAATCATTTAAATCAGAATACAGTGCCATTGGGAGTGCTACGGTTTACACCAGAGTTGCTGGGGCGGCCGAGATAAAAAGAGGATCCAAAAAAACGGATCCAAATTCAAGGATAACAGGGGGTGATGAGAACTATCTGAATATCAAAGCGATGAAGATAGAGAATGGTAGAAACTTCAGTAATCTGGAAGTGGAGTATGGAAACAATGTTTGTGTGGTGGGTACTGAGATTGTTTCTATATTGTTCGAGCCCAATGAAGATCCGATTAATCAAAAGATTACTGTTTTTGGAAGGCCTTATGTGATAGTTGGAGTGTTAGAAGAGCAAGGAGGTGTTGGTCAGGATCAAGGAGCGGATAGACAGGTGATTATTCCTATAGAGAATGCAAGTAGATTAGATAAAAATGGAAATTTCAACTACAATATCACTGCATTAAGTTCTGATGGTACCAAGATTGAGTACGATATGGGGCAGGCCACTGAAATTATGAGAAAGGTCCGTCAGGATCGTGTAACAATGGAAGACTCTTTTGATTTAACTAAAAGCCGTTCTGTTGCTGAAAGCTTAGAGGAAGTGGCAGGATATTTAAGAATGGGCGGTTTCGGAATTGGTTTTATCACATTACTGGGAGCATCTATTGGTCTTATGAATATCATGCTGGTTTCTGTAACGGAAAGGACCCGTGAAATTGGTATTAGAAAAGCATTGGGGGCTACCCCTTTAAGAATTCGCCAACAATTTTTGTTGGAGGCAATCATGATCTGCATTTTAGGAGGGATCTTAGGAGTGATTTTAGGTATCGCAATTGGCAATTTAATTTCCTTGGTTATTGGAGTAGGAGGATTCTTAGTTCCTTGGCTATGGATGTTTGTGGCCTTCTTGATCTGTATTATTGTTGGACTTTTATCAGGGTACATCCCGGCAAAAAAGGCAAGTAAAATGGATCCTATCGAATCACTTCGGTACGAATAAGGATATTAATTAGAAAGACTCACTCAAACCTTCAGATTTTTGGAGGTTTTTTTGTGAAAAGAATTTTGACCAGTCATTGAATTAGATTATGGAATTGAAGGGTAATCTTTTATTTTTCAATTATGAAAGCAAATCAATTTGACGCGATCGTTATTGGATCAGGAATCAGTGGTGGTTGGGCAGCAAAAGAACTTTGTGAAAAAGGGTTAAAGACACTTGTTTTAGAAAGGGGAAGAGAGGTAAAGCATTTAACCGATTATCCTACTATGACAGCTGCCCCTTGGGAAATGCCCCACAGGAATCAGATTCCATTACAGGATAAAATTGCCAACCCAGTGGTCAACCGCTGTTATGCCTATAAAGAGGATACCGAACATTTCTTTGTGAAGGATTCCGAGCATCCTTATGTTCAGGAGAAACCATTTGATTGGGTAAGAGGGTATCAAGTAGGGGGCAAATCGTTGATTTGGGCGAGACAAACCCAGCGTTGGAGCAAGTATGATTTTGAAGGGCCTGGCAGAGATGGATTTGCAGTGGATTGGCCGATCCGATATCCTGATATTGATCCTTGGTATAGCTATGTAGAGCGTTTTGTGGGAATCAGCGGTAGTTATGAAGGTTTGGATACCTTGCCTGATGGGGAGTTTTTGAAGGCTTGGGAAATGAATTGCGTAGAAAAGGAAATTCAAAAAAGGATTGTCGAGGCATACAAAGACAGAAATGTGATTATTGGTAGATGTGCTCACTTGACAGAGCCCAAAGATATTCATCTTGCACAGGGGAGAGGTCAATGCATGGCAAGGAATCAATGTTACCGAGGATGCCCTTTTGGAGGGTATTTTAGTTCAAACTCTTCCACTTTACCTGCTGCCGCCAAAACCGGTAACCTTACTATCAGGCCAGATTCAGTGGTTCATTCTCTGATATATGATGACCAGCAAGGTAAAGTAACTGGTGTTAGAATAGTAGACCGAATATCGAAAAAGGAGATGGAATATTTTGCAAAAGTGATTTTTGTCAATGCCTCTGCCTTAAACTCGAACTTAATTTTATTGAATAGTACCTCCAAGCGATTCCCTAATGGGCTTGGGAATGATTCTGGGGTTTTGGGAAAATATATTGCATTTCATAATTATAGAGGGTCATTAGGGGCTTATTATGAAGGCTTTGAGGACTCTTATTATTTTGGGCGAAGACCCACAGCGGTGATGATGCCGAATTTTAGGAATGTGAAAAAGCAAGAAATGGATTTTCTAAGGGGCTACATGACTTTTTATACCGCTGGAAGAGCAGGATTTGGTCATGCGGATGCTCCTTTTGGAGCGGAATTTAAAGCCGCTAATTCAAAACCAGGGCCATGGTCTGTCTACATGATGATGCAAGGAGAGACTATTCCTAAAGAGTCCAATCAAGTGAGTTTGAGTATAGATCAGCAGGATGAATGGGGAATTCCTCTATTAAAAGTCAATGTGGATTACGATGCCAATGATGAAATGATTTTGAAGGATTTTCATGAGCAAGGCGAAGAAATGTTGACGAAGGCTGGGTGTACCAACATACGGAAATCCGATAGTAAGCAAGCTCCAGGATTAGATATCCATGAAATGGGAGGGGCTCGAATGGGGAAAGACCCAGCTACATCCATTTTGAATGCTTATAATCAGATGCATTTGGCTTCCAATGTATTTGTTACCGATGGAGCTTGTATGACTTCTACTGGAACTCAAAACCCTTCCATTACTTATATGGCTTTAACCGCCAGGGCTGTGGATTATGCAGTAAAAGAGATGAAAAATGGAGGGATTAGATAATCCCTGTATTAAGTCTTCCGAAAACTATTATTTTCTATATTAGCAGCATCAAATGAGGGGTGCCCTAAATTACGGGCTGAGATCATACCCATCAGTAAGAAATTACTGAGCACCTGATCCGGGTAATGCCGGCGTAGGGATAAGATGAATTGTTCTCCCTTTTTTGAATAATCATAACAAATTATTCAAATGGAAAATTTTATGGAATTGAATCTGCTCTGGCAGCAGATCAGGAATACGAGTTTGCTCGAATGGGTTGCTGTGAGCTTTGGAGTGACAGAAGTGTTGTTGGCCCGGAAAAATAGTGTGCTTTTATACCCTGCAGGAATCATCGGTATTTTATGTTCCTCCTTTTTATTGATTAATGCGAAGCTGTATGCAGAAACACTGTTGCATGGGTATTATTTGGTAATGAGTATTTATGGCTGGGCTATGTGGAAAAACAGAACCAGCTCAGGAGCTAGCAAAATATCCAGAAGTAGCCCGAAAGATCAAAAAATCACTTGGTCTATTGCATTAGGGGGATGGGTTTTATTGTATATCGCCCTTCGCTTCTTTACCGATTCAGATGTGCCTGTGATAGATGCCTTCGTTTCTTCCACCGCTTGGGCAGGAATGTGGCTTTTGGCAAAACGGAAGCTTGAAAATTGGATTTGGCTGAATATTTCAAACTTAGTGGCTATTCCATTGCTATATCACAAACAATTGATCTTAGTTTCATTTTTAACCCTGTTTCTATTCATCGTAGCCATTTTTGGTTATTTGGATTGGAAAAAAGAACTAGAGAAAAAGCATGAAGGATACAAAGCTATTTAACCATGAGCTCGCCATTAAGGCGGAAAAATTAGGATCCCTTCCTGATGAGTGGCTTGAGTTGATCTATCAAGAGAAATGGTTTAAAATGTTCGTACCGGTAGAATTGGGTGGGTTGGCATATTCGTTCCCAGAAGCACTACAAATAGAAGAGCGACTAGCCAGGCTGGACGGAAGCTTAGGCTGGACAATTACTTTGTGTGCGGGGGCAGGTTGGTTTGTAGGCTTCATGAATGAGCAATTGAGAAATAGCGTGTTTCCAGCATCTAACTTATGCCTGGCAGGGAGTGGGTTTGTAGGAGGGAAAGCAGACTTTGTAAATGGAGAATATGAGATTTCAGGAAGTTGGACCTATGCATCAGGAGCGTTGCATGCCACCAACTTTACGGCGAATTGCGAAATTCTCGAAAATGGGAAGCCCTTAATGGATGAAGAAGGAAACCCATTGGTCAAAGCCTTTTTGCTAGAGAAAAATGAAGTGGAGATTCTAGATGGATGGAATTACATGGGAATGATTGCCACGGGAAGTCATGCATTCAAAGCAGAGAAAATCAAGGTGCCTGCATATAGAGCATTTGAAATAAAGCCTGATAAAACCACACTCAAAGATTCAATTTACAAATTCCCTTTTTTACAATTTGCGGAGGCTACGCTGGCAGTAAATGTTTTGGGTGTTTCACAACATTTGATTGATTTGATTGAGGAATCTTTTTGGAAGCGACATTATTACAGGAAGTATGACCAAAAACATTTGAGCTATTTTCAAAAGATACTTGAAAAGAAGAAAAAGAAACTGGATAAGTTTAGGAATGAGTTTTATGAAGAGGTAGACAAGTCTTGGGATGAATTGGGAATACATGGAAAAATCTCCAAAAAGAATTTGAAATCACTCAGTAAGTCCGCTAGAAAATTAAGTCATAAATGCAGGGAGTATCATGCAGTTCTTTATCCATTTTCGGGATTGGAAGCAGCAAAAACCCATACTGAATTGAATAGAGTATGGAGAGATTTTAATACGGTAAGTCAACATGCCTTATTGATCTTTCCATTTTAAAATCGGGGCTACTAATCCTTTCGCTTCAAAACCATCATGGTCCTGTTAGGGATGTAAAGAAGTAAGCCCTGGTTTTCATTGGTTAGGAAGGTGGTACTTGCATCTAATCTTTCAAATCCCCCAAATTCCTCTTCATCGGAATTTAAAATCATTTGATAAGAACCTGGCCAAGGTACTTGGATAGCAAAACCTGAGAAAGATTCTGTAGGATGAAAGGAAAATACAAAGACGAGACCTGCTCGTTCATAAGCGAGAATTTTTTTATTTGGATCTAGGTGTAACTGGCGTGCATGTTGAGAAGCCAGAACTTGAAAGTCTTTTGCCAATTGAATCATGGATTTATCCCAAGCAGCTAATTGCCTATAACGAAGTAAAGGATCATCTACTAAAGACCATTGTCTTCTGGCGTATTGGTAACTCCAATTATTACCTTCCCTTGGAAAATCTACCCATTCAGGATGTCCAAATTCATTTCCTATAAAAGTAAGGTATCCTTCTCCCCCTAAGGAAAGCGTAATCATACGGATTAATTTGTGTAAGGAGATCCCTCTGTCTACCACCAAATTTTGCTGTAGTAAAGACATGCTGAAATACATCTCTTTGTCCATCAGCCAAAATGCCAGCGATTTATCTCCAACTAATGCCTGATCATGACTTTCGGCATAGGCGATGGATTTCTCTTTGACCGGACGGTTGGATAATTGGTGCCAAAGCTCAAACATATCCCATTCCTCATCCTGCTTATGTTTAAGGGTTTTGATCCAATAATCCGGAACACCCATAGCCATTCTGAAGTCAAAGCCTATTCCCCCATCTTCTATTTTTCTGGAAAGTCCAGGCATTCCGCTGACATCTTCCGCAATTGAAATACTTTGAGGCTTTAGTTTGTGGATTAATGTATTGGCAAGTTGTAGGTAAAGAATGGCATCATCATCCACATTGGAATCAAAATATAAATCGATATTATCAAAATCCATGAATAATCCATGGTGGAGGTACATGATGGATGTCACTCCATCAAAACGAAATCCATCCATATGGAATTCTTCAATCCAATATCGGATATTACTCAAGAGGAATTGTTGGACTTCTCTTTTTGAATAGTTGAATACTTTAGAGTCCCAACCTTCATGATATCCTTTTGGGCCGGCATGAAAGTATTGGTGATCACTTCCATCAAATTCGTTGATTCCTTCATTCACATTTTTTACTGCATGTGAATGAACAATATCCATTACCACTGCAATTCCCATCTTATGGGCAGTATTAATCAGAGATTTTAATTCTTCTGGTGTTCCAAAACGAGAAGTGGGAGCAAAGAAATTTGACACGTGATAACCAAATGATCCATAATAGGGGTGTTCCATGACAGCCATGAGCTGGATGGTATTGTATCCAGCTGATTTGATCCGTGGCAAGATGTTTTCCTCAAACTCTTGATATGTCCCTACGCCTAGTTTTTCCTGTGCCATCCCGATATGGCACTCATATATTAAGGGTTGTTTTCTACTTTCTGCTAAAGAAAAATCTTGGTCGGTCCAGGGAAAAGGAGAATCAAACCACACTTGACCGGCAAAATCATGTGTTTCATCATTTTGAATTACCCGAGTGATGTATACGGGAATTCTATCCAAAGCCCCATTGGCACCAATGACATGGACCTTTACCTTTGAACCATGGACGAACGTATCTTTATATTGATCAAAGGGTAAGAAAATTTCCCAATCTCCACGAGGATTTTTTTTCATAGGGTGGGATTGTCGATCCCAATCGTTAAAGTCCCCAAAAAAATAAAGTGCTTCTGCTGCAGGGGCCCATTCCCTATAGACCCAACCATTTCTCCAACTCTCGAAATGAATTCCATAAAATTGATGGTTGCTACCATATTCTAGAATATCACCGCAGAAATTTTCGATTTCTTGGATAGCTGATTGGTATTTGCTCCATCGAAGAGAAATCTTATCACTGTATTTTTCAAGCCAAGGCTCGTCTAGTACTAAATTGAGGGGGGCGGACTTTCTCACAAACATGAAATTTACTTGGCTTAATTTAGAAAAATGTAAATGGAATCAAGCATGTCCTTCTTTTTTTCATTCCTGTGGTGAATTGAAAAATTAAAAGCGGTAAGAAAATTTAATTCTTACCGCTCTGATTTATATACTAAATTATAAAATACGTCCAAAATCAAACAATATCTGTTTTTCTAGGGTCTGGACCATATTGATTTTTTCCTTTCTGACCTTTTTTTGCGGCCAGCCAAATAAAACCTATAAAATTGATTGGAGGTGGGATCAATAAATAAAAGGCATATCTCCAATCCAGACCAATATCATGGAGTCTTTTAATGGCTTGCACCATCAAAATACTGATCGAAGCTATTAGAGCTACGCCAGCTCCATAGAATATCATCCATGACTCAGTTTGGAAACTATCCCATATTAACAATAAGCATAGAATGTTGATGAAATAGAAAACCATGAACATCCATAAATACTTCCTTCTAGTTATTCTTCCCTCTGGTTTAAATGTTGAATTCATACTTTAACTAACGAGCCTGATAGGAAGTTGTTTTCAAAGCAGAATTTGCATCAACTCTAGTTTATACTCAATGTTTCTCGTAAACATACTCTGGTTCGATTACCTCGACAGTACCTTCATCGTTGATTTTATCCAAAGTAACCACTTTCAATTCATTGACTAGCATGGGATCATATTTGGCCGAAACACGTATATAGTTTTCGGTAAATCCGTGAATTTTCCCATTTTCTATGTCCTCTTCAAATAGTACTGTAAATGTTTTTCCCAGGTTTTCTTCGTAGAACTTCCTCCTTTTCTTTTCAGAAAGTATACGGAGCATTTTGGAACGTTCGTTTCTTTTTTTTATCGGAACGACACCTTCCATTTCTACTGCCCTGGTATTTGCACGCTCAGAGTAGGTAAAAACATGCAAGTATGAAATATCCAGTTCGTTTAGAAAATTATAGGTTTCTAGAAATAGTTCGTCTGTTTCTCCTGGGAACCCTACAATAACATCTACTCCTATACAGGAATGCGGCATCAAGGTCTTGATTTTGGAGACCCTGTCTTCATATAATTCACGAAGGTATCTTCTCCCCATTTTTCTTAAGATGGTATTAGAACCGGATTGCAATGGGATATGGAAATGGGGTACAAATCTTTTGGATTGGGCAGCAAAACTGATGATTTCATTGGTGAGTAGGTTGGGCTCAATAGAAGAAATCCTAAATCGACTAATTCCTTCCACTTCATCAAGAGCATAGACTAGGTCAGCGAATTTTTCATTTCTTTTACCATCGACTATTCCAAAGTCTCCAATATTAACTCCGGTTAGTACGATTTCTTTGACCTTGGTACTCGCTATTTCTTTTGCAGAAGCAACGACACTTTCAATAGTGTTACTTCTACTTTTTCCTCTTGCCAATGGAATGGTGCAGAATGCGCATCCGTAGTTGCAGCCATCCTGAACTTTTAAAAAAGTCCGTGTTCTGTCATTGATGGAGTAGGCATTGTTGAAAGTAGTAGCTTCCTGGATTTCTGAGGCTAGGATTTTGGTGTCCTGTGCTTTGGCAAAATCATCCAATAACTCGATTAATCTGAATTTTTCTGCTGCACCCAACACTGCATCGACTCCTTTTATTTCCGAAATCTCTTTCGGTTTTAATTGGGCATAGCAACCAATGATCGTCACGTAAGAATTGGGAGAGATCTTTTTAGCCTCTTTTACTATCTTCTTACATTTTTTATCTGCATTCTCGGTTACCGAGCAAGTATTAATGATGAAAATGTCAGGATTATCCTGAAAATCCACCTTTAAATATCCTTTATCTTCAAACTGTCTACTAATAGTAGACGTCTCCGAGAAGTTGAGTTTACATCCAAGTGTATAAAATGCTACCTTTTTCACAATTAATCTCCAGCTTATTTGAGAATGCAAAGGTAATTAAAGTCTACTTGTTTTCAATTTTCTAATTTCAGAACGGAAAATCACTTTTTTGAACGAAATGGTGTGAAAAAGACCATGTTTTTTTGATAAAACTGTAAATTTTTCAAAAAATGAGCTCAAATTTTGGTCATTTTCATTTTCGAGTCAGTATTTTTCTATTTTTGTGAGTATAATCTTAAACCACACTTTGTAGAAATGGCAACACTCAGACAACAAGCCTTGTCAATGGTGCAGGCTAGACAGCGATCTGCTGTAAAAGCACCATCTACCAAAATATCCGATTATTTTGGCGAAAACGTATTTGGAACTGCTCAAATGAAAGTGTCTTTGGCTCCATCCGTTTTCAAAAAGGTAATGGAAGCGATCGATAAAGGCTCAAAAATAGATGTTTCAACTGCTGAGGAAATTGCATCTGCAGTGAAAACTTGGGCTCTTGCGAAAGGAGTAACACATTATACTCACTGGTTCCAACCATTGACAGGTTCTACTGCTGAGAAGCATGATTCCTTTTTCGATGCTTTAGGCGGATTGGAAAAGTTTAAAGGTAGTGCCTTAGTTCAGCAAGAACCAGATGCGTCTTCTTTCCCAAATGGAGGGATCAGATCTACTTTTGAAGCAAGAGGTTATACCGCTTGGGATCCTTCTTCTCCAATATTTATTTTTGAAAACACGCTTTGTATCCCAACTATTTTTGTTTCCTACACAGGAGAGGCATTGGATTACAAAACTCCATTGTTAAAATCTATGGAAGCAATCAATGATGCTTCCGTGCAGATCTGCCAATTATTTGACAGAAATGTGAAAAAGGTATTCCCTTCTCTTGGAGTAGAGCAAGAATATTTTGTAGTAGATAAAGCGTTGTTTGCTGCAAGACCGGATTTGGTGATGGCAGGTAGAACCGTTTTTGGACATAGCCCAGCCAGAGGTCAGCAATTGGATGATCATTATTTCGGTACTATCCCTACTAGGGTAAAGGACTTTATGGTTGACTTTGAAATTGAGTCTCATAAGCTTGGTATTCCAGTAATGACTCGTCACAATGAAGTGGCTCCAGGTCAGTTTGAAGTAGCTCCTTTGTTTGAAGAAATCAATAAAGCAACCGATCACAACCAATTATTGATGGATGTGATGGACAAAGTTGCTGAAAAGCATAATTTGAAGGTGTTGTTCCATGAGAAGCCATTTGCTGGTGTCAACGGAAGTGGAAAGCATAATAACTGGTCATTGATTACTGATACCGGAGTAAACTTGTTCCAGCCAAGTAGTTCTGCAAGAGAGAATCTTCAGTTCTTGACTTTCTTAGTAGCGACTATCAAAGCAGTATATGATCATTCAGATTTATTAAGAGCAAGTATTGCTTCTGCGGGTAATGACTACCGATTAGGTGCTAACGAAGCTCCTCCTGCAATTATTTCTGTTTTCTTAGGTGCTACTCTTACTGAGGTATTGGATGAACTTGAGAAAAATGGAAATATCAAAATAGAGAAAGGTGACAACATGTATATGAAGTTAGGAATCTCTAAGATTCCTGAAATCATACTTGATAACACTGATCGTAACAGAACTTCACCATTTGCATTTACTGGAAATAAATTTGAGTTCCGTGCGGTAGGTTCTCAAGCCAATGTTGCTGGTCCAATGACTGCCCTTAACGTAATTGTAGCAGATGTCTTGAAAGGTATGTATAAGGATATCGAGAAAGAGATGGCTGCAGGTAAGGAGAAGAAAATTGCTATAGTGAATGTACTAAGAAAATACATCAAGGATAGCAAGAAAGTAAGGTTCGAAGGAGATGGATATTCTGAAGCTTGGGCTAAGGAAGCCGAAAAAAGAGGTTTGTCTAACTTGAAGTCTACTCCACTTGCACTTGACGTGTATCAGAGGAAGGCTACCAAAGAGCTTTTTGAAAGACACAACGTGATGAATGAGATTGAGATTCATGCGCGTCATGAGATTATGTTGGAAAACTTCATTATGAAAGTTCAAATCGAAGGTAGAGTGATGGGGGATCTGGCATTGAATCACATTATTCCTACAGCCATTCTTTATCAGAATAAGATGATTGAAAATGCGAACGGTTTGAAAAGCCTTGGCTTGGATCATACCGCTGCTGTAGCAACGATCAAAGAAGTTTCTAAACATATTGAATCTTTGAAATCCAATATCACTGCAATGATTGAAGCTCGTAAGAAGCTCAACAAAGAAGAAGATATTGTGAAAATGGCTAAAGGCTATCAGACTGAAGTGAAAGAAGCTTATTTCGATAAAATCCGATATGCTGTTGATAAGCTGGAATTATTGGTAGACGATGAGTCTTGGCCACTAGTGAAGTATAGAGAAATGTTGTTTTTGAGATAATATTTAACTCGAAAAGTACAAAAGCCTCTCATTCATTTGAGAGGCTTTTTTTATGCTTTTACCTTTAAGAAAAATTTATTAAGTCCTAATTTAAAGAAGGAAATTTTATTTATTGCTATTAGTTCAAGAATAAATATTGATTATTTAAAAGAGTAAATACTTAAAATAATTAAATTATGAACTTACTTTTGTAAAAAAATTAAATAAATATCCTATTTCAACAAAAAATATTATCTAATTGTTTTGAATGGATTTTGAAATTTATAGATTTACCACACAGACTAGTGTATACTAGAAAGATGTTAAAGTTTTCTCCTTGAATTTTTTCCGGAAACAAACTTTTAAGTAATCTTTAGTTATAAAGGCCAAGTAATTAGTAGGTATTCCCTAGTCTGTCTATTAACTCATTTATTTTCTAATCATTAATTAATTGCTATGAGAAAAGTTTTATCAATTGCTTTGACTCTGGTTATGATCTTTTGTGCCACGGCTATGGTACAGGCTCAGAAAAGAGTTTTGAAAGGAGTTGTGACAGCTTCACCGGATGGAGAGCCCATGCCGGGTGTTACAATTTTGGACAAGAGCAACCAGACGGGTACTACCACGAATATTGATGGAGAGTATTCTATTTCTGTTGGACCGAATTCAGTTTTGGTATTTTCTTTTATTGGTTTTGCTGCTCAGGAAGTAGTGGTAGGTAATCAATCTGAGATCAATATTAATTTGGAGGAGGATGCAAGTGAACTGTCCGAATTTGTCGTTACCGCTTTTGGTATGGACAAGAGTGAAAAATCATTGGGTTATGCTACTAGTACAATCAAAGCTGACGAATTGATTAAAGTAGGTAATCCAAACGTCGCATCTGCACTTTATGGTAAAGCTCCAGGTGTTAGAATCCAAACAGGGGCAGGGGGGGCTACCTCAGCGGTCAATATTCAGATTCGAGGAATTAATTCGATTACGGGTAAAAACCAGCCACTTATTGTTTTGGACGGGGTGCCAATTCGAAATGAAGAAGTTACCAACAACAACTATTGGGGTGATCAAAGACTAAGAGGAAATGGCTTACTAGATATAAATCCAGCAGATATTGATAATATTTCCATTTTAAAGGGAGCCTCTGCAGCTGCACTTTATGGTTCAGAGGCGGTTAATGGTGTTGTTTTAATTACCACCAAAAAAGGAACTGCAGGTAAAAACGGAATGCAAGTTGACTTTAATGCGAATGTCAGCTTAGATAAGATTGCCTATTTGCCAAGATACCAAAATGTAAGAGGTCCTGGTATGCCAGCTCATATCCAGAATTTGGGGCAAGCAGAAGATGGCTTTAATTATACGCAAGATGGAATCCGTACTGTACCGAATACAACCACTAACTATGGGCCAGTATTCGATGGTCAGCCAATGCAAGCTTGGGATGGAATTTCCAGACCATATGTAGCTCAACAAGATAACTATGCAGCTTTATTCAATAGTCCGGTAAGTTCAAATGTTAACGTGGCTATTTCCAATAGTACTGATAAGGCAAATTTCCGTCTTTCTTTGACTCGTCAAGACAATGAATCATTGAGTTTGAATTCTAAAAACAGCAAAAACATTGTTAACCTGAATTCAAGCTATCAAGTAAACAAAAATTGGAAGGTGGATTTGATGGTGAATTACATCAATCAGAACACTAAGAACCGTCCTTATTCCATTGACCGAATGATCAATAACTTCGGTGGGATGATGACACGTTTCGATAATGGTGAGTGGTATCTTGATAGATATCAAACGAGCCGTGGTTATAGATTTGTGACAGGCAATGGACAAAGCTTGACTCCTGAAGAAAATATTACCGGTAATGGTTTCAGAGGAGATATTGCTGACTATGTATGGAGAGTAAACAAAAATAGAGCTTCCGAATTGAGTAACAGAGTAATTGGTAGTTTGACTAATCATATCCAGATTACTAATGATTTGAAATTAAGAGCTCGTCTATCTACTGACTTCACGAATAGATATTCAGAATTCAGTAATTATTCTACTCGTCCTTTGGCTTTCGGACCTTCAGGAGCATTTGGGATGAATACTGAATTATTCAGCATTCTTTATGGGGACTTGATGTTGACTTACACTAAAAGACTTACAGATGAAATCACTTTGAGTGCTATGGGTGGTTATACTGCAAGAAAAGAAAGTTTTAGCAATGTGTCTAGAAGTACCAATGGTGGATTAAGTACCGAAAATCTATTTGATATTGTTGCTTCCACAAATATCCCTAACTCTGGTTCTGATAGATCTTATAGAGTAATTGATGCATTTCTTGGAACAGTTAATTTCGATTATAAAAACATTTGGTTTGTTGAGGGTACGGTTCGTAGAGATAGAATTTCTACTATGAATCCTAACAATAATGCATTTGTTTATCCTTCTGTAAATACCAGTTTTGCAATTTCTGATGCCATTCAATTACCTCAATTTATCACTTTCTCTAAGTTGAGAGGATCATGGGGTATCGTAGGTAACTATCCAGATATCTATAGAGCAAATATTGCTTACTCTCAAAACTCTTTGGGTGTTCAGCAGCCAGGTGGAGGGAATGTACTATACACTACTATTTCTAGTTCTTTCGGAAACGATGGTATTAAGCCAGAACAGAAGCATGAATTTGAATTTGGTTTAGATACTAGATTCTTCAACAATAGATTCGGTTTAGACCTTTCTTACTACAATGCTCAGATCAGAGACCAAATCTTACCGTTGACTTTGCCTACTACTTCAGGAGCTAGATCTGTATTGACAAACATCGGTACGTTGAGAAATACAGGTGTTGAAATTTCATTGAATGGAACGATCGTTCAGACTGCGAACTTCGGTTGGAATATGACGCTAAACATTGCTAAAAATATGAACAAAGTTGAAAAGTTGGCTAACAATGCAACTGAACTTCTTCATGCTGATTATGATGGAAATGCGGCTCAACTTCGTTCTGTGGTAGGTAGACCAATGGGTGATTTTTACGCTAGACCAATTGCAACAGATGCAAATGGTAATAAAATCGTTCAGCCAAATGGTTTATATAAAATCGATAATCAAAACTGGATTCAAGTGGGTAATGCCATGCCAGATGCTGTAGGTGGTTTTATTAATGAGTTAAATTATAAGAATTTCTCCCTTTCAGCAGTCGTTGATTTCCAAATCGGAGGTAGTGTAATGCCAACAGGTATTAACTGGATGATTAGCCGAGGGTTGACTGAAAAGAGTTTGAACTACATGGACGAAGCAAGTGGTGGTTTGGCTTATTATGTAAATGAAAATGGACAAGGAATCCAAGTAGATCATTCTGCAGCACAAGGACCAAATGGTGAAACTGTTTATCACGATGGTATGGTGATGGATGGAGTTGTTGCTGATGGTTCTCCAAACTCTAATGTAATTTCTCAAGCGTATTATTATTGGAATACCTATAACTGGGGTGGTCCTCAGTATAGCCAGTCTAGATATGAATTGTATATAAAGGACAATGACTATGTCAAAATGAGAGAATTGTCTTTGAGCTATACTATTCCAAATCAAATCACTTCTAAAATTGGAGCTTCCAATGTGAACCTTTCTGTATTTGGTAGAAACTTGTTTTTCTTATATAGAAATATCAAGGACTTAGACCCAGAAGTATTGACTGGTGGATCTAGATGGACTCAAACGTTGACTAGTGCAGGTACCAACCCAGCTACTAGAACATGGGGTTTTATGTTAAGAGCTAGATTCTAATAATTGATATAAGATAAAAACATGATTAAGATGAATATCAATAGAATATTAATATACATTATGCTAATAGGCTTCTCGGTGAGTTGTACTACAGCAGATTTTGAAGATAATTACACGGATCCTTCGAAGCTTTCTGAAACCTCAGTGGGTAAGCAGTTTACTGGAATGATTTATACCAACCGTCAATCTGTATTGCCTACTTATTGGGATTACTTTGTGATTAAGCGAATTACTTCCAATAGATATACACAGGCAGTAGGATGGGTGAATGTTGAAAATCAATATGTGCCTGGTTCTGCGGCAGTAAATGACCGTTGGAATAATTACTACAATTTCGTGGCTCAATACAGAGAGCTTGAGAAAGTATATAATGCCTTGTCTGAAGAGGAGAAAGTTGATAATCGTGTATTTATGATTGCTGCAGCTACTTACTTCTATGACCATACTCAGCAAGTAGTCGATTTGCATGGGGATATTCCTTGGTCAGAGGCAGGTATGCTAAGTACTAATGGAGGGGATTATACTAAATCATATGCTGGTTATGATAAAGCAAGTGATATTTATTCCAAGATGTTAGATGATTTGGCTGGATTTGCTGATGAGTTACGTACACTACAAATCAATCCTGCTATTGAAATTGAATTCAGGACTCAAGACTTGATCAACCGTGGAGATATAGATCAGTGGTTGAAATATATCAATTCTTTACGATTAAGGATGTTGACTAGAGTAAGCGGTACTAGTGAGTTCAGCGCTAGAGCAAAAACTGAAATCGGTACTATTTTGTCGAATCCGGGACAGTATCCAATTGTTTCTGATAATGACAGTAATATCCTTTTCCGAATCCATACTTTAGGGACTTTGATGCCTGCTAATAACTTCCAGAGTGGTTTGGAAGATTGGGGTGGCAACATTGCCGGAAAAGCTATTTTGAATCACATGGTAGGAAATGAGGATCCTAGATTAACTTATGTATTTCAACCAGGAGAGAATGCAGAAGGCGAGTACCTTGGTTTGGATCCATTGATGAACCCTACAGATCAGAACGCTTTGGTATTGACTCAAACTTTGAGTATCTACAATCACTCTACCATCAGTAGAAACCAGTATTTCCCAGGTTTAATCATTACAGCGGCAGAAGTACATTTGATGGCAGCTGAATATTACCTGAAGGAAAATCAGGGTATGATGGCGAAGACCCATTATGAAGAAGCAATTCGACAGTCTGTTGATTTTTACGAATACCTAAGAAGTATCAGTAATAATGCAGAATCAGGTGATCCGATTGTTCCTACCGAAGAATCGATCAATGCTTACTTATCTATGGATGATGTTTCTTGGGATATGGCAGGATCTTCTGAGGAGAAGCTTAAATTAATTGCTGAGCAAAAATGGTTACACTTCAATGTGGTTCAATCAAATGAAAGCTGGCATGAATTAAGAAGATTGGGTAAAGTGGACCTTGAATTCTGGGAAGATAACTCTAATCAGCAGAGCTTGCCTCCAGCAAGATGGATGTATCCTGGGTCTGAACAGACTTACAATACAGAAAATTATTCTGTAGTACAGCCTGATGATAAATTGATGAACACCATTTTCTGGGATGTGAATTAATTTTTTTAGGTAGTGTTTTATTAAAAAGCCCCTCAATGTAATTGAGGGGCTTTTTTTATACCAAATATCCATAAATATCCATGAATTATTCAAATAAAATTTCATATAACTAATAACTTACCAGATTATATGTTGTAAAAAACTTGTTTACTTTACTAACTTTCTAAAAAAAAAGAAAAAATAGAATTTTCTTACATAAAAAATTATACAAATATTTTTGAAAATTTTTGAAAATATATAGCTTTACTCGACATAATAGTGATTGATTCGAGTTTTGAAATTGCTTATGCTATAAAGGGATTAATAACTATTCTTTTAGCGTTTCAATTTTCTTGCTTTTCGGTTTTTTGAAAGATTTAAAAATTTGATTTCGAGCGCTTTTATTTAACTCAATTATTTCTAACCATTTATTACCAATTATGAGAAAAGTTTTATCAATTACTTTCTCTCTATTCTTGATGTTTGGCTTGATGGCAAATATTAAGGCACAAACGAGAGTTTTGAAAGGCGTGGTGACTGCCTCGTCAGACGGTCTTCCTATGCCGGGAGTTACGATCCTTGATAGGGGGAATGGCACAGGTACTACCACCAATGTGGAAGGGGAGTATTCAATTTCTGTAGGACCAAATTCAGTTTTGGTATTTTCATTCATCGGTTATACTTCACAAGAGTTTACTGTAGGGAATTTAACTGAACTAAATGTTACTCTTGAAGAAGATATGAATGAATTATCAGAAGTTGTGGTAACATCATTTGGTATGCAGCGAGACAAGAAGTCTTTAGGCTATTCGGTCACACAACTTTCGGGAGACAAATTTACAGAATCTAGAGCAGTTAATGTCGGAAACGCATTAACTGGAAAAGTGGCCGGGGTAAATGTAACTCCTCCCTCCACAGGAGCTGCAGGTTCTACTCGAGTAGTAATCCGTGGAGGTTCTTCATTAACGGGAGCTGATCAGCCGCTTTATGTAGTTAATGGTGTACCAATAGAATCAGGAAATTTAGGAAATGCAGGAATGTGGGGAGGAAATGATGCAGGAGATGGACTTTCTTCCATTAATGCTGATGATATTGAGAGTATCTCAGTTTTGAAAGGTAATACTGCTGCTGCGCTTTATGGAGCCAGAGCGGCAAATGGTGTTATTCTTATCACTACTAAAAAAGGAAAAAACAGAAAAGGAGTTGGAGTTGCTGTAAACTCAAATTTCACCTTTGATCAAGTAGTAGACCGAACAGATTTTCAAAGAACCTATGGGCCGGGTCAGGATGGTAGAAAACCTGGAACTCAGGATGAAGCTTTGAATACGTCCACTAATGGTTGGGGAGGTGTATATGATGGAGCAAATGCTATCCAGTTTGATGGTCAACAGCGTCCATATTCTTTTTTAGGTGAGGACTTTAATGATTTCTATCGCCAAGGAAGCACTTGGAACAACTCAGTTGCCTTATTTGGTGGCAATGAGAATACTAGCTATAGATTCTCATTCTCAAATTTGACAAATGATGACGTTCTTCCAAATGCCGGGTTTGATAGAAATGTAGCTAGTATCAATGTTAACAGTAAGCAGGGTAAATTGACGGTAGCTGTATCTGGTCAATATTCTAAGCAAGAGGCAAATAATAGACCAAGACTATCTGACTCACCTGGAAATGCCAATTTCTCGATGGTGGTTAAACCAGGAAATATTCCTTTAGACGTAATAAAAGGAGACCCTAACAAGCTTGGGGCAAATCCTGATGGAACTGAATTGAGATACCAAGGAAATGTTTTCCAGACTAACCCTTATTGGGCAGCGTACCAATGGGGAAGAACTGATGTGACTGATAGAGTATTTGGAAATATGTCATTGAGGTATGATATCACTGATTGGCTTTATGTACAAGGTAGATATGGTACCGATTTTCAGGTTAGAGCTGAAGATGCTTACGAAGGATATGGTACGGCGTTTAAACCTCGTGGAAGTTATAATACAACAGCCAGAACAGTTCGAGAAAATAATGCCGACGTAATGATCGGTTTCAATAAAACTTTTGGTGATTTTGATGTCGATGGATTTTTGGGTGGAAATCAGCTTAAAAGGGTAAATGAGACCAAAAGAGGAGGAGGAAATGATTTAGTTGTTCCATTTTTCCATAGTGTTACTAATGTCGCAGCACCTTCTTTTGGATATGGGTTCTCTGAGTTCGGAATCAACTCCATTTATGGTGCAGCAAACCTTGGTTATAAAAACATGCTTTTCTTGAACCTCACAGGTAGACAAGACCGGTTTTCTACTCTAGCTCCAGCTAACAATAAAATTATCTACCCTTCGGTAGGCCTAAGTGCTGTTATTTCAGATATGATTCAAATGCCAGATTTCTTGACATTTGTAAAATTAAGAGGTGGATGGGCACAAGTAGGTGGAGGAGGACCAAATCCTTATGCACTAAACTTGACTTATGGATTAGTTGGAGCAGGACACATTGGTGGATCAAGCTTGGGTCAAATCAACAACGGCTCTATTCCTAATGCCAATTTAGGTCCATACTTATCTTCAGAATGGGAAATCGGTACAGATATAAGATTTATCGAAAATAGAATTGGTTTAGATCTGGCTTATTATAAAAGAAGAACTTCTGATGATATTCTAAATACAGGTATTTCAGCTACTTCTGGTTTCGGGTCTACTACAGTTAATATTGGTGAATTGGAAAACAGAGGTATCGAGGTACTCTTAAATGTAGCTCCAGTAGTTGGAGATTTTCGTTGGGATATCTCCTTTAACTTTGCAAGAAATATCTCAGAGGTATTAAGCCTTGGAAATAACGCGGCAGGTGACCCAATTGAATTCATCAATTTAGACGAATCTCGAGTTCGTAGAGAGCGAATCCGACACATTGTAGGTCAGCCACTTGGGATGATTGCTGGCTTTAAGCAGCTTGAAATAAATGGTCAGCCTGTTTATGATGCAAACGGGTTTCCGGTAACTACCTCTGGCTATGAGACAATTGCTGAAGGACGTCATCCTATTTCGGGAGGTATTAGCAATAACTTCTCCTACAAAGGCTTCCGCTTAATGTTTTTAATAGACTTTAGATCAGGCGGATCAATGATGTCAGGTACAAATTATTTTGCTTACCAAAATGGTCTTCATAAAAACACCTTGGTTGGAAGAGATGGGACCCTTACTGTTACAGGTGTTACTCCAGAAGGCGATCCGGGAACATGGACTATTCCAGCAGACCCTTCTGACCCGACTAGGTACTTAATTGATAATTATTGGCAGCGATATTCCCAAGTTTCAGAAAATGTTGTTTACGATGCTTCTTTTGGTAAGCTACGGGAATTCTCTTTTGGGTATACTTTCAATGCAAAGGTCTTAGATAAAACTCCATTCCAGTCTTTATCGCTTTCAGTAGTGGGAAGAAACCTCGCTATTCTTTGGTCAAATGTGCCAAATCTTGATCCGGAGGCAGCATACACTACTTCTGGAAACTCTCAAGGATTAGAGTTTTTCTCAGTTCCTGCGAACAGAAGTATTGGATTTAATCTATCTGCTAACTTCTAAGACCGAAGGTTTAACCTAAAAAAACGAAACTATGAGACTAAGAAATAAAATTACCGGTCTAATTCTAGGCACTTTGCTACTTGGCACCTCTTGTAATGAACAAGACTTATTAGACCTAAATGTTAATAAAAACGCAGTTGAAGATATCGATATGCGATATCTATTTTCTCTTGGCACCTTGAGAATCGGTGGAGAATATGAAAACACCAGAGCCAACATGCTTTATGCAGCTACGATGATTCAGCACACGGCATCTACTGCAGGGTATTTCAGTGGGGATAAGTATTTCTACAGTGCCCAGTATAGTGGTGCTTACATGGAGAGGCATTTTACAGCTGTTATTCGGTTATTTTCACATGTGATTACTAAAACCGCTGAAGATCCAAATGAGGCAAATCTTAATGCGGCAGCAACAGTTTTGAGAGTTTTTGATCTTCTGAGAATGACCGATATGTATGGGGATATTCCTTATACTCAAGCGGGTTACGGACTCGAATCTGAGGAAAATTGGTTCCCTACCTATCAATCTCAGCAAGAGGTATATTCTCTTATGATTGCTGATTTAAAAGCAGCCAGAGATAAGTTTTCTCCTTCTGCGAGATCACTAGGCGCACAGGATTTCTTGTATGGTGGCGACATTGATAAGTGGAAGAAATTTACAAATTCTCTTTTAATGAGAATGGCAATGCGAATGAGTAATGTAGACCCATCCACTGCTCAATCTGTGTTTAATGAAGCTAACACAAGTGGTGCATTTACCAGTAATGATGACATTGCATTTATTCACTATGCTCCAGGTCCTCAGGGTGTAAACCGAAATGGATTGAATGATGGTTATTGGAACACCTATAAGTACTCTAGAGATTGCAAGATTTCTGAGACTTTCCTAAACTGGATGGATTCTAACAATGACCCTCGTAAGATGATCATTACTGGCGGTGTGGGAGATCCAGAGAATGAGTCAACTTGGATTACTGATCCAGATAAACAAATCGGTCTTCCAAACGGCTACAATTCTACTAATTTGGTAGATGCAGTACCTCCAGGAACTCTTGATGGTTTTACAACGGTCCAGCAGAATTTCTCTATGCTCAACCTAAAGTATTTAGATTGGGAAGATCCATATTACTTGATTTCATATGCCGAGGTAGAATTAATGAGAGCTGAAGCTGCAATTAAAGGTTGGATTTCTAGTAGCCCTTCAACTCACTTTAGTAATGGGGTTGCTGCTGCAATATCTGCTTGGGTTTATTTTGATCCATCTTTTGTGACTTCGAGTGATGAGATTCAAGCATATATCGACGGCCGTGGATTTGATGCAGCATCTGATACCGAAAAATTAAGATTAATAGGTGAGGAGTATTGGGCGGCAACTTATTTGAACGATATCGAATCTTGGTCGAACTGGAGAAGAACTGGATACCCTGAGTTGACTCCAACACAGGATCCTAATGCATTCGAAGGTAATTTCATTCCAAGAAGACTAAGATATTGGGAATCTGAAATAGGAGCTAACCCTGACAATTACGAAGCCGCAGTAACCAGAATGGGTGGCGATCTTTTTGCTACTAAAGTATGGTGGGACGGAGGAAAATAATTTCAATCTTCCTATTTAAGATTTGAATGTTTTCAGATAGAGGTCTTGGTTCATCCAGACCTCTATCTTTTTCTTTGATTAAAATATTTTTGTTGGATCGTCATTTCTTATATGGACTTTTTTAAATATTCTAATCTCAAAAGGTAGTTTCTTTATTTATGAAACTAATTGGTGTAGATATAGGGGGTACTCATATTTCAGCTGCTACTGTGCAGATAGGGAATAAGGAAGCAGGTTTATCTGACTTTCATGAAGGCCTTGTCGATACATATAAAGACAAAGATTCGATTATAGAAACTTGGTCAAAAGTTATTTTGGCTGTAGCTGGGAGTTCAAAAGATATTAAAGTCGGTATAGCAATGCCAGGTCCTTATGATTATAAGAATGGTATTTCTTTGATTAAAGATCAGGGAAAAATGGCTTCCCTATATCAACTCTCTGTTAAGAATTTACTTGCAGAAAGCCTTCGTATTTCACCCGATCAACTAGAATTTACCAATGATGCAGAAGCTTTTCTTTTGGGGGAAAGCTTTGCAGGTTCTGGGAAAGAATTCCAGAATTCCATTGGAATAACTTTAGGAACAGGGCTTGGCTCTGCCATAAAAGTCTTTGATGTTGTTAAAGATGCGGAGCTTTGGTCAGCACCTTTTCGTGATGGGATTGCAGAAGATTATCTTGGCACTTCTTGGTTTAAAGATATTGCTCTAGAACAGTTTGGAATTTATATATCAGGTGTCAAAGAGATCTTAAAAGAAGATATTGATCCCAAAGTTTCAAAAAAAATCTTTAGTGAATTTGGTAGATCCTTGGGTGAGTTTTTGTTCCCCTATCTGGTTCGGCTTCAATCTGATGGAGTTGTGCTAGGCGGGAAAATAAGTTTAGCCTCAGAAAACTTTTTACCATCAACCTATTCCTATTTAAAATTAATGGGATATTCCGTCCCTTTTAAAATTTCAGCATTGGGCGAAAAAGCAGCTTTAATTGGAGCTTGTTTGCCATTCAATCAAAAATAACTTGATATGAAATTAATTAGATTTTCCTTTTCAGTCATCTTAATATTAATGGGGCTTTCCCATTCTTTATTTGCCCAGAATAACTATGATTTAATCATTGTAGGAGGTGGAGCTAGTGGAACTTCAGCGGGTATTTCTGCTGGAAGGGAAGGCCTTAAAACTTTAATTATTGAGCCAACAACATGGTTAGGAGGTATGTTGACTTCTGCAGGAGTTTCAGCGATTGATGGGAACCATCAACTACCTTCTGGAATTTGGGGAGAGTTTAAGGCAAAATTAGAAGAACACTATGGTGGAGAAGATAAACTCGCCACAGGATGGGTTAGTAATACACTTTTTGAACCTAAAATTGGGAATGAAATTTTACAATTGATGGCTGAATCCGTGCCTTCCCTGACGGTGACTTTTAAAAGTGATTGGAATGAGGTCTCCTATGAAAACAAACTTTGGACAGTGAGCTATCTCAAGAATGGAGAAGAATACATCGTACAAGCACCATTATTAATTGATGCTACTGAACTTGGAGATGTGGCTGCAGCCCAAGGTTTAGAATATAGGTTGGGTATGGATGCCAGGGATGAAATCGGTGAAAGCTTTGCCCCGGAAGAAAGCAATGATATCATCCAAGACCTGACTTATGTTGTGACACTTGAAGATTTTGGTAAGTCTGCTGATAAGACTATCCCAAAACCTTCAAATTATGATCCGGAGGAGTTTGCCTGTGCCTGTGCTCATGCTGATCCAATAACAGATAACGATCCAACTTTGGATTGTGGAAAAATGATTGATTATGGAAAACTACCCAACGGTAAATACATGATCAATTGGCCGAATTGTGGGAATGATTATTATGTGAATATCGTAGAAATGACTCCTGAAGAGCGAGAAACGGCACTTGAGGCTGCGAGGCAGGCGAGTCTTAGATTTATTTATTACATACAGCATGACCTTGGTTACAAAAATTTGGGGATTGCTGAAAATGAATATCCTACAGAAGATGATCTGCCTATGATTCCATATCATCGTGAGTCAAGGAGGTATTTCGGGTTGGTTGATTTTACTTTACCTTATGTTAGGACGCCGTATGAGGCTCCAAATCCTTTGTTCAGGACAGGAATTGCTGTAGGAGATTATACCATAGATCATCATCACAAAAAGAACCTAGATGCTCCCGCTATTGACTTTATCAAGATTCGTGTGCCATCTTACAATGTCCCACTGGGTGCCTTGATACCGAAAGATCATTCGGCATTGATTCTAGCTGAAAAAAGTATTTCAGTATCTAATATTGTCAATGGAGCAACTAGACTTCAGCCAGTAGTATTAGGAATTGGACAAGCTGCAGGGGTGTTGGCTGCAGTTTCAATAAAGGAGAAGAAACCATTGGATGAGGTTTCTATCCGTGAAGTACAGACTTTATTGCTTTCTCATAATGCCTACATTATGCCTTTTTTGGACACGAATCCTCTTTCAGATCATTTTGTAGCCATGCAGAAAATTGGGGCCACAGGAATTTTTAAAGGAGAGGGAGTCCCTTATCTATGGGAAAATCAAACTTGGTTTTATCCAGATAGGTTGGTCACTGAATATGAATTGGTAGATGGGATGCGGTCATTGTATCCGGAATTGAAGGATTATTGGGGTGCTTCCGGAGATTATTTAACAGGAGAAAGATTTCAAGAAATAATGGAACTTGTGAAGCCCAATACTCCCTTGTTGGAAATAGCACAAGTTTGGAAAAGGAGAGGACTGGAAGGGAATTTCACATCTGAGAAGAAACTCAATAGAAAAGAAGTCTCGGTACTATTGGATGAATTACTGAATCCTTTTTCAAAAGAGGTAAATTGGGAGGGAGAGTTAAAAAAATAAAATTAGATTAAAGCTGAAAATCAGTGAATCTTGAATTGATTTTCAGCCTTAAAATTTATTCTTCTATCATACCATGTTTTCTCAGATTGATGCCTTCTGATTCAGTCAAGGCATCTCCCATATCCGCTCTTGCTTGTTCAGCAAATTGATTCATTTTAGCAACCACTTCCAGGTTATTTGCAGCAACATCTGTCGTTTCATAAGGATCGGTAGATAGGTCAAAAAGTGCTGCTTTTTCCAAATTCAGCATATGATATTTTACCGGAATACCATCATTTCTCATGACTGTTCCTTCGGGTATACTACGGTAAGAGTGGGGCATGACCATTTTCCATTTTCCATAGATCACGGCTTGAAGTTCGTTTCTGTTGTAATAAGCATAATAGGGTTTTGGCTCCATTTCTTGACCTTCTAACATAGGAAGTATGCTTCTTCCGTCAATCGGCAAATCGGGTAGTTTAGAGCCTGTGATTTCGGCCAAAGTAGGAAGTATATCAATGGTCATCGCGGCTTGATTTTCCACTTTTCCGGCTGGAAAATGATTTGGCCACACAAATATTCCTGGTTCCCGAATTCCTCCATCCCAAGAAGTTCCTTTTCCTTCACGCAATCCTGCCGTTAAGCCTGCATGTCCTCCATAGGAAAGCCATGGACCATTATCCGAAGTGAAAATGATTATGGTATTGTCAGCTAAGTTTAATTCCTCCAATTTCTTTCTCACTTGACCTACAGACCAATCCACCTCCATCATCACATCTCCATATAATCCTTGTTCTGATTTGCCTTTGAATTTATCGGAAACGAAGAGTGGTACATGAGTCATGCTATGAGCGAGGTAAAGAAAAAATGGCTGGTCTTTACTTTGATCAATAAATTCCAGTGCTTTTTCAGTGTAATTGGTAGTCAGCATACTTTGATCATCCAAGGTGTCAATTACTGCTGTGTTTTGATACAAAGGTAGCGGGGGGTAATAATCCTTTACCTCTGGATGATGTGGCCACATATCGTTAGAATATGGCAAGCCATAATAAGAATCAAAACCTTGCTCGGTTGGTAAGAAAGGAGCCTGATGTCCTAGATGCCATTTTCCTACCATGCCAGTTGCATAGCCGCTCACTTTTAGCATTTCTGCAATAGTAGTTTCCTCTGGATTCAACCCATGTTTTGCAGTATGGTCCAATGCTCCAAAGATTTCTAATCTATTGGCATAGGTGCCCGTCATTAAGGCTGCTCTGGATGCCGAACAAACTGCATGGGGTACATAAAACTGATTGAATCGGACTCCGTCGGCTGCTAATTGATCCAGGTTAGGGGTTTTCCACTGAGTAGCTCCATAAACCCCTAAATCCCCATATCCCATGTCGTCTGCAAAAATCAATACAATGTTAGGTTTTTCAGAAGTGATCAACTCTTCAGATTCAGCAGGTTTGTTTTGGCACGAAGAAATCCCAACCAAAGCAGTAAATAAAGAGAAGTATATGGAGTTTTTGAATCGCATGTGGTACTATATTTCTATTGTTTTTGTTGTAGGCTGGACCAGATCATATCGCCGATTTTTTCACCCTGTTTCACTCCTTCTTCTATGGCATCTCTGAAATGAATTCCTCCATATAATCTGGAAATTGCAGCTTCTTCAGAAGCTAGGAGAAAAGATTTAAATGGCCTTTCTGGCAACCCAAAATAAGTCTCTGAACTGTCTATAAATTCAAAGTTATCCCCGAAATAACCGGTTAATACTACCGCAGAAGCTCGACTAATTACAGAATGGCCAGAGGTATATTCAGGAAATGGAGGAGTTTGAAGGATAGGTCTCCATCTTTGATCCATTTTTTGATTGATGACCGTTTCAGGGCGAATTCTATCCGTGTCATATTTTGCTTTCCAGCAAGAGATAAATGCATCGTGCAAAGTCATTCCTACCAATGCATAGATATAAGCAGTTTCCTCAAATGATAACCCCGCTTTTTGTGCAGCAATCCCTGTAATCCCCATCCAATGACCTCCTGGTGAGATTTTTTTAACGCCTATGGCCATATGCCCTGAAAATTCAACTTTAAATGGATTACAATCCCAAAAATTAGCGATGAGTATTTTTTCCTCATCGAGCTGATTCGTGGTATTGTACACTTCCATCAATTGCTTGTGAAATGAGCTTCCTTCTGACATGTCAAATGGAGCCATGGGAGCCGGCTCAAAATTTTCTAAATCTTGAATGAAGAATGGAAGGATGGTTTTCCATTCTGGTTCTATCGCCGCGATATATGCTGGTGGAGTGGGGTACCAATAACCTTCTCCTTTTTTGGGAGTATAACGAGTTAGGGTGGAGAGTTGGAGGTATCCATCTTTATTGGCTACTTCCATCACCTTTCCTGCTACCTCTGTAGCCAAGTCGATGTGTGCTTGAAGGTTTTTTTTGCTAATGATTTTTGCTTTTAAAGCTTTATTGATCCAGTCCTGTTGTTTTCCTTCCAGCAAGTACCCAGATGGCATGATTGCTTTTCCAACTTTCATGAAAGCCAGTATGGCAGCAAACTCTGGGGATTGAATTTTATCGGTGCTAATGTTCCAAGTGTGGTCTGATAGATAGGTGTGTTCTAATAAATTTTGGTGTTGAAATTGAGCCCCTTGGCTTTTACTTACTAAATAGGCCGCCAAGCTCGTATAGGCATATATTCTTGCTGCCACAGGAGGACTTGCCACATCTGTCACCATGACTTCTGTGATGTGAAAATATTCCTCAGCGTATGTTTTAGGCCAGTCAGGTTCCTTTGAGCCAGCGAAGGTATTACCACCTACAAAAAGGAAAATAAAGCAACTGGTAAATATTTGTTTAGTCAGTGATCTCATTTTAATTGAAAGCTTTGCAAAGCCTGTTGGCTGATACCTACTAAGATTTGAGTACCCAAATCAGTTTCTATAGGTAAGAAGGATTTGATGTCACCTTTGATTGAAATGCCAGATTCAGAAGGAGTAAGTGGATTAAAGTTACCTTTTCCATCGCCTAACACTACGAGTCCCAAGCTAGCGTCAATCATTCCGATTCGAATTCTTGAAAAAGATTGGTTTCCACCTAAAATGAGATCCTGATTTCCATCTCTATTGATATCTATGGGTAGAATTGCATAAATGGGAAAGGATTGAGCGATTCTAGGTAATGGTTTAACGCTAAAACCTGATCCAGTATTTTCTAAATAAACCGACTCTAAGGTATTGGCCTCAAGAATTTGTGCCTTCTCCAATTCATTTGAAGAAAATATATCCTGCATCGTCGCCTTAGAGTAAGCGGCATAATCCGTAAAACGGCTTCTCATACTGGTCATTTGATCTAATAATTCATCCCTACTTGGAAATGGATACATTTTGTCTCCTACAAAACATTCTAAGATCGGGTCTATGGAGCCATTTTGATCGAAGTCAGAGGCATATAATCTCAAAGTTTTGTTTTCATTCGCTTCAAATTGAGAATTTAAACCAAAGTTTCCTGCGATTAAATCGAGATCCCCATCTCCATCCATATCTGCTTTGGAAAGGCTTCCCCACCAACCGGAAAACTCTTTTGTGAAATAGGAAGTGGTTTGATTTTGGAAACCGGAATTGGTATTGATCAAAACAGTGATAGGTAAAAACTCACCAACTAAAACCAAATCCATTTTCCCATCTGCATTGAGATCTAGCTTTTCTGACCCTGTGACCATTCCAATTTTTCCTTCCTCGGGCAAATAAGTGGAAGTTTGATCGGTGAAATTCCCTTTCCTATCATTAATTAGAACCTTACTAGCAGGGATAATCGGGTACCTCCCGGGAATTAGCTTAGCTCCGATAAAAAGATCTGGGGCTCCATCTCCATTGATATCTAGGGATTGGGCTGTTCCAGTACTGAATTTATAGGAAGGATAGCTGGATTGGCGAATAAGTTTACCGGTGCCATCATTTAGGTACAAGCGATCATTTAATGCATCATCAGAACCTATATAATCATGGTACCCACCACTTCCTAGGAATAAATCCTGATGACCATCTCCGTTGAAATCCTCAAAAATAGCCACGGCATCAGTAAATTCTGAAGAACTTCTGAAACCAGTATATTCAGTCCATTTCCCATCGGTAAGGGAATATATTTTTCCGGGATTTCCTTTTTCTCCTCCCACAAAAATCTCTGGGTTTCCATCCTTATTTAAGTCGCCACTTGCCAAGATTGGGTTAATGTAACTTGCCATAGTGAGCATCAAAGGTTGACGCTTGAAGTCATTAAAATTTGGAGAAATGGGGGAGTAGGGTGGTATATTGGAATTCTTAGAAAGGAGCGGGGGTGTTGTTTTTAAACTTTCTGAGGGAATAGAATTTTCTTTAGAGATGGTAATTAGCTGGTTGGGTTGAACATTCTCAATAGTTTGTATAGTACCATCAGGCCAGCTTATCTTAATTTTATTTATCAGTTGATCATTTCCAACTCCCGCATGAATTCTGGGGCTCACAGAGGATTGAAATCCTCGAACAGGTTGGACTTCCAAAGTTTGGGTTTGGGTGTCCGAACTAATTTCAACCTTTGCCCCTATACCGAAGGTATTTTGATCCTTCGAGGAAAGCAATAATTCAATCCAGTTGGAATTGCCACTTTTGTTTTCATATAAACTGGCAAAATCATTTAAGTTACTCACCACCAGGTCTAAATCCCCATCATTATCTAAATCCGCATATATTGCGCCAGAAGAAAATCCTTTTTCATCCATTCCCCATTCGTCTGATCGGTCTTTAAATTCTAGATTCCCTTGATTTTCAAATATATAATTATGAATAGGGGTAGAAGTCATGGAAGTGACCAAGTGTAGCGTATCTGCTTTTTCTTTGGCAATGGCCTGTTGGAAGTAATAATCTCCTTTGTATTTCAAAAAGTCTCGGTTAGTATAATCCCGAAAATAACCGTTGCTGACAAATAGGTCTTTATGGCCGTTGTTGGTGGCATCAAAAAATAAAGCTGACCAACTCCAATCAGTATTTGAAATATTCAACAATTGACCAATTTCAGAAAAGTTTCCATCTCCTAGGTTCAATTGAAGCATATTTCGCATATTTTGATGGTAGAATCCCTCTTGAATCATCAATGCGTATTGCTCATAATTTTCGGGGCCATACAGTAGTTTTTGCCTTTCATTATCCTCTGGCAGCATATCCAAGGTATAGATGTCGAAATTTCCGTCATTGTTAATGTCAGAAATATCAGCCCCCATGGAGAAATGAGATATGTGCTGAAAAGACTCTTTTATTTGGTCTAAAAATGTTCCGTCTTTTTGATTAATGTATAGATAGTCAGGCTCTATGTAGTCGTTGGTGATTAATAGATCGGGCCATCCATCTTGGTTAATGTCGGAAACCACTACACCCAAGCCAAATCCTAATGCAGAACCTTTGATACCTGCCTGTTCACTTATATCCACGAATTTACCTTGGTCGTTTCTATAGAGTTTGTCGCCCGCATAGGGATGTCGAATGTTTTTGACTTCACTAAACTCCAATTCATTGATTACTTCTATGTGGTGATTTAGTAGGAACATGTCCAAATCACCATCCCTATCAAAATCAAAGAAAACAGATTGAGTACTATTTGAGGGATCAGCAAGTCCATATTTTTCCGCTTCTTCTATAAAAGTGAAGTCACCCTGGTTGATCCATAGCTCATTTCCTCTTAATTCGGGACTTCCTTTTCCGGAATAGCAAACATATATATCCAAAAGACCATCCGCATTGACATCTGCCATACTGACTCCTGTCGTCCATACCTCTTTACCGGCAATACGCGCAGACTTGGTTTTGTCTTCAAATTTCCAATTTCCCAAGTTCTTGAAGACTTTATTAGAACTCATGTTGCCTGTGAAAAAGAGGTCCTCTAATCCATCATTATCCAGGTCCCCCACAGCTACACCTCCTCCATTGTAGAAGTATTCATATCGAAGAATATTGTTCTTTTGGTCTTCCTTTAATTGGTTTTTAAAAGTAACTCCTGCTTTTTTATTTGAGATTTTTTCAAAAAGGGGGGGCTTAGCACCTTGTGCTAGTAGCGTATTTCCCTGAGTGATATAGAGTAAAATCCCCAGAACAATGATACTTGCCTTGGATTTAAATAGGAAATTCATGTAGTTAATTTGAAGAGTTTTAACTCAACCGATTGATGACATCTTCAAACAGTTTTTCGTTTACAACTGCAACCCCTCCCAATAGTCCAACATCTTCACCTAACTGATAAAGAGCTAATTGGGACTTTTCTCGGGATTTTGCCATACTGTAAATATTTAATGCTTGTTGGATGGGGGTAATCAAATACTGATTGGCTTCCGCAACGGAACCTCCAATAATGATTAATTCAGGGTTTAATAACTGAATTAAAATAGAAATACCTCTACCTAAATCCAATCCTGCTTCCGAAAGTATGGTAATCGCTCTTTGATCTCCTGCAAGAGCAGCTTCTACTACTAAAGCTGGTTCGAGATCACCTTTATGATCTCTGACCATTCTGGCCAAAATGCTGTCTTTGTCTAGCTTAATGGCATCTTCAGCCATTTTTACGATCGCGGTTCCTGAAGCTACTGCTTCTAAACAACCTTTTTTCCCGCAAATACAGGTAACATCCCGTGATTCAAATATTGGAGAATGGGAAAATTCTCCGGCAAATCCAGAAGCACCTTGATACAATTTACCATCAATAATTATTCCTAAGCCAATTCCCCAACCTACGAAAATTCCCAGGACATTTTTGTGGGAATGTTCTGAACCAAATTTGAACTCTGCCAAAGTCATTGCCCGTGCATCATTCTCCATGTATATTTTCTTCGAAAACCGTTCCTCAAGATTTTCAATGAGAGATTTTTTTCCAAATCTTAAATAAGTGTAGTTGACACCTCCAACAGAGTCCACTAAACCAGGCATAGAGATTCCAATCGCAATCACTTTTTCAGGCTTGATTTCCGTCCTTTTAAGGTAAGAATCAATCAAATCACAAAGATGATCAAAAGTCTCTTTTTCATTATCTAGTGTGATCTTATGGCTTTCTTTAGGGAATGCCAATGTTTGATTACAGGAATAAAGAGCGAAATTTGCTTGAAACTTGGATAAATCCACCGATAATACATAAAAAGCATCTTCGGCCAATCGGTATAAATCAGGTTTTCTTCCCCCTTGGGATTCGGCCCGACCATGTTTGATTACTTCTCCGGAAGCCATCAAATCTGATAACAATGCATTTACAGTGGGAAGAGAAATCCCTACTTCCGCACAAATTTCACTGGCGGTATTCGCACCTTTCAGGTATAAGTTTTTAATAATTTTAATCTTATTAAGATAGCTCTTGATTTCGACGACACCGTCCATTTTATCAATAACTTCTTGCGGGTTTATTAGATGCATAAGTTTGAATTGATCTTCAATTAAGGTATTTTTTTGATTTCAAAAAAGCACTTATTTAAAAAAATATAGAAACATGTTTGTCTTTTTTATGGGAATTGAAATTAATTCCTTGAAGAAGTTAATTTCAGCAAAAGAATTGAATGAAAGAATTCCTGCTTATCAAATTTCTCCCTTCACAATCAAGAAAAAAAGATTCATTTTAAGGCATTAAAAAAGCCCGGAAAACCGGGCTAAAAAATTTTTAATAAGTCAGTCCGTAGCTCAATCACCCTTAAAATAAACTTAGTAGTCAAAAAAATGTCTAGCGGACAAGTTTAAAAAGTAACTTAATGTAGTGATAAATATCTAAAAATCAAAATATTGCATGTAAAAAACATTTTGAATTATCTAAAATATTTATTGGGTGAAGTTAGCCAATTGAACCTTTATTAATTAAATCTTATAATTTGATTTTGCTCTCCTTCATCAATTACAATCTCATCTGCTTTATAATTGATCAAATCCTCCAATCTTCCAGATGGGTTGTAGTACCTCCAAGTACCTTCTTTTTTACCGTCTTTCATGGTTCCTTCAGAGGCCTTTCTTCCATTTTCATGGTAAAAGGTCCAAATTCCTTCTGCTTTTCCAAGCTTATAACTTCCTTCTGATTCTTTTTTACCCGCCACATAATAAGTAATTCGAGTGCCATTTCCGTCTTTTAATGTGCCCTTGTCATACGTTTCTGTCCCATCGTAAGAATTGTATTCTCCAACATTTAGCAATTTTCCTGACTCCCAAAATTCTTCCTGAGTAAGATTTTTATTGTCATAAAACAAGCCCCAAATCCCGTCTTCTTCCCCTAGTTTATAAGTTCCTACAGACTTTAGCTGGCCTCCATCATAATAGTAAAACCATTGCCCTTCTTCTAGTCCTAAGTTGAAGCTGCCTTCTGCAATTAAAATTCCGATTTTATTAAAATATTTCCATACTCCAGTTTGTACATCATTTCTATATTCGCCAATCGAATAGAGTTCGCCATCAGGAAAATAGCTTTTCCAGAGACCTGTTTTCATTCCTGAAACATAATTGCCAGCAACAGAAAGTTTACCACTGCTATGGTATTCCACATATTCCCCAACTGGAATTCCCAATTCGAATGTTTGTCTTTTGGAAAGGCTTTTGTTTGGGAAATATTCTTCCCAAGTGCCTTCTGCTAAACCGTTTTTGTATTTTTCTACCCTAGCTAACCGACCATTTTCATAAAAATAACTCCAGGTACCTGTCTTTTTTCCATATTTATCATAGGTTTCTTCGGCTTCAACTCGGTTGTTTTCAGGGTAATATCGTTTCCAAGTCCCAACTTTAACTCCATTGGAATACTTGCCTTCTTCAATGGGTCTATTTGGATAGAAGTATCGTTTAAAATCTCCGTCTAGTTGTCCATTTTTATAAGTAGTCTCTATATTTAATATTCCTTCGGGATCATACTCCAAGTATGGGCCTTCTCTTTTGTTCTCTTTGAAGTATTCTACTACGGCAGTTTCGCCGAATTCATGATAGGTAACCCATTGACCGGATTTCATTCCGTTTTCGTAGGAACCTTCTCTTTTTACCTGTTTGAAAGGAATATAATCAGGATTACCAGTCTTTCCATAATATTCAGTGAATTGACCTACTAAAACACTGTCTTGAAAAATCATTTCTGTAACCAAAGCTCCATCCAAATCATAAACTTTTGTAGGACCAAATAATTTCCCATCCTTATATTCTGCCACGACTTTTTTAAGCCCTCTTGAACTATATGAAGTCCATGTTCCTTCTTTTTGTCCATTTTGGAAGTTTCCTTCAGAAAGTATTTGGTTCGTTTTTGGGTTGTAATATTTCCACAGCCCTTCTTTGTTAGTGCCTTCCATTACCCCTGTTGCCATGATGGAAGAATCAGAACTATAGAGCTTCACTATGGAAGATTGTTGGGCAAAAAGGGAGAATGAAAATAAGGATGCACCTAGAATCAGGATAAATTTCATATATACTATATCTTTCAGGAAATTGTGAATTGTAGGTTATAACTCAAATTAAGAAAATAAAACCAGCGTTTTATCGATTGTGATAAGTTTACGTCAATCTCAATTTTCAGGTTTGTTTTGATTAACTAAATAGTCGAAAGGTAATTGACAATCAATTGTATTTCTTTTGCGATTTTAGTGCTGATTTCATGGTTGTTTCCCCCAACTTCAATTTCTTTAATCCATACATTTAGTGATCCTGCCTCTATAATTTCAGGATTCCGGGACTTTATTTTTTGGTTTTCAAGAATTAAACCTGGGTAATCCCAAGGACTTTCTGTCGTTCCAAAATAAAAATTATTCTCGTAAAGAAACGATGAAATCGTTCGGTAATTTTTTTCTCCAGCAAGAATGATCAAAAATAAACCATTACCAAACCAGTTTAAAACCCGAATATTTAGACCTGATTCAGGATCGAAATTCCGGATGATATCTAAAACCTGGTAAGGCATCCCCAACAAATCATTCCCTCTAGAAAGTTTTTTTGATTTATGTTTTAAGCAAATCTCCCCCAACTCCTCATCTGAAATTGACTCTGCCACTCGGGAGAATATATCCCAAAATTGAAGTTTTAGACGATGAAGCTTTTTTAACAACTGTTGGTCTTTCCAAAGCTCCAAATCAGGATGTTGGTCAGGTTCGTTCATGTTACCATATCAATAATGCAGAAGCCCATGTAAAACCTGAACCAAATGCAGCCAAACAAATCAAATCCCCTTCATTGATTCTGCCTTGTTCCCAAGCTTCACTCAAAGCTATTGGAATTGTTGCACCAGTGGTATTTCCGTAATGCATGATATTATTGAAAACTTTTTCATCTGGGAATTCCAATTTTTGTTGAATGTATTGGCTAATACGTAAGTTGGCTTGATGAGGGATCAATAAATCAATTTCTTCTTTCGTCTTACCGTTTGCCTCTAAAGCCTCATTGATTACTTCAATAAATCGTACGATGGCGTGTTTGAAAACCACATTTCCATTCATCTTTAAGAAGAAACTACCCGAATCAAACAATTCTTGGGAGTAACGGTCTGCTCTGGAGCTTCCAGGGTCTTTGCAATAAAGTTCTTCCGCATAAGTTCCATCTGCATGTAAATGGGTAGAAAGGATTCCTGAATCTTCTTGATCGGTTGCACTCAAAACCAAAGCGCCCGCGCCATCTGCAAAAATCACTGCGCTGGACCTACCTTCATTGCTTTTATCCAATCCTGAAGATTGAATCTCAGCTCCTACTACAAGTATATTTCGGTACATGCCAGTTTTGATAAATTGGTCTGCTACCGACAAGGCATAAATGAATCCTGAACAGGCATTTCTAATGTCTAAGGCTCCAATACCAGGGATTCCCAGTTCACGTTGCAATAGGACTCCATTTCCTGGCACATAGTAATCGGGTGTAACCGTTGCAAAAACGATGAAATCCAGGTCTTTTGCTTCTAAGCCAGCTCTTTTTAAAGCCATAACAGAAGCGTCTTTGGATAAACTAGTGACAGTATCTACTCCAGGAGTAAACCATCTTCTTTGTTCAATCCCTGTTCGTTCTACAATCCATTCATCATTGGTATCCATCATACCTGATAATTCCGTATTGGTCACAATCCTTTCAGGCAAGGAATGGCCCACTCCTAAAATTTTGGATTTCTTCATTTCTCCTTGGGTTTATTAAAAATGAGTTCAAATATGAGGATATGATCGCTCTCTTACAAAATACTCAGATGAACAATAAAAAGTTTAGAATTAACCAAACAAGGTGTAATTCCCATGCTGATCCATCGGGGATGTTTTCCGCATGACAGCAGGGGTGTCATTTTGCACAGAATTTACCAATGGTGAAACGGTGTAGCTTAGGAGGAAATCGGAAGATATTGGCTCAAAAAGGCTTTTAAGGTCTTCTATACTGGAGTAATTATCCAGCCATTTTTTTTCACCTTCTTTGTTTAGGATAACAGGCATTCTATCGTGAACATCAGAAACGACCTCATTTGGCGTGGTTGTCAAAATCAAGAATGTATGTTGGGTTTCTCCATTAACTGATTCGTACTCTTCCCAAATGCCTGCCATAGAGAATAATTCACCTTCTCTCATAGTAAATCGATATGGGATTTTCGTTTTCTTACCAAGTTTTTTCCATTCATAAAAACCATCTGCAGGTATAATGCAACGTCTTTGTTGGAATGAACTTTTGAAAGAAACTTTTTGATCTACTGTTTCGGATTTGGCATTGATCAATTTCAATGCGACAGGTTTATTTTTACCAAACTCTGGAGTAATTCCCCAATAAAAATAAGAAAAACCATTTGGGCTTGCTGAGGTAATTACAGGCACCAACTGGGTAGGGGCAATGTTATATCTGGGATGAAAATCAGAAAGCATCTCAGCCTGGAACCTTTCTTCCAATTCAATTTTACTTTTGCTTAATGAATAACGTCCACACATATATAGATTAACTTGATTACCAAGCTGGAAGTTAGATATCCTTGGTTATAAATTCAACAGCCCGAGACTCGGAATAATAAGGTTTTTCAGAATTTGCTACTGTGAAGCCTACATGGCCTCCTTGTCTTGGGAACTCAAAATATACTTTTTCAAGATTATTGGCAAGTTGGTAAGGGAAGCATAGTTCACTGAGGAATGGGTCATTTATTGCGTTTAGAACGAGTGTGGGCACTTTTATGTGCTCTAAAAAATAAAGAGAGGAGTTGATAGAATAGTATTCCTCGGCATCGGCAAATCCATGAAGTGGCCCCGTTAAATAATCATCAAAATCTGCTAAAGTTTTTATGTTTTTCAACATTTGGACAGGGATTTCTCCTGGATGTGTCTTTGATTTGAGAATAACCTTTTCTTTTAAGGTTTTTAAAAACCGCTTTGAGTACAGGGTGTTTTCTACTGAGGAGATTTTTTTACTTGCACTACTTAAGTGCAACGGAACCGAAATAGCTACCCCTTTTCTTATTTTTTTGGAAATTATTTCCTGTTCCCCTAAATATTTTAAGATCAGATTTCCTCCTAAAGAAAAACCAACCAATGAGATTTCATCATAGTCATTTTCCGCATACCTGATTACCGTGTTTAAATCATAGGTCGCCCCAGAGTGGTAGAAAATAGCTTGTTGGTTGAGTTCTGCTCCGCATCCTCTAAAATTCCACGCGAGTACGTCAAACCCATTTTTCAGAAAAATTTTACACATCCCGAGAATATATGCACGGGAACTATTTCCTTCCAGGCCATGGTTTACAATGATCAATTTGGAGCTTCCTTGTTTGTACCAATCTAAATCGAGAAAGTCTCCATCAATCGTAGTAATCCTCTCACGAATAGGCCTTTCTAGGTGGACTTTCCTGAAAATAGCAGGATAAATAGTTTCCAAATGGCGATTAAAAAGCCATCTTGGTCTTTGGTAAATGCTGTCTGTAATTAAAGGCATATCAGGAGATTGATGAATAAAGGCTGAAATGCAGGGGGAAAATACTAGTTTTAAATTTGAATAAAGACATTATAAAAACTATTTTTGGACACTTTAAAAACGAATAGAGCGCAATAACTCATGGCCGAAATTATTAGAATGCCTAAAATGAGCGACACCATGGAAGAAGGTGTGATCGCTGCATGGTTGAAAAAAGTAGGAGATACTGTTAAACCAGGAGATATTCTGGCAGAGGTTGAAACTGATAAAGCAACAATGGAGCTTGAATCCTACGACGAAGGTGTGCTTTTATATATTGGAGTAAAAGAGAAAGATTCTGTACCTGTCAATGGCGTTATTGCTGTGATAGGTGAAAAAGGAGAAGATTATGAACACCTTTTGAAAGGTGCTGATAGTTCTTCCGATAAAAAAGAGGATACTCCTAAATCAGATGAAAAAGCTCCCGAACCAGCAAAAGCAGAGGCTCCGAACGAAAGCATTGATACTTCAAATATTAATGCGACGGTAATCACCATGCCTAAAATGTCCGATACTATGCAAGAAGGCACCATTGCCTCTTGGCTGAAAAAGGTTGGAGACGAAATTAAGTCTGGTGAGATCATCGCTGAAGTGGAGACTGATAAAGCAACCATGGAGCTGGAAAGCTATGATGATGGAACTTTGCTATACATTGGTGTAGAAGCTGGAGATAGCGTTCCCGTAGATGGGGTAATCGCTGTGATTGGTGAGAAAGGTGCTGACTTTGAAACTCTTTTAAAAGCTCAGCAACAAAGCTCATCAGAACCGGCTCCAGCTCCGAAAGCAGAATCTGCACCTGCTCCAAAAGCAGAGCCAGTTGCTGAAACTAAATCAGCCCCTGCTTCAACTGCCCCTGCAGCAACTTCTGCAAATGGAGAAAGAGTGAAAGCTTCTCCATTAGCTAAAAAGATTGCTGAAGAAAAGGGCTTAGATATCCGTCAAGTAAGTGGAACTGGTGAAGGTGGAAGAGTTGTCAAAAAAGACGTAGAAAACTTCGTCCCTGCAGCGGCTCCGCAAGTAGCAAGTGCTAGTGCTGGAGCTCCAGCAATTGGACAAGAAAGCTATAAAGAGGAAAAAGTTTCTCAGATGCGTAAAGTAATCGCTAAGAGACTTGCCGAAAGTAAATTTGGTGCTCCACACTTCTATCTTACCATGGAAATTAACATGGATAAGGCGATAGAAGCTAGAAAAAGCATGAATGAAATCGCATCTACAAAGATTTCATTTAATGACATGGTAATCAAAGCTACCGCTGCAGCCTTGCGTCAGCATCCAAAAGTAAATTCAAGTTGGTTAGGTGATAAAATCAGATACAACGAGCATATCCATATTGGTATGGCAGTAGCAGTAGAAGAAGGATTGTTAGTGCCTGTGATCAGATTTGCTGACAACTTATCCTTATCCCAGATTTCTGCACAAGCAAAATCTTTGGGAGGGAAAGCAAAAAACAAAGAGTTGCAGCCTAAAGACTGGGAAGGAAATACCTTCACTATTTCAAATTTAGGGATGTTCGGTATTGAAGAATTTACTGCGATTATTAATCCACCAGATGCTTGTATTTTGGCAGTTGGAGGAATTAAAGAAACCGTAATTGTGAAAGATGGTCAAATGCAAATTGGTAATGTCATGAAAGTGACCTTGTCATGTGACCATAGAGTCGTAGACGGTTCAGTTGGTTCAGCATTCTTGATTACTTTAAAGAATCTTTTGGAGGATCCAGTTAGAATCTTAGTATAAAAATCTAAATACCTGTCAAAAAGTCCTGTTTTCAGGACTTTTTGCTTTTTGTATGGTTATTGTCAGAAAGCAACATTGACAATGCACGTTTGCTTTGAAAGTTATTTTTCCGAGTGATGCATTTCGAATAATTGCTTTGTTAATGAATAGAGAATCATGGAAAGAATTAAATCAACCACAGTCGTAGCAATTCGCCATAATGGAGAAGTAATAATCGGAGCCGATGGCCAAGCTACACTAGGTAATACAGTTGCAAAAAGTACAGTTAAAAAACTGAGAGTTCTTCAAGGTGGTAAAATTGTGACTGGCTTCGCTGGTTCTACTGCTGATGCCTTCACCTTGTTGGAAAAATTCGAAGAAAAGTTAGGTGCTTTTGGTAATAACATGAAAAGAGCAGCGGTGGAACTCGCTAAAGAGTGGAGAACAGACCGAATGCTCAGTAAGTTGGAGGCAATGATGATCGTTGCAGATAAAGAAGATATTTTGATTATCTCTGGGACAGGTGACGTAATTGAGCCTGATATGGAGATTGCAACGATAGGTTCGGGAAGTATGTATGCTCAATCTGCAGCCAGAGCCATGAAGCAATTTGCGCCTCACATGTCAGCGGAACAAATGGTGAGAGAAAGCTTAAATATCGCAGCCGATGTATGTATTTATACCAATCATAATTTGGTGATTGAAAAAGTAATATGACCCCTTAATGAAAGGAAAATGAGACCGGAGAGAATTCTCCGGTTTTTTTGTGCCTAATTTTAAACCTGTTGGTTCGTTTGTCTGTTATCCATATGATAATTAGCTACAACTTATGACAACGACCGCAGCAAAAAAGAATACTAAAAAGGATTTCAAAAAAATTATCCCCGATGCATTCAAGGAATATGTCTTGGAACATGGAGATTCTCCGAAATCAATATTCAAATTTTCTAAGGACTTAAAAATGAAGGAGGAGGAGTTTTATTCATACTTTACCTCTTTTGAAGCCATTAAATCAGCCATTTGGGTAGAGATGTTTGAAGATACATTATCCCAAATCGAAGCACAGGAAGTGTTTAATGAATACTCCGCAAGAGAAAAATTCTTAGGATTTCTTTTTACATGGATTGAAATTTTGAAAAAAAACAGATCCTACCTGCTAAGTCTTTATGGAAGCAGTTCTTCTCAGCTTACCTCTTTGCCAAAAGAAGCTTCTGATTTCAAAGAAAAGTTTAAAGATTTCGCCAATGAGATCATATTGGAAGGAAAAGAAACTGAAGAAATTGCAAATAGGCCATTTATTTCTGAGAAATATGATGAAGCGATGTGGATTCAACTTTGGTTCGTTTTTCAATATTGGTTGAAAGATCAGTCACCAAGATTTGAGAAAACAGATGCAGCCATTGAAAAGTCCGTCAATTTAGCTTTTGACTTAATGGGGAAAAGTGCACTTGACTCATTTCTTGATTTTGCAAAATTCATGTATCAATCCAAATAAGTCATGACAGGAAGTTTAAATGAACAGGAGTTTATTCCAGTTTCAAAAGTTCAGAGGGCGGCAAAGTTCATCTCAACAGGTGCAAAAGTAGGAGGGAATTATGTGAAGCATTATGCAAAAAAGGTGGTAAGGCCAGGTTTGGATAAAGAAGAGCTTCATCAGAATAATGCCTCAGATATTTATAATTCTTTGAGTCAATTGAAGGGATCGGCGTTGAAAGTGGCTCAGATGATGTCCATGGATAAGAATTTATTACCAAGAGCATATCAAGACAAATTTACGATGGCTCAGTATTCGGCCCCACCGCTTTCTTATCCATTGGTGGTAAAAACCTTTCAGAAATATTTCGGAAAATCTCCTGATCAGATATATGATACCTTTACTAGATCTGCTGTCAATGCAGCTTCTATTGGTCAGGTTCATAAAGCTACAAAAGATGGTCAAACCTTGGCCGTAAAAATTCAATATCCGGGGATTGCAGATTCCGTGGGTTCAGACTTGAAATTGGTGAGGCCTTTTGCGCTTCGACTTCTAAATATGAATGAACGGGAACTGGATCATTACATGGAAGAGGTGGAGGAAAAACTCTTGGAGGAAACGGATTATAATTTGGAGGTACAGCGATCGCGAGAGATTTCTTCAGCATGCGCTCATATTCCAAATCTGAAATTCCCAAACTATTATGATGAGTATAGTTCCGACCGAATTATTACTATGGACTGGATCGAAGGGAAGCATTTGAAGGAATGGTTAGAGATAAATCCTTCGCAGGAGGCTAGGAATAAAATTGGTCAAGCCTTGTGGGATTTTTACCATCACCAAGTCCATAATCTCAAACAAGTCCATGCAGACCCCCATCCTGGGAATTTCATTGTTCAGGATTCGGATCAATTGGGGATTATTGATTTTGGATGTGTCAAAGTAATACCTGAAGACTTTTATTCAGGATACTTCGCGTTGATTAAAAAGGATTTGCTGATAAAACCTCAGGAACTCGATCAAATCTTCTTTGATCTGGAATTTATATCTGAGAAGGATACCAAAGAGGAGCAATTGTATTTCAAAGGAGTCTTTAGAGAAATGATATCTTTATTAGGAAAACCATTTCATGTGGATCGTTTTGATTTTTCGGATGATGGGTTCTTTGAACAAATCTTTCAACTAGGAGATAGGATTTCCAATGATAAGATGTTTAAGAAATCTCGTCAAGCGAGAGGATCCAGACATGGACTCTATATCAATCGTACCTATTTTGGGTTGTATAATCTGCTAAACCAATTGCAAGCAGAAATTGATACGACTAAGCCAGATTGGCTGAAGTAAAAAAAGGGAAGCTTTTTGCTTCCCTTTTTTATTTTATTCTGCTGAGTTGTAAGTCACTCTATAAATAACTCCAGCCATGTCATCTGATATCAACATGCTTCCATCTGGAAGTTCTTGTACATCGACCGGTCTCCCCCAAGCTTCTTGACTAGCTTCATTCAACCAACCCTGGATAAAGATTTCTTCTCCAGTCACATTGGAGTTTTCGTCTAATTTCTCCACAGCAACCACATATCCTGACTTTTTGCTTCGGTTCCAGGAACCATGTTTTGCAACAAATATGGAGTTGTCATAGCTACTAGGAAACATACCTGCTTCATAGAATCGCATTCCTAGCGGAGCATTATGGGGTCCCATTAATGCGGCAGGAGCGATGTAGTCTGATTGGGCGCCTCCGGCATCTCCAAACTCTGGATCTTTAACATCACCTGCATGCCAATACGGATAGCCAAAATGCTGACCTGCTTCAGTGATTTTGTTGAGTTCGCAATTAGGAATATCATCTCCCATCATATCTCTTCCATTGTCAGTGAACCACATATTTCCTGTTTTTGGGTTCCAGTCAAATCCCACTGTATTTCTTACCCCATGGGCATATACTTCTGGCTCTGGATTAGCTGCATTGACATCCAAACGTGTGATACTTGCATAAATATCCTCTTCTGGATCACAAATATTGCAAGGAGCTCCAACTGGCACATAGAGTTTGCCATCAGGTCCAAATGCGATGAATTTCCATCCGTGGTGTGTTTCTGTAGGGAAACCATCATAAACAACCTCATAACTTGGATTCCCCAGATTATTTTTGATGTCTTTGAATCTTAAAATTCTACTTACTTCAGCCACATACAAATCTCCATCTTTGTAAGCGACACCATTGGGCATTTGTAAGCCTTCAGCCAAGATGAATTTTGAATCAGCTTTGCCATCTCCATTTTCATCAATCACGGCATATACTTTATCTTCTTGCCTGTTTCCTACAAACACAATCCCTTCCTCTGTAACAGTCATGGCTCTGGCATTTGGAATATCCGCAGCCCAAACGTCTATTTTAAAATTGGGAGGAAGTGTAAGTTTATCCAATTGTACCTCTGCAGTTGCTTGAGAAATATCTCTTTTATTGGCAGAATTAACAGTTTGTATGGGTTCAATTTTCACCTCCTTCTTTTGTTCACAGCTGATCGTCATTGAAGCTGTTGTCAAAAGCACAGATAATGTTAATGTTGAAATGGTTTTCATAATATTTTATTTTCTACAAGTTAAGTAATCTAAACAATTTCAGAATGTTCAACTTTCAAAGGTATATGAACGGGTTAATCTTTATTTTTGGGGCATGTTATCGATTAGTAATCTCTCTTATTTCATAGGCGGACGTCCTTTATACGAAAATGCCAACCTTCATATCAAGCCAAAAGATAAAATTGGGCTGGTAGGACAGAATGGTACTGGCAAATCTACTCTCCTGAAAATTATTTCTGGAGACTATCAACCTACATCAGGAGAAGTCCAAAAAGCCAAAGATTGTTCCATTGGGTTTTTAAATCAGGATCTTCTTTCCTATCAATCGGATGAAAGTATTTTAAATGTGGCTTTGGCAGCGTTTAAAGAAACCTTGGACCTTCAAGATGAAATTGATCAGGTTCTCAAAGAAATGGAAACTGATTATTCGGAAGAAATCATGAATCGGTTGGCGACTTTGCAGGACCGCTTTGAGGCCAACGAAGGGTATACCATCAAAGCTAAGGCAGAGGAGGTATTAGAAGGAATAGGTTTTAAGACCTCGGATCTTCAAAAGCCACTTCGAACATTTTCCGGAGGTTGGAGAATGAGGGTGATGCTTGCCAAGCTCCTTTTGGAAAAGCCATCTTTATTGATGCTGGATGAGCCAACCAACCACTTGGATTTACCATCCATTCAATGGGTAGAGAACTATCTTAAGACTTATGAAGGTGCAGTGGTGGTCGTTTCCCATGACCAAACCTTTTTGGACAACTGTATCACAAGCACGGTTGAAGTGGCCAATCATACGTTGACGCTTTACTCGGGGAATTACTCTTTCTATAAAGAGGAGAAGAAAGAGCGGATGGAGATTCAACAGAATGCTTATGAAAATCAGCAACAAATGATTAAACAAACGGAAAAGTTCATTGAGCGATTCCGTGCAAAAGCTACTAAATCCAATCAGGTCCAATCTAGGATCAAGGCTCTGGATCGGATGGAACGAGTGCATGAAGTAGTCAATGACGAAGTTTCTGTAAACTTTAAGTTTAAATTTTCAAAGCAATCGGGTAGGGATGTCGTCACCTTGGATAATATCTCAAAAGCCTATGGGGATAATGTTATTTTGAAAAATACTTCAGCACGAATTGAGAGGGGTGATAAGATTGCTTTGATTGGAGCGAATGGGAAAGGGAAATCAACGCTACTTAGAATTATAGATGGATCAGAAAAAGGTATAGAGGGAAGAACTGAGGGATATAATGTCATCAAGTCATTTTTTGCGCAGCATCAACTGGAAGCCTTGACTTTAGATAATGAGATAATCCAGGAGATGTCCCAGGCAGGAAGTGCAAAAACCGAAATGGAACTTCGTGGAGTTTTAGGCTGCTTTTTGTTTTCCAATGAGGAGGTGTTTAAGAAAATCAAAGTTCTTTCTGGAGGGGAGAAGTCTAGGGTAGCTTTGGCTAAAACACTGATTTCAGAGGCGAATTTTTTGCTTTTGGATGAACCTACTAATCACTTGGACTTTCAGTCTGTAAATATCTTAATTCAAGCGCTGCAGCAATATGAGGGCACATTTGTAACAGTCTCTCACGATAGACATTTTATCAAAGGAGTAGCGAATAAGATTTGGTATATTGAAAATCATGAGATTAAAGAGTACCCGGGGACCTATGAGGAATATGAGTTTTGGAAGTCTCAGCAAGTAGAGGAGAAAGAAATAGATGTTCCTAAACCAGCTAAGAAGGAAAAAACTGCTCCAACTCAAAGCCAAGTTGAAATAAATCAGGCAAAAAAGGAGTTGAAGAAGCTGGAAGAAAATCTTTCTAGGGTAGAAAAAGAAATAGAAAAGCTGGAATCTGACAAAACGGATGTGGAGCTGAAAATGTCTGATCCGGAATTGTACTCCAATGAAAATGAGTTGAAAAAGGTGCAAGATCTTCATCAATCCATTCATCGAAAAATGGATGATCTGAATGCAGAATGGGAAGCATTGGTAGATGAAATATCGGCACTTCAGGATGTCGTGGCTTAACAATTAATGATCACAAACTGAAAGAGGAAAAGCATGAAGTCTGTCCCCATTTTATTTTTAGCAATTTTATTGGTTTGTAGTCCCCGTGTTTATGCCCAAGTGGAAGACAAGGTATATAAAGACCATATTCAATCAGTAAGAATATTCCCTTTGGGACCGACTACTGGGAGCCAATTGGACGCTCCTGTTGTTTCAATTTTGGGTGGAAAACAACTTGTTTTGTTGTTTGATGATTTGGCTTATGATCCAGAATTGTATTCTGCCACCTTGATTCATTGTGATGCAGATTGGAAGCAGTCAGATTTAAAAAACAATGATTTTCTGGTCCCTTTTAATGAGTTTAATATTCAGGACTATGATTATTCGATAAACACCCGAATTCCATATATCCATTACAAGTTTAATATTCCTCAGGTGACTAAATCAGGAAACTATGTGGTCAAAGTTTATCGTAGAAGAGATCCAGATGATGTCATCCTAACCAAGAGATTCATGGTTTATGAGGATTTGTTGACAGTGGGAGCGGGCATAGTGCCACCGTCTCAAACAGCCAATACCCGGGGTCAGCAGCAAATAAACACGGTGGTAAATTACTCCAAAGTGGAGGTCATGAATCCCGAATCTCAGGTTAAAGTGATTATTAGACAAAATCAACGATGGGATAATGCCAAATACCTGACTAAACCTACTTTTATCAACCAAAGCTCAAAAACGCTCCGATACGAGGATTTTGATGGTGGGAACGCTTTTGATGCCAGTAATGAATTTCGGTTTGTTGATCTAAGGTTTATGAGAGCAACCGGACAGAATGTAGGTGCTATGCGAGTAGAAGAGGATGCTGTGTTTGGGGAATCCCTGGCAAATAAAAGAAGGCAGAATGAAGCCTACTCCCAATATTTGGACTTGAATGGCCAGTATATTGTGGATACAAATGATCGACCAGGGGGAGATCCGGAACTTGAAAGTCAATATGTATACATGACTTTTAATGTAGATATCCCCAAAGGAACTGAGCCTATTTATTTATTGGGATCTTTGACCAATTGGGGGAAAGCTCAAGAGGCAAAATTTGAATGGGATGAGAAGTTTCAGATCTATAGAACCTCCTTATTACTCAAGCAAGGTTGGTACGATTATCAGTTGGGTTACCTGAAGAATGGTGTTTTTGTAACGGAAACATTCGAAGGATCTCATTTCGAAACCGAAAACGTATATGAGGTATTTGTTTACCTCAGAGCGTTAGGATCCCGTTATGATCAATTGGTAGGCTATTCAGTTTTGCAGCCCAATCGAAGAAGGTTATAAAAAAAGCTCCCAGGTTATGGGAGCTTTTAAATGTATTAATCTTCAGTTTCAGTCTCTGAATCATTCTCTTCCGCTGCAGGGGCTACATTCTGCCTTACTCGCTCATTTGGCTTGTAAGGGACGAAACCTTCTCTTTTGAATTTGTAAGTTTTGGTTCTTGCTCCTGGAGGATGTGTTGCCAAATCTAACATGCCAAAACCTTTATGGGTAAAGGCACCAAGACCACATTTGAAGACAAAATCCTGTACTTCAGGTGCTGCATATAGAGTAAATGGTAGGGTGTAACCACGTACTTCATATTTCACGTCCATGTCGTACACTGCATAAATTCTTGCAAATTTCTTTTGTTGTTCCTTCAGTTTGTTTACATAAACCATATCAGGAACCACTTGAAATTTGAAGAACGATTCCATTTGTTCGGGAGTATACCAACCGGAACGCTCCATACGAGTCAATGTGGATTCGTACAATAGGTCAGAGAACTCATCACTGTCTGGACTGATAAATCTTTTACCAGCCTCCTCGTTGAATGCTGGAATGATCAGCACCAATGGTGAAATACAAACAAATTTATTGGAAGTCTCCAACTCTGGTTCAACTTCAATTTCAGTATATTCAGGGACTAAGATTAAATTTCCAAGCTCTACTTTTGGAGTAGCAAAAACCTGTTCTAATAGATAATCCATGAAATCCTCACTTTGTGAAGATAGTACAAGAGTGACAAGACTGGAATAATAGTGAAGACCACTTCTACTAACTTTGGTCTGTCCTTTTAGTCCAGAAAAGTTAAAGAAGTTGTAATTGTAAAATTCTTCTCGTCCACCTTTTACAATCAGTCCCTTTAGGAATTGGGCAAGGATATACTGATGATGGAAAGGCAAATAGGAGCCTTTGTTTTTTAGGGAAAATATAAGTCTAACTCTCACGGTGATTTAAAAATAAATTGAGACAATAGATAAATTAAAATATTTACGTTTTAGGGTGATTAAGAGGCAAAATTACAATTTTTTTCAAGAAAATGTTAAACATTAAACCTAAAATGCATGATATCGCCATCTTTGACCACATATTCTTTTCCTTCGATGGAAATCTTTCCATTTTCACGACACCCTGCTTCAGTTTTGAACTGTTGATAATCAGCTAGTTTAATGACTTCAGCTTTAATAAAACCCCTTTCAAAATCCGTATGGATTACCCCCGCGGCTTGCGGTGCTTTCCAACCTCTGACAATTGTCCAGGCCCTCACTTCTTGAACACCGGCAGTAAAGTAGGTGATTAGGTTCAATAACGAGTAAGCAGCAGCTATTAGTTTATTAAGTCCACTTTCTTCTAAACCATATTCTCCTAAAAACAGTTCTTTTTCTTCCAAATCTTCAAATTCAGCAATTTGAGATTCAATAGCTGCACAAAGAACGATTACTTCCGCATTTTCTTCTTTTACATTTTCTCTTAACTGATCCACATATTTGTTTCCAGTCAGAATGCTGTTCTCATCCACATTGGCAACATACAATACAGGCTTGATTGTCAATAAATGTAGATCTTTAACTGCCTCCAAGTCTTCTTTCTCTACTTCTACTGAACGTGCATTTTTCCCAGAGGTTAATGCTTCCTTGAAAAGTGTTAGGGTTTCTAACTCTTTTTTGGCTTTGGCATCCCCTGATTTGGCGATTTTTTCAGTCTTCAAGATTTTCTTGTCGATGGATTCCAGGTCCTTCAATTGAAGCTCTGTATCGATCACTTCTTTGTCAAAGATCGGGTCCACACTTCCCGCAACATGGACGATGTTTTCATCTTCAAAGCATCTGATTACATGGATGACAGCATCTACTTCACGGATGTTTGCAAGAAATTTATTTCCTAGTCCTTCTCCTTTACTAGCCCCTTTTACAAGACCAGCAATATCCACAAACTCGATCACAGTAGGGAGTACTTTTTGAGGATTAACCAGTTGTTCTAATATTTTAAGTCTATTATCAGGGACTGTGACTACTCCGACATTGGGTTCGATGGTACAAAAAGGGAAGTTAGCTGCTTCTGCTTTTGCACTGGAAAGAGCATTAAATAAAGTGGATTTTCCAACGTTTGGAAGTCCTACGATGCCACATTGTAAGGCCATTAATTAATTATTTAATTTTAAAGATTCTATAGGATTTATACCCTTGATAGAATTCTAAAATAGATACTCTAAAAATGGTATAAACTGGGATGGCAAAAATCATCCCGGTTACCCCGGCGATTTTTGCACCCGCAAAGATAACAACAAAAATTTCAAGGGGATGCGCTTTTACAGATTTAGAAAAAATCATGGGTTGTAAGAATACATTATCTGTCATTTGTACTATCCCAAAGACTGATATAATTTTTAATAAAAGGAAATTCAGTTCATGGTTTTGCGTGTATTCCCCAGTTGAAATCCCTACGATAATCCCAAAAGATGCACCTAGAATAGGACCTGCATAGGGTATTAGATTGGCTACAGCTGCAAAAAGTCCTATGGTCAAGGCATAATCTACCCCGACAATAGTGAGCCCAAAACTCGCAATGGAAAAGATAGCCAGCATTTGCAGCAATAGCCCGGATAAATAATTGGAAAGTAGTTTTTCAACCTTGGTAAAGGTGGCTACAGATAATTCGAAGTAGGGATTCGGAATTAAATTGAGCAGATTTCTTCTTAAGAGCCCGTTTTCAAGTAAGAAGAAAAAGGTGATAAATAAGATTGCCATCAAACCGATGAATAAACTACTGGTAATGTTTAATACATTAGATATAAAGGCCCCAAAATCAATTCCTTTGATGGTTTCTAATAATTGAGACCGTAGTTCTTCGAATAAATAGCCAGGTTGACTTTCTATAAGCTGATATCGGATCAGGAAATTTTCAATTTTTGAAACAGGGCCATAAACTTCTTGGTAAATAGTATTTAGATCCAGTTCACTCAGGATGATGATTTGGTTGTTGATGAGAGGTAAAAACAGGAAACTCAACAATACCAACAATAGGACTATAGAGGAATACGAAACCAAGATGGCTAACCATCTAGGGATATGTTGGCCTAAAAGGTGGAAGTCATTTAGCTGATTCGTCATCGGACGTAAGAGCGCAGCTAGAATAAGGGAAATAACTAGATATAGGGTGATATTTGAAAAATACCATCCGAATAATAGGAAGATGGTTATGAATAGAATTAGATAAATAAAAAAGCGTTGCATATCCGTTAAATAAAAAGGAGGCAAACTGCCTCCTCTAATATACTATTTCTGTCCTACAAAAAACTTTTGCTAAACAGTTTCTATTCCCATTTTAACTCATTGGAAGATTCCTCTTCCTCTTTTTCATATTGATCAAAATCAACATCTGGCAGTAGTTCATTTTTAACATGGTCTACTGACTCATTCAATGCTTCAACGAATTTGAAAAAATCTTCTTTATAAAGGAAAATTTTATGCTTTTCGTAAGAAAAAGAATCTCCATTGACTCTTCTTTTACTTTCGGTAATCGTTAGATAATAATCGTTAGCACGGGTCGATTTGATATCGAAAAAGTAGGTTCTCTTTCCTGCCTTCACTTTTTTCGAAAAGATTTCTTCCCTGTCGTAACCTCTTTGATCTTCCACAGTTCTTCTATTAATTAATTTTTGATAAAGATAAAATACGTTCTAAGATAAGACAATTCGGAGTTAGAAATCAAAGCTATTTTACACTTTTTTTCTAGAATTGGCTGATTTTAGGTGTAATAAGTTAAAAATCAGGGCTCAAATTAACCCTTGAAATTATTGCTTATTACTTTATTCACCATGCATTAGTGCTTTTTTTGCAAGCAATTCTTCCTCTGTCTCTACATGATCAGGGTCATCCACACAACAATCTACAGGGCATACTGCCGCACATTGAGGCTCCTCGTGAAAACCATTACATTCCGTGCATTTTGCTGTCACGATGTAATAAAACTCATCTGAAACAGGCTCCTGTGCTTCATTTGCATCCACAACAGTACCGTCTTCTAAGGTTACTTCTTTAAGAGATGTTCCTCCACCCCAAGTCCATTCTACTCCGCCCTCATAGATTGCAGTATTTGGACATTCAGGCTCGCATGCACCGCAGTTGATGCATTCGTCAGTAATCATTATTGCCATAACTCAAATATTTAAATCCAAAAGTAACAAGCCTTATTTGAAGAGACAATAAAAAAATGACATGGTCTTGAATTTATATTCATTCTTTCCTGCTCCTTCCTCCTAAAATCGGTAAATTCGCAGTTTTAAAAATACCTTATGATTTTATCCAAGAGAATAGAAGCATTTATCAAATTGGGACAAACCATTCAGAAGTTGGATGAGGAGACGAGAGAAGAACTGTACTGGAGATCCCAAAATGGGAATAATTGGTTTACCCAAGAATCGGTTTCTTCGGCCTTTGAAGGATTGGTATCCATGCTTCAAGAGGATAAGCTGAAAAAGTGGCTAGGTCAATATGAGATAAAAGAAGAGGTGGAGCCAAAATCAGTAGGGATTCTAATGGCAGGAAATATTCCACTGGTGGGTTTTCATGATTTGATGACTGTGTTGATATCGGGGAATAAAGCTTGTTTGAAATTAAGTTCCTCTGATACCTTTTTGATGAATTGGGTGATTAATCAACTCATTATTTTAGAGCCAGAGTTTGAATCCTTAATTTCTGTCGAGGAAATGCTTAAAGGGAAAGATGCTTATATTGCTACTGGAAGTGATAATTCGGCTAGATATTTTAATTATTACTTCGGGAAATACCCTAGTATAATCAGACAAAACCGAACTTCGATCGCCATTCTTTCCGGAGAAGAGTCTTCTGATGATTTGAGAAGTTTGGGGGAAGATATTTTTAAATATTTTGGATTGGGATGTAGGAATGTTTCCAAAATTTTTGTGAAATCTAAAGATCAACTCGAGTATTTATTGGATGCCATAGAAGGATATTCGTCTATAGCGAATCATCATAAGTATCACAATAATTACGAGTACAATAAATCTATCTATCTGGTCAATAATGAAGCTCATTTTGACAATGGGTTTCTGCTTCTTAAAGAATCTACAGAGCTGGTATCACCAATATCAGTACTTTATTATGAAACCTATGATTCTAAAAATGACCTATTGAAAAAATTGGAATCATTAAAAGGTAAGATTCAATGTATTGTCGCTGATTCTTCCTTTTGGGTAGGAGGAGTTCCTTTTGGATATGCCCAGCAACCGGAGCCTTGGGATTATGCTGACGATGTGGATACCTTGGAGTTTTTAATCGGGTTGAATTAGGAAGTTTTTGTTCCAAGGGGAAGTTGAATGCAAAAAGTGGTTCCTTTTCCTAATTCTGATCGAATTTCTAAAGAGCCATGGTTTTTAGCAATGTATTCATTCACTAAGATGAGTCCAAGCCCAGTACCTGATTCATTGTGCTGGCCTTTGGTCGTGAAAGAGATCCTGTTTCGAAGTTTAGTAAGATTTTCTTCAGATATTCCTGATCCATTATCCTCAATACAGATAGAAACGTGTTGATCTTCGGTTTTAGTTGACATCTTTATTATTCCATGAAGGCCGGAAAACTTAACAGCATTATTGAGCAGATTTCGAATTACCAGCTCAATCATGTTTTTGTCGGCCAGCACCCAAGCTTCTCTTTCTCCTTCTACTTTGATTTCAATTTCTTTCTCTTTTGCAATTCTTTCCAATAGGTTTTTTTGTTGAACCAATACAGGCTGGATATTAAAATCAGATAATTGTAAGAATTCACCTCGGATTTGAGAACTAGTCCATGCCAATAGGTTTTCAAGAAGTATGGCTACATTCTCCATGTTTTTTGAAATTTCAGGCATCATGGTCATAAATTCTTCTTGAGAAATTATTCCACTTTGGGTAAGGTGAATTAACTCTTTAACTCCAAAAATTGGCCCTTTAAGATCATGTGAGATAATACTGAAGTACTTATCCTTAAGGTTGTTAAGTTGCTGTAATTCCTTTGCCTGCGTCTGCAACTTTTCTTTTGTTAATACTTCTTCACTAATGTCCTCAAAGAGTAAAACTGACCCACTAAGAGATGACTTTCTTTCCAAAATCGGGATGCATTCAATCCTTATGACTTTCCTTTCATCGAAGGTTGCATCTTGAACCTCAATGAATTTGGGTTCATTCGATTGAATTAAATCAAGGATAACTTGATAATCCTTTAAAATCACTTTAAGGTTTTCCCCTGTTTTAACTGACTCAGGGTTTTTAAAAAATGCTTTAAGTGCAGGGTTGATGTCAACTATGTTCAAACTAGAGTCGATGACTAGTACGCCACGTGTAATGGTTTCGATAATTCGTTCTTTTGCAATAGGTTTGATACTAAATAAGTTGAACCGAATGATTGCAAAAGCTAAAATCAGATAAGTGAACAAGAAAGCATAAGGTGTTAAATCAATTTCAGAATAAACCCGGATGATGTCTAATTGATAAAAAAGGTTGATAAAAATGGGGACTATGCCAGCGACAAAAATGAATTTCGTCTGAGTTTTGTAAAAAGGGTCGGCGTTATGAAACCGCGTCCATAGTATGATCAAACCTATTACAAATGTGGCGTAGGTATAAAAAATGTTAACCAAATACCAAGGTCCTATAGTAATCTCTAAAACAGGGAAAGGTCCTTGATCATTAACTGCGGTTTGCACATAATGTAGATGATGAAAGTCATTGGTTAATAATATTAGGTAAGAAACTGCTGGAATTGCTCCTATTAAAAAGTAGATTAGTTTTAAAAATTTGGATCTCATTCCTGTATATTTCATACAGAAAATCAGCCAGAAAGCAGGGGTTGATAAAATTCCTAGGTATTCGAATTTTATGAACAATAGCATTGCTTCTTGTGTATTGCTCGATAATTCCAGCCCATAAAATAATCCCCAAATGGATGCAGAAAGCATGGTCAGAGCTATCCACCTTGTAGAATCCCCTAGTCTAATTGCTATAAATGTGGATAGCAATCCTACTAAAGCCCCTGAAATAAGGAGGGTAATCGAAAATGGATTAAGTACAAGTTCCATCTTGCGTGTCCACTGGAATACCTTTCAGCGGTTTTTTGGGTTTTGGTGGTGATTAATAGATAATAATAACTTTTAAATTTAAACTAAAAAAACAATCTTAAAATTGAATCCACCTAATAAGCAACAATTTTTCCCAACCCCCTTTGTTTTGGTTATTGGACTAACAATATTTTGTTTTAGTTGGGTAGTTATTTCTGATGGGGAACCGAATCAGACTTTTGGAGAAAAACTATTTTCTGCACTGGATTATTGGCAATCTGGTTTTTTTACTCTTTTAGGTTTTACTGTTCAAATGATGATGATATTGGTCTTTGGATATGCATTGGCCATAGTTAAACCCGTGAATAAAGTTTTAAAAACAATTGCCTCTATTCCTAAAAATTCTACTCAGGCTGTTTTTAGTACAGGTTTGATTACCATGCTTGCAGGTTTATTTAATTGGGGCTTTGGTTTGATTATAGGGGCTTTGTTGGCTCGCTATATGTCTTTAGCGTTAGATGAAAAGGGATTAAAATTCAATACTGCATTATTGGCTTCCGCAGGATATTTGGGAATGGCTGTATGGCATGGAGGGCTTTCAGGATCTGCCCCGCTGAAAGTGGCCGAGCCAAATCATTTTTTAGTGGATCAAATAGGGGTGATTGGAATGGATCAAACTGTGTTAAGCATTTATAACATAGGAGTTACTACAGGATTGATCATCGTATTCCTTGGTGTGCTATTAATTTGTGATCATTTTTTTACGGCAGCTCTTCGTGAAACCAAAACTAAACCCATGAAAAGCATCAAACCGGGGAAAACGTATCAACTCGGTGGTGTTTTAGGAGGAGGGATGTTATTGATTTTGGGGGTCAATTATTTTTTAAGTGCAAATCCAGAAAATTCCTCCATCAACTTAAACTTGGTGAATTTTTTCCTTTTTGGATTGACCTTGTTGGTATATAAATCCTTTAAACAATTTACGAAAGCAGTGACTTCTGGATTAAAAGTGTCGGCAGATATATTTATTCAATTCCCATTTTATGCAGGGATTTTGGGTTTAATGACCCAATCAGGGTTATTGGTTCAGTTATCAAATCAAATTGTCGATTATTCTAGCTCAGCCAATCTTCCCGTATTCACCTTTTTTTCGGCAGGATTAGTGAATGCGTTGATTCCATCAGGAGGTGGGCAATGGGCGGTTCAAGGACCGGTACTGATGGAAGCAGGAAAAGCACTGGGAGTCTCTTATGAAAAGTTGATTTTGGCCTTTTCTTATGGAGATCAACTGACGAATTTACTTCAGCCATTTTGGGCTTTGCCATTGTTGTCAATCACTGGAGTTAGGCCACAGGATATGTTCAAATATTGTTTTTTACTTTGCTTGGTTGGAACTATTTACTTGACTGTTGTCCTTTATATTATTCATTAATTGAATAAATAAGGTTTATAATGGTTTTAAATTAGGATAAACCCCTGTCTACAGCTTGTCTGTGGCTACCGATTATTGGGCTATATTTCTATATTTGCCTTCGATAAAACAGAACCTTTTAATACAACATAAAATACCTTTACAAATGGCATTTGATATAGAAATGATCAAGGCAGTGTATGCGAAGTATCCTGAGCGTATCGCAGCTGCCAGGAAGGTGGTGGGAAAGCCACTTACTTTAGCTGAGAAAATACTTTATGCTCACCTTTGGGAAGGAGATGCTACACAAAGCTTTGAAAGAGGGAAGTCATATGTAGATTTCGCTCCTGATAGAGTTGCCATGCAAGATGCAACTGCCCAAATGGCGCTTTTGCAGTTCATGCAAGCTGGAAAAGATAAAGTGGCAGTTCCTTCTACTGCACACTGCGATCACTTGATCTTGGCGCAAAATGGAGCACAAGCTGATTTGAAGAGCTCTCTTACAGCCAGTGGTGAGGTGTTTAACTTTTTGGAGTCAGTTTCCAATAAATATGGAATAGGGTTCTGGAAGCCAGGAGCAGGTATTATTCACCAAGTGGTACTAGAAAATTATGCATTCCCCGGAGGAATGATGATTGGAACAGATTCGCATACTGTAAATGCAGGTGGTCTTGGAATGGTTGCGATTGGTGTTGGTGGTGCAGATGCAGTGGACGTGATGGCTGGCATGGCTTGGGAATTGAAATTTCCTAAACTGATTGGTGTGAAGTTGACAGGGAAGATGAATGGTTGGACTTCAGCCAAAGACGTAATCTTGAAAGTAGCTGGGATTTTGACTGTAAAAGGAGGAACCGGTTGCATCGTAGAATACTTCGGAGAAGGAGCTAAATCGCTTTCGGCTACTGGTAAAGGTACCATTTGTAACATGGGTGCTGAGATTGGAGCTACCACATCCACTTTTGGATATGATGATTCCATGGAGCGTTATTTGAAGGCTACCGATCGTGCTGATGTTGCTGAGCTTGCAAATGCTGTAAAAGAACATTTGACTGGAGACGAAGAGGTTTATAACAACCCAGAAAAATACTTTGATCAAGTTATTGAAATTGATCTTTCCACTTTGGAACCACATATCAATGGTCCATTTACTCCAGATAGAGCTACTCCAGTATCTCAAATCCGTGCAGAAGCGGAAAAGAATGGATGGCCAACAAAAGTGGAGTGGGGATTGATCGGTTCCTGTACCAACTCTTCCTATGAAGATTTGTCAAGAGCTTCTTCTATTGCTCAACAGGCAGTAGATAAAAAATTGAAAACTAAAGCTGAATTTGGAATTAACCCAGGTTCTGAGCAAGTAAGATTTACTGCAGATCGTGATGGACTTTTGAAAATCTTTACTGATTTAGACGCCACTATCTTCACAAATGCTTGTGGACCTTGTATTGGACAATGGGCAAGAGCAGGTGCAGATAAAAAAGAGAAGAATACCATCGTTCACTCTTTTAATAGAAACTTCTCAAAACGTGCGGATGGTAATCCAAATACCCATGCATTTGTAACCTCACCTGAAATGGTGGCTGCTATCGCTATTTCCGGTGACTTAGGTTTTAACCCACTTACAGATACTTTGGTCAATGCTGACGGGGTAGAGGTGAAGTTAGATCCTCCAAAAGGTGATGAACTTCCAGAAAAGGGATTTGCTGTGGAAGATAATGGATACCAAGCTCCTGCTGAAGATGGAAGTGGAGTTGAAGTAGTAGTGAAGCCTGATTCTAATCGTTTACAGTTATTAGAACCATTTGCTCCATGGGATGGAAAAAATATTACTGGTGCAAAATTGTTGATCAAAGCTTTCGGAAAATGTACTACTGACCATATTTCAATGGCCGGTCCTTGGTTGCGTTTTAGAGGTCACTTAGATAATATTTCAGACAATTGCTTGATTGGTGCTGTCAATGCATTCAATGAGGCGACCAATTCTGTAAAAAATCAATTGACTGGTGAATATGGTCCAGTACCTGCAACTCAAAGAGCTTACAAAGCAGCTGGTGTTCCAACCATCGTGGTGGGTGACCATAACTATGGGGAAGGTTCTTCCAGAGAGCATGCAGCCATGGAGCCTAGACACCTAGGAGTGAAAGCAGTTTTGGTGAAATCTTTTGCGAGAATTCATGAGACAAACCTGAAGAAGCAAGGTATGCTGGCATTAACTTTTGCCAATGAAGCGGATTACGATAAAGTTCAGGAAGATGATACCATCAATTTCTTAGACTTAGATCAATTTGCGCCAGAAAAACCATTGACTCTTGAATTTGTTCATGCAGATGGTTCAAAAGACATTATTGTTGCGAACCATAGCTATAATGATGCACAAATTGATTGGTTTAAGGCAGGATCTGCGCTAAACTTGATTAAAGCAAAAGCTAAATAAGAGAACTTCTTAAAATTGGAAGCCGCAACATATTATGTTGCGGTTTTTTTATGCTCAAATGCTCTTATGTAATTAGTTTTGCTTGTTTCCATTCTATTCAAACTAAATTATTTCCATTTATCCTTGAATTTTGATTTCAGATTTTGAATTGAAAATTTTTTATGCAAAAAAATGTATTTATAAGACGATTTATTTGTTATGAAATGCAAATTGATGTATGTTTACCGCAGATAAGACTCTAATAAGTCTTCAGCTTTAAAAAAAAAGGCATACACCCAAAAAGCGATAAATTATTCAATGCAGGAAAGAGGTATTAATAGCACCTTTAAAAAAATCATTTACGAATCCACGGAAATGGTGTTTCTTGCTGATGATACCTTTCCTTACAGTATTTTCTATGCGAATGAATCATTTGAAACGCTAATAGGGGAGTCTCTCCAAGAGAAGACACTTGCTGGTCTAGGTTTGGACATCAATGCTTATATTTTTAAAGAAGAGCTAATTCTTTCCCATGGAGGTAAAGATTATAGCTTCCGATTAGAACTTCCCCATGAGAACGGCTCTAACTATTTTCTTTTCTACAAAGGGAAAGAGGTAAAGACCCATGGATTACCGAGTAAGCAAGAATCGCAACAGTTTTTTAAATCCAATCTTGATATCATCGCAATCGGTCAACATGATTACTTTAATTATGTAAATGGGTCCGTATTGCCAGTATTAGGATATGAGGCTGAGGAATTGTTAAATAACAGTTTATGCAGTTTGATCCATCCCCAAGATTTGGATCATGTAAAGTCAACCTGGAAGGCATATGCTGGTCAGGAAGGGAATGCTTTCTTTAAAGTTAGGGTAAAGTGTAAGCAGGACCTTTATAAAAGTATTGAATGTTCTGTCCAGTTTACGCCGGACAGATTTTTTATTATAGGTCGGGATGTTTCTGACAGGGTAAAACAGGAAGAAGTATTAAGCCAAATAGAGCAATTGAAAATAGCCTCTCCCATCATGGCTCCATCCGGCTCTTGGAGGTATAACAAAAGTTCTCGAATCATTAATCTGGATTTAACGGCCTCCAACTTATTAGGCTTTCCACAGGTCATTGATTTGAATAGAATAGACCTCAACGAATCCTTACAGGAATTCAAGTCTGTATGGAGTACTGTCTTTGGACAAAAAGAGTCAGGATCAGGAGAATTGGAATGTGAATTGCCAATTAAAAGCCTTGAAGGAAAACATATTCAACTTAAAGGAATTACTGTCATTGGTTCAGATGACCAGTTTGCAGGAATTTTATGGGATGATTTTGAAATAGTCCAACAGGATATTCGCCTTAAGACGTTGGAGCAACTTCTTATGGAATCTCCTGAACCAGCGATGGTGGTCTATCCAGATGGAGAAATATTCATAGCAAATGCTGAAGTCAATCGACTTTTTGGTATGGATAAAGATATTACCCACCTTTCTGACTTAGGAGTTTTGTTTGATGATCCGGAACTTTGGAAAGATTGGATACAAAAAGAAGATAATAACAAACATACCCAACGATTTTCCTCCTTGTTGATTAATGGGCAAGGCAAGCAATTGACATTAGAAGTAGCTTCTAAAATTGTTTTGACTTCCGAAAGAAGTTTGATAAGTCTCTCCTTTAGAAATATTTCCGAAAAAGTGACTCTTGAAAAGAACCTAGAGGAAAGCAGTAACTTCTTGATGAATTTAACGGAGCAAGTACCAGGCGGATTGTATCAGATGTTGCTGGATAAGGAAGGGAAAATGAAGTTTTCATTCCTCTCTAAGGGTATCAGTTCTGTGCTTGGTTTGAATCCGGAAGAGATCAAAGACTTTGAGGATATTTCTTCAGCGATTTCCAGAGTTCATCCTATGGATTTGCCGCAAGTAATCATGAGTTCCGTGGCTTCAGCTCGAAAACAAGAGCCTTGGCAATGCCAATTTAGGGTTAAGACAAATTCTGAAAACAATGAATTCCGCTGGGTGCTTGGAGCTGCAAGACCTCAGTCGTTATCCAATGGTGACATGGTTTGGTATGGATATCTCACTGATATCAGTAACCAAAAAGAATTTGAAGCTAAACTAGACGAAGCGAGGAAGACTGCTGAAAAAGCCAGTCAAATTAAGTCTGATTTCTTGTCTATGATTAGTCACGAGTTAAGGACTCCACTGAATGCCATTTCTGGTTCGACCTACTCATTACTTCAAGATCAGCCTACCGATTCTCAAAAAACAGCGTTGAACACCATTAATTTTGCGGTAGATAATTTGATTATCATGATCAATGATTTACTTGATTTTCAAAAAATTGAAGCTGGTAAACTTACGATCGAGAAAGCACCTTTCCATTTGGAAAACCTGATTAATCAAATTATTAAGGGATTATCTTTCCATGCCCGTGACAGCAAAAATAATTTGAATCTGCATACTTCAGAAGGGTTGGATAGATGGTTGAAAGGAGATAAAACCAGGTTATCACAAATATTGAATAACTTGATTACAAACGCCTTAAAATTTACAAAAGAAGGGGATATAGATGTTTCGGTTTTATTGAAGGACCAAAATTCAGAAAGAGTAAAAATCTATTTTGAAGTCAAAGATAGTGGTATCGGAATTGCCAAAGAGAATCAAGAAAAGATTTTTAACGATTTTGACCAAGTCAAACCTTCCTTTAGTACCAAGTACGGAGGAACTGGGTTAGGGCTCTCTATTACTCGTAAATTATTGGGTTTAATGGGAGGAAAGATCCAATTGGAATCTGAAGAAGGTAAGGGGAGTAGGTTCTATTTTGAATTAGAATTTGATGTTTCCGAAGATCAACCTTTATCTCATGTTGCTGCTAAAGAAGTACACAAGGATCCCAAAGTTTTAAACTTGTTGATGGCGGAGGATAATGATGTAAACGCATTGGTGTTAGGTAAAATAATTAAGAAGTGGGGCTTTACCTATGAACGTGTTTTCAATGGTCAGGAAGCTGTTGAAGCTGTCAAGTCGAAAGATTATGATTGTGTATTGATGGATATTCAAATGCCTGTAATGGATGGTTTCGATGCTACTACCGCCATCAAATCCTTTTCTTCTATCCCAGTAATTGCATTGACTGCAGCAGCTAAGCTTGAAATTATGGAAAAGATTGATCACTGTGGCTTTGATGGATTTGTAGCCAAGCCGATCGATGCTGCAGAGCTTTTGAAGAAGATTAGAGAAGTTGTTTCTGGCGAGAGTTACAACGCCTGAGCTTTTTGAATATATTCAGCAACTAAATCCATATTTGGATAATTTTGACTTAGTTCAGCCAAAAACTGCATAGCAGTGACTTTATCACCTTTCATTACATAATAGATTCCTTTATTTCTCAAAGCAAATGGATTATTGGAGTCCATTTTTAGACTTTGGTTGACCAACTCTAGACCATCTTCCAATTTTCCCAAATACATCAGATAGAGTCCTTTGTTGTTGTAATAATAGGCTTGAGAATTATTGATTGCAATTGCTTTATCTACTGCATTTAATGCTTTTTCGTAATCTCCTTCATCAAAATATATCATGGATCTCAAATTGTGAAGATTGGGTTCCAATGGGTTTACTAATTCCGCTTGGTTCAAGATCTCCATGGCTGCAGCAGAATTTTTCTCGTAATAAAGTAAGGTTGCCTGATTAACCAATAAATCAGAATTGGTAGGATCTAAGCTTACTGCTTTTTCGAAAGAGGCCAATGCTTTTGAATAATTGTTTAATTTCTCTTCCACAAGGCCGGATAAGAAGTATGACTTCCAGGATTGATCATCTAAACTGATCAGTTTCTCAGCATCCTCTCTTGCCTTGTAGAATTCTCCATTGTCCAGGTATGCTAAGCCTCTTTGGAAATAACCTTCAAAATTGGAGGGGGCAATTTTTAACGCATCATCCAATGCATGAATGGCCAAATCAAGTTGATTGATTTTTAAATGAGCCATCGCTTTGTTGAAATAAGCGTCAAAATAATTACTGTCTAACTTGATAGCTTCTTCGTAGAATGAGATAGCTGATTTAGGATCGTTCTCTTCAATTTTCTCATTCCCTTTCAACAGGAACCTACCTTTTTTATCCTCAACTGTGTCACAGGAATAAATCCCTAAAAAGGCAATAATCACAATGGATTTAATCGCTATCCTCTTCTTTATGCTCAATTTTTGCATGATCTTCTTCTTCACCTAGTAGTAAGGCAAATGGACTAGTCTGGTCGCTTAATTCAAATATTTCTCTTAGAATTGCTAAGGTAGGAATAATCAAAACCATTCCGGCAATCCCCCAAATGGAACCACCAATTAATAGTCCTAAGAACGTGATGAAAGGATTCAAGTTGACATTTCCGCCCACAATTTTTGGAGTTAAGAAATTACCCTCGATCAACTGGATAATCTGATAAGAAGCTAATACTGCCAAAGGGTAGAAAAGACTATCCTTAGTCAAAAATGAATAAATCATGGGCATCAGGGCTCCTATAAAAGGTCCTACATAAGGAATGATATTTAGAAAGGCTGCGATCACTCCAAAGAAAATAGCATGCTTGATGCCAAGGGCCGAAAATGCGGATACATTCAGGATAGCAAGGATTCCCATCACCTTTATCACGCCTATAATGTAATTTTGAAGAAGTTTCCTGAGACTAGTAATTCTCATTTTTACCAACTGAGGGTCTTTATCCCTATAGATTCGGATCATCACCTCTGTCAGGTGATCCCTATAAAGGAGAAAGAAAAACATAAAGACGGGAATAAGGACAGCGCCGGATAGGGAACCTACGGTTCTTAATGCAAACCCAGTAATATTTGCGCCATGTTGTTGTAATAAGGTTTTAACATAATCATCACTAGCTTTCTCTTCCAAGTTTTCGTCTATCCCAAAATTGCTGTATGTCCAATCATCAATTTCTTTTGCATAATTGGATAGCTTTTCGGAAACATTGTCAAAATCATTGGTAAAATTTGAAATCGTAGTGATAATAAATGATAAAAAACCCACTACCACTGCGATGTTAATCAATAAGGACAATATGCAAGAAACGGTCCTGGGGATTTTTTTCTTTTCAAACCAATTAGAGAGTGGGGTAAATAAGACTGCGAAAAAACCTCCCATAAATAATGGGACTAGGAGACTTTTGCCAACAATAAGGAAAAAGACCAACACAATGATGAAAATCAACACTGATAGGGCTTTTAAATAAGGGGGTAAAATAAAACCTTTCTCTTTCATTTATATGACTTTAGTTGTTCCTAATCTCTTCTTAATATAGGAGATTTTCAATAAAATTTATTCTCTCATAATTAGGATTCTATTAAACCAGCTCGCTTTAATAAGGCATCTGTTTTGGGCTCTCTTCCTCTAAATTTCTTATAGAGAACAGATGGATGTTCACTCCCTCCTGCAGAGAGGATATGGGTTTGGAAAGAGGCAGCTGTTACTTCATCAAAAACTCCTTTTTCCAGGAACAGGTCGAATGCATCTGCATCTAAAACCTCTGCCCATTTATAGCTGTAATAACCTGCAGAGTAGCCTCCCTGAAAAATATGGGAGAATGAGGTTGCCATCAAGGTTCCAGGTACTTTTGGAAGTAAGTCAGTCCTTTTCATTGCTTCCTCTTCAAAGGTAGGAATATCGGTGACTTTAGAGGCTGGGGTACTATGAAACGCCATATCGAGCAATCCAAAGCTAATTTGTCTAACTGTTTGATAGCCCTGTTGGAAATTTGCTGCCTTTTTTAATTTTTCAATCAGATCAGAAGGAATTTTTTCACCCGTTTCATAGTGGTCTGCAAAGAAGTCAAGGCATTCTTTCTCGTAACACCAGTTTTCAAAAATCTGAGAAGGCAATTCCACAAAATCCCAATAGACACTCGTTCCAGAAAGAGATTCATAGGTAGTATTGGCAAGCATGCCATGAAGTGCATGCCCAAACTCATGGAAAAGAGTGGTTACTTCATTAAAGGTTAGTAAACTAGGCTTCGTTTTGGTAGGCTTAGTAAAGTTGCAAACAATGGAAACGTGAGGTCTATTGTTGATTTCACCTTGCATACTTTGGCCTCGGTAACTGGTCATCCAGGCACCATTTCTCTTTCCGGGTCTAGGGAAATAATCGGCATAATATATCGCCAAATGATTTCCGCCTTTATCTGTTACTTCATAGGCTTTCACATCAGGATGATAAACCGGAATTTCTGGATTCAATTTAAAATCTATTCCAAACAATTTTTTTGCAGTTTTGAAAACTCCAGAAACAACTTTTTCCAGTTGGAAATAAGGCTTAAGTAATTCATCGTCAATTGCGTACTTCTCTTTTTTCAATAATTCAGAATAGTAAGCGAAGTCCCATTTTTGTAATTCGGAAATACCGTCAAGTTTTTTGGCAAATGCAGTCAACTCTTTTACTTCTTTCTCAGCTTTTGGCCTAGCTTTCTCCAGAAGTGATTCTAAAAATTTGATTACTTCTTTTGGGCTTTTTGCCATGCGCTCTTCCAAAATAAATTCAGCATGATTGGCATATCCCAATAGCTTTGCTCTTTTTTCTTTTAGCGTTAATATGTCTTTGATGATTTGTTGATTGTCTAATTCATCTCCTTTGGAACATTTCGTATTGTAAGCTAAGAAAAGAAGCTTTCTCAATGCTCTATTTTTTGCATAAGTCATCGCAGGAATATAGCTGGGATAATCCAGGGTAAATGCCCATTGGCCGGGTTTGTTTTTTTCTTCAGCGATTTGAGCAGCGGCCTCTTTAATTCCTTCGGGCAAGCCATCTAAGGCACTTTCTTCTGTTTCAAAATGGACAAATTTGTTGGTTTCTTCCAGTACATTCTCACCGAATTTTAGGCTTAGCTGGGCTAATTCCTGATCGATATTCCGTAGAATCTCACCTTGTTCAGATGTTAATTTTGCGCCATTTCTCACAAAAGATTTATAGGTTTTTTCCAAAAGCATACTTTGCTCTGGAGTCAAAGTTAGCGATGACTTCGAATCAAAAACTGAAGCTACTTTTTGGAATAAAACCTGGTCCAACAAAATGTCATTGGAATGCTGTGTTAACAGGGGGGAGATCTCTCTGGCCAGTTTTTGTAATTCAGGACTTGTTTCTGCAGCGTTTAAATTGAAAAATATAGAACTGATAATTCCAAGCTTTTTGCCGGATCTATCTAATGCTTCTATCGTGTTTTCGAAGGTTGGCTGACCCTCCTTCTTGATTCCCTCAATCTCTAACTTAGCTTCCTCAATTGCTGTTTTAATGGCAGGAAGATAATTTTCTGTTTTAATTTTAGTAAATGGAGCTGTATCGAATGGAGTGGCAAATTGAGCCAATAATGGGTTTTGCATATAATTAGAAACTATAGTATATGGTTTAGCTGATGGATTTCGGTAGGAGCCATCAAATGACCTGAATTTTTCAATTCAGCCTCTAATCTACCAATTTGATCTGTAAAGCTCTCTCCGATCTAAAAGGGATGTGAAATTTTTTCCACTTTAATTTCCTGAATTTTCATTTCAAATGGCTCTTTCTCAAAACCTTTCGAATTCTTGGAGCTTACAAAGTCACTGAGCGATTATATAATGGAAGAAAAAATGGGGAGAGGGATTGTAAAAGATGATCTAAAAGTTTTGATGGCCACTTAAAAAAAAGCAGCCTTTTCATTTAAGGCTGCTTTTGAAGAATTTTATAAATTCATTTAATAATCAAAATCACAAGACATAGACTCTGAACCAATAGGAGAGCCATCAGGTGCCTTTAATGCTTCCTGCACAGTTAATTCAACTGGTAGTTCTAAAAATGCATTGATTTTTTCTGTGAGGTAGTCAGAGTGCTGGGAAAGCAGTCCCGAAGATGATCTTCCTGAAAGCTTTTTACTGCCATTGGCTAATTCATCTAACTGTGCTCTGGTGATAGCTCTTACCGTATTGGAAGCATTTCCATTCTTGGCTAAAGCAATCATATGATCTACCAATTTTGTTTCAGTCATCAACTTGATTTCTGTTTCTAATCCAGAAGGAATGTTGGATGAGAATACTTGAGCACTGACTTTATCCAATACGGACTGATAGCTTGGTAAACTGTTGTTTTGAAGGTTCTGTAAGTAAACTCTATTCATTCTGGCATCATCCAAAAGGAATGAGAAAGTTAAATCAACCACTGTCTCAGCAGGTGCAATAGGGTCGAAAATAGGTCCAGTTCTGGAAACAAAAGTTTCTCTGGTTCTCCCATACCCATAAGGTCTAGGTGGGATCAACGCTAGAATATGTGGCGGTACCGCCAATTGGCTCGGAGATACTGTCAATAACAAAGCATCAAGTGCTTCCAATTGATCTTTTGCAGGTACCCATTTGTGATTGGGTTGATTGTCACCTTTTACTTTGTAATTGTAATCCATACCACCCACCAGTTTGGTGGTAGCTTCTACTTGATAGCGGTGCATTAAGTAAAGAGGTACTAAAACCTCTTCCAACATTGCTTCAGGGGTACCAGTAGGAATTGCATTTAAGCCAAAAGACTGTAATTTATTGGCTCTCAATTCCAACATTCTTTTTAACTCAACAGAAGAAGAAGCGCCGTTGTCCCAAAGGTGGGAGCGAGGGTGAGCTCCACTTGGGTCTCTGGAATCCGAATCAGTAATAAATTCATAGCCTGCCGAGTAAGTGTCCTGAAGGGTTTTTTCCAGGTATTCTTCTTCAGTCATACCTGGAGGAACTGTCCCATATCCAAATTTAATCGCCCACTTATCCCATTCTCCAATTTTTTGATCATAAGCCACGGAAAGATCTAATTCTCCATTGGCATTTTGAGTGATCACAGGATATGGATAGTCCATCACAGAGGATCTGTTTTCTGCAGAAGTTGCATAGCTATGGGAAATTCCCAAGGTATGACCAATTTCATGAGCAGAGAGTTGTCTTAATCGGTCCAACGCCAATTTTAGCATTTTGGGGTCTGGTTCTGTTCCATTTTCATAGGGTTGGATCAGTCCTTGAGCAATTAAGTAATCCTGTCTCACGCGAAGTGATCCTAAAGAAACATGACCTTTGATGATTTCTCCTGTTCGAGGGTCTCGAACGCTGCTACCATATGACCAACCTCTGGTAGATCGATGAACCCACTGTACAACATTGTATCTAACGTCCATTAGATCCATTCCTTCTGGAGCAAGTTCGACTCTATAGGCATTTTTAAAACCCGCTGCCTCGAAGGCCTGCGCCCAATAATTACCACCTTCAATTAATGCTGATGCAACCGGCTCTGGAGTACCTCGGTCTAGGTAATAAACGATTGGCTCTACCACTTCTGAAACAGCAGCAGTTGGATCTTTTTTCTCTAATCGATGTCTGGTGATAAATCGTTTTACAATTGGTTCAGTGATGGGAGTGGTAAAGTCCATATAGGAAATGGCGTTGAAACCACCTCTTGGATCAAAATCACGCTTTTGATAGTTTAAATCAGGAAGCTCTATAAATGAATGTCTTTGACGCACCGTTATCGCATCTGAGCCAGGAGTTACTGAGCTAAGCTCTCTACCCGTAATTTGTCCTGTAAGGGTAATAACCGCTTCTACTTCCGTGTTCTTAGGGAAGTTTTTGATGGTAGGATAATATAAACTAGATCTGCTGGCATCGGTACGGAAAGTTCCTTGGCGGTTTCTGGAAAGTCTGCTTCCAACGCCATGGGTGTCTTCCATGTAGAATTTTGTGGCTTCCACAATGAAACTACCGTCATTTTCCTGTGCCACATCAAATCCCCAAAGAGTGGACTCTGCGAAGGCATCTCGGATGGATTTTACTTCGGCAGGATTGTCTGAATATGCTCGATAATCATAATTCTTCTGAACCAAAAAGATTTTATTTCCGGTCTTTCTGAATTCCACAATTCTTGTTTGACCAAGCTGGCCTCGATCTAAGCCCAGATCGTTGGATCCTACTCCGGCAGTAAGCGAACTGACGTATAAAAATTCCTTTTCTAAATCTTCAATTTCCAAATAGATCTTTCCATTTTCTTCATCTAGATAGAAATCAACAAAGCCCTCCATTTTATTGAATTTGCTCAGATCCAGATTTTGAGCAAAGACCGAAAGGCTGCTTAGGAGTACAATGATAGTAGTGTAAAGTGTTTTTCTCATGGATTAGTGGTTTGTTGACAAATTATTAAAAAAACTACCTCAAAATTGCACCATTGATGGAAAATTATCGATGTATCATATATCTAATCAAAAATGTACTTTCTGTTTGATGGGAAGAATTAATAGTTTGAAGCCCAGAGCTGATTTGTTCACGATCGGTATAACTCGTTCTGGCAAATCGGATATAGGCAGTTAATTGCGGGTTAAATTTGTATTGCCCAACTACGTAATATCGCATTCCTTGGCCTGAGAAGGCAGGAATTGAAAATGTCCAAAGGACGTTGTTTTCGAAAGCATACAGCCTAGTATCATAGTTGTCTGTATCGAATAATGCTCCTCTTACGGTGATTTTCCACCGATCTAGCCCATACTGAATGTCTTGTAGGATCATAAATCCATGAGTGATTTCAGAGTTAAAGTCTACTCTACTTGCCAAAATCCTTGATTTCAAAAATAAATTGTCTGAAAGATGGTATTCCAGACTTATCATGCCATTAGATTTTTTGATAGGTAAAACTACATAAGGAAGGCTGGGAGCACCACTATCGTTGACATTTCGGTCCTTTTCCTCTGTCCTTATTTGTATGAACGCCAATAGCTTCTTGGAAGGGAAGTAACTAAATCGGGCCAGCCATTCAAATCCATTTGAAGGGGAGTAAACCCGGTATCTTAACCAAGGAAATTTGAAAAAGTCATAATAGGCATTCAGTTTCCATGTTGTATTGGGTTTAAGTTGAATACCTATGTAGGCGCCTCTTTCATTTATTGGTCTGGAGCCTTCAGAAAATGAATTGGCATAAAAACTATGGAAATCCCGGTCATAGTTTCTCCAAACAAATGAAATATCGAATTCTTTACTCAGAGAGCTAATAAAACCCATTACTGCTCCTCGACCACCTGATTTTGAAACTCCAGACTCTCCAAAAAGGAAGAAATTTCTCCAGTTGTAATTGAAATACAAACTTCCTGCCCAATTGCTTTTTCCTGAAAAATCAAACCGATTATAAGCTGAGAGACTCTTTATCCAAGGTTGATTGAATCTTGTTACTAGGAAATTGCTTCCAATTTGGAATTTATTCTGATTTGAGAATTGAATGTTCCCTCCAAGATTTACTTCCTGAAATCTGGATTTGGTAGAAAGTTCGCTCATGGTTCTATGAAGGCCACTTTGTCCCAGTGAAGAAATCGTTTCTATTTCATTTCCGAAATCGTCAAGGATAACTAAAGAACGACCATCTCTAGGGGCAATGGAAGTAATAATTGAAGTTTCCCATGAACCTTTTTGATACGTGGCTCCAACCCCTCTAAAAAAGCCATGTTCCATTGCTGCAGTATAGGGTAAGATGCCAATACTACTCTTTCTGACGGTAGGAACAGTTTCTGATCCCTTTCCTAAAGAATATCCTGCCCCAAATACAAGCCCTTGTCCAAATTGAACTTGAAAATCACCAATACTCAGCGCCTTCCAGTTTCTGGTGAAGTATTTGGTGAAATGAAAAGAGAGGAAATTAAACCCATATCTTTTGGTTTGGGGATCCCAAGTAAATTGTTCTCCATAGTCTTTGTCAAGGGTAAGTCCTAGGCTAAAATCACGTGGATGTTGTATTCTAAAACGTAGATATAGGTCGTTTGGGTCTCCTAAATAAGGCTTACTGGATTTTCCTGTGGAGGAACTATCAACCTCGATAAATCCTCTTCTCGGTTCCCAAACCCTTCTGTGCCGAAACAACAGGTAGGCTTGTTCCTCTTCAAAAATTCTTCTAAAAAGATTTTTTGAAAAATTAGATTCAGTTTCATCCAAAGTAATGAAAGGTAATATTTGTGAGATGGTTTTTAAGTCTAGATGCGGAACTGCCTGCAATTCATATAGAGATAAAAATGGTCCGAATTTCTCACGATAGGAGAGGATGGAGGTGATTTGATTAGGACTCAATAAATAGCTGGCCTGAAGGGTTTCGGCGCTTGCTTTATTTAAATTAATTGGGTTGGAGTACAGTTGAAATAATACTTCATAGATCGACTCATAATCTATGTCCTCATCCTGAACAGGGAATAACCTTTCCACTAAATTTTCCGGGTCTATAGTTGGCTTTGAAGGGTTTTGGCTGAGTAATTTATTACTCCAAAAGAGAAGACAAAAAAGAAATGCTATTTGAGCTCCTTTCATTACCACAGATATCCGAAACTTACATGATGTGTATTGCCGAGTGCATTATTTTGCCCTAAAGCATAATCAAACTGGAATTTTCCTGGCTTTAGCCCCAAACCAAAATTTAAATTAGATGGCTTACTGTTTACTCCACATCGAAGATAAAGCCAGTCTTGGATTCCATATTCAATACCCGCTTTCACATTAGGTTTATAAAGAATATCCTTTTCAATCTCTAAATGAAGTTGCAGGTTAGAAATGGGAAGGTAGGTGACTCCTATCGAGAAAGTAGTGGGATGTCGGTCATTATATTCACTGCTGATTTTAGACCTGTTTAAATTGGAAAAATAGGCACCTATCTGGAGGTTTGGGCCTAAATCAGCTACTCCTCCTAAACTAAAAATAAAAGAATTGGCATGTCCGAAATCTTGAATATGGGTTTGAAACCAATCCAATTTGACTCCAAAACTGGCAATTCCTAACTTTTGGGAATAACCCATTCCGATTAGTTGTTGATTAAATAGCTTTCCTCCATACCTAGAGACACCTATTCCAAATGAGCCAATATTGGATTTCAAGGCAAATGCTAAATCCAAAGTGCTGAGCTCTTGGATGCCATATCGTTGAACTGCAGCCACACCAATCTGTGAAGAGGATACCCGATCCAAGGTTCCTATGTTGTTGAAAATGGCCCAAGTGTCGGGAAGGTTAACTTTGAGGTTTCCCATACCTTGACTTCTGGCACCATGTGCTTGGGTCAAAGGGTCCGTTTGAGGGAAAGCTGAAAAACAAACAAAAACAGCGAAGCATAAAAATATAAGAAGCTTCATTTCTCAAAAACTTAAATGAACTATTAATTTAAATAAAATTCATTCGTTTTGAAAGGAGAACTAAGTTTTATTTTATCAGAAAGGTGTTTTAAAGTTGAAGAAAAAGTTGCCTCCTCCCGTATTGTTTAGGGAATATTCAAACCTCAATACTGCATCGTAAAATCCTACTAAATCAATACCAAGACCATATCCAAAGAGGTATTTATTAGTCAGTCTAGCATTTGCAAGAATTTCATTTCTATCTTTTACAAAACCATGATCAAAGTTTGCACTTAGATACAACCTAATCGGAATAGTACTGAATTGATCAAGGGGAACAGTTCTGGAAATATCGAAATCATAATCAAAAAATTTCCACCTAAAGCTGTTTTTATGAACATAAAGCTGTTGACCCTCAATTACATTTAATTCATATCCTCTAATAAAGTTAGGATTATACCCGATTCCCCTAACTAACGTATAAGGTTGGGTTTCACTCAGAAACCAGTTGGCAGTTAATCCAGTGTTAAAATGGAATTTATCGTTGATTTTAAAATACTTATTGGCAGTAAGATTTACTTCGATTTCATCTAGTTCTTTCGTATAGAAAACTCCATATTTCGTAGCTGAAAGTACAAGTAATTCGCCATCTGTTGCGTAAGCAACATTATCCCTTCGATCATGACGGAATGTATAAGTCAGGTATAAATAGCGTAATGTATTGGAGCCATGTTGGAAGTAATTAGGGTTTTCTTCCAATACTGAAGGGTTAATCCAAGTATGATTGAAGGCGAGGGTTACGAAATGGAAATTGTAAAAACTCCTTCGATAGGTATACCTGATAGCGGCAGCAATATTTTTTCTTAGTACATTTTCTTCAGGCGAGGTATAAAAGACCTGTCGGTTGTTTTCAGATTTAATAGCAAGGGTTTTATTATTGTAAAAGGTGAATTGTACTGCTAATCCGTGCTTTTGCTTTTTGTCTATGTAAGGTTTGCTATATTGAATATCCAATGCTTTAGTAAAACCTAGTTGGCCAGCAAACCTTAACTTTTCATTTCTTCCTGCCACATTGTTATGACTCAATCTCAGTCCAAAGTTTACTCTGGAAAAATCTCTACCTTGGTTGGTCCACCATTCGGCAAAGTTTCTGTCTGCTAACTGGAAAATAATAGAAGGAAGAATATACCATCTTTCTTTGACAGTAATTACCACTTCGGCTTCATCTTCTCCAGTAAGAAGAGGTGTGATTTCCACTTCAGTAAACAGTCGGAGGTTATAGATTTTTTTTTGATCTGCCTGAATGATCTCTATAAATGTATCCCAATCATAGTAATAGTCCGTAGTGAAGTCTAGCTCCCGAAGGATGATGCTTTTTTTAGTCTTTTCATTCCCTATAATAAAGATATTGTTCACCTTCACTTTTTCCGGAGTTCCTGAATTAGCAGGGCTAAATGAGGTGTCCACCTGTGCATAAACACTTTTATGTCCTAAACAAAGGCTTAGAACGAGTGCAACTAGAACAACAAGAATGAAATTTATTATCTTAATGGACAAGAGGGAATTCAGATTGAGTATTTTTGGTTTAGTAGTTAAATCTTACTGAGTTTTCAGATGACATTCAGATTATTAATTCGAAAGATAGCCATATTTCCCGTTTTGGTATACCAATACACAATTTCTCCCTTGTTTCCTTCAAGTTGTCGTTATACCCCTACTTGTAGCCAATATACAAAGGAAGCAATCCTTAAATATGGGATCTTCAAAGGAGGTTGGCTTGGATTAAAGAGAATTGCCAGTTGTAATCCATGGGGAGGTCATGGACATGATCCTGTTCCTTAATTTTTTTCAGGTTTGATTCCATTACTTAGTGCCCGTACCACTAGGATAATTCCTATAATTACTAATGGTATACTTAGGATTTGGCCCATGTTTAGAGCCATATTCTCTTCAAAGTCTACCTGAACTGCCTTAAAATATTCCCAGACAAAGCGCATTCCAAATACGGCAATTAAAAATAATCCTAATAAGAGACCATCTGGTAATCTGGATTTATACTTATTCCATAAAGCTAACAAAATCAAAAAGATGATGAAGTAGGAGATAGATTCGTAAATCTGGGTCGGGTGTTTTGTTCTGCCAAAGGTTTTTACAGTAGCCAGATAAAACTCTCCTTTATCCGAGATAGTCAAATCCAGAGGGCTTTCTTCAGGCTCAGCCAAATATTCTTGGGAAGATTTAAATTGGGTCAGAACATATTTAATATCCCTTCTTAAGGTGGATTCTAAGTCTGTAAGGCTATACCCTCCTTTATTGATTTTTATATCAAAATTGACAGGAACAATTCCATTATTTTGAAGTTCTGATTCACGATCTGTCGGCTTATAGGCCTCGATGGATTCTATTGGTACTCGCATGGTTTCCATGATGTCTTTGGTATCCCAAGCATATACAAATCCATAATCTGATCCTGTATCTTTTCCTCCAATTTCCGAGTTCATCAAGTTTCCAAAACGAATCAGCGCCCCAGTCATTGCCGTGACTATGACAATTCTATCTACTACCCAAAGGTAACTTTGACCTGGAGTTCTTTTAGCATATAGCCATAAAGCAAATAAGATGGCGATAGCTGCACCATGACTGGCAAGTCCACCTTCCCAAACTTTAAGGATTTCAATTGGATTGCTGAGGTATTTTTCAGGTTCATAAAATAGGACATGTCCCAGTCTAGCTCCAATGATGGTCGCCAACACCATATAGATTGTAAGCTTGTCTACCAACAATTCATTTTGTCCTTCTTTCTTGAAAAAGTAGACCATAAACTGTTGAGAAATAATAAAGCCTAAAGCAAATAATAAACTGTACCATCTGAGCCTTTCAAACCCTGAGAAAACAGCAGGATTTGGATCCCAAACGACATAATTCAGCAATGATTCAATCATATTTAAAGTTGATCTAATTGTTCAAGTTCTTCGGCAAATCCTCCGGATAAAATTGGGAAACGATACCAAGTTTTTGGGTCTACATTGAATTCGTCCAAATGAAAAGAAGGAGCCAGCCGTTCTCTTTTCCATTGGTTTCTTGACCACAGTCTAAAGAATTTTTTAATATAATCCTTCAAAACGCTGCTTTCAAGTTGAAGTTCCTCATTTAGAATTAAAAAAATGTCCATAGGGGATCTTTTGTCCCGAATGGCCAATTTTTCGATTTCCACAATAACTGCATATGGCATCAAATCTTTTTCATCCGTCTGCGTTCTTTCCAAAGGCCTTAGCTCGGCAGTAGGTTGAAGAGAATTGACCAGTTGTAAACCTGGCTGATTTAAGTTTTTTTCTGCCCAGCTAAGCCAATTTAAAATGAAATATTTATCAACTGCTGCAATAGGGGAGATGCTTCCACTGGTATCTCCATCCATGGTAGCATAGCCCACATCTCCTTCACTTCGATTGGAGGTAGAAAGCAACAAGGAGTTACGAATATTTGCCAACATCCAGATAATGGGAGACCTGGATCTAGCTTGAATATTTTGTAGAGTGATGTCATCCTGTTCCCAAGTCAGAGGTCTTCCGATGGCTTGCTCTATTTTCTTGGTGTAGGAGGATACTTCCTCGTCAATGTTCCAATGATAAAACTTGGCTCCAATGCTTTCCGCCAATGTTTTGGCACTTTGAAAGGTATCGTCAGAAGAGTTTTTGGTGCCTTGGTATGCGGTAGTCAATAATTCTCCTACCAGAAATTTTTCGGCATTTTCCTGCTTAGGAGGAAGTGGTAGATTTAATTTTTTGCAAAAAAGAACGATCCCTAAATCCTGAATTCCTCGTTTGACCATTTCAGAAACCAGAATAGCTATCGTAGAGGAATCAGCCCCTCCGCTCAAAGAAAGAACAAATCCTTTACTTTTGCTTTTTCGGAGGTAATCAAATAACGCCAAGGAAGCGGCTTGAACAAATTCTTTTTCTTTTTCTAAAATTGGTGCGATGTCCTGCTTTTTTGGATCTAGGTAAAAACTTTTTACTTGAAAATCCTGGAAGGATAAGAGTTGATTTCTACCTAGGATTTCGCCTGATTTACCCAACATTATCTCACCATCGAAAATCATTCTTCCTGACTCATTTCCAAGCAGGTTCGTATAGCAATAATAGCAATCAAAGATTTTACTACTTTCTTGGATTAATTTGTAGCGTTCACGGGTTTTACCCATGGCAAAATGACTGGCACTTGGGTTAAAAATTAAATCAACATTTCTTTCGGCTAGCCTATATCCAGGTCGAATTGAACCTCTCCAGGCATCTTCACAGATTTCGAATCCATATTTTATCCCTTTATGCTCAAAAATCTGATCTCCAAGTGGGTATTTTTCACCTTGAAACTCAAAATCAATAACCTCATATGCTGGCCAGGGAGTAAACCATCTAAATTCGTAATGTACTCCGTCAATGGCAAGGTATTGTTTGGCTACAAAGCCTTTTAGTTTTGCATTTGCAATGACTGCTACGCAATTGTAGACATTATCTTGAATTCGAATAGGTAATCCTATAGCAACTGTGATGTCGGTACATTCTGGAATCAATAATTCCAGTTGTTTTAGGGCCTTTTGGGGAAACCAATAGCTTAAAAATAGATCTTCACTTCCATACCCAGTAATGGCCAATTCAGGTAAGCAAAGAATTTCTGCATGTTCAGATTTTGCCTCTTTTACTGCCCGAATAATTCTGTCAAGATTGCCCTTCCAATCCAACGGAGTTTGGTTAACGGTACCAGAAGCAATTTTAATTGGTGACATGGTAGATTAGAATTGAAGTTGAAATGTACTTCTAATAAGTAATATTAAGCGAGTCACAAGCGTTTTTTGAAGCTTCTTGTTCTGCTTTTTTCTTGGTACTTCCTTTGCCTTGTGCTACTTCTTCTCCATCCACTTCAAGTGAAACGATGAATTCTTTGAATCGTTGGTTCCCATGTACATGAAGTACCTTGTATTCAATTGCCTTATTTTCTTTTTGGGACCATTCGATGATTTTACTTTTATAATTGGTAACAGTGGCAATCATTCCCTCTAGATCAAAATGAAGTAAAATCCTATTCAGAATAAATTTCTTGGTAAAATGATAACCCTTGTCTAAGAAAACCGCTCCAAGGAGTGCCTCTAAAACATCTCCGTATAAGGATTTATTTCCAATGAATGTGCGGTCACCAATTTCCAGATTGAGTATTTTTTTTAATCCTATTTTTATCCCGGTAGAATTTAATGATTCCCGGTTTACAAGTTTGGATCGTGTTTCAGTCAAAAAACCTTCGTCTCGATATGGATATTTTTGGAATAAATATTCTGCCACCACAGCCCCCAAGATAGCATCGCCCAAATATTCAAGTCTCTCATTTGAGATTTTGAACCCTTTTCGGGTTTCCTCTGCCAGTCCGGATGGAGTTAAGGCCAGTTTATATAACGCAATGTTAAAAGGCCTGCTACCTAACATCACTTTGATGGAGGCAGCAAGCCTTTTATCTTTTTTGCTAAAGAAGAGAGTGTTGATTCCGAGTCTCTGAAGGATTTTCAAATTCGGTTCAATTATATTTTTTGAAAATGACAGAACAGTTGTGTCCGCCAAATCCAAATGTATTGCTCAACGCGTAATTAATTTCTCTCTTTTGGGCTTTATTGAAAGTTAAATTCAATCCTGGATCAAAACTTTCATCATCAGTAAAGTGATTGATCGTAGGAGGAACTATACCATTTCTAATAGCAAGGATCGATGCAATTGCTTCAATAGCCCCTGCAGCACCTAACAAATGCCCCGTCATAGATTTCGTACTGCTGATATTAAGTTTATAAGCATGATCTCCAAAAACAGTTCCTATTGCTTTGGTTTCACCTACATCACCTAATGGAGTAGAGGTTCCGTGCACATTGATATAATCAATGGCTTCAGGCTCTAAGCCAGCATCTTCAAGGGCCATTTTCATAACCGAGCTAGCTCCTAATCCTTCAGGATGTGGAGCAGTAATATGGTATGCGTCAGCTGACATTCCACCACCTACTAATTCAGCGTAGATTTTAGCTCCTCTAGCTTTGGCATGTTCAAATTCTTCTAAGATCAAAGCTCCCGCTCCTTCACCCAAAACAAATCCATCTCTGTCCTTGTCAAAAGGTCTAGAGGCAGTTTCGGGAGAATCATTTCTTTGTGAAAGCGCTTTCATTGCGTTAAATCCACCAATTCCTGCTTCAGTAACTGCAGCTTCAGATCCTCCACTTATAAAGATGTCAGCTTTGCCTAATCTAATGTAATTAAATGCATCAATAAGTGCATTGGTTGCAGATGCACAAGCAGATACGGTTACGAAGTTTGGCCCTCTGAAACCATATTTTATAGAAATAAAGCCTGCACTGATATCTGCAATCATCTTCGGAATAAAGAAAGGATTGAAGCGGGGAGTACCATCACCTTTGGCAAAATCCGTCACTTCATCTTGAAATGTCTTTAATCCTCCGATCCCTGAACCCCAAATTACACCAGCACGAGATTTATCTATGGAATCTAAATCGAAACCTGCATCATTCATGGCCTCTTCTACAGAGATCATTGCGTACTGTGTGAAAGGATCCATCTTTCGGGCCTCTTTTCTGTCAATGAACTTTTCGAGATCAAGATTTTTGACTTCGCAGGCAAATTGAGTTTTGAATAGAGAGGCGTCGAATCTGGTGATCGGTGCAGCACCGCTCACTCCATTAACCAATCCGGTCCAGAATTCTTCTGTCGTATTGCCTATTGGGGTGAGGGCACCAATACCTGTTACAACAACTCTTTTTAAATTCATAAAATGAATTTATGGGTTATTATTTAACGTTAGCCTCAAGATAGGTAACTGCCTGTCCCACCGTACCGATTTGCTCAGCTTGATCATCAGGAATCGAGATATTGAATTCTTTTTCGAACTCCATGATCAATTCTACGGTGTCCAGTGAATCAGCTCCTAGGTCATTGGTGAAGCTTGCTTCTAAAGTCACTTCAGACTCTTCTACGCCAAGTTTGTCAACAATGATGGCTTTTACTTTTTGTGCAATTTCAGACATTTTGTGATCAGTTTAGTTAATAACACTTCGCAAAGAAATATATTTAATACCTAATTGACAAAGAAAAGATTCAAGTAAATTTTATTATAAATGACTCTTCTGTTAGGTTGCGTTTAAATTTTTAACTTTGTCCCCATCTATTTTCTTCCTAAATGAAGAAGGCAAAATTACTAATTGAACATACATATGATTTTGAGCTTCTTGGCCTACAGTCTCCTGTAAAAGACTATAAAATGGCCTGGTTGATCAATCGTGACCTAGATTTAAACTTGGTCCGGAAAGAAGATCTAGAATTAGAGTTTCTTACCGCTCCGAGTCTGAAAATATCACAATATTTCCTTTCTTTACCACATGGTTACATTCAGCTTTTGAAAAATAAGGCTTTAAATAATGAGCATCAAGTCACCTATCTTATTCCAGAGCTTCGATTTATGGATTATTTCCTTTTGGTACAAGATGATACCTTTCAGACGAGTATTCATACATTTGTAGATCAATTGGCTAAAAATTCATTTGTTCAAAACGTTGTCAAACTGGATATTTCAAAATTAAAATCAAAAGAGAACCTGTTAACTTATTAATATTCCAATGAGCTATACTCAATTTAACAAGACCAAAATTCTTGCAACAATCGGCCCTGCATCCAACAACTTTGAGACAATTTCCAGTCTTGCTGCAGCTGGTGCGAATGTTTTTCGTCTAAATTTTTCTCATGGAAGTCATGAAATCCATAAAGAAGTAATTGAAATTATTCGAAAAGTAAATAAAGAAAATAATTTGAACCTGGGTATCCTGCAGGATCTACAAGGGCCTAAAATCAGAGTGGGTGAAGTAGAAAACAACGGAGTAGAAATCAAGCCAGGAGAAAAAATCACCATTACCAATGATCCTGTAGTCGGAACCAAAACATTGGTGAGTACCGTTTATCAAAATTTGCCAAACGATGTGGCTACCGGAGATAGAATTTTAATTGATGATGGTAACCTAGAAGTCGTAGTCAATGATACGGATGGTAAAAATGTAAACTGTACTGTGATCCACGGTGGGATTTTGAAATCTAGAAAAGGAATTAATCTTCCTAACACCAAGGTAAGTGCACCTTCCTTAACAGAGAAAGACATTGAAGATCTTCAGTTTGGTCTATCTCAAGAGGTGGATTGGATTGCTTTGTCATTTGTACGCTCTGCAGAGGATATAGACGATTTGAGAGAAAGAATTCATGCTGCAGGAAAGGTATGTAAGATTGTTGCCAAAATAGAAAAGCCAGAAGCACTTGAAAATATCGATTCCATCATAGAGGCTACAGACGCCATCATGGTGGCAAGAGGGGATCTAGGAGTAGAAGTTCCAATGGAAATAGTTCCTCTTTGGCAAAAGAAAATTGTCGAGAAATGTAAATTGGCTTGTAAGCCAGTAATCATTGCTACCCAAATGATGGAAAGCATGATAGTGAACCCAAGACCTACAAGAGCTGAAACCAATGACGTTGCAAATGCGGTACTGGACGGTGCTGATGCTGTAATGCTTTCTGCTGAAACTGCTTCTGGGAAATACCCAGTTAATGCAGTGAAAGCCATGAGTAGTATCATCGGGTACCTGGAGGCAAATGCAGAGATCTATCATAACCTATATAAGATTCCAGAGGATGATGAGACGTTCCTAAGCAATAACTTGATTTTGATGGCTTCTAGACTTTCCCGAAATGTGAAAGCAAAAGCAATAGTGGGGATTACCTCTTCAGGATTTACAGGATTCCGAATCGCTTCTCATAGACCTTTAGCCAATATTTTTGTGTTCACAAGCAAAAAATCGTTGATTACTCAAATGTCTTTAGTATGGGGTGTTAGAGCCTATTATTACGATAAGGTTGTTTCTACAGATGCTACTTTTGAAGACATCGAAAATATTTTGAAAGAGGATGATCACGTGAATACCGATGACATCATCATCAATACGGCAAGTATGCCATTAAAGGTGGAAGGTAGAACCAACATGTTGAAAATCCACGTGGTGCGTTAACATAAACTAAAATGAATTTCTTTAAAGCCCTCCTCATGAGGGCTTTTTTTATAACCAATATTGAACCGTCTGCACTATAGGTTTCACTCTAATGTTCTCTGTTGATTCTGCCAAGGATACGATAGAGAGAGGTTTATTAAATTATAAAGTGAAAACAGGATTGGTTTAAAAAGGAGTTTCAATTTTAAGGGGTTGAAATTTCATCATCAGGGCCTTTTGGACTAACCATGATTACTTTTTCACGATCCACTTTGACCGAGCCTGCAGGAGATCCTTTTACTTTTCTAACATATTTAGCCTCTGTGTAAATCACGGGAGCCAAGGATTCGCTTTTATGCTTGGAATAGAAAGCAGCTAGTTCGGCCGCTCTTTCCAATACGGCTGTAGGCATGGATGCATGCCCTTTCATTTTGACGACTACATGCGATCCGGGCACTAGCCTGGCATGCAACCAAATGTCATCTTTATGGACATAACCTCTAAGCATTTCGTCATTGTCTTTGGATGATTTACCCACCCATACAGGAAAGCCCTCCACTTCGAATGTTTTAAAAGGAAGTGAAGTCGTAGATTTAAGTAAGGATTTTTCGGGTACTTCCTTTTTTTTGAAGGCTTTTAGTCCTTTGAATTCATGAATCTCTTCTAGCTTGGAAAGTTGTTCTAAAAGTTCAGTCTTGAAGGCTTCTTTATTCTTGATGGTGTTTTCAATCTGCTGCCATTCCAATTTCCTGTTTTTATTTTTTCGATAAAGTTGTGCAGCATATTCCTGTGGTTTCTGCTGAGGTTTCAGCTTTACTTTTACCATCTTACCGGTGTAAAAGTCCATCAAATCCACCTCATGTCTACTTGAGGAAAACTCATGGAGATTAGCCATGATGATATCTGCCAACTGAGAAGGGGGGGGCGAATTTTTCAACTCATCAAGTTTGGCAGAAGCCTTGGTCAGGTAGGAGTTGGTTTTCTTGAGTTGATCATTGAGCTTTTTCAAAAGCTCATTTTTCTCCTTTTCAAAATTACCTTTGACTATAGCAAGGTAAAATAGCTGATTGACAGCTTCGATGGGATCTGAAAAAAGGTATAATGGATCTTCTTCAGGCAATAAACTGAGATATACTCCATCGGAATTCTCCACCAAAGCAAAAAGGGGGGCTTCCAGAATATCGATGATTTCCTCCATTAAAGCCCATTTTTTATCAAGATCAGATTCAGGGTACCCTCGTTCTTGGAGCCAAGCTCTGGGAATTTTACCAAGTGTGGGTAAAAACTGGGCAGCATTTCCATTTAACTCGTCAAATCTTGATCTGCTCAGCTCTTGATAAACTTTCAAGTTATTCCAATCCAATTTTTTATCTTCTTGAATTTCATTTCTAAAAATTTTGGTTGGCAATTCTTTCTGATCTTCATAGTAGATCACATTGCTCCGGTTTGCATGAAGCTTAAAAAGTAACAATTTGCCGGAAGTAAGCTTCATGATAAAAGAACGTTCAAAATCAATTACTTCACAGGATAGGATGGTTTCATTCAGTAATTCAGGAAAGAGATTAATGCTGTTCCTTTTTGCCCTACGGAATTGATCAGGAAAGCTGAGGTAAATCTGCGGGGTTTTCAGATGGGCTCTGATCCAACTTTCTCCTTTTTCACCGTATGTTTCAATAATTAGTTCATCCTTACTTTGGGAGAAGCAGGACACAATTTTTTGACCTTGAAATCGCTGATTGAGTGCAGGGCAAAGAAATTTAAGAAAATGATAATTCAGGTGCATTAGGGCAAAGTTACCTCAAGACCGTCGTAGGCCAAAGCAATTCCCGGAGGTAAATCTTTTTCTACTTCACTATGTAAGCCCAGTTTATGTGAAATATGGGTGAAATAGGTTTTATCTGCCCCTAATTCTTTCGCCATTTCTATGGCTTCATTTAATGTAAAATGTGAAATATGTGACTCTCTCTGAAGCGCATTGAGAACAAGGACTTTACTTCCCTTGATAAGTTCTTTGGATTCGTCTGGAATAAAATTGGTGTCTGTGATATATGTAAAATCACCTATTCTAAATCCTAATACTGGAAGTTTATAATGTAATACAGGAATAGGAGTGATGGTATGACCTTGAATAGTAAAAGGTTGATCCGTTATTTCAACGGGTTCAATTTGGGGGACTCCAGGATATTTTTTGCTTGAAAACACATAAGCAAATTCTCTTTTGATTTGCTCTAAGACGGGTTTTCTTGCAAAAATGGGCATGTCTTTTTGCTGGGCAAAATTGAAAGGGCGAATGTCGTCCAAACCAGCAGTATGATCTTTATGCTCATGGGTGAATAGAACGGCATCTAATTGATTAATTCCAGCGGAAAGGATTTGGCTCCTAAAGTCTGGCCCTGTATCTACGACCAGACTTAAATCTCCTAAATCAAAATAGATGGATGATCTGAATCTTTTATTCCTAAAATCCAATGAATTGCAAACTTCACAAGTACAACCTATTACAGGGACACCTTGTGAAGTTCCTGTGCCTAGAAAAGTAGCTTTCAAAATTTTATTGTGGTTTGCCTTAATTCGCGAAGGAAATCATGATTGCTTTTCTCAGAAAAGTCTTGGGGATTGAAATTTAGTTCTGCGATGATGTCTATCAGAGCATTGATTTTGCCTTCGATGGGGAAATACTTGTTGATGATGACGATTTTGGTGTCTCTAAGTACACAATAACCAGATTTGAAGTTGCCTTTTTCATAGCGCAAGACGTAATCAGATGCCGCAAAAAGGTTTTCCAGTTTATCCAGGTAATGTTTGGTGTACTTGACAGCCATTTTACTTCAAATATTTTTTTACAGTTGCAAGAACTTTATCGAAGTCCAAGGGTTTTTGAATGAAGTCATCAAATCCAAATTTGCGTAATTCATCCATGGTGTAATTATTGATATTTCCTGATATCGCAATAATTGGAATTTTGGATTTTCTTTCATCCTCTAACTTTCTGATTGCTTGTGTACACAAAGCTCCGTCCATGACCGGCATACTAAGATCCATCAGTATCAAATCAAAATCTTCCTTGTCAAGCATCTCCAATACCTGTTTGCCATTTCTAGCAGCTTTCATTTGATAATTTTCAAAAGCAAGGACACTTTTTGTCAAATTAATAATAACAGAACTGTCTTCTCCGACTAGGATTTTTTTTGTATCACTCATGACTCAAAAATAGTTTCTTCATTTAAATATTCTCTGAAAATAAGGATTTCATTTTGCAACTGTTGAAGAATTTTTTTCGTTTCCGCCCAATTTGAGTTTTTTGCGTGCAATTCGCCCTTTTGCGAAAGTTTGAAAATCTTATTAGCGCCAAGAGTTCCGCTATTACCTTTGATGATATGAAGGTGGTCCTCAATAGATTGTAAATCACTTGTAGAGAAAGAGTTTTGAGAATCTTCTACCAGCTTTTCACATTCCTTCAAAAAGTCTAAGTATACATTTTTTATAATTTCAGTGCTATTATATTTCATGAGCTGCTTTATGACCTGGACATCTAGTATAAGGTCAGAAAGTGTTTCAGAAGTCGTTTCATTTTGAACCTTTTGAGGAGTTGGATTCCGACTTAAGGTTTCTTTGATACATTCAATGAATTCTCTAGGTCGAATTGGTTTAACAATAAAATCATCAAATCCTTGATCCAGGAAATTGTTTTTGTCTTCTAGCTCTGCAAATGCAGTCACTGCTATAATTGGGCTCTCAGTAAGTTTTGAAATTTTAATCTGTTTCATAGCCGTCATTCCATCCATTTGCGGCATCTGAATATCCATTAAAATCAAATCAAAATTTTCGACTTTTAGGATATCTAAGGCTTCTATACCATTTTTTACACTTTTAAAATAACATAGCTGACCTATTAGATTCTCAAAAAGTTTACGATTGAGGTCATTATCATCAACAATAAGTACCCTTTTGCTTTTCATTTGGTAAGTTTGGATTTTAGATTTCCGCCTAAGCAAAGAAACCATTGGCAACACAAAATTATTTGATACTCGTAGTCGGCCCCACTGCAGTTGGAAAAACTGAATTATGCCTAAATCTAGCCAAAAAATTTAATTCGGAAATCATCTCCTGCGACAGCCGTCAATTTTATAAAGAAACCAATTTGGGAACTGCTAAACCTTCCGAAAGTGAATTAGAACAAGTTCCACATCATTTTATAAACAGTCTTTCTGTGGAAACATCTTATGATGTGAAAATGTTTGAAAGGGATGCGATCAATTTGATAGAAAAACTGTTTTTGAAACATAATTTTTTGATCCTTACTGGAGGCTCAGGACTTTTTGCAGATGCGGTGATCAATGGTTTAGATGAGATGCCTGAGATCGATCCTAAATTTAGGAAGGAAATTATTGCTGAGTTTGAGGAAAAGGGATTGGAGTTTTTACAAAAAGAAGTTGAAAAAAATGATCCGGAATATTTTCTACAAGTGGACATCAATAATCCTCAGCGATTGATGAGAGCAATTGAGGTTTTTCGAGCAACAAGTAAGCCCTTCAGTACTTTTCGGGTAAAGAAAAAGGCTGAACGAAACTTCAAAACCATTAAGATAGGCCTCGATAGAGACAGGGAAGATTTATATAATCGGATAGATACCCGAATGGATTTGATGATTGAAGCCGGGTTATTTGAGGAGGCAGCAAGCCTTTTTACTAAAAGGCATTTAAATGCCTTACAGACGGTAGGATATTCAGAGATCTTCGGGTTTTTGGAAGGTAAATATGACAAAGAAGAAGCCATACGTCTTCTGAAAAGAAATTCCAGAAGGTATGCCAAAAGGCAATTGACTTGGTTTCGAAGAGATACTGAGATCGCATGGTTTCATCCATCCGAAGAATCAAATATTATCTCTTATATTAATACTCAAATAGTAGAATAACCAGAAATTTTGGCTACCCAATTATAGGGAGCTTTTTTAATTAGCTGATTGTATTGAAGTTTATTGACTTTGAGCGCTTTTATTTGCTCCAAGGTATTTTTCGGGATTTTTTTGTCAGCATGAACTTCCCTCCATTTTTTGTAAATCAGTTCTGGATCTGCAATTTCACCAAGAAAGATGTCTAATTCCGGATGGTTGATGCCCAATTTTGAGGAAATTTCCCGTTGAAGATTTAATTTTCTTTGCAAGGTGGTGCGGACAGTAAGAAAAAATAGGAGGCAAGCGCCTCCCAAAGTCAAGAAGATCGGAATAAACCCCATATTAGATACTTAAAATTTCCATCAATTTTAAATGCTCGTTACTTAATAGCTTTTCTTTGCCGATGCAATCAGCAAAAGGGGTATAAACTATTTGTTGGTTCATCACACCTGCCATGCAGTTCATTTTTCCATCAAGCAATCCTTCCACAGCTGCCATGCCACATAAGCTTCCTAATACACGGTCTCTGGCGGTTGGGCTTCCTCCACGTTGGATATGACCTAAAGTAGTTACTTTAAAATCTTTATTTTCGTCTTTGATGCGTTCTTTTACTTTGTTCATAATGACCTCAGCATTGCCTTCATCATCACCTTCAGCTACCACCACGATACTGGAAGACTTATTTTTACGAAGATTTTTCATGCTTTTGACCACTTTGTTTAGATCTGTTTTGGTTTCAGGAACCATCACGAATTCGGCTCCACCACCAATACCACAATCTACAGCTATAAATCCTGCATCTCTTCCCATTACTTCAATAAAAAAGATTCGATCGTGTGCCGCTGCAGTATCACGAATTTTATCAATAGCTTCTAAAGCGGTATTGACCGCAGTGTCAAAACCGATGGTATAATCCGTACCATATAGGTCGTTATCTATCGTGCCAGGGCATCCTACCGTTGGTATCCCGTATTCTTCCTGAAATATTTTGGCACCTGTAAAAGTCCCGTCTCCTCCAATGGCTACAATGCCTTCAATGCCATTGGCCACCAAGTTGTCATAGGCTTGCTTTCGGCCTTCTGGAGTTTTAAACTCCATGGATCTGGCAGATTTTAAAATCGTTCCACCTCGTTGAATAATATTGCTTACTGAATGAGAATACAACTTTTTGATGTCGCCCTCGATCATTCCCTCATATCCTCTATATATTCCGTAAACATCCAGTCCTTTGTAAATAGCTGTTCTGACAACTGCTCTAACACAGGCATTCATGCCAGGACTATCTCCACCAGAAGTAAAAACTGCGATCTTTTTCATTTTAATAGGTTTAAGATTTCAAAAATAGGGATTAATGGAGGAATATTTAAGAAGGTTGATTTTAAAAGCACAAAAAAATCGGCTTTATTACAAAACAAGATATTTAGGTTAAAAACAGTTTAATTTTTTATGAAAATGATCAATCTTTCCTCCTCTGAGGTTCAAATTTCTTCAATTGGTCTAGGATGTATGTCTCTTCCTGAAGATTATGGGTTGAGCCAAAAAATAATAGATGCAGCTATTTCTGGGGGAATCAATCTTTTAGACACTGCCGATTTATACCAGAAGGGGTTCAATGAAGAAATGGTGGGTAGGGCTATTAAAGGCAAAAGAAACCAAGTGGTATTGGCTACTAAAGTCGGAAATCAATTGCGCCCCGATGGGAATGGCTGGGATTGGAACCCGAGGAAATCCTACATTTTGGAAGCAGTTGAAAAAAGCTTAAAAAGGCTACAAACTGATTTTATAGATCTTTACCAGTTACATGGTGGTACGATTGATGACCCTTGGGAGGAGACCTTGGAGGCGTTTGAAATACTAAAAGGGCAAGGTAAAATCCGCGAATTCGGTATTTCATCGATTCGCTCCAATGTGATTCGAAAAGTATTGACAGAAGGTAAGCCCGCTACCATCATGATGCAATATTCTCCGTTGGACAGGAGACCTGAGGAAGCTGCTTTCCCTTTGATTGCTACAACTGAAACAAAGGTGTTGGTACGAGGGAGTTTCGCCAAAGGCATGCTTATCAGTAAGCCTGCAGGTGAGTATTTGGATAGATCGGTAGAAGAAGTTAAAGCAATGAAAGGGATAATTCAAGAATCTGGGTTTTCCCCAGAAGCCTTTTTAATCAAATTTGGACTGCTGCCAACTGCAGTGGGTTCTTTGATCATAGGAACAAGCGCTATAGAGCAAGTTCAAAAAATGTTGAAAGGGTATGAAGAGAGTCTGACCCTTCCAGAAAGCATAATTTCTGATCTAAAAGAAAAATTCAGCCCAAATTATTATCAGCAGCATCGGTAAAAATTGGGTTGCCCACTGAAAACAAATAGCTTATTTTCGACACTAAGGATATCATTCCTTCAAACCACCCAAAATTAAAACACAGATGAAGTTTAGATTACTCTATTTGGCATTGCCAATGTTGGTATTTGCTTGCCAACCCAAAGAACTGACAGAGCAAGAAAGATGGGAAGCCACTGCCGAAAAAGTGGAGATCATCCGGGACGATTTTGGAGTTCCACATATTTATGGGGAAACCGATGCGGATGCAGTATTTGGAATGCTATATGCACAGTGTGAGGACGATTTTAGAAGGGTGGAAAGAAACTATGTTTGGGCTACTGGAAGGTTGGCGGAGTTAGAAGGAGAGCAAGCAATTTATTCAGATTTGCGGGCGAATTTATACATGACGGAAGCTGAAGCCAAAGCAGCATATGAAGCTGCTCCAGATTGGCTAAAGGAATTATGCATTGCCTTTGCTGATGGAGTTAATTATTACTTGGCAACACACCCAGAAGTCAATCCTCAGGTGATCACTCATTATGAACCATGGATGCCCATGTTTTTCTCAGAGGGTTCCATAGGTGGAGATATCGAGCAGATTCCTACCCGAAGAATTGCTGCTTTTTACGGGGATGATCAATCCTTGGCCTTGAATGAATTCGGGAGTGGTTTGAATCCGATTGATTTAACTGAAGAACCTAAGGGTTCCAATGGGTTTGCGATTTCGGGGGAACTGACGGAATCAGGAAATGCCATGCTTTTAATTAACCCGCACACCTCTTTTTATTTCAGACCTGAAATTCATGTGGTCAGTGAAGAAGGCTTAAATGCCTATGGTGCGGTGACCTGGGGGCAGTTTTTTGTATATCAGGGGTTTAACGAGAAAACCGGATGGATGCACACTTCTACTGGTGTTGATTTCATTGATGAATTCGTGGAAGATGTGAGTGAAGCTGAGGGGAAATTGACCTATAAGTATGGAGAGGAAACCAGGAATGTATCTGAGCTTCCCATTACCTTAAAATATAAAGATGGTAATGAATTAAAGGAAAAATCATTCACTATGTACCGTACTCATCATGGTCCGGTAACTCATAAACTAGACGATCAATGGGTGGTGACCAAAATTAATTGGGATCCTGTCAATGCTTTGACTCAGAGCTTTACCCGAACCAAGTTGAATAACCATGCGGAGTTCAAAGAAATGATGAACATCCGAACCAACTCTTCAAATAATACGGTCTTTGCGGATGCGGAAGGGAATATTGCCTACTTCCATGGAAATTTTATTCCCAAAAGAAATGAAGAGTTTGATTTCTCTAAACCAGTTGATGGCTCAGATCCAAATACGGATTGGTTGGGTTTACATACGGTAGATGAAAGTATTGTGATTTTAAACCCGGCGAATGGATGGATTCAAAATTGTAATTCAACTCCATTTACGGCGGCAGCAGAATATAGCCCTAAAAAAGAAGATTACCCTGCTTATATGGCTCCAGAAGCAGAAAATTATAGAGGAGTGCATGCAGTCAAAGTGCTCAGTGATGCCAAAGATCTGACGCTAGACAAACTAATTGAATTGGCATATGATCCGTATTTACCGGCATTCGAAAAATTGATTCCTATGCTATCGAAAGCCTATGATCAAAAAGGAATTGCTGACCCTGAACTGACGGAACCTATAAAAGTTTTAGAAGATTGGGATTACCGTACAAGTAAAGAATCTGTGGCAATGTCTCTTGCTCATTTCTTTGGAATGAATTTTATGAGAAACCATGGAAACATTAACAATTTACTGGAATTCAATGAGGGTAAAGGTACAGTGCCATCTCCCTCTGCTACTGAATTGATAGCAGCGTTTAAGACTACTTTGGAGCAAATGAATGCTGATTTTGGAACCTGGAATACTCCTTGGTCAGAAATCAATAGATTTCAGCGCTTAACTGGCGATATTGATTTAAAATTTGATGATAACAAGCCTTATGTACCAGTTGGTTTAGCTTCAGGTACCTGGGGAGCATTGGCTGCATATGGTGCTAGATCTACTCCAGAAACTAAGAGGTTGTATGGGTATAGAGGAAATAGCTTTGTGGCAGTCGTAGAATTTGGAGAGAAAGTAAAAGCCAAGTCCATGTTGGCAGGAGGCCAAAATGCTGATCCGAATTCACCTCATTTTGATGACCAAGCACAGCGGTATGCTGATGTGGAATTTAAGGAAGTAGCCTATTATCGAGAAGATATTGAGGCTAGGGCGGAGGAGATATATAAGCCGGGGAAAAGGGACGGGAAGTAGGAAGTAGGAAGTATGAAGCAGGAATTAGTTAGAAATACAATTGAAATAAGTTCACCGCCTTTGGCGGATCGCGAAATAATCAAGGATAGCCCTTTGGGTTGATAAATTTGAGATCAAGCTATAACCAAGATGTTTTATGGAGTATCTCTGAAATACTTAGAAATAAAATGGAAATAGGCTTCTTTCAGTCGCGAAAAAATGATAGTAGTTCAGTTAGGTAATTAGGGGTAGGATATTATCCCAGACGGGTAATTCGGGTTTTATCTTACAGAGTATATCTCACTGTAGGCGTATTTCATAACAGTTGTATCTCCATTATCTTTTACCAAAAACACACAAAAGGTCGTGACTGGATCCAGTCACGACCTTTTTATTAGGTTCTAATATTTCAAAATGGCAAATCACCTTCTGTCTCCTCTGATGTTGGAGAAATACTGGATTTTCTATCACCCATCAACAAAATGTTTTGGACGATCACTTCGGTCACATATCGCTTGTTGCCTTCCTTGTCTTCAAAGGAGCGATTGCTGAGCTTTCCTTCAATGGCGATCTCTGAACCCTTATCAGTATACTTGTCCAATAGTTGTGCTTGCTTACCCCAGGCAACTAGGTTGTGCCAGGTGGTATCTTCCACTCGCTCCCCTTTTTGATTTTTGTAGTATTCATTGGTAGCTAGGGATACCTTGCCGATGGTTTTGTTGCCATCCAGATTTTTGATTTCTACTTTGGATCCTAGACGTCCGATCAACTGTACTCTGTTTCTTAGCGTGTTCATAATGTGTATTGTTTTATGTGAAAAATTGATTTGTGATTTCGCTAGAGGAAAATCGATAAGTCAAAGTTGGGGGATGGCAGAGGGCAGAGTCGGGAGTTAGTCGTTTGTATCCGTTTGTAGTCGTTTGTTGTCGGATAATCAAGGATCAGGGGCCGTATGGATTGATTACTAATACAAAAAAGTTTGCTAGGTTTAATGGGTAAAAAAAACTTCCTACATAAAATCGTTAGATAAATTTTTTAAAAAAAATAGCAATTCCCATCCATGGACATACAAAAAGAAATAATACGAATTACTTCAGAATATTTTGAAGATAATCTTGATTACCACAAATTATCAATTGCTTCAAAAGAATATAAACTCTTATTAAATAAGGTTTGTGGGCAAAATATAGATATTGAAAAAGGAAGAAATGATATTGGGTTTGATAATGGATGGGCCTTAGGTACTTTTTGGGCAGCTCTTTGTCTTGATGATTTGATTAGAACTAGGCAATTTATTCGAGGAATAAATAAAGCCATTCAGGAAAAAATTAAAAAGCAAAAGTCTCTTCATATTCTATATGCTGGGACTGGGCCATTTGCAACACTTATTCTTCCTATAATTTTTAGATATTCAAAACAAAAAATTAAATACACATTTTTAGAAATAAATCCATTAAGTTTTGAAATTCTTCAAGGTATAATTTCAAAATTAGGATTGAAAGATTATAACATAAAATTAGAAAGGGAAGACGCAACTAAATATCAAATAGATTTTAATGATAAACCTGATATAATTATAAGTGAAACTATGCAAAATGCTTTAGCAAAGGAACAGCAGGTTTCAATCTTTTTAAATTTGATGAATCAGGTTAATGGGGATACTATCTTTATCCCTGAAAAAATTGAACTATCTATCGGTCTTAAAAAAGCAGGCATTCCCGAAGAAAAAACTCAAATTAAGCATTATCAAAAAGAGGAAAAAATATTTGATCTGAGTAAGGAAGCAATGTTCCATTTAAATCCGATAGAAAGTAAGTTGAATGGAGAAATTTTATTTGATAAGAGACAAACCACTTTAGATGAAAAAAAAATTAGGGGTTTTTCTCAACTCTTAATCCTTACTGAAATACAAGTGTATAAGGATGAAAAAATAGGAATTAATAAAAGCGGCTTAACTACTCCAAAAATAATTAAAGATATTCCGAGCGATTTAAAAGGATCCATCATAATTAATACACAATATAAAATTTCTGCTCAACCAGAACTTGAGTACATCATAACTTTACCTAACCCTAATTAAAAATTAAAATCATGACAAAAAAATAGTGCATATGGTAATTAGTGATTTTTGAATGTTTTACAACTATTTTAATTTACAATAGTCTTAACCATTGCTATTTTTGGAGGCTCTTGGTCCAAAATTTCTTCCTGATTTGATATGTACTTTAGTCTATCCTAAAAAACTCAAGTCCCCTCTTTTTTGAAGAATTTGTGCCTATAATTTTAATATCCTTTCAAACATTTTTCAGGCCGATCAGCTTTATCTAAGTAGAAATTAATTCAAAGGAAATAGGTCTTTCCAATTCCAATTTGAAGATGAATTTTATATGACCGATAGAGAATTAGATCGAATTATAGAAATGGCTTGGGAGGATAGAACTCCCTTCGAAGCTATTGAATCCCAATTTGGACTTTCAGAGTCTCAAGTAATCAAACTCATGAGAAGAGAACTGAAAGAAAGTTCCTTTAAAATGTGGAGGAAGCGGGTGAACAGTGGGGTCAGCCAAAAACATTTGAAAAAAAGAAGTGAGGATATCACCCGGTTTAAATGTTCCAGACAACGAAGTATCTCCCTAAATAAGATTACCTAGTGCACTCTTTTCCAACCAAATTAACAGCTATTGAGCAACGGATTCGGGAAATTCAACCGGCAAAATACGCAGCTACCAGAAATTTCAAAGATGGAGCAGTCACCCGCTTGAGTCCCTACATTTCCAGAGGAGTAATTTCCACGAAACAGGTACTGGATCATATTTATTCCCTTCAACTTCCAGCTTCTCAAACTGAGAAGTTGATACAAGAATTGGCCTGGAGAGATTATTGGCAGCAAATCTGGATCTCTAAAAAAGATGTGATTTTCCAGGACTTAAAACAGACTCAAACGCCCATTTCAAATTGGAAAATTCCACAAGCCGTTATTCAGGCAAAAACCGGTATTGAGGCCATGGACCAAGCCATCCTCGAATTATATGAAACGGGATACATGCATAATCATATGCGAATGTATGTGGCTTCTATTTGTTGCAATATTGCCCAATCTCATTGGCTGGAACCTGCTCGATGGCTGTACAGTCATTTGTTGGATGGGGATTTGGCTAGTAACCATTTAAGTTGGCAATGGGTGGCAGGATCAAATTCCAGTAAGAAATACTACGCCAATCAATCCAATATCAATAAGTACTTTCAAAGTGATCAGGAAGATACTTTCTTGGATGTGGACTATGCGGATTTTGAGGTTATGGAAATTCCTTCCATTCTAAAAGATACCTTACTTTTTAAAGTAGAATTCAAATTACCAGAGGTAGGGATTCCCCAGTTAGATTCTTCTTCCACTACGTTGGTCTATAATTATTACAATTTAGATCCTTATTGGTATCAGGGGGAGAGTGTCCAACGAGTTTTCTTGTTGGAGCCTTCATTTTTTGAAAAACACCCTATCCAACAAAAATGCCTTGATTTTGCCTTAGGGCTCAGCCAAAACATCCCTGGAATAAAGGTGTTTGTAGGTGAGTATGCAGACTTGATGAAACTTGTAGAACCCAAAAACCTGATTTTCAAAGAGCACCCAACCAACTTGCATTACCAAGGAAAGGAAGAGCCCAGAGATTGGATAAGTTCTGTCAAAGGGTACTATCCGTCCTTTTTTGCCTTTTGGAAGAGATGCAAGAAGGAAATTTATTAAGGCGTTGATTTTGTGAAAAGATAAATAAAGCAAAAACGAATTATGCAATTGCAAAAAGAAGAATTGGACCAAATGGATCGGAAGTTTCGATTGAACTTGATCAACTCGATTTCCGGGATCAAGCCAGCAAACTTAATAGGTACTAAGTCTGTGGACGATCAAGAAAATGTTGCAATATTTTCCTCAGTGGTTCATTTAGGGTCCAGTCCTGCCCAACTGGGATTTATCATGAGGCCTCAAACAGAAATCCCTAGAGATACCTATCCGAATATTATGGAGACCGGTTTTTACACCATCAACCATGTTTCGGAATCCTTTATCAAAAAAGCACACTTCACCTCGGCTAAATTGGGAAGAGGAGAATCCGAATTTGATCGAATGAAGTTGCAGCAAGAATATATCGGGGATTTTTACGCTCCCTTCGTCAAGGAAAGTCCAGTGAAAATTGGGATGAAACATCTTGAAAGTATTTCACTGCCAAACGGTTGCATTTTCGTTATCGGTTCGGTAGAATTAATTGAAGTACCTGATGAAGTCATCAATTCACTGGGACAATTGGATTTATCTAGCTATTTAGGAGTGGGTATTTCTGGCTTAAATACCTATTATGGATTGAATATGTTGGAAAGCTTTCCTTATGTAAGGGAAAATGAGATGCCTGAATTTGAATGAAAAAATCGGATTTGCCTACAAAGATTTGTCCGGTCTGCAACCGACCCTTCTCCTGGAGAAAGAAATGGGAGAAGAATTGGGAGGAAGTAAACTACTGCAGTGAACGCTGTAGAAGAAACAAGCACCATGGAAAAAACCATTAATCTTATATTTCCCCACCAACTTTTCTCGTCTTCCCCTTTGTTGGAAAATGGAAATGAAATTTATCTGATAGAAGAGTTTTTATTTTTTAAGCAATACCGATTCCATCAACAGAAATTGGCATTTCATAGGGCATCCATGAAAGCATACCAAGATTTGTTGGAAAAGAAGGGACTAATCGTTCATTATATTGAAAGTCCTTCAAAGCTCTCAGATATCAGAAATTTCAGTAAAGAAATTCAAGAGAAAAAGATAACAAAGATTTATTGCTTGGACCCCGTTGACAATTGGTTGGAGAAGAGATTAAAGGAAATGGCAAAGTCCTGTGAATTGGTCCTATATGAAAATCCAGCGTTTTTAAATAACAAGGATGAACTTTCGATATTTTTCAAGCCAAATAAAAAATCATTTTTCCAGACTGCTTTTTATAAACAGCAGCGAAAGGATAGAAGAATTCTCTTGGATAAGGATCAAGAGCCTGAAGGGGGGAGTTGGACCTATGACACAGAAAATCGAAAGAAATATCCTAAAGGAAAAACTCCTCCTTTAATAAAGTTTCCGGATGCTTCTGAATCTTGGAAGGAAGCTTTGGTTTATACCCAGAAGTATTTTGGAGAAAATCCTGGGAAATTAAGCAAACAACCTTTTTACCCTATTGATCAAAAACAAGCCACAGAATGGTTAGATCAGTTCTTGATGAACAGATTTCACGAGTTTGGGGCTTATGAAGACGCCATTGTCAAAGAGGAGTCATTTCTGAATCATAGTTTGTTATCCCCCTTGATCAATGTAGGTTTATTGTTGCCAGATGAGGTCATCGAAAAGAGTCTTGAATTTTCAAAAAAAGAGAATGTACCCATTAACTCTACCGAAGGATTTGTACGACAGATTATAGGCTGGAGGGAATTTATTCGTGGGATGTATGAATGTAAGGGAAACTTTTCAAGAACGAGGAACTTCTGGGGATTTAAACGAACGATTCCTCCTAGTTTTTATGATGGAACTACAGGCATAGATCCCATTGATCAAACCATCAAAAAGGTTCTAAATACAGGCTATTGCCATCATATTGAGCGATTAATGATTTTGGGAAATTTCATGTTGCTCTGTGAATTTGATCCTGATGAAGTATACCGATGGTTTATGGAGTTGTTTATAGATGCTTATGATTGGGTCATGGTGCCAAATGTTTATGGAATGAGCCAATTTGCGGATGGGGGACTTTTTGCAACAAAACCTTATATCGGAGGCTCTAATTATTTGAAAAAAATGAGCGATTATCCCAAAGGGGACTGGGAAAAGGTTTGGGATGGGCTATTCTGGAGATTTATTGATGAACATCAAGACTTTTTTAAATCCAATCCACGCATCTCTATGCTATTTTATTCTTGGGAGCGAATGGGAAAAGAAAAGAAAGAAGATCATTTGAAGAATGCAGAAGGGTTTTTGGAAAAGTTAAAGTGAGAAGTCAGAAGTACGAAATACGAAGTTGGAAATTAAGAGTAAGAAGTACTAGTTCCAAGTATGAAGTGCGAAATAGGAAATAGGGTGGAAATACTTTAGAAATTTACCTCACTTCGCTTGGTGAAATATTGGAAATCATTTCTTTCTCACCGCAGGCGTATCTCAGCGTAGTAGTAATTCCTGAAACGCATCTCTTTGATCAAGATTTTTGATATATAATGACTTTAATTTTAAATTAAGTCATATGTGTTAATCATTTTACTATTTAAATGAACTAAATTATAGGTATTGTTTAATTAAGTCTTTTTTGTTTTGAATTATTTGACCTTTAAAACACTTTTTAAGAAGGAGTCATTCTTTCTATTGCTCAAAATTTTTGTCCCAACCATCGCTCTTTTATGGGTAATATTTACTGTTGGGAAAATGAATGGAGTCAGTTTTGGATACCTTTCAAGAGATGCCATCCAAACGCTTTGGCATGAGCCCAATGCAGAGGTGGAATTTTATATAGGGCTTTTGTCCAACATTGGAGTGATTTTTTGGTGTTTTACAGCTGCCATCCTTTTCTTTTCAGCGAAACTTGCCAAAGACTATGGGAAACCGAAAAAGGTGATGCAATTTTTCTTTTATTCGGGAATATTAACTGCATTCTTTTTGGTGGATGATTTGTTTTTAATGCATGATGTGATCATTCCCTATTTTTTACACATCAGTGAAAAATTTCTCTATCTCTTTTACGGGTTTTATGTTTTAGCTCTTTTCTATCTTTTTCGGGAAATCATTAAAGAATCAGATTATTTATTATTCCTTCTTGCTTTTCTATCCATGACAGGATCTGTAATTACAGACGTAATCCTTACGCTAGGTTTTACTGTAAAAGAGACTTATTTATTTGAAGATGGACTCAAATTCATAGGGATTATCAGTTGGTTTGTTTACTTCGCCCGAACCTCTTACAATAAACTAAAGCATGAAGCTTAGTATTTAATATCGATGAACTTTTAGAGTTTGAAGGGTAAAAAATTGTATTTAAAATATATTTTTTTAAGAAATCATGATTTGAATTGCTTTTAATTTTATTATTAACTTATTAAATTAATTGACTTTTAGGTTAACTTTTTAGAGTTCCAGATTGAAAATCTTTATTGATGGGAAAGAATTCCTTTCAAGAAACTTATTTAAGCTAGATGAACAAAAAATCGAAATCTTCCTCATTTTCTGTTTTGATTCCAGATGGTGATGAAGCCAATGCACTCTCTGTGGTTAGGTGTCTGGCAGAAGTGAAGAATATCCAAGTATTTGTGATATCTGAACGCAAATATGCCCCTATTCGATTTTCCCGTTATGTGAAGAAGTTTATTCATTTTCCTTTTGGAGATAATGAATGTTATTTGGAGGGGATAATGAATGCTTTAGAAAAGACTAAGGCAGATGTTTTGTTACCTGTAGGAGTTCGGGCTGTCCGTTTAATCGTTGAAAAAAAAGGAACATTTTCCAAAGTAATAGCTAACATAACGACTCCGGAAATTAAGTCATTTGATATAGCGGATGACAAATGGTTACTTTCTCGTTGGCTGAAAGAGAAAAACATTGCCCATCCGGAAACCTTACTCTTCAGCCCAGGTGAGAGTTTGGAAGAGGTGGTTTCAAAAATTAGTTTTCCTATCATCGTAAAACCAAGGGTAGGATGGGGAGGGAAAGGGATTGAAATATTTGAGAATAATGATCAATTCCGAGCATGGTATTCCGAGTTTGATCATAGAATGGACTTGATCGTTCAGGATTACATCAAAGGGTATGATATTGACTGTAGTTTGTTAGGGGAGAAAGGTGAAATACTTGCATATACCATTCAAAAAAGCATCAAATACTCAGCAGATTATCCTTGGCCTTATGGATTGGAATTTAAGAACCATGAGGAGATTTTGTCAATTGTAAAAGATCTGGTCGAAAAATTCAATTGGTCCGGTATTGTACATATAGATTTAAGGTATGATGAAGTGGAGAAGCGGGCCAAGCTAATAGAGATGAACCCTCGGTTTTGGGCCAGTGTGACAGCTTCTGTTTTTGCAGGTGTCAATTTCCCATACCTTGCTTGTTTAACAGCTTTAGGTGTAGAACTTCCAACCATTAAACTTGCGGATAAAATTGTGGTGAGGTCAGGGCCAGCCGTTAAAATGACTTGGAAGAAGATGTTTAAAAATCAAAAGAGTTTAAACTTCGATAATTCATTTTTGGAGTTCATAGCGAAGGATCCTTTACCAACCATCGTAGGAGAAACTCTGGAATACTATCAGAATTTTAGAAATCGGTGAAAAGGGTTGTGAGAAGTACGTAGTCTGAAGTGCGAAATAGGAAATAAGGTGGAAATACTTTAGAAATATACCTCGCTTCGATCGGTGAAATAGTGGGTTTTGTTTCTGTCTACATACAGGTAACTCAGCCTCCCTAGTAGGCTAAATCTCGCGATGCATATCTTTTATATGAAGATAGCCCTTCAGGCAGATATTTTAAGATATGGCTAAAGCCTAGATATTTCGCCGCAGACGTTTTTCAGGAGCGAAGTGACTTTTTCTCGCCAAAGGTGTATCTCAACGAAGCATATCTCGGCCTGTACAAGAGACAATATTTCAGCGAAGCGTATTTCAGGAGTGAAGCGACTTTATTTCGTCACAGACCTATTTCTAATTCAATTAAAAAAACCGGAAAAAAAATATTCTTCTCCCGGTTTTAGTTTTAGAACAGAAGTCAATTTTAGAATGGTAAATCATCCTCTGTTTCTTCTTCAGCTTCTGCGGAAACTGTTGCTTTTCTATCGCCCATTAACAAAATGTTTTGGACGATCACCTCAGTCACATACCGCTTGTTACCCTCCTTGTCTTCATAGGAGCGATTACTGAGCTTGCCTTCGATGGCGATTTCTGACCCCTTATCAGTATACTTTTCCAATAGTTGTGCTTGCTTACCCCAGGCAACCAAGTTGTGCCAGGTGGTATCTTCTACTCGCTCACCTTTTTGATTTTTGTAGTATTCATTGGTAGCTAGGAATACCTTTCCGACTGTTTTGTTACCATCTAGATTTTTGATTTCTACTTTGGATCCTAAACGTCCGATCAACTGTACTCTGTTTCTTAGCGTGTTCATAATGTGTATTGTTTTGTGTAAAAAATTGATTTGTGATTTCGCTAGAGGAAAATCGATAAGCCAAAGTTGGGGGATGGCATGGGGTAGAGTCGGGAGTTAGTCGTTTGTATCCGTTTGTTGTCGTTTGTTGTCGGATAATCAGGGTTTGGAGACTGTATGGGGTGATTATTAAATCAAAAAAGTTTTATTCCAATATGCAATTAAGTAGCATGTTTCACTGATCATGCTAAAAGCACTACTAAATATAAGTCTTAAAAGTAAATAAGCGAAGTTTAACTCGATGGAGAGGGAAAGGCATATACTGACTAATCACCTTCACTTAAGGAAAAACTTCCATCTCCGTTGAACGAGGTTAGAGTAATAGTTACTGACCAAATTCCAGGTGTTCCACTTGTGGTTACACCAGAAAATGAATCCGGTTCAACACCTCCTTGTAAAGATTTATTTAATACAATTTTTCCATCAGCATCTTTAACTTCCATTTCAAAAAAACCTCCTATGGAGGATGTTATATCAGCATTATAATCAGCAGTATTCAATGAGTTTTGCCAAAGAAATGTTCTTTTTCCACTTCCACCATTACCAATAAAGTCACCATCAATGTCTCCAAAAAAATCATCTCCATCTTCAAAAATCACAGTTCCATTAATAGTTAATTGAATAGATTGAGTAGGATCATTATCTTCAGAATTACACCCAAAAGTAATTGCTATAACAATTGAGAAAAAAGTTAATAAAGTCGTTTTGAAATATCGGTTATTGCTCATCACAAGAATTTTACGAGTTGTTTTTTAAACATTAATATTTGACCCAAAATTAAAAGATTCATCTTAATGTAGATCCCTGATAAATTAAGTTTGTACAAGAAGGAATCATGGAACTTAAATAGTATAGCGGGAAATGTATAAATTAGAAATAAAGAAGCATAAAGTTTATTCCGTAAATCTGCACTCTAATCAAATTGATCTGGCAAATTGATAATGATTTCTATACTTATAAAAACTTGTTTTTTAACAACTGAAAGGTGAATAGTTCAACATTTGTAAGTAGACCGATGCGGAAAGACGGAAGATGCCAATGTAATTTTACAATAAGCTTGGCTACGTATCTGACCTATGAAATAAAAAAATGAAAGCAGCTATCACCACTAAAGCCGGAAGTCCTGAGGTTATTGAAATTCAAGAGATCTCTACACCCCAAGTAAAACCAGGTTGGGTTTTAATAAAGGTAAAGGCTTTTGGCCTGAATAGGTCTGAGTTATTCACAAGACGTGGTGATTCTCCAGGAGTTGAATTTCCACGGATACAAGGAATTGAATGTGTAGGAGTGGTGGAGGAAGATCCTTCAAACACCTATGAAAAAGGACAGCAAGTGGCAGCAATCATGGGAGGAATGGGAAGATTTTTTGATGGTGGCTATGCAGAATTTACCATGGCACCATTAGAAATAATTTTTCCTTTTTCCAGTAGTTTGGATTGGGGGACCCTTGGAGCAATTCCAGAAATGTTTCAGACAGTATCTGGATCTCTTAATCAGGCACTTGAAATCCAAAAGGGCGAAACCCTTTTAATTCGTGGAGGAACTTCATCCATTGGAATGTTAGCCTGTCAACTTGCCAAAGCAAAAGGGTTGACTGTACTATCGACTACTAGAAATTCTGAAAAGAAGCAGGCCCTGCTAGATAATGGAGTTGACCATGTCATTTTGGACGAAGGAACTGTAAAGGATCAAGTCAGAAAGATTTATCCCCGAGGCGTTGATAAAGTACTGGAGTTAATCGGGACCAGAACTTTGAAGGATTCTTTGAAATGTATTGCGCCTAAAGGAATGGTTTGTATGACTGGAATATTAGGAAATGAATGGACTATCAAAGAGTTTACTCCTATGGGGGATATTCCATCACTAGGTAGGCTTACTGTGTATATGGGTGAATCAGATAATCTTTCTAAAAATCTGCTTCAGGAATTTATTGATGATGTGGAAAAGGGAACTATCCAATTAAGGATTGATAGGATATTTCAATTAGATGAAGTTGCAAAAGCCCATCAATACATGGAAGACAATAAAGCAAAAGGGAAATTAGTGGTTAAGGTTGAATAGAGTTAACCTATCAACTTAATAATTGGAGGTTTTTCAGTTTTTGCTAGAGCTTCTTTTCCTTTTTATCGATGAGTGAGTGCCTTTAAACGCTTTTTATGGGAGTTTACTTTGAACTTAAGTTCTTAACCGCATCAAACATCTTCTATTTTAGCACACTAATACGGATTTTAAATCAATCAATTTTTTATTTCAATGCATTGAATACCTACTAATGCATGGGAAAATAAGGGAGATCATAGAACGGAATGTTTCTGGCAAGAAAGTACTCCTGCTTTTTTTTACTAATTTGTTGTATTCCAATATGTTATGGATTACGAATCCTAAAACCATGTTCTTTTCAAATGAATTGAAACTCTTGGATATGATGCCCTTGGGATATAGTCCCGAATATATCAAGAAGCTATTTGAGACCTTAGGAGAACAAGGAAGGCAGATCTATTTGACGATGCAACTTCCAGGGGACATGATTTATCCATTTCTCTTTGGTGTAGGTTATGGGCTGTTAATGGGTTATTTTTTAAAGAAACTGAATAAACTAAATTCCTTATTTATCTAACCTCTGCTACCTCCCCATCATTGCAGGATTGACGGATTATGCGGAGAATTTTGGTATCATGATCATGTTGAACAGTGTCCCCAATTTATCTTCAATTTCCATGAAAGTGACCAAGGTATGCACTATAGTGAAAAGCATGACGACAACACTCTTTTTTTGATATTGTTGATTTTGGTATTCGTAGTTGGAATCAAATCACTTAAAAAAAGAAGCCATGCAAATGGTATCTTAGGATAAATTACTGTAAAATGAACCCTATATTCATTTGAAGGAAGAATTCTTGTATGAGAAAGAAAAAATGGAACATACCTTTTGATTGGACTTCAAAATTTGTAGATCTGTTGATAGTGATTATTGGAATTACGATCGCATTCAAATTGAATAATTGGAACGAGTCCATTAAAACCAGTCAGGAGGAAAAGCAATATGTGAGCAGCTTTTCTGAAGAAAATAAGGATAATTATGAGAACCTTGTATTAGCTTTGGACTATTCCAAATCCATTAAAAACGAGGTAGATACGCTCAAAGAAATTCTTCTTGCAAAAAATTATGAAGATGTAAGGATTAAATCTTTGGTTTCTAGTATGATGGGGATGGCAAATTATAGCCCTTCTACCACCACCATGGAGAATATTTCTGCATCTGGGGAATTTGATTTGATCCATGATGTTACACTGAGAAAGAATTTAATCAATACCTACAATTCCTTTAAAACAACCACCAAACTTGAACAGATCCTTTCGGATTATGTCAATGAATACGTTACTCCATTTTTTTTCGAGAAAGTACGATTTAGTGATTTTAGCTCTATTACCACTGAGTTTTCAAAGGATCCTCAATTTGAAAATATCGTCTTTGGATATGATGTATTGTTGAATCAATTAATCAAGGGGTATCAAACTAGTTTGGATCAGCTGAAGCAGTTAAATGAACAGCTGTCTAAGATGCAAAAGGAATTAGATTAAATGGGAGAACTTTTTTTGAGAATCATTTGGCATCCGCAAAGTGAGAAATTCTGTTTTTGGCATTGGAAAAAGGCGTTTGGATTCACTAGTCTAGGCCAGGATTTAGATCGAAATTTAACAGAAATCCAATGATGGAATTACGGTTATTAACAGGAAAGGAAAATACTGAGGATTCAATTTTTGATTCTCCCGATGCTAAAAATCTGGTAAAAATGTATCAAGATTTTTATCCTACCATTGGGTTTAATCCACCTTGGGTGGGATACTTGATTATCAAAAACAATAAAGTGGTGGGGTCTTGTGGATTTGTGGGTAAACCCTTTGACGGACAAGTAGAATTAGCTTATTGGACTTTTAAGGAATTTGAAGGCCAAGGAATAGCCAGTTTTGCTTGCAAAGGTTTAATTGAAATCGCTCAAAAGGAGGATCCCCTTGTATCCTTAACTGCAAAAACTGCCCCTGAGGAAAATGCATCTACCCGGATTCTTGAAAAACATGGCTTTGAGTATTCCAAGGTGGTTCAGGATGAAGAAATCGGAGATGCTTGGTTATGGATTCTGAAATAGATATATAAATCAGTTGGAAATCTTCTCAATTCGGATAGGAAGATCGTATACTCGAATTCCACAAGCTTGGTACACTGCATTGGCAATAGCCGCTCCGGTGGGAGGCATGGAAACTTCTCCTCCTCCCTCTGCTGGTAACTCAGGGTGGTCAATCATCACCACTTCCACTTCTGGAATTTCATCAAATCGGAAAATTGGATAGCTCATCCAGTCTTCACTGGTAATTTGATCTCCCTTAAAATTAACCTGTTCCTTTAAGGTCCAACTGGCGGCCTGGATCATTCCACCTTCAAATTGATTGGTGATTCCATCTAGGTTGATAATCTGGCCAACGTCTCCCACTGCCCATAATTTTTTGAGTTGGAGCATTCCTGCAGCTGGATCTACTTTTACATGTGCTGCCACAGCTGCATAAGCAGTATTATTTTTATATCTGGAAAAAGCCATCCCTATTCCTTCTCCAGTATTGACCTTGGCAGAGTCGCATAATTGCTGTAGTTTTTGGATTACAGCGATGGCTCTTTCATCATTTAAATGAATGATCCTAAACTCAAAAGGATTTTTATTGGCTTTCCCCGCAAGTTCATCCATAAAGGATTCTATTGCGAATATATTCCCATAGGAGCCTAAGCTTCGCAAGGAAGATACTCTCAGCGGTCCATTAAAAAAATGGGCATTCACCTGCATTTTAGGAAAAGCATAGTAGGGATCGGCATTACGATGACCTCCTCCTAAATATCCTCTTTGAGTTAGGGGGATTGGATCCTCCAGATATCTAGTATTTAACAAGGTTGCGGGATCCCGATTGGGTCTCATACTGTGGGTATCTGTCCACACATCAGATTTCCATGCGGTGATTTTCCCTTGATTGTCCATACTGGCTACCATCTTCATGATCATTGCTGTACCATAGGGCTCCCAGGTATGTTCGTCAGTTCTAGACCACTGAACCCGGACATGCTTTCCAGGGTATTCAATGGCAAGAATGGCTGCATCTGCGGCTGCATCATCTGCCGAATTATGTCCAAAACACCCGGCACCAGGGATTCCTGTCACATGAATTTTTGATTGATCCATCTTCAAAATGGCGGCAATGGCACTACGCATGGGGTATATTCCCTGACTATGGGACCAGATATGTAAAATATCACCATCGAACATTGCGATACCACAAGCCGGACCAATGGCCCCATGTTGAAAATAGGGCTTGGTATATTCTGCTTGATAGGTCTTGTTCTCTGCAAACGCTTTGCTAACATCCCCTTTGTCTTGGATGGTCTCAGGTGATTCAGCAATGGACTTTAAATGGTTGTATAAATTTTCTTCCTCAGGGAAAGCTGTCTCAGAGGTCCATTCCGAATGGTTTTTAAGGTACCTTTCTGCTTTGACTGCTTGATACTCCCGTTCAGTAATTACACCAACAAAATTACCTTTTACCACAGTTTTTAAGACTCCCGATACTTCTGCCGATAGCCCATCAAGGTCAATGGATGTTAAAAAGGATTGATAGCTGGCAGGTCGTAACACACGTGCATGTACCATCCCTGGAAATCGAAGGTCTTGGACATAGATTTCTTCCCCAATGACCATTTTTGGAATATCCTTTCTGTGGATGGCTTTCCCAACGTATTGGTAAGAGGAGCTATCTTTTATTGGGACTGGTTTGCTTACTTCCATTTCAATTTGAGTCCCACCAAGAATTTCAGCAAAATTTAAATTTTGGTTTTGATACCCTACATTTCCTTGTGAAAATGAAAGTTTTTCTATTGGTGCATTCAGTTGGCTACTAGCAAGTTCCAATAGCTTTTTTCTTGCTGTCGCTGCGGCATAACGGACAGACATGGCACTGTTGGGTACTGACCCACTTCCGGCAGTATACCCTTCGTCTGGAGTAACTCCTGTTTCTGCTAAATGGACTTCCACTTGGTCCAAATCCAGATCCAGTTCTTCTGCTGCTACCTGACAAATCGCCATTCGGATTCCTTGGCCCAATTCAACTTTTCCAGAAAAGATCAGCACCCTTCCATCTTCCAATACTTGCAGCCAAGCATTCACCAAACTGGCATTTCTCATACTTCCGGGTAAATCCCCATTGTAATCGATCCGCTTGGCCATTGCTTTTTCTTGTTCCTCAAAGCAAGAACTCAGCAAAGGGAAGCCCACGCTGATAAATCCAATATTTCTTAAAAATTTCCTTCTTGTAGTTTTAGGTAGCTCCATTCTGATCCTTATTGGGTTTTTGCTGCAGATTTGATAGCTTTTATGATTCTGGAATGAGTGCTACATCTACATAAGTTTAACTGCATTCCCTCTCTGATTTCCTGTTCATTGGGGGCTGGGTTTTGATTCAATAGGCTAACAGATGCCATCACCATTCCATTAAGACAATAACCGCATTGAGCAGCTTGCTCCTGGACAAAGGCTTTCTGGACAGGATGAAGATTTCCGTTTTTGTCCCGAAGACCCTCCAAGGTGATAATTTCAGCGTCACCTAAAGAGGATATTGGTCGCATGCAAGAGGTGGAGGCTTCTCCATCAATTAATACCATACAGGCTCCGCATTGGGATAAACCACATCCAAATTTGGGTCCATTGAGTTCCAAATAATCCCTTAAAACATATAGAAGGGGGGTGTCTGCATCGGTTTCCACTTCTCTGACTAAGCCGTTTATCCGTAAATTGTAATGGGGCATTACTAACTAGTTTAATCTTCAAGATAAGTAATTGATTGCTTTATAGAAACAAAAGATATGTTAGCGGGAATAAGGAAGTTTATGTAAGAAAATAGAAAGTATTTGTACATTGAATGATGTTGACTTAAACCCAATTTTCTTTTTGAATGAACTATCTCAAAAATCAATTCAGCCTATTTTTCTGGGTCTTTTGCCTGCTTGGAGTGCCTCTTTTGATATTTTCATCTTGTAAGAAAGAAGAGAACTCGCCAACTCCTCCCAACATTTTATTAATAATTTCTGATGATCAGGGATGGGGTGATTTAGGTGTGAATGGAAACTCCTCAGTACATACTCCTCGAATTGATGCGATGGCTGAAGCTGGAGTTCAATTTACCCGCTTTTATGTCAGTCCCGTTTGTTCTCCAACCAGAGCAGAATTATTAACCGGGAGATATCATCCAAGAGGAGGAATATATGATACCTCTTCGGGAGGTGAGCGATTAGATTTAGACGAAACTACGGTTGCTGAGATTTTTCGATCTGAAGGTTATAGAACAGGTGCTTTTGGGAAATGGCATAATGGGACTCAACCTCCCTATCATCCAAACAATCGTGGATTTGAGGAATATTATGGCTTTGCTTCCGGGCATTGGGGCAACTATTTCAGTCCCATGCTGGAAAGAAATGGACAGGTAGTACAAGGAGATGGCTTTATCATTGATGACCTGACCAATCAAACATTAAAGTTTATAGAAAAAGAATCCAACCAACCCTTCTTTGCATGGTTGGCACTTAATACACCCCATAGTCCCATGCAGGTACCGGATCTGTGGTGGGATCGCTATAAAAATGATTCTATTCCTCCGCATAGGTATCAAGATTCAGAGAGCCCAGATAAAACACGAGCTGCTTGGGCGCTATGCGAAAATATCGATTGGAATGTAGGAAGAATTTTAGATCGCCTGGATAGTTTAGGAAAGCTTGAAAACACCATTGTGATTTATATGTCTGATAATGGCCCGAATGGTTGGAGATGGAATGATGGATTGAAAGGGATTAAGGGCCATACTGATGAAGGAGGCGTACGCTCCCCATTCATTGTGTTTTGGAAAGATCATTTACAGGCAAAGAAAATCCATCAAGTGGCGGCTACCATTGACCTATTACCTTCTTTAGTTGATATGGCTGGAATTTCTATGCAGGAAAATAAGAAATTGGATGGGGTCAGTTTAAAACCTCTGCTTATGGGAGAGGATCAAGATTGGGAGGAGCGATTTATTTTTTCGCATTGGAATGGTTCGGTCAGTGTTAGAAATCAAGACTTCCTCTTGGATAAAGAAGATCGGCTATTTGATTTGAAAAATGACCCTGGGCAATTGGAACCCTTAGTAAATCCGTCTGATTCCTTACTCTCTCTTTTTGTTGAGGCAAAGGCAAATTGGAAGAACACCGTATTGAGCGAGTTGGATCGAAATAGGAGAGAGTTATTTCCCATTGGCTATTCAGGAAGTACTTTTACCCATTTACCTGCGAGAGACGGTATAGCACATGGATCTATCCAACGATCCAATCGTTTTCCAAATTCCTCTTTTTTTACAAATTGGATTTCGGAGTCGGACAGTATCACTTGGGATGCTGAGGTCTTAACCAGCGGCAAATACAAGGCAACTATTTATTATGCCGCAAAGGAATCTGCTGTGGGGTCTATTGTTTCATTACATCAGGGAGAAAATCAATTGGAAACTCCTGTTTTAAAAGCCCATGACCCTCCATTTGTAGCCGTGGAATACGATCGATATCCTAGACAAGAGTCGTATGAAAAGGACTTTAGACCCCTCGAACTTGGAGTGATTCATTTGAATGAAGGTGTCCATTCAATTGCCTTAAAGTCCAAGAAAATAAATGGACCAGAGTTTATAGAGGTTCGATTATTGGTTTTTGAAAAACTAGATGAATAGAAAAATGAACGTCTTTTTTAATGCTTTGAGGATGGGTTTTAAAAGTAGGATTATGAGATTTCTTTTTCTAATCATGCTTGGATCCCTATCCTCAATTTTTGCGCAAGAAAAGGATATGTATACACAAGTGATTCGACTGAATTAAGGAAAACCCATCATCGATAAAGCCTGGTTTGAAAGTCAGGGGATTACCGATTCGGATGCCAATAATATTAATGGAGCCAATTTGATTCGAATTCCTGATTGGTTGACAAAAGATCAACGTGCAGATCCTTCCGCTCAGTACTATCTTTATTTTTCCCATCATCAGGGGAATTACATCCGTATGGCATGGTCAAGTTCGATTTTGGGGCCCTATACACTTTTTAATGCAGGCAATCAGGAAGATCCTTGTTTTCCAGGCAATGGAGTTTTGGATTTAGGTTCAGAGGATAAAATGGAATGGGTAAATGGAGCCAAATTGCAAGGACATGTGGCTTCTCCCCAAGTTTTGTTAGATTCAGTAAATCGGCAATTTATCTTATTTGTACATGCTCCCTCCAATGGAAAAGGAAGTAGTAATTTTTCTACAGAATCACAAAAAACCTTTGTAGGGATTTCTCATGATGGATTAAATTTTAATGGGAGTATCTCGGATGAAGAAATGATTGGAGGAGTAGGAGAAGGACAATCCGGCTATGGAATGGTCAATCAAATTTTGGCAAATGCCTATTTGAAGACTTTTGAATACAGTGGTGAACTTTATGGATTTACCAATCACGGAGTTATATGGAAATCACCTTCCAAGGATAAACCTTGGATAACAAAAAACAGTCCAATCGAGGATGCTTGGGAAGAGGGGAAGACTTCTAAAAACCCTGTCTTTATGAATTTGGAAGTAATCAAAACAATAGACTCGACTCGAAAAGATGTTTCTACTCCTAGGCATTTTACTACTAGGATGAGAAGGGATGGATATACCCTAGAGGTTTGGTACACGAGTAGAGGCGATGCCCCTGAGCGGATTTTTAGAACTACTTTGGATTTGAGAGGAAATTGGTTGGAATGGAAAACTACCCTTCCTCATGAAGAAATGCTTCGTCCCGAATTAGAATGGGAAGGAGTAAATTTACCGGTTAAGCCCTCAAAAAATGGAGCCGAAAATCATGTGAATCAATTGAGAGATCCAGAATTGTTTCAAGACATTGACGGAAAATGGTATTTACTGTATAGTGGAGGAGGGGAAGATGCCATTGGAATTGCAGCTGTGATAGACAATTGAAGCGATTGGAATTATCTTTAATTCAGTTTGGAAGTAAGCTAAAAGTAACTTGAAGCTGATTCTTCTTGCTCTCCCTAACTTTCCATTTTACCTTTAACCACTGGTAATTTTTTCCATTTATTTTCTTTTGATTATCCTTTAAACCTATGAACCAAAAATCATTTTGGCTATTAGTGATTGCCTTGGTGATCACTTTCGGGGCACAATCCCAAAACACATTACATCCAACCTCTTCCGAATATCAATATCCTACAGATCCTAAAGTAATGGAGAAGTTGGAGCATTGGAGAGATCAGAAATTCGGTATTTTAATTCACTGGGGTATCTATGCGGTACCTGGGATTGTAGAATCCTGGAGCATTGTCAATGAAGATTGGATTAACAGAAAAGACACGACTCAGAGTTATGAAGATTATAAAAAATGGTATTGGGGCCTAAAAGAGGAGTTTAATCCTATAGGTTTTGATCCCTCACAATGGGCTGACGCAGCAGCCAAAGCAGGTATGAAATATGTGGTGTTTACGACCAAGCACCATGATGGCTTCAATATGTTTGATACTCAATTCACCGATTACAAAATCACCAATGGGCCTTTTGGTTCCAATCCTAAATCAGATGTGGCGAAACATGTGTTCGATGCTTTTAGAGCCAAGGATATGATGATTGGAGCCTATTTTTCTAAGCCTGATTGGCATTCCCAATATTTTTGGTGGGATTATAGAGCCACTTCAGACCGGAATGTGAATTACGATATCCGGAAACATCCTTGGAGATGGAGCCAGTTTGTGCAATTTACCCATAACCAGCTCAATGAAATCACCACCAATTATGGGGACATTGATATCCTATGGCTAGACGGAGGATGGGTTCGCCCGAAGTCCACAGTAAATGAAGAAGTATTAAGTTGGGGAGCTCCTATTCCAGAATTTAGCCAAGAAATCGATATGCCAAAAGTGGCAGAGATGGTCCGAAAAAATCAAGAAGGAATTTTGATTGTGGACCGTACGGTGCATGGGCCTTTTGAAAATTATAGAACTCCGGAACAAGGAATTCCTGCTACCATGTCGCCAGATCCTTGGGAAAGCTGTATCACACTTGGAGGCGCTTGGGGATATGTACCTAATGATCGATTCAAGCCTTCTAGAAAAGTCATTCATTTGTTGATTGAAATTGTGGCTAAGGGAGGAAATCTCCTACTGGGTGTGGGGCCAACAGCGAACGGCCTATTCTTGCCTGAGCAAGTTGAAAGACTAGAGGAAATCGGTGCTTGGCTAGAGGTGAATGGGAAAGGGATTTACAATACCAGAGCCATAGAATCATTTCAGGATGGAAAGGTTTATTTCACCCAAGGAAAGGAAAAAGAACTTTATGCCTTGTTGACTTTGGAAGAAGGAGAGAAGCTAGGAGAAAACATTTCTTGGTCCGTAAATGCTCCCAAAGAAGGAAGCAAAATCCAAGTCTTGGGAGAAAAGGGTTCCTTAAAGTGGAAAACAGAAAATGGGAAAACGGTTGTTTCCATCCCAAAAAGCTTGCAAAAGAAATTAGCGGAGGTTCCTGCCTTGGTATTAAAATATGAAGTGGAATAGATATTTCTTATTAAAGTATAGAATAGGAGTCAGTGAAGATTTTTTCACTGACTTTTTTAATTTTTAGTCATTCAGGTTTACAATTTATTTTTAGAACTTTAAATAAAATTCATTGAAAACCTTTGAAAAGGATAGTTGCCTACTTAAAAATCCGCATTTTAAGCGTGGAAAAATATGGTCTATTTTATATGAGAAAATTAAGTATACTGATTTTTATTTTTTGCCTTAGCTTCCAAGCTATTTCACAGCAGGAGAGTTTATTAAAGTGGTGGAACCCTGCACAAAGTGAATTTCCAGTTATAGCAGGCCAAGCCTGGGTTGAGGAGGTTCCTTCACTTTATCATCGGCTACCAGCAAGGTCCGAGAGCGAAGTAAGAGAGGCAGTTTGGAATCTTTCGAAGCAATCAGCTGGACTTTCTATCCGCTTTTGGAGTAATTCGGATACCATTGCTGTCAGGTACAAGGTTTCAAGAGGGGTATCGATGCCACATATGCCGGCAACTGGAGTTAGTGGATTGGATTTGTATAGTAAATCTTATGATGGAGAATGGCTGAGGGTTTGGGGGAAATATTCGATTAAAGAAGAATCAGAATACACTTTTATTCTCAATGAAACCAGTTCAAAGTATGCGCAATATGGGCGCGAGTACCAGTTGTTTTTACCTCTTTACAACGAGGTAACCGAACTCGAAATAGGAGTGGGACAAGAATCTACTTTTGAACCTTTACCAGTCAGAAGGGAAAAGCCCATCGTGGCTTATGGAACTTCCATCTGTCAAGGGGCTTGTGCTTCAAGACCTGGTATGGCCTGGACAAATATTTTGGAGAGAAAGCTGGAAAGACCTGTACTGAACCTCGGTTTTTCCGGGAATGGTAGGATGGAGCCAGAAATCATTGAACTTCTGACCGAGATTGATGCCAAAGCTTATATTCTAGATTGCCTGCCTAATCTAAGTCCGGATCAACATAATGTATATCAATTGACCTTGGATGCGGTCCATCAATTGAAATCCAAACGTCCCAATGTACCGATTATATTGACCGAGCATGTAGGCTATGCAGATGCATTGAGCAATATGAAAAACTTCGAACATGTAAAAAGACTCAATGAGCAATATAAAAAAGCTTTTTTGGCATTGAAGGAAGAGGGGATAACAGGGATTTTCTTGTTGGAAAAAGAAGAGCTGGGCCTAGGATTTGACTCATTTGTAGATATTATTCATCCAAATGACTTTGGAATGATTGAGTATGCGAATGCTTATGAAAAATTGATCTTGGAAATTTTGAGCGAAGAGAAAGGACCTATTTCTACCATGGTTCCAACGAGCCAAAGTAGAGATATTGCAGTTTACAAATGGGAAGAGAGGCATCAGGAGATCTTGAGGATGAATCAAGAGCAAGATCCAGAAATTCTCCTTTTCGGTAATTCCATTGTGAATTTTTGGGGAGGTGAGCCTAAGGCGAAGGCAGTCAATGGTCAAACTTCCTGGAAAGAGATCATAGATCCAGCAGGTATCCGAAATTTTGGATTTGGCTGGGATAGAATAGAAAATGTTCTTTGGAGAATTTACCATGATGAACTGGATGGATTTGATGCCGAGAAAATTATCTTAATGATTGGGACCAACAATCTTGGGTTGAATAGTGAGGAGGAGATTGTGAATGGTTTAGCGAATCTGATCCAAGAAATAAAAGAAAGACAGCCGAATAGTAAGCTGTTAATGTTAGGAATATTACCAAGGAGAGGAATGATTGAGGAAGTAAATCACATTAATCTGAAAATTTCTCAAATGGCAGATTTGGCGAATGTGACCTATATAGAAGTTGGTCAAGGATTATTGACAGCAGAGGAAGAACTGAATGAATCCCTGTTTACGGATGGTTTACATCCAAATGAGGCAGGATATCAATTAATCGCAAAGGAATTAATTCAGGGATTAAATAATTGATAAAAAGGCAGAAAACTCTGCCTTTTTTAAGACACACTACCCTGACAGCTACTTCCAGCTCCGGCAGTACATCCATAGCAATGTTGACTGATGGCAATATCCCGGTCTTGAAGTATTCCTTCTTGGTATTCGGAAATATGTTTGATGGAACTCTTCACTGGAAGATGAAGCATTTGATTGAAATCGCAATCGTATAAATACCCATCCCAACTTACAGAAAGGGTATTGGTACACATCACATTGGCAACAGTAGCAGGATTATAGGCTTCCACCAAGGTATACATGTACTCCTCGTAATTATCGGATGCTATCAAATAGTCCAAAAACCTACTTATGGGAAGATTGGCTAAGGCGAATAAATTATTGAATTCGATACCAAAATCTTCTCTAAGGGCTTTTTTGAAATCAGCTTCCAAAGCTGCCTGATCCCCTGGTAAAAATGCTCCTGAAGGATTATAAACCAAATCTAATTTTAAACCAGTCCCTTCTTTTCCATAACCTACCTCATTCAGGTTTTTCAACGCCTCAATAGATTGTTCAAATACTCCACTTCCTCGTTGGGAGTCTGTCTTTCCTTTGGTCCAATGAGGCATAGAGCTCACTACATGAACCCTGTGTTTTTTGAAAAACTCAGGCAAATCATGGTATTTTTTGTTGGACCTCAGGATCGTCAGATTGGACCTTACGATAAAGTCCTGCACACCAATCTTACTTGCTTCCTCTACGAACCAACGAAAATCAGGGTTCATCTCAGGGGCTCCACCGGTTAAGTCAAGTGTGTGCGCAGAGGTACTTTTTAATACTTCCAAGCACTGAGACATGGTTTGGCGGGTCATTATTTCTTTTCTGTCTGGTCCCGCGTCTACATGGCAATGTTTACAAACTTGGTTGCACATATAGCCCACATTGATCTGTAGGATTTCTAGTTTTTTTGGACGAAGGGGGAATTGTCCTGACACTGCAATTTTCTTTTGAAAAGTAGGAAGTTCTCCCTCTGCAAATGGGCCATCGGATAAAATCTCCAATTGCTTTTCCGCCTTTGCCAAGTCACTCTTCCTACGATTTAGAGATTGAATCATCATTTACATTTCCAGTTTATTCACTTTATTCATCATCTGCACTCCATGAACAAGCGTTGCTCCTCCTCTGATGGCACAGGCTACATGCAATGCTTCCATCATCTCGCCTTTGGTGATTCCTCTTTGAAGGCCATCTCCGGTATAAGCATCTATACAATAAGGACATTGGATGGTATGTGCTACCGCTAAAGCAATCAGGGATTTTTCTCTTGCAGACAATTCTCCTTCTTCAAAGACGCTGTTATAATACTCGAAAAATTTCTTTCCTAGCTCTTCATTCCATTCTGAGATTTTTCCAAATTTCTTTAAATCTGCAGGATCGTAATATGTTTTTTGCATGGTGAGGGGTAGCTTGAATTTTATTTGAATTAATGAGTTTTTACTTTTTAAGGCTATTTCAAGTTCTTTTAATACTCCTTTTGTCTCGTAATTGACATTTGATTCATTTAAAATTTCAAATCATAAGACATGTTTGGAATTTCAAATCCTTTAAAAAGGTTCAATTAGTAATCGAACTTACAAGATTTTTTGATTGGTGGACTTTTATAAGTTTTATGTTTTAAGAGAGGTACTGAAATCCAACCCATTTTTCGATAGATTTGTTAGATATCATTTTTCAAATGTAATATGTATATCATTCGTCAATCAACTTTCGAACAAGATGAAAATGGAGTTTGGGAGATTTTCTCAAAAGTGATCCAATCAGGGGATACTTATGTTTTTGAACCCGATACACCCAAAGAAAAGTTGAGAGAGTATTGGTTTGCGTCTTACATGAATACCTTTGTTTTGGAAGATGAAAATGAGGGTGTTTTGGCTACCTACATCATTAAACCGAATCAAATTGGATTAGGAAATCATATTGCAAATTGCAGCTATATGGTTCATCCTGACCATCAAGGCAAAGGTTTAGGAAAAGTTTTGTGTGAACATTCACTTGCCTTTGCGAAAGCGCAAGGTTATCGTGCCATTCAGTTTAATATAGTAATCAGCACCAATCAAGCGGCCGTTCGCCTTTGGAAGAATTTTGGTTTTGAGATCATAGGAACGACTCCTAATGGGTTTAGACATCAAAAATTAGGTTTAGTAAACACTTATATCATGTATAAAACACTTTGAAAGATAGAATTTAAATGATTTGTAATTCTGTTTCAAAAAGGGAAGAAATCATATGAGGAGTTTGGATCAAATCATTGGTAACCGAGTGAACTAGTAATAATTAATTCTTATTGTATATGCTTTCTTGTCAAAAACACCTTTTTAATCTGAAATCAGGGGTCCACTACTTAAATAATGCCTATCGTGCCCCATTACTTGGGAGTTCGGAAGAAGCCGGTATCCAGTCAATTATTAAACAAAGGAATCCTTTTGAGTTTACCCAAGATGATTTTTTTGATGGGGTAATGGAAGTGAGGACCTCTTTTGGTTTATTGGTAAATTGTGAAGCCAATGAAGTAGCTGTAATTCCGTCTACTTCTTATGGGTTTACTTCTGTGTTGAATAATGTACCAGGAGGAAAAGGCAAAAAAGCAATTGTGGTGAAAGATGAGTTTCCAAGTGGATATTTTTCCTTGGAGCGCTGGGTAAAGGAACATGGAGCTCACTTGGTGACTGTTGGCCCTGACCCAATGGAGGATCAAAAAGGAGCCTCTTGGAATCAGCGGATTTTGGAAAGTATTGATGAGGATACTGCTGTAATTTTAATTTCCTCTATCCATTGGATGAGTGGGGTAAAGTTTGACTTAAAGGCGATTGGAGAGAGGTGCCAGGAAGTGGGCGCTTACTTTATTGTAGATGGGACGCAGTCAGTAGGGGCAATGCCAATGAATGTGAAGGAGTTTAAAATAGATGCATTGATCTGTGCAACCTATAAATGGCTTCTTGGCCCTTATTCCATTGCCTTGGCCTTTATTGGAGAAAAATTTCTGGATGGAACTCCATTGGAAGAATCCTGGATGAATAGGGTAAATGCACGAAATTTTAGCTCCTTGTCTGATTATGCAGATCAATACCAGGCCGGAGCAGGCAGGTTCAATGTTGGCGAAACTAGTAATTTCATTATGATGCCGATGTTAAAAGCAAGTTTGAATCAATTGCTTGAGTGGAAACCAGAGGGAATACAGGAATACGCTCGAGTGCTAAATGAGCCGTTGAGACAGTTTATGAAAGAAATTGGAGGTTTGGTAGAAGAAGATGATTATTTAGCATATCACCTGATCGCCCCCAAATTGCCGGGAAAACTTGATCTGATTTCCCTTAAAAATAAGTTGGATCAAAATCAGGTTTATCTTTCTGCTAGAGGAGAAAATCTGAGGATTTCGGTAAATGTCTTCAACACCGGGGAGGACGTAGCCAAATTGCAAGAGGTGATCAAGGGGGAATTGTAAAATGAATTGGATTGATTTCACCTCAAGTAATTGCCTAAACTTTTCTTTTTATTTAGTAGATTAAGGTTTACTTTTTTGAATAATACATGGAAAAAAGAACCTGTTTGAATTGTGGTGAGCCAATACGAGGTAGAGTAGACAAAAAGTTTTGTGATGATTCCTGCCGGAATAGTTACAACTACCAGCAAAATGCAATCACCACCAATTTGATTCGGAATATTAATTATGCCCTTAAAAAGAACCGGAATATTTTAGAAAGTTTGATCCCAGAAGGTGAAAGCATGGCTAAATCACCAAGAGATAAATTAATGAGAGCAGGATTCAATTTTAAATATTTCACGCATTTGTACACTAATAAAAAGGGAAATCAATACCATTACTGCTATGATTATGGGTACTTGGAGCTAGAAGGAGATTGGTTTTTGATTGTAAAAGGAAAAGAATAACCTAATCTAAATAAGAATGAAAAAGCGCGTTACAGGAGTAGGGGGTATTTTCTTTAAAGTGAAAGACCCAGCAAAAACCAAAGATTGGTACAAAAAACACCTGGGACTACATACGGATGATTATGGGACCACTTTTGAGTATAGGAGTTCTGATAACCCAGAGCAAAAAGAATTTTTACAATGGTCTCCCATGAAGGATGACACCACCTATTTCAAGCCTTCGGAAAAGGATTTTATGATCAATTACTGTGTAGAAAATCTGCAGGAGTTAGTGGAAGAGTTAAAAAAAGAAGGAGTGACTATTTTAGATGAAATTGAAACTTATGATTATGGGAAATTTGTCCATATTTTAGATCCTGATGGGCATAGCATAGAGCTCTGGGAGCCCAAAAATGAGGCCTATGATGACATGGTTGAAGACAAAACAAAAAGCTGATTTTAGTATTGATAATGGAAATACAACATCAATCTGATGGTCGAAAAGGATCTTTTTTTGTAGAAGAAGAAGCGAAGAGATTTGCAGAGATGGTCTATTCATGGCAGGGCCAAAAAAGATGATTATTGAACACACAGAAGTGGATGAATCACTTAAAGGCCAAGGTATTGGGGCGAAATTATTGGAAGCTTTGGCTGAGTATGTAAGAAAGGAAGGAATTAAGGTATTACCTCTATGCCCATTTGCGAAAGCTATTTTTAGGAAGCGTGAAGACTTGCAAGACATATTAACTTGATTAACTGCCAAAATGATCTCTATACAGCAAGAGCAAATCATTCAATTGGAAGAATTTATCTATGTTTTGAATGCTTCTACCTTGGCCAAACGTAGGCCCATGGAAGATGTAGCTTTATTAACTCAAATGGTGAAAGGAGCAAATCTTTGGGTTACCGCAAGGGAGGAAGGAAAGCTGATAGGTTTTATGAGAGGAATTTCAGATTTCTGTTACCGAACTTTTATTGCAGATTTAGCGGTAATCGAAGACTATCAAAGAAAAGGAGTTGGTAGAGAAATGCTTTTAAAAACGAGAGAAATTGCTCCTTCTGCCCGTTTAATTTTGTTTGCTGCAGAGGATGCTGAAGGTTTTTATCAGAAACTGGGCTTTCACTTACACGAGCGATGTTATCAATTGAAGACCGGAGAGCCATTCTCCTGATTTTTTGTTAAACTGCTTCATAATTTAACCAACCAACCCATCACCTATGAGGAAATTAGTTCTTTCGGGATTGGCATTGATGCTATCCCTTGGAGTTTTTGCGCAAAAAATATACATCCACGCTGGAAAACTAGTGGATGTGAAAACCAAAAAAATCCTTACTGAGCAGACCATTATGGTAGAAGGAGATAGAATTGTATCTGTTAGTTCAGGATATCAAACTGGGGGAGGTAGTGATCAAACCATCGATCTGAAAAGCAGTACAGTGATGCCGGGTTTGATGGATATGCACGTGCATATTGAGGGAGAAACGAGCCCAACCAGATACGTAGATGGCTTTAGAGACAATGAGGCTGACATAGCTTACAAAGCGATCCCTTTTGCTGAAAAAACTCTGATGGCCGGTTTTACCACTGTTCGTGATTTAGGAGGATCCGGAGTGAATATTGCTTTGAGAAATGCCATTGCTGCTGGAAGGGTGGATGGTCCAAGAATTTATACGGCAGGAAAATCCATTGCTCCGACAGGAGGTCATGCAGACCCGACGAATGGAGTTAAAAGAGATTTGATGGGGGACCCAGGGCCAGATCAAGGAGTAATAAATGGGCCCTATGAAGCAAGAAAAGCTGTGCGTCAAGCCGTAAAATACGGATCGGATGTCATCAAAGTAACTGCCACAGGTGGAGTTTTGTCCGTGGCTAGAGATGGGTCAGCTCCACAATTTCAGCAGGACGAATTGGATGCGATTGTTCAAACTGCCAATGATTTTGGAATCCATGTGGCAGCACATGCGCATGGAGATGAAGGAATGCAACGGGCAGTGAAAGCTGGGGTTCATTCAATCGAACATGGGACTATGATGACTGATGAGACCATGAGCTTAATGAAGGAAAAGGGAACCTGGTACGTACCTACCATTACTGCCGGAATGACTGCTGCTCAGTTGGCTGAGGTTCCAGGCTATTACCCTCTGGTTGTGGCTGAGAAAGCAAGAAGAATAGGTTCTCAAATTCAAGATACATTTGCTAAAGCCTATAAAAGTGGAGTCAAAATCGCTTTTGGAACGGATGCGGGAGTGTACCCACATGGAGACAATTATCGGGAATTTGTATACATGGTAGAAGCAGGAATGCCAAGTTTGGAAGCTATTCAGGCAGCCACCATCACCAATGCAATATTCATGAATATTGAAGATAAATTAGGCTCTATAGAAGGAGGTAAAATAGCAGATATCATCGCAGTAAATGGCGATCCAGAGCAGAATATATCAGTGATGAAGGAAGTAGTATTTGTCATGAAAGAAGGAAAAGTCTACAAACAATAATTGAAAGCCCGAGTTTTCGGCTTTTTATGTCTTAAATTAAACTATATCAACCAATCTAAATCAAAGAATCATGAAGATAAGATTAGTACTAATCCTATTTCTCGTAACCGGTTTTGCTTTTGCACAGGAAAAGCCTGAAACGGAAAAAGATACGCCAAAAGCACAGGTGTTTGAGTCCAAGCAGTCAGTCACAATAGATGGCAAGACCATTAACCTGAATGCGAAAGCCGGGACCTTCGAATTGAAGGATGAACAAAATAAGCCGATCGCACTATTTGGTTTTACTGCCTATTTTAAGGAGAACCCTGAAAAAGATCGACCCATTATCTTTTCTTACAATGGAGGTCCAGGATCCTCTTCTTATTGGCTTCACATGGGTATTATGGGGCCAAAACGAATTGTATTAGATGATCCTAATTACAATCAGGCAGGTCCTTATGAGCTTACCAACAATGAATTCTCCATTTTGGATGTAGCAGATGTGGTCATGATGGATCCAGTAGGTACGGGCTTAAGCGTTCCTATCGGTGATGCTACCGGCAAGGATTTTTGGGGGGTAGACCAGGATATCAGAAGTGTCAGCTTATTCATTATGCAATTTCTTAAGGAATATGACCGGTTGAATTCTCCAAAATATATTTTGGGAGAAAGCTATGGAACTTTCAGAAATGCAGGTGTAATGAGCTATTTATTGAATCAAGGATATGCCTTGAATGGGGTGATCATGGTTTCTTCAGTATTTGATTTAAGAACTTTGTTTTTTGTTCCAAATGAGGATATTTCAAATATTGCTTATTTACCTACTGTAGCTGTAACGGCAAGATATCATGATAAAATAACCAATAAAGGAGCGGATATTGAGTCCTTTGTACAGGAAGTAAGAGAGTTTACCGAAAATGAATATGCTCCGGCTTTATTTAAAGGGAATACCATTTCTGATACTGAAAAGAATTCCATTGCACAAAAACTTGAAGGATTTACCGGAATTGATGCAGAGATTTGGAAAAGAGCTGATTTAAAATTGAATGCAGGTGAGACCTTTCAGGAGCTCCTAAGAGATGAAGGTATGACAGTAGGTAGATTGGATTCCAGGTATAAAGGGATCAATTTGGATCCTCTTTCTATGTCTGCATTTACAGATCCTCAAAGTGATGCGATTTCTCCAGCGTACACCAGTTTGTTCTTAGATTACTTCCATGGTGCTTTGGGAGTAAGTAAGGATTTAATGTATGCTCCTTCTGCCTACAGCAAAGATGGTTTTAAATGGGATTGGTCTCATAGCGGAAACCAATATTGGGGAACAACCGGTGCGATTACCACCCTTCCTGATATGGCGGATGCGTTAAGTAAGGATCCAAATATGAAAGTGTTGATCATGAATGGTTATTATGATTTAGCAACTGTGTTTTATGGGGTAGAACACTCTATTTCTCATTTAGGATTGCCAAAATCGGCCACAGATAGAATTAAAATGACCTATTATGAAGCAGGACATATGATGTATACTCATTTACCGTCGGCAGCTAAATTTAGAGCAGATCTAAAGGATTTTATTTCTGACACTTTAAGAAAATAAAAATGGAATCCAGCAGCCTGTTTCAATCAACTGTAAAAATGGAATAGGTTGCTGGTTATTTTTTTTGTTAAAACGCGAATAGAATATCTTCGAAGATATTTTATGGCTCTAAAAGTACTTTTCAAGAGTTAATTAAAGCTATTAGCTAGCTGGATTGACTCTGCAATCAATTAACCTTCTTCCTCGTAATGGGTAAGTTGTAGTTTGATTTTGTCAAGAGTAAGCGGCTTCTCTAAAAAGCCCGAGACAATACTATATTCTTCTGCTTTTTGACGGTCTTGAAAATCAATGGAGCTTGATAGGATGATGATTTTGTTGTTTCTATCAGGGAATTTTTCTTGATAGATTTCTAGAAACTCCCAGCCATTCATTACAGGCATATTGATGTCCAGAAAAATCAGGATTTTTTTATGAGAAGGGATTTCGGAGACTCGTTCAATAGCAAATTGACCCTCAAGAAATTCCTCAATATTTTCCGAAACTTCAACTTTACTTAATAACCTATTATTGATCAGGTTATTGATGGGGTCATCATCCACGAGAAAAATGGCGTCAAAGTGAATCATTGAACGATATAAAGTAGTCAGTTGGGTATGACCAGCAAAATACAATTATTCCATATCCTAGAAAAAGTATTTTTGCCCTTTTTTATAATTAAATATGACTAGCCTCTAATATTCAGGTAAATAAAAAGGAGACTGAACCAGTCTCCTTTCTAGTTTGAGGGGTTGGAATTACATCATTCCACCCATTCCTCCTCCGCCACCCATTGGAGGCATTGCAGGAGCATCTTCTTTCACATCAGCTACTACACACTCAGTGGTAAGAAGTAATGCTGCAATAGAAGCTGCATTTTCAAGTGCTAATCTAGTCACTTTAGTAGGATCAATTACACCTACAGAGAATAGATCTTCATATTTGTCAGTACGTGCATTGTAACCGAAGTTTCCAGAGTTTTCTCTGATTTTGTTGATTACTACAGATGGTTCACCACCAGCATTCAATACGATTGTTCTCAATGGAGATTCGATTGCTTGTCTGATGATGTTGATACCTGTGTCTTCATCTTCGTTTAGACCTTTAAGATCAGCTAGTGCTTCGCTCGCTCTGATCAAAGCAACTCCACCACCTACAACAACACCTTCTTGAACGGCTGCTCTAGTAGCGTGCAATGCATCGTCTACACGGTCTTTCTTTTCTTTCATTTCTACTTCAGTAGCAGCACCGATGTAAAGGATTGCTACACCGCCAGAAAGCTTCGCTAATCTTTCTTGAAGTTTCTCTCTGTCGTAATCAGAAGTAGTTTTCTCGATTTGAGCTTTGATTTCAGAAACACGTCCCTTGATCGCGTTGGCATCGCCAGCACCGTTTACAATGGTAGTGTTGTCTTTGTCAATGTTAATTTTTTCAGCTCTACCAAGCATGTCAACAGTAGCGTTTTCAAGCTTGAAGCCTCTTTCTTCAGAAATTACAGTACCACCAGTAAGGATGGCGATGTCCTCTAGCATTGCTTTTCTTCTGTCTCCGAATCCGGGAGCTTTTACAGCAGCTACTTTCAAGGCACCTCTGATTTTGTTGACAACTAGAGTTGCCAAAGCTTCTCCATCCACATCTTCAGAAATGATCACCAAAGGCTTACCAGACTGAGCAACTGGCTCAAGAACTGGAAGCAATTCCTTCATGGAAGAGATTTTCTTGTCATAGATCAAGATGTAAGGTTGCTCCAATTCAGATTCCATTTTCTCTGTGTTGGTCACAAAGTATGGAGAAAGGTAACCTCTGTCAAACTGCATACCTTCTACAGTTTTAACTTCAGTTTCGGTTCCTTTAGCTTCTTCAACAGTGATCACACCGTCTTTACCTACTTTGTCCATTGCATCAGAAATCATGTTACCGATTTCCTCGTCATTGTTAGCAGATACGGTAGCCACTTGAGCAATTTCTTTAGAGGTAGAGATTTCTTTAGAGTTCTCTCTCAATTTGGCAACAACGGCAGTAACCGCTTTGTCAATACCTCTTTTAAGATCCATTGGGTTTGCACCAGCAGCAACGTTTTTGATACCTACGTTAAAGATGGACTGAGCTAGTACAGTTGCAGTAGTAGTACCGTCACCTGCATTGTCTGCAGTCTTAGAAGCTACTTCTTTAACTAATTGAGCACCCATGTTTTCGATTGGTTCTGCTAGCTCAATCTCTTTTGCTACAGAAACACCATCTTTAGTGATTGTTGGGGCACCGAATTTCTTATCTAGAATTACATTACGACCTTTTGGTCCCAATGTGGTTTTTACTGCGTCAGCTAATGCGTCAACACCTTTTTTCAGGCGGTCTCTAGCATCTGTGTCGAAAAATAATTCTTTAGACATATTTTTTGATTTTTTAGGTTAACGTTTTGGTGATTGCTTAAAGGATAGCGAAAATGTCAGATTCTCTCATGATTAGAAAATCTTTGCCATCTACATTCAGTTCAGTACCAGAGTATTTTCCGTACAATACGGTATCTCCTACTGAAACAGTCAAGGGCTCATCTTTTTTACCATTACCCACTGCTACTACAGTGCCTTTTTGAGGCTTTTCTTTAGCAGTATCCGGGATATAAAGTCCGGATGCGGTTTTCTCTTCGGCTGCAGCTGGTTGTACCAAAACCCGATCTGCAAGAGGTTTGATGTTCACGTTTGACATATTATGTATTTGTTTAAATGTTAGATTAAAATGCATAAGGCTATTAGCACTTCCTGTGCCAGTACCAGATATTTAAAAAAGGCTGACAAATCGGCTGTAAATGTCAGGTGGCTGCCTTCTTCAATGCGACAGAATTCAAAAAAATAACTGTCAATTTTTCCAAAACTGTCAGTTTTTATGTCAGATTTTAGTATTTTTTGGTAAACCTATATCCTATGAAGACATTGCCAAAAAACTGGATTGCCGAAGGATTGATTGATTTTGAGTATAAGAAATATCAACTTCTGGCATACTTACAGGAAACTGATCAACAATTTGACGCTGCCAAGCTTTACCCAGTGTTAGGGGAGCTGATTGAGCATCATCGGCTTTTGGATGATTTGAAAAAAGGGAAATCAGAGATGAAAAATCTTTTCCCTAAAGCTATTTCTTCAATCGATGTCCAAAATGCCAAGATCCATTATCAACCCCGAGAAAATGAGGGCGAATTGATGCAGGAAATAGCAAATATCACCGAATACGCACTTCCATTATTTTCTCAGCAAATCCACAAAGGAAAAGAGATTTATCAGCATGTGGAAAATCAGGTCAAATTTGAACCGGTTGGTATTATGCCTATTTACACCCAAGAAGGATTTATCCTGGTTTCCAAAGAAAACAGAACAGACATTCATGCTTACCAATACCAATCCAATTTACTACAACTAGCAGGTGAGAAGTTTAGAAGTGTGACCATGTGGCTCGTAGGCGTGTTTCAAAAAAGCATCGTCAACACTTTGGAGAAAATAAAATTGCAATTGATCCGAGAGGTCAAGGAGCTTCCAAACCCAGCAACTTGGAGGGTTCATAGTGCTCAAGATTTTCCATTGGAGGAAACCTTAATCCCTATCAGCAAAAGATTGCTTTTGCAGCACGTTGCCAAGTAAGCAGCCTACATAGGATACTATACTAAAACTTCTTCTTCTTCTTCTTCTTCTTCAAGAGCTGCTTTTTCTTGCTTAGGAACTTCTTCTTTTTTACGGGAAGCAATTACCTCCGCACCGGGTTTGTCGAATAAAATTCTCCAGCCCTCTTTGAAGTTGTTGGCCTTTTTTAGGTCCTTGAAGATGTCTACCCATTCATGAAAGACCAGGTAAATGGGGTTGTATGAGGTTACTGGTTTAGTAATTCCATAAGTTGGCCTTTCTGCTTCAGGCATAAAAGTCCCAAACATTCTATCCCAAATAATAAATGTAGAACCGTAATTCTTGTCCAAATAATGTGCATCACTGGCATGATGCACACGGTGATGGGAAGGAGTGGTGAAAATAAACTCTATAGGTCTTGGTAATTTCTTGATATACTCTGTATGTATCCAGAATTGGTAAAGTACAGCGATCTGATGACAGATAAAAAAGACAAAGGGATTGAATCCCATAAACATGACAGGAAAGAAGAAAATCACTTTGATGTGTTGAGTCCAGCCTAATCTGAAGGAAACCGATAAATTATATTTGGACGAGTTGTGATGGGTAATATGAGTTGCCCACCAAAAGCGCTGTTCATGAGCTACTCGGTGTGCCCAGTATCTGGCAAAGTCTATGGCTACAAAACATAGGGGAAAAGACCACCAGGTTAAAGGGATGGTAAAAGGAGAAATGTTATAAAAGAATAAAGCAGATCCAAAGGTCGCTAGTTTTATCAATGCACTGATTCCCACATTGACCAGCCCAATGGTGGAAGCAGCAAAGAAGTCTTTGGTGTTATACGCATCTTTTTTTTGATAGGCACTGATACCCCACTCGATGAATACTAGTAGGAACATGATAGGGGCTGCCCAAAGGATTAGGTTAGGCCAATTTTCAAGATGTAAGTCTTCCAGACTTATCGGTTTAGAATTCATAAATAATCCGAAAATGAATAGGGTGATTGAATGATTCTGGTAGCTCAAAAACGAATCAACGAAGACCAGAATTTGGTGACTAGGTTAGAAATTACGATTTCTATAGTCCTAAAACAAAAAAGTCTGCCTTTTTGAGGCAGACTTAACATTTGTTCACGGAAATATTAATTATTTCCAGTAGTGTCTTCGCTGGTAGCAGGAGTAGACTCAGTTGGGAGTAAGCTATCATCTTCTCCGAATGCGGGAGCAACAACTTGTTGCTTGGCACTTTCGATGTTAGGAGAAGAAAATTGATTTGGCTGGCTTCCAGAATAGAAAGCTGAAGATGCCAATGATAAAACCAAGATGGATACCGCTAAAACCCAAGTAGCTTTTTCCAACACATTTCCGGTACGAGTTACACCCATGATTTGCGATGCACTGCCTCCGAAAGCTGCTCCAACGCCACCTTTTGAATTTTGACCTAAGATGACAAGTATTAAAAGCACTGCCAAAATCAGGATTATGGTGATTAATAAAGTAAACATATAGTAGTGATTATTCTTTCAGTTTTTCAATCAAGTCCGCAAAGTAAGACCTTTTATCCGGAAATTTCAACATCAATTTCTCATAAATTTTCTTTGCCTTGGGCTTTTTGCCTTGGTTAACCAAAAGCTTTGCAAAGGATTCAGATATTAAGTCGTCATTTATTTCTGTACTACTTGCAGCTAAATTCTCATTATTTTGATTGGCTTCAATCTCTTTAATCGTGGCAAGTTTGATCTCTTTTTTGCTAAATGCTTTGATCAAATCAATTTGCTCTCTTTTCTTGGAATCTAGAATCTCCTTTTTTTCTTTTTTCTTGATCGTCTCGATCAAATCATCATTCGGAGATTTTCTTCTTTTTCGAACAGATTTCGCTTTAGGCTTTTCAATAGCTTCCGCTTCTTCTTTTTGGCTTTTCAGATTTTCCCCTAACTGTAAAAGGGATTTTGTTCTTTGATTCGGGTCTTTGGACGTTTTGACATTCTCTGGTAGGAGCTCTTCTTTTGGGGAAGTCCTTTCTGAGCTAGGGTTAGCATCTGCGTCACGCTCTATCAATTCCTTTAACCAAACCCGATTTGGACTGGTAATCGCAGCATATCCCAAGGATTCAGAAGGAGCTTTTGGGTCTTTGCTGTATTCATAGCGGGCAGCTAGCACATGAGGAATCTGAAAATACGGGAAATTCTCCTGAATTTTTTTCAGAGACAATAAGTCACTCCTACTCGGAGTTTCTGATTTATTAATTAACTCTATAAACTGTGCCGCGTTCAATCTACCTAATTTTGGGTTTAATATAGGGAATTTACCAGTTAGCTACCGTCGCCGTAAAGATATCCTGAATAATATTTTCAAATATTTCTTCAACTAATTGGCTTTCAACATCTAGTAAAGTGGTCGTCCTGGGATCATAGTCCTGGAAGAAAGAAAATGTTCTTCTCAAGTTCTCCTCTTCATTGGTCAGGTTGATGTACTCCACTTCCACTGCGATGGTCAGTCTCATTTGTCCGGCTCTATCTGGAAGATTTGGATCATTACTGGATACTGCCGACTGAGGAGTAAGTGAATAACGATTAATAGCTCCAGCAAATTGTAAATCGCCATTACTTCTCACTAGTTCTAGCTGGGTGTTTCGCTGATAATACTCTTTTAATGATTCGGTAAAAAGCTGCTCCATATTGGCTGGGCCACCTCCGGAATCGTTAAAGAAATTTTCCACAGTGAATGTTTTCACCAACTCGTAATTAATGTTTGTTCCGGTGAAGCTGTATTTTACCGAACAAGCCTGTAATCCGATGCATAAACAGCAAATGAGAAGAATTGGTGATTTACTGGTCAATTTCATATTGCTTGATCTTCCTATACAAGGTTCGTTCTGAAATTCCTAAGTCGCTTGCAGCATATTTTCTTTTGTTATTATGCTTTCGCAAGGCTTTTAGGATCATCTCTTTTTCTTTTCTTTCCAAAGAAAGTGAATTATCATCTTCCTCATGGTAAATATCCTCAATTACATCATCTTCGTAAGTGTCTGGTTCATTCTGGTTTTTTTGAGGTGCAATAACCAAGGGAACAGAATAATTTGGATTGCCTTCGCTTGGTTCATTTTTAGGCGCTGAACTGTCCATGTCCTCAAACAAACCTTGATGTTTTTGAATGATACTTTGACTCAACCCGCCGTTTTGATAGGATTCCAGAACAAGCTTTTTTAGATCGTTCATGTCTTTTTTCATATCAAAAAGAACCTTGTACAGTAAATCCCTTTCTGAGAAATCAGTGGTTTCAGACTTTGTGTTTTGATTACTCAATGCCATCGGTAATCTAGAATTATCTGTAGGTAAATACTTTGACAAAGTTTCTGCATCTACCTCACGGGAGTCTTCCAACAAGGAAATTTGCTCAGCTAAGTTTTTTAACTGTCGGATGTTGCCAGGAAAAGGATACCTTTTCAATAATGCTTGTGCATCCAAATCTAGGGAAATAGGTTTTACATGGTATTTTTCAGAAAAGTCTGAGGTGAATTTCCTAAATAATAACACCATGTCATCTCCACGCTCGCGAAGCGGTGGAACATAAATTGGAACGGTGTTTAATCGGTAATACAAATCCTCTCTAAATTTCCCTTTTTCCACTGCATTGAGCAATTTGACGTTGGTCGCAGTAATCACCCGCACATTGGTTTTTTGAACTTTAGAAGAACCCACTTTAATGAATTCTCCATTTTCAAGGACTCTCAATAACCGGGCTTGGGTTCCAAGAGGCATTTCACCTATTTCATCCAAGAAAATGGATCCGCCATCTGTTACTTCAAAATATCCTTTTCTAGCTTCATGAGCACCCGTAAAAGAGCCCTTTTCATGTCCGAACAATTCAGAATCAATGGTGCCTTCTGGAATGGCTCCGCAGTTGATTGCAATAAATTTTCCATGTTTCCTTAGGCTTAAGGAATGGATAATCTTTGAAAAGCTTTCTTTCCCGCTTCCACTTTCTCCCGTAATCAAGACAGTCATATCCGTAGGAGCAGCTTGCATCGCCACTTGAATGGCATGATTCAGCAAAGGGCTATTGCCTATTATTCCAAACCGCTGCTTGACACTTTGTATTTCGGAATCTGTAATCATTGAAGCGTGGGGTTCACTGTAATAATTTCTCCAAATAGAGTTGCAGTGGTGCAATCAGTCACTTTAACTAAAACGTAATCGCCTGGCTGGTAGTCTCCCGCTGGAATGATAACAACTTTATTGGCTGAATTTCTTCCACGATATTCCTGATCTGATTTTTTGGATGTTCCTTCAACCAAAATCAATTGTTCTTTTCCAATATCCAATTTGTTTCTCTCCAAGGAAAGTTGGCTCTGCTTTGCAATGATTTCAGAAAGTCTTCTCTTTTTGACTTCCAAGGGGATATCATCTTCATATTTCTTTGCAGCCAAAGTGCCCGGTCTTTCTGAATAGAAGAACATATAACTGAAGTCGTACTTCACCAAGTCCATCAAAGTCAAAGTGTCCTGATGTTCTTCCTCCGTTTCTGTACAAAAACCAGCGATCATATCAGAAGAAATACCACATTCTTCACCCAGGATATCCCGGATGGCTTGCACTCGGTTTAAGTACCATTCCCGATCATAGGTTCTATTCATAAGTTCAAGTACTCGGCTATTGCCACTCTGTACAGGAAGGTGAATGTATTTACAAATATTATCGTACTTCTTCATGGTATAAAGCACTTCATCTGTAATGTCTTTGGGGTGTGAAGTGGAAAATCTAACTCGCAAGTAAGGAGATACCTGTGCCACCATTTCCAATAAATTGGCGAAATTAACGACCGTACTTACTTTTCCTTCTTTTTTGCTTAATCGGGCTTTATTATTTTCCTCTGGAGACCATTTGTAGCTATCTACATTTTGGCCTAGGAGGGTTACCTCCTTGTATCCTTTTGCAAATAAATCCTGGGCTTCCGCTACAATGGAATGGGGATCCCTGCTTCGCTCTCTTCCTCTCGTAAATGGTACTACACAAAAAGAACACATGTTGTCACAACCTCTCATAATGGAGATAAATGCTGTAATTCCATTTGAGTTTAGCCGGACGGGAGCGATATCCGCATAAGTTTCTTCTCGAGATAGGAATGTATTGACTCCTTTATTACCCTCTTCCGCAGAAGCAATGAGATTAGGAAGGTCACGGTAGGCATCCGGCCCCACCACTACGTCTACAATTTTCTCTTCTTCCAGAAGTTTTTCTTTAAGACGCTCCGCCATACAACCCAAGACACCAATGGTCATTTCTGGCTTGCTTCTTTTAGCTTTATTGAAATCTGTTAACCTCTTTCTGACTGTTTGTTCGGCTTTTTCGCGAATCGAGCAAGTATTTAGAAAGATAACGTCTGCTTGGTTGAAGTCAGAAGTGGTATCAAACCCATTTTCCTTCATAATGGAAGCCACTATCTCTGAATCAGAGAAATTCATTTGGCAACCATAACTCTCGATATATAGTTTTCTGGATTTTCCAGTATTCTCATCTACAGTGGTTTTAAAGTCGCATGCTTGTGCTTCCTCGCCAGAGATGATGTCAATGTCTTTAATTAGATTTTCCATGTATAGAAATACTTTCGGGATGCGAAATTAATAAAATGCAGACAAAATGGCAGATTATCTTACTCTTTTTCTTTGGGAAATACCAAAGCTTATCTAGAGGAGCTCATTTTGGAAAAAGGTATTTTCAGTTGTTCCCCAAAATGTTGATGCTCTTCTGTGATATTCAGGTTAGAAATACCTAGCCCAAGTAATCTAATGGCCTTAGGAAGACTTTCTTGAAAAAGGAGCTCTTGGGCGATTTCCCAAATATTGTCATTTTCCGGGTATTGGTCTAATGTCTTGCTTCTGGTCTGTTGGGTGAAGTCTGCGTATTTAATTTTTAAGGTGACGGTTCTACCTTTGACTCCACTTCTTTCTATTCTTTTGGCTAGTTCCAAATAGATTGCATGTAAAGCCTCCATCAATTCTAAATCGGAAATTAAGTCTTTTTCGAAGGTGTTTTCAGCACTTAAAGATTTTCTAACCCGATGAGGTTGAACCTCCGAAAGATGAATTCCTCTGACAATATTGAAATAGTGAAGCCCGGACTTTCCGAATTTTTTAGAGAGGAATTGTAATGAAAACTGCTTTAGGTCAGCACCGTTGTGAATGCCAATTTTTCGCATTTTTTCAGCGGTTACTTTTCCTATACCAAAAAACTTTCCAATTGGAAGTTTCTCTAGAAACTCCTCTGCTTCCTCGGGAAGGATATACGCTTGGCCATTGGGTTTGTTTAGGTCGGAAGCGATCTTAGCCAGGAATTTATTGTAAGAAACACCTGCAGAAGCATTGAGTCCTGTTTTTTCTTTGATTTTGGCCCGGATTTGTTTGGCAATTAATATGGCGGAAGTCAAGCCTTTTTTATTCTCTGTGACATCCAAAAATGCTTCATCTAAAGATAGGGGTTCTACTAAATCAGTGTATTCGTAAAATACTTCTCTAATTTGCAAAGAGAGCTCTTTGTATCGATCAAATCGAGGTTTGGCAAAAATCAGATGGGGACATTTTCTAGCTGCTAAACTGGATGCCATGGCAGAATAAATACCGAATTTTCTGGCTTCATAACTTGCCGCTGCTACCACTCCCCGAGATTCGTTCCCACCTACTACCAAAGGTTTTCCTCTCCATTCAGGATGATCCATTTGCTCTACCGAAGCATAGAATGCATCCATGTCCACATGAATGATTTTTCTGAGCACATTAGGACTTACTTCTTCCATTTAATACCTCTCGAATGGCTTGTGACTTAAGTTCGCATTCCTCGTACTCTTGAATGGGGTCAGAGTCGATGGTGATGGCACTTCCTACTCCAAAATAGAGTTTTTTGAACTCTAAGTCTGCAATGATACTTCGAATCACCACCGAAAAATCAAAATCTCCGGCTTCATTGACCCAACCAATAGCTCCTGAAAACCAGCCTCTTTTGAAAGATTCCAATTGTTCAATCAGTTTCTTTGTTCTGATTTTCGGAGCTCCAGTCATCGACCCCATGGGAAAGGTGGCATGAATGATCTCTTTCAAAGAAGAATTTTCTTTTAATTCGGCACTTACAGTAGTGATCATCTGGAAGACTCTAGGAAGGGCATAGACTCCAAATAATTCATCTACTTTGACAGAACCTATTTCTGAAACCTTAGATAGGTCATTTCTGGTCAAATCTGTTATCATTAGATTTTCAGCTCTTTCTTTTTCACTGGCAAGTAACCTTTCCTTATTTAGTCGATCTTCCTCTACAGTGCTTCCCCTTCGAATAGTTCCCTTTATTGGTTGTCCGATCAATCGAACATGATTTCTTTTGATAAACCTCTCAGGAGAGGCTGAAACAAGCCATTGGTGTTTTGCTTTAAATAAGGAAGAAAAAGGCATGGGGGAGGTGCCTTGTAATCTAAAAAATGCAGTCACGGGATCCCAATGTTCAAAGGATCCTTCAAAGGATTGACAAAAATTCATTTCATAAGTTTCTCCTTCGATGATATAGTCTTGAATTTTTTTTACAGTAGCAATGTACTCCTCTTTTGAAGTTAGCCCATAGAATGAACAAGAGGTATTCCCTTCTTCTATAACAGTGTTTTCAATGTGTGTCCAAAAGGTGTTAGGTATTGCTGTTTTACTTTTTACCAGATTGTCTTGAAATGAAAAACTGAGTTCTGGGGTAAAAAAACACAGGTCAGGTAACTTAAAAGTAGCCCGGTTATTACTTTCCAGCTTTTCTATTTGATTTTTTAGATCATACCCGAAGATTCCAACTTTGGCTACATTCCTTTGATCATCCCAAAGCTCCTCTTCTGTCAATTGGGTATTGGCTACAAACAAAAAATCTTGGAAAGGCCCTTCTGGGTATTCGTAGCCATTTCCTTGAAAAAGCGCTAGGTAATCATAGTTCTTATTTACCCAACAAATTAATTTTTGTTTCCAATTAGGAAAATCTAGACGGTATGAAAAAGGATATTCATTCATGGAAGGACAAAAAAAAGAGGAATTCTTATGAATTCCTCTTTTGAAATAAATTATACTGATTATTCTGAAGCTTTCACATCTAAGGAAAGAGAAACAGTATTGTAGATAAACTTGTCTTTTGCTTTGTCTACAGCTGAAGCTTCATCTCCATAAGCAAGTCCCCAAGCAGTTCTATCGATATTAAAACCAGCTTTAGCTACAACAGCACCATTTTCTAAGCTTACTGCTGCAGGAAATTTAATGTTTTTGGTAGTTCCTCTCATAGTCAGGTTTCCGCTGATCCAGTGAGTAGGATTTTCAGGAGAAAGTTCTGAAGAAGAAAGCGGAGTGTTGTCGGTTTCAAACTGTTCAACATCTGCAATTACATCATCACTGTTGAATGGCTCTACTGCAGTGATTTCAAAAGTAGCTTTAGGATGATTTTCGGCATCAAAGAAATCAGCAGATTGCAAGTGACCATAAAGCTTACCATAGCTCTCGTCAGTCTCTTCCATATCCTCAATCTTAAGGCCGGTAATGTCAAAGGTAAATTTACCTCCAGTGATTTCTTCTCCCTGTACAGCTAAAGTTCCTTCTACTGCAGGGATTTTGCCGAAATGCTGTCCAGCTGGTTTGTAACCTCTCCAAGCAATAGTAGTAGCATCTGGAATAATCTCTAATGTTTTACCTTCTGCCGCAGCAACTTCCTGAGCTTCTGAAGTTTCTACAGTGTCTGTAGGTTTGCTACATGAGAAAGCGATCAATGCAGCAGCAATAAATAATCCTGATAGTTTAATAGTTTTCATTGGTTGTATTATTTGATAAGGGTTGAATACGTTGCAAATTTATGTGTATATACATGTAAACTCAAAATTTCTAGAAAAGTTTCATTTAAATAATTTTATGTTGAGAAATTTATCTAATTAGATTTGAATGAAATCTAATTGTAAATACGTTATGGCATTAATTATTCCAGTGAATTCAAAAGAGCCGTCCTTTGGTGAAAATTGTTGGCTAGCACCTAATGCAACAGTGGTAGGTGAGGTTAGGATGGGTAAAAACTGTACGGTTTGGTATAACGCAGTTATCAGGGGAGATGTCCATAAAATTCAAATTGGGGATGATACCAACATACAAGATGGGGCGGTGATCCACTGTACCTATCAGAAGTTTCCTACAATCATAGGAAATAAAGTATCGATCGCCCATAATGCCATCGTCCATGGTTGTACTATTCATGATCGAGTACTTGTTGGAATGGGAGCTATTGTAATGGATGGTGCTGTGGTTCATTCCGGTGCAGTCATCGCTGCCGGAGCAGTGGTATTGGCTGGCACTGTAGTGGAAGCAAATTCGATTTATGCGGGTATGCCTGCTAAAAAAGTGAAGGATACAGGGGAAGCTATGCAGGAGGTAATAGATAGAACTGCCAAAAATTATCCGATGTATGCCTCTTGGTTTGAAAAAGAGTAAAACTTTCTAAAATTTAAATGAATTGCCATAAAAAACAGTAAGCATTTAATGGTTTAAATTATATTTTTTTGTAAATTTCTATTATCAAATCCATTTTTTATGATTCCTAAAGCAATTTTTTTATCGCTTAGTAGGAGGGCAGTTTTAATATGTTTAACGCTCCTATTTTTAGTATTCAATTTTCTATTGAATTATTTTCTCCCCTCTGAGTATGCCTTGGATCTCAAATTTGCTTACACAGTAGAACAAGCATATAATGCTATTGGAAATCTATCTAAACCTGACCGAGACTTATACCGAGTAGGAATTTTAGCATTGGACTTCCCATATATGTTTGTTTATGGTATGCTTGCAAGCGGCTTACTATTTTTAGTTTGGAAAAAGCCTACTGTTCTGCTTATTCCTTTAGGAATAGTTCTTTTTGACTTGATTGAAAATATCCTGATTATCCAAATTTTAAATTCCTATCCAGTAGAAAAGCCCATTATGGTGACTTGGGCCTCTATTATCACTACATGTAAATGGTTGTTGGTAGGGTTATTAGCATTATTCCTACTTGCAGGAATTGTTAAGTTGTATTTATCCAAAAACTTTTCCGCTCTACAACACTAAAATTCTGAGGTGAAAGAAATCTAATTTAGAATGAAGCCCTAATAGATTTTTTCCACCATTAAAAAAATCCCTCACTAATAAATTGCTATTAATGAGGGATTGATGTTTATGATTTAAGGAGTCCAACTGCCAGGGTCTTTTCTCCAGGCGGATAGGGACTTTAAGGTTTCATCTGTGATATATTTTTTTAGGATCGCCCTAGGAAGTAAGGCTTCGTAATGACTTAAGCAGATCAATTTGGTGTTTGAGTTTTTAAAATTCTGATCTGCAACATCAAAACCATAGGTAAAAATGGCTACCATTCCAAGAACTTCGAATCCAGCTTTTCTTAAGTCATCTACTGCTTTCAATGAACTGCCACCGGTAGAAACCAGATCTTCTACTACCACTACTTTTTGGCCAGGAGTAACTTTTCCTTCAATCATATTTTCCATTCCATGGCCTTTGGCCTTAGAGCGAACATAAATAAAAGGAAGCTCCAGATCATTGGCAATTAAAGCACCCTGAGGAATACCTGCAGTGGCAACGCCGGCAATGGCTTCTGCTTCTGGAAAATAATGCATTACACTTCTTATCAATTGTTCTTTGATAAGATTACGGACTTTTGGAAAAGATAAAGACAGTCGGTTATCGCAATAGATAGGGGATTTCCATCCGGAAGCCCAAGTAAATGGGTTTTCTGGCTGGAGACGAATGGCTTGTATTTCCAGTAATTTATCAGCTACTTCTGCAGCTACACTCGGGTCTAAGATTTCCATACCCCAAAAATAAGTGATAAACTTTGCTGAAGGTTGTTGCTGCTGATTTTTTTATGCATTTTTGGCTCATTCAGTAAATTAAAGACTCAGTATTTTTATGAGAATTTTTGTGAACGACAAGCCTTTGGAACTCCTTTCATACGAAGAGTTAGATGCAAAGAAGTCTTATGAGTCGATTTACCGCCAACCAGATGAATTGCTGAACCAAGTTTCTTGGAATGATGATATATTGTTTCATGAGCCTTCCCATGACCTGGTAATCAAACTGTTATATGTATTGAGAACTCGAAAACTTAAAAATCTGGATTCCATTACCTTGGTGACAAATGATAAAGCTGCCCTTAAGAAGTTTGTGAAAAGTAGGTTTATGATTATTAAAGCTGCTGGAGGGGTGGTGACCAATAAGAAGAAAAAAGTACTATTGATTTACAGGTTGGGAAAATGGGACTTCCCTAAAGGAAAATTTGAGAAAGGTGAGACTCCCGAACAATGTGCTGTGCGCGAAGTAGAAGAGGAATGTGCCATCAAAGTGAAATCAAAAAAGCACTTATACAATACATGGCATACCTATACCCAGAACAGAAAGAGTATTCTAAAGAAGACTTTTTGGTATGAAATGGAATGCTTAGATGATAAAGAAATGACGCCTCAAAAAGAAGAAGGCATCGATGATATTCGTTGGTTTTATGAAACAGATGCCAAGATTGCATTAGTCAATTCTTACCCTTCCATGCGCTACCTGTTTAAGCAGTTCATAAAAAACCGTCCAAAGGTTCAGATTTTATAGGGGACGAACTTAGAAATATCCCCCCCATAACGATGTACTTCTCTGATTACCGTAGAACTGATTGCCGCGTAGTTCGGAGAGGTAATCAAAAATACGGTTTCAAGATCTTCGTTTAAATACCGGTTCATCTGACTGATCGTGTTTTCATATTCAAAATCGGTGGTATTCCTAAGCCCTCTGACCAAATAGGATGCATTATGTTTTTTAGCAAGGGTAGAAGTCAATTCATTGTATACGATTACTTTCACCGAGTCTATTCCTTTGTAAACATCCTCGATCTTGCTGACCATCATATCGATGTCGAAATATCGATTTTGTTTGGTAGAGTTGTAGCCGATTCCAATGATTAATTCATCAAATAGTTTCAAACTTCGGATTACTATGTCATGATGTCCCATGGTAAATGGGTCAAATGAACCTGGAAATATGGCTACTTTTTTCATTGGTTAATCGAATTGCCAGTAAGTTTCAAATAATCCTCTGGATTTCAAATGTTTAAATCCATGGGGATAATTTTGATTGGAATGAGGAGTCAGTATCCGGAAATGGTGGAAATAACTTTTTCCCCAATCTTCTGTGATTCCATTCTGCTCTGTTGCTCCAAATAAACTGATGCGAACATAATTCTTATCAAAATTAAGCTGGGCGATAAGGATGCTCACATATTTGAGGATGTCTGCTTTATCTTGAACTTCAAAAATATTGAACACACTTAGTTCTTGATCAGTAAATGCAGCCAAGTAGATGTACTGATCAAAAACACATACCAAGATCTCCTGTCCTATTAAATTGAACCGCTCCTTGAAAAGATAGGAGAGAAAGGAGGTGCCTCCGTGATAAAAACTTAAATCAGAAAATCTGGCTTCTAAAGATTTCTTCGCTTTCTTATTCAAATAAGAAACCAACTGGATGTTATTGCTATCCAGAGGTGATGAAAAGTAAAAATTATCCTTTTTTAAATCTCCAATAAAAGATAAGTAAGTTTCTTCTTTTCCTGGTTGAAATAACACTCCCGGAACCAGGCAAAAGTCGGGTTGATGAAGGTAGACTTTGGTCGGGAGGTCTAACTTCAATAATGGGTCATTGACTAGAAGTCCGTCTAATTTATCCCAACTAAATGTGGTATAAAAGTGTATACCAATGTTTGCTTGGTTGTTGTCCTTGGCAAAAACAGCGAGAGAATTGGGATATAAAAAAAGTGATAAGCTCGTTGTGTCTTCCACATCAAACTTATCACTTTTATATACTTTTAGAATGTTTTCCAAAATCCGTAGGGATTATTTCCAGTTACCTTCAGTTGAAGCATCAGTTCTGGAACCCACTTTAAGGGCTTTTTCGTTATTGTTTAATCTTCTTTCAGGATTGATAGGAGCAGGGTCTCTGATCTCGAATACAGCAACCTCGTAATTATTTCTTTCGATTTTGTCAGCAAAGAATTCAAATTGCTTTCCTCCTGAACCTGGAACCACTGCAAGCGCTTCTAAGTTGAAGTCTGGATATTTTCTATCATTAAACAAAGAGTCAAGTACATTGACAGAACCCAACGTGTCAAAAGTAACGGTGGTTTCTTCTTTACCGTATTCTAACAATTTAGTAGTTTCTGTTCTTTGTACTAACCAGATTTTACCTTCCTTGATAAATTGCTTCAAGGAGTCCCAGTTGTCTGCATATTTCCCATTGGCTGCCTGGTATGCTAATTCAGCATCACGTAGCATTTGGAGCTTTCCGATAATGGCAGCTTCTGTCGCTGCAATTCTCTTTTCAGTTTCCACTACATCATCTACGCCTTTCCAAAGAAGGTAACCAAGACCTAGAGCAGCTAAAAGGAAGACAAAGGATAATACTTTCGTTAGATTCATTTTGATTAAATTTTAAATCAAGGTAAGGTTGAAGGTTTTTAAAACGTGCTATTTTATGGAAATATTTCCAAAATTAAAATATCCTTTCCACAAACCTAGGTCTTCAAGTGAATTTATTCGCCAAAAGATTTGATGAAGGGAGTCCTGAGGCAGTGAACGGATATCTTCCAGGCTCATCCATGACAATTCATTTAGAATCTGGAATTCCTTACTAAGTTCGGGATCTTCTCCGAGTTTCAAAGAACCTCCTGTGGATTTTACGCTAAAAAAATGCTCCATGGCATGTAAAGGAGGGTCTAAATACTCATGAACGAACAAATATTTAGCAATTTTAACATTTAGGCCAGTCTCTTCTTCGAATTCACGAATGAGATTTTGTGCTGCATTTTCTCCATAATGCATCCCACCTCCTGGGACGGACCACAAAATCTTTCCATTTCCCATCAAATGTTTAACCATTAACAATTTATTGTCCTCGATAAGGATTCCATTTACCCGTACTCGTAAATGATTTCCAAATTTTGATTCGATTTCTTTGCTGATTTCGTCTTTTGACATTTACATTCGTTTCTATGGCTAAAGATAATCAGCACTTGCCGAAGCCTTCGGATTTATTGATCAAAAATTTTCCTTTTCCTCCCACATCAGGACAATCCAGCTTTTTTAAGAAAATGGATCAGTTTCTGTTGATGGAGCCTGAATCCAAACCCACATTTGTACTCCGGGGATATGCGGGAACGGGGAAGACATCTGTGATTTCAGCCCTGGTAAAAAGTTTGCCACGACTGAACATGAGGGCTCTGTTGCTTGCTCCTACAGGAAGAGCTGCCAAAGTCATGGGGAATTATAGTAATAGAGCTGCTTATACCATTCACAAAATCATCTATAAGCCTAAAGGAGAAGATGGGAATCTGGGAATGGGCTTTATTCTTCAGAAAAACTACTATAAAGATACCGTTTTCATCATTGACGAATCCTCCATGCTTGCTGATGATGGAGGGATGTCCGGGACCTTATTGGGGGATCTGATCCGATTTACGTTTCAAGGAACCGGGAATCGATTGATCTTGGTTGGGGATACCGCGCAATTGCCACCGGTTGGAAGTGATTATAGCCCTGCCTTAGAGTCCGGGTATTTGCTTAGGCATTTTCGTCTAGATACAGACCAAATTGAATTGACAGAGGTAATGCGTCAAAAATTGGAATCGGGTATTCTGTACAATGCGACCAACTTGAGGGATCAATTAAGAAAGGAGCAACAGGAAATACAGATTACGACTAATCGCTTCAGGGATACCTTCAAGATGACCGGAGAAAGGCTGGAAGATGGATTAAGATATGCCTATGATAAATATGGTACGGAAAACACCACCATAGTCACTAGATCTAATAAAGCAGCTGTTCAGTATAATCTGTACATCCGAAAAGTGATTCATTTTTTTGAGGATGAGATCAGTACCGGTGATTTGTTGATGATCGTGAAAAATAACTACACCTACATGGCTGATTCGGATCGGGTGAATTTCCTGGCCAATGGTGATATGGCAGAAGTGATGAAAATCAAATCCTTTGAAGAATTATATGGATTCAGGTTTGCAACCTTAGAACTTCGGCTGCTGGATTATCCAGATGAACCTCACTTTGAGGCAAAAGTACTCTTGGACACCCTGTATTCACCGAGCCCATCTTTGACCAGAGATCAATATAGAAGTCTTTACCAACAGGTTTCAGAGGATTATGCAGATGTAGCCAGCAAAGTAGAGCGACAGGAACTCATTCGAAAGGATCCTTATTTAAATGCCTTGCAGATAAAGTTTGCCTATGCCTTAACATGCCATAAGGCCCAAGGAGGGCAGTGGAAGGCGGTTTTTGTGGATCAAGGGTATCTGAAAGAAGACCAGGTTGATAAAGACTTTACCAGGTGGTTGTATACAGCTGTCACCAGAGCTACTGAGGAACTGTATTTGGTGAATTTTAATCCACTATTTTTTGTTAAATCACCGGAAAGCGAAGATTAAAGTGAGTCATTCAAGTATTTTTGGCAAGGTATTTTCAATTAAAAAAACCAATAGAAGTCAATTTCGTTGTTTGATGCTATTCGAAAAAAATAAATATTTGAAAACTATAAGATAGATTTACCATGAAAAAATTAGCCATTCTATTTAGCCTTTTTGCATTTGCTTTGGTATTCCATGCCAATGCACAAGAAGCTTCTGGAGCAGCAATTACCTTTAAGGAAAAGTCAATTGACTTTGGAGATATTACCCAAGGTGAAAAAGTGTCCCATACCTTTGAATTAACCAACACTGGAAAAGCTCCATTGATCATTTCCAATGTAGCAGCAACTTGTGGATGTACTGTTCCTAGTTGGCCTAAAGAACCAATCGCTCCAGGTAAATCTGCTGAAATTAAAGTTTCCTTTAACTCTACAGGAAAAATGGGCAAGCAAAATTCGGTAGTTAGAATTTATTCCAACGCATCTGAGCCAATTGAGAAGATTTCTTTGATCTCCAATGTGCTACCTAAGACCAAGTAATCAAAAAGCTTGATGTGATTAAAATCAATACATAGCCTCTCGGAATTCCGGGAGGCTGTTTTGTAGGATAAAAATTAGGAGTGAGCGTTTTTGGCTATTTAAACTTGTTTTGATCCTTTTTATAATTCTTCATCATCTTTCCAAAATGCTTGTCCCTTTTGCGTTTTTCCACTACTGTTGATTCGAAATGGGCTTTTTCCCGTTCCATTTTTAGGTAGTTTTCGTAGGCAGATTGATTAAGCTCTCCTTTTTCCACAGCTTTAAGGACTCTACACCCCAATTCACTAGTATGGGTGCAATCTTTGAATTTACACTCCTTAGCCAAGGTAATAATCTGTTCAAATGTTTGGTCAAGGCCTTCACGGGTATCTGTCAATCCAACTTCCCTCATTCCAGGATTATCAATCAGGATTCCTCCATTTTCTAAAATCAATAGTTCCCGATGACTGGTCACATGTTTTCCTCGGTTTGTACTGGTACTGATGGCATCCGTTTTCATGGATTGTTTACCTGAAAGAATATTGGATAAACTGGATTTGCCAACACCAGAGGATCCTAGTAAGCAATAAGTTTTGCCTTTTTGTATGACCTTTTTAATCATCTCAATACCATGAAGGCTTTCATTGCTTATAGTGAATAATTGAACATCCGGGATTCTATTCCGTACTTTTGCTACTAAGGATTGTAGGTCTGAATCCTCAATTAAATCTATTTTATTAAGAATGATCATGGGGATTACCTTGGAAGCATAGCAAATGCTAAGGTATCGTTCGATGCGATTGATGTTGAAATCCCGATCCACAGCTTGAACAATAAAGGCATAATCAATATTGGTGGCAATGATTTGCTTTTCTCCGTGTTTTCCAACTGCCTTTCGTTCTATGATTGTTTTTCTGGGAAATACAGCGTGTATCAATGCATCCTTTTCATTAAAAGGAGAAATGGCCACCCAGTCCCCAACAGCAGGGAAATTAGCCCGGCTATTGGCAGTGAATCTTAAATTGCCGATAATTTCACTGTCGTATTCCGAGTCAGCCGTTCTTACTAGGTATCGTTCCTTGTGTTCGGATATTACTCTTCCTACTAAAAAAGAATCAAGATGTTGCTCTTTTTGATAAGTAGCCAGCGATTCGGTAAATCCTAATTCTTCCAGAGTCATTTCAGTTTTTAACGTAGTCAAACGGGAGTATAAAAATTCAACAGACTAATTCCAGTAAGTAAAAGCAAATTAATTTACCAAAATCCTATAAATCTTTGGTGGGTTCAGTTTGAAGATTTTTTAAAGAAATTAGCTAAAAGTGACTAGGGATTTATTTTCCTAATTTCAATATCCTGACAGCTCCTTGCACCACCAAAACAAAAACGATGCTCCCAATAATTAAATCTGGCTTATTGGAGTTTAACCAATGCACCAAAAGTCCAGCTATAATGACTCCTAAATTGATGATGACATCATTGGAAGTGAAGATCATACTGGCTTTCATATGTGCTTCTTCCTTCCCTTTTGATTGTTGTAATAAATAGAGACATATTCCGTTTGCTACCAAAGCCAAGACAGAAATGTAAATCATGGTAGTAAAGTGGGGGAGGTTTTCTGTTCCGAAAAATCTTCTCAATACTTCCAAGAACCCGAATGCAGCCAATAGGATTTGAAAATAGCCTGCTAGCTTTGCAATTTTCTTTTTCCGCATCAGTGTTCCACCCACTGCAAAGAGGCTGATTCCATAAACAAAAGCATCGGCAAGCATATCCAGACTATCTGCCACCAAGCCCATGGATTTTGAAATTAGACCAGTGGTAAGTTCAATGAGGAAAAAGGAAAAGTTGATCGCTAGGACTGCCCAGAGTAATTTTCTCTGCTGGGTAGTTTCTTCGAAATCTAATTGCTCTATTTTTTCTGTTTTCAGCCTTTTACTACCCAAATTCAAATCCAAAATGGATCCTTCAATTTTTTCAGTCTCCCCTTGATGATAAATAGTTAATTTTCTATTAGGAATATCAAATTTCAATTGTTTAATACCTGCTAATCCATCTAGCTTCATCCGGATTAAATTTTCCTCGGAAGGACAGTCCATTTTTGGAATTTCAAAGGTTGATTTTTCCATTCAGGGGGAAGCTTTGAGTGTGGTTTATAAAAGCTACACAGAATTTGTATTAAGCCACAGTTAACCTTGATGTAAGTTTATTATTTAGTAGTTAATGATCCTTTTCTCACTATCAAAATGATTCTAGGTAGATTTCATAATGCTCGAATGTAGGGAAAAAGGAGTTTGCTATTCGGTAAAGACTTTTTAAGAATTGGGGATGGGGCATTCAGGTATCATTAATTTTAGTCATAAGCTACCTAATCCACTTTTATGATAAAGTAGTAGAATCTCTTCTTAATTTCTGAGGAAAAGGCATTCCCTAAGCTTCTTTGGGCCTTAACTATTCAAGAAGCACTCTTTTATTCAAGAAACCTTCGGAGCCCAACTTGCACATAGCATTCCTTCGGCAGCCAAATCGGGATGTTCGCAATCTGCCCGATTCATTCGTTGGCAACTATTGCAATGCATGGATTTGTTTAATTGCTGAAGAATAGAAAATTGGTCACATGTGTATTCCTCACTGACTTTTAAATCATGTGTTTTGCACATGTGGGATTCGGAAAAAGAGTTGCAGTGGTTGCAACTGGATGCGATTCGGATAGACATGGCTTTGCGATTTTAATGTCTATGAATTTACTTTAAAAATCACATAAAACCTTGGAGTACAGGGAATATGGAATTGTAATAAATAAAAATAGGGAAGGGGCTAGAAAACCTAACTGGAGGTATTCAACTTAAATCCTCGTCATAAATCATGTTTACTTTATAGACACTACTTTAACAGGAATTAAAAAATATCGCTTGGAATAAACATTCACTTACCACTTATTTTTTCATAATCCACACTGGCTTTTGCGGTGCCTTTTGGATTTGGATCTAGGTAGAGTTCATGATCTTTTAAAAGTTTGATCTTTTTTGATTCCCCTTTAAGAATGGTGATTTCATTGATGATTTTTCCGTCTTGTTGAATTCTAACCGAAAATTGCCTGTCCCCAATATTTTCAACAATTGCATAGCAATCCTGTCCTCGATAAGGATTAATCGTCGCGTCTTGACCAGGTCCTTTTCCTGTTATGATCATACTTTGGGAGGGTTTGAGCACAAAAACTGTTTGTGCAAAAACTTCATAAGTGGTGACAAAAGTCAAGCAGAGTAGTAAAAACAAGAGCTTCATGGTTTGTATTAGTTTGCAGTTGGTTTTCAACGAATAAGTAGTCAATTAGAAAAATAACCTATTGCTTTGTATACTACCTAAATTGGCTTGTTTTTGTTTTACCTAAAAAAATCTGAAAAATATTATTTGCTAACGTCCAGATATGGCACATGCCTCTGGGCTTTCAAATATCGGTAATGTTTCTTTGTTGCGTTTCACTTTCAGATAACTCAGGTGAGGCATGTGGTATATCGTTTGTTATACGGTGTTCCTCAACCCCTAGAAACAAGAGACCTACAAACATCTACTTTGACGGAACGGCTAGGTGTCGGTCAAAGTATTCGATTATCTTTCCAAATAGGTAGCGATCATAATTCTGCTCACGGCTCCATCCATGCGTCGCACCCGGAGCAAACGCAAAGTCGAAGTCTTTACCCTGTTTAATCAGTTCTTCAGCTAACACGGCCACTGTCTTGAAGGGCACCACATGGTCTTGCATACCATGGATAAACAGGAGTTTGTCCTGCAGATTTGATGCATAGTTGAGCGCTTTTCTTTCGAAGATCTCCGGGTGTGTCTGTGGGGTACGAACAATCGCAACGTCGTCCGTGCCAAAGAACATCGGGTCAACAGCCGCCGCTGCAGCAACACCCACCTGGAATAAGCCCGGCTTCATCAACAGCGAATAAACGGAGAGTGTGCCACCGTAACTGCTGCCCCAAATCCCGATGCGATCGGGATCTACATAATCCAGTGACTCCATGTAGGCAACGGCACTTGCATAATCCTCAATGTCCTGGTCCGCAAAACCCAGCAAAAACTCTTCTCGGAATGCTCGGCCATAACCGTCGCTACCTCGTGAATCCACTTGTACGATAATATATCCCTTCCTGACCAACAGCTGCTGTACGAGGCTGTAGTTACCTGCCCAGCGGTTCCTCGCTGTATTTGAATACACGGGCCCAAACAGTACGGGATACTTCTTGCCGGGCTGCATGTTAGTAGGTTTCAGAATCCTGGCATGGAGCGTGTATTCATCTACAAGACTGGGGAAACTAACGTATTCGGCAGCTGCCCAGGTTCGCTCCGTAAAGGCGGGCAAGGGCGAGTTGGTTACTCGCGTAGCGTCACCACCCTCGCTGCTTACCACATAAAGCTCGGGCGGTGATGTGTCGTTGCTGTGCATGAACACCAAGTGCCGGCCATCCGGTGAGGGGTAGCCATCGTTCCGGCCCGAAAGACCCGTCACCTGCTCTGGATCGCCACCGGACATTTTCAGGCGATACACGTGTTGTTCGTACGGATTGACACCGTTGCCTGGATAAAACAGTGCATCACCAGCAATACTTGGAACGGATAGTACATCGTAGGACGAATCTGTCAGGAGCTGCGGACGATCCCCAGACGGTGAGGCATCGATCGTGAACAGGCCGTAGCGATCACCCAAATCGCTTAAGAAAACAACCTTTTTTCCATCCGGATGCCAGGTAGACCCAAACGATGTATACATGCGGCTCTCTCGAACACCTCGCCAAATCTCGCGCAGTTGGCTTTCTCCGGGTGCAACTACAAACAACTTACGTTCAACCGCCGTGTCGGATGCGATATCCACCAGCAGCGCACCGCTTGGTGACCAGTTGAAGTCGATGACCTGGTTGGCATGCGGATCTGGCAAATCTAGGTATATAATGTTACCACTTTCTACATCGAGCAGTCCAACCCTACGAATCTCATTTGGATCGCCCGGGTAACTTCTGCGTACTACGTTGGGATTCGTTTCATCAGCGAGGTAATCCGGGAACGGTACCTTTCGCATCTCACGTCTGTCAACGATATGAAACGCAATTGTTTTGCCATCCGGGGACCATTTGTAAGTTGGCCCACTCCAGATGCCTGGACCGATTTCACGTTCCGGTCGGCTGTATCGCCCCTTCTGTAAGCTCGAGAGACTGGCGATGCCGATCTTGGTGAGCTGGCGATTCTGTTTGGAAGGGAAGTCAGCAAGCCAAAGGTCACCGTTCCGTATATATGCCGCTTGCTTGCCGTTTGGCGATATCGACAGGTTATGTGCATCTGCCTGGACGGGCATCAACTGGAGGTCTTTTCCCTGGCTCAGCGAAGTCTGCCATAAGTTGTTGCCTCGGAGGCTGACGATTGTGTTCGCGTCGGTCCATGCAATATCGCGCACTGACTCGGATGCCGTATCGGAATTAAGGCGCACTTGCTTCCCATCGCTTGTGAAGACCCAGAGGCCACGCCTAGGATTTCCTGGTTCACTCCAGGAAAAGGCAAAGTGCTTGCTGTTTGGTGCCCAAGTGGGTTGGGACGGGGTTGTTCCCGTCAATTTTGGCGTTGCGAATAGGTCATCAAGAGTGAGCTCACCTTCCTGTGCTGTTACTATTGAGGGCAACATCATCAGTAAGCCTGCCACTACCCATGTTTGCCAAAAAGAGATCTGTTGCATGTGTTTGTTTTAGTAATTGTCTAGTGAAATAATCTTATACTGCTCAAATAGCGCTCTCGCCAATGGAGCGTACGTTTTCTGAAGGTTTTCCAAGTCGGATTTTTTTGGTTTTCTCCTTACCTCTTCTCTGGAATATAACAGCTTGGAGTAAAGAAGCTTGGGGCCTTTCAGAGTACTTTTCTCTTCGTCTGTAACAAAGAAGGCCACGAAGAACGAACCTTGCGGGAACCACTGTCCGACCCATGTTTTCTTAGGTGTTGTTAGCCTCTATTATTTATTTGATTCAAGCTTTTTTATTCTATCCTTATAGTAGTCTTCGCCACTAATTTCATATGCTATTCTTGCATACTTTAAAGCGTTTTCTTTGTCTTTTTCAGATTCAAAATAATCTGCCATAGAATCATATACATTAGGACTTTTGGGATAATAGTCAATGTTCATTTTAAAGAAAGCATATGATTTTTCACTCTGACCCATCGATAATAATTGATAACCAAGTCGATTTATTACTTGTTCTTCCGGCATAACAGTATACCCAAAATGACTACTTAGTTCTTTATTTCGTTTATTAAATATGTTGAGTGCTTCGTCTACAGGCGTATCAGCGTTTTTAATTTTCATCAAATCATTTTTATTTTCTGGATACCAACTAAAGAGAAAACATAAAGCATCATAGGTTGATCTTAGAACAACACTATTATGGTCTTCATTGTCATAATACTTCCAATCAAAATTTAGTTTATTTTGATTAGTTTCACTTGCTGTCTTTGCAAAGGTCAAAATATGACGAATATGTTCTGTTGCTCTTGAGTTATCTTTTAAAACAGAAGTCGTGTCAAGATTTAAATTTAATCTTGACATCGTATTAGCAACTCCTACAAAAAGTGATTTTTGAAAAAATTGAGTGTTCTTTAAATAAGTCGAATACTCTTTTAAATAATCGTAATCGCCACCCCTCCATAGACTGGGTTCAATTGCTATATAGTTATCAAAACTAGCGGAATTTAAAAATAATGAATTTAATACAAGTAAACCCCCAATAGAATGTCCAAAAAAGGTGCGATAAGGTGTTGTAGGATATTTGCTATCTACATAAGGAAGCAATTCATTTTGAATAAACTGAGTAAATTTCTCCCCACCACCAGGTAAAGGAGAAGCCGGACTTGGATTGTGGGGTTTTGTTGGTGTTAAATCTCTTAGTCTGTTAGTATTATTATCCACTCCAATAATAATCATTTCGGGTACTTTAACCCTTTCAAGTTGCTGCAGAATTGCTCTAATTTTAAGTAGCTGTGTATCTCCATCTAAAACGATGAGAACCGGATATTTTTTGTTTTTGTCAGATGTTACACTTTCCGGTACATGTACCCAGATCTTTCTGTATTCACCTAATGTTTTTGAATATAAACTATCAACAAGCCCTATTTCAAATAAATACTGTTGGTCCTTTTTTGATTGAGAAAATAATGAATTATGAATAATCATTATTAGTGAGATTATAAGTATTATTAGCGGCTTATTAATCATATAATTTATTTTTAGTAATTGAGGCTAACGATCTTAATAAACGGTCATTTTAATACCGTTTATTTATTGTTGTGAGCTTTTTAATTCTTCCAATAAATCACGAAGGGTCACCTTTTCAGTATAAATTTTATTCTTAAAATCGGAATCGTATTTTTCCAGGATCATAGACATGTTAAAGCCAAGAGGATACCAGTATCTATCCTTAGTGATATTATAATTTAAGCTGTCTGTTGAAACCTTATAGCTATTGAACCTATCAATAATGTCCTTTTTATCTCCCTCGGTCAAAAAAGAGACGTCCGGTTTGTTTTCGGCTAAGTATCGTCTGGTGAACGAGTCAAAATAGCGTGCGTTTCCTTCAATGGTGTTTTCATAATCTTCAGCCGCTCGAATATCAACATCGTATTCTCGTTTAATTCTTTCAATCCTTAGATCACGTAGAGAGTCAAATTGCTTTAGATTCTGATTTAAGTCTGCTCCGTCAATCCAAATTGCTTTTAGTACATCATTTTCCCTTTTCACACTTTCTTTGTACCAATTAAGATCTCTGCGGTATGAACCAAGAAATTCATCTGGTCCGCCAGGTATAGAAGTGGCTCTTGCTAGCGCAAACATTTTTGGTTTTGACCATTGATAGCCATGGAACAGCTCATGTATCACCATCAAGGACCAATCCTCCAGATCATTTACACCTACTTCAGGAAACTTCTTGGAGAGTTCAAAACTTTGAAAATATAAAACCGGCTTCTTGTAATGAAGCTCAGTACTGTCCATCCCTACACTTGTCTCAAATTTAAAAGCCGTCGTGTCAGTATAACTATCTGGTAGTTGGATGACTTTTACCTCGTTAAAATTTCCGATCTCTTGATAATCGAAGTTATTGAGAATATGGTCGCTCGGATTAAGTACGTAGGTATTTTCTCTGGAATAATATACAACAGTTTGAAAAAAGTCTTGTTCTGCGAAATCAGGCCAATATTTTTTAGCAGTTTCATTTTTAACATTAAGCAAATAACGTAGATGTCTAAAGTGACTTTTGTCCATTAAGGATTTATCTGTCTCTTTATTATTTTTTGTTTCAGCACAAGAAAGTACAGTAAGTAGGATGGGTATTAATAGAAATTTTTTCATAATGTATAATTGCTCATGGTTGGTGTATAGTGCGTATCCCGCAGGGTATGCCCTATACACCTTGTCGTGTGTTGACTTTATTTATTCATGAAGTTAGTTATTTCTTTGATTGAAGCCTCTGTAGCTTCTTCTTGAACAAAATGACCACAATCAAATTCTTTCGTTTTAGAATTTGAAAGCCTTTTTTGCCATTTCTCCAAGTTGTCCATTGTAATGAATGCGTCTTCAGTTCCCCATAGAATTAGCCATTCTTTGTCTGATAAAAGGTCAAGCTGCTCCCATTGTTTCTGATACCAATCCGATGAACCGACCAACGCTTTGGCAAGATTGAGTAAAGGAATTCTGGAGTTTTTGTCTGGAAATGGATTGATGTACTGTTGATGAACTTCTTTCGATAGATTTTTCTTGTTTGCAAAGCCTTTTTTCAAAAGTACCTTCACAGAGAAATTCATATTGAGATACATAAACTTGCCAAACCAGCTGTTAGCGATCTTATTTATTTTTTCAGCATCCTTTCTTTGATCAGTAGCCCAAAACCAGGAGTTGAACAATACAACTCTTTTAATTCTTTCTGAATTTTTAATGCCCGCTGCTAATCCGATAGGGCCTCCAAAATCATGCACAATCAAAGTGATGTTTTGAAGGTCCAGTTTTTTGATGAATTCGCTAAGATTGTCCGAATGCCATTCAGGTGTTCCAGTGGCTGAGTCCGGTTTGTCAGATAAGCCAAACCCTAAGTGGTCTAAGGCAATGCAACGATTTTCTTTTGAAAGTTCTTTTATAAAATCCCTGTATAAGAATGACCATGTTGGAGTGCCGTGAACGAAGAGAATAATATCACCTTTTCCTTCATCCACATAATGCACGTTGCCTGCTTCCAATCGCAGGTATTTGTTTTCAAATGGATAAAGGGATGTGTCTACCCATGATTGGGAAAATGCTGTTGTACTCATGATGATTAAGATTAAAATGTTAATAGCCCGTTTCATTGTTTATTAATTTTAAACAAATGTCAGACACCTAACCCGGCTTATTTTTGGTATAAACCAAGATTCTAAATCTTAATCGTGTTGAACAACTTGCTGAAGTTCGTTGAGTCGATCCGCAAGTAGGAAGCCAGGTCTTTGTGAGCAACTAAACTGAACAGGTGTGGACTTCTTTGAGCAAAGGATTTAAATCGCTCATTTATATCAAATGCCATTAACTCATAGTGGCGTTGTACCATGCCGATTAATACGAGTTCAGTGGCTTTTCTAAACAGCGTTTCTATCTCCCGATATTCTTGCATTAGTTGTTGATGTTTTTCAAAAGAAATCCGAAGAAATGAACTTTCTGTAATGGTCTCTATGAAGTACTTTGATGGTGTTTGGGTAAGAAAGGATTCTGGTATTCCGCTAAACGAGGGAGGATAGGTAAAAGCAATGACGTGTTGTTTATCCTTCTTTAAATAATAGGATTTTTGAATCCCGTCTAGCACAAAATACATGTATCGTTCCGTTTCGCCTGGAGCTGTCATTATGGTTTTTCTAGGAGCCTTGTATTCAGTCCATTGAGAAATGTACTCCTCAAGAATTTTTTGATCTATTGAATGTATTTTATTTAAGAAGTCTTTCATTGTTTTTGCTTGCACACAACGGTCTTGTGTATGAAACGTAGTGTGTAAAAAGAGACTAACTTTTCGGATTAACACAGAGCCGAATTTTTATATTTTGTTTTTAATTTTTCTCTTATTTAAAAGCCAAATTAAAAATTTGTCGGGCTTTCTAAATATACGTAAACCTTTGGGTTTAACACTTATTAGCTATGCTTTATACACTGTGTTAGCAACAGTTATTTCATTCACATTTCAATATTATTTCCTTTTTAATAGGCTAGAGACTAATCATTTAATCTTAGTTTTTTAGCTAGAATATAATCACTTACAAAATATGATAAAGTACTTAGGGTTAAAGCCGCTACTAACTCAGGTAAAAGAAAACTCAAAAACTGTCTCCAAATGATGTATGAAATAAAGCCAACGAACATAGATATTAAAGCAGCTTGCCAATGAAAATTTTTCTTAAGAATTGAAAAAACAATTACTGGTATCATAACTGGAATGTAGAACTCGGTAATAATCATTATCACTTCAAGAATTGAAGACAGATAACTAGCTATAATTATGCAGATTATTCCCATTAACAGGGTATATAGTTTCGCAGCTTTAAGTTTTTGTTTTTCTGTCATTGGCTTCAACACGCCTATAATATCTTCACTAAATAGGATACTGCCTGCATTTAGTACAGTATCCTGAGACGACATGACTACACCTAACATGGCAATAATGAAAATGCCATAGAGTATGCCAGGAAAATGTTCTGAAGCAATATGAAGTAATACTTGATCATTATTATCAAGTTCAGGATATAAGTAATACCCTGTACTTCCTATAAAAACCATTAAGACAAGCCATATGGCCATAAATACACCTGCGGCAACAGTCGAATTTCGAGCAACTTTATTGCTTTTTGAAGCAAGAAACCTCCCTAGTCCACCTGAATCAAGGCCTGTTGAGCTAAGAAGCCATAATACTCCGAAACTGAAGATTCCAATTATTGGATGCGAATCAAATGCGCTTGTTGTCTTGGAAGAAGTTGCCTCTATGTAATCTTTCCAAATAAACCGGTCCTCAGATAATATCAAAATAGCCAATATGGGTATCAGAATTATAAAATGAACAAATTGAATTGAATCTGTTTGAATAGTAGCCCTAATACCACCAAAATAAGAATAGCATATTACAATGGTAGTTACTATTACTATAGACCATATTTTAGAAAAGCCAAAAACGTTATTCACTAATTCACCACCGGCATAACTCATAGCCACTGTGATAGACCCGAAAAAAAGAAGAGAGAAAACTCCAGTAGCCAGTCGAACAAATTTATGATTGTGACTTTTTATACCTCCAACTAAATCTCCAATAGAATATATATCATTGAATTTATTTCTAATTCTGGGAACTAAAAAGATGCCAACCAGTATCAAACCCAATCCACAAAGCGGAAGAAGATAAGCCAAAAACATACCTCTTGAAAAACCTTCCCTCACTAACCCCATAGACCAACCTGGCCCTATAAAAGAAGCACAAAGCGAAGAAAAAATAAGAAAAAAGCCAAGGCCTCTTCCTGCTACTGAATACTCCTCAAAATTTCCTTTTTTTCGGGTAAAGAGGATGAAGCTAAAATACAATATTCCGAAAATTAGGATTACCCATTGGCTTGAGTTCATATGACTCTTATTGAGAGTTTGACTGAATCACAGCTGTGTTAGTTGCTTCCAAAATATTCTCCGTTTCTTCATCAAATATGTTCCAACTATTAACCACTGCTATAGTTTCGAATTTTGGAAATACCAGAAGGTATTGATTACCAAAACCATGACAAGCCCAGATTTCTACACCATCTTGATCGTCTCTCCACCATTGATACCCATATCCTTTTTCTTTGTCGAAAGAGACCTGTTTTGTGACACTCTTTTTTACCCACTCAGAAGAAATTATCTGTTGTCCATTCCATTTACCTTCTCTTAGCATTAAAAAACCAATTTTCGCCAAATCTTGGCCTTCTAAATACAATCCACCCTCAGTATCGGTATATCCAGTGGGTGTTTTTTTCCAATGATAGTTTTCTATTCCCAGAGGTGTAAATAGATGTTTCTCTGCATATTCGTCAATGTATAATCCAGTTGCTTTTTTGATGATCCCTGACATTAGTTGACTCCCCCCGCTATTATAAACCCATTTAGTTCCTGGAATCGTGTCCATGGGTTGATTCAATGTAAACTGAATCCAATCTTGACTTGCTTCAAGCTGTCCGGTAGTATTTGTTGAATCTATTGGCCTGTCTATTTCATGCCATTCCATCCCCAGTTGCATAGTCAGCAAATTTTCTAAGGTTGCAGTTTTGAGAGATTCGTCAGCCATTGATAAGTCGTAATCTTCAAAAAAATCAATTACTCTGACGTCTGTACTGCTAATATCACCTTCTTTAATTGCAACGCCAATCATAATAGAAGCAATTGATTTGGTAACAGATTGTAGGGTGTGAATCTTTTGATTTTGATAATATGGATGCCAATTGGGATGATAATAATTATAGTCTCCAAAAATCGTCGAATCTTCACAGGTTGCAAATCCGCATCCAAGAACACCTGACTTTCCTTTACTTATTTTTTCGTAGTCATTCGTAAATGATTGGTCAAATACCAACTTTCCATTTTTAATTAAGAGCAGTTGGTCAACATTACCGTAAACTCCATTTGCAATCCTATTCAATAAATCATCAAAAGGCTTACTATTCAGGCCTTCAGCCTCAAAAGTTGAAATTTTCCAAGATGCAGTGGGAAACTGATTTTCTTTATTGTGATTATCACATGATGATAAAAAGAAAAAAAGGATACTGATAATAGTGATAACCTTATTATCCATAGTTTGTATTTATTGTTGATAACGGTTTGTGTAAAGATAGTTGCGTGTGCAAGCAACTAACTTACTAAAAATGGAACGAATCATAGAAAAACCATAATGATTTTCTAATAGGCGAGAACCAAGCAATTATTTTTACACGGTGTTAGCTACATTTTTTATTTCTTCCATTTAACTTTACTAGGTTCAACAGAACTAGATTCCGTTTTTGAAGGGAAATTATCAGGATTTTCAATACTCACTTTGCCAGTAGCAGCCCATTCGGCTCCTCGTGCGAAAAGCGTTTGAAAACCAACAGAGTAAATAGCCTCATTTTTATTTTCACAAGAATTTATTCCATTGATAGCATTCTCGTATTCCTGTTTCATAACATGTCCAAGAACAGTTACAAATACCCTTCCTTTCCCATAATTAGTAGTCCATGCTATAGGTTCATGGTCTCCAGAACCCCAAGTGTTTTTGTCAGAATATGCAGTAGCTATAATTGTTATATTTTGGGCTGGCCCTCGCAAACCATGATATAATTCATCTTTTGATTGTATCCACTCTACTGGAATGCCTTTAGAAATGGGATGTTCAGTATCTCTCATAGTCACAAGAAATTCATGTTGTTTTCCATGGCCGACTCCGACTCCGTGGTATATAGGAGTTCTGACAAAATCACCGCTGCTTTCGTTCCAGAAAATATGTTCTCCCGCATCTGATTTATACCATCCTAACCCAATTACTTCATGAAATTTTGGCCAATCATAAAAAGAACTAACACCTTGATGAGTTATGACTAGATTACCTCCATTTGCTATGTAATAAACAAATTCATTTCTTAATTTTTCAGGCATATCACCACCAAGTCTTGATGATATTATCAATTGATAATCTTTGAAATTATAATTGAATTTCTCCCAGCCATCTTTTTCTTGAACAAAAAACTTGTCAATCGAATAATTTCCCGTGTTATTCAGTACTTCCTCAAATACGTCTGTTATAATATGCACATCGTGGGCATACTCGTTTTGTAGAATCAGGACATTGATTTTTTCTTGACCAAATAATGGGAAAGAGAAAGTAATTAATAATATGCCGATTGTTTTTTTCATGTTTCTGATAATTATAGATAACGTTGGTGTTTGCGCATTGGTGGCATATTAAAACCGCGTCCTGTCCCCGTGCACAAACTATATAAAAAAATATAACTTAATACCCTGACATCCTGCCACCATTGCACAAACATTTTGTTGTGGGCTGGCCGCTTTCAGCTTTGTTTCAAATTACCTTACCTAAGATTATCCATCACTGTATTTTAAGAATTTCTCACCCGTGTAGGTGTTGTCCCGCGTGGTAACGACCACTTTAGCATCCCCTTTGGGTAACAACTCGAAGGTTACTTTTAGAGATCCTCTCCCAGATTCAAATGTATTGTTGCCTATGTAATTAAAACTTGCGATCAACTGACCGTTTCTTTTCATGAACAATAAGTCGTCTCTCTTTATGAACTCCAGGGTACTGTTACTGTCCATTCTGTATAGACCGGTAATCTTATTGTATACTTCCTGGTCGAGCGGAAATTCTTTACTCAGTACAACATCGAATGTGACTGAATGCTCCCCGGATGAATTTTTGACAATTTCCAAGATTCTGTTCACAGCCTGCGGAGAGGATGCCGATGTGTCCGTATCATTGTATTTGTCGCCTTTAAAATAAATTTGCGTAATTAAGTCTTGTTGGTCGGCAACGGAAACCCGCATATGGATATGGGCTGGTCGCCAGGATTCATCATTATTAGGGTCAGCTTTGTAAGGAACTGGCACAATAGTTTTGAAGGCATACTTTCCGTTCTTCTCGGTCTTTATTGCTCCCCTGAATAAAAAACTATCAGAAGTATTGTCATAATGTTCATTCTCATCACATTGCCATATTTCAACGTGTACATTGTCCAATGGAGTTTTTCCATCTTCTTTAAAAATTGTTCCAGTTAGGTTCATCGGAATTCCTTTCGAATCAGGTGGAATAATATCACTTCTCATTGGCGCACCCGGCCTATAAAAGGGTCCAAGAATGTCAGTGGTTGTTGGAGTGTCTCCGACAAAGCTCTTGCCATTCCATTGAATGGATCCAAATGCGCTAATACTCAAAGCGGTGAGAGATGAATTTTTGATAAACGATCTTCTTTTCATAGTGCCATTTTTAAATGATTTATTACTCTTATGTCTAGGTAAGATACTTCTATATCCGGATTTTTCGAGTTGTTCTAATTTGTCCAGTGGTTTGCCCACAACGGTCTCGGGTTAATAAGCGTTAATTTTCGGTTTGGCACTTACTTTAGCAATTCCTAGTAGATTCGGACGTAGTCGAATCCACTGTAATTTCGGTTATGCATTGTTAGCAACTGGCATTTATTCATTCAATATTTTTTGGATATCCTTTTGTACACTTATTTGTGTTCTCATTAACTCTTCCATCATTAATTTTAGTAAGATTTTTTCTTTTTTACCCGTTTCAGTCAGGTTGGAATAAATGAAATCCAAAAGTTTATTCTGTTTGTACTTTAAGAGTTCATTCCCTTCTTCTATATCTGTCAAAACAGATAATTTACCGTATTCAATCAACTCTATTTTGGAGTTCGATAATGCCCTCCAGTAATTAAGTTTGATACGAGGGCCATTAATGCCCCCAGCTTTTTCAATGATAGTAATTAATGGTAATGTTTCGTTATTCGAGTAAGAATCAAGGGTATCTACTAATGCTTTTTGGTATGGGTTTTTTTCAGTTATTTCTTTATCGGTATCCCCTAATTCCTTTTTTAAAGATAAATAGAAGTTGTCAATATATTTTCTGTCTTTTCTATCTTCATTCCAATTATCTATCCACAATGCAATTAATACACCCAATAGAACAGGTATTATATTTTTAATAAATTCTTTAAAATTATTTTTCATTATTGTGTTTTGTTCTGCTTGTTGCTAACGTTTAGTATATGAAAAGTAGGCGATTTCGAAGTTCGAAATTTTCGGCTAAACACAAATTTTAATAGCCGCCACAAGCCTTAATTTTATTGATGTTTCGCCTATTTTTTAAATACATTGTTGGCGGTATTTTCTATTCTAATTTTCGTTCTAAAATTGTATCCTTCCATTGAATCATCAAAAGGTCCATTCCCTGGAATCCACATTCCTCCAAAGTTTAGATGAAAATCCTTGCAATTTTGGTTAGCGAGTCTAAAATCCTCTTCATAATTGTCAATCATAAACAATAAACTGTCCGCATTTGAATAGGTCTTTAATTCAGCAGTCATTTCGAAAGTTAAGGAGTCTTTTGGTTCTAAGTTTACGGAATAGTAATTGTGTTTTTTATTCGCTGGTTTTGGAGTTCTATCAATTAATAAATCTTCACCACAATACCAATTCGGTAAAAACTGAATTGATTTAGTAATATCCTTGTCAAGTGTTAATGGTAAAACGGAATCTGTTTTATTTACGAGTTTAAGTTTGAACTTGAAAGGTTTGTCAAGTTGTATCTGTTCTGGTGCTTCAATAATTTTAGTTACATTATAAAATTCATCCGTTTTACAGGAACCCAATCCGACTACTGCGAAAATTATGATTATCAGTTTTCTCATTTTAAATTACCGCCAACGGTCTCGTGTATGAGCAGTAGCGGATTTTAACCCACTAAACTGTCAGATAGCACAGACCTTTGATTTATAGTTTTATGTTTCAAAATAGCACTGTACCCGCTATTGCTTATACACAATGTTGTGTGCCTGTGCTTTATTTTTTCTGTTCGTCTGTGCGTTGGGGCAGCCATACTCTTTGGCAAGTTTTGGTTTGCGGGTCGGCTTTGAGCGACTTGCCAATGTGTATGGATGCTAAGCGTTGGCATTAGTTTCTTCTTTACTGTTCGCTGAATATTTCAAGTCCGTTAATTCTGATTTCAAGTAGTCGTCATTTAGAACTTTAATCAGTTGTTTGGCTTCCGCTTTACTCGAAATATTGAATTTTCCGTTTGCTTCATCAACAGTCACAGGAACTCCATAGTCTCGAATTATTCTGTGATAGTCAGCAAAGGTCTTTTGTCGGAAGTATTCTTTCTCTCTCAATTTGTTGAGCTTATTAATCGAATGCTTGTCGTCTTCTAAAAACCCTCTCAGTTCGTCAAAATTCTCAATGATATCAATTGATTGTATGTCGTCCAAGGTTTCATTAGCTACTTGTCTCTTGACTTCTTCGTAAAGGAGAGTCTTTTCAAAATTGGTCTTATTCTCAAAAATCAAAGTGCCATTAAATGCAAATACATCAAAGTTTCCATCAATGGTCAAAACGTTTTGGTCAAGTTTTCTGAAAACTGTTTGACTGAATATGAGGGCAAGTTTACCACCAGTATCTAAAACTTTCTGAGGCGTAATTTTTCTTAAAAAATAGAAATCATTGCCCTGAATACTAAGCTTTATCCATAAAGCCCAAATATCCGAATAAGGTAATGTCGTGTTGTCGTAATAGATGGGGTTTTCATCATCTAACTCAGCCAACTTTTCGAGAACAATACCATAGAATGGAACTTCATCACTTGGATAGAACCAATTAACGGTTCTATCAGGCGTAAGTGCTGGATTATATGGAATTAGGTCGTATTGTCGTCTTATCAAGCGACTTCTTATTTTGGGATAGAATGTATCAATGATTTGTTGATCCAAATCTTCATGCATTCTGCCTTTGTAAATATTTAAGTCAATTCCGTTTTCAGAATCAACAGGCTGGTCAAGTATATAGACTTCAACTGTTGGTGTTTCCTCTAAATCAAGGAATGCTAAGTGATTTAATAGATCGTCTCTAGTCATTCTGTTATCTTTTGTAGGTAAACATTAGATGTCAAGTGAACCACCTTCTCTGTTTGCCCTTTCTTTAATGCTTGTTTATGAATAATGATTTTCATTTTCTCTTTATCGTTCTCAATCTTTGAAATATGATATCCGAACAAGGTCAGAGTTGGATTTGTAAGAATGAGGTTGGTTTTAATGTATATGTGCCCAAGTATGTAGAACAATGCCACAGTTGACAGAATATTTTGCCAAGTATCAAATTTTAAACCTATAAACGGCAGAATATAGGTTGCCAAATAAGAGAGATGTTCTGCATGATTGTCCTGAATTCTGACAACCTTAATTTCTTCGTGGGATGACTTGATAACAATTTTGTAGAGGATAAAATAAAGCGAAACTGAACCGATAATTAATATTAAAAAGGCCAATGAAACTTTATTTAAAATCAGGGCTTCTTTGATGCCTATAAATTCATTTGCTTTCGTCCAAAGTTTGTCATTCAGGTTTTGAAAAAACAGAATGAAGTACAATGGAACGTATGAAATAACGAAAAGCAATATTTGAATTGTTAGTCTCATCTCTTACTTCTGTGCGTTTATTCCTCTGTTGATTAATTCTTTCACAACACCGAACATCATTGCCGAGAAGTCCTCTTTAAATTCCTTGTTGTCCGAATACAACTTGTACAGGTCAAAGTTGGTAGTGATATGCTTTAGCAGTTCTTCTCCTACAATTTTGTCACTGGTGATTCTTGCGTTCTGTTCGTCTGAATGTTGAATAGAACTTATCAACTCTTTGTTCTTAGCTACATCAGTTGCGATATTTTCCGCCATTTGACGGACTTTATCTGCGTCTTCAAATTCAGTTCCGTAGCGGTCGTTGAAAGTTTGAAGGATATTTGAAAGTTTGTCAATTTCAGGATCACTCACTCCGCCTCTCATATCGGTTGGAATAGGCTTCAAGTCTTCGCCCTGCTCTAAAACCACATTGGTTGTTGATTCCAATTGTAGGCGGTAACTGTCCATGTCAATATTGTCCAAAACTCCTTTTGCTAAATCCACAGAAGTATCACCACCAAATTTGTTTTGTAGGTGATTCAGGAAAATGTAAAGACGCTCCAAATAAGGATTCTCAAACGGTACAATCTGAGAAAGGAAAATATAAAGGCGAACGTATGTTTTGACTTTTGCCCTGAAATCTGCTTGCTGTTCTTCTTCTAAGTCGTCTCTGAAAATTGCAGCCGATTCATCTAATGATGCATGTAGCTGGTCAACTGGCACATTATTTAAAATCTTGTTTGAAAAATCTTCGACTTGTTCACGCGAATACACTTGATAGTTGTCTAAAGCATCTTGCAAATCAAACAGCTTGTTTGGATCCGTAGCTTCTCCAAGAATTGTGCTTTCAAAATATGGCTTGAAAGCATTTTCCATATCTTCTGCTGTGTTCGCAAAGTCAAGCACAAAAGTGTCTTTCTTCAAAGGGTGACTTCTGTTAAGCCTTGATAGGGTTTGAACTGCATTTACTCCGCCTAGTTTTTTATCTACATACATAGTGTGAAGTAAAGGCTGGTCAAAACCAGTTTGATATTTATTGGCTACCAGCAGAAAACGGTATTCATTCTTCTCAAATTCAGAAGGTATTGAGCTACTTGAAAAGCCGTTCAAACTTGCTTCTGTTTCTCCGTCAATTTCGCCTGAGAACGCTACAACCGCTTTATAAGGACTGTTAATGGATTTCAAATAAGCATCAAAGGCCTTTTTGTATTGCACAGCATTTTTTCGGCTACTCGTTACCATCATGGCTTTTGCTTTGCCGCCCATTCGCTTTTTCTGAATCACATTTTCCATAAAATGGTCAACCATCAATTTTGACTTTTTCTTAATGGCGTGTTCATGGCTTTCTACAAAAGCTTTGAGTTTCTTTTGTGCTTTCTTCTTGTCGTATTCAGGGTCATCCTCAATCTTTTTGAGTAAGGCGTAGAAGCTTTGATAAGTAGTGTAGTTCTGCAATACATCTTTGATGAAGCCTTCTTCAATCGCCTGCTTCATAGAGTAGAGATGGAAAGCTCTGAATTTGGTTTTATCTCTTTCTTGATAAGGAACTCCAAAGAGTTCTAAAGTCTTGTTTTTGGGAGTGGCCGTAAAAGCAAAATAACTGGCATTTGGCAAGAGTTTTCTTGACTTCACTAAAGCCCTGATTAAATCCTCTCCTGTTACTTCACTGTTTTCATTTTCGTCATAATCTTCCAAGTCAGATTTCAATTCGTCTTCATCATTTAGTTTGGATAAAGATTCATTAAGTTTCCTGGCCATCTGACCGCTCAAACTGCTGTGAGCTTCATCTATGACAATTCCAAAATTGTTTCCAGGCAATTCTCCAATTTCTTCTACTATGTGCGGAAACTTCTGAATGGTGGTTATGATGATTTTCTTTCCGTCTTCCAAGGCAGTTTTGAGTTGCTTACTTCCTTCGGTAATCGCTTCTACCACACCACTGACTTGTTGAAATTGCTTGATGTTTTCTCGGATTTGAGCATCCAACACTCTACGGTCTGTAACGACAATAACCGTATCAAAAATGTTGTTACTTCCTGACTTGTCGTGCAAGCCAATTAACTGGTGCGAAATCCAAGCGATTGAATTGGACTTGCCTGAACCTGCGGAATGTTGAATCAAATATTTCTGTCCCGAACCTTTTTCTTGTGCATCTGCCAAGAGCTGTCTTACTGCGGATAGTTGGTGGTAACGTGGAAAGATGAGTTTTTTTTCCTTTTTAGTTCGCTTTTTGCCCTTGTCGTCCGTGTATTCTTTTTCTTCGGTAATGAGCTGAGAGAAGTTTTGAATGATGTCTGTTAGGCTATCCTTGGTTAGGATTTCTTTCCAGAGATAATCTGTTTTTATTCCTCGGTTTGGTGGATTTCCAGCTCCATTGCTATTGCCCTTGTTAAATGGTAAGAAATACGAATGCTCGCCTTTTAGTTGAGTACACATCCAAACTTCTTCTGTGTCAACAGCAAAATTGACAACCAAACGCCCCAAGCGAAATAATTCCTCATTAGGGTCTCTGTCCTTTTTGTATTGGTTGATGGCGTGTTTTACATTCTGTTTGGTTAGTTCATTTTTTAACTCAAAAGTGATGACAGGCAAGCCGTTAATGAAAACGACCATATCCAAGGAATTCTTGTTTTTAGTAGAGTAGTAGACCTGACGAATGACCGAAAAAATATTAGCTTGGTACAAGGCACTTGCGCTGGCATTGTAAGCCGAAACAGGCTTGTCATAAAACAGCTTGAGTTTGGTATCTGTAAAGCCATCAACAATGCCTTTTCTTAAAACTTCAATTACCCCTTTGGCTTGAATGCGGTCGTTCAGACGTTTGATGATTTTTTGGCGATACAACTCTTTGTGATACCGCTTGAGCTTCTCGACCGCTTTGGGTTGGGTAGTTTCTAAAAATTGAAACAATAAGTCTTCATCTAAACAGGAGACATTATTGTAATCCGTACTTTCTCTTTGGATGTACCTATTCGCCTCTACCAAATAGTTGGTGATATGACTTTCTAAGCCCTTTTCTGTGGTATCTGTACTTTTACTCATTCTTCAATTTCTTCGGTTTGATAGTCCGCTTCATTCTCAGCTGCTAAACTCAATTCCTCTTCTAAATCTTCAAAACTCTCATCTTCGATTGATTCTGGAATTTCAAAATCCCTGACATCAATTTTTCCAGTAACGGCCTCTGCGATAAGGGCTGTTTTGTATTCTTGGGTCAAGAGTATTTCCTGGTTTATTTTGCTGATAGTTAATTCAATATTATCCACTTCCGATATAATGTGGTCTATAATAGACTGCTGTTCATCCAATTCTGGCAAAGCTATTTGCAGTGGGTTTATGTGTTTGTTATTGATTTGAGGGATGGTGGTAGTATCTGCTATTTCAATAAGATTCCTGTTCTTTATCCATAGTGCAATAAAATCGATATTTACCATTTTCGAATTTAGCTTGAGCCCCATTACATTTGTGTCAAAAACAGATCTATCAGTTGTAATTGCAATTTTGTTTGTGCTGATTGCAGCTCCTCTTTTTGGAATCAATAAAATATTACTAGGATGAATTTTCTTTAACTCTGCATCATCAATTCTCCAAGTACTTTCATTCAATCTATATCTATTATCAATATTGTTTAATTGCTCAACCTTGAAATAATCAACGCCACCCTCATCTAAAAACTTGACTTGTTCAGGAGAAAATCCTGAAAGTATTTTTGTAAAGTATTTAAACTTCCAAACCCTCCATTTTTCTGGTATCATTCCCAACCACTCAATGCCACTAACTTTCATTTTGGCATTGGGGTCTAAGCCTTTGGTAACGGCTTGGTTAATAATGGCCGCTTTTTGCTCGTTGAGTAGTTTAATGAGTTGCTTTTTCTTTTGGATAAATCTGTTGATTTTGGCGAGTTTGTAATCGAGAAAAGCTGCAATTTTGATTTGTTCTTCTGGTTCAGGAATTAGCAGTGTTTCCCTTTTAAATTCTTTGTAACTCAATGACTGTCTTACTCCACCGCCAAGATTGTAGAAATACTTTATGGTGTCTAAAAAGTGCAGTTGGTAATAAAAGTATTTGGAATGTATATCTTCATTCGGAACGATACCAACATAGGCATTGGTGATAATGCCTCTTTCAGGGCAGTAGCCAACTCTCAAGCTCTTTTTATCATTTTGCAGGTCGGTAAAACGTAGAATAATGTAGCCTTCTTCAATTATTTGATAACCTTCAAATGAAGCGGGTACTAAGCCAGTAGCATTGTCAATGTCCTTGCGTTTCAGTTTACCATAACTCAGAGAAAGAAGATTTCGCTCAACTAAACCAATGTTCTTGACTTTGTTTTCAGTATAAATCATTCTCAAGTCAGTTTCCTGCCAATGACTTGGAATTTCCTCTTGCCAAAGCGTTTTAGAAGGTTTATAGCTTGTGTATTTCTTCTTTGCCATTATTCCACAATCTCTTTTAATAAACCATCTGTTTCTTTTTCCAACTGCATAATATCATTCTCAATATCAGCAAGATCTCGAAGTGGTTCGTGTTTGTAGAAATACTTAGTGAAAGAAATTTCATAGCCCAACTTCATTTTGGACTTATCATACCAAGCATCAGGAGCAAATGGTAAAACCTCACGTTCAAAATATTCTTGAATGTCCTCTTTCATGGGTACATTCTCAGTGTCTTTCAACTCCTTATCGGACTTGGGCTTACCCTTAGCGTCTTTGATTATTTCGCCATTAGCATTTCTTTCAGGTTGGTGTACAGTAATTTGGTAGAAACCAAAATCTTCATTGTCAAAAATTAAGCTGTATTCATTCTCTTCAAAGGCGAAGTACAGTTCCTGAATTTTAATGATGTGGTCATTTGTCAATTCTACTCGCTTGTCACCAAGTGGCTTTCTCATGTTCTTGTAGAATTCAGCAGAAGAAGCATTGATAAGTTGAACTTTGCCTTTCCTTCGTTCTTCTTTCACATTGCTGATTATCCAGATATAAGTTGAAATACCTGTATTGTAGAACATGTCATTAGGTAACTGTATGATGCATTCCAAAAGGTCATTTTCTAAAATATATTGACGAATTCCGCTTTCTCCGCTTCCAGCATCTCCAGTAAATAGGGCGGAACCATTTTGAACAGAAGCAATTCGACTACCGCCATCTTTTGGGTCTTTCATTTTGGAAAGCATGTGAAGCATGAACATGAGCTGCCCATCATTGCTTCTGGAAGTCAAGCAAGTTTCTTCTAACTCACCTTTAAAGGTTTTGATTGGTAGATTAAATCGTCTGTCAACAATGCTGACTTTCTTTTCTGTACCTACGTTCAGTTTTCCAATATCCTCTTTCCAACTTGTTCCATAAGGCGGATTGGTCAGCATGAAGTTGAACTTCAAATCAGGGTCAAAGCCATATTCGCTAAGCGTAGAGCCGTACTTGATTTTGTCAGGGTCTTCATTTTTTAGCAACATATCTGATTTACACACAGCATACATTTCACCTGTATTTTCCTGTCCGTACAAGTGAAAGGTCGCTTTCGATTTTATCTCACCATCAGGATTGGTCGCATAGCGTTTAGATTGTGTCAACATTGCACCTGAACCCGCACAAGGGTCATAAACCAAGTAAGTTCCTTGCTGTATTTTGTCTTTTACGGGCAGGTAAACCAAATGGGTCATCAGTTCAATGATTTCTCTTGGTGTAAAGTGTCGTCCTGCCGCTGCATTGGTCTTTTCGTTGAACCGTCTGATTAAGTCCTCAAACATGTAGCCCATTGCCATAGGCGAAATCTTTTCTGGTCGTAGTTCAACTTTCGGACTACAGAATTTTTCAATCAAGGAAAAAGTGATTCCTGTATTTTCAAAGGTTTCTAATTGGTTTCTGAATTTGAACTTTGAAATAATGTCTTGGACATTTTCAGAATAGCCATTTAGATAGTCCAAAAAGTTGGCGTCAATATTTTTCGGGTCAGCCAGCAACTTTTTCATTGTGTAAGGCGAAGTATTGTAAAACGCCAATCCAGAGCCATGTTCTTTGCTTGTCAGTAGTCCTGATAGGTTGTCAATTTTCCCTTTGAACTCATTGTGTGTTTTAAGCACTTTGTCTTTTGTTGGCTCTAGTGCCAAGTCCAACCTTCTCAATACCGTCATTGGCAATATCACGTCCTGATACTGGTTTTCAAGGTATTTGTTAATCAATACGTCATCCGCAACAGTCCAGATGAAGTTGATAATTGGTTGTAAACTTTGAGTATCTAAATTCATTTTATGTCTATTCTTCTTTATTCGTTTCAGTCGAGCGTTGGCAAAAATTCAAGCTCTTTTGGTTTTTCAGCTTTGGCTTTGCGTGTCGGCAAAAACCAAATGTGCTTGAATGTGCGTTGGCTTTCTTCGCATGGCACACAACGATTGTGTATACGAAACTAGTTTCGCATATATTTTATATATCTAACTTGTCCAAAGGACTTTGAATCTGATTGAACCCTTTGGTAGTCACATGGGTGTAAACCTCCGTGGTTTTAGAACTTTCATGTCCTAATAAGCTTTGAATATATCTTAGGTCAGTTCCATTTTCCAACAAGTGAGTTGCGAAGGAATGCCTTAAGGTATGGACAGTGATATTTTTTTTGATTCCCGCCGTTTTTACTGCTTTTTTTAAAATCGCCTGAATACTTCTGCTTGTATATTGTACAGGCTTTTCAGAGGTACTTCTTAGTCCTTCAAAAAGATAGTAAAAAGGTTTGTACTGTTTGAAATATACCCTCAATAAATCCAGCAACTTTTTGGATAAGATGGTGTACCTATCTTTTTTCCCTTTAGCCCCTTCAATCCGGATTTGCATCCGCTTGGAATCAACCGCATGAATGGGAAGATCAATCAATTCACCAATCCGTAATCCCGCTGAATAAATTGTGCTCAAAATTGCCAAATGTTTGATGTTTTTCACTTCTTTTAATATCCTTTTGATCTCTTCTTCACTACAGACTACAGGAAGTGTTTTTTCTCTTCTGGGACGTTCCACAAAATACAACTTTCTTTTACCACCTAATACTTTCTCAAAGTAAAATTTGATGGCATTAATTGCTTGATTTTGATAAGAACTGGATACTTTTCGATCAGTGACCAGGAATCTTGAGAATTCTATGACATGTTTCTCATTCAATGAATCCATGTCTTCGGCTGGAAAATGATTGATAAACTCCTCAAATAAAGGGATATAGGTCTTGATGGTGTTTTCGCTGTATCGTAACTCTACAAGCTTATCCTTAAAGGATTCAGGAGCAGGTTTGTACTGAGCGACTTCCTCAGGCTTGAGTTTGGTAATCCCTGTTTTGGGAGGCTCCATTTCTATTCTTAATGAAAGACCTGCTTGGGCGCTGTGAACTTTTATTTCTTCTAAAAATTGTTCAGAATAGGGTACCGTCCACCATTTGTTTTTGCTATCCCATTTTGCATAAGGGATAGTTTTAATGTGTTTTATGAGTGTAGGAATATATCCAAAAAGGAGTTTGATTCTTCTGTTTTGGGTTATTATCGCCAATATTCCAGTTTTCTCAATGGTCGTTTTGGGTGTGGTGGTGGATTGGTGTCGTTCTTCTTTTGTCAGTTTACTGATTCTTTTTCCGAAATAAGATTCCAGTTTTTCCAGGTTACCGGGATAATGGGGGATTTCCCAAAGAAAAAGGTCTTTATTCCAACGTGAATAAAGAATGCCTCTGACATAGCCGATATCAGCTTCATTTTTTGGCATTTTCAAAAGAATCTTTCTCCCTTTTACTTCTATTTCAACTGCTTTATTCATTAAAAAATATTGAAAAGTTGCGTATATACAGCTATATGGTAAATATGCGAAATAATTCTAAATAATTAGTTCATCTATTAATTATTGTATTGATGGAATTGTATTTATTACAAGTGGATTAAATTCAGGATTTAGGTTCTTTGATTTAAATTACAAGCTGAACAGAATTCAGAGAATTCAGATTTACCAATCTTAACGCACGATTTTATGGCTAAAAACTTTTGGAGGCCCATCAATAAACCATCCAAATCCGTGACCAGATAATTTCTCAATGTATGTGTTAGACTGGATTTTGGGGGCTTCTTCGACTGTTGATTTCTCTAAAAACTGTAAACCATTTATTTGTCCTTCATTCATCCACATTTGTATAAATAAATAGTCCTACCTATTTCTGTCAAAAAGAAAAATAAAACTGCAATCATAAAATAAATAATCCTTTTGCTATCAATCGTTTTTATTGATGCTTGATCTGGAAAAAAGTTATTTTTCTTTTCCAATAATTGGCTTCATTTACATATTTTTCTACTAAGTACGAATCTCTTATTTTTGCTTTTCAACAATAAGGATATAATCAATTTTCGCTGTTGCCCCCATTAGTTGAAAAGTTGGACGAACATTAGGGATTATTGAAACAACTTCTCCATCAAGTTTATTTAAATATTGCTCTAATTTTTCTTGCATGTTTGCACTGTTGACCTCTAGTCTATGTACTCTGTACTTCATATCATATATTTTAGTGGTTAAATTGTTATATGCCATGCGTTTAAGCTAAACTGCGTTTTAATGCAGTTTAGGTCTAGTTGGCATTAGTTTATTTTTGATCATTTCAATTCCAATAGCAATTAAAGAGATTGAATATAGAAGTACTCCTATCAGCCTTACATTGCCTGGCATGAAAACAATTCCGAACATTGGACATCCGAGCATAAACAAGATAACCTTCCACTTTTTAAATGTTCTTTTCTTAATCATGCTGAAACCTAATATCAAAGCGCCTATTGATAGTAAAAGTCCACCGGATAAGTTGGCAGTTTTGAATGTAGAGTTTTGATAAAAGCCCTCATTAAGATTAATGATCTCAGGATTTTGAATTGCTATATCTTTTAGAATAAAGGCTTCAAAAAATAATATAGCAGTGAGTATTGTAACTCCACAAACCGCAGCAAGGTATCCGATAAAATCTATATTCTTTTTAGAGTTGAGAGCTGCAGCAATTGAATTCAATGCAAATATTCCCAGTAATGCGCCTATAAACCCGATTATATTAATCCAGGTCCAGTTACTATCTAATACCCAATTAATATAGGCTTCTTGCATTGGTAAAAAGACAGCAAATAGCGTCCAGAATAGTAGCATTAAAACTGCAGTTGAAATGGGGAACCAGCCTGAACAGTGAGCGTTACTTATCTTACGATTCATCATTTTATATTTTTCAGGTACTGGATATCCAGCTGGTCAAGAATTCTCTCGTCTGACATTCCTGAGCTGTTTGTCATAATTACGCTTCCAAGCCCCAAAGAAGGATAAATTCTTATTTCCGAATAGTAGCCACCACCACCACCTGCATGGCAGTAATAATCACTCTCATTTAAAGTTCCTTTAAACCATCCTAAGGCCATACCCGTATTTTCCCCTTTAGTAGTTTGTTGTTCTGTGAGCATCTCCTTAATTGAGGATTTAGGCATTATTTTACCATTATTCTTTAGCAATTCCTGACAATAGGCTCTTAATGCATCTGGAGCACAAATAATACCACCGTAAGGTGCACCATTATTATAAAATGGATGAAAACCATTCCAATCTTCACCTGCTCGATATATCATAGTGTCCTTATTTAGTAAAAATCCTAAAAGCAGGTTTTGAAGCCAGGTATTTGCATGGTAACCATTGGCATGATTTGTTTCCGGGATGTCAAACCCAATATATTCTTTGGTCGGTAAAAGGCTTAAAATATTTTCGGTAATGTATGCTTGATATTCCTTCCCACTAATTTCTTCGATTAGTCTTCCCAATACAAGATAATTTATGTTGGAATAGGCATACTTTGTGCCTGGGGAGCGCTTTAACTCTAAATGATTTAAGATGATTGTGTCGGAGAATTTGCTGTAATCAAAACTCGTATGCTTATCTGCTAAATGCGTCCATTTAAGTGGTAGTGGATTGGCTATACCTGATTGATGGTTAAGCAAATTTCTGATAGTAACAGGTCTGGAGAATGAATAGGCAGGAATATGTGAACTAATGGTATCGCTAAGCTTGATTTTACCATCGGCTATGAGTTGCATTATTGCAACTGCAGTAAAAGTTTTGGTTACAGAAAAGGCGTGAAAAGAGGTCCGTCTATCAACCGCTGTTTTATCTTCTACATTTTGATATCCGTGTAGCACTTCATTCAATACAGAGTCTGAATCAAAAAGCAGGTAATGAAATGCTGGAGCATGATGTTCTTTCTTTACAATATCTACAGTACTTTCATTCATAGTACATGCTGAAAAAAATAAAATGATTAATCCAGTAATTTCTACTTTCAATTGCTCTTAAATTCTTTCTAATTAATGCCAACGTTGCATATAGGGCTCGATGCGGAAAATCAGCTATGAATTTCCGCGGTAACAGAAAGATAGCAAATTGCAATGGATTCCGTTAAGGAATTCAGCCGCAATGAGCGATGCATGATGTTAGAAAGAGTTTTGTTTATTTAAGAAATAATTAGTTGATGACCTATTTTGCTTCTTTGAATACCAATTCATTATGAATAGGGCTATTAAAATTATTGGAATAACAATTACACTTCCTTCAGGTCCGAACTCTCCTCCTGTTAACCAATCTATATTAGATGTTATAGTTAAATCCATTAGAGTTGCTTTTTTATGTCCACTAGCGGCAAAACCAAAAATTGGACCTTGAAAAAAATTCCAGCCCATATGCATTCCCATCGATAGCCATAACATTTTAGTAGATAGATATCCATAAATTCTTAAGTAGCCAAAGAGTACAATAATTAAAGAAGATAATATTCCTGCATTTGGATTTGCGGCATGAATGATGCCGTATAGCAAGCACGATATAATTATGGCTAGTTTAAATCCCATCCCTTCTATCATATTTTGCAGTATATAACCCCTAAAAACAAGTTCTTCCCAATAACCCACTAAAATATGTTCCAATAAAAGCAAGGATAAGGACCCAATTGAAATTATACTCATAAAATTGACAAAGGTAAAAGAGTCATTAGAAATATTTTGACCATCTCCAAAGTTCAATCCATTGAATTCTACCAAATTAAATGTATATAATAAAACAAAAAATATACTCACCATCAATCCACTTAATAAAAACCCGAAAAAGATATCTTGGATAGTTCTTTTATTTATTATTATACCTAATGAAACCAATGACTTTTTATCCAAATATTTTCTTGATATAAATACTGACGCAGTTGCGCCGAAAGCAAGAATTGCAACGATAATCAAACTATAGTTCTGTAGGAACTCTCTTTTACCTATTTCACCAAATAAGGGCTTTATCAAAAAAATAATTGAAGCGAATCCCCAAAAAAGTAATAGGAAAATGAAGATACGCCAGCCTGCTCGAAGTCTACCTTCTTTTGAATTAGAAAACGGATTTTTCATAATTGAGATGCTTGTTTTTAAATTAGACGATTGAAAATAGAATAAGGTGACAAATCTCAATTTTTGACAACGATTGTGTGTGCGCAACTAGTTTCGCATATATTTTATATAGCTAACTTGTCCAATGGACTTTGAATCTAATTAAACTCTTTGGTAATCATATGTGTATATACCTCGGTGGTTTTAGCACTTTCATGTTCAAATAAGCTTTGAATATCCCTTAGGTCAGTTCCATTTTCCAGTAAATGGGTAGCGTCACGATGACTACTTGGAGAACGTCTTAAGGTATGAGCTGTTTTGCTTTTTTGATTCCAGCCTTTTTAACGGCTCTTTTTTGGATAGCCTGAATACTTCTTTTTGAATATTTAACAGGACGTTACTTGTTTCTTTCTTGTCCTTCAATGATCAAATCCATTTAATGTTTTCTAATTGATTTGAAATAAATCTGAAAGTAATTAATTCAGTATATCGGATCTTGAAATTAAATTACAAGCTGAACTGAATTCTCTGAATTCAGGTTTACCAATCTTAACGCACTATTTCATGGCTAAAAAAGCAGCACGCAAAGTGACCATGGGTCAGGTATTTAAAACCATCATCTGGCCCAGAAGAAAGCATTTATTTTTAGGTCTTTTTTTGATCATTATCAGTAGACTCGCCAGCCTAGTGCTCCCTGGAGCCAGTAAATACCTGATAGATGATGTGATACCCAGTAATGACCTGACCATGCTCAAATGGTTGATTATTGCCGTTGTGACCGCCATCGTGATCCAGTCGGTCACCTCTTATGCTTTGACTCAAATCCTGAGCGTGGAAGCACAAAATCTGATCGCCAAGCTAAGGTCTCAGGTCCAAAGTCACATCATCAAACTTCCTATCCGATTCTTTGATAATACTAAAACTGGAGAATTGGTGTCCAGAATCATGTCGGATGTAGAAGGAGTCAGGAACCTGGTCGGAACGGGCTTTGCCCAAATGGTAGGGGGGATCTTGACGGCGATCATTTCGCTGTTTTTACTGATCAGCATATCTCCTAAAATGACCTTGTTTGTGCTGCTTCCTGTGGTGATTTTCGGTTTGGTGTCCTTAAAAGCCTTTGGAAGGATCCGGCCGATATTCAGGGAAAGAGGAAAGATTAATGCGCAGGTGACCGGAAGGCTCACGGAAACCTTGGGAGGAATACGAGTGATCAAAGGATTTAATGCGGAGCAACAGGAAATTAAAACCTTTGCCAGAGGGGTAGAAGAGCTGTTTTTGAATGTGAAGGCAAGTTTGACGGCTACCAGCTTTGTGACTTCCGCAGGTGCCTTATTGCTTGGGCTAGCTTCTGCAGGGATCATGGGTTTGGGCGGTTATATGATCATGCAAGAGCAATTGACTTTTGGGGATTTCCTGGCTTTTACCCTTTATTTGGGATTTATGATCGCTCCGATTGTTCAGATGTCAAACATAGGAAGTCAGTTGACTGAAGCCTTTGCAGGATTAGATAGAACTGAGGAAATCATGAATACTCCATTGGAGGCTGACGATAACCTGAGAACTTTATCTTTAGCCAAAATTAAAGGAGATATGGTTTTTGACCGAGTTTCTTTTTCTTATGAAGAGGGAAAAGAGGTGGTGAAAGAGGTAAGTTTTGAAGCACCTGCCGGATCTGTGACTGCCTTGGTAGGGACTTCAGGTTCAGGAAAGACTACTATTGCTGGACTGGCAGCCACGTTCTTAACTCCGGACTCTGGAAGTATTTACCTGGATGGAAATGATTTGGCTACAGTGACGCTGGACTCTTTCAGGGCCCAATTGGGCGTGGTATTACAGGATGATTTCCTTTTTGAAGGGACTATTCGGGAAAATATTCTGTTCCCAAGACCTGATGCCTCGGAAGAACGATTGCTTCAGGCGGTTCATGCAGCCCATGTACAGGAATTTACGGATCGTTTTGAAGATGGTTTGGAAACCTTGATAGGAGAACGAGGGGTGAAGCTTTCCGGCGGACAACGACAAAGAATTGCCATTGCGAGAGCCATCTTGGCTGATCCAAGAATATTGATTTTGGACGAGGCTACCTCTAATTTGGATACGGAATCAGAAACTTTGATTCAGGCGAGTTTAAAAGACTTGATGAAGGGAAGAACCACTTTTGTGATTGCACACCGATTGAGCACCATCAGACAAGCCGACCAGATTTTGGTGATCGAACAAGGCAAGATTGTAGAAAGAGGGAAGCACGAAGAATTGATTGCTTTGGAAGGAAGGTATTATCAATTGTATACTTATCAGGCGAGGATATAGGATTTAGGATGTAAGAAGTCAGAAATCAGTTTCCAGTGTTAAGGTCCTAGTATTCAGAACTAAAAGTTAAGAGTAGCACTGCCAACTCCCCCTTTGAAAAGGGGGTAGGGGGATTGATAATTGAAGTGAGAAGTAGGAAGTACGAAATAGGAAATCTGAAATATTGAATACTGATGACTGATGACTGAATACTGACCACTGATTCACATTTCTTTAATCAAAGGGATAATATGTGAAATCTGTTCGGCCTGATAAAAGTTTTCGTGCTCAATTTCATGATGGATCATTTCATGCTTCCAAGTCACATGAAATGGAATATGAATGGCGTGACCCCCAAGTTTCAAGACAGGGAGTATATCTGATTTTAAGCTGTTCCCGATCATCAAAAATTCCGAAGGGGAAATATCCAAATGCTTGATGAGCTTTAGGAAGTCCGCTTCCTTTTTTTCGCTCATGATTTCTATATGATGGAAATAAGCTTCCAAACCTGATTTCTTGAGTTTCCTTTCCTGATCTACCAAGTCGCCTTTGGTGGCCATTACCAGTCTATAATCCGAACTCAGTTCTTTTAGAACCTGCTCTACTTCGGGTAGCATTTCCACTGGTTTACTCATCATTTCTTTTCCAATATCCATGATTCGTTCTATCATGGTTATTGGAATGTTCTTTTCAGATACCCGGATGGCGGTTTCTATCATGGAAAGCATGAAGCCTTTGATGCCATAGCCATAGATGTTAATGTTTTCAATCTCAGTATGATATAATTCCTTTAAAGAGCTGTGTTGAGGCATGAAATCCTCTAACATCTCTGTGAATTTTTCTTCAGCCTCTCGAAAAAATGGCTCATTAACCCAAAGGGTATCATCTGCGTCGAAAGCGATTACTTTAATCATGAAATTTTAAAATTGAGATGTTGTAAAAATTAAAGATTAGGGAATAAAATGATTTGGTTCCTTCTCAAAATAAAGAGCTTCAAAATTCGAATAAACGATTTTTTGTCAAAGTTACGTAATCCGATCACTGACCACTGCGACGGAACACTAATTTCATTTTTCATACTTAAGCCTTCTAAATTTTCATTTAACTTATTTAAGGAAAGGAAGGAATCTGTTTTATGAATTTTGTGATTGCCACGTCGTCGTTCTTCCTCCCTGCCTACCGGAAGGCAGGCTCGCAATGACAGTTCAAAAAAAATCTGCGCAGTGCAACTTCCTCCTGACCAGTGACTCCTGACCACTGACCACTGACCACTGATCACTGACCACTGATCACTGCTCACTACTCAGTGAAATCATCCAATCCAACAACACCTCTCTCCATCCAGAAACAGGACCTTTACCTAATCCAAAGCCGAAGCCATGTCCTCCGGTAGGATAGATGTGCAGAGAAGCAGGAACTCCCTTGGCATGAAGGGCTTTGTAATATAAAAAGCTGTTTTCGATTGGAACCCCTTTGTCATCCTGTGCATGTACCAAGAACGTAGGAGGGGTGTCTTCAGTGACGTTTAGTTCACCCGAAAAACGATCGATCAACTCTTGTGGAGCGTTTTCTCCGATTAAGTTTCTTCTAGAACCTGAATGGGCACTGGCATCCCTGAATGATATAACCGGGTAAGCTAAAATTGAAAAGTCAGGACGTGCAGGTAAGGCATCTATGGCATCTTTTGGCCGATCTACTTCATGGGCATATTGGGTACTTACCGTCGAGGCTAAATGTCCACCAGCAGAGAATCCCAAGACACCGATTTTGTCTGGATCTATTTGCCAGTCGTTTGCATGATGTCTTGCCAGTCGAATAGCTCTTTGTGCGTCGAGTAAGGGAACCTCCTTCCCATCTGTCAGTGATTTGGAATCGGGGAGTCTGTATTTAACGACAATTCCAACTATTCCTTGGGTGTTTAGCCATTTGGCAAAATCCCTTCCTTCCCAGTCATAAGCTAGAATATGGTATCCACCTCCAGGAAAAATGACTACTGCTTGTCCTGTTCGTGATTGCTTACTTGGTAAAAAGACTTCAATCTGAGGAATCTGAACATTTTCAATTCGAATAATTCCTTGCTCCACGGCTTTTTCTTCCAAACCCATATCGGTTTGAAGAGGAGGAGTTCCTTCCCAAAGTGGTAAAACGATTTCTTGAGCATTTACAAATCCATAACCCATAACTACACTGAGTACTAATAATATCTTTTTCATAAGGTTTATTTTAGACTTTAAACTCAAAAATTTTCTCAGTAATCGCCCATCTCCAATTAGCCGGAGTACCTGGGAGATTGGTCTGATATTGTCCAAGGAAGGTCTCCCATTCCTGCACTTTTGGATTGCTCTCATCTAGTTTTGCCTTCTTTTCGAAAGAGAAATCCTTGTCACCCACCAATATCATGGTCAACCTGTTCTGCCAACGGTAAATACTCATTTGCAAGACTCCAGCAACCCGAATACTCTCAATGATTTCTGGAGCCACTGCCTTATGACATGCTACGTAGGCTTGAATGGCTTCTTCTTCATTTTTTAGGTCACAGATCAGCACAAATGTTTGGGTTTTCATTGGGCAGAAGATTTTACTCGAATACTAAACAATCCTACAAATACAAAACAGATTAAAGGCAGAATAAAGGAGAAATTGACCTCAGGTACCCCTAAAATAAGGGTGTCATCGTAACCTGCTCCTCCTATGTCCATAATCATTCCTTGTAGGGTGGGCATGATGGCACCACCTACAATCGCCATTACCAAAAAGGCAGCAGCAAATTTGGAGTCTTCACCAAGACCTTCTAAAGCGATTCCATAAATTGTTGGGAACATCAAGGACATGGCAAAGGAAATCGCCACCAAATTATATAATCCTAACATTCCGGGAAGGAATATGGCTCCAGCTGTAAATAGGATGGCTAATACAGAGAAAATGGCTAGTAACTTTGCCGGAGCAAAAAACTTAAATAAGTAGGTGCAAATCCATCTCCCAATTAAAAATACCACCAATGCCGAATACCCGTAATTCACTGCAGAAGCATTGGAAATCCCTAATACTTCAGCATATTGGTAGATATAGGTCCAAACCATAATCTGAGCACCTACATAAAACATCTGTGCAAAAGTTCCTTCCACAAAATTCCTTTTGGCCAATAACCTTTTCATGGTAGCAGCAAAGTCAATTCGGTTGTTAGCGTCTTTACTTTCGGGCATTTTGGCCAAGGCGATAATGACTAAAATGGCCAAAACCACCAATCCAAGCATCACATAAGGATTTCGTATGACCATCAAATCTGCAGTTCTAATCACGGCCTTAGCAGATTCATCCAAGGTGGTGAAGATGATATTCCCATCCGCATCTGTTTCATTGGATTGGAGGGCATTCAGGATGAATTGCTTGGCTACAAATAAGCCTGCCAAAGCTCCCATAGGGTTAAAGGCCTGGGCTAAGTTCAATCGTTGGGTAGCGGTGGCTTCTGGTCCCATTGCCAAAATATAGGGGTTGGCAGTGGTCTCTAAAAAAGCCAAGCCAAAGGTCAAGATGTATAAGGAGGCTAAGAAGAAACCATAACTTTCCCAAGCTGCTGCTGGGTAAAATAGGAGGGCTCCGAATCCATACAGACCTAGTCCAAGTAGAATTCCTGTTTTGTAGGAGTATTTTTTAATGAAAAAGGCAGCAGGAAGGGCCATGGTAAAGTAGCCTCCATAAAATGCCATTTGCACCCAAGATGCCTGGGTGTTATTCAATTCCAATACTCTTTTAAATGCAGCCACCATGGGATTGGTGATGTCATTGGCAAACCCCCACAAGGCAAAGAGGGAGGTAATCAGAATGAATGGAAGAATTAAATTTTTGGGGACAAGAGCAGGTTTTTGGGTTGGGTTGTTCATTAAAGAGATCGATCAAGGTGCGTATATCCTCCATCCACAAACAGATGTTGTCCTGTTATGTGGGAGGCTTTGTCAGAAAGTAAGAAAATGCTCATGGCAGCGATTTCCTCCGGTGTAGTCATTCTATTTCCTAAAGGAATATTTTTAGTAATGTCCGCAAGCTTCTGTTCTGGATTATCGAAAGTTTGAATCCAGTTTTGATAAAGGGGAGTATAAACTTCAGCAGGAATTACCGCATTGACTCTGATTTTATATTTCAATAATTCCACTGCCCATTCTCGGGTCAGGGACAATTGCGCTCCTTTGGCAGCGGTATAACCGGAAGTTCCTCCCTGGCCTGTTACCGCAGTCTTACTACTGATATTCACAATGGCTCCTTGCGTTTTTTTCAGATGAGGAAGCGCATAATGGGCCATTTGGTAATAGTGGAATAGGTTTTTGGAAACTGAGTTGGCAAATGCCTTTGGAGAACCATTTTCTAAGCCCACGCTATCGTTGGCGCCGGCATTATTGACCAGGCCGTCTATCCTTCCAAACTTCTCAATCGTCAACTTTACTGCCTTTTCGGCATCACTAGCCTCCTGAAGTCTGATGGGAATTTGAAGGGCTTTCATGGGGGCTCGTTCTAAAATCAACTCTCCTTCTTCAATGGAAGGGTCAATAATAATCGGGATCGCTCCTTCATCAATCAAACCATTGGAAATTGCTCCTCCAATTCCTTTGGCACCTCCACTGATGATGATGACTTTATCTTTAAGATTTAAATCCATTTTGGGTTTTATTAATCTATATTATTCTTTTATCCCGTAAAAATCTACTGCATTTTCACCCATAATTAATTTTTTCTCAGAAGGTGAAAGCTTGTCGGTAAAACGATCTACCAATTCAAATACTTGTTCATATTCTGCAGCGACCAAACAAACTGGCCAGTCAGAACCAAACATCAATCTCTTGGGACCAAAAGTCTCCAAAACAATCTCCATATAGTTTTCAAAATCATTGGGTTTCCATGCTTTCCAGTCCGCCTCGGTGACCATACCAGATAGTTTGCAGGAAACATATTCCCGCTCTGCGATAGGGGACAGTTCCTTTTTCCATTCTCTCCAGATTCCCAGCTTAATATTAGGTTTAGCCAGATGGTCAATGACAAATGGTTGCTCTGGACTTCGTTTCAAAAATTGCAGGGTGGCTTCCAGTTGATTAGGAAAGATTAGAATATCATAAGTATATCCTCGCTTTCCTATTTTCTCAATACCACGGATATACTCTTTTCTAAGCATGTATTCCACCGGCTTGTCTTGTAAAACTTCCCGGTATCCTTTAAGCTTTTTGTGTTTGGAAAACTGATCAAGATCCTTGTCCAAGGCATCACTACCTAAATCAGCCCAACCTACCACTGCTTTTATTTCTTTGAACTTTTCTGCTAAATCAATTAAAAATGCGGTTTCATAAAAACTTTCATCAGCCTGAACAGCCACACAGCCATCAAGCTGATGTTGGGAAAGTAGAGGAATCAGGTCCTCTGGAAGAAAATTCTTCTGGATGACCTTCATATCATCATTGATCCACTGATGTTTTTGTGGATTATACTTCCAGAAATGCTGGTGAGCATCTATTCTCATGCTTCCGGATCATTGACTGCCACTTGCCTGGAAACGCCCAATCCATCGATTCCTAGCTCTACTACATCTCCTTCAGCCAAATACCTTGGTGGGTCAAATCCTAGACCTACCCCTGCAGGAGTTCCGGTAGAGATCACATCTCCAGGCAATAAAGTCATGTATTGACTTAGGTGTTCGATAAGGGTTGGAATATCAAATACCAAGTCAGAAGTATTGCTGTCCTGAATCGTTTCTCCATTAAGTTTCAACCAAAGTCTCAAATTATGAGGATCGGGAATCTCAGTTTTGGTAGCCATAAAAGGACCTAGAGGAGCAAAATTGTCTGCACTTTTTCCTTTTACCCATTGTCCACCGTGTCGAAGCTGAAAATCTCTTTCACTGACATCATTATGTAAGCAATAACCTGCTACATAATCCATTGCATTTTCCTTGCTGACATATTTGGCTCTTTTTCCAATCACTACCGCCAATTCAACTTCCCAGTCAGTAGCAACCGAATTTTTTGGAATATAAATTGGATCAAATGGTCCGCATAGGGAAGAAGTAGCTTTCATAAAGATGATTGGTATTTCGGGAACCGGCATACCTGATTCAATGGCATGTTTCCTGTAGTTTAATCCAATGCAAACAATTTTGGAAGGTCTGGCAACAGGAGAGGCAATTCTACTACCTTCTGGGATTTTATTTAAGGTATCGAGGTTTGCTTCTAACCAAGCGTCCAATCTATCGAGCCCATTTTCGGCAAAGAATTGCTCGTTCCAATCTTCAAGGAAGCCAGAACAATCTAGGTAGTTTCCTTCTTCATCTATAATTCCTGGCTTTTCTTGACCAGCTTCTCCAAATCGTATCAGTTTCATAATCTAGTGTCTAGAATTTTGTATATGGTATTTTGAATTGAGTGTGTAGAATTAGTATCAAGATTTAGGATAATGAACGAATGCCATTTAATCGGTTGGTTAATAGTCTATATTCCTAAATCAAGAATGTAAATCAATTTATTTTACATTTTAAGTCCTAAAAACCCTCCGTCAATTGGGATATTGGTACCTGTAATAAAGCTACCGGCATCGGAACTCACAAAATAGGCTAGGTTGGCAATTTCTTCTGGAGTAGCCATTCTTCCTATTGGTTGGGTTGCAGAAAGTTTTTCAAACATTTCTTTTTCCTGACCCGGATAGTTTTTAGCTAAAAATCCATCCACAAAAGGAGTATGGACTCTTCCTGGAGATAAGCAATTGCATCTAATACCATCCGCTACATAATCTCGGGCAATACTTAAAGTCATGGAATAAGCGGCTCCTTTAGTCATGGAATAGGCGAATCGGTCCGGAATCCCGATAGTAGCAGCAACAGAAGCCATGTTTAAAATAGACCCACCACCATTTTCTTTCAACTTAGGTAAGGCCGCTTTGGTACAGTTAAACATGCCCTTTACATTGACTTGAAATACTTTGTCAAAGTCTTCTTCCGAGGTGTTTTCAACTTTTCCAATATGGGAAATTCCAGCATTATTGATGAGCACATCGATTTTTCCAGGAATGCTTTTAATCGCATTGTCGGTTTCTGAGAAGGATGCTAAGTTACATTTGATAAATGTGGTAGTTTTTCCCTCGGCAGTAAGTTCTTTACTGATGGCTTCTCCAGCTTCGTTGAGATCCAAGAAATACACGGAACTTCCCTCCGAAGCAAATTTTTTCACCATTGCCAATCCTATACCACTGGCTCCTCCGGTTATTACTATGGTTTTATTTTTCATGATTTTTATAAAAAAAAATTAAGATAATGTCGCTTTTAACCAACCGCAATAACTTTTGATTTTAAGCTACAGTTTTACTGTTTCACCGGTCTTTACTGATTCATCGCAAGCAAAAGCGATCTTTAAACTGTTCAGGGCATCATCCAAATGATCATCCAAATTAAGGTCATCCCTAATAGATTTCAAAAAGAAAGACTGCTCTCGGTTACAAAGCTCTTGATGCCCAGGTTCATCCTTCATATCAATCCATTCATCTTTTTTAATAAACTTGTTTTCTGTATTGATGTCGGCATGGTGGACCCGAATGGATTCTGTTTTGGTATGGCTATCTACATCATCAGATTTCCCAGATGATCCCGCTTCTTTGGCAGTAATAGAAACCGATCCTTTAGGACCAAAAACATCTTTGACAAAGAAAGCTGTTTCGCTGACCATAGGACCCCAACCTGCTTCATACCATCCAACAGAACCATCTTCAAAGCGGATTTGTAGTTGACCATAATTGTAATTGTCAGTGGCAATGGCATCGGTTAAGCGGGCACCGATTGCGGATACAGATATTGGCTTAGAACGGGTCATTTGGCACATTACATCAATGTAATGCACTCCACAATCCACAATGGGACTTAGGCTTTTCATGAGGTTTTTGTGGACCTCCCACATATAGCCTTGGCTTTGCTGATTCAGGTTCATACGCATCACCAAGGGTTTTCCCATTTTTTGGGCTTCTTCTATAAATCTAATCCAGGAAGGATGATGTCTCAAGATATATCCTACCACCACCTTTTTGTTCTTTTCCTTTGCTTTGGCAATGATCTTTTCACAACCCAATACAGTATCTGCTAATGGTTTTTCAATAAAAACATGGCAATCAGCTTCCAAAGCAGCCAAAGCAAATTCTTCATGGGTGTCAGGATAGGTGCTGATGCAAACAGCATCTGGCGAAGTTTTTTCCAATGCAGATTCAAAATCTTCAAAGAGAGGATATGCTGCTTGCAATTTTTGATTGAGCTTTTCTTTACTGCTTCCTCTGGCGACCAATCCGCAAATTTCAAACTCAGGAAATTGGTGATAGGCGGCGGCATGAGAAGCTCCCATGTTTCCGCATCCTACCACTAATATTTTTATGGGTTTCATGGATTTGAATTTTTAAGTTTTTCGATTTTTGAGGGAGAGAAGTATTTGATTTTAATTTTCATGGTAACCGGCTTCAATGGTTCATCTTTGTCATCGGTATCTAGATGTGCGATGGTTTCCACTACATCCATACCTTGAACTACCTGACCGAATACCGTGTAATCTCCATCTAGTCGATGGACTCCTTCCGGATTTTGAATAATGTAAAATTGACAACGAGCACTGATTTTTTCTGGATTTCCATCTCTTCCTGAACCAACAGCACCATAAACATGAGTAAGTTCTGGAGTGATTTCCGGAGCTAGTAAATATTCTGGATCATTAAACCCTTCTTCAGTATCTGGGCATCCCCCTTGATTGACAAAATTTGGAATAACCCGATTGAAAGTGAGTGTGTCCCAATAGCCTGCGCTTGCCAATTCTATGAAACTATCACGATGGTTAGGAGTTTGATCTGCAAGGGAAATTAAAATTTTCCCATAGGGAGTCTTAATCTCTCCTAAAGGTACCTTCTTTGAGGATTGACTAAAAGATAAGGAACAAACAATACAAACTAATAGTAAAGTCAAAAGGCAGTGTTGATTTTTAATGAACATTTCAAGATGAAAATTAAGCGTTGCAATAAATCTAGATATGAAAATGGGGCATTTTGATCTGTTTTCAATGTTTTAACTAATATAATTCCTGCTTTGGATAACCAAAAGTTAATGCTAGACAATGAGTTGGAAAGAATTTTAGCCTTAAGCAACTTGGATTTAGATTATTACGATGCCAAGCATGGGATTGAATGGCTGGCTGAAATGGCTGCATCTGTGGCCGGTACCCAAGTTTCGTTGGTTAATTTGATAGATTCCTATACTCAATGGAGTATTGCCTCTGTGGGTATGGAATTAACTCAAATGCCTAGAGAAGATTCCGTATGCCAATATACACTTGGAAATGAGGAAGGTGAATTTTTCGAAGTTGATGATTTAAGATTAGATGAGCGCTTCAAAGAAAAGAAGTATGTTACAGAGAACCCAAATCTGACTTATTATCTGGGAGTTCCTCTGAAAACTTCGGAAGGGTATAACCTCGGATCACTTTGTGTGATGGATGTCGAGTTGAAGCAGGTTAGTCAGGAAAAAAGAGAACTGCTTAAAATGATCGCTAGGCAAATTGTTGATCGTTTGAAAGTGAATAGCAAGATTCAAGATTTGGAAGTTCAAATTGGGGGACTACACCAAAGTCAAAGAAAGCTTGCCCATGATATTCGAGGACCATTGGGTGGAATTATGGGGCTTGCTGAAATAATCATAAGCCAAGGGAGAGGTAATGATCCAGAGGAAGTGTTGGAATACATGGGATTGATAGAAAAGAGTAGTAAATCCATGATGGATCTTGCTGATGAAATTTTGGAACAGCACAATGATACTTCCCAACGCCGGTCCACGGTACTCGAAGATTATCAACTTAATCTAAAATCCTTTCGAACGAAAATTTTGGACATGTTCACTCCTCAGGCAATTCTTAAAGAAATTGACCTTCAGGTAATTTTGAATGAAGAAAATCAATATGTGCCTTTCCCAAAGGCTAAATTGATGCAAATTGTCGGGAACTTAGTTTCAAACTCAATTAAATTCACTCCCTCCAGTGGTTCTATATGCATCTTATTGGATTTAAAACTAGAGTCTAATAAAATGATGTTGGAAATAAAAGTGAGGGATTCCGGCATGGGCATGTCTCAGGAAAAGATTATTCAGTTACTTTCTAATGAAGTAGTCACCGAACTGGGAACTTCTGGAGAGAAAGGTTTTGGTTTTGGAGTGAATATGGTTAGAAAGTTGGTGAAATATCTACATGGAGAAATGTCCATTCAATCTGAAGTAGGAAAAGGGACTGAGTTTACAATTAAAATCAGTTTTAATTAACCGAGTTTGATTCCAGGCTTTTCCTTTGATTATTGACTGGATTGGCATACATGGCAAGGAAATTTTTAACCATCAATGTATTCTTGGTATCTACCTTTTCAACCAACCTTTTTTCAAATGCATTTTTTTCCTCCGGAGTATAAAAAGAAAGGTACTCTTCATCTCCGTATAAGAGATCATGGGCAATGTAGTTACTTGGCCAAAGTTTATACCCAGACCAAATTTTTTGATCTATCACCGCCGCTAACTGGGAAAGCTTTTCACCTAAGTTGAGATCAGTTTTTGAAATTTCGGCAATCTCCTGGTCTAAAATACCATTGACTTGAATGTGAATTCTCTTTTTGGTACCCATGATTCCTCTTAAAAGATTTAAGAAGTCCTCATTTTCGCTCTTTATATATTTTTCATCTCTTGACTTTGCCAGCAGCTCAGGCATTTTCAAAATGTCTGTTGGATCGTATTCGTAGGATATTGAGATCGGAACAACTTTGATTTTTTCGAAGTAGGCAAAAGGGTCATTACCATCTTCGGCTAAGGTGAGCATTTTCAATACACCTCGGTGGGTAGCATCATTTCCATCCTTGGTTCTTCCTTCTCTTTGTGCGGTCCAAACAGACCTGTTTTCATGAACCAATGACTTTTTAATATATGCAGAGGCCAATTGAGAACTTTCCAGTAAAGCTCTTCCTTGAAGTCCTCTTTTGATAGCAAAATTTCTATTGAGTCTAGAAAGCGTATGCAAGAATTTCTTTTTGATCAAATTGTCTCCAATAGCTGAAGTAGTTAAGACCAACCCATTCTCGTAAAGACAGGCATTAAGTAAAGAGGTGTCGAGAATAATGTCCCGGTGGTTGGAAATAAATAAATATGCCGTATTGGGTTCCAATTGCTCGAAACCACCGATACTAAGCCCATCAGAACTTTTTTCAAGCACTTTTTTTACTCCAGGGTAAATAAAGTTGATTTGAAAATCCCTTAAAGAATGGGTATGTAACATCAGGTCTTTCCAATGTTCTTTTGAATCTGAAGGAAAGGTGAAATTCATCATGGCCTCCAGCATGGGATCATCCACTATTTCTCGAATGGCAGCATTGGCTTCTGCATCGTAAAATGGCCTGATAGAATCAAAATTTGACATAGTACAAGGGCGAGTGAGATTGCAAAAAGCAAAATTTAGGTCAATTTTTGAAGAATAATCGCTAAATGATTTTTAACCATCAAGCTAATTATTCCCATTTCAGATGTTTAGAGATAAACAATAAATGATAGGGAAGTGCTTCAGTCCAGTATTCCCACGTATGAGCACCAGGCCTTTCTGTATAATCATGGGGGGTTCCGTTTTCCAATAGCAATTGATGCATTTGTCTATTTGTTTCTATCAAGAAATCATCTACTCCAATATCGATAATCAGCGCAATTCCATTGTCTTTCATTTTATTAACTAAGCCAACAGCGGTATAGATGGAATAGGGGGAGTCATACATCAAATCTTCTCCAAGCATAGCTTTTTGTTGAGATTGTCTCAAATTTTGAAAACTCTCTGGGACTTTCCAGAGTCGGGTGTCAATATTCATTACCCCACTCATGCTCCCTGCAGCGATAAATAATTCAGGATGTTTGGCACTGAGCATCATTGCTCCATGACCTCCCATAGACAAACCGGTTATAGCTCTAGACTCTTTTTTAGCTATTGTATGGTAATTTTTGTCTATTTCAGGAATGAGCTCTTTTGTGATATAGGTTTCGTATTGAACGGAATCCATCATTGGGCTATCATAATAATAGCTTGCAGGGCCTACCCCAGGAGTCACAATGATCAGATTATATTTTTCGGCCATTTTATTGACGATTCCTGGTTCTGTTATCTTTTTATGCCAATCGTCAAAAGCACCACTTCCTCCATGAAGTAAATAAAGAACTGGAAGCTTTTCGGAGTTTGAATATCCTGAAGGAGTGGTTACTGCAGCCTTTAGAGTTTTCTTCATGGCCTGACTATAAACCTCAATGGTGTCCACAGTCGCCTGGGCAAATACCAAAGAAGGTAGGAAGGACAAAACGAACAACAACTTCTTCATAGTGAATCAGGGGTTTGGGTAATTTCGGCCTACAAATTAGAGATAATTCTAAAATTAAAATCGGGTTGATCATGACAATAGTCATTTTCTTGGGATTTGATTTTGTTTATCTTTCATCTATCAACATGAAAAACGAAAACCTTCAAAATATTGCAAACCTTCTGATCGTATTGGTCTTGGGTTTTATTCTCCTTAAGGAGGGCTCATTTATTATCGTGCCCTTAGTTTGGGGAGTGTTTTTCGCTTTTGCCTTAAATCCCTTGTCTAGTTGGATAGAGAAGAAAAGGATTCCCAGGGGATTAGCGATTTTAAGTAGTATTCTAGTGGTTAGTTTATTGGCATTCAGTGTTTTTTATTTATTGCTTAACCAAGTAATTGGGCTGATCAGCGATATTCCGGAAATTGGAAGTGCCTTTAATTCCCGAGTAGAAACCTATTTGAGTGATTTGCAAGATCTTTTCGGGGTTGAGTTAAATTCCAATGATTTGCTTGATAAGGTGGGAATATTTGATTTTAGTAGTCTGAATAAGACCATTTTTGCTACTGGAAAATCCATTGTATTGGCAGGGATTATTCCGCTTTACATCTTTTTATTGATGTATTATAAAGATTTTTTTGTGGAGTTTTTGATCAGAAAATCCAAAGACTCCAATGAAAAGATCATCAACTGGGCAAAAGATTCCGGTAGGGTAATTCAGTTTTATTTGGCGGGAATGCTGAAAGTAACCGCAATTGTAGCGTTGATGTCCGGATTATTTTTCTATCTAATTGGCGTTAAATACTTTTTATTATTTGCTGTATTTGTAGCCTTGATGAATTTAATCCCTTATGTGGGGGTGTTTATCAGTTCCTTATTTGCCATTCTCTATGTTTTTCTTACCACTGATTCTTTGGCCTTTCCATTGATTACTTTCTTTGTGTTATGGGGAATTCAATTGATTGAAAATAACCTAATCACGCCATTGGTAGTAGGCTCAGAAGTCAAGGTAAATGCCTTGGCAGTGGTTTTGGCAATTTTATTTGGAGGATGGGTTTGGGGAATATCTGGGATGATATTGTTTATTCCGCTGGTAGGGGTATTGAAAATCACCTTGGAAAAAAATGAGAATTTAAAAGCCTATGGGTTTTTATTGGGTGATGAAATTACCATTTCTGAAGAAAGTGAGAATTTTTGGAAACTGATCAAAAAGAATTTCAGCAAATCCAATAAGAAGTAATTTTTGAGGGATATTCATTTCCGGCTCTTTAATGAGAAGTGTTTGCGGATATTCGGTCGCTTTTTTAGAAATAGATTTAAAAATTGAAATTTTTTGAAATAAGAAGGAACTTATTTCTTCTAGGTGTGATTGAACGTTCATTCAGTCATGGAAAATTTACTCAACAAAAGAAAATGCATTCTTGAAAGTGCTCTTGAATTAATCAATGAGCAAGGCTTTCATGGAAGCCCTATTAGTAAAGTAGCTAAGAATGCCGGTGTGGCGGCAGGATCAATTTATACCTATTTCGAAAGCAAAGAAGAATTGATTTTGGGGATTTATGAATATGTCTCTCAAAACATCAAGGCCTATGTTTCTGATAGAGACGATGAGACCTTGGATTTTAAAAGTAGGTTTTTCAATTATTGGAAAAACTACACCAGATTTTATGAATTAAACCCCGCACAACACGGGTTTTATGATCAATTCTTAAATTCTCCTTTTAATTCTGAGAGTTCACAGCAATTTCCCAATGTCTGGCATGAGTGGTCTTTTGGATTTTTTCAGTCTGGAATAGATCAGGGAGCCATCAAAAACATGAACCCAACGATCCTCGCCATTTTAGTCAATTCGAATATCAACTCAGTAGTGAAGATCAAAAATAACTTCAAAGCAAAACTTGCCCGTAACAATGTGGACTTGGAGGAAATTTCCAAGCTCATTTGGGAGGGTATAAAAGATGATAAGCCCAAAGTTTTTTAGGAAGTAAATTTTATTCAATTATCAATTCTATGTTTAAAAAGTATGTTCTGCTTGTCGTGATGGGAGTTTTACTCCTTTCGACATCTGGCTATGCACAAGAGAACCCTCCAATTCCTCAAGGAGAATTAACCTTGAAGGAAATTTTAGAATATTCCTTGGTGAATAGTCCAATGGTAAAGCAATCACAAATAGATCAGGAGATAGGGGACCATGAAATCAAGGCAAGTTTGGCGGATTGGTATCCTCAGGTTACTCTTTCTGGTGCGGGGAATTATAACATTAAACTTCAGACCTCTGTGATCGGGGACCAATTGATCACTTTTGGTCAGCCTTGGAATTCCAATCTGATGTTCCAGGTGAATCAAACTTTATTTAATAGAGATCAATTGTTTGCTTCCAAGTCATCTAAATACTACCGGGATCAGCTTGACAAAGCCATTAAAAATACCCGGATTACAACTATTGTGGAGGTAAGTAAGGCTTATTATGATATCCTTTTGGCGGAAGAGCAACTCAATGTATTAAATGAAAATATTGGGAGGTTAGAAAAGCAATTGAAGGATGCCAAAAACAGATATGAATCAGGTTTGGTAGATAAAACAGATTACCAAAGGGCCAGTATTTCCTTATCCAATGAGATGAGTGTCAGAAATAGGGTTCAAACTTCTTTTGATGCTAGGTATGCCTATCTCAAACAGTTGATGGGCTGTCCGGAGGAATTCGAGTTTACGGTGAGTTTTGACCGAGAGCAGATGCTATCTGAAATCTATATGGATGCTTTTGAACCATTGGTTTTGGAAAACAGGGTAGAGTATCAGTTGATGCAGACCCAGCAGACCTTAAATGAAATCCAGTTTAGCTATGAAAAGTGGAATTACTTGCCACAGTTATCAGCTAACTATAGCTACAACTGGTTGTATTTCAATCAGGAGTTTTCCAATCTGTATAATCAGGCTTATCCCACCTCTTTGGTTGGACTGACCTTATCTTTGCCGATTTTCCAAGGGGGTAAAAGAAATCATCGGGTACGGGTAGCAGATCTTCAAATGGATAGGGGAGCTATTGATTTAGAAAACCTAGGAAATCAAATTAAGACTGAGTACGAGGTAGCCTTGACCACCTATCAAAGTGACATTTATGCATGGGAAAATATCCGTGAAAATATGAAGATGGCAGAGGAGGTATATGACATCATCAAATTACAGTACGACGAGGGGATCAAAGCCTATGTGGATTTGGTGGTAGCAGAAACTGACTTAAGAACTGCCCAGATCAATCATTTAAATGCCATTTTCCAGGTTTTGGAGAGCAAGCTTGATCTAGAAAAAGCCTTGGGACTTATCGAATAATATTAAAAGCGAATCTATAATTATATATATATGAAATCTAATTTTAGCAAAGTTGCCTATTTAGCACTGCTATTCGCAGTTTTTTCCTGTGGTACAAAACAGCAGGCAGGTCCTCCTCCAGCTAGTGCAGTTTCGGTAACAACGGTTCAAGTGGAGAGAAAGCCAGTTGTAGCGATGGATGTTTACCCGGCTACCTTAGTTCCTTTAAATGAAGTGGAAATCCGACCTCAAATCAGTGGCTACATCACTAATATTTACATCAAAGATGGTCAGGAAGTAAAGAAAGGGCAGAATCTCTATGAGATTGACAGAAGCAAGTATGCAGCTGCACTTCAACAAGCGGAAGCGAATCTTGCCAGTGCAAAAGCAAATCTCGATAAATTGGAGAAAGACCTGGAGCGATATAAAAGATTGGATGAACAAGATGCCATAGCAAAGCAACAATTGGATCATGCACAAACTGCCGTTTTGGATGCGAAATCTCAAATGGCCTATGCCAATGCCCAATTAGAGTCTGCAAAAACTGACTATAGTTATTCTGTTTTGAAAGCTCCTTTTGATGGTAGGGTAGGTATTTCCCAAGTGCGTTTAGGAGCTCAGGTTTCACCGGGACAACCACTTTTGAATACACTGTCTTCTACTGATCCTATGGCCTTGAATTTTGTGATCAACGAAAAAGAAATTCCCCGTTTCAATAGGCTTTTGAAATCAACGGATACGCTAGATTCTTTAATGACTATTGAATTGAGTGATGGAAGTATTTATCCATATCAGGGGACATTAACCACCATGGATCGTGCAGTGGGACGTCAATCTGGTACTATCAATCTTCGGGTAAACTTTCCTAATCCTAGTCAGGATTTGATTGCTGGGATGACTGTGAATTTAAGAGTACTTAATGAGGATATTGGGGACCAGATTACAATTCCTTATAGATCCGTGACGGAGCAAATGGGTGAATACTTTGTGTACGTAGTTCAACCTGATAATACCGTAAAGCAGCAGGTGGTTCAATTGGGGACCCAGGTTGGCAATGAAATCGTCGTTAGAGGAGGACTGCAGGAAGGCTCAAAAATAGTGGTTACAGGCATCCAAAATCTACGGGAAGGGGTACAGATCGCAGAACAATCGGCCCAATTACAATAAATTCTTTTTACACGACTTGATTAATTAACTAATGATATCAGACGTATTTATAAAACGGCCTGTCACTGCAATGGTTATTTCCATTGTCCTCGTCATGGTCGGGGTCTTAGCCATTCTGAACCTACCCGTTACCCAATACCCCGATATCACTCCTCCGGTGGTTTCAGTATCGGCAAATTATACGGGTGCTGATGCCAAGACCGTAGAGCAAACCGTAGCTACCCCTATAGAAACCCAAGTGAATGGTACTCCGGGAATGGCCTATATCTCTTCCAACAATACCAGTACCGGCCAAATGCAAATGGACGTTACGTTTGAAGTAGGGACAGATATTGATATTGCCACCTTGGATGTGCAAAACAGGGTTTCTATTGCAGAACCATCCTTACCAGAAGCTGTTCGTAGGCTTGGGGTAGTGGTTCGAAAAAGGAACCCATCCATTATGATGGTATTGAGTATTACTTCACCGAAAGGAACTCATGATAGCAAGTTCTTATCCAATTATGCGAATATTTTTATCAAAGATGCTTTACTCCGTGTCAATGGAGTAGGGGATATCACCGCGATTGGACAGGATTTCAGTATGCGTGTCTGGCTTCAGCCGGATAAATTGGCACTATATGGGATTTCTGCGAGGGAAGTAACCTCCGCAATTCAGGAACAAAACTTACAAGTAGCAGCAGGTACTGTAGGAAGTATGCCTCAGTTTGACTCGCAGGCTTTTGAATATCCGATTACTGTCAATGGTAGATTGGAAAGAGCAGAGGAATTTGAGGATATTGTCTTGAGAACAAATCCACAAGATGGAACTTTGGTATATTTAAGGGATGTGGCCAGAATTGAATTGGGCCAATTTGATTATGGAAGATATTCCACCTTGGATGGAGAAGAATCAGCAATTCTGTTGATTTATCAAGCTCCAGGAAGTAATGCGCTTGAGACTGCAGAAGGAGTTTATGCTGCTTTAGAGGAACTTCAAAAATCTTTCCCGACGGATATGAAATACACGGTTCCATTCGAATCGGTATCTGTGGTGGAAGTGTCTATAGATGAGGTGCTTCAAACCTTCGGAGAAGCTCTTCTTTTGGTGGTAATTGTAGTATTCTTATTTCTTCAGAGCTGGAGAGCAACTTTGGTTCCAGTGCTGGCAATCCCGGTATCCATTATCGGTACTTTTATATTTTTCCCCTTGCTTGGATTTACGATTAATACACTAACATTATTTGGGTTCGTTTTGGCGATTGGTATTGTGGTGGATGATGCCATTGTGGTGGTGGAAGCGGTTCAGCATTACATAGATTCCAAAAAGATTTCTGCTAAAGAAGCCACTCGAATGGCGATGAAGGATATTACTGCTCCAGTAATTGCCATTGCCTTGATTTTGGCCGCAGTGTTTATTCCGGTAGGATTTATCCCTGGAATTGTAGGTAGAATGTACCAGCAATTTGCCATAACTATCGCTATTTCGGTATTGATTTCTGCGTTTGTTGCATTGAGTTTGACTCCTGCATTATGTACGCTTTTGTTGAAACCTTCTGAGGTCAATGAAAAAGGAAAGGGGCTGAATAAGTTCTTCTTCAAGTTCAATCAGTGGTTTGATCGAACTACCCAGTCTTATACTTCTGGAGTGAAAGGAGCAATCAAAAAAGCACCGTTAATGCTGATTCTACTGGTATGTATTTTTGTAGGAACATTCGGATTATTCCAGACCAAACCAACTGGTTTTTTACCTACAGAAGATGAGGGGAGATTGTATGTTACACTTCAGTTGCCAGAGGGAGCAGCAAGTAACCGAACTCAGGAGGTCATGCAAAAAATGAACAAAATCCTCGCTGAAACAGAAGGAATTAACCACGTGACCGGTATTGGTGGATTGAATGTGATTAACTTCTCTTTCAAACCGAATTCAGCTACTTTCTTTGTGCAAATGGATCCTTGGGATCAGCGAACAGAACCCTCTCTTCAGTTGGGAGGCATGTTGGCTACCTTGAATCAAAAATTTGCAGCAATCACTGAAGGCAATATTGTAGTAGTGCCACCACCGGCAATTCCTGGGTTAGGAAGGACAGGTGGATTTAGCTTTATGTTGGAACAACGATCCAGTACGGGAGATATTAAGGAATTTGAGGCGGCACTGGGTAAGTTTTTGGCAGCAGCCAATCAACGGCCTGAAATTGCGATGGCTTATAGCTTCTTTACCGCCAAAACGCCTGGTTATCATGTTACTGTGGATCGTGAGAAAGCCAAAAAGCTTGGAGTTCCATTAACTGAAATATTCATTACCATGTCTAATTTCATGGGGAGTTCCTATGTGAACGATTTCACCAGATATGGAAGAAATTTCCGGGTTATTGCACAGGCCGATACTGCTTACCGAGCTGGGATCAATAACCTAGAGCAATATTATGTAAGAAGCACAGGAGGCGAATCCGTTCCATTGAGTGCATTGATCAATTATGAGGTAGTAGAAAATGCGCCCGTGATTTCTCATTACAACTTGTTCCGCTCCGCAGAAGTCAATGGGAATGCTGCACCAGGATATAGTAGTGGTCAAGCTTTATCAGCTTTAGAGGAAGTGGCCGCAGAAGTACTTCCTGCTGGTTATGGCTATGATTTTTCTGGGTTGAGCAGGGAGGAACTTTCTTCAGGAAATAGGACGATCCTAATTTTCGCCTTGGCGATTGTATTGGTTTCGCTTTTGTTGGCTGCCTTATATGAAAGCTGGTCTGTACCATTTTCAGTACTATTGGCGTTGCCATTGGGAGCATTTGGAGCCATCATTGCTTTGCACTTCCTACCTAAACTTGACAATAATGTGTATGCCCAAATTGGTCTGATTACATTGATAGGTCTGGCAGCAAAAAACGCCATCTTGATCGTGGAATTTGCAAAAGAACGGGTAGATGTTGGCATGCCACTGATCAAGGCTACCCTAGATGCTGTTAGATTGAGATTGCGTCCGATCATTATGACCTCCTTGGCATTTATCCTTGGGGTAGTTCCTTTGGCAATTTCAAATGGAGCAGGGGCTGTGGCTAGACAGACCATTGGCTGGACGGTAATTGGAGGAATGATGGCGGCAACCTTCCTCGCTATTTTCTTTGTACCAGTATTGTATGTGGTGATTACAAAAATCGCCTATGGTAAGAAAACTTTGGCCGAATTAGAAGCCAATTATGATCCAAACGCCCATTTGCATCATTAATTAGAAAGAGGCTTAAAATGAATGTAACCTCTCGGTAAGAAGCAGCTTATCGGGAGGTTTTTTTGTGTCTGAGAGGAAGGGAAAGGTGTATTCATTACTATGGATTTTGCGTTATTCTGTTCTAGTAAAAATCAACTATTAATTGTTTTCTAGGTGCCCAATTAAAAACGGTTTTATTGTCAAAAATCTAAAAAAGTAATTTTTGTTAATTGAAAATGGAAAGGTTGAACATCGAGCATACCTAGAACAAAAAGCTAATTTAATTGTCACCGCTCAACCGTTTACATAAAATATTGGAGGTATTTAAACTTGTTTTAGGAGATCAAGTTTAACCCCAATACCAAACACCTGAGAACCGCTGATAAAAAATTAAGGTAAGCGGCTTTCCAATTAGACTAGTTTAGTGTCATGTTTAAAAAAGTAATCTACTTTTTGGGACTTGTTCTATGTTCCATTAGCACGTATGCCCAAGACATAGAATTTAAGAAAATCGATGTGCCGGTTATTATCGATGGGGAGATTGACGAAATTTGGGCCACAGCTGATTCTGCCTATAATTGGATGCAATATTTCCCCTATGATTCCTCTTTGGCGGTAAACCAGTCGGTGGCTAAAGTGCTTTACGATGACAAAAACATCTATGTGTTGGGAATCATGTACAATGCTACTGATGATAGAATCTATGTAACCCCTTCTCTCAGAAGAGATTTTAGAGGTGCCGCAAATGACAACTTTACTGTCATCTTTGACACTTTTCAGGATAGAACAAACGCATTTACTTTCGGTATTAATCCTTTTGGAGTTCGAAGAGAAGGGTTAGTTACAAATGGAGGAAGTGGAGAAAGGTCATTTAGTCTTGACTGGGATAACGTCTGGAGAGGGGAAGCTAAAATGTATATGGGGTATTGGGTGGCAGAAATCGCCATTCCTTTAAACTCCCTCAGATTTAATGAGGGGCAAAGTAATTGGAATGTGAATTTTTATCGAATTGATAGCGAGAGTGCAGAAAGATCAACTTGGGCGCCTATCCAGAGAAATTTCACACTTTTTAATTTAGCATCGCTAAATGTTGCCAAGTGGGAGGAGCCCACCAAAAGAAGTGGGAAAAACCTTTCTGTTATCCCCTATGTGTCTGGTAACTATAATCAAAATTTGGAAGAAGGAAAAGATGCCCAGACTGGTTTCAATGCAGGCTTTGATCTGAAATATGGATTAACTCCAGGTTTAAATCTTGACTTAACTGTAAATCCTGACTTTTCACAAGTGGAAGTTGATCAGCAGGTAACAAACCTGGACCGATTTGAGATTTTCTTTCCCGAGCGAAGACAGTTCTTTTTAGAAAATGCAGATCTATTTGCCGATTATGGTCAGAGAGGTACCAGACCATTTTTCAGTAGGAGGATAGGTGTTTCCAGAGATGAAAGTATAGGACAGAATATTGAATCTGCAATTCCATTAGGAATGCGACTCAGTGGAAAAGTAAATGATAATTTGCGCTTGGGGGTTTTAAGTATGCAAGTCTCAGATAACGAAGCGGCAAGTTTGCCTTCGTATAATTATTCCATGGTTTCCATACAGCAAAAAGTCTTTTCCAGATCCAATATTTCAGCTTTTCTGGTAAATAAGCAGACTTTTGAAAGTCCTAAGGAGTATAGTGATAGCTTATACAATCAGTGGGATAGAACGGTAGGAGTGGATTATAACCTCGCTTCTGCAGACAATAAAATCAACGGTAAAATCTTCTATCATTATAATATTAGGGAGACCAATATCGATAGCACTTTTGCAGCGGGGATGGAACTTGAATACAGCGTTCCGAAATGGTCCCTGAATATGCGATCTCAAATGGTAGGTGCAAATTATGCTCCTGAAGTAGGTTTTGTCCGAAGAACAGATATTCAGCAGCTTGCGATGACCTACAGAAGAAGGTTTTTTCCATCAAGTGGAGGGGTACAAAGGCATGGCCCTGGGCTGGACTTCGATGTATTGGGTAATGGAACTTATGGCTTGCTTGATTGGGATATGAACATCCTATATGATATTACCTGGCGATCTTCTGCTGAATTCTCCATGCGTTTGCGTAGGCAATACACTTACTTGTTCAATGGTTTCGACCCAAGTGGAACCGACGGTCTTGCTCTTCCAGCAAATACTGAATACACCACAAATCTGATCATTGCTCGATACAGGTCCGATGAAAGAAAGAAATTGTCCTATGAATTAAGTACGCGGTCTGGACAATATTTTAATGGGATGCGTTGGAATTTGGAAGGAAGTATTCAATGGCGGTATCAACCATTAGGTTTTACAAGCATCGATTTTGCATACAATGGCATCAGGTTGCCAGATCCTTACAATGATGCAAACCTCTTCTTAATTGGGCCGAGATTTGACTTCACATTCAGCAAAAAACTGTTTTGGACTACTTTTGTACAATACAATAGTCAAATTGACAATGTGAATATCAATTCGCGACTGCAGTGGAGATTTGCTCCCGTTTCGGATATTTTCTTGGTTTATACAGATAATTACCTCGCAGAAAACCAAGAAGGTTTTATCCAATTTGGTGGCTCAAAATCTCGCGCACTGGTTTTCAAAATGACTTATTGGTTGAATCTGTAGATAGCTCAAGAATCATATGATTCCAGCCAATGTTATTTATAAAATGTATCGGATAATCTAAATGCTATTGAGGTCGCGACAAAAAAGTTCGTATCAGAAAAAGCAGTATTAGTTTCAAATATCTTGTCTTTACTTCGCAACATACGACCTTCTAATCTGCATGTAATATTTTGAACAGGGGAGTAGTCTAAGTTTAATGAAATTCCTTTGGTTAGAAAACCATTGATCGTATTGGTTGGAATGATGACTCCTGATTTGTCTTGGTAGTATTCTGCTCGTATGGCCGCTCTCCAGGTTTTGTTGATTACATACTGACCGATGATGATTGGACTAAACCAGAGATTATAATCTGAACTTTCTTTTTCGTTTTGCTGGAAACCTAAATCAAAAGCTGTAATCAGGTTAATCTTTTCTGTCAATTGGAAAAGCCCATAAAAGTCATTAAAGTACCGCATTCTCCTTGTACTATCCGAATCATCTGTTCCTAAAAAAGTACTCCAGTTTAAGGATATCTTTTCTGATGGGCTATATGTAACCTGGGACCCAAAACTTGGTAATGAATTTCCTTCCAACCGCTGAATTCGCTGCCAACCGTTTACAACTAAACCTGCTATTTCCCATTTATTGTTGGGGTTGAAAGTTAGTTTCGCCCCAGTTAAAAAATAGGGCGAATTTTCAGCCAAAAGGGAACGAGTTAAAGTCAAGTTATCCATTGAAATTGCGCTCTCAAATCCAATATGAGAAGGTAGCACACCTACATCCAACCATAAATTATTTTCCTTGTTAAGGGAAATGCCAATATTGGCTTCAAAAATATTCTTTAGAACCCCTGGTTCTGCCGCATAATTATCATTGGCATAGGTTCCACTTTGCAATGCGAAATTAGCACGATACTTCATGTGCTCTACGCTAAATTTTACCAATCCTAAATTCAAGTTAAACTCGTTGTGTCGATTGTGATTGAACAAAAAAGGCTGTCTTTCGGTGCTGGATGGTCGATTAAAGTCGTATACATAAAATACATCAGCAAAGCCCAAAATGTTGATCTGAGGTTTTTGATTCCAAGAACTATCAACTTGCGCGGACAAGTTGAAACTGACTAGAATGAGAGTAATAATAAAATAATACTGCTTCATCTTCTTTTGTTCTTTTTTTGTCTCATCAAGAGTAGAAAACTGAAGTTGATAAAGGAAGCCAAAATAAAGGATCAAGTATGATCATTCCTTATTAATTATTTGCCTTGGCTAACGCTTTTAATTTTCATTTTTGGGTGCTCATTTCTTAGATTTAGCATAAGAGGTTTTTATAGTTTTTTAAAGCTTTTTCTTGATCACTTATGGTTTCATAGGCCTCAAAAGAGGTTGTAAAGTTTACTGTACTCAAGATAATGAAAGAAAATGCTTTTGATCGTCGGGTAAAATGTTGACCTATGAAAACTGAAACTCCAGAGATTAGCGCCGCCTTTTTTCATGGTTGTTCTTAATGTAAGGAATAGTGTGATTTATTGGTGACACCGAATTACATTTTAAAATAGGGGAAAGATTTACATTAATGCAGTGGGTGATGACCTTGATTCGAATTTCTCTTTCTTTACAATTATCTATTTAGTGACAATAGACCATTTATTTGAAGTATCATATTTTCTTTTAATTAAATGAGGACTATATAGAACCCCACTTATTCCGAGAAATACCCCACTGACTTCAAGTAATCCTTGAGCATCTTCTTTTGTATCTGTAATCAAAAGCAGTGGAGAAGTTATTAATCCAATGAAACCAATGAAACCAATTATCCCTGCTCCAGTTGCAGGTTTATTCATAAATTTATTTGTCACTTCTTTTACTGATTTAATTTGGATTTGGACTGTGTCTGAATTTTTTCTCTCTTTTAAAGTTAATAGTTCAAATGAACTGTCGGATGCAGAAAGGATTCTTCCTGTGAATGAGGTGGAGTCTGAAGTTTTAAAAGTTAATATGGTCCTAGGCTTTAGTTTTTTTTGGTGCCCATTGACATTGTTTTTCAAGTAGACATTATTCTGAGCATGAGTCATATGAATTGAACAACAAATCAGTATTAAAATAATGAGTAACTTCATGACTTCTTGCTTGGAAAATTCTGTAAATGACTTTTAAACTATTTTTTTTAGATCTTAAAAGACAGCTATATTTTCAATATCACTTGATTTTCTAAATCACTTTCCTTTGTTCCAATTGCCATTTTTTACTGGAAGCTAAGTTTATGGTTTTCTAATAATTTACTTCCATTTCATCTCCGACTTTTCAGCTTTTTATTATTTAAGTTAAGTCCTTTTTTTGGATCATTTTCTAAAAACAGGTCGGATTTTTTTTGAAATTTTTTGTTTCCTAAATCAAACAAAAAAAGACCGACAATAAACTTGTCGGCCCTTGAATAGCCCATTCTCATGAAGGACTATTTTTTGATCTTTGTTTTCTTTGAATTCTTATTTATTCAACAAATCCTATTTCCAGAAATCAGCATTATCAATACCTGCGTCCTTGGCAATAAAGACTGGATCTTTCCCTTCTTTTTTCTGCTTTTTGTAGTCTTTAAATGCTTTCATAGCAGGTTTTCTAAGTAATAGAATGGCAATCACATTGAGCCAAGCCATCATGCCAACACCAATGTCACCCATGGTCCAAGCCAAAGCAGCAGTTTTGATAGAGCCATAGAAAGTGGCCACTAAAATTGCTACTCGAAGTACCCAGATTGCCCACTTGTTATTAGACTTTCTGATCAAATAGCTTAGGTTGGTTTCTGCGATGTAGTAATAAGCCATAATGGTAGTAAAGGCAAAGAACAGTAGGGAAACAGCCACGAAACCTTTACCTAAAGCAGGGAAGTGAGTTCCCACCGCAAACTGAGTGTATTCAGGTCCAAAGGAAACCCCAGGAAGATTTTCTACAATGAAACCTCCTTCAGGATTCAATACATTGTATTGGCCTGTAAATAGAATCATCAATGCAGTAGCAGTACAAACGAAGATGGTGTCTACATAAACTGAAAAAGATTGAACCAAACCTTGCTTTACCGGATGTGAAACTTCTGCAGCTGCGGCAGCATGCGGTGCAGTACCTTGGCCAGCTTCATTGGAATAAATTCCTCTTTTCACTCCCCAGGCAATGGCCATTCCGAAAACTCCAGAAAAGGCAGCTTCCAAGTTCAAAGCGGATTTAATGATCAAGGCAAAAATGGAAGGTACTTCAGTGATATTCATCAAGATGATTACTATAGCCATCAGGATATAGGCTGCGGCCATAAATGGAATAACCACTTCTGCTACTTTACTAATTCTTTTGACTCCTCCTAGGATAATTAAGGCCAAGAAAGCAGTGATGATGATACCAGTATATAGAACAGGAATGTCAAATGCATTTTCTACACTTAAGGCAATGCTATTACTTTGTACTCCAGGCATAAATAGGGCAGTAGCAAGGATGGTTGCAAATGCAAATACCATAGCGTACCACTTTAACCCTAATCCCTTTTCAATATAATAAGCAGGGCCACCTCTATATTCTCCTTTATCAACTTCCTTATAAATCTGTCCAAGAGTGGATTCCACAAATGCGGAAGCGGCTCCAAGAAAAGCAATAACCCACATCCAGAAAATTGCTCCAGGCCCACCCATGGCGATGGCGGTCGCTACACCAGCAATATTTCCAGTTCCCACTCTTCCTGATATCGCGATAGCAAATGCCTGAAAAGAAGAAACTCCTTTTTCAGAGGATTCACCTTTGAAAAGGAGTTGTATCATCTCCTTGAAATAAGTGACTTGAAGGAATTTGGTCACAAATGAAAAATAGATCCCTGCCCCAAGGCATAATAAAATTAAGGCATCACTCCATACTACAGCATTAATTGCTTCTACAATTTCTTTCATTTTTTATTTGTATACTTCTAAATCTATAAAGTTCTCGATTGCTTGGGTTTATTTTAAACCCGAAGAAAGCAAAAAATACCTTATTAATTGAGAAGAATCGTTTTAAAAGGGCTTAAAATTATTTAAGTCTCTGAAATTGAAAATTCAGGCAATATAGATTGGTAGCCCCTTGCCCCCTCAAAAATAGATCAGTCATTCCTCCCTATAGGGAAAAATATCTTGGGTTAATCTATTGCTTCGTTGATTGGTTTTAGAAGCTAAAAGCCCTCTTACTCTATGCTGAATTTGTAGATCTTATCATCAAATCCACAGATATACAATTCTTGGTTTTGGTCCACTCCAAAAGATGAAATAGCAAAATCCGTATCAAAAAGTTCTGTATTGACGGGGCTCGATGGATTGCTGATATCCAAACTCCAGATTCTACCTGAGACATAATCCGCATAGATATATAAACCCTGTAATTCTTGGATGCTTGGGCCTCTATAAACATAGCCACCCGTTACTGAAATGTCACCTTTGGAACGGTCATATTCCCAAACAGGTAATTCCAAGCCTGCTTGATTGCAATTAGAGGAGTTAAAGCAATGAAACCCTTCCATGGTATTCCATCCATAATTTCCTCCTTTTTTGATGAGGTCAATTTCTTCGTACCTATTTTGTCCAACATCTCCTACCCATAGGTCACCATTTTCTGAATCAAAGCTAAATCGCCAGGGGTTACGTAGACCATAGGCATAGATTTCTTCTCTGAATCCCTGGTTGTTATTGATAAAAGGGTTGTCAGCAGGAATAGCATAGTTGTTAGCTCCATTCGTTTGATCTACATCGATCCTTAAAATAGTCCCAAGTAAAGTGTTTCGATTTTGTCCGTTTCCTTTTGGATCACCACCACTTCCTCCATCGCCTACAGCTATATACAAAAAGCCATCAGGGCCAAAAGAGATTTGACCTCCATTGTGATTGGAATAGGGTTGTCCAAATTCCAAAAGCACCAATTCGCTACTTGGGTCTGCCTGATTTGGGCTTGCTGCTGAAACAGAGAATCGGGAAATTACTGTTCTATTAGGGTTGGATGCAGTATAATTCACATAAAAGTAGCCATTACTGGAATAATTGGGGTGGAATGTCAAGCCCAATAGGCCTTCCTCGTTTCCAGAATCATCCACCTGAGCTTCAATGTCGAGAAAGGTTGATTTGGACGTGGCATTTGATTCATTTTGGAAGACAGAAATCACTCCTCGTTGCTCTACTACGAAAACACGATTGGTATTGTCTCCTGCATTTTGAAAATCCACTGGTCTAGTGAAAGAAAGACCCGGAAAAGCCTCTACTACTGCCAAACTCCCAGTTGGAGTAGAGGGATTGGAGGAGGTGCTTTGCGAACAAGCCTCATGGAAAAATAAGGTCAATAGGAGAAAAGTTTGGATAAATTTTTTCATGAGGAAAATAGACTAAAGGATACTGTTAAGTTTCTCTTTTTAAGTTAGATGAAATAGGTTAAGCGACCAAATTTTAAAAAAATGAACGGTTCAGTATAAGGCACAAAAAAAGCCAACACATTTCTATGTTGGCTTCTTAAGTCGGGGTGGCAGGATTCGAACCTACGACCTCCTCGTCCCAAACGAGGCGCGATACCGGGCTACGCTACACCCCGATTCCATTCGGAAAAAGAATTTTGAAACTCTTTCCCCAGAACCGGATGCAAATGTAGTGAATTATTCCTTTTTTCAATTTTCTAGAACAAATAAATCGAAAAAAAATGGAGGATAATTTTAGCTTAAAAAAGTGAATTTAGAGTAAGTGGTTGGATATGAATAGTTTGGGTGGGTCCGTATTTCATTTATTTAAAGTGTAACTTCAGAATTGCTTCAGAGTGTTTCAAGAATTTGATTTATTCTAATGAATTCAAATTCATTAATTTTCTAACTATGAAAATTTTATTGGTGGAGGACAATGCAGAACTTGCCGAAAATGTGGTGAGGTATTTAGAGCACGAAGGAATTCTATGTGAAACCGCAAGTACCTTATTTGATGCAGAAGATAAACTGCTTTCTTACAGTTATGATTGTGTTCTTCTGGACCTCATGCTTCCCGATGGAGATGGACTCCAATTACTCAAACTGATCAAATCAACGAAGCAAGCTCCCAATGTTTTGATCATTTCCGCGAAAGGTTCTTTAGATGACAAAATCACTGGGTTGGATCTAGGGGCAGACGACTATTTGGCGAAGCCTTTTCACTTGTCTGAATTATTAGCTCGCCTGAAGGCCATTTATAGAAGGGCAAAACTGGACGGGATCGATGTTTTGGAAATTAATGAAATTTCAATCCATCATGGCACATCGGAAGCCTACGTTAACAAGAAATTACTTGATTTGACCAGGAAGGAATTTGATCTGTTGATCTTCTTGATCACCAACAAAAATCGAGTTCTAGGAAAACAAGCCATCGCCCAACATTTATGGGGAGACTACACGGATAATTTGGCAAACTTCGATTTTGTTTACCAACACATCAAAAACATAAGGAAAAAACTCACAGAAGCAGGGGGGAAGGATTACCTCAAAACCGTCTATGGTATTGGGTATAAATTTGACGAAAATGCAATATAGGCTCATTAACATTATTACTTTTTTATACCTGATCTTAACCTTAGCAGGGTTGCTAATCAGTGGATTATTCATTTACCTCAAAATCGAGTCAGAGATTGATTTTGAAACAGGGAGAGAATTAGACCGACAGGTAGATTCAGTAGCGGATCAGATTAGAAGAGGGAACCCTTATAAAAGTCTGATCACGGACCAACTAGAGATTGAAATGATCCCATTTGAGAGAACTGTTGAAGAACTGTATTTGAGGGATACACTTGCCTATCACGAATCCAGTGATAGAAAAGTAAAGCAGCTGAAGGCCAGTAAATCCTATAAAATCGGAGGAGAGCATTACAGGATTTCCTATTTCAACATTGTAGTAGAAACAGATGATATTACTGAAACCGTGGTATTTACTATGGGAGTAGTGTTTCTATTGCAGCTAGCATTCATTGTATTCTTTTTAAGGGGGATTTCCAACCGGATTTTACTCCCGTTTCAAAAGTCCTTGAAGAAAATCCAAAACTTCAATTTTGCAACGAACGAGCCCTTTGTATTTGAGAAAAGTAACATTAAGGAATTTGATCAGCTTAATGAATTTTTGATGCGCATGTCCAATAAGTTGTTGAAGGACTATAGACAAATTAAGGAATACTCAGAAAATATTTCCCATGAAATACAAACCCCTACCACTATAATCCGAGGAAAGCTCGAACATTTAATGAATGAGGGAATTACCGAAAAACAGTCGGAATTGATTCATTCCGCCTACCAGAACAATGAGCGAATTCAGCGGATTGTCAAATCTTTGAGCCTGTTGGCAAAACTGGAAAACAATGAATTTGAGTCTCCCCAAGCAATCAATTTTTCAGAGGTACTGCTAAAAAATATAGAACTAACTGAAGAGCTGATTGAAGGAAATGGATTGCAACTCGAACAATCAATTGATCCTGATGTTACTGTAGTGATACATCCATTTACCGCTGATGTAATGATTCAAAACCTGATTAGCAATGCTGTAAAGCACAATCAAGCAAAAGGCTGGATTAAAATTCAACTCAATTCAGATTATTTATGGGTTGAAAATTCTGGTTCTCCTTTGAAGAAAGCCCCTGAAGTTCTTTTGAAACGGTTTGAAAAGGAGAGTGACAAGTCGGATTCTATTGGTTTGGGGTTGGCAATAGTCTCTCAAATTTGTAAGTCTTATGGCTTGAATTTTCAATATTCATCTGAAGGGAATGTGCACAGTACAAAAATCAGCTTTCGCTAATCAACTTCAAATTTGATTCAGAATCAGTTGGTAAATTTCTATCAAACTTAAAAACCAACTGATTTAATGATGAGAGTAAATTCCTATTTTTTCCTGTTTTTTATCCTGTGCTTTGCATTTATAGTACATGGTTCCTTTGGACAAGATTCAAGGGTAACAGGGGTATTGGTAGATTCTGAATCCAAAAAGCCTTTGCCTTTTGTTCAGGTAGCTCTTTTTGGTTCTCAAGATTCTACGTCTCCCGAATCCTTTGGAGATACTGACGATAGTGGAAGGTTTTCACTTCAAGTAGATCCTGGCGAATATGCTTTAAAGGCATTCTTTTTAGGTTATTCAGATTTGAATATCCCAAATGTGAAAGTCTCTGGAGCTGAAGATTTAGGAATTCTTGAGCTGAAAAGTGAAAACCAAAATTTGGAGGAAGTAGTAGTAGAAACGTCAAAAATGCCTGTTCGGACCACCATGGAAGGGTTGACAATCACTCCTGATAACAACCTGGCTAATACTGGAGGTACTTTATTGGATGTGCTAAGAAATACTCCTTCTATTTCTGTAAGTGAAGATGGGGCTATTTCCTTACGTGGAAGTTCAGGGACCAATATCCTGATCAATGGAAGAAACTCTTCTCTTACCCAAAATTTAGATCAATTACCTGCAAGTGCGGTAGAGGAAATCAAAATAATCAATAACCCGAACGCTCGATATGATGCGGAAGCAGAAGCAGGGGTAATTGATATTGTTTTGAAAAAAGGAATTGAGTTGGGAACTCATGGAGGTGTAGAAGCTACGTACGGAACTAGAAATAGGACAAACCTAGGAGCTAGAATTAGCCACAGGAGCCTTAGGTTGAATACTTACGCCGGTTATAATTACCGGAATTGGAAAAGTATAGGGACGCGTGAATCCACTCGCTTTCTTTTTGAAGATGATGAATCCCTTGTTCAGAATACAGATAATTCAGAACAGGATATCGGGCATAATTTGAACTATGGAGCTGATTACTACTTTGGTAACAATGTTTTGAGTTACGAAGGAGTTTATCAGTCCAGTGAAAATTGGCAAACAAACACCTTGTTTGCAGAGCAAGTGAGGGGAGGTAAGGAGTTCAATTATGTCAGACGAAACTCAGAAAATGAAACGGATGACGGTTTGGATAATGCCTTGATTTTTGAACACTCATTTAAAGAAAAAGGACATTTGCTGCGTGCATCTGCTAGTCATTCGTATCGAAATCAGTACAAAACACAAAACATTGAGATCTTTAATAATAGTTTGAATCCTGATCCTGGGAATTTAACTGGGCAGGAACGTGCATTTACTGATGAGGTTAGAAACATATCAGTATTTCAAGCAGATTATATCAGGCCATTTGAAACCGGGAAATTTGAAACTGGTTTGAAATCCACCCTACGTAAATTTGATAATGATTATCAATACCTGAGATTCCAAGAGGCAAGCCAAGATTTTGTTTTAGACCCTGCTATTAGTAACCGCTTTGTTTACAAAGATCAAATTCATGCGGGTTATATGGTCTATTCCAGAACCAAACCGAAGTTTGAATATGCAGTAGGTTTAAGAGGAGAATATACCCAAGTGGATACTTATCTTGAGAATACAAACGAGACCAATAAGCAGTCTTATTTCAACCTTTTTCCAAGTGTGCAGGCGCTTTATAACTTGAATGATCAACATGCCTTGAAAATTACCTATAGTAGAAGAATTGATAGGCCAAGAGCTTGGAGATTGAACCCTTTTCCAGATATCACGGATAGTTTGAATGTAAGAAGGGGTAATCCTGAATTGGATCCTGAAATGATTAATTCCTTCGAGTTAGGGCATCTGGCTAATTTTGATAAATCTAGCTTTACAACAAACCTGTTTTATCGTAAGGTAAATGGCCAAATAGATTTCATCACCATCATTGAAGATGGAATATCTTACTCCCAGCCTGACAATTTACTTTCCTCCCAATCTTATGGTGTAGAGTTGATTACCACTAATGAGATTACTGATTGGTATTCTATTAATGGAGGCTTGACACTTTTTCAAATTGCTGTAGACGGATCCAATATCGGAGAGGAATTTACAAATTCAGGATTTTCATGGAATGTTAAATTAACTCAAGACTTTAAACTTCCTTTAGGAATTAACTTTCAGTTGGTCGGTAATTATGAATCTCCGGAAATTGAAGCACAAGGAAGAGATTTGGCACAATACTACTTCGATGGAAGTTTACAAAAATCATTTTTTGATGGAAAGGGAAGCTTGACGTTTAGTGCGCGTGATATATTTGATACGAGAAGATTTGCTGGGAATACACTTACGAATGCTTTTTCACAGGAGTTTTATTCCAAAAGGGAAACGCAGATCTATTTACTATCCGCAAGATTTAATTTTTAGAAGTAACACTGTTGGGTTTTATGAAGGAAAGAAAAAGGCAGAGAATTGAACTAGCCCCCAAAAGGTAGATACTTATTGGGGGAACTTTTATGCGAAAAAAACTGAAAATAAAATTTTGAAGCCAGGCTTCGAGTAGTTCAAGAAGTTATTCAAGGATGACACTCTTTGGAAAGTATTGAGAAAAAAAAGAAAACGACTACCATTCCTTTGTTGAACTTTGGATTGTCTTTTATTGAAAGTTTGGAATCAAGGGACTGATGCGTATTCATCAGACGAACATTCACATCCTTGTAAAATCTTAGTTTTATTCTCCCAAATAATTCTGATTTCAGCATTTGTCGATGATCAAAATGTTCTCCATTCGTCTCTCAGGGTTCAATACTTGGCTAATATCAATTGACCCCAGTGAGGTTATTTTCTCAAAAATAGAGTATCACTTTTATTAAATTATCTTTTAAGTTGGTAGTTGGATTATCATTCCGCAAATGGCTTTCTAACTTGCTGAAGGTATATCTCAATGGAACCTGATTTTGAGAAACGAATCTTTAATTATTAAAACAATTAAAAAAAAAAACCCGAATACTTTCAGTAAACGGGGTTTTAGTGGGCCCACCTGGGCTCGCCCCGATAGCTATCGTGGGCAGGGACAGCCAGTTATAAATCCTATTAATTAATCAAGATGGGGTTGGGATAAAGATTAATGTTTTTATTCGAAGTTTAATAATTTAAAAAAACAAAACCCCGAACACTTTCAGTAAACGGGGTTTCAGTGGGCCCACCTGGGCTCGCCCCGATAGCTATCGTGGGCAGGGACCGCCAGTTATAAATCCTATTAATTAATCAAGATGGGGTTGGGATAAGGATTAATGTTTTTATTCGGAGTTTAATAATTTAAAAAAAACAAAACCCCGAATACTTTCAGTAAACGGGGTTTCAGTGGGCCCACCTGGGCTCGCCCCGATAGCTATCGTGGGCAGGGATCGCCAGTTATAAATCCTATTAATTAATCAAGATGGGGTTGGGGTAAGGATTAATGTTTTTATTCGAAGTTTAATAATTTAAAAAAACAAAACCCCGAATACTTTCAGTAAACGGGGTTTTAGTGGGCCCACCTGGGCTCGCCCCGATAGCTATCGTGGGCAGGGACCGCCAGTTATAAATCCTATTAATTAATCAATATGGGGTTGGGATAAAGATTAATGTTTTTATTCGAAGTTTAATAATTTAAAAAAACAAAACCCCGAATACTTTCAGTAAACGGGGTTTCGGTGGGCCCACCTGGGCTCGCCCCGATAGCTATCGTGGGCAGGGACCGCCAGTTATAAATCCCATTAATTAATCAAGATGGGGTTGGGATAAGGATTAATGTTTTTATTCGAAGTTTAATAATTTAAAAAAAACAAAACCCCGAATACTTTCAGTAAACGGGGTTTCAGTGGGCCCACCTGGGCTCACCCCGATAGCTATCGTGGGCAGGGACCGCCAGTTATAAATCCTATTAATTAATCAAGATGGGGTTGGGATAAGGATTAATGTTTTTATTCGAAGTTTAATAATTTAAAAAAACAAAACCCCGAATACTTTCAGTAAACGGGGTTTTAGTGGGCCCACCTGGGCTCGAACCAGGGACCACCTGATTATGAGTCAGGTGCTCTAACCAACTGAGCTATAGGCCCAAAATATTATTACTTTAACTAACCTAAAGCTCTAACCTCCACGATAGCTATCGGGATGAGCTATAGGCCCTTTAAAATCAAAGTAGGCAATAGCTTGTTCTATTTGTCCTAAACCTTGGTTTTGGGAGTGCAATGTTACATATTTGAAATCAAATTCACAACCTAATTAGTGCATGAAAAACGTTCCTGATGCGGATTTTTTGATTTTTGATCTCGGTAATGTGATCGTAGATATTGACTACCAAAAATCTTTGGATTTAATCAAAAAGGAATTGCCTGATTATCATCATGATAAGGTAGATCAATTTTATTTGACAGAGTTTCATGAAAAATATGAAAAGGGTGAAATAAATTCTGAAAAGTTTAGAGAAGAGGTGAGAGATTACTTCGAAAAAGACTGGAATGATGAAAAGGTTGATGATATCTGGAACTCTCTTCTCAAAAATATCCCTGCCGAACGAATTGATTTGATCTCCAATTTACAAGACAAATACAGATTAGGGATTTTAAGCAATACCAATGAAATCCATATAGAAGCAGTCTACAAAATGCTGAAAAAAGATTTTCAGTTGGATAATTTTGATCCGCTATTTCAGCATGTGTTCTATAGCCATGAAATGGGAATGTCAAAACCTTCTCCCGAAATTTATCTTAGCATGGTGGAACAATTAGGAACCAAACCTGAACGAGTGGTTTTCTTTGATGATTTGGAAGCAAATGTCAAAGGTGCAAACTCCATTGGTATCCAAGCGGTCCATGTGACTGGACCTCAAATCATATTTGAATACTTAAAGCATGTATAGCAAAAAGGAACTACTAGTTCACAGTCTTTTATTTATTCTCACTTTAATTACTACTACCCTCGCAGGGGGAGAATGGGTGATGAGTAAGTCAGTGTTGGCGACCGGAGAACATTTCCTTTCCTTAGAAGATTTTTGGAAAGCTACCGCATTTTCTATCCCTTTTATTGGAATTTTATTGATTCATGAGTTAGGGCACTTCTTTACCTCCTTATACCACAAAGTGAAGTGCAGTTTACCTTTCTTTATTCCAGTGTGGCTTGGATTTATAGGTATCCCCTCCATCGGGACGTTTGGGGCGGTGATAAAGATGAAAGGCTTTGTAAACAGTCGGAAAAAATTCTTTGATATTGGTGTAGCAGGACCTCTGGCTGGATTTGTAGTGGCTTTGGGAGTATTAATCTATGGCTTTTCTACGTTGCCTCCTGCAGACTATATCTATGAAATTCATCCTGAGTATGCTGATGAAAGCTTTCAGGGATATGGAGAAGATGCCATCGATTTTGAATTGGGTAATAATCTGCTTTTTTCTGGTCTGGGGAAAGTTTTTGCAGATCCGGAAAGACTCCCTGAGATGGCAGAAGTAATTCATTATCCTTTTCTGTTTGCAGGATATTTAGCCTTGTTTTTTACTTCGCTTAACTTATTACCAATAGGCCAGTTAGATGGTGGACATGTGATTTTTGGGCTTTTTCCAAAGTACCATCAATATGTCTCTTTGATTGCCTTTACGGGATTTATTGGATATGCCGGTTTGGGATTTATTTCTCCTTATTTACCTGGAAATGATTTGTTGCTCCGAATTCCTCTATACCTGGCATTCTTGTACATCTGTTATAGTAAGTCAGGGCTAACTGTCCAAAATAAGTTGACGATTGTGTTAAGCTTAGCAGCTGTTCAATATACCATTGCTTTTGTAAAACCTGAATGGGAGGGATATCAAGGCTGGTTGTTTTTTGGATTCCTGCTGGGACGAATTATGGGGCTAAAGCATCCAGAAGTCTCTGGATTGAGAGAAATAAGTACCTCGAGAAAAATTATTGGTTGGATTGCAATCCTTATTTTCCTCATCAGTTTCTCTCCAAAACCATTTATATTTTCATAAAAAAAGCTCCACCAAGGGAGCTTTTTTTATAAGTTGTTGTAGGCCATTATTCCACCAAGTACGTTTCGAACCTTTGTGAAACCTTTGGATTCCAAAAACTTTTTGGCATTGCCACTTCTGGCGCCAGATCTGCAATGCACCACAATCTCTTGATCTTTGTACTGATCGATTTCATCCAATCTATGAGGTAAGTCTCCTAGTGGAATATTCATGGCTCCGAGGTTGTCATCATCATATTCCCACTCTTCGCGAACGTCTATGAATACAAATTTTTCGTTTTTGTCTAACCTAGCTTTAAGGTCTTCTACAGTAATATCTTCCATATTTCTATTTAACTAATATTCTTATTGACTGATATCCATCTTCCGAAACCACATTGACCAGATAGATTCCGGGATGTTGTCCTGTAAAATTAATAATTTCCCCTTCTAGACTACGTTCTCTTTGAAGAAAAATCTCCCTTCCAAAGGAATCAAAAATCCTTAAATCACTATAACTACCCTCCAAATTCAGAATAGTTTCCACTGGATTTGGGAAGACTTTTATCAATCTAGCTTCTGGAATAGAGCTTTCTTCAAATGGGGCATCTATACTGATATGTGGACGAATCATCATGGCGCCTTGAACTTCCGTATTTTCTTCCCAAGCCCCTAAGACGTTATAATATAATTTGTCACCTTGGTCATTGGATTTGTCAAGTCCTACATGAATGAAATCGTTGGTAAACTGCGCGTATCCAATGTAGAATTCTCCGGATACTTGAATATTCGTATCCAAAGAATAATATAAGAATTCCTCTTCGGCTTCTTTCACAGATATCAAGTCCTCTCTTCGGAAGATAGGGCCTTGATCTAAGTCTTTCCAAACAATAATATCAATGGCTTGGTTTGCTTGATTGGGATTGGTGAAATTGATGGAAATTCCTTTCAAAAAGGCCTCCTCCGGAGTATCATATTTCACCGCCAGCATGCCCGACTTCTGATTGATGCCTGCAGCATAATCTGCGGTACCTCTATCATAAGAAAAATAGTCTTGAATAGGGAGATAACTCTTTACCGTGTCATTTATCCGATAGTCTATGGTCTGAAAAAATGTAGTGTCATTTCCGTCCACCTCAAAATACAAATCATCTCCTGTGGTAAGTGAAGTTGTAAATTCTAAGGCAGATTCACCTATCGGGATAGGAACTTCATCAAACTCATTGCTTGTAAAATTTCTTCTTTCTTTAGAATTAGGAACTGGGTCAAATGGGGTATTTTGATTGATAGCCAAGAAGCTATTCGTTAAAGTATCCTTTACCTGAATGGTATATTCCATCGCCCTAAACCTATTCTCTAAATTATAAAACTGATTTTGAATTCTACTCCAAAACCCGTCCTGATTACCTTCAATTAATGCTAAGGGATAGGCAGCATAATCTCCTATTAGGACCTGATTTACTTGTGTTAGACTTCTGTCTTTGTAATTCAAATCAGTGGCTGACCTGCCGTCATTCAAATACACATAATCCAAAATCCAGCTATCAAAAGGGCCTACTTGTCTTCCATCTGCAACAAATCGGAATTGGAATGCTTCATGTTGATAGTCAGGTCCAACCTGAATGATTTCTTGGGAGAATTTGGTTTGATTTTCTTCTATTCCTCCAAATTGATTCCATACAGTGACCCAATTTCCAGATGCATTCAGAAACTGTAAATAGAATTGATCATTGCCGTCTGGAAATTCGGCTTTTCCCCCTGCTTGCCAAAAGTAACTCAAGTACAAAGAGTTGGAATTTTGGGCAGATAAATTAAATACCTTGGAGGTCAACATATCAGTAATGCCAATATCTCTTTGGGAGAGGGAGTAGGGTTTACCATTAGCGTCCACACCATTAAACAATACTTGTCCAAAAGAAGGCGCATCAATCCCAATGGTTTCCGTATATGAGGCTCCATTTACCTTCCATACCAACGTGTCTAGACCTTGAGAGAAGTCATCCCAAAAAGGAATAGTATGTGTGTCTTGTATTCTTAACTGTTCGCGTTCAGCAGTATTTTTAGGGATTTTAATTTGATGGATAGGGGCAAACTCTACTATTTGAGCATGAGACTCTGATTCCAAGCCTAGAAAAAGGAGGAAGGTACATGTACAAATAAGGGATAGGCTTTTGCCCATTGATTTAAAAATTTTCTTTAGAGATCCAAAGCTCAATCAATTCTCCGGTTTTTACTTGAGTACCAGCAGGAGGGGTTTGCATAAATATTTTTCCTGGAGGTACGGTGTCATTTGCGGCGAAATTTTTATTTCCCACTCTCAACCCGGAACCTAAGATTAAAAACTCTGCGTCAATTTCATCCATTCCTGTCAAACTTGGAACTTCTAAGATCTGATTTCCCAATCCGTCACCAACAACTAAATCAATTCTGGCTCCTTTTGGAATTTCGAATCCTTCAGGCACATCCACGCCTCTATATTTTTGCTCCAATACCACATTGATGCCAATATCTGGTACATACACTATGTCACCTCTTTTTAGCCCCATATTTGCTAATATTTCCTGAACATTTTTTAGGGGAGTATTGACTAGGTTAGGCATCTTAAGCATCGGTGCATTTCTGGCGTTCAGGGTTAAATAGATTTTTCTACCGGTTTTAACCTGTGAATTTGCCTCTGGAAATTGCTTGAGTACCGCCAAAGGCTTTTCGTCTGTACTAAAAGCAGAGTCTACAGATACCTCATATTCTAAACTTGCATCTTCTAAAATACTTTTGCCTTCCTCAAAGGTGTATCCGCTCAAGTCAGGAACAGAAACGGTTTCTCCATGATTGGTGTACATAGGGAGGTAAAGCTTCAAGAATAAGTAACCTAGTAATATAGAAAGCCCAATCACAATAAATAGATTGATCAACACTTTCTTTATGGAATAGTTAAATGAACTCATTTTGGAAATTTACGATAGCTAAAGATACATGGGAAATTGAAACCCTACAACGAAGGGATTCCCAAAAACCAGCTTTACCACAGACAAAAAATAAGCCGAAGAATGAACTTCGGCCTGAAAACAAGTTAATTTATTATTAAACGCCTGGTTTCCTGTATGGTAGGGCTGGTAATTTTGATTATGAATACACCCTTGGAAAATAATTCTGTACTAAAAGAATACGTTTGGTTTAGGGTGCCTGGATAATCTAAATCCTGAACAACCATACCCGAGGTAGAAATCACTTGAATATTTACATCTTCAAACTGGGCTAAATTAAACGCAATATTGAAAATATCTCGAGCAGGGTTAGGGTAAAGAATACTCATTCCTTCCCCTGGAATGACAGGGTCTGGATTGGCACTTTGGAATAATTCAATATTGTCTAGGTAAATAGGACTGTCTTCGCTAGATCCACCTGCTACCACAAAGGCAAGTCTTATTTTACCCTCTGCCAGTCCGGCATATTCGGTCAGGTTTACATATTTTCTGGCAAAGTCGTTCACGGAGTTTGGATTTGCTTCTCCAGAAGATACCGTAGAAATTTCTGATCCGGAAATTTGGTAGGCGATGGAAAAGTCTTGGCCTCCGTTTGTACTTACCAATACATTGAAGGTGGTATTATTACTCACTTCCCCTGCCGCTAAGTCAAAGAACACACTGGCTTGTTTTCTACTACTTAAATCAAATATAGAGGTTCCCAACCAATAGGTATTTCCATCTTCTTGATTTTGAAGCCTTGCGACATTATTTGGCCCTTCTCCTGAATTGATAGGGATAATCTCCCAAGCAGTCTGATCTGATTCAGGATTGATGGTTTGATTAATCGGGGTAATACTGGATGAGTTATTGAAATTTTGTCTCCAAGGGGTTAGAATGGTATTATCATCTTCAATGATATAACGGGTTAAGTCATCTGAATTGTCTCCGTTTTGATCAAAATTTGGTTGCCTAACTTCTATCTCAATTTTGTTTTTGCCTGAAATCGTAGATTTGGGAGAAGATAAAGTAAAGTTCTCGCCCGGTTCAACTGTGGAACCACTTGCCAAGAAAGTTTGTGTTACTCCATCATTTGTACTCTTCGAAAATATAAACTTGGAGACAGGTAGGTTTCCAGTGTTTTGTAGGAGATATATTTCATTATCCTGTTCTCCGTCTGCGATCGGAGATGGGGTAAGCATTTCATTGACGGACAATTCATACTTGAATTGCTCTGTCGGTAGAATACGGATGTTTCTGATGAATAGATTATTACCGTATGAATTTTGATTGATAAATGCGAAACGTATCGTGCCCAGGTCGCGATATTCACTTAGATTGACGATCTCAGTTCTGAATTGGGAGGAGGTTGAAACAAAGAATTCATCTAAGGTAGCCTCTACAGTTTCCAGACTTTGACCAAATTTCTGATAGGTTGCGTTAGCCAAATCAAAATTATTTCCACAATCTTGGGAAACCGCCACAATCAATTGATCCTCGAAACCAGCTTGATCATAATTTGCATATGCGAGTTCAAATACAATTTGGGCATTTGGATATTCTTCCAAATTAATCAATGGAGAAATGAAATAGTCTAATTCTCCTGGCGCTTCATAATTGTAATTAGAAATAGTAACTAGAGGTTGACTTACACCTGAAATCGAACGCGTCGTTTTTTCCCAAGTAAAGCTTTCATCAGGGTTTTCTACTGTAAATTGTCCAGGGAAATTGTTTAGATCAAGCGTATATGGCAAAGTGATTTCCTCTTGGATTAAAGGCGTTGAACTTCTAATGTTATTGGATTCATTCATGTCAGGCTGATCATTTGCCTCTGTGATTTTGAATTCAACAGTAGTTCCAGAAGTTTGTAAATTGAAATCATTGAAGCTGACGGTAGTAGACTCTCCAGTTTCTAAATCGAATGTCACTCTTTTGCTCTCTAGGAGCGTTCCATTTCTTCTCAACTCGATTCTACCAGAGGTAAGCCTGTTGTTTCCTGCATTTAAAACTTCAATGGCAGGGCTGACAGTGGTGGAACAGATATATTCTGATGGGGAAATTATTTTTGAAATAGCAAGATCCACATCGAGTAATTCAGGCTCTTGGGTTGCTCTATTGTTGACAAGGGTCACTCTTCTGGGACTGTTTTCCAAGACCACATTAAATCGCTCCACTTGCCCTTGTGTAAATAAATTCATACATGCATCAGGGGTATAATCCATGTAATTTTGAATCATATCTGTAGATCCACAGCTGGTGCGAGTGAAGTTGGGACTACAGCTATTGTTAGAAGAATCTTGCTCAGGGGTGTCTGCAACGAAATCGTCCACTCCACATCCGCCATCACCCCAAATATGTCTCAATCCCAAATAATGGCCCACTTCATGGGTAGCTGTCCTGCCCAATGAAGCTGATATGGCACTTCCGCCGACTCCAAAAAAACGATAATCAATAGTCACCCCATCAGTTAAAGCAGAGTTAGGAGGTGAATTTAGTCCTGGTAAATCGGAAATAGGGAAGGAAGCGTATCCAATATAGGGGTTGATCAAGGGGACTACCCAAAGGTTTAAATATTCTTCTGGATTCCATTGGGACAATTGTCCAATAATTGTGGCGTCAGTCTCTGGATTATAATTTGTTTTGGGACCTTGAATTCTTATTATTCCATCAGTGGGTAAACCATTGGGGTCTTGTTTTGCTAACACAAATTCAATGTTAGCATCTGCTGCTACAGGTAAGAATTCACCCGGAGTATTGACCGCATCTGCGTTTAACCGACGGAAATCTTCATTTAAAATTCGTATCTGCTCCAAAATCTGGCTGGTAGGTACATTGGATCCTACGCCTTCTGCTTGTCCATTATGAACTATATGAACCACCACAGGAATCAATCGAAGTTCTGAATTAGCTCTGGAAGAAATCTGAGGATTGGCTTTTCTTGCCTCAATTTTTTGATCGACCCAACTTTCAAAATATTGCTTGGTTCCAAAAAAACCAAGTTCTTTTTCCTGTTTGGCTTCTAAAAAAGTATGCGCACACTTTCCAGTATGCGCATGATTAGTATTGTTACTTGTCTGACCCGTTACATCAACTATGTTGAATTGCTGGGCGAATGAAATTGAAAACGTAAAAATGGCTCCAAAAAGAAGCAAAGTGGCTTTTGAATAAAAGCGAAAACCTTTTTTCATCCAGATTAAAATATTAGGCGATAGTCAGATTAATGGCTTCCACCTTGGTGATTTCAGGGATCGCTCTTTTGATTGCGTCTTCAACACCAGCTTTCAAGGTCATAGAGGACATAGGACAGGAACCACAAGATCCCATCATTTCAATTCTCAGTACCATGTCATCTGTTACTTCTACAATCCTCACATTCCCGCCATCGGCCTCCAAATAGGGTCGAATGGTGTCCAAGGCAAACTCTATTTTATTTTTTAATTCTGCTTCCATTTTTTTAACCTTTAATTTCTACTACCTCAGTTTTAGCATTTGAGGCATTTCTAATGGCAACTTGTCGAGCTACTTCTTCAGCAAGATCCATATAGGCTTCTTTTGTCAATCCGTCTTTCATCACAGCTGGGTATCCTGTATCCCCGCTTTCTCTAATGCTCTGTACTATTGGGATTTGACCAAGAAGTGGTACTTCGTACTTAGCAGCTAATCTCTTGCCACCTTCTTTACCAAACAAATAATACTTATTATCGGGCAATTCTTCTGGCGTAAAATAAGCCATATTTTCAACAACACCTAAAACGGGAACATTAATTTGCGCCTGTCTAAACATGGATAAGCCTTTGCTTGCATCTGCTAGCGCAACTTTTTGTGGAGTGGTAACAATAACTGCCCCTGTGACAGGAACTGTTTGCACCATTGTCAAATGAATATCTGAAGTGCCAGGAGGTAAATCAATCAATAAATAGTCCAATTCGCCCCAATCAACATCTGAAATAAATTGTCGTAATGCGGAACTTGCCATAGGGCCTCTCCACACAACTGCACTTTCCAAAGGAGTCAAAAATCCAATGGACATCAGCTTTACTCCGTATTGTGTAATAGGAATGATGATGTTTTTCTCACCTACTTTTTTGACTGATGGCTGCTCTCCCTCCACATTGAACATGGTAGGAATAGAAGGTCCAGAAATATCCGCATCAATAAGTCCCACCTTTGCACCTGACTCCGCCAAGGCTACGGCGAGGTTGACAGAAGTAGTTGATTTTCCTACACCTCCTTTACCCGAGGCAATGGCAATGATATTTTTAACCTTCGGAAGGACTGGTGCCGCATCTCTCACAGTGGTAACCTGAGAGGTCATGAAAATATCCCACTCAATATCCTTCCCAAAGTCTGCCTCTAACTCCTCGAGACAATTATTTTTGATTACTTCTTTTAAAGGACAAGCCGGCGTGGTCAAAACCACGTTAAAACTGACTTTATTGCCTTCAATATTTATTTTTTGAATCATTCCCAAAGTGACTAGATCCTTTTTTAAATCAGGGTCTTGTACTCTGGAAAGTGTTTTTCGGATCGCTTCCGCAGATAAATGCATCGGATGATTGTTGAATTTTTTTGCAATTTAGGGACTCTCTCTGGCTTAGAAAAGTCAAAAGAGTTACTTCATGCTCGATTAACTTAGGTATTTGGTAAATAGTTCGGACATTATCGCACCTTTTAATAAATTGAAAGATACCTTTGCCGTATAAATGTACCCATGGGAATCAGTAAACTCACCACAGAAAAAGTAAAAGAAAGAGTAGACATCGTTGAGGTGGTAGGGGATTATGTGCCTTTGAAAAAGAAAGGCCAGAATATGTGGGCTTGTTGTCCTTTTCACAATGAAAAGAGTCCCTCTTTCTCTATTTCGCCCGCTAAGCAGATTTATAAATGCTTTGGTTGCGGAAAAGCAGGAGATCCTATTCAGTTTGTGATGGACATAGAAGGAGTTGGGTTTACAGAGGCGATCCGTCACCTGGCAGGTAAATACGGCATTGAAGTGGAGGAGGATAAGGAGCGAACCCCTGAACAAGATCAAGCTCAAAGCGAACGCGAAAGTCTGTATATAGCTTTGGGGTTTGCGAGAGATTTTTTTGTAAAAAATCTCCAAACCCCAGAGGGTAAATCCATAGGTCTAAGCTATTTCAAAGAAAGAGGCTTCAGCCCCGTGATCATAGAGAAGTTTGATTTAGGCTATGCACTGGATGGGTGGGATCACCTGTTGAAGGCTGCCAAATCTGCTGGCTTCCAAGAAGAGATATTATTGAAAGCCGGGCTGATCCTTCAAAAAGAGGGAGATGCCAGTAGAGTATATGACCGATTTAGGGGAAGGGTAACATTTACCATTCACAATATCGGAGGTAAACCCATTGGTTTTGGAGCTAGGATTCTAACTAAGGATAAAAGCCAACCCAAATACATTAATTCACCTGAGACCGCAGTCTACCATAAGAGTGATGTGCTATATGGCATGTTTCAGGCAAAGAAAGCCATTCGGGAAAAGGATAACTGCTATTTGGTAGAAGGCTATACGGATGTGGTTTCTTTACATCTTTCAGGTATTGAGAATGTAGTGGCATCTTCTGGTACTTCATTAACAGAGGGGCAAATAAAACTCATCAAGCGTTTTACAGATCAAGTGACGGTCCTCTATGATGGAGACTCTGCTGGAATTAAAGCTTCTCTCCGTGGAATAGATCTGCTTTTGGAAGGGGGCTTAAATGTGAAAGCGGTGGTATTCCCAGATGGGGAAGATCCGGATAGCTATTCAAGAAAGGTGGGAAGCCAAGCATTCCAAGACTATTTGGAGCAAAATTCACGGGACTTTATCGGATTTAAAATAGGCTTGTATAAAGATGAGTTTGTAAAAAATCCAATTCGGAAAGCAGAGGTAATACGTGAAGTGATCCAAAGTATCGGCAAAATACCTGACCCGATAATTCGGTCCGTTTATGCCAAAGAGGCAGCAACTTTATTGGAAGTTGAAGAAGATGTAATCCATACAGAGTTAAATAAGTCCTTACTAAAAACACAAAAGGATCATTACAATCAGCAGCAGGAACCGCAGGTGCCTGAAACTGGATTTGAAGAATTTCTTCCTACAGAAGAGAAAACTCAATTTTCTGATATTTTAAAAGTCCAGGAACGAGAAATGGTTCGGCTACTCATTAATTATGGCTGGGAAACTCTAGATCAGGAAGAACTTCATTTGTGCGATTATTTACTGGCCGAAACGCAGGATCTGGAATTTGAAACGCCTGTTTATGAAAAGATACTATTGACCTATCGGCAAATTTTAAGAAGGGGAGAAGTGCCTTCTGTAGACCTTTTTATCAGGCAAAAGGATGAGGAAATGCGTCAGGAGATCATTGATCTGATTACTCCGAGGCATGAGATTTCCAACCACTGGCATGAACGACATCAAATTTTTATAAATACTGAATCAGATAATCTGTCTTTGACCGGTTTTAAATCCATCTTAAGGTTGAAGCGGAGAGTGGTTCAAAAAATGATGGAAGAAGCCAAGCAAAAGATAAAATCAGCAGAATCAGACCAAGAAGCTGATGTGAAAATAGATGAATTGCAAAAAATCTATTTTGAGTTAAAGAAGGTTCAATTAGAAATAGATAAAGAACTCGGAATTGTCATTGGGTAGAACCAAACTTTCTTTGGTCACAACCTGTTTTGTAAGGAAAGCGTGTAAATTTGCAGTTCCGATATGAATTCAAACCCAAATCTTGTGGAAAATTATCAATTAGATCCCATTGAAGATGCGATCGAAGCAATCAAAAATGGTGAAGTAATCATTGTCGTTGATGATGAGGACAGAGAGAATGAAGGAGACTTTGTTTGTGCTGCAGAAAAGATTACTCCTGAGATCGTCAATTTTATGGCGACACATGGACGTGGACTTATTTGTGCACCTCTAATTGAAGATAGATGTGAAAAATTAGGCTTGGATATGATGGTGGGCCAAAACACGGCTGCATTTGAAACACCTTTCACTGTTTCGGTAGACTTAATTGGACATGGATGTACCACAGGTATTTCAGCCTCAGACCGAGCAAAAACCATCAAAGCATTAGTAGATGATAGCATTGATCCAAATGAATTAGGTAAGCCAGGCCATATTTTTCCTTTGAAGGCCAAACGAGGCGGAGTCTTAAGAAGAGCAGGGCACACCGAGGCAGCTATTGATTTTGCAAGGTTGGCTGGTTTTTCACCTGCTGGTGTATTGGTGGAAATCATGAATGAAGATGGGACCATGGCTAGATTGAATGATTTGGTGACTGTAGCCAAAAAATTTAATCTCAAGCTTGTTTCAATTAAAGATTTGATTGCGTACAGATTGAAGAAAGAATCCTTAATCAAGAGGGAAATCGGTGTGGAAATGCCTACTGAGTTCGGGAACTTTGATTTAATCGCATTCAAACAAACCAATACGGAAGAAATCCACATGGCTTTGATTAAAGGATCTTGGGGACCAGATGAACCAGTATTGGTAAGGGTGCACTCCTCCTGTGTAACTGGTGATATTTTCGGATCTTGTAGATGTGATTGTGGACCTCAATTGCATGCTGCCATGGATATGGTAGAAAAGGAAGGAAAAGGAGTGGTATTATATATGAATCAAGAGGGTAGAGGTATCGGATTGATTAATAAATTGAAAGCGTACAAACTCCAAGAACAAGGAATGGATACAGTGCAAGCTAATTTGGCATTGGGACTTCCTATGGACAGCAGAGATTACGGAGTTGGAGCACAGATATTGAGAGATTTAAATGTTAGTAAAATCCGATTGATATCTAATAATCCTCAAAAACGAGTGGGCTTGATAGGCTATGGTTTAGAAATTGTAGAGCAAGTTCCCATAGAAATATCACCTAACCCTCACAATGAGCGTTATCTACAAACCAAGAGAGATAAAATGGGTCACAACATTTTAAAGTAAAAATGTTGTTAAATTAAATATCTAAAAGAAAGTAATTCTAACCCAAATATTAGATTTACGTAAAATAAGGCATGACTAAAACCATGAAAAAAGCAATATTCACCCTAAGCTTAGTTTTCTTTGGCCTTGTGACTGTCATGGCTCAAAATCAATTTCCCTCCCAAGTCTGGCATAAAGGGAATATTTATGGGGCTGACGGGCAGACCTTTTCAGGACTTATCAAATATGATTTGGATAATAACCTCGTTCAACTAAAAAGCGAAAGTATCATAACGCTGACAGCATCCAATGTTTCAAATTTTGAGATATATGATGAAATTTTTGGAGGCGTGAGAACCTTTTATAGCCTACCATTTAGTGTAAATGGAGATTATGAAACCCCTATTTTCTTTGAGGTCCTGACACAGGGTGATGACATTGCATTATTATGTAGAGAGTACATCGCAACAGATTCCAGAAGCATGGGAGCTTATGGTGCTATGGGGATGAACCCATTTTGGGGTCCTCAAACCATGACTGGATATCGATTAGCGTTTAATTATTATTTTTTTAAAAATGGAAAAATCCAAAAATATAACTTGAAGAAAAAAGAGTTGTATAATTACCTCACAGGTTATGATGAAGAAATTGATTTGTTTATGAGAAAAAACAGGTTGGAGCATGACAAAAGAGGGGATTTATTAAGGATTACTGCTTATTACAACGAATTGAATAAAAACTAATGCCTAAGCCACTAATTCTTGTCTCAAATGATGACGGGATCACTTCCAAGGGAATAAGAGTTTTAGTATCTGTTATGAAAAGGTTGGGTGAAGTCGTGGTGGTAGCGCCAGACAGTCCCCAATCTGGTATGGGCCATGCCATTACCATAGGAGAGACACTGAGACTTACCGAAGAAGAGATATTTGAGGATGTGAAAGCCTACAAATCCAGTGGCACTCCTGCTGACTGTGTGAAGCTTGCAAAGCATTATGTTTTAAAAGATAGAACTCCCGATTTAGTGGTGAGTGGGATCAACCATGGTTCAAATACCTCTATTTCTGTCTTATATTCTGGTACCATGTCAGCAGCTATTGAGGGCGCCTTAGAGGGGCTCCCTTCGATCGGCTTTTCATTGTGCGATTACTCTTCCAATGCCGATTTTTCTCATGTCGAAGAATGGGTGGAGAAAATAGCCATACAGGTATTGGAAAATGGAATTTCTAAAGGGGTGGCATTAAATGTAAATTTTCCTCCAAAAAGGAATGAAGATATCAAAGGGATAAAAGTATGTAGGCAAGCGGATGCGAAGTGGCAAGAGGAATTTGACGAGCGATATGATCCCAATGGTAGAAAGTACTTTTGGTTGGCGGGTAATTTCGTGAATTTTGATAAGGGGGAGGATAATGACGAATGGGCTATTGCAAATAATTATGTTTCCATTGTACCCTGCCAATATGATTTAACAGCGCATCATTCGATCAGCCAGATCAACAAGGAATGGGATTGGAACAAGCTTTGATTTGTTTGAAAATCAAAGTGTTTGAAGATTTTGTTTAAGTGATTTTACAGAATTCTGATGGTAAAGTTCTGAGTTCTTTTATTTTTGATGCTTCAAAGAAATTTAAAAATTAAAAAATTGGGTAAAATTGACTATCACTTAATTTAGTTAATTTCAGTGAGTCGTCATTTATAATTTCGGGCGTGAAAAGGAATCTAGGCATTTTTTTGTTTTTTGTAATAGTCCTCATACTATCTTTTGAGGGGAAAGCGCAATCATTAGTAAATATTGATAGCTTAAAATCGGAATTAAAAAGTACGGAGGGTAAAGCCCGTGTCCAAACATTAAACTTGCTTGCAACCAATCTTAGAGAATCTGACCAAGAGTCCGCCTTTAATTATGCCTTAGAAGCAGAAGGATTAGCACACTCTTTAGGAGATATCTCGGGTGAAAGTTTAGCTAAGGAGAATATAGGATGGATTTATTACAGAAGAGGTCAATACCAAAAGTCCTTTGATTTCTCAAAGGATGCATATGAATTAGCCCTTCAGGTTGACAATATGAAAGTGGCTGCAAGACTTCTTAATTCAATGGGGGCATTGTATTATGAACAGCAGAATTTTGACCTGGCAATTGAACAGTTTAAAAAAGCATACATCCTAAGTAAAAAGGAGGGTGACCTGTATACTCAGATCCGAAGTTTGAACAATATGGCCTATAATTTTAGCCAGAAAAATGAACTGGATTCAGCGTTATATTATGCCAAATATGCTATCGAAGTTAATAAAAAGGCAGGCTCGCCTTACTTGACTGCATTCGCCAATCGTGTAATCGGCGATATTTATTATTCTTCAGGAAATTACGATAGTGCTGCTTCCATTTTTGAAAATTCACTCAAGGAAGCAAGACTCCAAAATGTAAAAACTACGGAAGCCAGTGTAACTCATAGATTGGGTGCAACTTACTTGAAACTCGGTAAATTAAAAGATGCGGAAGAAGTATTGCTCGAGGGTGTCAAAGTTTCAGAAGAAAATAAGTTCTTGGATGAGTTGGCTAAAAACCATAAATACTTGACCCAGGTTTATGAGCAAAAGGGAGATATAAGGAATGCCTATCGACACCAAAGTACCTATGTGGTATTAAATGACTCTTTGGTGGATAAAGGCAATAGGGATAGAATTGCCCTCCTTCAAGGGATGTTTCAAGAGGATTTGGATAAATCAGAATTGAACTTACTCAAGGAGCAAAATGAAAACCAGGCGCAAAGATTAAAATTAATCAGAAGGAATTATTACATCATTGCTATTGCAGCAGTTTTGATATTGGGTCTTTTAATATGGCTCTTCCTATTGAATAGGAACATTAAGAAATACAATGATTTCCTTTTAGAGCAGAAAAGAAAGATTAAGGATCAAAATATAGATCTAGAAGCTAAATCATTGCAGCTCGGAAAAATCAATGAAACTAAGAATAAACTGTTTTCTATTTTGGGCCATGATTTAAAGGCTCCTATAGGACAGGTAAAGTCGGTGGTTGATTTATTGATTCAAGGAATGCTTACTAAGGAGGAATTTGAGGAGTTACTGAAGGTGCTCAATAAAGATATTAACTCAGTTCATTTCACCTTGAACAACACTTTAAAATGGTCCATGGCGCAAATGGAGGGTTTTAAGCTCAAAAAAATGTCTTTCAATTTTCATGACTTAGTAGCCTCTAACTTAACTTTGATCGAACCTCAACTCAAAGAAAAGAATATAGTAGTTTCTAATTTGATGAATAAGGACCAGCTTGTACATGCAGATCAGGATTTGATGGAAGTCGTGGTGAGGAATATTTTAAACAATGCGGTGAAATTTTCAAAAAGGAATGGGACTGTAGAGATTACTACTTCATCCAATGGTCAGTTTGTAAAATGGTGTGTTCAAGACCATGGGATTGGTATTAAAGCATCCCAAATCAAAGAAATTTTAGGCAAAGAATACACAATTACCGATTCTCAAAAGGGAACCGAACAGGAAAAGGGTTCCGGACTAGGACTTCAACTTTGCAAGGAATTTATCCGCATGAATGGGGGTGAAATTTACATTTATAGCCAAGAGGGGGAAGGAACAAAAATTTGCTTAGACATTCCTAGGGTAGACTTAATCCAAGATTCGAATACTACTATTAAAAAGGAAATCTCCCAAGCTTAATTCCTTTTTCAAAATTCCTAAATCTACCATGTTTTGGATGGCCTTCTGAAGTTCCACCTGAGAAACTTCAGCTTTGGTGGCCCATTCTGTTTGGGTTAACCATTGTACCACATCCTCGGGATGCAATTTATATTTATCTGCTATTTCTGAAACCGTAGACTTCGATTGTTGAAGATGAGCAGATTCTTCGTATACCATATCTCTGAGTTGTAGAATAACATCTCCAAATGCTTTTAAAGCTTTGTTGGATGCGACCATGACAAAACATGGCCAAGGACTTGAAATTTCTCCAATTCTTTTTAATTCATGAGAGTCTACCCAAGGCTTGGTCGTATATTTTTCCCATAAAAACATTTCAGGCTTCTCGGGCACCATAGCTTCAAGAGCTCCAGGTAAATTTCCAATGATGGAAAAGGATAGGCTTTCCTTCTTCCAATTTTCTCTTTTTGCCAAGACATAGGACATTAATTGGGAGCCAGAGCCCATTCTACTAATTAAAAAAGAAGGATCCTGGATTTCAGATAAATGATTGATTGGACATTTACCATGAATGTGGACACCCCAAATCAAAGGAGACTTCACATGGAATCCGATCATTTTTGCGGGGCTTCCATTTTCAAAATCTTGAAAAAAGCTTTCTGTCAGAATCAAAGCGATTTCAGTTTCGTCATTTCGAATGGCTTTGTTCATCTGACCAGATCCCCTGGATTCATCCGTCCATGTTACTTCAATTCCTTTTGATGCAAAAGGTTGTCTGGCGATTACATTTTTCCAAGGTAAATTGAAGTGTTCAGGGACTCCTGTGATTCTTAAGGTTTTCATGGGGATCAGAATTTGATCCGGTAAAAGTATAAAAGCCAACCATAAATTTGATTCGACTCATCAAAAAATGGAGAATTTAATCATGGGTGGCTTGTCGGTCTTGGATAAGAAGGTTACTAAGTCCAGCTAGGATTAATAATAATCCAGCTAACAGCATGGTGTTGATAACGGCTTCACCAAAAATCAGTTTGTAGAGGAAGTTGACTCCTCCCAAAGCGGCCACTATTTGTGGAATCACAATAAACATATTAAAGATTCCCATGAATACGCCCATCTTTTTAGGGTCTACAGAGCTCGAAAGCATCGCATAGGGCATGGAAAGAATACTCGCCCAAGCAATCCCAACGAGCATGAAACTTAGGTGAAGCATCCAAGGCGCCTGGATAAAGTAAATGGAAATAAAACCTAAGCCTCCCGAAATTAGACTGAGCAGGTGAAGAATTTTTCGATTGATCTTGTATTTACTGGTAAAAAAGGAAAGGATTAAGGCATAGATCATGGAAACCAAACCATATGTTCCTAAATAATTCCCCACGCTATCCGCTGCATCATTATAAGCTGCACTGCTGGTGTCTGTAACTCCAAAGACATGTTCTGTTATGGCAGGAGTTGCAAAACTCCACATGGTAAAGAAAGCAAACCAAGAGAAAAATTGAACGAGTCCTAACTTCTTCATGACAGGGGGCATGGAAGATATGTTTTGAAAAATATCCTTGAATCCCTGTATAAGTCCCCTGTTTTTGTTTGAATTAAATTCCTCTTCATCTTCGGGAGGAAGTTCATCTGTAGTTAAAATGGTTACCAAGATGCTAGAAAATAGAACGAAAGCACCGATGGCGAAAGCATATTTTACAGAATCCGGGACAACCCCAGAAGGTGCAGTATTTGGTACTCCTATTTGGGTCATCAGCCAAGGCAGGTTGGAGGCGATCCAGGTGCCTATCCCAATGATTAATGTTTGTACTACAAAACCATAGGAACGTTGAGAGTGCGGAAGTTTATCCGCAACCAAAGCCCTAAAAGGTTCCATGCTAATATTGATAGAGGCGTCCAATATCCAAAGAGCTCCTGCTGCCATCCATAAGGTGGAGGAATAGGGAGCCAAGAATAGGGCACAGGTACTAAAAACTGCCCCAATAAAGAAATAGGGTTTTCTCCGTCCAAATTTTGGACTCCAAGTATGATCACTCAAATAGCCGACAATTGGCTGAACCAAAAGACCTGTCAAAGGTGCTGCAATCCATAGAAAAGGGATGGCATCTTTATCCGCACCTAGGGTTTGAAAAATTCTCGACATAAAACCTCCCTGTAATGCAAATCCAAATTGAATACCAAGGAATCCAAAACTCATATTCCAGATTTGCCAAAAATTTAATTCCTTTTTAATTGGGCTCATTGTGGGGTCTTTAGGAGAAAATTATTAGGTTTTTAATTCAATTCTGTAAGAATTATTTGATCATTGGTATGTTCAATTTCTACATAGAATAACTCCTCGATTTGGAAGAATGGAAGTTCATTGTCTGGTAGTGGGTCAAAGGCAGTAATCTTATCCAAAAATGAGTAGTTTTCTGATTTTAAATGCTCTTGCTTGCCGTTTATTAAAATCTCTTTGGATTTGAATCCGTGGAAGTAGACTTTGATTTTTGTATAGGAACTAGGATAAGATCCCAAAACTTGCTCTAGTTTAAATTCACCTTTATGGAAATCGTATTCCATTTTTCTCTGATAGAATTTTCCAGATTGGTATTCGAAACCATCTCCTTCATCCTCATATAAGACTGCACTTCCATCATCCCCTTGATATAAATGAATGTTCAAAATTCCATCATGTGGTTCAGCGGTATGTGCTACCCTTGATTGCATGAAAATAATACTCCCTGCTTTGGCATAAACAGGTAGATAGTTGATTGGGCAATCTTGATAAACAACTTGATTACCTGAATGTTGGAGATCGGTATAGAGATAATACCATTTTCCCTTGGGTAAAAAGACTTTGGTGATTTCCTTCGTGCTTTCTACAGGAGCTACGAGTAAGAAATCGCAAAAGAGGTATTCATTTTGAAAATCCTGAAGGTAAACTTTAGGTTCATGAGGGTAGGTGACAGCAAGGCTTGAGGCTATTGGCAATCCATCCAAACTGGACTTGTAAAATTTACTATACAGTGTAGGCAGCAATTGATACCGTAATTGAATATAATTTCTTGAAATTTCCTCTACTTCCTCTCCAAATGCCCAAGGTTCTGCATCTCTGCTATTGATCATAGAATGAGCTCTATACAATGGGGCAAAGGCTCCAATACTCATCCAACGAGCAAAAAGACTACTACTTGCTTCCCCTGCAAATCCTCCTACATCATATCCAGCAAAAGGAACACCGCTTAATCCGAGGCTGTTTACCAATCGAATCCCTGCCAGCATATGCTCTTCAGTAGCTTGATTATCTCCAGTCCAGGCAGCAGCGAATCGTTGCACTCCCGCAAATCCTGACCTAGTTAAGACAAAGGGTCTTTTTGTCGGGTTTTGAAGTGTTGATCCCTCCTGAGTAGCCCTAGCCATCTCCATTCCGTAGACATTTCTGGATTTTCTGTGAGAAGCAGGGTTTCCATCCATATCAAACTCTATCAGATTTGGGGTGAATTGCCCCCAAGAGGCTGGTTCATTCATGTCTGTCCAAAATCCATCTACCCCTGCTTCTGTGTAGAAGGCCATTTTTTCTGCCCACCAGGATCTCGTTTCTTCCTTGGTGAAATCAGGGAAACCACACCAGCCTGGCCATACCTGAGCGATATAATCCTCTCCATCAGGATATTTCACGAATAATCCTTGACTTTTTCCTTCTTCATAGGGAAGATATCCTTCTTCTTTTTTGATACCGGGATCTAAAATCACGACTACTTTAAATCCTCTTTTCTTAAGTTCATAAATCATGGATTTAGGGTCTGGAAAATGAACCCCATCAAAGGTGAAAACCTTGTATTTTTCCATGTGATGAATATCTAAATAGATGATATCAGCAGGTATTTTTTTATCCCTAAAAGTTTTGGCAAGCGTCTCCACTTCTTCGGAAGGATAATAGGAATACCTACATTGTTGGTATCCTAAAGCCCATTTAGGAGGTAATTTCATTTTTCCCGTTAGGGAAGTATAAGTAGAGATAATTTCCGAAACCGAAGGTTCATAGATAAAATAATAGTCCAAGTCACCGTCTTCTGCATTGAAATAGGCAAAGCGATTATTGGAAGCTCCAAAATTGAAAACTGATTTATGAGTGTTGTCAAAGTATATTCCGTAAGCTCCATGGGTATGAACACCTAGATAAAAGGGAATACTCATATAGAGTGGATCGTCGCCTATTCCATAAGCAAAATAGTCCGTATTCCAATTCACATAGGCTTGTCCAAAGCGATTTAAATTCCCGGTTTTTTCTCCCAGTCCTATGAATTTTTCTTCGGGTTGGATTTTCTTATAACAGGTGATCTCGGTTCCTATCCAGGCAGTTCCAAGGGTATCATCCTCATTGAGAACATGGCCATCCAAGTCTAAAAATGAAAAAGTAAAATCATCAAGTTGGAGCTGGGTTTTGAGTTTGTTTGTTTCCAAGAGGATGGAATCAGAAAACTCATTAATGGAGAAGCTTACTTCTTCAGGACTTGCAACTACAGAATAGAGATTCGTGTCGAATTGATCTGACCTACTAGCTTGAATACGAATTACCCCAGATTGGTAAACTGTAATCTGGAAAGTTCCATTTTCAGTCATTCCAGAAATTCCTTGGGAAGTCTTATTCCAGGTTTTTACTGGCCCCATAGATTGATATCGGGCAGAGTTAGTTGCGTTAAATTGGGCTTTCTTCATGTATTCACCTCCATTAACTAGTTGGAGCAATGCTAAAGTAGCTACGAAAATGAATACTTAAAAACCCTTCAGGATCAACAGAATACCAGTTTTTTGAGAAAAAAGAATCAAATAAAGCCTTCTAATAAAAATTTAGGGCTATTCAAACGTTTGCATTATTTTGATGAAAAAAAATAATTTTTTTTTGATTAAAAAAGCCTTTTAGAGGAGTTTCTAATCATCAACTCAGTTTTAAGGACAATAGGTGAAGCGATTTGATCTATGGAGGTTTTGTTTTCAATCAGATCCAAAAGGATTTCAGTTGCTTTGACTCCTATATCAAAACCAGGTTGATAGACTGAGGTTAAACTAGGTTCCAATATGGAGCAAATTTGCCAGTTGCTGAAACCAACGATCCCAATGTCCTTGGGGATTTGAAAGCCAAGTTCCCGACAGGCCATCATTGCACCCACAGCCACCATGTCATTATTTGCAAAAACTGCATCAGGCTTTATCTCAAGTTCCTGAAATAGGTCGTAAACAATTTTCTTGCTTTCTTCTGGAACGCCTAATGGACATTCAAGAATTAGACTTTCGTCTATTGTGATTCCATGGGCAGATAAAGCATCTCTATACCCTCTTTCTCTTTCAAAACAAATCTTCAAGTTTTTTGGGCCTGCGAGATGGATTATCTTTTTATAACCCTGAGAGATCAGGTGGGTTGTTGCGTCGTAAGCACCTTGGTAATCATCTACTACCACATTGACTGCATTTTCAATATCAGGGACCCGGTCAAAGAATACGATGGGATAATTTCGATCTAACAACTTGGTGAAATGCTCGAAGTCTTTCGTTTCTTTCGAGAAGCTGATCATAAATCCATCAATCTGATTACCAAGCATGGTGTTGATGTTAGATTTTTCCCGCTCAAACCTTTCATTGGTTTGGGTTAAAATCACATTATATCCTCTAGATGATGCAACTTCTTCAATTCCGCTGATCACCGTAGAGAAAAAGAAGTGAACCACATCTGGTATGATGACCCCAATCGTAAATGACCTGCTCTTTCTAAGAGATAGGGCAACTGCATTAGGGCGATAGTTTAATCTTTCAGCAACCTCTTTGACTTTCTTTTTGGTATTTGAACTGATTCTGGGGTAGTCTTTTAAAGCTCTGGATACAGTGGAAATAGAAATGTTTAATTCTTGGGCAATGTCTTTTATAGTTGCTTGTTCAATCCTCATATAGATTTAAATTCCCTTTTTGGGCTTGCTTGGTGATGATCTTTTTGAATGAAGGAGTTTTATTCCTTTGAATTTTAAATTAACTAAAATAAACGATTGAAGTTTACAATTTTTGAATACTCAAAAATAGGATTGTATTCTGAACCTTGATCATTTCGAAATCTTGAGTTCTGCAGTTTTGAAGGAATATTTAGAGATAGAAAACGCTGGAATATTCGATAGAGTTGACAATTTAGATTTAGATGTAAGGGATATTATTGATGGTATTTATATCTTTGAGCCGATTGAATATAAATAAGTGCTGGAAACACACTTTTTTTAAGATATAAACAAACCTAATTCAGATATGAAATTTAAACCTGGAGTAAAATACGGTGAAGAACTGAAAGATCTTTATGCATATGCAAAGGAGAATGAATTTGCAATGCCTGCTGTCAACGTAATTAACACCAATTCAGTAAATGCTGTGATGGAAACAGCAAAAAAGGTGAACTCACCTGTGATTATTCAATTTTCGAATGGAGGAGCTCAGTTTTTTGCGGGTAAAGGATTAAGCAACGATGGTCAGAAAGCTAGTATTGCCGGTGGAGTATCCGGGGCTCATCACGTGCACCAAATGGCTGAGGCGTATGGGGTACCAGTAATTTTGCATACAGATCATGCTGCTAAAAAATTATTGCCTTGGATCGACGGGATGTTAGAGGCTGGTAAAGCTTACTATGCTACTCATAAAAGACCACTTTTTAGTTCACATATGCTTGACCTTTCTGAGGAGCCATTGGAAGAGAATGTTGAGATTTCTTGCAAGTACTTTAAAGAGTTTGCCAAGCTGGATATGGCTATTGAAATTGAATTGGGTGTAACCGGTGGTGAAGAGGACGGTGTTGATAATACCGATATTGATTCTTCAAAGCTATATACTCAACCAGAAGAAGTGGCTTATGCCTACGAAAACCTGAAGAAAATCGGTGATTTATTTACCATTGCTGCTGCATTTGGGAATGTTCACGGTGTCTATAAGCCAGGTAATGTGAGCTTAAAGCCAATTATCTTGAAGAATTCTCAGGATTTCATCAATGAAAAATATGGAACTACTGGTAAGCCATTGAATTTTGTATTCCATGGTGGTTCTGGATCTTCAGTCGAAGAAATCAGAGAAGCAAACTCTTATGGTTCTATCAAAATGAATATCGATACTGATATGCAATGGGCATTCTGGGAAGGTATCCTTGCTTATTACAAAAAGAATGAAGGGTATCTTCAGACTCAATTAGGTAACCCAGAAGGTCCTGATAGCCCAAATAAAAAATATTATGATCCAAGAAATTGGTTGCGTAAAGGCGAAGAGAACTTCGTGAAAAGATTAGAGTTAGCTTTCGATATGCTGAATGCAGTAGGAAGAAATTAATCAAATTCATCAAAAAAGTCACTTCAATTCAAGTGACTTTTTTTTATGTCTTATTCCAATGAAAATATTCAACATAATCTTAGTCTTGATGGGAGTAATCCTACTTACATCTTGTGAAACCCCAATTCCTCCAAAGGTTGAGAACTATTGGCCAAAAGCAGGGATTACTTATGAAATCTTTGTCCAGTCATTTTATGATACCAATGGGGATGGGATAGGTGACTTAAATGGGGTCACTCAAAAATTGGACTATGTTTCAGATTTGGGAGCCAATGCGATTTGGCTGATGCCAATCATGCCCTCTCCCAGTTACCATAAGTATGATGTAACAGATTATAAGGCAATTCATCCCGATTACGGGACTTTAGAGGATTTTAAGAACCTATTAGAGGAAGCCCATAAAAGGGATTTGAAGGTGGTGATTGATTTAATTATCAACCATACCAGTAGCGAGCATCCTTGGTTTTTGGAGTCAAAAAAAGGCAGGGATAACCCGTATCGGGATTATTATGTTTGGGCTCAAAAAGATACGATCGCTGACTTTATTGAAAAGAAAAAGGTCACGTTGGATTCGGACAATATCAGGCAATGGCATGATCCAGGAGATGGGGAGGATTTTTATTATGGTTTTTTTTATGGAGGAATGCCGGATTTGAATTTCGACAATGAACAAGTAAGGAAAGAGATTTTTGAAATAGGGAAGTTTTGGTTGGAAGAAATAGGGGTTGATGGTTTTCGCTTAGATGCTGCTAAACACATTTACCCGGATGAGCGAGCAAAAGACAATCATGAGTTTTGGAAAGAATTTAGGTCCGAAATGGTCAAAATCAATCCGGACTTGTACTTGGTAGGAGAGGTGTATGATCAAAAAGAGGTGGTTGCTCCTTTTCTTCTTGGATTACCGGCACTATTTAATTTTGACTTTCATTATACCTTAATTGAATCCCTGAATAAAGAAGATGGGAAATTATTGGTAGATAAAGAAAAGAGTGTGTTGGATTACTATGAAAGTATTACTTCAGATTTCATTGATGCAACCATATCCTCTAATCATGATCAGCCCAGACTTCTAAATGAGCTGAAATCCGATCAGGCAAAGTACAAACAAGCAATCGCTATTCTAATGAGCATGCCAGGAGCTCCTTACTTGTATTATGGAGAGGAAATAGGAATGTTGGGTTTGAAGCCTGACGAACACATACGAGAGCCGTTTATTTGGGATAGGATTGAAAACGATACTGGGAGAACTACATGGATCAAACCCATCTATTCTACAGATTCAACAGTTACTCCTCTTGCCATTCAAATAAAAGATGAATCCAGTTATTTCCATCACTATAAGAAACTTATCCATTTAAGGAATTCCACTCCAGCTTTAGCTATTGGAAGTTTAGAAAAGTCCACTGAAAATTACCCTAAATCAATCATGGCATTCAATAGGGTGTTGGGAGACCAAAATTTAATGGTGATTCACAATGTGGGGAATAAGCCTGTTCAATTGCCTATTCCAAAGGATTTTCAAACTCCTATTTATGAATTGGGAAGCGTAAAGTGGAACGGGAAGGAACTTAGCCTTGGCAAAAACGCCTCAGTGGTACTATCAAAATAAAAGGGACTCTTTTGGAGTCCCTATCATATTTAAGTAGAAAGAATTTTTGCGATTCTAAAATCTTCCTCATCCACCGATTTATCGTCTACAATTGCTTTTTTAATTGGCGTGTAAACCACCTTGTTATTGATCAAGCCAGCCATCACATCGTATTTGCCTTGCAATAGACCTTCTACAGCTGCTACTCCTAATTTGGATGCAAGCAAACGGTCAAAGGAAGAAGGTGCTCCTCCTCTTTGTAGGTGACCTAGGATGGTCACTTTGATATCGTAGTATGGAAGGAATTTCTTTACTTTTTCGGCGATTTCACCTGCTCCACCACTTTTACCACCTTCTGCTACAATCACGATGTTAGAGGATTTTTTGGCTTTGGATCTAATCTTTAATTTATCTACCAAATGATCAATTGGCATTTTCTTTTCCGGGATCAAAATGGCAGCAGCTGCACTACCAATACCCGCATTAATGGCTATAAATCCAGCATCGCGCCCCATTACCTCTACAAAGAATAATCGGTCGTGTGAGGTGGCAGTGTCTCTGATCTTGTCAATAGCTTCAATAGCTGTATTGCAGGCAGTATCGAAACCTATCGTAGAGTCTGTTCCTGAAAGGTCATTATCAATAGTTCCCGGTAATCCAATAGAAGGGATACCATATTCTTGGAAAAATAAATGTGCACCAGTTAGAGATCCATCTCCACCAATCACTACTAAAGCATCTATACCATGAGACTTGATGTTCTCATAGGCTTTTTTTCGTCCTTCTGGAGTTCTGAATTCTGCACTTCGGGCAGATTTCAAGAAAGTGCCTCCTCTTTCCAAAACGTGGGTGATGTATTTGGAATCAAGTTTTTTTATGTCATTTTGAATGAGACCTTCGTAGCCACGATAGATTCCATACATCTCCAAGTTATAATAAAAACCTGCCCTTACAGCAGCTCTGATTGCAGCGTTCATTCCAGGTGAGTCGCCCCCGGAGGTCAATACTCCTATTTTTTTTATAGTCTTAGGTTCCATTAAAGGTTTGGGTTAAAGGCTTTTAAACATTAATTCTGCAGATGCAGGATTGGTAGCCAAGGGAATATTGTGCACATCACATATTCTCATCAGCATTTGTACGTCAGGTTCATGAGGATGCTTATCCAATGGGTCTCTAAAAAAGATAACCATATCTAACTCCTTTTGGGCGGCCATAGCTGCTATTTGAGCATCACCTCCAATTGGACCAGATAACAATTTCTCTACTTTAAAGCCTGATTTTTCGATATGGGATCCTGTTGTGCCCGTAGCAACAAGTTGTACGTCAACCATTTCGAGTTTTTCTCGAAACCTACTTAAAAAATGTACCATGTCGGCTTTCTTTCCGTCATGGGCGATTAGGGCAATTTTCATGAACAGGTATTAACAGGTTTGAAGCCAAAGTTAGAAAAAAATCTTTTTTTCCAACTTTGGCGAAATTAAATAAACGTGAAATATTAAACTTTTAGCTTCTTCTTTTGAAATTCTGTATCCTAGGGTTAAGGCACAATTTTCTCCAAGTGAAACAGGAACGTATATTCCATTGCCAATTCTTTGAGAGAATTAAATCTTCCTGAAGCTCCTCCATGTCCAGCATCCATATTGGTATGCAATAACAACAGGTTATTATCGGTCTTTAATTCACGAAGTTTTGCCACCCATTTGGTAGGTTCCCAATATTGTACTTGGCTATCATGAAGTCCTGATGTGACCAATAAATTGGGATAATCTTTTGCGGTGACATTGTCATAAGGAGAATAGGACAGCATATAATCGTAATATTCCTTTTCTTTCGGATTACCCCATTCCTGAAACTCTCCAGTAGTTAATGGGATACTTTCATCTAACATGGTAGAAACCACATCCACAAATGGTACGCTTGCTATGAGTCCATGGAAAAGATCTGGTCTCATGTTCATTACTGCTCCCATCAATAAACCTCCAGCACTTCCTCCCATGGCATATAAATGTGGAGTAGAAGTATACTTTTCTTCAATCAGGTGTTCCGCACAGGCTATGAAATCAGTAAATGTATTTTTCTTTTTTAGCATCTTGCCATCCTCGTACCAATGCCTTCCCATATCTTCTCCGCCTCTAATGTGAGCTATGGCGAAAACAAACCCTCTGTCCAATAGACTTAATCTGCTAGATGAAAAATAGGCTTCCGTACTAAAGCCATACGAGCCATAAGCATACAATAAGAGTGGACTTGATCCGTCAGGTTGAAAAAGCTCTTTTTTGTAAACAAGAGAAATAGGGACCATTACACCATCAGGAGCTTTGGCCCAGATTCTGGCGGAATGATATTGACTTTGATCATAGCCTCCGACTACTTCTTGTTGTTTCAAAAGCGTTTTGGTCTGCAAGGCCATGTGATAATCATAAATACTGGACGGTGATACCAAGGAGTTATATCCGAATCTGAGCGTTTCCGTGTTGAATTCGGGGTTGGTACTGATCCAGGCAGTATAGGTTTCGTCATCAAATTCAAGCTGGTGCCCAGGACTTCCATCCCATGGTTTTACCAATACTTGTACCAGGCCATTGCTTCTTTCTTGGGTGACCAGATAATGAGAAAACAATTCAAAATCCTCCAATAGGACATTTTCGCGGTGGGGGATTACATCTTCCCAATGTTCTATGGAAGGAGAGGAGATCGGTGCTTTTACTACTTTGAAGTTTTGTGCGTGATTATTGGTTCTTATCCAAAAATAATCATCATAATGATCTGCAGCATATTCCAGATGAGGGATCCTTTTTTGGAGTAATTGGAATTCCTTATTGGGTTGATCTGATTTGATAAATCGAATTTCAGAGGAAATAGTACTTTCTGAATGAATAAATATATATTCTTCGGATTTGGTGCTGACTACATGGCAAGAAAACTCTTCATCTGTTTCTTCAAATACAAGTCGATCCTGTTCTAGAGAAGTACCAAGAACATGTTGGTAAATTCTATGAGCCCGTAAGGTTTCTGGATCTTGTTTGGAGTAGAAGATGGTTTGATTATCTGCAGCCCAAGTTAAGTTTCCTGTCACATTGGGAATACTATCTTCTAGGAGTTCACCGGTAGTTAAGTCCTTAAAATATATGGTATAAATTCTTCTTCCCACCTCATCCGCAGCAAATGCCAACAGGTTTTGGTTTGGAGAACTCGATGTGCCTCCCACTTGGTAATAACTTTTACCTTCGGCAAGTTGATTCACATTCAATAGAATTTCTTCAGGATGTTCTAAAGAGCTGGCCTTTCTGCAATAAATTGGATATTCGGCCCCTTTTTCATATCGGGCATACCAATAATATCCGGATTTAAAATAGGGTACACTTTGATCATCCTCCTTGATCCTGCCTTTGATTTCTTCAAAAAGCGCTTTTTGAAATTCTTCTGTATGCTTTAGGTTTTCTTTTAGAAAGGCATTTTCTTCATTCAGGTATTCGATTACTGATGGATTTTCTCGGTCTCTCATCCAAAAGTAATTGTCTATTCGTTGATGACCGTGAGTTTCTAAAATCTCTGGCTTTTTAGCGGCAATGGGTGACTTCATATCTTGATTTACTAAGCTGCAATGTTAATGAAAAAATGGGGTAGGAGGTTCCATTTTGAATAAGTATGGCATGTAAAAGAAGATCGCCTAACAAAAAAAGTGGTTAGTATTTTATTCAAGTACTTGTTTACAAAGAGAATAATTAAAATATTCAGTCTAATTATCAACCATTAACCTTTTATATATGGGAATGCTTAAAGAATTCAAAGACTTTGCCGTCAAAGGCAATGTGGTCGATCTGGCCGTTGCAGTCATCATAGGTGGTGCCTTTGGAAAGATCGTTACCTCTTTTGTAAATGATATTGTCATGCCTCCGATAGGCTTGATGATAGGAGGGGTCAATTTTAAGAATTTGGCTGTTGTTTTGAAAGAAGCGGTCATAGATGATGCAGGGGAAGTAGTTACCGCAGCTGTCACTTTAAATTACGGTGCTTTTATTCAAAATGTAGTGGATTTCACCATCATTGCTTTTGTGATTTTTCTGGCAGTGAAAGCCATAACCAACATGAAAAAGAAAGAAGCTGCTGCACCGCCACCTCCGCCACCAGCACCTCCAAAATCTGAAGTATTGCTAGAGGAAATTAGAGACCTTTTGAAAAATAAGGAAAAGTAATCCTTCCAAAAAAAAATAGCCCCAAATTTGCATCTCGCTAGTTTGGGGCAATTTTATTTATCGGTCTTCCCGTCTTTGTCTTTGGTATATATGCCGGGCAAAATCCCTTGAAAGACCATTCAATAGAAATAGTTGATTGTAACTGATGACCGAGGAAGCCTTACTCACGAATTTTTTCTCTTCGTTGAGTAATTGTTGTTGTAGCTCAAATCGTTTCTCTACTCTGTTTTTTGCCTCCTCTTCTGAGATCGGCTGGTCTCTCCGATCATTAAGTTCAGCCATTTGACGAATCATGCTTTCTCTTTTATCGCTGAATTCATTGTAGATGGGCCAAAACTTTTCAGCTTGATCTGAATTTAAATCCAAGCGCGTAGTAATAAAGGCCACCTTGGCAGCTTTTAATTTTTCGGGATCATATCTTTCTCCACCTCTCTGGGCATAAACAGCTCCAATAAATAAGGTGAATAATAGGACGAGTGTATATTTTTTCATGTTCAATACCAGATTTCTTCCTGCTCGGATGAAGCATCCTCTATGAATGGATTTTCATCTTGAATTATTTCATTTAATATCTCCTCTGGGTTGTCTGACATACTAAGTATATCTTCTGCCGACCAATACTGACTATCGATATAAAGATCGATTTCCTGCTCCATGATCAATTGTTCAGAAGTAGTATCCATTTTAGAGTATTGCCAGACTCCTAACCCTGCGATCAAGATCACTGAAGCAGCCCATTTCATCCAAGGATAGCTTTCCTTTTTGTTGGCTTTCAATAAGATCTGATCTGGAAGCTTTTCAAAGTATCCATCAGGTGACTTTAAATCTTTTATTTTTGGCAGTGTTTGCATACTAATTATTAGACTTAAAATTGAGTCAATGGTTTATTCTTCTAATACGCTTTGTTCAATTTTTTTTACCGCATGGTGGTAGCTTGCTTTTAAAGCTCCTATGCTGGTCCCGGTTATTTCAGCGATTTGATCATAGGTCAAATCTTCCTGATTTTTTAGTTGGAAGACTAGTCGTTGCTTTTCAGGGAGGGATTGCATTGCCCGTTGTAATTTCATCTGTATTTGATCCCCATCAAAATGATCCGGGTGGCTCAAAAAGGATTCTATTTTTTCCTGATAATCATCCATAGAGAAGAAAAAACGCTTTTTTTTCTTCTCTAAAAATGTGAGGGTTTCATTGGTTGCAATTCTATATAGCCAGGTGAATAGGCTCGATTGTCCTTGAAATTTATCAATATGATGAAAGGCCTTGATAAAGGTGTTTTGGGTTAAATCATCTGCATCTTCATGAATCAAAACCATTCTTCGGATGACATGATATACCTTTTTCTGATACGTCTGGATCAATTGCCGGAAACCCATATCCCTGCTTACTGGGCTTTGAATCAATTGTAGGATTTCCTGATCTTTAGTATTCATCATTAAGACTTTGACCCTAAAAGCCCAGCGAGGTTTAATACAATATTAAAAATTAGTTTTTTTACTGTTTTTCACAAAAAAACCTTCAGCAAGATCTATGTTTGTTTTTCTTACTGAAGGTTTAAAAAAGAAGTTGGTTTGAATATCAGATTTCTAATATGTAGTCAAGAATTCCAGCATTTTTCCCTTTTGGTCTTGTCACCAAAAGAGGCATACTATCATTATACTGGATTAATCTTTCCGCCATACTTCCAATGAAAAGAGCAGTGGCTGCTGTTCTTCCTTTCGCTCCGATGATGATACCATCAGCTTTGATCTCCAAGGCCTTGGATACAATCTTTTCTACAGGATCATCATTGTCATCCTTTGTATAAATTGGGGTGATCTTTATTCCTTTAGTATCTATTTTTCTGACAAATTTCTTGTAGTTTATTTCAGCATGCAACTGCATGATTTGAGAGAATTCTTCATACGTTTTTCCAGTATAATGATAGCCTGAGGGGACCGAATAAACGTTTTGGCAAATGATTTCCAGATTATCTTTTCCGTATTTATCCGCAACCATAATGGCTTCTTCTAGTGCATCTTTTGAATATTCCGAGAAATCACTAGGAACCAATAGCTTGGTTAATTTGGGGAGAGATCCTTCAGGAATAATAAGAAGAGAGCAACTTGCCCTTCTTGCTAATCTAAGTGACGCAACCCCCGTACCTGGTAGATTAATTTTTCTACCAATAATAATCATGTCAGCAGATTTTTCTTCTGCTAGTTTTAGGATTTTTTTGGAGAGAGAACCTTCTTTTACTACATAACTAAATGATACCCCCTTGGTGTCCTTGTAATTCTCTTTGACGACTGCTTCCATTGCTTCTTTTCTCTCATTGATCATGTTTTCAACAAGATTTGGGAACTCTTCAAGGACTTCTTTTGGGATAGTAAGGTTCTTTATGACATTTACAAAATAAATTTTTTTGGTCTGATTGACTTTCGAGATAAATTCTGCGTATTGAACCAAAGTTTGATCCATTGGACTTTGGTCTAGGCATACGATTAGCTTTTTTATCAGATACATAATTCTCCAAAAGGTTTTGAGAGTACAAATTTAGTTGGTTTCGAAAGAATGTGTACTGAAATTATAGAATAAAATTTTGAAATTTTCATTTTTTCAATTTTAAAAATGCTTGAGGGCTTATACAAGTATATGATTGTTAGGTATGAACAAAACTAATTTTGAAAAAATAAAGAAAATTTAAACTACCGCTTGTCATTTGTTTCTCGAATAAAAGCTGATTCATTTAAACCTCCCCATTTTTATCCCGTATATTTGTACCGGTCCGGGTCGTCGACATGTTCAAACTTCACAATTAACAAAATCACCGAGTGAAGCCCTTTCCAAAAACAGGCCTCACCTCTGTTCTGAATCTCAGGACGGGGCCTCGTCTCTTCGGAGTCAGGATAACAGTGGAAGTTTGCGGTTTCAAGGCAGCTCAAATCTTGTCTACTAGGAGGTTTGTAACACTCTAAGATCCGGACTTTTTATTTTTTAATTTATCCAGGATCCATCTCCATTCTTCTTTTCCTGCTCCAAATATGTAGGAAAAAATCACATACCCCATCAATACACAAACTGAAGTGAAGATCATCTCTAAAATCGGACCTTGTCCAAATTTCAGAAAATACATCGGAAGATATGCCGCTATTCCTACCGCCAATATTTTAAGTGTTTGCAGAGAGAAAGGATCAAATTGAAGTTTGATTTTCAAAAAGATATATTTCACCAGATTAAACAGGAGCATGACCAAGGCGGAGGCAATTGCAGCTCCCTCAATGCCATATATGGGTATCAACCAATAATTAAGTCCAATAATAGTCAAACTCATGAGGATGGTGGCCACTAAATTGAATCTGTAATATTTTGAAAAAACCAACACTTCACTATTGACTGAAAATACTACATCAAATAGTTTTCCTAGGCCAATAAGGAACACTACATATTTTCCAGTCTCATAAATTTCCCTATTTGGGATCAAATAATATAAACTGTCAATGTTGGCCCAGATCCCAATAAACAATAGGAGACAGATGTATAATTGCCGATTGGAAACTTGCTTGTACAGAAGATTAATCTCTTGAAAATTGCCTTTGGTAAAATGGGCTGCTATAACGGGCATTACGACTTGTGAAATGGCCCTTCTAGGTAGTTCTATCACCAAAGCCATACTAAATGCAATGGTGTAAATAGCATTTGCTTCCAAACTCACCATGGAGCTTACCATGATGCTATCAATTTTCATAATGAGAGTGGATGCTGCGGTAGCCAAAAAAGTGATTAGACTAAATCTTAGAAATGAACTTCTAAACCCTTTTGGAAAATTGCTCCAACGGAAATCAAATTTCAATACACCTAGCCAGAGCAAATAAATCAATACTCCTGAGGTGGAAATTCCATACACCACGACCAGTCCATACATCACAAAGTCAAACCCTATCCAACCTAAAAAATAGGTTCCTACCAAAATTCCGGTTAGTAATCTTAAAAACACTTCCCTAAAAAATGTGGGTACTGCAACTTTTAAATAGGATCTGGCATAGGAGTCAAATATGCTGCTCAAAAGGGAGAAAAGTGTGATCAATAAAACTACTTGCAGAAAGTCGATTACCTGCGGTGAATTGGTTGCAAATAAAGCAATGAGTTGAGTTTTGAAAAGTAAGAATAGGGAACAAACTAAAAAGAAGCCACCTAAGGCAAGTAAAATACTAAAGCTTAGAAAAGCGGAATGATTTGATTTGAGTTTTGGGAAATACCGGGTAATTCCATGTCCTAAACCCAACTGAGCAAAAGGAACAAACAATAAGCCTAAATCCTGAATGGTTCGGAATGTTCCTAATTGGGATGCTTCCAGTGCATACGGAAATAACCATAGCACGTTGAAATAGCCAATGACTACTCCAATGTATGAGAAAAGTGCTGTTTGAAGACTCTGCTTGGCTATTTTGCCCATGAGCTTAAAAGTATCAAAAAAACTTAAAAATTGGGCGAAGAAAGTTGGGGTTTAGTTTTTGGCGCACTTTTCACAACCCGGCTCTTTTTTGGTTTTTCCAAAGAACTTTCTTCCCAAAAAGAATAGGGCTCCTACCACTAATAATCCAACCAATAGTTCCTGTACCATATTAAGAAAAGATATTAAATGTGACCAATGCGGCTACGTAAGCCAAAACAGTCATATACACTGTTTGAATTAACGGCCATTTCCATCCTTTGGTTTCTCTATATACCACGGCAACAGTACTCATACATTGCATTGCAAATACGTAGAATACCATTAAAGAAAAAGCAGTTGCCTTGTTAAAGACTTTGTCTCCAGTGACAGGGTTAATTTGCTGGTTTAACTTTTGCCGGATGGTTAATTCATCTTCCACATCCGCTCCAATACTATAAATGGTGGCAATCGTGGATACGAAGACTTCTCTTGCGGCAAAAGAAGTGATTAAGGCAATCCCAATTTTCCAGTCATAGCCCAAAGGTTTGATAACTGGCTCAATTCCTCTTCCCATGATTCCAATGAATGAGCTTTCTAGAAGTTGAGAAGAAACTTCTGATTCAATCAGCTCATGTTGATCCTCTGGAGCTTGGGCTAATCGTTCTTCCCCTGCTTTCCTTATTTCTTCCATTTTGGATGGTGGACCATAGGTTGCCAATACCCATAATACCACAGAAATTGCCAAGATTACTTTACCAGCTTCTGTGACAAATGTTCTGGATTTGTTGTACATGGTAAGTAGTACATCTTTCCATCGAGGGGTTCTATACGTTGGTAATTCCACCATCAAAAAGCTTTTCTCTTCGGATTTAAGAATCAATTTCAGAGAAAATGCAGTAACCAAAACACCCAAAATTCCCAAAAGATAAAGTCCCAAAAGGGTAAGCGCTTGAAGATTTATGAAACCAAAATTTTCATTAGGTACTACTAATCCGATTAGGATAATGTATACTGGCAATCGGGCAGAGCAACTCATAAGTGGAGTTACCAAAATGGTGATGATTTTCTCTTTCCAATTTCCAATGTTTCTAGCCGCCATTACTCCTGGAATGGCGCATGCAACCCCTGATACTAGTGGAACAATACTTTTACCATGTAGGCCAAAGGGACGCATCCATCTGTCCATCAAGAACACCACTCGGGACATATATCCTGTATCTTCAAGAATCGCAAGGAAGCCAAATAATAGGGCAATCTGAGGGATAAAGATGACTACTCCTCCAATCCCTGGCACAATCCCCTCCGAGATTAAACTGGTCAATGGACCAGGAGGTAGGATACTGTTTACCCATCCACTAATTTCAGCAAATAAACCATCGATCAAGTCCATAGGCACAGAGGCCCAAGTGAAAATGGTTTGAAAAATCAGAAGTAGAATACCAATAAAGATGGCGTACCCAAATACAGGATGTAGAAAAATTTTATCCAGCTTGGAAGCAGGTTTTTTTGCTTCTTTTTTAACTACGCAGGATTCTACAAGACTGGTGATTTTTCTATATCGTAAGGTGGTCTCTTCTAGTTGCGCAGTCTCTAGATCAAATTTTTGATCTGCGATCAATGATTGAATCCAAAGTCGATCTTCTGGATTGATCGAACGATCTTTTGGACCAAATCGAAGCATTTGATAGGCTCGATAGTCATTTTTAAGATCAAACTTCTCTTTAATTGGCTGAATTAAAGACTGAGGGATTATTTCTGAAATATCTAGGTAAGATGAGTCAACACTGAAATTCTTCTCATGAATTAAAGTCTTGATTTGTTCAAGGCCTTTAATTGCCCTCGCATCGGTGCTAAGAATTGGAACTCCCAGAGATTTGTAAATCTCATAACTACGGATTTCCAGGTTTTTTTTGGCTGCTAAATCAGCCATGTTCAAAATGATCGCGAGTTGAACTCCTAAATCAATGAGTTGAGTAGCTAAAAAAAGCCCTCTTGAAAGTTGACAAGAGTCTATGACCATCAATACATAGTCTGGCCTTTTTTCTTTGTCAATATGGTTTAATACTCTATGAGCAATAATTTCGTCTTCCGAATTAGGATAAAGGCTGTAGGTACCTGGAAGATCTAAAATCTCATAAGTAGCACCTTCATAGTTCATCCATCCGGTTTTCTTGTCAACTGTAACTCCAGGGTAGTTGCCTATTTTTTGGTTTAAACCAGTTAATTGATTGAAAATCGTAGATTTTCCAACATTAGGATTGCCTATCAAGGCTATTTTTGGAGTTCGAGTGGTAGATCGAATAGTTGACTCAGACATGAATTTTATAGCAGTTGAACCTCAATCAAGGCCGCTTCAGATTTTCTGAGCGCCAAAAGGGTTTCGTCCATTTGGAAAGCCATTGGTCCTCCCATTGGGGCAGCGTGATTTAAGGTTATGGTTTTACCGGGCAGGAAGCCAAGTTCCATCAAATTAATTTTGAGCGGGGATGCGGTGATCTGTCTGATGATGGCAGATCTAGATGCGGTCATGGTATCAGCGGTAATATGCATAGGTTTTGGTGGGTGATAACCCATGTCGCAAAAATAGAATTATTTGGAATGAATCTAAAGAAAAATAAATAAGATTTTTGTCAGTTTTTCAAAGGGTAGGCTACTTAATACTCAAAATAACTTCATTTAACACTTTTTCTACTTGGTTTTCTAAAAAAAACCGAACACTAAAAGTGATAACTATCTCTTTTTCAGGATTTTTAATAAAGTAAAGTTTGAAAGGTTCAAAACTGTATATTTCTTGTTTTTCTGTGAAAAAGTCTGCTATGCTTTTTGGACTAGTGGTGAAATCAGAACTGATTTCAAAATAATCATTGAGGACTTCGCCTACCTTGAGGACTGTTCCATCTCCAAGAGTCACCTCATTGGAATTGTAAATTTCTAAATACAGCAATGAATTAGTTGATTTAGGAGGTACGGGAGAACAGGCAAATGCCAAGCCCGGAAAATTCCCTTTGGAGTCTGGTTCGGCCTGGGAAACAAATTCAAAATCTTCGACTTTTATTGATTTATAAACTTCATTGTAAGGAAGAAAAAGCTCATTAGATACTTTAATTCCATTTAAATTGTAGCTAGCGGATGAAAAAGAAATTATGTTAAAATTCCTGACTTGAGGTGCGGGGCCACAGCCACAGGGATTATTACAAACCACATCACAGGAAATTGGCAAAAGAGCCAAGACCAAAAATATAAGTAGGGTGGTGATGGAATTTTTAAAAGAGGCTCCCATTTCCTTTTTGTTGAATAATACTCAAAGATCTTTAATTCAATGGAAATATTCAAAGGGATAAGTTTTAAAACGAAGCTTTTAAAGAAAAGGTAAAATTCCTTCCAGATGCAGCTAAACCTGAACTATAAGGCCTATATCTTTTATCTCCGATATTTTCTATTCCTGCCATTAGGTCTAAGTATTTCATGAGCGTATAAGTGCTATGAATATTGAAGGTAGTCCAGGAAGGTGAGTAGGGGTTGCCATTTTCATCTGATGCATATAAATGTGGTTTCCCTATTTCATCCATTGGCATATCTTCATATGCTACTTCTCCACTGTACACCGTACTTAACTCAATTTTCAATTTGTTTTTTGAATAGGTCAATCTTGTTAAGCCAAATAATGGAGCAGCGTGTCTTGAGGGACTTGTACTTTCATCATCCAATTCCTCTTCACCTTTTTGCCAATTGATTTTTGAATAAATAAGCCAGTTTTGAGAAGGAGACCATTCTACACCTGCTTGAATACCATAGATTGTAGCTGATGCGGCGTTTTGGATTGCTAAAACCTTACTTTGAACTCCTTCATATGGTATACTATCTTGACCATTTAATAGAAAGGGTCTTCTTACCATTGCACGATCTAAGTAAGTATAAAAGGCAGAGGCATCAATTTTCAGGAAATTTCCCCAATGTTTATTGATGTTGATTTCGGCATTATAAACGTACTCTGGTTTTAAGTTTGGGTTTGGAACTATGATTGTGCCTGGCTCTGAATCAAAAAATTTACCCAAATCATCTACATTGGGTGCTCTGAATCCGGTGGAAACTTGAGGAGAAATAGTCCAAGTAGAAGAAGGGGTTAAGATTAAACCCAAAGAACCGGTTAAAGCACCATTGTTATTGGTGGTTTTTTGATAAGGGAGAGGAAAGAAGGCTGTATTTGATGTAAAGTCTGCAGAAAGAAAAACCTGATTGTAGCGAAGTCCTGTTTGCAGTTTTAGTTTTTCCGAAAGGTGTGCATGGTAGGTTCCATATGCTGCCAAAGATGTCCATTCTGATTTAGGGTACCTAGCAGAGGCAGGCACAGTTTCTCCAGATTGAATGTTTGTTTCAACTCCTGTGGATGCTACACCATTATAAACCGTCTCTATTCCATAGCTTAAAAAGCTTTCTTGGTTGATGTTTTTCACCCAGTCGGCATTCAGAGACCATGCGTTTACTTTTTCAATCCGATCAAATAAACTGAAGTTATTAAACCTTCTGTTGATGCGACTTTCCTCGAAGTATTGCTGGGCTATTTTTACGCTCATTTGATCATATAGCTTCCCATTACCAATTTGGTTCAAAGTCAATTGATTCATCATCCAAACTTGAGGTCCATACTTCCATATTGCATGCCTGGGTTTTTCCAATGAGCCTTGGATTAATCGGTCATGCCTAGGAATATTTGAAGAACGGGAATAATGAAAGCCATATTCCCAATCCGTTTTATTGGAGGGTTTAAAGCTGATTTTTTGCATTAAGTTAAGCTGGGTATACCCGCTGGTTTCCTGGATTTGTGGATCAGGATTTACTATAGCAATATCCCCATCGGCTGAAGGAATTACATACCATGATCTTAAATATTCATCCGGACCATTTTTACCCATTTTTAAATCCCCATAATCAAAATGGGATATACTGGTTAGAAATGCCCATTTCTCTGTCGCAAAAGAAATGTCCCCATGAAACGTCTTTTCTTTATTTGAGGAGGCAAAACGTCCATAAAGATTGCCATTGACAGCGAGACCAGAATCAGAAAAGCTAGGTTTCAATGTTTCAAATGCCATGACACCACCTAGAGCATCACTTCCAAACATGACTGAGCCAGGTCCAAATAGAACTTCGGTATTTTGTATAGCCAAGGGGTCCATGGAAATAACATTGTGGAGATTTCCACCACGAAAAATGGCTGTATTTACCCTGACTCCATCCACAGCATAAAGAAGACGATTGGCAGAAAAACCTCTGATCATGGGACTACCTCCCCCTTGTTGGCTTTTTTGGATGAAAACGTCGCCATTGCTGCCTAACCAGTCTGCGGTATTGGAAGGGGAACGTAATTGGAAGTTATCCTTATTAAGGACTGTGATTTTGCCTGGAATATCTTGGTTACTTTGACGCCATCGGCTACTTGTCACAATCGCTTGTTCCATCTGTATCAATCCAGGACTTAAAAAGACCTTGTAGTCCGAGTCTTTTAATTCTTCAACTGAATAGGATACAGATTCAAATCCCAAAAGCTGAAAATGTATTTCTGCTTGTTCAGAAAAAGTAGAGAGCTCAATCTGTCCTTTTGAATTGGTGATGGCACTTAAATAAGGTTCATTTCCAAACACCAAAACTCCTGGAATGACTTGTTTGGTGCTTTTTTCGTAAACAGTAACCACTTGCCCAAATGAATGAGTAAAAGAAAGAAGGGTGAATGAAAATAAAAGTAAGTAGATCTTCCTCATAAATTGTGAATAGGTCCCGGAAGATGAAAGTAAAAGATAGGATTTAGATTAAATATTGCTTTAGGTAAAATGGCAATAAGTTGTTTTGGAAGGTATCAAAGTAAAAAAACCGGTCTTTTAAAGACCGGTTTAACCTAAGCTTTTCCTTTAAGCATCAGATTCCAATACATAAAAGGCAGGCCGTATTTCTTCAAGAGCCACATCGAATACTGCTCTTTGGTGGTGTCAACAAATTTTGAAATTAAAGGGTCACTGTCCCGAACATTGTCATATTTAAATTCTGCAAGTACCATTTTGGAATATCCAGTTACTAAAGGGCAGGATGAATAGCCATTGTAGGCAGCTGATCCCACATGATTGGTATGGATCAATTTTATCAAATTTTCAACTAAGACAGGAGCTTGTTTTCGAATAGCAGCACCTGTTTTGGCGGTTGGTAATGCTGCTACATCGCCAAGTGAGAAGATATTCGGAAACCTAAGATGTTGCAGGGTGTTCTTATCCACATCTACCCAACCTTTATTTGGACCTTCTTGTATAGATACAATAGATTCTCTGATAAATTTTGGTGCCCCTTGAGGTGGTGCCAAATGAAGAAAATCAAATGGTATTTTGATTTCATCTTCTCCTACCAATTCCCCTCGTATAGTATTACCTTCCACTTCTTTGGAAGCATCTCCTTTGGGTTTGATATACTTAAAAGTGATTTCTTTTTTGTCTGGATCAATCCTTACAGGCGCATAAAACGGTTTGAAAATGATGTTCCGGTCATGAATTATTTGATTAAGTGTATTGGCAAAATCAGGAACTCCAAAAATGACTGTTCCCGGAGTCGCAAATATGACATTGGTTTTGTCCCTTACTCCAGAACGACGGAAATATTCCTCAGCTAAATACATAATCTTTTGAGGAGCTCCACCGCATTTGATAGGTGTGGTGGGTTGAGTAAATACAGCATTTCCTCCTTTAAATTTTTGTAACTCTTCCCAGGTGTACTCAGGGTCGGTATAATTACTACAAACAATTCCCTTTTCCATAGCTTCAGGAAGTCCGGGAAGCAACTCAGGCATCATTACTAAACCTGGGGCAACCACTAAATATTCATAGGTGATCTTTCCTGAGTCTTTAGTGGTGACAGAATTGCTATCGGGGTCTATTCCAGTAGCATAATCTTTAATCCAATCAACTCCTTTAGGAATATAATCAGCTTCGCTTCTCTCGGTATCTTTGAAATTATAAGTTCCTGCTCCTACCAAAGTCCAAGCGGGCTGATAGTAGTGTTTTTCAGAGGGCTCGATGATAGCCATCGATAAGGATTTATCCTTTATTTTAAGTTGTGCAGCCACGGTGATACCTGCAGTTCCACCTCCTATAATTAAAATCTGGTAATGGTTCATGTGTTAGCGAATTGATAATTATAAATTTAACTGAGACAAACTAAGTAAAAGGTGATTTTTATCACATTTCAAAAATTGTTTTCTATCACAAACCTTAAAACTTAGGTAGAGATTCAAGAGTTTTAACTAGTATTTTTGTGATATAATTTTTAAATTAAACATCTGTTTTTCAAGAGGTTAACTCCTGAGTGTTTATTTTTTTAAGCCTTTCTTTTTATCCCTTGAAAAATGCATTAAGTCTTACTTTTAATCCTTTTTATCATGGAAAAAGACCAGCTGGAATCACTATTGTCCAATGTTTTTGGTCATTTGAATGCAGGAAAATCTTCAGAGAAAAAACAATGGGATGAAGGAATCCCACTTTTGGCAAAATCCTTACTGATTCAGGATAGCCAAGAAATTCAAGAAGAGCCATTCAGTTTTGAGAATTCTGAACTTTTTTTTCAAGAAAGAATTCCCAAGAAAAAGATCGAGCTCATAAAGAAGGTGGCTGATAAGGCTACCATGAAAGAAAGTGAGCCGAGGTTGAAAGCATTTGTAAGGGAGGTTCCTGTCAAAAGCACTCAGATTAGGGCGAGTACACCCAAATGGGCAGCGGGTGCAAAGGTGGTCAAATCGATTGGACCCTTGAAAAGGGTAGATGGAAGGGTAGTAATAATTGATTTTTTTAGGGTAACCAAGTTGGTGGGGATTTACCAGCAAAACAGTAATCTTCCCGTACTTCTATTTAAAGCAACTTTTAAAGAATCAAAAGTTAAAAAGATCAATGCTGCACCCATTGAAGTAACAAAAACTTACGATGTCGCAGCTGGTAGTTTTTATGTCCGAGCGGATATGCTTGCTAGCAATGCGCCAAATTCACGCTATGTAGGTTTTTTGGTGAAAGACGGGAGGATTCAATTAAGTGCAGATCCAGTTTTACAAGGAGAGAAACTTATTTTGGCCGCCACAACCTCGGTTCAGGTAAGTCTGGATTTAGATCAGGCTCCGAATGCTACCAATTCAAAAAACAAACATGGAAGAGATGCATTTGAAGCGAAGATCAATACCCCTAATAAACTTAATTTTTCATTTTCAGGAGCTTCCAAAATTCAATTAAAAGAAATAAGTGATGCTCAATGCATAGTATATGGAGAGAAGGCTTCCTTTAGAAGGTCAAAGAAAGTACCTAAGTACAATTCTCAACTTTCAAGATTACTCATCCCCTTTGATTGTTCTGAGTCAGAATTTGCTCCTAAAAAGCAAAAGAGCCCCATGGCAGAATTCTCAGGAAGTGCAAGTATTGAGGAATCTTGGTGGGCTATTCCAGCACCTGAGTTAGATATCTCAGCACCTTTAGAAGTAGCAGGTTCAGGAGGGATTCTTCAACTTCTGAAGTCAGGTATAAAATTAAAATGGCAAGGGCTACAGGCTAGGAAGCTCTTTTTAGAGAATCCGTTTCTATTAGTTGATGTTGGAAGAATCGGGATCACGGATAAGTTTTCCAATGGGGAAGGAGCTTTTCAGGAAATCAATCATTGGAAAGATGATTTGAATGAACATGGAACATCAGTCTCTTTGAGCTTAAAGAAGGGAGCCCTGTTTTTATATAATTCCCTGGCCGAAGGAACTGAAATGATTGCAGGCTTGGTCAATTCTGAAATTAAAGTGGATAGACCATTACAAGTGAATGGTTTACCAGTTTCTGTTAAGACAAAAAATTCAGCTTTGATATTGGCGGGAAGCGATGCAAAGAAATTGATATACCTATTTGATGACAATATACTTTGGGACAATAAGTTGCCCTTTAGTAAAGTTCCTGATTTTAAAAGTATAGCTATTGCATTAGAAAATGCACTTTTCACGATATCTCCTGTAAATGGTGCATTGGTATTCGGAGAGTGTTCCGAGGACTGGAAAAAAATTCTTAAGAGCCAGACATTCTTAGTGTTTGGTATGTTGAGTTACATGCCTACTTTACCTGATCCTTATGTTGCCAACCTGGGATTATTTGCAAGACAATTCGGTGATAAAAGGAAGGGAATTGATGGGATTAAGAGTTGGCTGGTTTGCCAAATCAGTCAAGAACCTCTAGATGAAAAATCAGATTCTGTAGAAGTCAAGTTTCATTTTGGTCCTGCCAATACCTCTACTTCCGGTCAAGGAGATATTGCCATGGCTGCAAGCTCGGTCTCCATGAATCACGTGAAATCAGAGACTGTAGTAGGTACTTTAAAAGCCGTGAATACTGCTGCAAGTGATAATGGATTGCCTCCCTATGAAGATCAATTGGATCCCTTCATGAGGCCTTATGAAACGGAGTATTTTGCCTTACTGGATGTGAGTTCAAATGCCAACCAGTTGGGGGTAAGTATGGGACTGCCTAGAAGAGATCGAATAACCACAGGTATAGCACATTTAGTTTCTGAATCTGAAGCAACGATTTCCCAATCGGGTCAATTGATTTCTGTGGAGGGAATGGAAGTGATTGCTCCTGGAGCAATGACTCGCTTATTCATGATGCCTCAGGTGGCATGGGAACCAATTTTCAATTTAACTCCTCCTGGCAAATCCAAGCCGGGAGATCCTCCGGTTTTATTTAACTACTATCCCAACGATGGTGGTCCCACCAGAATTTTAAATAATCATTCGGAAAGGATTGCCATCTCACCAAAACCTTTGGTTGAATTTATCTTGGATAAATACCAGAAAAAGGAAGCTTCGGTGAATGCGCAGTTTACACTTTCATTCGGAATGAAAGCTTTGGCAGAATTAAGTCACACCAATGCCAAAGAGACCATCAAGCCCGAATTGGATAATGTTCGGCCGAATTTCCCTAATCAAATGGAAGGAGGGATTCAAATCCGAGCGACAGCTGGAAATTATGGTAAAAAGGATCCTGCTGAACCTAAAATGAATGACTCCCCCATGTTTGCAGGATTTACTGTTCAGTTAAATAATGTCTTGGGAATGAATGGTGTGGCTAGTGGGGCTTCTACCTTAGGTCAAAGTGTTACAGAAATTTTTAATGGTGAATTTTTTGTCAACCAAGGTAATCCCACTCAATTACTTTCCAGAGGTGTTCCGGTAAGCAAAATTGATTTTTCAGGATACGGAGCCAGTATGTTCAGTAATTGGCTGAGCCCCTCCGCTGCCATTGCTCAAACAAGCCAAGCAAGATTTGATGTGATGCTTGGGAGGACAGGGCACGAAGTAATTCAAGTTAAAAGTATCGTGTACCCTTGGGGGATTCGTGTGGTAAGAACGATCACTATTTTCCGGACAAGTTCTGGCTTTGTATTTAGAACTGATAGCGGTTGGCAACCAGAATCAGATGGGATTTTTGATTTTAGAGCGAAATACATTGACGAATCATTCCCCGGAAAATTGGAGGAAAAAGAGCGATATGAATTGCACCCCGGTACACTTAGGGGGCTTTTTAACATTTCCAATATTCAAGAAGATGGGTCGGTAGCCGATTTTGTGACTTCTAATCAAATCCAAATCGGGAAAAAATACATCAATGAAAGTGGAGATGTCATTGTCAATAGTGAAACTTCAGATGGCTTAAGCTACCTGGATCAACAAGTCAAATGCGTTGCAGTTTATTTCGATGCAGATGTGGAGATTGAGAATTTAGTTCAAGGGCATAAAAATGGAAGAACTCCCGCCAAAAAGATTTTAGGATATGTTCAATTGTCACCTCCAGGTATTCCATTGACTCCAAAACAACTTAATACCTTGTTGGGATTACAAGGAGGATTGATTGGAGGGGATGTGGATTGTGTGATGGATGTGGGGGGCACAGGTCAGTTAATGCAAATCAACCGATTTGATATTTCCCCTTCGGAAAAACCGGGCAATGAGTTTGGAAATCCAATTTTTGTCGCCTCTACGAGAGGTTCAGTCATTCTTCCCAAAGACGGTAGTTGGAGTATGGTGCAGCATGAGACAGGTACCGGAGAAGTGACTCCTTTACCTCCTCATGTTCCTATTCCTTTGATTAGAATAGGAAAATGGGTAGCAGAAAAAGTCGTGAGCAATTCGGATGTCAATAATAATCTGGTTCGATTGGCGCATCCTATGGAGATTTTAAGAGATCCGGTTGAAGCCACGTTCAATTATGGATTTTTACAAAGTACTTCCACACAAAAAGCGCTCTTTCTGACCCCTAGTTATAAGAAAGGGGTTTCCAAGTTGTTGAGTAAAACCCCTCCCATCTTTTCAGATGCTTACAAATTGATGAATGGAAGCAGTATTTTCCCAAATGTGGGAGATGCCTATTCTAATTATGGCAAGGCCATGGCTTTATTGGAAGGGGTAGATGACCAGGGTAATAAAGTCAAGGCATTTATTGAAAATGCGGCCACTGATGGAGGGAGGAAAGTGCTGGAGTTGATGGAGATTACGGCTAAAGAGGAAGCAGGAAAAATTGTTGATAAAGGATTTAAACTCTTATCAGGAGAAGCGAATCAGGCACTGAATAAAGCTTTGGCATTTGATGTCCCTAATTTTGACCCACTGTATTTGGTGAATATGGATTCTTTGAAAATCTATATTGAATACAAAGCGACACAGGGAGCTCCAGGAAATAAGCAGTATGTGGATTCCAAGTTGAATTTCGATGTAGATTCTTTTGCAAATGACTTAGCCGATACCTGGAAGAGTAAGGTAAATAACGTGGGAATGGTGGTTGACTTGGGCTCATTTGAACGATTAATTACCATCAAAGGGAATTTTGATGCTGGCAAAGGAAAAGAGACAGGGTATGCTGGAGACAAGGATAATCCTGGTCCTTTGGATGGGATCCCATTACCTGAAGTGGAATTTAGCCCAGCTTTAGAGCCTGTAATTGAATTGTTACAGATGTTGGCAGCCTTGAGTACGGGTGACTATGGAGCAGTGATGCGCAAAGGACTGCAAATAGCCATGAGTAATGCTGGTGAAATCTGGGAATATAAGTTTGAGGCTTCCAAAGAAATCCCTTTGATACGCTTCCCTCCAGAGGATTCCGTTTATAACTCACCTCAATGTCCATTGAGGTTGGAGGCAGGTTTGGCGCTTGGAGTTTATTTCAATGCGGCCTTAAAAGTAACCACAGATCCAAAGCAACTACTTCCTACAGCAGGTGGATTTATCCAGTTCAATGGTGGATTGGAAGTGATGTGTGTAACTGTCGGAGCCGCTACGATTTATGCTGTTGGTTCTGTTGAGGTCAAAATCGCTTGTGATACCAAAATAGGCCCAAGTCTCATGATGAAATTTGGTTTTGGAGCCAATATTTCTGTAGGACTTCCAGTTGTGGGGAATGTAAGCGTCACCTATATGGTAGGTTGCGAAATGTATGCAGATGCCAATGTCATTGAAGTTACTGCCTTCATGCTTTTCAAAGGGCATGCGAATCTGTTGGGCGGAGTGGTAAGTGTAACTATTTATATAGAAGCAAGTGGAACCGTCAAAAGAATTTCCAGTCCTGAAAGAACGGATTGTACTGCTTCGGTGACTTTTGGTTTGGACATAAGTATTTGCTTCATCATCAATATCAGCTTTGAAGAGACTTGGCAAGAAAGTCGACAGATAGCCTAATTTTTTATTAAAAACTTGAATTATGGAACCTAAAAGATTGATATCCTTAATGACTTTTCCTCAGCGATTTGATGGGAATACGCTGACTTTAAATATTGTCGTAGTGCCAAGGAATACAAATCCGTTTTCAACTTGGTCTACCGGCTTACCCAATCCAGCCAATGTGCCAGGGTTTGCAAACTTTCAACCTGAGTTTAGTTTGTCTATTGTCAGAGGATCAGAAGATTTCCCTTTGAGCAATGCTACAGCTCCTAGTAGAATTCCAATTGTACAAGCTGTGAATGTGATACCGGCAACAAATAAAGCCGATATAATACAGAAAGTGGCTGATGCAATGCCTTTGCCTATCACAGATAACACGGATAAATTACCTGCCCCAGTACCAGTCGAAAACAGTATTAAAAAATACTTGCCGTTTTCCTATCGAGATCGTTTCAATTTCACCCAGCCTAGACACCCCAATGCCGTGACGGATGATGGATACCATTGCGCCGTTCGGGATAAAATTCCAACTATCAATTACCAACCCAGGACGGAGTTGAGTTGGGGTAAAGTATTTGCCAACATTTTGAGACAACCTTTATTAGCGAAAGCCTGCGGGATGATTTATGAAGTACAGCTTCAAGTCCAGGCAGATTGGTTTGAAGATGGGGGATATATCTATGCGGATATAATAAATGACCCTTATGCAGTGGCCCAGGCCGGATTGCTTGAACATGCTGATGGACCTTTGATCAAGCGATATGCTGCAAAAATCCCAACATTAATGATGGGAGAAAGCCGCCCTGTATTTGCCCCAGTTTTGTTTCCTGTTTTATATAAAAAGGTATCTGACGCAAGTGAACCTGTGCCATTAGGTCCTTGGGATGAGTTGTTCATGGAGGCTCAAACTTATAATGATGGGTTTGCCAAAATCGTACATGCCAACCAACCGGTCAGTGGTAATTTATTAGAGGAAACACAAGACGAATTACCTCCTCAATCCGATTCTGGTATTCGCTTAGGGTGGGATGATGAACAGATTCTTGTTTGGTACCTGCGTCAAATGATAGAAAATCCTTCAGATCCGGGTTCTAATGAGCGGATTGATGCTCCTTTAGGAGTCATGGGATACCATATAGATGTGAGGCATGCAAGCCCCGGTAATGATTGGGAAAGTTTGAATAGCATTGAAATCAATGAATCTGAAAATATGTTTTCAGGTCAACTTGACTCAAGTTCAACGGAGCTTCCTTACCAAGTTTACCCGAATAAAATCAGTGGCCCAAACAGCGACCATTATTGGTTGCCCATGTATTATGCCCAATGGATTGGAAAAAATCTTGTAACCGAGGATCAGGATGCTTTGGAAATCTATAGAAACCATGAAGACAATGGAGGCATTCAGGATGTGGTGCAAGATAAAAAAGTAGTTCAGAATAAGACCTTGATTCCTACTCCATTGACAACTCAGCTTCGATATGGTAATACCTACGAATTCAGGATTAGAATGACTGATATTTCAGGTGGAGGACCAAATTTGGAAGATGAACCTTTAAATGCCGCACCGAGTCCTGAAACCAGCGTCTCTTTCAAGAGGTTTGTAAATCCGGCAATGTTGAGGATTGAGAAGCCGGTAGAGATCAGAAGTAATCTAAGGACTTATTTCAATGCTTTGGATGATGATGAAACGCAATTTGACCCGAATCCAAGTTTTTCGATTCAGCGACCTTTGTTAGAATATCCGGCTGTAGTCTTTACCAATAAATACCAAGGAATAGGTCAGGATCCAGTGGCACTTTTGAAAGCTTTGCCTTTCCAGGAAGATGGATTAAAACCTGCCTTGTCTGATCCTGATGTGACTCATGTGAAGATCAGGGTAGAGGTAAAGTCTCTTAGGATGGATACTCAGTTAAGTCAAAAAGGTGATGATAGCTTTATCACCTTGTATGAAACAAACAGATTTTTCCCAGGGGATTTTGATGGTACGCTCACTATTCCTATGGAATTCATTGATGTTCCTGTGTTGAATTTAGGAGAGCCCGCCAATCCTTTCTTAAGAGATGATTTGTTGATAGACGATCTCAACGCGATGGAAGGATTGGTTTTGCCAACAGGAAGACATATTAGGATTTCAATGAGAGCTGTGGCAGTCAGCGATGAAGCTCCTGAAAGTTATTTTGGCTTTATTGATGAAGATGAGGATAAAGATAGTCGCTATGGTAAAAATCAACAGTTTATGTTGTATAAAGAACCTAGCACGGAGGAAGATTTATTGCAGCCATTTGAGGCGATTGCTCCAGTGCAGGCTTTGTTTTTAAAACCCGACTCAGTTTCAACAGTAAAGGGTAATATTTATAAATCATTATTAAGGAGAAATTCAGAAGAGGAACAATCAGGAGTGGTAGAAAGATTGGCAGATGCCTTAGGGGTGAAGGCCAAAGGCTTAACCTTGGTGGCCCCTAAAGGGGAACGAATTGCATTTGGATGTAATTCAAGGATCAGACATACCCTTGCTCCCGATGGGAGTTCTATTACATTTGCTACCAAGGCAGACCTTTATAACCATTGGCTAGCGACTTTAAGTTATAAAATCAATAGAGACTGGGCCTGGGATTCCTTGGAAGATGTGGGTTTTGTGATCGAAAGGGCATATAAATACCGAAAGGATGCTGAATCCGAGACAAGAGTAAATACCTATTTAGGAGATATTGAAATCAAGCATACGGTTTCCTTTGAAGCACTGCAGGCAGATAGCTTTGATCGGGTCAATCGAAATTATACGAGAATCATTTACATTGATGCCTTAGACCCCAAAAATGAGCTCAAACAACCCAATGGTGAACTAAGATTTCCAGATGAAATATGGGCAGAATATAAAATCAAGCCCAATGTAAAATCAGGTCATCCGGAACCCTCTATCATTGAAACGGATCAGTTGACGCTTCCAACTGTTTTACCTCCAGCTCAAGTCCCAAAATTAGTCAGTGTAGGGATTGCCTTTTCACCTTATGAAAGATCGGATGATTATAGTTCTTCTGAGGCGAGGAAAAGGTATTTATGGGTTGAATTTGATCAACCTGTGGAGAATCCTGATGACACCTATTATTGTCGTGTATTGGGCAATGCTCCGGATCAACTGTTGGCCAGTAATGAAGGGGATCAGTTTGTTCCTCCGGAAGAAGCAGCCATTAGTTTGGATCCGGAATTAACCAGACAGATTATTCCTGGACAAAGTGATGATAAGGCTGGGATTGCTGCGATGCAACCCATGACAGCTGCAAATGACAGTGACCGACATTATATACTTCCTATTCCGTCCGGGATGCATGCAGAAAGTCCTGAAATGTTTGGGTTTTTCACCTATGAATTCCGGGTGGGGCATGGTCATTGGCCAGATAGAGAAGATAATCTTTGGTCTACAGCCCAAGGTAGGTTTGGAAGACCATTGAGGGTAACAGGTGTACAACATCCTGCACCGACGCTACTTTGCTCTTTGAACCGAAGCAAAAATCATTTATATGTCAGTGCACCTTATGCGAAAGCAGTGCATAATGGTAAGAATGTAACTTCAAAACCTCCAAGGACCAGTCTCTGGACATTGGTATATGCGCAAGTTTTCCAAGCTGATGGGAGGGATTTTAGAAACATTTTATTAGGTGAGATCGAGATGAAAATCGGTGTTAGAGTGAATACGGATCCGAAAGAATTGAAAAAAATAAATGACTTGACACAGCAGGTTTATTTCAAACCGACCATTGGAGATTATACCAAAGGAAGTGTCAGCATCAATCCTGATTTGATTAAAACAGGAAATTTAATTGCTTCAATAAAAGATGAGCATCCTGTGGGTACAGCAGTCGTTACCTCCCAGGATATTGCTGATAAACTCAAGCAATTAGGCTTGCCAGAAGATAGTCCCTTGAGTGTGTTGGTAGTAGAGGTCTTTGGGAATATTACCAATATCCATGATCACTTGAATCAATCTAGAAGTCAAAGGTCAGGAGAGGTGTCAGGAAGGTTTGCTGAGGGATTGAAAGCTAAAAAAGCTGCAACTAATTTAGTTTCGACCATTAGACCTTTGAGTAGGGGTTTGGGACATTTTAGGATATTGAGGACTTCACCTCTCACCAAAGTTCCTTATGTTTGCTGTCCAACCTGTTAATGGTAGGCCGGTAGACCAGAAGCTCCTGAAACGTTTTCAGGAGCTTTTTTTATTGAAAAAGGTACTTAATCAATAAAAAGTGATTTTTATCACCTATTTGCTTTCCACTACTTCTTAAATTTGATTTTTATGCATTATGAATCTAGAAGAGCTTAAATCGTACTTACCCAATTTTACCGACCCCAAACTGCTTCAGGCAATTTTGGATAAAGGTCAAATTATTCATTTGGCAGCTGGCAAAGTGCTAATGGAGCCTGGCCAGTTCGTAAAAATGGTGCCTATCGTTTTAGAAGGTTCCATTAAAATTCTTAGAATGGATGAAGAAGGGAAAGAGCTGTTTTTGTATTATTTGGATGCCGGTGAAACCTGTGCCTTGTCTTTGACCTGTTGCCTTGCTTCCAAACCAAGTGAGATAAGAGCAATAGTAGAAGAGGATACCACGTTGGTTGGAATTCCGATTGCAGTACATGAACAATGGACGGATGAATTCAGGCAATGGAAAGACTTTGTCTCCAATACCTACCAAAGTAGATTTCAGGAAATGCTGGTTGCTTTAGACGCCGTTGCCTTCAAACGAATGGATGAACGCTTGATGCGATATATTGTAACTAAAATGAAACAACATAAAGCCAATGAACTTCATACCACGCATCAAGAAATCGCCAATGAATTGGGAACCTCCCGTGAAGTAATTTCGAGATTATTAAAGCAATTGGAGAAGAAAAAGTGGATTGAACTGGGTAGGAATGTGATCTATATCCGTGATGATTTTGAAGAGTTGATTAGTAAATAATCAAGTCATGATTAGGAGGGGAACGTGTGTATGATAGGCCATTTGTAAAGATTTACTCTTTGTAAGGATTTGCTCCCAAAGGTTTTTATGATGATGGCACATGACAAGAATGGTGTCATCATTTTTAGCCAGGTATTGTTCCAGACCATTAATCAAATCTTCCGAATAAAAAGTATGAAGTTTTACAGGAATCTCTGAATGTTTTTTCTGTACAAAAGCCTCTAAGCCCAGCGCGCAAAGCTCTTCTTTAAAATTCTTCTTTAATTGAATGTGAAGAAATTCTAATTGTAAATTCCAGTTCTTACTTAACGAGATTACCCTTTCTATAAAAGGCTCTTCATGTTCGGCAAATTCCAATGCAAGAGTTACTTTTTCAATGTGATCGATTTTAGTTTCGCTTGGTACTAAAAGTACCGGACAAACTGAATTCTTTACTACCTCTACCGAGGTGCTTCCAAATAATTTCTGTTCAATTCCACTTGCTCCGTGCGTTCCTAAAACTATTAAATCGGCTTTAATTTCTTCGGCCGTTCTTGCTGTCATGATCGAAACCGTACCCTCTTGGATGAGGTAATCCATTTTAACTCCTTCATTTTTATTTTTTTCAATAAGCCCTTTTATGTATTTTTCAGCATCTCTATGCATTCCATCTATTACAATAGCTGCTTGAGCCGCAAAATCATAAATTGCCTCGATGACATGAAGAATGGTAATCGTAGCATTCTTCTTTTTTGCAAGAACAATCGCGAAGTCAAAGGTTTTTTTTGAATTTTCGGAAAAATCTAAAGGCAGTAAAATTCTCATAGTAACCTGTTTTTTTTATAATTTACAAAAAATGGTTCTTCGGGATATCATTCGATTTGTTTTCTTTTTTAAATTCTTTGTAGATTCTAATTCTACCATCAGGCATGGTTCTTTGAACTTATTTTTATTTTACAATCAAGTGTAACATTTGTCACTACTTCCCGCTTCAAGTGAACGTACTTTTGTGGTGTTAATTCTGAATAAAAAATTATGGATTTAGTAAATATTATAGGATTTGCATCTGCAGTAGTCATCGGAGTCTCACTAGGACTAATTGGTGGAGGAGGGTCTATATTGACAGTTCCTGTACTTGTATACATCTTAGGCGTCGAGCCAGTGTTGGCAACTGCCTATTCGCTATTTGTGGTAGGTAGTACTTCTTTAGTAGGATCCTTTACTTATATGAAGAAGAATTTGGTGGATTATAAGACCGCTTTGGTTTTTGCGATCCCTTCATTTATCGCAGTCTTTTTAACAAGAAAATTCCTGGTTCCTGCTTTGCCAGACCCCTTATTTACTATTGGAGGGTTTGAATTGGCAAAAAGCGTTGGGATTATGGTATTTTTCTCGATTATCATGTTGGCAGCCTCCTATTCAATGATCAAGGATAAAAAGGCAAATAAAGAAGAAGGAAATGGAGAGGTGAAGTTTAACTTCCCCATGATCGCATTAGAAGGGTCTGTAGTTGGACTTGTGACAGGTATAGTTGGAGCTGGTGGAGGATTCTTGATCATTCCTGCCTTGGTGATACTAGCAAAACTACCAATGAAAATGGCTGTAGGTACTTCTTTATTGATTATATCTGCTAAATCTCTCATAGGATTTCTTGGAGACTTGGCAAACCAAACAATTGATTGGAAGATGTTGATCATTTTTACAGGTTTATCAATCGTAGGGATTTTTATTGGAAGTTCCTTGTCCAAAAAGATAAATGAAAAAGTACTGAAAAAGGGATTTGGATGGTTTGTGCTTGGTATGGGTATTTATATTATTTCGAAAGAACTGATTTTCGTATAGTCTAGTTTTATTTGATTTTTGATGCTGAAAGTTAAGTTGTTTTGAAAGACATTAGTCCCAAATTAAATCTTATGTATAATTCTCCCAGTCCTTTGTCCAAGAAATATAGAGAAATTGCTTCCGGTGAATTTCAAGATTTGGCAATAATGTCTCATACAATGGTAATGGACGTAAGATCAGCTGGTGAATTTGAAGGAGGAAAAATTAGAGGGGCTTTTAATCTTGATGTATCCTCAAGTAATTTTATGAATCTAATTCAAAATCTATCAAAGGATAAAACTTATTTGATTTACTGTAGAAGTGGAAATAGAAGTGGAATGGCTTGTGCAATCATGAATGAAATGGGTTTTAAGGAGGTGATTAATCTTAAACAGGGATTATTATTATGGCCATTTGAATTGGTCTAACTTATCAAAGTTAAGTGTTGTAAAAAGAGTCTAAAAGGCTCTTTTTTTGTTTTTGGCTTAATAAAATTTGGAGTAAATGAATGTTTAAAAATGTGATGGGACTTAACTTCTAAAAGGGAAGGAGGCTAATTCATTGATAGGTAGAAATTTATAGTCTAACTATTGCGGACTTTTTATACTTCGAATTTCTTATCCTTTGTAAACTAAAATATAAAATGTGAGCCAGATTATTAGGGGAAAGTAATAGGAAATAAGCACTACAATTGAGCTTTCTCCAAGCCCTCTATTACTGATCATATGAAATCCATAAAGCCAAAGAATCCCATAAAAGATTTCAAAAATATTGACTGTTCCCAAAGCATAGTGGTATTGAGCAGCTACATTTTCAGGCCCAAATAAGGATAAAAGTGAAAATGGACGGTACTCATCAATTTCTTGAAAAGTAACAGAAGAGGAGGGGTTAAGGAAAACAAGAAGCCTAATCAGTTCTGGAAAAAGAAAAATTACTTCAGCGACTAAAGCAAATTTCCATAATTCTTTATAGGGTACTTTGTATCCTAAGAAAAAAGCTCCAAGCCAGAATAAAAAAGAAATTGCTGTGAACTTCCAAAGAAGAGCAAACGGTGTCCAAATGTAATTAAGAGCGTTGAAAATATGGAAAATCATAAAATCTCCACGGCCTTCCAACGCATCGTAATCTGGGATTGATTCCAGGATTAAGGTATTGGTTAAATATCTAATGGATAAGAATAAAATAACCAAAATGAAAAAATATATTCTTTTGTCGAAATCTATTATCTCTTTAAGACGTTGTGCTTCTATGGAAAGTGGTTTTGCCATTTTTTGATGATTCTCATTCAAATCTAAAAGATTGTTTGGGATTCCATCTAATTTTGCAATGTCATTCGTTGAAACATGTTTAAAAAAATCATAGCCCTTATTTTGTTTTCAGTATTGCTATTTAGCAAAGTAAATGCCTTTAGCCAGTCTACCTTAGTGGATACATTCAAGGTAGAACAGTCTCGGTATTTGTTGCTTGATAAAGGTTTGCAGTTTAGAATAACCAAATCAATCAATAGCATGTATGATTTCAATTTTCCTGTAGCTGAACGTGATTTTGCTGTTTTGGCTTATCAATATCCGGATCATCCTCTGCCTGATTTTTTGATGGCACTTGGCTATTGGTGGAGAATAGAAGTAGATGTTACCAATGAGAAATACGACGATATCTTCATACAGTATTTAGATCGCGCAATTGAGAAGGCTGAAGCTATTTATGATGAAGATGAAACAAATAAAGAAGCTGCTTTTTTTTTAGCAGCAGGCTACGGCTTCCAGAGTAGACTCTATTCTGAAAGAAAGAAGTGGACCAAAGCGGCTTGGGGAGGAAAGAATGCCTTGAAATACATGGAATTGAGCAGAGGAGAGGAGGAGTTCAACCCAGAGTTGCTGTTGGGAGACGCACTTTTTAATTATTTCTCAGTATGGATTCCAGAGAATTATCCATTGCTTAGACCTGTAATGGCCTTATTTCCAAAAGGAAGTAAAGAATTGGGGCTTCAACAATTAGAGCAGGTTGCTACTAATGCATTTTATACCAGAGTGGAGGCACAATATTTTTTATTTAGACTGTATGCTTCCGAGGAGAAGAAACCTTATGAGGCATTACGTATTTCAGAATACTTACATTCTAAATTTCCAAATAACCCTTATTTCCATCGTTCCTATGCCAGGCATTTATATACAGTTGGGCGTTGGATTGAATCCCTAGACCAATCCCTAGAAATCCTAGACAGAATTGCTGCCAAGCAAGTGGGGTATGAGGCAAACTCAGGGAGGTATGCATCTTTTTATGCAGCAGAATACTACAAAAGGATTGGAGACATGGCTGAAGCAAAGAAATATTACTTACAAACCATCTCCTATGGAGAGGAATCTGAGTCACAAGAAAGTGGGTATTATTTGCATGCCTTAGTTCAACTAGGGAAAATGGAGACAGCGGCAGGAAACAAATCTTTAGCTAAAAAATACTTTAAAGAAGTTAAGCGTTATGCAAAGCGAAAACACCCCGCTCATCAGGAAGCTAGGGATTTTATAAAAAAGAATAAACTTTAAATTAAATTCTCTCGTAATGTTGTGTGTGATACAGGAGATAATTTGAATTTTTTTGAGAGACTGAGGGATTTTGAAAGGATTCTTTGCTTAAACCCACTGATTTCTTAATAAAATTTCGAATAGTGGAATTAAATTATCATAAATCACTTTAAAATTTTAAGCAAATATTATAATTTTGCACAACAGAAAATTTTGTAAAACCAGAGATCATGGATAATAGCGTAAGAATAAAATTTGATAAAATTGATAGAAGAATTTTAGAAATACTTCAGGGTAATGCTAAAATTACAAATGCTCAACTATCAAAAGATATAGGTCTTTCGCCTGCGCCAACTTTGGAGCGAGTGAAAAAGTTAGAGCAGTCTGGGATAATCAAAAGCTATCACGCTAAACTTGATCCAGAAAAAATTGGCTTAGGAGTTAGTACGTTCGTTCTTGTTAGTTTGATTGGGCACAACAAAGGAAATATTGATGCTTTCATGAGAGAGATTAATGGTATTCCTGAAGTGATTGAGTGTCATCATATTACCGGTACTGGAGACTTTATTTTAAAAATTATTTCTAAAGACATCACTGCATATCAAAAATTGATGCTTGAGAAAGTTTCTGAGATCAAGGAAGTAGATTCCATGCAGTCTATGGTGATTTTATCTACCTTCAAAGATTCTAAAGTATTGCCAATCCCGGCTTAATTAAATTAAAATGGAAAATTTTGGGGTGGCTTTAGTCACCCTTTTTTTTTGAATACCATGGAAGGAAACCCTTGGAAAACTAAAGAAATCAAGGAGATTTATCAGAATCCCTGGATTAAGGTTGAAGAGCATGATGTAATCAACCCCGCAGGAAATTTGGGGATCTACGGAAAAGTGCAGTTTAAAAACAAAGCCCTTGGGATTATTCCTTTGGATACGGATGGTTATACCTGGATTGTGGGTCAATATCGATATCCTTTAGATGAATATTCTTGGGAAATCCCTATGGGAGGGGGGCCGATTGGGGTTGATATTTTGGAAAGTGCCAAACGGGAGTTAAAGGAGGAAACAGGGCTTACTGCGAAAAAATGGACAGAAGTGATGCGAATCCATACTTCTAATTCTGTGACTGATGAGGAAGGTTTTGTTTTTTTAGCAGAAGATCTGACAGAAGGTTTGACAGCATTTGAAGAAACAGAAGTCTTAAAGATTAAAAAATTACCATTTAAGGATTTGTTAGGCATGGTAATGAATGGTGAAATTACCGATGGGATCAGTATTGCAGGAATTCTTAAAGTTGCCCGAATTCTGGGTTTATAGGCCATGACAATCAAGGATCATTTTAGAATTACATTCAACCTGGCTTTTCCAGTAATGTTGAGCCAGTTGGGTCAAGTTTTAGTAGGGGTTGCAGACTCCATGATGGTGGGAAGGTTAGGGGCGTTACCTTTAGCAGCCGCGTCGCTCGGAAACAGTATCTTTTTTGTCATATTGATGTTTGGTATGGGGGTTTCTATGGGGATTACCCCTTTAGTATCTGTGGCTGAAGGAAAGGGGAAGTTCAACCGGATTTCTCGTTTATTTCAACATGGGCTTTGGATAAACATTATTACAAGTTTCTTACTGACTTCAATCGTCTTAATTCTTGCTCAAGGGTTACATTTTTTAGACCAACCGGAAGAAGTCGTTTCATTGACAATTCCCTACTTGTTTGTGATCACAGCATCTCTTTTACCTTTTATGATATTTCAAACTTTCAAACAGTTTGCAGAAGGGTTGTCACAGACTAAACAAGCGATGTATATCACCATCTTTTGTAATCTTGTCAATGTCTTCCTAAACTGGGTTTTAATATTTGGAAAGCTTGGTGCTCCAGAGATGGGCTTAATGGGGGCTGGCTGGGCTACTTTGATTTCTAGGATTTTAATGCCAATTATGATGGGTTGGTATGTACTTAAGGCAAAGAGATATCAGGTTTTTCAACTTTCCATGAATTTGAAGAAATGGAGTTTACCCATGTTTAGTCGGATTCTAAATGTAGGTATTCCCACAGGCTTTCAATATATATTTGAGGTAAGTGCCTTTAGTACTGCCGCCATCATGATGGGGTGGATAGGGGTGAATGCTCTTGCAGGCCATCAGATTGCAATCAATTTGGCCTCCATCAGTTATATGATGGTGGCAGGTCTGTCCACTGCGGGAATGATTCGTGTGAGCAACCAAATCGGAAGGGCAAATTTCAAAGCTATGAAAGAAGCAGGAATGGTGGTATATGCCATGTCCATGGTCTTTATGGCTTCTACCGCATTGATCTTTATCACTTTTCGAAATTTTTTACCGACCCTCTATATTGATGATCCAGCAGTGATTTCCCTGTCTTCTTCCTTATTGGTCATAGCAGGTCTTTTTCAATTATCGGATGGAGCCCAAGTGATTGGTCTAGGCGTATTGAGAGGAATGGAAGATGTTAAAGTTCCCACTTACGTAACATTGATTGCTTATTGGGTGTTGGGACTTCCATTAGGGTATTTATTAGCTTTTGAATTTGGCTTTGGAGCAAAAGGTATTTGGTATGGGCTTTTGATAGGCTTAAGCGTTACCGCATTTTTACTTTATTTTCGGTTTAGAAAGTTGAGTAAAGAGAGAATTCTTCTCTCCCGGCCAACTCTTCCAGTTGTTTGACCATTTACCAAATGAAAGAGGGGTTAAATTGAATAATGAATTATATTCAAGAATTAATAAATCTGAATATGTTCAAAAAAATACTCTCTCTTTTACTCATAGTGGTTGGTACTCAAAGTATCTATGCCCAAGATTTTGCTGTTTTAACCCAAAGGGAACAAGCGCAGGTGATTGATAGCTGGTTGGATGATAGAATCGCTAATTTATTGCCCGAGTTGATGACAGAAACCGGAATAGACATGTGGGTAGTGATATCCCGTGAATACAATGAAGATCCTGTCATTCGAAAATTACTTCCTGCTACCTGGATGGCCGCGCGTAGAAGAACCATTTTGGTGATGTATCAACCTGCGCCGAATGCGGCTGTAGAGACCTATGCTGTTGCCAGATATGATGTGGGAAAAGCTTTTAAAAGAGCTTGGGATCCGGAATCTCAGCCAGACCAATGGGAAGCCTTGGTGGATTTAATCAAAGAGAAAAAACCGAAGTCAATTGGACTGAACTATGCCAAGGATTATGGTCATGCAGATGGATTGACCATGAATGAATACCAGATTTTTCATGAGTATTTGCCAGAGAACCTGAAATCCAAAATCGTTTCTGCACAAACACTCGCTGTAAGATGGTTAGAAACTAGAACTCCAGCAGAAATGGCTACTTATCGCCATATTCAAGAAATAGCACATCAAATCGTCCAACAGGGGTTATCTGAGCAAGTGATTACTCCGGGGGTGACCACTACTGATGACGTAGTTTGGTGGTATAGGGAAAAAATTAAATCCATGAAGCTTGATACTTGGTTTCACCCATCTGTAGATATTCAACGGCCTGACCCTGCTTCTCAGGAAGCAAATCGATCTTTTGCTTCGACACCAGCTTCACAGGTCATTATGCCGGGGGACCTGCTTCATATAGATTTTGGAATTACCTACCTACGATTGAATACGGATACTCAGGAAATGGCCTATGTTCTGAAGTTAGGAGAAACAGAAGTTCCTGATTATTTGCAAAAAGCGTTTGAACAAGGAAACAGAGTTCAGGATTTATTGACTCAGAATTATGTTTCCGGAAGAACTGGGAATGAAATTTTGAGGGAGACAAGAAAGCAAATGGAGGCTGAAGGGATCAATGGGAGCATTTATACACACCCTCTTGGATATTATGGACACTCGGCAGGACCCACCATCGGTATGTGGGATAATCAAGGGGATACACCTGGTGCAGGAGATTTTCCGCTCCATGCCAATACAGGCTATGCGATAGAACTCAATGCAGTAGTTTTTGTGAAAGAATGGAATAAAGAAGTACGAATCATGCTGGAAGAAGGAGCATTTTTTGATGGTGAAAAAGTGACCTATTACAATGGGCGGCAGAAAAAGATTTTAGCCATTCCAAGACCTACTGGATATCTTGGAAATTAAAGCAACAGAGCCCGAATTTATTCGGGCTCTGTTGGTTGATATTCATCCTTTTTAATCAAAATGAGATAGAAGAATGCCAAAGAGGCCATCCCGGCACTAAATATAAATACCCATTGAAAGTTTGCAGGGTTGTTTCCATAGATCCAACCTGAGACCAAAGCTCCAACCCCGATTCCGGCCTCCAGAAAGATATACATGGTAGCCAAAGCCCGACCTCTATAGTGATTCAGGGAAAGGTCAACAACCCAAGCTGCTGTAGTAGGGCTGTACATTCCTACAGCTGCACCATATAAAATCCCCGTCAGCAGAAGAACAGCTTTTGACTGTACGAATGCGATGGAAAGCATGGCAACGATTAACAAAAAGCTGGCAACTCGCATCACAGGAATTCTCCCGTATTTATCCGATGCTCTTCCTGCCAAAAGACGAATTCCCAAAGAGGAAAGAGTAAAGACAGCAAAGAATAAACCCTTATTTTCAATCTGAAGATGACTGGATAAATCTGGAATAATGGTTAATACTACTCCAAAGGAAAAGACCGATAAAAAAAGAATAGTTGAGGGGACCAATACTCGTTTTTCTATGAGTTCATCTTTTTTCAAACGGAAAAGTTTTAAGGAGAATTTTTCCTTTTCAGGCAGTGTTTCTTTCAGTCTGATTAAGATTAAAATAGAAAATATAGAAGTGAAAGCGGAAGTATAGAATAGCGTGTTTAGCTCCCAGTGGGTAGCTATCCAACCGCCTATAGCTGGACCAGCAGCCATTCCCAGGGATCCAAATAGGGACTGGATTCCCATCGCTTCTCCTCTTTTTTGAAATGGAACAATATCTGCCACGTAAGCGGAGGTGCCAGTTGGTTTGAAACCTGTAGAAAAACCATGGATAAAACGTAGGAATAGAAACCCTCCAACAAAATTGAGAATGGGATATAATAACCCGACAATAAAGCAAATGGAAGTCCCGAAAATCATGACTGGAATCCTTCCGATTTTATCGGCAAGTTTTCCACTAAAAGGTCTAGATAGGCCTGCAGAAAGAGTAAATAAGGAAATAATCAATCCTTTGTATTCTTCTCCTCCCAAGGAGCTCAAGTAGTTTGGAAGCTCTGGAATGATCATATTGAACGAGGAGAAAAACAGGAACGAACTCAAGCAAAGCAGGAAAAAATTGAGTGTAAAAAAAGAAGGGATTAATTTCATCTAGATATTGAAGATCAAAAAAGGCCAGAAATTAATCTGGCCTTTCCATTAGTTTTTATTTGCTTCTTCCTCGCTTTGAGCCAACAGGTAGGCTTTCATGAATTCGTTTAAGCCACCGTCCAATACGTGTTGCGTATCTGAGGTTTCATACCCTGTTCTGGCATCCTTCACAAGTTTGTAGGGATGAAGTACATAGTTTCTAATTTGAGAACCGAAGTCTACACGCAGTTTGGAAGATTCAATTTTTGCTATTTCCGCATTTCTTTTCTCCACTTCCAATTGGAACAACCTTGATTTCAACATCTGCATTGCCTTTTCTCTATTGGCTAATTGAGAACGTTCAATTTGACAAACTACTACGATACCAGTTGGCTTGTGAGTCAGCTGAACTTTAGTTTCCACTTTGTTCACGTTCTGACCTCCCGCTCCCCCTGATCTAGAAGTATGCAATTCAATGTCCGCAGGATTGATGTCAATTTCAATGGAATCATCCACTTCAGGATAGGCATACACTGAAGCAAAAGAAGTATGTCTACGTCCTCCTGAATCAAAAGGAGAGATACGTACCAAGCGGTGTACTCCAGTTTCTGATTTTAGAAAACCATATGCTAATGGTCCTTCAAATTCCAAAGTACAGGATTTAATACCTGCTACGTCGCCTTGCTGAACGTCTACTTCACGGACTTTGTAACCATTTTTTTCTCCCCACATGATGTACATTCTCATAAGGATAGATGCCCAATCATTACTTTCGGTACCACCGGCTCCAGGATTGATTTCCAAAACAGCGTTAAGTTGATCCTCTTCTGAAGAAAGCATTTTCTTCAATTCGAGTTCTTCAACCACGTTTTTGGCTTTTTCATATTCTGTTTTGATTTCCTCTTCGGAAACCTCATCCGCGCTATAAAACTCGTATAGCACATCTAGGTCTTCAATAATTTTATTGAGGTTGTCAAATGCGGTAGTCCAAGTCTTTCTTGCTTGGATCTGCTTCATGGTTTTCTCTGCTTCTTCCGGATTATTCCAAAAGTCAGGTTGGGCTGATACAGCCTCAAAATCTTCTATTTCTGCTTTCTTACGATCGTAGTCAAAGATACCTCCTTAAAGCCGAGGTGCGAGCTTTCAAGTCTTTCAGTTGTTCTGAAGTCATCTGTCTAGGTGTAAAATTTAGGATGCAAAATTCCGAAAAAAAGTCTGTTAAAACTAATGGATTTCAATTATTCCATTCTCATCATGATAATTTGAATATGGTTTCTCCCTTGATGCTTGAAGGTTTTGTACCGCAATGGCAACATCGCCAGTCCAGTAGCAAGTAAAATGCCCGAGGTGATGCCAACTCCCTTGTCCACGGTCACCTCCCCATCATGGTATAGACTGTTGATCATATCTACCGAAATCAAAATGATTCCTGCACCCAAAACCAAGGAGTTGAAAGCTCTTAATGTCCCATTTCTTTTATCTTTTCGACGGATATCAATCTCCTCAATATCCATTGGGGAGATGATGTTTTCAGTCATATAGATGTAATCCTGGTCGACCTTTTCAATAACATCTGTAATATAATATCCTATTTTTTTGCTTTTATATGTGATTTCTTCACCGGGATAATAGCGGATTTGGGATTTTTGATTGGCTCCCCGTTTTAAAAGAATAAAATCTCTTGATTGGGCCTGTACCAATAAGGGTAAAGTGATCAAGAAAGAAAAAATTAACAGCTTTTTCATTTAGCCTAAATAACTAATTTACGAAGTCAAAATAGGAACTTTTTAAAGTCTTTTAATAAAAAAAGCGGGAATTAATAATTCCCGCTTTCATTTAAATCTTAATGATCCAATCATGGGGATCTGCTACATTCCCGTATTTTATCCCATCTAATTCTGTAAGAACTTTATTAGAAAAGGCATCAGAGGATTTAGAAGGTAAAATATAATCGGTTCCATTCACATTGATTTTTTCAATATGTGCTATTGTCGCGGCGGTTCCTGTTCCAAATGCTTCTTCTAGTCTTCCTTCTTTCAAGGCAGTTTCCAGTTCAGATACAGTCAAGAATCTTTCTTCTACTGGTTGACCCCAGTCTTTTGCCAATTGAAGCACGGAGTCTCTAGTGATTCCTTTCAAAATGGTGCCTGAGTTAATAGGAGCAGTGATCAAGGTTCCGTTGATTTTGAACATGACGTTCATAGTGCCACTTTCCTCTATTTTACTATGACTTTTTCCATCAGTCCAAAGTAATTGGTCGTAACCAGACTTCTGGGCTTTTTGTGCAGGATATAAAGAAGCGGCATAGTTACCTGCGGTTTTTGCAGCACCGGTACCACCTTCAGTAGCTCTGGTAAATTGTGTTTCCACTTTGACACTCACCGGCTTGCTGTAGTAATGACCTACAGGGCATGTGAAAATGATGAATTTATAAGTATCAGAAGGTTTTACTCCAATGTAGTCATCGGTAGCAAACATGAAGGGTCTGATATAAAGTGATGAACCCTTGGCATCTGGAACCCAACCTTTATCAAGGTCTAATAATTGAACCAAGCCTTCCATAAAAATATCTTCTGGAATGGCAGGCATGCACATTCTTTCGGCAGATTCATTCATTCTGGTCCAGTTTGCGTCAGCTCTAAAAACCAAGATCTCTCCTTTATCGTTTTTGTAAGCTTTTAAACCTTCAAAAATAGACTGTCCATAATGAAGTGTGGCATTTGCTGGGCTAAGAACCAAAGGAGCATACGGTTCAATTCTTAAATCTGTCCATTCTCCATTTTTGTAATCAGCTACAAACATGTGGTCACTTATTGTTTTACCAAAGACCAAATTTGAAAAATCGGTTTCTGGTAAACGAGAGTTGGTGGTAGCTTCTACCGGGATGGCAAGTGATGTTTTCATAAATTATGCCTTTAACTGGTAAAATCCAGTGTGAAATACAATGTTAAATTCGGGGCTTCCAGGTAATTTCCTCGGCACCTAATTCTTGACTCATGGCTCTTCCCAACACAAAGAGAAAATCCGAAAGTCTATTAAGATATTGAATTATCAATTCTGAAACTTCTTCGAATGATGCTAATTCAACTGTGATTCGTTCCGCTCTCCTACAAACTGTTCTTGCCAAATGACAAAAAGAAACAGATTGATGTCCCCCTGGCAAAATAAATGCTTTTAAAGGAGGTAGCTCCATTTCCATAAGATCCATCTCTTTTTCCAAAAGAGCGATATCCTCTAAATGTAGATCCGGTTTTTTTACTTTTTCCTTGCCTGGAACAGTGGCTAAATCTGCGCCAATGGTAAATAACCTATCTTGAATTTCCTTTAAAAGATCCCCTCTTTTTTGATTTACTGGTTGATCTCTTACTAATCCAAGGTAAGAATTTAACTCATCGATTGTCCCATAAGCATCTATTCTTAAATCAGATTTCGGGACACGAATACCACCCAATAATGAGGTAATTCCTTTGTCTCCTGTTTTTGTATAGATTTTCATCGGCAATCTTTTGATCTTCCGACAAAAATAAGAATCTATTTGTAAAAAAATGGATAATTAGGTGTGCATCGCAACTCCACGTGTAGGATTTGGATTTATTGTGTCAGTTTCTACCAATCCATCCCTTAATCTCACAATTCTATGGGCATAATGCGCAATGTCATCCTCGTGAGTAACCATGATAATGGTATTTCCTTTAGCATGTAACTCATGAAACAATTCCATAATTTCATAAGAGGTTTTGGAATCTAGATTACCCGTGGGCTCATCCGCCAAAATTATACTTGGATTATTTACTAAAGCCCTGGCAATCGCTACACGTTGTCTTTGACCACCTGAAAGTTCATTTGGCTTATGTTTGGTTCTATCCCCTAAACCAACATTTGAAAGTGCCTGAAAAGCCAATTCTTCTCTATCTTCTTTGCTGTACCCTGCATATACCAGAGGCAATGCAACGTTTTCCAGACAGGTAGCTCGTGGAAGAAGGTTAAAAGTCTGAAAAACAAAGCCGATTTCTTTGTTTCTAATCTCAGCCAGTTCATTTTCTGTCATGTCGCTGGCATCTTTATTATTTAGGATATAGGTGCCAGAAGTAGGGGTGTCCAAGCATCCGATGATATTCATCAAAGTAGACTTTCCAGATCCAGAGGGCCCCATAAATGCTACATATTCACCTTTATTTACTGTAATGGATACAGACTTAAGGGCCTGAATCACTTCAGCTCCCATCTTATAGGTTTTATTTATTTCATGGGTTTCAATTACTCTGCTCATGGATGCTATTTTTTGCTGAAGATAATTTATATGCGTTAAAAATTTAAAAGTAGTCTAGTGAAATTACGTGAAATATATGGCTAAGTTTAAAAATTCAGTTTTTCCAGTTCAGAATCAGACACCCATTCTCTCAATTTTTCTAATGCATCATCAGCATAATTATCAAGGTTTATCCTTCTTGCAGCCTGGATTTTTCTAATCCATAATAAAGGATCATGATTAAACTGAGAAACATCATTCAATAATTCGTATTGAGCTAGTGGGTCATCTATCCTTTCTGCTGCTGACAATACCAAAGGAGTGAAGTAAGGGTTAGCAGTCAATTCCTCGCTAAGTCCTAACCATTTGGTGTATGATTTCAAAGATTCCTCCTTTTTCCAATTTGGATCGGCAAGAAACTTTGATAATTCTTCCGTGTTTTCGATTTGATTGACTAAAAACGCTCCAACTTCTTGAATTTGATTTATCTTCAAACCATGGGATTTGTAGCTAAGTAGCCTTATAGATAAATCTAATTTTAACTCAGAATCCGGGAACGATTGCCATTCAAAAAATAAACGTTCAGGTAATGATTCATGAAATTTCTTAATCAAGTCAAAATATTGTTTGCTGATCCCGGCTGATTCTGAAAAAAAATCAGGCGAAAGAACTTGATACTTATTTTTGATTTCTTCTGCATTCCCATTGTATCCCGAGAGTTGTAAAATCGCCAAATGGTGAGGTTGAAATGCCTTGAAACCTTTTTCTTCAGCCACAATCAACTCTCTAGCAGCTTTTCTAAAATCAAGGTTTTGGGCTAATACTTGTGAAGAGAAATTTAAATAATAACCCGCAGACCCTGGGTTTCTAAATGCTAACCCATTCAGATTTTTTACTGCTTCAGATACTCTTCCTGCGCCTAAACTTCTGATGACGGCTGTTTCCTGGATATCCATTAAATAATCCACCATTTGTGGCTGTTTACTGAGACTATCCAAAAAATTCAGTTCCTGGCTTGGGGCGGATCGGTCTCTATCTGAAAGTAAATTTCTCCAACCTGCGTGGAGGAGCATGGGGCTTTGTTCTTTCTCCAAACCGGATTTGATGGCACTTTTTAATTCGTTACTGGATAAGTTGGCGGAGGAATTGTTCAATGCCAATTGATTGATTTGCCCAATTAAATCTTCTGGGGTTTCTTTTAATTCACCTTTGAAGCCCAACTTTGTCCGCAAAGCCGATAAATTAGATAGCAGGGTAGGATGGTTTTGAGCATGTTCCTCCAGTGTTTGTACGGCTTTTTCTTCCTGGTTTATCTTGACATAGAAAAGCGCGAGATTATTGGCTAAATAAGGATTGGAAGGAAACATATCCAGCCCCTTTTCCAAGTAAAAGATCGATTCAAACAGTTTGTCTTCCCGATGTAATCGATTACTTAAAAGGATGATATTATCTACTTGGGGATATTCTGCAAAACTCTCTTCCAAATGTTGCTTCGCCAAGGTAGGTTGGTTCAATTCAAACAGGAGCTGTGCCGTTAAGTGTTTTGCCTTGTTGTTTTTTCTGTATTTAGCCCAGGAGTTTTCATAGAGAATACTTGCTTCCAGCTGTTGACCTGATTGGTAATAATAATCTCCCATTATATTATTCGTCAGGGCATTCAGCTGAACCGAGATGATCCCTTCTGCATAGATGGTCAGCACCAAGATTGCCATTAAGCCCCCAATCCGAAGATGATAATAGGGGAGCGAATACGGTTTATAAAGAATTTCATCAATGGCCTTTCCAGAATCCATGATGGACAAAAAGTTACTGAAAAGATAAACGATAAAGAATAGCGTAAACCCTATTTGGCTATATAGAAATAAATGCTTTACTAGTTCTTCGCCCGGTTGATTTCCGCTTATAATAAGTTTCCAGCAAAGCCATAAAGTCAGTCCAAAACCTAAGAGATGGAGTATTTTTAGGGTTTTTCCATCTGCAGCCAAATTCGGTATTTGGTTGATTTTTGAATTGAAAGATACCCATCCCAATGCTCCAACCGGAATTAATAGATATAGGGGAGAAAATCCGAAAAATGGAGTGACTAAATCTCCTGTCATCTCCATAAACAATAGAAAAAGTGTGGCAAGATATCCTATAGAAATAATCCCCATTTGGTAGGAGATTTTCATGCCTAAGTCCTTATTCGTTCTTGCCAAAAGAATATAGATTCCTGAAACAAAACTATGTCCATTCCAAAATATCCAGGCAATACATAAACCCAAGGCCATAACTGTTGAATACTCTGAAATAAATAGGATTGGTTGGGTGATGGGACTAAGTCTTACTAAAATGAAAATTGCTAGTGCAAAACTTATTGTAGTTATAAACCATTTAAGGAGTAATGATAGATTTTGACCCCAGATATGAAAAAAAATCACAGGCCCTAAAGATCCTATTAAAACAATAATCAAGGGAAAGTTGGCGCTTGCTCCCCCGATATTTAACCCATTGAAATTACAAAGTGTAACCAATACGATCCAACCGATCCCTCCAGCTACAATTGCCATTTTATTGAATCCCGAGAGCATGGTTAAAAAAGAGGAGGCTATTAGAAAGACCAATCCAAAAAAGAAATAGGACTCCATTGGATTAATTGCCATGGGTAAGGAATGAAATTCCTGAAAAATCAAAAAGTTGTCAATGTTGATAGGGTAGGCAAGCGGCCCTATTTGAACCCAATCAAATGGCACGGCAATCCTGTCCAAAAATGTCGCACTTTCTATCACCTCATAAGGCATGGGGTCCAATACCAAGTAATAAAGTGCAAAAAGCCCTCCAGCTATCAGAAGTAGGAGGGCAAGTAGACTGGGAATTTGATAGCCTTGATTTGAATTTTTTAGACTCATTATTCTAATACTTTCGGAACTCTAAAGTATTCTGCATCTCTTTTTGGAGCATTTTTTAAAGCAGCTTCATGATTTAAATGTGTACCACTGACATCTTCTCTCATATCATTTACTTCTGAAGACATAGTGGTTAAAGGTTCTATATTGTCCGTGTTTATTTCATTCAACTGTTCTACCCAGTCCAAAATCTGACTCATGTCCCGAGACATTTTTTCAGCACTGTTTTCATCAAATTCCAATCTGGCTAAATGGGAGATTTTTTTGATGGTGGTTTTATCGATTCTCATAAGTTTTCGGCATCTAAATTCAATTGATTCTGAATGACATCAAAACATTTTTGTTTCAAGGTTTCTTCGGTGTCTTCCTCCGTAGGCAAGATCACTTCATGCATCACCATTTTTGCTGGCCTCCAATTTAGTAATAACTTACCGTCATCAGGCAAAATTATATGATTATAAGATAAAGTGACCGGGATAATGGGGATTTGTTTGGATATGGAAATTTTAAATGCCCCGATTTTGAAAGGGATCATTTGTGGAGGGTTTTTGGTATAAATGCCTCCTTCTGGGAAAATAATCAATCCGCTTCCTTGTTCAATAGCAGCTATGGATCTTCTCATGGTTTCCGCTCTGCTTCTCAGTCTTTCTCGATCCACTGCGATGTGCAGCTTTTTGAAATAATAACCAAACAAAGGTGCTTTTCTGATAGAGGCTTTACCTACAAACTGGACATCTCCTGGAATAAACCCCATCATGGGAATGTCTAAGTAGCTGAAATGGTTGGCGATATAAATGTATGGTTGACCACTTTTTTGTTTGGCTCGATTTTCAATTTTTACGGGTAGGAAAATCAAAGTGAAATATACTCTAGCCCAATATCGATTGATCTTTCTTCCAAATTTTTTGAAACCAGGAATCCAAATGCAGATCAGTATAAATGGGAAAATCAGAATAAAGCTTAAAATAAAAATAAGCCCTGCGTACCCTGAATAAACTCCTTTCAAAATCTTATTCATGATTGATCATATGGTTGGCCACTTTGATAAAGTATCCTAACATCAACTCTTTTACATTAGGATCAAGATCCAGTTGATCTATCGCTGTCATCATGGCATTGAGCCAGTGGTTTCTCATTTTGCTATCGATTTTCCAATTAAGATGCCTCATCCTCAATCTTGGGTGCCCTCTTTGTTCGGAGTATGTCTGAGGTCCTCCGAAAACCTGAAGTAAAAATAAAAATAGACGTTCTTCTGCAGGAGCCAGATCCTTTTCAGGGTACAGGCTTCTTAATGCTTCATTTTTTTTAACTTCTAGATAAAATAAGTGGGAGAGATAACGGATTTTTTCTTCTCCTATCTCTTCATAAACAGACTGAAATGGGTTCATGCTGCAAACTTAAGGAATTCCAAAAAGTTTAAGCCTCTGATTTTTTGACTTTCAGAGAAGTTCCTTCCGTCGAAATGACAATGATGGGTTCTCCCTTATCGATAAATTCTCCCCTGGAATAAGCATCGTAAATTTCGCCACCAATTTCTACTCTTCCACTAGGTCTCAGCCTAGAATGAACAATTCCTTTTTGCCCTTGTAAACTATCAGAATAGAAACTGGAAGTGTATCCATCCCGCTTTTGCTGTGTTCCAGCGAGGGAAATGGCACTGAAGGCTTTCCATTCATTGACTTTCGGCGTCAGCCAAAAAACGATTCCAACAGAGGCAATGGCAGCTAGGATCACAGTAAGTAAGGCCGCAAATAATTCAGAGGCTGGGACAAACTCAAAGTCAAAGTTTTCATTGGGGAGCATGCCCAATACCAATCCTGATAGTATACAGGTGATACCGAGAATCCCAAAAATCCCAAATCCAGGAATTACAAATAGCTCTAGAGCCAATAGAATAATTCCTGCAACAAACACAATGATTTCCCAATTGTCAGCTAAGCCATTTAAATAATAGGGAGTAAAATATAATACAACAGCGATCAGGGATGCTACTAAAGGAAAGCCTACCCCTGGTGTTTGTAATTCAAAATAGATTCCTCCTATGATAATTAGAATTAAGAAGCCACTCACGGCTGGGCTTAGAAAAAAAGCGATGATTTTTTCAGTGAAGTCCGTTTGGTAGGAAATGAGGTTGGCATCTGAAAGGTTTTGATCTTGGATCAGTTGATCCATTGAAATATACTCTCCATCACAAAACCCATATTTTTTAGCTTCAGAAACTGAAAAAGTAATCACTGAGCCGGCCTCACTTATCCCTTCAATTTCTATGTTTTCATCTACCATAGCTTCCGCAATTTTTGGATCACGTCCTTTGGCTTCTGCCGTACTTCTCATCATAGACCGCATATAAGATTGGTATTTGTCAGGCGCAGCCGCTCCATCCATGCCATTTACTACGGTGGCTGCTCCAATACTTCCTCCTGGCGCCATAAATATTTTATCACTAGCAATGGAGATCAGAGCTCCAGCCGAAGCAGCATCCTTGTTTATAAAAACATAAATAGGAATGGAGGATTCCAGAATCATAGTTCTGATATCATCGGCATCATTAACTGCCCCTCCATAGGTATCCATTTCAATGATGATGAGGTCTGCGGACTCTTCTTTAGCTTGCTCTAGTGCCAGCTTCACTTTCCGATTCATGGCAGGGTCAATATCTTCATCGATTTTAAATGTAAATACGGTATGGATGGCTTGGTCTTGAGCTTTCAAGAGCACAGGGAAAAACACGAGAAAGGTAAAAAGATGTCTTATTATGGTCTTCATATAGATTTGTACGCAATTGATAGGAAAATATACGAAAAGGCATCGGAAACTGCCGTTTTTACCTTCTTTGGTTTAAAAAATCTCATCTTTGAATTCTCAAGATTAATCAAAGGATTATTGTTTTCTAGCATAATTCTTGTTCATACTTCAAATCGAAATTAATCTTGTATTTAGAATACTTCAATTATTCAATCCCAACACGTATTATGATTTTCGGATCTAAATTCCATTTAGCCATATTCTCAGGTTTTTTATTGATATCAAGTACTTCTATTGCTTCAGAAATGACAAGTATTGATTCAGTAGGAGTGGAGAGAGTTGGTGATAAGACCTATATCCTTCATGCTGTAGAGCCTAAAGAAACTCTTTTCGGAATTAGTAGACGATATGCAGCTCCGGTAAGTGAAATTATTGAGTCCAATGCGGTTCTTAAGCAAGGACTGAAGATAGGTCAGACGATTCGGGTTCCTTTTATTGCTAAATCCGAAATTCCTGATGGAGCAAGCATTCACAAAGTAGTACCTGGTGAGACACTTTTCTCTATTTCAAAAAAGTATGGAGTGACCGTAAGTGAGGTGATGCAATGGAATGAGTTGAAAGGAAATGACTTAAGTGTGGGCCAGGGGCTCATCATTAAGAAGCCAATTGCAGCAGCTCAACCCAAAGCCGAACCAGTTGTTCAGGAAAGCCCGAAAACAGAAGTTGCAGTAGTGACTACTTCTGTTCCGGTCAAAAAAGAAGAGGTTGAAAAGCCAGAAGTGGTCGAAAAGAAAACGGAAAAGCCGGCACCTGCTCCTGAAAAAAATGAAGAAAAAGAAGTGGTAGAAAATAAAGCTGCAGATAATGCTGTTCCAATCGCACCAGGAGAATGGGTTTCCCACGAAGTTAAATCTGGTGAAACTTTATTTTCAATTGCCAATCAATACCAAGCAAGAGTAGAAGATTTGATTACTTGGAATGCCTTAACCTCCAATAATGTAAGGGTGGGGCAAACTTTGAAAGTGGGAAGAGGGGAAGTAGGCCCTTCTACAGTGCCAATTGTCGGAACACCAAGGGTGGTCACCGATGCAGATGAAATGAACATTCCTGCCAATCCAGATAATGCTTCTGGAGGGTTTAAAAATATTAAGGAAACAGGACAAGCTGAATTGATCGAAGGTACTGGAGGTCATAAAAAATATTTGGTTCTTCATAGAACGGCTCCAGTTGGGACGATCATGAGAATCAAAAATGAAGAAAATGACGTCACTATTTTTGCAAGAGTGGTAGGAACGCTTCCTGAGACTGGAGATAATAGCAAACTTGTAATCAAACTATCTCAAGCAGCTTATGATCAACTTAAAGCCGTGAATCCGAGATTCCCGGTAGAGGTCATGTACTAAAAAATTCTTTTAGGAAAAGAATTTATCAATGAACCCTGGCCTTGCCGGGGTTTTTAATTTTCCTCATTTGATGTATATTTTTTGATAATACTATATAGAGGGCTAATTTTGTGGCTAATGAATAAGGCTCAACTCATTTTCCACCATATCTTTCGCTTTATCTGGAATGTCATTTTTGTCATTTCGTACCCGATTTTGGCAAGCTTTGGTCTGCTTTTTATTGGCTTAACATATTTATTTTCTTTACTCTCAAGATTCCTTACCCGCTTGAAGCCTGAAGGATCCAAAGTGGTATTGAAAGAGGTGGAATGGGAAACCCTACCATTTTCTAATGATTTATTGGAGGCTAAACTCTGCAAACAAATTATGTTTGGACCCTCAGGTTTTAAATTGAGAAGGAAAGATGGAGTTCCTACAGTTTTGAGTGATTATGTTTTTGGTAATAAAGTAAGAATTCTGGAAGAGGGCTTTCTTCTTGAAAAGTGGAATAGTACGGAATCTAAAGATTTACCGGATTTTGATATCTGCCTTTATAACCCTGATGAAGATAGTTTAAAGCCATTGACTAATATTAAGTGTTTTGATTGGCATGTTTCCGAAAAGGTAGACAATGAACTTTCCTTCAAATGGTTTGATGGAACGCAGGGAGGAGAAGTGAAAGTGGCACTTTGATGCAAAACCTGAAGGAATTCTTAGATGAAAAAGTAGCTCAATATAACCAGCCAGGTTTTATTGTAAATGATCCAGTGTCGATTCCTCATCACTACTCCAAGAAAGAAGACATAGAGATTACCGCTTTTTTTGCTGCTATTTTGGCTTGGGGCCAGCGGAAAACAATTATTAATAAGTGCAGAGAGTTATTTCAAATGATGGACCATGCTCCTCATGATTTTTTAATCAATCATGAAGAACAGGATCTGAAGCCATTTTTAAGCTTTAAACACCGTACTTTCAATGATATTGATACCTTGTATTTCATTCATTTTTTAAGTTGGTTTTATAAGAATCATCGCTCCTTGGAGGAGGCGTTTTTATTAGGTTGGCATAACGGAGATCATGCTATGGAATCTGTCCTGAGATCCTTCCATGAATTTTTCTTTCATCTGCCCGATGCTCCACAAAGAACAAGAAAGCATATTGCTACCCCAGCTAGGAAAGCTGCATGTAAAAGGATCAATATGTTTTTGCGCTGGATGGTTCGTAAGGATAGCTTAGGAGTAGATTTCGGAATTTGGAACCAGATTCAGCCTTCCCAACTGATATGCCCCTGTGACCTCCATGTCGATAGAGTAGGAAGGAAGTTAGGGTTGATTACCAGAAAACAAACCGATTGGTTGACTGCTTTAGAACTTACCGAACGATTGAGGGAATTTGATGCAAATGATCCTGTCAAATATGATTTTGCACTATTTGGTTTAGGAATAGAAGAGAAGTTTTAAGGCTTTGAGTAATCCTTGATCTTTTTTTCTACAAAATCGACAATCAACCCCATCCCAAACGCAGTGCCTGTTTTGGTTTTTGCAAATTCTGAATCTTTAAATGAAACGCCAGGGATATCTATATGTGCCCAAGAAGGATGTTCATGAATAAAGGCTTCCAGAAATTTTGCAGCCGTAATAGCTCCTGCATAAGGTTTGCCATGGTAATTTTTAATGTCCGCCATCTCACTATCCATCTCAGATCGGTATGAGTCCCAGATAGGAAGTGGCCAAACTTTTTCTCCGCTTCTCATTCCAGATTCTTGAAGGAGGGATGAAAATCCTTCATTATTTGAAAAAAGAGCTCCACATTCATAACCAAAGGTTCCTAAAGCGCTTCCTGTCAAGGTTGCTAAATCCAATAAGTGGTCCGGTTGATAAGTTGATACCAGGTAGGACAAACCATCAGCTAGGATCAGTCTTCCTTCTGCGTCTGTATCTATAACTTCAATACTTAAACCTGAGTGAGAACCAATGATTTCACTTGGCAGGTACGCTTCTTTGTCCACCGCATTCTCAACGGATGGAACGATGGTTGTCAGGTTTATTTCTAGCTTTAACTCGGCAATCAGTTGAGTGGCAGCTAAAACTCCTGCTGCTCCTCCCATATCGGATTTCATATCTACCATGCCTGATGTTTTGATATTTAGTCCTCCTGTATCAAACGTGACCCCTTTTCCTACCAGACCTAAATGAAATTTTGCGTTGGGATGCCTATATTCCATAATGATGAATTTCGGCGGTTTAGCACTTCCTCTTCCCACGGCTAAGAATGCCTTCAGACCAGTTTCTTCTGCTTCCTTTTGATCAAAAATGATTGTTTTCGTATTAGGCTTAGTGGCCCATTTAGTAGCCCAATCAGCCAAGTATGCAGGAGTAAGTACATTAGGAGGCAAATCCACCAATTTGAACCCTTCTATTTTAGCATTTGCTATTTTTTCTACTCTGGATAAAATTTGCTCAATTTCAGGGTGATTGGTTTTTATAATCACTTGTAGATCTTTGAAATCCTTAGGTTTATCTTTTTTATAAAAGCCAATGGAATAAGACCCAAGCTGAAAGCCTATCAATGCACTTTCGATCAATTTTTTGGAGCAAGAATCCGGAAATTCTAAGATGATTTGATCCTTTACCAAATCTTTGTTTTTTGCCAGAACTCTTCGAAAACAGGTTTCAACCTCATGAGATTCAGCGGTCTTTCCTAATCCGATTAAAAGGAGTATATCTTGATTTGACTCTAGTAAAAAGATACTGTCTTGTTTGCCTGAAAATAAGGAGGGGTTGATCGGTTTTCCCACACTTTCTTGAAGTGTTTGATCGAGTAAGTCTTCTTGGACAGGAATCACTTTCAGGCCTTGACTTTTTGATGAGATTGGTTTGATATGAAAATTCATTGGAAATAGTGACTGGAAGGAGTAGTTAAATTAGATTCTTTGTTCGGGTCTAAATCGGATTTCGTCAGGATAGGGGAAGGCATGTATCAGTTCGCCTTTTACTATACGTTTTTGGACCCCCTGCCAGTACTCAGGCGAAAATAAATCCTCATGGTATGTTAAAAAATGTTCCTTTAAATCCTTTCTACCGATCATCCATCTTTTAAAGTCTTCTGGAAACACATCGTTTTTAGCGATAGAATACCATGGCTCTGGGGCATAGATCTGTTCATAAGTTTCAGCTTTTGGCTTGACTCGAAAATTCATATCTGATAGAAATTCAATTTCATCGTAGTCATAGAATATGACCCGTTTTTGTCTAGTCAATCCAAAATTCTTGGTCATCATATCCCCTGGGAAAATATTGGCCTGAGCCAATTGCAGAATTGCTCTTCCATAATCTTCGACTGCTTTTTTGCCTTCTTCCGTGCTACAATGTTCCAAGTATAGGTTTAAAGGTTCCATTTTTCGCTCCGTGTAGAGGTGTTTCAGTATTAAATGGGTATCCGTAAATTTTAACAAGGAGTTCGTAGTATTCCTAAGTTCAGTAATTAATTCGGGACTTATCCGATCTTTGGGGATTTTAAAATATTCAAATTCATGCGTGTCTGCCATTCTCCCTACCCGATCATGAAGGGAAACAAGCTTGTACTTTTCTCTAACCTCCTGACGTGTCATGTTTTTAGGAGGCTCAAAATGATCTTTGATCAATTTGAATACAATGTTTAAGGATGGTAGGGTGAACACCGTCATTACCATGCCTTTGATTCCAGGAGCGATTACAAACTGATCGGTACTACTATCAAGGTGATGCAGAAAATCTCTATAAAAAAGGGTCTTTCCATGCTTATTAAATCCAATGGCATTATACAATTCATGGATTTTTTTATGAGGAATTACTGAGCTTAAAAATGCAACAATCTCAGAAGGGACTTCGGCTTCCACCATGAAATAGGATCTGGTGAAGCTAAACATATGACTCATGAGGTTAGGATCAAAAATCAGCGTATCCACAAATACCCCCTTTTTTCCATTGAGAACTGGTATAATAAAAGGCATCCATTTCTTTCCAACAAAGGTCCTTCCAATTAAATAAGCTGCTTTATTTCTATAGAAAACAGATTTCAAGATTTGGGTCCTTGTATCGGGTGCAATATTGTATCGGGTAAGGATTACTTTTTGGACTCCTTCAATCAAGAATTGAATATCTCTTTCCTTGTCCATAAAAGGTGCACCAAAGTCGAAGTCATCTAATATCTGACGGATGATTTTGTCCAGCCCCAACCCTTTAGGATAATTTCTAATCAAATCAGAGTTTTCTCTTATACTACAAAAATCATGGCCTTCCATGACAAACATGAGTTCCTCGTCAATGGCAATATTTTCATAGGTTTTACGAATCACCGAATTGAAAAAGGTTTCTGCTATTTCCAGTTCCGGTTTATCAGCAATTAATGTGGTGTATTGATTTTTTATTTTCCCCCAAAGAACACGGTCTGTACTTTTTTCTTCTAATAGTGCTTTACATGTAGCAGCCAAAGGAAACAATAGATCCTTATATAAACGAAGCCGTTGCTTATGATTTAGTTGGATTGCTTTCCAATTTCTTTCACTAAAATATTTTGGGGTTAACCTGGTATAAGCTTTGAAAGAGTGAATGTAAGTATTGAATCCGTCTAATATTTTATGTGCTACCTGTTTATCAAGGTTTTTCGTCATGCCAAAAGATTATTACCAAAATAGATTTGGACAAGATACTAAGGATAAAAATATTTTAAATTTGAAATAGATTATTTGTCCTGATTTTTAGGCCTTTAACATAAAAAATGGGAGAGGAAATAAAATTTTGAAAATCTTTCGCAATCGATTGTTTGGAGGATATGAAAACATTTTCTACTTTTCGCAAGTATTCATGAATTGAATATCTACAATAGGTTTAATAGGTTTGAGAGCAGGAAAAGGCCAGGATTTTATCCAGGCCTTTTTTGTTTTTTACTAACTCTAGATTAGTTTCAACTTCTGCTACAAGATTTCCATGAAAGTATCCATTTCATATATACTTCAAATCCTCGCATTAATGGCATTAACAGGTTTTTTTTATTCCTGTGAAAGTTCTGATTCTGAATCTGAAGGAGCAGTTTCTGAAGTGAAAGTTGATGAGGAAGAGTCAAGAAAGTTAAGAAGCTTCTTGGAGTTTGGACTTGGTGAAAAGTCAGATTGGAAGTCTCATTGGATAGATCAAATTGGAAATTTTGAGGGAATGGATTTTTCTTTAATTCAGACGGATTCAATTGATCCAATGGAAATGCCAGAGAAAAATCCAATTTTGCCTGGAGATCCGCTTTTTCCATACCAAATTCCACATCCAGATGGGAATGGTACAATGGATATATATAGCTATAAAGTAGAAGCCCAAGAAGGATTGGATTCACCATTTTTAAATCCTGACTCCGAAGTAATTTGGTATCGTGAGGACGGAATGAAGGAACGCCTGCTATTTATGGGACCATCTGGAATGTTTGAAGAAGGCTTATGGTTAAATAACACCACCTTTGTTGTGTTTGGGTATTTCCAAGAAGAAGCAGGCTTTAGACCCATGGCTTGGATTATTGATTTGGATACCCACCAACTTCATCGGTATCAGTTGAACAAGGTAGCCTCAGAATATGCTCCTGAGTCCTATATAAATAACAAGATTAAGAAAGTTGACTTGAGTTGAAATGGAGTTTCTTGAAGTCATAGAAATTCTAAAAACCGGGTTAAAAAATCCTCTTCCAGGAATAGATGCTCATATGGACATGTCACCCAGGCCGATCAATATGAAGCGGTTTAATCCTGAGAGACCTAAGAATCATAGAAAGGGCGCAGTGCTTCTACTTTTTTATCCAGATAATGGAGAAGCTTTTTTTCCATTGATCAAAAGACCTGTTTATGAAGGAGTGCACAGTGGACAGATTGCATTACCCGGTGGTAAAATGGAAGAGGAAGATTCTGATTTGGTCCATACTGCTTTAAGGGAAGCATCTGAAGAGGTGGGAGTGGTCCCTGAAAAGGTAGAGATTATCGGGACCATGACAGAACTTTACATAGCTCCAAGCAATTTTTTGGTTACCCCTGTGATTGGATTTTCAACTTTCAAGCCGGATTTTGTTCCTGAGGAAAAGGAAGTGGAAAGAATCATACAGACAACGGTGAGGCATTTGACTAGTCCAGAGGTAAAAAAACAAAAGACTCTAGAAATAAGTAAGTCATTTAGATTAGATACGCCCTATTTTGACATTGACCAAGAGGTAGTTTGGGGAGCTACAGCCATGATTTTAGGGGAATTGCTCCAAATTTTAGAGAAAGGAAAATAGCTAACCGTTGATTTTCTCAAGTTTATTATAGGTATTATTGAAAATCACTCCGTATTTCGAAGCATGGAAGAACACAGCCCTTTATTTACAAATGATGCAGTAGTTTTTGGGATTTTGATGGCTATTTTGGCTATTGTATTTGCTACATCTGCTAGTGAGAACCGGTTTTTTAGAAAGTTTTATAAAGTAGTTCCTACAGTCTTGCTGTGTTATTTTATACCAGCTTTGTTTAACTCTTTTGGATGGATCTCGGGAGAAAGTTCAGGGATATATAGAGTAGCGAGTAGGTATTTGTTACCTGCCTCTTTGGTGCTTTTTACCATTAGCATTGATTTAAAAAGTATATTGAAGTTAGGGCCCAAGGCTTTGACCATGTTTTTGGCAGGTACATTTGGGATCATGATTGGAGGACCACTTGCATTGGCAACAGTAGGTTTTATCCAACCAGAATTGCTGGGTGGAAGCGGTCCTGATGAGATTTGGCGTGGTTTAGCTACCATTGCTGGATCTTGGATAGGTGGAGGAGCAAACCAAACCGCTATGTTGGAGGTTTTTGGAGCAAGTCCTTCCTTGTTTAGTCAGATGATTGCCGTGGATGTGTTGGTTGCAAACCTATGGATGGCTGTTTTGTTGTACTGGGCTGCAAAACCAGAAGTATTTGACAAAAAGTTTAAAGCTGACAGTTCTGCAATCTATGAGCTCCGAGATAAAATTGCCGAGTTTAGAGCTGGGATCATGAAAATTCCCAATCTGGCTGATACGATGTTGATTCTTGGGGTTGGATTTGGAGTGACCGGATTCTCCCATTTGATTGCAGATGCCATCGCACCTTTTATAGGAGAAAATTATCCTCAATTAAGCCAATATTCATTGGATTCTGCATTCTTTTGGATTGTGGTTATTGCAACGACGGTAGGGTTATTACTTTCTTTCACCAAAGCCAGGAATTTGGAAGGAGCAGGAGCCTCTAGGATGGGAAGTGTTTTATTATACATCTTGGTAGCTTCGATTGGGATGCAAATGGATTTAGGAGCAGTATTTGATTCCCCCATCCTTTTTTTAATAGGGATATTATGGATGTTTTTTCATATTCTGATCATGTTGATCGTCGCTTATTTTATCAAAGCTCCGTTTTTTTATGTCGCGGTTGGATCTCAGGCCAATGTTGGGGGAGCAGCTTCAGCTCCAATTGTAGCCTCAGCTTTCGATTCTTCGTTAGCACCAGTAGGAGTATTGCTTGCAGTATTGGGATATGCTGCGGGTACCTATGGAGCCTATTTATGTGGATTAATGATGCAGGCTGTATCAGGAGGTTAAATGGAATCTAAGAGAAAACTTGTTTTTGTATGTGGGGGATCTGATTGTAAAAAAGCAGGTTCAAAAATTCTGAATAAAGAAATTGCCAGGGAGCTTAAGTCTTCAGAATTGAAAGGTCAATGCAAGTTGATCAAAACCAAATGCATGGATTTTTGCAAATCAGCACCAGTGGTTATCGTCGGTGAATTTGTTTGCAAAAAAGCGAATCTCGAGAAAGTAACCCAGCAATTAAAAAAGTCCTGAAATCTCAGGACTTGATGTTACAATTTTGTGGTTTTTACGGCCGTTCCACTGACAGTGACCATGAGCATGCCATCCCTGATGGTTTCATAATCCAGGTCGATTCCTACTATTGCATTTGCCCCAAAAGCTCTAGCTTGCATTTCCATTTCTGAAGTGGCTGTAGCTTTTGCTTCACGTAAAACCTGCTCGTAAGAAGAAGCTCTTCCACCAACGATGTCAGTGATGCTTGCAAAAAAATCTTTAAAAACATTAGCTCCTATAATTGTTTCCCCTGAAACAATTCCTAAATATTCAGTGATTTGATAGCCTTCAAGATTTGGGGTTGTCGAAATGATCATAGATTGAATTTTGAATTATGAACTGATTAATTGTCATTTTATCACGAATTAATTCTTATCGAGGTTTTTGTTTTTTGATTTTTTCCTAGAAAAGACTAATTAGTAATAGTAAAAAATTAATAGTTAAATTTAAAGTAAGCCATTTGGGGGTTGGTATGTAAACCTTCTTTTAGCCATATTAGCTAACATTTTATGAATTATGGGAAGCACTGAATGTTAAGATGAGTAGGAGAAAAGTATGACAAAGTTCCAACAATTTGATATTTCCCATTTTTTCGATCAACTAAGAGAGCCACTTTTTTTGATCGATTCAGAGGAGATTATTTTTTACAATGAGTTCTTTAAATCAAATTTTATTTCGTTACATGATCATTGGAAGGAGTTCATACAAGACCCTGAAGTAATAGAGCTACTTGAAAGTTATTTTGATGGTGACGATTTAAAGCCTGTTTCATTTTTAAAGTCTCTTAAATCAATTAACTCAGAAAATCTTTTGTTTGAATGGAGTTTTACTCCTCTTCCATCTAGCTATCAAGATCGTTTTATAATTGTTAAAGGGGTACGCTCTAAATTAACAAATGAAACCCAATCCGATTTCAGTTTACAATATTTGGAAAGTATTCTGACAAATACCCATGATTTAATCACAGTTTTGGATAAAGAAGGGTGTTATAAGTTTGTAGGGCCTACGGTAGGCCAAAAACTTGGTTTTAAGGCAGAAGATATCATTGGAAAAAATTTTAGAGATCTAATTGATGCAGGGATTATTGAAATTATAAAGGGGAGTTTTGAGGAAGCTTTGCAATCAGATCAAGAGGTCAATATTGACTTTTGGGTCCATCAAGGAAATGGTAAAAAAATCTATATAGAAAGCTTTGCGAAAAACCTTCAACATCATCCTCAAATAAATGGAGTGTTGTTTAGTGCTAGAGATATTACAGAATATATTCAAACTGACCTTTCACTACAAAGACGTTTTGAGTTAGAAAATATCATTAATAAAATTTCTTCCCGTCTATTAAACGGGAATCCAAAAGATCTTAGCAGGAATTTTCAAGAGTCCCTGGAGATTTTAAGTCCTTTTTTGAACGCTCGATATTCTACTGTCTTATTTTTAAATTCAGAGGATAGGGGGTTCGAAGTATTAAGTCATTGGGAAAAAGAAGGCGAGTACTCCATACCAGATTCCCAATTAGTATCATTGGTTGAATTAGTGAAAGGTTCAACAAAATCTCAGGATTTTGGAAAAGTGAAGCTCATTCGATCATCGGAGGAATCTTTTTTCATTTTAGTCCCAATAATTTCCTCTCATAAATTGAAAGGGATATTAGTTCTTGAAATAGATAATTCGACCAGTTATTTAGAGGAAAACGAACTTCAAATTTTGAGGCAGTTGGGGGATATTCTATCTGGAGCTTATCAAGGAGGCCAATTACTTCGAAAAATAGAAAGAAATGAAACCTTACTTGCTACAACCGAGCTACTAGCCAAGTCAGGATCCTGGAGGTACATCCCTGCTAGAAAGAGTTTTCATTTCTCAGGGGGGTTAGCCCATATGTTTGGTATGGGAGAAAGTCCTACCTATGCAAAATTTTCCAAGTTAATCTACAGCATGGAAAAAGAGTACCGACGGGGATTTATCAATAATCTGAAAGAAACAGTTGCTACCCACAAATCTACTTCGGGGGAATTTGTAATGCTGTCTCCTGAAAAGAAGAAGGTGGTGATTCAATATGAAATTGACGCAAGGAAGCAGTTTTTCAATCAACGTGTGGAAGTGGTAGGTTTTTGTACGGATATTACCCATAAAAGGGCCTCTGAGGAGAATCTACTGTTACAATCTCAGATTTTAGCACAGGTTAATGACCCCATTGTTGTGACCGATCCAGACCTTAATTTCATTTATTTAAATGAAGCTGCTAGAGGGTTGTTGGGACAGAGTGGCAAACAAACTTTTTCAGGAACCATCAAAGAGTATTTCAAATTTGAGGACAAGGACTCGAGTTTGAATGAGTTTTTGACAAAAAAGGGAGAGTCTTCACTATGGAAAAATGAAGTGTTCATTAAAATTCTTGATCGTCCACTAGAACCTTTTGATATTTCTATTCAGACTATTTTTTCGGAAACAAATGAGAAAATTGGGTTTTCATTTGTGTTAAGAAATCTAACCGAAAAATATGAAAGCGAAAAGTTGGCCCGAAGGGCTCAAGTGATTGTTGAAAATAGTCCAACCATACTCTTTAGGACCGACCCCAACAATGATTTTGAATTGGTATATATCTCAGAAAACATCAGTCGCTTTGGCTATGATTCAAAGACGCTTTTAAAAGAAAAAAAGTCTATTCTGGATTTATTGTATCCTGAGGATGCACGTCAATTCAGAGAAAAAGCAAAATTGATAAAAACTGAAAAAGGGATAAAATCATTTTCCGGAACTTATCGGTTCAGAAATGCTAATGGAAAATATACTTGGGTGGAAGACCAGACCCAAGATGTACTGAATGATGCAGGAGAGATTATTCTGCATGAGGGGATTTTTCAAGATATCAATGATCGAAAAAACCTAGAGGAAATCAATGAAGAACGAGATAGGCAATACCGAATCTTAGCTTCCAATATACCCGGTACCAATATCTTCTTGCTGGATAAAGAAAGGAAGTACATTGTTGCAGAAGGAACCAATTTTGAAAATTGGGGAATGTCAAGTGAGGATTTTGAAGGGAAATTTTTATGGGAAGTACAACTTACCTCTTATAAGGAGGTAAATGAATTGCTAGATAAAGTTTATTATGAAAGAGAGATTATTGAATCTAAACTTCAGATAAACGGCAGATATTATTCCAGGATTTTTAGACCAATTATAATCCGAAATGAGGTGGAATTTGTCTTAAGTATCATTCGGGATATTACAGAGGAACACCAGGCAAAAATTGATTTATTACAATCTGAGGAAAAATACCGGACACTGGTAGAAGAGTCCACGGAAATCATTTTTTCCTTGACTGAGTCTTTTGACCTGAAATACGTTTCTCCAAACGTCCAACAGTTTTTAGGTTATAAAACAGAGGAAGTAATTGGAAGGTCTATTTTTGAATTTTTGAACCCAGATGACATGGGTAAGTTTCAGGAAATGCTTGAATCTACGGAGGATTTTCTTTCTGTCAATCAATACCTGGAATTTCGCTTGAAGCATAAGAATGGAGAATTCAAAGTTTTCAATTCCAATGGAAAGCTGGTTAATACCAAAGACGGCCAGGAAAATTATTATACGGGAATAGCAAGAGATATTTCCAAATTGAAAGAGGCACAAAAAGAACTGCTGAAAGCCAAGGAAAATGCAGAGCAGGCGTCACAGATCAAATCTCAATTTCTATCAGTGATGAGTCATGAAATCCGTACCCCAATGAATGCGGTGATCGGACTTTCACACTTGTTAGTGGAAGGAAATCCTCGACCGGATCAATTGGAGAATCTTAAAACCTTGCAGTTTTCTGCAGAGAACTTAATGGCTCTGATTAATGATATTTTAGATTACAATAAGATTGATTCCGGTAAAGTGGAGTTGGAGTCAGTTCCTTTTGATCTTCAAAATGTGGTTTCTCGAATTGTGCATTCTCATAGTTTTCAAGCCCATGAAAAGTCAGTTGCTGTAGAATGTGTATTTGATCCGAATCTTCCAAATCAAGTGGTCAGTGACCCAATCAGGCTAGGTCAAATTATCAACAATCTCTTATCCAATGCTATTAAATTTACCGAACATGGCTTTGTGAAAATAGTCCTTGAAGAAATTCAAAGGGACCAGGAATTTACCGAGATAGAATTTAGATTTGAGGATAGTGGGATTGGTATACCTGAAGATAAAAGGGATAGTATTTTTGAGGCCTTCACACAAGCTTCTTCTTCGACCACAAGAAAATACGGAGGTACTGGCTTGGGACTAGCTATTGTCAAAAGGCTAGTTGAATTATTTGGAGGTGAAATTTCTGTGAGCGAAAGAGAAGGAGGAGGAAGTATTTTTAGGTTTACTTCTAAACTTGAAATAGGAAAGCTTGATCAGGTAGCAAATAAGGGTCCTTTGGGAGATTTAGGAAGGACTCTTCAGGAGGCTTCCATTTTAGTAGCAGAGGATAACTATGTAAATCAAATTCTCATTCAAAAATTTCTAAAGAAATGGGATGTTAGAAGGTTCGTCATCGTTTCTGATGGGAAAGAAGCACTTGGGAAATTTAAAGAAGAGGATTTTAATTTAATCTTATTGGATCTTCAAATGCCCGTGTTGGATGGTTTTGAAGTAGCACGAGCTATTCGTTCCCATCATCAAGAAAAAAAACGAAAGACCCCGATTTTAGCTTTGACTGCGACTTCGATTCAAGAGGTAAAAGATGAGTTAGTCAAGATAGGCTTTAATGACTTTGTCCCTAAGCCATTCGTTCCAGAGATACTATATGAAAAATTAATTTTTCATCTAAATGGGAAAGATCACTCCGAAATGTCGGTTTAGCATTACTTTTGCCTAGTAAGGTTTTGGACCAGTTGACCTATTTCTAATAGAGTGATTAAATGCCTTTTTTTTCAAGATTATTTCTGTTAATCCTGTGTTTTGGGATTTCCTTCAGTGCTTCCGCCCAAAGACTTGTAACCAAAAGACCATCTTTTTATTTTATGGCAGGTACTTCCGGGGCTAAATTGAATCAATTCGATAAATTACTGGAAGAAAGAGGGCTTACTGGCTTAAGAAATAGGTACAACACCATTGGGCTGGGGTACCAGGTCAGGTATAATGATTTTGTCATCGGTATGGAGCTTTACCATAACCGAGGTTCCAAAAGTGAGTTTGATGACTACAAGTTATATTATAGAACATCCAGAGCTTTATTGAATGTAGGATATGCTTTTATAGAAGAGTCAAGATTTCAACTCATCCATTATATGTCAGTGGGAGCAGGTTTTTTGAATTTTCAAATGTTACCGCAGCATCCCAGCGAAAACTTAGGGGATTTTTTGAATGATCCCTCGCAAGGCTATATTCTCAGAAAAAAAGATATCCAAAAAGGTACCAAGCATTATGGCAATTTTTTAACCGAAATTGGTTTTCAACTTAGTTATGATTTTGATCTTCTTGGCAGAAACGAAGCTTTGGAAGTTTTAATGAAATTAGGATATGGCTTTAGCCCATTTGAGGGGAAATGGAATCTCAACGGAATTTCATTTGACAATGCTCAAAGTGGTGCATTTATAAGAGTAGGGGCTGGGTTGACACTGCCAGATAGGAATTTTTTTTATAAAGATGCTAGCATTGGGTTTTCCATGATTAGTGGAATTCATTTTACTTCTCCTACTGAATTTAATAAACAATTGGAGGAAGCTGGTTTTAATGCCCTGGATGGTTCTCCTTCCAATTGGGGACTTCGTATTTTAGGAGAAAGTGGAAATCTGCTTTATGGTTCGGATGTCTATAATTTATCTATGAATGGGGCAGCGAACAATTTCAGAAACCATACTTTGAATAGTCTTCGCGTATATGGGAATCTTGGTATGAAATTTATCCAATATAGAAATATGTCTATTGGAGTGTTGGGAGGGATCGGTTATGGAAATATCCGATATACAAATACCCAAAAGGGGAAACCTGATTTTCCAGAGCTTTTTGAAAAGCCACGTTTTGATGGCTACTTGAAGAATAGTGGTTTGATGACCAAACCAGAAGTTTTTTTGGAGTATGGGATTCCAATAGGAAGAAGAAATCTATTTGATGTGATTCTTACAAGTTCATTTGGCTATGAGTTACCACTTGCTAATTATAAACTAGGAGACTTTAACATGTCTGGCTTTATGTCCGCTCCTTATTTGAGTTTTGGAATTGGGATAAGGCCTTAGGAGCAAATCAATAAAAATTAATCCACCCAGCAAATTTGACCATACAATCTGTTTTATTGGTAAAATGATATTACCTTTGGTCTGCTTATCGAGAAAGACCGAGGGAAGGGCCCTAAGACGTCTTAGCAACCTGTAGCCAAGGTGCTAACTCCCATCCCGATTTTCGGGAACAGATGAGCGGATAAGTCCAGGTACTTTTTTCCGTGTTTTGCTCGATTAGCAGTATAAAAAAATAATGATGCAAAACAGAACCGAACTTCTACTTCAGCAATTTTCTAAAAGAATTCTTATTCTGGATGGAGCGATGGGTACGATGATCCAGCGTTATACCCTTACAGAAGAAGATTTTAGAACACCTGAATTGGCCAATCATCCCAAGGCCTTGAAGGGCAATAATGATTTATTGTCTCTTAGCCGACCAGATATTATTAAGGCAATTCATGCAGAGTATTTAGATGCTGGTGCAGATATTATAGAAACCAATACCTTTTCAGGGACCACTATTGCACAAGAGGATTATAATCTTCCTCATTTAGCCTATGCTATCAATTATGAATCGGCAAAATTGGCCCGTGAAGTAGCTGAAGAATATAGTGCTAAAACTCCAGATAAGCCAAGGTTTGTAGCGGGAGCAATTGGTCCAACCAATCGAACCGCCTCGCTTTCTCCTGACGTAAATGATCCGGGGTATAGAGCTATTACCTTTGACCAACTTGCGACGGCTTATGCTGAACAGGTGAGAGGATTGCTTGATGGAGGTGCTGATATTTTATTGGTTGAAACGATTTTTGATACACTCAACGCGAAAGCTGCACTTTATGCGATTCAGGATGTTTATGAAGAACGTGGAATTCCGTTGGATCCTCACGATGGAGGAATTCCTATCATGATTTCTGGAACGATTACAGATGCATCCGGGAGAACCCTTTCCGGCCAAACCACAGAGGCATTCTTGATTTCTGTATCGCATGTTCCATTGTTGTCTGTTGGTTTGAATTGCGCTTTGGGAGCAAAGGAATTAAGACCTTATTTGAAAGTATTGGCCCAAAAGGCGCCATTCTATGTGAGTGCTTATCCAAATGCAGGATTGCCAAATGAATTTGGGGCTTATGATCAAGGAGCGAATGAAATGGCTGATCAAGTAAGAGACTTTTTGAAAGAGGGCATGCTGAATGTCTTAGGAGGTTGCTGCGGAACTACTCCAGAACATATTGCCGCATTGGCAAAACTTGCAGCAGCATACCAGCCAAGAAAATTACAACAAGAAGTAGAAGAAACCCTGGATTGAGGCGATGGAAACGAATCATTACATGAAATTATCTGGGTTGGAACCTTTGGTTTTGACCCCCGAAATAAACTTTGTCAACATAGGCGAAAGAACCAATATTACAGGTTCTAAAAAATTCGCAAGATTGATCTTAAATGGCCAATATGACGAAGCACTTGAAGTAGCATTGGATCAAGTAAGAGGTGGTGCTCAGATTTTGGATGTCTGTATGGACGAAGGGATGCTTGATGGAGAAATGGCCATGGTCAAATTTTTGAATTTGATAGCCTCCGAACCAGAAATCAGCAGAATTCCGATTATGATTGATAGCTCTAAATGGGCTATTATTTTGGCCGGATTAAAATGTATTCAGGGAAAAGGGATTGTGAACTCTATTTCACTAAAGAATGGGGAAGAGGAGTTTATCAGCCAAGCCAAAACTATCAAGAAATTTGGAGCGGCAGTTGTGGTAATGGCCTTTGACGAAGATGGTCAGGCCGATACCTATGCTCGTAGAATCGAAATTTGTGAACGTAGTTATAGGATCTTGGTGGATCAAGTTAAGTTTAATCCTCAAGATATCATTTTTGATCCTAATATATTCCCGGTAGCTACAGGAATGGAGGAGCATAGAAGAAATGCCTTAGACTTTTTCCTGGCTACCAAATGGATCAAAGAAAATTTACCAGGAGCCAAGGTAAGTGGAGGCGTTAGTAATGTCAGCTTTTCTTTTCGTGGAAATAATCCTGTAAGGGAAGCCATGCATGCAGCCTTTTTGTATCATGCTATTCATCATGGGATGGACATGGGGATTGTCAATCCTACCTTGTTGGAAGTCTACGATGACATTCCTAAGGATTTGCTGGAAAAAGTGGAGGATGTTCTTTTTGATAGAAGAGAGGATGCTACAGAGCAATTGTTGGAATTTGCCGAAACAGTAAAAACTTCTGGAAAGAAGGAAGTGGTCAATGAAGCTTGGAGGTCTGACCCTGTAGCCAAAAGAATCGAGCATGCCTTGGTCAAAGGAATTTTAGATTTTATTATCGAGGATACTGAAGCGGCAAGGCTGGAATTAACTAATCCATTGAAGGTGATTGAAGGACCTTTGATGGATGGGATGAATGTGGTAGGTGATTTATTTGGAGAAGGTAAAATGTTTCTTCCCCAGGTGGTAAAATCTGCTAGAGTGATGAAAAAGGCTGTTGCTTACCTGGAGCCTTTTATGCCTTTACCAGAAGAAGGAAAGGAGGAAAGCTCCTTGAAGAAAATCTTGATGGCTACCGTAAAAGGAGATGTACATGATATTGGCAAAAATATAGTCGGAGTGGTCTTAGCTTGTAATAGCTACCAAATCATCGATTTGGGAGTGATGGTGGATGCGCAGAAAATCATTGACGAAGCCATCAAAAATAAGGTAGATATCATAGGATTGAGTGGATTGATTACCCCTTCATTGGACGAAATGGTGAATGTGGCTTCCGAAATGGAAAGACAAGGATTGAAAATTCCTTTGTTAATTGGAGGAGCTACTACCTCTAGAATCCATACCGCAGTAAAGATAGATCCGGTTTACAGTGGAACTGTAGTCCACGTGACCGATGCTAGTAAATCTGTGCCAATTGCAGGAGAGGCAATTTCAGAGGAGACGAAAGATACTTACAGACAAAAGATTAAGGAGACCTACGCTCAATTGAGAGTAGAGCATGAATCCAAGCAAGCTGTAAAACAGCTGGTTTCATATGAAGAGGCAAAGGCAAACCCAGTTGATATAAACTGGGAGAATTTTGATCCTGTAGAGCCGAATCAATTAGGGAATACTGTTTTAAAGGAACTCGATCTTTCAGTATTGCGAAATTACATTGATTGGACTCCTTTCTTTAGTACTTGGATGCTGAGTGGTAGATACCCAAAGATCTTGGAAGATCCAATAGTAGGTGTAGAAGCCAAAAAGTTATTGGCTGATGCTAACCAGATGTTGGATAAAGTCATAAAAGAAAAGTGGCTTTCTGCAAATGCAGTATTTGGGATTTATCCAGTAAAACGAACTGAAGATGATGTTCAAGTACTGAATAAGGAGGGTCAAAGTATTGGCAAGTTTCATTTTCTAAGACAGCAGGGGAAAAAAGGGAAAGGAGTTCCAAACCGCTCCTTAGCAGATTACATACATCCAGAAAAAACAGATTACTTGGGTTGCTTTGCGGTAACTGCAGGAACAGGGATGGAAACAAAACTTGCTGAATTTCAGAAAGCTGGAGACGATTATAATGATATTTTATTTAAGGCTCTTGCTGATCGATTGGCAGAAGCAGGCGCTGAATACCTTCATGAAATAGTCAGAAAAGATTATTGGGGATATTCGAAAGGCGAAGAACTTTCCAATGACTCTTTAATTCGCGAAGAGTACCAGGGAATCCGACCGGCTCCTGGATATCCTGCTTGTCCAGAACATTCCGAGAAAGAGGAAATTTCAAGATTACTTGAAATGGAGAAAAATGCTGGAATTACATTAACGTCAAGCTATGCCATGTATCCTACTTCTTCTGTTTCTGGATTTTATTTTGCGAACCCGGATAGTAAATATTTTGGATTGGGTAAAATTGGAGAAGATCAAGTAGCAAGTTACGCTCAGAGAAAAGGAATATCCTTGAAAGAAGCAGAAAGTTTACTGTCCCCAAATTTAGCTTATCAACCCAATACTAATCTTGCCTCACAACCTATATGAAAATTACGGAACACTTGAAAAGAGCTGATCAAACGCTTTTTTCCTTTGAAATATTACCCCCTTTGAAGGGGCAAAGTTTAAATGAACTACTTGAAGGAATAGCTCCTCTTATGGAGTTTAAGCCTCCTTTCGTAGATGTAACCTATCATCGCGAGGAATATATTTATAAAAAACATCCCAATGGGTTGTTGGAGAAGATCAGTACTAAAAAGAGACCCGGAACCGTGGGGATATGTGCTGCCATTATGAATAGATTTCAAGTGGATGCGGTTCCTCACCTACTTTGCGGCGGTTTCAATAAAGAAGAAACTGAAAATGCACTGATAGACTTAAATTTTATCGGAGTAGAAAATGTCTTGGCTCTTAGAGGGGATGCCCCAAAGACAGAGGGAAAGTTTATTCCTGAGCCAGATGGACATCACTTTGCCAGTGAATTAGTAGAACAAATTGTTCGAATGAACAATGGAAAGTATTTGCATGAGGAAACAGAAACCAGTTTTCATACTGATTTTTGTGTTGGAGTTGCTGGATATCCAGAAAAGCATTTCGAGGCACCTTCTATGAAATTTGATCTGAAAAGGTTGAAAGAAAAAGTAGAAAAAGGAGCAGAATACATCGTTACTCAAATGTTTTTTGATAATCAAAAGTATTTTGAGTTTGTGGATCAAGTTCGAGAAGCAGGGATCACTGTACCTATTATTCCTGGGATTAAACCCATCACGACTGTAGGGCAAATTACCATGTTACCAAGAACATTCTTTTTGGACCTCCCTGATCCATTAATGGATGAATTGGAAAAGTGTAAAACCAACTCTGAGGTGAGAGAGGTAGGTATAGAATGGGCTATAAAGCAATGTAAAGAATTAGTAAAAGCGGAGGTGCCGTCTTTACACTTTTATACCATGAGTAAGGCTGGGACTACTTATGCGATTGCAAAAGAGATATTTTAATCCCCTTCAAATAAAAAAAAGAGCCCTTCCCGATCACCGGGAAGGGCTCTTTTTTAGAGGGGAATAGGTGATTAATCTTTTTCTAATTCTTTTCGGATCTCTTCTACTTTTTTCTTCGATTCCTTACTTAATTTATCAAAGTTTTTTTCGAGCCAATTTAAGCTTTCTTGAGAGGCTTCTTCAATTTCTTCAACGGTGTTTTCAGTTCCTTTTTCCACCTTACCTGAGGTTTTCTCCCACCAAGCTTCCAAGTTTTTCATGTGCATGTCGGCGGTTTCTTCAAACATTTCCTGATCAGTTTTACCTTTTTCCACAATTGTTTCATATCGTATTTCGATCAATTCAATTTGTTGATCATCTGCATTTATGTCTTTGTAGACAATCTCTGCTTTGCTGTCTAGACTATCATACTTTTGATCAATAGCCGTCCAATTATGAACGGGGACTATTTTGACAGCAGTTTCAATACTGTCCACATAATCTTCCAAGTTGGCTGTTACTTCTGCCTTATCTTGTTCATTATATTGTTTAGTTTCACAGGCAAAGACCGAAAGTAATGCAGCACTAATTAATAAAGTTGATTTAGTTCTCATAGTTAATTATGGTTGGTTTTAATCATTTAGATGCAATGATATGACCAAAAATTATGTTAGAAGGGATTTGAGCTGTAAATGGCCATTTTAAGGCTTTATGGGCCTATTTTGATTTTATTAGAGCTGATTATCAATTGGTTGTGATTTGTTTTTTATGGAGAAATCTCCCCATTTTACCCCCTTTGTTCAACATTTTAGAGTGAAAGTTTAGTAGAAGGTCATTTTCAGATACCATCAATTCAAAAGAAAGGGACTTTCAAATAATTTTCACAGTTTACCTTCTTTAACTTTATTAAATTCACGGATGATTAAATTAATCGAGTGCCCACGTGATGCCATGCAGGGGATCCCTCATTTTATTGATACAGCCATCAAAGCTGCCTATATCAATCAATTGTCAGAGGTGGGTTTTGATACTATTGACTTTGGGAGCTTCGTGAACCCTAAGGCAGTTCCACAGATGAGGGATACGGAAGAGGTGTTGAGCCTATTAGATTTACATCATTCCAAATCAAAACTATTGGCGATCGTGGCTAATTTAAGAGGAGCTGAAGATGCCGGGCACTTTCCTGAAATAGATTACTTGGGCTTCCCGCTCTCCATTTCTGAGACTTTTCAGCAGAGAAATACCAATAAATCCATTTCTGAGGCTTTCAATGAATTGGAGGAAATACAAAATCTTTGTGAAGTAAAAGGGAAAATCTTGATCACTTACCTAAGCATGGGCTTTGGTAATCCCTATGGTGAGGAGTACTCTCCGGAAATGGTTTTAAGCTTCGTTGAGCGGCTAGACCAATTGGGGGTAAAAATTATCTCACTTTCTGATACCATCGGAGTTGCTAGTCCAGCATTAATCACAGAGTTATTTGAGACTCAAATTCAGGCCTTTCCACACATTGAGTTTGGCGCCCATTTACATAGTACCAGAGAAACAATAGGTGAAAAGGTTTTAGCCGGGTTAAAAGGGGGGTGTACCCGTTTTGATGGTGCTTTAAATGGTTTTGGTGGCTGTCCAATGGCCAAGGATGACTTGGTCGGAAATATGGCCACAGAGGTAATGATTGAAACACTTGAAAAAGCAGGTCATGATTTGAAATTGAATAAACGTGAGTTGAAAGAAGCCATGAAATTAACCCAGTTTGTTTTTACCGAAGTTTAAATGTCCAATAAAATAAAGTCAAAAGTTAAAGCTCTAAGGCGCTATCGGGTTCTTCACCGATGGTTAGGTATACCTTTGATTATTTTCTTTTTTATCATTGGCATCACTTCAATCCTATTAGCTTGGAAGAAGAAAGTAGAGTTATTACCACCTACTACTAAATCCCAATCCGAACAAAAAGAAATTTGGATTTCACCTTCAAAAATGATTGCAGTGGCACAAACGGTCATGGATAGTTTGGGTGAATCTAATGAGATAGATCGAATTGATATCCGACCGGATAAGGGCATTGCCAAAGTGACCTTTAAAACCCATTTTTCAGAAGTGCAGGTGGATGGTTATTCCGGAGCAGTGCTGTCAGTAGACACTAGACATTCTGATTGGATAGAAAAAGTACATGATGGGAGTATTCTGGATTATTATTGGACAGGGGAGGAGGGTGCAAAACTTACATACTCTACCTTGACTTCTTTGGGATTGATTTTTATGAGCTTGAGTGGGTTTTATCTTTGGTATTTCCCGAAGCGAATACGCAAGATTAAGAATTCCTAGCCGAGGAGTTTATATTTCTTTCCCGGTAGAGATTTGACAATTCCTTCAAACTCTAAAGCGAGTAACTTGGAGGACAGCATCCCCAGAGGAATTTCAGTTTTTAGGCTGATCAAATCGATTTCTGATTCACCTTGGTCTTTTAATAAATTCAAAATCCTGACCTCTTCCTGATCCCTTTCAGAAAAACTAAGGGCTACTTTTTTTGAAGTTTCCTCACCTGGTTTGGACCAAAATAAAGCTTCTGCAATATCATTGGGACCTGTATAGATACTGGCCTTCATTTTCTTAATCAATTGATTACAACCTTCACTATAAGGAGATTGTAAGTTACCAGGCACGGCAAATACTTCTTTGTCATAGGAGAATGCAATTTCGGCCGTTATCAAAGCTCCTCCTCTCTCTGCTGCCTCCACCACGATCAAGGCGTCAGAGAGTCCTGCAATGATCCGGTTTCTGGCAGGAAAATTCCCAGGCCCCATGGAGGTGCCTGGAGCATATTCACTCACTAACCCTCCCTGGTCTTGTATTGCTTCCGCTGTTTTTTTGTGAACAGATGGATAAATTTGACTGATTGGCGAGCCCATAATGGCAATGGTAGGAAGGTTTGCCTGAAGTGCCGCTCGATGCGCTTCTATATCTATTCCGTAGGCCAAACCCGAAATGATGGTTGGTTGATATATGGCCAAGTCTTCTACGATTTTTCGTGTGGCTGTTTTGCCATAGGTGGTGGCACTTCTTGTCCCTACGATACCAACTGTTCTTTCTGGGTTGAAATCCAGGTTTCCTCGAGTGAAGATAAGGGCTGGACAGTCTTCATGAAGTTTAAGTCTTTGGGGAAAGGAGGAGTGAAGCATAGTGTGAATCTGATAACCATTTTGCTGACATTGGTTAATTAATTCATCTGCCTTCTGAAGTAGTGAATCCTTCTGATTCCTGATCTCCAAAAGTTTTTCACCAACTCTAGGTGTTTTGGCAGCTTTACCTCTTGGTATTTCAAAAAATCGTTGTGCAGAGCTTGAATAGGCGATAATTGCTTTAATAATTCCAGGCCCTATTTTAGGAGCTGACCAAAGTGCTATAAAATACCGTAGCTCTTCATCTGTCGGTTTTTGCATTGAATTCTTCCCTGATATTAATTAAAAAATCTTTGATTTGTTGAAGCTTTTGAACAGCAGCAACTTTATCAAATCCTTGCTCTTTTCCAGATTTTATAACTTCTTGAGCGCCTTGCAGGGTATAGCCTTTTTCCTTGACCAGATGATAGATGTATCGTATTTTCTCGATATCATCTTTGACATATCGGCGGTTTCCCTTTTTATCCTTTTTAGGATGAATGATATCAAATTCACCTTCCCAGTAGCGAATGAGTGAAGGGGCCACCTTAAACATTTGGGCTACCTCACCTATGGAATAATACTTCTTTTCTATTTCTCGCTCTTTGTACGGCACAGTAAAAATTTATTTAGCACTAAATTAATCAAAATGCGAAACAATGCTTAAGTATTGCTTTAAGGTTTCAAAAAAAATAACGAAAAAATTAACGATTTAGTACTTGGAACATCTGGATAGCTGCCAAACCAGCGGTTTCAGTTCTTAATCTACTTTTTCCCAAGGATACTGGTTTAAAGCCATGTGAAAATGCATTTTCTATTTCCTTTGGATCAAAGTCTCCTTCTGGCCCAATCAGAATTAGATAATTACCTTTTGGTTTTGCCAAGTCCATCAAATGATGATGATGATTTTCATCTACATATGCGATGAATTTTTGAAAATCATCAAATTCAGGATTGGTTATAAATTTTTTTAAATCAATGGTTTGATTAATTTTTGGCGTATGATACTTTAAACTTTGTTTACATGCCGAAATCATCTTTTTATGTAGTCTTTCTGTCTTTAGAAAGCTCCTTTCGGAATTCATGGTCGAAAGCAAAGTCATTTCATGAAAACCGATTTCTGTAATCTTTTCAATCATCCACTCCATTCGATCAGGACTTTTAGTCGGGGCAATTGCAAGATGAATATAAAAGTCATCACCTGGAATCTGCTCTCTTGAGATCACCTGAAGTATGGACTTTTTGGGATTGGCATCTATAAGCTTGCATTCATACAAATTACCTTCCCCATCTGTGACATGAATGATATCTCCTTCAGATTTTCGAAGTACCCTGGTCAGATGCTTGGATTCATCCGTTTCCAGATTAATGGTAGGTGGTAGAATACCTTGTTGAAAAAAGAGCTGCATGAGGAGTTAAAATTAAAATTTATTTTTTGAGAAAGCACCTATTGAATCAAAGTTAATCGGATGCTGAATTAGTTTATAAGGTTCCTGTGATTTTGGGAAATCGGCAAATTGATTTTTTAATTGAAAAATATTTTCAAATATAATTTACAAATGTGAATGAAATAAATTAGATTCATATTTGTAAATATAATAATCTTGATATGAAAGGATATCATTTAGGGGAATTAGAGGAGCTGGTTTTATTGATTGTTGGGATTTTGGATCAGGAGGCTTATGGAGTTTCGGTAGCTGAGGAAATCAAAAGTCAAACTGGGAGAAAAGTCAATATAAGTGCGATTCATACTGTCCTTAACCGATTAGAAGAAAAGGGGTTTGTCAGATCTCATATGGGAGGAGCTACCGAGGAAAGGGGAGGGAGAAGGAAACGTTTGTTTAGCCTCTCGGCAAGCGGTAGAACTGCCATTAATGAAGTGAAGATGATGAGAAACAGACTTTATGATCAGTTGCCACCATTAGCATTAGATTTTACCAATGGATAAGAAACGCAACCATTATCCGCCTAGACTAGCAGATCGATTTTTGGAGTTTTATTGCTTACCAGATCGACTTGAGCAGATCCAAGGAGATGCCTATGAGATATTTTACCTTGATTTAGAAGAAAAAGGACTGGCTTTCGCTCGCTTTAGATTCATTTTCCATGTGTTTAGTTTTTTCAAATGGAGCAATATCGGGTTCAGCAAATTCATGTATTTAAAAACTAATAATACGGTGATGATTAGAAGTTATTTTAAAATCGGTTGGAGAAATATACTCAAGCAAAAAGGCACCACCTTTATTTCTGTTTTTGGATTGTCCTGTGCAGTGGGTTGCTGTATAGTAGCTTACTTGTTTATTGCAAATATCTGGTTTAAGGGATTGAATCAACCCAACAAAGATGAAATCTATCAATTGGTATATACTTCAGAAGAAGCTGAAGGACTGGTGACTTATGGAACTGTCGCTGAACCAGTCTCCGAATTGATTCCGAATACACTAAACCAAGTGAAAAATCAAACTAAGGTATTGTATGAGTTTCCATTATTGATTCAAGATAATGAGAGCTTTTTTCAGCGGTCCATTTACGCGGATCCTTCCTTTATGGAAATGTTTAAATACCGAATGGAGTTCGGATATCCTGGTGCTTTGAAGGAACCTGATCAGGTTATTTTAACTCACCAACTATCTGAGAAGCTATTTGGTGATATGCACCCTCTTGGTCAGGAACTGTCTTTAGTGATCAATGGAGAGGAAAAACTCTTTAAAGTTGGAGGTGTTTTGGAGGATTTGAAAGACATGGACATGTTTACTTTTGACCTCATTGTTAATTTTGAATCTCATCCTCATACCATCACAGATATTCCTTTGAAAGATGCATGGAGCAAAGAATTGTGGACATTTATCCAGGTAGAAAAAGGAGCAGATATTCCTCGAATTGAGTCTGAGTTGGAGCGTTTCACCCAAATTCAAAATCAAGTGAATCCTGAAAAACCTTATGTCGACATGGGGTTGATTGCTTACCCGGATATTATTTATAATGTGGGCAAAATTGAAAGAGGGGTCAGGGATTTTTTGGGTATTGGTCCTCAGATTCTTTTGGGTACCATTGGACTTTTCATACTTCTGCTGGCGGTATTCAATTATATCAATTTATCTATATTAATGGCATCCAGAAGACTAAAAGAGATTGGGGTTCGAAAGGTAATTGGAAGCAAAAGAAGTCAATTGGTTTTCCAGTTTCTCAGCGAAAACCTCTTGATTTGCTTTTTCGCTATTTTTCTGGGATGTCTTTTGGCTGGGTTTATTTTTCTCCCAGGATTCAATGAGATCGCCTCCAAAAACCTCCAAATCGATTTATTTCGGGACAAAAACATCTGGATATTTTTGGGGTCCATGTTGTTAGCGATCACTTTAATTACAGGTTTGTATCCAGCTACCTATCTATCCTCATTTAAACCGATCGGTATTTTAAAAGGCAATCAAAAAATTGGAAGCAAAAGTGTATTCACCAGTGTGCTTTTAACTTTCCAATTTACGCTGGCTATTATCAGTATGGTAGCAGCTATTGCCTTTGTGCAAACTAATTATATCAATGCCAACAGGGATTGGGGGTACAATTCTGCGGATAAGATTATTATCAATGTGCCGGAATCCAAGGATTATGTGCCTCTGAAGAACAAGCTTTCAGCGCTCTCATCTGTGGTGGAAGTAAGTGGAAGCCAGGATTACGTAGGAAATTGGATTAGAGAGGAGGAAGTGGAAATAGGAGATGAGAAGTATAATGTCAACTTCTTGGATGCGGAGTCCAATTATCCTGAATTACTGGATTTGGAATTGAAGCAGGGGCGAATGTTTAATCCCAATCTGATTTCAGATACTCAGGAGTCGTTATTGGTGAATCAAACTTTTCTGGACCAGCTTGGGTTGGAATTTCCGCTTGATCAAACGGTTACCATTGATAGCGCTAATTATCATGTCATCGGGGTGGTCGAGGATTTTCACACGACATTTTTCAAAAATGAAATTGCACCGATGGCGATTCGTTCTTCCCCTGATTCAGTATTTAATTACTTGACATTGAAAATGAATCCCGGTTCTGCGGAAGCTTCTATGCAATCGGTTAAGGAAATTTGGCATGAAATTGTGCCGCTAGGCCTATTTGAAGGGAAGTTGCAGACCGAAGTATTTGAGCGAGAAATTGCTGATGTGAATGGGATTGCGAAGTTAATTTCGTTTTCAGCCACACTATCTGTAACTCTAGCGCTATTGGGTCTTTTCGGTTTGGTGTCCTTGAATATGACTGCCCGTATCAAAGATTATTGCATCCGAAAGGTCTTTGGGGCAAATGTTGAGGACCTTTCTAAGAAATTGGTAAAGCGGTATTTGTTAATATGGGGGATAGCAGCGGTAATTGGAAGTGTTTTCTCTGTGATCTTCATTTCGTCTTTCCTTGATAGCTTTTTTGCTTTCCATTCTGGGGTAGGGATTATCCCTCTAGGTTTTGCCTTATTTATATTATTAGGAGTGATCATTACTACTGTTGCTTCGCAAATTTTGAAAGTGATCAAAGCAAACCCTTCAATGATTCTAAAGTCTGAGTAGGGATTGATTTGGTTGTTTTGTAGAAAAATAGGCTCTTTGAAGTGTTCAAGTTTAAATGGCTTGAACACTTTTTATTTTGGGTTTAGGATAAAAAAAAAGCACATTTCTAACAAGAAATGTGCTTTAAACCAAATAACCTTATAACCAATTTACCCTTTTGAAATTTCCATATTGACGTTCTTACCTTTGATGGTATTATGCTTCATCACTTTGATCACGTGATCAGCATCTTTTTGAGGTACATCCACAAAGGAGAAGTTGTCATATATATCGATTCCTCCAATTGATCTTCCTGGAACGCCCGCTTCACCGGCAATAGCTCCTACGATATCATTTGGACGGATTCTGTCTCTTTTACCAAGATTGATAAACAATCTGGCCATGTTAGCATCTCTAACTCTTTCTGGTCTTCTTCCTCCTTCTCTTCCACCTTCTCTTCTTCCACTTCTTTCTCCTCTTTCTCCACCTCGTCTTTCTCCTCTTTCTCCGCCACGACCGAATCTTTCTCTTCCGCCTTCACGACCGCCTTCACGACCTCCATCTCTTCTTCTGTCTCCATAAGAGCTTAAGCTGAAGTCTTGATCTCTCATTTCCTTCACCACATCTCCCATTTGAAGTTTCATCAGGCCAAGAGCGATTTGTTCGATAGATAATCCTTCGGTCAATAGCTGACCTACAGTAGCTTCGAAGATTTGATTATCCTCTTCTTTGCTTAAAACTTTATGAACGTCTTTAACAAATTGAGCTTTCTTTAATTCAATCAATTCCGCGACGGATGGAGGAGTCATCTTGTTGATCGTAGCTTTGGTGAATCTCTCCAAATCTCTGATCTTTCCTAGATCTCTTCTTCCAGTAACAAAATTGATGGCAATACCTGATTTTCCTGCACGACCTGTTCTACCGATACGGTGTACATAAGACTCATCGTCCAATGGCAAATCATAATTGAAAACAGCTTCCACATTGTCAACATCAATCCCTCTTGCCGCAACATCAGTTGCAACTAGGACTGTACATAGACCTTTACGGAATTTGTTCATTACTTTATCTCTTTGAGCTTGAGACAAATCTCCGTGAAGCGCTTCTGCAAGGATACCTTTTGAACCCAAAGATTCGGTAGCCTCATCTGTCATTCTTTTAGTATTACAGAATACTACGCTCAATGCATAGTTATTTACTGTCATCAATCTAGCCATCAATTCTAGTTTCAATGAAGGTTTAACTTCATAGAATACTTGCTCGATACGATCTACAGTCAATTCTTTTTTAGCAACCTTGATGATTTCAGGGTTGTTTTGATATTTTCTAGTTAAATCTAGAATAGGCTTTGCCATGGTTGCGGAGAAGAAGACAGTTTGTCTTTCTTCAGGCATTTCTTGCAAAATTGCTTCAATATCATCTCTGAAGCCCATGTCTAGCATTTCATCAGCTTCATCCAAAACGATGATTCCAGCGTTATCCAATTTTAAAGTACCACGGTTGATGTGATCTTGAACTCTACCTGGAGTACCTACCACAATTTGAACACCTTTTCTAAGGGTTCTGATTTGTTTGTCGATTGATTCCCCTCCATAAATAGCTACAGAATTGATTCTTCTATGGAATTTAGCCAACTTCTGGATTTCACCTTCTACTTGAACTGCAAGTTCACGAGTAGGGCAAAGGATGATAGCTTGTGGGTGGTTTAAATCCGAATCTACTAAATCAATGATAGGGATAGCAAAAGCTGCAGTCTTTCCAGTACCGGTTTGAGCTTGTCCGATGACATCTCTACCTTCTAGTACGAAAGGAATAGCTTGTGATTGAATTTGGGAAGGTTGGGTATAGCCCATCTCTTCCACGGACTTAAGAATTTCGTCAGAAATTCCCAAGTCAGAGAACTTGAGTGTATTTTCCATGATGTTTCCTTACTTTTCTTGCCATGTACTCCTAGTGATTATCCCAGACAAGCGACAGTAAGGATTTCACGGCTCAGAAAAATTGTTCTTCGTCTTATTGACGGTGCAAAAGTAGAATAAATTATTTTGAAAACAAAGCTTTATTCAAAAGTTTCTATAAATACAAGTAATGTATCAAGCTTGTGAGCAAAATAAATTTGGTTTCTAGATAAATGACTTGTCTTTTGCTGCTTCAGTTGTCATTTCCTCAGCTAATTCTTTTCCCAAATAATTGTCAATCAAACTATGTCCCAAATAGAGTAGGGGAGTCAAAACCAAGGCAACCACAAATTTATAGATGTAATTCATGATACCGACGGCAATGATTTGACTTAAACTCCAATTGCCAAAAACATAAAATGCGATGCCAAGTACTACAAATGAGTCAATAAACTGAGAAACAAACGTGGAACCTGTTGCTCGAAGCCAAATCATTTTTTCACCAGTGATAGCCCTTAATTTTTGAAATACATATACATCAATTAATTGACCCAATAAAAATGCGGTCAATGATCCTATGATAATTCCTCCTCCCTGTCTGAATATGGTATTAAAGGCATAATCTATATTAAAAGGTTCTCCTGTTGGTGTTTCTGAATTTACTATCAACCAAAAGTCTGCAGGTACTAATCTGGTTACGACCATGATAACCAAAAATGCATATCCTATCAGTCCTGCGGTTAAAAAACTGATTTTTCTTACTCCTTTCTTTCCAAAATATTCGTTGATGATGTCGGTGGTAATAAATACCACTGGCCAAATAATCGCTCCTGCTGTCAGGTTAAAGTCAAGGACAAATTCCCCGAAAAAGGTCCAATTGACTGGTTGAAAACCTAGTGTTTTTTCACCTGAAAAAATCTTGACTCCAATGATTTCAGCCAATATAGCATTCGTCAAAAAGATGCCTCCTAATATGATGAATAGGTTGGTTTTTCTGGAGTTTTGAGATTTATTCATACTTCTGGATTGACAGGATAAGTTTGACCTTCTTCGCTAATGATACTGTTTGGGAAAACTTGTATCGCTTCTTGAAGCATTTGACCCAATTCTTTATATCTGGAAGAAAAGTGTCCTAATAATAAGCTCTTTGCGTCGGATAAAGAAGCAATTTGAGCAGCTTGGGCACTGGTACTGTGAAAAGTTTCAGCAGCACGTGCTTCCTCCGCGGTCAAAAATGTGGATTCATGGTAAAGCAAATCCACCTGATCCAGGTATTTGGCGATGCTTGGATCAAAAATAGTATCGGAACAAAATGCATATTTCCGCAATGAATGTAGGGGATAGGTATATTCCGAAACTTTGATGATTTTCCCGTCCTCCATTATAAAGTCTTTTCCCAGTCGAAGGGATTGGATTGCGTCCACGGTGATAGGATGTTCTTCTAATTTTTTCTTGATTAAACTTCTCAGTCCAGCTTTTTCAGTAATTAAAAATCCTGTGGTGGGCAGCCGGTGTTTTAGAGGAAAGCTCAATACTGTAAATGATGAGGTTTCCAGTAAGATATTACTTCCTTCAGTTGAAGTCTGCACAAAAGATAAAGGATATCCCAATTTTGTATTACTCCAACGGAAATGGGTGGTAATGATATCATTTAGTCCTAGAGGTCCATAAATGGTCAAAGGACTTGTTCTTTTCGAAAGATTGTAGGAGGAGAGCAGGCCAATTAAGCCTAAATAATGATCGCCATGTAGGTGGCTAATAAAAATATGATTGATGCGGGAAGTTTTGATTTTGTACTTCCTGAGTTGCATCTGAGTTCCCTCACCGCAATCCAGGAGCAAAAGCTCCTGGCCAAAGCGGATTAATTGAGAGGTATGGTTTCTTCCATGTACAGGGATGGAAGAAGTGTTTCCTAATATGGTGACTTCAAAGTCGGGAATCAATCTTCCTCCTCTTCTTCTTCTTCACCACTTTCAATCTCATGCATGAAAATTGCTTCACCAGCCTCTTCCAAAGTACTCACTAAGTTAAGCTTTTTATCAAGCATAGAGATTTTCAACAACTTCATTACATGGTCCTGAATTCCGGATATAACGAAAATCCCTCCGTTTCTACCAAATTCACGATCTCCTACAAGTAGGGCACTTAATCCGCTGGAATCTACGTATTTAACTTCACTAAGGTCAAGTACCATATGAGGGTATCCTTCTGCATGGATGGTTAAAATCTCAGATTTTAATGCAGGAGCAAGCAAGGAATCGATTTTCTCCTCTTGTGGGGAAAATACAACGTATTGTTCTTTTTTATCTATTGAGTATTTCATAACATTTATAAATATTAACCCAAATGGGCAAGTATTGCTTTTTCTATTCTATTAGAAATTTGACTGGTTTCAGCTTTTTGGAATGATTCGCCGGTGATTTTTTCGAACAGCTCAATATAGCGATCAGAGATGCTATCTACAATTTCATCTGTCATTTCGGGAACAGTTTGTCCCTCTTTACCTTGAAATCCATTAGAAATCAACCATTGTCTCACAAATTCTTTAGACAATTGTTTTTGAGGAAGCCCCTTTTCCTGATTTTCTTCATAGCCTTCTGCGTAAAAGTACCTGGAGGAATCAGGGGTGTGGATTTCATCGATCAGTAAAATTTTGTCTCCGAACTTTCCGAATTCATATTTGGTGTCCACCAAAATCAACCCCATGGCATTGGCCATTTCTTGTCCTCTTTTGAAAAGTGCTCGTGTATATTTCTCAAGAATAGCATAGTCCTCAGGACTCACAATGCCTTGGGCTAAAATAGCCTCTTTTGAAATGTCTTCATCATGACCTTCAGAAGCTTTGGTAGTTGGAGTAATAATTGGTTCCGGAAAAGGATCATTCTCACGCATGTTTTCAGGTAGCTCTACTCCACAAAGTGTTCTTTTTCCAGCTTTGTATTCTCTGGCAGCATGGCCTGCCATGTACCCTCTAATCACCATTTCAACTTTGAAGGGCTCACATTTTTTACCAATCGTCACATTTGGATCAGGCGTAGCAGTTACCCAATTAGGAACGATATCAGAGGTGGCTTCTAGAAATTTTGCAGCAATCTGATTTAATACCTGACCTTTGAAAGGGATGGGTCTAGGCAACACTACATCGAAAGCCGAAATTCTATCGGATGCCACAACTACAAGTTCTTTTTCAAAAATATATACATCACGTACTTTTCCCTTGTAAAATCCGATCTGTCCTGGAAATTTAAATTGAGTTTCTTTTATAGCGTTGCTCATGCGAATTCAGTTTTGGCAAAAATAGAAAAGCTTTTGCTTTCTTCTCCTTCGATTTCTATTAATTATGATCTTTGGTTTCTATTTTCATGAACCACTGTCCGGATTAACGTTCCATTTTCATCAAAAAACTCCTGCTTTCCTGAAAGAAATCCTTTTTGATACCGGCGGATTTCCTCTAGTGAGCCATCCTCTCTAAATATTTTTACTTCACCCTCTAGTTCCCCGTTTAGGTAGTTCAGTTCAAAGTTTACCTGACCATTTTCATGGTAGGTGATTTCATTGATGATATTACCCTGTGTATCAAAATTCTTTTGTGCTTTGAGTATTCCAGACTGATAATATTCTTTATAGGGCTCTAAAGCGACACCTTTTTTGAAAATTCCTTTTTCCTTGATTTCACCTGATTTATAATAAATCACAAGTTCTCCTTCCGCAAGCCCTTTTTTATAAGTACTTCTTCTCAAAGGCTCCCCTGTTTCATAGTTGAGGTCATAGGAACCGTGAAGTTCACCTCTTTTATAATCTCGAATGGCTTCTATTCCTCCATTCGGAAAATAAACCGTTTCGCGACCATCCAAATCACCTTCGATATAATAGGAGGTAATCTGTGGTGTACCATCTTCGTAAAATTCCTCGTAGGTTCCATCGAGTGTTCCGTCCTGGTAATATATTCTTGAGGCTAAAACCCCAGATTCATAGTATTTTTCACTTAACCCATTGGGTTTATTGTTCATGAATACCGTTTTGTCCTGGACTTGACCATTTTCAAAATAGGAAGTCACTAAACCTTCAATTTGATTCCCTTCAAAAGTCAATTCCTGACGGATTTGTCCATTAGGATAAAAGCTTTTGCTTGGGCCTGATCGCTCATTATCTACAAATTGAGTGATTCTGGTAGTGTCACCTGTTCTTGGGTCCAAATCGTAAAAAAGTCCCTCTTTTTTATCATCCTTTAAATGTCCAATTAAAATAAGGTTTCGCTCCTCATCATATCGTTTGACTACGCCTTGTGCTACTCCATTTACTTTGACAAAAACTTCTTTTAGAGTAGGGAAATCTCCACCGTAATAAGTCCTTACAGTGTCTTGTCCAAAAACGGAACAATTGATAAGAATTGAAAAAAAGAAGATGACTGGAAATTTCATTCCCATATTCAAGTATTCCGGTTATAAATGTAGTAGGACCTCTGCTGACTATTATAGTTTCTCAATTACGATTGCTGATGCACCCCCGCCTCCGTTGCATATTCCTGCCACTCCGATTTTACCTGATTTTTGATGTAATACCGAGTTTAAAGTAGAAATAATTCTAGCACCGGAAGCTCCAAGTGGATGACCTAAAGAGACTGCGCCCCCAAAAACATTCAAACGATCATTATTAAGATTTAATTCTTTTTGATTAGCTAATGCCACAGCTGAGAAGGCTTCATTAATTTCATAAAAGTCTACCTCATCTGCAGACACTCCAGCATGCTTAAGCGCTTTGGGTATTGCTAGGGCTGGTGCTGTGGTAAACCAAAGAGGGTCTTTGGCAGCATCTGCAAAACCTCGGATCTTAGCTAATGGAGTAAGACCAAGCGCTTCTAATTTTTCTTTACTTACCAAAATCAATGCGGAAGCTCCGTCATTCATTGTACTGGCATTAGCAGCAGTGACGGTGCCTTCTTTATCAAACACAGGACGGAGAGAAGGGATTTTATCAAACATGACATTCTTATATTCCTCATCCTCGTCTATAACGATTGCCTCACCTTTGCGACCTTTCATTTCTACAGGAACTACTTCCTCTTTGAAATAACCTTTTGCCCAAGCATCTGCAGATCGTTGATAAGATTGAATGGCATAAGCATCTTGCTCTTCTCTGCTAATATTCATTTCACGTGCTGTATTGTCAGCACAATTTCCCATTGGAAACTTATTGTAAACTTCGAAAAGCCCGTCTTTAACTAAACCATCTACGAATTCGGCATTTCCATATTTGTAACCAAATCGGGCTTTAGGGACATAAAAAGGAACATTGGACATGCTTTCCATTCCGCCGGCCACTACCACATCATTGATCCCTAGCATAATGGATTGAGCTCCAAACATGACCGCTTTCATTCCTGAAGCGCAGACTTTATTGACGGTTGTACAAGGAACATCATAACCAATCCCAGCTCCTAAAGCAGCTTGCCGTGCAGGAGCCTGCCCTAAATTGGCTGAAATTACATTTCCCATAAACACCTCATTTACCTCCTCGGAACTTACACCTGATTTGGTTAAAGCACCTTTGATGGCAGTACTTCCTAATTCCACCGCGGTTAAACCAGCTAATTTACCACCAAAACTTCCCAAGGGAGTTCTAACTGCGGCAACTATAAAAACTTCTTTAAACATGCTATTTGGGTTTTAATTAATCTAATAATAAAACTGAGGAATATGGATCAAATAAGATTGACTTGAATGAACCAATTGATTGGTCTTAAAGGTCAAATAATATCTGCATAGCAGAATCCAAGTATCAGTGCCAAGGGTTGAATTTAGACAGGCAATGTTTTGGTCGATTTACCAATCAGGAATCCCTCTTTTCGGTCTTTGAGTTGGTTTTTTCTTATTCTGTTGAATGTAACGCAATTCTGCAGCATTCATACTTTCCAAAATTTGGGCTGCCTGTTCAGGTGTCAAATTCATGGCTTTGAGTTTTTCTTTAAACTCTTCCATAGCCTTTTGCCTATCTGCTAAATTTGCATCCTTTTGATCGTTGGCATTTTCGCCTACCTCATCTTCTGTTTTCTCGGAGGGATCTCCTTCCTGTCCTTCTTTGGCTTGATCTTCCTGGGTTTTCTCTCCCTGATCCTTTTGCTGTTGCTGCTCAGATTGTTCCCCTTCTCCTTGCTGATTATCATCTTTCTGCTGCTGATCCTGGTTTTGCTGAGGGTCTTGGTTTTGTTGTTGTTTATCCTGCTCTTCTTCTTGTTCTTTTTCCAGCTTTTCTTTCAAAGCCTGGAGCTTTGCATCGCCTGGAAACTTTCCAAGCCCTTCATTTACAGTGTTTAAAGCTTGTTCTTTTTGTGTTTTAACATAGGACCTTGCAGCTCTGTTAAAATAATCTCCAGAAGTCTGTGCACTTACTGGAAACCAAGCAAGCATTAAGAATAATCCAAGAAATGTTACTATTCTAATTTTCATCGATTTCTGTGACTTCGGTTAAGGTACTAATAAACTCTTGATAGGCAGCAACAGTTTCATCCTGCTGTAACGCCTCGTTCATTAAGTTCAACGCATCTTTAAATCTAAATTGTTCCACCAATCGATCTGCTTCTGCTTTTTTTCGCTTAGCAAACTCGGATGGCTCTGGTTTATTTTGATCTTCATTTTTACGCTCCTCATCTCTCTTCAACCAGCGAGCCAACATTTCATAGTTGTAACGGGCCACTTCATTTGTGGGGTCTTTAATCAATGCCGATTGAAATTTGTTTAACGCTGCTTCATATTCCTGCTTATTTCCGAGTAAGACACCGGATTGGTTGAAGGAAAATGAAGAAATGGTTTTATCAGGAGAGATCGAAGCCTTGTCAAAAGATGCAGCAGCTTCATCTGGTTTTTCAGAATATTGATAGCTTAATCCAAGGTTAAAATCCAGATTAGGTGAAGCATATTGAAAGTTTTCAATTAAAGCCAAATGCTTTTCAACAGAAAGCTCATACTCTGTCTTAGAGTAACTTTCTTCCGCTTCTTCAATGGCAGTATTGAGGCGTGAAACCCGAGTCCAGGAGGCAGGAATTAGCACCAAGGTTGCCAATAAAACTTTGCTCCAACTCATCATTATAATTTAATGGTTTTAATAGGTAAAATCATATCTATTAAAGATAAGGCTAATGCAGCAAGAAGAAAATAGAAATACTTATTTGCTGAAGCTTCAACAATTCTGGAACCTGTCACTCCTCCTTCTAATCTCTCTAAACTGTTGATCAATTCACCAATTTCCTGTACTTGATCAGAAATCTCAAAATACTGACCGTTTGTTTCAGCAGCAATTTGTTGGAGAGGGGTTCTCTCGAGGACGGATCTAGCAGGTTCTCCAGTTTGTGGATCAATCACCACGCCATTTCCTCTTGGGATGGTACTTCCTGCTTCTGTTCCTATACCCAAGGAAAACACTTTCACTCCCAAGTCATTCAACTGACTTCCTATGGTTTCCAATTCATCCCCAAAGTTTTCTCCGTCAGAAATCAAAATAACTGATTTGGATTTCACTTCTTGACTTTCATCTTTTTCAAATCGATCTAGTGCAATTCGAAGAGGGGAATTCAAATCTGTTCCAAAATTGGGAACTAACCCTGTATTCAATCCATCAATATATAGTTGAAGAACACTTTGGTCAAAGGTCAAAGGGCATTGTAAAAATGCCTCTGAACTAAATATGATCAATCCAATTCGGTCTGAAGGGAAGCTTTTAGTAAGTTCTTTTAATTCAAACTTCACCCGCTGAAGCCTACTAGGGCCAATGTCAGTAGCATTCATTGACTGGGAAAGGTCTACCGCAATGAAGATATCTTTGCCTTCTTCTTTGATCTCTTTTGTGGAGGTACCAATGGAGGGGCCTGCAAATGCAATTAGAAACAATACGAAATAAGTAGTTCTAATGACCATTTTGGTGAATAGTCTTCTTTTTTCTACTTCTAGCCGCTTATTGATTGACCAATACCTAGTTAGGTAAATGAAATATAACAAGCCAAAAATACCGGCTAATAAGAGTGTGAGTTTTACGTCGGGATATGCCCAAATCATGGCCTGAAATTATAAAATAAACCTTACTTTAAAAGCTACTAATAAAAGAGTGGTCGGATGTACGTCTAAAGAATTGAGAAAATTAACAAACATTAATTTTAATTATTAGTATAACAATGAAGTTAAAGCACTAAAGATCGAAGAATGCAGCTTTTCCGTAAGGATTTCATTTTTTTATTTGTCTGGGTACTATTTGGGATATCAGGTACTCTTTCTGCTCAAAACAATTCTATTCTAATCGGAGAAGTCCTAGACGCGAGTAATTCCGAGCCATTAATTGGAGCCAGCGTATATTGGGAAGAGGACGTTTCTTCTGGGGTAGTGACTGATTTAAATGGAAATTTCCGACTGAAAAGCCGGGAATTACCAGCAAGATTAGTAGTGTCCTATGTGGGATATGAACAGTCAATCCGGACTATTTCGAAAATTGAAGAAGGAAAAGATGTTCGATTTTTCTTAAAACCTTCAGAGCTTTCTTTGGATGAAATCATCATTCAAGAAAGGAGGCCTGATGAACAAGTCCGGAATTTGGAAACTGGGAAAGCAAGAATTCCTATTGAAACCATCAAGAATATCCCTGCATTATTTGGAGAGGTAGATTTGCTTAGGAGTTTGCAACTTCTTCCAGGAATTCAGACTGCAGGCGAAGGAACCACAGGATTGTTTGTACGGGGTGGATCTGCAGATCAAAATTTGGTTCAGGTGGATGGAGCTCCAGTTTATAACCCTTCTCACTTTTTTGGTTTTTTTTCAGTCTTTAGTCCGGATGCATTAGATCAGATAGATTTCTACAAAGGCAATATGCCTGCTAGTTATGGTGGACGTTTAGCCGCTTTGGTGGATGTTTCTTTAAAAGAAGGGAATAATGATCAAATTCATGGGCAGGGAGGGATTGGAACCATTTCTTCTCGATTGATGCTGGATGGTCCACTTTTTTCTGAAAATTCGACTTTTGCGATATCGGGAAGGAGAACTTATGCGGACTTATTTTTGAAACTCTCCAATAATGAGGATGTAAGAAACAATAAATTAAACTTTCATGATTTAAGTGCCAAATTCGCATTTCGCTTAGGTGATAAAGATAAACTTACGCTTTCAAGCTATGAAGGAAGTGATTTTTTAGGGTTGGATGACCAGTTCGGATTAGGGTGGAGAAATTGGGTGAGTGCTGCTACCTGGGGACATATCATTTCTGAAAATTCGTTTTTCGATTTGGAGGCATACCACTCTAGATATAATTATCAAGTAGATTTTGAAGATCCCGATAATGGCTTTAGTTGGAAGAATAAGCTTTCTGAGACAGGAGTAAAAGGGCAATGGAGCTGGAACAAAACGGATCGATTCCAATCCTTTTGGGGATTTCAAAGTCAATATTATCATTTTGCACCCATCGGTTTGTATCCTAAGGGAGGAAGTGCCATCGAACCAATCGCAACCAATCCGAAAAACGGGATTCTGAATAGTGTTTTTGCAGGAATGACAAAAGAGCTAAGTCCTAAATTTAGCGTTGATTTGGGGTTGAGATGGGGATTTTACCATCAGATAGGAAAAGGGGTAGACTACTTCTACGAAGGTGGAATTCCGGACGAGGAAGTTGAAGTGGTGGACAGTATTGGGTACCCTGCTTTTCAGGCCATGCATTTTTACCAAGGTTTAGAGCCTAGGCTAGCCTTTAGATACTTGGTAAATGATGAATTTTCTATCAAAGCTGCCTATAACCGAAATTTTCAGTACGTACAAATTGCGACTAATAGTTCGGCAGGTCTACCTATAGACCGATGGATACTAGCTGGGAAATACATGGCCCCTTTGCGGTCAGATCAACTATCAATCGGGTTTTACAGAAATTTCCTAGACAATAAATGGGAGTTTTCACTAGAAACGTATGCCAAGGATATCAGAAATGTCATAGACCTAAAAAATGGGGCCTCTGTGCTCTTTACAGATCAGGTGGAAACGGAAATTCTGACTGGGGATGGCTATGCTTATGGGGTGGAATTTTTATTAAGAAAAAATGTAGGGAAGACCACGGGTTGGCTTTCTTATACCTATTCACGGACATGGAGGAAGATTGAAGGGATAAGTCTAGGAGAAAGATATAACCCTCGGTATGACAGACCCAATGATGTTACCTTGGTGTTGAACCATGAGTTTTCTCCTGCATGGTCAGCTGGTTTGACTTTCGTATATACTACTGGGCAGGCTGTATCATTTCCAATAGGGACCTATGAGGTAGACAATCAAGTAATTCCTCTTTATTCTGAATACAGAAATAAAGATCGTTTTCCTGATTATCACCGAATGGACGCCTCTATCACTTGGAAAAACCCGGATAAGGGGAGAAAATGGAAAGGAAGTTGGAATTTCAGTATCTATAATTTGTACGGAAGGAAGAATCCTTTTGCCTATGAATTCAGAGAAATATTTAATGGTCAAATAAATTATGATCCAGATGTGGATGGCCCTGTGGTGTCAAAAGAGCAAGGGATTGTAATGACTTATTTATTTACTTTTTTACCATCAATTACCTATAACTTTCAATTTTAAGATGAAAAAATTAGGATACCTGTTATTATTAATTGGACTTTTTTCTTGTCAAGAAGAGGTAACGCTTCCTTTAACTACTTTGGATGAGGTAGTGCCTGTAATTGAAGCAACCTGGACTGATAAACCATTTTTCAATGAAGTGAAAGTTTCCTTGGCCGAAAATTATTTTGATACTACTGACATTACCATCATTTCTGACGCACAGGTGTCCATATTGGTTCCTGGAACGCAAGAACGGATTCCCTTTAGATTTAATAATGAAACCAAGAGTTATAAGCCTATATCTAATAATTATGTGGCAAAAGTGGGGGTGACCTATGAAGTACAAGTAAGGTGGGAAGATGAACTATATTCAGCGAGAGGGCTGATGCTAGAAGCACCTACCTTAGATAGTTTGACCTATAGCTACCAAGAAGAGCGATTATTCAGGGAAGAAGGATATTACATTAAAGTTTATGGTAAGATTCCTTTTGAAGAAGATAATTATTATAGAATTCGGGTAATTGAAAATGATACCTTGAGAAATGATCGTGATGATTATTTGTTGTTTGACGATACGTTTGGATTGAAGTTTTTTGAAGAAGGCTTGGAGTTGAATTATCCTTTTGAAGAAGGGGATAAGGTAAGACTTGAATTGTTTCGAATGAATAAAGATACCTATGATTATTTTACTCAATTAGTCGGGTTACTATTCAATGACGGAGGCTTGTTTAGTCCTCCTCCTCAAAATCCGGAAACCAATTTCAAGGTGGATTCCGGCAAAGGAAAAGTCTTAGGGTATTTTCTAGTTTCTCCGGTATTAAATGAATCGATTTTTATAAAAAAGGAATAATCCTTTTTTAATTTCTTATTTAATCGTAATATTACGATGTATTAAAAAAACCACTTCAATGCATATTCTTTTCAATGAGTTATTTTCAAAAACATCTCCATCCAGAATAATTTTGGGAAGAGCAGATTTTGAATAGGTCTAATTGGGGAAAGAAAAAAATTTGAATTTATTTATCGCAATATTACAATTAATAGCTATGAAACTATCAGAATTGACAACAGAATTGAAAGAATTGGAAGAGTTGAGATTTGTTCTTCCAAATGGTGAACTTGTTCCTTCACATTTTCATGTAACCGAAATAGGCCAAATCAATAAGAAGTTTATTGATTGTGGTGGGAAAATCAGAGAGGACAAAGCAGTATCATTCCAGCTTTGGGAAGATGGGGATTTTAATCATAGATTAGGAGCCAAGAAGCTTTTACATATTATTAACTTATCCGTACAAGCCTTGAGGTTAGAGGATCATGAAATTGAGGTAGAATACCAAGGTGATACCATCGGTAAATATGGTATTCAAGTCATTGATGGAAATATCAATTTGACTACTAAACAAACTACCTGTCTAGCCAAAGAGACTTGTGGAGCTCCAAAATCAAGTTCTGAATTATCAATAAATAAAATGAATACAGCTATTTCTTGTTCACCGGGAGGAGGTTTTTGCTAAATTTACACTATGGAGATTTTTCCTAAATTATTGCAAACACTTACAGAGGTTAAGCAAACTCCTATCCAGGAGAGCCGAAAATTGGAGCTTGCCCCTTTGATACATTATATTAGTCAAAAGCTGAATAATGGTGATCCTGTCAATTTGAATTTTATTTGTACCCATAATAGCCGCAGGAGTCAGTTCTCCCAAGTTTGGGCTAAGGTGGCTTCAGATTATTTCGGGATAGTATTAGGTAGTTATTCAGGAGGTGTGGAAATAACCGCTTTTAATCCGAGAGCAATTAAATCCTTAGAAGAAATGGGCTTTGAAATTCAATCAGGAGCTGGATCAAATCCTACTTATGAGATTAAATATGCCAAGGACCGGCCTGCTATCATTGCGTTTTCAAAAATTTTCTCTGACGAAATCAATCCAAAGAATGATTTTGCAGCCGTGATGACCTGTGACCATGCGGATAAAAATTGTCCATTCATACCTGGAGCAGAAGTCAGACTTCCTTTAAAATACGAGGATCCGAAATTATTTGACGATACTGAACTAGAAAGTCAAAAGTATAGGGAACGATCTATTCAAATTGCCTCAGAGCTATTTTATGTTTTTGGGATGGTTCAAGAACAAGAAACCCAAAATTAGGCGGGACTATTTGTTAATTCAGTTGAAGCTTTTCTTTCAATAATTTAAAATCTACAGGTTTAGTTAAAAACTCATCAGCCCCTAAACTTTTGGCGGTATTGTAATTTTGCTCGTCTCCATAAGCCGAGATCATCATGACGATTGGCTTTGGGACGAGCTCTTTTTGCTTGATTTCTTTTAAAAGCTCTAAGCCACTCATGCCTGGCATATTGATATCAGAGAGAATAAGAATTGCTTCATGATTCAATTGATCAATGTACTGCAATGCCTCTTTTCCCGAAAAAGCGAAGACAAAGTCTACTGCTTTAGAACGAATTTCCTTCCTGAACCGCTGTTCAAATAAGGTTTTCACGTCTACTTCATCGTCAACAACAAGAATTTTCATAATTTAAATTTTTGGAATAATAAGTTTGAACTGTGCTCCTGAACCAAGTTCCGAATCAACTTGAATTTCTCCTCCATGAAATTTAATGATGTCATAGCTGAGAGATAACCCCAGACCGGTTCCTTGGCCCGTTGGTTTAGTGGTGAAAAATGGTTGGAAAATTTTTTGTTTAACCGAATCGGAAATACCGTTTCCGTTGTCTTTGATCAAAATCTCGATATGGTCTTGATAATTTTTTGTGGTCACTTTTACAGTGGGAATAAATTCGGTACCATTTAACTTCTGCTTCTTTTCTGAAGCGGCATGAAATGCGTTGGTGATGAGGTTGAGGATTACTCTTCCTACATCTTGAGCTACCACATTGATTTTAGGCAAAGTTGGATCAAAATCAGTTTCCATATTTGCATTAAAGGATTTGTCTTTAGCTCTTAATCCATGATAGGAAAGCCTAAGGTATTCATCTGCCAACGCATTGATATCTGTTGGATCCTTCTGCCCATTACTGGATCTACTATGTTGAAGCATGCCTTTTACGATGGCATCGGCCCTTTTGCCATGTAAGTTTATTTTTTCTTCGTTATCAATAATGTCTTTGATGAGATCAGCAACTTCCTCTTTGTTTCCAGCATCAATTTCTTCTTTTAGTTCAACCAATAACTCAGCATTTACCTCTGAGAAATTATTCACAAAGTTCAATGGGTTTTGAATTTCATGTGCAATACCTGCAGTCAATTCCCCAAGTGAAGCCATTTTTTCGGATTGGATTAATTGGTTTTGGGTGTTTTTAAGTTCTTCGATTTTTTCTTTAAGCTGAATGGTTCTGTGGTTTACCTTTTCTTCCAAAATTCTATTCTCTTTTTGAAGCCATTGTGAACGCAAGTACACGATGGAATAAGTCAAAGCAGAGAATAACGTGAAAAATAGGAGGTAGGCCCACCAGGTTTGCCACCAGGGAGGAAGAATGGTGAACTCAAAAGAGGCTGGGTCACTCCAAACTCCGTTGAATCCAGTGGTTGCAACTTTAAATTTATATTCTCCCGGAACTAAATTATAATAGTTTTTAGAGTTGCTTACAGGAGAGGGGGAAGACCATGAGTCATCGGCTCCTTCCAATACATAGCGGTATAAAATTTTATCCCGGCCCTTGATTGCTGGATTGTTAAATGAAAAATTAAATGAGTTTTGGTCATAGGGCACTTTCATCCCAATTGGTAAACCACTTGCTAGATTTAAACTATCCCATTTAATTTTTTGATGGCTTATTAGTCCCGAATCCAAAGGCAAGGTGCTTTTGGTATATAAAATAGATTGATCTGAACTGAAAATAGAATCGGTATCCGAAAGCTGACTTTTTAAATAAGAAGAGTTAACAAATTTCGGACTTTCCCCCATCACATTTACAGAAGAGATACTTACAGTCGGCTTAATGGTATCTAATTCAGCATTTTGTTCTATCACTGAAAGAATAGGCGCTGCAGCCCACCACATTTGTCCTGTAGAGGTATAAATAGCAGTGGCTTGATTATAATCATTAAAAGGAAATCCTTCGGGTTTACTGAACCGAGTAAATTTCCATGATTTATCTGGATTTTGGTAGGTTGGTCTGACCACTTTTACAATTCCATTTTCAGACCCTACATAAATATCCTCGCCTATGGCAAGCATGTCATACATAATAGGAGGGACCATTCCATTTTCTGGAAGAACATTCGTGATGCTCATTGAGTCCAGATTAAGGATGGAAAATCCATTGTCTCCTCCAAAAACCAATTCCTTTTGTGGAGTTTGAAGAAGCATGGATACATAATCACTCGTCAAACCATTGAATTTTCCTAAATAAGTAACGGTGTTATTGCTGGGATCGAGTACATTGATTCCTAAGTCATTTCCCAGCCAGAGTTTCCCGTTTTTATCTTCTTCAATTAGCCAAATTCGACTAGAAGAAAGGCCTGAAAACTCATCTATTTTGAAAAAACTATTTTCGGCTGGATCATATTTGATCAATCCATCAAGGGTTCCCATCCAAATAGATCCGTCATTTTTTTCATGAGCCTTCCAGAATATTCTGGAAACCTCTGCTTTAAACTGAAATAGTTCTGCACTATTTTGATCTAAATCTATGATAACAAATCCTCTGATTCCCCCGATTAACAATCGGTCGTTTTTGAGCTTACTGATTGATCTATAATTGTTTACGAGTAAGTCATCTGGGAATTTTATTAAGTAAAGTTGTTCTAAATCAGGATCATATACGTTAATCCCTTCATAGGTAGCTAGCCAGATTTTTCCGTTTTTATCTTCTGCCATACCCCAGGTGTCATTGCTAGCCAAACCATTTGATTTGTCAAAATGCTCTGCAAGAATACCTGTAGGATTGATTAATAAGGTTCCAACCAACGTAGTTCCTACCCAAAGATTTCCTTTTGAGTCCAGTAAAGTAGCACTAGGAATTCCAGCACCTCTAACTTCTGCTCCTGTTGGAATTTTTTTCATCAGGTTTTTATGGGGGTCATATAGAGTAATGGTATCATTATCCACTACCCATAACCTTTCTTTAGAGTCAATTTCAAAAGACTTTCCCTGCCCATAGTAACCTTGTTTTTTACCCAATGTCAATAACTCTTCTTTTTCCAAAGAGATGCCTTTTGCTCCATCTGAAAAATTACCGACCCATACCACTCCATTGGCGTCTTCTGTAAAATTGGCCGCAATTGTTTTTATATCATATCCGCTTTGTTCGTCCAGAATCCTAATGACTGTTCGTTGAGGATTTAGAATACCAATTTTCTGAAAAAAACCCATCCAGATATTTCTATTTGAATCCATAAATAGACCTGCCGAAAAAATCCCGGTCTTTTCCGTCAAGGCAGCTAAAAACTTGATCGTTTTGGTTTCTCTATCTAAGAATGAAACTCCTCTTTGGGTATTGGAAAACCATATAAGTCCTTTTTCATCTTCCATTAACCTTATGAAATTGGAGCCTATTTTATATTGTTCAACAAGTTTGATTTGTATATCCAAGAGGTATAACCCTGTTCCATTGGCTATCATTGCAATTTTCCCATCAGAAAGTAATACCATTTCTGAAATTGGATCCTGATTTCCATCCAGTGTTCTTTGGGTGAAATTGTAGTTTTCAAACTGGTCTCCGGTGAATCGATGAATTCCTTTCTCTGTGGAAAACCAAATGGAACCTTGGAGATCGTCAAGTATGGCGTATACTGAGTTTCCCAAAAGTCCTTCTGATTGTCCGATTCTTAAAATTCCTGAAGTTGTGTTTTCCCATTTTGTCAAGGAGCCAAGCTTGGTGATCGTGGGCTCATCTAGCAAATACCTGATATAGGGGACGGTTTCTGTTTGAATGGTATCTAAGTTGATTTGAATTTCTTCAGGATTTTTCCAATTAATTGGACTTTTGGAAATAGGGGCTAAGAGGGGTTTGAAATCATGAATGGAAAAGTGTTTGGAGGGGTAATTACTTATGCGAAAATTGATTTTCGAGATTTTAGGATGGTTTTCCTGTTCGATTTTTTCCCATTCAAAGGTTTTGAATTCGGGAAAGGAAAAAGGTTTGGTGACAGGAGCGGAAAGTCCAGATGGATTATCCGGAAAAGGGACCTCTTTGCTTTGCTTACAAGATGCCAAAAAAACCAACATACAGCATGTTGACAATAAGCTTATAAAGGATTGATGGTTCATCTTCATTTCATTCCTTCTTTTGTGAAATTTCAATTAGGATGGAGGTTCCTTCACCAATTTTACTCTCTACTTTTATTGTGCCTCCATGTGCTTTTATAATGTCATAACTTAAACTTAAACCTAAGCCAGTACCTTGACCAGTTTCTTTGGTAGTAAAAAAAGGTTGAAAGATTTTATGCCTTATTTCTTCAGGAATTCCATTTCCATTATCGCTGATTTTCAGTTGAATTTGACCGTCTAATAGTTTGGTAGATACAGAAACTACGGGTTGGAATGATTCTCCGAGCTGTTGCTTTTTTTCATTGACCGAATAAAAAGAGTTGTTGATCATATTTAATAACACTCGTCCAAAATCTTGGGCTATAATTTCGACTTTAGGCAAATTCGGATCAAGATCCATTTTTAATTCAGAATTGAAGGATTTGTCTTTGGCTCGTAAGCCATGGTAGGCCAATCTTAAATATTCATCTGCCAAGCCATTAAGGTCAGTCCATTCTTTTTGACCTGTACTTGCTCGGGAATGTTGAAGCATTCCTTTGACAATGGAGTCAGCTCTTTTGCCATGATGGTTGATTTTTTCCAAGTTTCCTTTCAGGTCCTGGCAAATGGCCTTTACCTCATCAAAGTCTTTGTTTTCTATTTCTTCCTGAATTTCTTCCAGCAATTCATTGCTGAGCTCTGAGAAGTTGTTGACAAAATTGAGTGGATTTTGGATTTCGTGGGCAATTCCAGCAGTCAACTCGCCCAGAGAAGCCATTTTTTCTGATTGAATCAGAAGGTCTTGCGTTTCTTTAAGCTCTTTTAAGGTGTCTTCGATCTGTTCTTTTGCTTTTTGGAGTTGCTCGTTCTTCAACATTAAGTTTTGTGTTTGCTCTTCGACTTTCTGTTTCAACTCATCGTTCTTTTTCTGCCACTCCGTCACATGCCAGGCATCTTTTTCTACATTGACTGGTGTACTGCCATGCCAATGGATGAGTTTCCAGGAATCCTGTTTCCATTCAAAAAGACTACTCAACCTGAAGTCAATAGTATTCACTCCAACCTTACTTTTGATAGATAAATCAAATTCCTGAACTAAGAGCGCAAGATCTTTAGATAGATTTTGCCATTGATGAAAGGGCTTTTCTACAAAAGAAACTTCTATTCCCATTTCTTGGGATTGTTGGTATTGTAAAACCAATATTTTCATGAATTCTTGAAAATTATGGGCTCGTTCATCTTGGGTAGTGCCAAAACCACTTACTTCTTCTGCGATAAACTCAGGAATCTTTTCCAAAGGATACTCAGAAGTGAATATCTTCAGTATTTCTTCTTTTGATTTTTGAAGTAAGTAATCTTTATCTAAACTCATCTCTTATCAATTGAATGGTCTTGATTCATTGAAGAATTAGAATCTATTCAGTGTTTGTAGTGCTTTTCTAAAAATGGTGGCCCTAACCCTAGCATGAAGTAAACCAATAAGCTTTTTTAACCCGAAGGGATTAAAGAAATAATTTAAAGTTAGCTGCTGGTTTTTGCATCATGAAGAACTTTTATTGAAGTAAAGTACCATAAGAATGAATGGGATGGATAAACTGTTATTACTATCCATACTTTAGGCACTTACCTTCAGATAATTTAACAGAAAATATTGGTAAAAAATATTTTATAGGGATTAACTACAAAAAAATAGATTTTAAATTTGATAGACAGATTTTTTAACTAAATAATATTTTGAAAAATAACCTTTTCTAGCATAGAAAATTCCGATTTAAAAAGATGTTTAAATGGGTTTCAGCAAAAAAATCGTAGATATATGAAAATTTCGTAGTGTTTCTAAAAAATTCATTTTAGATTAGACATATGAATGAATTAAACCACAACGAAGAATTGATCATGGGTATTTTTTGGAAGCTTGAAAATGCCTTGGTCAGAGATGTTTTGGAGGAATTACCCGAACCAAAACCGCCTTACACTACTTTGGCTTCTTCCATCAGATTATTGGAAAAGAAGGGGTATCTCAGTCATAAGACCTATGGAACCACCCATTTGTTTTTTCCAATTATCTCTCAAGCAGAGTATAGTAAAAAGAGCATCAATAGAATCGTCAAGAATTTCTTTGAAGGTTCTGTTAGTAACTTTCTTTCCTTTATGGTTAAAGAAAAGAATATCTCTGATGATGAGATCCAGGATTTGCAAAAGCTAATAGAGGACTACGAAAACCCCAAGAAAAATGAATGATTTATTAACCTATTTACTCGAGGCGAGTATTTGCCTTACAGCCTCTTTGGTCTTTTATAGATTGGTATTGAGTGAATTGACTTTCTTTTCTTTGAATAGGTTTTTTCTTCTTTCGATGTTGGCAATTTCATTGATGATTCCAGCTATTTCCATTGATTTTGCTCTGTTTCAAAACAACGATGTGATACAAGAGGTAACCCTTCCCTTGGTTTGGGTAGGAGATCAGGTAGCCAATAATCAAAGTGTTTTTGATCTAAATTGGCTTCAATTAATTGGTGGGATTTATTTACTAGGTGTATTATTTACTGCATCTAGATTGATTTTGGGATTTTTTCAGTCGTTCAATTTACTGGGTAAATCCAACTTACTTTTTTATCAAAATCAAATGATCGCAGTGCACCCTGATTTCAGTCCTGCTTCCTTTTTTCAATATATTTTGTTACCTGAGTTTCATATGGATGATGAAGATCAGCAACGGATTATTCTTCATGAATCGGTTCATGTCAAGAAGAAGCACAGTTGGGATTTACTTTTTCTACAGTTAGCAAAAACTGTTTTTTGGTTCAATCCCTTGATATACATCTATGAGAATTCGATTCGGGAGGTGCATGAATTTCAGGCGGATCAAGGAGTGACTGAGTCCTATTCCCAATCTGACTATTCAAGACTTCTTTTGAGGTTGTTAACAGCAGGAAGGGGTTGGCAATTCATGAACAACTTTAACCAATTTCAAACCAAAAAAAGGATTATCATGATGAATAAAACAAAATCTCAAAGCAAACAGAAAAGCCGTTTTTTATGGGCTGTACCGGTGTTGGGACTTTTGTTTTTTGCATTTTCCTGTGATCTCGCTCAAGTTGATGAAGAATTAGAAGGGCCTGTTCAAAATGGGGAAAAAGAAGTTGCGGTAGGTATTACTGATTTAAAAGCAAGGATAAATGATGTAGGTAAAGATGGAGAGGAAATTTTTGATATAGTAGAAAATCAACCTATTCCTCCAGGTGGAATGAAAGGGTGGAATGAGTATTTGGCTAATAATTTATCCTATCCTGATCAGGCCCGAAGAATGGGAGTGGAGGGTACTGTCATCGTAAAGTTTGTGGTGAATAAGGATGGATCTGTTTCCAATGTTGAAATTTTAAGAGGTATTGGTGCAGGTGCAGATGAAGAAGCGCTGCGAGTAGTGCAAAATTCTCCTGATTGGAAGCCTGGAAATCAAAGAGGCCGAGCTGTCAATACCAGAATGAGATTGCCGATCCGGTTTATGCTAGGCAATGGTGAAGTCTCTAAAGAACCATCCCAAGTAAAAAAGGACTTTCCTGAAGAAATTGAGATTCCGATCTCTAATTAATTCAATATGTAAAACCCAAAAAATGTATAACAATGAAAACTAGCGCAAAACCAATTATTATAACTACCCTGATGCTGTGCATGATTTTTTTCATGAATGTTCAGGAAGGTACTGCTCAAACTCAAGAAGTTCATCAGGAGGTAGATGTGATGCCACAACCACCAGGAGGTATGTCGGGATTGATGGCATTTATGATGGAGAATTTGAAATATCCAGAGCAAGCAAAGGAAAAAGGAGTTGAGGGAGTAGTGGTAGTTTCTTTTGTGGTGCAACAGGATGGGTCTATTTCCAATCCTGAAATTTTAAAAGGTATAGGAGCTGGCTGTGATGAAGAAGCGATTCGGGTTGTCAAAGCATTTCCAAGCTGGACGCCTGGGGAGAAAGATGGAAAAAAAGTAAATACACAAATTCAACTGCCAGTGAAATACAAGCTTTAGTTGATGGTTCTTGAATAATGAAAAGCCTCTGAAATGATGTGCCCCCAAAAAGTTAGGTACTTATTGGGGGCACATCAATATTCAAGTTGGCTTTATATTGGGAGCTTCCAAGGGAGTTAATCCATTTTGTCTCCGAAGAAAATTGCGTTTAGAAAGAGTTTGTTGGTACCAAACCAAGTTCCTCTGAAATTCGGGGAATCAAAGAAATTGATCACTCGTCCTCTTCCAACAGGAGAAACGATCAGACTTGCACTCTGCTTTAGCAGCTCCAGATTCTTATTAGAAATATACCCTCCAAGTAATGGGTTTTCGGTATATCGAATAGGAGTGAGGTACTTGTCTTTGCTTGGTTGAACGAAGATGGAATTGTTTCTATATACAGGAAGTGTTTCTCTATTGTAGCCATATGTGATGGGATGGGTAAGATCCAACCTCGCCATGTAGATACTTCCACCCACTTGTTTTGCCCCTTCAAATGCAGACCTTTCAGCAAATGGAAGCTCTTTTGGGTCTGTGCTTTCCCCTCGAGCGACCATATTTTCTTTAATAATTTCCTTTTGATTTAACCAAAGACTGGCAGTTTTCATGGAAATCACGGTTCCTCCTCTATTAATCCAGTCTTTTAGATGGTTTACCACTGATTCCGAAAAAGAATTGTAATTACCTGATGGAAGGATAAGCGTATTATAATCATATAGATTTACTCTTCCCATCTGATCAGAATTGACTTTGGTAATCGGCATGCCTAGCTCAGAGTCTAGTAAATACCAGATTTCACCAGCTTCGTAACTGGACACTCCATCTCCCACCACCATGATGACTTTTGGTTGGGTTACTGCACCCACTAGATTGGAACCAAGATCAATTCCTTCCAAATTGAAACCAGTACTAGTAGCATAGACCTGCTGATGATTCACCATTGATAAAGTTTTCAATTCATCTACTAAATTGCTTTCACTCAAACTTTGGAATCCCATGGGGATCATCAAGGTTCCTGCACTAAATTCTCTGGGTCCATTTTGGGTTTGGGAAGTAAAAGGTCTGTTGATAATTTCAACATGGATGCCTGCTTTCTGTAAATCGAAAAGCATTTTTGGAGCATAATAGTCAGACCAATCAATTAAGTAGGCATAAGCTTTTCCATCTGGAAATTCATAGGGAGTAGGAGTATTGTTAATTACTTGTTCCCCCAACTTTACAGATGGACCGGCAGCGAAAGGCATACCATAGGCATGTGCCATGGTCCACGTAGATGCATCATAAAAAACAGAATCGGCAAACTCGGTGACTTCTTCAAACATAGTTCTCACCATTCTATACTGTGGTTGTGAAGTAGGAACGACCCAGGATTTTCCTTTCTTGAAATCATAGCCACCCAAACTTAGGTCAGCAGTGTTTTCATAGACTTTGATTTGATGGTCCATTAAGAATTGAACAAACATTCTGTTTCTATTCTCGTCAAATTCATCCCCAAAAACATAATTCTTGGTAGGGTCTTTCGCTCCTTCAGTAACTGCAGTTTCAAAGAACTCTCTTAAATAATCATGCATGAAGTTTTTGTTGTCCAATGCAGCTTCCATAGTGGCCAGGGAACTTCTTACATGGTTTCGAATTGTAAATTCAAAGCTAATGTCACCTCTTTGGCTGCTCTGCAAATGACCACGACTACTTGCTTGCTCAAACACTAGTCCCAAACCTCCATGGATATCAGGGTAGGTACTTCCATAGCCTGGGTAGCTGTTGTCAAAGACTTCTTTGGTCCAATACAGGCTACCGATTTCATCTAGGTATTTTGAAAAATATTTCGCAAATCTCGTGTTGATGTCATCGTAATTTTTTCTGGGTACCACAGGGTTTTCGCTTCCATATGGTTTGGTAGGTTCAAAGAAATAGGTGCTGTTTGTTCCCATTTCATGGAAGTCAGTAGTCACATTAGGATACCAAGTATGATACCAGGCAATTTTGGCCTGGGATTCAGGGTGTGCCAAAGGAAGCCAATCACGGTTCAAGTCAAACCAATAGTGGTTGGTTCGACCTCCCGGCCAAACTTCGTTATGTTCCCTATCCATAGGATCTGCTACAGGAGGGAAGCCTTTATTGGTATTGGCCCAATGACTGTGACGATCTCTTCCGTCTGGGTTGACTGTTGGATCAAAATGGACCACTGCATTTTCTCTTAAGTTTTTCGCTAAATCTGATTGAGAGGCTAATAGCCAGTAGGCGGTAAGCATGGCCGCTTCCGCAGAAGAAGGCTCATTTCCATGTACTCCATATCCTTGGTGAATAATGGATGGCATGGTGCTCACATCTGGTTTCGGTTGTGAAGGGTCTGCTAATTGTAATTGCTTTAACCTAATCTCTTCCAAATTCCCCATATTGGCTTCAGAGGCAATGGTTAAAATGATCTTGGGTCGCAATTCATGCGTATAACCGATCGTTTTTAGGGAAGCCATTTCCGAGAGTTCGTCGAGCTTTTCAAAATATTTGACTATTAGATCATATCGGGTATGCCAATCACCAATTTTATAGCCAAGGAATTCGGAAGGGGATGGAACATTCGGGTTAAATGTCTCACCGGGAAAGAAGTAGTTTTCTTGTGCCTGACTGGTCAAACACATGAATATTCCGAGAAATAAAGAAAGTAGTGGTTTTTTCATAGGTCCAATTTATTTCAAAATCGAATAGAATTTCAGGGAAAATGGTAAAAATCCATCAATGGTTTTTTGTTTGCTGTCAATTTGAAGTAAATTATCCTCCTTAGTATTTATCCTAAAATAATCTATTGTATGAAAAAGACATCGCTGACCCTGGCGCTTACCTTATCAGCATTTAGTATCAGCTTTTTAGCTTATGCTCAAGAGAAAACCCCGCCTCCAATGAGACCAGAGGCAACTGAATTTTACACTCCAGTACCTCCAAGAGTTACTCCTGGAGCCAATAACACTGCACCACCATCTGATGCCATCGTTTTGTTTGATGGAACGAGCTTGAATGGTTTTGTAAGCGCAAAAGATGGGACCAGTCCGGCAGAATGGACCATCGAAAATGGTGAGTTGGTAGTTACTCGCGGAAAAGGTGATATTCAATCCAAACTTGCTTTTGGAGATGCACAATATCATGTAGAATGGTCAGCACCTACCGAAATTGTTGGGGAAGGTCAAGGCCGTGGTAATTCAGGCTTCTTTTTGATGGGATTGTATGAAGTTCAAGTATTGGATAGCTACGAAAGTAAAACCTATACCAATGGTCAAGCAGGTAGTATTTACAAGCAGTTTGCTCCTTTGGCAATGGCTTTAAGACCTCCTGGTGAATGGAATTACTATGACATCATCTTTAAAGCACCTCGCTTTAACAAAGATGGGATCGTCACTTCTCCAGCTACTGTTACCGTGTTAATGAATGGAGTTTTGGTTCAAAACCATGTTACCTTAAAAGGTCCAACCGAATACATTGGTATTCCAAATTATAAAGCACATCCAGAAGAATTGCCTCTCAAATTGCAAGACCATGGAAACCCAGTAAGATTTAGAAATATTTGGGTTCGTAAGCTTTAAATAATCATTTGAAAGGAGCAACATATTTTTATGCTGCTCCTTTTTTTGTCCAAACTCAATAAACCAAATAACCATGTCATCTAGAAGACGATTTATCCAAAATTCCATTCTGGTAGGAGCAGGATTAAGCATGCCTACGATCTTGACCGCAGCAGATTTTGGAAGATACACCCGAAAAGTAAAACCATCTGATCAATTGAACTATGGATTGATTGGAGCAAATGGAATGGGCTGGTCCAATATGAACGCCCATCTGAAATTACCTGAAGTCAATTGCGTGGCAATTGCTGATGTGGATCAAAGTGTTTTGGACCGGAGAAGTGAAGATGTATTCAAACTTCGTGGAACCCGTCCCAAGCTGTACAAGGATTATCGAAAGTTGCTGGAGGATCCAGATATAGATATTGTCATCATTGGGACTCCAGACCATTGGCATTGCCTGAATATGGTGGATGCCGTTTCTGCCGGAAAGAATGTGTATGTAGAGAAACCTATTGCTAATACAATAGAAGAGTGTCAACTGATGGTAAAAGCTCAGGAGCGATATGGGAAAGTGGTGCAAGTAGGGCAGTGGCAGCGTTCCGGAACACAATATGCCCAAGCAATAGATTATGTGAAATCTGGCCAGTTGGGCCAAATTCGATTGGTTAAATGTTGGGCCTACCAGGGTTGGATGAAGCCTGTTCCAGTATTGCCAAATGGAACTGCCCCTGCTGGGGTAGATTATAAGATGTGGTTAGGACCTGCGCCTGAGCGTCCTTTCAACCCCAATAGATTCCATTTCAATTTCCGTTGGTTTTGGGACTATGCAGGTGGCTTGATGACGGATTGGGGAGTACATGAAATCGATATAGCCCTCTATGCAATGGGAGTGAGCGCACCTAAATCCGTGATGGCTTCTGGAGGAAAATTTGCTTACCCGGATGATGCTTCTGAAACCCCAGATACCCTTCAGACGGTATATGAGTACGACGGATTTAATATGCTCTGGGAACATGCCACAGGTATAGATGGAGGTAATTATGGTACTACTGAGGGAATTGCTTTTATTGGAAACAATGCAACTTTGGTGGTGAATAGAGGAGGATGGAAAGTGATTCCTGAAACGGAGAATAAAGATGGACAGCGTGTTCCAAAAGTGGCTGAGGTTCCTCATACTCGAGGAGAAGGAAATGCCTTGGATCATCATGCTGTCAATTTTGTGGAAGCGGTGAAGGCGAATGATCCGAGTTTGTTGCATTGTGCCATTCAAACAGGAAGTGTGGCCGCTATTAATGCGCAGATGGGAAATATTGCCTATAAGACCGGTAAGAAAGTGTATTGGGATGCTACCAAAAATCAGTTTACGGATTCAGAGGCCAACCAATTGATCAAGGCGCATTACCACAATGGATGGGAACTGCCGAAAGTTTAAAATTTAAAGAAGTTAAACTTAGAAATGACCCTCCAATTCATTGGAGGGTTTTTTTATTTTCTGAAATTAAAGCGGTATTCGAAATTCAATAAAATCTGGCTGTTTCGAGGGTTGTTGTATCCTGGATATCCTCCATCGGTAACATCTGAAAATTGATAAGTCAGGTTGAACAAATACTTTCTTTCTATGATCGCTTGAGCTTGGATGAATGTTCCCAGGTCACTGGTTCCAATTCTAAATTTATTTCCTGCGGGCAACCCAAATCCTGTTCCGATTGCGCCTTCAAACCTCATCCCTGGAAAGGGGCTAGGAAGATTGTTGGAAACTCCTCCATCAATGAATAGAATTCTTTCTGGCCCAATTCTCATATAGGATTGGATATAAACTGGTGTATTTACAATTAAAGTTGCAGGGTCGGGTTTATCTACTTCCTTTTCTGTAAAACCATTCCATCCTAGACTTCCCAAATGAAGCCCAGCTCCTAATCCAATCCATTTCCAATCTTTTTTGACATAAGGGTTTACTGAGAAAAGAGTTTTGCTTTTGGAGGTAATTGGATCAGCATCGAGCTTCTTCTCTGTAAGTTGACCATAAGAGAGATTAATGCCATAGGTTAATATTCCATCATCACTGATTTTTGCTCTTCCAATCCCAAGGCCTCCTGTCGAATAAGTAGATTCAAATGCAGAATATTGATAGTTATTTGCACAACCAGAATTGCTACTTGAGGAGCCTCTATAAACTGAGGTAGAAAAATAATTTCCGGATGAATACCCTCCTTTGATAAAATCATAGCTTTTTACCTGAGTGCTGTCTTTAGGTAATTTGTTCCAAGTTTGACTCATTAAAAAAACAGGTAGAATCATACTAGCTAACACTCCCCAACGAAATTGAGGAACCGTATTTTCTTTAAAATAATGAACGGAAAAGAGGGCTATACTGGGAAAAAGCATGAGGTTCATTGCTAGCAATTCAGCGAAACTCATCCAGAATCTTAGGGACCAAGTCATCACTACTGTCATCCCTAAAAAAATGATAGCGGTAAAAAAGCTTGGATAGTAGTTTTTTGTGACTAAGGTCAAATGCTCGGATTTTCTTTCCCTATATATAATGATGAGTGTGGTGAAAATAGAGATGAAAAGTAAAACCCACTGCATGGTTTTCAGACCATAAACTAGTGTTCCACCCATGGCGTGTGCACTAGGATCCCTAAAAAACTCTGTAAAAAATCTGATAAAAGCCCAGATACTTAAAGAAATCAAAAATAAATTTCCGGACTTCTTAATTTTCTTTTTTAAATAAACTAAAATCAGGATTACCGCGATCCCATTTAAGATTTCATAGAACTGAAAAGGATGTAAACTAGGAGTGGGGGAGTTCAGTCCCTCTAAGAGTTCAAGATTAAAATAATGGGCATGTGGAGGGCTATCAAATCCATACCTTACCCCCCAGGGTAATGTGGTTGGAGTACCATAGCAACATCCTAATAGCAGACATCCAAAACGTTGTAAAGCCAACCCAACAGGAAAGGCAAAAGCAAATGAATCAATACTTGAAAATGAGATTTTAAACAGTTTAATCCCGATTATAAAGCTGATCAGCCCCAAAAGAACTCCTCCCAAAAGAACTTTTCCTTCCGCCTCAGGAAGGGCTAGGTTTTGGAATAGGTGCAGCCATTCAGAAGATTCATAAGAATTGACTTTGGTGCCAATGATGAAAAAAAGCCTTGAGAATGCTAACACAATCAACCAACTAACAAGAGGTATTTTTCTTTTAATACCCTCTAAAATCAGGATAGCGGTTACAGCTAAGAAAGCGATGATATAGAAGATGTTAAAAAAAGAAGAGAGGTAATCTCCCCCTAGAATCATGGCCAGATCATTTCGAAAAAGTAATTTCATCTCCTGTTGATAAATAGTACTTTGAATTTAGCCATAAACTATCATTCAATATTTTCTGGGAAGGATTAAAAATTGCAATAAATGCAAAAGTGTAAAATAATATTTTGCATAATATCATTTTTCCGGAAGTATAGTGTTTTTCCGGAACTTGTTTAAGAATTGGTGAGTTGCTGGAATGGAGGGTGTCTAAAAAAGGAATGAATACCAATAAAAAAGCACTGAGATTGCTCTCAGTGCTTCAAATGTCAATTTTAATTTTTTACTATTCTAATCCTAAGGCTTTTGCAGCATTGACATAACCTGCTCCATAATATTCATCATTTCCTGGCTTACCAAGATCTGTTGAAGAGCTGAATAGGGTAGTCTTCACTTGTGCAGGTTTCATTGCTCCTCCATTTGATTCCATAATGAGTGCAACTACTCCAGCTACTGCAGGAGCTGCCATAGAAGTACCTTGTGCCCAACCGTAAGATCCATTTGTAGTTCCTCTGACAGTACTAAATACCATATCGAATACATAGCAAAATCTTACAAGAGATAAATTGGTGCCGTCCAATTGACAATTCGAAAAATTCCCGTCAATCAAAGCAAGACCTACAGTACCCCCTGGAGCAGCAATGTCCACTCCAGATTTACCGGAATTGGTATAATAAGCTGGATCCGTAAAATTAGATGCTCCTAATTGCCAGCCGGTAGGCCCAGTAGAACCAACAGAAATGATATGTTGATTTTGTGCTGGGATCACAGTGAATTCATTATTGTCGTCCAAGTTTAATCCATCATTTCCGGCAGCTACAATAATGGTTACGCCAAGTTGATAAGCATAACGGCTCACACGATCAAAAATCTTCTGTAACTCTGTAATGGCCTCTCTGAATTCCTTATCCTTCCAATCAGTTCTATAATCGATGGTAGCTCCAAGACTCATATTTATTACCTGAGCTCCTGCTCCCCCCATAGATTGAGGAGTAGCTGCATAAACCATTCCTTCTAGAACCCATTCAAATGCTCCAGAACCACTGTGAAGGGATTTAACCCCAATCAAAGTAGCTTTTGGTGCAATTCCGACAGTAGCTAACCCTGAAGACGCTACAATCCCAGCCACGTGAGTTCCATGCCAAAAAGTTCCAGTATCAAAGTTCCAAGGTTGTCCTGGAACAGTTGAAACAGAACTAGCCATGTCCAGATTAGGGGCAAGGTCTTGATGGGATGAATGGATACCTCCATCGATAATAGCAACTCTAACACCTTCACCTGTATAGCCATTGTCCCAGGCGGTAGGAGCGTTGATTGATTCAGGAGCCCATTGGAAACCATCGAAAAATGCACTTTGGTAATCAAAGGGATCGCCTTGTGCTACAGGTCCTTCTAGTTCATTTACCTCTTCAGGATCTTTGGTGTACTGCAAAATAAAGTCTGGAGTTACCGATTCAACACTACTGATCTTTCGTGCTTTAATAAGAAATTCCGAAGATTTGGATATAGCCACCGCAACCCCAATTTCAGGATAAGACTTCACGATCTCTCCTCCTGCATCAGCAATACTTTTTCCGATGTTTTTAGGTAGATTATCTCCTTTCGTTAAGATAAGATACCTACCTGTATAGTCGCCTACTCTTAAGTTGGAAAAATCTGTGACTACAGGTAATTCATTTAGATTAAAACGACTGGTATTTAATTCATCTTCAGAGGCCATGGTATTTACATGTTCATCTTCAATGATGATGCTTTCGCAAGCATTAAATAAAAAGCCCAAAGCAATTAAAAAGGGCAGAAATCTGGATTTTTTAAGTTGTTTCATAAAGTTAATTGGTTGATGAAAAATTGTTGAAATGGGTTTTTAATGTTTGACTGAAAAGAGGCTACATGCTTAAAATATGATTGATATTTGCAGCTTTTCTTCACCTCCTTAATATATAATTAAAACCTCTAATAATATAAAAAAATATCAATCACTTTCTGATATTTAAGGATTTAGGGTAAATATTACAAAAAAACTAAAGTATCTAGTATTTAATATATTAGTATTGCAATCTTGATTAAAAAATTACTTTTTAACTGCCTGAAGTTTATTTGTACAATCCGTTTAGGAAAAAATCTAGTGAAAATTAATTTAAGTGATAGGAAGGCATGTAACTAAAAAATAATAAAAAGGGAAAAGAGATTACCTCATCCAAGAATCAAGATTTAAAGAGTTGAAAAAATTGCCTTCCAGCTCCCCATAATTTTCTTTTGATAATATTACACTGCTTTTTTAAAATTGGCTCAAGGTCCAAAAAGTAAAAAATTTCAATTCTTGCCAATCTCAAAATTTGTTTTGGTAAAAATCAATTTTATGTTTGATGAAAAGGGCTTTTAAATTCCGTCGGGAGCCAGCGGGTTTTTCCATCAGTAAAGCATATCTTCAGAACCTGAGCTTATTCATTAATTCTTACCTATGAAAACATCCAAACCTAGTGGCCTACTGATGTTGATGTCCTTGGTTCTTCTTTTTTCCTGTAAGACTGTCACCCAATGGGAGGGACAAGGACCTATTCAGATTATAGAGACAACAGATCAACCGATCACTCTCGAGACCAAACAAAAATTTGATGCAGGGGAGGGAGTTTATTTCTCCAATGAACTGGAAGGGGCCAGGCTGAATGAAGTAAAGAGAGTTAATGATACGTTAATCCAGGTGACGATTTTACCGGAAAACCAACCGATCAATCCTAGCCCTTGGTATGGGTTCAAACTATGGTCTAAAGAGTCCAAGGAATTTTGGATCCAGTTTACCTATGGAGGTATTGGGTTTCACCGTTATTTTCCAAAATTCAGTAGAGATGGAGTAAATTTTGTCAACGTGGATTCTACTGATTTTTTTCAACCTGAAACAGACGAAAGGAGACCAGAGCTTGGATTTTTGAAAGTAGCAAGTTCTTCTGATACGTTGTGGATTGCTGCTCAGGACAGAATGGGGACTGCTCATGTACAACAATGGAAAGAGGACCTTTTACAAAAAGAATTTGTTTCTAAGATTACAATTGGAAAAAGTAAAGGAGGAAGACCTTTGGAAGTGTTGAAGATCGGGGAAGCGGATGACAAGGAAATGTTGATGGTCATTTCTATGCAGCACCCCCCGGAATTGACAGGTTTTCTAGCAATGCAAGCTTTTATCGAAGAACTGGTGAAAGATAGTCCCCAAACCAGAAAATTTCGGAGAAAATACAATTTATATCTGATGCCCCAGATGAATCCCGATGGGGTGGCCAATGGGCATTGGAGACATAATTTAGGGGGAATCGATTTAAATCGGGACTGGGTGAATTTCAATCAACCTGAAACCAAGGCCTTATCGGATTTTATGGAAAATAAGGTAAAGGAAACAGGAGGGAAGTTTGTTTTTGCAGCCGACTTCCATTCTACTTGGGAGGATATTTTTTATACCAATAATGAAGAGTTGGAAGGAAATTTTCCGGGATTGATACCTAAAGTGATCAAAAATTCATCAAAAAGAATTCCAGGCTATGTGCCCAATATACGTCCTAACGAAGGAAATCAAAGAAGCGTTACTTCCAATTCCTATTTCTTTTTCGTCCATCAAGCCGAATCCATGACCTTTGAAGTAGGTGATAATACCCCCAGAGAAATCATTCAAATGAAAGGACAATATTTAGCAGAGGAGCTCATGAAAATCCTGAATAAAAAGCGTTGGGACTAATTGGTTGTTAGGTTAAAAAGAAAAAAGGCCAAGGAATTGAATTACTCCTTGGCCTTTTCTTAACTATGAATTATCTAGAATGCCAATGCGGCCAACCCTAATTTAGATTTAAGTGGATTAATGGACTGAAGGATTTTTCCTGAATATTTTTTAAATAAATCACTCCCAAGTAGATCAGTCAGAAATTTGGTTCTGCTATTCTTAAGGTTGAGGAAACTTGCTTTTTTGTCGTCTTCCGATGCTGAACTCCCATTTATTTTCATCAAGTCATCTACAAAGCTTTTATTGTTGACCTCCAGCTTACTTTGCTGATCTGAGCTCAAATCGAGACCCTTGGTGTCATTTAAAATGCCTAAAACTTGGGAAGCTATATCCATTTTTGGAATTTTTAGGCCTTGTGCCTGAGCACTCAACCCAACAAAGGCCAACATTGCAAAGGCAATTAAAAATTTGTTCAAATTCATAGTATTAAATTTTGATGTTAACTTGATATAAGCGTGAATAGTTTTGATCTTCTTTTAAGTTAAATAACCCTTTTCATAAATCCATTCCCTCTCCATTTTTGCCTCCTCCTATCTTGATAAAATAGATTCTTTTAAAGCACTAGCTGAAGACTTGGGAGTTGCTTGATTCATCCCTGCCAACATTTACTATGATGGATCTTCAGCAAAATTCATTAATTGATAAAGGTTAAAATTTAGTAAAATCAACTTATAATCCAATAAATTAAATTTTTAATAAATGGATTCATGAATTTCAAACCAAAAGAAGCTGAGAGGATTAAAAATCAATTCTTGTTTAGAACTTTATTTTCTTTCAAAAAGTTAGACCAGGCTTGTTTTAAATTGTTTTCGGTTCAAACAGTTGGAGTTTTAGAATCAAGATGATAGTCTAAAAAGCTTCATTGAATTTGATCAAAGTGGCTATCTTAATTATATATTTCTGTTTTGAATTTTTGTAATAATTCATTTAATGAAGGGCTTCGATTTTTATAAAGCCAAGTTTAACTGGTATCATCAGGTTCCAATTGGATTTTGTAACTCAATTCATAGGCTCAATTTTTAAGTGATATATAGTTTTTGATTTCCAATAACGAGTCGATGATGTAATCGGGATGGCCTGTTTCCAATTGGCTCGCTGTCTGAGCACCCGTAGTTACTCCAAATGTAAGTCCACATCCCGCAGATTTTCCTTCTTCAATATCCACAATGGAATCTCCGATTTTGGCAACTTTATTGGCATCATCAATTCCCATCTTTTCCATCGCCACAAAGATCATATCTGGTGCTGGTCTGCTGTTTTGTACGTCATCAGCGGTAACAAGAAGATCATAGGTTTCTCCTTCTTTCCATTGAAGTTTATCTAACAATGAAGTAGCCGTTTTTTCATTGTAACCCGTATTCAACACTACTTTGATATGATTGGATCGAAGGTCTTTAAAGAGGCTTTCAGTCCCCTCATAAGTGCTTACCTCTAGATCAGTATATGCTTTTTTAAGAATCTTTAGAAATTCTTCAAATGCGACCTGGGCATCCTTTTTTAGTTCCTCTTGAGAACTATAGGCTGGTTTTAAGATGTCTTTAATAGCTTGAAGTTTTTCTTTTCCTCCTCCATTTAATAAGACCGTATCCAAAGAAAAATTATGTCCAAGGTTATTGATGGCATTTTGAAGTGACTTGTACACTACATTATTTTCGTTGACAGTGGTTCCTGCCATATCGAAAATGACCATGTTGATTTCTGGTTTGTTATTCATTTTACTTTTTTTAAATGATCTTATTTAAATAGGCTTGATTCCTACTCTATACTTTTCCTCCGAATTCGCACTATCAAATGCTTCATCCAATTGAGCAAGAGGGTAGTCTTTGGATACCAAAGATTCAAATGGATATATTTTATTGGTTTCCCTTATAAACTGTATAGCATAGGCCAGGTCTTCTGGCATATAATTATGTAAACCCTTAATAGATAGAAGGTTTCGTACAATATATTCTGCGCTAATGGATAGGTTTCTTTGAGTATACACTGCCCCAACCCAAATAGAAATGCCTCCAATATTTAAAATACTCAATCCTTTTTCCATGGCTTCTGCGGAACCACTTGTATCTATCAACACATCAATCCCTCCAAGGGGCTGGGTGAGTTGTCTAATTTCCTCTAGGGAAAGTTGAGCATCTAAGCCGAGGTCACTACCAAAGTGTAATGTGTTTTCCACTCGGTCTGGATTGATATCCATTGAAAAAACTTGATCTGCACCTGCGTATTTGGACATTGCACAGGCAGAAATTCCCAACATTCCAGCCCCAATAACCAATACATTTTTGTGGATTAATTCTCCAGCAAGCCTTATAGCTCCCGCTATAGTCGCATGTGTACAATTTAAGGGAGTAGCTTCTTTGTGAGATATTCCCTCGGGAATTCTAAAAATATCTGTACCGGCTCTCAAATGGCAATGGGTAGCAAACCCACCACTTAAGATATCTTCTCCATTAACTTTCTCATGGCCATATTTGAAAAGATCTTCTGATTTTTGGGGAAAACCTTTTTGTGCCATTTTCCCATCGTGATCATGTGCGTAAACCGACCAGGTGACCAAATCATTCAATTGAAGCTGCTCTCCGACATAATCCCTAACACCTCCTTGAGCGATGTCGACCACTATACCAATAACTTCATGACCCAAGACACTGGGTGCATGCGATTTTCTTCTGCCATAGTAGGTATGAAGATCGCTGGTACATATGGTGGCGTATGTAATTTGAATTAATACTTCCCCTTTTTTAAGTACAGGGAACTTCACTGTTTGAGAGTTGAAAGGTTTTTCAATTTCTTGAAATACCATGGCGGTGGCCTCTTGGTTACACATGCTTTAAAACTTGTAGAAAATTGATTCTTTACTTTTCCTGTAAGAGCATTAATTCTAGAACAAAGAAAATCAATTATTTTCCAAATAAGAAAATTAATTTCTGTTTCAGAAAAGTTAATAATCTATTAATGTTATAATTAAATTTTTCTTAAATGACCATACTACCTTTGTCGCTTCGAATAAATCAGGCTTGTTATGAGCCTAAAATATAAATTGAACACACTTTTCAGTTGGTATTTAGAATTTGACCATAGTTTATTATACTTCCATTTAAATTTGAAGGAATTTAAAATTGAGTGTAGGATTTCGATTTATGCATTGATTAATTTCTTGAAATGAAAAAAAGCAGATCCTTTGAACTTCCTTCCACAAGTCGTTTTTCCACATTTTGGCTAATGTTGGGGGCATTTTTATGTTATACCGGGATGTATGCAGTACGTAAGTCATTTCTAGCAGGGCAATACGCTGAGGTGGATTTTTATGGCTTTGACTTTAAAACAATTTTGGTGATTAGTCAGGTATTGGGCTACATGCTGTCAAAATTTCTGGGAATCAAACTCGTTTCGGAAATGAAAAGAGAAAAACGTTCCCAATTCCTTTTTGGCTTGGTCAGTTTTGGATTAGCCATGCTTTTGATGTTCGCTTTTTTACCTATGAATCTGAAGCCGATTGCTCTATTCTTTAATGGGCTACCTTTGGGAATCGTATTTGGTCTTGTTTTCTCATATTTGGAAGGAAGGAAAAATACCGAGCTTCTTGCTGCAGCTTTAAGCGCTACCTTTATTTTCTCTACTGGATTTGTAAAATCAGTTGGATTATGGCTAATGCAATTGACAGGAGTAGGGGAGTTTATCATGCCGTTCCTAACTGCCTTGTTATTTTTTCCGGTCTTCTTGATGGCCATCAAAATGCTCAATAAGGCACAGGTTAGAACTCAAGAAGATTTGGAATTGCGTTCTGAGAGAGTTCCAATGGATAGGAAACAACGATTTGATTTTCTAAAGAAGCATGGGTTGGTTTTTCTTGGTCTTGTGGTGATTTATGTGTTGTTGACTGTGGTGAGGGACTTTAGAGACAATTTTATGGTTGAATTTTGGGCTGAATTAGGTGCAGAAGGTAAACCAGAGCTCATCACACTTACAGAAATTCCGGTTGCAATTATTGTTTTAATTATAGCGGCAGTGGGTTTTTTGATTCAGGATAATAAAAAAGCCTTTAAATGGGGAATCTATTTATGCATGAGCTGCTGCATTACAATTGTATTAATAACCTGGTTGTTTGAAGCAGCCATTATCTCCCCAATTTGGTGGATGATTATCAATGGGATTGGGTTGTATTTACCCTATATACTCTTCCACTGTATGATTTTTGAACGGTTTTTAGCCCTTTTAAAATTTAAAGGGAACGTAGGCTTTTTGTTTTATACAGCAGATGCCCTAGGTTATACAGGAAGTGTGGGAATTTTATTATTTAAAGAATTCAGCAACTCTCAGGTAACTTGGGTTAATTTTCTAGGAGACCTCAATCAAGTTGCAGGTATCGTCATGCTGCTTGTTTGTATCATTACCTTAGGTCTACTTCAACGAAAGACAAAATTGGCAACAGAATTAGCTATTAATTCATAGTAATAAAGTATACCACTAAAAGAACTGCTTCATTCGGTTGTTCATTTTTAGGAACATGAGGGATATTCCCATCAAAAAATAGAGAGTCTCCTTCTTCCATATGGAAAACCTCTTTACCGAGTTCGAATTTTAAACTTCCTTTGATCAAGAAAATATACTCAAATCCTGAAGTGGAAACACTACTTCTTTTGGCTTGACTATTCAATGTTAATAATGAGATTTCCATTGAAGATTTTTCAATCGGGTAGTTGAGGATTAATTGATAATTATACCCAATAGACTCTTCTTCTTTATTGACAGAGGTATATTCTGATTTTTTTCGAAAAATGTACCCTTTAAATTCTTCATTCGATTTCAAATCTGAAAAGAACTCTGCTACATTCAAATTTAGCGTTTGAATAATCTGCAATAAGGAAGGAATGGTAGGTATCACACGACCATTCTCAATTTTGGAGAGCATAGCGATACTTAAGCCCGATTTCTCGGCAAATTCACCCAGCTTCCATCCATTTTCTTTCCGAATGCTTTTGATTTTGTTGCCTATTTGTATAGTCAGGTAGTCAGGTTTGGTCATACTTCTTATGTCAAAAATCAAATCAAATGATTTTCATGATAGGAAAAAAATTAATCATTTAATTTATTTAACTATGTTAATAGGCATTATTAACCCATTTTATCGAAAAATAATAGGGTAGGATTTTCGTTCTGAGAAATGGACAGGTTACTTTTTTCCAAATACCTCTCGAATGGATTCCAGATAATCAAATCCATGCCCTTCTGTTGGTTCGATGTAATTACCCTCTAAATATTCATTCCAGCAGCAAATCATTACGGTATTTCCATTAGTGGATCGGTATTTTTTTGATACTTTTTGAGCATCCATCAGTTTTGCTAAAAATGATTTTTTATCGCTATGGACTTGATCCTTAATCGGTTCACTGGGGACTCCATTTTGCTGGGGCCAGGTGCCTCCGGCAGGTCTCATATCCCATCCCATAGCTACTGGAACTTGGTATTCAAAATCAGGGTCTGACTTAAATTTCTCACTCCACATGTTCCAATGTCCTTTGTAGGTCTCTCGCATATCTGCATAAGATTTATTATCCTTCTCCATAAAATTATGATAGACATATGCCGTCATGCCCTCAAAACCCATACTTTTCAGTCTAGGGACATATTCTTGTAGTAACTGTTTGTTTTGGTAGGATCCTCCTTCCCATGGTTTTGAGGGGTTTTTAGCAACCCATTTGGTAGGAAGGCCATATGTACGTTCTCTTTCCAACATAGGTCCGGCAGTTACTGCAATGAATTTGATGCCAGGGAAACCTGCTTTTTTGGCGGTGACCTGAGACAAATCCAACAGATCCTTCAATTTTAATCCATAAAAAGCTGCCCGAGATTCTGCATCCTGAGGAAAATAGAAATACACAATGGGTCTTCCGTCTTTTTCTTTGAGATAATCTCCACGCTTGAAATATTCATCGATCCAAAGCTGGGTGATTTTTTCATGAACTTTTAAATAAAGTTCCTTATCTGGTTTTTCGCCTTCATAATTCGCCTTTCGCGCTTTCGCATCTGGAGAACCAATTTCTAACCAATGCATCCATCGTTCATGGCTATCATCGCACCAATTGATCGCCCATTTCATTTGTTTTTCCTTTGGAAGCTTTGCGTTGACTTCCAGCATTACTTTCAATTGATCACCCCATTCTACCAATCCGGGAACTGCCACTCGACCATCTCTATTGGTATCAATCTTCCAGCCTTTTGGGTAATATATTTTAGACTGGGGGCCAAAATATAGGTGGTAATAATAATGGCGGCCGTAAAACCAATCGTAGGCAAAAAAGTCAATCCCGTAGTTTTTCATATATTCCAACTGCTTTTTAATCACTTGCGGATCATCTCTTTTATAAAATCCTTTTAATTCAGCAATGGGTTTCCTTTCTAAATATGGGCCCTCATAAGGATATTTTTTATTATAAATTCTTCCTTTTGGACCCCAGATCCCTGGGTTTTGTAAGTTGGAACAATTTTCTTTTCCGGTGATACAGGACCAAAAACTATCTCGATCAATAGATGGGTCAGGTGAAGTATTCCATGAAGGCATAAAGTAAACCCCAATCAATTCTTCACTTTCCTCTTGATGTTTGGCGAATTGAAAGTTGGTGATTCCTGCATTTAAAATAGGTTCTGAGAAGGTGTTTTTCTTTTGACAAGAGACCATCAGAAAAATGGAGAAGTAAAAGGGTAGGAATAAGAAGTAAAACGGTCTTTTCATAAAAATAGGGGTGGTTTTTGTTCTACTGGCTATGGTTCATGTTATCCTATTTACATTCTTTTTCATGATTTGAATACCTCTAAATTCTGGAATTAATCGTTCAAATTCCAATTGATAGGTCAATACTTCTTTAAACCCCATTTTTTCATAAAATCGTTTTGCTTGGGGTTTTTGTATCATAGCTTCCAGCCAGATGTAATCGATTCCGTTTTCCTGAGCGATTTTTTCAACATGAGTTAGAAGCTTTTGAGCAATTCCTTTGCCATGTACGGACTGATCCAGATAAAGTCGGTGTAATTTCAACGCATTTGGAATTTCAATTTCTCTTGGAGAAAAAGGATAGTCATATTTCAGGATGCCTACTGATTTCCCATTCGATTCTATAAAAAAGTAATGACTCCTTGACCTTGACAGTTCTTTTTGAAGGTTGTCTTGATTATAACATAAATCTACATACCAGTTCCCTTGATCTATCCAGAAATGCTGATAAGCTTCTTTATACACCTTCTGAATCAAGTAAAAGAGCTTCTCATGGTCAGAAATCTTAATAGGGGTAAGCTTAATCCCATCCATGATGATTTTAGATATTTCCATATTAACCCCCAAGACTAGAAAAAAAAACAGCTTTTTCAAAAATGTGTGTTTGGTATAATATGGCTCATTCGAATTTAGAAGGAAATTCAGTGCCTGCCAAACTTGCAAAAATTACCTCAAACTTCAGGAATCCGGTAATAGCATGGATTCATTGCGATAAACATGATACCATTTACCCAATGTTCCAAGACGTAATAGCCTTGGAGCATGTGCATTATTTTACTTATACCAATTCCAGTAATTTAGAAACGCAGTTGGATAAAGCCATTATGAAAGCGGAAGTTTACATTGAGGAGTTTTCAAACCATAAAACAGTTGCTAAAGGTAAAATGGAATAAGCAAGGATTAAAGAATAAAAAACCACAGCCATATGACTGTGGTTTTCGAAGCAATAATTGCTTTTATTCTTATTTTCTTGCTAACGCTTTTTTTGCAGCTCTCACAATATTATCGGCATTCAAGCCATACTTTTCAAGTAGCTGAGTTGGAGTTCCTGATTCGCCAAAACTATCATCGACACCCACATACTCCAATGGAGCAGGATTGTTTCTGATTAATGTTTGTGCGATGCTGTCACCTAAACCACCATTATATTGATGTTCCTCGGCTGAAACGGCACAACCTGTTTTTGCTACAGATTCTAGAATTGCCTCTTCGTCTAAAGGCTTAATTGTATGAATGTTGATTACTTCAGCAGAAATGCCTTCCTCACGAAGCATTGCTTCAGCGATGACTGCTTCCCATACCAAATGACCTGTTGCAAAGATGGTCACATCTTTTCCATCGATCATTTTCCAAGCTTTACCAATTTCAAATTTCTGATTAGCAGGGGTGAAGATAGGCCATACAGGGCGTCCAAATCTCAAATAAACCGGTCCTTCGTGTTCAGCAATTGCCATGGTAGCGGCTTTTGTCTGATTGTAATCGCAAGGATTAATCACGGTCATATTTGGAAGCATTTTCATCATTCCCAAATCTTCTAAAATCTGGTGTGTTGCTCCGTCTTCTCCTAAGGTTAAACCGGCATGAGAAGCACATATTTTTACATTCTTCTCAGAATAGGCGATAGATTGACGAATCTGATCATAGACTCTTCCTGTAGAGAAGTTAGCGAATGTTCCAGTGAAAGGAATTTTACCGCTGATACTTAGACCGGCTGCAATCCCCATCATATTTGCTTCTGCAATTCCTGTTTGGAAGAATCTCTCAGGGAATTCCTTCTGAAAGGCTCCCATTTTTAGGGAACCGATTAAGTCAGCACAAAGGCCAACTACGTTAGGGTTTTTGCGACCAACTTCCAATAAGCCATCACCAAATCCGGAACGGGTATCTTTTTTATCTGTATAGTTGAATTTTAAATCCAATGTCTTTTCCATTTTTTTGTCAATTGAAGGTCAAAAATTGCTTTGATTAATAATCTCCCAAAGTTTCTGGAAGCTGGGCCAAAGCATCTGCAAGCTGTTCGTCATTAGGAGCAATACCATGCCATTTGTGTGTACCGACCATAAAGTCCACTCCAAATCCCATTTCGGTGTGAAGTAGATTCAAAACTGGCTTTCCTTTGCCTGTCAGACTTTTTGCTTTTTCTAATCCTTCTACTACAGACTTCATGTCGTTTCCATTTTCGGTATCGATCACTGTCCATCCAAAAGATTCGTATTTTGCTCTTAGATCAATCAAATTCATGATTTTCTCTGTAGGACCGTCAATTTGCTGTCTGTTGAGATCAATTGTAGCAATCATATTGTCAACTTTCCAGTGAGCTGCATACATGGCTGCTTCCCAGATTTGACCTTCTTCTTGCTCACCATCTCCCATTAAGACATATACTAATTTATCATCTCCGTCAATTTTCTTTGCTTGCGCAGCACCAATGGCAACAGATAGGCCTTGACCTAATGAACCAGAGGCGATTCTGACACCTGGAAGGTGTTCTTCAGTGGCGGGATGTCCTTGCAATCTGGAATTCAATTTTCTAAAGGTGCTCAATTCAGATACTGGAAAATAACCAGATCTTGAAAGGACACTGTACCATACTGGTGAAATGTGACCATTGGATAGGAAGAATAAATCTTCATTTTTTCCTTCCATCTTGAAACTGTTGTCATGTTTCATTTGGTCAAAATATAAGGCTGTAAAAAACTCAGTGCAGCCTAATGATGCTCCTGGATGCCCAGATTGTACTTGATGGACCATTCGTAGGATATCCCTTCTCACCTGGGAAGCTACTTCTTGAAGCTGTTCGGTTGATTTTTTTTCCATTACGGAGGTTTATTTTAAGATTTGAGCTGTGTGATCTTTTGTTTTTACTTTATCTATGATTTCGGCAATTTTTCCTTCTTCATCAATGATGAAAGTGGTTCTGGCTGTGCCCATGTATTTTCTGCCGTACATTGATTTTTCTACCCAAGTGCCATAAGCTTCATGAACAGTTTTGTCCGGGTCAGCGATTAAGGAAAATGGGAGAGATTGTTTTTCTATGAATTTTGCATGAGATTTTTCAGCATCCGAACTGATTCCCAATACCACATATCCTGCGTTCTGTAATGCTTCGTAATTGTCTCTTAAATTACATGCCTGTGCAGTACATCCAGGAGTATTGTCTTTAGGATAAAAATAGAGAACTACTTTTTTACCTCTATAATCAGAGAGTTTGATCGTTTCTCCTGTTTCTATTTTTGCTTCGAAATCGGGGGCCATTTGGCCTACTTCTAAACTCATATTTTCTTCTTTTTGAATGAAACAATTAACTTATAAAGTGCCTTTCCATTCGGATACATTTCCTGCCTGGTCCTTCACTTTTAAAATAACCGGACCTTTTAAAGCTTCATTGGTAAGCTTTTCTGACCAGATGACTGCTTGTTTGTACTCATAGCGCATCAATAGCCATTCGCCATTGACATGGGCCTCAAAGCTGTCAATTCCAGAATTATTGTCTCGAATTGTAAATCGCAATCCAGAAGAATTGACTCTTACTGGTGTGATTGTAGGTTTTTCTTCGTCGGTGGCTAGGACAAAAGTACCAAAATTTCTGGTTTTAAAACGGATTGATTGACCTTCCCAAACTCCTCCTACAAATGACTTCTTCCCATTGGAAGACTGGAGGTATACATGAACTCGCTCTTTGTCTCCTGAATAGCCCGGCACGTTCCAAGTAACTTCCATGTCACTCCACAAATATTCTGAAGGTTCGTTGATTTCCAGCTTAGGAGAAGTAGGACTTCCGCTTTGGTTGACGCGGAGGAAAAGATCATTTAATAAAGTTCTTTCAGTGAATCGTATTTTTACATTTTTATCCGCAAAAAGCTGTTCTGAATCGACTGGTATTTTTGCATTAATTCCTACAATTACCACTTCAGAGCAAACATCGATTTCTTCTGGAATCCCAAAGTTCATATCCCATAAATAGGTTCGGCTTTGGGAGTCCTGATAAGCAGGGAGCATCTCAAAAATATGTGCACCTACATAAAACTTAGCGAGTCCACCATTTGGAGATATGGGCGCTTTTACCTTGAGGATATTCCCTATATAGGAAACTACTGCCCTCGAAGGAGCGGAGCCATCATTGACATTATGTTCTAAATCCTGACCTTGAAGAGGGATGGAAATTTTCCGAGTATTCCCATAGGCATCTGTCAATGCCAATTGATAGGTTTTCTTAACACCTGGTTCTAATTCCAAATGTCCTGTGTCGGGAGCTTTAGAACTAAAAAAATCAAATTTCAGCTCATCCTGCTTGTACAGCTTGGTAAATTTATTTTGGTAGGTATGTAGCAAAAATTGCCGGGTGTAATTGAAGTCTACCTTGTCCACCACTAATGAATATACTAAGCCAGATTCATCTGAGATGTCAAAATTCGCAAACCCATTACGGTTACTAGCCCCATCTAAACGGTCGTAACTTTGAATTTCTAAACCTACCTTACCTGTGATTTTTACGGTTGAAGGCAAGGAATATGCTCCACCGGAATACACGGGAGTTACTTCAATTCGTTGGAATTTCCCATTGACTCGCGAGTCAACATTTAATGGAACTATGGCGATTTTTTGCGGGGTAGGGGGAGTATTATCTTCGATTTCAGGAAAACCAAAGAGTAATGGATCTATGGCCCGATCAAGGCTATCTCGAATTTCGAAATGAAGGTGAGGGCCACCTGATCCTCCCGTGTTTCCACTATCAGCTATTCGCTCTCCTTTTTTGACAGGAAGTTCTCCAGGTTCTGGGTATACTTCTAATTCATTTACTTGAGCCTCATACATTTTTTGTCTCATGTAATCACTCAACTCCTTATTGAAATTCCTTAAATGGCCATAGAGCGTTATTTTACCATTTGGATGCTTGAGGTAAATCACATTGCCATACCCAAAGGAAGAAACTTTAATTCTATGGACCCATCCATCAGCAGCGGCAAGAATAGGCTCACCCTCTTGACCCCCTGTTTTAAAGTCCAGTCCAGTATGAAAGTGATTGGGTCTCAACTCTGCAAAGTTTCCAGCCAAGTAATTTCTGACCCCGGGCTTGATGGGAGATATAAAGTATCCTTTGTCAATCTCTTGAGAAAAAACTGAGATGGATTGAACTACTAAAAGAAAAAGTATGAGGTACTTATTTAACTTCAAAATCAAGCAATTTTTTTGTTCCAATAAACCCTTCCAATCTATCACCTGGTTTGACAGGTCCAACTCCAGCAGGCGTACCTGTATAAATTAGGTCACCTTTCTTCAACATAAAGAATTTAGAAACATACTCTATGATTGTTCCAAAGTCAAAAAGCAATAAACTGGTGTTTCCTTTTTGGCGTACTTCTCCATTGACGGAGAGGTGGAAATCAATATTATTTAAATCGGGAAGCTCAGAGACTGGGATGAAATCTCCTATTGGAGCAGAGCCATTGAAAGCTTTTGAAATTTCCCATGGCAGACCTTTTGCCTTACATTGATCTTGTAGATCTCGAGCAGTAAAGTCAATTCCAAAACCAATCTCATCGAAGTATCGGTGTGCAAACTTTTTCTGAATATACTTTCCCTCTTTATTTATTTTCAAAACCAATTCTCCTTCATGATGAATATTTTTGGAAAAATCTGGATAAAGGAACGGTGCACCTTTTTTTAATACTGCCGTTTCTGGCTTAAGAAACACCACCGGATTGGTGGGTCTTTCATTTTGTAATTCTTCTATATGGGCCACATAATTACGGCCAATGCAAATAATCTTCATAGGGTATTAATCTACAACTTGAGGGAGAATGAGCGTTTCTCCTTATACATCAAACAAAGAAAACTGATTCTCTGCAATTTGGTAAGTTTTTGCCTCTGTTATTCTATTTTAATGGGCATTTTCTAATCTAATAATCCAACAAATTAAATCAGCCCAAGTTCCAGATTTAGCTAGAATCTATGATTGCAATAGTCTTTTCCATTTTCTATCGCATTACAATTTAATTCTATACTTTAAGGCTTACCTTAAATCAAAAAGATTCGAAAGGTTTTTTTACCAAATTGGTTTGTGAATCTCTTTCTTTAAGAATCCTTTTCCTTAGAAATCATGTTGATTAATTCATATTGAAGAGATGAAGCATCTGCTGGTATGGGGCCAGATTTTTCCGTGACTTTGACTTGAATTTGGTAAAGATACCCTTGCTCAAAATCAAACCCTTGCACTTGATCATAAAACAACTTCCAAGCTTCAGGTTCTACTTCACTTCCCTTTTGAATTTGTAGACATTTCATAGGCCCGACTCCCATGCAGTCTACCTTTGAAGAATTGACCCACCACAACTCTACCTGATGATCTTCCGGTTGACACCCAGCAATACTCAGAAGGATAGAAGAGAAAATGACCAATGGTTTCATGGTATACTATTGACAATAGATTGGTACAGTTTTTCTGCCCAGCTTTGATAAATCAATCCACTGGGATGCAATTGATCCTCGGCTAGCATCTTGGGCTCCCTTCCAATTTGACGGTATTCTTCGGTGATATCAATATATATAACGCCATATCGGTCGCAGACTTGTTTTTTGGCGGAGTTATATGCGTCAATTTCCTGTGCCACTTTCTTGGAATCCTTGTTATTAGCACTTGCAAAGGGTGTAACTCCCCAATCTGGTATTGAAATAACCCTCACATGATCAGGAAGATTTCTTGCAAAGCCAATGGCCTTTAAGAGCATCTGTTCAAATTCCTTTTTGTATTCTGTTACCGATCTTCCTCGATACTGATTGTTGACACCTATGGAAAGTGTAACCAGATCGTATGTTTGGCCTTCAATAAATTCGTTTTTGATCCCTTCATCCAACTCATCCACTGTCCATCCTGTTTTGGCAATGATCTTAGCTTGGGCATAGGTGTTTTCGCTATTTTTATTTAGTAAGTTGACCAACTGATTGGGATATCTGTCTTTTTCTTCCACACCTTCCCCAATGGTATAGCTATCACCTAAAGCCAAATATGTAAGTGATTCTTTTGTAGTCATTTGAATTTTATTTTCAGGAGATTTTGTCCCCATATTGCATGCCATTAATCCACTAATGAAAAGGGGTATTATAAAGAGCTTCATAGGATATTAACTTTCAAATACATTCTCCAATAGCTTAAAAGTACCTTGATCGGCATTCATAGATACTTTTGCTCCCACTGGGACGATAAATTGCTTGGAAATATGCCCAATCATGGCACCAGTGTAAGCAGGGATTTCCAAAGGTAGGATGTAATCATCCAGTACTTGGTCTAAGGTGAGTGAACCGTAACCTCCTCCGGGTTCGCAATCCGTGCATTGGCCAAAAATAAATCCTTTTATTTTGTCCAAGGTTCCATTTAATTTTAAAGTACTCATCATCCTATCCATTCTGTAAGGATCTTCTCCCACATCTTCAATAAACAAGATGGCATCTTTGAAGTCAGGATAGTACTCTGAACCAGAAATTGCAGTCAATACTGTCAGGTTCCCTCCTAAGATTCTACCTTCTGTAATGCCTCCTTTAAGCGTTTGTGTTCTGTTAGATTTCACTACTAAGTCATCCGTTTCTGGATGGATATTTTCAAAAGTCATTTGTTCCTGGTCAAAGAATAATTTTTGAAACTGTTCCACATTAAAACTGTTCCAGTTTCCGGAACCCATGGGACCGTGAAAAGTGATTAATCCCGTTTTGGAATGAATGGCACAATGTAAAGCAGTAATATCAGAGTAGCCCAATAGTGGTTTTGGATTACGGGAGATCTTCTTATAATCGATTAGAGGTAAAATTCTGGCTGCGCCAGAGCCTCCACGAATGCTAATAATTGCCTTTACGTTATCATCTTCAAACATCTCGTTTAGGTCGTCTGCTCTTTCTTGATCAGTGCCGGCAAGATGCCCCCTTCGGTTCATCAAATTTTTACCGAATTTGACCTGAAAACCTAACCCTTCAAGGGCTTCTTTGGCGAAAGTGAATTGCATCCGGTCAGCTGTGGCTGCGGAAGGGGAAATCAAGCCCACTGTATCCCCTTTTTTTATCGCTTTTGGAAGAATGATCTTCGCAAATTCTTTATCTGATGGGGATGAAAAAGAAAGAGCGGAAAATGAACCCGCTAGTAATCCAAGTGACTTAAGAAATTCTCGTTTTTGCATTCGATAAGTGTTATATCCGAATTGTGAAAATACGGTTTTTTTATTTGCTGAGTAGAGGGGCAAGTTAGTTTTCAAGCATTCTAATACACTAACTGTTTTACAAGAATAGTACCCAACTCTCCCTAATTGTCTTTGATTGCTAAAGAAAAATCCCAATGGCATTTGACAAAAGAACTTAATCTTAAAACCTTCACTTTAATGCGGAAGGCTCTGCCTATTTCCGGTTAAAATGAAAAAACCTTTGATGTTTATTTCAACCTCAAAGGTTAATAATACTGCTAACTTTCCACTGATACTGCCTACTAATTAAAGCATGTCTCTAATCATTACCATGACTTTTTCCATTTCTCTCCTTACCACAGATGCTTTGTAGGGATAATTGGAGTTCATAAATGCAAAACAGTACAGTTTTCCTCTTTTAGTCTTAATTAGTCCAACCAAACTATGATGGTTACTCATGGTGCCTGTTTTGGCAAAAATATAGGGTGTTTGAGCTTGGTAGCTTGTTTTGATAGTTCCAGATACTCCACCTGTTGGCAACAAGTCAAATAACTGTTCATCAGGGATCATTCTGTAGATTTTTTCAAAGAGCGTTACCATAGAACGTGGAGTCACTAAATTGTGTCTACTTAATCCACTTCCATCTACCCATTGAGGTTGGTCCGGTAAATCATTAAGATAGGTTTTCAGAATATACTCAATTGCTCTTTCTGTATCCAATCTTTGAAACAGTCTGTCAGAAACCATCCACATCAGTTGCTCCGCCAAAAAATTATCACTTTCCAACATCATCTCCTCCAATATCGGGAATAGGGGAGCAGCTCTCCATTCTGAATGATTCTTGGGCAATGAATCAGGTTGATAGATCCAGGTTTTTCCAGTAGCCTCAGCTGCCAGTTCAATAAACAATTCTGGGGATGAAATAAATGGTATAAATTCCTCCGAGCCTCTAAAGTTGTTGGGATTGTAAAAGAATTTATTGGAATGGAATTCTCTTTCAAGTTCCCGAATACTTCTATTGGTCGTGAAGACTGCCGATTGAAATCTTTTTGGGGTTACGATGGGACGATTTCCGGATTTCTTAATCTGGACCAGGTTACCGAAGATAGGTAATGGGCTACGCTCAGCAGAATAATCATAATAATAATCATCCCATTGCCAACCATATCCAAAAGCAGGCGAATCTTGGTTCGCATCAGAAAAAAGTACCGTATTAAAAGGTGCAATGAAAGATTGGATATCTGGTTGGTATAATTCTTTATAATTCCAGCTAGGGTCTCCTGATCCCCAGATCCGAATGGTATCGTTACTGGTAGTGTACCTTAAGGTTTGAGTGGAGTCATTTAAAATGATCAGGCTGGAGAAAAGCGTTAATAATTTTGTAGTAGAGGCAGGAATAAATCGCTGTTCACTATTTCTTTCATAGAGGACAATTTGGCTGTCCAAATCATATAATACAAATCCGGATAAATGGTTGCCAAAGAAGCTCTGATCTCCAACAGCTTCTTCGAGTTTTAGGTATTGATCTCTGTTTAACTGTGCATGTGTGGAACGAAAAACTAAACAGAAGAAAGGTAGTACTAGAATTAAGTTTTTAATCGACAACAATTTGATCATTTCTAAGGGCTGAATAAAAGAGGCCTAACCATCCTAAAATAAAAAATACTCCACCTAAAGGAGTGACCGCTCCCCACCAATTGATTCCTGTCAAAGATAAAATATAAAGTGATCCTGGAAATATAATGATCCCTAAAATCATACTCCAAATACTGAAGGTTAGACTTTTCCAATTGGGTCTAATCATCAAAATCAACCCCATGAATGCCAGAGAAAACGTATGGTAAAAATGATATTTAACTGCAGTTTCAAAGGTGGCAGTTCTTCCGTTATTTACTAAAGTTTCCTGCAAAGCATGTGCTCCGAATGCCCCAATTCCTACAGCAAGTGCTCCAGAAAGTGCAGCGATCATGATTATTTGTCTTCCGTTCATTGTATAGAAAATTCCACTTTTTCTTAATTAAAATCCCTCCTTTTTTTGTACTCCAAAAAGGGAAGGGAACAATTTGAGTTCACTTTTTAATGAGGATAATTTCTCACTCCAAAAATGGCAGAACCAATTCTAACCATTGTACTTCCTTCTTCTTGTGCGATTAAATAATCTCCGCTCATTCCCATGGAAATTTCCTCCATTTGAACAAAATCAGGAAGGGATTCATTTTTCAATTCTTCAAAAAGATTCTTCAGCCCTTTGAATTCTTTTCTGATTTGGGATTCATTTTCAGTAAAAGTAGCCATTCCCATCAAGCCTTTTATTTGCACATGTGTTAATCCCTTAAAAATAGGATCTTCAAACATTTCCAATAATTCGCTTTTGTCAAAACCAAACTTAGACTCTTCATCAGCAATATGGATCTGAAGTAATACCGAGATGATTCGGTCTATTTTTTTTCCTTGTTTATTTATTTCTTTCAAAAGTTTAAAGGAATCCACTCCATGGATTAGGTATACATAGGGAGCGATGTATTTTACTTTATTGCTTTGAAGGTGCCCAATCATATGCCAACGAGTGTCCTCTGGCATTTCCGGTTGTTTGGCTTGAAGTTCCTGTACTTTATTTTCTCCAAAATCCCTGATACCACATTCGTAAGCCTTTTTCAAGTCTTCAAGTGGCTTGGTTTTGCTTACTGCTACCAATAAGCAATCCGGGTTTTTAAAAGTTTTTTTTACTGTTTCGAGATTGGCTTTAATGTCCATTTTCTATTTTTATGCTTCACTTTTTTGCCCTAGGCCTAAAACAAAGATATGGCGATCATCAGTACTTTACTAAAACGAGGTATCCGTCTGAGAGAAAGTTTGGAACAAGAATATTCTAAACCTCTTGAATTACAGAAAAATACGCTTCGAAAACTTTTGATAAAAGCGAATCATACTCTGATTTCGTCGAAATATGATTTTCCTTCTATTTTGAAAAGCTTCAAAAAAGGAGACCATGAGTTTTACCAATTGTACAAAGCTCAAGTTCCTATTTATGATTACAATAAAATTCATGCCGAGTGGTGGCATTTATTGCAGGAAGGAAAGCAGAATGTTACTTGGCCTGGAAAAGTTAAATACTTCGCCTTGAGCAGCGGTACTTCTGGAGCGACCTCTAAGTTTATTCCTGTTACCAGAGAGATGGTGAAAGCAATTCGGAAAACTGGAGTAAGACAGATTTTGTCCTTATCTAAATATGATCTTCCGGATTCTTTGTTTTCCAAAGGAATCTTGATGTTGGGAGGAAGCACGGATCTGGAATTCAATGGCACCTATTTTTCAGGTGATTTGAGTGGAATTACTGCTGGAAAACTCCCGATTTGGTTTCAACGCTTTTATAGGCCAGGGAAAGAAATTTCCAGAAATAAAAATTGGGGGGATAAGCTGGATCAAATTGTTGAGAAAGCTCCTAAATGGGACATAGGAATAATTGTTGGGGTACCTGCTTGGTTACAAATCCTGATTGAAAAAATTATAGAGAGGTATCAACTGAAGACCATTCATGATATTTGGCCCAACCTGCAGATTTTTGTTCATGGGGGAGTGTCATTTGAACCCTATAAGAAGGGTTTTGAGAAGCTTTTAGCTAGACCTATCATTTACATTGAGACTTATTTGGCATCTGAAGGTTTCATTGCCTTCCAAGCCTTGCCAAACAGAAAATCCATGAGATTGGTATTAAACAATGGAATATTTCATGAATTTGTGCCTTTTACTGAGGATAACTTTGATGAGGAAGGTACTATCAAAGAGCATGCAGTGACCTTGAAAATTGATGAAGTGGAGGAAGGAAAAGATTATGCTTTGTTAATTAGTACCTGCGCTGGAGCTTGGCGTTACTTAATCGGTGATGTAGTGAGGTTTGTTTCCAAAGAAGAATCTGAAATTATTATTACTGGAAGAACGAAACATTACTTAAGCCTCTGCGGAGAACACTTGTCAGTAGATAACATGAACAAAGCAATCGAATTGGCTTCTGAAGATTTGAATATCAATGTCAGGGAGTTTACAGTTCTAGGCGTGCCTCATGATAATTTGTTTGGCCATCATTGGTTCATAGGGAGTGGGGAGGAAGTTGATCCAGTTAAATTTAGGGAAGCACTGGACGCTCATCTAAAGAAATTGAATGATGATTATGCTGTGGAAAGAAGGCATGCCCTTAAAGAAGTGATAGTTGATATTTTGCCATCTTCTCTATTCTATGAATGGATGAAAGAGCAAGGAAAAGAAGGTGGACAGAATAAATTTCCAAGGGTATTGAAAGGGGATAAGGCTTTCAGTTGGCAAGAATTTCTAAAATCTAAAAATGCTAGTTCATGATTGCATCATTGATGGAAGGAATCAGTATGGGATTACTCCTTTCCATTATGGTGGGACCTGTGTTTTTTACACTTATTCAAAGTAGTTTAACTCATGGATTCAGATATGCTTCTGTACTTGCTTTTGGAATATTGTGTAGTGATACATTCTATGTACTGATCACTTACCTCGGTATAAAGTTTTTAGCAGAAGCTACTTATTTTGAGGAGGTATTAGGATATGTTGGAGGAGCGATTTTAATCGGTTTTGGATTGTCTTCACTGATTAGAAAGCAGACCAACCGACCCAACTCGGGAGGAATTACGCTTCCCCAAGTGAGAAAGAGGTCTGCTTTTATAAAAGGGTTTAGCATCAATGGAGTCAACCCATTTGTGTTGCTGTTTTGGATTTCAATTGCAAGTATTGTTCATTTGAAGGAAAACGTATCTAACTGGGATATTTGGCTTTATTATTCCGGAATCTTAGGCACAGTTTTCCTGATTGATTTATTAAAATCTTTTATCGCTAAAAAGCTTTCTCATATGGTGACCCCAAACATGATGAGAATCATGAATAAAGGAGTCGGGTTTATAATGATTGGCTTTGGAATACGAATGTTGATCTACGCCTGGGGTGTCTGATTAACTACAAATTAGCTAAGACCATTTAAGGCACGCATTAATTTTTCTCTCACCTCTTCGGCAAATCCTTCTATTTCCGGGTTTTTTACTACGCTCATAGCTGTTGACGGGTCCATCAGAGATACATCGAATTTATTTTTTTCTAATTCTCGGATGACCACATTGCAGGGTAGTAGTGTTGCAATTTGAGGTTCAATAGACAGGACTTTATCTGCAAAAACGGGATTGCATGCTCCTAGAATCAGGAATGGAGGATAGGACTTATCCAATTTCTTTTTCATGGTAGCCTGGATGTCGATCTCTGTCAAAATCCCAAATCCCTCGTTTTTAAGTTTTTCTTCTACTTTTTCTCGAACTTCCTGAATGGATTTAGCTTCTACTTGTTTGGATTGATAGTAATTCATGATGATTTAAATTTGATTCTTTAAGTTAAGTTGTTTCTTTCTTCCAGTCTGTGCTTATGATCACATAAAGGTTTAGGGATAGGTTTGAGAATTGTCGTACTTTTAATGAACAACTATTTTCTACTGCTGTTTATTTGCCATGAAATATATTTCACTTTTTTTTCTCGTGACTTCGATGGTGTTGTTTATCCATTCGGAGGCAAATTCCCAGGAAATTCCAGCCTTAGGATTATACAATGAAACTAGGACTCAATACAATGAATCAGGAATGATCATTCTGGGTGCATGGGCTTTGGGAAACATGGTTTGGGTAGGAATTGGCGCCAGTAGCACATCTGGCCAAACGAAAGCATTTCACCAGATGAATTTATATTGGAATTCGGTCAATTTAATTATTGCAGGGATAGGATATTGGCAAGCAACTCGTGAAATACCAAGTACTGATTTACTGGAAACAATGAAATCTCAAGCTAGTATTGAAAAGATTTTGTTGGTAAATGCCGCATTGGACATCGCTTATATGGCGGGTGGGTTATATCTAAAAGAACGTGGGTTAAGACTTTCAAAAGATAAATTCGTAGGATTTGGAAAATCAATAATTCTTCAAGGGGCTTTCCTATTTACTTTTGATGCTTTATTGTATACTTTTCATGTGAACCACTCCAAAGAGTTGCCGGCATTTTTTGAACAGGTATCTTTTCATCCCACTGGACTAGCGTTGTCATTTCCTTTATCTAAATAAATTTAAATATTCAGGTTTGCAGAATAGGTTATTCAGTGGGAAAATCTGGGTCCAACTGTTTTTTGTGTTCTTCAGGTCAGGAGCTGAGGATTCTTTTTCTAGCTGAGGCAATCCGGTCACAAGTTACAGTACACGTTCCCATAATGCTACGCATCGCACCATGAGTACTTGCATTCAAGGAAGTAATTTTTTCTTTAGGTACATGGTATGTATTTTCTTTGGTAGGCTAGGGGTAGTTGGTACAAAAACCGTGTTTAATTTATCATTGAATTGATCTGTTGTGAATTCGATCATCATTGTGCCTGAACTAAATGGGGCAATTAAAACTACTTCAGAAAGTAGAAATTTTTTGGCTCCAAAAAATTTTGAAAAAAAATCCCTCCTGTTTTCACAAGAGGGATTTTTTTGATGGATATGAGTATTAATCTGCCAAGTATTTAATTACAGGAGTGTAATCCAAGTCGAATGCTTCTGCGACTGCTTGGTAAACGATGTCCCCATTGATGACATTCAGACCAGGAACCAATTCTGGATTTTCTTGAGCTGCTTTTTTCCATCCTTTATCAGCAAGTTGAATTGCGTAAGGAAGAGTAGCATTTGTCAATGCAAGAGTGGAGGTATATGGTACAGCACCAGGCATGTTCGCCACACAATAATGAACCACGTCATCTATAATATAAGTAGGGTCTTGGTGTGTTGTAGGCTTGCAAGTTTCAATACATCCTCCTTGATCTACTGCTACATCCACGAGCACGGTGCCTGGTTGCATTTCTTTAAGCATGTCTTTCGTGATCAAATGTGGAGCTTTTGCGCCAGGGATTAACACTGCACCAATGATCAAATCATGATTTTTGATCATTTTTCTAATGTTGTATTCGTTAGACATCATGGTCTTTACATTTGCTGGCATTACATCAGCAAGGTATCTCATTCTAGGAAGTGAGACATCCATAATCGTGACATCAGCACCTAGTCCTGCTGCCATCCAAGCTGCTTGAGTACCAACGATTCCTCCACCTAAAATCAAGACTTTAGCAGGTATGACTCCAGGAACGCCACCTAATAAGATGCCTCTTCCTTTTAATGGTTTTTCAAGGTAGTTTGCTCCCTTTTGAACAGCCATTCTACCTGCAACCTCTGACATAGGAATTAATAGAGGTAAACTTTTGTCTGCTTTTTCAACTGTTTCATATGCAAGACAAACCGAACCACTCTCTACCATTGCTTTGGTTAATGGTTCATAAGATGCAAAGTGGAAATAAGTAAATAATAACTGATCCTTTTTGATAAGCTTATATTCAGGTTCAATAGGCTCTTTTACCTTCATGATCATTTCGGCAATTTCATACGTTGCCTCGATGGTAGGAAGTATGTTTGCTCCTGCTTCTACATAGGATTCATCTGGAAAACCAGATCCTTCGCCAGCTGTATGTTGAACGTATACAGTATGGCCTCTTTTAACCAATTCTTTTGCACCTGCAGGAGTGAGGGCTACTCGATTTTCGTTGTTTTTAATTTCCTTTGGAACACCTATAATCATGATAGATATATTTGGATTTGTATATATTACCACAAAGATACTAAGCAAAAACAAACTGAAAAGTCTCCTAGCAAATAGTATTTGGTGTGATTTGGAAAATTTTAAAAAATCAGAACATAGTTCTGTTAAAAAATTTTAACGTTTAAATAATTTTAAAGAAAAGCGTTTAGACAAGTTTAATTTGGAAATTTTTTTTCAGGTTCTTGAATTACTATATTCTAGAACTTAAACTGTTGAAAAACAGATTTTTGAATTGTTATTTTTTTAGTAAAAGAATAATATTTTGTTTTTTGCATATAAATCAGGTTTTATCCAAATTTTTGACGGAAAAATAATGACTTAGAAATTTGGATAAAATCTGGAATTGGCTATTTTTGGAGTATCCTTATTAGAAGTAGAATTGTGCCCAAAATAATTTTAGATAAAAAATTTATGCCTGAAGTACAACCCATTAGAAAAACCGTAATATCTCCAGACTTATCTAAAGATGCTGTCCTTGAGGACTTTAGGGTGGCTCTTTTGAGTAGGCAAGCTTCCCTGGTTGGGCGGAAAGAAGTATTTATGGGGAAAGCTAAGTTTGGGATTTTCGGAGATGGTAAGGAGCTTGCTCAAATTGCCATGGCTCGCGCTTTCCAACTCGGCGATTTTCGATCTGGTTATTATAGGGATCAAACCTTTATGATGGCAATTGGTGAATTGACTGTTCAGCAGTATTTTTCACAATTATATGCCCATACCAATGTAGAGATGGAGCCTGCTAGTGCGGGAAGATTAATGAATGGTCATTTCGCGACTCGCTCTCTTAATGAGGATGGTAGCTGGAAGGAATTGACCAAGATGTATAATTCTGCTGCAGATATTTCTCCCACAGCAGCTCAAATGCCCAAACTTTTAGGCTTAGCATTTGCATCTAAATTATTTAGGGAGAATAAAGGATTGAAAGGTTTTACCGATTTATCCATCAATGGAAATGAAGTTGCTTGGGGTTCAATTGGTAACGCATCTACTTCTGAGGGGATTTTCTTTGAAGCGATTAATGCTGCCGGTGTGATGCAGGTTCCCATGGTAATTTCTATTTGGGATGATGCTTATGGTATTTCCGTGCCTCAAGAATATCATACAACGAAAGGCAGTATTTCTGAGGCGCTTGCTGGATTTGAAAGAACAGATTCCCAGAAAGGCTTTGAAATTATTAAAGTGAAGGGTTGGGATTATGAAGGGTTGATGCAAGCTTTTTTCAATGCGGGCAAAATCGCTCGAGAAGAACATGTTCCTGTATTGATTCATGTAGATGAAATGACTCAACCACAAGGACATTCTACCTCAGGATCCCATGAGAGATATAAATCAGCAGAACGATTAAAATGGGAAAAGGAATGGGATTGTATAGATAAATTCAGGGAATACATTCTTTCATCCAAAATTGCTACTCCTGAAACCTTAGATAAGATTGAAGCTCAGGTTAAAGCAGATGTAAGAAAACAAAAAGAAACTGCTTGGCAGGAATTTTCTAAAGAGATCAAGGTAGAACTTCAAGAAGCAATCTCTTTAATTAAAGGGGCAGCCGAATATAGTACTAGAAAAGTGATTTTAACACAGATGGCAGATGAGCTTTCTAGGACGATTAATCCTATTAGAAAAGATGTCATCTCTACAGTTAGAAAAGCACTATTAGCCCTTCGGTTTGATTCCAATGAAACCAAAAATAAATTAAAATCATGGTATAAGGAACAAACAGAAAAGAATCACGATCGATACAATAGTCATTTGTATAGTGAATCTAAGTGGAGTGTCCAGAATATTGAGGAGGTTAAACCAGAGTATGATGAAAAATCTATTTTGGTAGATGGAAGAGAGGTACTTCAAAAATATTTTGATTATACCCTTGAACATAATCCTAAGTTCTTTGCCTTTGGAGAGGACGTAGGAAAAATAGGCGATGTAAACCAAGCCTTTGCTGGTTTGCAAGCTAAGCATGGTGAATTGAGGGTATCTGATACCAGCATTAGAGAAGCAACCATTGTGGGACAGGGAATTGGTACTGCTTTAAGAGGCTTGAGACCAGTTGCTGAAATTCAGTATATAGATTATTTGTTATACGGTCTACAAATGCTCTCTGATGATTTGGCATGCCTTCAATATCGAACCAAAGGTGGTCAAAAAGCCCCACTAATCATAAGAACAAGAGGGCATCGATTAGAAGGAGTTTGGCATTCCGGTTCTCCGATGGGCATGATTTTATCTACACTACGTGGTATGGTTGTATGTGTACCAAGAGACATGACTCAAGCAGCTGGTATGTATTCTACCTTATTGAAATCTGATGAGCCTGCTATTGTGGTAGAATGTCTAAATGGCTATCGATTAAAAGAAAAATTGCCTTCCAATTTGGGTGAGTATAATGTGCCTTTGGGTAAACCTGAAGTTTTAAGAGAAGGAAAAGATATTACTATTGTTACTTATGGTTCGATGTGTAGAATTGTACTCGAAGCAGCAAGTGAGTTAAATGAACTTGGAATTGATGTAGAAGTGATCGATGTGCAGACGCTTTTACCATTCGATACATATGGGGTAATAGGAAACTCAATCAAGAAAACTAATCGAGTGATTTTTGCAGATGAGGATGTGCCAGGAGGTGCATCTGCTTACATGATGCAGCAAGTAATAGAAGGTCAGGAAGTGTTTCGTTATTTGGATTCTGAACCGTTGACGATAGCAGCTAAAGCACATAGACCTGCTTATTCTTCTGACGGAGATTATTTTTCAAAACCAAGTTTAGAAGATATAGTCGAAAAAGTTTATGGGGTCATGAACGAAGTAGATCCTAAATCTTTCCCAGCATTGTAAAAAAAATGAAGCCCTTCAAATTGAAGGGCTTTTCTTAATTTTTTGTAATGGTACTTAAGGTGACATCGGGGCTTGTTACTTCATTACTTTTGTTCAACGCTCGATCTTGAATCTGAAGTTCTACCCTTAAGGTGTCTGTTCGGAAGATAGACTGCCAACCAGAAGAAAGCATGGCATATCGAATATTTCCCTCAATAGCCTGAGTTTGATCATTATTCAATATTCTAGGGAAACGTCCATTAAACGTGGTGTAAAAAGGAGGGTCTTGCCACTTAAACTCTGTGTATTGTCCATTTCTTTTCACAAAGAACTTTACATAAATATTGTATTGATTAGGGTTTTGAACCACCCATATGGTGTCTTTGACAATTGCATTATTGATAATCGGATCAATCACCCAATCAATTGGGTTGTAAGTAGGAGCTTCTGGAGGCCTTGTAGAATAAGTAATTAATTCACCGACATTGTTTCGTTGGTATTCCACCGCATTAAAGGGTGGATTGATTTCTGTAGCTCCCAGTCCTAAGTCTCCTTCAGCATCTTTAAAATTTAAGGAAACAATCAGAGAATCTGGCCCAGCAGTAGGGATATATTCAATGGAGGAAAATTCAATTTCAGGTGTACTTGGGAAATTATCAGGTGAGTTGACACAAGAAAAACTTGCTACAGCTAAAAAGAATATTCCTGAATAGTTTTTGAAACGCATAGGGCGAAAGTAAATTTACATCCAAGTTGAACAGTTCCATTATTGGACTTTGCAAAATATAAAACGATGCAGGATTTTAAAAGTTTTTCAGAAGTCATAAAGAATTTAAAATCTGAGGACTTTGACTCTACAGCATTAGAGCTTTTTCGGTTTCAGGCATCGGAAAACCAAATCTATAAAAAATACCTTGAAGCACGTAACATTGAAATTGAGGCGGTGAGTCAAGTGGAAGAAATTCCTTTTTTACCCATTCGTTTTTTCAAGGATCAACTCATAATTTCAGGAGATTTGGCTCAGTTCCCCGGATTTTTTTCCAGCAGTGGGACTACAGGAATGATTACTAGCAAACATTATTTCTGGTCTGAGGCTTGGTATTTAAATCATGCCCAATCGATTTTTGAAAAGGAATTTGGGGAATTAAGTAATTTTCATGTCTTGGCATTGCTACCCGCTTATTTGGAAAGAAAAGGAAGTAGTTTGGTCAGTATGGCTAATTTTTTTATTGAACAAAGCGGTTCTGAACATTCTGGTTTTTATTTATACAACCAAGATGAATTGCTGGATAAGCTAAGAGTTCTTCAACATTCCCCTAAAAAAGTATTGCTATTGGGAGTGACCTTCGCACTCCTGGATTTAGCGGAATCTAAAAAGGGATTTCCAACAATGAAAAATTTGATTGTAATGGAAACTGGGGGAATGAAGGGAAGGAGAAAAGAAATGATTAGGGAAGAAGTTCATGAGTTATTGAAGCCCTATTTTGGAGTTAAAACGATTCACTCTGAATATGGAATGACCGAATTAATGTCTCAAGCTTATTCAAAAGGGGAGGGGAAATATACCTTGCCCACCACCATGCGCGTTATGTTAAGGGATGTAAATGATCCGTATTCTTGGAGTACAAAAAGTCAAGGAGGGATTAATGTCATTGATTTGGCAAATTTCCATTCTTGTGCATTCTTGGAAACCCAAGATTTGGGGAGTTTTGATGAAAATGGATACCTCCAAGTTTTAGGAAGGTTTGATAATAGTGAAATCAGGGGGTGTAATCTTCTGGTTCAGTAATTGCTATCTTAAGAATAATTAAACATATTTGATCAGCATAAAATCTCAACTATGAAAAAATTAGCAACAATCGCATTATTGGTAGGAGTATTGGCCCTTGGAGCATGTGCTTCCAGTAAACCTTGTCCAGCTTACGCAAAAGCTTCTACTACTGAAAAACCGAATAGTTAAAAAAAATGCTGACCCTAATAGTCAGCATATTTTTTTATATCCTCTAAGCTTATTTCTGGTTCACCCAGAATCACGAGTCTTTCAATTACATTTCTGAGTTCCCTAATATTCCCTGTCCAAGGGAATTCCTGTAGTTTTTTCAGTGCACTTGCAGAAATGGTTTTACTTGCATCTCCATTTTCTGAGGCAATATCTCCTAGGAATTTCTCCACAAGAAGTGGAATATCTTCTTTTCTATCTTTTAGGGCTGGAACTTGAATCAGAATCACACTTAATCGATGGTATAAATCTTCCCTGAATTTACCTTCCTTGATTTCCTGTTTTAAATCCTTATTGGTTGCAGCAAGTACCCTTACATCCACTTTAATGTCTTTATCACTACCTACTCGATTGATTAGGTTTTCTTGAAGAGCCCTTAAAACTTTTGATTGAGCTGAGAGGGACATGTCACCGATTTCATCCAGAAAAAGGGTGCCCCCTTGGGCTTGTTCAAACTTTCCTTGCCGTTGTTTATGTGCAGAAGTGAAAGCTCCCTTCTCGTGACCAAACAGTTCACTTTCAATCAATTCTGAAGGGATTGCTGCGCAGTTTACTGCCACAAATGGATTGGAAGATCTATTGCTTTTTGCATGCACCCAGTGTGCCACTAATTCTTTACCTGTTCCGTTTGGTCCGGTAATCAATACCCTGGCATCGGTCGGAGCTACTTTTTCAATGGTTTCTTTTACTAGTTTGATGGCTGGGGATTCTCCCACCATGTCCAGCTTTTTGGATAGTTTCTTTTTTAATACTTTGGTCTCTGTGACAAGATTCTTTTTATCCAAGGCATTTCGGACAGTAAGTAAAAGTCTGTTTAAATCCGGGGGTTTGGGTATGAAGTCAAAAGCCCCTTTTTTGGTGGCTTCTACGGCAGTCTCGATACTTCCGTGTGCAGAAATCATTATGAACTGAGGGGATTTGTCCAAAGCTTTTGCTTGATCCAGCACTTCTATGCCATCCATTTTCGGCATTTTGACATCGCAAAGCACCAAATCAAAGTCTTCCTCGGTTAATTTTTTAAGTCCTTCCGCACCATCTTGTGCTTCAGATACATCAAATTTTTCGTATTCTAAAATTTCGCGTAATGTAGCGCGGATGACTTTTTCGTCATCTATAATCAAGATTTTTGACATGTCTCTAATATAAAAGAAAAAAGTGCAAGTCTATAAGCCGGGTTCTGTTTCCTTTTGATTAAAATCAGAAAGATTCTTGTCATTTATCTAGCCCTGACCTTGCGGTCAGGATCTATCGATCTACCCACCTCGGAATCCCGTAAAATACGAGAATCGTACGAGCAGCACTTTGCCCGAGGCCTATTTGATCTTTCAACCCATAAGGTTTGCCATGCCCCTGGCATCACTGCCAAGGCGGTGGGCTCTTACCACACCTTTTCACCCTTACCCAATCCGACGAATCGGAAGTAGGCGGTATATTTTCTGCGGCACTTTCTGTAAACTGACCGTCACCAGTCAGCCCCCTTCCCGTTAGGAAGTATGGAGCTCTACGTTGCCCGGACTTTCCTCTCCCCCGATGATAACCAGGGCAGCGACAAGACGACTTGCACGACGTAAAGTACGGAATTTTATACCGAAAGGGTTTCATCTCTTTGTTAAATGGTCTGTAATAAATGATGATAAAGGAATCGTCCTTTATTTTTAATAATTATTGAACAATTCAAGAACTTGAGGGTTTCTAAATTGATAAGCTATAAAATAGCTGATTTTCATAGTGCTGGGTTGAACCGCTCAAACGTGAGCGGTTCTTTTCGTTTTATTGCTGTAACTTTTAGGAATGAATGCAAGCAATAGATTCAAAAAATTAATTCGTGCAATAAACTGGTATCCACCCTATCTTTTTTCAGGAATCAAGGTGATTGACTACTCTCCGGATTTCCGGATGTTTAAAGTGAGATTGAAACTAACTTGGTATAATGGAAATTTGATTGGGACAGCATTTGGAGGCTCTTTATACTCCATGTGTGATCCGTTCTTTATGTTTATTTTACTTTCCAATCTTGGGGAAGAATATATTGTTTGGGATAAATACGCACATATAGAATTTGTAAAACCAGGTAAGGGAACTGTTTTCGCAATTTTTTCAATGACTGAGGAAGAGGTTAATCAGGTCAAGAATATCATAGACGATCAAGGAAGGCATATTTTCGAGTTTCCTTGTGAGGTGAAAGATGTCAATGGAAATTTAATAGCAAAGTTGAAAAAAGGGGTATATGTAAAAAAGAAGGACTTTCAAAAGTTAAATTCCTAAACTCCTTTTCCAAAGCATTGCTTACCTTTGATGAGAAAATTTATTAATTATGATTTTAGTAGGAAATGCGGTTCTTTCTGATGATATCAAAGAGAATTTTTTTGTCTGTGACCTGGAAGCCTGTAAAGGGGCATGCTGTGTGGAAGGAGATGCAGGTGCTCCATTGGAAGATGAGGAAACTAAAATCATTGAGGATATTTATCCAATTGTAAAAGATTATATCACCGAGGAGGGTAGAAAGGTAATTGAAGCTCAGGGAACTTGGGTGATTGATAAAGATGGCGATAAAGGAACCCCTACCATTGGAGATAACCGAGAGTGTGCTTATGCATTGTATGATGAGCGAGGGATTTTAAAATGCGGTATCGAACAGGCTTATTTGGATGGGAAAATTTCCTGGAAAAAGCCGATCAGTTGCCATATGTATCCCATCCGTGTGACCAAATACGATGAATTTGATGCGCTTAATTACGACCGATGGCATATTTGTGACCCTGCTTGCCAATTGGGATCAAGTTTGAAAGTACCTATCTATAAATTCTTAAAAGATGCATTGATCCGAAAATATGGAGAAGCATGGTATGAGGAATTGGTAAAAGAAATAGAAGGATAATCAGACTATACTTCATCCAAGGAAATTTGGATTTGGTAGTCATGTAATCACCCATAATTTCAATTGGAAACCTCAGGTATTTGAGCTCTAATCAGTTTTTATTTGGTAGTGCCTGATTGGTTCCTCACCTAGCAGGTGCTCAATAAAGTAATCCCAGCGTTTTTTTGTGAAGTAATCTCCGCTTGTTCTACCGAAACTGTGATTTCTACTTGGCCAAATAAACAGCTCGAAATCCTTGCCTGCATTGATTAAGGCCTCAGCTAGTTTGAAGGTTGCTGAAGGGTTGACATTTTCATCGACCCCACCATGGGCTAATAACAAATGCCCTTTCAAGTTAGCGGCATTGGTAACATTGGATTGCTTATGATAGAAATCCCCCACAGGATATCCCATATACATTTCAGGCCACCAAGCCTTTTCCATTCTATGATCATGATCACCAGCAGAAGCAACCCCTACTTTATAAAAATCAGGATGTAATAACATAGCTCTGGCTGCATCATAACCACCTGCAGAATGACCAAATATTCCCACCTTTTCTACATTCATAAATGAGTTTTTACTAGCCAACTCTTTAATGGCTAATACATGGTCAGTAGTACCATCACCAAGATTATTATAGGAAATATCGTTGAAAGCTTTTCCTCTTCCATGGGTCCCAAGTCCATCTACGGTAACCACAATAAATCCAAGTTCCGCCATAGGCTGTTGAAGCCCTATGAGACCTGCACGAAAGGTTTTTGGCGTAATGTCAATATGTGGCCCAGTATAGGTATAGTCTACAATCGGATATTTTTTCTTTGCTGAAAAGGTGGTAGGTAAATAATAGATTCCATAAATGGTAGTTTTGCCATCTTTGGCGGTGGCGGCAAACTGCTTAGGGCTTTGATACCCTTTCTTTAAAAGGTTTGAGATATCTGCTTTTGAAATTTCATGGACAATTTTACCTGTCTCTAATTCCCTGACAACAGAGACTGTAGGTTCATTTACAGTGGAGTAATTATCTACAAAATACTTGCTCCCTCCAGAATACGAAATATCATGAAATGATTTCTCAGGGGTTAAAAGCTGCAGTCCAGTCCCATCAAAATTGACTTTGTATACAAAGGAATAATAAGGATTTACATCCTTATCTACGCCTGCTGCTTCAAAATAGATTATCTCCTTTTCTTCATCAATTGAGAGTAGGTTTTTCACTACATAATCCCCATTGGTTATTCTATTTACCAGCTTTCCAGAGGCCCAATCCATTAAGTAAAGCTGGTTCCAGCCTGATTTTTCTGTTCCAAGAATGAATTGCCCATTATCCAATCTTCGGATGATATTATTATTGTTGATATGAGTAGGAGAGGGTTCAGAATATACCTTTCGGATTTTAGTTGTTTCCGCATTGATCTCTACCAAATCAAAAGCTTTAAAACCTCTATGTAAATAAGTCCCGAATAAATACTTGCCATCCGGATTCCAATTGAAGTACATTCCAATAAAATGTGGAGAGGTGAATTCCGTGAACTTGGTGGAATGTTTGGACTCTATATCAAATAGAACGGGTGTATAGGTGACCACAGTAGTATCCCCTGGGGAGCCTCGATAATAACCTTTTAACTGAGGACGAAACTTATCATCCTGGCTGTTGTCCAAGAGCAACATTTTCTCAGCTAATCTCAGATCTACTATTTGAGTTTGTATTCTTTTTGAATCTGGGGACCAATTGACGGTAAAATGTTCCGGTCTTTCTCCATCTTCTCCGTAGATCATGTCGGACCATCCCCAAAAAGAGGCATATTCATAATTTTTCTTTCCATCAAAGCTTAACTGTATTTCTTCTCCGGTTTCTAGATTTTCGACAAATAAATTAAAATTTTCGGTGTAAGCTTTCCAATTTCCATCGGGGGAAATAGAGCGGTCCCTTGTTTCGGAATCTTCCAATCTTTTAAATTCGAGTTTTTCTTCTTGGAATGTCCAGGTTTTATTTCGCCATTGAAAACTCAAAGATTGGTCTTTATTGAAGGAGATTCGGTTAAAGGGGAGATTACGATCATCTATGGGCTGGCCAGATTTTTCCTCTAGCAATTTTGCAAGCCTTGCATGATCAAATGCCTCAACTGTCTTTTTTTCGGATATATCCGTCAAGAAAAACCTTTTACCATCTTGGGTATGGGTTAGATGCCAAAAGCTGGTTTTTCCTTCTAGCCAATTTGGGTTTACATCTAAGTGGTATACCTCCCTTTGAATATTATTACTTAGAAAGTATTCGGCTTTATGATAGGTTTCTTCAGTGATTTGAGAAAATGCACTATTACAAATTAGTGCCACAAAAGCTAGCAAGAAAAAATACTTTTTAATGGGATTTGAACGTAATGAAGGAAGCATGAATTAAGAGTATTTTACAGATATCAAGTTAGAACCTAAAATCTAGAGAAACTCTTCTAAAATTGATAAATAGTAAACTTATTTTATAAATGGTTTTTAACCAGCGGCATCGTAAGCCATTTTTAACCAGCTAATTACTTCTTTTGAATATTGCTCTTCCGGATTGACTAGGATTCTATGGCTTACCATTCCATTAGATTTAGTGTCTAATTCAAGCATGCCAGTGGGTTCTTGGCCTTTTAAATTGATTCCAATGTCAAACCTGGTTTTCGTAGCAGGAATTAGCATTGCAAATTGTTTCTTCCTCCTGACGCTCACATAGGCATTCTTTGGAGCAAATTCTATATCGTTTCCAAAGGTTTTAATTTCAGTAATTAATTTTTCATATAGCGGTAATAGGTGCTCTTTTCCTTTGTATTGTTTGGAAATCAATTCATCCGATCCACTAGCAGATCCTGCATCAGATTTCAATGTTTTGTGGGCGACTAGATTGGCAAAACCATGGGTAAACCCATGATCACTTTTTAAGAACTTGAGGATTTCACCATGTTTTGAAAAATTTTCTTTTTTAACAATTGATACCCATTCATCCAGGCTTTTTCCTGTGTTTTTTTGAAGGTTATCCATCATGGTTTGTTCTGCTTGGTCCATTGTACTAGGTATTAAAATTCGATTTCAGATACTATTGGAAAATGATCCGAAGCATTTTTCAATTGCGTTTTAACATGTTGAATCAGATCATCATCTTTTTCCAGGTAGGGATTCCATACTTTTCCATGGAGCACTTGAATTCCTTGGCTGACCAAAATGTGGTCAATCAGTACATTGACTTGGTCTCCTGTAATTCGGTCTTTGAATCTACTCGAATTGGGAGTCCATCCATAAGAATTTAATTTGGGTTTAGGCAAAACAGATTTTAGGATGAATTCTGGATACCAAGTATCTCCAAGCAAAAGTTCAACTGCTGATTTGCTGAACTTATTTTCGTAAAAGTCAAGTTCAAATCCATCATTAATGTCTCCCATGACCATGACTTGCTGTCCTTTCTCCAAATACTCATCACAGCGCTGGCGAATGGACATACATTCTGCAAATAACTTGAGGCGATCTCGTTGGGAAATTTGTTCAAATCTAGCATAGTCCACCATGTCAAAAATCCCTTTTGATTTAGTGTGAGCAATAATCACCCTAGTACATAAAGTGTCATCTAACCCTAAAATGCTAAGTTCTAATGGGGGCCTGTAATGTTTATACTGCTCTTTAATGAGTCGATTTAACGTGTCCAATAGGAAAGCTTCATCAAACCTTTTCCCTTCCTTTACTTCAGGGGTAAAAAGTACGTTTATTTTGTCTGGATTATATAAAGCACAAAGTTCCTGTTGACCAGGTGATGGAAAACCATGTATACCCTTCAGATTTTTGTGAGGTATAAATTCTTGAACCCAGGCTTCCAATTGGATACTAGCTGTTTTGGAAAGATTGACCAATGTGTTTGGGCCTTCCACGATACCTAGAAAATCTGGGTCCATGGCCTCTATCACCTCTGCTAATTGTTGACTTCTTTCTCCTTCTTTTCCAGTGGTGATCGGATTTCCTTCAGGGTCAAAGAGCTCCCTCATCCATTCCACATTGTATACTCCAATTTTTAATATCATAAAAAATCCCTGTTTAATTAAAAAGCAGGGATAATTTACAAAATTCAGAGTATAGAATACAAATTCGATGCAACTACTTTAAACCTTGATGTAGATACGTTTTTTGTCCATCCAAAGGCCTATGATCCAAATCAGGAGCATATAGCTGAATGCAAAAAAGAACGATGCATTTTTAGGGCTTAACCAACTGGTAAACAAATTTTGATAAATAATGGCTCTTAAACTCATTTCCCCAATAGGGATCATTCCAAAAAGAGTAATTACCAATCCGGATGCGACATATAATATCAATGGGTTTCTTCCAAAAACTTCAAAAAAGTAAGTCCAATTATTTACTTTTTTCAATTCTATAATGTATACCAAAACAGCCAAAATCAACATATCAATTCCGACAGTCAACAATACATAGGAGCTGGTCCAAATCTTTTTGTTGATCGGGAAAACAAGGTCCCAGACATATGCTGCAACAATTAGTATTGCTCCACCAATGAGCAGTTTTTTGATGGATTCCATGCTATTCCCCAGTTTCTGGATCATCCGCCCAACGATGTAACCAGCTATTACATTCACGATGGCTGGAAGGGTGCTTAAAATTCCTTCTGGATCGAACGGAATTCCTTCACCTCCATACATTCTCTCAGCACCAATCCAAGAAAGGTCCAATTGAATAGCAGCATTTCCTGTCAATCCATAAGGATCTGTCGGATCTCCGAAAATATACATGATGCCCCAATAGCCAAGCAAGGCAATCGCGCTAAAAATCCAGCCTAATCTAATCCCACCAATATACAAGACGATGGCAGCAAAGAAATAGCTGAGGGCAATTCTCTGAAGAACCCCAAATAATCTAACTTCAGACAGTTTGATAAAACTAAATCCGCCATTTTCTGTGAGTTCATAAAAGGGGAATGCATTTAGTAGCCACCCTATTAAAAAGATCAATAGGGCTCGCTTTCCTACTTTTTTAAAGAAATTCTTGGCAGACATGTCTTGTAGCTTTTTCATGGAAAAGCTCATAGCATTGCCTACTACAAATAGAAATGTTGGAAAAACCAAGTCGGTAGGGGTGAAACCATGCCATTTGGCATGAGCCAAAGGAGCATATAAATTTGACCAATCACCCGCGGTGTTCACAATGATCATAAAGGCGATGGTCATGCCACGTAAAACATCTAATGCTAGATACCGATTGCTTAAGATTCCTGTATCTTGTTTTAAAGTCATAATTAAGGTTTGATCGTTTGGGTTTAAACTTAAAAAAAATGAAGGAAGTATTCCTGCCTCAATATAAAATATTATCTTGGATTAAGGCCTTCAGCCAATTTTTTATTGAATTAAAATTCTCCTTATGAAAAATATAGATTCCGAAAAGTTTAAAGTGGTAACTCCTATTGAGTTAAGTAAAATTTCAACATCCTACGATTTGGAAACTTCAGAAAAGAAAAAATCAAAAAAGCTGAATGAGTTTAGAGAGGAATTAAGTGAGCATCAAGACATCATGTATGCTCACAGTAAATATTCGGTGTTGGTCTGTCTGCAAGGGATGGATACAGCTGGGAAGGATAGTTTGATTAGAGAGGTTTTTAAAGAATTCAATCCTCGTGGAGTTGTAGTTCATAGTTTTAAAACTCCTACATCCAATGAATTAAAACATGACTATTTATGGAGACATTATATTGCTTTACCAGATAGAGGAAAATATGCTGTATTTAATCGAACTCACTATGAAAACGTGTTGGTAACTCGAGTGCATCCTGAATATATTCTGGGAGAGAATCTCCCTGGGATAAACTCAGTAGAAGATATTACTCCAGATTTTTGGGAAAATAGATTTGAGCAAATCAATAATTTTGAAAATCATATTAGCCAAAATGGAGTGATCATCTTAAAGTTTTTCTTGCACTTAGGTAAAGAGGAGCAAAGACAACGATTGCTTAGAAGACTAGATAAGAAGAAACATAATTGGAAATTCTCGCCGGGAGATTTGAAAGAAAGAGGGTATTGGGAAAAATATCAAGAGTTCTACGAAGAAGCGATCAATAGAACCTCCAAGCCCCATGCCCCATGGTATATTATTCCTGCGGATAATAAAGAAACTGCCAGGGTATTGGTTGCCAAGACTATTTTAGATGAAGTGACGCGATACAAGGATATTAAAGAACCTGAATTAGAAGAATCTATTGAAGAAAATATTCATCTATATAGGGAAGAACTGCAGAAAGAGTAAAATTTTGTAGTTCTAAAAATGCTTTTAAAAAAGCACTATTTGTGATATTTAAATAGGATTATTTTTGAATAACGTTGATTTTTTTTAACTTAAAAACTTTTAATGAGTTGATTTTTAATGGGTTAAATTTTTGTTGTTATGAAAAGATATTTGATTCTTTTAGTGTTTGGTTTTGCTTTTTTTTTAACCTCTTGTAATAGGCAAAAGACCTCTGATTCAAATGGTGAACAAATTGCAAGCAATACCAGCAAAGAGGAAATCAACTATGAATTGATTTTCAAGGAAGAAAGCCTATTAACTCCTTTAATGAATTCCCCGGGTTGTAGTCTTGGATTAACTTCAGAAGAATGCTTGCCTTTAATTAAAGAATTGAAGGACCGAGTAATAGAGATTATTAAAAGTATTGATAGTTCTATCAATGTAGATGAAAATCAAATTCGACTTTATTCTGAGGTTTCTGTTTACCTTGATGATTTGACTGCTTCCGAGTTGATAAACCTTGAACGAGAAAAAGGCACTTACCACTATGAGTTAGTACAGAGTATTGGTGTCCAAGCGAGGAGACCAATAATGCAATCAGAATATATTCTACAGGCGAGGAGGCCCATTATGCAAGAGCAGCTTCGATATGATTCTACTAATAAGGCAAGTAGAATGGTTCAGGAAATAGGAGGAGGGGCTCCGGCCAGCGGTAATCCTTCCCATAGAATTTGGATTATTGATTCGGGTATTGATTCCACTCATCAAGATATCCAATTCGAATTGAGTGAAAAAGATTTATCTATATCCTTCGCTAAACTTGATCCTAATCCCTTTAATGATGAATTGGGCCATGGAACATTCATTGCAGGAATAGTGGGAGGGGAAGCATCTACAAAGCCTGAATATGAATTTGGTTATGGCATCAACGGAGTTTATCCTGGTGCTAAAATGGTGTCAATAAAAGTTTTTGATGCGGATGGTAACTCTAATACATCAAGGATTAAATCTGGATTAGAGCATGTTTTAGCGAATGGGCAGCCCGGCGATATTGTAAATCTTAGTCTGGGTTATAAAGTGAACCCAAGCGCTTGCGAAAGCGGTATTGTTTATCAAAAAATACTTGAACTTGCAGAAAAAGGTATTTATGTCGTAATGTCTGCTGGTAATAGTTCGGAAGAATCCTTAATGAACTTCCCAGGTTGTATTGATCTTTCTACTAAACCTACTTCTGTCAAATCTAAATTATTTACAATAGGTTCTGTTGAGGTATTAAATTCAGGGTCCTATTTGTTCTCCAGTTTTTCAAATTATGGAATGCCATCTCTTGATTACCTAGAACCTGGTGAAAATATTTTCACTACTGCTCCCGGTGGCATGTATGTGATGGTTTCAGGGACTTCTTTTTCCACAGCAATTTTCTCAGGAATTCTTTACCATCAATCACCTGTAGGGAATATAACAACGATCAAAAGAGGAGCAGCACCTGGAGATCCAGACCCTTCTTATCCAATTGGGAAAATTGGGAATTGATGTATGCAAAACAGGAAATTAAGGAATAAATGTTGCGTAGTTAATTTGCACGCTGTAGATCAAAAGTTTCTAATTCTTTATTAAGTTCAAAACGGATGTTTTCCAATTTGTTTATAAAAGGAGTCAAGTCACCATTTTGAAGGTACGTCTTAAAGATTGGATTAAATCTTAAAATAAATTCATCTCTAAAACCATTGTCTATTGCTAAAGTCAAATAATCTAGGGCCTTAGTTTTGTTTCCTTTTAAGGATTCAAGCTGAGCAAGATCTAACCATAAATTAAAATCATCAGATACATTCCTAGCTTCTTCTTCCCGAACAGATAGGGCAGATTTTATATAAATGTCTGCTTGAGTTTGATTCCCTAATAATTGATAATTGAATGCTTGATATATTGGTGCGGAACTATATCTGTCATACAAAGCATCCGGGTTGTTTTGTAGTACTTCATCTAATATGGTGGTAGATAGTTCATGCTGATTGGCGTAAAAAGCTAGGTAACCAGCAGAAGTTTTTCCAAAGTCAGAGGAATCACTTATTAAAATTTCCTGAATTAATTGAATCGCTTCCGACGATTTTCCTTGGTCCAGCAACAAGTAACCTTTCTGTTCTGAAGTCACTGCATCATAGGTGATGGAATTGGCTTGATCCAGCCAGTCCAAAGCTTCTTTGGGTTGTCCTAGGATTCTATAAATCCAACCAGTAATTTGAAATGGTATGTATACTGCAGGATTATACATGCTGGATTTTATTTGAAGCTGAAGTGCTTTAACCAGATTTCCTTGAGTCATGTAAACAGTAGCCAAATTACCCATTGCACTACTGAAATTAGGGTTTAGTACCAGTGCTTTTTCCAAAGAGATTCTGGCATATTCAATTTGCCCATTATAATAAAATACGGTTCCTCTGGATTTGTAGGCACCTTCATAATACGGGTCGATGGATAAAGCTTTTTCACTCGCATTAAAACTTGAATCAAGCCATTTTTCACCTTCGCCATAAAAACTTAGCCTAGCATAGGAATCTGCTAAACCAATGTAAGCTGCGGCATAATTCGGGTCGATATCCAATGCTTTTTTGAAATAGTCAATCGCATTTAAAGTTTCAGAAACATTATTTAATCCATAACTCTCTTTCCCTTTGAGATAGAGTTCGTATGCATCAAAACTAATAGTTTGTTCTTTTGAAATTTGAGCTTTCTCCTCTGAACTTAAATTACTATTAAGCACATTGGCAATTTTTGAGGCTATTTCAGCTTGAACTTTAAAAATGTCCTTAACTTCTCTATTATAGGTTTGATTCCAGAGATTCTTATTTTCAATAGGGTCTATTAATTGAATATCAATTCGAATATTATCTCCTATCCATTGTATCGACCCTTTTAAAATAGTGCTTACATCTAAGACTCTAGCGATGGAATCAAGAGGGCTTTTGGAGTTTTCAAAGGCATAGACTGATTGCTTGTCAATTACTTTAATACTTTCAATTTTAGAAATATGAGAAATTACATCCTCAGTAAGACCCTCTGCAAAAAATGCTTGATCTGGATTGGCTATAATATTGGTAAAAGGTAAAACGGCCACGGATTTTTCTTTTTCCCATGTATAATTGTTCCATAACAGGGAATAAATTAAAAATAAAAGAATGGTAAGGATAGAAGCCAGAGCCACCCAGAATTTCCAAGGTTCCCGCTCTTGGATTTTCACCTTCTTGATCATATCGGCCCTTTTTGGAGTGGCCAAAGGAGCATTGGTCAGAGCATGTAGTTCCAATTCTTTCGCGACATTTTTCAGTCGGAAAAGTCCTAAATTAATATGTGTAAATCTGGTTTGTTTTGGGAGGTTGGCTAATACATCTGATGAGAATAAAACACAGGAGGGAACCCCAATGCTTTGAATTCTAGAAGCAATATTGACCGCATCCCCATAGACGTCTCCGTGGTCAAGGATAATACCGCCACAATGAAGACCAATTCTAAGCTCTAATTCACTTGATTTCCCCCATTCTTTTTGTATTTCTAGGCTGGCTGCTAACGCGTCCTCTGCAGTTTCAAAAATTGCCAAAATTCCATCACCAAGTTCTTTGATGATTTCACCCTGATATTTTTCGAATACCTTTGAGTGAAGAACCAAATTCTGCTTCATTAATTCGAAGGCATGATCTTCATCTTGACCCATCAAAAGGGTATATCCGACAATATCAGAAAAGTAGACGATTGAATGTTTCCTATTTAAAACTTGATCCATAAAAAATTACAGAAGTTGGGGTCTTTGTAGTTTGCATTTTTTCCCAGCCAATTAAACTAAGCGAAATAAAGTTGTATTTGAAATAATAATACGGGAATTATATGGGCTTGTTAAAAGATTTTGTTCAATCATTCAATATATACATTCATAAAATAGCAATTTGTGTTAGTTACTTTTTGTAAATTCTGCTGAATTAAATCAAATTGAAGAATCAATTTATTCCGATTCTTGAAATTATTCAAGGTACACTATTTTATTTACCATATAAATGTATTTTAAACAATAAAAAGAGTATTTTGGCATTACTCATTTGAGCTGATTTTGTATTGTTTTAACATATACCCTATGAAAAAGTTATTGATTGCATTCTTATTTTTTATGATTTGCCTAACAGGTTATAGTCAAAAAACCTATGTGGTCACCATGAAAGCTTCTTTCGAAGTTCCAGTTTTTGAAAACCGGGCAACAAATTCTGATAGAATCAGGCAATCTGATTTAAATGAAGATAGGAGAAATCAGAAAAAAGCAAGACTCCAGGAATTCCTTAATAACAAAGGAATCAGAAATGTCAAAAATCAATTTTTTGATCTAAAAGTAGGCTTTGTTGCACCCTTGACAGACCAGGAGCGAGAGAGTCTATTGAATGATCCCCAGGTAGAAAGCGTGGACGAAGATATTGAGACTCAAGGTAGGCCAATTATGCAAGGTATACCTGATTCTCAAGGAAGGCCGATTATGCAAGGAAGACCAATTATGCAATCCGATGAAATTGAATCTTCTTGGCTATATGATGAAGGGAATAAAGCCAGTTGCGCAATAGCCCTAGTGAATGGTTCAACAGATAGTAATAACAGGAGAGAAAGTATTTGGGTGATTGATACAGGGGTGGATGCCAACCATAGGGATTTGAATGTGAATCAGTCTTCTCGACTTGCAATTTCCTTTGTAGATGGCCAACCATTTAATGACGTATTGGGACATGGTACCCATGTAGCTGGGTTGGCAGCAGGAAAAGGATCAGGAAGTTTATCTGCCACTGGAGTGTCTTCTGGAGCAGAAATTATTCCTATAAAAGTGTTTGACAATAATGGGATTAGTAGTTGGGCTAAAATACTTTTGGCTTTGGATCATATTGCAAATTATGGCCAACCTGGGGATGTGGTTTTAATGAGTTTGGGTAGTTTTGATGTGTCCAATTGTGCTACTTCTAACCCTCAGTTAACATCAGCTATTAGGACAATAGCTGATAGTGGAATGTTTGTGGTTATGTCTGCTGGAAACGACAATGGAAATGCCGCTCAAAATTTGCCTGGATGTATCAATGGCCCTAACATTTTCACTGTAGGAGCCTTAGATTTCAGCTGTGGTGCTTTAGGAAGCAAATATGATGCGTCTAACTTTGGCTCAGGGGTTGATTATTTTGTGCCAGGTTCAAAGGTATTTTCAACTTGGCCAAGTCAAAATGGAGATGGACAAAATGTGTATCAAATCATGTCGGGAACCTCTATGTCTGCTGGAATAATGGCTGGAATTGTGCATGCCACCCGAGGTGCTCCAAGATCCTCCGGAACTATTACAATCAACGGTATCAGCTATAAAATAGCATCTAGATAAAATTGGATTAGGTTTATAAAAACGAAACCCCCGGCAAATAGCTGGGGGTTTTGTTTTTTTGAAGTTGAAGGAGATCGTTTTTTCAGATTTTATTCTTCTAACAATACTTCATCAATGAATACCCATCCTTTTTCTCCTGCTCCTGGATGCCATTTAGGAAGTCTTGGAATAGGAGTGAGTCTTACTCGAATTTCCTCAAATGATTCCTTTGGAAGATCGAATGCAAGAGCTTCCAATCTAGGCAACTTAATTTCTTCGCTTTGAGTAGGAACCTCTTTTTTTACTAAGGTCCAATCATCTCCTTTTTTAACCCAAATTTCTGCCAGACTAGGAGGGAATATGTAGGCACTTTCATTATAAAGAAGACTAAGAACAATTCTAGAAATATGTTTGTCACCTGGAAATTTGACCACAAAATCAGCAGGATCATCTTGATAGCCAAGCCATTCTCCTGTAGTGTGGTTGTTTTTTCCTTTAATTTGATCTTTTAATGTGGCCCCGCCATTTGCACTATATTTTTCTTTCGGGCTCTTTAACAATATGATATCGGAAGGATGAACTCCTGATTTGAAGAGTAGGATACTTTCTGTATCACTTCCTTTCCAATCATTGGCAAATACTCTAGCTGAAATTTTTGAGGTATTGCTGATCCAAATAGGTTCAGTATACATTGGACTTTGTATACTATCAGGCTCGGAACCATCTAATGTATAACGGATGTCTACTGTACCTATTGGATGCTTGATTTCTAACAAGGTGCTATCCTGAAATAATACTTTATCAAATATTAATTTGGGAGCATTCAATTCATAAACAAGACCGGTTGCATCAAAACCAAAATCTATGGTTACTTCTTTTAAATTATCCAACAACTGCCTTTTCCCATTTTCCGTAAAATCTGTTTGCCAAGCATATAAGCTCCTCAAGTTTTTAAGTTTTAACAAACTTGGAATGGCTTCATCTCCCACACGATTCCCAGAGATGGCTAAGCTTTGAAGGTTTTCTACTTTTGTCAGACTTTCGATTTGTGAGTTGGATATGTCAGCAAAATTTAGCTGGATTTCTTCCAGATTTTTGAAATCACTTAAAAATGAAAAGTCTACATTTTCCAAAGGCATTTTATTCAAGTTGAGTTTTACCACTTGTTCTTTTACCTTTTTTAAATCTATGAGTGATTCCGGATCAAATGCTGAAATTCCAAAATAGGATACTTCCAAAGCCGGAGATTCTGGATAAATCGGATTCACTTTCCTGAAAAAGTTATTGAGTTCTTGAATAAGTTCAGGATCTGCAGCTTTGAAAGAATAAGTTTTTGTTTTACTGAATTTTTCTGAAGCAAAGACAAATAGCTCGTTTTCTGGAGCTAATTCGACTACTTTTTTGTCAAAATCAGCGCCATAAAGAACCCAGGCTGTGAGAATTTCAATTTCTTCATCAGTTAGTTGCTCCTTATTTTTAGGAGGCATATGTTCTTCTTCCTCCTTTGGAAGGTGAATTCGTTGTGTTAGCATGGATTCATTCACGTCACCGGGTAATATGAATGGTCCAGATTTACCGCCTTTTTGTATCCCTTCCAGATGATCTAGGCGCAATTCGCCTTTTATCTTTCCTTCTTTATGACAGCTTTGGCATTTAGCTTCCAATATGGGTTGAACCATGTCCCTAAAGACTTGGGCATCCGCTAATTGAACTTGAGGGACTTCATCAGTTTTGATAGGGGCCAGGAGGAAATCACTACCGTGGGTCAAATTGGCACCAAAATGTCCTGTAAGAACTACCGTTCCAGCCAATATGAAAGAAAGTGGTTTGAAAATTGGGCCTTTCTTTTGACTAAGGAAATAGATCAATACAGAAAGTAAATAGGCTGCAAAACCCATCCATTGATGCCAGTTGAGTTCAGCACCTTCATAATCTTCTTGTGCTAGAATGAGACCCGCGATCACCGTGATGCCTGCAAAATTACTACCTATCAACAAGCAGTAGGTCCCAACTTTTTTGAATTCCTCTTTAATATTCGGAATCCAAAAAAACACAATACCCATAAGTATCAATACAATTGGGAAATGGAGTAAAAGCGGATGAGCTCTTCCAATTACTTGAAGCCAGCCGGGAATTAATAAATGGGTACCTGCAATTGATAATATCAATGCCAACCCTAACCATACGAAAAGAGCGTTTTCGAGAAGTTGTTGAAAGCGTTTTGTATGAATCATAAGGGGTTAGGCAAGTAAATCTTTGACAACCTTTCCAGAAACATCTGTCAATCGATATCTCCTTCCCAAGTGTTTGTAGGTAAGCCTTTCATGATCTATTCCCATTAAATGGAGCATGGTAGCTTGAAAGTCATGTACATGTACAGGGTTTTCTGTAATGTTATATCCAAATTCATCAGTTTCTCCATATACCATTCCTGACTTAACTCCGCCGCCAGCCATCCAGATAGAGAAGGCTCTAGGGTGATGGTCTCTACCATAATTGTTTGGCTGGATTTTACCTTGGCAATAATTGGTTCTACCAAATTCTCCTCCCCAGATCACCAGGGTTTCATCTAACAAACCACGTTGCTTAAGATCCTTGATGAGTGCAGCTGAAGCTTGGTCTACATCTTTGGCTTGCATGGCCATTTGGTCTGGTAAGTCCCCATGTTGGTCCCATCCTTGATGATATAATTGCACAAATCGAACTCCACTTTCGGATAGTTTTCTCGCCAAAAGACAGTTGGCAGCATAGGTGCCGGGAACTAAGCAATCTGGTCCATACATTTTAATAATGCTATCCGGTTCTTTGGAAACATCAGTCATTTCAGGTACCGCCGTTTGCATTCTGAAAGCCATTTCGTATTGCTGGATTTTTGCACTGATGGCAGGATCGTTAAATTCCCTATAACTCAAATCATTCATGGCAGAGATTTGATCGAGCATTTTTCTTCGCTCATCTCTAGACATGGATTTAGGGTCTTTTAAATACAATACAGGATCTTCTGAATTTGAAAATTGGACTCCCTGATGGGTGGCATCTAAAAATCCATTACTCCATAGTTTAGAGTAAACTCCTTGACCATTCCCTTTTCCTCTACTGAGAAGTACACAAAATGCAGGTAGATTGCTGTTTTCACTTCCTAATCCATAGCTCAACCATGAACCCATACTAGGTCTGTTCCCTACTTGGGCTCCTGTTTGAAAAAAGGTAAGTGCAGGATCGTGATTGATCGCTTCTGTATGCATGGATTTGACAATACAAATATCATCTACGACACTTGCTGTATGGGGGAATATTTCAGAAATCCAGGCCCTGGATTCTCCGTATTGATTGAATTTGAAATAAGAACCAACTAAAGGGAAAGAGCTTTGCCCAGCCGTCATTCCGGTCAAACGTTGCCCTTTTCGAATGGACTCAGGAAGTTCCTGTCCCATATTTTTATTGAGAAGTGGCTTGTAGTCAAAAGATTCCAATTGGCTTGGGGCACCATTTTGAAATAAATAAATTACCCGTTTTGCTTTTGGCGCAAAATGGGGGAGGGCAGCCATAATGGCTTCCTCGTCAGGACTTCCCCCTTTGAATAAATCCGGTATAAGGAGTGATCCTAAAGCAGCACTTCCTACACCCAAGCTCAACTTGGACAAAAATTTTCTTCTATTAAGATTTAATCCTTGCTCTAATAGTTCCTTTTCCATCTTAAATCTTTGTAATCGTTTCTTCCAAATTATATAAGCTAACTATCACTTGCATTAAAGCAGCGTTTCTCGCGGTTTCCTGACTAGGATCAATAGGATATTCCCCAACTTCCAAGGTGGGCTTTATCTGGTCTTTATTGTTCTCAAATCGCTCTAATTGATCCTCAAAATAAGATTCCAAAAGATCTTTTTCCTCAGATTTCATGTTTCTGCATAGGATTCTTTTAAATGCGTTTTCGATGGCCTCCAAGTCATTGTCGTATTGAGATCCAAGGTTCATTGCGAGTACTCTGGATGCTTCCAAAACCATAGGATCATTGAGCATCACCAAGGCTTGCAATGGGGTATTGGTTCTTCCTCTTCCTACTTCGCATTGATCCCGATTACTGGCATCAAAAATGATAGCTTTTGGAGGAGGAACGGTTAGTTTGATGAAGTTGTAAAGGCCTCTTCTATAAAGATTTTTACCGGTGTCTTGAATATAAGTTGCCAAGACTCCTCTTCCGGAAGATGCCGCTTCCCATACTCCTTCAGGTTGGTATGGTTTAACACTTGGTCCACCCAGTTCTTGATGTAAGAGTCCGCTACTTGCCAAAACCAGGTCTTGAATATTTTCCGCAGTGAGTCTCAATCTTGGTGCTCTCGCCAAATAAATGTTTTCGGGGTCAATCGATAGGTGTTCTTTTGTGATTTCAGCAGATTGCTGATAGGTAGCGGAACTTAAGATTTGTTTCAGTAATCGCTTGATGTCCCAACCATTTTCCATAAAGTCCACAGCCAACCAATCTAGAAGTTCAGGATGACTCGGTAAATCCCCTTGCATTCCAAAATCACCTGCTGATTTTACGATTCCCGTACCAAAGATTTCTTGCCAAATTAAATTAACAAATACTCTTGCTGTCAATGGATTGTCTCTATTTACTGTCCATTTTGCTAATCCAAGTCTATTTGCCTCTAAATCCTCTGGAAACTCAAGTATAGAAGCGGGTGTAGAAGCAGAAACCGGAATGGTTGGAGCATCATAAACTCCCCTATCTAGGATATAAGTGGTCCTTTTTTCCTCTCCTTCCAATTCCCCCATCACAGAAACGCTAAGTTTAGAGCTGTCTTGGTAATTAATAAATTCCATGATCCCTGAAAGGTCTTCATGATCCATCCATAAAACTGGAGTTTTGGCAGGTTTGGAAATCGAAACATCTCCTTCATATCCTTTTTCAGGAGTATTGTTGAAGAAGGCAAAAAACTCGTAATAGTCTTTTTGGGAAAAAGGATCATATTTATGATCATGGCACTGGGCACATTCCATTGTAATGCCTAAAATACCCTTACTGAAGGTATTGGTTTTATCTAGCACGTATTCTATTCTATACTCCTCGTCGATCACACCACCTTCTTCTGTGTATTTATGATTTCGGTTAAATGCGGTAGCAAGAATTTGTTCTTTGTTTGCATTGGGCAATAGATCACCGGCTAGCTGCCAAGTGATAAAATCATCATAGGGAAGGTTTTCATTAAATGCATGGATCACCCAATCCCGATAAGGCCATTGGGTTCTAATATTATCATCTTGGTACCCATAGCTATCCGCATATCTAGAAATATCCATCCATAGTACGGCTAGTTTTTCCCCATAGGAAGGATCTGATAAAAGTCCATCTAATAAATCTTCGTAAGAATATTCTCCTGAAAAATCCTTAAATCTATCCAATACTTCTGGACTAGGAGGTAATCCTGTCAAATCCAAACTTGCCCTTTTGATCAATTCATAGGGTTGAGCCTTAGGGTTCGGTTTCAACCCCTTCTCGAGCAATTTATTATAAATGAACTGGTCTATTTCATTGTTGGCCCATTCAGTTGCTTTAGGAACGACAGGTTTTTCCGCCCTTGTAAATGCCCAGTGAGGTTCGTACTGAGCCCCTTCTTCGATCCATCTTTTGATAAGCGCAATTTCATTTTCAGTCAATGCTAGATTAGACTCCGGAGGAGGCATCAGTTCACCAGGATCTTCAGAAGTGATCCGGTGATACACTTCCGATTCTTCAATTTTTCCTGAAACAAGGGCGAATTTCCCCGGACTTTCTTTTAAAGCTGCAAAGGCACCTTCTTCTGTATCTAATCTTAAATCTGCCTCCCTTTTGTTTGCATCGGGACCGTGGCAAGCAAAACACTTATCAGAAAGAATGGGACGGACATGAAAATTATAACTGACTTGATCGATTTTGGCCAAAGAGCTAGCTTCTTTGTTTTTTTCCTGACAGGAAAAAAACAGTGCGAAAATCGGCAGGAAAGCCAGAATATGTGACTTTTTAATGGTCATTTGAGAAAGTTTTACGGCCTTAAGTTATAAAAAATTTTTATAAAAGTCGGTTGATTTTTAATAAAAAAAAGAATAATTGAATTCATTTTTTTATTGTCTAATGTATTGGAAATTAGTGTTTTTGCCTAATAAAAAGCTTGATTTTAGTAAGAATTACAAAAAAATTAAAATCAAAAATTTTAAGCTTTTGAGACATTTTTCGAGCTTTATCCAAAGGAAAAATATGCGTCCTATATTTTCAAAATATTGTATGTCAATTCTTTTGGTATTTTGCTTTTCCAATTGCAAGACGTATCAGAATATCGATTGGATCAAACCCAAGGTACCAAAAGAAGAAAGGAGTGTGTCTTTTGAACCTAGACAGATTTCAAGAATCAAGGAAGGAGATAGCTTAAAGGTGATAGCCAGTAATTCTAAAAAATACTATTTGATCTATTCTGAATCGGTAAATGATTCCATTCAAGGATTATTTTGGAAGTTTGAAAATCAAACTATTGAATTTCCGAGCTCCAGAAGGGTTGCATTTTCGGAAATAGAAGAGTTAAGAGTTAGAAAGTTTAATTTGGGTACAACTTTAGGAGTAGGTATTGGGGTGCCAGTGATGTCTTTATTTATTTTTTGGGGAGTGATATTTAATCAAGGTATGTCTGATCTAGTAGATTATTTAGATGACATTTAATCTTCCTAAATATCGATTTAGACTGTTCCCTTTTAGATGCCAAATGGGGCTCTTTTTGATGGTGTTTTTAGTTGGAACCTCATGCAAAACTTATCAGAAGGTAGATTGGATCAAACCAAATCTAGCCGTAGAAGAAAGGAGCAAGTATTTTGAGCCAAGACAACTCTCACGTATTTCTGAAGGCGATGACTTGTTTGTTCTAACCAAGGATAGTGTCAGTTATGATATTACCTATTCCGAAGTTAGAAATGATTCAATCCAAGGTTTATTTACACAGAAAAACAATAAAAGATTAAGAGTTCCGATTGAAACAGGTGTTCCTATTTCTGAAATCAATATGATAAAAGTAAAGAAGTTGAATAAGGGTGCTACATTGCTGACTGTGATTTCCGTCCCATTAGTACTTTGGCTTTGGAGCAAAACAATTACTTTCGACGTGGGTTTTTCTGGTATTTAAATATATCAAGTAAACAAAAAAGCTGCCCTGTGGACAGCTTTTTACTTGGTAAAAGGTTGGTTTATTTTTTTATCACAGAGAAATCAAATGTTTCCAGGAATTTGGTGGTGAAATTCCCTGCTTTGAACTCAGGGTCTTCCAATAGGGCCAAGTGGAAAGGAATGGTGGTTTTGATACCATCAATGACAAACTCCTCCAAGGCTCTTTTCATTCTAACAATTACCTCTTCTCTAGACTGACCGCTTACAATAAGTTTAGCAATCATGGAATCATAGTTAGGAGGGATTACATACCCAGCATAAACATGTGAATCCACTCTGACTCCTCTACCTCCAGGGATATGTAAGTTTTGAATTCTTCCCGGGCTAGGTCTGAATCCATTCGCAGGATCTTCTGCATTGATTCGACATTCCATGGCATAAAGTTTAGGAATGTAGTTTTTGCCACTAATGACATCTCCTGCAGCCACCTTGATTTGTTCTTTGATCAAATCAAAATCTGTTACTTCCTCGGTAATCGGATGTTCTACCTGAATCCTGGTATTCATCTCCATGAAGTAGAAGTTGCGGTTTTTGTCCACTAAAAACTCAATGGTTCCGGCTCCTTCATAGCCTATTGCTTCGGCGCCTTTGATAGCCGCTTCACCCATGGCTTTTCTTAATTCATCAGTGATAAATGGAGAAGGAGTTTCTTCTACCAGTTTTTGATGTCTTCTTTGAATAGAACAATCTCTCTCGGAAAGGTGACAAGCTCTTCCATTTTTATCACCAATGATCTGGATTTCAATATGTCTTGGTTCTTCTACGAATTTTTCCAAGTAAAGACCATCATTTCCGAAGGCAGCACCTGATTCCATTCTTGCATCATCCCAAGCTTTTTTGAAGCCGCTTTCTTCTTTGACAATTCTCATTCCTCGGCCACCGCCACCAGCAGTAGCTTTTAGAATTACAGGGTATCCCATTTCATTTGCAAGCTTTATACCTTGCTCAATGGATTCCAATAGTCCTTCAGAACCTGGGACAGTTGGCACACCAGCTTCTCTCATAGTAGCTTTGGCAGTAGCCTTGTCACCCATTTTGCCAATCATTTCAGGGCTGGCACCAATGAATTTAATACCATATTCTTCACAAATTCTGGAAAACTCAGCATTTTCTGAAAGGAATCCATAGCCTGGATGTATGGCGTCTGCATTGGTGATTTCTGCAGCAGCAATGATTCTTGGTATGTTCAAATAAGAATCCCGACTTGGAGCAGGACCTATGCAAACCGCTTCGTCAGCGAATCTTACATGAAGACTGTCTTTGTCAGCAGTAGAATAAACAGCAACCGTTTTGATCCCCATTTCCTTGCAAGTTCGGATCACTCGTAATGCTATTTCACCTCTATTGGCAATAAGTATCTTGTTAAACACGGTTTTATAGTTTAGTTGGAAAAATTATTAACCAGCAGGATCTACTAGGAATAAAGGTTGATCATACTCTACAGGAGTAGAGTTAGTAACCAAGATTTTTACAATTTTTCCTGAAACTTCAGATTCAATTTCATTGAAAAGTTTCATTGCTTCGATAATACAAACTGTTTGTCCAGGTTTCACAGTGTCTCCAACATTAACAAATGCAGGAGAGTCTGGGTTAGGAGTCAAATAAAAGGTACCAATCATTGGTGATTTTATTTCAACTAAATTAGAGTTTTCTGTAGGCGCAGGTGCCGGTGCAGAAGGTGCCGGTGCAGCAGCTGGTGCTGGGGTAGGCGCAGCTGCAACTGGTGCAGGAGCTGGAGCAGCTTCCACTACACGTACATTGGATGAATCTTTTTTAATAGACAACTCAAACTCATCTGTTTTAATTTTTACTTCAGCTAAGCCTGAATTTGAGATATAATCGATTAGCTCTTGAATCTCTTTAGGTTTCATAGTCTCGTTTTTTAAAGAATGTCCTAGGACAGTTCAGAATTGGGTTTAAATAAAAATAGCTGAATTCAATCAGTATTGATTTCAGCTAAGTTAATTATTTTACTCTTTCAGAATAGGATCCATCTCTGGTATCCACTTTAATCATGATATCCTGTTCTACAAATAAAGGAACCATTACAGTTGCTCCAGTTTCTAGGGTAGCCGGTTTAAGCGCGTTGGTTGCAGTATCTCCTTTAATCCCTGGTTCTGTGTAGGTAATCATTAATTCTACGAAAGGAGGTAATTCCACAGAAATAGGAGTTTCAGTTTCATCATGAATAAGGATATCAACCATTTGTCCATCTTTCAATAAATCTGGTCTTTCGATCAATTTCTCCTCAATAGGTATTTGCTCGAAGGTGTTGGTATCCATGAAATGGTACCCCATATCATCCTTGTACAAGAACTGATGAGGTCTTTTTTCAACTCTCGCAGTTTCTACTTTTTCACCAGCATTAAAAGTCTTATCCAAGGTTTTACCATTGGTCAATCCTTTCAATTTTGTTCTCACAAAAGCAGCACCTTTTCCAGGTTTTACGTGCTGGAAATCAACAATGGAATAAATTTCATTGTTCATTACCAGACAAAGCCCATTTTTAAAATCTGCAGTACTAGCCATATATTCAATTATTATATTTATTAATCAATTTACTTAGGGTCGTAAGCCCATTTCAAATAAAGTGCACCCCAAGTAAAGCCGCCTCCAAATGCAGCAAGAATCAAATTATCTCCTTTTTTCAATTGGCTTTCGTAGTCCCAAAGACAAAGCGGAAGTGTAGCTGCAGTAGTATTGCCATACTTTTCAATGTTCATCATCACTTTGTCAGATCCGATGCCCATTCTGCTTGAGGTCGCATCAATGATTCTCTTGTTTGCTTGATGTGGTACCAGCCAAGCAACATCATCACTGGTAAGGTTATTTCTCTCCATTACTTCAGCACTAACATCAGCCATATTGGTTACCGCAAATTTGAAAACTGTAGACCCTTCTTGGGCTGCGAAATGCTCTCTCGCATCTACAGTTTCATGGGTGGCAGGTTTCATGCTTCCTCCTGCTTTCATATTGAGATAAGGAGCTCCTGATCCATCAGCGTGAAGCAAGGCATCCATTATTCCAAGTTCTTCAGTGGTAGGTTCCAATAAAATAGCACCAGCTCCATCACCAAAAAGAATACAGGTAGTCCTGTCTTCGTAATTCACTATAGAAGACATTTTATCAGCCCCTACCACGATTACCTTTTTGTGTTGACCAGTTTGGATAAACTGACTTCCTACCTGCATAGCATACAGGAAGCCAGAACAAGCAGCTGCAATATCAAAGCTGAAGCTATTTTTTGCACCGACTTTGTCTGCAATAATATTTGCAGTTGCCGGGAAAGGCATGTCAGGAGTAACTGTAGCACAAATAATCAAATCAATATCTAGAGGATCGGTTTGCGTTTTTTCAAGCAAGCCTTTGATTGCTTCTACTGCCATGACAGAAGTACCTTGGTTTTCACCTTTAAGGATTCTTCTCTCTTTAATGCCTGTTCTTGTGTAAATCCACTCGTCGTTGGTATCTACCAGAGTTTCAAGTTCTTTATTGGTTAAACGGTATTCAGGAACATATCCTTGAACTCCGGTTACCATGGCTCTGATTTTGTCCATTATTTTTTGGTTATAGTAAGGAGCCCCAAATATAAAACTCCTTAAAATGGGATGAAAGGTTGGTGTACTTCCTTTGGGAATTGCCAAAAATATTATAATTGTCTCTGACCACCAAAACAAAAACTACCAACGGTTATCAATATACTGAAAGACAGGGAATTGAATTCCTATTAAAACAAAAAATCCATTCTTAAACCAAGAATGGATTTTAATATTACTGAAATAGCTTATTAAGCTAGTACTTCTTTTTCAATGATAACTTGTCCTTTGTAGTACAATTTACCGTCCAACCAGAACGCTCTGTGCGGCAAGTGCATTTCGCCAGTAGTTGGGCATTTAGCCAAACCAGGAGCCTCTAATTTATAATGAGTTCTTCTTTTATCTCTTCTGGTTTTCGAAATTTTTCGTTTAGGATGTGCCATTTTATATGTGGTTTATGATTATTCCTTGTTTTTTAAATTTTTTAATGATGCCCAGCGGGGATCAATTTCTTTTGTTTCTTCTTCTGAGTTGTCCTCAAGTTCATCTTCGTCAAAATCATCATCCAAATAGACAATTCCACCTTCTCCTTCAAAATCATCATCATCCAATTCATTACGGTAATCAGGATGGATTTTTTTTGCAGGAAGGTTGATCAGAATGAATTCATAGATCAATTGAGCCACATTGACTGAAGGAGTGTCCCTCGTAATCATTATGACATCTTCATTGATTTCTACTTCTTCACTACCATATTTATAGATCATGGTTTCACGAATATCTAAGGGCTGGTCATACTCCTCAAGACTTCTGTCACAAGTCAGTCTGACTTTTCCTTGAATAAGGAAATCCATTTCTATCAAATTGGCACCTTTTTTCATATTGACCCGTACGGTCAAATTGCCTTTTTCGACAAGATGATTGTCTTCAAAATGTTGAAAGAACGAATCGTCGATTTCGAAGTCGATTTCGTGTCTTCCCTCAACGAACTTAATTACCTCAATATCAAAGGTTCTCCAGAATTTCACGATTCCTCCTCTCGATTTAAGACCGCAAATTTAGGGAATTATTTAAATAGGATAAAATAGATTGTAAAATAATATTTGGTTAGCTGCGGAAATCTAGCCAATTTTTTATCTAACTCTCTTGGTTTTCCTGTTCATGCTGGGAAATAATGTCTGATGCAAGGAAAATTGCCGCCCTCATCGAACCTTCATCCGCCACATTTTTGCCTGCAATATTATAGGCAGTTCCGTGATCAGGGGAAGTTCTTATGATCGGCAAGCCCGAAGTGAAATTCACTCCAGAACTGAATGCAATGGATTTGAAAGGGATTAAGCCTTGATCGTGGTACATGGCCAAAACCCCGTCAAATTTTGATTGGTGCATCATTCCAAAGAATCCATCCGAAGGATAAGGTCCAAACACCATTTTATTTTGGTCTTTCAATTCACGAATGGCAGGTTTGATGATTTCTTCCTCTTCTTTGCCCAGTAATCCATCTTCTCCAGCATGTGGGTTCAATCCTAGGATCGCAATCTTCGGTTTGGTAATGCCAAAATCCTTTACCAAGGTGTTTAATAGCAAATTCGATTTTTGAATGATCTTTTCTTTGGTCACTGCTTGAGCGACTTGTGCCAAAGGAATATGGCCTGTTACCAATCCTACTCGAAGTGAGTCCGAAACCATTAACATCAAACTTTCTTTTGCTCCAACGGAGGCTGTGATGTATTCAGTATGTCCCACAAAATGCAATTCCTCTGAATTGATGTTATTTTTATTGACTGGAGCAGTTACCAAGGCTTGAATATGACCATTTTTAAGATCCTCCAAAGCTTGAGAAATCGCCTCGATAGCCATTTTTCCAGCTTCTTGCGTTTCTACTCCTGGTATCACTTCTGGACATTCCTCCATGACGTTGATGACATTGACACGCTTGTGTTGGATTTCATTCATGGATTTAATCTGAACAAAATTAAAATCATCAATATTCAGGATCTTCTTATAGAATGAGATTGCTTTGCCATGCCCATAAATGAGAGGGGTAAAGTTTTTGAAGATACGATTATCAGATAAAGCCTTGAGCGTTACTTCAATCCCGACTCCGTTAATATCTCCGATACTTATCCCAATGATGGGTTTACTCTTTCTTATGTTCATATAATTTTGGGCTTTGCGATAATTGGCTTTTAATTGCATGCCAAAGTACACTGTAGTCCTTTAGGAATATTCTCTTATTTTTGAAGCTGCAATTTATAAAAAATAATCAGAGCTAACCGATGGAAAAAGTCAGAGCCAAAAAACATCTTGGCCAGCACTTTTTGACCGATTTAAGTATAGCAGAGCGAATAGCTTTGGCGGTCAAAGGGCATGGAGGAGTGACCAAGGTCTTGGAAATTGGGCCTGGAATGGGTGTGCTCACAGATTATTTACTAAAATCAGACCTCGAGTTGTACCTTATTGATATTGATAAAGAGTCAATAGAGTACTTAAATAAGAAATATCCTGAGCTTGGCGATAGAATTATCTATGGGGATTATTTGAAATACGATTTTAAAAAAGTAATTCCAGATCAATATGCCATAGCAGGAAACTTTCCATACAATATTTCTTCACAGATTTTCTTTAAGGTTCTGGAAGTGAGAGATCAAGTAACAGAAGTGGTTTGTATGCTCCAAAAAGAGGTAGCAGAAAGAATTGCATCTCCAAAAGGGAATAAAGATTACGGAATTTTGTCTGTGCTTCTTCAGGCTTATTATGATATAGAATACCTTTTTTCTGTTCCTCCTGAAGTATTTGATCCTCCTCCAAGAGTGAACTCAGGTGTAATCCGATTGGTTAGGAATAAAGTGAAGAACCTGGACTGTAATGAAAAATTATTTTTTCAGGTGGTAAAAGGAGGTTTTGGAAATAGAAGGAAAACGTTGAGGAATTCATTGAAATCCTTCCAACTTCCAGAAGATTTAAAGACCAACCCTTTAATGGATAAGCGTGCCGAGCAATTGGACGTATCAGATTTTGTTTTTATAGCTCAACAAATAGAAGCTTCCCGTGGAAATCATTAAGCAATTTGAACTTTCGAAAGAATATTTAGAGAGCCTCAGACTGGGGATAGAGGAGGAGAATATTGCCTTTATCCAAGATTCTTTAGAAGGAGCAAATGTGGCTGACGTGGCTGCCATTTTGGACGAGCTCTCCATGGAGGAATCTATCTATGTGCTTCGACTTCTGGATAATCAGTTTTCTGCTGATATTCTTATTGAGCTGGATGAAGATACCTTGACCAAGGTGTTGAAGGAAATGGAAAATCCTGAAATAGCCAGCTTAATTGAATGCATGGACTCTGATGATGGAGCAGATATTTTAAACTTGCTTTCTCTTCGGGAGAGGGAAGAAGTCATCGGGTATTTTACAGATCGGCAGAAATCAGAGCAAATTCTGGAGCTATTACGCTACGAAGAGGATACAGCCGGTGGTATTATGGCGAAGGAATACATTCGAGCTAATAAAAACTGGAATGTGGTTCAGACCATCAATGAAATCAGAAGACAAGCCGAAAATGTAGATAAAATCTTCTCCATTTATGTAGTTGATAATAAGCAGCAGCTACTAGGAAGGGTTTCATTAAAGAGAATTGTCCTTGCATCTGAGCAAACCAAAATCGAGGATATTTATGAAGATGAAGTGATCTCCGTACCCACTTACATGGATCAGGAGGAAGTAGCGGAAATTATGCGTAGGTATGATTTGGAAACTGTTCCTGTAGTAAACGTGAAAAACAAGCTGGTGGGTCGAATTACCTTTGATGATATTTTGGATATTATCCGAGAAGAAGCAGAAGAAGATATTCAGGCTATGACTGGTATTTCGGATACAGTAGATGAATATGATAGCGTGATCCGTTTGACTAAAGCCCGACTTCCTTGGTTGTTGATCGGGATTGTAGGGGGGCTTTTAGGTGCCGGGTTTATCGGTTTTTTTGAGGAAGGATTAAGCAAAGTGACTGCGTTGGCATTTTTCATTCCTTTGATCACTGCTACAGGAGGGAATGTAGGGATCCAATCCTCTTCTTTGGTAGTTCAATCCTTAGCTAGTAAATCTGCATTTGACGATTCTTTTTCCAAGAGATTTCTTAAGGTACTTTCGGTTGCGGTCATCAACGGATTGATTTTGGCCACCTTTGTTTTTGCAGTGGTAGTCTTATTTTATCAAAGTGAAGTCTCTTTTGCTTTGGTCGTTTCCATAGCCTTGTTTTCAGTGGTATTACTGTCATCTTTTATGGGGACGATTACCCCAATTCTTTTAGATAAAATAGGAATAAACCCTGCCCTAGCCTCAGGCCCGTTTATTACTACAGCCAATGATTTACTGGGACTTGCCGTATATTTTTTAGTGGCCATGTCTCTTTTACATATTTAAGAGGATTCCATGAAAATATTGATAATTGACAAAATGCATAAGAGTATCATCTCTATGCTGGAAAAGAAAGGTCATCAGGTTACCTATTCTCCAAAAATTACCAGAGAAGAAATATTAGATCAAGTATCTGCATATGATGGGTTGATTATCCGATCCAAAACTCCGATGGATCAACCCCTGTTGGAGAAAGCTGTCAATTTGAAATTTATTGGAAGAGCCGGCGCTGGGCTTGATCAAATTGATTTGGATTATTTAGTAAACAGAGGAATCAAACTGTTTCATGCAGCCAAAGGGAATCGAGATGCAGTGGCTGAACATGCGATGGCCATGTTATTGGCGCTTTTTAATCATATTAAAAAGTCAGATGCTGAGGTCAGAAAAGGTATTTGGGATCGTGAAGGTAACCGTGGACATGAGTTGATGGGCAAAACTGTGGGGATCATGGGTTATGGCAATATGGGAAAATCTTTCGCTAAACGACTCAGAGGTTTTGGAGTGGACATCTATGCTTACGATAAGTATAAATTGAACTTCGGGACCAGAGAAGTGAAAGAAGTAATTTGGGAAAAGCTGAAAGCTGAAGCGGATATCTTAAGTATTCATGTCCCTTTGACTCCAGAAACCAGAAATTTCCTAACCATTCAAGAGTTGGAAAGTTTTGCTCATCCTTTTTGGTTGATCAATACTGCAAGGGGTGAAGTGATTAGTTTCAAAACCTTGAATGAAGCATTGGATCGCGGTATATTATTAGGAGCAGTATTGGATGTTTTGGAAAATGAAAAGTTCCAAAAGTTTACTGTGGAGCAAAAAGAAGAGTTTGAAAAGCTCTCTTCAAGGGAAAATGTGCTCTTTAGTCCGCATGTAGCTGGCTGGACATTTGAGTCGTACAAAAAAATAAATAAAGTCTTAGTGAAGAAAATAACAAAAGCTTTTAAATAGCCGTTTTAAGACTTTAATAGATATTTTTGACCATTGCATGTAATTGTTTTGTAGCATTTGGTTTATTATCTTTGAGCATCAAATAAAGACATCTGACAAAGTAACGGTCACCCAAACGCGACCGTTACTTTGTTTTTGGTGCCTTTCTAATTGAGTTAAATTATGGGAAAAGTACAATACTACACAGAAGAAGGATTGAAGAAATTGAAGGACGAACTTCAAGATCTTAAGACGAGAGGTCGTACCGATATTGCTAAGCAAATTGCTGAAGCAAGGGATAAAGGTGATTTGAGTGAAAATGCAGAGTATGATGCTGCCAAAGATGCTCAAGGTCATTTGGAATTGAAGATCGCTAAACTGGAAGCAGTAGTCGGAAATGCACGCGTATTTGATAATTCTCAGATGGATACTTCCAAAGTGGGAATACTAAGTACTGTAAAAATTAAAAATGTAAAAAATGGGATGACCGTTTCTTACACGTTGGTGTCTGAAGAAGAGGCTGATTTGAAAGCTGGAAAAATTTCTTTGGGTTCTCCATTCGGAAAAGGATTGGTAGGAAAGAAGAAGGGCGAGGTAGCAGAGATCAATGCACCTGCTGGTGTACTCCAATTCGAAATTTTAGATATTTCTTATTAATTATAGATCCCGGTATTCCGGGATTTTTTTTCTCAACACTATGGCTTCAATTTTCACCAAGATTATTAACAGAGAAATTCCCGCTCATATAGTAGCTGAGGATGAAAATTACATTGCTTTTCTGGATATCATGCCTTTGGTAAAAGGACATATCCTAGTGGTCCCAAAACAAGAAGTGGATTACATTTTTGATTTGGAACCGGAAGTTTTGGCAGGCTTGCATGTATTTGCGCAAAAAGTAGCAAAGGCAATAGATAGAACCATCAAGTGCACCAGAGTAGGGGTAGCAGTAATAGGTTTGGAAGTGCCTCATGTACATGTTCACTTGGTTCCTTTAAGAAGTATGGATGACATTAATTTTGGTAGACCAAAGTTGAAATTGACTCCAGAAGAATTGGCAGAAATTGCAGAAGTGATCAAAAGTGGTTTTTAAGTTAAACCTCCAAAATATATAAGCTGACTAGGAAGAGTCAGCTTTTTTTGTGCAGTGAAGAACTTCGATCACATAGCTTCTAGATCAGAGATGGAGTAGTTGGGAGTTCCTCCCTTTTTGGAAGCCACAAAAGCCCCCAGTTTACAGGCAAAATCAAGTGTTTCACTTAGCGGTTTATTCTCAAGGTAGCCTTTGATAAACCCACTTAGAAATGCATCACCTGCCCCAATACTATCAGCGACCTTTACTTTGTAACCAGGATGTTCGATAATTTCTCCCTTTTTATAAATTAAAGCACCTGCTGATCCCTTGGTCACACAGATTAAATCCATTGGGAAATGTTGATCTAAATGGTAACAGACCGACTTAATAGTTGGTTTAACATTAAAAAAGTCTGCGAAAATCACCAACTCATCTTCATTGATTTTTAATACGTCGGCAAAACCCAGTAGCGTTTCAATTATTTCAAAATCATAATAAGGCGAACGTAAATTGGCGTCAAAAAAACGCAAGGTTTCGTGATGAAGAAGCTTCAAGAGGGTGGTGAGACTTTCAGGATTTCTTACCCCTAAGGTGCCAAAGACAAAAGCATCTGACTCCGCCACTAATTGGTCCATGTTTTTATTCCACTTAATAAAATCCCAGGCAACAGGCGATATGATATCGTATTTTATGTTTTCAGGATCACTGTCATCCACAAGGACTTTGGACGTTCCATACTCTTCTAGCTGTTGAATAAGGTTCGTCTGGAATTGAAAAGAATTTAGAAAATCTAGTAGTTTTTTCCCGTCATTATCTTTTCCTACGGCAGATATCAGCTTTGAATCAAGCCCTAACTGGTGAAGGTTAAGTGCAACGTTCATGGGAGCACCTCCTGGAACAGCTCCATTGGGAAGGCAATCCCATAGCATTTCTCCAAATACAACTACTTTATTGATCATTCCTCAGTGAATATTTTGATGAATCTCTTCTAATGACCTTCCTTTTGTTTCTGGCATCTTAAATCTTACCCATAATAGTTGCCATACCATCATCACAGCAAAGAATGAAAAGATATATCCAGGTCCAAATTGATTTGCAAAAAATGGAAATACATTGGCAATTATGGCTGCCAAGATCCAATGAGTAAATGAGCCAGTTGATTGGCCGTAAGCTCTAAGATCATTGGGGAACATTTCTGAAATAAATACCCAAATGACGGATCCTTGCCCGACAGCATGTGAAGCGATAAAGGCAAATACGAATATAGGTAGCCAGAATGTAGGGATCCCGGGACCTAGGAAATTGTATGCCATTAAAGAAAGTGACACTATATACCCCATAGAACCAATGTACATCAATTTTTTTCTTCCTATTCTATCTATCAAATATAGTCCGAGGAAGGTTGCAAATAGATTTACTACTCCTATTCCAATAGTAGATATTAAGGCAGATTCGGTAGAAATCCCAGCCATTTCAAATATTCTAGGAGCAAAATAAATGATTGCATTGATACCAGACACCTGGTTGAAAAAGGCAATCATAATTGCCATGAGTGTAGTAGGCAAAAACCGCTTTTTGAAGATGGCTGAAAAACTTCCTTTTTGTTTGATTTTCTTTTCCTCTTCTAAAGCCAGACGGATTGCTTCATCCACTCCTTCAGGGTCTGTTCTTGTCAATATAGCTCTGGCTTGAACTTCATCATTTCTTTTTCCTATTAACCATCTTGGGCTTTCTGGGATTCTGAAAATCAAAATAGAGTAAAGTAGTGCAGGAATGGCCTCGGCACCCAACATCCATCGCCAATCTTGTGCTAGCTCTGCTGTACCGATTAGGTAATTGGAGACATAGGCCATGACGATTCCAAAGACAATGTTAAACTGATACAGAGCCACCAACAGTCCACGATTTTTAGCTGGCGCAATTTCAGAGATATACATAGGGGCAACTACGGATGAAGCTCCAACTCCCAATCCGCCCAAAAACCGGAAAAAGGTGAAAGAAGTAACATCCCATGCTAAACCTGAACCCAGTGCCGAAATCAGGTAAAACAGTCCGATCCAAAGTAGACTTTTTTGTCGTCCAAATTTATCTGCCGGAATTCCTCCAAATAAGGCTCCAATTACTGTACCGTATAAGGCGGAAGCAATCGCTAATCCATGCATCCAATCACTTAACCTCCAAGTTTCTTGAATCGCTCGCTCGGCACCGGAAATTACAGCCGTGTCAAATCCAAACAGAAATCCACCTAAAGCGGCAGTAATCGAGACAAAGAATGCATAGTTTTTTGAAGACATGAATATTTTGGGTTATCGCAAAGCTAAACTAACGATAAGACTAATAAATAAAAATGAAATTTTTCCGCTTGTTACCTGAAAGGGTAAATATAGCTTCCAAACCTTTCAACGATCGCTTTTTCCAATGATTCCTGATGGTCAGGGTGGGCAATTCGCATTAACTCATAAGCTCTTTGTCTTAGGTTTTTACCATAAAGGTTGGCAATTCCAAATTCTGTGACCACGTATTGCATGTGAGCACGTGTAGTGACTACTCCTGCACCTTCCTTTAAAAACGGAACAATTTTGGAATTCCCTTTTTTTGTGGTTGAAGGTAAAGCCATAATAGGTTTTCCACCCACAGAAAGAGCCGCTCCTCTCATAAAGTCCATTTGACCACCGACTCCTGAATAATGATAACTTCCTATTGAATCTGCACAAACCTGTCCAGTTAAATCCAATTCAACACAACTATTGATGGATATGACCTTTGGGTTTTTTCGAATGACAGCAGTATCATTTACATAGGCTGCTTCATGGAAAGAGAATTCAGGATTGTCATTTACAGTATCATATAGCTCTCTGGTTCCTGCGGCAAAGGAGGAAACTACTTTTCCAGGATGTTTTTTCTTAAATGAATTGGTGACAGCTCCAGACTTCATCAATTCCAAGATTCCATTAGAAAACATTTCCGTATGAACTCCTAAATCCTTATGGTGATGTAACGAATTCAACACGGCATCAGGAATCGCACCTATCCCCATTTGAAGGGTGGATCGATCTTCAATTAGAGAAGAAATGTGTTGCCCAATCTGAATTTCCCGTTCCGTGATTTTTTTTGCATAATTGATTTCTGGCAAATCATCGTCTACATGAATGGCTGCTGAGAATTTTGAGATATGAATATGCCCATCTCCATGAGTTCTTGGCATTTTTTTATTGACTTGGGCAATAATGATTCTTGCAGTTTCGACGGCTGGTTTTGCAATATCCACTGAAGTGCCTAGGGTGCAAAATCCATGGGCATCAGGTTCAGATACTTGAATTAATGCTACATCAATGCCTAGTATTTTATTTCTGAAGAGGTGTCCAATTTCGCTTAAAAAAATTGGTACGTATCCTCCATAATCGGAATTGACAGCCTTCCTTACATTTTCGGAAACAAAAAGGGAATTCATGTAAAAGGCATTCTGGCATTCAGGTTTAACCAATGGCATTTCCCCAAGTGTAGTAATGGCAACGATTTCTACATTTCTTAAGTCATTTTTTCGTTCTGCCAAAGCTTTTAATAGTCGAGTAGGAGTAGCAGCACTTCCATGTACAAAGACTCTTTGATGACTTTCAATTAAGCTTACCGCCTGTTCAGGGCTTATATAGGAAAGAGACATAAATTCTTGATTTAGGTTCAGGCAAAAGTAGATTTCAACGTTTTCAAAAAAGATGATATAGGTCAGTCTACAAGAGATTATTCATCATAGGTGACCAAATAATATTTTGTTTATGATCCAATAATTGAAGGTCATCTTGGGGCTTTTGCGTATATTCGCAAGCATAAAAAGAAACCCTATTTTATTGAATGAATAGCGTTTTTCTCTTGTAAAATAAGAATTAAACCCGATTTTATGACTGGATCCACCGAGATTTATAAACCCAAAAATCATATTCGAATAGTTACTGCCGCATCTTTGTTTGATGGTCATGATGCTGCAATAAACATTATGAGGAGAATCATTCAATCTACTGGATGTGAAGTGATTCATTTAGGACATAATAGGTCGGTTCAGGAGATTGTGGATTGTGCCATTCAGGAAGATGTGCAGGCAATTGCTATCACTTCTTATCAAGGAGGGCATGTGGAATTTTTTAAATACATGTATGATTTACTTCAGGAAAAAGGTGCTGGTCATATTAAGATATTTGGAGGAGGAGGGGGAACAATCCTTCAAGAAGAAATTCAAGAACTTCATGGCTATGGGATTGCCCGAATTTATGCGCCAGACGACGGCCGAGCCATGGGTTTACAAGGAATGATTAATGATCTAGTAGAAAAGTCAGATTTTCCAATTGGGGATACATTCCAAGAAGGTTTTGAGTTGAACAAAACGAATAAAGCTTTCGTAGGAAGGGCTATTTCTGCTTTTGAAAATTTTCCTGCAAAGTCTCAGTCTTTATTGAATCAGGTTAGACTTGAAAGTAAAAATTCCAAGACTCCTGTTTTGGGAATTACAGGAACTGGTGGAGCAGGTAAGTCTTCTCTAGTAGATGAATTAGTGAGAAGGTTTTTGATCGATTTTGAAGGTAAAACTTTGGCTATAATTTCGGTAGATCCTTCCAAAAGAAAAACGGGTGGAGCCTTATTGGGAGACAGGATTCGTATGAATGCCATTCATCACCCAAGAGTGTATATGCGCTCACTGGCTACTAGACAATCAAATCTTGCCCTATCTAAATATGTTCAGGATGCGGTCGACACCGTTAAGGCAGCAGGGTTTGATTTGGTGATTCTGGAAACTTCAGGAATTGGACAATCGGATACCGAGATTATTGAGCATTCGGACTTATCTCTGTATGTGATGACTCCTGAATATGGAGCAGCATCCCAATTGGAAAAAATTGATATGCTGGATTTTGCGGATGTGATTGCATTGAACAAATTTGATAAGAGAGGTGCTTTGGATGCAATCCGGGATGTAAAAAAACAATTCAAAAGAAATCATAATCTCTGGGATATCCAGGATGAAGAGATCCCTGTTTTTGGAACAATTGCATCCCAATTTAATGATCCAGGTATGAATCAGTTGTACAAAGCATTGATCTCCAAGATTAATGAAGATCATCCCGGTTGGGACAGCAATTTTGAATTATCAGCAGGAACCTCCGAAAAAATCTATATCATTCCACCGGCAAGAACTCGCTACTTATCAGAAATATCAGAAACAAATAGAAACTATGATTCATGGGTAGAAGAGCAAAAAGAGATTGCTCAACAACTTTTTAGTATCAAAAAATCCATGGAGGCAATTGAATCCCTTCAGGTAGCTGATCAGGATCGTTTGTTGAAGGAACTTGAAGAAGTGTATGCTCAGGTTGAATTGAACCTTGATCCCAAAAACAAAAAGTGGATAGAAGAATGGCCTCAGGAAGCAGCGAGGTATGGAGAAGACTTTTATGTATTTAAAGTCAGAGATAAAGAAATTAAAGTGAAGACTTTTTATACTTCACTTTCAGAATCTAAGATTCCTAAAATTTCACTTCCAAAGTATGAGGCTTGGGGAGATTTATTGAAGTGGGGATTACGTGAAAATGTACCGGGTAAATTCCCTTACACTGCCGGAGTATTTCCATTCAAACGAGAAGGAGAGGACCCCACCAGAATGTTTGCTGGAGAGGGAAGCCCTGAAAGAACCAATAAAAGGTTTCACTATGTGTCAAAGGATATGCCTGCCAAGAGGCTTTCAACTGCTTTTGATTCGGTAACCTTATATGGAGAAGATCCTGATTATAGACCGGATATCTATGGAAAAATTGGTAATTCCGGAGTAAATGTATGTTGTCTGGACGATGCTAAGAAACTCTACTCTGGATTCAATTTGGTAGACCCGATGACATCGGTTTCTATGACCATTAATGGACCTGCAGCTACCATGACTGCCTTTTTCATGAATGCCGCGATCGATCAACAATGTGAGGTATATATCAAAGAAAATGGTCTAGAGAAGGATGTAAATCAAAAGATTGAGGAAATCTACCAGAAAAAAGGTTTAGTGAGACCTTCCTACAACGGTACAATTCCCGAAGGAAACGATGGCCTAGGTTTGATGCTTTTGGGAGTAACTGGTGATCAGGTACTTCCACAAGAGGTGTATAATAAGATCAAAGCCGATACTGTAGCTAGAGTTAGAGGTACTGTACAGGCAGATATTCTGAAAGAAGATCAAGCTCAAAACACCTGTATATTCTCTACAGAGTTCTCACTTAGGTTGATGGGTGATGTGCAGCAGTATTTTATTGAAAATAGTATCCGAAATTTCTATTCAGTTTCTATCTCAGGGTACCATATTGCCGAGGCAGGGGCTAACCCCATCACCCAATTAGCCCTGACCCTATCCAATGGATTTACTTATGTAGAATATTATGTAAGTAGGGGGATGGATATCAATAAATTTGCGCCCAATTTATCCTTCTTCTTTTCCAATGGTATTGATCCAGAATATGCAGTCATAGGAAGAGTGGCTCGAAGAGTGTGGGCAAAGGCAATGAAATTGAAATATGGGGCAAATGAGCGTTCTCAAATGCTTAAATACCATATACAAACCTCAGGTAGGTCTTTGCATGCTCAAGAAATTGACTTTAATGATATCCGTACTACCCTTCAAGCTTTATACGCGATATATGATAATTGTAATTCCTTGCATACCAATGCCTATGATGAGGCAATTACTACTCCTACAGAAGCCTCTGTAAGAAGAGCAATGGCGATCCAGTTGATTATCAATAAAGAACTCGGGTTGGCCAAAAATGAAAATCCATTGCAGGGAGCTTTTATCATTGAGGAATTAACAGACTTGGTGGAAGAGGCGATTTATCTTGAATTTGACAGAATTACCGAGCGTGGTGGGGTATTGGGAGCTATGGAAACTATGTATCAACGGGGTAAGATTCAGGAAGAAAGTCTTCATTATGAAATGTTGAAACATACAGGTGAATACCCAATCATTGGTGTAAATACCTTCTTGTCATCAGAAGGTTCTCCAACAGTTACTCCTGGGGAGGTGATTCGAGCCACAAAAGAGGAAAAAGAATCACAGATTACAACATTGAAAAATTTGAATCAATCTCACCCGAAACTTGTTGAAGAGCATCTTCAATCGTTAAAAAAGGTGGCTGTGAAAAATGAGAATATTTTTGCAGAATTGATGGAAGCGGTCAAATATTGTTCGCTAGGTCAAATAACCCATGCTTTGTATGAAGTAGGGGGGCAATATAGAAGAAACATGTAAATCAATCCTTCAAGGAAAAGATAAAAGGAAAGCAAGAAAAGTTTAATTATAACTACCATGTCAAAGAGAAATGTAACTGTTCGCATGAAAGCGGACTATGAGTACGAAGCAGTAAATCCTCAGGGAAATGTAGTACAGATTGATATGTACGATGCTCCAGAAAAACGAGCTCAGTCTCCTATGGATTTAATTCTTTCTGCGTTAGGGGGATGTGCTTCAGTAGATGCGGTACTCATGATGAAGAAAAAAAGAAAAACCATCGAATCATTTACAGTGGATGTAGAAGGGTTAAGGAATGATGGAATCCCCGCTTATTACACGGATATCCATTTGTCTTTTACCTTGGTTTCTCCTGATGCTAATGAAACGGAATTCGGTAAAGTGGTGGCACTTTCTGTGGATAAATATTGTTCGGTAGCTTCTTCATTAAATCCCAAAATCACCTACTCATATATTGTTAAAAGGCCATCATGAGAGTTGTAAATGAATTTGTTCAGGAGGAAATACGCATCAGTGTTTTCTCCTGGAACAATAAATATATCATTAAATATGAACTGGGACCTTTGGAGCAAACCTTCAAAGTAAGCGAAATGGATGTCTTGGAGGAGAGTGCTTTAGAAGTATTCTGGAAGGATGATTTTTTTGAAAAAGTAAAATTTAGATTTGAAGAAATGGGTAAAATCTTTCGTGCACAGTTGGAAAATTTATAATTTCCGTACTAAGTGTTTTACCTATGAAAATTAGATTAAGATTCTTTTTTATTATTTCCCTGTCATTTTTTTCATGTAAAGGGCAGAGAAGTTCGGAAAAACTTCCCGTGGACCAAAGATTAGCCCAATTGGTGAAAAATATGGAGGAGGAATTTCTGACCTTGAATAAAGAGATCGTTAGTCTTGGGGATTTTTACCAATATGTATTAGCAAATAGGGATTCCCTTTTGGAAACTGCAGATAAGTCGAGGTATACTTTTGAGGGTTCATTTTCCGATAATATACCTGTTCAGGGGGAGGAACTTAGTAAGTTAATCCTGTCTACCAAATCTCCGGATCCGGAGAAATCCATGGAAGAGGTATTGTTTACGAATATACTAGACTCCGCTTTTAAAGCCGTTTATGAAAAGCATCCTATCATTGCTCAGGTATATTCTAATTCCTCAATGCAGGTTTCAAGGGTTTACCCACCTTACGATGCGAAAAATTTAATGGATCCAGATATTGATTTGGTTACATTTAATTTCTTTTATGAGGGGGACTTGGAGCACAATCCTCAAAAAGAACCAATTTGGCTCCCTGAGGTATATGCTGATCCAGCAGGTAAAGGTTGGATTATGTCATTAGTTTACCCAGTATATGATGGAGATGATTTATTTGCTGTTTTAGGAATAGATATCACTGTGGAGGAGATATTGCATCGTTTTTTGGAGCAGGAGGACGGAAACTTATTAATTGTAAATGGAATTGGGGATATTGTTTCTGGCAAATCAACAGCCATTGAAGCACTAAGTTTTCCACCATTAAAAAATTATGTTTATAGGGAAACAATTAAGGCCGATAATTTCCGCATTTCTGATTTTAATCTTTTTAACAGTAAGAGTAGACAAGTGAGGGAAATGGGACAAGAGTTTTTGTTTAAAAAGGAAAATAGATTCTTGTTTGAAAATGAGAATGACTTAAAAGAAGCAATAGCAGTTCCATTTAATTTTACCGATTGGTATTTGATAGAAATAAACCCGTATTAAATGTGGACTAGAAAGATAAATAACCTTAGTTTTTTACTTACGACTGCTCTAGGTATTTTTCTAGTCCTATTAGTCATTGCCTTAGGTGTTAGCTTTTATCTTGCTATTTCGGATGCCCAATTAGCATCTAGAAAAGTATTCCTAACCAAACAAACAGAATTAGCGGCCAGAGAGCTCGAACTTGAAATCTTTCGGTTTGAGGAAGATGCAAGTAGCCTTTTTTCATTCCTTGAAGACGAAGATTTAGATGAAGAGGATTTTCAAATAGATCTTCCAATGGCCATCAGAAAATTAATGAATAATTTCCCTGGGTTAGTGGATACGGTTTGGGTTAACTTTCCTGAATCCTCCTCATTTTTTACCATGACGGACCGGAATGATTTTATTTCACAGCCTTTTGATGGATTCATTAGAAGTAAGTTTAAAGAAAACTCCAGTCTTTATAGAAGTAATCCAGATGGTCTGGAAATGCTGTTCCTTTTAAAATTGGAGGATTTTAGTCGCCGTTTTGTTTCTAATTATTATTTGAATGAAGGAGGGGGGAAATTTTTATTACTAGGCGATCAATTGATTAATATTAGCGCCGGTAAACCTGCAAATACAATTGAGTTTCAAGACAAAGATCTTCAGGTTATTAAAAATGATATAGCCATAGGCTTAAAGGGGATTTATGAGGTGACTTGGAATTATAATAGTGAATCTATTAGTGGAGTTTTAGTTCAATACCCTTTTGATTTTGGAGGGATTCTCGAAAATGCCTCTATGGTATTTTTTATTGAAACAGAAGAGCTTACAGAGGGAGTCTATAATACTTACTTATGGCTGTTTTTTGTATTGATACTATTGTTGTTTGGTACGATCGTATTTTTTATTCTTTCTTTACATAACAACTTAAAATCTCAGAATCAACTTGAAAAAAGCTCTAAGGAGATATCGGAGCTTTTTGATCAGCAAAATCTACTTTTAAAAGAACTGAAAGGCTTTGTCTATTTCCATAACCATAGAGGAGAAATGACAAGTGTCAGTGATGAAGTAGAGAACATCCTTGGCAGTACCAAAGATGAATTTATAAAGGCATTTTTACCCAATAGTTCCATTCAGGAGGTAACAGAACTGCAGGAAATAGTAAGTGAAGCATTAGATTCCAAAAAGTCAGTTTTGGATTTTGAATATGATTACACCAGGCCTGATCAAAAAAAGATTCGTCTAAAAATATTTGAAAAGTTAATTTTTGATAAGAAAGGAAGATTTAAAGGGGGGTTGGGTATTTGTACTGATATTACCTCCCAATTTGAGGCAAGTCAGGAATTAGTTCAAAGTGAAAATCGACTAAGAACAGTATTAGAAAATATTCCTGACATCATTTTTATTTATGACAATAAGGGGAAAGTAATTGATTTTCATGTCAAGGATAAAATTCCGGGATGGGATGATTCAGCATTAGGTAAAAACCTTGCCGATTTGCTTCCAGAGGATCAAAAAGAAGAAACGCTCCAAGCTTTTAATACCGCAAGAAATACCGGTACCATTCAATCTGTGAATAGGAAGTTGGAGCTTCCGAATGGTTCCAAGTATTTTGAACTGAGGTATTTCCCATTAGATGAAAATAGAATGATGTCGGTGGCTAAAGATATCACCAGTCAAAAAATCTGGGAGAAAGGCTTGATTGAAGCAATGAGTGCTGCGGATGAAGCTAGTCGTGCCAAATCAGAGTTCCTGGCTAACATGAGCCATGAGATCAGGACTCCTATGAACGGTTTGTTGGGAATCATTGATCTATTGGAGTTGACCAAACTCAATAATGATCAGAAAGAGTACCTTGAGATCATCAAGAATTCCGGAAATTCATTGTTGGGAATTATCAAGGACATTCTGGATTATTCGAAAATCGAAGCAGGAAAAATTGATATCAATCCTTTTCCGACCAAACCAGCAGAAGAACTTGAGAAACAGATACAAATTTTTTATGGACTAGCTCAAAAGAAAAATATTAAGATAAATAAACATATCAGTTCTAAAGCATACGAGCAGTTTGAATCTGATTATCTGCGGATTAATCAAGTGATTATTAATCTAGTAGGAAATGCTATTAAGTTTACGCCAGTAGGAGGAGTAGTTTCTGTCTCCATGGATGTAGAGCATATTGAAGGAGATTTATATTATTTAAAAACTGAGGTAAAGGATAGCGGAATAGGAATTCCGGAAGAATTGATTCCTTCCTTGACGGATCCGTTTTTCCAGGTGGAAAGCTCAAGTACCAGAAGTTTTCAAGGAACAGGCTTGGGATTGGCAATTGCCAAAAAAATCATTGAATTGATGGGAGGTGAACTTAATATCTCCAGTACGATAGGTGAGGGTTCCACCTTCGCTTTCTCCATATTACTTACAAAAGTGGATGCAGAGTTTACCGAGGAGATCAATGCATCAGCTGATGAAAGGGAAAACTGGTTTGGAATGGGGGGTGAGTATCCTTTAAGAATCTTACTGGCAGAGGATAACGATTTGAATCTTCAATTAATGGATTTGATGCTGGATCAGTTGGGATACTCATTTGAAATTGCAAGAAATGGTTTAGAAGCTTTAGATATGGTCATGAATCAGGAATTTGACTTGGTATTGATGGATGTTCAAATGCCAGTAATGAATGGTTTGGAGGCTACTAAGAGAATCAGGGAGACACCTAATATGGAAAATCTTTTCATTATAGGATTATCTGCCAACGTTTTTGATGAGGATCAAAAGAAGGCATTTGAAAGTGGAATGGATGATTATTTAACCAAGCCGATTCGTTTAATGGCCTTGGCAAAAAAATTGATGCTCTTCTATGATAAAAAAGCAAAGCTAAAGGCATAAAAAAACCAGGTGATCAACCTGGTTTTTTAGTGTTATAATGATGTGTTTAAATCAAAGTCTGCCAAATAATCAGCAACTCGTTTGACAAACATTCCTCCTAAGGAACCATCAACAACGCGATGATCATAAGAGTGTGATAAAAACATTTTATGTCGGATTGCAATTACATCTCCAGTTGGTGTTTCTACCACTGCAGGTTTTTTGACAATAGCTCCAACCGCCATGATAGCCACTTGGGGTTGCATTATGATAGGAGTGCCCATCACATTTCCAAAAGAGCCTACATTCGAAACGGTATAGGTTCCTCCACTTAGGTCATCAGCACTGAGTTTGTTGTTTCTAGCTCTGTTTGCCAAATCATTTACTTGTTTGGAGATTCCTACCAGGTTTAACTGATCCGCTTTTTTAATTACAGGGACTATTAAATTACCACTTGGTAAAGCTACTGCCATCCCTATATTGATGTCTTTCTTCTTGATTATTTTATCTCCATCAATAGAAATATTAATCATCGGAAAATCTCTAATCGCCTTTGAAATGGCCTCAATAAAGAATGGTGTATAGGTAATTGATTCTCCAAATTTAGCTTTGTAAGCCATTTTATTTTTCTCACGCCAAAGAACTATGTTGGTCATGTCCGCCTCAACAAATGAAGTCACATGAGCAGAAATTCTTTTGGAATCGACCATTCTTTGAGCGATCATCTTCCTCATTCTGTCCATTTCAATGATTTCGTCTGAGGCCGAAATACTTACTTGGGCTTTTGGTTGTGATATGGATGGTACTTCAATGCTTGAAGCTTTTCCATTTTTACTTCTTTTCTCTAGGTAGTTTAGCATGTCATTTTTGGTGACACGACCATCTTTTCCAGTACCTGGAATTTTAGATAATTCCTCTTTTGAGATCGCTTCCTCCTTTGCAATACTCTGAACAAGAGGGGAGTAGAATCGATCATCCGAAATTTCCTGCAGAGGAGTAGAGGCAGCTGAAGGAGAAATTAAAGAAGCGGTATTTTCAGGAGCTGCAGCAAGTAACTCTTCTTTGGAATTAATTTCTTCTGATTCTTTATCTTTTGCAGCGTTTTCTACTTCTCCTTCAGTCTCAATGACTGCGATTGGAGCCCCAACTGCCACTACATCCCCTTCTTTAACCAAGATTTTTTTCAATACTCCTGCATGCGTAGACGGGACCTCGGTATCTACTTTATCAGTGGCTACCTCTAAAACAGATTCATCCTGTTCTATTTTTTCGCCTTCTTTTTTAAGCCAACTTAGGATGGTTCCCTCTATGATACTTTCGCCCATTTTGGGCATTAGCATTTCTACACTTGCCATAATCTTCAAAATAATTAAATTGGGTGTATATTCGACTTTTAAAATTAAATTTTATTATCAATCAACCCAAGTCTTTTGATTAAAATTTTATTTGCTATTTTTTAGAAAAACAAATTCTCAATAGATTTAATACGGCTACCGCAGTCAATTGGATATTAAGCAACCTATCTTGTGTAAGTTGTAATTTTTTTGTTTCTACGAAACCATCTCCTGCGCAAGCGATCCAAATGGTTCCTACAGGCTTTGCCTCAGTTCCACCATCAGGCCCGGCTATTCCGCTACTGGCTAGACCAAAGTCAGATTGGAATAGATTTTTAATTCCTTTGGACATCTCAACTACTGTTTGCTCACTTACAGCCCCAAATTCTTCAAGAGTTGCATTACTTACTCCTAATATTTCGTGCTTGAACTGATTGTGGTAGGGAACCAGTGCACCTTGAAAATAAGCACTACTTCCTGATATACTAGTTACTAAATGTGATATATATCCACCGGTACAGCTCTCAGCCAAAGCTAGGGTTTTATTGCTTTTCTTCAAAAGCTTACCAATAGCTGATTCTAAGCTTTCATCATTGTAACCATAGATATAGTCCTTGATTAGTGGATAAACCAAGTCAATTTGATTTTGGATTTCCTTCTTTAGTAATACTTGATCATCACCAAATCCTGTTAATCTTAGTTTCACATGCCCCAAGGAAGGTAAATAGGCTAATTTGATATGTGAAGGCAAAGCATTTTCCCAATCTCTGATCAAGTCCGCCAACCAGCTTTCGCCTATTCCTACTGTTTTAATCACTTGGTGAACAATTACCGGAAGTTTGAAAAGTTCTGCAAGCTTCGGAATGACGAAGTCTGTCATTAGCTTTTTCATCTCATGCGGAACGCCGGGCATTGACATCCAGTAGGTATTGTTCTCTTCAAACCACATTCCAGGAGCAGTTCCTACTTCATTAGGAACGTAAGTACAGCAAGAGGGAAGGTGTCCTTGCAGGATATTTAGGGGGGTGATTTCCCTACCTCTTCGTTGGAAGAAACTGGTAACTGCTTCCACCGCCTCAGGAAATTCCACAATGGGGCAATTGAAATATTCAGCCATTAAAGGCTTGGTTAAATCATCCTGAGTGGGGCCAAGCCCTCCTGTAATCAACACAATATCTGCCCGCTGCTCAGCCTTGGAAAATGCCTCCAAAATATCATCTCTATTATCACCGACAGTAGTTCTCCTAACTACTCTGACACCGATTAAATCTAATTCCTGACTAATCCAGTGGCTATTGGTATCTATTATCTGACCATATAGCAATTCATCTCCGATTGCTATAATTTCTGCTTTTACAGTCTTCATTCGAGGTTGTATGCTAGGTTTATCGAACTTTTGCTTTTAGAAGGATTTTTGAAAATATGCCGGGCACAAATCTTTTTAGGTATATAGCCATGACCTCTTTGCCTCCGATATAAAGTTCTTCTTTTTTTTTCTTGATTCCCTTAAATATTTTTGACGCACATGCTTCAGCGCTCATTCCATTGGCCTGGGCATCATCCATTTGGTTCAAGGGATTTCCATCTGCAGTAACAGCATTGACAGAGATATTGGTTTTAATAAATCCCGGACAAATGATCGTGACCGCAATTTGATCTTCGTAGTGTTCTGCCCGTAAAGAATCAAAATATCCATGCAGGGCATGTTTTGAAGCAGCGTAAGAAGATCTATAAGGTGATCCTATAATTCCTACCAGTGAGCTTGTGATCGCAAAATGCCCTGATTTTCTACTTTTGAAATATGGTAAGATCGCTTTAGTTAATGCGATTGTCCCAAAAAAGTTTACTTCCATAATTTGACGATCCACTTCAAGCTTGGTTTCCATGGCAAGGGATCTTTGACTGATCCCTCCATTATGGAATAATATATCAATAGAACCGAAAAATTGAATAGCTTCTTCTACCTTTGATACCATACTATCAGGATCGGCAAGGTCCAAAGGTAAAATGGCACAATCTTCAGGGTATTCACATTCACTCCTCACTTTTTTTAAATCCTCTTCTTTTCTAGAAGATAGAATTACAAAATACCCTTCTTTAGAAAATTTTTTGGCAGTAGCAGCTCCAATTCCAGCAGATGCTCCGGTAATCCAAATGACAGGCTTTGTCATAGCAGTGGTTTTTTTCTTTCGTAATCAATAAATGAAAAAGGATATTCATTCTTTTCATCTGCAGGATGGTCTTCCTTACTGACTATTTTCCATATTTCAGGGTCAATTTCTGGAAAATAAGTATCTCCTTCAGGACTTGCATCTACCTCTGTGATTACTAATTCATCAGCTAGTGAAATGGTTTGTTTATAAATTTCACCACCACCAATGATGTATAATTTATTTACCCCGATTTTGTTACAATAAATAAAGGCATCTTCTACACTTTTAAATACATGGTGTCCTTCTGGAACTGTATATTGAGGGTTTCTGGTAATCACTAAATGAGTTCTGTTTGGAAGTGGTTTTCCTAAAGATTCAAAGGTTTTCCTACCCATCAGAATATAATTTTCAGAGGTAAGTGCTTTAAATCTTTTGAAATCTGTAGGTATCCTCCAAACCAAGTCATTTTCTTTGCCGATTACTCCATTTTTAGCAACAGCAGCTATTAATAGTATCCTCATAGATTTTAATTCTTCAATTCCTTGAAGATACTAGGCTTTGGCATGAGAAAAAACAAAAAATAAGGCCAAACTTAATTTTGAGAAGCTTGGGTCATGACATTTGGATAATCACTCATGAGGAATGATTTTGATTCTGAGTCATTTATCTCTATTACTTTTAATTCCACTTTGGTTCCGTCATCTTCAGAAATAAATGTCATTTCCATAAAATTTCCTTGTGGAAAGTCATTAAAATATTCAGCGTATTTGCTCTGGTCTTTTCCCGAGGCAAATGGACTATTGGTGCCCCAAAATGAAGTATAACCTCCAATTGGCTCTTCTGTTACCCAATAAGTACCTTCTCCATCTTTACTTTTTACATGGTATTCATCGCATTGATATCCAAGAATATCTTTAGTTTTTCCGGTCTTTTCAATCATCAACTCAGAATCCTCCATGGAGTCTTCTATGTCTTCCGTGGCTTCATTAACCACCTCATTGATATCAATTTTATAAGCAAAACTGCTTTTGGATCCATCATTATCCATAAGCAATATGGAAGCTTGATTAGGTAAATCATAGACCATGGTCATCACTGACTTTTCATTTTTAGGGTCGGTTATTTCCATTCCCGTGTAGTCTGATGTCTTCGCCAAATAGGACTTTAATAGGGTAGGTTCTTGCTCTTTTCCTTTTTTATCCGTGGCTTTCATCTCCATTACCACATGTCCAAAGAAATCATATCGTTCTTCGGTAGAGACTTCTTCTCCTAATCCTTTCATGATTTCATTTATGTCGATGGAAACAGGACTACTGGATTCGCCATCCGCTCCAAAGATGCCTTCAAATTGCTTTTCCAGCTGTTTTTGAACCATTTTGTTGGCTTCCTCTTCGACTTTTTTCTCAATGGCCTTTTCAGCCCCTCTGCTGGCAGCCTTTTTTATTTTATTGATGAATTGTCCTTGACTTGAAGTGGATACTAAGAAAAATAGAATGCAGAAGAAAATAGATTTTATAAAATATTTCATGGCTTAGCATTTAAAAATTGTATTAAATATTAATTTAATTCAATTTCCTAAAAATCAAAGAGATATGAAAAGAATTAAGCTATTAATTTTAGGAGAGTTTATACCCTCTTAGGAAATCCTCTACTTTCATTCTTTTTTTACCCTCCATTTGTAACTCTAATACCTCCAGTACACCATTCCCGGTTTGAAATTTCAAATAGCTTTTGCCATCTGAATCAAAAATTCCAGGAGAATGGGGCTGAGAATCTCCAGGTTGTACACGCGTTTTGAAAATTTTGCAATTTTTACCGTCTAATTCTGTCCAAGCAGCAGGGTAGGGGGATAATCCTCTTACCAAATTATGAATCTGAATAGCAGGCTTATTCCAATCGATCTTTCCGGTTTCTTTAAAAATTTTTGGAGCATGATGTTTGGCAAGGGATTCATCTTGAGGTATAGGGGTAACCTCATCTTTCGAAATTGCTTCTACTGTTTTAAGGACTAATTCAGCTCCTTTGTTCATTAATTTTTCATAAACAGACCCAAGATCATCTTCGTCAAGTATTGGAACTTTTTCCTGGAAAATGATGCTACCCGTATCAATTTCATGCTTTAAGAAAAAAGTAGTAACTCCTGTTTCTTTTTCGCCATTGATGATAGCCCAGTTAATGGGGGCTGCACCTCTGTAATTAGGCAATAAGGAGGCATGTAAATTAAATGTTCCTATAGGAGGCATATTCCAAACAGATTCGGGAAGCATCCTAAAGGCAACGACAATTTGAAGGTCTGCTCGATAGCTCCTTAATTCCAACTGAAAAGCAGGGTCTTTTAAGTTGGTAGGTTGAAGAACTGGAATGTTATATTTCAAAGCGGACTCCTTTACCGGAGAAGGAATAAGCTTTTGACCCCTGCCTTTTGGTTTGTCTGGAGCAGTGATCACTGCTACTACATTCCAGCCATTATCTACTAATTTTTCAAATGCCGGAACTGCAAATTCCGGGGTACCCATGTATATGATTTTAAGGTTCTTTTTCATTTCTAGAGAGGGACTCAGTTTACTTTTTGTATTTCAAATCGTATTTAACACGATTTTTAAGAGGTTTAATCTTCATAAATCAAATAATTGGATCTTATTATTTGATAACTCTTTAAGTCTTCTTGCCAGCTTTTTTTGATTTCATCTTCGCTTTTTCCAGCAAGTAATTGTTTCTTCAATTCATCCGTTCCTGCAAGAGTGTTGAAATACCCTTTAAAGAAGGATTCACCTTTACCGGATTTGGCCAATGCATCGATAATGTACTTAATGGTAAACTGGTGGGAAAGAGATTCATTTCTCAGGTCTACCCCATAACAAACCTGATCTTTATATGGAGGATTGGTGGACATACCTGGAATGCTAACCGGGGTAAAAGTGAATGTTCCTATATTTTCATCAGGGTATCCATACACTTGAAAAGGGAATTCTGTTCCTCTTCCCAGAGAGAAAATAGAGCCTTCAAAGAAACAGGTGCTTGGATAGAGGCGAATAGAGAGGTCATTGGGCAAATTTGGAGAGGGTTTTACCGGTAACTTATAGGGCATTTTGTGGTTCCAGTTCGCAACTGGTATCACTTCTAGATCGCATGTCAAACCGCCTTTCAGCCATTTTTCACCATTGATCATTTTGGCTAATTCACCCACAGTCAGGCCGTGCACCACAGGGATAGGATGCATTCCCACGAAGCTTTCAAAACCTTTTTTTAAGACAGGTCCATCAATGTAATCCCCATTCGGATTGGGGCGGTCAAAAATTATCACCTGTTTTCCATTTTCTGCTGCAGCTTCCATCACATAATGCATGGTACTGATGTAGGTGTAAAACCGAATACCCACATCTTGTAAATCAAAAATGATTATGTCTAAATCGGAAACTTGTGCGGCGGTGGGTTTTTTATTGTTTCCATATAATGATATAATAGGTAATCCTGTTTTGGAATCCACAGAACTATTCACTTTGGCACCTGCATCCACATCGCCACGAAATCCATGTTCTGGTACAAATACTTTTTTTACAGCTACTCCCTGTTCCAATAAGTAGTCAACTACATGCTTATTCCCTTCTCGTGGCATGATACTCGTTTGATTTGCCACAATTCCCACAGATTTTCCTTTCAAAAGGTCTACATACAATTCAGGACGTTCTGCACCAGGCAGGATTGAAGAGGACTGGGCACTTAGTTTGAAGGAGGTTAAGAAAAAAATGAGCATCATGCTCAAAATATGACTAAAGGATAAGAGATTCGTTTGGTTCATGCTATTTTGCGGTCAATTACAACAAATTAAAGCAGTCCATTGAACCTTTCCTATTTCATCGCTAAAAGAATCAGCTTTAAAAGAGCTGGTGGATTCTCAGCGACTATCCATAAAATTGCAGTAGGCAGTTTAGGTATTGGCTTAGCTGTCTCTTTGCTTTCATTTATGGTTCTGGGAGGTTTTCAACAAACTGTATCAGATAAAGTTTATGGGTTTACGGGGCATTACCAGGTGCAACGTTTTACTATGAGCAATGCTTTTGAAGAAGCACCTTTTTCCCTGAATAGTGAGTTTGCGCAAGAATACGGCCAGTTACCTTTTGTTCAGAGAATTGAATCTTTCGCCCATAAAGCTGCGCTGATCAAAGGAGAAAATGAAGTAGAAGGGATTCTAGTAAAAGGAGTGGGGCAGGATTTTGATTCTCTATCCTTTCAAAAATATTTAAAAGAAGGTCGAATGCTGCATATCCCTGAGAAAGGGACCAGTAATGAAGTGATTTTGAGCCAGGTAATTGCAAATAAATTGCTGCTCAAAGTAGGAGATAAGGTGACCTTGTATTTCGTTCAGGATCCTCCAAGGTTTAGGAGGGTAGAGGTAGTGGGTATTTTTGAAACGTATTTAGAGAATTTCGACGACAAAATAATCATCGGAGAACTGCAAACCATTAGAAATTTGAATGGCTGGGCGGAAGATCAGGTGGGTGGGCTTGAAGTTTTTGTAGATGATTCTAAAAAGATTGATCAATATACTCCCCAGTTGGAGCAAATCATGGATTTTGATTTGAAACTGATTGCCAGCAAAAATAAATTCCTGGAGATTTTTGATTGGTTGACCCTATTGGATACCAATGTCTATGTGTTTGTTGGGCTGATTGCATTTGTTGCAATATTCAATATGGGGGCAATCCTTTTTATATTGATCATGGAGCGAACTCAGATGATTGGATTATTGAAAGCAATTGGAGCTGCAAATAAGCAGATTCAAAGAATCTTTTTCTGGAATGGTATTAACATTCTCTTAAGGGGATTACTCATTGGGAATGCTATAGGCTTAGGTTTTGGGCTGTTACAGGATAAATTCAAATTAATTCCTCTTGACCCTGCCAGTTATTACATGTCCTATGTCCCAATTGAATGGAACTGGCCTTTGTTTTTATTAATCAATTTGGGTATTACGGTGCTCACCGCCATCGTACTTTTTATTCCAGTGATGGTTATTTCGAGGGTTGACCCGATAAAATCGATTCGCTTTGATTAAGCCGGTAAGGAGAAAAAATACTTTTAATCTTCATCCAAATCACGCCAAATACAGCTTCTTTAAATATTCCTGAGCTCATTTTGGAAGTGCCTTTGGTACGATCCGTGAATATGATCGGGACTTCTATAAGTTTGAAGCCTAGTTTCCAAGCAGTAAATTTCATTTCAATCTGGAAAGCATATCCAATGAATTTCACCTCTTTTAAATTAATACCTTCCAAGACGGATCTGTGGTAACATTTAAAACCCGCAGTGGCATCTTTGATAGGCAAACCTGTAATAAATTTGACATAAACACTGGCAAAATAGGACATCAAAACCCTTCCAATAGGCCAATTGACTACATTCACCCCTGTAATATATCGTGATCCGATGGCCATGTCAAACTCTCTGTTTTGGCATGCTAAATACAAGCGAATTAAATCATATGGATTATGTGAAAAATCACAATCCATCTCAAAAATATAATCGAAATCATTGGATAGTGCCCATTCAAAACCTTTTAAATAGGCTGTTCCTAATCCTAATTTCCCCTTTCTCTCGATCAGATGTAATCTTGTTGGGTAATTGATTTGGTTGACTTTAACCACTTTGGCGGTGCCATCAGGTGAGCCATCATCAATAATCAATAACTCAAAATCCCCCTCCAGACCCATGATGGAATGGATCATTTCTTGGATATTTTCAATCTCATTATAGGTAGGAATAATTACTAGCTTACGGTGCATCTTCGGGGTAATAAAGCTCAAAAGTAAGGTTTAGGGTTGATTTAAGAAGAAATGGACTAAATAATTTTGGTTAAAGTGTATTTTCGCGAGAAATATTAATATTCCATGATCGCTATTGTTAGTTACATCTCCATTGGTTCTTATGATGCCAATACAGTGGATGAGGATAAAATCCTGTCCTCTATTTTAAGTGAGTTGAAAATTCAACATGAGATTGTCCCCTGGTCAGATAAACAGGTGAATTGGAGTAAATATGATACGCTTTTAATCAAGTCTACCTGGGATTATTTTGATTATTATCCTGAGTTTTTGAATTGGATAAATCATGTCAAAAAACTCAATATCAAAGTATTAAATAATTTAGATACTATTTTATGGAATTCTACCAAAGGCTATTTAGAAGAGATAAAAGAGAAAGGATTTCCGGTCATTTCAGGGTTTACTTTAAAAAAAGGAGATAAGATTTCATTTGATGAAATTCATCAATCGTTAGGATCAGGAGATTGGGTAGTTAAACCTATGGTAAGTGGGGGAGCAAAAAACACCATGAAAATCCCAAGTTCTCAATGGAATAATTTTGAAGTAAAAATCCAACAATTAATCCAAGATGAGGATTTCTTGATCCAGCCCTATGTTAAAGAAGTAGCGGAAGTAGGAGAGTATTCTTTGGTGTTTTTCAATGGTGAGTTTTCACATGCTGTATTGAAGACTCCAGCTTTAGGAGACTTTAGGGTCCAACATTATTTTGGTGGAGCGATAAAATCTTTAATGCCTAGTACCAAAATGAGGCAAGCTGCGAAGGCCTTGGTAGATCAATTTGCATCAGATAGTCTCTATGCCAGGGTAGATGGGGTAGAAATTAATGGGGAGTTTTTTTTAATGGAACTTGAATTGATTGAACCTTATTTGTTTTTGGATTCCAATGAATCAGCCATTCCAAATTATAAAAATGCCTTGATCAAAAGGCTGGCTTAAATGCAAACTTCTTTTTGATTCTGAGCGTACTCACTTCCTTTGAAGGCTGCCTCTTGTAAAAGTTGGCAACCTTCAGGTTTTCCCATTTTAGCCAAGCAGTACCCTTTTTTTGCCAATGCTTCCACATGATTAGGGTTTGTCTTGAGAATTTCTTCGAAATCTTCAAGAGCAAATCCTAAATAACCCGCTCTCATCAAAGCAAACCCCCTATTATATCTTCCTACAATTTGATCTGGTTCGTACTGAACATACTTATTAAAAGAAACTGCACAGCCTAATACATCTCCTCGCATTGCTCGAGCCATTCCCTCGTAGAAATATACTTTAGGGAATTCTGGATTGAGTTCAATCGCCATTTTGAAGAAGTTTTCTGCGGACGAATACTTATTAGTCATTAATTGAGTTCTTCCTAGCAAATAAATAATATCGAAGTCTTTGGTGTCTAGTGAAGCTGCACGAAGTAAATAAGATTCTGCTAAGTCATAATTTTCTTCTTCAAATGCCATTTTACCTAATCCTGCGTAGGCTTGGGCATATTCATCATCCAGGGCAATGATTCGCTCATAATCCTTTTTTGCCATCGGAATATTTCCAATTTCCTCATAGCTTCTCGCTCTTAAATGAAAGGCTTTCAGGTCGGTAACATGGAAGAAAAGATAACTATCCAACTCTTCTATTGCTGCTTCATAATTTTCATCTTGATATAAATTTTCAATTTTTTGAAAATCACTGGAGCAGGAGCTGAGTAAACTTATTACTAATAAAATAGTTAAAATATGTAAAATTCGTTCCATAACTAAATGAAACAAAAAAATAGGATTAGAAAAAATTTTTTATGTGAATTTTTCCTAATCCTTTGAAATAAAGTATGACCTAAATACTTGAGTGTTAAAGGACTCCCTTGGTACTAGGTAATTGATTGATGTTTCGAACATCCCGAGTAACGGCCATTTTAATTGCTCTTGCCAAAGCTTTGAAAATTGCCTCAATCTTATGGTGCTCGTTGGTTCCTTCTGCTTTTATATTTAAGTTACATTTAGAGGTGTCTGAAAAGGATTTAAAGAAATGATAGACCATTTCTGTTGGCATATCACCCACTTTTTCTCTTTTAAATTTCACATCCCAAACGATCCAAGGTCTTCCACCGAAGTCAATTGCTACTTGTGCGAGCACGTCATCCATTGGAAGAAGAAATCCATACCTGTAAATCCCTTTTTTATCACCTAGTGCTTTTAAATAGGCTTCACCGAGTGCTAAAGCGGTATCTTCTATCGTATGGTGTTCGTCGATATGAAGATCGCCTTTCACTTTAATTTCTAAATCCGTACTCCCATGCTTGCCTAATTGTTCCAACATGTGATCAAAAAAGTGTAATCCTGTGGAAATATCACTTTGACCTGATCCATCTAGATTAAGTTTGATATAGATATCCGTTTCAGAAGTGGTTCTTCTAATTTCTGAAGTTCTGGGAGGCATTTTGAGGAAGGCATAAATTTGATCCCAATCCTTAGTACTTAAAGCAGCTTGATCATGATTTTCTCCTATATAGATAGCTTTTGCGCCCAAATTAGTCGCCAATTGAATATCTGTGGTTCTGTCTCCTATCACATAACTGTTTGCTAGGTCATACTCTTCCGAAAAATAGTCTTGAAGTAGGCCTGTTCTAGGCTTTCTGGTATTCGCGTTTTCATGTTCAAAAGTCCGGTCTACATGGATTGCAGTGAAGAAGATGTTTTCTTGTTCCAAGGTTTTCAACATCTTGTATTGTGCTGGCCAAAAGGTGTTTTCCGGGAAAGAGTCTGTACCTAGGCCATCTTGATTGGTTACCATCACCAATTCATAATCCATTTCTTCAGAGATTTTTCTAAGGTTGGAAATGGCTTTGGGTAAAAATTCAAGCTTTTCTAAACTATCGACTTGAAAGTCGGTAGGGGGCTCTTTAATGATCGTTCCGTCTCGATCTATGAATAATACTTTCTTTTTCATGAAAGGAATAAATAGGTTTAAACTGTTTTTGAAACCACCTTTTTCAAAGCCTTTAAAAAGGCTTCATTTTCATTTCTGGTTCCTACTGATATTCTTAAGCAATCTTCACACAAAAGGACTTTTGAGCGGTTTCTGACGATTACTTTTTGCTCAATTAACTCATTGTAAACTTCGGTAGCATTCGGCATTTTTATCAATAAGAAATTGGCGTGAGAAGGGAAAATGTGTTGGATAAATGGGAGCTGTTCTAATCTCTCCTTTAAAAATTCACGCTCGATGAGAATCTCCTGTATCATTTTTTTGACTTTTCCGTAATTACTCATTGCCTTCAGAACTGTTTCTTGAGTAAGGCCTGAAATATTATAAGGAGGCTTTATGCGGTTGAGTATCCGGATGATCTCTTTCGAACCAAAGGCCATCCCTAAGCGTAAGGAAGCAAGTCCCCAAGCTTTAGAGAAAGTTTGAATAACTAGAAGATTTGGGAATTCCTCTAATTCTGTGGTAAAGCTTGGCTCGTCATTGAAATCGATATAGGCCTCGTCCACGACCACAATCCCAGTAAAATTTTTTAATAGAAATCTGATTTCTTCCCTTTTCACTTTATTCCCACTAGGATTATTAGGAGAGCATACAAAAATGATTTTGCTGCGTTCGTCCGTAGCACCAATAATCTTTTCAGGTTGAAGTTGAAAATCAGAGGTTAGTGCAACTTTTCTGGTTTCAATGTCATTAATAGATGCGCTTACCTCATACATTCCGTAAGTCGGAGGGAGAAGGATTACATTATCCTTTCCGGGATTGCAAAATGCCCTAAATAATAGGTCAATCGCTTCATCAGAACCATTACCTAAGAAAATCTGGGAGGGATCTACTTTCTTAATTTCTGAAATTTTCTCCTTTAACTCCTGCTGGTAAGGGTCAGGGTATCGGTTATAGTCTTGATCCGTAATAGAACCATATGGATTTTCATTTGCATCTAAAAATACTCCAATCTTCCCTGTATACTCATCCCGAGCAGAGGTATAGGGTTGTAATTCAGCAATATGAGGCCTAAGTAGTTTAGTTAGGTCAAAGTTCATATTTTCTTGCTTTTCAGGTAATTAAGACGAATTGAGACTGCATTTTTGTGGGCGTCTAACAATTCATTTTCAGCCATCACTTCAATGGTAGGTCCTAATTTTTTGAGCCCCTCTTCAGTGATCTTCTGGTAGGTCATTTTTTTGATGAAACTATCCAGTGAAACCCCACTATAATTCCTTGCAAAACCATAAGTAGGCAAAGTATGATTCGTTCCTGAGGCATAATCACCAGCAGATTCCGGAGTGAAATTCCCAATGAATATAGAACCTGCATTGTAAATGGCATCTACCACTTCCTCTTCATTGTCTACAGAAATGATCAAGTGCTCTGGAGCATATTCATTGATCAGTTCCAATGCCACAGATTGATCCTTTAAAATAACTGCTCTTGAATTTTTTAGTGCTTTCAAGGCAATATCTTTTCTTGGTAATTCTTCTACTTGTAGCTCAATTTCTTTCAGCACTTTGTGAGCAAATTTTTCTGAACTAGTCACCAAGACTACTTGGCTATCTACTCCATGCTCCGCTTGGGAAAGCAAATCTGCAGCGACAAAGGAGGGAACAGCAGTTTTATCTGCATAGACCAGTACCTCAGAAGGCCCCGCAGGCATGTCAATGGCTACTCCATACTTGGTGGCCAATTGTTTGGCAGCAGTTACATATTGGTTGCCTGGTCCGAAAATCTTATCAACTTTAGGCACAGTTTGGGTACCAAATGTCATGGCAGCTACAGCTTGTGCTCCTCCTGCTTTGACAATTTTGGTAATTCCAATTAAGTCTGCCGTATAGAGGATGGCAGGGTGGATTTCTCCATGACGATCCGGTGGAGTACATAATACGATTTCTTTACAGCCAGCGATAACGGCAGGAACTCCAAGCATCAAAACTGTACTAAATAGGGGAGCTGTACCTCCTGGAATATATAATCCCACTTTTTGGATAGGCATGCTTTTTCGTTTGCACACTACTCCAGGCATTACTTCCTCAACTAATTCTTCACTTTTCTGTGCTTGGTGAAATCGTTCAATGTTTCCTTTAGCCACTTGAATAGCTTCTTTTAGTTCTGCCGAAAGGAGTAATTCAGCAGCTTTTATTTCTTCTTGAGAAGCAAGCAATTGATCTAGGTGAACATGATCATATTCTAAGGCAAATTTTATAAGCGCTTTATCCCCATTACGCTTCACCTTTCTAAAGATAGGTTTTACCGTTTTATTTATTTGCTTCGTCTTCTGAACGGGACGAGCCAGTTCTTTCGTCCAAGTTTCCGGATCTGGATTTTTAAGAATTTTCATGAATTGGAATTTCTTTTAGGAAAGTTCTTTAACGGTTTTAAAGGATCATTTTTTCTATTGGAACTACAAGAATTCCTTCTGCACCTGCAGCTCTCAATTCTTCAATATGTTCCCAAAATGTGTCTTCATTTAATACAGAGTGCACTGATGACCAGCCCTCTTGCGCCAAGGGCAATATGGTAGGACTTCTCATTCCCGGAATCAATTTAATGATTTTATCAATTGCCTCATTGGGAACATTCATCAGCACATACTTACTGATTTTGCCTTTTTGGACAGCATTCATTCTAAACAATAGCTTATCTACTATTGATTTCTTTGCCTCATTTAGGTCATGATTGGAAATAAGAACTGCTTCAGATTTGAAAATTTCTTCCACCTCTTTCAGTCCATTCATCATTAAAGTGGATCCTGAGCTTACAATATCACAAATACCTTCAGCTAGACCGATGCTAGGTGCAATTTCAACGGAGCCACTGATCTCGTGTATGTCTGCCTTGATTCCTTTGGAGGTCAAATAGTCGCCAAGAATCTTAGGGTAGGAGGTAGCTATATTTTTACCTTGAAAAAATTCCAAGCCAGGATAATCCTGCCCTTTAGGGATTGCTAAAGATAGCCTGCATTTGGAGAAACCTAGCTTTTTTAAAGTGAGTACATCTTTGTCTTTTTCGACCAGCTCATTTTCTCCCACAATTCCTAGGTCTGCGACCCCATCGGCGACATAGCCTGGGATGTCATCGTCTCTAAGAAAAAGAAATTCTATGGGGAAGTTGGTGGAAGTGGATTTTAGTTTTCCAGTTCCATTATAAAATTTGATTCCACACTCTTTGATGAGTGCTAAAGAGTCATCTGATAGTCTGCCGCTTTTTTGCACGGCAATACGGATAATTTGTTCCATGTTGGCAAGTTACGCTAAGAAATAAAAGGTTGAAATAATTTTTGGTGAAAAGCGGAATCCCTATCATCGGCTTCACCGGGTATGTAAAAATATTCCTCAGGAGGAATGATGGAAATGATGCTGCACAGCATGCGCAGTAGTAGAAAAAGCAATATTTTGAGTGGTGTTTTTCATTTCCGTTGGCAAATATAGGGATGGAATTGAAACTGACAAATTGTAAAACACTTTTTGAAAGTGAAACGCCACTTTCCCGAATAATAAAAAATAAAAGTAGGAAGTCTCCTCAACCTTCATTGTATTTCCTGATAACTTTCAACAGATAATTGCCTTGGGCGGCATGGTAAAACCTGCTAACTAAAATGGAAAAAAGACGAACACCCATATTTACGGGTGAGGCAACAACAGAATTTGAGAGATAAAAGGTGATTTATATTCTTACTGAAGCCAATTTACCTATCCTGGAAGTAGGTAGAATCCCAAAGATTCCAAATTATTCCCAAGAATAACAATAATAGAAAAGCCCAGAATTTCAGGGCTTTTTTCATTTAAGTGGAATACATTGATCATCCACCAGACTTTTTGGCTTTGTAACCCGAGGATTGCAAAATCTGAACTATTTTATCCCGGTGATCACCTTGAATCAGAATTTCTCCATCTTTTGCAGATCCGCCTACTCCACACTTATTTTTCAGCATCTTTCCAAGTTCTTTCAAATCATCTTCTGTTCCAATAAATCCATCTACTAACGTTACTTTTTTGCCTGCTCTTGCTTTCTTGTCCAGCATGACTTTGAGGTTTTGTTGAGCAGGAGCCAGGGTGCCTATTTCCTCACTTCCTTCTTGTCGGTATTCAAACTCATCCGATGTGGAGTATACCACTCCATCTCTTTTTTTCCAGTCGTTATTTCGCTTTGCCATAAGTACATGAAAAAGCCCGCCCTTGAGGACAGGCTTTAATTTAAATTTTGGCTTTTTATTTTACTTTCAACGTCCAAACTGGTCGTTTAGCATGGTTTACTACATCTTCAGCGATGCTTCCAGTAATCAAATGTAAGAACCCAGTGCGACCATGGGTAGCCATTGCAATTAAATCAGCATCAATATCTTCCGCAAATTCAAGGATTCCGGATTCTTCTGAAAGCGAGTTGTAGATTTCAGCTTTGGCACCTTCGAACCCATATTTATTGGCAAACATTTTAATTCGTTTGATTGAATCTCTTGTAGTTTCAAAATCTGCAGGAGTGTTTACAATTACAAAATACAGTTGTGCATCAAACAATGTTTTTAAGTTTTTCATTCTTCGAGCAATTTCATCAGTATCCTCCTTGAAATCACTTGCAAATACTACTTTTTTAAGCGTATTGGGATTAATTGCAGATTTAACTGTAATCACTGGACAAGTAGCTGTTCGTACTACTTTTTCGGTATTGCTTCCTATAAGTACCTCTTCAACCCCTGAAGAGCCTTTTGATCCCATTATTACGAGATCAGGATTTTCTTCTAGAATTGATTCAGAAATACTTTTGAATGCATTTCCTAGTTTGAGTTTTGCATCAAACCCAAAATTTTTGTTGCTATACTTTTCTTTTAAATCATTGATTTGTTTCTTTCTTTTCTCCATCAGCTCAATGAAGAAAATTTGATTTTCCATTTCAGGAATTACTTCTCCTCCTCCCATGGTACCGATGCTTGATACATATGGAACTTCTAAAACATGAAGGACTTCTACATGAACCCCATCAATTTTATCTGCGAGTCCAGTAGTGAAATTCAGGGCATTTTCAGCCTGTTCTGAAAAATCGTAAGGTACGAGTACTTTGATCATAGTGGAAAGTGATAATGTTTACCCAAATTAGCTAAAAAATCAGTAGGGGATAAGGAAATTTCATTCCTTTTCACAAAAAAAGTAAGCCAATCCCAAAGAGGATCACCCAAAGTAAGGTACCTAAAGCCATTTTCTTCAAATTGGGGTCGGTTTCCTCAGAAGTTTTAGCTTTCGCTACATTCATTCCGATTTTGAACATCAAGGGGAATACCACAAAAGCCAAACTACTGCCCCAACTTTGAGTGTAAAAGCAAAAGCCAAGGAGAGAAGCATATCCCCCGATGATCAAAGTCCAATTGTATGAAACAGCAGCTCTTTTACCGATTCGGACAGGAATAGACTTTTTACCAGCTTTTTTGTCGGATTCAATATCCCTAATATTATTGATATTAAGCACGGTAGTACTGAAAAAGCCTAAGGATAGACCTATCCAAATTGCGCTTGAGTCAAAGTTTATACTATGTAGGAAATATGTGCCTATCACTCCTATCAAACCAAAAAACAAAAAGACTGATATGTCTCCCAAGCCTAAATAACCATAGGGATTACTTCCTGAAGTGTAAGAAACAGCAGCCCAAATTGAAGCCAATCCCAGACCTAGAAATACGAAGAACAAAGTCCAGCTTTGTACGGCAAAAAACAATAATAATAGTCCAGACAATAAGGATAGTGCAGCAAAAAGGTACATAGCCTTTTTCATCTCTGTCAGTGATATGATTCCAGACTGTACAGCCCGAACAGGTCCTTGTCTTTCTTGGTGATCTGCCCCATTGACGGTGTCTCCATAGTCATTGGCCAGGTTAGAAAGGATTTGAAGAAAAATGGTGGTAAATGAGGCCAGAACAAAAATTTCCCATCGGAAAACGTCCTTATATTTGGCGATAATCGATCCAGCAAAAATACTGGCAAGTGCTAATGGTAAAGTGCGAAGCCTGACTGCGTGCAGCCAGGCTTCTTTTTTTGTTTGTATTGCTGTTTTCACTAAACTAAATTCAGATTAAGCTCCAATAGCTGTTAGAATTTCTTCATCCATTGGGGTTACGGCAGAAGGAAAGAACTTAAGAAGTTCGCCTTTCTCATCAATTAAATATTTACAAAAATTCCAGGTAGGTTCTTGGTTGTTCCATCCATTCATTTTTTCATCACTCAACCAACGGTACAAAGGATGCTTATCAAATCCTTTCACTGAAATTTTTTCAAATACAGGAAAGGTAACGCCATAATTTTCAGAGCAGAAACTCCTTATTTCTTCATTAGAGCCAGGTTCTTGGCCACCAAAGTTGTTTGCAGGAAAGCCTAAAACTTGAACTTTGTCCCCATATTTCTCATTCAGTTCCTGAAGTGCAGCATATTGAGGGGTATAGCCGCATTTAGAGGCTACATTGACAATCAATAGCTTCTCACCTTTGTATTGGCTAAAGTCTATTTCCTTGCCGTCAAGATCTTTCATTTTAAAATCGTAAAATGTGCTTTCCATAGTCTTAGAGGTAGAAGTAAAAAAACCAGCCTGTAAGACTTCAGGTCTTTCAAGGGTCTTTTGACAAGAGAAAAGAGTGACAAGTGCGAATAAAAATACAAGTTTTTTCATATTACATTCTTTCTGGTACATTAATACCTAATAAACTCATTCCTTTCTTGATTGTTGCAGCAGTTAATGCTGATAAAGCAACACGGAAGGCGAGAATGGAATGATTGTCTTCATGAAATATAGGAAGGTCTGCATAAAAACGATTGTATTCCTTCGCTAAATCAAATAAATACTGAGCAATCACAGCTGGAGAGTATTCTTCTCCTGCCATTTTAATTTTTTTATGGAATTCTCCCAATAAGAAAATCAAACTTGATTCTGACTCTTCTAAGGAAGTGATGTCAGAAAAATCAGGGTTTTCGTAATCCACACCAATTTGTTCTGCTTTTCTCATTATGGATTTGATCCTTGCATGGGAATATTGAATGAATGGTCCAGTATTTCCTTGAAATTCAATGGACTCCTCTGGGTTGAATAGCATTCTTTTCTTAGGATCTACCTTCAAGAGGAAGTATTTCAGTGCACCTAAACCCAACGTCTCATAAAGTTCATCTGCCTGCTCCTCATTAAATCCATCAATCTTTCCAAGTTCTTTGGTATGATGTGCTGCAGTGTCCACCATTTCCTGCATTAAATCATCGGCGTCTACAACAGTCCCTTCTCTGGATTTCATTTTTCCAGAAGGTAAATCTACCATTCCATAGGACAGGTGATATAAACCTTTCCCATAAGGGCGCCCTAGTTTTTTCATGATTTTGAAGAGCACATCAAAATGGTAATCTTGTTCATTCCCTACCACATAGACTGATTTATCCAATTTGAAATCATTGTATTTTAAATCAGCAGTTCCCATGTCTTGGGTGATGTACACGGAGGTTCCGTCTCCTCTTAGTACTAATTTTTCATCTAAACCTTCTTCAGTAAGGTCTACCCAAACAGAACCATTCTCTTTTTTGAAAAAGATTCCTTTTTCCAGACCTTCTTCTACAATATCTTTTCCTAAAAGGTAGGTATCGGATTCGTAATAAAATTTATCAAAATCCACTCCCATTTTTTCATAGGTTTTGGCAAATCCTTCATAAACCCAGGAGTTCATTTGTTTCCAAAGAGTGACTACCTCCTCGTCATTAGCTTCCCATTTTCTAAGCATTTCCTGTGCTTCCAAAAGTAACGGGGCATTCTTTTTTGCATCCTCCTGAGATTGACCTAAAGCAACTAGACCTTCAATTTCCTTTTTGTATTCTTTATCGAAAATCACATAGTACTTTCCTGCTAAGTGGTCACCCTTTAATCCAGAAGAATCAGGAGTCTCTCCATTCCCCCAGTGCTGATAAGCGACCATGGATTTACAGATATGTATTCCACGATCATTGACCAAGTTGGCTTTGGTGACTTCATAGCCATTTGCCTTTAATATTTCAGCAACTGAAAACCCTAAAAAATTATTCCTTAAATGTCCCAGGTGTAAGGGTTTATTGGTGTTGGGCGAAGAATATTCGACCATCACTTTTTGTCCATTAGCAGGTAACTGTCCAAGTGCTTTATTGGTGTATAATTCCTTGAATACCTCTAACCAGATTAACTGGTTCAATTCAAGATTTAAGAATCCTTTGACCACATTGAAGCCAGAAATAACAGCTACATTGGCTTTCAAATATTCTCCAATCTGATTTGCGGTTGCCTCAGGAGTAGATTGAGTGACTTTTAGATAGGGAAATACTACAAAGGTGTAGGTTCCTTCAAACTCTCTCCTTGTTGGGGCCAAACTCAATTGGTCCATAGATACATCGTGATTGTATATATTTTGAAAAGCCAGCTGAATGCCGGTAATTATTGATTCTTGTATATTCATTTTTAATAATAACCGCTAGGATTACTCCGTTACACAAAGGTTAGCATAGGAGGAGGATTGTTCTCTTTAAAGCAATTCCAACAACCTACTTTGAGTTTTTAAATATTCTACTTTCAATTGCAAATCTAGAAATTATCCACCAAAGACTTGGTGGTAGTTTCTAGGACTTCAAAGGCATTTTCGGCCATTCGATTTTCAGAGTCTAGGGTAGGGTTTACTTCCACGATTTCCCAACAACAAACTCTCTTGTCTTTTATTAATTCGGCATTCAATTGAATAGCTTCTTCTACAGTGAGACCATCCGCAACCGGAGTCCCTGTTCCCACAGAAATAGAACTATCTAAGCTATCCACATCGAAGGAGATATAAATCTGATCACAATCTTTTAAAACATCCAAAGCTTGCTTAGCAATGGAAGCTACCCCTTGCTCTCTGACTTCTTTTGTTTTAAAGTTTCTGATTCCGTGTTCTTTGATCAAGTGATCTTCAGGTTTTTCTGTGTCCCTTACCGAAATAAAAACAATATCCTGGAGATCGATTTTTGGAAATTCACCTCCAATGTTTTTTATTTTATTCCAATAAATTAAGGTCTCCTCAGAGGGTTCATTGACCTGACATTCTATGTTGTCAATCCTCGCGCACATAGCCAAAGGCATTCCATGCATGTTTCCTGATGGAGTAGTGAATGGAGTGTGAAGGTCTGCATGCGCGTCTATCCAAATAACACCAAGTCTTTTGCTAGGGTCTGCAGCTTTAATTCCCATGATGGTGCCCGCAGCCGTACTATGATCACCGGCAAGAACGATCGGGAATTTCTTCTCCATTCTAAGAGATTCAATGGTGCTAAAGACATTTTTTAAAACTTGATATACTCCATCAGCATATTTGGCATGAGGAAATTTATTTCCTTTCCAAAGGTAATTATTGGCATCAGGTACGTTAATGGGATCAAATTGAGTGAAAAAGTCTGATTTTAAGTCCAGGCTAGCCACTTTTAAGGCATCGATTCCCATACTTGCACCTCGGGTTCCTGCAGCAAGTTCTGACCTAACTTCTACTAATTTAATATCTCTCATTTACTTTTAATTTCAAGTTATTTGGGGATTTAAAGCCCGTAAAACTAGTGAAATTTGGGATAAAATTTTTTGTCCTTCTTGAATTCAACTTTTAAAACAAGGATTGTCAAATTTTAGAAAACAAGCTTTATTAAATAGATTGACTTTTCATCTCGTACAATATCACGATATTAAGAAAACCTGAAATAACAAACCATCTCATGCCTATACAATCCAAACTCCCGGAAGTTGGTACTACGATTTTTACCATTATGTCCAAAATGGCATCGGACTATCAAGCCATAAATTTATCCCAGGGTTATCCAGGGTTCAATTGTGATCCAAATCTTATTGAATTGGTTTATAAATACATGAAGGAAGGGAAAAACCAGTATGCTCCTATGAGTGGGGTGCCGTTTTTAAGAGAAAAACTGGTGGAGAAAACGAAAAGAGTGTATGATGTTGACTATGATTCAGAATCGGAGGTAACTATTGTATCTGGGGCTACTGACGCCATATATTCTGCAGTCACAGCGATAGTAAAACCTGGAGATGAAGTAATTCTTTTGGAACCTGCTTATGATTGTTATGCGCCAGCCATTGAATTATGTGGAGGAATTCCAGTTTATGTTCCTTTAAATCTTCCTGATTTTTCGATCCATTGGAATTCAGTGAAGGAAGCCTTCTCTGAAAAGACAAGATTAATTATGGTCAATACTCCCCATAATCCTTCCGGATACATGTGGACCAAGGAGGATTTAGAAAGTTTAGCACAGCTTATCCTAGATAAGGATATTTATGTGATTAGTGATGAGGTGTATGAACATATTACTTTTGACGGGAGGAAGCATTTGTCCCTCATGACCCATCCTGTTCTTAAAGAGCGAACTTTTGTATGCGGATCATTTGGTAAAACCTTTCATGTGACGGGTTGGAAAATCGGCTATTGTTTGGCTCCTGAAGAAATGACCAAGGAATTTCGAAAGGTACACCAGTTTGTTACTTTTAGTACAGCCACTCCTTTACAATATGCCCTTGCGGAATATTTAGAGGACGAAAATCACTACTTAGGTCTACCAGCATTTTATCAAAAGAAGCGGGACTTGTTTTGTGAAGGCTTGAAGGAAACTGAACTATTGTTTACACCTGCTCAAGGCAGTTTCTTTCAACAGGTTTCCTATGGTCATTTAAGTAAGGAAGGAGATTTTGACTTAGCGGTACGGTGGACCAAAGAAATAGGAGTTGCCAGTATTCCGATTTCTGTCTTTTTTAAGGAAAAGAATGACCATAAAATCCTTCGGTTTTGCTTTGCTAAATCCGATGATGAATTAGAAAAGGCAATAAAAATCATAAAGAATTCAAAATTATTTTAAAATTAAATACCTGTTATTTAATGGTTTATAATATTTAACTATATAAACCCTATAAAAATAATAGGGATTATAGGAATATAATAAAAAAGCTTTTACATTTGAAGCATTAGAAATTAAAACTGACAAACATATGAGTGCAGTATCCTATCAAACGTTAGCTCCCTCTAGCCCCGTGTCGCTTACTTTGGGAAGCAGATCTAAATTTTCAGAAATTTCCGTTGGACATCAGGAAATGGTCAAGATCTTTAATCAAAGATCTGGAAATATGATTCAGGGTATATGCAAACTGGAGGAGGGTTTTGATTCTTTGTTTCCACTTTTCAAAGGAATGGTCAGTTTAGGAAAACCAAATGGTTTGGATATTTCTTATTCCAATGAAGAAAAGTCTATTTTCTTCTCATTCGATTCAAGAAAAGAAGTTGAGGTAGAAAAGTTTATTTCCAAAGTACTATCCTTGCTCAGAAAAGAAGTAAGATTTAAAAAGGTGTTGAAAGAAATAATTGAAAATAGACAAAGGTTTAGAGCAGAGCAAAGCTTACTTCATTCGTCACTTTTGGCAGATTAAATACATTAAAAACAAGTTTTTAAAAAATTAAGGGACAATTCCATCTGGATTTGTCCCTTTATCATTTGAATATCTCCAAGAAAGAACAATTTTTGTACTCGACTAACACGGTTTAAATACGTCAAGAATGAATAGATACATTGATTTAATTCAACAGACTTTTGATTTTCCTACCAAAGAGTTCCATGTTGAAAACAATGAATTATTTTTTAACGGGGTAAATATGATGGATATCATCAATGAATATGGTACCCCTCTAAAGCTCACTTATCTTCCGAAGATCTCTGAGAATATTCAGAAAGCGAAGACCTATTTTAACAATGCGATTAAGGCGCATGATTACCAAGGGAAATATACCTATTGCTATTGTACCAAGTCCTCTCATTTTAGTTTTGTACTGGATGAGGCATTAAAAAATGATATCCACATTGAAACTTCTTCGACCTTTGATATCCCATTGGTAAGAAGCCTATATGCAAAAGGTAAAATTACCAAAGACACCTATATCATTTGCAATGGCTTTAAGAGAGAGTTGTATAAACAATATATTTCTGAATTACTCAATGATGGTTTTGTGAATTGCGTACCAATCCTGGATAATTTAAGTGAGATAGATTATTACTTAGAGCATGTCAAAGTCCCGTTCCAAGTGGGGATTAGAATAGCCGCAGACGAGGAACCCAAGTTCGGATTCTATACTTCTAGATTGGGGGTGAGGTATAATGATATTATCCGTTTATATGAAGAAAAGATCAAGGATCATCCTTTGGTGAGCTTGAAAATGCTTCATTTTTTCATCAACTCGGGGATCAAGGATACAGCTTATTATTGGTCTGAATTGACTCGATTTATCCAAAAATATGTGGACTTGAAAAAAGTAGCACCAACTTTGGATACCATGGATATCGGAGGCGGATGGCCTATCAAGACCAATGTGTTTTTCGATTATGACTACCAGTATATGGCTGATCAAATTGTCAAAAACATCAAATGGATGTGTGCCAAAAACAATACCACTGAGCCCAATATTTTTACTGAATTTGGTTCATATACAGTAGGAGAGAGTGGAGCTGTGCTCTATTCTGTCTTGGATGAAAAACTCCAAAATGATAAGGAACTTTGGTACATGATCGATGGGTCTTTTATTACTCAATTGCCAGACAGCTGGGGGTTGAATCAAAAATATATCATGCTAGCGATCAATAACTGGGACGAGACCTATCATAATATCAACTTGGGAGGATTGACTTGTGATAGCATGGATTATTATAATTCTGAAGCACATCAGTTCAATATTTATCTTCCAAAACCGGAGAATGGTAAGAAACAATTCCTAGGCTTTTTCCATACTGGTGCTTATCAGGAATCTTTAGGAGGTTATGGGGGAATTCAACATTGCTTGATTCCTGCTCCAAAACACGTGTTGATCGATCGAGATGAAGAAGGAAATGTTACCCACCGACTCTTTAGAGAGGACCAAACAGAGGAGAGTATGTTGAAAACATTGGGATACTAAAAACCAAAACCGCCTTTTTAAGGCGGTTTTTTTATGCTTAAAAATAGATTTGAAATGCTATATTGGATTTAGTTATAACCCAAAATACCCATGTTTTTCAGGCCTTTACAGGTTATATTTCTGTTTTTTCAAGTCCAGTTTATTCTGCAGGTAAATGCTCAAACAATAAGGGGTAAAGTAATTGATTCAAAGACCAAAGAACCACTTCAGTTCACCAATGTTTTTATCAATAATACTACCATTGGTACCACGACTAATGAGGAAGGGAGTTATACACTAAGCAGACCTGATTTGCCAGGTACTTTTCAATTGGTTGCTTCATTTGTCGGGTACTCCACAAGTAGTATAGAGGTTTCTATAGGTGAAGGAGAAACAAAAAGTGTGGATTTTTTATTGATTCCATTAGAGTCAGTTTTATCTGAAATTGAGCTTAAAAGTCGAAGAGATAAACCTTGGGAAAGACATTTAAAGCGATTCCAAGATGTCTTTTTAGCCGTATCAGATGATCCTATTGCAGGGGAATTAGAGATAACCAATCCTTGGGTTTTAGAATTTGAAAAAGTTAAAACTGACAAAGGTCCAAATTACATACAGGCAAGCGCTCAGGAACCTCTTATTTTGGAAAATGATGCGTTGGGCTATAAGGTGACTTACTATTTACAGGATTATAAGTTTTACAATTTCAAGTCCAGTTTTTATGGTCTAGCATTTTTTGAAAACAAAATGTCAAAAGATAGTGCCCAATCAGCTGAATATCTTCTAAATAAACAAACCAGTTATCTGGGATCGATTAAGCATTTGATGAGATCTATTTTGCTTCAGCAAGTACCCGAACAAGGGTTTAGTCTTTACGAAACCTTTCCTGAGCAAATGAATCGTCGACGTACCAATACTTACACCATAGAATTAGGTGAATCCATTGTGCCTATTTCCCAAGATTCCATAAGAAGAATTCCGCTTCGTAATGGGAATTTCAGAATAATTTGGCCACAAAGAGTGGAGGTTCATTTTTTGAAAAAGAATTATAGAAACGATTATTATCTGGACATCTATCATCCAGTTGGTTGGGTAGAAGCCCCGTTGGGGTATTTTGATATTGACAGGAATGGAGTTCCAATTCATCCTACTCAGGTTGTACTGTCGGGCTATATTGGTCGTCCTAGAATGGGCCGGTCTCTGCCACATGATTATTTCCCATCCGAAACTTTTGAAAACCTTGCCGCAGAAGTGGATTTGCTTAAAGGCTTGATTAACAAATGGGAAAATCTAAGAGAGTCTCCTTATTTGATGACCAACAAACCCTATTATTATCCGGGAGAAACCGTTTGGTTTGGAGGCAAGATGCTTTATAAAAATCAGTTTTATCAGGATACCCTTAGCAGAGTTTTACATGTAGATCTTATCAGCGAAGGATCTGAGGTGGTTTTATCAAATCAATATCCAATAGAAAATGGTGGGTTTTCAGGCTCAATTTCTTTACCAGATTCCTTGCCACAAGGAGATTATTTCATTAGGGCATATACTGAATGGATGAGAAATTACCCTGAGAGAGATTTTTATTTGAGGGCTTTTCCTGTTTTAGGCAAAGGTCTAAACATTGAAAGTCAAGACGTCGAGCAGTTTGATTTTTTGGGTGATTTGGAATTTCAAATGAAGGATTCCATCTATTTTGAGTCGAATCAACAAGTTTTGGAGATGGAGCTTTCGATTAAAGATGCCCTTGATGAACTAGTGAATGCTGAAATGATGATTTCTGCAACCAACCCAGAACTCGTTTCAGATATGAAAGGACAATCGAATTTCATTGAAGCCTATGAATGGCTGAATCAAGAGGAAAAGAACCCGCTTTCAGTGATTCCAAAATTCGATATAGAATATGGAGTTTCAATTTCCGGGAATTTTGAAAAAGATAAAAAACGTCAGCCGGATATCAATCCCATTACAATCGTAAGAGGTGATTTGGCAGATTATGGCGTAGTTAAAACAGATTCTACCGGTTTTTTCAGAGCAACTGGATTGTATTTTTTTGAAATGGATACTCTTTCATTCGCAGCTCTTGATAATAGGGGTAAGGCGTATGGAAGCATTAATCTGAAAGAAAAAACTAGCCCTTTAGTACGAGGGTCTTTCCCAAAATTGAGATATAGCATCTATCAGGTCAATGATCGTCAAATGTATTATGATTCTTACGAAGACTATATTCTCCTTGAAGAGTTTGTTGCCGAGGATGAGAAAATCGAATCGCTTGCAGATCGATTCTATGGATATGGAGAGCCAGACCAGGTTTATTCTCGAGAGGATTTAGACAATTGGCCTGGCAATTCTCTTGATCAAATAATTGGCATGCGGTTCGGAAATGGTGCTATGGGGAATTATAATTATGGACTGGAGGAAGGTGAGCCACTTATAATTTTAGATGGTGCAAGATATGCTTACAATGAAGATGAAACTGCTAAAGATGTGCTTCAAAATATCCTCACCGATGAAGTAATATCCATGGCAGTTTATACGCTCAATGCCAATTCTTTTGGTTTAGCTGGATTTGCGGGGGTCATTATGATTGAAACAAAAAGAGGAGAAAGGTTTTCAGCGACAAGTGATAAGAAATTTAATGATACAGGTTTTCAGAAATTTCCAATACGTGGTTTTGCTGAGGTTAATTCATTTTTGAATGAGCCCTCATTAAATAGGTCTGTAGTACCCAAACCATCTTTGTATTGGAATCCTAATTTCAAACTAGAAGGTACTAGTTCAAGTTTCAAAATCTATGTTCCAAATGGTGTGAGTAAAATCAATATAAGAATTGAAGGGGTAACTGAAGAAGGAATTCCATTTTGGAAAACCTTCCCTCTCCATTTAAATTAATTACATTCTTTCGATTGTTAAGCCTCCATCAACATTGATGATTTGTCCTGTTGAATAGGGGAGTCCTCCTTTCACCAAAGATGCTACCACCTTCCCTATATCTTCTGGTTTGCCAATTCTAGGTTCAAGGGTCGCACCGGTCTTAACCAACTCCAAATAAGTGGCACGGACTTTTTCAATCATGTCTGTATCCACGAATCCAGGTCGGATTTCATAAACTGAAATCCCGTGGGGAGCCATTCGAACTGCCATAGTTTTGGAAAACATGGATAAACTAGCTTTGGACATGCAATATGCTGCTCTTGTAGGGGATGCCAATTCAGCTGAGACCGAGGTGATATTGATGATATAACCTTCCCAATCTGGATGAGAGCCTTTTAATTCCAACATCCATTTAGCAATTTCCTGTGTCAAGAAAAAGGTGCCTTTCTCATTGATGTTCATTAAATGATCGTAATCCTCCTCGGTGACCTCCAAGACATCACATCTGTTTCTAGGGGCTACTCCAGCATTGTTGACCAGCACATCAATTTTACCGAAATTATTTTTCATTCCTTGGACAATGGTCTCACGGTCAGATTTCCCTGCAATATTTCCTTGGAGATAGACCACATTTGAACCCAGAGATTTTAAAGCATCTAAGTTTTCTTTGGCGTCAGACTCAGGTCTTACACCATTGATTCCCAAGTCATATCCAGCTTCAGCCAGTTTTTTGGCGATGCCTAATCCAATTCCTCGAGAACCTCCTGTAATTAACGCAACTGGTTTCATTTGTTTTTTGCAGCTTTAAGTTGATCGTGTTCTTCCATCTTTTTGTAAAACGGATCTAGTGGGTAGCAGCCTGAAATGATTCCATTTCTGGGGGCTGTCGTACAATCTGAGAAGGTTCGACAAATCTTAGGACGTTTCATGTTATTTCCAGCCAAAATATCGGCCGGTAAATCTGGGTAACTCAATACCATTCTTCCTAATCCTATGGAATCAGCCATTTTCGCATTCAATACAAACTCTCCCACATGAGGAAGCCATTCCTGAAGGTAGGAATAAGCAGATCCAACTACATAAAATTCAGGGTAGGCCTCTTTGATTGCAGCTGTGGCTTTAATCTGTCTTGCTACTCCATGTAATGGGTCCTCTGGAGGATTGTACCCATCTGATGGAGGGAAAATCGCGGGCCTTTGAATATGGGGATTGTAATAGGGGCTTCCGGCTGTGGTACATAATAACTCTATGCTCAATTTTTTTAATTCATCCAGAAACTCAAATGTCTCATTTAAATTTTCATGTATCCCAGAAGAATCACCTCCAAAGGCATAAGTATAATTCCCTTGACTGGAAGGAATACCTTTTCCATCTGGTCCTTCCTGAAAAGGTACCCAGTCAAAAATGCTCATTCTAACTCCAATCTCTAACCCTGGGGCCTCAGCCCTTATTCCGGCAACAATTTCCTTTAAAAACCGACTTCGGTTTTCGAGAGATTTTCCATACTTTCCTTCCCTGTCATAGGCACTCAAAAACTCATGTCCCAAATATCCATGGCAATGCTTGATATCCACGAACTTGAATCCAGCTTTTTGTGCTCTTACGGAGGCACTAATATAATCGTCGATTAAGGATGAGATATCATCGTCTGTCATCACCGGATAATCATCCGGCAACCCAAATTTCTTGTTTAAAATAGGGTGTGGATAGAGTATTTTTGGTTCCATTTTGGTTTTGCTGTTCGGTTTGCAAAACCTTCCACTGTGAGTTAATTGAAGACCGGTCAATAGATCCTTGGTGTTTCCAAAGGCCTCTTGATGCTCTTTTTCAACCATCTGATACAGACCTTCAAACTCGCTTAGGTTTTGATCATTGAGAAGTAACTGGTTAGGGTTAGCCCTGCCTTCATGCCTCACAGCTACCGCTTCAAATCCCCAAAGTAATTTAGCCCCACTGATCGCAAAGTTTTTCCATCTTCTCTTGGTCAATTCAGAGGGCTTTCCATCAGTTGTACCATCCCAACCTTCCATGGGAAGTATACAGAATGAATTGCCTATGGAATTACCTGCTTTTGTTTGGTGAGGATTGTTAAAAGGCGAATTACTTCCCTGACTTAGTTCCTCTACAAAATCGAGGTCTATATTTTCTTTTTTTAGGTAATCCCGGAAAATTTCAGCTGTTTTCAGTTGAGCAACTCTTGGATATTCTGGTTTGTATTTTCCTTCACTCATAATGTTTGAATACAGTTGAAAAAGCTATAATATGTTTCCTTATTCATGGATCTTTGAATCAATAATGCAAGTTCTCTAGCATGATAATCCCCCCACATACAAGATTCGCCATAGGGAGCCTTATTCTTTTCGGGCTTGTAATCCCATCCGTTAGGTTGATGGTAAATACTATGCAATATCAATCCCTGATGTGATTTGTCTTCAGACAAATAAGGAGACTGAAAGAGTGATTGTGCTACTTGAAGTCCTGCTTTGGTGTATTTGTCATATAGATCAGGTTCTGAGTCTTTTATGAAATTTCCAATACGAATTAAACCTTGAGCTGCAATGCAGGCAGCAGAGCTATCAATAGGTTCAAATTCGTTGTAAGGATTGGAAGGTTGATTTAAATAATCGCCCATGTAAACCAGACCAGGAGCACCAGTATCCCAGTAGGGAATTCCATCTGTCGGGGTATTCTTCATGTAAAATTCCGAGGTAACTTTTGCCGCTTCTAATAACTCTTCAATTAGCGCTTTCTTAGAAATAATAATTGCATAATCACCTTCGTCAATTTGATCCAGAATTTCTAGTGTTTCACCAAGTCCGCAAATAGCCCAGGCCAACCCTCTGGTCCATGTACTGAACCCTGTGTATCCTTGCTGGGAGTTGGGACATCGGTAATTTCCATCGTTGGTATTGAATATGATTTCATGGGCCGTTCTGCCAGGAAAATCATATGAATCTCTTCCTTTTCCATAAAAGATAGAGAATTTGACAGTGCTCAGGATGTGTTGAATGGCACGCTGAATCAGTGAGATCCTCCGGTCATTTTCTCCTTGCAATACATGTCCCAAAGCATGGGAAACCACCAATGCTCTACAAGAACGGATGGTATCTACAAATAAAGAATGAGGACCATTAAATGAATAGATAAAACCTCCGCTTGGAATACTGGTCCAGCGCATGGCTTGGACTGCTCCACTGGCTTTCAGCGCTAATTCATAGAAATTTTGCTCCCAATCATTTTGTGGGATTTTTCCCTCTTTCATCAGTCTCAATAAGTTGCCATAGGTACTGACATTATTGAAACCATGATCATGAACACCGGTGTGAGTCAAATGTGGGGACATTTTATGCAGGGTATTCTCCCTTCCAATTTTTAGGAACTTTTCATCTCCAGTAGCATCGAATTGTAAAATAGCAGAACCATATTGAAATCCTTGGGTCCATTCAGTCCAACCTCTTGTGACATACTTCCCTTTTTCTGTAAAGACCGGTGCTCCGTTGGCGGGGTCAAAGGATTGCTCAATCAATTCGATTTTTTCTCCAGAAAGCTTCCAAAATTTTTCTAAAGGAGCTTTTAAGTCACGTATTTGTATTTCTGAATCAAGCTTCATTTTATTGTTTTTGGGTTTTTTGGTGACTTACCATCAAGATTGTGGTAAACACAAACAGAATAATATACATTAGAAAATCTAACGGATACCCGAAATACTTATCCGGCACAATTCCTACAATGGACATGATGAAAAAGATCAGAGCTATAGTAGAAAGTCCAATCAGTGCTTTCGGAGGTTTGCTGAAAATAACGGCTCCCAATACTACCGGAGCGATCATGGAAGTCCCAGCAAAACTCACTCTTGCCAAGAGAACCAATTCGTCACTCATATAGGTAGAAAATACCAGCACAATCAAGGAAAAAGCCAATATGGACAATTTTGTTATTCGCATGTTGGCCTGATCGGTTCCCTTTAAAAGGCTTCGCAACTCCGTACCTAATGCAAAAATTTGCGCATTCGTTGTAGAAAGACAAGCTGCGAATAGCCCTACCACAGCAAGTGCTGCTACGGGTACTTCCTGATCGAATAGCAACGCCTGGCTTAGGAAATCAGCAGTACTTGCATCTGGATATTTAATGGCTCCGTAGAGGCCGATAAATGCGGTAGGTAAGATCACCAAAATGGCAAAAATTCCAACGGCATAGGCCATTCTATGAACAGATTTCAAACTTTTCATTACCACCAATCTCGTGGTAAATTGAGGTTGCGATACTGGAATTAAAACAATGGCTATAGCGGAGGCTATTAAAAATGGACTTGAAAATAGGCCTTTGGGTCCCGGTAAGGATAACAGGTCTTTGTTACTTGCACTCACTTTTGCTATTCCATCTTCTAAACCTCCAGCTAAACTTAAACAGGTCAAGCCAATGATCCAGATTACGGCCAACATGATAACACCCTGGATTGCATCACTGTAAACAATGGCTTTGAGTCCTCCTATTTCTGAATATATCAACATGATAAAAACTAAGACAGCGGACCAAGACCAATAGGGAAGCATATCTGGAAATGCAGCGTCTAGAAATATTGAGATTCCTCTGATTTGGATAGATACATAGGGGATCAGAAATAGGAATGCGCTAGCAAAAACAAGATATCCAGCAAATGAATTTCCATAGCAGGATTTTATCAATCCCGCCACTCCTTTGTACCCTCTAATGGTAGCTCTTTTTCTCAAAGCATAGCCAAACCAAATCAAGAAAAATACCATTAAAGCATCCGAAAGGGCTAGAAAAATCCAAGCGCCCACTCCGTGGGTTCGGAAGAAGTCAGGCATTCCCATAAAAGTAAATGCAGAAAATAAGGCTGCCGAAAACGTCAAAAAGCCTAAGATGGTGCCAATATTAGATCCCGCAAATATGAAATCATCTGAGGTTCTATTTTTCCTGTATGATCTGTAAGAAGCATATCCCAACATGGCGAGGAAAATCCCAAAAAAGAAAACTAACCATCCTATCATGGTTTCTTAGGGTCTTCGTATGGAAATAATTTCGAACCTAAAAAGGTGGCAAAAACGATCAGAATAGTTACCAGCAAGCCAGTCCAAAAAATATAAGGGACTGATCCCAAACTAGGTTCGGTTTGATGTTCTGAAAATATAAGAAGATAGGAAGCAACTGTCACAGCTACAATCCCAATAACTAGCAGGTTCCAATAATTGGATTTCATCTTGTTGGGTTTATGGTAATTTGGTTTAATTGATCTTATACAAACTATTCGTGCAAAGAAGGCTTAAAATAGCAATTATAGTTTTAATAGCTAACCTGAACTGGCAGACAATCGTCTGCTTGGGAATAAGAATTCACGGAATCGATTTCTGTAAAAAATGAAAGCACAAAAAGATACAAAGAGCATTGGTGCTTATCCCGTGAACATGTTTATAACATCTATAAAAAGTAGTCAATATGCTGCTATTGGATTACTTTTTTAAACGAAAGGTTTTTCCATAAGTAAAGCACCTCCAAAGCCATTCCAAGGGTCCAAAATGGTAATACGTTAACCATATTTTGCTGTAAATAAGTTGGGTGACGAATAGGCTGGTAGCTAACAAAAAAGTTTGTGATGGACTCAATTTTTCATACCAGCCTAATCCAATATTTGAAAAGAGCATTAAACCATAAATACTCTGCATCAGGTAATTTGTTAGAGCCATTTTCCCAGGGTATTTTAAAGGGCTAATTAGTTTTTTCCAAGGTGTTTTGTACCAGATATAGGCAAGTAGCCAAAGGTAAAATAGTCCGAAGGCCAAATCGGACAGGTACATGGTTTTGAAAAAGAAAGGCCTAGCGAATTCATTCCTATAAATTTCTGTATTAGGCAGGATGAAAAGGAAGGTTAATCGATAGATGTTACTTAACACAACAACCCATAAAACAGGTTTATGAGATTGATTGATGAAGTTCTCCAGCCAATTCTGAAGGTTATTTTTCCCAAAATAAGTTCCCAGTAAAAACATGGAAAATGCCAATGGTCCCAAATAAGAAAATAGCAAGGGTAGGTTCGCTAGGTAATTATGGATACGGAATAAAATGCTTTCTGAATAAGGACCATTTCTTAAGATTGAAGTGATTTTTTCAGATGTATATACTTGTAAAAAACTTCTTGGTTCAAAATGAGTCAAATCCATGAGCCATACGGAGATCGGATCATAATAGGGGAATACCAAAACCAGAATACTCAAAGCCAAAATCCAAGAGTTTTTCAAGGGAATGACTCCCACTATTAATAATCCTAGCAAGGCGTAAAGATGAATTACATCTCCGTCCCAAAGGAAAAGAATATGTGCAATTCCGAGCAGAAATAGAAAGAACATCCTTTTTCCAAAAAAGAGGAATTTCAAGTTGTCGTTTTTCTGAAGTTTGATGGCTTGCATGGAGATGCCTAAGCCAAAAAGGAAAGAGAAAATTGGAAAGAATTTACTATAAAAAAATAGTTGAAGTAATCTAACTGTCCATTCGTCCAGAGGAGAGGTCCATTGATCGCTGAATGTTTCCTGATTCGGAAATGCACAATTCATGATTTCAATATTGACTACAAAGATCCCAAAAACAGCAAAACCCCGAAAAATATCTAATATTTCAATTCTTTGATTTATTGGGTTTTTAAGATCCATCTTTCGGCTTTGTGTCAAGAGCTAAAAATGGGGATTTTATTTTAAACCAATTTTTATGATGTATTTTAATACTGTCTAATTCGATTTTTATTCGCTTAGATAGGAAGTATTATCTCTTAGGGTTCATGATCAAAGAATATTTTTGCCACTAAATGAATGATGATTCCAAGTTAGAATTGCTCCCAAAACTTTATTTTAGAAAAGGTCTATTTGATCAGGAACTGATTCCGCTAATCATTATTGAATCTTATTTTAGGATAAAAAATAGTAACATTGGGGTTGAAATATTTAACCCAAATTAGTTTATGAAGAATAAGTTCTTCCTGGGAATGGCAGTAGCAATTGCTTCTACTATTTCGATGACACAGGCACAGGATAAATTGAAAAGCATGCCTGGCTATGAGCAATACCAAAAAATTGCTCCCCAAATTTATAGTTCTGTAAAATCAGGAGCCTTAAATGCAGATTGGAATGAGGAAGGAAATGCATTTGAATATACATTGGATGGCAAGCGCTACTCTTATTCCATCAAATCTAAATCTTCAACTGAACTAGGAGAAGCGACACCTACGCCAAGAAGACGAAATAGTGGTCCTGCTAGAGGTCGACAATATGATTCAGCTGACTCACCTGATGGTCAATTGAAAGCATTTACCAAAGACAGAAACATGTACATCAGCAATCCTGATGGCAGTAATGTGATGGCAATAACTACTGATGGAAATGAAGAAAATCAGGTAAAATATGGGATTGCTACCTGGGTTTATGGAGAAGAGTTAGGTCAGAATACTGCCATGTGGTGGTCTCCAGATAGCAAAAAAATCGCTTTCTACAGATTTGTAGAAAAGGATGTGAAAAAGTATTATGTGCTCTTGGATCAATTAAGTCTTTATGATTCTTTGGAAATAGAGGCCTATCCTAAAGTGGGTGAGCCAAATCTTCCAGTGGATTTAATGGTTTATGATTTGGAGACAAAAGAAATCACAGAACTGGATATTAGGGATGGGAAGCCTTTCAATGATGGTGATCTTGGAACTTATATCTATGGAATGTCTTGGACTCCTGATGGGAAAGAGTTGCTTTACCATTCTACCAACAGGCTTCAAAATATCATGGAGCTCCGTGCGGCGGATCCTGAAACAGGTAAAAGCAGAACTGTGATCCGAGAAGAGTGGCTTCCAAGTTTTGTAGTCAATACACCAGAAATGGAAGTATTGGAAGATGGAAAACATTTCATTTGGGCTTCCGAAAGATCAGGTTTTAAAAACTATTATCTGTACAATTTTGACGGAACCTTGGTAAATGAGATCACTTCACATCCATTTGAGGTAGCAAATATCGTGAAGGTAGATGAGGAAAAAGGACTTCTTTACTACATGGCACGCTCCGGTGAGAACCATATGTTGATGCAATTGCATCGAGTAAAGCTGGATGGGACGAAAGACGTTCGCTTAACAGACCCAACTCTTAACCATTCTGTATCCATTGCTCCTGGAGGAAAATATTTTGTAGATGTAGCTCAGGCACATGATATTGCCCCATTTACCAATTTGGTAGATGCCAAAGGAAAAGTGGTAGCAGAATTGGCAAAAAGTGACATGAGTAAGTTTGAGGAATTGGGATTGAAAAAAGTGGAGGTTTATACCTTTACTTCCGCAGATGGAGTAACTGAGCTTCACGGAATGATTCATTTCCCTTCAAACTTTGATCCTTCCAAAAAGTATCCGGTCATTTTAAGTAATTATGGTGGTCCTGCGACCAATGCATTCAAAGAGACTTTTGTCTACCCTGATCCATTGACTGAATATGGTTTCTTGGTATTGAATATCGATGGAAGAAACGTTAGAGGTAGAGGAAAGAAATTGTTAGATCAATTATATGGCAACTTGGGTCTGGTAGAAATGGATGATTTTGCGGAAGGTATCAAAGCACTCCATGATAGACCTTATTTTGATAAAGATAGAGTAGGGGTTTATGGAACTTCCTATGGAGGGACAACTTCAGCTACCATGCTACTCAGATTTCCTGAATTGATTCATGCTGCAGTTGCAAACTCTTCCGTAACGGATTGGAGAAATTATGACAACATCTACACAGAACGTTTCATGGGTACATTAGAGACCAACTTGGAAGGTTACAATAGATTTAGTCTGATGGATATGGCAGATCAGCTACAAGGTGAGTTGCTATTATTCTATGGTACAGCAGACAACAATGTGCATCCGTCTAATACACTCCAACTAATTAAAGCATTCCAAAATGCCGGAAAAAGTATTGAAGTGCAGATTGCTCCAGATGGTGGCCATACTGCCCTAAACCGGGATAGAATGATGGAGTTTTTCATCAAGCACCTAGTGACAGATTATCAAAAAGTAGTGAGGTAATCGTTTCTTCTAATTTTGAAAAGCCCTAATCAAGATTTTCTGGTTAGGGCTTTTTTTGAGCAATAATTTTTATTTTTGAGCTAGGTTAAAGACTATTTTTCCTGGTTTTTTATTTTAGAAACTCCCTGGTCCAACGCCAAAGTGTTTTCAGCAGCCTGATATCTTAGAGTGACTCCACCAATACAATTTTGATGACCAATGAGTATATAAGGAATTCAAAATAAATGCCCTTTAAAGTTTTTGAAATTCCTGATTTTTGGAATAATCAATGAACTATAAGTTTCATATAATCAGATTGTTGAATAGTTTGAGTGAAGCTTATTGTTTCATTTTAACTTGACAAAAAATTAATCGGAAATTATTTATTGGTTTCATTTACCAAGCGGATCAATAATGAAATTTGACCTAAGTGGTAGATGTCATGGTGAAGAATTCCCATAATGAGTTCATAGTGGTTATATTGTTTATCTCCAAATGGTTTTTCAAAAATTGTTTTTTCAAGATTCTTTAAAAATTCCGACCAATCTTCCTGCGAGTCTTTCAAACGTACCAAGGTATGTTCCCATTCCAATTCAGTTGGATTTTGAATAGGGTTAAGGTAATTATGGTCTGGACTTTTATATCCATTTTGAGGAATACCTTGAAGTACCACTTCTCTCCAACCTATGATATGATTCAGGATTTCCCAAATTGAATTGGATTCAGGAGAAAATTTATGGGCAGCCATTTCAGGAGTTACTTGTTGAAGTTTTTTTGTGAAATTTACTCCCAACCAAGGATCTCCATCGTACTGTTTTTCGAAAAGACTCCTTATTCTCAAAGTTTCTTTCATAGGTCACGATGGGTTTGACATTAAAATACAAAATGAACATGAAATAGCCATGTTCTAGGTACGGAATTAACCCAGATTTTAAAAAATGGTTTCCCACTTAGTAGAAAGGGGGGGGTAGAATCAAACTAGAGGTAGGGATTAATGTAGCAGTCTAAACCTAAATGTTGAAGTCATTTCCAGGATTTTTTTAATGGATTGATCAATAATGTATAATTGATATTTGAATCTTAATACTTCATAGGCATAAGGTCATTGGATTCCATCTCTGGCCTTGGCATGCTTCTATTCGGTAGGGCAGTTCCTTGAATTAGATTCAGTTCTCTAGTTAATGGAATAATTCTTCCAATTTATTGCTCAAGAGATCTCAATCGGGAGTTTGGTTTTCAAATGGATTATTGGGTTTTCCTTTAAAACCATATCATGGACATCCATATTTCCACTCTTTGCCTAAATCTTGAGCAGAATCTTGAAAAAGTGATATAGCAATAAAAATCCCGTTAAGTAAAAGAGCTTAATGAGTTTATGTTAGAGCTCATAAAAAAAGGTAAAAGTTAAAATTAGTTTTTAGCAACTCAAGTTTAAAAAAAATTAAAAACGATTTTACAAAAAAAGCATTGCCTACTGACAATGCATTAAATTTTCCACCTGTTTTTATTTTATTAATCTACAGTTTTAAATATGGATTCAATAAACCGTTCAGGGTTAATAAATCCTTTCCCAAAATCCTCATCCCATTCCTTGGAAAGCCCCATTTGTTGGATTTCCTCAAGACTTTTACCAGAATCTTTCTGAGTTTTTACTCTTTCTCTGACCGTATCAATCATATCTCTAAATGCTTTTAAGGTAACTCGATCCGAAACTTTGCCATGACCTGGAATGATTTTAGTACGATCGTTTACCAGGAAAAGAGCCCTATTTAGATTGGTGATCAATCCTTCAATGTCTCCATTAGAATTGATATCTATAAAAGGATATCCTCCATTTGGAAAATTATCTCCTAAGTGGATAACATTGCTTTCTGGAAAATAAATAAAGGAATCTCCATCAGTGTGCGCATTTTCCATGTGAAATACCATCATGGTATTATTTTGATCAAGATGGATGGTCATTTCATCCGTAAAGGTGATTTCAGGCAGTGCCTTGTAAGGTGTTGTTGAAACAGTCTCTCCCGCTTTAGGTTGACTCATTCTCCTTCTAACTGCATCATTTGCGACTACAATTGCTCCTTGATTGGCCATGTTTTCATTGCCCCCGGTATGATCTCCATGCCAATGTGTATTGACCACATATTTGAGCGGTTTATCGGTGATCCCTCTAACGGCAGTCAGAATTTTTTCTGAAAGTTGCCCAAATTGATCATCGATCATATAGGCAAAATCTTCACCTACTGCCAGTCCAATATTTCCACCAGAACCAAATAGTACATAAATATTAGGAGCCAATTGTTCCGAGGTGATTTTGACATTCTCCATTCCTGATTGGGCTTTTAATATGCCGGACAAGGAGGAGCATATCAGCATAATGAAGGTTAATTTTTTCATAGGACGGTTTCTATTTAATTGTAAAAGTTGAGTTGAGTTTTAAACTCATACTTGAAATGACATAATTCAAATCCATTACTAAATATAACAAATAAGGATATTGACATTCAGGATAAAGCAACTTGAATGTTTGAAAGATGTTATGATTTGAAAGTTCATATCATCTAAAAACCTTAAGCTTTCAATTAAAATAACATGGGGGCAAAAATACTTAGATAGTCTCTCCAGTTTGCCCAGGTGTGACCACCTTCACTTTCATGATATTCATGTTCAAAGCCAGTTTTATCTAAGATGGAAAGCAATCTCTTGTTGGAATCCATTACAAAATCTGTCTTTCCACATCCAACCCAATATTTCGATACTCCGCTTTCCTTTAAGGCTAAGAATTTTTTCTCCAGCGCCTCCATATCGGCATTTGCATCAAAGATTCCACTGCTAAATACTCCAATGTATCCAAAGGTCCCTGGATATTCAATAGAAGCGGTAATGGTGTGACCACCACCCATGGATAATCCTGCCAAAGCTCTTCCTTCCTTATTTTTAATTACTCTGAAGTGCTTTTCAACGTAAGGAACAACATCTTCAACCAAGCTTTTTTCAAATTTACCTTGAAACTGCGCGTAGTTTTCTCTAGTTACAGTTTCAATTCCTGGCTTGTTCCTTAGGGTACTTGTTTGCCAAGCATTTCCATTTGTCATGACGATTAGCATGGGTTTAGCTTTCCCTTCGGCAATTAAATTATCCAATATTTCATTAGCTCTTCCCAGTGCTGACCATGCATCTTCATCACCACCAGCACCATGAAGTAAATAAAGAACTGGATAACTTTCATTGCTAGATTCGTATCCCGGAGGAGTATAAACGTACATTCTTCTATTGCTTTCCAAGGTGGGAGAGGAGTACCATACCTTTGATAAAGATCCATGCGGAACATCATTTAATTCAAAAACATCTGCTCCTGAACCTGGCACCATTAGTAGACTTGCATATCGGGTTCCATCTCTTAAAGCATGAGGGTTGGTCGGGTCTATAGCAGAAACTCCATCAACGAAGAAATTATAGTGATACATGGTGGACTCCAGAGGGTCAATAGTGACTGACCACACACCATTTTCTTCTTTAGTCAAGGGTAATCTTTCTCCAAATCCCATCCAACTTCCATAGACTGTAACGGAATTGGCTTCGGGAGAATATACACGAAAACTAACCGAATTATCTTTAGCCACTTCAGGAGAAATGACCTTTGGGGCTTGCATTGCACTGATTTCTTGTGCTCTAGTATTGTAAAGACTACCCAGAAAGAGGAGAAAAGCTAGGATAGGTTTAAAATAGTGATGTTTCATAGTTTGAGTTTTTATTGTTGAAAGAGTTGTATTGTAATGTTGAATAAATTGGTTTCCAAGAAGGGCTAAATATGTTAGTTAAGCTTTTCGCTGATACTGGATAGTCGGTCTTTTCTATTCATTTTGGATTATACTATTGGCTTCTATAAAAATGTCGGTTATGAACGGCAAGGTTAGATACAGAGCAGAATGCCAGTATTTCCTAGTATGTCCTCCATCTCTTTATGAAGAAAGAGTAATTGTAAGGCTCCGGTGAAAGGTATTGTGAGGTAAAATACCAAACGCCTTTTTCATCTTTTATCAATTCCGCTTTACCGGGAGCATTCATCATGCCTTTCGGCATTTTGACTTTGACTTAAGGAAGAAAGTCCTCAGCGACCTTTATTTTCTCTGCTTCTGAGGCAAAGAATCTAAATGTAAGGGATCCGTCATCATGGATTTCTGGAGAAGTAATCTTCTGAGCTCCAAATAAGATTTCCTGTGCATAGGACTGGATTCAAATTCTGAGTGTAATCAAAATCGCAATGCAAATTTTTTTCATGTGAATAGATTGTTTCAGGTTATAAAAAGGGTTTGAATCAAATTAATTATCAAGAGTTAAATCTATTGTTTCACAATGACAAATACTAAGAAGGAAACATAAATTTCTCTTAAACAGCCTTTTAAACTATTTAAATAGGCTTTGTATATAGTTGTAATGAGAGGAAAAGGCTTGGATTGAACTATTAAAAAAGATAAACTATGAATTTGGATGGATGGAAGCTTTATTGACTTTGTTTCAATTGGGTTTTTACTACATCCAATGCTTCTTCCAAAACAACTTTTACTTCCTCAAATGTAGTATTTGGGTGGTTGTTCCAATCCATTAATCGATGAGCAGTTACTCTTCCATCCTCGTACTTTTCTAAGGTAAATCGGACTTGCTGCATCGCTGCTCTTCGGTGCACATATTCTCCTGTAACGTCCATTGATGCTTTGAAAAGGGCACAAAAGAGACTGTAACTTTTGTTTTCAATATCATCCTCACATTCCCGGTCATCATTTTTATTCCAAACGGAAGAATCCTGAAGAATCAAGTTCGCTTGTTGGATAATTTTTAAATCCAAGGAGTCAAATGTTAGGTTTCTATTTTCAGTTTGTGAAAAAGAAATGGATGGTGTAAAGAGTAGGAGGATGAACAGGACCTTTTTCATTTTAGATCAATTTGGTTGGTACTTTCGTCGAAGAAATGTTCTTTGCATCAACTGAGACTTCCTGCATTTAAGGAGAAGATGAAGTGTCATTCAATATCTCTACGAAAGGAACCAGATTAGAAATTGCTTGCTTTTTGCTCTTTTCTTATCCTTAGATTGCCACTTAAGATTAGAATAAATAAGTTTTTGAATGGCAATGAATTGAGGTTTGCATATGCATTAAGCTAAACTACGTTCTTTCTTTTTCTTACCAACCAAAAAGCAATCAACATATTAGGAACCCAGCAAAGCCACGCGACAATTCTATAGGCTGTGATAAACTCTCCATAGATATTTTCTAAAATCGGTAAATAAATACGTAAAGTTACAGCTGCGAAACAGGCGGCATAGCTAAAAATCATCCAGTCTTCATGTGCGTCAAAATTTTTGGTTTTGGCAGTTTTCCATCCCATCAGACTGGTTGTTAACCAAGTTATTCCTAAAGCCATAAAGCCCCAACTCGCTATCATTCCACCAGCTGTATAGGTTGCTACATAAATACCGCTGAGACTTGATATAAAAGCTGCGGTGACATAGACCATTCCGATCCTTTTATGGAGTTTTCGGTTTTTATCTCTGAATTTTTGATTGAATTGAATCCATCCAATAGCAAGGGCTATCCCTCCAAAAACAATATGTGAATAGAAATTTCCATTCCAGAATAAGCTGTTTAATTGTTCAGGAGCTTTGGAGTTTAATATTCCAAATTGATGGCCGAATATAAAATAAAGGATAGGGTAAAGCCCAATTACGATACTAAGAAAGGCAAATAACCACCAGGTAAATTTATTTAGGAATAATTTCATCCTTTACAAAGGAATAAGGTAAGGAATGTAAATTAATAAATAGTAGTCATTAAAGATGGACTATGGTAAGGCTTTTAAGTCCCAAATTTCCTAAAAGTCAAATTGATTCGAGCATTTTTATACTTAGGGTTTTCAGGAAGGGCATGCTCATATAATTCTTGGCAGTTATTCCCCATAATAACCAAACTTCCATCACCTAATTCTATACTTGTTTTCTGGCCATTCATTTTATTTCGAAGTATAAATTCACGCTCTTCTCCTAGGCTCAAGGAAGGGATATAATTCGTATCTCCAAATGCCACATAATCTGAATGGAAATCCACGCCTGAGTTTCCATCAGGATAATAGATGCAAACACATACCTGAAACTGATGGCCTGTAAACAATTCTACCTTCTCTTTTATTGCATGAATTTCTTTAGGCCATACTGCAATAGTTCCCCAAATATGAGAGGGAAGTTTATTCTCGTCAAAAAGGTTCTGATCTATAAACATTACTTTCCCAAAATTCACAGGGTGAGATTCCCCATTTGCCAGTTTTACAATTCTGTTTGTTAGGTCAAAGTTTTGGGTAAGATGTTTGAAAATTGAAGCAGATTCTTCTTTACTTAAAAAGTTCGGGTAATATGCTGCCTCACAGGATAAGCCTAAATCCATTTGTAGGTTAATTTCTAAAGCTTAACTAGTTTTTAAATAATCTTCAAGCTGATCAAAGGTGCCATTGAAGCCCTCTTCCATTTGGGAAATACTTTCAGAAAAAATCTTATTTCCTGCATCAGTAGCATTATGTGGAAAGGAAACTAAATCAATTCGGGTTTTCCCTTCCTGTTCATAGAATTCTAAATCCATAATCATTTCCAAAGGCCAGTCCGGTCCAAATGGTATTTCGGGAGCCTTCACAGTTTCTCCTGCTTCATTTGAAAAACAATTGATTACCTGAAGTTTATAAGGTTCCTTAATGTTTAAAAAGATCCATTTTGCCCACATATCAAAGGCATCACTTTTCAGTGCAAAATGAAATATACCTTCTGGATGAAATTCGAATTTTTTCACTTCCATTTCAAAACCGGATGGACCCCACCATTTCATTAAATTGTCAGAAGAAGTAAAGGTTTCATATACTTTTTCGATAGAATGAGGAAACATCCTAGATAGGGTCAGTTGCTTGTACATAGTTATTTGGTCATAGTTTTCTTTGTGTTATAGGATGAAAAAATCAAACACGACTTTTTTGATTTTTTCTCATTTTAGGATCTGATACAGTTTCAGATATTGAAGAAGCATGATGGTCTTGGCATCTTTTATTTCTCCCAATTTAACCATATTCATGGCTTCATCGAAAGGAATTTCCAGGACTTCTATGTTTTCTTCTTCATGGTCTACGCCTCCACCTTCACTTACTTTCATATCCTTGGAATAGGCAGCGATAAAAAAATATAAAATTTCAGTGACTGATCCCGGGGACATGTAGGCTTCAAAGACCTTTTGAATATCTTTAATTTGATAGCCTGTTTCTTCCTCGGTTTCTCTTCTAATACAATCCTCTGGATTTTCCTGATCCAATAATCCTGCGCATGCCTCAATCATCATTCCTGTTTCATTCCCATTGATGTAAGTAGGAAGTCTAAATTGCCTGGTCAATATCACCGTTTTTTGGGCTTGGTTGTATAGTAATATCGTGGCGCCATTACCACGATCATAAGCTTCCCGATTTTGGGTGATGACCGTACCATCTTTCTTGGTGAATTGGTAAGTTATTTTTTGAAGTTTATACCAATTATCAGAGAGAATCTCTGTTTTTAATAATTTGATATTCTGGATCATGGATAGGAAATATTTGCTAAAAATGAAGCCCGAGAAGTTCCCGGGCTTTTAGTTACTCTAATTTCTTAAAATCAATACAATTATTCATGAACTCCCTCGGCATGGTCTACGGTTTTTCCCTCTAAGGTTAAATATTCTCCCATGGCATCAGCAGTCATACAGGAATGGACCGGTAGAATGCCAAGCAGATCTCCTACTTTGACCTTGCTCAATAATTCGTCGGATGCCTTGATGATGCCGTGTTCTTGGGAGATACTTTTTAAGTAAGACCTGTTTTCAGGAATCGTCCATCCATCTTCGTTCAAGTAAACTACCTCACCAAAGTTTTTATTTCCTTCCTTATCGATCAAAACATCTTTTGCTAAATGGACTCCACCTCCGTGTACCAAAATCTCTTTCCGTCCCTTTTTGATATCCACTACAGGTACAGCTAAGCAAACAGCAATATCTTCCTTTTCACAACCTCCAAGATTAGACTGCATTAAATCATAGAATACAAAATTTCCAGGTCCCATTTCATCGATGTCTCCAAAGTCTTCCATCACGGCACAGCCAGGGGTATCTCCAATGCGTGTAACTAAGTCAGGGTATTCCGTACTGTATTTGGTTTTAAGCATGGACAAGGCATTTCTTGATTCCTCATAAATACCTGGAATGTCAGGCATGTAGTAACTATGTCCAGGGTGAAGATAAAAGCCTTTAAAATTCAGTTGATCCGATTTCTTTGCAATCAATAAAATCTCTTCTATCAGCCCGAAATCAGTTACTTCTACTCCAGTCCTTCCATAACCTGCATCAATTTCAATAAAAAAACCTACAGGATGATGTAGTTGCTCTGAAAGAATCTGAGCCGTTTTCGCGTTGATGATTTGTACAGAAATTGATTGATTTTCAGCGATTTTATCAAGTTTAGGAGTTTCCAGTGGGTTAAATGGGAAGGCAATATGTATATTTTCCCAGCCCTCTCCACTCAGATATTCAGCCATTTTTATGGAAGAAACGGTCACTTCAGTTATTCCATAATCCTTAGCCCAATTTCCGATTTCTTTGGATTGCGCAGTTTTAAAATGTGGCGCTAACTTCATGTGATGACGGGCTGCCTTATCGGCCATCTTCTTAATATTGGCCCGGCAAATTTTTTCGTCCAGTAAAAGAGTTGGAGAGGTGATTAGTTGGAGGTAGCTCATAATTAAAATAAAAGTTGATCCTAGAATTTTGTACTGAGATGAATTTGTAATTGAGTTTATTGATTTTTTTATGAAAGTAACTTCGGAAATGGAGAATAGAAAATTAAATCAAATGTTTCCAGTGAAATCGAATAAACAGCATTTATTCCTAAAATTCGAAAAATGTTAGTTTAAAGACATAATTTTTGAACTCTTCCATAGATGTACAGTGAAATCATAAGATTTTGAGGTCAGATGCAGGTAACACCGCCAATTCTATTAATTTTGTCACCCGATAAAATGGTTATTATTTAGCCAGATAGAGTTATAAATTGCCTCAAAACCTTTCATGGAAGCAAAGAAAATACGGAGTACCTTTATTGAGTTTTTCCAATCCAAGCAACATCATTACGTTCCTTCATCCCCGATTGTAGTTAAAAACGATCCTACGTTGATGTTTACCAATGCAGGGATGAATCAGTTTAAAGATGCTTTTTTAGGCAATGAAGTTGCCAAGTATTCCCGTGTGGCCAATTCTCAGAAATGTCTTCGCGTCAGTGGAAAACATAATGATTTGGAAGAAGTAGGGGTGGACACCTACCATCATACCATGTTTGAGATGTTGGGAAACTGGTCTTTTGGAGATTATTTCAAAAAGGAAGCGATTGCATGGGCATGGGAACTCTTGACAGAGGTGTACCAACTTCCCAAGGACCGTTTATATGTTTCCGTTTTTGAGGGAGATCAAGGAGATAACTTGGGCTTGGATCAAGAGGCTTTTGATTTTTGGAAGGAAATTGTTCCCGAAGATCGAATCATCATGGGTTCCAAAAAAGATAATTTTTGGGAAATGGGAGATACAGGTCCATGTGGGCCTTGCTCCGAAATCCATATTGATTTAAGACCTGATGCGGAACGTGCTACCATTGCAGGTAAGGATTTGGTCAACAATGATCATGAACAAGTCATTGAAATCTGGAATTTGGTATTCATGCAATTCAATAGATTAGCTGATGGAAGTTTAAAAGAGCTTCCTGCCAAGCATGTAGATACTGGGATGGGTTTTGAACGATTAGTGAGAGCTATTCAACAAAAATCTTCCAACTATGACACCGATTTGTTTGCGCCATTTTTGGCTGCATTAGAAAAGAAATCAGGTAAAGTATATGGTAAAGATGAACAAACTGACATTGCATTTCGGGTAATTGTCGATCATATCCGGGCAATCGCCTTTACTATTGCTGATGGTCAATTACCATCCAACAACAAAGCGGGGTATGTGATTCGTAGAATTTTAAGAAGAGCGGTTCGCTATGGATATACCTTTTTGGGATTCCATGAACCCTTCTTATACGAATTAACCTCCTTAATTTCTGAAAACTTTGGAGGGATTTTCCCTGAAGTAAAACAGCAACAAGAATTCATTTCTAAAGTGATCTACGAAGAAGAAGCTTCTTTCCTTCGCACTTTGGATAATGGCCTGAAGATCCTAGACCAAATTAAAGCGGAGTTAAAGGAGAAGAATGAGCATGTAATCCCTGGAAAAACGGCTTTCGAACTATATGATACCTTCGGATTTCCTTTGGATTTAACCTCGCTGATTGCTCGGGAAAATGGTTTGTCTTTGGATGAAAAAGGATTCAATGAGGAAATGGAAAAGCAAAAGTCCAGATCCCGCGCAGCTTCAGAATCTGAAACGGGAGATTGGGTACTGGTTCATGAGGATTCAGGTGTTGAGTTTGTTGGCTATGATTTTCTGGAAACCTATTCACATATTATTAAATACAGGGTCGTTTCGGATAAGAAGGGCGATAAATACCAAATCGTATTAGACAAAACACCATTTTACGCCGAAAGCGGGGGGCAGGTAGGTGATACAGGTTGGTTGGTTTCTGAAGAGGAGAAGATAAGAGTTATTGATACGAAGAAAGAGAATGACTTGATTGTTCATTTTGTTGAAAAGTTACCTGCTAATCCAAGCGTTAAATTTTCTGCTGAAGTAGATCGTGAAAAGAGAATACTCAGCATGAATAACCATACCGCAACCCACTTACTTCAATCTGCATTAAAGCAAGTTCTTGGGGATCATATTCAACAAAGGGGATCTTTGGTGAATGACCAATTATTGAGATTTGACTTTTCCCATTTCGGTAAAGTAACCGAAGAGGAGCTAACCCAAGTGGAGGAGATCGTAAATGCCAAGATTCGGGAGAATATTCCCTTGGTAGAGCAACGAAATGTACCGATTGAAGAAGCCAAGAAAATGGGAGCTACGGCATTATTTGGTGAAAAATATGGGGACTTTGTAAGAGTAATCACATTTGATCCAAGCTATTCTGTGGAACTTTGTGGAGGAACACATGTTCCTTATACAAGTCAAATAGGCTTGTTTAAGATTGTTTCTGAAGGCTCCAGTGCTTCTGGTGTCCGTAGGATAGAAGCAATAACCGCAAAGGCTGCTGAAGCAAGTTTGAGACACCAGGATCATCTGGTGAAGGAGCTTCAGGAGCTTTTGAAAAATCCTAAAGATTTGAAGAAAGCATTGGAGTCCTTGATTCAAGAGAGAAATGAGCTGAAGAAGGAAGTAGAGAGTTTACAGCAAGAAAAAGCTGGTGCGGTAAAAAGTGAATTAATGAAGCAATTCGCTGAAGTCAATGGTGTCAATACTTTGATAGCAAGTGTCTATTTACCAAATGCTGATTCCTTGAAAAAGCTGGTGTACGAATTGAAAAATGAAGTAGAAAACGCATTCGTAATCTTGGCAGCTGACATAGATGGTAAACCTCAAATTGCAGTGATTATAGAAGATTCACTCGTAAAGGAAAAAGGTCTAAATGCTGGTCAAATAGTAAGAGAATTGGCCAAAGAAATTAAAGGTGGAGGCGGTGGACAGCCGTTTTTTGCCACTGCAGGAGGAAAAGATCTCGCTGGTCTAGAAAACGTAGTGAGCAAAGCCAAAGAATTGTACCTTTAAAAGACAGTAAAAAACGCTCGAATGGTTAGCGAAGAAATCAAGAATAAATATCAATTAGTCATCGGTCTAGAGGTACATTCTCAGCTTCTTACGAATAGTAAAATGTTTGCCTCTGATGCCTCTGATTATGGAAGGGCTCCAAATACACAGGTTTCTGTAATTACCCTAGGTCATCCTGGTACTTTACCGAAAGTAAATAAGAAGGCCATTGAATTTGCCATAAAAATGGGTTTGGCTTGTAATTGTGAAATTACTAGACATAATGTATTTGACCGAAAAAATTATTTCTACCCTGACCTTCCAAAAGGCTTCCAGATCACCCAGGATAAAGGTCCAATTTGTGTAGGTGGTACCGTCCCCATCAAATTAGAGGATGGAAGAACTAAAGAGGTACTATTGAATAGAATTCATTTGGAGGAAGATGCAGGTAAATCCATCCACCTAGCAGGTGAACCCGACACATTAGTGGATTTTAACCGTGCTGGTACTCCGCTGATTGAAATTGTTTCTGAACCAGATCTAAGAAGTCCAGAAGAGGCTTACGCTTTTTTGTCGGAGATCAAGAAGTTGGTAAAATATCTTGAAATCTGTGATGGAAATATGGAAGAAGGATCACTTCGCTGTGATGCCAATGTTTCCGTGATGCTTAAAGGAGCCAAAGAATATGGAAAGAAAGTCGAAGTGAAAAACATGAATTCTTTCCGGAACGTATTCCGTGCCATAGAACATGAGCATATTCGGATCATTGAATTATTGGAAGCAGGTGAGGAGGTTATCTCTGAAACAAGAACGTTTGATGCTGCCACTGGTACTACGGCTAGCATGCGTACCAAAGAGGACTTGAATGATTACAGATATTTCCCTGAACCTGATTTAAGCCCAGTAGTGATTTCTGAAGAGTGGTTGAATTCCATTAAGGAAAGTATGCCTGACCTTCCTAGGGAATTACATCAGCGATTTGTAGAGAAATATGGTTTGCCTGAATACGATGCCAGTTTCTTAACTGAATCAAAAGAAATGGCTCTTTGGTTTAATGAACTATGTAGTAAAACCAAAAATTATAAATCTGCGTCTAACTGGATGATGGGCCCCATAAAGTCCTATTTGAATGAAGAATCAGTACAGATAAAAGATTTTCCAATCGGTACGGATTCACTTGCAGAACTAATTGCATTGATCGATGCAGGTAAAGTGAGTTTCACAGTAGCTTCTCAAAAGATATACCCTGAGATGCTTAAATCTTCAGAGGAAAATCCGATTGAGATTGCTCAAAAATTAAATTTGATTCAGGAAAGTGATGAATCATCCTTAATGCCAATAATAGAGGCTGTATTAGCCGAAAATTCAGGAAAAGTGGCAGAATTTAAATCCGGTAAAAAAGGACTGATGGGAATGTTTATGGGGCAAGTGATGAAAAAGTCCCAAGGAAAGGCAGATCCAAAAGTTGCTACCAAGCTATTGACTAAATTATTACAAAAATAAAACATGAAATATACCTCAATATTAGTTGCCTTTGTTCTAAGCGTAACAATGCTTTCTTGCGGAAGTGCTGAAGAAGAAAATGATGGAAAAGTAACGCTAGAAGGAAAAGTGGAAAACACTCCTGAGGGTTTGATTATTCTCTCCCGGTTTACCGAAAGTAGACCTGTGGTGGTAGATACCTTAACTCTACAATCAGATGGGTCTTTTGATTATACGGTGGGAGTGGAAGTTCCAACCTTTTTTGAGTTGAATTTATTCGACCAAAGATCTGTAAGACTTGCACTGTTTAAAGAGGATGTACAAGTGAATTATGACTTCTCAGACGCTGAAAGTTTACAAATTTCAGGTTCTAAGGACAGTCAGGAGATGCAAAAAATTGATGGATTGATCACTAGTTATCAAAATAAGGTAAATGAGTTGAATGAGGCTTATTACGAGGCTATGAGCAATAATGATACGGATGCAATCAAAAGAATCCAGTCAGATGCTTTGCTTTTAGAAGACAACCAGGCCAAACAAGTGAAAGAGGTGATCAATAGCATGGGGGATAGTTTTGCTTCATTAGCTGCCATTGGTCTATTGAACTCCAAAAATGAATTTCAGTTCTTGGATAGTCTCGTAGCTGAATTGGATAAAAAGTATCCAGATACCAAAATGATCATTCAATTAAAGCAGCAATTGGATGAGATGAGAGCGCTTTCTATGGGACAGATTGCTCCAGAAATAGAGCTGCCTAATCCAGAGGGTCAGATAGTCAAATTATCAGACTTTAGAGGAAAATATGTAATGATTGATTTTTGGGCTGGGTGGTGTAAACCTTGTAGGGAAGAAAACCCAAATGTGGTAAGATTATATAATCAATACAAAGATCAGGGTTTTGAGGTTTTTGGAGTCTCTCTTGACAGAACCCGTAAAGCGTGGGTTGATGCAATTTTTGAAGATGGACTAACCTGGACACAAGTTTCTGATTTAAAATATTTCAATTCTGTGGCTGCAGAATTGTACCAGATAAACGCCATTCCTGCGACTTATTTAATTGATCCAGATGGTAAAATTATTGGAAAGGATTTAAGAGGTCCAAGTCTCGAAAGCAAGCTGAAAGAGATCTTCGAATAAGCGAATCCAGTTTAGAAACTAAAATGCCTTCTGATCAAAAATCAGAAGGCATTTTTTTTAAATTTTAACTAAAACAAAAGGAAGGAGGAAAAAATTACCAAACAGTCCTTCCTTGAAAAATCGTGTCACTTAAAAAGGAATAGCAAAAGTTGTTTATCACCCAAGACAAAACTAGTAAAAAGATTTAAAAGAAAAACAAAAATTAAATTATTCTTTTTTTAACTAATTGTGTTTTTGGGTGATTTAACTTAACTATTCCTTGATTTTTTCATAATAGGAAAAAACAAGCTATTTTTTTTCGATTTTTTCAAAACTAGCAATGACTCCTCTTACCATTGCTGAACTAAAACCTTGATGCTCCATTTCATTTAGTCCGACAATGGTACAGCCTTTTGGAGTAGTGACTTTATCAATGGCTTCCTCCGGATGAATATTTTGTTGAATCATCAATTCAGCAGCTCCTTTGACAGTTTGATTCACTATTCTGCTGGCGGTTTTGGAATCAAATCCAATCTGAATTCCTCCCTGGATCATGGCACGCATAAACCGTAATACATAAGCAATACCGCAAGCTCCCAGTACAGTAGAAGCTTCCATCAGGGATTCATCGATATCGATGGTAATACCAATAGAGTTAAACAATTCTTTTACCAACGCTATTTGTTCAGGATTAGCACCTTTCTGACAAACGCAGGTAATGGATTCCTGAATGTCTGCGGCAATATTTGGCATAGCTCTAAAAGCCACCATTTTTGGATCAAGTTCCTGATACATTTCGTCCAAACTGATTCCAGTGGCTAAAGAGATGATTACTTGCTTTTTTGGATCTAAAACCTCTTTGATCTCACGTAGTATAGGGCGTACATTATAGGGCTTTACACCCAATAAAATGATATCCGCATATTTGGCTGCAGTAAAATTGTCTGAATGAACATGAGCTCCTCTTGCCTCAAAGTCAGATAAACTGATGGTATTTCTTTTGGTAAGGGTAAGATTTTTGGCATCAAAGCTATCTTTTTCCAGCAATCCATTGGCAATGGAAGAACCTAGGTTACCACAGCCTATAATGGCAATTTTTTGAGTAGAAATCATAAGAAATCAAATAAGTAAGAAGTAATGAGGAATAAAGTTAATCAAAAGGCATGTTTTAACCCCAGTGATAAAATTTTATTGGGAATATTATTTATATCTGAAACATTCTCATACTTGATATGGTAATTTTATTTGACAAAATGTAAAGTTAATTTTACATTTGGTAAAAAATAGTTGACTTATGAAAGAGAAATCCATCTTACATGTCCCTTTACTTTCTCCAGCATGGAAGAAAGTTGCATTTATATTTTTTCCATTACCTGTCATTTTAGTAATTGGAATGGCTTTTTCACGAATGGATATCAGCCCAGATGATTCGGCTCAAATCATCTATGGTTTTTGGGCCATAGGCTTTGGGTTATTGAATCTATCCCGGGAAAAAGAAGAGGATGAAATGATTAAATCTTTTAGGTTGCAAGCATTTCAAACAGGCTTTTACTGGCTGATCTGGGGATTAGGAGCACTTATGTTAATTAATTATCTGAGGTATGATAGGATCACTTCCGAAATCTTTACAGCCTATTTGGTGCTGTTTCTTTTAAATGCCTATGTATATGCTGCTTTTCAATATCAAAAATATATGGCCTCAAAAGACTGATGCTTAATAATAAAACTTATGAAATTAACTGAGATCTTAATGCTGTATTATTTTAAAAATAGGAGATGGCGTATGTTTTGTTCATCAACTGATTTGGGAACCTTGTTACTTTCTATTCAATTTCAATGGATCATAAATAAACAGAGGGGATTTTTAGGGGGCACAATATGAAAAACACAATTAAAGTAGAGCGGGCCAGAAATAATATGACCCAACAGGATCTGGCAGAACGAGTCAATGTATCTAGGCAAACCATCAATAGCATAGAGGCTGGTAAATATGTTCCGTCTACCGTCTTGTCCTTGAAAATTGCCAAAGTGTTTTTGGTGCCTTTAGAAGAATTATTTGAATTAGAAGAAGGAGATTAGGAGGTTGTGTATTTCTTGGAATACCATTTGCGTTTTTTAAGGGACAAAAGACTAGAATGTCTTACCTTTGCGACTTTACAAATCTTTTTCATGACCAAGCTGATTCGAATCACCACTGTACCTATCTCACTTAAACTATTGCTGTCCGGGCAAATGAAGTTTATGAAGGAAAAGGGCGTTGACGTAGTAATGGTGAGCAGTGATGGGAGAGAAGTGGTACAGGTGCTTAAGAATGAAGGAGTCAGGCATGAAGTAATTCCATTTACAAGGAAAATCACCCCCTTTCATGATCTTAAATGCTTGTGGCAATTGTATCAATTGTTTAAAGTTGAAAAACCAGATATTGTTCATACCCATACTCCAAAGGCAGGGATTTTGGGCATGCTTGCTGCCAAATTAGCGGGAGTCAAAGTACGGATCCATACCTTGGCTGGTATTCCTTTCATGTCCGCAGAAGGGGGGAAAAAAGGACTTTTGGAAAAAGTGGAAAAATACACCTACCAATATGCTACCGAAGTTTGGCCTAATTCCTATGGATTAAAGAAATTCATTTTAAAAGAAAACCTTTGTGATGAGGATAAAATACACATCATTGGTAAGGGTTCATCAAATGGAGTAGATCTTACAAAATTCAGTCGGGATTCCTTAAAGGAAAACCATTTAGTGGCTGCGACCATGAGAATTCTTCCTGGAGAAAATGAATTTGTGATTTTGACAGTTGGAAGGTTGGTCAAAGACAAGGGGATTGAAGAATTGGTAGCAGCTTTTACGAATTCAAAAATTGTCAATAAATCTAAACTCGTATTGCTTGGCAGTTATGAGCAAGAGCTGGACCCATTATCACCCGAAACCATTCAGACAATTACGGACCATCCAAGAATAGTGCAGATTGACTGGTCGGATCATGTTGCCCATTATATGGCCTTGGCAGATGTTTTAGTCCATCCATCACATCGGGAAGGGTTTCCTAATGTATTATTGGAAGCTGGAGCGATGCAACTACCAGTCATCTGTTCCGGAATAATTGGAAATACTGATTTGATCACCCAGCAAAAGTCTGGATTAATTTTTCCTGTAAAAGATGTTGCTGTTTTAAAGGAGGCTTTGGAGTTTGCGTTTGTGAAAAGAGAAAAAATGACCCAACTGGGGATCGCTCTTTATGAGGAAGTTAAGGTCAATTACAATAGACCAAAAGTTCATCAAGAAATTTTTGATCGATACCAGCAGTTGCTAGAGGCGGTCAGTCCACCAGAATGACGTATATTTAGGCCTTAATCACGTAATACACTCTTTTATGAAGTACCTGGTAACCGGAACTGCAGGATTTATTGGATTTCATGTTGCAAAAAAATTGTTGGAGAGAGGGGATGAGGTTGTGGGGCTCGATGTCATCAACGACTATTATGACATAAATTTAAAGTATGCGCGATTAGCATCTATGGGGATTGCCAAAGAAGAAATTTCTAATAATAAATTGGTGCAATCTTCTGAAATACCAACCTATAGGTTTATCAAATTAGATTTATCGATAAAAGAAGATCTACTTCATCTGTTTGCTCAGGAAAAATTTGATGTAGTGATTCATTTGGCTGCCCAAGCCGGAGTGAGGTATTCCTTGACGCACCCTGAGGTATACATAGAGAGTAATATTATTGCTTTCCTAAATATTTTAGAGTCTTGCCGATTTCATCCTGTCAAGCATTTAGTTTACGCATCCTCAAGTTCGGTATATGGTGCCAATGAAAAACTTCCTTTTTCAACCTCTGATTCTGTTGATCATCCCATCAGTTTATATGCTGCTTCTAAGAAATCCAATGAATTGATGGCTCATACCTATAGTCATTTATTTAATATTCCAACCACAGGTTTGCGATTCTTTACAGTGTATGGACCTTGGGGCCGACCTGATATGGCATTATTTTTATTCACGGAAGCAATCCTAAAAGGAGAGCCAATTAAGGTCTTTAATTTCGGGGAAATGAAGCGGGATTTTACCTATATAGACGATATTGTGGAAGGAGTAATCAGGGTTGCTGATAAACCTGCTTCGCCTAATAAGGACTTTGATCCTCAAAATCCTGATCCAGGAAGTGCCAGAGCACCTTTCAAAGTTTATAATATCGGAAATTCATCTCCTGTACTCTTGATGGACTATATCCATGCGATTGAAGATGGCCTTGGAAAGAAAGCAGAAATGGAATTATTGCCTCTACAACCCGGTGATGTTCCTGCTTCTCACGCAGATGTCTCTGACTTAGTGAGAGATACCGGGTATAAGCCAGAAACCTCTATTAAGGATGGCGTAAATGAGTTTACAAAATGGTATTTAGATTATTATAAGAAATAACATTCTTAATCATGAAAAAATCAATTTTGATCACTGGCGGGGCTGGTTTTATAGGAAGTCATGTGGTTAAACTTTTTGTCTCGAAGTATCCAGAATATACTATCGTAAATTTGGATGCTTTGACCTATGCTGGAAATCTTGAAAACTTGAAAGAAATAGAAGGAGCCTCTAATTACTTTTTTGAAAAAGTAAATATTCAAGATGCGAAAGCACTTGATGAGGTTTTTTCTAAACATGGGATTACCGATGTAATTCACTTAGCAGCTGAATCTCATGTAGATCGCTCTATCTCTGACCCTTTGGCCTTTGTGAAAACCAATGTGTTTGGAACAGTGAATTTGCTGAATTCTGCTAAAAAAGCCTGGGATGGTGAATTAGCTAATCACTTATTTTACCATGTTTCAACCGATGAGGTTTATGGTTCCTTGGAAGATGGTGGGTACTTTTTGGAATCTACTCCCTATGATCCTCAATCTCCTTATTCTGCGTCAAAAGCTTCTTCAGACCATTTCGTAAGAGCCTATGCCAATACCTATCAAATGAATACGGTAATCTCCAATTGCTCCAATAATTATGGGCCGAATCACTTTCCGGAGAAGTTGATTCCATTGTGTATTCATAATATTAAGAACAACAAGCCTCTACCAGTGTATGGAAAAGGAGAAAATATCAGGGACTGGTTGTTTGTTATTGACCATGCAAGAGCAATTGATACAGTTTTTCATCAGGGTAAACCTGGAGAAACCTATAATATCGGAGGCTTCAACGAATGGAAAAATATTGACATTGTCAGACTGCTTTGTCAGAAAATGGATGAAAAATTAGGAAGGGAGAAAGGTACCTCTGAAAAGCTAATCACCTTTGTTAAAGATCGTGCTGGACATGATCACCGATATGCAATTGATGCAACCAAAATCAAAGAAGAATTGGGATGGGAGCCTAGTTTGCAATTTGAAGAAGGGATAGAGATTACCATAGATTGGTACCTTAATAACCAGGAATGGCTTGATCATGTTACTTCTGGAGCCTATCAGGACTACTATTCAGAATTATATGAAAATAGATAGGTTTTTCTCCTTATAGCCTTGTCTGACTTTTGAAGTCAGGCTTTTTTTTGTCAAATAAATAAAGGATTAATCCCAAAGCCATGATTCCAAGTCCTGCTAAACTCTCCCAAGGTCTGTCCCAAAACAAGTAGCAGCTTATGGCAAGACTAAAAACGATATAGATCCATTGCAATAGAGGTTTGAATGGGGTTTGGAACCCAGAGCTTTCTCGAACTTTAAGGGAAGAGTAAATGGTAATTGTTCCCATCAATTGGAGTACAAATCCGGCATAAATCAATACTTGTTCGAAAGAGCCAGATATAAATAAAAGTAAGCTGATGAGTGTATTTAATCCAATTGCAGTAATAGGAATCCCATTTTTATTTTCTATAGCAAGAGGTTTCCAAAGCTTGAAATCTTTGGCCATGGCGTGGGTAATTCTCGGACCCACCCAAGTATATCCACTGATGGTAGCTATTAATTGAATAGCAATGAAAAAGCTGATCCAAACAGATCCTAAAGAACCAAGTAAATTTTCAAAAGAGATCTTAGCTACTTCCACGTTTCCTTTTAAATCAAACATTGAAGCATGTTTTAGCAATACATATTGGAAGAAAACATATATGATCAATACCAAAATAGTCGAAGTGATCAAGGCCTTTGGTAGGTTCTTTTTGGGATTCTGTACCTCTTCAATGATATAGGCAGCAGAATTCCATCCCGTATAGGCATAGAATACATAAACCAAAGAAACTGCAAAGCCAGGTTTGAAAATTTCTCGGGTCCATGAGTTGGAAAAATCCAGGGAAGAGGATAGGCTTTTGGAGGGTAAAGTGAAGCCGATCAGAATTAATGAAACAATGAATAATATTTTTATTAGGGTAAGCAAGTTTTGAATCTGACCGCTTCTTTTGATGGAAATGACATGGGCAATTGGAATTAATAAAATAGTCAATAAACCAGGTAAGTTGCTATTTCCTGAAAAAGGACGCAAGTAGTCGTTCATAGCTATTCCGGCAATAGCAATTGGTGCAGAAAATCCAACTGTAAGCGAAACCCAAGCATATAAATAGCCGATAGATGGATGGATTGTTTCCGAAAGAAAAATATAATCGCCTCCTGATTTTTTGAAGTGGGTTCCTAGTTCGGAATACACGAATGCTCCAATGAGTGCCATGAAGCCACCAAAAATCCAAAGGATGAAAATAGACCAGGTATTTTGGACTTCATTTAATTGAAAACCCAGACTGGTAAAAACTCCAGTGCCAATCATATTGGCAATCACTAATCCTGCTGCTGTTTTCCATCCAATTTTATTGTGATCAATCATGCAAAGAAAGGAGTTGATAATTTAAAATATCTAATTCTATTACATAAAAAAAGCCAACCTAAACTAGGTTGGCTTTGGTAGTTATATGAACTTATTTCATGTTCTCGAATAAATCGATTTGAGTATTTTTTACTTTATCTTCAAAAGCTTTCCAATCCCCATTGATAAATTCATCAACAATGGATTTAGCTACTGCTGCTGCTTCGACTCCTTGTTGGTACAACCTTTCCTCAGTGGAACCTGGAGCGGAATAAGAAGATCCTACATACCTTCTAGGTGCAAATACCATGGTCATGGTGGTAGGGTATAGGTTTCTAACAATCCCCTGACCTTCTCGGGTTGGACCATTGTAGGCCTCTCTTGCAGTATCAAGCTTTTTCTTGATGTCTTTGGCCGCTTTGGATAGTTCTTTTGCTTCTTCAGTATCCACATCCTTGGTTAAAGTCAAGACTTTATCGATTACCTTTTGGGCTTCATCTAATCTTTTGGTTGATTCAGAAACCTCATTGGTTAAAGCTTCCAGTTTTTTAAGGAATTCATCTTTGGCTTTTAGGTCAGCAAGGTTGATATCGATTCGAGGGTCTGAATACACATTGATATTGGTTTCATCTTCCTGATCTCCATAAGTGAATACTACTTTGTAAGTCCCCGGAAGTGCTTCTCCTCCTGAAGCTTCGTAAAAACCACTTCTATTGCCTCTACGACCTCCAAAGCCACTTGGATTTTCTACAGAAGATTTTCTGTCCAAATTCCATATAATTCGATTGACTCCATTTTTTGGAACTGTTTTTAAAGTTCTGATTTGCTCACCGGCTTCATTAAAAATTGACACAGTTACGGTGTCCAGTTTTTCTTTATCGTCTTGAATAATAAAGCTCAATCTTCCACCGGTTTCTCTGTTTTCACCTGCAAAAATTCCATCCGCAGGGAAGCGTTCTCCTACTGGTTGTTGGATTTCTACTTGATAAGCATCTGGAGCTGGAACAGCTGTAATTTTGGCTTCTGGAGCAGATCCACCATTAGCAGCAAAAATCCGTAATGGCCTGATATCATCCAAAACATAAAAGGCTCTTCCAAATGTGCCGATTACTAAGTCAGCTTCCCTTTCTTGGATGGCCATATCGTAAGTAGAAACAGCTTTTGGATACCCATGCTCCCACTTATTCCAGGATTTTGCATGGTCAAAACTTACATAGAGACCAAATTCGGTCCCTAAGAACACCAAGTTGGGTTCTACAGGATCATGGATAATAGATAGTGCATATCCTGAGACTTTAGAGTCATCAGCGATCCTAGTAAAGGAGCTTCCACCATTTGCTGTATGGTAAGCGTAAGCTGAAAAATCATTATTTCTATAATTATTGGCAATTACCCAAGCTTCGTCTGCATCGTAGGAAGAAGCTTGAATTTGAGGAATCCAAGAGGCTTTTGGAAGTCCAGTTAATTTATTGACCACATTGGTCCAGGTAGCACCTCCATCTTTAGTGACCTGTACATTGCCGTCATCAGTTCCAACCCAGATCACATTAGGATCCACAGGGCTTGGAGCAATAGCGATGATAGTCGTATGGTTTTCAGCGCCTGTGATGTCATAAGTTAATCCTCCGGTTTCTTGCTGTCTTTGTTTGGTACTATCATTGGTTGTTAAATCAGGTGAGATGATTTCCCAAGTATCCCCGCTATCGGTAGATTTATGTACAAATTGAGATCCATAATAAAGCGTGTTTTCATCATGTGGATCCTGCGCAATTGCGGCATTCCAATTGAATCGAAGGAAAACATCTTTATCAGGATGGGTAGGTCTGATGGTTTTATTGTGCCCGGTTTCCTTATCGAATCTGGAAACATTGCCTGCTTGGGACATTGTGTATCCAAACCTAGAATTTGCAGGATGTGGAACTACATCAAAGCCATCTCCAAATGATACTTCCTGCCAATAACTATTTCTGATTCCATCTCTTCTCCATACATAAGCAGGACCAGTCCAGGAGCCATTATCCTGCATTCCACCATAAATATTATATGGAAGCTCATTGTCTACATTAACATGGTAAAATTGACCTACAGGAAGATTGTCAGCAAAAAACCAGGTTTTGCCTCCATCTCTTGAAATGTTTAGTCCACCATCATTTCCATCTATAAGGATCTTTGGGTCATTGGGATTGATATACCAGGCGTGGTGATCCGGGTGAACTCCTCGGTAAGGAAGTAATTCAGAAAATGATTTGCCACCATCTTCTGTAATACCTACTCGAGAATATAAGGTATATAACCTGTTTTCATTTTTTGGATCAGCGTGAATATCAAAATAATAGAAAGGTCTATCCCCAATAGAACCATCCGAATTGATCATTTTAAAATTTTCTCCTCCATCCTCTGAAACATACAAGGCATTTTTGGAGGACTCTATCAAAGCATACACTTTACTGCTATTGGCAGCTGAAATAGCAAGACCCATTCTTCCTAAATCACCTTTAGGTAAGCCATTGCTTTCATCTAGTTCCTTCCAATTATCTCCACCATCATACGTAACGAAAAGCCCGGAGGAAGGACCTCCTGATTCAAAGAAATAAGGGTGCCTTCTGTGTTGCCACATGTTGACAAAAATCTTATTTGGATTATTGGGATCCATGATCATTTCTCCGACACCTGTCTTGGTATCGATGTATAGAATTTTTTCCCAGGTTTTACCACCATCTGTAGTCTTGTATAATCCTCTGTCTTCTTGCTCTCCCCAAGGTGATCCAATTGCTCCAACGTATACGGTGTTGGGATCATCGGGATGCACAATGATCCGGTGTATGGCTTTGGTATTTTCCAGACCCATAAGCTCCCATGTTGCACCTGCATCCATGGAGCGATAAACTCCACCTCCTAGACTTAAGGAGTTTCTAGGGTTACCTTCTCCGGTACCTACCCAAATGATGTTTGGATTTTTCTGATAAATGGAAATTGAACCAATAGAATGTACTTTCTGATCATCAAAAATTGGTTCCCATGTTACTCCTCCTGAAGTACTTTTCCATAGCCCTCCGGATGCAGATCCAGCGTAAATAACGGAAGGATTGTCATCAATGGCATCGATGGCAGTAATTCTTCCACTCATGGCTGCTGGCCCAATGCTTCTTGCTTTCATAGACTTAAATAAGTCCATATCCACTTCTTGAGCATGAGCTGAAAAACTCAGCAAAATCGCCAAAGTCAAAAGGTAAATTTTTCTCATGTTTGCTTTTTGGTTTATATCTGTAATAAATAAAGTAAAATCCCAAATAACATCCATTGTTTATTATAGTATCGGTTTTTACCTCCATGCTATTTTAAGAATCCTAGGGTTAATTTTTTACCGGTGGTTTGTGGCTGGTATTCATTTTGATTTTATTTGTGATAAAAAATAATCCTATGCTTAACATTGTGAATAAGCCTTTCTTAGGGCTTTTTCTTTTTGTGATTACTGGAACTGCTGCTTTTGCACAAACAGGAAGATTCCAGCAGTCGGTTGATTACAAAATGGATGTGGATATGAATGTCACCTCCAATCAGTACTCAGGAACCCAAGTTCTAAAGTACACCAACAACTCTCCAGATACTCTTCACAAAGTATTCTACCACTTGTATTTTAATGCGTTCCAGCCTGGAAGCATGATGGATGAAAGATCAAGATCTATTTCTGATCCTGATAGAAGAGTGGGGGATAGAATCAATGCGCTCTCTCCTAATGAAATTGGATACCTTCATGTCAATTCATTGACCATGGATGGGATGAAAGTAGATTTTGAGGAAGTGGAAACCATTTTGGAAGTGACTCTTCCTAGACCGATCTTACCCAATTCAGAAGTAGAATTCAATATGTCATTTATAGGTCAGGTACCTGTTCAAATCAGACGTTCAGGTAGAGATAGTAGTGAAGGAGTAAGGTATTCTATGTCGCAGTGGTATCCTAAAATGGCTAATTATGACGAGCAAGGCTGGCACTCCAACCCTTATGTAGGAAGAGAATTTTATGGGATTTGGGGAGATTTTGATGTGAAAATCACCATAGATAAATCTTATACCTTAGGAGGAACAGGATATCTTCAAAATCCTAATCAGATTGGACATGGGTATGAAGATGAGGGAGTTACTGTGCCGAAGCCTACAGGGGAAACACTTACTTGGCATTTCAAAGCACCAATGGTTCATGATTTCATGTGGGCAGCTGATCCAAAATACAGACATGAAAAAGTAAAAATGGAGAATGGGATCACAGTTCACCATTTATTTATCCCAACTGAGGAGACCACTGAGAACTGGGAAAAACTGAAGGAATATACCCCAAAGGCAATTAACTTTCTATCTGAACATTTTGGTCAATATCCCTACAAGCAATTTTCTGTCATCCAAGGGGGAGATGGAGGGATGGAGTATGCCATGTCTACCTTAATTACAGGAGGAAGAAATTTAAGAGGCTTAGTAGGAGTAATGGCACATGAGTTAGCACATAGCTGGTTTCATGGAGTGTTAGCATCTAACGAAGCATTATATCCTTGGATGGATGAAGGTTTTACCAGTTATGCCTCAAGTTTAACGATGTCAGAAATCTATAGCCCTTCCGAAAATCCTTTAGCAGGTTCTTACTCTGGTTATTATCGACTAGTGAAATCTGGTAAGGAAGAACCAATGAGTACTCATTCTGATCACTATCACACAAATTCAGCATATAGTTCTGCAGCTTACAGCAAAGGTGCTGTATTCCTGGAGCAAATGGGCTATATCATCGGTGCTGATGTGCGAGATAAAGGCATGCACAGATATTGGAATACTTGGAAGTTTAAGCATCCTAATGCTAATGATTTGATCAGGGTGATGGAGAAAGAGAGTGGTTTGGAATTGGATTGGTATAAAGAATACTTTGTTTATACGACCAAAACCATCAATTACGGGATCAAAGAAGTGAATCCTCAGGGAGATCATACAGACATTATTTTAGAAAGAATCGGTCTAATGCCAATGCCTATTGACTTGGTGATCACCTATAAAGATGGAAGCCAAGAAATGGTTTATTTGCCTTTAGCGATCATGAGAGGAGAAAAAACACCTGAGGAAGGGGCTCCGAAAAGGATATTAACCGAAGATTGGCCTTGGACTAATATTACCAAGAAAATTACTATTGATAGGAAAATGAATTCCATTAAATCTATTGAAATTGATCCGAGTAAGCGGTTGGCAGATGTAGAACAAGAAAATAATAAAGTGGAGTTTTAATGCTCCGCTTTATTAGCTATAAACTAAAAAAGGTGGCCAATTGACCACCTTTTTTTATTATTTGCCTTACTAATTAGGCATTTTTCTTTTCTTGAACTTCCTTACGGATATCTTGTGCCATATTCTTCAAGTCTTGCATTCCTTTTCTAACTCTAGTGCCGGCTGCTTGGTTGCCTTTTTCATAGAATTTTTCAAAATCGGCTTCTAAGCCATTTACAAGATCTTGGACTTCACTAAATCTGCTCATAGTAAAAGTGATTATTGTTTAGGTTGATGATAAGTTTATTCAGTTCAATATAGCCTAAATACTTGCTAAATCAATCAGGAGGGCATTTTTTTTGATTTTTTTTTTATTCTCCAAAGGAAATTGCCAACTCTGAATTCTTATAAATACCTGAAGTTAATTTTTCCTTGATTTCAGCAAAGGCCTTCACAGTTTCTTCAACATCGGATAAGGTATGGACTGAAGTTGGAATCAATCTCAAGATAATCATTCCTTTAGGAACAACTGGGTAAATGACCACTGAACAGAAGATTCCGTAGTTTTCTCTTAAATCGTGGGAAAGTGCTGCAGCTTCACCCACAGTCCCATTTAAGACTACAGGAGTAACAGGGGAGTTTGATTTTCCAGTACTAAAACCATTATTATGTAATCCGTCTCTTAGAGCATTTACAATTTTCCAAAGATTATCCTTCAACTCAGGCTTAGTTTGCAACAACTCTAATCTTTTCAAAGCTCCTTCCACCAATAACATTGGAAGAGACTTAGCGAAAATTTGAGAGCGCATATTAAAGCGTAGGTAGTGGATCACTTTTTCATTACCTGCGATAAAAGCACCAATAGAAGCCATTGATTTTGCAAAGGTCGAGAAATATAAATCAACTTCATCGATTACTCCTTGCTCCTCATGAGTACCTGCTCCTGTTTTACCCATTGTTCCAAAACCATGTGCATCATCCACAAGTAATCTGAAATCAAATTTGCTTTTTAGAGCACAAATTTCTTTCAATTTTCCTTGATCTCCAGTCATGCCGAATACACCTTCGGTAATCAATAAAATTCCTCCTCCAGTTTCTGCGGCTAATTTTGTGGCTCGTTCAAGTTGTTTTTCACAATTGTCAATATCATTATGAGGGAATACGTAACGTTTACCCATGTGCATTCTTAATGCATCTATGATACAGGCGTGGCATTCAGAATCATATACTACTACGTCTTTTCTATCCAATAGAGCATCAATCACAGACATGATGCCTTGGTATCCGTAGTTTAGCAAATATGCTTTTTCTTTACCTACGAATTTGGCAAGCTCATCCTCCAATTTTTCATGAAGATTGGTTTGGCCTGACATCATTCTAGCTCCCATAGGATAGGCTGCTCCCCATTTGGCTGCTGCATCGGCATCTGCTTTACGGATTTCAGGGTGGTTAGCTAGTCCAAGGTAGTTATTCAAACTCCATGTTAATACTTCCTTTCCTTGGAACATCATTCGTGGAGCAATTTCCCCTTCAAGTTTGGGAAACATAAAATAACCATCTGAATACTTAGAATGTTTGCCCAGTGGGCCCATATTCGTTTTTAATTTAGCAAATAGATCCAAAGTGATTTTTTATTTTAGGTGTGTGCTATTACGATTAAGAAATTGTGATCTTTTCTTGTAAAATCCGTCAAAAATAAAACTTTAATGCCGTCTAAGCAAAAAACGATTTTCGTTTCCAAGCTTTCTTAACATAACTTGGATAAATTTCTTTACTTAGCCGACGACCCAAATAAAACTTAATAAACCAAAAAAAGCATGCCTAACATCAAAAAACTTTTAATAGCCAATAGAGGTGAGATAAGCTTAAGGATTATGAGAACAGCAAAAGAAATGGGAATTCAAACCGTAGCTGTTTACAGTGAAGCGGATCGCCTTTCTCCCCATGTGAAGTTCGCTGATGAGGCAGTTTGTCTAGGTCCAGCAGCCTCTTCAGAATCCTACCTTTTAGGTGATAAAATTATTGAAGTCTGCAAAGAATTAAATGTAGATGCTATTCACCCTGGCTATGGCTTTCTTTCGGAAAATGCTGGTTTTGCAAAAAAAGTTACTGATTCCGGTTTGATTTTCGTCGGTCCTTCTCCTGAATCCATCGAGGTAATGGGGAGTAAATTAGCTGCTAAACAAGCTGTTGGGAATTACAATATCCCTTTGGTTCCTGGCACGGAAGAAGCCATATCAGATATCGCCGCGGCAAAGAAAATAGCTGCACAAATTGGTTATCCAATTTTAATAAAAGCTAGCGCTGGAGGAGGTGGAAAAGGAATGAGGATTGTCGAAAATGAATCTGAGTTTGAAAGCCAAATGGATCGAGCGATTAGTGAGGCCATTTCCGCATTTGGAGATGGTGCAGTTTTTATAGAAAAATTTATTACATCTCCCCGCCATATTGAAATTCAGGTTTTAGGAGACCAGCAAGGAAATATTGTTTATTTATTTGAACGAGAGTGTTCCATCCAAAGAAGACATCAAAAGGTAATTGAAGAAGCCCCTTCGGCGGTGGTGACTCCTGAAATGCGAGAAGCGATGGGGAAAGCTGCTGTTGGAGTGGCAAAAGCCTGCAATTACTATGGAGCAGGAACGGTTGAATTTATCGTAGATGATGCCTTGAATTTTTATTTCCTAGAAATGAATACCCGTCTTCAAGTAGAACACCCTGTGACAGAAATGATTACAGGCAAGGATCTGGTTAAAGAACAGATTCTGATAGCTGAAGGCAATCCACTGTCCTTTTCCCAAGAAGACCTAAGCATTCACGGACATGCAATTGAAGTAAGGGTATATGCTGAGGATCCTAAAAATAATTTCCTTCCTGACATTGGTACTTTGGAAACTTACCAGCGACCACAAGGTCCTGGTGTTAGGGTTGATGATGGGTTTGAAGAAGGGATGAAGATTCCTATTTATTATGATCCTATGATCTCAAAATTGATCACTCACGCATCCACAAGAGAAGCTGCAATTGAAAGAATGATCAGAGCTATTGAAGAATATCAAATTACTGGAATCCAAACTACTTTGGGTTTTTGCAAATTTGCTTTGAATCATGAAGCTTTTGTTTCGGGAAATTTTGACACCAAATTTGTTGAAAGGTATTTCAATCCTGAATCCTTGGATCCAACTTTTTCAAAGGAAGAAGAAGAGTTACTCGCTGCCCTGGCGGTAGAGTTTTATGATAAATCTAAAAAAGAGTTTGTGCAAAAACCTGAACAAGAAAAAGCAGCAACAGTTTCAGCTTGGAGAAATAGATTAGATTAAGCATGGCAGAAATCCTACCAATTAGGGCCTGGAGATACCATGACCGTCTATTAGGTAAAATGGAGGAGTTGACTGCTCCTTTATTTGATGTGGTATCATCCAAACAAAGGGAGTTATTATACGAAAACCCATTCAATAGCATTCATCTTTCTGTCCCCAATGGCCCCAATCCAGCAGAACAAGCTCGAAAGACATTGGAAAAGTGGAAGCAGGAACAAATAATTGTGCAAGATGAAGAGCCTGGAATCTATGTGTATTATCAATATTTCAGATTACCCGGCGAGCATGATGCACGATGTAGAAAAGGTTTTATTGCACATATCAAGGCATATGACTGGGATGAAAATTTAATTCTTAGACATGAAAACACCATTGTCCATGCAGTAAATGATCGAATTGATTTATTGAAGGCAACAGAAATACAAGCTAGTCCCACTCATGGGTTATATGAAGATCCTGAAAATCAGTTGGAGTCCTTTATGGACGAGGCCATGGAAAACCCCATCTATGAACTAGAGGATTATCAAGGTGTGAAAGAGGTACTTGGTGTCATTCGAAATCCTCAAATCATTGCCAAGTTTTTGACTGTTTTGAGAAATAAACAAGTGATTTTGGCTGATGGACATCACCGATTGGAAGGAGCAATCCAATACCGGAAATCCATGCAACAAACCGCTTCCCTTTCAACATGGAATGGATTTGACTACCATATGATGTATTTGACAAATACTAATGGTAACCATTTAAAAATTCTTCCAACACACCGGATTTTCAAAGGATTGGAATTAAGTAACCACGAATTTGTCCAGGCTTTAGAAGAATGGTTTGAGGTGAAAAAGTTTCATGACCAAGAAGAGTTAGGTACCTATTCCTTTGCCAAAAAGTGGTCCTATGGATTGATTCTGGAGGAGGAGTGTTATCTGCTCCAGTTGAAACCAGAGAAATTTGATAAAATAGAATCTAATTACCCAGACATCATAAAAAAGTTAGATCTGGCAGTTTTACACGGATTGGTCTTCGATAAGATTTTGGGTATTCCACTGGAAGAACAGCGCTTTTCAGAAAATATCAGTTATGAGAGAAATTTTTCTAGATGTATCCATGAAGTCCAATCTGGAAAGGCTAGTTTTGCAGTCATCACTCGCGAATTGGAATTGAGTCAGGTTCTAGAGGTTTGTAGGTCCGGGTATGTGATGCCTCAAAAATCCACTTACTTTTATCCTAAAGCTTTGGGAGGCTTACTTTTTGCGAGTATTAATCAACAAGAATTCGAATTCGATTATGGAGCCTTTTTTAAATAGCTTAAAAAGCAAAAAGATAATTCTTGCATCAAACTCGCCAAGAAGGCAGGAGTTATTAAAGGGACTGGAAGTTGAATTTGAGATTCGTCCGACCTCTGTAGAGGAGAAGATTCCCGTAGACATGAAACCTGAGTTTGTGGCTGCCTACCTTAGCAAATTGAAAGCTGAATCCTTTTTGGACGAATTAAATGAGAATGAACTCTTAATAACTTCCGATACAGTAGTGATTCTGGATAAGCATGTTTTAGGAAAGCCAAACACAGAGGAAGAAGCTTTTGATATGCTTAAGAGTCTCTCAGGTACAAGCCATATAGTAATGACTGCGGTTACTTTCAGAGATCATAAAAGACAAATTACGGTGGAAGATGAAACCCAAGTCACTTTTAGATTTTTGGAAGAGGAGGAGATTTGGCATTATATCAAAAACTACAGTCCCATGGACAAAGCTGGGGCATATGGGATCCAAGAATGGATAGGATATATCGGAGTGACGAAAATGGAAGGTTCCTATTTTAATGTAATGGGATTTCCCCTTCATCTGGTCTATGAACAGTTAAAAAAATGGTCATAAAAAAAGCCCCGATCAATTCGGGGCTTTTTTGTGATTAATTGTTATTGGCGGCTGGCCCTGCTTTAGGAGCTTCCATTTTTACTACTTTATCTCCTTCTTTCAACTGTTTGGAGACTACAAAGTAAGGACCTGAGATAATTTCTTCTCCTTCGGTAATACCTTCTAATACCTCAATGTTTTCGAAATCAGAGATTCCAGTTTTGATTTCTTTCAATTTCGCTACTCCATTTTCACTCACAAAAACCAATTCTTTTGGTTTGGTGGTACCAGCGGCTAAAGTATCAACTTTGTTGTCTCTGGTGGTCACCGCTGATAATGGAACCGATAAAGCATTGTTTTTGGATGTGGTAATAATATCAACGGAGGCAGTCATTCCTGGACGGAAAGGATATTTTTTACCTTCTGCTACTAGGTCTTGGTAAGAGCTGTTTAATATTCTGATTTTTACTTTAAACTCCGTAACGGCATCAGCGGAAGCTTTGGTATTGGCAGTATTGGCAATACTAGTAACTACCCCTTTAAATTTTTTGCCTAAAGAAGAATAAGAGTCAACATCAATGATTGTAGTATCACCCATACTAAGTCTGATAATGTCATTCTCGTTGACATCTACACGTACTTCCATTTTTGAAAGATCAGCTATAGTAAGCATTTCTGTACCCGCCATTTGTTGAGTACCTACCACACGCTCACCTTTTTCAACCAATAAGTTTGATACAATTCCATCAACTGGAGAATATACATTCGTCAAGCGTAGGTTTTCTGCTGCCTCGTTTACGGTCGCTTGGGAACTTTTTACGATAAATTCGGAAGCAATTACGTTTTGTCTAGCTGCTTCAAGGTCTTTTTGAGCAGTGATATAATTGGCTTGGGCGGTTTCAAAATCAGCTTCAGAAATTGCTTTTTGTTCAAACAATGTCTTTTGTCTATTGAAGTTCAATTCAGCTTGGGTGAATTGAGCCTCAGATCTTTGTAGGCTAGCTTTTGCTTGAGAAAGATTTGCCATTTGCTGATTTAAGTTGGCTTTTGATCTATCCAATGCAGAGATAAAGTTGTCAGGACGAATTTTGACCAACAATTTACCCTCAGCGACTGAATCACCTTCTATTACATTCAATTCTATGATTTCTCCCGCCACATCTGGAGATAGTTTCACTTCAACTTCTGGTTGAATTTCTCCTGAAGCACTTACTTTCTCAATGATCTGAGTCTTTTTTGCCTGGGCAAATTCCACTTCGATCTCCTTTGCTCCACCAAACCATCCAGCAGAACGGCCGATGATTGCAAAAACAATAATTAATCCTACTGCTCCGAGTAGGTAATACAATAGCTTGTTCGACTTTTTATTAGCCATGGTTTAGTTTAAGTTAATAGGATTACCCAAGTAAAAATCAAGAACTTTTACTCTGAAAATATAAGTGTATTTATCATAAATCAATTGCGACTGAGCACTGAATAGATTGTTTTGAGCAATTTGAAAATCAACAGAGTTGATGGCTCCTAAATCAAATCGTTGCTGAGCAATTCTGTAAGATTCCTCTAAGCTTTCTACTCTTTTGAGTGATGCTTCGTAAGATTGCTCAGATGCCAATGCATTGGTATATGCTGTCTCAATGTCCTGGCGAAGTTGGTTTCTTGCTTCTATTTCAGCAACTTCTGCTAAGCTTTTTTGTACTCTAGCACGCTGTATGGAAGCTTTATTGGCCATTCTAGAGAAAATAGGAACGCTCAAGGAAATTCCGGCAGATTGTGAAAAGTTGAAATCCAGCTGAGTCCCAAATTTTTCATCATACAAATCCACATAGTTAGATCCCAAGTTGCCCCCAATGTTGATAGAAGGGTAGAAGCCCGCTTTAGCAAGCTTCACTCCGTATTCAGCGCTTTGAACCCCAAGGGAAGCTGCTTTGATTTCTGGCATCACTTCCTCTGCTGTTTCGAAGATGGTTGCAGAAGACTCAGTAACCATAAATGTGTCATCGATGGTTAATTCTGGTTTTACAATCTGAAACTCTGTAGTGTATGGAATTTGTAAAGCCTGAGCAAGATTCAATAAAGAGATAGTCAATGTTGCTTTCGCATTGATTAAATCCACATTATTAGTTGCTAATTGAGACTGCAAATCAAGTTGGTCTGAATAGGGCAAAGATCCGGCATTTACAAGTTTAGTAGTTCTTTCTAATTGCTCTTCAGTGGTTTTGTATTGATTCTCAGCAATTTTAACCTGCTCTTGGTTGAATACCACATTGATATAAAGATTGATCACATTCAATGTGATCGAATTCTTTGTTGCTTCAATATTATAATAACCCTGCTCTAGGTTTACTTTCGATTGCTTGACTGAATTATTAACCCGTCCTGCATTAAATAGCGTTGCATTTGCATTCGCATTTACATTAACATTACCAATTCTTTGTGTTTCAAAAAGGTTGGTTGCAGGGTTAATAGATCTACCCCAATTGAAATTGGTGGAACCTCCTGCAGTCAAATTTGGATACCTTGCACCTTGATTCTGAAGCAAGGTGGCTTCATTTGTTTGTTGGTTTAATTCACTTCTCTTTAAAGTCAAGTTGTTTTCCAAAGCTATATTTACCGCAGTCTCCAGGTCGTATGGACCCGTGTATTCCTGTTGGGCAAAAACTCCAAAAACTGTACTTGCCAAAAAAGCTAAGCTTAAAAAGCATTTCTTCATGTGTTTATGTGTAGTTAAAGGTCAATGTCAGGTATATAAATTAATTCTTTGATCCAAGCAAGAGATTTAAGGTATTCAATGGTGATACCTTTAATTCCGGAGTCCATTTCAATAACATGACATGCACGATCATGTTTACCTTTTCTGGAAACAGACATGGTGGCAATATTGGTTTTTTCTTGAGCGATGACACTTGAAATAAATGCAATGGCTCCAGAGACATCTTCTGCTTTGATGATTAAGGTATGATCTTTGGCAGAAAAATTTGCGACAAACCCATCTACTTCTGAAATATTGATAATACCACCTCCCAGACTTTCACCTATCACTTCAACAGACCTATCTCCTTTGACTAAATTTAATTTAATGGTATTTGGGTGGTGGATGGAAGAATTACCAATGGACTTGAATTTATATTCGAACCCAACTTCTTCTGCAATGTTTAATGCATCTTTAATTCTAGGGTCATCTGTCTTAAAATCCATAAGTCCACCAATGATTGCCCGATCACTTCCATGTCCTTCATAGGTTCTAGCAAATGAATTATAAAATGTGATGAGGGCAGAATCCGGCTTTCCTCCTAAAACTCGAATTGCAGCTCTTGCAATTCTAACTACCCCAGCTGTATGAGAAGAAGAAGGGCCTATCATTATTGGTCCTATCATATCAAAAACGCTACTCTTATTTGCCATCTCATTCTTCGGTTCAATATTAGTGCTAAGCTAAATAGACTTTCGTTATTCTATCCAAAAATGTCATTTATCAACGAAATTTCCTCGTATGGGCAATTTTCTTTATTAGATTTAACAAGTTCAATTAATGACAATTTTGAAAAACGACCGTATTTGAACAGTTTATGAGCGATTTTGAGACAGATTTTATTTTAGATTCACAGACCAGATCATGGCAAACATTTAAAGATATAGAAATTCCCAATAGAGCTATGAATTTTGGGGATGGTCTCTTTGAATCCATGGTGTTTTTTGATGGAAGTATTAGGTTTGGTCACAAGCATATGGCTCGGTTAAAGTATGGCATGGAACTGCTCAAATTAAAAACAGATTCTGTAAATCTTGAGGAAATTGAATCGTTGATTAATGGGTTGTTGCCCAAAGGAATTTTTCGGATTCGATGGAATGTTTTTAGAGCTGAATCGGGTACCTATACGCCTACTACCCAAGAGGTGGTCCAAACCTTACAAATCAAAGAATATAATGCGCCGGTACAGGTTAAGAAATTGGCCTATATATCAAAGAAGATTCATGTATACCCCACGTATTGGTGCAATGCTAAAACTATGAATTCCTTGACTTATGTGTTGGCTAACCAAGAAAGAGCAGAATATGAAATGAATGAGGTAATCCTATTAGATCATCGAGGGTTTGTTTCGGAGGCAGGCTCTTCCAATATATTTTGGAAAATTGGGGATGAAATTTTTACTCCATCTCTTAAATGTTCATGTATAGCAGGAGTGGGGAGAGCAGCGATCCTTGAGACATTAAGAGCAAAACATCTAGATATTCACGAAGGAATGTATTTACCTGAGCATTTGGCTAAAGCAAGTAGTGTTTGGGTGAGTAATGCGATGGGGATTAGTTATTTGGAGAATGTTAATGGCGTGAAATATTCTACTGATCCTCTTCCTTTTTTAGACCATATTTTTGAATAAGTTGATAATCCCAATAATTTATTTTCAGACCTTTCGATGAAAACCTTATATTTAACGCCTTGTCTTGATTTTAGACTTAAACAATAATCTATTAAGCCCAAACACCAACCTAAATTAATATGCTTTTAGAACCCTTAGATCTGATTGTTTTCATTGGATATTGTATGCTCATCATTGGGATGGGTCTTTTTGTATCCAGAGAAAAGAAAGGACATGTAAAAAATTCCTCTGATTACTTTCTAGCTTCCAAGGCGCTTCCTTGGTGGGCTGTAGGAGCTTCCTTAATTGCCTCCAATATTTCGGCCGAACAATTTATTGGAATGTCAGGATCAGGATTTGCCATGGGATTGGCAATTTCAACCTATGAATGGATGGCAGCTGCCACCTTGTTAGTTGTAGCAATTTTCTTCTTACCTGTCTACTTTAAAAAAGGGATCTATACCATGCCTGGCTTTTTGCTAGATAGGTATGATACAAGGGTAAGAACTACCATGGCTATATTTTGGCTTTTATTGTACGTCTTCGTAAACCTTACTTCTGTATTATACCTAGGAGCTCTAAGTTTAAATACCATCTTGGATGTACCTATGATATGGGGTATTGTTGGCTTGGCGGCATTTGCGATGCTTTATTCCATTTATGGTGGCTTGAAAGCAGTTGCTTGGACTGATGTAGTCCAAGTAGTGTTCTTAGTAGCTGGAGGATTAGCCACCACTTACATTGCATTAAAAATGGTCGGTTCTGGAGATGCATGGGAGGGATTAAGTCTCTTAAGAAAAGAAGTTCCAGGTCACTTTACTATGATTTTCTCCAGAGGTGAAATGATGATTCCTGATGGATCTGGAGGAGTGAAAGATGCTTATTTGGATCTTCCAGGTATTTCTGTTCTAATTGGAGGAATGTGGATTACCAATTTAAGTTATTGGGGATTCAATCAATATATTACCCAAAGAGCTTTGGCTGCGAAAAGTCTAGATGAGGCTCAAAAAGGGATGATTTTCGCAGGCTTTTTGAAGCTTTTAATGCCTTTGATCGTGGTAATACCAGGTATTGCCGCTTTTGTCATTGTAGAGAATGGAATTGATATAAGCTTCATTGAATCAATGAAAGATCCAGCTAGTTCTTTGATTAAATCGGATAGAGCTTACCCCACTTTGTTACAATTACTACCGGTTGGTCTAAAAGGATTGGCATTTGCTGCATTGACTGCTGCAATTGTTTCCTCTTTAGCTTCTATGGCCAATAGTACTTCCACTATTTTTACCATGGATATTTATAATAAATACATAGGTAAAGGAGCCTCTGAAACCAAGCAGGTAAAAGTAGGAAGGATTACCGCTTTGGTGGCATTTGGATTGGCTTCTTTGGTAGCTCCTGCATTAGGAGCACTGGATCAAGCTTTTCAGTTCATTCAGGAATATACAGGCTTTATCAGCCCTGGAGTTTTTGCGATTTTCTTCTTTGGAGTATTCTGGAAAAAAACCACGTCCAACGCCGCATTGGTAGGCGCTGCCTTGAGTATTCCACTATCTATCGTATTGAAAATAGCTTTCCCTGGACTTCCTTTCATCGATCGGATGGGGGTAGTGTTTTTAATATTGGCTACATTAATGATAATCATCAGCTTGGTCGAGGGTAAAGGAAAAGACCATCCAAATAGTATAGATATCAATAAAGAACTTTTCAAAACCAGTACCTCATTTAAAATTGGAGCAGTATTAATTGCGGGAATTACTGCTGCACTTTACATCGTATTCTGGTAAAAAATATTCAAATGAGACAGTTATTATTAGGATTAGATATAGGTAGTTCTTCTATAAAAGCATCCTTATTAGATGCTGATACCGGAAAAGCAATCGTAGCGAAGGCATTCCCTGAAGAGGAAATGACCATTGAAGCTCCTCACGAAGGCTGGGCTGAACAAGATCCAGAAATGTGGTGGAAATACATTAAAGAATCAAGTAGATATGTGCTTCAAAAAGCAAGTGTGAAAAGTGGAGAATTAAAGGGGATTGGGATTGCTTACCAAATGCATGGATTGGTTTTGGTGGATAAAAACCAACAGGTTTTAAGACCTTCAATAATCTGGTGCGATAGTAGGGCTGTAAGTATAGGTGAAAAGGCTTTTCAAGACTTAGGAAAAGATTATTGCCTTCCGCACCTTTTAAATTCTCCTGGGAATTTTACAGCTTCAAAGCTTAGGTGGGTCATTGAAAATGAACCAGAATTGGCTTCAAAAATTGATAAAATCATGTTACCAGGTGATTTTATTGCAATGAAGTTAACAGGAGAAGTACTCACTTCTGAGACTGGTCTTTCGGAAGGGGTGTTTTGGGATTTCAAAGAAAATGGAATCAGTAAAAAGGTGATCGGAAATTATGGAATAAATAAAGAATGGATTCCTAAAGCCGTACCTTCATACTCCTTACAGGGTAAGGTGACTCAAGATGCATCTGATGAGACTGGAATTGAAGTAGGGGTTCCTGTCGCTTACAGGGCCGGAGATCAGCCCAACAATGCCTTCTCTTTGCAGGTATTGAAACCAGGAGAGCTCGCCACAACCGCAGGAACCTCTGGAACCGTATACGGAGTTTGTGATACACCACTGTATGATCCATTGTCCAGAGTAAATACTTTTGTACATGTAAATCATACCAAAGAGAAGCCTTCTTATGGGGTATTACTTTGCGTGAATGGTACGGGCATTTTGAATAGCTGGATCAAGAAATTGATGGGGGCAGGGAAAATTGATTATGATGAAATGAATAATTTAGGAAGTTCTGCTCCTATAGGTTCTGGAGGCTTGACCTTTATCCCCTTCGGTAATGGAGTAGAACGGATTATGCAAAACAAACATGTAGGGGCTCATTTACTCGGACTGGATTTGTTGAAGCATGATAAAAAGCATATGATCAGAGCCGCACAAGAAGGAATTGTCTCGGCATTGACTTTTGGATTTAGGATTATGCAAGCCATGGGCATGGATTTGAAAACTGTCAAAGCTGGAAAAGCAAATATGTTTCTCAGCCCTATATTCAGAAAGACCTTTGTACATATGAACAAGGTAGTTTTGGAACTTTACGATACAGATGGAGCTCAAGGAGCAGCAAGAGGAGCAGGGATTGGGATCGGGTTGTTTTCGAATGAAAGCGAAGCCTTTGCTGGATTGGAATTGTTAGAAACCATTGAACCCAATGAACAATTCTATGAGCCTTATGAAGAAGTCTATTCCCATTGGAAAAACCAATTGGAACAGATTCAAAAATTAAGACTATAATTACAACATTAAACCTATTAAGTCAAACCTAAATATTAGCAACATGTCAAAACAGTATTTCCCAAATATCGAAAAGATTCCTTTTGAAGGGAAGGACAGTGATAATCCAATGGCATTTAGATTTTACGATGAAAATCGGATAATCCAAGGTAAAACTATGAAAGAGCATTTCAAGTTTTCTATTGCTTATTGGCATTCTTTCTGCGCAACTGGATCAGATCCTTTTGGACCAGGTACTATAGTTCATCCTTGGGATGCTAACCCTGACCCTGTGCAGAGAGCTAAAGATAAAATGGATGCTGCATTTGAATTTATTACAAAAATCGGAGCTCCTTATTATTGCTTTCATGATGTTGATTTGATCGATGAAGGAAAAGATATCGCAGAGTATGAGGAGCGTATGAAGATCATTGTCGATTACGCGAAACAAAAGCAAGCAGAAACTGGCGTGAAATTATTATGGGGTACAGCCAATGTCTTCAGTAATCCTCGCTATATGAACGGAGCATCGACCAACCCTGACTTTGATGTGTTGGCCTATGCAGCAACTCAGGTGAAGAACTCCATCGATGCAACCATTGCCCTTGGCGGTGAAAATTATGTATTCTGGGGTGGTCGTGAAGGCTATATGTCTTTGTTGAATACGGATATGAAACGTGAAACGGAGCATTTAGCGAAATTCTTGACCATGGCAAGGGATTATGCAAGAAAAAATGGGTTCAAAGGCACATTCTTCATAGAGCCAAAACCAATGGAGCCAACTAAACACCAATATGATTATGATGCAGCAACGGTGGTTGGATTTTTGAGACATCATGGATTGGATAAGGACTTTAAATTAAATATTGAAGTAAATCATGCAACCCTAGCTGGACATACTTTCCAGCATGAACTTCAGGTGGCCGCCGATGCTGGGATGCTCGGAAGTATTGATGCCAATAGAGGTGATTATCAAAATGGATGGGATACGGATCAATTTGCACTGAACCTTCAGGAATTAACTGAAGCAATGTTGGTAATCCTAAATTCTGATGGAATCCAAGGTGGTGGAGTAAACTTTGATGCTAAAATCAGAAGAAACTCTACAGACCCTGAAGATTTATTCCTAGCTCATATTGGAAGTATGGATGCTTTTGCAAGAGGTATGTTGATTGCAGAGGATATCTTGAAAAAGTCAGATTACCTTGAAAGAAGAAAGAACCGCTATGCAAGTTATGATTCTGGTAAAGGGAAAGAGTTTGAAGATGGTGCATTGACATTGGAAGATTTGCGTGACTACGCAGCTTCCAAAGGTGAGCCTGCCATGACTAGTGGTAAACAAGAATACTTCGAAAATTTGTTGAACAGATTCATTTAATCTGTCTTTTATCAAAAAAAAGTATAAAAGTCCCGGTGAAGTTTTTCTTCATCGGGATTTTTTTTAGGTGATTGAGTTTGAAGCTAAATCTTTATTTCATCCGTCTCACTCTATCGCTTTCCTTCATCCAGTAGTTGTCACTTACCGGGCTATTTATGGAGTACTAAACTTTGGACAACAGTGCCAATCTGGCTTATCCATGTAATTTGTTGGAGGAGAATTAATTAGAGAATGTAAAAAGTTTTAATTCAATTGAAATGGAGATCAATTGCAAGCTTCCTGGGCTAAAATGATGAATTCTCCAGAAGGATAAGGGAAATAATAGACTTTATGGATATTTAAGATAGAAATGAGTCAACGTTGTATACCTTTTCAAAAAAAAATGTCAATTTTCAGTAGTAAACCCCAAAACCTATGAAGCGTTATTTAGCTGTCTTACTACTTATTTGGAATTTTGGCTGTGATTCAGATAAGTTTGAATCTGAGGTAACTATGCCAAAACTATTTGAAGATGGTATGGTGCTTCAAAGAGATCAGAAAATATCTGTTTGGGGAAAGGGGATTCCTACCAAAAAAGTTCGAGTTTCTGTAGCAGGATTATTAGGCAGCACAGAAGTAAATGCAGACAGTACTTGGTCGATTAAGCTTCCTGCTTCTAATGCTGGAGGACCTTATGTTCTTCAGGTAAATAATATTCAAATTAAAGATGTCTACATAGGTGATGTTTGGCTGGCAGGAGGTCAATCCAATATGGAATGGGCATTAAAATCTGCAGTGATTGGTGCTGATCAGGAGATAGAGGAAGGAGGGTTTCCGAAAATACGGTTTTTTAAAGTTCCTAAGTCGTATAGTGCAAAACCTCAAAATGATTTGGAGGGAGGAACATGGGAAGTAGCTACTCAGGAAAATATGCCCGACTTTTCTGCCGTGGCTTGGTTTTTCGCTAAACGAAATCACTTAGAGAAAAAGGTTCCAGTAGGTATTATTGAATCAAATTGGGGTGGAACACCTGCCGAGGGATGGACTGAATTATCGGTTTTGGCAGGAATGAATGCCTCTTATAGTAAAGAGGCTCTGGATATTTTGGAAAACCAGGATAAGTGGCAAGAGGAGGTGATTGCTAATGAGGAGAGGAGGGCATTACGGGATCAATTAGTCCCAAAACCAGATTCCCTAAAAGCGTTGGAAGTTGCCAGTATAGCATATGATGATAGCCAATGGAGAAAGATCAATCTACCTCAATCCAATCCATTGCAACACATTGCTTGGGTACGGAAAGTCTTTAAAGCTAATTCTTCTGAAGGAGCAACGCTTCATTTGCCTAGGATAGACCAAATGGGCTACGTTTATCTGAACGGGAATTTACTTCATTACAAAGATTGGGGGACTACTACTCCCGATTTGGAAATTCCTGCTTCTAGCCTTTTGGATGGAAGAAATGTATTGTCTATTAGAGCTATCAATACTTGGAATAATCAGCCAAGAATTGGGGAGCCAGGTGAAATGTATATCCTGCAAGGGGACAAAAAGATTTCCCTGGAAGGCATTTGGAGCTATTCAAATAATAAGGTAGAATCTTTACTTCCAAAAGTAGATTTTCTGAATTGGAAGCCTGGTATGATGTTTAATGCCATGATTTATCCTTTAATAAATTATCCAATCAAGGGGGCAATTTGGTACCAAGGAGAGAGTAATGCGGGAAGATCCGAAGAATATCACGAATTATTTGCTGCTATGATTACCAATTGGAGGATAGTTTGGGGTATTGGTGACTTTCCATTTCTGTTTGTTCAATTGGCCAATTTTATGGAACGGAAATCCCCACAACCAGATAGCAATTGGGCCTTTTTAAGAGATGCGCAGAAAGAAACATTAGATTTGCCTAATACAGGAATGGCAGTGATTATTGATGTCGGAGAGGCAGAGGATATACACCCCAAAAATAAAAAAGATGTGGGGGAAAGGTTATGGCTGCAAGCAAGGAAAGTAGCTTATGGGGAAAAGCTTGTTTCCTCAGGTCCTGTCTTAGAATCTGCTACTTTAAGGGATGGGACCGTGGTGTTAAATTATTCAGAAGTTGGTGAAGGACTTAAAACTTCTGATAATTCTGAATTGGTAAAAGGATTCATAATCGCAGATTCAAGGGGAAGGTTTAAAGAGGCCAAAGCTGTGATTTCAGGGAATAATGAAATTACTATTGAAACCGAGAACTCGAATATATCTGAGATCAGGTATGCTTGGGCAGATAACCCAGAAGTTAATTTGATTAATAATCTAAATTTACCCGCTGTACCATTTCGATATAGTTTTGAAAATGATTAAAAAGGGGGAATAGAATTCAGTTTTCTTTATTGCATGGATTCCAGTTCTACATCCAATTTTTTCAATTCCTCTACTTTTCTTTGATATTCTTCTTTGGAAGGTACTTTAGCTACATTTTCCAGAAAGTCAATGGTGGAAAATAAAACTCCTTCCCAATCTCCGGAGGTTATGGAACTTCCAATCACATGGTCTCCAGCATCAGGGAAGGCTACCTTTCTTTTCAAAATTTCTGGAGTTCCCAGTTTTTTATACATACTAAGTATATAAGGAACAGAAACGACAAAGTCCTGTTCTTTTTCATTTTTATAGTAATAGCCCAGAAACAAGGGTTGATGAATTTTTTCGAATGTTTCATTATTCATCATACTATATATTAAGACACCTAAACTTTCATAGCCGTTTATATGATAATCTTCTGACCAATACTTTGCTTTATCACCTGTACGCTCTTGATGAATTACTTTGTTGTCCATCATGGTCAGTTCCATTAATTTTTTCATCCAAGGGGAAAATAAGTTTTGTAACCTTTCACCATAGTCCCTTATAGCTGGAGAATAAACCACTACAGATTTTATATCAGGCTGTTGACTGGCAAGCAATAAGGTTAATGCTCCTCCCATGGAGGTGCCCATTACAATGACTGAATCTCCTAAGTTTTTGCCTATTTGATAAGCTTCTCCAGCTGCATCAGCAAGCTTTTGAGCAGACATATATTCCATTCCATTCTCACGCTTGATACCATGTTCAGGAAGTCTTGTAACAAATAAATTAGCTCCAAAGTGGGCTGCTATAAAACGATGAACAGGATCCCCTTCCATGGGACTGGCACCAAATCCATGGATGTAAACGATAGAGTAGGGGGTTTTTCTTTTATTAATACTATCTGCCCAAATGATGTAAGCTTCATTTCCTAGTTTTAATCCTTTTACCGTATCCTCTCTCTGAGCTACATATTGCTCAATTTCAGCCATTCGAGTTGGGATGTTTGGGTACTTTATGATTAACTCCTGTTTTTCAACTTTGGGGCCTACCATATAGAGTATAGCCAATAGCATGGCAGCGCCGAAAATTCCTAAAAAGATTTTACGTAACATGTTGGTTCGTTAACTTTCAAATAGGGCTTTAAGAATCCTGGAAATTCTTGAATTCTCAAGCAAATATACTATAGTTATAAGCTATATCTAATGATCATAGATCCTGAGGTCTTTTATTTACACATTTTAGATAAGTTCTTATCGTTCAAATCCATAATCCCTTTCAACCAAACAAACTCTTGTTTTAAAAGCAGCATACCATTTTTCTCGGCCCTTTTGTTGTGCCAATAAATGGTCACTTTGGGCCTTCCAATTCTTAATAGATTCTAGATCCTTCCAATAGCTCACGGTAATTCCTACATCCTCTCTCGCAGATTCATGCCCTAAATACCCTTTTTGAAGGGAGGCCAAATGCTCCATTTTTATGGCTGTTTCTATATAATCTTGATCGTAACTTGTTCTTATGCTGGTGAAAATCACAGCGTAATAAGGAGGCTTTGGAGTTGGGGCTAACATTTTTACAGTTTTTAATTAGGGGTAAATTCCCTGTGGGTTGTCTTAGGATTAAAGAAATAAAACTAAACCAAAAATCTGTTCAAAATGGCTTTAATCCAAGAAAATGTGCATGCTATCACAGTAAATCGAAGAGCAAGTGACTTACCACCACCTTCACCTGAAAAATTGGTCATTTTCATAGTCCTTTGACTTAGATCAATAAATCAATTAGTTGATAACCAGTGCTGTCAAATTGCCGTACATTTGTATGCTTGCAGCGCTTTAAAATTTAAATAACAAAATATTATTTTAAAAAATGCAAGGTCATGAATTTAATAAAGAATTATATAAAGATATATTATACATTTTCAATTTTATTAGCATTAGCACTACTTAGCTCCTGCAGTAAAGATCTGGAAGTAGTTCAGTCCATCAATCAAGAATTTGAAGGGGTTGAGGAGGTGGAAATTGAATCAGGTTTTTTGGAAGTGGTTTATACTGGAGATCCAAGCTTGACATCTGTTTCTTTAAGTGCAATGTTGGAATCTACAAATGCAGGCAGGTATAAAATTGAGTATAGAGAGGAATCAGGAAAGCTTATCATTGAGTTAGATCAAAAGAGAGTATCTAATAGTGGTCGAGATCGAGGATTCATACATTTGATAGGGCCAGAAAGAATGGGAATGAACGTGGAGGTTGGATCTGGGTCCGCTACTATTTCAAATGTGGAAACTGAAGTATTTGATGTAATGGCAGGTTCAGGAAGGTTGAATATTCAGAATATTAATTCCTCCTTAGCTAATTTAACTGCTGGTTCTGGAGAAGTAAATGTGATCAATCTTCAAGGAAAGACTACTGTAGAGGTAGGCTCTGGAATTGTTGAAATGAAAAACATTGTAGGAGATGTAAATCTTTCAGGTTCTTCAGGGAAATATCAGTTGAATAGGATTGAAGGGATGGTGCATGCGATTCTTAGCTCAGGTACAATTGATTTAACCGATGTAGAAAGCTTAGGTAAATTAGAAGTTTCTTCCGGTAGAATCAATGCGATTAATTCAGGGTTGAGTAATGAATCTTTATTCAAAGCGTCCTCTGGAAATATTAAAATTCAAACATTTTCGAATTTGATAGATTATAACTATAACCTCGCTACAAGTAGTGGAAGGGTTTCTGTCGGAGACAGTTCTTCCAGCGGAACATTAAAGATTGATAATGGTTCTCCTTATACCGTGTCAGGTACCGTTTCTAGCGGTATCATTGAAATAAGGAATTAGTGAAAAGTTGTCACAATCACCTCTAGCCCCGGATTAAAAATTCGGGGCTTTTTTCTTTATAAGAAAATAAAAAAAGGAGTTTTGATTGTCTACATTAGTTGGAGAAAATAAGGAATCCCCAATTTTTAAATATTGGATAACCAAAGTCAGATTTTTATTGGTCATTTCATAGATTTTACGTATCAAACTAGATCATATCTAATTTATCATATTGAATCAATAGTACTTATTTTTAACTGATAAAATATTGTAAATCAAATGATTATGGTTTATTTTTTAGAAAATTGTTTATAGTTAAATTATTCTCATTAAAAGATACATAAAATCTACTTTTTTTACTTTAGTAATAATTTTTTGCTACTAAATAAGCCAATCATGTAATGGATTTCCCTGTTTTTTGAAAATAATGTAATTTAGGAATCCTTCATACGTTAAGATCGGTGCCCCTCATTTTAATAAGAAGAGGTGTAATTCAAAAAACGTTCGATGAAGAATTGAGAATAACTAGCTGAATAATTGCCCATGAAATCTATTTTTACTGAGAGGAAATTAAAACCTTCCTTTAAAGGTTGGATTGTGTTTTCTGCACTGTCCTTGCTTTCCCTAAGTTCTTGTGGTGACGGAGAAGGTAACCGCCGAAAGAAAAACAAACCATTGAGTATTCCGATTATGGAGCTTAGCTCAAGGAATATCGATGTTCCTCAAACCTATGTTTGTGATATACAGGCGGTTCAATTCGTAGAAGTCCGAGCCAAAGTGGAAGGTTTTGTGGAAGAAATTTATGTTGATGAAGGAGAAGAAGTGAAAAAAGGTCAAGCGCTATTTAAACTAAACTCCGCAGAACTTGGAGAGGTGGTCAATAGTAGCAAAGCACTTTTGATGAAAGAAAGGGCGGAAGCTCAAGCGGCCAGGTTAGAAGTAGAACGTCTTCAGATTTTAGTAGATAAAAACATCATTACTGATTCTGAATTAGAGTTAGCCAAAGCAAAATTGGAAATGGCTGAGTCTGGAATCCTTCAGGCAGAGTCCATGTTGAAAAATGCGCAAACAGGACTTTCTTACAGTATCATAAAAGCTCCATTTGATGGAATTGTAGATAGAATTCCTTTTAAGACGGGAAGTTTGGTCACCCCTGGAGACCTAATGACTCATATTACTGATATTTCGGAAATTTTTGCATACTACAAGGTGACTGAAAATGAATACTTGCGATACATGCGTGAAAAGCAGGAAAAAGGGGAGGAGTTTACTGAGAAGGAAATCACATTAGTATTGTCTGACGGTCAAGAATACCCTTATAAAGGCAAACTGGAAACTATGGAAGCAGATTTTGAGAGAGGGACTGGGTCGATTGCTTTTAGGGTTCGGTTCCCAAACCCTGATGGACTGATTAAACATGGGGCCAGTGGAAAAGTAATGATGACCAATCAGATGGAGGATGTATTCTTAATCCCTCAAAAATCCAGCTTTGAAATTCAGGAATATACTTACGTCTATATTTTGGATAGTGATAATAAAGTGAAGGTGAGAAGTTTTAAACCCATCAGAAGATTTGGTCTTTTTTACGTGGCTGATGGTTTTCAAGCAGGTGATAGAATCATCTATGAGGGGATACAGCAGGTGAAAGATGGAAGTCTAATAGAACCTGTTCAAGTATCTGACCAAGAAGCTTATGATACGCTCTATCATTCGCTATAATCTTAATTCCACCCAATAAGTAAGCTTTATCCATGTTTGAATTATTTATCAGACGACCAATTTTATCTACGGTCCTTTCGGTAATTATTGTCTTTATGGGCTTATTGTCATTGACATCCCTGCCCATAACGCAGTTTCCAGAGATCGTTCCTCCCTCTGTCACAGTAACCGCAAAATATACAGGAGCCAATGCTGAGGTATTGGCAAAGGCAGTTGCCACTCCCCTTGAAAGAGCCATCAATGGGGTTCCGGGAATGACATACATGAACTCTGTCAATACAAATGATGGTGTCACAGTCATAACTGTGGTCTTTAAAGTTGGCACAGACCCAGATCAGGCGGCAGTGAACGTACAAAATAGAGTAGCCACAGTAATTGATGAACTTCCAGAAGAAGTAATCCGAGCAGGGGTGATGACTGAAAAAGAGGTAAATAGTATGTTGATGTATCTCAACATCATGACCTCTGACACCACCCAAGATGAGAAATTTGTTTACAACTTTTCTGACATTAATATACTTCCGGAACTTAAGAGAATAGATGGGGTAGGCTTTGTAGAAATTATGGGATCCAGGGAATATGCCATGAGAATCTGGATGAATCCAGACCGAATGGTTGCCTATAATATTTCTCCTCAGGATATCACAGATGCCATAAGAAAACAAAACGTAGAAGCTGCTCCAGGAAAATCTGGGATTAGCTCAGACCAAGATCCCCAGGCACTTCAATATGTACTTCGTTATACAGGTAAATTTAACCAAGAAGTTGATTATGAAAACATCACCCTAAAAGCGTTACCCGATGGTTCTTTATTAAAAATTAAAGACGTGGCTGAGGTGACTTTTGATTCCCAGGATTACAATATGGCTTCTATCACAGATGGTCGTCCTTCTGCTTCTATCATGATTAAACAGCGTCCTGGCTCCAATGCCCGTGAGGTTATTAATAACATCAAGAGTAAAATGGAAGAACTGGAGCAGACATCTTTTCCTCCGGGGATGATGTTTAACGTTTCCTATGATGTTTCGAGATTCTTGGATGCTTCTATTCAGGAAGTAATCAAAACCTTGATTGAGGCATTTATTCTGGTATCCATCGTTGTATTTCTCTTTTTACAGGACTTTAGGTCTACGCTAATCCCTGCAATAGCAGTTCCTGTTTCCTTGATTGGGACGTTCTTCTTCATGGGCTTATTTGGCTTCTCCATCAATATGTTGACCCTATTTGCTTTGGTTCTGGCCATCGGAATTGTAGTGGATAACGCCATTGTCGTGGTGGAAGCAGTCCATGTGAAGATGCATGACCTGAAGATGAATGCGACGGATGCGACCATTGAAGCCATGAAGGAAATCGGAGGAGCAATTATTGCCATCACCATGGTGATGTCTGCAGTATTTATTCCTGTTGGGTTTATGGATGGTCCTGTGGGTATATTCTATAGGCAGTTTTCATTGACATTGGCTATTGCCATTGTGATTTCAGGGGTCAATGCCCTGACCTTATCTCCTGCACTGTGTAGCATGTTGTTGAAGCCGGCCAAGCATGTGCCTGAAGATGAAAAAGGATTGATACAAAAGTTCTTCGATGGCTTTAATAAGCGATATGATCAATTGTCAGGTAAGTATTCCGGAGTTTTGAAAAAAATTGCGGGAAGACAGGTTGTGACATTCGGGATTTTGGGGATTTTTATTTTGGCAACATTTGGTATTTCAAGCGTTCTACCGACAGGATTCATCCCAACAGAGGATCAAGGCATGATTTATGTCAATATTACGACTCCTCCCGGTGCTACTGTGGAGCGAACAAAAGTGATTTTGGATGACGTTCAGGCAGCTTTATTGCCATTGGAGGAAGTAGAAACGATCTCTACCTTGGCAGGGTATAGTTTATTGACTGAAACTGCTGGAGCCTCTTACGGAATGGGGATGATTAACTTGGTTGCTTGGGAAGATAGAGAGCAAAGCGTCAATGAATTGATTTTGGATTACCAGGATCGTGTGAGTCATATTACGGGAGCGGAAATTCAATTTTTTCCTCCTCCAAGTGTACCAGGTTTTGGTAATGCCTCTGGATTTGAGATGCGACTTCTAGATAAGACGGGCGGACCTTTAGGGGTTACGGCTAAGACTACTCAAGATTTTGTGGCCTTATTAAATGAAAAGCCAGAGCTCAATGGAGTATTTACCAATTTTGATCCAAATTTTCCTCAGTACATTCTTCATGTAGATCATGATAAAGCTGCGAAACTTGGTGTTCCAGTAGAGGATGCTATGCTGACACTTCAAAGCTTCATTGGAAGCTTTTATGCCTCTAACTTTATCCGATTTGGACAGATGTACAAGGTGATGATTCAAGCAGCACCGGAATACAGAACGAATCCAGAAGCTTTACTTAGCATGTATACAAAAAGTGATCGGGGTGATATGGTTCCTTATTCAAACTTCGTGACCTTGGAGCGAGTGTATGGACCGGAACAATTGACTCGATACAACATGTATACTTCAGCGATGATCAATGGAGAAGCTGCTGATGGGTTTAGTAGTGGTGACGCGATACAGGCTGTAGAATCTGCAGCCTTGGAGTTTTTGCCAAGAGGATTCGATATTGATTGGTCCGGTATCACCAGAGAGCAAATTGCTTCGGGAAATCAGGCAATCTATATTTTTGCTGTGTGTTTGATATTCGTTTACCTGCTTTTGGCAGCTCAATATGAAAGTTATCTATTGCCATTGCCAGTCATCCTATCCTTACCTGCAGGTATCTTCGGGGCGTTTTTATTGCTCAAGTTAACAGGTTTGGAAAATAATATTTATGCTCAGGTATCCTTGGTTATGTTGATAGGACTTTTGGGTAAAAATGCCATTTTGATCATTGAGATTGCCATTCAAAATAGAAGCAAAGGATTGGGGATTATCGAATCCGCTATGAACGGAGGGGTTGAGAGATTAAGGCCAATTTTGATGACCTCATTTGCCTTTGTTTGTGGTTTGATTCCATTAACGATTGCATCTGGGGCAGGAGCCATTGGAAACAGAACCATCGGAACTGCTGCGGCAGGAGGGATGATGATAGGGACTATTGTAGGAGTTTTCCTGATCCCAGGACTTTATGTAGTCTTTGAAACACTGTCAACCAAACTGAAAACCAAACCCGAAGCAACAGAAGTAACAAAATGAATCGATTCAAATATAGCATAGTAACAGCAGCGGTAGTTTTGGCTTGGGGATGCAAGGCTTCGTATGAAATACCAGAAAGGAAAGCAGTTCCAGTTGAGTTTGAAACTACCAGTGATTCTACTCAAAATTTATCAGATCAAAGCTGGGATCAGTTTTTTGAAGATGCTAGGTTAAAGGATTTAATCAGATTGGCACTTCAAAATAATTACGATCTTCTTAAAACACTCGAAAAAATCCGCATTGCCAATGCCCAGATGAAAATGGGGAAATTGGGCATGCTTCCTCAAGTCAATGGGATGTTTGGTGCTAGTCAAACTAAGTTTGGCAAGTATACAATGGATGGAGTAGGCAATTACGATACTAATTTCTCAGATAATATAACTGAGGATGAGAAAATCCCAGATCCTTACAAAGATTTTGGAATTGGGGCTCAGTTCTCTTGGGAACTGGATATTTGGGGTAAATTTTCCAATAGGAAAAAAGCTTCTATCGCTCGGTGGTTAGCAACCCAACAAGCAGCAAACTTGATTAAAACTCAATTGGTTGCTCAGGTTGCCAAATTGTACTACCAATTAGTGGGGCTTGATGAGGAGATTATCATTTTAAATAAAAACATTTCTTATCAAGAGATTGCTTTTGGACTGTCTAAGGATTTAAAAGAATCAGGAAAAGAAACACAGTTGGCGGTAGATCAATTTGAAGCGTTGCTATTACATTCTAAATCCCTTCTTATAGAAAAGGAAAGAGAGTTGAAAGCCACAGAATTGGCGCTTAAAGGATTATTAGGAAGCTATGAAGTTTCCTTGCAGAGAACAACTTTGTCGCAGGTAAACTTTATGCCAGAGATATTACAGATCGGAGTTCCTGCTCAATTATTACAAAGAAGACCAGATATTCTTCAAGCAGAAAATGAATTGGAGGCAGCTCATGCGGATGTGGGAGTGGCAAGAGCAGCTTTCTTTCCATCCGTAAGGTTATTTGGTTCGGCTGGATTTAATGCTTTTGATTTCAGTAAGTTTTTCTTTACTCCTGGTTCGGCTGTTTATGAAATGGGAGCAGGACTGGTAGCACCAATTTTTAATAGAGGTCAAATTAAAGCGAGTTTTGAACAGGCTAAAGCTTCCCAACAAATCGCCTGGTTAGATTATGAACAAACTGTTTTGAATGCGTATTTAGAGGTAATTCAGGTGGTTAATGAATATTCTACCTTAGATGAGCAATTAGATTTGAAAACGGATGAGGTTTTGGTTTTGAGGCGATCTATTTCCAATGCGAATACCATGTTTTCAGTAGGATATGCTAATTACCTGGATGTCATCAATTCGCAGAACCGAGCATTAGAGGCTGAATTGAATTATGTGGGACTTAAAAAACAACAATTAGCAAGTATTGTAAGCCTTTATAAATCCCTTGGAGGAGCAGCTACTGACTTGAATTTAGGGGAATAAATAAAAAAAGAACACCAAAAAGGGAAAGTACTTTTGTGCTTTCCCTTTTTGTTTTTTTAGGCTATTCAATTTTTACTTTGGGCTGATCATCTAAATAGCCAAGGGTTTGGAGGAATTCATCAGCTGCCAAAAGAGTCTTTTGATAGTATTCAAAATTGGGATAGTTGAAAAAGCCATGAGGCTGATTTTCATACAGCTTTAATTCACATATACTACCTACCTTTTCCATTACCAATTTATAATATTCAGCGGTAATAACAGGAACAAGACGGTCTTGAGTACCGAGCATCAAAAGAGTAGGAGGGGCTCCTGCTCTAATGTTGTGAAGCGGCGAAAAGCTAGAATATGTTTCCCCAATCCTTTCATATCCATAGCCTCCTGGACCATTGTCGATTACTGGGTTAAACAAGACCAAAGCGTTTGGTATTGGGCTGATGTCCAAAGGATCTGTCCTTTCATTAAAATCAGAACTCAATGCCGTAGCAGCAGCTAAATGTCCACCTGCGGATCCTCCAGAAGCGATGATTTTGGAAGGCGAAACATGGAACTCTACTGCATTTTTTCTGATATATCGAATCGCAGATTTTGCATCTTTCAAGGATTCAAAAGGGCTGGTTTGATGCTTGCTTCTTGTCCTATAGTCCACTAAAAAACAAACCAGTCCTCGCTTGGCAAAGTAATCAGCTTGGTGTTCAAAATGGGATCTATCTCCACTTACCCATCCTCCTCCAAAAAAGAAGACCATAGCTGGGTATTCTTGGGATGGGTCCATTTCTTCGGGATAGATCACTTCTATGAATAATTGAGTCGTATCTACTTCTTTGTAAAGGACTACTTCTTGGGCTAAAGCAATAGGAAGAAGCGTAAAAAACAATATTCCTATCAAAATTGACCGATGATTCATATTTCAAATGCTTTTTTTTGGAAGGATTACCTAATTAATAAATAAACTCAAATAATGTGGCTTTGACACAAATTATAAGAAGGTAAATAAATCTGTCATTCAAGCCATTGAAAGTTTTCTAAAGCAGCAATTTCACATCAATCACTATTTTTCAGACTTTAAATTAGTATTCAAGTTTAATGGTTGTGGTGGTCTGAGTTTTCATAATGTTCTCTGATCAGGTCTTTTCCAAAGTCCCCATCAAAATCTCTCCATACTGTATGGATGTGATTTGCATTGGTTTGTGTATTGTCAAATTCTATTAAGAATGACTTCCCTTGAATTCTATAATAATGTCCCGCACCTGATTTAGTAGCTCCTGCCCATCCAAATCTGATTTCACCCAGTTCTTCTTCTTGAATATTTTTCATCCTTTCCTTTGCCAATTCTTCAGGCATAGTTGATAGGTATTCATCAATAAGTCTTAAGAATACCTTTTGTTGACTGGAATTTAACCCATCGAATTTGATCCCTTCTGGAGATAATGGGTTTACTTCGATTGAGTTTCTTGTCACTATATCATTTATGGGGGCCTCTTGGAAAATAGCTATGGCTTTCTGCTCTGAATCGAGAGAATTGATCAATTGAAAACCTAGCTCCTCTTCTTTTTCTAAAGTTCTTTCCCCTTTTCTTGGTCCAGAAGGAATAACTGCAGGGTTTGCCCCAAAAAATCTTGGTGCAATGGTTTGTTTATTATTCAGAACTGTAAAATTTAAGGATATGTGATGCCCTTCAAAGGACCAAGACCAAAGGCTATCTGTTTCAGGATTACCGTAAAATGCCACAAAGAATTTTTCTGGGTCACGCATCACCGAGTCACCAGACATTTCTCTTAAAACATTTTCTAGATCAATAATCTTTTTGGTTTTTAAATACCCTGTTTCAGAAAGAGAAGATTGTAGTAATTCATGTAGTAGCTTTTTCTGGGTGACATTTAACTCTGCCAACGAAATACCAGCCCTCGGAAACATAGAACTTGGAATATAATGCCATTGGGTTTTTGTAGTGTCATCAAAAGAATACAGTACTTTTTGCCTTTGATGCTGGCTCATGGAATTCAAAAATTTGCCGGCGGGATTATCCTTTACAAGTATAAATGCTAGAAAAATGCTAGAAAAAATGACCAGGCCTACTAAAATATTTTTTTTCATAATGACCTATAATTAGTTTGAAATTGAATTTACTTACTACAAAATAGGACTTTTTGAAATAGGAATTCTCGGATTATCAAAGGAAACTCAAACCAACCTGTTTTTTAGTAAAAAAGAGTAGTAGAAGAACGATCAGACTTGGTACTATTAATTCTGGAAAAAAGTAAATCAGAAGTAAGTCAAGATTTCTTTAGCTATAAGTTGATGTCCCTTTTCATTGGGGTGGTTTCCCTGAGACATATACTCATTCAGGCAGTTACAGTTCTCTTTTAATTTTTGAAAAAGAGAGTAACTGTCCACCAATCCCACTTGATATTTTTTTGCCAATCCAATTATCTGTTGGCGATGTAAATCTAATTCATTTCCGGACTCTGTAAGGTCTATTTTAAGATCAGGTGATGGAGTTAAAAGGATTACTTTGATATTTTTCTTTAAAGCTTTGACAATCATTTTTTCCCATGCTTTTCGAGATTGATCCAAGCCAATTCCGCGGTCATTTAATGCATAGTCAATAAACAAGATGTTGGGTTGATGGGGGAGAACTTCCTTTTTAAATCTCTTTTGCCCACTATTAGAGTTCTCCCCTCCAATAGAGGTATTGATCACATTGACTACCGCAAAGGGATAAGCTTCTTTGATTCCTTTTAAAGCCAAAAAAGGGTAGGAATTCAGGGTATTAACCTCTGGAGTTTTAAAATATCCAGCCGGTACGCTGTGTCCATGAAATACCAGATTAATCGTTTTGTTCTTTGGCCATTCGACAGTTAACTCATCCTTCATATCATTCAGGTAATTTTCTTTTGAATTAGAATCTATTAATTGAGCAAAAGAAGTAGATGTGAGAAGGAATATAAATGAGGAGAAAAGTATTTTTTTCATGAACAAAATAAAGGATTATGAAATGTCATACGTTCCAAATTACAAATTCTCCTCGGAATCTTTTTGTGAGTAAAAGAAGAATATAAGTCAAAAGTAACAAGTACTTGAATACGGTTTTTCATAAAATCTAAAAATTGAATTCAATTTAATTTATAAAAAGCACATGGAATTGGACGAAGTAAAAAAATTGAAAATCAGGAAGATATAAGTAAGTATTTAGTAGTGGCTGAAGGTGTATTTGTATAATTGGATTACCAAGCAGGAGGAAGGATCTAAAAAAATACCTACAAGCCAATCTAAAAGATCATTTATTGGATGTTTGTTTCACTCGATTAAAATAAAAGTAATTGAGATCATCGGAATTGCTTTCAATGATATCCAATCTCTGATCATTGTTTAAATCATTTATGATGATATCATAGGTATCTAAATCCCCACTGGAAAGTTGAAATTCTTTCCAGATTTCAGCATTCTGAAAATTTAAAAAGACTTTATTAGGACTTCCTGAATTGGCAATAGCAATATCTATACTGCCATTATTGTCCAAATCTCCAAAATCCAAAGAATAGGATTCATCTGAACTAGAGTCAAAAATAATGTTTCGTTGGTAACTGAAGTTTGAATCTCCGAAATAGATCGCATTTGGCTCTCCAATATTTGCTGTAATGATATCCAGAAAGCCGTCAGAGTCTATATCGATTACTCCAACTGATCTGGTTTCATCTGAGCCAGTTCCAAAAATTATTCTTACATCAAAGGTTAGGTTTCCATCATTTAAGTAGATATAGTTTTGTTGCCCATCCCTATTTGCCAAAATCAGATCCATGTCTCCATCTTGATCAATATCGGCAACATCCACATCGATGGTTGAATCATCAGATGATCCAAACTCTATCCGTTCTTTAAATTCCCCTAGTCCGTTATTCAGACAAATTTCATTGACACGGCCTCGATTGGTAATTAAGATATCGATATCTCCATCGGCATCTATATCTACTGTTTTTAGGTTTCTTGTGGGTGAGTAATCATTTCCAAAAGTACCAGACTTGGTGAAGTTTCCCTTTCCGTCATTGAGGTAGATAGCATTAGGAGCCATATCGTTTCCTACGGCCACATCCAGATCCCCATCTCCATCAAAGTCAGCCAGTTCTGTAGCATAACTTGTTTCATAAACATCATCGAGCAGACGGGATACGGTAAAAATTCCGAATCCATTATTGAAAAAAACCTTATTGGTTTGAGGCCAATGCCTTCCATCTGCCACCACCACATCTATATCTCCGTCCTGATCTATATCTCCAGCGCTAATGGAAGCCGATTTTTCTTTTTCACCTCCAAGAATCAATCTAGAATTTGTAATAAATTCAACTTCCTGTGCATTCACCAGAAGCTGAAGAAAAATCAAAGGTGTGAATAATAACTTCTTCATATGGTGGACTGATAACTTATGGATATGATTTTATTTCTTTAATTCAACCGCTTTAATAAGCCTTCTAAAATTTCATCCTTCTCATCTAATAGATAGTCTTTTATATAAATATCTGGAATTACACCTTCTTCTGCGGTACTTCCATTTACCCGGACAATATATCCTTTGGAAACCTGGACTTCTATTCCTGAATTGGGTAATTTATATCTAAAAACTGATGCATATAAAGAAGGATAATCTCCAGTTTCCTCACCGACTATTTTACCAAATCTATAATCTTGAATTTGAGCTGCTGTAACAGCTGATTGAGAATGAGATTGTCTGTTTACTAGTACAAACACCTCACCAGTAAATCTCTTTTCTAGTGGCTGAGGTTGAATATCCTCAAATGTAAAATCAAATATTTCCCCATTTTTGTGTGAAAGAATTTCTCTCGAATACCGGGTAGTTGTATCATTATTTTTTCTAACATGGTCTTTCAAAAAACTACTGGTTTTCAAAGTGAATTTTGAATTCCATGTAAATGGTCTATCTGCAAAATAAGAAATCAAATAATCACTATAAGAGTTATCCCCACCTCCATTATTTCTAAGGTCAAGGATTAAATTTTCGCTTTTATTATTCCGAATTTCAACAAAAGCGGAATCGATGAATTTTTGATATGCTTGTTCATCACCTCCAAAATTGCCAGTATTTAAATAGGCCGAATTACCTAGGAATTTCAATTCCAACTTAGTGTTTAGAATCTCATCCCGTTTCATTTCAAAATCTTCAATGACTCGAATGGCATCTAGCGTATAATTAGATCTTGTACCCTTTGACTCTATTTCTACTCTGAAAGAATCCTGCATGCCAAATAGTTGCCAATAGTATCTGGGGAAAGAAAACAACTCTAATTTTACTTGTTTAAAGTAGGGGCGTTCAGCAGAAATTTGAGGATAAATTTTTGATAATATATCCGATATCGGAATCCCATTTACACTAATTAGCTCTGAGCCTAGTTTGATTTGATCTTCTTTCGACCAATTTTTTCGAATCAATGGTTTACCATTTTCAAAGGCAATTTCTAAAGGGAAAACTGTTCCTCCAGAATAGGCATATTCAGCGTAAGATTGACCTGGAAATGTAATTTCTGTATGTCCATTGTTAATGGCTGAGATTAATTGTTGGAAAGCTGTAGTGGTTTCCAGTAAACTCAGACTGTCCTGCTCGATGGATCCCTTTACTTTTTGATAAGTAGATTTAAAATCCTGCTCAGTGACATACGCATATACTTGATAATGAGCTTCAATTAAAGATTTATATAGGTAGTCTAAATCTTCCAAAACCTCTTCTTTAGAAAGAAGATTGGAAGTTGATTGGGCTAGGATAGACTGTGTAGATAGACATAAAAAAATGATTACTATCAGTATTTTTTTCATATAAGAAAGATTCAATGGATTAGGTATGATGAAGACAAATTGAATAATCTGCCATGATACCTCATGTGTGGCAATTACAAAAGAAAATTTAATGTCTTAAACCTATTCATACAATTTTAACCGGTTTCTGAGCATGGTAAGCTCTTCTTTCAGTTCTTTTTCTTTTTGTAAAAGATTAAAAACCACGTCAATGCCCTCCAAGTTAAGATTTAACTCGTTATGCAGTCGAATCATTTTTTCAAGATCTGAAATTTGATCTTGATGAATATACCAGTCCTTTTCAACGAATTCAATATGGATCAATCCAATTTCATTTAGCTCTTCTACAAAGGAATTGTCAATACCATAGTTTAAGCAGATGGTTTTGATAGCTATTAAGTGAGTCTCAACCATGAGTTCTAAGTTTTTGTAATTCTTTGAATAATTCTTTTTCACGTTCGGTTAACCCCGTGGGAGTTTTGATATGGTAAGTAATTATCAAATCTCCAAACTGCCCTTCTTTTTTGTATACTGGAAAGCCTTTTCCTTTTAATTTGGCTTTGGTGCCATTTTTGGTTTCTGGACTTATTTTGAGCTTTACCTTACTGTCAAATGTGTCAATGATGATCTCTCCTCCTAAAATGGCGGTGTATAAGTCCAGATCAACATCTTTATATAAATTGTCTCCTTCTCTCTTAAATGGGGTGGAGTTGGTGATGATAAATTTGATGTATAAATCTCCATTAGGACCGCCATTGATACCTGGCCCTCCGTTTCCTTTGATTTTGATTTGTTGTCCATTTTCTACTCCCGCAGGTACGGTCAATCTTATTTTTTTATCATTTACAGTTAGTATTTGCTTTTGGGTTGAATAAACATCTTTGAGATCCAAATGCAATTCAGCATTGTAATCCTGTCCCTTGAATTTTGGAGTTCTTTGACCGTGACTGGAATAGGTTCTTCCACCTCCGCCAAACATGGATTCAAAAAAATCTGAATAATCCTGACCCGAGAAGCTTCCTTGACCGGATTCATGTTGGGTATACTGTGATTGCTGACGCCTTTGCTGTTGAGCTTTTTCAAATTCCTCTCCATGCTTCCAATCTTTTCCGTACTTATCGTATTTCTTCCGGTTTTCTGGATTGCTTAACACCTCATTGGCTTCATTTATTTCTTTGAATTTTAATTCAGCCTCTTTATTGTCTGGATTAAGATCCGGATGGTATTTCCGAGCCAGTTTTCGATAGGCAGCTTTTATTTCTTTTTCCGTTGCAGTTTTCGAAATGCCTAATGTTTTATAATAATCTATGAATGCCATGAGATAAATTACTAGTTAGAAGCCCATATAATTTCGCTATTTTGATTGGCTTGTCCCTGAAATCCGGAAGAAATTTTCATTTGGATCCTATTTTGATCACTATTTTCCCTTGATGAAGCCCGTTACCAAAATATTGAACCAATCCAGGTATTTTATCAAAAGAATAAGGCCCATCAATTTGAAGTTTGAACTCATTTTTGAGCATAAATTGAGTAATACTTTCTAGATCTTTATTTGGAATCAAACTCAGAATGAGCAGATTTTTACCTGAACTTTTTCGCTTGAGTTTACTCCAAATAAAAATACTCAAGAGGCTTTTAATATGACCACCAATAGTGACATAGGTTCCATTTTTCTTTAATGCCTTCAAATAGCTTTTGGGTAATTTGGTAGATTTACAATCCAATATCAAATCGTACTGTTCGCCAGTTTGGGTAAAATCAGTGGTGGTATAATCAATTGCTTCATCAAACCCTAGCGCCCTCATTTTGCTTAATTTGACAGCGGAATCTACACCGGTGACATGGCATTGGTAAGTTTTGGCAAGTTGAACACCTATTGTTCCAACTCCGCCACCACCTCCGTTGATTAAAATCTTTTTCCCAGTCTTTATTCCCCCTAAATCCTGTAAAGCTTGAAAGGCTAAGGTAGCAGCATGTGGAATGGCCACTACTTCTTCAAAACTTAGGGCCTTAGGTTTTGGAAGTAATTCATGTTCTGGTACACAGATATATTCACCGAAAGTTCCGAAGCCAAAATTTGAAATATCTCCATATACTTCATCCCCCACATTAAACTTACTGACTCGAGCCCCAACTTTTTCTATGATTCCTGAAAGCTCCATTCCCAAAATTTTGTTTTTTGGCTTGGTTAACCCATACATGAGACGGTAGAGATAGGGCTTTCCTCTGACCATACTCCAATCATAGTCATTGATTGAAGTAGTGATAATTTTAACGAGAACCTCTTTTTCTTTTGGTTGTGGGAGATCAATTTCTTGTACCCTCAATACCTCCTTGGGAAGTCCATATTTTTCTAAAACAATTGCTTTCATAAAAAAAATAAGGTGGTGTGCCTGTTACAAGATAGCTATTTGTTTAAAGTATGTAGAATTGGGATTATCTAATTTGCATATGGGTTTTTACCCCATTGATATCTGTTGACTGGATCGAAATCTGGATTTGGTTTTGGCATCTGTGCCTTTGTGTTTTGTTGCCATTTTTTTAATACAGTTTTCATTTCCTCGAGTTTTGCAGGATAGCTGAATTTTAAATCAGTCATTTCACTTAAGTCAAACTCCAAATTATAAAGGGAGAATTCTCCTGATACCAGGTTTTCAATGATTTTCCAATTCCCTTTTCGTAGCGCAGACATGGGGACCGTGTGATGGTATACTGGATAATGAGTAAAAAGCTCGCGTTCAGAATCAATCTTATTTTCAGTGAGAACAGGAAGCATCGAAATTCCATCAAATACCTGTTTTTCAGGCATTGTTCCTTGTGCTAATTCTACAAAAGTTGGGAAAAAGTCTACACTGGAAACCAAGGCTTCAGTTTTGATTCCAGACCTTACTTTTCCAGGCCATCTCACAATCAATGGAACTCGAACTCCACCTTCATACACCGTTCCTTTTCCAGCTCTTAAAGGGATGTTTGTAGTGGCTATATATCTTAATGGATGACCTTCTGGATACACCTCCAAACTGCCTCCTGCCAATAATGGAATGTGATCGAACCGATTATTGACTCCACCGTTATCCGAATAAAAAATGAAGAGGGTTTCTTCTGCTAATCCTAACTTCTCAAGAGTTTCCATGATCTTTCCAACGCTGAGATCCACATGTTCGATCATTGCAGCATAAACTGCATTATTGGAATAATTTGGGTCATTTTCTTTGTTCAGGTATTTAGAAATCAATTCTTTATCAGCATCTAATTGAACATGAACATCGTAATGGGAAATGAAGAGAAAGAAAGGCTCTTCTTGATTTTCTTCGAGAAAATTAATTCCCATATCCGTGAGTACTTCACTTAAGCGCTTCTTCTCATTTGATTGATATTCAGGAGTAAATTTGGGCTTATAAAAACCTCCTCCTACATACGTATGGGCTTGGTCATAGCCTCTGTTTTGAGGAAGATGTTCTGGATTGTTTCCTAAATGCCATTTCCCAAAATACCCGGTCTTGTAACCAGCGGACTGCATAGCTTCTCCAATTGTTATTATTTGATTGGGTAGGTGCTGAACTTCATGATGGGGAACAGTGACCTCTTCATAGGGTCTCCAATGCCCTGGAATAAAATCGAAAATTCCTACTCGTGCTGGATATTGTCCAGATTGAATACTAGCTCGAGTAGGGGAGCATACTGGAGCTGCATAGGCATTTGAAAACACCATACCTTGAGATGCAAGTTTGGAAATATTTGGAGCTTCATTGAAGCGATTTCCATATACCGGTAAATCCCGACCACCTAGGTCATCAGCCATGATGAGTACGATGTTGGGTTTCTTTTGGGCAAAGCTGGAATTGAGAAAAAATAAAATCCAAAAAAGGGCAAAAGTCACTTTTGATAACTTCATAGGAAAGGGTATTTGGGTATAAAGGGTAAATCAACTCAACAATAAAAAGATTTCAAGTGTAGCCTTGAGGATCAGATTAATACAGTTTAATTTAAAAGGGAAAATGGAACTAGCTATCCTGCCCAAGTAGGATAAAGAAAAAATGTTTTCAATTGGCTATTTTGGAGAATCAAGATTTTCGGTGATTTTATTGATCATTCCTTGAAAAATGAATCCGTGAAACGGGAATACTGCAAACCAATACATTCTTCCTGAAAGACCCCAAGGGCGAAAGGTAGCGGTTTGGGTTAATACATGATCTTTAAAACTAAACTCTAACCAGGCTTCCCCCGGAAGTTTCATCTCTGCAAAAAGTAATAACCTACCCTCTTCTTTATCCGCATAAAGTACCCTCCAAAAGTCCAATGCGTCTCCAGGTGATAAATTGGAAGGGTGACTTCTCCCTCTTCGGAGCCCGACTCCTCCGTATAATTGGTCCAAAAAACCTCTGATTTCCCATAACCAATTGCCATAATACCAACCAGTATCTCCACCTATATTCCAAATTTTGTCCTTGGCTTTTTGAATACTCTCTACTTTTTTAGTCCGGACATCTTTGAAGCAACCATAAGTTGGGACATTTCTCCGTAGGGCTAATTTCTTATTGATGACTCCGCTACTCCATGAATCCTTCCAACTGGATAAAATCTCATGTTCATCAATTTTGTATAAGGTTCTTTTTAAGGCTGTTTTATAATCAATAGGAGTGATCTGCAGGATTTCATTGATTTTACTTTCTTTACATATAACTTCTATTTTCATACTGCTTACTAACGCAGTCGCTAAATTATAAGAAGTTGAAGTAACGAAATAAAGCCAATAGGAGGAGATTTTGGGAGTCATCACCGGTACAATAAATATTTTCCTTTCTAAGCCTCTTGCTTCTGCGAAACCCAAAAGCATTTCTTTATAGGTTAGTATGTCTGGTCCTCCTATATCAAAACTTTGATCATACAGCTCTTCTTTGAAAAGTGCTCCTACTAGAAACTTGATCACATCAGAGATTGCAATTGGCTGACATTTTGTATTCAACCATTTGGGGGTAATCATCACCGGAAGTTTTTCCACCAAATCCCGGATAATTTCAAAAGAAGCACTCCCTGAACCAATGATGATTCCAGCTCGAAGCGTAGTAAAGTGGTAATTACCTTTTGCCAGCTCTTCTTCTACAGCCTTTCTGGATTTTAGATGCTTAGATAACTCTGAATCATTGATGATTCCGCTGAGATAAATTACATGTTTGGCATCGGTGCGATTGACGACCTCTTTGAAATTTTGGGCGCACTTCATTTCCATCTCCTCATAATCTGAGGAAGCGGCCATAGAATGTAATAAATAATAAGCTCCCTGAATGTCCCGAGGTATATTTTTTAGTGAATCTCGATCAAGAAAATCTACTTCTATTATTTCTAAAAGATGATTATTTTCTTCCGGCGGGTTAAAACGATTTTTGTCTCTCACGCAGCAGATAACCTGATACCCTTTTTCCAATAAAACAGGGAGGATTCTTTTTCCAATATATCCAGAGGCACCTGCCAGCAGAATTTTCATTTAATTTTCTTTCGTTTCTAAAGCTTTAATTTCTTGATATACCTCTTCTGCTTCTGCCAGTTTTTTATCACTTTCCATTCGATTGACTGTAGAAAGCTTATAAGATTCCTGTTGAAGCTTTTGATACTTTTCTTTTAGCAAGTCTATTTTAGACTTCTTTTTGAATAATCCGAACATATGTATTTTAGTTAATTCCAGCCATTCCTCCATCTACATGAAAAACCTGTCCTGTGATCCAAGAGGATTTTTCTGAAAGTAGAAAATTGGCCATTTCTGCAATATCTTGAGTACTTCCTATTTTTTTTAACGGGTGCCGTTGTGCATTCGCTGATTTTTTCTCCTCTGAATTCAATAATTTTTGAGCTAATGGAGTGTCTGTTATGGAAGGAGCGATTGCATTCACCCGGATGGATGGAGCCCATTCTGATGCAAGAGATCGAGTCAACCCTTCAATTGCTCCTTTGGAGGCAGCCACTTGGGTATGGAAATTAAATCCATTTTGGACAGCTACGGTAGAAAATAAAACTACAGAAGAATTTCCTGAAGCTTTAAGACGGGATGAAACTGCTTGTAAGATTTTAATCGCTCCAATTACCTGAAGTTCATAGTCTTGAACAAACTCTTCTGGTTTAATTCTGGAAAATGGCTTTAAATTGATACTACCGGGACAATAAGCAATTCCATCAAGCTTTTCAGGCAAAAAATCCAGGTTGAAGTCTTCTTCCAATACATTCAATGGATTGAACGAGAGGTTTGGGATTTCAGATTCCACAGTATTTTTAAAATAAGTTCCAAATACTGTATGCCCAGATTCAGCTAAAATTTTTGCAAGGGTGTTTCCGATTCCTGAAGAAGCTCCAATGATTAAATAATTTTTCAATGGTTTATGTTTTTTGTTGATGAGCAAATAGGTATTCAAAATGGTTGTTAAGATAAATCTTTTGAAACCTTGTTATTTTCAATAAACCACGAGCTTGCTTGATTGTTTGAGGAAGCTGAAGCAATAAAATTGATTTCTCCTTTAAGGGATAGAAAATCCATTATAAGAGTATGAATGTTTATTTTACTTTAAACTGATTCAAACTAGGAAACTTCAAAGAATGCTATTTCCAATGAGTTTATAAACCCATTGATTGGGAATCATATCGATGGTGATATTAATTCGCTCTGTTTGACTGGGATTTAAAATATAGTGAGGATCAGTGAGACGCAAGTACCAACATTCACCGGGCTTCATCAGGACTGGTTCTTTGTTTAAGTAAAAATGAGTGTTTTCATTTAGTACTGGAATAGTTAATCGAATGACAGATTTTTCAATGTGTAATCCTAAAGTAGGGTCTGTATGTTCTTTGACATTGGCACCAGGGGCAAGCCTCAGAATTCTTACCAGATTTACAGTAGTGTGTTCTTGAAATTGATTGACAATGCTCTTCAGATAAGGTGATTTTTTTAATGCATTGGTATCCATCCAGTCACACCAAGTACCATCCGCATAATCTTCTGCTGGAGGAGGAAAAGGCAATGATGGGTCCACCAAATGAGCTGGAGCACGTAAGGAGATTACATCATAATACTCGAAATGATTGAGTTGTAATGCCTTAACTTCTTCGAAGATTTTTTCTACATCAAATGAAAAAGGAAGCTTGATTCGGTCTAACTCTAAAATAGATGGGCTAGCTTGGTCCATGGAATAAAATGAATGGAAATGATTTTGAAAAACCTTAATATAGAACAATTTTAGAAATGAAGGTTGACTAAAATCACTTTAGGATTTCAATAGATATTTCTTTTTAATAATTCCCTGATGTTTAAATTCACATTTATTCCCAGTACCCATGTAATGTTGCAACAAGTTCATTACCCAATAATTGCTGATTTTATTTAGATAAAGTGTGCAATCTACCTGTCACTTGAGTAATTGCAGAGTTGCTTAGAATCAAACCAGATTAAAGACTGGAAGGATAGATTAATTAAGATTGTTATGAATACAACAGATAAGCATAACGAGCGTATAGCAAACATGACTTTTTCTTCGGTATATCCTCACTACATCACCAAAGTGGAGAAAAAGGGTAGAAGTGTCGAAGAACTCCAACAGGTTATAGAATGGCTGACTGGTTTCAATTCTACAAAGCTCAAGCAATTGATAGAGGAGAAGGTCACCTTTGAACAGTTTTTTGATCAGGCAACTCTAAACCCCAATGCAAATCTGATCACAGGAGTGATCTGTGGATATAGGGTAGAAGATATTGAAAACCCATTAACTCAGAAAGTCCGGTATTTGGATAAGTTGGTAGATGAAATGGCGAAAGGGAAAAAAATGGAGAAGATTCTAAGGTCGTGATAATAAAATTGCTCCTTTTACTTTTTGGTAGAAAACATTAAAGAGTTGGTTTTAGGTTTAATTTTAAATTATTGGAGGATCTCAGATTTCTAGAAGGTTAAAACATGGTATTTGCGTTGGCTGATTCTTTTGGAATCTGTTGGATAGCATCCCAATGCTCGCATATTTTTCCTTTTTCATCAAACCTAAAAAAGTCCATAGTAATGTATTGATCATTTCCTGGCCAAATCTGGTGAGTATGTAATGCTACCAAATCATCTTCTGCTATCACCCGGACAAACTCGATGCTTTTATCAGGGTAGTCTTTCTGCATCCTTTCAAAATATTCTATAAATCCCTCTTTTCCATCAGCTACCTGTGGATTATGTTGAATGTATTGATCTCCAACATACTTTTTCATCGCTTCTTGGGGATTTCCCAAGTAAGCGGTTTTATAAAACGAGATAGCATTTTGTTTATTCAAATTAAGGTTCATCATTCATTTTATTATTTTAAACTTTCCAGTACCAGCTTGACTAATTCGTTTTTTTCTCCATTTGGAATCCATCGAGCAACGATCACTAAATCGTTTTCCTGGTCCACATAAATCATATTGGTTCCTGCTCCAATATGGGCAAATGCACTAGCTGGTGCGGCTGGTATGAATTCCCGGTCATTATTCAAGAAATAATTCATGAAACCGTAACCAGGGTTAGCAGGAGTAGGAGTTTTTGATTTTTCCATCCAGGAAGTTGGAATCAGTTGCTTACCTTCCCATTGACCATTATTTAAAGTAAGGTATCCGAATCTTGCCTGATCCCAAGCAGAAAGCATCATGCCACCTCCCCAATGCGAACCACCTGAAACGGATTGCATAATTTGACCATCAATTATCACAAAGGAATTTTCATAACCTGTCCATCTCCATGTGTCACTGGCACCAATAGGGTCCATGATTTTTGATTTCAAAACCACTGGTAGAGGTTTCCTCCATACATTCATTAAAGCTAGAGCTAGGACATTGACTCTTGTATCATTGTATTCATAAAGTGATCCAGGAGCATTTTGGGGTCTCTCTCTCTTTTCTTTAACCCCCTCTCTTGGTCGATCTGCCCAGTCCGGTTTTCCCCAAAGGCTGCCTTCCCAATCTGAGGTTTGTCTTAATAAATGATCCCAAGTAATGGTTCTGTTATGCTCCGTATCAAAAAGTTCGAAGGTATCTTCATCTTCAAAATGATCTGCCTTGTTGATTATCAATTTTGCAGGTTCATAAGGATATATAGGAGCCATATATGGATATACTAAATCTTTTTCTGAAGAAATTAATCCTTCCTTCACCGCAAGTCCTGCAGTAGTAGAGAGGAAGCTCTTTGCAACAGAAAATGTCAAATCAACTCTGTCAGGATCTCCCCATTGACCCACAACATATCCTTTGTAAATAATTAGACCTGTAGCTGGTCCTCGGAGTTTCATTGGCCCGATGGGATAACCAAAAGGTTCTCTGCCAAAAGCGCTTTCATAATGAGCAATTTTAAGATTTGGGTTGGCATCACTTTCATGGGCCACAGCAAAGTCAATTGCCTCTTGGAGTTTATTGGGATCTATTCCAAGTTCAGTGGGATTTTTAGTCTCCCAATTCCCTTTAGAAGGGAAATAGGTCTGCGCTGTAAGAAATTGAACATGGAAAATAACCAGGAATAAAAAAGAAGTTAATTTTTTCATAGTAGGTCTATTAATGGGGTCGGTCTGATTTTTAAAAGATTCATATAAATGTCTGTTCAAAATCATTAAATTTTAAAAACTCTTTTACAGAAGGTAAGTTATCATAAAAACCTTTGTTTTTTTAAAGCGAGGATAATTGAGATTTTTAATTGGAAAGGACTGAATGAAAGAACAGAAAATATACATCATAGGTGCTGGATTGTCGGGTCTTGTAGCTGCGATAGAATTAGAAAAAGCCGGTTTTTCACCTATTATATTAGAAAGTACAGATCAGGTAGGAGGAAGAATGAAGACGGATCAAGTGGATGGGTTTTTACTTGATCATGGATTTCAGGTGCTACTAACGGCTTATCCTGAAGTAAACCGCTATTTAAATTTACCAGCATTGAATCTTAAAAACTTTGATCCAGGAGCTGTTATATTTGATGAAAAAGACTCTTACATTATTTCCGATCCTCTTCGGAATCCCCTAAAAGTTGTGGGAATGGCCTTTTCAAGAGTAGGTACATTTTTGGATAAGGTGAAAATGTTTAGTCTGACTCAAGAGTTAAAAAAGAAGCCTGTTGAGGATATTTTTGAAGAACCTTCTATTCCTACCTTACAATATTTGAAAAACTATGGTTTTTCAGATCAAATTATCAATAATTTTTTCAAACCATTTTTCAGAGGAATTTTTCTCGAAAAACATTTAAATACCTCAGCTAGGATGTTTGAGTTCGTTTTCAAAATGTTTTCCCTAGGTCATGCAGCTATTCCAGAAAAGGGGATGCAGGAAATCCCAAATATGTTGAGAAGGCAGCTGGGAACTACTCAAATATATTTTAATTCTCCTGTAGAAAAGGTAGAAGGGCAGACAATCACTCTTAAAAATGGAGAGATTTTGGAAGCAGATCGAATTTTGATTTGTACGCAACCGGATCGAATCATGCCTCAATTGCAAGGACAATTTTCAAAACCAAAGCAAGTGATCAATTTGTATTTTTCCCTTCAAAAGTCTTTTATGGCCAGACCTATGCTTGGCTTGGTTCCCGGGGAGAAATTTCTAATTAATAACTTGGTATTTTTAGATGATGTCTCTGCTTCTTATACCAGTTCAGATAGATCCTTACTCTCTGTAACTATTTTGGAAAGTGATTTGGAGGAAAAAGAATTGATTAAACAAGTTCAAAAGGAGCTAGAACATATTTCCGGAATCAAAGGAGAATATTTTAAATTTATTAAGTCGTACTACATTTCCTATGCATTACCTAGTCTAGACGATATCAAAGACAGTATTCCTACTACTGAATGTAAAATAACCGACTATGTATATTTGGGAGGGGATTATTTACTCAATGGATCAAGTAATGCCGCTATGACTTCTGGAAGATTAGTGGCTGAATCTGTTATTTTAAGTTATACTCCGACCCATTAATTAGTTCCAATATTTAATAGAGATTATCCTTAGAAACCTGATTTTAATCAATTTGGAATGAAGTGCAAAAATGGGATAAAGCCGTATTTTTGCGGAATGGAAAATTTACCCCCTTGCCCTTCGTGCAAATCTCCCTATGGATATGAAATGGATAATCAACTTGTTTGCCCAGAATGTGGCTTTGTGTGGGTTCCTGAACAGGAAGTAGTGGAGGAAGGTTTGATTGTAAAAGATTTCAATGGTAACCTATTGGCTGATGGTGATTCTGTAGTCATAGTCAAAGATCTTCCGGTAAAAGGCGCTCCTAAACCTATCAAGGCAGGAACAAAAGTTAAAAGTATCAGACTAGTGGATGGGGATCATAACATCGATTGTAAGGTCGATGGGTTCGGTTCTATGGCTTTGAAAAGTGTTTTTGTAAAGAAAGCCTAGCGAAAAATGAAATTGGAAATACGAAGTACGAATGGATAACTATCATACTTCATATTTCCTAGTTATCATTTCCCTATAGGAGTTTCATCAACCTCGATATCTCCCACCAAGTATTGCATTCCATCTAAGAAAAACTGCAATAAATCTGGGTTTTCAAAGCTTTGGGCATTATGAGAAGGGGAGCTATATAAGACTCTTCCTTTGCCTTCTTTTCTGATCCAGGCCACATAAGTAACTCCGTCTACTAATTCCTGACCTTTTCTTTGTGCCTCAATCTCAGCATTGTTGAAATACAATAATGGCTTAAAGTCTAATTCAGCGTAGGCGTTTTTATAAAAATAAGGTTCATTCGTATGAACAAATCCATCTGCGGGGAAGGCTTGAACCAAAGGATGTTGCGGGTCAACCAACCTCACGTGAATAGGCTGCTGCTTTGGGTGATAGTCGAAAGATCCCCCAAGTAATCTCGAAAACTCCATGGAGTTGTTTAGTGTAGTATTGCCCCCATGAATCACAAAAAATCCGCCTCCTTTTTTGACGTAGTTGATTACATTTTTTTCAAGATCCGCGGCCTTTTTCCAAACTGCCACACTGTCCATATTGCCCTCCTCAGTTAACTTATCTACGAATAGGTTTCTATAGGTTGGTTTGGAATTGGTGTTGTTGAAAATCACTAAATCAAACTCCTTAAGTTTGTTTTTCTCCATCATGGCCAAGTCGGTACTTCCTACTACCTCAAATGCTCCACTTTTCTCGCCTAAGATTTTGAACATCGCTTCTGTATGTGGATTTACCCAGTGCCAAAATCCAGTGTGTAAGGAAAAAACCAAAACTTTCTTTTTGGTTTTGAATGGGAATGTGGTTTTATCTGGAGCCAATTCATAAATTTTGTCTTTCCATTCTTCGGTCAACTCCACCTCGGGCATACTTTGGGAGAAAGCAGTTCCGATCGAAAAAATGAAAACGATTGCGTAGAAAATATTCTTCTTCATAGGTAATTGGGGTAATTGCAACTAGGCTTTAGATTAGATTTCGATATCTTTAAAATTGAAGCCCAATAACTAGATTTTTCCATGATAATCAAAAAAATATTATTTCTCTCTATGGTCCTTATTTTGATGGTAGGGACTGTTTCTGCTCAAAAAGTAACCTTACGTGAAACGGAAAAAGGAATTGACTTTATGCTTGGGGGGCAGCGTGTATTGACTTACCAGACGGCAGTGGAACCGGTTCCTGAAGGTGTAAATCCGGACTATGCAAAATCAGGTTTTATCCATCCACTTACTTCTCCCTCAGGTCAAGTTCTGACACGAATCCAACCCGAAGATCACTACCATCATTATGGAATATGGGGTCCTTGGACCCGTGCCACGATTGGTGGAAGAATGGTGGATTTTTGGAATTTGGCAGATCATAAAGGACGAGTAGACTTTGATCGCGTGATTGCTAAAAAAGAAGCGGGAGGAGCGGCAGAATTAACGGTAAGACAAAATCATTTGGATCTGACCGCTCCTGAATCCGAAAAACTTGCCATTTCCGAGGATTTGGTAATAAAGGTAATGCCTACTGACAAAGGAAGATTTTTGGTAGACTATACAACTAATATTTCTACGAAGTTGAAAGATGGGATTTTATTGGATGCGTACCGGTATGGGGGAGGTTTAGGGTTTAGAGCTACTGAGGTTTGGGGTTCAGATAACAGTACCGTACTCACCTCAGAAGGAAAAGATAGAAAAAATGCAGATGGAACAGATGCCAAATGGATTATCATTACCGGAGAATCAGAAGCTCCTGAAGGCCAAAGTGGATTATTGATTTTAAGTCATAATACCAATAAGGCGCACCCCGAGCCGCTTCGGGTTTGGCCGGAAGAAAATTATAACCGTCAAGGAAATGTGTTTGTGGAGTTTACTCCTATAAGACATGAATCTTGGGAAATCCTTCCTAATCAACGGTACTCTTTGAAGTATAGAATTATCGTTTTTGATGGAGAAATGACAGCAGAAGAAGCCAATAAATATTGGTATGCTTTCGTAAAATAAATAGTAGTAATCAAAACTTATTAATGCCCTTATAATCCTGTTTATCTATGAAAAGAAGAACTTTTATAAAAAATACCGGTCTGGCTGCAGCCGCTTTTGGAATTCCCACTATTGTTCCATCATCCGTTTTTGGAAAGAATGCTCCAAGTAACAGAATTCAAATCGGTCAAATTGGTTGTGGAAGAATAGCTAGAGATCATGATATCCCAGGTACTTGGAGACATGCCAGTGCCAGGTATATAGCTGTTTCAGATTTAGATGCCAATCGAATGCAGGATGGGAAGGAGCTGATAGAAAATTATTACGCCAAAAAGGAGAATGAGTCATCTGGTGAAATCAAACAATATGGCGATTTCAGGGAAATGCTCATTAATGATGAGATAGATGCAGTCGTAATTAGTACTCCTGATCACTGGCATGCTCAACCAGCTATGATGGCAGCCTTGGCAGGAAAACATGTTTATCTTCAAAAGCCTACCTCATTAACTATTAGGGAAGGAAGGCAATTGGCTGATGTGGTAAAAAAGACTGGCGTTAAACTTCAATTAGGAACCCAGCAAAGATCAAGTGAGCAATTCAGAATTGCAGCAGAATTAGTAAGAAATGGGAGAATAGGTAAGCTTCATACTGTAAGAATTGGCTTGCCGGGAGACCCCGCAGGACCAGAGGCTCCTGCGATGCCAGTTCCTAAAAACTTAAATTATGAGATGTGGCTAGGGTCCACGCCTGAGGTTCCTTATACCGAAATAGGAGTCCATCCCCAGAAAGGATATGGTCGTCCAGGCTGGTTGAGAATCAATCAATTTGGTGCAGGAATGATTACGGGCTGGGGCCAACATCATTTTGACTCGGCAGCTTGGGGAATGGATACTGAATTAACTGGTCCTAGATATATAGAAGCAGTAGCAGAATTCCCCCGTTCTGGACTTTGGAACGTTCATGGAGATTTCATGGTGAAAGCCGAGTATGAAAATGGAATTCATATGTATACCAGCGGTGGCTATCCTAATGGAATCCGCTATGAAGGTACCGACGGGTGGATTTGGGTTTCTCGAGGAAACTATGTGGCCTCGTCCAGTGATCCAGTAGCCCAAGGTGAAAGCGCCAAAGCTTTGGACGCTTCTGATCCAGCGATTTTAAAATCAGTGATTGGACCAAATGAAATCCATTTACAAAAAAGCACGGAGCACCATGGAAATTGGCTTGGCGCCATCCAGGGTGAAAATGAGTTGCTTTCACCAGTTGAAATTGGGCATAGGGCTTGTTCAGTTTGTTTAGTTAGCCATATTGCCATGCAATTAGGAAGGAAACTGGAATGGGATCCTATTTCAGAACGATTTGTAAATGATGACGAGGCTAATACCTATTTAAGTAGAGATCAAAGAGCCCCTTATGGTACTAATTATGTCAAAGTTTAAATTGATGTTTAAGTGGAAAGTAGCACTGCTCATCCTAGCAGCAATTCTTTTTCAAAATTGTGATTCACCTTCAGAAAGTATGGATGAAGCCAAAGAAAAAGCTCCTATTCAAATTGTAACCCTTGACCCAGGACATTTCCATGCTGGTTTGATTCATAAGAGTATGTACTCTGAGGTAGATTCTACTATCCATGTATATGCTCCTGAAGGAGAGGAATTGAGAGATTACTTAACTAGAATTGCAGGTTATAATAAACGGGAGGAAAATCCCACTTCATGGAATGTGGAGGTGTATACCGGAGATGATTTCTTGCAAGAGATGATCAAGGAGAAAGCAGGAAATGTCATGGTCGTAGCAGGGAAAAATGATCGGAAAATCGACTATATTCTTTCCGCATTGGAAAATGATATGAATGTCTATGCGGACAAACCCTTGGTGATTAATCCAGCAGGTTTCCAAAAACTGAAAAGAGCTTTTGAAATAGCTAAGGAAAAGAACTTGCTCTTTTATGATATCATGACTGAGCGGTTTGAAATTTCTACCATTTTGCAACGAGAATTATCCATGACACCTGAGGTATTCGGTACTTTGGAGCAAGGAACTCTTGAAAATCCGGCCATTACCAAAGAGTCGGTTCACCATTTTTTCAAGTATGTTTCCGGAGCTCCCTTAGTACGACCTGAATGGTTTTTTGATACTGAGATAGAAGGTTCTGGTTTGGTGGATGTGACCACACATTTAGTGGATTTGGTTCAATGGGAATCTTTCCCGGGAGAAGCTTTAGATACTTCAGACGTCAATATGCTCCAGGCAGAATTGCTTCCAACCTCCCTCAATTATGAACAATACCAATTAGTAACTGGAAAAACTCCTCCTTTTGCCGAGGGAGAAACCTTAGATGTACTTGCTAATGGAGAAATGAATTATACCCTGAAAGGAGTACATGCAAAAGTATCTGTAAAATGGGCTTATCAAGCCCCAGAGGGAACTGCTGACACCCATTACAGTATCATGAGAGGCACCAAAGCCAACTTGATCATTAGGCAAGGTCAAGAGGAAAATTACAAGCCTATCTTGTATGTAAAACTATTCGAAAATCAAGAGGAGGCATTGCAAAAAGCTGTGAATGAAGATCTACAAAGCGCTTATCCAGGAATTAGTCTTACGAAGCTGGAAAATGGGGAATTTCGGATAGAAGTACCTGATAGTTATTCAGTGGGACATGAAGCACACTTTGCACAAGTCACTGAAAATTATTTGAAATTCTTTAAAGCAGGAAAGATGCCTGATTGGGAAGTGCCCAATATGATTGTCAAATATTATACAACCACCCAAGCTTACGCAAAAGCTCAATAGAAAAATCAAAGCCTCGCAAATAGTGAGGTTTTTTTTTAGGTTTACCAATTAGGAATATGGAAATTCTTTTCATTCTAATTTAGCTTTTTTCTGAAAAGCACGAATTTCTTGAACGTATTAAACGTTGTCATTAGACAACTGAATTATATGATCTATTTATTTAACCTAATAAATGAGACCTAAATGGGTCTATAAATTTTATGAAAAATTTAACTTTTGAAAATGGGGATCCAATGCCCATTATTGGTCTAGGAACCTGGAAAAGTGAACCAGGACAGGTAAAACAAGCAGTATATTGGGCAATTGCATCTGGATATCGACACCTTGATTGTGCAGCAGTTTACCAAAATGAAAAAGAAGTAGGAGAGGGTATTGCTCAAGCAATAAATGAGGGACTTGTCAAAAGAGAAGAACTTTTTGTGACTTCTAAACTTTGGAATAATTCCCATAAATATGAGGATGTGAAGCCCGCCTTGGAAAAAACACTTTCTGATTTAGGGTTGGACTATGTGGATTTGTATTTAATACATTGGCCAATTTCCTTTAAAAGAGGAATTGGGTTTGCAAAAACAAGGGATGAGTTTTATACCTATCTGGATGTCCCTTTAACTCAAACTTGGGAAGGGATGCAACATTTGAAAGCTCTGGGATTGGCAAAGCATATTGGGGTTTCAAATTTTAATCAAGCCAAACTTAGGGAGGTAATGAAAATTGGAGGTCAAAAACCAGAAATGAATCAGGTAGAAATGCATCCATATTTGCCCCAAAAAGCCTTGGTTCAATTCTGTAGGGAAAATGGCATTTTAATGACTGCCTATTCTCCATTGGGTTCACCGGATTCCAGAAATGAAAGCCACAAAAATGATCCGGTATTATTGAAGGACCCCGTTATCGAATTGATCGCTAAAAAACATGGAGCGAGTATAGGTCAGGTATTGATCGCTTGGTCCGTTGCTAGAGATATAGCCGTGATTCCAAAATCCACCAATCAGGGGAGAATCAAAGAAAATCTTGCTGCTGCAAAATTGAAATTAGATCAGAATGATTTAATGGAGCTAGATGATATAGGAGTGGATTTTAGATTTATCAATGGTAAGTTTTTTACGGGGCCTGAGAGTCCTTATAAACTATCCGATTTATTTGAATAAAAGAGGCCCGATTGATTTCGGGCCTTTTTTATTCTTCTACTTCTAATACTTCCAAAATGTCTGCTAACTCATCAAAATCTTTGAGTCCAGGTTTAATTTCTTCTCCTCCCTCTAATACAATCCCTTTAAGATTTAACTCATCAATGAGCCCAATTACATTTTCTGCAGATAAACCCGCTCCTAAGATAACCTCACAGTCCTTCGTCAATAGGGAAATCACTTCCTTATCACCTAAAGTTAAAGGATCATCATTGGAGGTGATATGGAATAAAATCCCCTCTTCCTGAAGTTTTGTTGCCACATATTTTTCCATGTGTTTTATTTCAGCCAGGTCTTTTTTATAAATTACTTGATATCCAGCATTTTTTAAAGTAACCAAGTCATCAATTCTTGTGTGTTCCACCCAAGTAATGGAAGGATAATCTTTTAAGATTTCAAGTGCATCAATAGCGGATAGTGTATCGAACTCACCTACAAAATCAAGACCTGAAACCCAACCTGTTATTTCTTTAAATTGAGCTGGATTCACGAATTTATCTGTACCTTCTTCCAAAGAAAATCCTATGAGGTTTACATACATCCCAGCGCAATACCTGGCATCACTGAGATTGGTAATGCCACTTATCTTTACAAAAGTTTTTAAAGCCATATCTTGATTTTTGGAAGCGTAAATGTAATAATGAACATTGGGCTAGGAAAAGGAATCTGAAATAATATGATCATTTAAGGATCAGGTTAAATAGGAAATTAATGTATTTTTAAGTTCAAAATTGAATCTATGAACAAACTTGTACCTATTGTTTTTTTATTGGTCTTGGGATTGTTTGTTAGCTGTGAGAGACAATTAGATGAGAATCCTATTGAATTGGAATTGGATTTTCAACCTTTAGAGGTAGGTAATTATTGGATTTATAATGTAGAGGAAACGATATATTATGGAGAAAATGATTCTGAAGATGATGCGTATTTTTTACAGGATATAATCAATTCTACCTACATCAATGAAGCGAATGAAGTGGTATTTATTGTGCAAAGGAGTAAGTCCTATGATCAATTTGAGTGGGAACCATTGGAGAAATATACACTTTTAAGGAGAGGGAAAACGTTGATTCGAACCAAACAAAATCAGCCGGTCGTAACGCTGGTTTTTCCACCAAATGATGGAGCCATTTGGGATTCCAATAACTATTTGAATGCTCCTGAAGATATATTTGAGATAAAAATAATTCCTGTTAACTCTTCGAATAAAAGAATACAAGTCAATCAAGAAGAAGCAGATGATTTAATAACCTATAGGGATCATCGATACGAGGTGTTTGAAAAAGGAATTGGGTTGGTAGAGGATTATGAGGAGGTTTTGACCTATTGTTCAAGAAATGATTGCTTGGGTGATCAGTTAATTGATGGAGGTAGTAAATTACATTTGATAATTACCGAGCATGGGAAATTATAAACTATTTCTATCGACAATTCTATTAGTTGGAATGTGGTTTCAAACCCATGCGCAGGACAGGTATGCTGTATTTTTTAAATATAAACCACAGGAGGAATATTCTTTAAATCAACCGGATCATTTTTTATCAGCAAAAGCATTAGCTAGAAGAGCTAAAGAAGGAGTGCTTCCTGATTCTTTGGATTTACCAGTATCTCAAAAGTATATTGATGAAATTGCCGATAATGTACAGGAGGTCCTTTATTCCAGTAAATGGTTAAATGCCTTAGTTTTGGTTACTGATGAAGAAGGAGCTATGGGAATTGAATCTCTTCCATTTGTTGAAAAAGTGGAAATGGTAGCTTTGGATTTTGTTCCTAGTCCGAATGCTAGGATAGGAAAAAATATATTTGCCTCTGTAAGTTTAAAAATAAGCCTACCTGTCAATCATCGTAAGTTAGGGACCAATGAGATGCCTTATGATTTTCAAAATAGCTTATTAAGAATTCCCGAGATGCATGAGGAAGGGTTTACCGGCAAAGGGATCATGGTAGCTGTTTTTGATGCAGGTTTTCCCGGTACTGATGAGTCCAGTGCTTTAGCCCATTTATTTACCAATGAACAGATCGTGGCGACCAAAGATTTTGTGAAGCCTTGGTCAGATTATGTATTCACTTCAAATCAGCATGGTACGAATGTGCTTTCGCTAATCGCCGCCAAGGAAGAAGGAATATTAATCTCTGGCGCACCTGATGCAGATTATTTTTTAGCGATTACAGAGGATGATGCCACAGAATATAAAGTAGAAGAATACAATTGGGTCCGTGCAGCAGAATATGCAGATAGTTTGGGAGTAGATATCATTAATAGTTCAGTAGGGTATTATGATTTTGACGATCCTACCATGAACTATTCTCCAGAAGATTTGGATGGGAAAACAACTGTGATTACCCAAGGAGCCAATATCGCTGCCCAAAAAGGGATTCTTATAGTGAACAGTGTTGGGAATTATGGTCCGGCTGAAACCAGTTTAGTATCGCCTTCCGACTCAGAACTAGTACTAGCCATAGGGGCGGTGGATAAAAATCTGGAGGTATCCAATTTTAGTTCCAGAGGACCCACAGCAGATGGGCGATTAAAACCAGATTTAACTACTTATGGAAATGGAGTTGCTTTAATAAAGTCCAATGGGAATTTAGGTTTTTCCAATGGAACCTCATTTTCTGCTCCTCAAATCACCGCTTTGGCTGCGGGTCTTTGGGAGGCCAAACCAGAATGGACCCGAGCGGAATTGGTGGAGAATTTAATTCGGAGTGCCACTCAGGCAGACGCCAAAGACAATAAATTGGGTTTTGGAATTCCCAATTTCTATGATGCCTATTTCGGAGAAGTTTTAGGAGTAAGTGGAGAAGAGGAAATTGTTTGGAAAGTATTTCCAAATCCTTTGGCAGAAGATGATTTGACTATTTATTTTGGTCAAAGTCTTAATGCGGAGTTTGCAATTATCGATATGAATGGAAAAACACTGCAAACGGCAAACCTAATAAGGAATACAGTCAAAGACTCCTTCAGGACTTCTTTGCAAGGTTTAAAACCCGGCTTTTATATCGTGCAATTGCAAGATGGCCAACAACTAAAACGAACCAAACTCTTTAGGCAATAAACTATTGCCTTTCAAACTTACTATTTCTATTTAAGATATGTCTATTCAAATTGCCCCTTCTATCCTTGCTGCAGATTTTGCCAATTTGCAAAAGGAAGTGGAAATGCTCAACTCTTCGGAAGCCGATTACATTCATGTGGACATCATGGATGGTTTATTTGTCCCTAATATATCCTTCGGTCTCCCAGTCACGGAAGCAATTCACAGGCATGCAAGTAAACCCTTGGATGTTCATTTGATGATTATGGACCCAGATCGCTATTTAGAGGCATTTAGAAAAGTAGGAGCGGAAACAATTTCTGTGCATCTAGAAGCTTGTCCACATTTACACAGAACACTTCAAGCCATCCAAAACTTGGGAGCCAAATCAGGGGTGGCGCTGAATCCACATTCTCCCGTAGAGTTATTGAGTGAGGTTATACAAGAGATAGATATCGTATGCATGATGTCTGTAAACCCTGGGTATGGAGGACAAAAGTTTATTGAAAATACATATCAAAAGATTTCGAGGTTAAAAGACTTGATAATTTCCAAAGGTGCAAAAACTAAAATTGAAATTGATGGTGGAGTAAATCTTGGAAATGCACCGAAACTTAAAGAAGCAGGAGCGGATATTTTGGTGGCAGGAAGTTTTGTTTTTAACTCTGCGAATCCGGTAGATACCATTAAAGAATTGAAATCAATTTAGGGGATTTTGCGTTTTTAGTTACCGTTTATCTAAAAATACCTTAATTAACCCAAAAAGACTTGATTTTTTAGATTGAGGTTTATTTATTGAGCATCTTACGAAAACTAAAATCAGAGAAGATTATGAAAAAAGTATTGTTGTTTGGAGCGTTTTTCGCGTTTATTGGAATGAGTGGTTTTGCGCAGGAAGCAGCGGAAGAAGTTACAAATGAGGAGCTAGCTAAATTTGCCAATGTGGAAGTGATGACATCTGAGTATGTAGATTCCAAAACTGAAGAGTTAAGAGCTATGATTTTGGAAAATGAAATCTTCAAAGGAGGAGCTAGATATAATGAAATCAAAGCTGCTTGGGGAGATGAAGCAAAAATGGCAGAAGCCGAGGTAACAGAAGAAGAAAAAGCAGCTTATCAAGCAGTACAGGATTTTCAAAATTCTCTTCAGGATGTGGTGAAAGAATACAAGACTGAATTGATCATGAATGATTCTATCTTGGGTGCTTCTACTTACAATAAAGTAAATGGTGCGCAGAAATCAGACCCTGCAGTCAAAGAAAAATTGGAAGCTCTAATTTCTGAAATGAAATCTAAAAATGAAGAAGAAAGCGAAGATGGTAATAAAGGAGATGGAAAATAATTTCTTATAAACATAACATTTAAGCCTCCTTTGTGGAGGCTTTTTTTTTAATTTCACACCAAGGAAAGGAAAAAATCGTTACCATTTTATGAAGTTGAAAAAGCTATCCCTATTCATTTTATTTTATTCTATTTCTACTGCCTTATTTGCCCAAGGAGAAGATATTTTTGGAATATCTGAAAAAGCGAAAAACCCCAAAAGTGAAAGTGCTATTGGCAACGCAGCAAGAAATGTATTGGAAATGTTTAGCATTGAGCTTTCTACAGGTGCAGCTTACCACCAGTTTTCAACTCCCTTTTACACTGTGAATCCTGATTTATATCCAAATTTTAATCAATTTCAGAATTTTGATCAACCTCTGGATATTTCAGAAGATAATCCATTGGAAATGAAAAGTAATGACTGGACTTTTCCTGTCTTCAATGCCGGTTTGAGAATCAATCTTTTCAACTTATTAACCATTGGAGGAGGATATGGTCAGGAATGGGGGAATATGTCAACTATGAGGGGAGGGGATTTTGAATTTGGGTTTGAAGGTGGATCTTATCAGGCTAGCAAATTATATGGTACAGTAGGTCTGGTTTTATTTGATGCTAAAAGAAGACAGACATTTTTGAAATGGAGGTATAGAAGATATGCGTCAGCTAATTATTACATGCAATCAGAATTGACTCAGCGCTCCAAACAAGTGTATCCTTGGAGATTTATTTTAGAAGGAGAGTTCGGTCAATTGACTATGAAGAATTTTGTTGATCAGAGTGTGGCCGCTGGTGGCTCTATGTACGAACCCAAACTTGCAGTAGGGGACAAGCCTTATATGGGAATAGCTTTGCGTATTGAAAGGGATTTTTCGGATTACACCAAAATGTTTATCAAAGGAGGAGCAGAGTTTAGAGATTTTACCTATGCTGCCTCAGACTTCTCTGAAGTTCAAAACCTTAAGCAAACCCTATATGGTATGCAAGTGGGCTTTGCTGTTCGGTTTCCTGGTACCAAAAGATGTAAAATTACTGGCTGTGGGGTAGTGATGAAACACATGCATAATGGAATAGAGTATAGGGGTAGCGGAATTTTTAATTATCAGAACAGAAAAGTCGGTCAATGGTATTAAGTTTTTTAAGACGCATTTAGACAACATTTTCTCTTTTCAAACCATTGGGTTTTTACTATCTTGCAGGCTAATAATCGACCCTACAAAAGCATTATATGGCTCAAGGAGAAAACGAGAACATCATACCCATTAACATTGAAGAGGAAATGCGCGGAGCCTACATCGATTATTCGATGTCGGTTATTGTTTCCAGGGCACTTCCAGACGTCCGTGACGGAATGAAGCCAGTTCATAGAAGGATCCTTTACGGGATGCAGGAGCTTGGCGTACTTCATAACAAACCTTATAAAAAATCTGCGAGAATCGTAGGGGAAGTACTCGGTAAATATCACCCGCATGGTGATTCAGCTGTGTACGACACCATGGTTCGTATGGCACAACCATGGTCACTTCGATATCCATTAGTGGATGGACAAGGGAACTTTGGTTCCATCGATGGAGATAACCCTGCCGCGATGCGTTATACTGAGGCCCGCTTAAAGCGAATTGCCGAAGAAATGCTAGTGGATATCAATAAGGAGACTGTTGACTATCAATTTAATTTTGATGATTCTTTAAAAGAACCGGTAGTATTACCTGCCAAAGTACCTGCTCTACTTTTAAATGGAGCCTCTGGTATTGCCGTAGGTATGGCTACGAATATGGCACCTCACAATTTAGGGGAAGTTATTTCAGGTATTATTGCATATATCGATAACAGAGAGATTACCATAGCTGAATTGATGGAACATATTATTGCTCCAGATTTTCCTACCGGTGGTATTATTTATGGATATAATGGAGTGAAGGCTGCCTTTGAAACAGGAAGAGGCAGAATCGTCATGCGAGGCAAGGCCAATGTGGAGACTAAAGATGGAGGAAATAAAGAGATGATTGTCATCACTGAAATTCCTTACATGGTCAATAAGGCCAACATGGTTGAAAAAACTGCTCAATTGATCAATGAGAAAAAAATTGATGGAATTTCTGCAATCAGAGATGAATCTGATCGATCAGGAATGCGAATTGTTTATGAATTAAAAAGAGATGCAATTCCATCAGTTGTTTTAAATAACTTATATAAACATACTCAGTTACAGACTTCATTTTCAGTTAATAACGTCGCCTTAGTTAAAGGAAGACCTTATACGCTCAATTTGAAAGATCTTATCGTACATTATGTAGATCATAGGCATGAGGTCGTTGTCCGTAGAACGCAGTATGAATTAAAAGAAGCTGAAAAAAGAGCTCATATCCTTCAAGGATATTTGATAGCTTTAGATCATTTGGATGAGGTAATTGCTTTAATTAGAAATTCTGCAGATCCAGAAACGGCAAGAAATAGCTTAATCGAACGATTTGAGTTGAGTGAAATTCAGGCAAGAGCGATTCTCGACATGAGATTGCAGCGATTGACTGGAATGGAAAGAGACAAAATTATCCAGGAATACAAGGAAATCATGGCTTTAATTGAAGAATTAAAGTTCATTCTTGAAAACGAGGATAAGCGAATGGAAATCATCAAAGAGGAACTGACGGAGATGAAAGACCGTTATTCAGATGATAGGCGAACTGAAATTGAGCATAATGCAGAGGATTTCAGTTATGAAGATATGATTCCAAATGAAGAGGTGGTGATCACTGTTTCTCATCAAGGATATGTAAAAAGAACTGCCTTAACTGAATATAGAACTCAAGGTAGAGGGGGAGTTGGATCTAGAGGTGTAAGCACGAAAGAAGATGATTTCACAGAGTATATATTTACAGCCTCTACTCATAATTACCTGCTAATCTTTACCGATAAAGGGAAATTATTCTGGCTAAAGACCTATGCTATTCCAGAAGGTTCTAAAACCTCTAAGGGCAGACCAATCCAAAACTTGATTAATATAGAATCGGACGATAAAATTCGATCAATTATTCAAGTAGATGATTTAAATGATGAAGATTACATCAATAATCATTTCTTGGTGATGGTGACTCGAAAGGGAATTATAAAGAAGACAACATTAGAGCAATATTCTAGACCAAGAACCAATGGTATCATTGCTTTAAATATTAGAGAAGATGATCAACTAGTCAGAGTAGATATGACTAATGGGGATCAGCATATCGTAATTGCTGCTAAATCCGGAAGAGCTATTCATTTCCCTGAAACAGCTGTAAGGCCGATGGGTAGGACTGCTACCGGAGTAAAAGCGATTACTTTGACTGGCGAAGATGACTTTGTGATTGGCATGGTTTGTGCCTCTGATGAGTCAGCTACTTTATTGGTGGTTTCAGAAAACGGATATGGAAAGCGTTCCTATCTAGAAGAGTACAGAATTACCAATAGAGGAGGTAAAGGAGTGAAAGCAATGAATGTGACGGAGAAAACCGGGGCATTGGTTGCTATCAAAGAAGTGAATGATTCTGACGATTTAATGATTATTAACAAATCTGGAATTATCATCCGAATTTCTATGGATACTCTCCGTATTATGGGAAGAGCAACTCAGGGAGTTCGATTGATAAAAGTAGGAGAAGAAGATAGTATTTCGTCTGTTGAAAAAATTACGAAAGAGGAGGAAGAGGAAATTGAGAATGAGATTTCTGAAGATTCTCCGGAAGCAAAAAACGAATCTCCTGAGTCCCCAGGAGATGAATCAAATGATTAACCAAACAAAAAAGTAAAACGCTAATAATGAAGAAGCTAATTCTATCAATGGCCTTAATTGGTGCAACAACCTTGGCCTTTGGACAAAAAAAAGTAGTTAGGTCTGCAGAAAAGAACTTCAAATCTGGTGATCTTCAAACAGCATTATCTGATATCGAAGCTGCAACTGCTGACCCTGAGACAGGAGTAGACCCTGAGACTTATTTAATCAAAGCACAAATCGAAACCAAAATGTTTGGTTCTGATTCTTCCAACACCAAGCAAACATATGAAGTAGGACAGGCTGCACTTGCTACTTTCATGAAAGCTTTTGAAATGGGAGGTAGTAATAAAGAAGATGGTATAGGAAAAGATATTTGGGAAGAAGATGTACTAGGTGTTCCTGATAATTTAAGACCTTATTCTATCAATACGCTTAAGAATACCTCATTCGATAAAGCAATTGAAAGATATAATGAAGGTGATCAAGAAATGGCTTACTATTTCTTTGACCTAGCAGGTGAAATTGCTCCTGAGGATACAACTATCCATTACAATGCAGGTTTCTTGGCTAATGACTTAGAAATGTATGAGGAGGCTAAAAAGCATTTCAATTTGCTTTTGGATGTTGAAGAATACGATAAATTGAATACCTATTATTTCATGGTTCAAATCTTGAGTGGTCAGGATGAAAACCCTGAAGGAGCTTACGATATGGTAATGGCAGCTAGAGAAGAATATCCAGAAGATAAGATTTTAGCTGAATATGAAATCCAGTTGTTGCTTCAATTAAATAAAATGGATGAGGCAATGGCTTCTATTCAGGAGGCATTGAAATCAGACCCTAATAATGCAGCAATCCTTTTGAGATCTGGATTCTTGAAAGAAAAATCAGGAGACATGGATGGAGCTATGGCAGATTACAAAAAATCTGTAGAAGTAGACCCTGATTTTTATGATGGTAACTTCTACACAGGTGCTTTGATGTTAGATAGAGCAAGAGAAATCTTGGCTGATTTGAATGCTCTTCCTGATGATGAGTGGGAAAAGAAATCTGAATCTATGGGTAAAGAAGCTGATAATTATTATAAAGAATCAATTCCTTACTTCACTAAAGTATTGGAAATTAGACCTGAAAATACAGATGTAATGGAGATTCTTTTCCAAGTTCATACAAGATTGAAGAATACCGAGGAAGCTGATAAATACAATAAAAAATTGATCGAGCTCAAAGGTCCAAATTGGATGGAAGGCGGAATGTAATTCCTAGAAAAAAGTTAGAAGGCCAACCGAAAGGTTGGCCTTTTTTTGGTATAAGAAATTTTAAATAATTTTTAAAAAACAAACAGATAGGGTATTTTAAAGATGCCCTAAAAGTTTACGCTAAATAATCTTTCTACTTGAGTTTAAAAACCTGTAATCTAATTCTCCTCCCTCCCCCTGTTTATTTCCAAGAAAAAAATTGGAGATTAATACTTATTAATTTTAAAAAAAAATAAGGAAGTAAATCAGATTCACGAAAATTGGAATACTGGAGTTTTTGTTTATTCTATCCTTATTATCTTTACCCTTAATTAATTTAGTAAGTTTTAGAATGTCTTTTATTAAAAGGTCAGTAGCCCTCACAGCCTTATTTTCCCTTTTTTATCTTTCAAGTTTTGGCCAGGCCAAATTTCAAAAGTCGCTTGTTTTCTCCTATGAAAATGGACCTTTACTTGGAAATGGAAAAGAATGGGCTGAGGAAATCAAAAAAACTGAATATTTTACAGGGATAGACATCCGGATGGAATGGAGGAAAATAGAAAATACCTTCTTCAATTACCTCTATAGATATCCTAGTATGGGTATTGGATTTAGCTCTATGACGAGATATTCCAATCAATTGGGAAGACCCATGGGAATTTATGGTTTTATTGAAATGCCTTTTTCTCGTCAAGCTATCTATCAGAATTTTTATTTCAGTTATTTTGGTCAAATAGGGTTGGGCTTTAATATTAAGCCATACGATCCAGAATCAAATCCACTTAATCAATTCGTAGGTTCCAATCTAAATTCCTACATACATTTAGGTTTCAAGGCCAATTATAAACTTTCGAGTCGAGTAAGCCTGATTGGTACTATAGGATTAAAGCATTTCTCAAATGGAGCGATCAAAAGGCCAAATGCCGGAATAAATTATATTCCTATTGGGATTGGAGTAAAAACAAATTTGGGATCGGTTCATCCTCTTCCTACGGAGGCAGTCAATTATCCGGAATTGGAAAAAAGAGGATTCTGGAATATTGCCATGTATTTGGGATATAAAAATTATGAAATTGATGAAGGTAGCTATTTTAGAGGTGGCGTAGGAGTAAATTACCTTTGGGAAGCTTCTTACAAGTACCGTATAGGCTTGGGCTTAGATTGGTTTTATGGAGCTGGTATCAAAGACCGGTGGCCAGGTGAAAACACTAATTTTTTAGATGCCAACTCTTTTGCAATCGTGGGTTCTTGGGAATGGAAGATCAACAAACATTTGTACGCTCCAGTAGCAATAGGAGTGTATTTGGACAGGTCAAAATTCAATTATGAAACGACTTGGTTTTATGAACGCGTGGGAGTAAGATATCGTTTTGATAACCATGTGTTTATGGGCGTTCAAATTAAGGCGCATAAAGCAAAAGCAGATTTTTTCGAGTTTACTATGGGTTATACGATTCCAGGTAAAGTTCAATATAGCCATTCCAAATAGCAGTAAGATTCCCCATTAATCACAAAATATTTTTATTTGAAGCTGTCATATTTTAGCTTGTAATGTTTTATCAAGCCCATTTATGACCAAATCGATATTAACGCGTGCTTTTGCACTGATCTTAGTTCTATTTTCTTTCAATATTTCTAACGCACAGTCCGTTTCCTCCTCTCACCTTTATCAGAAGTTGCAGCAGATAAAAGAAACGAGACGGGTATTGTATGTTGCAGCTCATCCTGATGATGAAAATACGCGGTTGATCTCTTACCTCGCAAATGGGGAAAATTTGCAGGTGGCTTATTTAAGTATGACTAGGGGAGACGGAGGTCAAAATTTAATTGGGAAGGAACTAGGAGTGAAGCTTGGGCAGATTCGAACCCAGGAGTTACTGCAGGCACGAAAAACAGATGGAGGACGCCAATATTTTTCAAGAGCAATTGACTTTGGCTATACAAAAACTCCAAATGAAACTTTTCAAAACTGGCCAAGAGAACAAGTCCTTTCTGATGTAGTATGGGTGATTAGAAATTTTCAACCAGATATTATCATTACCCGATTTAATACTATTCCTGGAGGAGGAAACCATGGACAGCATACTACTTCTGCAATTTTAGCGGGAGAGGCTCTTTCAATTGCGGGTGACCCTTCAGTATTTCCCGAACAACTTCAATACGTTGATCCATGGAAACCAAAAAGGGTATTTTGGAATACGTATAATTTCCGTGGAGAATTTGAAAAAGTAGAAGGGGAACAATACTTTGAGTTCCCTACAGGTGACTACAATCCATTGTTGGGTGAAACCTACAGCCAAATCGCTGCTGATAGTCGTACCATGCATAAATCTCAAGGTTTTGGAAGTACGCCTAGAAATGGAGGGGCATTGGATCATATACAATTTGTGGCAGGTGAGCCAGCTAAGGACTCTGCATTTGATGGGGTTAAAAACCGTTGGGAAACGCTTGAGGGAGGTCAGGAAATTGAAGTATTAATTGATGAAGCGTTAGCATCGTTTGACTTTATTCAGCCCCAAAACAATCTTGATAAACTACTTTCCATTAAAAAGAAGTTGAATGAAGTTCCTAATCCAGCCATTTGGGTAAAAGAGAAATTGTCGAGTATTGATGATTTGATTTTATCTTCATTAGGGATAGAAGCAGAATGGATTGTAAACCAGGAAATAGGCTATCCCGGAGAGGAAATTACCACCAATTTAGAAATTACTAACCCATTAGATAGTCAATTAAAAATCATTTCATTTGAGAATATTGCAGGGATAAATCAAATTGATAAAAATCTGGAGTACAATGTGTTAATGGATGTGGATCAAAAAATTACCCTTCCTACCAATGTTCCTCTTTCCCAGCCCTATTGGTTAAAAGAACCAACGGATGGAGCACTTTATCATGTAAGTAATCAATTGGATATTGGAAAGCCTTTTGATGACGATCAGCTCCAAGGGATTTTGAATATGGAATACCAAGGAAATGCGATTTCTATTAATCTTCCATTAACCTATAAATACAATAGCAGGGTAGATGGAGAGGTTAAACAGCCTTTTACTGTGGTTCCAAAAATTGACATATCTGTTTCTAAAGAAAATGTCATTTTAGTGGACGGGGTAGACCAGGATTTTTCAGTGACTGTTCATTTTTCTGATAAACTGGAAGATGGAGAATTGATATTTGAAAATTTAGAGAAGAATCAATATTCCATTATTTCCGTAGAAACCAATGAGTTGAATAAAGAAAAAGTATTTCAGGTACTTTTTACTTTGGGTAGCAATCAGAAATTGACTGTGACAGCTAATTATGTCACTGAATCGGGTGAAGTTTATAATCAGACAACCAATCGAATTTCTTATAGTCATATTCCCAATTTGACCTATTTTAGTCCTTCTTCAATCAATTTGATCAAAGCCGATTGGGAAATATCCGGAGATAAAATAGGCTATATTGAAGGTGCTGGTGATGATGTGCCAAGTGTATTAAGTTCTTTGGGATATCAGGTTACCTTGATAGGTGCGGCTGATTATTCATTGGATTATTTAAGCCAGTTCAAAGCAGTGGTGGTTGGGATTAGAGCCTATAATACCAATACAGATTTAATAGAAAATCATGAAATTTTGATGGACTATATTGCCCAAGGTGGCAATGTGATTGTCCAGTACAATACCACAGGTGGATTGTTGTCTGAAAATATGGGGCCTTACTCATTTCAACTGAGTAGAGATCGTGTAACTGTAGAAAATTCTCCTTTTAAGGCGAATTGGAGTCATCCTATTCTAGCTGGTCCTAATAAGATGGATGAAGCAGATTTTGAGGGTTGGGTTCAAGAAAGAGGCTTGTATTTCGTTACAGATATTTCAGAGGAATACAGTACTCCTTTGCAATTTCAAGATCCAGATGAACCATTTATGAATGGCTCATTGATCTATGCAGAATATGGAAAAGGACATTATGTTTACACTGGGATTTCCTTTTTCAGAGAATTACCGGCTGGGGTTCCAGGTGCAATAAAATTATTCATAAACTTAATCGAACAATAGTTTTGGAAGAGAAACCGATACGTTGGAAAAACTTATACATAGGACTATTGGCTAGTCTATTAATAATTATTGCATTGTTCACTTGGATTCAAAATGCCTACTCATGAGTTTAATCGATTGGATTGTTTTATTTGGAACGCTAGGAACAATAGCTGCTTATGGAGTTTATAAAACCTACCAACAGAATAGCTTAGATTCTTACTTGAGGGGGAAACATTCCATGAATTGGTGGACCATTGGTTTGTCAATTATGGCGACTCAAGCTTCTGCAATTACATTTTTAAGTACACCAGGTCAGGCCTATGAGGATGGGATGCGCTTTATTCAATTTTATTTTGGACTGCCTCTTGCGATGATTATCATTTCAGTGAGCTTCATCCCTATTTACTATAAATTAAAGGTCTATACTGCGTATGAATATTTAGAAAATAGATTTGACCTCAAGACTAGGACACTAGCAGCTTTATTGTTTATTATTCAAAGAGGCCTTGCTGCAGGTATTACGATTTATGCTCCTGCGATCATTCTATCTACTTTGCTGGGCTGGAATTTAACCTGGACCAATATATTGATTGGTACCTTGGTAATCGTGTACACGGTTTCCGGCGGAACTGAGGCGGTATCGATTACTCAAAAGCAGCAAATGGCTGTAATGATGGGTGGAATGATCCTTGCTGGGATAATTGTGATACAAATGCTTCCTATTTCTTTTCAGGAAGCGATGCATGTTGCGGGAAAGATGGACCGTTTAAACATGGTTAATTTTGAATTTGATCTAGCGGATCGATACAATGTTTGGTCGGGGATGACTGCAGCCGTTTTTCTATTTTTATCCTATTTCGGAACAGATCAAAGCCAGGTTCAACGGTACCTTTCAGGCCAGACTCTGTCTCAAAGTAGGATGGGGTTGATTATGAATGGTTTTCTTAAAATCCCGATGCAGTTTGTTATCCTGTTTATTGGAGTAATGGTTTTTGTTTTCTACCAGTTTTATCAACCTCCTGTGGTGTTCAATAAAGTGCAAACCGACAAATTAAGAGAGAGTGAATATGCTGCGGATTTTGAGCTTTTAGAAGAAAAATATTCTGCCAATTTTAATGAAAGTAAGGCTTCGTATCAGGAATTACTCTCCGCGATCGATCGGAAAGATGTGGCATCTGAAAATCAAATTCAGCAAGAATTAAAAGTTCTAAAAGAGGAACAAAAACAGATCAGGGATGAGGTCAAAGAACTAATTGTCACTAATGATCCTGTTGCCGAAACCAGAGATACTGACTACGTGTTTATGCGATTTGTGATGGATAATCTGCCCAAAGGGGTCATAGGTTTATTGTTTGCAGTAATCTTCTCTGCAGCTATGTCTTCCAGTGCTTCGGAATTGAATTCGTTAGGCTCTACCAGTACCATTGATTTATATAAGCGATCGATTAAAAAAGATGCCTCCGATAAACATTATTTACATTCATCTAAATTCTTTACTGCTTTTTGGGGTGTCGGGGCAATTTTATTCGCTACCTATGCCTCTTTATTTGAGAACCTGATACAAGCGGTTAATTTATTAGGATCGCTATTCTATGGGACAATCCTCGGGATTTTTATAGTAGGATTTTTTATGAAGTGGATCAAAGGCAAAGCGGTTTTTATTGCGGCCTTGGGCTCTCAGGCGCTTATTCTGCTAATCCATTTTAGAAATGGACTGGGGTTATTTGATTTTGTCTGGAATATTGGGTTTTTATGGTACAATGCGATCGGTTGTTTGGCCGTCATGTTATTTGCAGCCATTGGCCAATTAATGATTAAAAAGTAAAACAGAAAGAAAAGTAAAACTCAAAAAAAGGGAATTATCGAACCGATAATTCCCTTTTTTATTCCCTCTTGCTTAATTATTTCAGGGATTGAATCAATCGTTCATTTAAACCTATATAATCTGGATTTTGAGCTTCTTCGGCTAAATCAATGGATTCTTTAGCAGATTCAATCGCTTCAGTTTTTAGACCCAATGCAACTTCTATTTTAGCCTTTAGGTGGTAGGCCCAATATTTAGGCTCAGCCTGTACGGATTCCTGAATCCATTCATATGCTTTATTTAAATCTCTTCCCGTATTCAGGTAATAGCTTGAAGCTTCGTAGAGTAAGGAAGGGTTATCAGTATCTTTATCTAAAACATATTCTTTAATTTGAGCCATTACAATAGGGTCTGAGTCCATGGAAATATGGAAACTCGCACTGGTTTGATCCCAAGCCATAGTCAGGTCTGCTCCTTTATCTGTCATGTTAGTAAAACTGATTTCAAAAGTCTCATATTCTTTTTTTGTCTTGGTTGGGGTGACATCAAATCTGATTATATCCTCGTCTGGATTATACCCAATAGCTCCCCAGAGTTTGGTGTTTTTCGACAAAATGATGGTCCAAGATTTCTTGTCTGGAATGGAATACAAAGCATACTGGCCTTTTGGAACATCCTTGCCATGGATTTTTACATCAGTGGAAAAGCTTAAAATGGTAGCTCCATTGGCTCCCGTCCTCCAAATCGCTCCGTAGGGAACAAGTTCACCAAATATCTTCCGGCCTTTTTTACTGGGCCTACTATAGGATACCGAAACATCAGTTAATCCAACTTTTTGTGCAATCTTGGCAGATGGTGATGCTTGAGGCATTTCAATTTGCTGTGCAACGAGTTGAAAGTCAGTTATTAGAAGGGTAAATAGTAATAAATTAAGAAAAGCATACTTTTTCATATACAGTAATATGTGTTATGTAAATTAAATCGAATTTTCTCTCAGAATATTTCTAGAAATCCTGTAATTTCATGTAAAATCATGAGATTTTGTAATGAAAGTATCAGTAATTTCGTTTTTAGTATATTATAATTAAATGAAACCTATCTAGGTTATATATTTTTCAATTATTATGAGTTTAGCTATTATTTGTCCAGGGAAGAACGCTGATCCTTGGATCAAGGTTTTAAAGGATCAAGACCCTGAATTAGAAGTTCAAGTCTACCCTGAAATTAATAAACCGGATTCGGTGGAAGTGGTCATGTTGTGGAATCACCCAGCAGGTATTCTTTCATCTTTTCCAAATTTAAAATTGATCAGTTCCATGGGAGCAGGAGTTGATCATATTTTGAGAGATAAATCTGTGCCAGAAAATATTCCAGTCGTAAGAATTGTGGACGAAAAATTAACATTTTCCATGACCAATTATGTCATCATGGGGGTATTGAATTTTCATCGGCAATTTACAAGGTATCAACAAGATAAAAAGCGGAAAGTTTGGGATATGAGCAATCCTGAAATAGACGTTAAAGTTGGTGTGATGGGAGTGGGGGCTCTGGGAGGTGATGTATTGGAAAAACTTGCATTTATGGGGTTTGAAGTGGTAGGTTTTGGGTTTTCAGAAAAAGAAAATTTTCCTTATCCCTATTATTCCAAGGGCCAATTGAATGAGTTTTTGGAAACAGTAAATGTAATTGTTTGTCTTTTACCTCTGACCTCAGATACAGAGGGGATTTTAAATATTGAACTATTTAAACATTGTAGAAAAGGAACCTTTCTGATTAATGTTGCAAGAGGTAAGCATTTGGTAGAGGAGGACTTGATCATTGCCTTGGATAAGGGGTACCTCTCTGGAGCTCTTTTGGATGTATTTAGAACGGAGCCTCTGCCCAAAGAGCACCCTTTTTGGGAGGATACAAGAATTCTATTCACGCCGCATATTGCTAGCGTAACCAATCCTAGTGCTGCTGCTCCACAGGTAGTAGATAACATACGTAGAATACAAACCAACAAGCCATTGAATAATCTTGTTATTCGAAAAAGAGGCTATTAAAATTTTTAACTATGTCCAATACTTTTACAATTATTTGCCCTACAGATTTTTCTGAATGTTCTTTAAATGCAATTGAATATGCCGCAAAATTGGGGGAGTTTTACCAAGCCGACTTGCTGCTTTTCCATGTTTTAAATAAAAAGGACTATGAAAAGCTTTCACCTTTGGATTCGAAAGGTTACCATCAAGAAGAGTTTATAAAGGAAAAAATGATCAATCTTCAGCAAGCTGTTTTAAAGGAGAGTTTACCAAAGGGATTAAAAAGCTGCTCGATCTCCTATAAAAATGGAAAGATTGTTCCTACGACTTTGGCAGAGACAGAACACATCAAAGCAGATATGATTGTGATGGGTACTGAAGGCACCAATGATTTGAGAGAACATATTATTGGGTCGAAAACCAGTAAAATTGTAGAAGAATCCAGCACGGATGTATTTGTGGTTCCAAGAAAAGTATTTTTCAAAAAGCCCCGCAAAATGGTATATGCATCTGATTATTTAGAAGAGGATAAAATTGCCATTCAAAAGGTCATAGAAATGGCTCGGTTTTTTGATTCTGAGATTGATATTGTTCATGTAAGTAGTACCCATAAAGCCATTGATAAGTCCCTTCATAAAGAAATGGTTAATGAAATTACTCCATTTGTAAAATATGATAAAGTCAGTTTTGTACTGAAATCCTATCGGGATGATTTAGCCTTGGGCTTAGAAAATTACCTTCAAACTTCTAAAGGAGATGTATTGGTAACCTTGAGTAAAAAGAAATCTTTTTTTGACCAGATCTTCGCAAAAAATCTTTCAAAAAAAATGGCTTATTTTATCAATAAGCCATTATGGGTAATCAAGTCTCTTTAACTATTTCTTTTTAAAAATTCCTTGGATAAAATCTTTAAATTCTGACCTAGTCTTCGGATCTGTAAAAAGTGATCCCAAGGTCCGGAAGTAATAAGACACTGTTATCTTATTAGGGATTTTCTTGGTTTCATCAGGAGATTTTTCCGTTTTTTCGGCAGGAGGTGTTGGAGGCGTTTCTGGTTTTGATTCAGGTTGAGGTCTACCTACCAAGTCATCTGCTTTTTTAAAGCTTTTTTGAGAACGTTCTTTATAACCAAGTTTTTCTTCTACAAGTCCCTTATTATTGAAAGAAACTGCATCTTCTGGGTCTAGCTCAATTGCTTTTTCATAATCTTCAATCGCACCTTTTAGATCCCCAATTCTATCTTTAAAATAAGCCCTACTGCTATATCTGTAAGGGTTTTTAGGGTCAAGATTTGCAGCTCGGTCAAATTCTACCAAGGCTTCTTCATCTCTTTTTAATAAATGAAGAACCACTGCTCTGTCTGAGATATAATTTGTATTGTAGGGGTCAAGCTCAATGATGATATCAAAATCGGCAATAGCTTCTTGGGTTTTTCCTAATCTAGATAATATCCTTCCCCTGAAAAGGTGAAATTCTGGATTAGTCTCTGAATTGGAAATCAAGCTATTAAATAGGGTCAGTGCCTCTTCAAATTTTCCAGCCTTGTATAATTCTATTCCTTTCTCGAAAGTCATTCTTTTAATTTTATTCAGTAATACAAAGTTAAGGCAGGAATAGTTTACCAAATAATCTTTCTGATGTTTTTGCACCCAAACCAATCGGTCTATTATCTTTAAGCTTTAGAGTTAGCATAATTCATGGCCCAATCACCCCAAGCTGTACTTAAAGATCTAAAAGCGAAAAAGTTTGCCCCCATTTACTTTCTAGATGGAGACGAACCCTTTTATATTGATCAAATCACTGAATATATTGAAAAGAATGCCATCGCTGAACATGAGCGGGGGTTCAATCAAGTGGTTTTGTATGGAAAAGACAGTAATGCAGGGCTAATATTAAATAATGCTAGGAAGTTCCCAATGATGGCGGAGCGCCAGGTAGTGATTGTAAAGGAGGCTCAAAGTTTACCGGATTTAGGAAAAGAAGAGTCCCAGAAACTTTTGATTAGTTACTCCCAAAACCCGCTTCCTAGTACGATTTTAGTTTTTGCACATAAATATAAAAAGCTGGATAAAAGGACACAGCTGTCCAAGGAATTGCAAAAAAATGCAGTCTATGTGACTTCTGATAAAGTTCCGGATTATAAATTGACAGATTGGGTTATTCAGTATTTTAAGGATATTGGACATGATATTGAACCAAGAGCTGCCCAATTTTTAGCTGATGCCATTGGCAACAACTTGGAGGTAATGACAAATGAGGTAGGGAAGATGCTCATCAATTTCCAGGAATCTACAAAATTTACAATTCCTGATATTTCAAAATATATAGGGATCAATAAAGATTACAATAACTTTGAACTACTCAAAGCTATTGGGATTAGAGATGCAGAGAAGTCCAATAGGATCATCCACTATTTTATCCAAAACCCTAAATCCCACCCGCTTATTCCACTTTTTGCGCTGATGTATAATTATTTTTCAAAGTTGGCATTAATTCATCAGGCAAAAGGAGCTACAGATGACCAGATAGCATCCTTGATCGGTGTTCCTCGATTTGTGGCCAAAGAGTACCTGCAATCCGCCCGTAACTACAAATTGGGCAAGGTAATTGATGTGTTTACATACATCAAAGAGGCAGATCTGCGTTCTAAAGGGGTTGACTCTGGTAGTATGACGCATGGTGAAATCCTCCGCGAACTCGTGTACAAGATTTTGCACTGATTACCGAAGCTAATTTTAAATAAACCAAAAGAATTTGCTGTTTGAGTGGCTTTTCTATTTCCATTGATTAGGAGATAGTTAGACTCAGAGTTGATTTTTTTGGGTGCTAAAACCAACTACTGTCTATGAAATATTACCTGATGCTATTTGCTGGATTGGGGTTGAGTTTGGATGTTTATTCGCAATCCACGCTCTATCAAACTAGTCCACAATATTCCTTAGATCATCAGATTGAGCTATTTGAAAAGCAATTTTTTTCTGCTTCATTATACGATAACACTCGTCTTTTAAATGAAGATTTGTCCAATGAGCAAAAAAAATCTGCGGAATTGAATAGAGCGATGTCCGCTTTACAGGTTGGAAGTCCAGATGGTCCAGGATTAATGAAATCTTACATCTATGATCATGGGAATCACCCTTCAGTTACTTCTGCCGGTTTGTATCTAGGGGATCATTTCTTCTATAAAAGAAATTATACCGAAGCTAACGAAAGTTATGCATTGGTAAACCCAAACAGCCTTGGAGATGAAAATCGAGCTGACCTGTATTTCAAACAAGGATTTGGGCATTTTCAAATGAAAAATTATGGACAAGCAGCTCCATTTTTTGACCAAGCAAAAGTCTTGAATACCTCAGTCAGTCCAGATGCTTACTATTATAGCGGGTACATGGCAATGGAAAGTGGGGATCATGAAAAAGCAATTTCGGATCTCCATACGGCATCTCAAGATGTATTTTACTCAGGGAAAGTCCCCTATTTATTGGCTGCACTTTATTATAATACAGGTAGCTATGATCAATTGATCAGTTATGCAGAGCCTATGTTTGGTAGAGGACAGCAACTAGAAAAACCTGAAATCATTCATTTGTACTTGGCGGAAGCTTACTATGCCAAACAGGATTATTTAAATGCCTCCAGTCACTATGAATCGTATATCAATTCCCGAAAAGGGACATTGTCCAGAGAGGAGATCTATAAAGCTGGAATTTCCTTATTTGAAATTCAAAACTACCCACGGGCTGCCGAATATCTGAAAAATTCAGCTTCAGCAAATGATGAATTAGGACAAGCAAGTAGTTACTACCTGGGACATGCCTATTTGAAACAGGAAAATTATCAGTTTGCTTCCACAAGTTTCGCTGCGGCTTCCAAGGCTGATTTTAACAAACAAATTCAGGAAGATGCATTGGTTAATTATGCAAAAGTAAATCTTCAAAAAGGGAGTTTTCAAGCTGCTATTGCGGCCTTAGATGAGTATTTGGATAAGTATCCAAATGGAACTCATAAAGCTGAAATGGAGACCTTGCTTTCGGAGGCATTAGTCAACACCAATGATTATTTAAGGGCGATTGAACAAATGGACCGAATTACCAATAAGTCTCCAAGAATTCAATCAGCATATCAAAAAGTAGCCTTTTATCAGGCCATGGTATACTTCAGGGATCAAAGATGGGATGGAGCAATTGCCTATTTGGATAAGTCTTTGGCTTACCCTGTTGACCGTACTATTGTCTTGGAATCTCATTTTTGGAAAGGAGAAGCTTATTCTGCAGGGGGGGAGCTTCCTCTGGCAATTAATTCCTATGAACAGGCGATTTCTTTGGGTCGTAGTACCTCTAGTTCTTATTTGACCAAAAGTCTGTATGGATTAGGATATGCTTATTTCAATTCACAGAAATACCCTCAGGCTGAAGTCCATTTCAAAACCTACACCGATCGGTTGAGAGGCCGTGATAATAAAGAAAATTACGACGATGCTATGCTCCGATTAGGAGATTGCTATTACGTGCAAAAGAGATTTTCAGAATCTGCTGCGGTATTCCAACAGGCAATTAACGAAGGGAATTCAGGTATAGATTACGCTTATTATCGATTAGCGGTAGTACAGAATTTCCAAACAAGAAATCAAGAAGCTTTATACCAGTTGGATGCTTTGATTTCTAGGTATCCGAGCAGTTTGTATTACGAAGATGCATTATATCAGAAGGGACAGATTAACATGGAGGAGACTAATTACTCTGAAGCTTCCCGGGCCTATTCTGATTTGATTAATGGAAAACCGAATTCACCATTTGTTCCATATGCACTGGAGGGCAGAGCAGTTGCTAATTTTTCCATGCAGAATTATGATCAGACCATCCAGGATTATAAAACCATTTTGGATAGACATCCCAATGCGCAAAATGCGGAAACAGCCTTGAAAGGCTTGCAAGAGACGTTGGCTTTACAAGGACGATCGGGTGAGTTTTCGGATTATTTGGCACGATACAAAGGCTCCAATCCATCCAATACAAGTGTTCAATCTCTAGAATTTGAGGCTGCCAAGAGTATGTATTTTGATAAGAATTATACTCAGGCTTCCAGAGCTTTTGAAAGTTACTTAAGAAATTATCCTCAATCCGCTCAAAAGGCAGATGCCTTGTATTTCTTGGGTGATTCCTACTTCCAGTTGGGAAATAAGGATCAGGCATTGGCACAATTTAAGTCCTTGGAAAATGAACCGGCATCACCTCAAAGAGTGAGAGCAATTCAACGAATTGGTGGAATTGAATTAGAAAACGGGAACTTCGAACAAGCAATTCCTTACCTCCAAACTGCTGCAGAGAATGCCAGAAACAAAATTGAAGAGGCCGAAGCGGTGCAAGGATTGATGGTAGCGAATTTTGAAACCAAGAAATACAATCAGGCCATTGCCAACGCGGATCGTTTACTGACCTTAGATGGTATAATTCCAGAATCTACTCCTAAAGCTTTGCTGACAAAAGCAAAAGCGGAACGTGAGATGGATAAAAAAGTAGATGCCGAAACTACCTTGATGACTTTGGTCAATGAATATAAAACAGAGCAAGGGGCAGAAGGTCTGTATTGGCTAGCCTATTCATTTCAGGAAAAGGGAGATGTAGCCCAATCCAATGAGACCATATTTGATTTCTCCGGACCATTTGTAGACTTCGGATATTGGTATGGAAGGATGTTTTTACTCTTGGCCGACAACTATGTGACACTTGGAGAGGATTTCCAAGCCAAGGCAACTTTGGAATCTATTGTGGAGAAATCTACGAATGAAGAAATAAAATCTATGGCTCAAACTAAACTTCAAACTTTAAACTAAACCATGAAAAGGCTAGTAAAATTAATTCTATTTGGAGGAGCATTTGGTTTAACAACAAGTTTGACTTTTGCTCAGACTCAATCAAGAGGAGAAGTAACTGATCAGGAATTTATCATTCGTAAGGACCGCGTACTGACTGTTCCTGTTCAGCCGAGAGTTTATGAAAAATTGCCTGTTTTACCTCAGCCAAAAGGCTTGGCAGACTTTAACTATAGAGTAAATAGGTATCCGTTGACTTTGGAGCCTTTGGTTTTAGAAACTACTCCTATCCAGAAACCTTTTAGAGCTCCCCAACTTGATTTATACCCTGGTTTTTTAAGAGTAGGTTATGGCAATTTCGCATCCCCTTTGTTGGAGGCAAGGTACATGGGGACTGAAGTTGATGTTCTTAACTTCTCTTTGAACTTAGGGCATCAAAGTTTTGGAAAGGGACCTGTTCAAGGGGAAGAGTCTAGTGAAGCGCATACCAATTTTGGAGGGGATATCAGTTATTTCGCAGATGTGTTTGAATTGTTTGGTGGGATAGATTGGAATCAGGATCGCTATTCATTTTACGGGGTAGATCCTGTGAATTTTGAAAATCCAGAATTTGAAATTCCTGATAATGTATTTACCTCCTTTTCAGTAAAAGCTGGAATCAGAGACATTGAAAAAGTAGGGCCATTTTCTTATGAAGTACAGGCAAGCTATAGAAACTTTAATGACAGTTACATGGCTCGTGAAAGTGAAATAGGGGTGTCAGGTTTAGGGGAGTTTAGACCAAGTGAGGACTGGAAAGGTCAAGTAGGAATATCTTATTATACGACCAATCCCGAAGATTTAGATTATGCTAAGACGAGAACGTATTTGGGGATTCGCCCTGAGGTCCAATATACTACAGGAGAATTTAGGATCTCTGCTGGTTTAAATATCATATCAGAAAATGATTCAATAGAGGATAAATCCAGTGATTTCAGAATTTTTCCGAATCTGAAAGCTTCCTATCAGTTTGCTGAAGAATTTGGATTCTTCGGAGAATTCTCAGGAGATGTAAAAAGAAACACCTATTTCAGTTTTGTAAATGAAAATCCTTATTTAGGCCCAAGTGAGCAATTGTTGAATACGATCCAAAATTACAAAGTTGAAGGAGGGATAGAAGGTCAATTTCAGGAGGCATTTCATTATCGCGCAGCAATCAATGTCAGTCGATACAATAACCTGAGCTTTTTCGTGAATAACTATACCAATAATTTGGTAACTACTGACTCTTCCAGATTCAGTTTAGTTTATGACGATAAGAGTACTGTATTCAATATTAATGGAGAGCTTGGATTTAAATTTTCAGATGTCTACTCTTTAGGATCTAGGTTAGACTTGTATCAATATGATTTGAGTACGCAAGCAGAAGCATGGCATCTACCAACGTGGGAATTGCGAGTTAATAACCAAGTGACTCCCATAGAGGGACTTTTGGTACAGGCAAATTTGAATTTCATGGGTGGTTTGAAAGCCAGAGGGAATGACTTAAGTGACATCATGGGTGAATATGGACCTTATGAGGTCGTGAAGTTAAAAACCATTGCCGACTTACAGTTGAAAGCCGATTACCAAATCACGAATAGATTTGCTGTTTTTGCGGAAGGAAATAATATATTGAATGGGAAAAATACCCGCTGGTTAAATTATCCTGTAAGAGGGATTCAATTAATTGGTGGAGTTTCTATGAAATTCTAGGAATGTTTCATTCTCGGGTTGGGGTTTAGCCTCATTTCTTTTAGTTTCGTAGCACTCAATTTGATTATGCCGGAAAATTCTCCTGAAAATAGACAATGGACTGACCCAAAAGATTTTGGACTTCCTTATGTGGAAGTGACTCCCTTAACTCCTTTGGGTGAGGAAAAAAATGTTCCTGAAAAGGAAGAGCAACAAGTGGTGACGCTTGCTACCGACAACAAGTCTCAAGAAAAGTCCATTCAGGAAACTGAACCTGCAAAAGAAGAAGTAGTGCCTGCTACAGCACAGGAAGTTAAAACCGAATATCCAAAAGAGGAACAGGTAGCGCAGAAGTCAGAGGAAATTCATCAAGAAAAGCGAATCATTGCTGAACCTGAGAAGAAGAAAAATTCTTGGGTAGCAGCAGTAGTAATACTAGCAGTTCTGGTAGTTGCAGTGATTGTTTTGCAATTAATGAGTCAAGGAAATGGTTCTAATTCCTCCGGAAATCAAGTAGCCCAACAACCATCCCCACCTGAAGTACCTATGGAATCTCAGGTAATTCCAGAAAATACACCAACTGAAGAAATTCAAGCCGCTGAAAATCAAGATTCTATTCCAAAATCCAATTCTTCTTTTGAAGAACCTGTGGAAACTCCGCAAACTGGTACAACTATTGATCGTACTGTAGCTGAGAGTTTGATCAGAGTAGAGAGTAGAGGAGAGACGCCACAATATTTTATTGTGGTGGGAAGTTTGCCCAATGAAAGAATGGCACTTTCAGAGTCTACTCAATACATGGATCGCGCGAGTTCAGTTTATCTGATCTTGCCATACGAAGATGTGAAAAACTATCGTTTGGCTATAGGGTCCTTTACTAGCTTTAGGAAAGCCAGTGAGGAACTAAACGCGATCAAAGATCAATACACAGAAGCTTTATGGATTTTGAAATATTAATATGATTCTACTTCAAACCCTTTCTGTTGCCGATTCACTGGCAGCAGCGGACAGCCTTGCGGAAGGCGCTACAAAAGAAAGTATCGGTTTATTAGATCTTTTGATCAAAGGAGGCTACATGATGGTCCCCCTTTACCTGCTCTTTATTTTGGCAATCTTCATATTCTTTGAACGATTGATTACCCTGAAAAAGGCTTCTAAAACTCCAACTTCTTTAATGGATCAGATTAGGGTATTGGTTCAAGGAGGCAAAATAGAAAAGGCAAAAATGCTTTGTGCAAGTGAACAAACGCCGGTAGCTAACATGATTGCGAAGGGTATAGAGCGAATAGGAAGCCCCTTGAAAAACATTGAGGTTTCTATTGAGAATGTGGGGAAAATTGAGATTTATAAATTAGAGAAGAACCTCAATCTTTTGGCAACCGTTTCAGGTGCTGCCCCAATGATTGGTTTCTTGGGTACGGTTGCTGGGATGATCCAAGCTTTTATCGCGATCGCTCAAGAAGAAGGCATGGTTTCTCCAAAATTGTTGTCAGAGGGGATATATGAGGCAATGATTACTACTGCAGCTGGGTTGGTTGTAGGTATTATCGCTTATTTAGGGTACAACTACCTGGTTTCTCAGGTGTCCAAGTTGGTTCATAGTATGGAATATACTACCGTGGAGTTCATCGATTTACTACAAGATAAATAAGATGGGATTACAGTCTAAAAATAAAGTTGATCCTGCATTCAGCATGTCTTCCATGACAGATATTATATTTCTGTTATTGATCTTCTTTATGCTTACATCCTCTTTTATTACTCCTTCAGGTTTGCCGGTCAATTTACCTTCTAGCGAGACTTCAGACATCGTCATGCAGGAAGTTTCCGTTACAATAACAAAGGACTTTAAATACTCGGTAAATGATAAGATCGTTCCGAGAGAAAATATTAAAGCCGAATTAACGACCTTATTGAAGGATAAGAAAGGGCAGGTGGTGTTGCATATCGATAAGGAAGTACCTGTTGAATACTTAGTTGAAATTGGGGGTATTGCTGCCGGATTGGAAGCGAATGTCTCTATCGCTACTAAACCATTTTAAATAATGCAGTACTGGGACGCAGATAAAGAAGAATCACAAAGCAAGAAAAGGGCATGGATAATAACCATTGTCTTTAATGCTTTGCTATTGATTGCATTCTACTTTATTGTGGTTTGGAAACAACCTGTACCACCGCTTCCTAGTTTTGGTTTGGAATTGAATTTAGGTTTTACCCCTACAGGATCAGGGGAGAGAGACAGCCCAAATGCACCCTCCGAAATACCTACTCCTGTAAAAGAAGCTGCTGCTCCAGGAGAAATTGCCGAGAAAGCAGTTACCAAGCCTGCTACACCTACTCCAAGCCCTAAAACAGAGGTTGCTAAACCAAAAGCACAAACTCAACCAGCGATTAATAAAGCGGTGACCACTAAACCTTCTCCCATCAAAGGAGAAGAGAAAGCAACAGAACCTTCAAAGAAACCAGAACCCGCTAAAACGGAACCTGCAAAGACAGTGACTACACCGGCTAAGGCGGAAGCAGAGGAAACCACGCAGAAGGCGCCTGAAAAACCAAAGGTAGATCAACGAGCTATTTTTGGAGCTGGAGGAACTTCAGGTAAGGGCACTACGCCTGCATCAGGTGGTGCTCAAGGCTCCTCCAATGAAAAAGGTGATGAAGGGGACCCTAAAGGAACGGTGGATGGTAGAGCTATCATGGGAACAGGTAGTGGGAAAGGGACCAATCCAGGTAATGGAGTAAGCCTAGACCTTGCAGGGTGGGAGTTTGGAAATAGACCCAATATCAACGATCGTGTTTCCACTAGAAATGGTCGAATAGTATTTAAAATTACCGTGGATGATGCAGGACGTGTAGTTCAGGCAGTTCCATTGGAATACAATGTGTCTAATGAAGTGCTTGCTTATTACAGACAAGTTGTAAACCAGATTTCATTTAAAAAACAAGGGGGAGCTGCTGCTGACTTCTCCACAGGAAAAATCACCTTCATTATCAAAGTGGACTGATCCATGAACTATCAGGAGACGCTGGACTACCTGTTCAATGCCTTACCCATGTTCCAAAGGGTAGGAGCTACAGCTTTCAAAAAAGACTTAAGTAATACAATCGCATTATGTGCCCATCTTGGGCATCCTGAAAAGAAATTTAAATCCATACATGTAGCAGGAACCAATGGAAAGGGAAGTACTTCGCATTCTTTAGCTTCCATTTTCCAAGCTGCAGGATATAAAACAGGACTTTATACTTCCCCACACCTAAAATCCTTTACAGAACGAATTAGGATAGATGGATTGGAGATTCCAGAGGATAAGGTTGTTCAATTTGTAGCAGACAATCAGGACTTTTTAGAAGAGTTAAAACCTAGTTTCTTTGAAATGACCGTTGGCATGGCCTTTTGGTATTTTGCGTTAGAAAAGATAGATATTGCTATCATTGAAGTAGGTATGGGAGGGAAGTTTGATAGTACCAATGTTATCAGACCTGAAGTTTCCGTAATTACCAATATTGGTTTTGACCATATGCAATTTTTAGGAAATACCTTACCTCAGATAGCGGGAGAAAAGGCAGGGATCATTAAAAATGGGATTCCGGTAGTAATTTCTCAGACTCAACCTGAAACAAAACCAGTTTTTGTTGAAAAGGCAAATAGTACTTCTTCCCCAATCTTTTTTGCGGATGATTTGTGGAAGGTTCACAAGAAAGAGGCAATCTTTGGATTGGCAACTTATCAAATAGATACTAAAGACAATTCATTTGAGGTTCAACTTGACCTATTAGGGAATTACCAACGCTTTAATCTACCTGGTATTCTAGAGACAGTTTCACAAATGAATGACTTAGGATGGGAACTTAGTCAATCGACTATTTTAGAAGGTCTAAAGACCGTTACTACTCAAACGGGTCTAAAAGGGAGATGGCAAATATTGGGAGAACAACCATTGACTATCTGTGATACAGGACATAATGAATCAGGAATCCAAGAAATTTTGGAGCAACTGAAAAGCTATGAGTTTTCCCAACTTTGGATGGTACTTGGAATGGTTCAGGATAAGGATGTTTCCAAAGTTCTATCGATGTTGCCAAAAAAGGCGAATTATGTTTTTTGTGAAGCTATTATTCCAAGGGCTATGAAAGCAAATTTACTAGCTGAGAAAGCTTTGGAATTGGGATTGAAGGGAGAAATAATCCCAGATATTAATGAAGCCTTAGAATTCACGAGAAAAAATGCTGCGAAAAATGACCTGATTTTTATCGGAGGGAGTACTTTTGTGGTCGCGGAAATCGAAGACCTATAAATGAGCAGAAAAAAACTTGTTCGCTTCAAGGAAAATGAAGAGAACCCAAATGTAATTCAAGATGGAAAACCAATTTTTGAATCCATCAAGGGAAATTGGAATGAGTTCCAGTTTAAGAATTCAAACCCTGTTGTGGTAGAATTAGCCTGTGGAAGAGGTGAATTTACAGTGGGTTTGGGAAGAGTATTTAAAGACCAAAACTTTATAGGTGTAGATATTAAAGGAAGCAGAATCTGGAAAGGAAGTTCCACCGCAACGGCTGAAGGTATTCATAATGTAGCGTTTCTACGAACCCAAATTGAGCTATTAGATAGATTTTTTGCAGAAGGAGAGATATCTGAACTTTGGATCACATTTCCTGATCCCTTTCCTAGAGATGGGGATGAGAAAAGAAGATTAACTTCTCCTAGATTTCTAGAAATGTATAAACCCCTATTGAAAAAAGGAGGTACGGTTCATTTTAAAACCGATAATACAGGCTTGTTTGATTACTCATTAGCCCTTTTTCAAGAAAGGGAGGACATCAATCTATTGGGTTTTACCCATGATTTCTATGAATCAGAATGGAAAAATGACCATTTGGGAATTCAAACCCGTTATGAGAAGATGTTTTCAGAAAAGGGAGAAAAGATCAAATACTTAAAATTCCAATTTAAGGATTAAGTTAAATGGTAAAGCCTCCATCGGCAGTAATGATAGAACCCGTTGTATAGGAGGAGCCTGGAGCTGCTAGGAATAAAGCTAAAGCTGCAATCTCATCTGTAGTCCCCAGTCTTTTGATGGCCAATTGTTTCATCATATAGGCCATTATTTTTTCATTACTCCAAAGCGGTTCAGAAAACTTAGTCTGTATGATACCTGGACAGATGGCATTGACCCGAATTTTGGAATCTCCCCATTCCCTTGCAAATACCTTGGTCAAGGAAACCAATGCGGCTTTACTGATGCTATATACTCCCAAACCTGGTTCGGGAGAAATAGCTCCTATGGAACTAATATTGATTACTGATCCGGAAGAGGATTTTCTAAGATGGGGAAAGCAAAGATTACAAAGAGCAAAAGCAGCTTTGACATTCACATCCATGATTTTATCAAAAGCTTCCAAACTCGTTTCATGGATAGGCCCAAAAACCGGGTTGGTTCCGGCATTGTTTACCAAAATATCCAACTGACCATAAATGGCAACGGTTTTATCTACCAATAGTGGAAGTTCATCCATATTTCCCACATTACAGGCAATCCCCGTGGCTTCATACCCTTTACTTTTTAATCGGGTGGCTTCTTCATCTAATTTATCCTGCTTCCTGCTGCTCAGTACCACTTTTGCACCTGCAGCAGCAAAAAATTCAGCGATAGTAAGGCCTATCCCTTTACTTGCCCCTGTAATTAAAGCAACTTTTCCATCTAGAGAAAAAACCTTTGATAAATCCATAGTTTGAGAGGTTTTAGAGTAAACCTTAAGTTATAAAAAAATGGGAGTTGAGAGCCATAGGACGGGAATATATCGATAGATTTATTAAAAAATAATTGAATTAAACCCATATCCTTATGAAAGAAGTCATATTCGAACAAACAGGTAAGCCCTTGGAAGTATTAAAGTTGAAAGATGCTCCTGTTCCAACTCCAGGAGAAGGTGAAGTTCTGGTAAAAGTTACCGCAAGGAATATCAACCCTGCTGACATGATGTTTATTCAAGGGTTATATGGTATTCAACCAAAATTTCCAAGTAGTGCGGGATTTGAAGCCTGTGGAGTATTGGAATCCACTGGATCGAAGTTGCCTAAAGGAACTCGGGTCTTATTTTCAACTACCGGTACATGGAGAGAATATTTGGCACTTCCGGAGGCTTCCTTGATTCCTATTCCTGATGGAATGCCAGATGAGGTAGCGACTCAAGCGATTGTGAACCCAATGACGGCTTATTTGATGATAGAAAAGTCTGGATTGGAAGCTGATGAATGGTTGTTAATTACTGCAGGAGCTTCGGCATTTGGTAAGTTTGCTATTCAGCTTGCCAAGAAAAAGGGGATCAAAGTAGCTTGTACGGTAAGGCATGATGAGCAAAAGAAGTTATTGAAGAATATTGGAGCAGACCTGGTAGTTAATACGGAAAAAGAAAAACTGCAAAAAGTGATTCCGGATAATACGGATGGAGGAGTCCATGTTGTTTTTGACGCCGTAGGAGGTGTATTGGGAGCCAAGGCTTTAGCTTCTTTGAGAAAAAATGGTTTGATGATGGTTTTTGGAAGTTTAAGTCTGGAGAATATTCCCCTAAATAGTGGATTGATGATTTTTAAAACTCTTCGAATTGAAGGGTTTTGGTTGACAAGTTTAATGTCAGAAATGAAATCAGAGGCTCGATATGAAGCATTTCAAAAGGTGTTTGAGTTTTTAATGAATGATACTTCTCAGGTGGATGTTGCAGAAAAATATCCTTTAGAAGAGTTTGAGAAGGCGATAAAAGCCTATGAAAAAGCAGGAAGAAATGGAAAAATTCTTCTGATTAGTTAAATTCTTTCAAATAAGTTCTGCTTAAAAAAAGGGATTGCCCATCTTTGTGTTTTCATAAACCAAAAATCAAGAAGGAATGAATTGGGATAAGCTGGATTTAGAGCTCACCGAAATTGTAGAAAAAAGAAATCAACTGGCAGAAATGGATTATAGTGATTCCAATTATGATGATTTGGAAGAGGAACTTCATGATTTGGAGGATGATTTCAATGCTGATTATGAAGAACTCTTAGAAAAAGAATTGGAAAAAATTTATGCAGTGTTAAAGTCTGATACTGATATCTTACTTCCTACAGCATATTTAGCTAACAAATACAAGCCATTACTTCCGGATGCCAGAGGAATTGTCAGTTATGAAGTAGTCGGAAGAGAGGGTGTTCCTATCGAATCCGATCAATTTGATAGACAGGATGTAAGATTGGTTTTAGTGCCTAACCCTGCGAGATTTTTGATGATCATCAACGGAAACCCTTTGAAAGTACTTTGGAGAAGTAGATAATCAAATCATTGATAATTAGAGCTTTGAAGCCCGGTAAAATCCGGGCTTTTCATTTTTCTAAAGCTTAAATACAAAAAGAGTTTAAATTTGAACCATGAATACAAGAAGAGTAGTCATCACAGGTATGGGAGCATTATCCTCCTTAGGAAATGATGTTGCCAGTAATTGGGAAAGCGCCAAAAATGGAAAAAGTGGGGCTTCGACCATTTCTTATTTTAATGCTGAAAAATTCAAAACTCAATTTGCAGCTGAAATAAAGAATTTTGACCCTAGTTCAAGGTTAGATCGAAACGAAATCAAAAGAACTGATTTATATACCCAATATGGTTTGTATACTGCAGGAGAGGCCATGGAGGATGCTGGTTTAGATATCTCAAAGCTTGATTCTCCCTTTGATGCAGGAGTGATTTGGGCAACCAGCCAAGGTGGATTGAACACTTTCGAAAAGGAAATGCGGGAGTTTGTAGAAAATGATTCTAACCCTCGGTTTAATCCATTTTTAATTCCCAAGTTTTTAGGGAATATGGCTTCAGGATTGATTTCTATGAAGTATGGGATGATGGGGATTAATTATGCTCCAGTCTCTGCTTGTGCCTCCTCTAATAGTGCCATCATGGATGCATACAATTATATCAAATGGGGAAAAGCCAAAGTTATTTTAACAGGTGGGTCTGAAGCTCCGATAAGTGAAGCATCAATCGGCGGATTTTCTGCTTTAAAAGCGTTGTCTACTCGAAATGATAACCCTTCAGCCGCTTCCAGGCCTTTTGATATCGATAGAGATGGTTTTGTCATGGGAGAAGGTGCAGCAGCTCTGATCTTGGAAGATTATGAGCATGCTAAAAAAAGAGGGGCAAGAATCTATGCAGAGGTCGTGGGAGCTGCCATGACTGCAGATGCCTATCATATGACGGCAACTCATCCAGAAGGCTTAGGTGCTTATCATTGTATGAAGTTTGCAATTGAAGAAGCTGGATTAACTATTCAGGAGGTAGATTATATCAATGCTCATGCTACTTCTACTCCATTGGGTGATGTAAGTGAAACCAAGGCAATTTCTAAGCTTTGCCAGGGAGAAAAAAACAATATGCACCTTTCCGCTACAAAATCCATGACAGGGCATTTATTAGGTGCTGCAGGGGCAATTGAAGCGGTATTTAGTGTAAAGGCAATTAATGAAGGTGTAATACCACCTACTATCAATACAGAGCAATTGGACCCAACAATACCAGCTGATATCCAAATAGTTTGTCAGCAGGCTTTGGAGAAAAAGGTAAAAGTAGCCCTAAGTAATACCTTTGGTTTTGGGGGTCATAATGCTTCCGTGGTATTTAAAGAATTTCAGAAATAGACAAAAAAGCTGCTTCTTGGAAGCAGCTTTTTTGTTATCTAAAACCTAATTTTTCTCTTACTTTTTCTAAAAGAGGATCTCCAACGGCTTTCGCTTTTTCCTCACCGGCAGCAAGTTTCCTTTCAACTTCCTCAGGATTTTCCATGTAATAGTTGAATAGCTCCCTCTCTTTGCTGTATTTATCCAAAATCAATTGCATGAACTCTTTCTTGGCATGACCATATCCGTAATTGCCACCGAGATACTTACCTCTCATCTCTAAGGTTTGTTCAGCTGAAGCAATCAGGCTATATAGCTTGAATACATTGCAGGTGTCAGGATCTTTTGGTTCCTCAAGTGGCGTACTATCTGTCACAATACTATTGACATTCTTTTTCAAGGCTTTCTCCGGAAGAAATATGTCAATATAGTTATTGTAAGACTTGCTCATCTTTTGTCCATCTGTGCCTGGAATAGTTTTGACCACCTCATCAATTCGAGCTTCCGGGATAGTCAAGATTTCCTCTCCCATCAGTCGATTGAAAGTAGAGGCGATGTCTCTGGTCATCTCCAGGTGCTGCATCTGATCTTTTCCTACTGGAACCAGATCCGCAGAATAAAGAAGAATATCGGATGCCATCAAAACAGGGTAAGTGAATAGTCCTGCATTGACATCAGAAAGTCTTTCTGATTTATCTTTGAAGCTATGCGCATTGGCAAGCATTGGGTACGGAGTAAAGCAGCTCAAATACCATGTCAATTCAGCAACTTCCGGTCTTCTGGATTGACGATAGAAAACCGTATTGTCAATATCAAGCCCAAATGCCAGCCAAGCAGCGGCAACTGCTAAGGTATTTTGTTTTCTGAGCTCTCCATCTTTCGAGCTAGTCAAAGAATGAAGATCTGCAATAAAAATGAAGGATTCCTCTTTGTTTTGCTTTATCAGTTCAATAGCCGGAACAATCGCTCCTAGGATGTTGCCCAAATGGGGTCTCCCGCTACTCTGTATGCCTGTCAGTACTCTTGCCATTTGTTTAATTTTGGCGCAAATTAAGTAAATCAGGATATAATCCATTTGAAATTATGCGTTAATTGCAGCATGAGTAGCATTCGAATTCGACTTCTAGTAGTAGGTTTATTTTTCCTTTTGACACAATCCGTTCAGGCTCAGGAAACTGTAGTGCCAAGATTGATATGGAAAGTGAATAAGGTAGATTTGGGTACCATCTTTGAAGAGCATGGAAAACAAATTGCTGAATATGAATTTACCCATACCCAAGATTCATTATTTTTTATCGAGGATGTATGGACTGATTGTGGCTGTACGACAGTTGACTTCACCAAGGATACTCTAGAAGTTGGGGAAGCTGGAAATCTGCAGGTGTCGTTTGACCCTTCTTCAGCAGCTGGTTATTTCAATAGAATGATCATTGTTAAAGGAAATCTTCAAAACACACAGGATACCTTGTATCTGGAGGGCACATCAATTCCTTATCCAGAAGACCCCGATAAGATTTATCCTAATAAAATTGATGGGATTGGTTTTCGATTACCAAAATTGAATATGGGTGAGGTATTCAATAATGTCCCTAAAGTAAAGATGTTGGAGATTTACAATTTTGGAGATGAAACTTTGTACGCAGATAGCTTAAAATTTAACACCCCTGAGTACATACATCTCTTACAAGTTCAGGAGTATATAAGACCTCAAGAAAGAGGATTGATTCAAGTTTCTTATGATGGGGCTTTGAAAGGGGAATTAGGATACGTGGAAGATCAATTTGCTGTGTCCTGGGATTCATTATCAGTGATTCCGGTTTCAGTCATTGCTGAAGTCTTTGAGTATTTCCCACCTTTTTCTAAAGAGGAATTGAATTTGGTTCCTCAGTTGGTCCTAGGAACAAAAGAAATTGACCTGAAAAACATTTCTGCAAATACGATTCAAAATAGGTCTGTTACAATTTCAAATAAAGGGCAGCGTGAGTTGGAAATCAGGAAAATCCAAGGAAATTGTGATTGTCTGAAATTGGAAATTCCAAAGACCGAATTACGTCCTGGGGAGTCTGTAGAACTTCAAATCACTTTTGATCCAAAAGGAAGGAAAGGAATCGATCAGAGAAATATTTACTTATTTAGCAATGACCCGGTAAATCCTGTTCAACTATTTATTTTAAAAAGCAGAGTAGAATAGAACTGGTCAGTCTTGAAAGAAAATCATTAAATTGACTTTTAAATATTTGCAAAAAGCGAATAGTTCATCTGTACATTTAAATTTTTGATTCTTTATGCTAAAAAGAATTTCTTTTCTGCTACTATTTTTTTTGGCATGTATTTCCGTTCAGGCTTCTGTAAAATATGCTTCTCCTTTAGGAAATTCTTCAAATTCTGGCAATGATCAAGATCATCCTTGGAGCCTAGCATATGCTTTAGGTGTAGGTTCCGCTCTTGTTGCTGGAGATTCATTGATCCTTATGGATGGCACGTATGAGGGAAATTTTGAAAGCTACTTAAATGGTACCATTGCTGATCCTATCATAGTAGTTGCTCAACACGATGGGATGGCAATCATTGATGTGGGTAAAAATCGAACCAATGGTACCGGACTTTTAATATATGGCTCCTATACTTGGTTTGTAGGATTGAAGGTCACCTCTTCTTCCTCTGTAAGGAGTTCGGATGCGAGTAATGGCTTTGCAGAAATAAAAGATGAATTAGGTATTACTGTCTTAGGGGACAATATCAAAATCATTAATTGCTGGGTATATGATATTGTGGGCGGTGGAATAGAATTATGGAGAAATGGTTTCAATAATGAAGTTTATGGATCTATTATTTTTAATAACGGTTCGCAAGGTGATACCAGAGGAAATGGGCATGGATTTTATGTACAGCATCAGGATGAAAATCAACCAAAAATCCTTGAAAACAATATAGTTTTTCAAAATGCCTCTCAAGGAATTAATCTGTACACTACCGATCCTGAAAATAAAGGGGTGAAGGTCATCCGAAATGTGTCTTTCAATACAGGTGTAATAGCAACAGTTAATTTATCAGTTCATCGGCCTCCTCATAACTTTACGGTGGGTTCGAGAAATAATCTTAGTTCCGAAGTTTTCATAACGGATAATGTGTTTTACCGGGATTTGCAAGCTTCAAGATTAACTGCTGATCAAGTTAGAAATGTGACCCTTGGAAGGACCTATATGCCTAATGAAAACATTAGGTTTAGAGAAAATCTCATTTATGGAGGAGGTAATCTGTTAGAAATTCTACCTCTAAATAATTTAGAAATACAATCTAATCGTTTTTTTAATGTCCATGGTAACTTCTATGCTGTATTAGGTGATAAAACATCATTTCCCAATGCCAGCTGGAATTCCAATTTTTATTTCAACATAAATAATATAGAAAAGCCTTTCAATGAGCTCACTTTTGAGGATTGGAAAAATAATTACGGTTTTGATTTAGAATCGCAACTTTCTACCAATCCAATCTCGGAACAGGAAGTTTTGATTACTCAAAACAAATACGACCCATCCAAATTTTATGTCACGATTCTCAAATTAAATACTAAACCGGAAGCGTTTGTTGATTTTTCTGAATTTGGTGAGCTGAAAGGAAAAAGCTATGAGATAATAGACTTTCAAAACCCATTCGACCCAATTCAAAAAGTCGAAGGAGTCTTTGAGGGAAGTTCCATTTCATTTCCAATGAATTGGAATAAATCGATGCAACCAAATGGAAATATGCCATTTACGGTCGTTCATACAGACGTTACATTTGGCACTTTTTTGATTCATTTCAAAACTTCTGAAGATCAACCTGCACCAGTATTTAAAGAGGAGATCAGATTATCGTTAGCAGAAAATGGATTGGTATCCACCGAAGCTTCTGAATATTTCTTGTCAGGGTATTCAGAAGCATATACTTATTATTTTTCCCGGGAATTGAACTATACCTGTGCAGATCTAGGACTAACTGAAGTGTTGGTTAAAGTAAAATCAGAAGGAGTAGTCAAGTGGGAGGGAATGGTGAAAGTAACTGTCCTTGATGAACTTAAGCCTGAGCTTACCTTAAAGGAATATAAAGGAACTATTGATGTCACCTTTTCAAATACCTTTGAAATAAACCAAGAATACATTATTGCAGGGATTTCAGATAACTGTGGGGAGAACTTGGAGGTGATATATGGCCCCAAGACGATTGGTTGTGAGGATTTTGATACCCCGGTAAAAATAGAGATAACAGTTAAAGATCAATCGGGAAATACTACCACTGGAATTACTTATTTAACTATTGAGAAAATAGAAAGTAGGAAAGTGAGTCTAAACGGACCTGCTACAGCCGCCATTGGATCAGAAGTTCTATTGGAATTAGGATCTGAATTTGATTATCAAGTAATCGGATGGTATAAAGGAGAAGAATTAATCTCATCATCCACTTCCAAAGTACTAACCATTCAAGAGTCAGGAGTGTATTCAGCACTGATTTTACCGTTCAATGGTTGTCCTGTTTATTCCAAAGTAAAGGAGGTAGAGTTTTATGAATCTCCGCCTACCGGTGAAAAGCCTTACCCTTCCTTGAAGGAACAGATTGAATTGCCCTTAAATGAAAATGGAATTGGAGAACTTTCTATAATGGAGCTATTTACAGCCTCATTGCCAGAAGGATTAACTGTTATCCTGAACCAACAACGGTTTACCTGTGAAAATCTAGGAGAGCAACAAATTGTAGTGACCATCAAAGATTTGGAGGGAAATTTTTGGAAAGAGGAAGTAAAAGTTAAAGTTATCGATCTGATACCTCCAGTTTTGGAAACAAAAAATCTGGAGCTTGAACTCGATTTAAGTGTGGGTTCATTGATTTTGGAAGCAGAAGACTTTGTTTCTGAAGTTTCTGATAATTGTGCTATTCAGGAACTAAAAATCAACCAAGCTGAATTGACTTGTGAGTCTGTCGGTAAAGAAATCCAAGTTGAAATTAGAGCGGTAGATGCTTCAGGAAATGTAACAGAAAAAAATGCTTTGGTCTTTGTAAAAGGGATGACCAGTAAACCGGTAATCCTTTCAGGCCCCGAATCTATTTGTTCAGGAGATACTAAGGAAATCTCCTTGGACAGCGAAGCAGTATTTGAGGTGGTAAGATGGAGAAGAAATGGAATTGAAATCCAAGGGGAAAATGGAAAATCCCTTGAGATTGAAGAGGGTGGAGTTTATCATGCCGTGATTCGATATGAAGGAGGATGCCTTGCAGAAACAGAAAAAATTGAAATAACAACCTTGGAGAGACCAGCTGGAGAGATTTTGGAAGATGGAAATGTATTAATTGCCCCTGATGGTGATTTTGAATACCAATGGTATAGAAATGGAGAGATGATGGAAGGGGAAACGGGTTCCACTTTAGAGCTCAACCAGATGGGATTGTATACAGTAGAAATCACCAATCTAAATGGATGTACTTCCACTTTAGGACCTGTTGAAATAACTATTTCCGGGCTAATTGGTGGGGTAATTGTCTCTCAGGAATTAAAAATCTATCCTAACCCCGTCTTCGATGAGGTTGTTTTGGAGACAGCAGGGGATTTTGAATTTATTCCTGATACCTGGAAAGTACGAGATGCTAATGGAAAAGAGGTGAACGCTAATATTACCCTAATCAGTCAAAACTCCTCAAGGATTGTCTTGGATATTAGGAGTTTGGCAAGTGGAGTCTATTTGGTTGCTATTGAGGGAGAGGAAAAGCAGATGTTTTTAGGTAGAATTTTAAAGGTTAAATAATATTTAATTTTGTAAAGAGCTGGTTTTTATAGAATTAATAGGGGGGAGATTGGTTTAAAAAATAATATTCATACCCAAATCAACCTTCTATGAAATTCCTGTTCAGTTTACTCTTGCTTTGCGTTTTTTTATTGGTTTCCTGCAGTTAGAATGAAGAAGATCCAGTCCTTAAAGTTACCTATCAGGTGATTACTTCTGGTGGAGCGGAATAATATGGAGAGTTTGATAATGAAGTTGGTGAAAGAATTAATTCTTTTGACTTGAATTCAGGCTTGCTTTCAAGTAGTTGGGAATATGAATTTGAACCAAAAGTTTCTCCAATTTTCCTGACCATTCATGGCACCACAAATTGTCCATCCTGAGAGAGCTAATCTCAGATTCTAAATTCTGAAGATATCACAGTAAATATTTACATCAACGATAAGTTGGTTCAAACTGAATCAAATACCTGCCGGGAATGTATGATTCCACTAATTAAGGGGATGGCAACAGCTTGGATGAAATTACCTAAGGAATTGGATAAGAAAAATTAAAAAAAGCTGTCTCATAAAGCTTTTGATTTAGTCTGAGAGAAGTCAAATTACATTAAATCCAATAGGACTCATTTCGACTACGCTCCATGCGACAAAACCAAAGAATGAGACAGCCTCTCAAATTATTTGAAAGCAGGAATCCCTGTGATTTCATTTCCCAAGATCAGCAAATGAATATCATGCGTTCCTTCATAAGTGATCACAGACTCTAGATTCATCATATGTCGCATGATAGGGTATTCACCGGTAATTCCCATCCCTCCATGGATTTGTCTGGCTTCTCTGGCAATTTGAAGAGCCATTTCCACATTATTTCTTTTGGCCATGGATATATGTACTGTTTTCGCTTTCCCCTCATTCATCATTTTTCCTACTTTCCATGCTAACAGCTGAGCTTTGGTGATTTCAGTCAGCATTTCAGCTAATTTCTTTTGTACCAACTGAAAGCTTGCGATGGGCTTATCAAACTGGATTCTTTCCAACGCATATTTTCTAGCAGAATCATAGCAATCCATGGCTGCACCGATTGCACCCCAAGCAATTCCGAACCTAGCTGAATCCAAGCACATCAAAGGTGCGCCTAAACCTGACTTATTTGGCAATAAGTTCTCTTTGGGTACTCGTACATTATCAAATACCAGTTCGCCTGTACAAGAGGCTCTTAAGGACCATTTATTATGGGTAGTAGGAGTGGTAAAGCCTTCCATTCCTCGTTCCACGATTAATCCATGGATTCTACCTTCCTCATTTTTTGCCCAGACTACTGCTATGTCTGCTTCCGGGGAATTGGAAATCCACATTTTTGCGCCATTTAGGAGGTAGTGGTCTCCCATATCCTTAAAGTTGGTCACCATTCCGCTGGGATTGGAACCATGATCTGGCTCGGTCAAGCCAAAGCAGCCTAAATATTCTCCTGAGGCCAGTTTTGGTAGATATTTTTTCCGTTGTTCTTCTGAACCGAATTTATAAATAGGATACATGACCAAGGAGCCTTGAACTGAAGCAGTAGAGCGCATTCCGGAATCTCCTCTTTCAATTTCTTGCATGATCAATCCATAGGAAATATAGTCCAATCCGCCTCCTCCATATTCTAAAGGAATTTGTGGTCCAAAAGCTCCGACATCACCAAATTTTTTGACGATTTCACTAGGGAAATGAGCATTTTGAGCCCAATCTTCTATGTAAGGCGAAATTTCTTTTTTGACGAAATCTCTCATGGAACTTCTGATCAAAAGATGCTCCTCCGTCAATAAATCGTCGATTTGAAGAAAGTCTACTCCTTCAAAAAGGTCTTGCTTTTGGGTTTTTTGGGTTGATTTTGACTCCATAGTATTTTGGTTAATTAGGATGAATCAGTGATTTTTGTCGAGTCAAAAAATTACTGACCGATTCGAAGTAAATAGATTGCTTCCTAAAAGTCTATCTTTTTCAAATAAATTCATCATGCAGCAAGATCAATTTGACCCAAAAATTCTAGAAAAAATAGAACAGCTAGAGCAAAAATTCAAAGCTTCGGGTCAAGATATGCTCTCCTACTTAGAAGGGCTATTATATGCAGATTATCTTACCTATTGGGAATACATAAATTTGGACGTGCTTTTGTCCTTGCAACAGCCGAAGACCTCTTTTCACGACGAGAAAATCTTTATCATTTACCATCAGATTACAGAGCTTTATTTCAAATTGATCATCTCTGAAATGGAACAAATATCCAATCAGGAACCGATTTCAGATGAGTTTTATAGAACTAGACTGGAAAGGATCAATATGTATTTTGATCACTTGATCTCTTCCTTTGCCATGATGTGGAAGGGAATGGAAAGAGAGCAATTCCTGAAATTCAGAATGTCTCTATTACCTTCCAGTGGTTTCCAATCTGCCCAATATCGTGAAATTGAATTGATGGCTGCCGATGCATTTAATTTGGTGGCATTAAAGAATAGAGATGAACATGATTACCATTCTCCTGCCGATGATTTATTCGAACATTTATATTGGCAACAGGGCGCTATAGAACTAGCCACAGGGGAGAAGACTTTGACTTTGAAAAACTTTGAGATCAAGTACGGTAAAAAGCTTAAAGAAACGATTGAATTGTATAGGCGTAAAAATCTGTGGCAGAAGTATATAGATTGTGCTGATAAGACAGATGAATTGAAAGAAGCCATGAAGCAATTCGATTTAAAAGCGAATGTTTTTTGGCCATTGGCGCATTACAAATCTGCAGTTAGATACCTACAAAAAGATCCAGTTGATATAGCAGCTACAGGGGGAACCAATTGGCAAAAATACCTTCCTCCGCGTTTTCAAAAGGTGATTTTTTATCCTGAACTATGGACTGAGAAAGAAAAAGAAGAATGGGGAAAAGGTTGGGTTGTCAAAGAGATTTTTGGAGATGATACTCCTGGGAAATACTAATAAGGTTTGAAATAATGAAAGGGAATCCACTTGACAGAAAACAGAAATATCGTCCCGATATTTTATTGTTTTTATGGTTGATTCCCTTTATTTCTGCCTTTAATTATTACTTGACCTATATCCATATTCTGTGAATTCTTCAGGAAGCAGCCCTGTTGTTAAATGAAAATTTTAAAATGGCTGGAAAGGATTGATTGTGGAGGAACCAGCGGCTCAGGGTGAATGGTGCATTAAGAAAGGTAATAATCCTCATTGGTAATCTTCTTTTTGGTAAATTGGGTATAGAGATGAATTTCCATCTTTTACTTAAAAGAATAGACCCATGAATATCCTTAAAAACATTAAGCTATCTGAAGAAAGGCCGGGAGTCTTACAGGTTTATAAAACCGATCAACTCAATCTTTTTGCGATAGCACTCTGCAAAGGGCAAATGCTCAAAAAACATCATACCAATGTTCCTACTCTGCTTACTATGCTCAAAGGTAGAATTGAATTCGAAATTCAGGGCAAAACCTATGAATTTGGAGAATTTGATATTTATGAAATCCCTGTGACCGTGGAACATGAAGTAAGAGGGGTGGAGGATGAAAATATATTCACCTTAACTCAGGAACGATAAGTCCAGGTCAAATCAAAAGTCCTCTTCAAACGACTTGATTGGATAATGTGTCTTTACAAAATTGGCGGCGTTATTAAAGCAGAAGTCTTCTACAGCGTTCCTGACCTCATTTAAATTTTTAAAATGGGAAAGGTGTTTTGGATTACCTTTCTTTCTAGCCTGCTCGATTTCAAAAATTAGATTCCCTGCAAATACCTCAAATTCCAATACGGTAGGGTAAGGGCTTACAGGATCAATTAAGCCTTCCAAATCTGTACCTATGGTAATGCACTTCCAGATGTTGGGCTTTTCTTGATCACCAAGGTTTTCATTCGCATAGGCACTTTTGACGATTCCTTCAATATTTTCCCAAAGAAGCTGGATTCCATTTCTTTTGCTTTCCTTGTCCTCGGCGGTAATGCCTAATATCCGCTGATCAAAGGATAGTCCAAAAAGACCCTTGGTTTTTACGATCATTTCAATGTCCTCATCACAAAGATTAATATTCCAGGAATTAAAGAGTCCTGAATCATCGCAGTAATCATCTACCTCCTTGGGCATTCGTTCAATATGTTTTTCTAGACTCGAAATCCCAGAATATCCACAATGAGACCCGATTATTGGAATAATGTCTCCTTTTGCAAAGCAGGGCTTCACTACTTCCTCATAATATTCCTTCCTGGCTCTGGCACTCATATGCTTCACATCGATTAGGATTCTATACCCTAATTTTGGATCTATTTCCAACTTTTTATTTAAACCCAAAAACTCCCTTAAAATCCTTCTTCCATTGTCGTTAAATCCTGCATTTAGATTGACCGACTGATCCAAAAGAGCCTTTCCCTGATCAGGTATTGAATGCGCATGCCCACAAAGTTTATTGTCAAAATGATGCGCAAACGTGATGAAGAAAACAGGGGTGGGCCATTGGGTTTTGATATAATTAACCCTCCTTGAAACTTCAGCGATACTGGCTCGATCGGTTCCCAATGCATGAGCTCCTTCAATCGTCAGGACCATGGTGATTTCAGAGTCATCATCCACGGAAGTCTTCAAATCTTCCTGGGTTTTAGGGATATGGTAGCAGGCATCCTTTGCAAGCATTTCCCTTGGGAAATTATTCCTTCTGTTTTTCTCTGATTCAAATATTCTTCTTGCCAGGCCAGGAGTAAATACCTCATTTCTTTTGATCCGTTTTCCCGAGTCCATGGTGACAAATTCCATTTCCCTGTTTAAAGACTCCCAATAATCATAGGCTGTAGATTGAAAATAATCCACGGCATCATCAGGGATTCTCATGTAGGCAGTTTGGATAAAGTCTCTTAACGGAAGTTTATGCGTGGTTGCAAATGAAATTAAAAACCGGATCCATTTGTCTTCTCCGAGTTTCGGTTTGAAGCCTTTGACAAAAGGTTTTTCGAGTGGGTATAGGGAATTGAACGTAAGTCGAAGGTTTCCATTCCAAGCTTTTACCAGATCTGTTTGGCTGTAGGAAGCCCCCATTTTTCCCTTGAGATAACCTTTTCGATTGGATGAGATCACGGTCCAAGGACTAAATTGACCTTTGCGCTCGAACCTTTTTCGCTGTTCTTGCATCCAAAAATGCGCACGCATATGATTATGGCAATGTAAATCGGAAAATCTCATGGCCATTCCTTAAAAGTTGAAAATTGAATTTCTTCCCCAGAATACAGCAGTGATATCTTGGATAACGGATTCTGAATTGGTGTAATACCAGTGGTGAACCACTTCATGGAGTAAGCCATCGTCATCTTCAATATCAGAAACATCACATTGGTAAATGTCATCGGGCAAATTCATGGTATTTTTTGCTCCCCATCTACCTAAGCGATTGAATGCATTTTTAGTGATTTCGGATACGCCTAATGCCTGATCTTTATTATGGAAATATACATGAATGCGTTCTCCTAAATCAATCAATCGATACATGGGTTTTGGACGTTCCAAGGCATCGTAATCAATGTCTGAGCCCACTAAAATAATTTCCCCAAAAAGTGTATTCAATTCAAGTCTAATATCTGCTAATCCAGCGATCATGCTCTCCAGGACACGATTACCCATACTGTGGCATAGTAAATGGATCTTTTGCTCACATCGAGGTTTTTTTTCTTTTACAAGTTTCTCTTTGAAGTACTCTCTTAAACTGGCCATAGACCTAGCTAAGGCAAAACCTGATTGGGATGCATCATATGCATCTGACCTATATTTCAGTAATTGTTTCTTCGCAGGCCAAGTAAATAGGACTATATGGCAAATAGGGGAGTCTTTAGGTTCTACATATTTTTTGTGAAGTTCACATAAGGTTTGCATGGCAGTTTCTAAATCTGACTTAAACCCATGTACAAAAACTAGAATGTCTTCTCTTGACTTAGTCTTGGAACCTGCCTCATAGAGCTCATCAAAAATTTTTCCCGAAGGAAATTTAGCTTTACTGACCGGGCTTCCTTCTGTGTATTCTTTCAAGGTTGCTTCAGCCACTTCAGGAATGATTTGAATTTTGAAATCCTTCAGCTTCTTGGCTTTCTTAGGGTCAAAGCTGACGGTTCCATATCGTAAATTGTGTCGAGCCTCTTCGTCTCCGTCCATTCTCATGAATTCTTTTTCATTGACAGAAATATAGCTTTTGCTTTTACGAGAGGTTACTTCACGATTTGTAATGATGTAATGGGTTACCATGTCAAGTTGATTTTGAAAAATTGATTTAAAAAACTAGAAATCCTTAAACTATGAAACAGGATTTAAAATCATCGAAACTAGTCGTATGCTTTAATTTCCTGAATAATTACCTGAAAACCAAGGATAAGCAAAGTGGATCAAACGAAAGTTTATTTTCAGAATTCAAATTGTTCAATTTCAATACTGCTTTTTGTATATTTTGAAAAATTAGTAATTACAATTTAATTATACGGTGATTACTAGTACACCCAAATTTTAACCTAAAAAAATGGAAATTCATTATTGTCCTGACTTTGACCAGATGAGTCAAAAAGGTGCGGACCTTGTACATCTTGCAATTGCAAAAAAACCAAATTTATTATTCTGTGCGGCCAGTGGTGGTTCACCCTCTGGATTGTATAAGTTGATGGTGAAAAAGCATCATAGCAATTCAGAATTTTTTAATCGAATTCATGTGGTGAAACTCGATGAGTGGGTAGGTTTACCTGAAAACTCTGAGTTTACCTCTGAATTTGACATTCAACAGAAACTTCTTCAACAAATTGAAATTCCATCTGAACGATACCTGTCTTTTAATGCCCAAACAAAAAATCCGAAAGCAGAGTGTGAACGTATACAAGAATCATTGGGAAAGATTGGTCCTATTGATATTTGCATCTTGGGCATAGGACAAAATGGTCATATCGCATTGAATGAACCCGCTAATTCCTTGAGTGTGGATTGCCATGTGGCAAAGCTTTCAGAAACCACCTTATCAAGCGGAATGATCCAAAATGTGGGTGTGCGACTTGAAAAAGGGATGACACTTGGGATCGGTAATATTTTAAGATCCAAAATGGTTATTTTATTTATAGCAGGAAAGGGGAAAGAGAAAGCCTTAAAAGCCTTACTAAAAAAAGAAATAACCCCTCAATTACCCGCCTCCATGCTATGGTTGCACCCCAATGCGCATGTAATTATTGATGAATCTTCTATAGAAGAATAAAGGGCTTGATTTACATCAAGCCCCTTCTTCCTTAAATTTCTTGAACAAATTCCTCTTTTGGATTTCTAACTTTCTTCATAGGTAATAGCCAGTCTCCGTCTTCATCTCTATATCCCAAAGGCAGCATTAACACGGATTTTAATCCCTTGGATTTGAGTTGTAAAAGTTCATCTAATTGTGCAGCATTGAATCCCTCCATAGGAGTTGCATCCACTTTCAATTCTGCAGCTTGTGCAATTGAAAGACCAAAGCCTATATAGGCCTGCTTTGATGTATGGGCAAAATTTTCTTCAGGGCTTTGTTTTAAATACACAGCCTTTAATCGATTGGTATAGTCAACAAATTTATCCGATGGCAATCCTCTTTCTTTGGTGGTCAACTTGAAAATGGAATCAATCCTCTCTTCAGTATATTGATCCCAAGCTGCAAAGACCAGTACATGGGAGGCATCAGCGACAATTTGTTGTCCGTTAGCGATAGGTACCAACTGATCTTTGATCTCCTGATTCGAAATAACAAATACGCGGAATTGCTGCATCCCTGAAGAAGTAGGGGCAAGTCTTGCTGCTTCTACAATCTTATCTACATTTTCTTGACTTACCTTTTTGGTAGGGTCGTATTTTTTGGTGGCATATCTCCACTCTAGGTCGTTAATTAAGGCCATATTTTCTTATTGATAGCTGGTTTTTATTTTCTACCTGTCCCAATGCCAATGGAAACAAAAAAGTTCAATGTTGGTGTATTAAATGTCGATACATTAAAAAAAGTTTATTCTGATTGGTTATTCCGTTAGGGTTATGATGATAGATTTTTAAAACCTATGAAATTTAAATCAAGAAAATTTGGTACACATAAAGTGAGTTGTCAAATAACTCAATAGAGTTTTGTCTGATCTTTAATCCTTCTTTTCAATTGTCCTTTGATTGAGGTCGATTTGGAAATGATCAGCAGGAAGTGAATGGAAAAGTTTTTGGAATATGCCAATAAACTGTGTCAATTGCCATCCTAAGGTTTTATCATCTGCATAGTTAGTATCAACTTGAGCAGAAAATAAGGATTTATAGAAAGTAATTCGATCGGATGGAATTAATTTTTTCCCTAGTTCATCTCCATTTTTCAGCAAGTAAAAATCTTCGATCATTTGAGGTGTTCCAGAAATTGGGCTTTCCTTTGAACTTATTTTTTTTGATAAAAAAAGCTCTCCTTCTTTTGAATTCATTTTGCTCCAATCCATTAATTCTTGTTCGTTCATGGTTTGCAAAAGGCCAACTAGGCTTTTTGGCCAATCAGAAGGAATAAACCTGGATTTAGTCAATTCTTTTAAATGGTTTTCAGTATACTCAGCATAGTCTTTGGAAGCTAGGATGGTACTGTCCCAAATTCCAGGGCGTTGGTTCTCCAACAACCAGCGGTGTTCCATTCTATATAAATCGAAGAATTCATTCATATGGTCCACTTCAGTGAGCGGGATGGTTTGGATCTCAAACTGGTTTTGTCCGGTTTTTTGAATGGTTTTGTAGGCCGCAGGAAATGCAGCTAAGGAAGGTACTTGAATATTATACAATGTGTTATCGCTCAGTTGATCCTGATAGATTCCTGTATCATTGATGTGCATATGGCCCGCAAAATGAAGTTGCAGACCGGTTTCAGCGTATTGCTGGCTTGTTTCTGAGCTAGGAACTCTTGCTAATTGGAACTTCTCTTGCCCAAATAAAGACTTCATTTCTTCGGAAGCTCCATCATGAAATTCTACTAATGGGTAATGGCTAAAAGAAATTAAGGTTTTATGACGCTTTTTAGCTTCTTCCACCACCTTTTGAATCCAGTCCAACTGATGTTTTTTATAAATGGAAGCCTGATTAAAACCTACTGAGGATCCGTTCCAATTGCCATTTTCTGATTGGGTATAAACATTTCCATCCAATGCCAGTAACCAAACTCCATCCATGGGTTCGACTACATAGCTGGCATCCGGAAGTAATCCTTCACTATGACCAATCGTGTACATTCTATTCTCTAATGTTGAATTGGCTTTTGCCCTTTCAAATTCATAATTTTCGTAGTCTATTTCCTCAAATGGATGTGCCCAAAAAAGGTCGTCTGGATGAGGGAAAAATCCATAGGAAGCAAGTGCTAGAGTGATTTCAGGGTATCCCCAATAGTTGATTTGATCTGATTTTGCCACTGTAGTTGATTGGAAAAAATCCGTTGAGCCTGCGATGGCTTGTTCCGCACCATTCACTCCCAAAAAATCCCTTTTTCCTGCAATTCCTCCATAAGGTTTTACCGGATCATGGTTTCCTGTAGTAAGGAAAAAACGCATCCCAGCTTCGTTTGAATATCGGTCAAGAATTGATTTCAGAGCCATCACATTCATTGGTTGACCGTCATCCGTAAAGTCTCCAGGGAGGACTACCCACAGAATTCCTTTCTGCTTTAGATCTTCCAGTGCCTGAATAAAAGCAAAGTAGTTTTCGTTGAAAAGCCGGGTAGAATTTAACTGGCTTTTCATGGTACGGATTGTAGCAAATTTTCCGTTAATGGGGTGAAGTACTCCCTTAAACTCTTTGGATTTCAGGTCTGCATATACATCTTGTAGATGCACATCGGAGAGAAAAGCAATGGTTGGATCTCCACTTTGGCCAAATGAAGTTTGAATGGAGCAGGCTAAGGTAAATGCAGCTCCGAGAATCGTAGGTATGAGTGTATTTTTATTCAAAATTTGATACTAAAATTCGGGGTCTTTAACAAAATAGGGTTTGGTCTTTCATATTCGTTGGATTCGAAAATAACTTTATAATCGGATTTGAAGAAGGTGGAAGGCATGTAATAATCTGTGGAAATTACTTGAGCCCCTGATGCCATCGCTTTTTCAAAGGTGGAGTAATCCTCATTTCTTGCTTCTTTGGTGTCAGAATCTGCTCTAGTTCGGATGAGGTACCCTTTTTCGACAAGCGATCGAATATATGCTTCATCTTTTTTTGCATTGTTGATGATCCTAAATCCGGCAGTGGGATTTCCTTCTTTTTTATTGACAAATAGGACTGCATCTTTCAAGTCAGGTTTGGCAAGTAAGTATCGGTCAATTTTTTCTTCATTTTCATCTAAGACAAAAAGAAATTTTCCTCTGACATCTTCCAATTCTGGCCAGTTTCCTGCTAGCACAGCAGTTTCCAGATTTGGGAAATCACCCTTTACCATGTCTGGCGTGATGAGATGTTCCATACCCAAGTGAGTGCTGATTTCTAAATCGATGCTATCCAAGGCCGAAGAGGTAAATGGTAGGACTTCCCGCGTTCCAGGGATATTTCCATCTTTGGCATTGATCAAAATAAATATAGGGGAGTGATTAGGATGTTGCTCACTCCACTTTTTTAATGCTTTCAAAGCATCTGCAAACAATAAATAATGAGATTGGAAATCTAGATCCTGTACATGGAAAAGTTTAAGACCAGGTTTTTCCAAAGCATGAGAGGGATCGTAATCAGGAATTTCTCCACCAGCAGCTTTGATGATTTCCAATCCTTTGGGGTAGGAATACCTTCCTCCTTGTGGGTCATGAAATACATCCAATTCTAGATTTCTTAATCCCAAGTCCAATTGGGATTCCAATGGGATATGTGCATAAGCTAAGCTATTCGAAGCCGCAGGATTGACCTCGGAAAGGTAATCCAATATTTCTGGAGCTATTTTGCTTTTATAGCTATTATGACTTCCAATTACCTGAATTTCATTTATTTTTTGAGCGGAAATCTGGTAGGTTAAGAACATGCAAAAAGTGAATAATTGCAGGGTAGAATTATACTTCATAGGTTCTAGATTATTTCCCAAGTTTCGCCATTTAAAAATGAATTAGGTAAAGTCTGTTTAAATTTTATATTATCGATTCTTTTTTTCAAAGGACCTGTCATATCCATTAGACTTTTATTCCGTTTTACATTTACTGCCTCCATCCAGATTTACATTTGGTATTTATCTAAAATCGGAGATGATTTTTTCTTAATGGAATAAATTGCAGGATCATATAGCTAACAGGTATTTTGGATGATTTCTTTAAACTGCTGATCCAAAATAAGTGTCTTTGTCATATAAAAAGTATTTTTTTCGACTAATGACTGTAGTTAATCTAGAATTTAATATTAGTTCAAAAAGCTCTTTTATGACAGGTAAGAATACAATCAATTGGGTGATTTCTGTGCTTCTATGTTCATTTTTTATTGCCTGCAAGCAAGAACCTATGCAGGATTTTGAAGAATCTAGGGAAAAAATGAATGAAATTGAAAATATGAGTTTCAGCCAAACGGCTTATTACCCGAATCCTATGGGTATGGTGGATACTTTAAGCATAAATATGGATATCAACAGAAATCCTCAATCTATCCTTGGGTATGACTTTTTAATAAAGGGTGAAGGGGAAGATATGATTTATGAAAATGGAGAATTCAAATTGGTCAATCATCCAAAAAGGGAAGTGACAATCTTTCCTTCCGATAAGTCCATTGAAAGAGATCATAACATCCTGAACAATCGATTTATTCAATATTCTCCATTAACCCTGATGAATTTAGAAGACTGGTATTATTCAGGTGATACTATTCTACAAGAGAGTAACTATGCAATGTATGCACGGGTGGATTTGGATACTGTAATCAATGAAAATAGCGTATACACGGTGTTTAGAATCTACATTCATGGTGAATCCAAATTGCCAGAGCGGTTTGAAAGAAATAATTATTATAAAGGAGAATTATCTCAAAGGGTAGTTTACGAGTATGATCAATATCGTTTTGGCAGCTCCAATTCAAAATCTCAATATTCGATCCCATCTAACTTTGTTTCAGTCCCTTATGGAATTTCTACCCAAGATTTGGTGATGTTGAAAAAGGGAGAAAAAGCTCCTGATTTTGAAGGGTTTGATTTAAAAAATGAATGGGTGGAAACGGGGGATTTTGCTGACCAGCAAGTATTGGTGATGTTTTCAGCTATCAATTGTAGCTATTGTAAATTAGCGATGGAATTTCTAACAGAGGAAAACAATCAACTTTCAGAGGGATTGAACTTGATCAGTTTTTACCCGGAAGATTCCAAGGGTCAAGTGTCTCGCTATATGAATTATTTTAATCCTTCATTTTCGGTGATTGCCAATGCCGGGCAAGTAGGACAAAATTTTGGGGTCAATGTATATCCGACCTTTTATTTGATCAATCCACAGGGGAAAATTGAAGAAGTTGTTCAGGGATTTAATCGGGATTTTTTGAATAAATTTTTGATTAAAAAGGGGTCTTGAACACTCTCTGAATAGCTCTGGAAGTTATGGATTCTTTGGGAAGCGCTATACGATTTATCTATAGTCCTGTTTATCTGCAGGTAGGTATTAAGATTTGACCTCCCTATATATGAAGGACAGGGAAATGGAATCTCTTTAATAATTATTAAGCCCAGGGTTTAAAACCCTGGGCTATTGATATTACGGGATTAGAGCATGCTGTCTCCTATTAAAAGAGATCTCCTGAAAAGACCTCTTTTAGATTTCAGCTTTTATCTTTCTGAATTTACAGCCTAGTGACCACTACTTTCAGCCTTCATACTTTATCCTTCTGAATTTACTGATCACTGACCACTGAATCTATAAATTACATTCTCAGGTTTTCCATTTCCATTAGTTTGGGTTGGAAGGGTTGCTCATACAACCGCTTACCTGTGGCTTTGTATAAGGAGTTTCCTAAAGCAGCGAAGACAGGGGGGAAGAGCGGTTCTCCCAAACCGGTAGGAGCTTCATTACTCTCTACAAAATGAACCTCGATCTTCTTAGGTGCTTCCTTATGTCGGATCATTCTATAGCTGTCAAAGTTAGTTTTGGTAGGTGCTCCATTTTCAAATGCCATCTCTCCAAAGAATGCATTTCCAATTCCGTCTACAATGGCTCCTTCTCCCATATTCGCCGCAGCGTCAGGATTAACTACGATTCCACAATCCACCGCAGCATAAACATTTTCTACAACGGGTTGATTGTCTTTGATGCTGATGTCTACCACCTCAGCAACATATGAGTTGTGACAGAAATAGGCAGAAACTCCCCTTGAAATGCCATTGGGTACGTTTGACCAATTAGATTTTTCTCTGACAAGTTCCAACACTCCCGCATATCGTTTAGGATCATAATCATTGTCTTCTCCTACAGGATCAGTTTCTGCTCTCCTCAATAGCTCGAGTCTGAATTCAATTGGATCTTTCCCCATTTCTTCAGCCAATTCATCCAAAAAGCTTTGTTCTGCCCCAGCGATAAAGTTGGATCTGGGTGCACGGAATGCCCCAATGGTGATATTGGATTCAATCTGCCATCCTTCTGCTAGGTAATTATCCAATGCTCCAGCAGGGAAGCGATTCGCATGGATTGGGGATTCTGGAATTCCACCAGCCTTCACATGTAAAGCCAATAAGTTGTTATTCTCATCTAATGCTGCTCTATAGGTGGCTGAATAGGTAGGTCTGTACACTCCGGCTGACATATCATCTTCTCGGGTATACACCATTTTTACAGGAGCTTGGATTTTCTGAGAAATCAGAGCTGCTTCTGTCATATGATGGCTATACGCTCTTCTTCCGAATCCACCACCCATCCTGGCAAGGTTGATTTGAACATTTTCTTGAGGCATTCCTAGACTGCTGGCAATCGTCTGTCTTATTAATTCAGGAGCTTGGGTTGGACCATAAATTACTGCTTTGTCTCCTCTTACATCAGCAAAGCAGTTCATAGGTTCCATGGTATTATGGGCCAAGAAAGGAGCGGTGTAAGTACGCTCCATTACTTTTGCAGCTTTTTTAAATGCCCCTTCAGGATCTCCATCTTTTCTTAAAATATTCCCAGGTTTTTGGATATACTCCGCCATTTTCGCTTTATGGGTATCGGAATTTTCCAGGCCTTCAGGTACGGTTACTTGTGTGGTATTTCCTCTAAAGCCAGCAGCTGTAAATTCAGATTTGGGAGCTTTTTCCCATTCTGCCTTTAAGTTTTTCTTTGCCTGTAATACTTCCCAAGTAGAATTTCCTACAATGGCAATGATTGTAGGGAAGGTAGTGGTGTCAAAGAAGTTTCTGGCATAGTCATCTTTAAAGATGTTCACTTCAAATGCATCCTGAATTCCTGGCATGGATGTCACCGAACTTTTATCAAAAGATTTTAATTGCATCCCAAATGCCGGAGGATGTACGATGGCCGCGTACTTCATTCCTTCTACTTTATGGTCAATTGCAAACATGGGCTTTCCAGTGACTATCTTGGTTCCATCCACGTTCTTCTTGGATTTTCCAATGATCTGAAAGTCTGAAATGTCTTTAAGTTTAACTGTCTCTGGATCTGGCGCTTCCAGTGTTCCAGCTAAAGAAGCCATTTCACCATATCCAGCCTTTTTTCCAGAGGCATTATGTTCAACTATTCCCGCGCTAGTGGTAATTTCTCCGGCTGGTACATTCCAAGTCTGTGCTGCTGCATTTACGATCAATTGTCTGGCAGTGGCACCTGCAGTTCTTAATGGGGTCCAAGCTGACCGAACTCCTTGGCTTCCTCCGGTAAACTGACGATCGAATCGTTCCGGATAAAAATCAGCTTGTTCTACAAGCACATTTTTCCAATCCACATCCAATTCTTCAGCCAATAGCATGGGAAGTGAAGTTTTTACATTGGAACCGAATTCAGGATTCGGGTTAAATAGCGTAACCACTCCGTTGTCGCCAATTTTGATATAACTATTGATTTCAAACCATTCCTCAGGCATGGTCATCACTTCTTCCGGCGTGGGTTTGCATCCAGCTAGCCAACTGAAGCTTAGCATCATCCCACCACCAGCAAGAGTTGAAACCTTTAAAAATGATCTTCTATTTAATTTCTTATCTATTAATGTCATAATCTGCTAGTTTAAACGTTTTGAGAAGCTGTTTTAATAGCTGCTTTGATTCGAGTATAGGTACCGCAACGACAAATGTTTCCATTCATGGCATTGTCAATGTCCTCATCACTGGGACTTGGGTTATCTTTCAATAAAGCCACTGCAGACATAATCTGTCCTGCCTGACAATAACCGCATTGAGGAACATCATGCTCCACCCAGGCTTTTTGAACGGGATGATCTCCTTTTTCTGAAATACCTTCGATGGTGGTAATCTTTACGCCTTCGGCCGCTGAAACCGGGAGTTGACAAGACCGGACAGCAGCACCGTCCATGTGAATGGTACAAGCACCACATTGAGCAATCCCACAACCGAATTTTGTTCCTACTAAGTCTAGATGATCTCTTAGAACCCAAAGCATAGGAGTATTTGGATCCACATCCACTTGCTTGGAGTTCCCGTTAACAGTTAAATTAAATATGGCCATAGTGATGTAAGTTTTTGTTTAAAATTAACTTGTTTCAGTTGTGATTTCTTACGAAAATCAAATGAAAACCTCTGTAATTAAATGAATTTAAGGGTTTTGTATTACTTAAGCACCTTGATCAAAAGGAAATTTGCTTTGAAAAGGGCTGATTATAGATTCGCTTACCTGTAGCCTGATACAATGAATTTGCCAATGCCGCAAATACAGGAGGATAGGCAGGTTCTCCTAACCCGGTAGGGTCTACATTGTTTTCCACAAAATAGGTCTCTATTTTTTTTGGAGCTTCCTTCATCCGAATCATTCGATAAGTATCAAAGTTTTTGTTTTTAGGGACTCCCTTTTCAAAGGTTTGTTCACCAAACATGGCTGTTCCAATCCCATCAATTACGGCCCCTTCACAAAGGTTTTTGGCTGCATCTGGATTTACCACAATTCCACAATCGACAGCGGTAATTACTTTTTGAATGGCTACTTGACCATTCTCCACTTTTAAATCCATGACTTGGGCAGCGTAACTATTATGACAGAAGTAGGCAGAAACTCCTCTTGAAATACCATTTTCCTGCTTTCCCCAATCGGACTTGTTTTTGACTAATTCCAAAACTCCTATATACCGATCCGGGTCGTAGTCATTGTTTTCTCCTATAGGCTTAGCTTTTGCTTTTTTCAACAGTTCAATTCTGAATTCCAAGGGGTCTTTTCCTGCTGCCTCAGCTACTTCATCTAAGAATGACTGTTCTGCTGAGGCATTGAAGTTGGACCTTGGTGCCCGGAACGAACCAGTCGTGACATTGGAAGGGACTTCCCAGCCTTCTACCAAGTAATTTTCAACAGCTCCTGCCGGAAAACGATTGGGATGCAACGGGTTTTCCGGAAGGCCACCTCCATTGATATGAAAGCCGATCAAGTCGTTATTTTCATCCAAGGCTGCTCGATAAGTAATTTGGTAGCGGGAGCGGTAAATTCCTGCTGTCATATCATCTTCTCTGGTATAAATTAGCTTTATGGGAGCATTTACCTTCTGCGATATAACGGCAGCTTCAATCAACCAGTGTGCATAGGATCTTCTTCCATAGCCACCTCCCAATCGGGTCATTTCTATTTCAATGTTTTCCACTGGAATTCCCAATCGATTAGATAGCGCCTGTTCGGTCAGTTCTGGCTTTTGAAGAGGGCCTGCACAATGAACTTTGTCTCCATTGACATGGGCAAAGAAATTCATAGGCTCCATACAGTTATGTACTAAAAAAGGAGCGGTATAGGTGCGTTCGATAATCTGAGAGGCTCGAGCAAAAGCCGTTTCTGGATCCCCATCTTTTCTTTGAACTCGGGCATTTTTGGAAGCTTCTTGCATTTTTTGCTCCTGTGAGTCATCGCTTTCAAGCCCTCCCGGAACGAACCTGCTTCCTTCTCTTCCAAACATATCCCGCTTTTCTTCATAGGATTCCATCAGCTCATATTCTAATTCCACTGCTTTTTTGGCATTCATCACCTCCCAGGTACTATTCCCAACCACTGCAATTAAATCCGTGAATTGGACGGTATCAAAAAATGTCCTTTTATAATCATCCTGAAGGGATTTAACTTGAAAAATATCGACAATTCCAGGCATTCGCTTAGCCTGACTAGCATCAAAGGATTTCAATTTCATTCCAAAAGCCGGAGGTTGGATAATCATGGCAATCTTCATTCCTTCCTTTTTGTAGTCGATTCCAAAAAGTGGTTTTCCGGTGATGATTTTAGGAACATCCACATTCTTCTTGGAAGTGCCTATAAGTTTGAAGTCAGATGGGTTTTTTAGTGTTACTTCCTCTGGAATTGGAAGAGTAGCAGCTAAAGAGGCTAATTCGCCATAATGAGCCTTTTTATTACTTGACTGATGATTTAAAAAACCATTTTCTGTCTTTATTTCTGAAACTGGTACATTCCAGCTTTTGGCAGCTGCTTGCATCAAAAGTAGCCTTGCTGTGGCTCCGGCAGTTCTGAGAGGAGTCCAGCCCACCCTTATTGCTTGGCTTCCCCCAATGAACTGTCTAGTAAAATTCTCTGTGTCTAAGGGGGCTTGTTCAACGATCACTTTTGACCAGTCTGCATCCAGCTCTTCCGCCACGATCATCGGCATGGAAGTCTTGATGTTCTGTCCGCCCTCTGGATTGGGAGACATGATGGTGATTACTCCATTATCCCCAATGCGGATATAGCCATTCATTCGAAACCACTCCTCCGGTAAGGTCAATAACTCTTCCGTATTGGGTTTACAACCTGCCAACCAGCTAAAGCTTAATAATAAACCTCCTCCTGCCAATGCGGAGGATTTTAAAAATGATCTTCTGCTTAGGTTTGAAAATTGGTTTTGCATGGGATTAGAACTGGTTATATAGCTTTTTATAAGTTACAAAAGATTCATAGGTTGATACCTTTATAATTGAAAAAGATGAATCAAAACTTACTTTAAGCCTTTGAAATCATGGATTTTAAGTAATTTTGAACTTAGTTCAAAACTTGATTTATAAGCAAGACAGCTGTCCCTGAAAGATTGGCTTATTGAAGTAACTTCGTAAAGGAAAGTGAGCCCAATTTCCATCCTTCGGCTTTTTTAATGTAAACTTCGGTGACTTCAAAAGGATTGGTCACCTCATTGCCACCCACCTCTGCGATTAAGGTGATCCTGTTGAGTAGAATAGCCGTATTGTCGATGATTTCGACGGAGACCTCATGGATTTCTGCTTTCTTATACCAAATGCCACCGCTTCTGATAATATTGACTTCTCGCTCTTTTCCCCAGGAACCACCCATATGGACGAACACAGATTGATCATCGAATAATTCCGCTAATTTATCAGCTTCCTTATTAGCCATCCATTCCCATTTGGTCTTTGAGAGCTCAATGATTTGATTCTTTAAACCTTCTTCTTGAGCCATCGAAAATTGAAATGATAAGAATGAAAGAAGGAATCCTAATATTGCTATTTTCATGATGCTATGTTTGACTAATGTTCAATCTCATGGGTGTCCCTTACACTACTAAATGTGAAAACCAGCATTTTCCAATCATGCCCTTGCTTTTGATAGACTTCGGTGACTGTAAATTCATTTTCCACATCATTTCCTCTTACGTGTGCAGTTAAAGTGATTCGATTCCATACCACCGCCGTGTTTCCGGAAACTTCAATAGCTGTATCGTGGACTTCAGCATTTTTATACCAGATGCTTCCTGTTTCAATAATTTCTAGCTCTTTTTCCTTTTTCCACGATCCACTCATATGGACAAACTTGGCTTTGTCGTCAAAAAGATTTTCAAGCTTATCTACATCTTTATCAGCCATCCATTGCCATTTGTCCATTGATAGCTTTTTGATTTCCTGCTCATCAGGCGATTGTGCGTAGAGCCATGTAGTACTGATGAGTGTGATTAATAGCGCGAATAATGTCTTTTTCATAGGTCTATTATTGGTTTTTGATTGATTTAGGATTACTTCATTTGATGATAGTTAAAATGGAAAATAGCTCTTGTCGACCCACTTTCTCTTTACTATTTGACGAAAAAAAATCCTAGGATTTTAATGAAATCAATAGAAAGCAGGAATTTCTCATCAGGATTACAGATTTGATCAACGAATGAAAAGAAGATTTAAGTTTCTGTTGTCGGTTTGGTTTATCATACCACTTATTGAAAAAAAAATGCTGTCTGTAGATCAAAGCCTTTCGCTCGATGATCACTTGAATTTGGCGTGAGATTAAATAGTAACTTTCGAATATGAAGAATAATGTCATTTCGCGACCTGTATTTTATGCACTGCATGTCCTTTTCTGGCTTTGTTATGGAGCTATTTTATTTGCTTCATTAAGTAATTGGATTGAATCTTCCTCTGAGGTTTGGCAAGCAGTTATTTCAGATGTCTTGACTTCTTCTTCGATAGCCTACCTCAATTACTACCTTTTGCTTCCTAAACTTTACAGAAAAGGAAGGTATTCAGCTTACATTTTGGCGTCTATTGCCATGGTGGTGATAATTGTGCTTTTGAGGGTCAATCTTCTTGGAATGACACATAGATCAGTTACTTATACTTATTTTATCAGGTCAGTTCCTGCGCTAGGTTTTTATTTGATCACGACAGTCGTATGGTTTTTTGCCAATTTAATAAAAGCCCAAAGGAATGAGATTGAGCTTCGCAACAGTCAGTTGGCCACAGAATTAAAATTTCTGAAACTTCAGTTAAGTCCTCATTTTTTATTCAACACCTTGAATAATGTTTATTCCATGGCCTATTTCAAGGACCAGAATACCGCACCGGCCATCCTGAAATTGTCTGAAATGATGCGACATATGCTGTATGAAGACCAAGGAAAATTTGTCTCTTTGTCAAAAGAGATAAGTTTTATGGAAAATTTCATCGAACTCTGGCGCCTAAAACTAGATGAAAAACCAGTCATTACTTTCAAACATAAGGGTGTAAGTGACAACCATCATATTGCCCATTTGATCTTTTTGGTTTTTTTGGAAAATGCCTTCAAACATGGGAATACAATTGATGGAACAATTGAAATCAATTTATATGTAGATGCCACTGATCGACTGTTTTTCGAGATAAAAAATGACGTGATCGATGCACGTAAGACTGCAGAGGAAGAAAGTGGTGTGGGGCTGAGCAATGTGAAAAAGAGATTGAATCTGATCTATCCTGGAAAACACCAATTGAAACTTGAGCAGAATCCCACGTCTTTTAAAGTGGAATTAACAATTGACTTAACATGAAATACAGGATTCTTATTGTAGATGACGAACCACCGGCTCGAAAGCTTCTTTCGGACTATGTGTCAAAAACTGCAGAATTAGAATTAGCTGGAACCTGCAATAATGGGGATGAGGCTTTAAGATTTTTAAGAGAAAATTCTGTTGACATTCTTTTGCTTGATATCCGGATGCCCTTAATGACAGGGATGGATTTATTGAATGAACTTTCCGATAAACCTTTGACTATTTTTATCACTGCTTATGAGGAATACGCTGTAAAAGGATACGAATTAGATGTAATTGATTATTTAGTGAAACCCGTTTCATTTGAGCGTTTTAAAAAAGCAATTAATCGTGCTATTGAATACCTTTCGGCACAGGTGGAGGCAGTGGAAAGTCCTGAGAAGCTGGATTATTTTTTTATCAAAACGGATACCCGAATTGTAAAATTCCTGTTTGCTGAAATTCAAGCGATTGAGGCCCAAAGAGAATATGTGAAATTTATAACACCTTCCAGAAAAGTCATGTCTTTGGTTTCCCTGACCGGAATTGCCAATGCTTTGCCGGGAGAGTTTGTCAGGATCCACCGATCATTTATTATTAATATGCGGCATATAGATGAGGTTCAGGCCAATGAAGTAGTGATAGGAAAGGATATTTATCCGATCAGCAGAAACTATCGAGAGGATTTTTTTAAGAAGCTGGAAAACAGGAAGTTCATTTAAAACAAGAAAAGTTTCAGCTTCTTTACTGAAGCTTTTTATTGTTTCTTCCTTTCGGGATCAAATAAATTTAAATACCTCAAGATGACTACCCGTTGATAACTGATTAATGGTGAATCCGTCTCATTTTTGGCAGCAGCAATAACATGAATTTCCTTTCCAGCTTTGGCATTTTCTGTATGATGATTCAGCATTGATTGTGAATAATAGAATGTGATGGGAAGATGCCTTTAGGGATCTTTGAGTTCTATTTGCCCAAAAATGGGATGAAATTGTTCGATTTTGAACGAACAGGGTAAGGTAAGTGCTGTTTTGGGCTAAAATTGTCCTAATTCTCTGGCATGGTTTTATACTTTAGATGCATGATTAGTCTTGAATTTGAATAAATCATGATACGTAGTTTTCTAAGAATTAGTCTAAGAAATTTAGGCCGACATAAAATCCATACCCTGATCAACCTGGTGGGGTTAGGGACAGGCATAGCTGCAAGTATTTTTATCCTTCTTTGGATTTCCGATGAACTATCCTTTGATAATTTTCATGAAAAAGGAGATCGGGTTTATTCAGTTCTTATCAATAATCAACAGGCTGCCGGAAGAATAGATACCTATGGGGCAACTCCAGCTGTATTAAAAGATAAATTGTTGGATGATATACCCGAGATAGAGCATGCAGCGCGGTATAGTTTTGAGACGGAGGTATTATTAAAGGAAGGCAAAGACTCTTATCAGGAAAAAGGAATATATGCTGATCCTACTTTTTTTGAGATAGTAAGCTTTCCAATCGTTTCAAGTAATGGAAATAACCCTTTGAATGAGAAATACGCCATTGCGATCTCCCAAAATTTGGCAAATCGGATTTTTCAGGAAGAAAACCCTTTGGGAAAGAGCCTAACGCTTCCCAATGGTTTAGAAGTGTTGGTATCGGAAGTCTATGAGAATGTACCAAGAAACTCATCTCTTCAATTTGATTTTGTCTTACCATTTGATTTGTTACTGGATGAAAATCCCTGGATGGAAAATTGGCAAAGTGGAGGCAGTAGAACCATGGTGTTGCTTCAAGAAGGAACTAAGAATCCAAACAAAAAGCTTTCCTCTTTGATTGCTGAGAATTGTGAGGCCTGTACCACTGAACCTTTTTTATTTCCTTTTCATAAACAACGACTGTATAGTGAATTTGAGCAAGGGAAATCAGTAGGTGGTAAAATCCAGCAAATTTATCTTTTTGCTGGAGTAGCATTCCTAATTCTGGCGATGGCCTGTATCAATTTTATGAACCTTGCGACAGCTAAATCGGCCAGCAGAAGTAAGGAGGTAGGGGTGAGGAAATCCATAGGAGCAAGCAAGCAAAGCCTGGTTTTACAGTTTATATTTGAATCGCTCATTCTGGCCTCTTTGGCCTCGGTATTTGCCTTGCTATTGATTCAGCTTTTACTGCCATTCTTTAATGAGGTCACCGGAAAAAACCTTGAATTGGAATTAGGAAGCCCGGTCTTACTTGGCGGAATAGTTGGTATTACTTTACTAACAGGTTTGATGTCAGGATTTTATCCGGCTTGGTTAATTTCTCGTTTTAACCCCTCCAAAGTATTGAAAGGGGATAGCAGCGCTGGTTTGACCGGGGCTGGGATTCGAAAAGTCTTAGTGGTGGGTCAGTTTGCCACTTCTGTTGTTTTGATCTTTGGCAGTTTAATTCTCTTTCAACAAATCAGATTCATCAGTGAACGGAATTTGGGCTTTGATCGGGACAATGTAATGGTGATTGATCAGAATGAAGGATTGATGCAATCATTTCCTGCGATCAAGAATGAATTGCAACAGCTGACAGGAGTGAGTCAAGTGGCCTTTGGCGGAAATAATATTTTCACTGTGCCTATCACGAGTTCAGATCCGGTTTGGGCCGGAAAGTCTGATCAGGAGCAACTCAATTTCAAAGTTTTTCGATGTGATGAAGGGTTTCTTCCTACTTTGTCTATTCCATTAATTGCTGGAAGGAATTTTATAGGGAAACGAGATAGTTCCAATTACTTGGTCAATAGAAAGGCAGTTGAATTAATGGGTTTGAACTTAGAAGAGGTGGTAGGGACCAAACTCGATATGTGGAATGGACCAGGAGAAATAGTAGGGGTGACGGAAGATTTTCATAATGACAATCTAAAGTTTGGAATCCAACCTTTGGTATTTATGTATTCTGAATATGTAGGGAATCATTACTTTATTCGACTTTCTGAAAATCAAGCCATGCAAAGTACCCTGGACCAGGTCGAAACTATATTTCAGGAATATAATCCGGATTATCCATTTGAATTCACCTTCCTCAACGAGGTGTTTGATCGTGAATATAGACAGGAGCAGGTGATTGGAAAGTTGTCATTGGCATTTACGGTACTTGCCGTTCTGATCTCAGGTTTAGGCTTATTTGGCTTATCCTTGTTTTCAGCTGAGCAACGGGCCAAAGAAATCGGAGTACGAAAAGTATTAGGTGCCTCCGTGGTCGATTTGGTTCTGATGCTGTTTAGAGATTTCGGCTATTTGGTCGGGATGGGGTTAATGTTAGGAATACCAATTGCTTGGTGGTTGGCAGATCGTTTTCTCTCTAACTATGCCTTCCATAGTGGAGTTCATTGGTCTATCTTTATTCTTATTACCGGATTGATGCTGTTATTGACTTTGGTCTCAGTAGGATTGCAATCCTTGAGAGCAGCGCTTTCCAATCCTGTGGATTCTTTGCATACGGATGGCTAAGTGTGGAGGACTTCTCCTTCACATGGATTTTACTATGCCCATCCTGGCTATTGAATCACTAAATACACCTACCTAATAAAATACTTCCGTGTAATTCTAGAAGGTATTTTTGCGGCATTGTATATCTAATTAAATCAAGAATCCTTAACCACTACATTCTTCTTTTATGAATAATTTAGAGTTTGAAAAAGACAATTTTATTCTGAAAAGTGCTTGTTTAGATTTTTTTGAAGAACTAAGCATTTGATTGATTTGAATAGCCTTCTTTTTCTAGGTTGCTTATGTATATCAAGTATTATTTTCAACGATTACCATCTTTTAATCTCATAAATGGTTGAAAACCGATGAATTACCTTTTTATGAAATAAGGGTCAAATATTTATTGTTGAATTGACTGAAGTGAAAAATTCCACAATTATTTGAATTGTGTTAGTATTTATTTGAAAAATGCTTCCCTAATTTTACCATAAATTTGACTTTTGTGAAGTGGAGGTATAATAATTTTTATACCCTATATTTAATCCCACTTCAACCTTTCATGAAAAAATATTTCCTTCAAATCTTTCTTGTTGGGCTAGTATTATTAGCAAACAATCAAGCTCAAGCTCAAAAAGAAACTGAAAAAACTCCGATCATTAAGCATTTTGATGGAACTATCACGGCTACTACTAATGGGATTTCCATCATCCCTTTTTTCTCATTAGGCAGGCCAGCCTTTTTGTTTGATATGAGCCTAGGTGGTGATCGATTTTCATTTGATCCTATGATGCGGTTTGGGATGAATGGGAAACCTTGGTCTTTTGTTTTTTGGTGGAGGTATAAGATTGTAAATAATCCAAAATTTAGTCTGAGAGTAGGGGCTCACCCTGCTTTTTTGTTTCAGGAGAGAGAATTAATAGTAGATGGACAACCCAAGAATGTATTGGTGGCCAATCGTTATTTAACTTGGGAATTGGCTCCAACTTATAAAATATCTCCCCGTTCAAGCTTAGGAATCTATTTTCTAAATGGGAATGGTATCAATCCCTATCCACCGGATCATACCTATTTTTTAGGTGTAACCTGGGCTCTTAGTAATTTCCCTTTGAGTAAAACTTTGAGATTTGCCATGACTCCTCAAATGTATTATTTGAAAGTGGATAAAAATGATGGGCTGTATGTTACTTCCACATTTACACTGACCAAAACCGATTTTCCAATCGGGTTACAATCTACCTTTAACCAGAAAATCAAGTCCACGATTGAAGGGGACGATTTTGTCTGGAACCTCAGTTTGATTTACAATTTCGCCAACGATTACCGAAAACAATAACCCGAGGAGAGATGGAAAGAGCAGAGTCCTTGGAAGAGTTCTACAAGCGAAAATTCAATTGGTTGCCTGAAGATTATAAAAAGGATTTTGGGCATTTCAATATGTTTCGTCTGTAACCCTATTATGAAGGAAAAGTAAAAAGCTTACCCTATAGAAGAAGGGATTTTTACAAAGTAATGTAGGTTAAAGGGCAAAGTCAGGTTCATTATGCAGATCGGGTGTATGAAGTGAAAATGCAGGCACTCTCTTTTTCAAACCCTATGATTTCCTATAAATGGGATAATAACCATGTGAGTTTAGAGGGGATTTATTGCATCTTTAACCCCCATTTTTTTGCTGGTTTTGGGAATATTCAAAAGTATGAGATCTTTCATCCCAATGGAGTGCATGTATTTGAATTAACTGATGAAGAAGTAGAGCAAGTATTTCAGATTTTCGAACAAATGAATGAGGAGTTTCAATCAGAATATAAATACAAGTTTGACCGAATTCGAAATTTGATTTTAGAGCTGGTTCATTTTGCCATGAAGCCTCAACCGGCAGAACTACAGATAACAAAAAAAGGGAGTGCTTCCTTACGGATAGCTTCTTTGTTTTTAGAGCTCTTAGAAAGGCAATTTCCCATCGATGATAGTCATTCAACGCTTCGACTCCGTACTCCAAGTCAATTTGCAGATCACTTAAATATCCATGTGAATCATCTCAATAGATCATTGAAGGAAATGACCCAGAAATCTACTTCTCAATTGATTGCAGATAGAATACTTTAAGAAGCAAAAGTCTTACTAACACATAGCTCTTGGAAGGTTTCAGAAATAGCGTACGCACTTGGATACACAGAAGTGACTCATTTCAATAACTTCTTTAAAAAACATACGAATCTAAATCCTACTCAATTTAGAAAAGGGTGAGTTAATTTGTCTTTAAAGATTTACCAAAGATTCAAATATTGATGCCAAACCCATGCATCAAGACCAGTCTTAATCCAACGTAGATTACTAAAACCGCAGTAAGCCCACCTAATATTCTGAGGTTAAATTTCTTATTGGATAAATAGGAGCCTAAACTACCTCCTAAAATCACCGCCAATACCAATTTCCAAGCTAATTGGAGATCTAATTGAAATGTATCTGCTACCGTCAATCCAATTAAGCCGGAGATGGAATTGACCAAAATAAATACAGAGGCCAAGGAGGCAACGGTTCTTGGGTTGGCCCAATTCAATAAATTTAAAGTAGGACTTAGAAAAATTCCTCCGCCAATACCTGAAACTCCTGCAAGAAATCCAACACTTCCTCCAAGGCCTAATTTTTTGATCAATGAGAACTCCTGGGATTTCAATTTAGCTTGGATGTACCTAAGCATCATAGCTATCCCAGATAGAATAAGGGATGAACCTAAAATCAGAAAGAATACTTGCTGAGATAATCTGAGTTGTGCCCCAAAGTAGGCGAGGGGTATACTGGACACCAAGAATGGCCAAAAGAGCTTGAAGTCAAAGACTTTATTTTTGATGAAAATGAATGTTCCAATGCTGACTACACAGATATTCAGTATCAAAGCAGTGGATCTAATTTCGTAAAATTCCGTTAAAAACAGACTTAAAATTGCCAAATAGCTGGAGCCTCCTCCAAAACCTACCGAGCTATAAAACAACGCAATGATGAAAAAAATAACTGGTAGGTATTCGATAGTCAACATTCAATGAGGAGGTATACAGATTTTTGAATTGGGTTCAGATTCCATTTCAGCCAAAATTTTAACTGAAATAGTCGATGAATTTGATTATAATTTATAGATCTACTAATGTAGAATCAAATGATCTGAAATAAAGCTTTGAATTTAGATCTTGGAGGTTACCAAAAATACATGAAACAAACATAGAATTACGGTATTCAAACCAGATTTAAATAATCGAAATATACTTGAGAATGAATTATTTCATGGGGGCAATTCTTACTTTTGCTTTTCCAATTTTGGATTGGACTTTTTGCCCCATGAACAATAGCATCAAGATTTACTTACTTTCCTTTATCTGTTTTATTGCTGGAACCTCGGAGTTTGTAATTGTAGGGGTACTGGATAAGATTGCAGAATCCATCCAGATTTCAGTTTCAGCAGCAGGGCAATTGATTACCGTATTTGCGATTACCGCAGCTATCGGCACCCCCATTGCTATCTATAAAATGAGGACATTGGACCAACGAAAAGTTTTGATCATTTCTCTGATCACTTTTTCTATTGGTTCATTTATGATGGTCATTGCTCCAAATTATTACCTGCTTTTAGTGGCAAGGGTGATCATGGCTCTAGGGATGGGGGTATTTAATGTGATGTGCTTTATTGTGGCCGCTAAACTTGCTCCTTTGAATAAAAGAGCCAGTGCTATAGCCACGGTAACGGTGGGTTACAATGCTGCCTTAATCGTGGGCTTGCCAATTGGTAGGATTGTGACCAATGCTTTTGGGTGGCAAGCTATTTTCTGGGGAACTTCTATTTCTGCAATTTTATTTTTTTTCATTCTGGCCAAGTTTATCCCGTCATTTTCCCCAGATGGAGCCGTTCCGTTTAGAAAGCAAATTGGATTATTGAGGAAACCCAACATATTACTGAGTCTTGGGATGTCCTTTTTTTGGATTTTGGGTTATGCTATCTTGTATACCTACATCACTCCCTTTCTGAATGAGAACTCCTTAATCCACGAAGAATTGTTGAGTGTTGCTTTTCTTGGTTTTGGAATAGCCACATTAATAGGTAATAAATCAGGAGGTTTTTTAGGGGATAAATTTGGAGTACCTCAGACTATCTTGGTGAGTATGGTTTGCAATTTAACGCTGTTGATTTCCTTGTCCTTATTTATTGGAATCACTGCTTATTTAACGATTGCTATTTTAATGCTTTGGGCAATTTCTGCCTGGTTACCTGGACCATTATTTCGATTTAGTATCATGTCACTTTCTGATGAATCACCTGGGGTGATCTTGAGTTTGTACAACTCCATCATTCAATTCGGCTTTGCTTTGGGGGCTGGATTAGGAGGAATAGAGATTAATCGATTTACTACGCTTTATTTGGGATGGACTGCTGCTGGATTGGTATTTATTTCACTGATATTAACTTTTACCTATCATCAAAAGAGTAAAGCTATTGCATAGGTATGCTTTCGGCGAGAGATAGTTGCGCTGAGATATAGTTTCTTCGCTCATGAGATATGGCTTCGGCGAGATACGCTTCCTACCTTCGGCAGGCAGGCGGCGAAGTAGAGTCGCTTTGTTCCTAAAATATATCCTTCGGATGAGACAGGGTCGCTTCGGTCCCGATATATAGCTTCGCTGAAATAGAGTTGCTTCACTCCTGAGATAGGCCTTGGGCGCGATAAGCAAATATTATTATCATCGAATTTCGTATTTCGTACTTCCCACTTCTCATTTCATGATTCCCATTTAACTCGTTGAGGATTCGGGAATTTTTAAATTTATAAACATTTGGAAACCAATTTAGTTAACTAAATACGGCTTTTCGATCTATTTTAATAGATGAAAAATTTCATTATAGAGTTGATATAATTTCCAATGAAAAAGCTCCATTTACTTCTAGTTTTTCACCTGCAATAATATTTATTTAAATTAAAGCTAGTAGAGTTAATCCATTCTTTAGGAATGAATCCGTAAGATTAAAATTTTCGAATTTTAAATTGGAATACTAGAAGGTAATTTGTCTATTTATAGACCCTTTAAAGACAAAATATCTTTCAGCTTTCATTCAAGGCGCAGGAAAATATCTATGGTTTATTTGAAAAGTATCTTCTTCATACTGCTTATTATTGGAAGTCCACTAATTACGTTTTCTCAGCAAGCTAGTGGAGATTACAGTCCCTCTCCTTCCATATTAAATATTCAAAATTTCACCCTTTCCGATGGCCTTGCAGTGAATTGCTTAGGGAATAGTTTTTTGGATAATAAAGGTAGACTTTGGGTAAATCCTTGCCAAGAAGATGCAAGGGAGTTGAGAATGAGTTTCTTTCAGTTTGATGGGGAAAAAAGTTTTTTTTATGAGATAAAGCCAGACTGGATCAAAAAAGGTGATCTAAACCCAATTTGGCATGTAATGGGTGTAACTTCTGATGGTTTTCTTTTTGGAGCAGATGACCAAAATGAAATGATTTTTTATTGGCATCCTGATCTAAAGGAGCAATACTTTATAACCTTAGATGTGGGTACCAAGCTACTCAATTTGGTGGAGGATTCTCAAGGGGGGATTATGGCTTTGACCTTGGAAGGTGAGAATCAACGTCAACTTAAGACCGCCAAGTATCATTTAATTAGGTTGTATAAAAATCAACATGAGGAAATTAGTTCTATCGAACTCAATTTTGAGGAGGAATTATCCCCAACTCCACCCAAAACTTTCGCCTATTCCTTGGCTATTTTAAATGATCATGCATGGTTCTTTCATCAGCAAAAAGGACTCGTTAAGGCTGACTTAAATTCAAAGCAAATCGAATTTATTCCGTGGACTCAATTTGAAAGTATTCCTCCAATTCAAAAAGAAGAGTTGGCTGATAACGACAGTGGCTTTGAGTGGAAACTGATTTCAATTGGGCAAAATCGATTGCTACTTTTTCTTGGAAGGGAGAATGGTTTTTTTGATTTGGACACTAAACCGCTCCATCTTTCTACCAATGCTGGCCTAAACCAGGAGATTTTACGCGATGAAGGAGATGAAAAAGTTCTTCGTGTTTTTTTATCAAAAGATAAAAAAGGAAACCTATTGTTAGTCTCTGGATATCCCGAGCCTTATAGTTATCCAACCCCTACCTCAAATCGTCAGGCCTTTTTGATTGATGTTGATGGTAATTACCTGAATTACAGTAATTTAATTGAAAAGCTAAGTTTTTCCTACGAATACGATTTCCAACATGAAGGAAATTTTTTCAGTGATGATTTTAAAACCGAAATAGGTTCTTCTCAGAGAAGGGTAGGAATTGCCTTTATGGATATACAAACTCAACTGAATATTACTAAAATTCATGGAAACCCTAGTTATAAACGCGGCCAAATAACAAGTATTGATAATTCTACTCTTATTTTCAATTCCCAAATGCAAGTTTACCGATACGATTGGATAGATGGAGAATGGAAATGGAGTAGGTTAACAGGAGGGGATTTTTTAAGAGCCAGACCATTTTCATCTATCATTCTAAGGGATGGAAAAGTATGGATGTCAGCTGATTTTTATTTGGAAAAACGAGTGGGTTTACAATGGTATGACATTTCAACCAATGAAACAGATTACTTACCTACAGATACCAAATTTGAAAAGTTTGTTTTTTTGAATAATCAGGAGGTTGCATTTTTCAAAGATAATGGAGATGAAGGAGATGGAATGGGTGACTTATTCATTTTTAATCTGACTACTCAAGCAAAAAGGCCTTTTTTATATGAAAGCGAACCTTTTAGTATCCATGCGAAAGTAAATGATCTTTTTTTACAAGGGGATTCCTTGTTATGGGTAGGAGCCCAAAACGGGCTTTGGTCCATTGACCTAAAGAACAATGAAGTGGATCATTTCCTTCAGGTTATTTCTTTACAGAATCAAAATATTCTGAATATTCATCCAGATGAAAAAGGTAGACTATGGTTAGGAACAGCAAGTCAAGGTCTACTAATTTTTGACCCTAAGACTAATACAATCAAGCAAATTTCAGAGGACCAGGGCTTGGCAAATAATACTGTGGTAGGAATCCTATCTGATGATGATGGAAACTGTTGGGTCTCTACGTACAATGGAATTTCAGTTTTGGATTCTTCAGGAACGGTGTTATTAGAATTAAATCAAGAGGATGGGTTAATTCATAATAATTTTCACAAACAGTCAAGTTATAGATTGCCTGATGGTAGAATGGTTTTTGGAGGATATGCGGGAACAATTTTGTTGGATCCTGAGGCAGTACTTCAGAAAACTGAATTAAAGAAACCCAATTCTATTTATCTAACAGGTCTGGAATATTATAATGATCAAGAAAAAAAGAATGTGTATAGACAGGGTTCATATGATTTGGATGAGCCATTAGTCATTCCTGCTGCTCAGCGTTTTTTGATGCTTGACTTTGCTTTATCTGATTATGGGAATATCAAGGAACACGCCTACATGTATCGATTACTTCCTAATGGATCCTCCAATGAGCAAGAGTCTTCCGCTCCTTGGATTAACATTGGATCTGCTTCCCAAATGACTATTAATAATATTCCTCCGGGTAACTACATAGTCCAGGTTAAGGGGATTGATTTTAAGTCAAACCAGTCACTTGTACCTCTAGAAATTCCAATTCTGGTTAAAGAGTATTTTTACAATCAATGGTGGTTTTACGCTTTGGTCGCAATCCCTTTTCTGATTGTTTCATGGATTTATATAAGAAGAATTCAGACAGAAAGAAATCGTTTGGAAATTGAAGTTCAACACCGGACTTCTAAAATTCAAAAAGATAAAGAAACTATCTTTCAACAAACTGTTCAAATGCAGGAACTGGACGAATCTAAATCCCGGTTTTTTACTAATATTTCCCATGAATTCAGGACACCTTTGACGGTTATTCTGGGGGTAGCCGAGCAAATCAAACAGAATGAAAAAGAAAAAGGATTAATCAGGAGAAATGCTCGTTTATTGCTCAACTTGATCAATCAGATCCTGAGGTTGAGGAAATTGGAATCTGGACCAGAGAAAATCCATATGGTTCAAGGAGATGTATTGAAGCATATTCAATACGTGATAGAATCCTTTCATTCTTTGGCAGAGGAAAAAGGGATTGCGATGAAATTTGATTCCAATACTCCATCATTAGTTTTGGATTATGATCCGGAAAAATTACTTCATATCCTGTCCAATCTCCTGACGAATGCAATCAAGTTTACTCCGAAAAATGGAACCGTTTCGGTAACTGTTCAGGCCTTCGAGGATGTTGAACCACCTTATTATGAGCTAACTGTGGAAGACAATGGAATAGGAATTCCACAAGATAAATTGAACCATATTTTTGATCGGTTTTACCAGGTAGATGATGAACAAAGCAGAACAGGTAGTGGAACAGGAATTGGTTTAACTCTTGTATGGGAGTTAGTAAAAATCTTGAACGGGAAAATTCATGTAAACAGTATCGAAGGCAAACATACCAACTTTAGTATTAACCTTCCAATTACCCGTCAAGCTGGTTTGGATGAGTTCAAACAATCTACCATAGAATGGATGATAGCAGAGGAAGCTGCTTCATTTGAATATATTTCCGATAAAAACGCTAATTCTCAACATCCATCATTATTGATTGTGGAAGACAATGCAGATGTACGAACGTATTTAGCAAGTTGCTTAGAGGATGATTTTCAAATTCAATTTGCAATGGATGGTCAAATGGGAATTAATATGGCTTTGGAACATGTGCCGGACATTATCTTGAGTGATGTCATGATGCCTAAAGCCAATGGATTTACCCTATGCAATGTTTTAAAATCGGATGTTAAAACCAGTCATATTCCTATTGTCTTATTAACTGCCAAGGCAGATATAGATTCTAGAATTACTGGATTGGAGAAGGGGGCAGATGCTTATCTGGCCAAACCATTTGATAAAAGGGAGCTGTTGATTCAACTTCATAATTTGCTTTCTCAAAGAAAGCGCCTTCAAGAACGGTATAGTAATTTGAAATCACTTCCTCCTGTCCAGGATGAAAAAGTAAAGCAAGAAGATGAGTTTATTATTAGGCTTCGCGAAATCATTCTTGCTCATATAGATAATTCAGATTTTGGAGTGCCGGAGCTTTGTTCCCATGCCTTTATGAGCCGGACCCAACTCCATAATAAAATCAAATCACTTACCAATAAGGCAACCTCTCATTTTATTCGCCAAGTTCGTATGGAGAAGGCTTCCGAATTACTCTGTGATTCTGATTTAAATATCAGTCAAGTGGCATTGGGAGTGGGGATAGAGAGTCTTTCTTATTTTTCAAGAATCTTCTCTGAAGATTTTGGGGTGTCTCCTCAAAAATACCGGGAAATCCATTGCTCAAACAATAAGTAAACTTTTTGGAACAATAGGTAAATAAATTCATAGATGAACATGGTATTTCTGATTGAACTCCTTTAAGATATTTTTTTAATTGTATCTGTAGTTTAAACACTAAGTAAACCAAAATGGACAATAGATCAAATGACCTTTTTTGTCTTTAGGTTTTATCAAAAATGAATGATAAGGTGACTTTGACTTGGTTTGCCCTGAATCAAGTAGAAGACTCTAATTAGTAGAAAATCTAGTAAGTCCATCTGATGTTTTTGAGTAATAAAGTACTTGAAACAATAGGTCAAACAATAAGAACGATAAGTAAAACACTGGATTTTTATTCATCATACATTTGACTCTATCGAATTTCTATTGATCCTTCAAAAGCTATTAGGATTTTCAAATTATTAAATTATTAAGTTAATAATATGCTTCATTAAAATTTAATAATATTTTATAAATGTTATTATATTAAGAATTATTTTGAAAAATACGAGTCAAATAGTTGTGTGGATTTAGAGCTAATGACAGTGATAGTCATTTAAAAAAAGTGAATAAAATCTTTTTCCTCTAAAATTAATACCGAAGAATACAATGTTGATCCCTTCAACTTCCAATAATTACTTATAACCATTACCAATTTTATCATGAAATTTATTAAGATCACTTTTACCTTGGCTTTGGTACTGTTCAGTTTGACAGTTTTCAGTCAAGAAGAACCATCCATTGTACTTATTAAAAACGCCAATGTATTTGATGGGGTAAATGAGCAGCTTCAAGAAGGCGTCGATATTCTTATAGAAGGTAATTTAGTCAAGTCTATAGGAAAGAATCTATCCGCAGGAAATGATGCTACCATTATCGATGCAGGAGGAAAAACAATAATTCCCGGATTGATTGATGTCCATTGGCACATGGCATTGGCAGAACTGCCTATGACATTCGTGCTTTCTGGGGATGCCTTTGAAGTGGGTATTCGAAGTACTTTGGCCTCTCCAAAAACGCTCATGCGAGGTTTTACGACTGTAAGAGATATGGGAGGGACCGTTTTTAGCCTAAAGAAACTTATTGATGAAGGGTTGGTAGTGGGGCCACGCATACTTCCCTCCGGACCTATGATTAGCCAAACAGGTGGGCATTTTGACTATCGCCTGCCTAATCAAATTCCTGATAAAATCGGAAATATGACCTATTGGGAGGAAGTAGGAATGACTGCAATAGCCGATGGAGTTTCTGAAGTCCGCAAGCGAAGCCGTGAAGCATTTATGCTAGGAGCGACGCAGATTAAAATTGCCGGTGGAGGGGGCGTTGCTTCCAGTTATGACCCCATCGATGTACGACAGTATTCGCTCGAAGAGATGGAAGCGATTGTAGATGTTGCAAAAAGTTACAACAGCTATGTTGGCGCACATATTTTCACGGACGATGCGATACAGATAGCCGTAAAAGCTGGTGTCAAAAGTATAGAACATGGGATGCTGATGGGTAGAGAAACACTTCAGATGATGAAAGACAATGAGGTTTGGTTGAGCACGCAGCCTATTTTGAATGATGAGGATGCAGATAAGTTTCCAAACCCAGAGTCCAATAGAAAGTTTGCTGAGGTTACAAAAGGAACTGATAATGTTTACCAACTGGCTAAAGAAATAGGTGTGAATATGGCCTTTGGAACGGATTTGTTTATGGGAGCAGAAAACGCGGCGAAACAAGGTAAATTACTTGCAAAGCTAACACGTTGGTTTACCCCTTATGAAGCACTGAAAATGGCAACCTCAGAGAATGCGCGAATGTTGGAATTGTCCGGTCCTAGACATCCTTACAAAGAGGGTCCTTTAGGTGTGGTAAAAGAAGGAGCATATGCTGATCTGATCATTGTAGATGGTAATCCTTTGGAAGATTTAAGTCTGGTCGCTGACCCTGATAAGAACTTTGTGTTGATCATGAAAGATGGCAAGGTTTATAAAAACACTCTAGAATAAAATATTAATTAAACCATAATCAAGATGAAACTTTTAAAAATCACATTAACCTTAGCGCTGGTATTCTCCAGTTTGGCCGTATTTAGTCAGCAAAAAGATCCAATCATTCTAATCAAGAATGCCAATGTCTTTGATGGTGTTAATGAACAGCTGCTCGAAGGAGTGGATGTGTTAATTGAAAAAAATCTAGTAAAGACAATAGGTAAAAACCTTTCAGCAAGCAATGATGCAACCGTTATCGATGCTGGAGGTAGAACAGTAATCCCTGGTTTGATTGATGCTCACTGGCATACCACTTATGCTTATACACCAGCTGCTGTTTTGTTTGCAAATCAGGGAGATATGCCTGAAGTGGCTATCCGAAGTATGACTGGAGCTGAAAAAACCTTATTACGTGGATTTACCACCGTCAGGGATCCAGGAGGCAATCCATTTGCTATTAAAAAGTTAATTGACTCGGGTGAATATCCAGGACACCGGATTCTTCCCTCAGGTCCGTTTATGAGCCCTACCTCAGGTCATGCAGATTACTATGGCAAACTTGAAGTACCTCGTGATAAAGACTACATGAACTATTGGGAGCGAAATTGGATGGCAATGACCTCGGACGGAGTAGATGAAGTTAGGCTAAGAACTCGAGACATCTTAAAGATGGGTGCCACTCAAATCAAGATCACTACGGGAGGTGGGGTTGCTTCTGAATTTGACCCACTCGATGTAAGCGAATACTCGGTGGACGAAATCAAAGCTGTTGTAGAAGAGGCCACCAACTATAATACGTATGTTACTTCACATGTCTATACAGACCGAGGGGTACGTACCTCCATAGAATCTGGGGTAATGTGTATTGAACATGGCTTTTTCGTGACAGAGGAAACATTACAATTGATGAAGGAAAAAGGAGCTTGGCTTTCTTTACAGCCTGTGTTCAAAGAGGATATGACTTGGGATAATCCTTTGAGTCAAGAAAAGTTTGAAGGAATCGTAGAAGCCATTGACAAAGTATTCCCTCTTGCCAAAAAAGTAGGGGTGAATATTGCAGTGGGAAAAGATCACCTATTTGGACCGACTACTGCCTTGCAACAAAATGAATATGTCGTTCGATTAGGAAAATGGTTTACTCCCTATGAAGCTTTGAAAATTTATACTTCTGAAAATGCCCGTTTATTGGAAATGAGTGGACCGAGACATCCTTACCAAGAAGGTCCATTGGGCGTGGTAAAAGAGGGGGCTTATGCTGATTTGGTAATCGTAGATGGTAATCCTTTGGAGAATTTGGAATTGATAGCAGATCCTGAAAACAATTTTGTAGTGATTATGAAGGATGGGAAGGTGTATAAGAATACCCTGAATAATTGATTCAATTGAATCTAATTTAAATCTCAAATTATGAAAAAAGGGTTATCAATGATTCTCTTATTCGCAGTCCTAAGTATTGGTATTTACGCACAAGAGGTTCAAAAACAGATCTTAATTACCAATGCCAAAATCTCCGGCGGAACAAATAAGTTGGTAGAAGGAAAAGATGTTCTGATCCAAGGAAATAAAATAGCACGGATTGCTGAAGGGATCATGATAACCCAAGATGAGAACTCAACCATTATAGATGCTCAAGGTAGAACATTAATGGTCGCTCGAACAACAAAAATACTTAACAATGACCGCAGGCACGGAAAAAGCCTACGAATTGGCCAAAAAGTATGATCTGAAGGTTGCTTTTGGTACGGATTTGCAAAATGGGCCAGAGATTGCAGCCAAATAGGGAAAGTCTCTGGCAAAACTCAAAAGATGGTACGAACCATGGGAGGTGTTAAAAATGGCAACCAGCACCAATTACGAACTCTTCAAGATGAGTGGGCCTAGGGATCCTTACCCTGGGGAGAATGGTGTGATCAAGGAAGGTGCATTAGCTGATTTGCTCTTGGTGGACGGTAATCCGCTTGAGAACCTAGATCTGATTGCTGATCCGGAAAACAACTTAAAGATCATTATGAAAGACGGTAAAATTTATAAAAACACCTTGGATTAAATGGTTGAAATTGTCAGTCCAACGAATTATAAACGATTCATTTGGAAGTGCCAAAAGGATACAAACGATGGTTAAGTTTGAGTTTTATCAAATACGAAAATGGATATTTTCTTCAATTTTCATGCTTTTAATAACTATGAATCCTAGGGTTGGAACAACTTTAACTAACAGGCCTTAAATAATTAAAAAAAGACAATCACAATTAAAAAAAAATTATGAAATCTTTATTCAAGGTAATTTTCTATGCTGGAATAGGGGCTGTTTCCTTATTGGGAAGTTGCGGTCAAAATTCCAGTTCCTCTGATCAAGATACTGAAGCCGTTTACCTAGAAGATTTTACTTCTTTGCAAATGACAGGTGTAGATCAAATCTCTGTAGATGTAGATCTAGATGGAGCTGTACAACGACTATCTAAAGCGGTCACTTTTCCTACCATTTCCAATCAAGATCGAGAAGACTTTGATACCAAAGCTTTTGAGGATTATCACAAGTTTATAGAAGAAGCTTATCCCAATGTTCATAAGACTTTAAAAAAGGAAGTGTTAGGAGATCCTCGCCCATATAGTCTTTTATATACTTGGGAGGGAAAAGACCCATCCTTAGAACCAGCTTTATTTTATGCCCACCAGGATGTGGTGCCAGTTCCAGCGGATTCTAGGGATCAATGGAAAGTAGACCCATTTGCCGGAACCGTTCAAGATGGCTATATCTGGGGTCGTGGCGTGCTGGATGATAAAAACCAAATTCATGGCATCTTGGAAGCTGCCGAAATGAGGATTAAAGAGGGCTGGCAACCCTCCCGCACGATCTATTTTGTATTTGGTCAGGATGAGGAAGTAGGAGGTCCTGAAGGGGCCAAATACATTGCTGATGTATTGGAGCAACGAGGGATCAAACGATTTGCTTATGTCATGGATGAATCAGCTCCATTAACTCCAGGTATTTTTCCTGGAATTAAAGAGAATACCGCTTTGATTGGTATTGCTCAAAAAGGCTTTATCAGTCTGGAATTGGAGATGAATGGAATAGGAGGACATTCTTCTCAACCTCCAGTTGAATCCAATATTGGTATTTTGGCTGAAGCTGTTACTAAGCTGGAAGATGCGCAGTTTCCTTATAGGATTCATCCCGCAGTTCGTTCCCAATATCGCTATATGGGCCCAGAGTTGGACAAAGACAATCAACCTTTATACGCAGCGGTAGCCTTTGGAAAAGATGATGAGATTACAGATTTGGAACAGCAGTTCATTGAGACGATGGCCCAAAACCAATTGACCAGGGCCATGCTTCATACTACCATTGCAGTAACGATGTTCAATGCAGGGGTAAAGGATAATGTATTACCACCAACTGCTACTGCTGTTGTGAATTTCAGGCCTATGCCAGGAGATACTCCTGAAGTAATTATTGAACATGTGAAAAATGCAATCCAAGACGATCGTATTACTGTTCGGGATATATCTGCCTCTACACCGGCCACCAATATTGCCGAAGTAGGGAATGATGCCTACAATATGCTTGAAAAGACCATCCGTCAGATTTGGGGAAATGATCTATTAGTCTCACCATTTTTTGTAATCGGGGGTTCTGACTCCAAGCATTTTCAGGCCCGATCTTTTGCACCAGATGTATATACCATCACGGGTATTCAATTAGAAAACACGGAAGAATTTAAAGGATTTCATGGAGTAAATGAGCGAATCTTGGTGGAGGAATATGGAAAAACGATAGGCTTTTTTTATACCATATTTGGAAACCTGGAAGCGTTGTAGTTAGAAAAATTTAATTCTTATGAATAGACGAAATAAATTAAGTTACACAAAAGATCTTTCAAGGTTATTCTTCCTTTGTCTTTTGAGTTCAACTTTATTGATAAGCTGCGCAGAAAAGGGCAGCGATACGAATTTAGAATCAGCAGTTCCATCCAACACGGAATTTGATTTAGTCATCTTGAATGGCCGCGTCATGGATCCTGAAACGAATTTCGACGAGGTACGGAATGTCGGTGTTTTGGATGGCAAAATTGCACTGATTACAGAGGAGTCTATTTCAGGAAAGGAAACTATTGATGCCACAGGACATGTGGTAGCTCCGGGATTTATTGATTTCCATAATCATATTGCAAATACTCCGTTTGGTCAAAGGATAGCTCTTCGCGATGGTGTTACAACTCCTTTGGAGATGGAAGCTGGCGGTTATCCTATTGATATGTGGTATAACGCCTTGGAAGGAAGTTCACAAACCAACTACGGCGCCACCGTTTCAACAGCAGGAATTCGAGAGAAGATTGCCAATCCAAATTACGATACCAATTCAGGTTCCTTCGTAATGGATATCACGAATGCCGATACGGAAAGTAATCCTGATCTTCAGTTTGCGACTCTATTGGCAACTCCAGAACAGTTGGATCAAATGAGGCAAATGTTTATAGAGGGGGTCGAACAGGGTGGCCTTGGGATTGGTGGATTACCAGGCTACATGACCAATGGAACGAAAAGTCAAGAAACGATCATGTGGCAACAGGTAGCCGGAAAGTATGGCCTGGCTGTTTACATTCATGGCCGGTTCTCCAGCCAAATGCCTCCGACTTCCGGTATCCTAGGGACTCAGGAGTTCCTGGCCAGTGTAGGCATCTATGGAGGTGGTTTATATGTTCATCATGTCCATCAGCAAACCCTTGATCTCACACCTGCTGTTTTGGATCTGATCGAAGATGCCCAAAACAAAGGAATGAAGGTACTCGCGGAGATCTATCCTTATTATCAGGGTCAAACCATTGTGTCAGCTGATTATTTAAAGCCTGAAACCTATCAGAAGAACATGGGTCGTGATTACGGCGATCTTTTCGAGATTTCAAACATGCAGCCATTAACGAAAGAGCGTTATGAGGAAATGATTAGAACGAGCCCACAAGATCAGGTTATTTTTGGGGGGATCTCAGAAGAAGGCATGCTCAGTGCTTTAGCCGACCCAAGAACTGTGATAGGTAGTGATGCACCACCCTTGGTAATTCCTGCCTCAGGAAAGTCAGCTATGGATTTTGACCTGCCTTTTGAGTCTGTATCAGGTCACCCCCGGGCTGCAGGAACTCATGCAAAGGTGTTGAAACTTGTACGCGAGAAAAAGCTGATGCCTCTGATGCTGGCCATTTCAAAAATGACCATCATGCAAGCAAAATGGTTGGAAGAAAATGGAGTAAAATCCATGTCCCAGAAAGGCCGGTTACAAATAGGAAAAGATGCCGATATCACCATCTTCAACCCGGAAACCGTGACGGATAATTCTACTTTTAAGCAAGGGGCTTTGCCTTCAACCGGTATACCCTATGTGGTAGTAAATGGTACGATAGTAGTCAAAGATTCAAAAGTCTTGGAGGGTGTTTATCCTGGTAAGGCCATTAAAAATGACCTGGTAAAACAATAATGGTTTATAAAACATTCAATAACATGAAAAAGGCAAATGGCCTAACTGTGACGAGTATCCTGTGTCTGATGTTTATGGCGCTCTTTACCGCGTGTGGTGAAAAGGCCAGTGATACGACGGCAGGATCGGCGGTTCCATCCGATACGGAATTTGATTTAGTCATCTTGAATGGCCGCGTCATGGATCCTGAAACGAATTTCGACGGGGTCCAAAATGTAGGTGTTCTGGACGGCAAAATTGCGCTGATTACAGAGGAGGCTATTGCCGGAAAAGAAACCATCGATGCCACAGGACATGTGGTGGCCCCTGGATTTATTGATATTCATTCGCATATTTCGGACTTCCCGTTTGGGCAAAAACTAAGTTTGCGGGATGGGGTGACTACCCCCCTGGACATGGAAGCGGGCGCATATCCCGTAGATGCATGGTATGCCAAATTGGAGGGTAAATCCCAAACTAATTATGGGGCTGCAGTATCTGCAGCAGCGGTGAGAGAAATACTGGCAAACCCGGATTACAAGTCAAATACCGCTTCGATTCTTTTGGATGCGTTTGACCCTCATAATAGAAGTGGTTTCAATATGACTTTGACGGAATTTCTTCCATCTCCTGAGCAGATCAATGAATTGGAATCAATGCTTAAAGAAGGAATTGAGCAAGGGGCTCTAGGTCTAGGTGCAGTGCCTGGTTATATGACCCGGGGTACGACTAGCCGCGAAACGATCATGTGGCAAAGGTTAATGGGAGAGCATGGTCTAAGTACCGTACTTCATGGAAGGTTCTCCAGTCAAATGCCACCAAGTACTGGTATCCTTGGAACCCAAGAAATGCTGGCAAGCGTGGCAGCCTATGGTGGAGGATTGTATGTGAGTCATATTCATCAGCAAGCCTTGAATTATACACCTACAGCTATTGACCTTCTGGACGCAGCTAAAACGAATGGATTAAAAACAGTTGCTGCCATTTACCCTTATTGGCAAGGAGCCACTGTTGCAGGTGCAGATTATTTGGCCCCAGATAATTATCAAAGGAATATGGGGAGAAGTTATGAGGATATCATTGAAGTAGCTACCATGAAGCCACTAACCAAAGAACGTTATGAGGAGTTGTTGAAAACACAGCCGGGCGCGTCTGTCATCTTTGGAGGTGTGGAGGAAGAAATTATGCTTAGTGCATTAGCTGATCCAAGAACCATGATTGAATCTGATGCAGCGCCTTTGTCTATCTCGGAAACTGGGGAGTTAGCTCTTGATTGGTCTACTCCATTTGAATCTACTCAAGGTCATCCTCGAGGTGCGGGCTCTCATGCTAAAGCTTTACGATTGGTTCGAGAGAAGAATCTGATGCCATTGATGTTGGCCATATCAAAAATGAGCTTTATGCAAGCCAAATTTTTACAGGAAAATGGGGTTGCACAAATGGCAAATAAGGGTCGTGTTCAAGAAGGAAAAGATGCTGATATCACCATTTTCAATCCAGATACAGTAACTGATCATGCGACTATGGCAAAAGGAGGCTTACCTTCTACTGGTATACCTTATGTCCTAGTGAATGGTACCATCGTCGTAAAAGATTCAAAGGTATTGGAAGGAGTATATCCTGGTCAGCCGATAAGAAACAAGATTGTAAAATAAGCTTTAGAATAAATGTTTTACCAAAAACGAGTAGAAGGATAATTTAATTTTCATTACCCCCTTTGTACTTTGAAATCGCGAGGTATTTAAATAAAACTATCATGAATATTTATTATTCTCAGTAAGAAGGAAATAATTAAAACTACAATTAAAACAATAAACTGTTATGAAAAATATTATACAAATAATTACTTCTTTAGTCTTATTGACAGTATTGAGTATCAATGTATATGGCCAAGATGAAGGAGAGGAAAGCATGGAAGAAGTGGCTAAAAAATTGGCCAATCCAAATGCATCTATTGGGTTACTTGGACTTCCCATTGATTTTATCAATTATGGGGGAGATTTAAATGGGGCTAATTCTCAAAATGCATTTAAAGTTAGTTTCCAGCCAAGTTTACCCTATGTGGTAAAGCCTGGTCAAAATATTTTCTTTAGACCACTTATTCCAATAATCATATCTCAACCGACTATTAATGAATCAGGAGAATTTGAAAAGCAAGGTGTTGATCTGGGTGATATAGGATTTGATCTAGCTTATGGAATTACCTGGGAAAGTAAATGGATTACTTTATTGGGAATTGTAGGTAGCGCCCCAACAGCTACCAATAAACAGCTCGGTACAGGAAGGTGGATGCTTGGACCTGAAATGTTTTTAGGCAAAAACACTTCTTGGGGGATGTTTGGAGTACTACTTACCCAATCTTGGAGTTTAAATAAAAATTCTGCGGCAGATCATGATGGGATACAAACACCTGAAGATTTTATGTTTTTAAATGATATCTATTACCCAGACAATGAAACTGGACAGGACTATCGATTAAATATTACTTCGGGCCAATATTTTTATACCATTAATTTGAAAAAAGCATGGCAAATTCAGGCTCAACCAACTTTTACAATTAATCATAAAGCCTCCAAAGGAAATAAAATATCTGTTCCCATAGGTACAGGATTGTCTAAAACGATTAAAGCAGGCAAAAATCCTCTGAAGTTCTCGATTCAGTATTGGTATTACGCGGTAAGCCCTGAAAATTTTGGGCCACAACATCAAATTAGATTTCAAATAGGAAGGATTGTACCTCTACCTTGGTAAAAACCCTTAATTTCTAGGAGTTTAACAAATGAGAGAATAGCATCTTAGTTTAACCATTCTTTGAATTGGGCAAGGAGCTCAATTTTTATAAACAAATCAAAAATTAATATACAATGGAGTTTTCTAATAAATATTGGTGGCTAGGAGTCTTAAAAGGAATAGTTTTTATCATTCTTGCTTTTTTCGTGTTCAGACACCCTCTAGATACATTGCTTGGGTTGGCCATCTATATAGGAATAAGTTTTTTATTCACGGGGATAATGGAAATTATAGGTTCTTTTACCATAAGTAAATTGGCTCCCAAGTGGGGATGGATACTGGTAGGAGGAATCCTGGATCTGATCTTCGGAATTATTTTTCTTTCAAATCCACTTATTTCTGCATCTACTATTCCTTTCGTAATAGGTATATGGTTAATGGTTAGAGGTATCTTTCTCTTTGTGGATTCTTTTGGAGCAAAAAAATCAGGAGTTCCTAACTGGGGATTGATGATGATTGGGGGTATTATTATCTCCATTTTTGGCTACTCTATTTCATTTAATATGTTAATGGGAGTCCTTACAGTCACTTCTTGGATGGGCTTTGGTTTATTAATTATTGGTGTATTTAGCATAATTGAGGGCTTTGGCCTAAAACCAAAATCTTAATAATACACATTCAACTATTAGTAAGAACTAAATTAGAATTACCATGGATATCCGGAAAAAAGTCCCTAAAGAGGAATGGCAATCAAGATTTCAGTCAATTACCTCAGGTAATTTTGAACGTCTTTCGTCAATAAAAGCGGTAGGTGAAGAATTGGTATTGAAGGAAAAATTTAAAGAAATCAGCTTTGATTCTGAGGGTAAAGGAAATGACATCTTCATTTCTTTAGAGGATGATCAGCATTCAATTACTAGTGTTGATGACCTTTTTATAGAAGAAGATAGAAATGGGAAACTTACTGCTATTGAAATAACAAGTCATAAAAATAGAATTTCACGCTTGAGGTTTGAAAATGAATAAGTTTATTGATTTTAAGAAGTTTTCATCCACTTTGGGCAGAACGTGAGTTTTACGTTGGGTTTCTATTTCAACTTTTGGGAGACGTTAAAGGATAAAAAGTAAAAGGTAAATGAAATCTCCAGTTGACATGAAGCCAGGTTGATTATTTGAGGGATATATTCCCAAGGTAATTAACATGAAAAATGAGTTAGTATTGACAATCATTCTCAGTAATATTTAAAAATAATTAGTTTAAAAAATTGACCCAAGTGATTAAAAATCAATTGTTATGAAAAACAATTCATTCCTTCTTGGAATTCTTTTCTTCAATTTATTGTCTTTTCATGTTTTTGCCCAGGGAAAGAATACGAATGATACAATTAACAACCAGTTAGTGATACCGGATTCAGATCTCAAGGAAGATATTCTGAAAACAGCGGCTGAAAGACTGACCAGTGATGATTTTCTTGGTTCGTGGCCAATGTTTGGTACAGACTTAAGAATGAAAATTGGAGGGTATCTAAAGGCAGATATGCTGTATGATTTTGACGGAACGAGGGACAAAAGCCAATTCCTAATGTCCTCCATTCCTGTGGAGGGAGAAGCTGCTTACGGCAATGATGGGTACTTATACGCCTTGGTGAAAGAAACCCGGGTTAATATTGATATTAGGCGGTTTGCTACGGATAAAATTCCGATCCAATTATTCTTTGAAGGCGATTTTTTCAATACAGATCAACGGTTTCGAATCAGGCATGCCTATCTTGCTGCTGGAGATTTTATCATTGGTCAAACCTGGACTACCCTTTCATTTTTGGAATCAATGGCCTTTATGATTGACTTTGCAGCCGGCGATGCTCTTTTTGGTGGACGGTCTGTACAAGTTAGATATCAAAAACAAGTAAGCGAAAAAATCAAAATAGCTGCAGGTCTAGAGTATTTAGGAGCTTTAGGTATAGAGAATTCAAATAATTTTGATGGTCAGGCAAACATAAAGCTACCGCTATTAGCATTGAAAATGGACTACCGCTGGAAAACGGGAGTGTTGTTCCTTGGTTCTAGTATGGCCCAATTACGATGGGAGGGAGGCACTACTGGCCCTAAAGATCAAGTCCTTCAAATCGATGCGGTAATAGCGGGAAGGCAATATATTGGGAAAAATAACTACTTCACTTATAATGTTAGTTTGGGTAATGCAAGTGGAGAAAACATCATTGCATTTATTGGAAGTAATGCCAATGCGGTATTAAATGCAGAAGGGAAATTAGATGCCATACCTGCTAAATCCATCATGCTTGGGTTTATGCACAGATGGGCAGAAGGCTTGGAGTCCAATTTCAATTATGCTTATGGATGGCTGGATGCACCTGATTCGAGAGCACCATTTGCCCTAAAAAGAGGAGGTGTCGGACACTTAAACCTTGTCCGTCATTTCGATGAGAGATTTTCTATTGGTGCTGAATATATCTGGGGAGCACAACGGACTTCCAATGATGCATTTGGAAATGCAGAACGAGTTCAATTTATGGCCAAGTTTGAATTTTGATACTGAAAAAATTGATTCCATAAAAGATTGTTTAATTACCAAAATTCTATCTGTCTAATTGAAATTTAATTAGAGAAAGGCTTAAACTATTGACCTAGCAACCGATCAAACATATAGAATTCAGTCGAAAGTAAAATACTCTTTTTAAAAAAGAGGGAAACTTTGATTTTGCCAGAACAAATAAGTTTGTAATTTGTTCCACCTTCATTGTAGGTGTTTTACGAGATCACTTTTCTGTTTTATGACTAAAAGGAATAGGTTAGTATATTTTTTATTTTTTATGCTATTGGTTAACTCAATCAGTTTTGATGCCATTGCGCAAACTGATAGCACTGATCGTAATTATACTCCCTATGAACTTCTTTCCAGTTATTATGAGGAGGATTTCAAGCCATTTAAGAAACGTAATATTTACATTGGGTTAAGATTTAACCTAACTGATAGATACGAGGAGAATACGGATTATTTGATTCAGAATGTTATTGACGGGGACCGTCTTGATTATAACATCATACTCAAAGGAGGATATTATATCAACAATTATGCGAAGGTAGGTTTAAGTGTGAATTACTTTCAAAATAAGTTTATTGGAAATATTTATAGAGAACCCGATACGGTTGCTTCCAATTCCATCACAAGAGGCTATTCTTTTACTCCCAATTTCCGATCTACTGTTCCCTTGACTAAAAATGAACGTCTTAGTTTTTTTACGGAAATGGGGGTGAATTTTGGAAATAGTACGACTTTGACTCGGAGAACATCCAATGTAGATGTAGTCAGTAAGGAATATTCAAAAGATTTTAATTTTAGGGTAGGTATCAGTCCAGGTGTCACCTTTTTTGTAATGGAAGCCTTTGCTTTTGAAGTTCAATTAGATGTGCTCGGGTACGAGCTTAATGTATCTAAAGGTAAGGATGGTGCAAGCAATCAAGAGTCCAAAAGGGTAAAACAATCGGTAGATTTCAACATCAATTTGTTGTCTTTGAATATAGGATTGGCCTATTATATTGGAGCAAAAAGATTTAGCCAATGAAAATGAAATACTGCTATTTATTTCTCTTTCTTTTTATGCTAACATCTTGTGTGAAGGAGGATTTTTTTGGGTATTCCAGTTATGGCAATATCAAAGCTTTTGAAGTGAGTAACCAAGCCAGTCAAGCATTAATTAATGTTGTAGAAAAAACGGTGACTGTAGAAATACCCGGTGGAGTGAATCTAAATGAAATCAAACTTCAAAAATTGGAATTATCTTCTTTTGCCACGGCAGATGTTGCAGTAGGAGATGTTTTAGACTTAGAAGAAGACTTAGAAATAAATATAGAAGCCGAAGATGGTAGCTTATATACTTGGGTTATCCAAGCAGAGGTAGCTTCAGCTACTCCTCAACTTTCCAATGGGGATTTTAACTTATGGTATAAAACTAATTCTGATTATTTTGAACCAGGGGAAAGTAAGGACAATACGATATGGGGAACCGGAAATCAGGGAACATTCATTTTAAATAAATTAGCTACTATTCCATATGATCGGGGTAATGATAATCTTGCCGCTCAAATGATTACACTAAATAATGGGTTTTTAGGGGGGACATTTGGTGCTCCGATCGCGGCGGGCTCGATTTTTACTGGGGTATTTAATCCGGATAATTTGGATCCTAAAGATCCTGAAGCAGCTATTGAGTTTGGGATGCCATTTGCAGGAAGGCCAACAAAAATACAATTCACATATAGCTATATCCCAGGAAGTGAAAATAAAGATAAAGAAGGAAACCTCTTGCCTTACTCCGATATGATGGATATTTATGCCTATTTGGAGGTACGAAGTGGAGGGACTACAGAGAGATTAGCTACAGCATGGTTGAGAAGTAAGGAAGAGCAAAGTGATTTGGTGACCGTGACCATAGATTTTGTTTATGGAGAATTAGACGATTCCTTTCCTGATTATATGAAACCTAAGGATCAGAATTATGTCAGCCCTGACTCTGTTGCCTTTATTCTTCCCACTCATATTACTTTCGTTGCCTCTTCTAGTTTTGCCGGGGCTGAATTTGCCGGAGCAATAGGTAGTGAATTGATCCTAGATGACGTGGTAATGATTTACGAATAAGTTAATTAAAAATAGCTTCGCTGAACTATGCCTAGTACGTTTGGCAGGCAGGCGTGAGTTAGGTTCGCTTCGCTCCTGAAATAATCCGTCGGCGAAATATATGGAGATACTATTCCACCGACCGAAGGGAGGTTTATTTCAAGAGTAATTCGATATATTTCAATTACCTATTCTGCCTTTAGGCTATCTTAACTTATCTGCTGGCATAGCTATTTATTTCTATCTTATTTCAGGCGCGATAAGCGCCAATGTTTCTATTGTATTTCGAATCTCGTACTTCTTACTTCCTGTTTCGTTCTTCCCCTTTCGTATTTCCTATTTCAGACTTCACGGCTTCCTTAATAGATTCACTGTCCCAGGTATGGTCATTGACTGAGAATTTACGGGAGAGCTCTCCTGAAATCAGACTTTCCTGGATTTCAATTTGCTGCTTAGTTTTGCTGATGTATTCATCTCTGTTGTGTTTGAAATTAACCAATACCTTGAGCGAAGCTTCATCATAATCATGAAATTGTTTGGCTAAACGATGAACGGTATGAGCTCGAAAGCCTAGTTTTTTCAGGGCGTCTTCGCCCATTTTGATAGAGGTGTCCAGATTTTCTCTGTAAATGTTTTCAACACCCATATCCATTAATTCAAAAGCATCCATTCTATTCTTGGCCCGAATCATTACCTCTAGGTGAGGGAATTCTTCTTTACAAATCTCAACCAAGACTTTACTGATTTCCCTGTCATCTATTGCAGATATCAAGATACTCGCTTCATGTGCCCCTGCTGACTCTAATAATTCTGCCCTTGTACCATCCCCAAAATACACCTTGAATCCCAATTTTCTGAGATATTCTACGCGTTCTGGGTCTGAATCCAAGATAGTGGCTTCCACTCCACTTGCTCTTAGAAATCTTCCCACCGTAGAACCAAAGTGTCCAAAGCCAATTAATAGTACTTTGTTTTTTTCATGTACATCATCCATTTTTTGCTCTTTTTTCTCTTCATTCCTATCCAATTTCGGAAGGATAGTGAGGTCAAGAATAACCATTAGAATAGGGGAAATGGTCATACTCAATGCCGTCACTGCCATAAGCGTGTCAGACATGGATTGAGAAAAAATCCCCAATTGCAAGGCAAATGCATAGGTAACAAAAGAAAATTCTCCTACCTGAGATAAGCCGATGGCAAAGCTAAGATTGGATGATAGTTTCAGCTTCTTGATCTTTCCTAGTATTAATAAAATAAGTGCTTTGATCAGGATGATCCCAAAAGTGATTGAAAAGATGGTACTTGCTTCATTGAAAATAAGCGTAAAGTTAATCGTTGAACCTACAGCCATAAAAAATAGTCCCAATAGCAATCCTTTGAACGGTTCAAGGTCAGACTCAAGTGCATGTCTATAAGGGGAGTTGGCCAAAATGACACCTGCTAGAAATGCACCCAAGGCAGGGCTCAATCCAACCAATTCCATTAAAAAAGAAATTCCCACGACGATCAATAAAGCCGAGGCAGTGAACAATTCCCTTAACCTGGTTTTCGCTACAAAATTCAATAAAGGTCCAAAACCATACCTCCCAAGCAGAATGACAATCCCTATAGCCCCAAAGATGGATAGGGTTTGTGCCCAACCAGGAAGCTGATCGATCAATCCATGCATTTGTTCAGGGTCTGTTTCGACTAATTGAGCTCCTTGCACTACCAGCAAGGGCAGGATAGCCAATATTGGAATCACCGCAATGTCTTGCATGAGCAATACCCCAAAAGACATTTTCCCCAAAGGCTGATTCATTTGGTTTTTTTCTTTGAGGGATTGAAGTACAATTGCAGTGGAAGACAAAGCCATGGAAAGACTAATTGCTAACGCAGCCTGCCAAGGAATCTGAACTAAAATTCCAATACCAAATACGATCAATGAGGTTAATAGAATTTGAGATAAGCCAATCCTCAGAATCAGGTCTTTGATTCTCCAGAGCATTTTAGGTTCTAATTCCAAACCAATTAGAAATAACATCATGACTACTCCAAATTCAGTAGCATGCATGATGTCTTGACCTTGGCCTTCATTGGTAATGAACCCTAATAAATAAGGGCCTATGATGATTCCTGCCAATAAATAGCCCAATACCGATCCCATTCCTAACCTTTTTGCAATGGGTACACAGACAATAGCAGCTAAAATATAGACAACAGCATTTGCAAAAAATCCACTCATGAGTTCAATTGTTTAGATCGAAATGGACGATTTATGCTAGGAGCATCTCTGAGATGTAGAACCAAATCATGATATTCTTTGCCTTTTAGTGAGAGTTGTTCGTTGGTTATTTGATGTGTGCCAGATACATGGAATGGTGCTAAATACTGGAGCAGGCATAACTTGGCAGTTTGTTCGAAGGGGAGTAAGAAATCCTCAATAGGATGTTGATTTCTACCCTCTGAAGAGTAAGCATGATCAGAACCACCAGTGGTAATGGCATTCATAATCAGCTTATTCTTGAGATAAATTCCGCCTGGACCATATGCCCACCCAAATTCCAGTACAATATCAATCCACTGTTTTAATAAGGGAGGACATGAATACCAATAGATTGGGTGATGCCAAATAATTACTTCTGCTTGAAAAAGGGCTTCTTGTTCGGCCTGTATAGAAACATTAAAGTCTGGATAGAGCTCATAAAGATCCCTTATTTCTACATTTTCCAAATGGCTGATAGAATTGAGCAATACTTGGTTGACTTCAGAATGTTCGTATTTCGGATGAGCAAATAGAACAAGGATTTTACGCATGGTGAATGATCTTATCCTTGAAAATTAATTTTCTTATGTGTCCCATCACAAAATGGTTTGTTCTGACTTCCTCCACACCTACAAAAAGCAGTAACCTTATGTTCTTGTTTGGTTTCACCGTTGGGCAATTTCACTTGAAGGTTTCCATACACCATCAAAGGGCCGTTTGGAGTGACTTCTACAATTTGTTCTTTAGTGGATTCTTCCGAATTTTTTTTGACTCCTTCTTTGAAATAATAGCCCAAAGCCCCGCTAGGACAGGTGTCAATTTGTTTTACAATTCGTTCAGTATTCCCACCTTCTGCAAGAATCCAAGGTCTTCTTTCAAAATCAAAAACTTCGGGCAATCCTGTAATACATTTTTTTGAATGAATGCATTTATGAGGTTCCCAAGTAATGGTTACCTCTCCATTAGTGTATTCTTTTTTGATAGGTTCAGCCATATGCTTGTTTTTTTTGGACTTGTACTTTAAAACAAGATAAGAAAGAATGGGGTGGTCTAGTTCAGAATTGAAAGGAAAAACGTGATCAAAGTTGAGAATATAGGCTTTTTTGATACCCTTGATAGGATAATCTTATAAGAAGATCTTGAATTGACCAGAATTCAAAACCTTTTGGGCTTTCTTTCACCAAACTAATTCTTCATTTTAAGGTTAAAAAATATGGATAGCAATCCTATGGACAATGAAATCGAGGGTAGAAATCCCCTTTTATAATTTTGAATACCACCGATTCATGAAACAATCAGACCTTCTTGTTTTCAATTCCAAAGGCATTTATTGCCCCAAAGCAAAGGTTTATTTAGATCCTTGGAGGCCAGTGAATCAAGCCATCATTACACATGGACATTCGGATCATGCTCGATTTGGACATAAAAGTTACCTAACTCATCATTCAAATATTCCCATTCTAAAACATCGGCTTGGAGAAATCCCCGTTCAGGGGGTGGCCTGGAATGAACCATTTCAGGTAAATGGAGTGACATTCAGTCTTCATCCTGCAGGGCATATCATTGGCTCTTCCCAAGTAAGAGTGGAATATAAAGGAGAGGTTTGGGTATTTACAGGTGATTACAAGGATGAAGATGATGGGGTGGCAGTACCTTATGAACCTATCAAATGTCAGACGATGATCACAGAATGTACATTTGGTATTCCTGCCTTCAAGTGGAAACCTCAAGTTCAGGTCTTTGAGGAAATCAATAAATGGTGGCTAGGAAATAAAGAAGAAGGAAAGACTTCTGTGCTTTTTGGGTATAGTTTGGGGAAAGCTCAGAGGATTCTTAAGTATTTAGATCCATCCATTGGCAAGATTTTTACTCATGGGGCAATCGAGAATATGACGGAAGTACTCAGAACTCAGATTCAACTTCCTCCGACAAATCTGATTACCCGAGAAACCAAAGGCAAGGATATTCAGGGGGGAATAGTGGTTGCTCCGCCCAGTGCTCATGGATCGCCTTGGATGCGGAAGCTGGTTCCTTACGAAACAGGAACCTGCAGTGGATGGATGGCTTTTAGAGGAGCAAGACGAAGGAGATCAACAGATAAAGGGTTTGTGATCTCAGATCATTGTGATTGGCAAGGCCTACTCAAAAGTATCAAATCGAGTGGAGCAGAGCGGGTGATTTGTACCCATGGCTATACAGATATTTTTAGCAAGTATCTTCGTGAAATTGGATACGATGCCAGTGTGGAAAATACTAATTATGAAGGAGAAGTGGATGAAAGTTCAAATTCAATACATCAGGAAGTATCATGAAGAAATTTGCTGAACTGATCGAGGAGTTGGATGCTACCACCAAAACCAACAGAAAAGTAGCTGCATTGGCAGCGTATTTTGAGCGGGCCTCCGAATCCGATAAAATCTGGACCATTGCCGTTCTTTCTCATCGTCGACCTCCTCGACCTGTCAATACCACCTTGTTAAGGCAGTATGCAGCAGAGCTTGCAGAAATCCCATTATGGCTGTTTGAGGACAGCTACCATATCGTTGGTGATTTAGCTGAAGCAATCGCTTTGGTTATTCCCAATAATGAGATGAAAAGCCAAAAATCTTTGGCAGGTATTCTAGAAGAATTAATTCTTTTAAAACCTAAATCAGAGGAAGAGAAAAAGAACTATGTGCAAGAGATGTGGTTGCAATTGGATTATTATTCCCGCTTTGTATTTACCAAGTTGCTTACAGGTGGATTCAGAATCGGAATCAGTCAAAAATTGATGACCAAAGCACTTTCCCAGGTGACCGAGGTTCCGGAAGATGAACTTGCCTACCGGTTGATGGGGAATTGGAGTCCTGCCACTACCAGCTTTGAGGAGTTGATCTTTGGAAGGAATGAGCAGGCCTATGTATCCAAGCCTTATCCTTTTTACTTGGCCTATGCTTTGGAATCTGAACTATATGAGTTGGGGGAGGTTTCTGAATGGTCCGCAGAACATAAATGGGATGGGATTAGAGGCCAGCTAATTTGTAGGAAAAGTGAGCTCTTTATTTGGACGAGAGGAGATGAATTGGTGTCCGATAAGTATCCGGAGATGTTGGAATTGGTTGACTTTTTACCTGATGGTACCGTGTTGGATGGGGAGATCTTACCTTTTATTGATGGGGAGATTGGGACTTTTAATGATCTTCAGACTAGAATAGGAAGAAAAATAGTAAGTAAAAGTTTGCTCGAGAAGGTGCCAGTGGTTTTCCGTACATATGACCTCCTGGAAATTAATGGACTGGATATCAGAGAGCAGAATTACCTGCAGCGAAGATATAAATTAGAATCCATGCTCCAATCGATTTCACATCCAGTGCTACAACTTTCGGAACGGATGCAATTTAATTCCTGGTCAGAAGTAAGTATTGAACGGGGTTTAGCCAGAGAAAAGCGAAGTGAAGGCCTGATGCTGAAGCGGAATGATTCACCGTATCGAGTCGGGAGGAAGAAAGGGGATTGGTGGAAATGGAAAACAGATCCTTTAACCATTGATGCGGTGTTGACCTATGCGATGCGTGGTCACGGTAGGAGAACCAATCTTTTTACAGATTACACCTTTGGACTTTGGGAAACAAATTCAGATGGAAAGCAAGAACTTGTGACTTTTGCAAAAGCCTATTCCGGGTTGACAGATAAGGAATTTGCTCAAGTGGATGCCATTATCAAGAAAACTACCTTGGAAAGATTTGGTCCGGTAAGAAGTGTGGAACCCACCTTGGTTTTTGAATTGGCCTTTGAGGGAATCACGTTTTCTAATAGGCATAAAAGTGGGGTAGCGGTACGTTTTCCCAGAATAGTAAGATGGAGAAAAGACAAATCAATCGTTGACGCCAATACTTTGGAAGATTTGAAAGCGTTGATTCCTAAATAATCTGGATTGTTGCTTAGTTTTAAAATTCTTTTTAATCTATTTGAATCCTTGGAAGGATTGGAATAGGTAGATTTTGTGCCCAAACCTTTAACTATCACATATGCAATCACCAATAGGATTAATAGTAGAAGAAAGAGCCGCCAACATCGGAAATTTTATAGTGGGGAGACTTTTGCCTTTTCGGGAAAAAAGAGCGGTTGGCCCCTTTGTTTTTATTGATCACATGGGCCCTGCTTGTCTGAAAGAATATCAAAATGTTGATGTGGCTCCACATCCGCACATAGGAATTTCTACCTTGACCTATCTCTTTGATGGAGCGATTTTTCATAATGATAGTTTAGGAAATGGGGTAGAAATCAAACCAGGAGAGGTGAACTGGATGACTGCAGGAAAAGGAGTGGTACATTCTGAAAGGACCCCCGAATATTTAAGGAAACAGGATAAATTTTTACATGGATTTCAAATTTGGATAGGATTACCAAAAGAGAAAGAAATGGAAGAACCATCTTTTTTTCACTATGACAAATCGGAGATACCCGTTTGGGAAGAAAATGGAATTGAATTTAAGTTGATTGCTGGCGAAATCAATGGTAAAAAATCTCCTGTTCAGGTACATAGTCCCTTGTATTTTTTAGAGATCAAAACGAAAAGTGCCCAAAAAATTGCGATCGGGGAAAGGCTTTTTGGTGAAGTAGGAATGTATGTATTGTCTGGATCTGTCAAGGTAGAAGGAAATGATTATGGTACTAAGCAATTGCTGATCGCCAAAAACCCATCCTTATGTGAGTTTGAGACCAATGGGGAAACAGTCATTTACCTTTTTGGAGGAGAGCCTTTTCCTGAGGAACGATTTATGTTTTGGAATTTCGTTAGCTCGGATAAAGGGGTGTTGGAAAAAGCCAAGGAAAATTGGAAAGCGCAGAACCTAGAGGCTTTTCCAAAAATTCCGGGTGATGACAAGGATTTTGTGCCACTTCCAGAATCTCCATTTAAATCGAAATAAAAGAAAAGTGGGAGAAAAGCTTTTAGGATAATAGGAAAAGTAGTTGATGGGGGTGAAACTAATTTTTGTGGTTTTGAGAGAATTAAATTTAAACAACAAGAAAGTGTATACTTAATTGAATTTCTATCATAAATATTGTATTTTATTCATCATTAGATAGTTAAGATAGCTGTCTTTTTTCTTTTTAAAGTAATTTTTATCACTCAATAAAAGATTTTATGATGAACACACAATTTGAATTATTCCCAAAGATTCTGGCAAAAAACATCTTTTTTAGCCTTTTTACGAGTATCATTTTGCTTTCTTCTTGTGGGACCGAACCCAAAGAAGAAGCCATAGAAACAGAGGAAGAAGTGCCTGCAAGCAGTTTGGATATTGTAACTCTGAACATGGATTTTCAAGCGGTGGACACCATTCCTTCCGGATGGGTTACTTGGAGATACCAAAACCGTTCACCTCAACCTCATTTTATTCTAATCGACGATCCACTTGATAGTATTACGGTTGATGAATTCAGGGATGAGTTATTGCCTCCTTTCGGAGAAGGAATAAAGAAGATGTATGAAGGAAAGAACGAAGAAGCCATGGAGGCATTTGGTAAAATTCCAGCATGGTTTGCGGGTACCACCTGGCCAGGAGGGGTTGGACTGACTTCACCGGGAATGACTTCAGAAACTACTCTTAAACTTGAGCCAGGATATTATATCATGGAGTGTTATGTGAAAATGAAAGATGGCATGTTCCATACCAACATGGGAATGTATAAAACATTAATTGTCTCTGAGGAGAAGTCCCCTTTAGAGGAGCCAACAGCAGATTTCACAATTGATATTTCAAGTGAAAATGGAATTGTATTTGAAAGTCCTGAAAAAGCCGGTACCTATACATTTCAAGTAAATTTTATAGATCAGAAGAAATATGAGCACTTTCAGGGTCATGATGTGAATTTGGTTAGAATAGACGATTCTGGAGATTTGGAAGCGATTGAAACCTGGATGAATTGGTTAAACTTGGATGGTCTAATTGATCCTGTTCCCGAAGGCTTCACGTTTCTAGGTGGAGTAAATGATATGCCTACAGGGAGTACCGGTTATTTTAAAGTTACGCTAGAACCTGGTAAATATGCTTTGATTTCAGAAGTTCCAGATGCATCTAATAGAAATTTACTTAAAACTTTTGAACTCACACCTTGATTGAATTAAGGCAAAATTTAACATTGCTCACATTGTGGTAAGATTTACGCTGATTGGTATCATTGGGAAGTTAATTGTTCATGACCCCCCTCTTCAACCCACGCGTATTAGCCAAATTGCTTTAGCATGGGCTTTGTATTAATAAAGGTGATTTAAATGAAATAGTTATGAAAGATGAAACCAACAGTCTTGTTCAAGGAATAAAAAGAGTTACAGATTATTCTGAAGGCCTTACCTCTTTATTAGCAGGTACCTATGTTTTATCTCTTGCATTGATAAAAGGAAATGTGGCCTTAAGGATTGCATTAGGGGTGGCAGGTGGTTATTTGATTTTGAGAAGTGGTACCAAACTGCACTCCCTTGGTAAAGAAAACAAGGTTTTAGAATGAATTGATGGGGTATTATATGGTTTGGATAGAACCGCCATTCAACCTCCTTAAAAGAATCGTTGACAAAATTATCTTCCGATAGATGAATTTTATTTTAGATCATTAAAATGATTTACTAGGTTAAGGTCATTGAGCAGTATGAATTATTGACCATCTAACCCTAAACTTTATGAACTATAGGAATTGGATAATATTATCCATTTTAATGATCAGCGTCTTTGCCGTACAGGCACAAGATAAAAAGCCTATTCAGCTTAGCGATCTAACCCACATCGTCACTGTCTCCAACCCTGAAATCACGCCCGATGGAAAGCAGGTGGTCTTTGTTAAAAATTACATGGAGGCCGAAAAGGACGGGAAATTTGACTATAAACGTCAATTGATTTTAATGAATTTGAATCATCCTGAGTTGACGAAAGTGTTGAATAGTCCTACTTATGAGATTAGTAATTTTACCCTTTCACCAGATGGGAAGAAATTGGCATTCACTAAGTCTTGGGAAGGAAAATCCCAAATATGGATTTTACCAATGGATGGTGGAGAGTCTCAAGTGTTGACCGATGAAAAAGAGGGGGCTTCTTCTCCAGTTTGGTCTCCAGACGGGAAGAAAATTCTGTTTTCATTTTCTGTTCCTCTTTGGGCTATGGAAGGAACACCTCCTTGGGAGAATCCAAGGCCAGGTAGAAGCTATGGGGATGAGCCTAACTATGAAGCTATCAATGCAGGTAAAGCAAAGGAAGAGCTGAAACCCAACATGGATGGCTCTGTTGAAGAGCTTAGAGCTTGGTTGGCAAAAAATGCTGCTAAAAATGATCCCAGGGTTATTGATCGGCTCAATTTCTTAGGAGAGCGGGGATTGTCCACAGATATTAGTTTCCGACACTTGGGAGTATATGATTTGGAAACAGGAACTTCTGAAATTTTGACTTCGGGTTATCAAAGTTTCGGTGGTGCAGAGTGGGCACCCGATGGAAGCTATATCTTGACAACCAGCGTTGAAAGTGATCAGCATCCAGACTTGAATCGGGAATTGAATTCATCTATTTATAAAATTAACCTTGCAGATCATGCTGTAAGTAAATTGATTGGTTCGGATGATTATCGATATACCGGAGCAACTTTTTCTCCGGATGGTAAATGGATATTGATTTCTGGGCAAAAAACAGATGAAGATCGAAATTTCAACCAAAGCCTCTTGGGAGTGGCAAAGCCAGATGGATCAGGGATCAGATGGTTTACGGAATCTTTAGACCGAAGAGTTGGAGGAGCTAAATGGTCTGATGATAGTCAGTCAATTTACTTTGCAGGGCCCAATGAAGGTGGGGTAACCTTATATAAGGCTGAGGTAGGCAATGGTAAAGTAAGCCCAATCATAACTGGACCAGTTGGGGTAGGAGATTACGATATCCAAGGCAATCAATTGGTGTATTCTTTGACACAGGTTTCAAATCCAAATGAGTTGTATAAGGCTGACCTCAACGGTAAAAGTGCACAACAGCTCACCCAATTTAATGAAACTTGGTTGTCCGATCGTTGGGTTTCCCAACCAATAGCGCATCAGTTTAAGCAAGATGGTTTTGAAGTGGATTACTGGGTGATGCCTCCTTATGGGTTAAAGGAAGGAATGAAGTATCCTACGCTATTAGAAATGCATGGTGGACCTACTGCCATGTGGGGACCAGGAGAGTCAAGCATGTGGCACGAGTTTCAAGTATTGGCTGGAAGGGGATATGGAATCGTGTATGCCAATCCACGTGGAAGTGGTGGTTATGGAAAAGAATTCCAAAAAGGAAATTACCAGGATTGGGGGGATGGACCTGCCAAAGATGTTTTGACTGCATTGGATAAAGCAGGAGAAGAATACGAATGGATCGATGAAGATCAACTGGTATTAACGGGTGGATCTTATGCTGGTTATTTGACTGCTTGGATCGTTGGACATGATCACCGGTTCAAAGCTGCAGTGACCCAAAGGGGCGTCTACGAATTGACATTCTTTATGGGTGAAGGAAATGCTTGGAGGTTAGTTCCAAATTATTTTGGTTATCCTTGGGAAGAAGGCGCCAAAGAAATTTTGGACTATAATAGCCCTCAAACTTATGTTCAGAACATTGAAACTCCTTTGTTGATTTTCCATGGAGATAACGACCTTAGAACAGGTGTCCGTCAATCTGAATTGCTATATAAGAGCTTGAAGATTATGGATAAGCCAGTAGAGTATATCCGATATCCTAGGGAAGGACATGAATTGTCAAGATCTGGAGAAATCAACCATCGATTTGATCGAATTGGAAGGATCGTAGAGTTTTTTGAGCGCTACGTAACCCATCCAAATTAAGATGTAATAAACTACAGAAAAGCCCTCTATTTGATAGATTAGAGGGCTTTTTTATTGCAATTCATTTAAAGCTACCGGAAATAAGAATTGGAATTAAATAAATAAGGGTTCACTTAAAGCAAACCCTTTTTAATAATCATTTGACATTGATTCAAAACTTATTCTTCCTCATCCTCTACAACAATGTCCATGGCTGCTTCTGCCCAATCCATAATTAATTGTCGTTGGGATGCATCTAGTTTTGCTTCAGAATGCAAAGTTAAATAAATAGGCAGAGGCATATGTTCTTCTTCTACCTCTGAAATGATGTCATCCAAAATTGCCAATTGATCCATCATTTCAATTTTTTCCCAATTGGAGAAATTGACTTCTTCTCTACCTTCCCGCGTATCTTTGGCAACTAACCAAGAACTTGGAGCTACGTATGAATACCAGGGATAATCTGGGGTATTACTATGACAATCGTAACATGCGGTCTTTAAAAGAGTGGCTACCTCACCATCTACAAGGCCTGAACCCATTAGATCAGCTGGATTTTCAGTAGTAATAGGAGGAAGATCACTTGGAATAAATTGAATGGCAATAAGAATAATTGCCAATCCTAGTAATAGCTTATGCCAAAGCTTCATTTATTCTCCCTTTTTCTTTTTTCCGGCACTCCACTCCAATAAAATAGCTTTTTCCTCTTCTGTTAATTTCCCCTCGGGCTTGTTCTCTAGAAATTTTTTTGGAGGCATCGCATCTTCAGTCAGTACTTCGTTTATTTTAGACATGGTAGCTAATTGTTTTGACTTTTTAGAGGCTTCAAACTCATCCCAGTCTAACTTTTTCTTACTTTTTTCATTTTTTGCTTCTGCATTGTGACATCCATAGCATTTGGATTCTACTACTGCCTTGACATTAGCAGGCAACTTAGGGCCATCCATACTTAATTCATCGTGGGTTTCAATGGTGGGTTTTTGGATGGCTTGGAAAAATAGGAGCCCTACAGCAAATGCTGCACTAAGGAGTAAAGATGATTTTTTCATAGTAAAGGGGTTAATAAATGATTGTTTTGTGTTAATACGTCAAAAAGATACATTAGGGTTGTATTGACAAGATAAAAGATAGAAAAAATTGTAAAAAGTATTTTTTAAATAATTTTATATAGGTAATTATTTATTCTCAATGGGACCACCAAGCCACTTAACTTTCTACGATCTTCCCTGATCAGGTAAGTGTTTCTTCCTTCCGCAAAGAAAAGTTTATAGCTGAAGTGAAAGCGATAAGAATGCGCTCGCTTTTTTTCACCAAAAAGCTTTTTTAATACCTTGGTTTGGAAAGCTCTTTCCAAATTTCCAGGTTCAGTCAGTTTTGATTGGAAGTGTTTTTTAACTGTTTAACTTATCTAGGCTCGCTGCAAAAGAAATATTTCGGAAAAGTTTGACTAGATAATCAATTCCATTAGCCTGAAAGGCTTCTAAAGAATATTGGCTATGTTCGGTGATGAAGATGACAGGTTTAAAAATCTAACCTGATCCAAGGATTGAAACGCCCCCCTCATCCACTAAATGCACATCTACCAATAAATGGTCAGCCCGCTTACCTAAGGTTTGAACTAAGGGAATAGCGTTTTTTACAGATTTTGCGATTCCAATAATTTCCGATTCCGGTCCATATTGCTTTAAAAAATGCTTGATTTTTTCAAGGGCTCAATTTCATCCTCAAATGCCAATGCTTTTATCGACCCCTGAAATTAGGGAAGAATGAAGCTTAATTCACTCTTTTAGAGGTTTTTGGTTAGGGTAGCTCCCTGGGTATAAAAATGGAATATAGAGAGTTATCGGGACAACTTAAATCTTGATTTTGCCATCTATTTTGCTGCTTGATGTTATTCATGTTTTCCACCAATTGATCCCATTTTTTAAAGAAAACTGTTTTGAAAAGGAGAGACTTCTGGAAACTTTCTGAGAGAGTGGGGGATAAAGATGAAGATGGAATTATAAAGGGTAAGTAATATATGAATCTTCTATTTAATGTTATTGTCGTATTGTAGATAGTGACAGGATGGTGATTTTTTTTAAGATAAAACTTGTATAGATTAAACAATAGTATGAGGGTTAAATAGAAAGCTAGCTGTCATCTCATATTTCTATAAGACCTTGAATTTTTTGTTCATTCTCCACCATATGATTCCATTACTTATGTGAGAAATAATATTCTGTTCGAAAATTAAAATAGTATTTTTTTTAGATAAAATTCAATAGGCTATTTTTTACCAATTTCATTCTATTTTTTGAAAAACAACCCTTTATTTTAAAAAATATAGAACGACTTGTAAGGAAGAGTTGGATAGGAATAATTGAGAAAAATAGTTTAAAATGCTGTAAATCAGTGTATAAACATGCTTTTTGGAGGAGCTTGATTTTTTTTCTAGGTCATTAAGGGAAAGGGAATAGTCTTTTTGTGTTTTATTTTTGAAAGTATTTTAAAATAATTTAGTATTTGTCTAAAATCTGATTTTTCCATTTATTTTATGTGTGCATACATTTAAAATTAAAGCTATTTATTAATATTTAGATACATGATAAATTGTACTTTCTTAGATTTTATGAAAGTATATTATTTTACTATCTATATTGGTTTTGTTATTTTTTTAAATATTAAACAAATAGGTTATAATTATATTGTATTAATTGTTTATACAAGTAAATAATAATAAATATAAATATGGATTAGTAAAGTAGAGGGTGTCTTTATTGAATTATGAGATTAGGTTATAGGTTCTAGAATATAGGTAATTACTAAAAAAATAAATGATTTAATAAAATAGATTAACTAATTAGACGGTGGATTTTTTGACTTGTTAAAATTTTAATCTAATTATGAAAATTTCTAGATGGAGATTTAAGACTCTTTTTTCATGGATTTTAATTAGGTCCAAGTTCAATTGCTTCAGCTTTCATGCACCTGTGAAGTAATTCTAGATATACCTGAAAGTGATCTGTTGTAATTTAGAGCTAAATTAAGCAAAAAAATTGTATTTAAATAATATTAATATCTATAATAATACAATTAAATAGGATCATTTTATTTTATTTCTATATACCTAAAATTGATTATTCTATATTGGATTATTTAATTACTTCCAGGTCATACTTCATACTAGTCAACTATTTTAAAATCCATAATTGAAATATTTTGATGAACGGACTTTAAAAATGGTGAAATTTGAAGTCAATTTTTGAGGCGTTTTGAGCATGGAATTCCATTTTAGCCTGAAAATCAGGGGTCTAATCATCAAAAAATGAAAAAAAATTAAAATCTTTTGAAAATTTTTTTAAAATGTTTTTCTACAAAAATTTGTTACAAATGGCATTTTTTTAAGTGACAAATGACATTTAAATAGTAAAAAATATTTTATATAATTTTTGTATATAAGTCTTATATAATTTTTTCATCAATGATACTTGCGTCTGATTATCAAGTGTTTTAATATTGTGAGGTTATTATGCAAGTAAAGTCAATTTAGTGGTTAATTGTTGGAAATTTAATTACTGATTTATACTTACAAAATACATATTAAATATTGTAAGAGTTTGAAATTTCATTCATTTCTATTGCTTAAGTATTGATACGAGATATATAGTAATGTTTTGATTTAGATCAAATTTGATGTCACCCATCGATCTGGCCTTCTAAATATCTTTCAAGCTTTGATGATCAAAAAAAAGGTTAGACAACCTTATTATGAACTTAATTATTGAATTAAATAAATATTGCCCATATATCACCCTTATAAAATGTTTCATTAAAACTTAGCCAAACAGAGTAAACAAATCATTTAAGACATCAAGTAACTAATTGGGAAATTTTCCCTCACAGGATTTCTATGCCCAATCATTTAAGGATTTAGTTTGTATTTAAATATAAACTATCTCATGGGAGCGTTTTGTCTAATTCCAAGATGACTCATCAGGTTATTTTGGCTCGAAAAAGGTTAAGAATTCATGATTCTAAATAAGGGAGGGCAGCGAAAGTATAAGTCTTATTCTATTTCAATAGCTAATAACAATGCTTTACACCAGCCTAATTCCTTCGAAATCAAAACTAATTGGGATTTTCCTCTCAATAGTTTTAGTTGCGGTATTGACCAATTCTGGTTTCGCTACCGATTATTATTTCTCTTCTTTATCTGGAGATGATAGTAGATCTGCTACGGAAGCTCAAAATCCTTCTACACCTTGGCAATCAATTGATAAGTTGAATTCTTTTGGTTCTAACTTAAAGGGAGGAGACAGGATTTTATTTAAGTCAGGAGAAACATTTTATGGAACGATCCATATCATTAAATCGGGTTCTTCAGGTGCTCCTATACAATTTACTTCTTATGGAACTGGTCCAAAACCGATTATTACTTCCCTGGTTAAAATTGATCAGTTGAATTCAATTGGTAATGGAAATTACCAAGCAGATTTGAGTGCATACAATTTGTCAAGAATACAAATCTTGTTGTTGAATGGGGAAATACAAGAAATCGGAAGATACCCTAATGCGGGGTCTAGTAATGGGGGATATGCCACCATTGCTTCCAGCAGTGGAAGTAATTTTATCACTACTCAGGGAAGTAACCCCTATAGCGGCTCTACTGGTGAAGTGGTGATTCGAAAAAATAATTGGATTATCGACAGACATCAAATCAGTTCTATCAGTGGAACCTCCATTTCTTTTTCTACTAATGAGAGTGTCTATGATGCAAAGGCAGGCCATGGGTATTTCTTGCAAAATCACATTTCTTTACTAGATCAACCTGGGGAGTGGTCTTATGATCCAAGCACCAAAAAATTAACTGTTAATCTTTCAGGATATTCTTTGCCATCCGTTGAAATAGCTATTGCCACAAAAGACTATTTAATTACCAACCAACAGTATACCACAAATTTAACTTTTTCCAACCTTCATTTAAAAGGTGCTAATACCAATTTGATACATGTTTCAAACAGTGATCATGTAACCATCGAAAATTGTGTCATGGAATATGCAGGTGAAAATGGAATCAACTCCAACTCAATTCCAAATTTTATCATTCAAAATAATAGGATTAACGCTTCACTAAACAACGGGATTTATATCCTTTATGGGTCGCCAGGAGCTATTATCAGAAACAATGTGATCACCAATACCATGCAGTTTCAGGGTATGGGAAGAAGCAGTGACTTAAATGGAATTGGCATTTACTTGGGAAGCGATGGCAACAATGCCTTGATTGAAAAGAATACCATAGATCATGTAGGGTACAATGGAATCCACTTCGGAGGGAATTATACTGTGGTAAAAAACAATTTTATTAATGATTTCTGTGTATTCAAGCAAGATGGAGGCGGGATTTATACCAACTCGGATGGTTTTCGAGATAGGAATAATATAGGAAGGGAAATCGTCGGCAATATCATTCTAAATGGGAAAGGCAGCAAATTAGGGACTCTGGAAGAAGTCGAGTTAGCAGAAGGAATCTATTTAGATGACAATAGTGCTGGGATCAAAGTAGCAAACAATACAGTAGCTTTCGTAAGCGGGAAAGGGATATTTTTGCATAATGCAAATAATATAGAGATTACCAATAACCTTTTTTATAGAGCTAAAAGCCAAGTTCAATTTACCCATGATTTTTTAGGGGACCCTATACGAAATGTGAGCATTTCAAATAATAAATTCTCTTCCATTGAGCAATCTGAACAAGTTTATGCCGTTTATTCGGATCTTGACGACATTACTTCTGTAGGAACCATCAACTCCAATTATTTTCTAGATCCCTATAACATTGACTTTTTTATCCATACCAAAACTGCAAGTGAGGGAAGTAAAGGAGTAGATAGAAACTTAAAAAACTGGAGTTCAAATTTTGGACATGATTCTAATTCCATAAAGCCGGAAATAAATCTTCCTACCTATGAAGTCACTTCTTCTAATCTAGTAAAGCAAAGTGAGTTCAATGATGCTTCTGCTATTGCAGGTATTTATTCTGCTACTGGTAAAATTGTATCAAATGGAATTAGTGGAAATTCTTATGTGATCAATCCTAATTCTACTAATCAAGCTACTGTTTATATTCAGTTTGGTCAAATTCAAGTGGGAGATGAAACCTTGATTGAATTTGATTTGAAAAGCCCAAAGGCAGATACACCTATTGAGCTGTTTTTGGAAGGTACCTATAACCTAGACAAAGGAGCCGGGAATAAAATAGTAGCTACTAAAACGGAAGCTATTACTTACCAAGTCCTGCTTTCTTCATTAGCCTCCAGGTCAAATGAGAGTTTAGTCTTGAGAATTCCTAGCAATGCCATTGATGTTTATTTGGACAATCTCAAAATTTCAAAAGTAAAGACTACTTCAATTAATAAGGAGCAGCAAATCTTTTTCGAATACAACTATAGTGAATCTATAGTTCAGGTTCCTTTGGATGGAACGTATGTGGATGCAAAGAATGAGAAGTTTTCTGGTTCGGTATCAATCCCCGCCTTTGGTTCGGTTTTACTTGCAAAGGTTTCTACTGATTTACCTGAAAATATAAATGAGGCTCCAAATGTAATTCTAACTAAACCTACTAATGGTCAAGTTTTTACATTGGGAACAGATCAAGTTCAGTTAGTGGCCAATGCTCAAGATCCGGAGGGAGAAATCAAAAGTGTGGAGTTTTATAGCAATGGACAGCTGATTTCCACAGTAGCTACTGCTCCTTATACCTATGATTGGTCTACCATTACTGCTGGAAGCTAACG
>NZ_JAFIDJ010000001.1:1130847-1207691 GCF_017051705.1 Algoriphagus lutimaris | reverse complement strand
GGGAGGTTTAAGTGCCACTTCAGAAATCATCAAGTTTTCTGTAGATGCAGCTAATCAAGTTCCAACAGTTTCTTTGACTCAACCAAGCAATAATCAGGTATTTACTTTAGGAAAGGATGCGGTGCAATTGGTGGCCAATGCTCAAGATCCGGAGGGAGAAATCAAAAGTGTGGAGTTTTATAGCAATGGACAGCTGATTTCCACAGTAACTACTGCTCCTTATACCTATGATTGGCCTACTATTACTGCTGGAAGCTACGAGGTATATGCCAAAGTAATTGATATGGGAGGTTTAAGTGCCACTTCAGAAATCATCAAGTTTTCTGTAGAAGCAGCAAATGAAGCTCCAACAGTTTCTTTGACTCAACCAAGCAATAATCAGGTATTTACTTTGGATGCTGAAGCTGTTCAGTTAGTTGCAAATGCCCAGGATCCGGAAGGTGAAATCCAAGCAGTGGAGTTCTATAGTAATGGAAAGTTACTTGCTAGTTTGAGTAAAGCTCCTTTCGTGTATGATTGGGCATCCATTACCGCAGGAACTTATCGAGTATATGCAAAGGTCATTGATATGGGGGGACTTTCTTCCAACTCTGAAACCATCAATTTTACGGTGGAATCTTCAGCAGCAAAACAAGATCCTAGTATCATCTTGACTCAACCTTATAACAATCAGGTATTTGAATTTGGAAAGGAAAAGGTTGAATTAGTTGCAAATCCAAATGAATCAGTAGGGAAAATCAATAATGTGGAATTTTATAGCAATGGGCAGTTGCTAGGTAAGGATTCTAAATCCCCATACGTCTACAATTGGTCATCTATTGATGTAGGATCTTATCAAGTTTACGCTAAAGTCAATTATCGTGGTAATATCAATAGTGGTGTTTCCGAAACGATCAATTTTAGCGTTGAGGTAGCAAACCAGGCACCTAGTATTACTTTGAAAAACCCTAACAATAATCAAGTATTTGTCGAAGGTAAAGACTTAGTTCAGTTTGAAGCCCTAGCAAGTGATCCGGAAGGGGAGATCAAGACAGTGGAGTTTTATAGTAATGGCCAACTGCTTTCAAGCGTATCAACTTCTCCTTACGTTTATAACTGGTCAGGTATTGAGGCTGGAAATTATTCAGTGTATGCCATCGTGATTGATCAAGGGGAATTGACGGGAACTTCTGAAACTATTGATTTTACAGTTGAAGCTCAGGCAAATCTAATCGATTATACTGCGGCCATGGTGTCACCATCCCAAAATTCGGTGTTTCAGTTAGGTGATGAACCTGTAATTTTGAATACCAATGCTGAATCCTCTGGTTTATCGATCCAAAAAGTCGAATACTTTAACTGGGGGGTACCTGTAGCTACAGTTTCGAATGCTCCTTTTGACTTCACTTGGAGTTCCATAGAAGCTGGAGACTATAAGGTTTCTGCAGTAGTGACTGATTTGCAGGGCATTACTTATACCACAGAGGAAGTATTCTTCAGTGTATCCGAACCAGCTGCTCCAGAACCATTGACTGTTTCCATGGCACAACCATTGGCAGATCAGGTATTTGTATTGGGACAAGATGTAGTGAACCTTCAGGTATCTATCTCAGACCCAACCAATGTGACCAGCGTTCAATACTTCAACTGGGGTAATGCATTGGTAACTACCACGGCTCAGCCATTTGACTTCACTTGGAGTTCCATAGAAGCTGGAGACTACAAGGTGTCTGCAGTAGTGACTGATTTGCAGGGCATTACTTATACCACAGAGGAGGTATTCTTCAGTGTATCCGAACCAGCTGCTCCAGAACCATTGACTATTTCCATGGCACAACCATTGGCAGACCAGGTATTTGTATTGGGACAAGATGTAGTGAACCTTCAGTTATCTATCTCAGACCCAACCAATGTGACCAGCGTTCAATACTTCAACTGGGGTTATCCATTGGTATCTACCACGACTCAGCCATTTGACTTCACATGGAGCCAAATAGAAGCAGGTGAGTATAGTGTTTATGCAGAAGTAACCGATTTAGCGGGAAATATTACAAGTACAGGCACCGTAAGATTTACGGTGACGACATCAAATGATTCTGGTGAAGTTCCAACAGAGCCTACTAGCTTGGTAATGACTCAACCTTTTGAAGGACAAGTATTTGAGCTTGGAAACCAATTAGTCACTTTGAAAGCAGTGGCAAATGGAGATGTGAGTAGTGTTCAGTTCTTTAATTGGTATTTGCCATTGGTGAATGTGAATGATCCAAGTTTAGAATTTGACTGGACTAAAATTGAGGCTGGAAATTATCTTGTCTATGCTCAAATCACTGATTCTAAAGGGAATGTGATTGAATCTGAACCAGTAGGTTTCCAAGTGATTGATCCTAGCCTTAAACTGACAGAAGGTTCTGTTTCTGAAAATGGAGCGATTTCTGAGATTCAATTGAATCCAAGTGATTTGGAGACGAAAGAGATCCAAAAGGCAGAGGAAATTACTCCTTCTAATTATGGAATTAAAATGGGGCCAAACCCAGCCAATTCTTACTTAAGAATATTCTTTGACGATTATCCTTCCAATTTGGATGTTCAACTGTCCATTGTTGATATGACAGGAGATGTTCAATTGACAGAGAAAGGCAATACCAATGATGGAGTGATGGAATTGGATGTAAATGCCATTCGACCAGGGATCTATGTGGTCAAAATCAACTTTGGTGACAAATATGTTCAAACCAAAAAACTCATCATTATCTAATTAAAGAGAAAATTATCACCCACAAACCAACCTAACAGCTTTAAAGATTATTAGGCTGATTTATTAAAAAGGCTACCGGGGCTTCCTGGTAGTTTTTTTTATATACTGGAGTTTAGTCAAAATGATAAGATGCTATATGAAGAGATAAAAAAATCTAGGTATTCTTTTTTTAGAATAGGTAGATTTAAACGGTTTATACTTAATTGTTTAAATACATATGGTACAATTAATATTCTTTTCGATTGGCCCTCTGTGCAATCTTCTAAATTTTAGATGAGAAAAAGGAGGTATCATAATTAATATTTTTAATTTGGTTCTTTCTGAATACATTAATAACCATCAGATTTAGAATAAATGTCCTTATTAAAAAAGCTGATTTTTCTTGTAGCCGTCTTTGTGATTTGCGTTTTCCATTCCATCAAGGCTCAGCAGTTTGTCGGTGATAATCAATGGGTAGCACCTCGAGGAGTATCTACCTTAGTTGCTACATTTGGCCAAGATTATTCGCAATTTTATTTCGTGACTGCAATTTTTCAAGAGTGGGAGTTTAATTCCCAGTTTGTTTACTATTACGATGATCCTAGAACGAATTCAGACTCCTATATAAGTCCTTCTTTCTATATGAAAAGGAGGTTATATCAAAATGAAGATGAGACAGCCGGTTATGCCGTTTTAGGGGGAGTTGGTTTGTTCCCTCAGCACCTGGATCTGGGAGAGGTATTGAGTAGTTTTCAATCTTGGTGGGTAGTAGGAGTTGCGACCTATGCTTTTGCTGACAATTCGATACTATGGGATATCTTGCCGGGAGCTACAGCCAATCTGGATCATAAGCAAACAGGAGAAACTGCCTGGGGTTTTACCTATAGTTCCAGGGTTGCTGTTTATAAAATAATCCCTAAATCAGCCGTTGTGGGAGAAGTATTCGGGACTGCAGGGGAGGCCAGTTCACCTTTTAGTTATAGATTGGGAGTTCGATTTGAGCAGACTAAGTGGATTGCTGCACTTACCTATTCCAGTGCATTTGATAGTTCCTATGGTGCTGGATTAGAATTTGGTGTCATGTTTTTTACAGAACCCATGTATGGGAAAAACAGAAGAAAGCGATTAGCGAAATTTTGATGGGTTAAGCAGAGCTTTCTGCCTTTGGGAGGTCATAAAGGCAAATAGGCAGTTAAATTTTTAATGATGTTGATTTTCCAATTTGATCCTTGATTCAATTTTTGTTAGAGTTAATCTCTTAGTTTACGGTTTGGAAATTATGAAACTTATAGCGCCATGCTCTCGCTAATGTTAAAGCGAGTGAGTGATCAATCGTTTTTTTGAATATTTTTAGTTTTAACTCTAGCCAAATGAAAAAAATAGCGTCTTCGTTTTTCTTTCTCACGTTCCTGATACAACTGGGATTTTCCCAGAGAGATTTGAACCATGAACCTCCCTCTCAATTAGGATTTGATGAAGCGTTTATCAATCAGCAAGTGGATTCTATTATGCAGATGGGGATCGACAGTTTGGCCTTTCCAGGTGCACAAATTTTGGTGGCCAAGAACGATACGGTGATTTTTCATAAGGCCTATGGATATCATACCTATGATAACCTTCAGGCTGTCGCATTGAATGACTTATATGATTTGGCTTCAGTAACCAAAATTTCCGGGCCATTGCCTGCTTTAATGAAATTGGTGGATGAGAGGAAGCTTGATCTGGACGTACCTTTCAGTACCTATTGGGAACCCTGGAGCAAACGAAAAGACAAAAAGGACCTTACTCTTCGGGAGATTTTGGCCCATCAGGCTGGCTTAGTCCCTTACATCGTGTTCCTGAATGAGGTAGTCCGGAAAAATGGTAAGGTCAAAAGAAGATTTGTGCATGAAACATCCGGGAAACGATTTCAAGGGCAAGTATACGATGGATTGTATATCAACGATCGATTTGAACGGAAAATGAACCGAATCATCAATCGATCCAAGGTCTCTGATGATAAGAAATACCTGTATTCGGGACTTACGTTTTTGATTTTTCCAAGCTTGATTGAGCAGCTCACCGGAACGGACTATCAAACTTATTTGGAAGAGAATTTCTATGAACCCTTAGGCTGTGAAACCTTAGGATATTTACCGGAGGTAAAAAATTACGACAATGAAATTGTCCCTACAGAAGTAGATTCTCTTTTTCGAAAAACCTTGGTAAAAGGGTGGGTACATGATGAAAATGCCTCTTTAAAAGGAGGAGTTTCCGGAAATGCGGGCTTGTTTGCCACAGCCGATGACTTAGCCAAGTTGATGCTCTTTTATCAGAATTATGGGAATGTGGATGGGAAGCAGCTTATTTCAGCTGAAACCGTCAAGGAGTTTACTGAAGTTCAATTTCCGGAAAACGAGAACCGTAGAGGATTGGGCTTCGACAAACCACTTTTGAACAATTCCGAGTTTCCATTAGAAGAAGCCTATCCATCTCCTTTGGCAAGTTCCAAAAGTTTTGGACATTCTGGTTTTACGGGAACTTTCGTTTGGGCCGATCCCGAAAATAAGCTCACTTATATCTTTCTATCCAACCGAGTATATCCTTCCAGAGATCATCAGAAATTGTACAGTTTGGGTATTCGAGAAGCCTTGCAGGATGTTTTTTATCGAGCAGAGCAAAGGTGATTTTTGATTTGAAGGTGTGTTTTAAACCGCAAAACCGTAAAGTACAAAAAGGAAGGTTTTATCCTTAAGATCATGCTTCAAGATGACAAGTCTCAAAAAGCTGAGTTTTTGAAAAAGATTGTTTGATTCTATAATAATTAGCCTAGAGGAGCCAAATATTTATATCCTTCCCGCCGTTGCTGGGAATTGGGAATATGGTTGAGTAACTCGTTTTCGTCAAGAGACATAGCTTACCAGAATACACCTAAAAAAACTCAAAGTGAAAATCATAACTCTTCCAGGTTAGAATTTCTTTTTAGCTTCATCTTATTGAAGTGAGAAGGAGTCATGCCTGTCACTTTTTTAAATTGATTAGATAGATGTGCTATGCTGCTATAATGAAGTTTAGTGGATATCTGCGATAAGTTGAGTTCTCCATATAGCAGAAGCTCTTTTACCCGTTCAATTTTGTTTAGAATAATGAATTGCTGAATTGAGATACCCTTTTTCTCAGAGAATAAGTTAGAAATGTATTTATAGTCATACTTCATTTTCCCACTTAAGAAATCTGAGTAATTTTCTGTGGGTAATTCTTCGGAATAATGGATCATTTCTATAATCACATTTTTTATTCTTTCGACTATAATATCCTTTTTGTCCTCTAGGACTTCTAATCCGGAAAGAAGGAGGGTAGCAGACAAAGTTTTGAGTTGTTTCGAAGATACATCTTCCTTAATATCTAATAATCCCAGTTCTACTTTTATATCTTTAAACCCAAGTTTATTCATTTCCTGTTCAACTAGCATCCTACATCTCTGACTAACCATATATTTGATATATATCCTCATAATAGCCTCTCTTTAAGTTTATTGTTTGGATAACTTTTCATAGTTGTTAGAATTTAATTTGCATTCAACAAAAAAGGGTTTTTATAATCTGATTTATTCTGAAAATCTAAGGATGTCTACTACTGAGAATAAGCTTGTTTTGTATTCTTCAGTGAAGATACCCTCTATATAAATTGATCGAACCTCCTTTTGATCGTATCCTAGATTTAAATGGCAAGATTCTTTGGATTTACTTAAATGCAGCTGCTCAAAAAAATTATTGAATTCCACTAAAGAATCTTGAGCTAGAAATAACCTAAAGTTGCTTCCAATCAGAGAAAATCGAGGTTCTCCTAGCATTTCTGCTCCCGTGAAATTGAGTTCAGTGATCCCCCCATTCTCATTGAGAGTAAAAAAACCAATAGGCGCTAGATCATAAAGCATGGTTAGCCTTTTCCTAGTGTTTTCGGTTATCTCATATGCGAGTTCAAGCTCCTCATTTTGCATTTCCAGTTCTATCTGGTGAACCTGAAGTTCATGTAAAAGCTTTTTGATATCTGCTTCACCTGTAGGACTATTTTTGTCTACTTGCTTCTGGATAAGTTTCTCTTCGGCTTTTTTACGAAGTAATCCAGGATCATTAAATTCAAATTCACCGTGTGGAATCATATTATTCTTTTGTTATCATCATTAAAATTAATTTTGGGGTATTCAATTTCCCCATCAGAAAATGTAAATTACAATTCATTAAAACTTCCTTTCCTGTAGATATCAGAGCTGTCATTTTAAATTTCCCGGACTTTCCTTGTTTTGAAAGCTTGGTAATTTCTTTATCAATCTTTGTCATCTCTGATTTAGATACAAACAGATCTACATATCTTTTCCCCAAAACCTCATTTCTTTTAAATCCAAAAAATAATTCTGCTTTGGGATTGAATTCTTTGATGATCCCAGTATCAGAAAGGATAATGAATATATCTGAGCTGGAATCCAGGCACATGCGATGGATTTGCACATTTTCTTCTAAATCAAGCTCCAGATGCTTTAAATCTGAAATATTTATAAAAGTTATAACTAGCCCATCAATTCGATCATCGTGGGTACGATAGGGCATGATTCGAATGGAAAACCATCTTCCATCTTTTGCGGGAATCTGTTTTTCAATAAATACCAAGGTTTTAAGAACTTCAAGTGCATCATTCTCCAGATCGGGATAAATGAGATCAGTTACTTGATCAGTAAAAGGTCGTCCAATATCGCTTTTTATTAGTTTAAAAATCTTGGTAGCCTGATTTGTAAAACGCCTTATATTTAGTTCTTTGTCAAGAAAAAGTGTGGCGATATCCGTGCTGTTTAGCAGATTTTTCATGTCATTATTAACCCTTGAATAATCCTCTACTTTTGTTAATAATTCAGCATTTACAGTCTGCAATTCCTCGTTCAGGCTCTGCATTTCTTCTTTTGAACTGGTCAGCTCTTCATTTGTAGATTGTAGTTCTTCATTCGTAGATTGCAATTCTTCATTCGTTGATTTCAATTCTTCCTGAGAAGTCTGCATTTCCTCAACGGTATTCTGCATTTCTGAATTAAGTTGCAGTAATTCTTCTTCAAGCTCAATTTGACGTTTATTTCGATTTGTTGATTTAGATTCGGTACTAGTTTCATAAACTCTAGGTACTTCCTTAAAAATGATCATGACATTACCCTTTAATTGTACTGGAAAGTCAATGGATTGAATGCTGATGTCATAAATTTGGGAGTCACTTTTCGTTCCTGCCTTAATATTTTGTAAGACAATAGTCTCCTTATTTTTGACAACTTTTCGAAATGCAGTAGGGAATTTTTGCTTTAAGCCTTCCCTAAGCATAGCAAAAATATTAAGGTTGGCTTTGCCGACGGAAGGTTCTAAATATTTACCTGTACGGCCACTGGTATAGATGATATCTCCCTCTTCGTTGACCAAAACCCCTACTGGAGAAAAATACTTTAATAGAAGTTGATCTGCCAGCACCTGGATATTGGGCATCACCATAACAGATGATTTTTCTTCATTTGTCACATGATTAGATTTAGAAAATGATGTAGGGAATTCAAATGATTCTAGAAGCTGAGAATTAGTTGTTTTTTGATAAAATTTAAGTTTGTTTTCGATGGTACTAAAAAGAAAACTTTGTGAACCAAGGGACTCAGAACTTCCCAAAAGCAGGAAACCCTCTGGATTCATGCTATAATAAAAAAGCCCAATAACCTTCTTTTGTAAATCTGAATCCATGTAAATCAACAGATTACGGCAAGAAAGGAAATCAATTTTGGTGAAGGGTGGATGCATGGTGAGATTGTGTTGAGCAAATACCACCATTTCCCTGATTTCAGCAGTGACCTGATAATAATCTCCTGTTTTTACAAAAAAGTGTTGTAATCGATCAGGCGAGACTCCAGATAAACTTGTTGAAAAGAATAGTCCTTTTCTTGCTTTTTCAATTGCATCATTGTCTAAGTCTGTGGCAAATATCTGAATGGAGATGTCAGGCCGATTCATTTTTTTTTGCACCTCCCTAATTATAATTGCTAGAGAATAAGCTTCTTCTCCAGTAGAGCATCCAGGTACCCAAGCCCTAATTGAATTTTCAGATTTTAAATTGCGGATGATAGAAGGAATTATAAAGTTTTTTAAATGTTCCCATACATTGATGTCACGAAAAAAATTAGTGACCCCAATCATCACTTCTTTAAATAGAATATCTCCTTCATTTGGATTTTCCTTTAAAAAATGAACATAGGAATTGATCTTGTCAATTTTGTGTACAGCCATCCTCCTTTCAATACGTCGATAAAGGGTATTTTTTTTGTACTGTGAAAAGTCATTGCCCGTGTAGGAGCGAAGGAGGATAATGATTTTTTCTAGTGAATTTTTATCCTCTAACTCTGTGAGTTCTGATTTTTTTGATGCTTTATGTTTAAGAAGTTCAATCAGTTTAGCAGGTAACTCACTTGCTGGGGCAATTATATCTACCGAGATGGCTTCAATAGCGCTTCGTGGCATACTGTCAAATTTGGCAGTTTCTGGACTTTGAACCAATACTCGTCCATTTACTTCTTTTAAGTGACGGATTCCTGATGAACCATCTGATCCCATGCCAGATAGTATTATCCCTACACCCAATTCTTTTCGGTCATCTGCTAGAGATTTCAGAAAAAAATCAATGGGAAGACGCATTCCCCTTGTTTCCTTAGGTGCAGCAAGGTAAAGGTTGCCATTCAGTAGTGACATGCTCGTGTTTGGTGGTATTACATACACTGTATCAATCTCTACAGGCATATGGTCTTTTGCCTCAAGTACTTCCATTTTAGTTTTGCGCTGCAAAAGCTCAGGCAGCATTCCTTTTTGGGTAGGATCCAAGTGCTGGATTACAACAAAGCACATTCCACAGCCCGTGGGTACATTGCTTAGAAATTGCTCTATTGCCTCTAATCCTCCCGCAGATGCTCCAATACAAACAATTGGGAATAATTCAGTATTCGAAATATTTGTTTCGCCTTTTGATGAGGCTTCTACATTTGATTTTTTTGCTGTTGGTTTGCTGGATTTCACTTTGATGTATTTTGGTGCATTCCAATTGTTTCGGAATTCACGATAACTGAAATTTTGAGGCTTCTTGGTGTGTTTTATAAGGTAGAACAAACAAAGTGATTTCTGTAATACAATTCTGGATATTAATTACATAATTCACACATTTCAGGCACTCAAGTAATGTTTAAATTGAATATCTGATATGAGTACCGAAGACTTAGATTTTTTTGAATAGTTTTAAAACTAAGTGATTGTTTAGCTTTTGTTTTTTTTATATTTTAAGTCATAACTGTTGAATTTGACTTATTAAGCTATATTTATTTAGTAATATTGATAGGTGTTGTTATTAAATAAAATATATATATAGAAAAATTAACTACCTATTTTATTTATATTAGATTAATAACCTGTTTTATTCCACCTGTTTTCTTATCATCTCTACACATGAATTACGAATGAAGAGCTTGGTATTTCCTTTTCATCTAAAGAGGGTCTATTACTTTGATTTCACTTAATATTGGATTAAATGGTTGAATTAATTCATCTATTACTTGAAGCCCTGTCCAGACAATTTGAAGTAAATCTTATTTCAAATTGTCTGGTTAATCGCTACACATTTCATAGAATCGCAAAAATAAATTCTTGATTAAATCCTTTATTGGTGTTTATAAATAATTGGTTATCAACGTTCTAATTCTATTGTAAATTCGGTTCCTTGATTTACTTTGCTCTGTACATAGATTTTTCCACCCAATTTTTCAACTTGCGATTTTACCATATATAGCCCCATTCCTTTTCCTTTAGCTTTGCCATAATGAAAACGCTTGTATAATCCGAATAGATCATCTTTGTACTTCATAAGATCAATTCCTAAACCGTTATCTTTGAATTTCAGTATCACTTTTTTATCAACTAAGTCACTACTGATTGTAATGTCTAATGGTATATTAGATATCCTATATTTTATGCTGTTAGAAATAAGGTTATAAAAAACGCTATAGATGTAGCTTTTAATAGTGAATATTATATCCACTTTATTAAAATCTAGATTAAAATTGACTTGTTCTTTTTTTAGAATGTTATTTAGACTTGTTTGGATATCACTTACAATTTTTGAAAAATGGACATCCTCTTTTTTATCACTTAATTGTTTTTCAGAATTTAAAATTAGATTCAAATCATCTAATACTTCATTTAATTTTTCTGCAGAAGTTAAAAGCGCAGTTGTAATAGTTTCTTTCTCGCTTTCATCCAAGTCTTTATCATTTACTATCCTGGACAAACTGATAATATTTGCGACAGGCCCTTTTAGGTCATGAGAAATAATGCTGTTAAAATGTACATGTTCATTATTTCGGTGAATTAAATCCCTTGTAATATTTTCTTTAAGGGCTTCATCTTGCTTTTGTTTTGAAATATCTCTGAAAACAAGTACAACTCCCATGATATTTCCCTTAGTGTCGAAAATTGGAGCACAACTGTCACTTACCGAATATTCATCATAATTATTGCGGGAAATCAATACAGTATTAGGATCTAATTTTTGTTCTTTTCCTGTTTCCAAGACTGATTTAATTGGATTATTACTTATTTCTCTGGTTATTTTATTTACAATGTGAAACACTTCTGCAATGGGCTTACTATCAGCCTCTCCGGATTTCCATCCAGTAAGTTTTTCAGCGACTGAATTCATCAGGATAATACTTCCATCCATATCAGTAGCGATCACTGCGTCGCCAATACTTTGTAGTATTACGGACTGTCGTTCTTTATCAATTTGTAAGGCAGTTTCAAAATGTCTTTTTATTGAATCTTTATCTGCAAAGATTCTTACATGTTCATTATTCATATTTTTATCTAATTGATTCTTCCATTAAAATGGATCATTCAAATCGCTTACTCGAATAAGTTTTTTATTCACAAGACCGTTAATACCTAACTCTGGTAGTTATTGACTTAAACCTGAAATTCATGTTTTATCAAAAAGAAGATCGATTTTGGTCTTGAAATGTCGGTTTATTTATAAATACCATATTAGAATTTATCTTATGATGGTTTTAAAATGGAACCAACTTGCAGACGTACTTTCTGCATGATTATCTTAGCCGTATACCATCGTGGTTCGAAGTGGATGAGCCAATTTGTAATTTGCCGTTTAGCAACAATTTAAAGGTGAGTAATTATCAATAAAAAAGTTTACATAATTTCATGTAATAGTTACATAATTAGTACTTTAAAGGACCTAAATAGAAACTTTTGAAATTCATACAGCGAGATGCTTGGCTGATTTTCATTCGTGAAAGCATATTAGGAGGCTCTGGCTAGGGAAATTAAATTTTTGAAATAGTTTCAATGGAGCGAAATATAAATATAGCTCTGGCCCCAAAAGCTATCGGGATAACCTAGGGTTAAAAATTACCATATATACCATCCTTCCGCGCAAAGTTTTTTTGGAATTGAATGCGCCTGTGCGTGAAGATACCTGCCTGTCGGAAGGTAGGGAAACCGATTTTTTTGGAATGAAAATACCAAGATCAAGATTAGTCATTGCATCCTCGATGTTCCTATGGAGGCGAACAACGGAGATTTTTTAAACTGCAAAAAGCAGAGAGACGATAGAAGGTCATAAAAGATAAACTCATGAAATTCTTAGGGGATTACATTCAGTATTTTTCAATGATTTGAATAAATCCTGCGGAAAAAGTTATGCCTAGATATCCGTTCAAAATTGTATTTTGCTTGAGTTGAAAACATTTTATCAATAACTCCGAGATGGGTAGCAGATGAAAAGGATACTAGAATAGAATTGTATCTTAAAACTTTCTTGAATTCCTCCATTAGTCTATCCAAGTTTAAAATGGTTTAGGAAAAGGCTAGGATTTGTAGCGGTTGGAATTACAATTCTTTGCACAAAATGAACCCATGACCGAAATTAATGTATATGAAGAATTATAGAAAAATATCCAATCATAAGAAAAAGCTAAGCAGCTTTAAAAACTGCATTTCGATTTTGGTTTTCGTATTACTTAGTACTTTGAATTGTTACTCCCAAAATAGGAATACAACTATTTCGCTTTTTGATGGCACTTCTTTAAATGGTTGGGAAGCTGTTAATCCAGAAAACGGAAAATATTGGTCCGTGGTGGATAGCGTCATAACTGGAGGCAATGGAATTATCAATATCCCAACAAACACTTACTTACGTACCACCGAGAGTTTTGAAGATTTTGAATTCCGAGCTCTTTTCCGCTTAACCGGTGACCACAGTACTGGTCTAATTAACAGTGGAATTCAGTACCGATCCATCATCGAAGAGAATAAAATCATCGGGTATCAGGCTGATATAGGAAAGGGGTATTGGGGAGATATCTATGACGAGCACCGGAGGGGTAAGCTGGTTGGAGGTGATCTAAGCACGCTAAAACATCTTCTTAATGAAGATGGCTGGAATAGCTATATTATTAGATGTATAGGAAACAAGCACGAGCTGTATATCAATGGGATTAAAACCACTGAATATTTCGAATTGGATTCTGAAATTCCATCTAAAGGGGTCATTGGTATTCAAGTACATAGCGGTGGAAATGCCAAAGTTGAATTCAAGCATATTACCATCACCAGGCTTTAAAGGATTAATAGCGAACTAGTTAAGTGTAAAAAATGAAAAAAGCCTTCAATTTATTCTTTATCATATTAATCGTTGCCTGTTTTGGCTGCAAGAAAAATTCATCTACATCAGAAAATGACGTTGCTGTTAGCGAATACATAGATTACAATCGTAAAACCCAGTCTGCCAGAACGGAATTGTTTACTCCTGAAAAAGAATTAGCGGGATTTAAAGTTCCAGAAGGTTTTATAGTAGAATTGGTAGCCAGTGAAAGAGATGGAGTGGTTAACCCTATCCATATGGCTTTTGATGATGCTGGGAATTTATGGACTCAAACTGCCGAGATGTATCCCCTGGATCCAGTTGCAGATATCGCATGGCAAGATTTATTAAATCTAATGGACAATCCTGAAGCGCAGGAAAAAGACCCAAATTTTAAAAGGATTTTTGACCTGTATCGAGGGAAGTCCAAAGGGAGGGACAAAATACTAGTGCTTTCAGGACTTTATGGAAAAGATGGTGTTAGGACCACTGTTTGGGCAGAGGGTCTTGCCATTCCCCAAAGTATTTTGCCTTATAAAAACGGAAGTTTTGTTGCGCAAGGTTCCGAACTTTTCTTCCTCGAGGATACTGATAATGATGGAAAGGCCGATAAAAGAACCCCCTTATTCACTGGATTTGGAATTACCGATACACATACTATGGCTCATGTACTGGTGCGTGGACCAGGAGATTGGATCCATTTTAGTCATGGAGCCTTGAACAAAGGAAAAGTAAGTTCGCTTGTGAGCGATGCTGAAGTCCGGATAGATTATAGTAAAATTGCCCGTTTCTCACTTGACGCCAAACAGATAGAATTGGTTAACTCCGGATTGAATAATATTTGGGGATATAAGCTACGTGGAAATGGCCAGTGGTATGGTATGGAAGCCAATGATATGGGGTATTCCGTTGTTCCCATGGAAATAGGGACTGGTTTTCCAGGAATCGGCAGCGAACGTCTTCGTCCGTACCAACCCTGGATGCCAGAGTTACATCAATTTCGTGTGGGAGGAACCGGTATTTCAGGACTTGCTTTTGCGGACGATCTGGAAGGAAGTTTCCCCGAGGAATGGAAAGATGTGGGTTTCATTGCAAATCCCATTACCAGTTCCATCAACGCGGTTAGAATCGTACGAAACAGCGATGGCACTGTGACAGCTGAACATTTACCGGACTTTTTGACCTCGGAAGATGATTGGTTTCGGCCTGTCAATATGGAGTTTGGACCAGATGGTAGTTTATACATTGCCGATTGGTACAATAAAATAGTCTCGCATAACGAAGTAGGAACCACTCATCCAGATCGGGATAAATCACATGGGCGTATTTGGAGAATTCGCCATAAATCTCAAAAGTCACAGCCTATACCTAATTTTTATGAAGTAAAAACAAGTGAACTAGTTGCTTATTTAAAGTCTCCATCCATTTGGGCAAAAAGGGCTGCATGGCACCAGATCAGTGATCGTTCTATTGAAGAGACGGGTAAACTTGTCAAAGACCTTATGGCACTTGCTTCAGATAATACACAGGATGAAATTACAAGGATAATGGCTCTTTGGTCTTTGGAAGGAATTAAGCATTATGACAAGGAATTGATGAAGGCCCTGTTGAATACGAAATCAGATAACCTTAGAAGAGAAGCTGTTCGCGCATTGCAATCCTTTAAGTTAAGTGCATCTGAGCTTGCCACCTTACTCAAAAATTCATCTACAGATACCAATCCCATGGTTCGATCTCAAGTGCTTCGGACATTGGATGCAGTTAAAACCGCGAATGCAGAGACTATTGGTCTATTGGTTGAAGCATGTAAGGCGCCACTAGAAGGAAATGCTATGGGAGGTTCCTACGAACGCAATTTTGAACGGTTTCTTGCCAGAAAAGCATTGGAGAACTATCCAAAGGAACTTTTGTCTTTTATTCAATCTCCTCTTACGGCACAATACGAAACATCCAATTTGATCTGGGCAAGTCAAGCATTGCCAAAGCAAGAACGGGAACAAGTCTTTGTAGATCTATGGAAGAAAAATAACCTGAAGGATCTAGATGAAGTGACTTTCGTGATTGTCGCGGAAATGCTAGAGAATAGGGACGTATTGAACTTAGTCACACCAATCTTGGGAAATGAGGACAAGGCAGCGGAACATGTTTCGTTTACCTTAAAGAATCTGGCCAGGGTGCAATCAGAGGAATTGACAAACGCATTGAAAGATCCAATTAAATCCTTGTTAAAAAGCGAGGATGTTTCAAACCAGATGTTAGGATTGGATGCTGTTGGAAAATTAAAAATTCAAGGGGTAAGAAATGAGGTGTTGCCGCTGATTGATGATGCATCTAATTCTGAAATGATCAGGTTGTACATGTCGGCACTTAATTATCAGCCTGTTGAAAACAAAGAAACTTTCATTAAGCTTTCAAAAATGGAAACATTGGAGCTTGAGCTAAGGGCTTCTGCGGTGCAGACTGTAGCCGTTGCCGATGTAAAGGCCGCCAATAACATTCTGGCTATTTGGGTACCCGATTTAGATTTGGAACAAAAGAAAAAAGTCATCAGCCAACTGGCTAATTCCAAAGAAGGGAGCAAGCTCTTAAAACTGCTGCTCGATGATGAACTAATCTCAGCCGATGAATTCGATCTTTCAAGTGCAGAAAAAGTATTCCAATCCAATACAGCAGATGAAAAGGGAATACAGCTGTTCGAGCTGGTGAAAAAACGAATCAAGGAGGAAAAAAGTGAATTGGAATCAAAATTAGAGAGGTATATGGCCATTGCGGAAAAGGAAGAAGGAAATCCGAATAATGGGAAGACCCTTTTCCAAACCTGCCTTATGTGCCATGGAGTAGGGGATGAAGGATTTGATTTCGCTCCCGCTTTGGATGGATCCGCTTTACGTGAAAATGAGGCCTTATTGACCGCGATCCTTGAACCTGATGCTGCAGTAGAAAGTAATTATTCTGTCTATCGTGTGACCAAGAATGACGGAAGCAATATTGAGGGGTATCTCATCAAAAAAGATGAAAGAGGCACCACCCTTGGGTTTATGGGGGGCAGTAAACAGTTTATCCAAGCTTCGGAAATTAGATTTGAAGGTTATTTGATAGGTCGATCTTTTATGCCGAAAGGTCTTATAGATAATTTCACGGACGAGCAGGTATCTGACTTGTTGGCCTATATCAGGACGCTCAAATAACGATAGTAGTCTGGTCCTTCTATAAAATAGTTAAATAGAATCCTTAGAGATGATTTTTTTTGAAACCGCAAAGGCACAGAGCACACAAAGGTTTCGCAAAGAAGATTACTATAGTAATTAGCTCCGGAGGAGCGATATGTTTATAGCCCCAGGTTTTAACCCGGGGTAAAGGAGTTAACAATAGAATTCCCCTCCCGCGCATAATCATTTTAGGAATTGAAAGCGCCTGTGTGGGAGGATGGAAACGGATATTTTTAAGCGGAATGAAAATCCTAGGATCAGGATTCGACATTGCACCATTGATATCCTAGGGGAGTAGAATTGCGGTTTGTGAAGAAACAAACCACGGCGTTTTTTTTCAAAGGCTCCGGAGGAGCGATATGTTTATAGCCCCAGGTTTTAACCAGGGGTAAAGGAGTTAACAATAGAATTCCCCTCCCGCCCAAAACCATCTTTTGGAAACGAATGCCTATGTGGGAGGATGGAAACGGATATTTTTAAGCGGAATGAAAATCCTAGGATCAAGATTCGACATTATAAATATCGATTAGCTGAATACGGTGACTATTTACAGAGTCATTTCGAACCGCAGGGAGAAATCTCATCATATGTCCCGAGGTAAAACTTGTACCTCCATTTTCAATGAATTCAATAACTGTACTTTACTGAAAATCGAGATTTTCTGAAAAGAAAGGCAAGGCTTTGGTTTGTATTCGTTCAGCGATGCGGTTGAGATGGTCACCTTCGTAGCTTTCATAGAAGTGGTTGATCTGGTAAGCATCCAATAATTCATGTAGTTTTTTGGTAGCCTCGCTGATCCCTCTATCCTCTGTGCCTGCATCCATTCCTATCGCTTTTAGCTTTTTTAGGTTTGGGATATATTGATCAATAGTGTTGAGCGTTCGGTTGGCGATGATCTTATTGATAATTTCCTGTCTGGGAGTACCGTCTTTTGCAGGGAGATCTAGATAGAAGGGAGGGTTTTGAGGATTGGGTGCAAAGGCCGCTGAGGTGGCTAGGGCTGCTATCTCGAAAAAGGAAGCATCCTGTAGTTGATCAGGTGTGAATTTCTCCAACTTTGAGATCATCTCAGGATTGGTCACTGCTCCGCCGTCCATACAACATGGGCTTAGGGCGTAGATGGCAGAATAAACTTCAGGATATTTCATACCTAAACGAAGAGTGCCATATCCGCCCATAGAATGTCCCGCAAGTCCTCTACTGGCCTTGTCCGGTAGCGTTCTGTAATTGGTGTCAATGTAGCTTACAAGCTCTTTGGTGACAAAGGTTTCCCAGTCGCCGACGGTGGCGGAACTTGCATACATGCTCCCCTTAAACCTGTTGAAAGCATTGGGCATTACTACAATCATCTCTTTGGAATTTCCATCGGATAGTGACTGCTCGATTACATTCTGAAGGTTGATCCAATGATCTTCCCATCCAAACCACTGGGAATCCGTGTCGGTAAATCCATGAAGCATGTAGAGAACAGGGAAGTGCCGGTCAGGATCAGTTTGATAGGAAGGAGGGAGATAGACTGTCACGTCTCTGTCTGCAGGGTCACCAATCAAGTTGCCTTCCAATGCGCTGCTATGAACTTTGATTCGCTCTTTGGTTCCTTTTTGTGCCTGGACTACAGTTATTCCAAGGCATAGAAGTAGGGTAAATAGAAAAAGTTTTTTCATGTGTTTATAAGTTGATTTTATTAGCCACATGGAATCTCGCCCTACATATAATTATTTTAGTGTGTGTCGCTTTTGACATGCTCGATTTCATAGGTTAATGGGTTTAGGTCTCTGGTAAAAGTAGGTTAAAGTGAGAAGTTGTCCAATCGTTCTGGTGTTGAATATGGTTCAAAAGAGAGGATGACTACCTGCCTTATGAGGAGCATTTTTATATTTCCAGCAAAATTTGCGTCTCCACAAACAAAAAAGGAATGAGAGTGAAGACACTCACATGGGCTAATAATTTTTAACCGCAAAGACCCAAAGCAAGCAAAGGAATGCTAAGAAGATTGTTTTGAAAAAGCTCCAGAGCAACGAAATAAATAGCCCCAGGTTTTAACCTGGGGTAAAGAATTACCATATATCGCCCTCCCGCGCATAATCATTTTAGGAATTGAAAGCGTCTGTGCGGGAGGATACCCGTTTTGTAATAGGAAGAAAACGGATTTTATTAAACCGCAAAAGCCCAAAGCTCGCAAAGGAATGCTAAGAAGATTGTTTTAGAAAAAGCTCCAGAGCAACGAAATAAATAGCCCCAGGTTTTAACCTGGGGTAAAGAATTACCATATATCCCCTCCCGCGCATAATCATTTTAGGAATTGAAAGCGCCTGTGCGGGAGGACACCTGTTTTGTAATAGGAAGAAAACGGATTTTATTAAACCGCAAAGACCCAAAGCAAGCAATGGAATGCTAAGAAGATTATTTTAGAAAAAGCTCCTGAGCAACGAAATAAATAGCCCTAGGTTTTAACCTGGGGTAAAGAATTACCATATATCCCCCTCCCGCGCATAATCATTTTAGGAATTGAAATCGTCTGTGCGGGAGGATACCCGTTTTGTAATAGGAATGAAAACGGATTTTCAGCAAAATTTGTGTCTCCAAACAAAAATGGAATGAGAGTGAAGACACTCACATGGGCAAAAAAAGCAAAGCACGTAATGAATACGAAAATGAGATTAATCCCCCACACTTTCCTTAAATAGGGATATTACTAGCTCTTCGGTTAAGGGTCTCTTGTTTGCTTTTTCCCGCAAGGTGTCAAAAGGGTATCTAAAATCACAACCTTCTTTGTAGGCACTGCATCCATAGGCTTTTTTACCTCTGATAATCGTGCCTTTTTTGCATAAGGGACATGGGATGACAGAAGAAGGTTTTTTAGAAGCCTGCGGACTCGCTTCTTTCTTTGCCTCTAAAACGAGTTTAAACTGATCATCGAAGCGAATCAATCCTTCTTTGTCACCTGTTTGGGTTTTAAAGCCCTTTAAGTTGACAGTAGCCCCTTTTTGGAGCAACCGTACATACTGTTTCTCTGAGATTTTCTTTCCTTCAAATGAAAAAGGAAGTAAAAAGTTGCAGCCCTTTTTATAGGCACTGCATCCGTAACTCGATTTGCCTTTCAGCAATGAGCCTTCCTTGCATTTCGGGCAAACATATCCCACCACAGCAGTGGATGCTGTTTCTTTTTCTGAAGTTTTTCCCTTTTCAGGAGCTTTGGATTCGGTAGGAGGGGATATGATAGTTTGGCTTTGCTCCCGCATCACTTCATAGACCAGATGTTCCACCATGAGCTTCATGTTTTTGACAAAAGAACCTGCATGAAACTTCCCTTTTTCAATTTCCCTCAATTGTTTCTCCCATTGCCCTGTCAGCTCAGCCGAGGTCAATAGCTCGTTCCGAATGATCTCGATCAATTGAATCCCGGTTTCAGTGGGCAAAATCTGCTTTTTGTTCCGTTCAATGTACTGCCGTTTAAAAAGCGTTTCAATGATACTTGCCCGGGTGGAAGGACGTCCTATGCCATTCTCTTTCATTAATTCCCGCATCTCTTCATCGTCCACCTGTTTGCCGGCAGTTTCCATACCTCTCAGCAAAGTCGCTTCCGTATAATGCTTAGGAGGTTTGGTTTCTTTCTCCAGGAATGAAGGTTCATGGGGCCCTTTTTCTCCTTTTTTGAAGATGGGGAGCTCATCTTTCTCCTTTTTATCTTTTCCGTCCGCAGTTTCAAAAACAACTTTCCAGCCTTTTTCCAAGATTACCTTCCCGGTTGCTTTGAAAGAAACGGTATCCACCTTTCCTATAACTGTAGTATTGGCCACTGAGCAATCCTCATAAAATATGGCGACAAATCGCCTTGCAATGATATCATATACTCTAAGGTAATTCCCGTGCAAATTTCCATGAACCCCAGTAGGGATGATGGCGTGGTGATCGGTTACCTTTTTATCATTAAAAACCTTGGTGGATTTTTTTAATTTTTTACCCAAAACAGGGCGAATCAAAGCCTCATATTGGGTGAGTTTCTCCAGTATTCCTGGTGCTTTTGGATAGATGTCGTTGGGCAAAAACGTGGTATCTACCCTTGGGTAGGTTATGACTTTTTGCTCGTATAGCTGCTGTGCTATTTTGAGTGTTTCATCGGCAGAAAGCCCAAACTTATTGTTGCAATACACTTGTAAACCAGTCAAATCAAAAAGCTTCGGAGCATATTCCTTTCCATTTTTCTTTTCAATGGAGACTACTTCAAAGTCATGCGCTTTCACCTGGTTTGCAAAAGCTTCCCCATCTTCTTTCTTTAAAAATTTCCCCTCTTCACAATTAAAGGTAGTCTCTCTATAAACTGTTTGTAATTCCCAATAGGGTTGAGGTTGAAAGTTTTGGATTTCTTTAAAGCGGTTTACAATCATCGCCAGTGTGGGCGTTTGAACCCTCCCGATGGACAATACTTGTTGGTATCCACCATATTTGACGGTATACAAGCGTGTGGCGTTGATCCCTAATAACCAATCGCCTATGGCCCTGGAATATCCCGCATAATATAAATTGTCGTACCTAGAAGAGGGTTGTAGCTTTTCGAAGCCTTCTTTGATTGCTTCAGTGGTCAAAGAAGAGATCCATAAGCGTTTGACTTCTCCTTTGTACTCGGCCTGTTCTATGACCCATCGTTGAATCAGCTCTCCTTCTTGGCCAGCATCACCACAGTTAATCACCTCAGTGGCTGTTTCAAATAGCTTTTTTACAATGTTAAATTGCTTTTGGATCCCGGCATTGTCTACCACTTTGGTTTTGAACTTTTCGGGCAGCATGGGGAGGTGACTGAGATGCCAACCTTTCCAATGGGCTTGATAATCGTTCGGTTCAAATAAAGTGCAAAAGTGACCAAACGTATAGGTGACGATGTATCCGTTTCCTTCGTAATACCCATCATGCTTAGAAGTGGCTCCAAGTACAGCCGCTATTTCACGGGCAACGCTTGGTTTTTCGGCAATACAAACTTTCATCTGAAGCAAATCTAAAAAAATTAGCCTAAGCTCACCAGCAGGTACCCCTAGTAAAACATCTGAAAAAATAGTAACCCGTGATGACCAGTAGCTTATAATTTTAAATGAAAAATAATCTAGCCCTGGGTTTAAACCCGGGGCTATTAATAAACCAAAATAGTTGACTCCCGCCCAGAAACATCTTTTGGAAATAATTTCATTTTTGCGGGAGGATTCCAGTGTCATTTCGACTGAAAGGAGAAATCTATTTTCTTTCGCAAAGCCCCACAGAACTCAAAGTATATCGCTAAGAAGATTATTTCAGAATAAGCTCCGGAGGAGCGTTAGGTTAATATCCTGCCCGCCGTGGCGGGGCCATGGCCCCGATAGTTATCTGGGTAAATCCATGGTAAAAAGAACCCCAAAAAATTACCTCCCGAGCAGCGAAATATATAGCTCCAGGTTTTAACCTGGGGTAAAGAATAACCATAAAATTCGCCTCCCGTGCAAATTTATTTTAAGAATTCAAAGCGCCTGTGCGGGAGGAGGAACACCCGCCTTGTTGGGAGCATAGGTATATTAATTCATTCTCAACAAATAGAAATCGCCGTTCGTGAAGACACGAACGGCGGCTGTATCTTAATGCTAATAGTCTTTAATCTAGAATCTGTAGATCTTAAATAGACATAGAGTAGCTATTCAGATACCTTTCGTTGTTCTGGGTTTTTGTTTTCATTTTTGGCCTAATAATCTCGCTACGTAACCAGTATTTAAGCTCTCTGCCCTCATCAGGTGATAGCCAAAGCAATGCCTTTCGATATTCTTTTTTAAATAGCTTTTGATTAAATGAGACAGCTTTTAGAATGGTTTTGCAGTAATCGAGCATAGTTTTTCCCTTCTTCATAAGAAATGAATTGAAAAGTTGAAAGATTAAATTTTAGAAACTTGAAACTGATTGGATCTAGGTATAGATCTCAGCAGGCTTTCAGATCAAAAAACTACAGTGTCTAATAAAAAGGGGATTTTTACCACTGACAAATTCTAAAGAAATTCTCTTTGGAAGTACTGAGGAGAAAAGGGTAAAGGTTTCGGTTTTAGGATTAGCTGAGATTTCGCTCTGTTTGGTGGCAGAAGTAAAATGATAGCTCTGAACTCTAGTATTTACTATTTCAGTTTCCTGAATCCCTTCACCTTGAAAACTTAGAGAATTTACCAATCCGCTCTCAATTGTTCCTGATGTAAGGAAAATCAGATTGAGCAGTAGAACTGAGGATATTGTGGCAATTTTTCTCATTAACCCATATAACGAAAGACCTATGAGATAAGGTTACAGTTTTAGGTATTAAAAATGGTTTATATTTTATATGAAATGTATAAAGTATTTTTATGGTATATTTTTCGATACAGAATGTGTAATTATGTGGTATTTAAAATGATAGATAAAAAACGGTACAAATTCGGTACAAGGAGGAATAGAAGAAGGAGTTACAAACCCCAAAAGAATAGGAAAGCGTAGATGCACTCGATAGGTATCCTAGTCTACGTTTAGTAGGGGATTTATTAATTTTCTCTCGCAAAGCCGCGAAGCAGGTAATGGATACGAGAAGAAGATTATTTTTAAAAAAGCTCCCGAGCAGCGAAATATAAAGCCCCAGGTTTTAACCTGGGGTAAAGAATAACCATAAAATTCGCCTCCCGAGCAAATCTATTTTAGGAATTCAAAACGCCGGTGCGGGAGGATGTCTTCCTACCGATAGGCATGTAAACGGATGTGATCGGAGATTCAATTTTCTTAACCGCAAAGCCAAAGAAACCACAAAAGCATTACAGAGAATTACCATATCAAAATCCTCATGAAATCATCTAATCAAGTATTCAATTTGAATACCGCGGTACGCCTAGAGAACAAAAGGTTAAACTAAAAAGCCAACAAGATACCAAAAGAGAATACCCCGTTATTCTCAAAAAGTAACCAGGTATTCAATTAGAGTAAAACTGTCACCAAAAAGAATACCTAGTTAATCAAATAGTATACTCGGTTACTCTCTGAACACCACTAGTTCACCAAAGAGAATAACTCCGTATCAAAAAAGAATAACTCAGTAACCGAAAAGAGTAACTGAGTATGCAAAAAGGAGAACCGGATACCCTTTTGCCCCCCCTAGGGGACCTCGAAGGATGGTAGGGATACCTTGGTGGTGGTGGATTTACAAATTCCTGGTGAATAGGAAAGCTTAGATTCACCCGATAGGTATGGTGGTCTACGCTTAGGGTAGGGAGTAGGTTAAAAATACCCAGTACTGGGTATTATTACTTCAATTTAAATTAGTTTATTAACTTTTAAGTTTTCACTTATGACAGAATTTTCTTAAAATTCTTCGGCTTGAAGGTTTAAAAAATAGATTTAACTCCTTAAAACTAAATTTCATGAAAGTATTCGTACTTATTTTTCTGCTAACACAATCCTCTAATTTCAATATGAATGAAAATATGGATATTCAATTTGAAATCTATGATTTAATTAAAGAATCAGAATCAATATTAGACAATGAATTTGGTGATCCTGACCCATATGAAATGATGGAAGCTGTGTTTATTGGGAATCCCTCAATAAGTCAAATAAAACCATTAGTTGAAGGGGTTTTAAAAAAATATAGTTTGCCACAAACCGATGAATATCGATTAAAGGTCGCCAGCATGCTTGTATCTCTTAGGAAGCATGAGGAAGGAAAAATTACCGAAATGCAAATATTAAAGCACATATTTTATTATGGATCCAATAAAATTCCTTTACCTGATCAAGCAGGTTTTTCAGTAGTATTTCTTTTGGAAGGTTTAATATAATTTTCTGTTTAATTATAATAAAAATCAATATGAAATCAGTAGATGATTTGAGACGAACTTTTTATCCAGAAAATTTACATTTTTTTATTTTCTAAAATTTCTATAAACTCTTTTTCAAGTGCTTCAGAATTCACACCAAAATGTGCTTCTCTGTGATGTTCTGAGCATAATGCAATCACATTATCCATTCTATCGGTACCCTTTTGCGCGAGGGAAATAATATGATGTGCCTCAAGATAATTTTTACCTGAAAGGGTTACGAATGTCTCTTTTCCACAGTATTCACATTTTCCATTTGCTCTGTTAATTACTGCTTTTCTTACATTATTATCTCTTTTAATAATGTAACCCATGGATTTCGTGCGGTCAGGGTTATCTGTACCAAGACTGGTAGTGTCTAGGTCTTGTAGTCCACTGTAGCCGGAAAGTTTCCTTTGATCGTTGCGCATGATTTCAACTGTAGGAACTCTTTTTTTAGCCTTTACATAGATTTGGTCACTTTTTTCTATGAACTCTAATTTGTAAACAAAATCTCCTTCTACTTCCTTAATAGTCCTTGGGTCTAAGTATGGGTCTTTAGCCACGCATATAATTCCAAAAATTTCATAGTTTTCTTGAATTGCTAGGTCAATAGTTTCCTTTTGATCTTTAAAACCATTCCTTCTTTGAAATGTACTATTATCCTCATGCAAAAACCATGTTTTGTCTGGCAATTCCAAGTCCTCCCAAACCGTAAAAATTGCTCGTTTGATAGATTCATTTTTAGCGCACCATGCCCAATAGGGGTTTTTGGGATGCACGCTCAAATCCTTAAATAATTGTAATCTACTTTTTATAGCCATCTTATTTAAATTAAAAGTTTGGAGACAAAACTTATATTCATCCTCTTTCCAAATAACTCCTAATCCTCTTATTACTCCAATCCCCAGCCTTTTGAAAGATGATACTTTTAATGTGGTGATAAACATCAGAAGGATCATACTTGGACTCTAATTCATCCTCATCCTCATCCTCATCATAGGAATAGGCCGAATCTGTTTCCAACCAAATTGCCTGCTGCTCATGAGGAGGTATTTTGTTAACTTCTACTTCGATAAGATTCAGCACAATTTCCTCATACATATTCCAATGAATAGAATACTCGTCTTGAATTTGTACGCAGATTTCATCCCAGGTATTTTCTAAACCAGAATAATCTCCAGAAAGGGATTCTTTAATTCCCTGAAGCTGAAGTATAATCCGATTAACAATCTTGAAAAGACAACCTTGTGCAAAAGCTGAAATAAGTGAAGAAGTAATCATTTATAAAGTGACAGTAAGTTTAAAAACTAATTAAAAATCTGATTAATTATTTCATTATAAATTTCAGCGTAGTAGCCATGTTCGTTAAGCATATGTCTATTAGACAATTCAAAAAATAAATCTGGGTAAACTTCCTCTAAATACTCAATTGCTATTTCATCGGATATTTTTTCATTTTCTTCTATTTCAAAATATAATTTTATATCCTCTTGGAACAATAATATTAAATAATCAGAAATCCTTAAATTTTCTCCATGTCTATTAATGACATAAATATCATGAATTGGATGAATATATTGGAAACTTATACTTGTGATATTAATGAAAGGGTGGTAAAATCTTAAATATGGTATTGTTAACCAAGGTTCAGGAAAATGAAAAATTTCTAATTTAAATTTTTCTCTATAAACCTCTTCAAATTTCTCTAAAATGAAATCATCTTCAAAATCAAATTTGAAATAAAAGCTAAATGAATTATTGAAATCATAAACATCATAGTAGTCCCACCTTTCACCAATTATTGGTGAAAAATATAAATCTGTATAATCCCAAAGAATATTACTTCGAATTCCATTTTTTATTTGAAATAATGATGTGTTAAATTTTTTCATAATTAAGCCACTACATCCTTGTACAAATACTGCTGAAATTCTATAAACATCTTCCTTACCTCTCCGGCATTACCTAAAACACTTAAGCCATCGGGTAAGCTTTGGTATTTATTTTCGATTAAGGATTTTAACTTGGAATCGTCGAGTTCTTCAATTCCAACTTCCACATATTTTTCAAGGACAAAATCAATAAATTCTCGCTGGTTGGTATTCAATAAGGGAACAACAGCTTGTTTGGCTAATTGAGCGCGTTCGGCTCTGGATTTAGCGATAAAGTCTCCATTGAAGACATACTCCAATACATCAAAAAGATCACTCTTCTCCATATTTACCAGCTTCTGAAGTGTGAGAAGGTCATCCTTAGGAAAACCCATTTCATCCAAACTCTCCAAAAATGTTCGTCTGGTTACTGGATTGCCCCAAATAGCTCTTAACTCTTCTTCGTCTTTAAATAGCTTTGGAAGTTCTCCGAATAATTCTGCCATAAATTCTTCTGATGAAATAGGCTTTCCATCTGCACTCCAAAAAGAGGTAGACATCATGTGCTGGATCGTCCGGTCTTTTCCTCTGGCTAACTTGACTTTTACTTTCTTTGACTTCTTATCACAGGTGCAAGGCGATTCACCACAAACAAGGCAAGGGGCTGCTGGCTCTTTGACGCAAACACAAATCAGTTCTCCGCACTCTTTGCATGGCGTATCCAAAGGGGGATCACCAAGTACCACTTCTGGCTCAGCGGGTTCTCCATCCCATTCTGGATCAGCGAAATGATGGTTTGCATTTACATAATCGTAAATGGTAAAAAATTCTTTTCCATCGAAAACCCGTGTTCCTCGACCTACAATCTGTTTAAACTCAATCATGGAATTAACAGGCCGTAACAACACAATATTCCTGACATTCCTGGCATCCACACCGGTTGATAGCTTTTGGGAAGTAGTCAGGATGGTAGGGATAGAGTTTTCGTTATCCTGAAACTTTTTCAGCTGTGATTCACCTTCTGCTCCATCGTTAGCGGTCACACGAACGCAATAGAAAGGGTCTTTGCTCTTACTTTCCTGATTGATTAGATCTCGGATCAGTGCTGCATGTGCCTGATTCGCACAGAAGACAATTGCTTTTTCTTTTTGATTACTATCTCCCAGATAGATTTGCACTCGCTTACGCTCTCGCTCTTCTATCTCTATGGTTCTGTTAAAATCCTTTTCCTCGTAGCGTTTTCCATCTTCGATTTCTCCCTCCAGAACTTCATCATCAGAAGTATAGATGTAATCATCCAGTGTGGTCTGAACTCGTTTTACTTTGAAAGGAGTTAAGAAACCATCATTGATTCCTTCCTTCAGCGAATACACATAAATCGGTTCGCCGAAATAGCGGTAGGTATCTACGTTATCCTTTCGCTTGGGTGTAGCAGTCAAACCCAATTGGACAGCAGGAGAGAAGTACTCCATAATCGCCCGCCAATTGCTCTCATCATTTGCACCACCTCTATGACACTCGTCTATGATAATTAAATCAAAGTAGTCTTTTGGATATTCTCCAAAATAGGGAGCAGGCTTTCCGTGTTCATCTGTTCCTGACATAAAAGTCTGGAAGATGGTAAAGAACAAAGATCCATTGGTGGGTACTTTGCCACTTTTCTTTATTTCTGAGGGTTTAATTCGAACGAGTGCATCATCTGGAAATGCAGAAAATGAATTAAAGGCTTGATTCGCCAGAATATTCCTATCTGCCAAAAACAAAATTCTTGGTCTGCGGCTGGCTTCGTCAGGATGCTTGGATCGATCATTTAGATTCCATCTTGTTTGAAACAGTTTCCATGCAATTTGAAAAGAGATGGCAGTCTTTCCTGTTCCTGTCGCAAGAGTTAATAAAGCGCGATCCTTTTGTTTAGCTATGGTTTCTAGTGTTCTGGCAACTGCGATTTCCTGATAGTATCGAAGTTCCCATGTTCCCGATTTATCTTCAAAAGGGACAGCAGCAAATCGTTCTCTCCATTCTCCTGAAAAATCCTCTTTCGCATCAGATTGGGTTGTTGGGAAAGTCTTTTCCCATAACTCATCGGGACTTAAAAAATCATCCACCAATCCTTCCAATCCTGATTCCATGCAGATCTGGTAAACATGATTTCCATTGGTGGAGTAGGTGGTAGCGAGCTTTAATTTCTCAGCATATAGCTTGGCTTGCAACACCCCTTCACCAACAGACAAGTCTGCACTTTTGGCTTCGATGATTGCTAGTTTAGTGCCTTTATAAACTAGAACGTAATCAGCGATTTGCTTTTTTCCTCGCCCGCCAACTTGAATCTTACCCGCGGTGATATGATACTCTCGAAGGACTTTTGATCCTTCCACAATTCCCCAACCCGCTTCTTTTAGCTTTGGGTCAATTAGTTCTGCACGGGTTTCGGATTCGTTCATGAAATCATTTTTTTATAATGTTCTTCGTAACCTGCCACCTTGAAAAGTTCTGAAAAAGCATCTTTAAAGTCTTGGTAGTTGAACTCTTTAAAATCAAAAATATTCTGTCCTAAGGAATGCGATTCCCGATTTATGTATCTATAAAATGCCTGAAAGCGAATTTCCTGCATAGTAGGTTGATTAAAGAAATTATTCAGGTCTTTGTTTTCAATAAAGTTGAAGAAATACTCAATAATATTTCTCATGCAATTGGCTATTAACGCAGGATGTTGATTTTGGTCTTTAATTACATACCAATAGGCCTGATAATCATTCTTTATTGATTCATAAGTCAGTTTTTCAAAGTAACTGCCAACATCATTTTTAATTAGTCTAAAGAGCTTTTGTGTCTCTTTTCTTTCATCATGCTTGGTTTCGGTTATTTCATAGAAAAAATAAAGGCTGTGTGTTAATATAAAGACTTGTTCATACTTGTAATTCCAAGTAGTAATGCCATTCTTCTTTTCTTTTTTTCCGAAAAATTCATTCTTAATCAGTCTACCAACATTAAAAACATAAATATGTGATAGACTGGAAATGGGGTCATCGATGACAATAATCTTCTTCTTTGCAGCTTCTGTTGCGTCCTTTTTTCCACGACACAGTTCCAAGAAATACAAAAAGCTAATTATCATTTTTTCGCCTTCACTTAGTGAAAGAAAAACTTTGTTATCGTTTTGCTCTCGAACTATTTTGTAAAGATTATCAGCATGTTGTTTAATCTTGAAGTCATGAATGCCAAGTTCTAAAAGACCGTTATTGATGTTAGCAATTGCTTCTTCAATATTTACGGTTTGCTTTTGCTGTATTACAATTATTTCTCTTTGTTTCTGAATATCTGTATCCAATTTTTCAATTGCTTGATTTAATCCGGCAATCTTTTTTTGGTATTGAGCTTTATCAGAAATGTAAGAACTTAATGTTTGGTCGTATTCCCAACGCATAATATTCCAAAAGTCAGTTTTTAGGTCGAGTAAAGCCGTTTCCTTTTGGTCGATTTTTTTGTTGTGTTCTTTTACTTGCTTATTGATGTTTTCAATTATTCCATTGATTGCAGTCAAAAAAGCAACTGAACTTTTTAAAGTGATTTGAACGCTTGGCGTTTTGATTTTATCATCAATTAGCTGTAGGTTCTCTGTTGCAACCTTAGTGAATACATTGTATTTTATTTCAAAGTCTTTTTTGTGATTTTCAAACTTCGGATTGCTATCGTATGTTGATTTGTCAGGAATTAGCTGAATGGCTTCTGCGTATTGCCTACGAAATTCCTTTAATGCTGCCAGATCTGCTTCATACGATTCATCAAAATATTCTTTGATGCTTTGAAGTAATTGACTTGAAATAGTTTGCTCTTGACAGAAAGGGCAAGTTTCATTCTTGGTTTCAAGTTTGGTTGGCAAGTATTTTAATCCATCTTTTACCCAATCCGAATTTTCAAGTTTGTTTATTAAACCCGAAACCGTGCTATTTTCATTACCAACGATCTCCTTTTTAAATATTAGCTCTGTTTCAATATCAGCGACATCAAAATCAATAGGGTCGAGTAAAATATACTTTTGAGCATTCTCGCCTGATAGAGCCTGTACTTCTTCCTTTATTTGGTCTGTTGTTTTGGTTGGCTTACTATCTGGCTTCTTTAAACTTTCAATGTAGCTCAATAGCTTTTTTCCATCATTTCTGTAGCCTTCAAGACAAAATTCTAATACTCGGTCGCCACCTGTATAGTTTTTTTTGATTTCCCAAACTTTGTCTTTTGCTTTTTCGTGTTTTAAAGATATTGCGTCGGATTCCTTTTTTAAGTCCGCAGTTTTCTGAATCTTTTCTGCATCAAGTCTTTTAATTTCCTTTTCTGCATTTAAAATTTTTGTTTTTGCTTCCTTGTTCTCTTTTGACAAAGTGAATATGCCTTTTAAAGCATCGGGCTGAAAAAAGTTGTCTTGAACGAATGATTGATTATAAACGATAATTTCTTCATCCGAATTCAGACCTTCAATGGAGCATGCTTTAAAATCTTGTTCGGCTTGTTTGTATAGATAATCAGAAAATGTGCTTTTACCAGTTCCATTTAAGCCATATACAAGATTTACCTTCATGTCTGTTTCCAAGGAAGCAGGTTTCTTGTAACTGGCAACGCCATTCAATGTAATTTTGGTAATCATTATACCGCTTTTATTAATTTTATTGTTTTCAATTCCCCACTAAACGCCTTCTTCAAAACACTTTTCTTCAACTCATCTAAGTCATCTAGTTTCTGCTTGTAGATCGTTTCCAGCTTTTCAGTTTCTACTTGCAGGGCATCAATCTTATCCACTATAGCTTCTTGTTCTTCGATAGTTGGCAATGGAATGGGGATTTTGTTGAGCATTCTTTGGTTTAACTTTGGTTGAGCCATACCACTTACATACTCATCAATCCTAATTGAATTAATGTATGTTTCAATAAATTTCTGAGTTGTCAACTCAGAGAACTTTAAGACGTGGGCATGATTGTTTACCCAAGTCTTGCCCGAAATTGAAAATGCAATTGGATATGTACGCGCTAAAAGATTTGCTCCATCTTCTGAAATACACAGTAAGTCTTCATCAAAAAGATAATCTGCAACATAATCTACAATTCCTGAAGCACCATAGTAAGGAATGTCTCCACTATCTCTTTTGCTTTTTGTTATCGGAACTCTTTTACTGTCAAGATTTTCGGCAATTTCATTGAGGGTTTTCGTTTCCCAATCCCCATTCTCAAACACCCCCTGCAAATAGCTTTCGAAAAGTTCTTTGGCGTTTTTGAGGTTTTGTTCGGCATTGGATTTGGCCTTGTCTATCGCCGTAAAGCACTCGTCTAAAATGGAAACAATGCGTTGTTGTTCGGGGAGGGGAGGGATAGGTACAATTCGTTTTTCAATAGAACCTTTTCCTACATGCATCATAGTAGTACCTGTTCCATGTGCAGTTTTAATAGCTTCAGTATCCCACTCTAATAATTGATATAAGTATTCCTTTGTTACATAATTTAAATCAGGAACAACTTTCCAAATATGATAATGGTAAATTACCTTTCCTCCATTCCAAATTCTTGGGCCAAATGATGCCGACCATGCATAAAGCAAGTCACCATTTTCACAATATTTATCTTCATCTAATTCTAAATCAGAATAATACCATCCTCTATTAGTAAAGAAATTCCCAACTCTTAAAACTGGATATTTTCCAGAATCTAAAAGTTCATTTTTTGAATATGCCCTTCCATTAATAAAGGTACAAACCTCACCCAACTGTTTTAATTGCCAACCTTCTTTCATATCAATTCCAAGATTGATTTTAAGATCTCTGCAGTTTCTTCGTCCAATGCTTTCATTTCCTCTAGAATATTTTGTGGAGAACGAAGTGCTACTTCTTCTTTTTTATTTGGGTTCTTGACTGAAAGGTCGAAGGTGTTTTGGTCTACGTCCTTGATATTTACAGTCCAGGAGTTTTCGCTATCCGCGAAGGTTTTTTGTAATTCCACAAACTCCGCAAGATCATTTTCATTTAGTGGATTGGTTTTGCCTAAGTTGCGATCCAGATTGAGGGAATAGAACCAGACTTTTTTTGTGGCGCTTCCTTTTTCGAAGAAGAGCACGACGGTTTTTACCCCTGCACCGGTGAAGGTTCCTCCGGGAAGATCCAAGACGGTATGCAGGTTGCAGTTTTCCAAGAGTTGCTTTCGTAAGGCGATAGAAGCATTATCGGTATTACTCAGGAAGGTGTTTTTGATGACCACACCTGCACGACCACCAGCTCTGAGGATTTTTATAAAGTGCTGAAGGAATAAGGAGGCGGTTTCTCCGGTTCGGATCGGGAAGTTCTCTTGCACTTCCGCTCTTTCTTTTCCTCCGAAGGGAGGGTTGGCAAGTACCACATCGTATCTATCCTTTTCCTGAATATCTGCGATATTCTCGGCAAGTGTATTGGTGTGGATGATGTTCGGAGCTTCCACACCGTGCAGGATCATATTCATAATCCCGATAATGTAGGCCAGTGATTTCTTTTCCTTTCCGTAGAAGGTACGCTTCTGAAGGATTTCAGATTCAGCAGTAGTCAGTGACTTGGAGTTTCGCATGTAGTCGAATGCCTCGCAGAGGAAACCTGCCGAACCCACCGCGCCATCATAGACGGTTTCGCCGATTTGTGGATTGACCACTTTGATGATCGTGGTGATCAGTGGGCGAGGGGTGTAGTATTCTCCACCGTTACGTCCGGCATTACCCATGTTTTTGATTTTCCCCTCATAGAGATGGGACATTTCATGCTTTTCGGCATAGGTTCGGAATCGTAGGGAATCGATCAGATTGATGACTTCCCGAAGGTTGTAGCCACTTTGGATTCGATTTTTGAGTTCGCTGAATATTTCTCCGATTTTGTATTCTATGGTAGCTGGACTGGCTGCAGAAAGCTTGAAGCTTTTGAGGTAAGGCCAGAGTTTGATATTCACAAAATCATTGAGATCATCCCCAGTCTTTGCATTATGGTGATCGAGTTCTCCGTTTGGAAGTTTGGGTGCAGCCCAAGTACTCCACTGATATTCCGGACTGATGATGGAGGTATAAGTTTTGCCTTCCAGTTCGGCAGCAGTAGCCCGATCTTGATCAAGATCATCCAGGTATTTTAGGAAAAGCACCCAAGAAGTCTGCTCCACATAATCCAGCTCTGAGCCACAGCCCGCGTCTTTGTGAAGGATATCGTCAACGTTTTTAAAGGTTTGTTCGAACATTTGTCAATTAAGCTGTAAAAGCTTTTGTTTTAAGGAATGGAAAATTAAAAAGGTATCTAAAGATATTAGTTTGAACAATAAGGAAAAACTCATTTTTGAAGAAATGGACGATTTTAATAATTTTTGTACTAAAATAAGTGCTCAAAAAACTTTTTAGTTTTTATCTCACTATCAAAAATAGAATTAGAACTCATTTGAGCAGGTGGAGAATTTTAAGAAGTAACAGAGATAAATAAACCGAAAATTTGAAATTTTAATGGCAATTAAGGTAACAAACGAAGATTATAATTTATTAAAAAAGATATCAAATGAAATTGACGAATATTTCAAAGCTCCAAATTCTAATGCAGAAACAAGGTCAACAGATATTTACGATTATCTAAAAAAGAAAGAGTTTATAAGGGAACAGTTTAGGACTGGCAAGGAATTCAATCAATTTTTAAGAAAAATGCAAAAATCAGGTGTTTTTAAAGCTGTTATTCCAAACTCAATGGTGGACACCAGTGATCCTTACTTTTATCAATGGAGATTTTACAGGAAGTCTAAAAATTAATTTTTGGCATCTTAAGCTTCATAAGAACTCATTTATATTTTTCGTTGAAATAGAATTTGTTTTTCCTTCTAAAATTCTTTTTTCCGCCTCAATTGCTCTATCTATAATTCCTTTTTGAAATCCTCTTATCAAAGACTCTTCTGAATCATATTGAATAACATCTAAACACCACGGATAAACAGTCAAGTCCTTAAACATTGCAAAAGGATGTTGTCCAGCTTCAATTATTGGAACAAAAGGAATTTTATAATCAGGCAAAGTGGCTTGTAATTCAAGTGGGCTACTACTTGGATTACTTATATCGGCAATAACGAAACGTGACATACCTGCTAAAATCTTAATGGTTTCAGTAAAATCTTTTGAAGAAACTTTTTCAAAATCAAACATCATGGGGAGATAACCAAGATGTCGTAATTTATCACGTATTGCATCCAATATTTTTTTCCTTTCTGAAGTAAATCTTCCTAAAATTAGGACACCTTTATTTGCAATAGTGCCAAGCACATTTCTTATCTTATTATTATTTAAAATTAAGTAAATGAATTGTGCAACTTCAATATCATCAACCATTAATTCTGCCTCAGTACGTCTTGAAAAAATAAGATTATTTTGTTTTAATCCTTCAGTTTTTAAGTTCCAGACTGACGCCCCATAAATACGTGAATTATTAATATTTGCATTTTCAAAAATAGTTTGGACGCATGAAGTCACTGTAAGGTCAGAGCCAGATAGATCTGCTCCTCTAAAGTTGGTTTCTGTTAAATCTGAATAGGAAAGAAAAGCTTCCTTTAAAATTGCATTTGAAAAGTCTGCATTCGCAAGGTTAGCATCAATAATTTTGGCATTTGATAAGTCAGCGTTTACAAAGTTACCGTACATTAAGTTGGACCTCTCTAGATTTGCGTAAGAAAGATTTGCATTATTCAGAATAGCTTGTATGAATTCAACATTAAAAAAATTTGCACTTGAGAGATTTGCACTTGAGAGATTTGCGGTTTTAAAAGAGGATTTTCCAAACATTCCATTTGAAAGATTGGATTTCGAGAGATTTGCATTCTCAAAATTACTTTGTGCAAATGATGCTCCACAAAAGATAGTATCACATAGATTAGCGTTCTCAAAATTGCATTTCCAACCTTGAGCATTGGATAAATCAACTCCTTGAAGGTTGACACCTTTTAAGTTAATTCCATACATTCCTGATTGGTTTGAACTATCAACAAAAAGGTAATCTTTCAAGTTGGCATAACTTAAATCAAGATAAATTTCAGGATTATTTTTTCTCCATTCGTTCCATTCACCAATGCCTTTTTTTAATATCTCTAATTGTTCTTGATTAGCCATCTGTATTTTTATTTAAAATAATAAATAAAGTTAAATGTCTGGAACATAATTAGATCTAATATACATGAATAGTAATTATCATATATCTAAAAGAAAATGTATTTATAAATGTTCTAGTTTATTTTAAGTTTTTTAAATAGTGGGAGTTACTTCCCGATACAAAACTTGCTAAAGATATTAGCCAGCAAATCATCCGTAGTAATCTCTCCAGTAATTTCTCCTAAGTAATGCAAGGAACGTCGGATATCCATGGCCACAAAGTCATTGGTGATTTGCTCGTCAATTCCTCTTAAAATATCCAATAAGGAATCACGGGTTTTGATTAAAGAATCATAATGACGCACATTGGTCACGATGGTGTTTCCGGTTTTAAACTTATCCAGATTCACCAGTTCCAGGATTCTGGCTTTCAATTCTTCCAGGTTTTCCTTCTTTCCAGCAGAAATAAAAATAGTATCCGGATGTTTTGACTGAAGTTCAGAAACCAATTCCGGATTCGCCTTATCTATCTTATTGGCGATTTTCAGAAAGGGAACACCCAGATTTTCTAGCTTATTCACATCCCGGTTAATCTCTACTAAATCAGTATCTCCCAAATCAAATAAATATAGGATCAAGGAAGCAGTTTTCATTTTCTCTTGGGTTCTGCTGACCCCAATGGCTTCTATGGTATCGGTGGTTTCTCTCAATCCCGCCGTATCGATGAAACGGAAGATCACCCCCCCTAAATTGATTTCATCTTCAATAAAATCACGGGTAGTTCCAGCTATATCCGATACAATGGCCTTTTCTTCATTGAGAAGGGCATTCAATAGGGTGGACTTTCCGGCATTGGGTTTTCCGGCAATTACCGTAGGAACTCCATTTTTGATGACATTCCCTAAGTCAAAGCTGAGGATCAATTCTTCGATCACTCTCAAGAGTCGCTCTACCAATTCCTGCAATTCGGTTCTACTTGCGAATTCCACATCTTCCTCCCCAAAATCGAGTTCTAATTCAATCATGGAGGCAAAATGAATCAGTTTTTCACGCAGCTGTTGGATTTCGCTGCTGAATCCTCCACGCATTTGACTTAAGGCTGCTTGATGACTGCTTTCTGAATCAGCATGGATCAAATCTGCCACGGCTTCTGCTTGAGCCAGATCAAATTGCCCGTTTAAAAAGGCTCGTTGGGTGAATTCTCCTGGTTTTGCTGGTCTTGCACCTTTCTTTAGGAAAAGCTTGATGACCTGATTGATAATGTAAGAGGATCCGTGAGTGGAGATTTCCACTACATTTTCCTTGGTAAATGATTTGGGCGCGATAAATAAGGAGACCAACACCTCATCGATGATTTTGTTTCCATCTCGTATGGTCCCAAAATGGATGGTATGACTTTCCTGCTTTTCCAGATTCTTTCCGAAAAAGACTTCATTGCAAAGTTTGATAGCATCTTTGCCAGAAAGTCGGATGACTGCAATGGCACCCACCCCTTGAGGGGTTGCCAAAGCAATGATGGTATCATTCCCTTCGGAAAGTGAAAAACTCATTGTCCTCTAAAACCTTTTTTGACGATGTATCCCAATCCTTCTAAAAATTGCTCCGGTTCTCTATAGCCTGGAAGCTGGGTGATATTTTTTAGGGTAGGGTCGATGATCACGAAATTCGGAAAAGAACGCACGCGCATCACCGCAGCCATTTCCGCTTCAGAATATTTTTTACCCATGAAATCAAAGGTGCGGTTATCATCCTCCGCATTTAATTTCACTGCGTAAAATTGATCGTTGACGTATTCGATGACACTTGGATCCTTAAAAGTCAAGGCATCCATTTTTTTGCACCATCCACACCAATCGGTGTACACGTCCACTAATAGCATTTTTGGGTTTTCTTGATTTGCTGCTACCGCGTCTTCAAATTTCATCCACTTGATCTCTTCCTGAGCCTGTGCGGCAAAGCCTAAGAATAAAGTGAATGCGATTAGAACTATCTTTCTCATAATTGTTTGTCTTCGAGGGATAAACCATTCTTGCTCCTTGGAAGTTCAAATGTAAATTTAGGTCTTTTACCTTTAATTAGTACACTGGCCAAAAATAGGACGCCGGAAACGGCTACCATCATTCCAGCAATTGAACTATCCACTAGGTAAGCAAGGTAATATCCTGATAGTGCAATAAAAATGCCTAATCCACAAGTAAGTTTGATCAATGGCATTAATTTTTTGGTCCATAAGAATGCAGTAGAAGGTGGTACTACCAATAAAGCAACCACCAAAATGGCACCCACTGCTTCAAAACTGCTTACAGTAGTATACGATACCATGGACATTAAGGCCAGATTGACTGTTTTCGAAGGAAGTCCCATCACGGTGCTGAAGTTTTCATCGAAGCTGGTCAGGGTTAACTCCTTAAACAATAAGGTGATAAAACCTCCCACCAAGGCAACATTGAGGACAGCGAGATAGGTGATTCTTGGCCCATAATTAAATCCCGAATCCGAAATCCATAGATCAATAGGGAGGTAAGCGATTTCACCATACAGGACACATTCCTGATCCAGGTCTACTTTGTAGGCAAGCAGGTTGATCAGGATAATTCCAATGGCAAAGAGTAGGGTGAAGGTGATTCCGATGGAGGCATCAAGCTGAACTCTTGCTTTCTGCCGAAGCCAGTCAATGACCAAGGTGGCAAAAATGCCCAGAATTCCAGCACCAATGATTACTTCCAGCCCTCGCTGACTTCCGGATATAAAGAACCCGATGACAATGCCCGGTAAAACGGCATGGGAAATGGCATCTCCAGTCATGGACATTTTTCGGAGCATCATAAATACACCCAATAAACCACAGGAGATTGCTATCAAGGAAGCGGTGAAAATGATTAAGAATGCGTTTTGATCAAAGGTCATCATAGTCTCTTGGTATGTTTTCTTGATGAGGATCCAGTTTTGGGAAATTCATTTTTTTCTCCAGCAATGCTTCTACTTCAGGAGTTAGGATATGTTCCAGTTTTTCGGCCGTATCGTGCACATGATCCGGAGCAATATTCATGTACTCATTGAGGTATAATTCCCATAGTCGATGTAGTCTTACGATTCGTTTTGATTCTGATTTTCCTTCATTTGTTAATATTATAAGGTTCTGATTTTTAGTGATTAAACCTTTTTTTATTAAATCATTGATTGACTGCTTGCTTTTTTGTTTTTGGAAAGGAAAGCTCTCATAGATTTCTTCTATGGATAGGTATTTTTTACCATTTTCCAAACCATGATGCAGCGCCTTTAATAAGTGGTCCCGATGGGTTTTGTTTAAGTAATTTTTCCGTGATATACTTCGGGAAAGCACCCCTTTCTTAGGTGCAAAAAGAAAGGAGATAAGTGCCAGTAATGAGAGGCAGACTACCACCCAAGGTCCAGTAGGCATTTGAGGCAAAACAAAAGAGATATAGGTTCCGATGATGCCGGAAATCACGGAAAATAGCCCGGCTATAAGCAGTAGCTTATGTAGTCGGTCTGTCCAGAATCTTGCCGCTGCTCCAGGGGTAATCAATAAAGCAGCCATTAATACCACGCCAATAGCCTGAATCCCTATCACGACTGCCAGTATCATTAACACATTAAATATTAATCGGATAGTGCCCATGGGGTAACCTATCGCTTTACCATAATCCGGATTAAAGACCAGAAGGCTAAATTCTTTTTGGAACAAGCTCAAGCTAATGATGATCAATACCGCCAGTCCTCCATAGATGTAAAGGTCCTCTTCTAAAATGGCAATTGCGTTTCCGAAAATGAACTGGTTGAGCCCGGCCATTTCAGGATTGCCCGATTTCTGAATGACGGTGAGCAGTACTACGCCAAAGCCAAAGAATATGGATAGGATAGAGGCAATAATGGCATCTTCCGATAATTTGGTGTTGGTTCTAATCCAGGAAGTAAGAAAGGTGGCCAAGGCTCCTGATAAAAAGGCACCTCCTACAATAAAAATTGGATCTTTCTCACCTGCTAAGATAAAGCCCAGACAAATCCCTGGAAGTACCGCATGGGAGATAGCGTCCCCTAGCAATGCTTTTTTGTCCAAAAAGCTATAGGTTCCGACATAGGCAGAGCCTAAGCCAAGCAAGGTGATACCAATCACCACAAAGGCGATGGAGCTGTCCTGAAAAGTAAAGAAGTAGAGAAAATCTTCCATATCAGCTTTTCAATGGGTTGAAGTCTTTTTGTTTGATTAAATCTGTGACCTTGGTCAAAAGATTTAATTTTCCACCATAGGTTTTGCGTAAGAGTTCCTCTGACATCACATGTTCATTGGGTCCTGAAGCTACCAAATGGAGGTTCAACATGATGATCCAATCGAAATAATTCATGGCCGAATGGATATCGTGGTGCACGACAATCACGGTTTTGCCCTGCGCAGCCATTTCTTGTAATAAATGGAAAATGGCTGTTTCGGTAGACATGTCCACTCCAGCAAATGGTTCGTCCATTAAATATAGATCCGCTTCCTGTGCCAAGGCTCTGGCAATAAAGACCCGCTGCTGCTGGCCTCCTGACAATTCCGATATTTGTCTGTTTACAAAAGACATCATCCCTACTTTTTCAAGGCAGCTTAACGCGATGTCTTTTTCTTTTTTTCCCGGTCTTTTGAATAGACCCAATTTTCCATAGGTACCCATCATCACTACATCCAAGACAGAAGCTGGAAAATTCCAGTCCACTGACTCTCGTTGGGGTACGTAACTTATTCTCGATCGAACTTGATCTAGTGTTTCATTAAATATCTTGACATAGCCGCTGCTAGGAGTGACCAATCCCATGATCGCCTTGATCAAAGTGGACTTTCCGGCACCGTTGGGGCCTAAAATTCCTATGAGCTTTCCTGAGGGTAAGCTTAAATCCACATTCCAGAGCACGGGGCTTTGGTCGTAGCTGACGATTAAATCATGGATTTCAAGAATTGGGTTATCTACTTGTGTGATCATGGGTTCAGGTTTTTATAAATGGTTTGTAGGTTTGATCTCACCATCCCTATATAGGTTCCTGCAGGAGTATCAGGGGCATCTAGGCTATCGGTGAATAAGGGCCCTGCCATTACAATTTGATGATTTTGGTTGGCGCATCCAGCTACCACCGCTTCAATCGCTTTGGGGGAGATGGTCTGTTCGGCAAATACTGCGTGGATATTTCGGTCCACAATAAATTGAATTAACCCGGTCAGGTCCCGTAATCCTGGTTCACTTAAGGTGGAGAGCCCCTGTAATCCTTTAACTTCAAGTTGGTAGGATTTTCCAAAATAGGCGAATGCATCATGGGCTGTGATTAATGCCTGATTACTGGATTTTAATTGATCTACTTTGAATTGGATTTCCTGATCCAATGTCTTCAATTCGTTCAGGTATTGTGCCGTGTTTTGTTCAATCTCCTGCTTCCATTCTGGCTTCCATGCCGCTAATGCTTTTGAAGTATTGGATAAAGCGATGGACCAAATTTTCAGGTCAAACCAAATGTGGGGATCTACACTGTGTGCTTCAGGGCCTGACCGTAATAATAGCTCCTCAGGTAAATTTTCAGCAGCATTGATCAGGTTTTGACTGTAAGCAAGTTTTTCAAAAATCTCGGTCATTTTTCCCTCCAAAAATAAACCGTGATAGACGACCATATCCGCCTCTTGGAGTAAGTCCAGGTCTCTGACAGAAGCCTTGTATAAATGGGGGTCTACCCCGGCAGGCATTAATGCTCTGACATCCGCTTTGTCTCCTAACATGTTTCGAATACCATCTGCCAAAATACTGGTGGTGGCTACTACCAAGGGTTTTTGACGTTGGGTTTTATCTTCTCTTTTACAAGAGAGGAGACCGATCGAGAGCAGTATTAGAAATAGGATTTTTCTCATGATTGAATAGCCAGAATATTTGCTGCTACATCCTTGGACATAAAGAGTGTTTTTTTCTGATCAACTAGAATTTCCAGAGAACCATCAAACTCTACTTTGTCCAAAACTTTTATTCGTGCACCGATGTATGCACCTACTTTATCCAGGTATCGAAGGAAAGCAGCGGAGCTGTCTTTTACTGCTACAATTTGCCCAGTTTGATCTATTTCCATTTCATTCAATGCTACTCTTGGTCTAGCTCTCACATCACCATATTCATCAGGTATAGGATCTCCATGTGGGTCGAATTTGGGATAGTTCAAATAAGCATCAAGACGTTGGATCAATAGGGGAGATTGAATGTGTTCGAGTTCCTCTGCTACCTCATGCACTTCATCCCAGGCGAACTGCAATTTGTCCACCAAGAACACTTCCCAGAGACGATGTTTCCGGATGGTTTGGAGGGCTCGTTTTTTTCCTTCTTCGGTGATGTTTACTCCATAATACTTTCTGTATTCAATGACTTCCTTGTCTCCTAGTTTTCTAAGCATATCGCTGACGGAGGCAGGCTTGGTTTTCATCTCTGCTGCGACATCATTGGTGGACACACTCTTCTTACCACCGTCAGACAGGTGGTAGATCGCCTTCAAATAATTCTCTTCAGCTGTAGTCATATTCATAGTACTCCAAATTATCTAAGGTAAAGGTAAAAAATAATTTAGATATAGCTAAATAAATATTTGATTATGTCTAAATCGACTGTGGATAAGCTATTTTTTAATGTGATTATCAATTTAGGAATGTCTAAAAATTAATTTAGTCTATAAAAATAAAAAATATAAACTATTGAAAAATAGTGTGTTAATAATTATTTAAAGCAAGGAAAAGACGATTTTCTCCGTGAAGACTGGGGAAAAAAGGAGTTTCCATTTCTCTGAAATCAGTGTAATTGGAAGGGGTGGAGTGGATAACTTTTGTGGATATCCACAAGAGATTAGAATGATAGAAGTTGCTCGAGGCAGGAAAGCATTTGTTCTTCTTGGGAACTCCAAAGAACTTCTTCTCCTGGTTGATTTGTAAAAAATGGGCTTTGGATAGCGGCTAAGAATTCAACAATTGCAGCGTCCATCTTATCAAAATCTAGTTGGGCGCCTCCCTGATATTGATCTATAAAAGCTTTCCATTTCTCATTGGGACTGATCAACACAGGGGTATGCAATGCCATTGCTTCAAAAAGTTTGGTGGGCATTTTGGAGGAGATTGCTTCATGGGATTGATAGGGCAACAAACAAAAATCTGCTGCTCTGATTTCCTTTACAATCTCATTATGATCTACCGGAGTGTCGGTTATTTTTAAGTCGATTCCAGGGTGGGATCCTACTTCCATTTCCAGCTTTTTTCGGAAGCTATGTAAGGGGATGTGCCCAATAATTATAAGCCTTGAATTTGGGAATACTTCTTGGATCTGTTTGAAGAATTGAATTCCTTGAATGGTCCCAAAAGCCGGTGTGATCGTTCCTGAGATGAGGAATTGAAAGGCTCTTTTTTCAGAGTAATCCAGCGTTGGTCCGGGTACTAAATTACCAGCAAATTTATTCTCCAAAATTAAAAAGGGTTTCTTTTCTGGCATTTGTGGGACATAGCATGCCTCTGCTAAAAAGTAATAATCCACCCCTTTAATGGATTCTAAATTTTGTATTATTCTAATAAAGTTTGAACGCCTAAAATTGGATAAATCGGGGTTTAGTTTCAGGTTTAACACATAGTTTTCCTGTACATCATAGACCAATTTATATCCCAGTATTACTTTCAAAAAAGCTGCCGATGCCAAATATTCATAGGTACAAACAATTAAGATTTTTGGTCGGGTTTGGACCAAGGTTTTTAGGAATCTGAATTGTGAGAAAAATCTTTCCCAAGTTGAGTATCGGTTTAAAAGTGAAGGGAAAAACCGGACTTCGGCTATACTTTCCTCTATTTTAGAGGAAAATCCTATGATGTTTAGGGTGTATTTGTTTGATTCGCGCAGTGAATTGCCGAGCTTTTCCCAAGCCCTCGTATCTTTGAGAGGTTTGAGACTAGAAGCTATTAAAACGGGAATTTTAGAGGCTTTGCTTTGACCCATAAACGAAACTAATTAAAATAATGGAACTGAAAACCATCATCGAAAATGCTTGGGAAAACCGAGAACTATTAACACAGAAAGAGACACAAATTGCTATAAAGACAGTCATTGCTGATTTGGATGCCGGACAAACCCGTGTTGCTGAACCAATGGAAGATGGAAGTTGGAAGGTAAATGACTGGGTAAAAAAAGCGGTGATTCTTTACTTCCCGATTCAAAAGATGCAAACCATTGAGGTTGGGCCTTTTGAATTTCATGATAAAATGGCTTTAAAAACCAATTATGCCAAGCAAGGAGTGAGAGTGGTTCCTCATGCAGTTGCCCGATATGGTGCTTACTTAGCAAGTGGAGTAGTGATGATGCCAAGTTATGTTAATATTGGTGCATATGTGGACGGTGGCACGATGGTTGATACTTGGGCTACGGTAGGATCTTGTGCGCAGATCGGTAAAAATGTTCATTTAAGTGGTGGTGTAGGTATCGGTGGAGTTTTAGAGCCTGTTCAAGCAGCTCCTGTCATTATTGAAGATGGAGCATTTATTGGTTCCAGAGCGATCATTGTAGAAGGAGTCAGAGTGTGTAAAGAGGCGGTGATTGGAGCAGGAGTTACATTGACAGCAAGTTCAAAAATTATTGACGTTACGGGTCCAGAGCCTGTTGAATATAAAGGAATCGTTCCAGAAAGATCTGTGGTGATTCCAGGTTCACTTCCAAAAGAATTTGCTGCGGGAACTTATCATGTTCCTTGTGCAATTATCATTGGAAAGAGAAAAGCTTCTACTGATCTAAAGACATCACTGAATGATGCGCTAAGAGATAATAGTGTAGCAGTTTAAACCAACTAAAATGAAAAAGTTAAATCAAGTCCTTTTGATGGCGGCGTTGTCAGGGGTTTTATGGGCTTGTTCCAAACCGGATGAAAACCCGGGAGATCAGTATTTTAATTCAGGAAATTACGCGGAAGCTGTTTCTGAATATTCCGAAACCTTGAAGTTTAACCCTAATGATGTCCGTATGCTTTACAATAGGGGTAGAGCATATGAAGAGCAGAATAATTTTGAAAAGGCCAAAAATGATTTTGAAAGGGCATTGGAAATTGAACCCAATAATATTCAGGTATTATTGAGTTTGGCAAATCTACATCATAAGGAGAAAAATTTCACCAATGCATTGCTTTATTCAAGTAGGGCAGAAGAGGTTCCAGGTGCCCCGGCAATGGCTTCTTTTATCAAAGCTCGAGCATTGCATCAAATGGGGAAATCCGAAGAAGCTTTGAATTCTTATGCGAATGCGATCAAAAGAGATAAAGATTTTGGTCAGGCTTATTACAATAGAGGCTTGTTAAAAGTTGCTATTGGTAATATTGGAAGTTCTTGTGAAGATTTCCAATTAGCAAGGTCATTGGAATACCCAGGCGCTCAGGAAGCCATGGACAAGTATTGTAAATAAAAATAAAACCGGCTTGGGCCGGTTTTTTTATGTTCTTTTTTTAGGCTATTCCCATTTTCCTAGGAATGATCATGTGGTTCTTCAGCTTGATGATCACATAAATTCTCAGATGCTAATCTTCCAGAACCACCGCAAGTCCTGCAGGCGCTGACTTCTTTTAGAGATCCTTCACAAACGGGGCAAGTAAGTCTTCCTTTTCCACTGCAGCGCTCACACTCGAAGTATTCGACAATATTGAAAATATTTCTTTTAGTAATCATGCCGGTGCCGCCACATCTACTACAGCCCACCACGCCTTTGGCTTTGCAATAATCGCAGTCCTGTTGGATTTCTTTATTGCCATCACAGGTGAAACATACCTTGTAGCGGTATCCTTTTCTATCACACAACTGGCAAGTTTGAATATCACGTAAGGGGCTTTCTAATTTCTTTTGAAGTTCCTGAGCGCCTTTGTAATGATCTCCAGTAAATCCTGACAGTTCTAAATACTTGTTCAGGAAATTCGCTGAGTTATCATATTGCCCTAAATGGTAAAGTGTTTCTGCAAAGTAATAGGGCATTTCCTCCGGAAGAGGTAATCCCGAGTCGATTAAGTTCCTGAATATGCCATTTGCAGTTTCATAATCACTTCGTTCAATAGCTGCCACTGCACTTTTCATCCAACTATCCGTTTGCCCTAAATTCGGTCCAATTTGCGCGGTAGCACCGTAACCCAAAGAAAGGAAAAGGAATAATAAGAAAAAGGTATAGGTGTAGAATGTTTTGGTATTCACTTTCGGATCTATCATTTAATGCAGCAATAAAGATAGATGATTTGAAAAGTAAAAGTTAATCTTTACTAAGTGGTTTGGTAATAGCATTTTATAGGAAGTGGATTTTGTAAATTAAAAATTGTTTTTAATTTATGAATAGAAGATAGTTTAGCATTATGTATTGCTAAACCTATCTATTTTCATATGATTTTAGTTTTATTGATTTAACAATTTAATCCAAACGATTATGGCAAAACCAATCACAATGATTGAAAGTATCGGTCCGGTAATGAAAGAAAAATTGGCGGCTGCAGGAGTTTCCTCAGTAGAGGGCTTATTGGAAAAAGGCGCAACGAAGGCAGGAAGAAAAGCAATTGCCGATGCATCTGGAATCGCTGAAGGTAAAATTTTGGATTGGGTAAATATGGCTGACCTATTTAGAATAGATGGAGTAGGAAGTCAGTTCGCCGAATTATTAAAAGCTGCAGGAGTAGATACGGTGAAGGAACTCAGAAACAGAAATCCTGAAAACCTACATGCTGCTTTGGTGAAAACTCAAGAGGAAAAAGGCCTGACAAGAGCTGTACCTGCAGCCTCTCAAGTAGCCCAATATGTGGAGCATGCTAAAACCCTTGAGCCAATAGTCACCTACTAAGTTTTTTAAACATCTTGATTTTATTGAAAACCTTTTTGCTGATCGCATCAAGGTTTTTTTTGTAGTTTAGAACCTTAATCTTATCTCCTATGAGTAGAATTGAAGCATTTAAAAAGCTCCTTGCTGAAGGTCAGGTGTATAAAAAGGATTTCATTGTTTTAGGTACAGGTATTTTAGATGGATATCCTGTTCCTCATGCTCAGGTGAAGGTTCCTTTAAAAACCATGAACCGACATGGGTTGATTGCAGGGGCTACGGGAACTGGGAAGACGAAGACTTTGCAAGTGATCTCCGAGCAACTTTCGCTCAAAGGAGTACCTTCTGTGGTTATGGACCTGAAAGGAGATCTTTCGGGACTGGCCCAACCGGGGCAATTAAATGATTTTATTCAAAACCGCTCTGATGTAATAGGAGTAGACTACCAGCCCAGTGGAGTTCCCGTAGAGCTAATGTCTATTTCAGAAGAGAAAGGCGTAAGATTAAAGGCTACCGTATCTGAATTTGGCCCGGTATTGATTTCTCAGATTTTAGATCTAAATGATACCCAACAAGGAGTAATCGCAGTAGTTTTTCGCTATTGCGATATGAATTTGCTACCTCTGGTGGATTTGAAGGATCTGAAAAGAGTACTTCAATTCATTTCGAATGAGGGGAAAGAGATCATTAAGAAAGAATTTGGGCAGGTTTCCTCTGCTTCAGTGAATACCATCATGCGTAAAATCATTGAGCTGGAGCAACAAGGCGCTGAACGGTTCTTTGGTGAACGGTCCTTTGAGGTTCAGGACTTTGTAAGGCAAAAAGATGGGAAAGGCGTGGTATCCGTGATTCGATTGACTGACATTCAAAGCACGCCTAAATTGTTTTCCACCTTTATGCTAAGCTTGCTTTCTGAAATCTATGAAACCTTCCCAGAACAAGGAGATGCAGATCAGCCAAAACTCTGCCTGTTTATTGATGAAGCCCATTTGGTATTTTCTACTGCTTCAAAAGATTTGTTGGAAAAAATCGAGGCTATAGTAAAACTGATCCGCTCAAAAGGAGTAGGGGTTTATTTTTGTACTCAAACTCCTACCGATGTTCCCGAAAACATATTGGGTCAATTGGGACTTAAAGTGCAACATGCCTTAAGGGCATTTACTGCAAAGGATCGAAAGGCCATTACTAAAACTGCTGAAAATTATCCTGATTCCGAATATTACGACACCGCAAAAGTGCTCACCCAAATGGGGATAGGAGAAGCTTTGATCACTTCTTTGAATGAAAAGGGAATTCCTACTCCTTTGGCTCAAACGCTAGTGAGAGCGCCTATTTCTAGAATGGATATCCTTACGAATCAAGAAATAGATTCTTTGGTTAATCAATCTGAATTGGTTAAGAAGTACAATGAAGACATGGATCGGGAAAGTGCGTATGAAATGCTGGAAGAGAAACTGAATCAAGTGGAGAAAGAGCAGGAAAAAGCAGCTCTTCCGAAACCTACAATTCCAAAACCCAGACCCAGGGCGAAAGAAGAAGAATCTCTATTTGAGGAATTGAGTAGGAACACCATGGTGAGACAGTTAGGAAGAACAATTTTCCGGGAATTGACACGAGGAATCCTAGGTTCATTTACTGGTAGAAGAAGATAGTCATAAGTTACTTATATTTAATTTATTATAAAATTGAAAATAGCTGTTATCGGAGGAGGTGCTGCAGGTTTTTTTGCTGCTATTCATGCCAGTAAAAAAGGAAGTTCAGTTACTATTTTCGAGAAGTCACCCAAATTATTATCCAAGGTTAAAATCTCTGGTGGGGGTAGGTGTAATGTGACCCATAGGCCATTAGAAATCTCCAAATTGGTCAAGAATTATCCCAGAGGTGAGAAATTCCTGAAGAAGGTGTTCCCTCATTTTAAAAGTGAGGATACTATCCAATGGTTTGAATCGCGTTCAGTTCCTTTGAAAGTTGAAGAAGATGGAAGAATGTTTCCAGTTTCAGATGATTCTCAAAGTATTATTGATGCCTTATTGAAGGAATCGGGTCAATTGGGAATTCAAATTAGGACCTCTACAGGAATCAAAACAATACAGGATCAGGGCAATTCCTTTACGTTGAATACCAACCAAGGGGAGTTAACCTTTGATGCAGTGATCGTGGCTGGAGGTGGTCATCCTAAACTGGATGGGTATTCATTTCTGAAAAACCTAAAACATACCATAGTTAGTCCTATTCCTTCCTTATTTACATTTAATACGCCTCAGGAACCGATCAAGAAATTGATGGGCATTTCCATGCCGAATGCGCATGTGAAAATTGAAGGAACTAAGCTGAATTATCAAGGCCCATTATTGATTACCCATTGGGGGGTATCGGGCCCTGCGGTCCTAAAATTATCAGCATTTGGTGCAGAATGGCTCCATGAAAAAAAATACCATGCCCGAGCCATAATTAATTGGAATTCAGATTTTAATGAATCCAAGTATTTGGAACATTTATTGACTTATTCTAAATCTCATCCAAATAGGAAAGTGATAAACTACCCCTTGTTTGAAGTTCCAAGTAGGTTATGGGAGTACCTTTGTAGTCAATCAGAGATTGAATTGAACCAAACTTTCAATGGATTGAGTAAAAAGCAGTACAATAAGTTGGTACAGAACCTTTTTTGCCATATTTTGAGAATTGATGGCAAGACTACCTTCAAAGAGGAGTTTGTGACTGCCGGAGGTATAGCTTTACAAGAGGTAAATCCTAATACCATGGAGAGTAGGTATCACCCGAATCTATACTTTGCCGGAGAAATCTTAAATATTGACGGGATCACTGGAGGCTTTAATTTTCAGGCTGCCTGGTCCACAGGTTATTTAGCTGGAATCTCATCAGTAAATAATAGTTTATGATCAAACTTTACCCAGAGTTAAATCAAAAAATTCTTGAAATCGCAGACGGAGATGAAGATTTCAAGATTGAATTGACTAAAGCAATTCATAATGGATTGACTGAATTAAAAACGGTTTATTCGGAAGGCCTTGTAGAACATGATGAGGTGAAAATCCAACAGATCAGACATAAGTTAAAACCTACTCTTGCCATGTTTGAGTTTGAAGATTTGATCATTGAAATGCAAATCGGAAAAGATATAGTAGAGTCAGAAGGTTTTACAGATCACTTTACAAGCCATGTGGTTCAATTAAACAGTCTTTTGGACAATGCAATTTATAATGTTAGCCTGCTTTTAAAATAAAAAAGGAGTCACACCTGCAACTCCACTTTTTAAATTATTTTTACCCTATAAAGAAAGCCCAAATGTAATGGGGTCCTTTTTACCATTGATTACCATAGCATGAACTTCTTGTAAAGAAATTCTTATTTAGTACGATGCCCATTGTTCCTTCCACTTATCCTGGCCCTCCAGCCTTTTTATTTAATGGCCATCTGGAAACCATTGTTCCCAGTCTTTATAGAAAGGTAAAAGAGGTGGAGTATGAGCGGGAACGAATAGATACTCCGGATGGAGACTTTTTGAATTTGGATTGGTCTAAAGTAGGGTCTAATTGCCTTTTGATCATTTCACATGGCTTGGAAGGAGATTCCAACCGGCACTATGTAAAAGGATTGGTAAAGCTGTTTAATCAACACCAAATAGATGTCATGGTGTGGAATAATAGAACTTGTGGAGGGGAAATCAATGACCTTCCTATTTTATATCATCATGGTGCAAGTTATGATTTAGATACATCTATTCAACATGTCTTAAAAACACAAGGTTATACTGATATTTTTTTGACTGGAATCAGTATGGGAGGGGCTCAGACTTTAAAATATTTAGGGGAAAAATCCAGCGATCTTCCCAAGGAAATAAAAAAAGCAGCAGTCTATTCTACTCCCTGTAATCTACCATCCAGCGCGGCAACTTTAAAGTTGAAGTCCAACACATTTTATAAAAAGCGATTTTTGGGAAAACTTAAAAAGAAAATTGCTGCTAAAGCTTCTCAATTCCCCGAGCTGATCAATTTAGAATTGCTTGAGAAGGTTCAGGATTTTGATTCTTTTGATACCTTTTTTACTGCTAAGCTTCACGGATTTAAGGATGCTTCCGATTTTTATCAAACAGTATCTGCGGATAATTGGATGAGAGACATTACTATTCCCACCTTAATCATCAATGCAAAAAATGACCCTCTTTTAGGACCAGAGTGTTACCCTGTTGAATTGGCAAAGGAAAAGCCCCAAATCTATTTGGAAATGCCTGATAGAGGAGGACATACAGGTTTTTTATTGAAGGGAAATGAATTTACCTGGGCAGAATTAAGGCTGCTTGATTTTTTGATAGGTGAATACTAAACTTGGAATTGTTAGTTTTGATATAAATTAATGTAACTCCGATGAGAACCCTTTTTTTTGTGGCAGCATTCATCTTGATTTTTGTCACTGCATTATCAATTTATTTCTTTGGCTTCGGATATAGTTTTTTAGCCATTCTTTTGATATTGCTGGTGGTAGGGTTTTATGATGTGCTTCAAAAAAAACATGCGATTTTAAAGAACTTTCCTATTGTTGGGCATTTCAGATACATGTTTGAAGCGATTTCTCCAGAGATCCAACAATATTTTATAGAAAGTAATACAGATGGAAGACCTTTTAGTAGAAATTTGAGGTCTTTGGTCTATAGGAGAGCCAAAAATGTGAATGACACACATCCATTTGGAACGCAAAGAGATCTTGGAGGTGAAGAATATATGGCCTTACGCCATTCTATTTACGCCGTGAAGCCTATTGAGGAAGAACCTAGAATTTTCATTGGAAGTGATTTTTGTACCCAGCCTTATTCTGCTTCTATTCTTAATATTTCAGCCATGAGTTTTGGTTCACTTAGTTCCAACGCTATTTTGGCACTAAATAAAGGAGCAAAAAAAGGAGGTTTCTTTCATAATACTGGAGAAGGGGGAATCAGTAGTCACCATCGTGAAGGAGGAGGAGATCTCGTTTGGCAAATTGGCACAGGGTACTTTGGTTGCAGGGATGAGGAAGGCAATTTTGATCCTGAAAAATTTAAGGAAAAGGCGAATTGGCCACAGGTCAAAATGATTGAAATCAAACTTTCCCAAGGTGCCAAACCAGGACATGGGGGAGTGCTACCTGGGGTAAAGAACACAGAAGAAATAGCCCAAATCAGGGGAGTTAAAGCTGGAGAGACCATATTATCACCTCCTGCTCATACCGCATTTTCTGGTCCTAAAGGATTGGTGGAGTTTGTAGGGAAGCTTAGAAAACTTTCAGGTGGAAAACCCATTGGTTTCAAGCTTTGCATAGGCAGAACAGAAGAATTTGTGAATGTCTGTAAGGAAATGGTCGCCCAACATACCTGGCCAGATTTTATTACCGTGGATGGAGCAGAAGGCGGAACGGGCGCAGCGCCTTTGGAATTCTCAGACAGTGTTGGTCTTCCTTTGGAACCGTCATTGATTTTTGTCAATGGTACTCTCGAAAAATATCATCTAAGAGAGCATATCCGAATTATAGCTTCGGGAAAAGCGATATCTGCTTTTTCTATCCTTAAAAATATTGCTCTGGGAGCGGATATATGTAATTCTGCCCGTGGGTTTATGTTTAGTTTGGGGTGTATCCAGGCTTTACGTTGCAATACCAATGAATGCCCTACGGGAGTTGCAACTCAAAAGGCAAGTCTGACTAAAGGATTGGTGGTCAGCGATAAATCCGAAAGGGTATATAACTTCCATAAAAACACAGTACATGCCGTACAGGAATTACTAGGAGCTACTGGCCATACCCATACTTCAGAGATCAGTATTCATGACCTGGTAAAAGGAGATGAGATGGTGAAATTGGCCAATCGATATTTCCCGGATACGGTGAATACCCAGGTGTAAGCAACTTCAAATTTCTTACTGAAATCGTTTTAAAGCCAGTTCAGCAACAGTACCTCCAATGGATAGTGAGCTAGTAGCTGCCGGTGAAGGAGCATTTAACACATTGATGGCATGTGCAGACTCCCTGATGGCAAAATCATCCAGTAAACCTCCAGTTCTGTCGCAGGCTTGAGCTCGTACTCCAGCACCTCCATCTTCCAAATCAGAAGCTTGAATTTCGGGTATCAATTCTTGAAGCGCTTTGGTAAAGGCTGCTTTAGAAAAAGATCTATACAATTCTCCAAAACCGGTTTGCCAGTATTTTGCTGCTACTTTTTGAAAACCAGGCCATGCTAAACTTTCGGCCAATTCGGCTAAATTGATTTGGGATTTCTTATACCCTTCTCTCTTAAAAGCAAGCACAGCATTTGGTCCAGCTTCCACGCCTCCTTTTTTCATTCGGGTATAATGAACTCCTAAAAATGGGAAATTAGGATCTGGAACAGGATAAATGAGATTCTTGACTAAATATTCTTTCTCCTTTTTCAGTTTGTAATATTCACCCCTAAAAGGAATGATTTTAACATCTATGGGATCTGACTCATTCATCTGGGCTACCTTATCTGAATAGAGTCCCGCACAGTTGATCACCAATTTGCATTGAAATTCCCCTTTTGAAGTTTCGATGTAATTGATATTGTCTTTGTGATTGATAGTTAAGACTTTATGGTTTAAAAATATTTCCCCGCCAGCTTGCACAATTTTTCTTCCATAGGCAATGGCCACGTTATAATAGTCTACGATTCCCGTTTGGGGAACGTGGATAGCAGCTACACCAATACAATGAGGTTCATACTCTTTCAATTCTTCAATCGTAATAGATCTCGTTCCATTCAATCCATTTTGAAGACCTCTTTCTAGCAGATTATTTAAGAGAGGAATTTGTTCATTCTTGGTGGCTACGACGACTTTGCCCGTAATTTCGAAAGGGATTTTTTCCTCTTCACAAAACTGAATTAATTCATGATAGCCATTGATACAATTGGTTGCCTTCAGCGAACCTGGTTTATAATACAGACCAGAATGAATCACACCACTGTTGTTTCCAGTTTGGTGTTTAGCAAGTTGATCTTCTTTTTCCAAGAGGGCAATTTTCAGAGCAGGATTTGATTTTTGGATTTTTAGGCCGGTAGCCAATCCAACAATTCCTCCACCAACTATGACAATGTCGTAAATCATGCGTCGTTTATTTATGGGGCAAATATACAAGCCCATTTCTCATTTTCATGAGCTTCATTTCATATCAAATGAAGCAACTTGTGAATTTTTAACAAAACTTGGACAATTACTCCGATAAGAGAATTTATCTTGCAATTGAAATTGAGCCAGGAACTCTACTACGAATGATCCGCAACCTTCTTTTTTTATTCACCTTCCTGTTATTTTCTGAAGCCTCTGCACAATTCATTGTTCAAGGTAAGGTCACCGATGCTGAGACAGGAGATCCCATTCCATTTGCCTCTGTACTCCTGAAAGGGACTACTTTGGGGATGAATACAGATTTTGAAGGGAATTATTCATTGAGTGCGAAATCACTGCCTGATAGCATTGTGGTGAGCTATATAGGATATTTGACTCAATCCAAACCCTTATCAGATCAAGCGGAGCAAACTTTGAATTTTCAGTTGAGGCCAAGTGATTTTCAATTGGAAGCATTTGTTTTTGAGGCTGGAGAAAACCCGGCATTTGAGATCATCAGAAAGGCAGTAGCAAAGAAGAAATACTTTGATAAACGTTCTTTAACTGCTTATGAAACAAAAAACTATACCAAGATAGAAATTGATATAGACCATGTAGCAGAGGAATTTGCCCAACGAAAGTCAGTTCGTAAAGTCACTGCAGTTTTGGATAGTATCAAGCAACTGACCAATGATGAAGGAGAGAAAATTCTACCGATATTTTTCTCTGAAACCCTCTCCAAATTTTATTACCGAAATAATCCTGAATTACGGAAAGAAATCGTGGAGAAGTCCCGGGTGACAGGTGTTGGGATTACGGATGGATCTACCACTTCTCAGATTACCGGTTCGGTGTTTCAGGAGTATAATTTCTACAAAAACTGGTTAAGTATCCTGGAAAAGGACTTTGTTTCTCCCATTGCAGATGGCTGGAAGGCCTTCTATGACTATGATTTAATGGATTCGGTTTTGGTGGGACAAGACAGTTGTTACATGCTGCAGGTATATCCAAGAAGAGAACAGGATCTAGCATTTAGTGGAACCATTTGGATCAATAAGGAAACTTATGCACTCAAGCAGGTGGACCTGACCATTCCAAAAGAGACAAATCTAAACTTTGTGGAGCGAATCAAAATTCAACAGGAACTAGTTCCAACTCCTCCAGGACCATTGATTCCTTCCAAAAGTAGAATCCAAATTAAAATAGGCCAAGTGACTCCTAAAACAGCCGGACTTTTGGCCAAATTTTACACTTCTTCCGACAGTTTAAAATTAAATGATCCTGCACCCACCTCCTTTTTTAATCAAGCGGTGGTCCTAAATCAAGATTTTAACACAGGCGATGAAGAGTTCTGGAGAACCAATCGTCAAGATCCTTTGAGTTCGGAAGAATTGGCGGTTTTGCAAATGGTGGATACGCTCAAAAGAATTCCGGTTATCCGTTTTTATACCGAAGGACTGAAGTTCTTTGCTACGGGGTATTTGCCTGTAGGTAAAATGGATTTGGGTCCCTGGCCAGGTTTTTTCAACTACAATAATGTGGAAGGGATACGATTAGGTGTTGGCGGTAGAACTAATCTGAAATTCTCTAATAAATGGTTGCTGCAAGGGTATTTGGCCTATGGTTTTAAAGATAAACGTTTTAAATATACGGGATCAGTAACCCGGGTATTGGATCGAAATCGCTGGACCACCATGCGTTTGGGATCTCAGCGGGAAATAGAGCAGGTAGGGTTGGAAATTGCGAGTTTGGAAGGGAATAGCATTTTCCTTGCCGCAAGTAGGTTTGGTACGCTTAGACGTGCATATATGAGTACCAAACATGAATTGAATTTCCAACGGGAGTTTTTCAAAGGTTTTTTATTCAGTGCTGCTGTCAATGTGGCTCAGTTTGAACCCTTGTATGATTTCTATTATTTGGATAAGGATACACGGGATTACCGGTCAAGATTTGAGACCACCGAAGCAAGATTTGCTCTTCGTTATGGAAGGGATGAAATCGTCATCATCAATGATAACGAGCGGGTTTCATTTGGACCTTCCAAATGGCCAATAGTCCAATTGAATTATGCCAGAGGGTTGAGATGGCTGGGAGGGGATATCACCTACGATAAACTGAGTTTTTACCTATATCAGCGTCTCAATATGGGGATGCTGGGGGTTTCAAGGTATGAACTGGATGCAGGAAAGGTCTTTGGAGAAGTACCCTATCCCATTTTGAAAAACCATTTGGGGAATGAGACCCTGTTTTATACTTCAGCGGCCTTCAATACCATGAATTTCAATGAATTTGCCTCAGACCAGTATTTGAGTTTACGGTACCGTCACTTTTTTGAAGGGTTTCTGTTGAATAAGATTCCATTGATTAAAAAGTTGAAATGGAGAGCGGTGGCTAATGCTAATTTCTTGTATGGATCTGTACAGGATAAAAACGTGGAGAATAGCCCAAACAGGGATCCAAATGGGAATCCACTGGAAACTTTTGGGAGTTTGGACCCTTATGTTCCCTATGTAGAATTAGGTTATGGGATCGAAAATATTTTCAAGTTTTTCAGGGTAGATTTCTTCCATAGAATGACCTATTTGGATAATCCTGAAGCGAAGCCTTTTGCCGTGAAAATAAGTGCTCAGATAATTCTTTAGTGTTTTAGTTTAAAGAAGGATAAAAAACCTTTATTCAAGCCATTTTTATCCATTATTGGTGCTTTATTTTTCACCATCCTTATTGAAAGCTATGCCTAAATCGAAGCGGATAAATTTATGGATCGAAACTTAGTTTTTTTTTGAAATAGGAGGAAATTCAGGCCAGTATACTTTTACCTATGGGAGAGTTTTCCATGAAAAAGGGAAATTAAAGCTTAAGGCTAGTGCTGGGTTTTCCATGTGGCATGAAGGATCAAGTTCTAATACAAGACAGCTCCCAGTTATACCTGTTGAGCTAACAACATTCTTTGGTAAGTCCAATCATCATTTGGAATTGGGGCTGGTGTTGCTTCTTACTTAGTCAGTAGTAAAGATTTTGACTAGGAAACATTTGAAACAATCGAAAAGGCGGTTTTTGGAGCATATATTCCTTTTAGAATTGGCTAAAGATACCAGAATCCAAAAGGAGGATTTTTTTTCCGAATAGGATATACTCCATTTTATAAACCTCCCTCAAGAGGAAAGGAAGATTGGGTTTTTACACCAGTTTTTGGAGTTTTGAGTATAGGGAAGAGTTTTTAAACCAAAAAAACTAAAAAAATTAGCATTGCTTGTTTATACTGTGAAGAAATAAGCATTCTTTTTTGGATTCCTTTCCATTATATTTTTTGGTTGCACCTGCTCTTTGCATATTTGCATCTTAAACCAAATGCCCTCTTGTATGGGTAGAGAATAAACACACATGTCACAACAAATCAACATTACCCTTCCGGATGGCTCCGTGAAGGTGTTTGAAAAAGGAACATCAGGACTACAGATTGCTGCCAGTATCAGCGAGGGTTTAGCCAGAAATGTTCTAGCTGCAAAAGTAAATGGTCAAGTTTGGGATGCCACTAGACCCATCAATCAGGATTCCAGCATTCAACTATTGACCTGGAATGATTTAGAAGGAAAAAATACTTTTTGGCATTCTTCTGCCCACTTGTTGGCCGAAGCATTGGAAGCATTATATCCAGGGATCAAATTCGGTATCGGTCCTCCGATCGAAACCGGTTTTTACTATGATGTGGATTTCGGAGATAAAACCTTGGATGGAGCAGAATTGGAAACCATTGAGAAAAAGATGGTGGAGCTGGCCAGACAAAAGAATGAATACATTCGAAAGGATATTTCCAAGGCTGATGCGGTACGTTATTACCAAGAAAAGGGAGACGAGTACAAACTGGACCTTTTGGAAGGCTTGGAAGATGGCTCCATTACCTTCTATGAGCAGGGGAATTTCACAGATCTTTGTAGAGGACCTCATATTCCCAATACTGGCTTTATCAAAGCGGTAAAGCTGACCAATATTGCTGGAGCATACTGGAGAGGGGATGAAAACCGTAAAATGCTCACTCGTATTTATGGGGTGACTTTTCCAAAAGCCAAGGAACTTCAGGAATATTTGACCCTATTGGAAGAAGCTAAAAAGCGAGACCATAGAAAGCTTGGAAGAGAATTGGAATTATTTACTTTCTCTGAAAAAGTAGGCATGGGATTACCACTATGGCTGCCAAAGGGAACTTTATTGCGTGAACGATTGATTAATTTCATGAAGAAGGCGCAGGATAAATCCGGTTACCAACAAGTGACTACACCTCATATTGGCCATAAGGTTTTGTATGAGACTTCTGGACATTATGAGAAGTACGGAAAGGATTCTTTTCAGCCGATTACCACTCCACACGAAGGAGAGGAGTTTTTGTTGAAACCAATGAACTGTCCCCATCACTGCGAGATTTATAAGCATAAACCGCATTCTTATAAAGAATTACCAATTCGGTATGCGGAATTTGGAACAGTTTATAGATACGAGCAAAGTGGTGAATTGCACGGATTGACCCGTGTAAGAGGCTTTACTCAAGATGACGCTCATATTTTCTGTAGACCCGATCAGGTAAAAGATGAGTTCATCAAAGTCATTGATTTGGTGTTGTATGTATTCAATGCATTAGGTTTTGAAGACTATACTGCTCAAATTTCTTTGAGAGATCCAGAAAATCCTACCAAATATATTGGTGGAGATGAAGCTTGGAATAAAGCAGAATCAGCGATTATTGAAGCAGCTGCTGAAAAAGGATTAGAAACTGTCACTGAATTGGGAGAAGCAGCATTTTATGGCCCTAAACTTGATTTTATGGTCAAAGATGCATTGGGTAGAAAATGGCAGTTGGGAACTATCCAGGTAGATTATCAGTTGCCAGAGCGTTTCCAATTGGAATATATTGGGTCGGATAATCAAAAGCATAGACCGGTGATGATCCACAGAGCACCTTTTGGTTCTTTGGAGAGATTTGTTGCTGTTTTAATAGAACATTGTGCGGGTAATTTCCCATTATGGCTTGCTCCTGAGCAAATTAATATTTTGCCTATTTCTGAGAAGTATGTAGATTATGCTGAGGAAATCAAGAATATCTTGGATGAAGCAGGAATTACTGGTTCAATTGATAATCGTGATGAGAAAATCGGTCGAAAGATTCGTGATTCTGAGGTGAAAAAAGTGCCGTTTATGTTAATTGTAGGAGAAAAAGAGAAGGAGGAGCGGAAACTTTCAGTGAGGAAACATGGTCAGGGCGACCTGGGTAACTACTCTCCGGAGGAGTTTATAAATTATTTTCAGGGAATAATTTCTTCTGCTTTAAGCAGATCAGAAACAGCTAATAATTGATTGTGCTTTTCTTAATTAGAAATATTTCCGATATTTGCAGGCAATTTCATAAAAACAACCTAATCAAACTTGAGAAACAATAGACAACCGTATAGAGGTAGACAAGAAGAACCTTATAAAGTAAACCAGAAAATCAGAGCTCGTGAAGTAAGAGTTGTTGGTGAATTCGTAGAGGGCGGCAATGCGCTGCTACCCACTGACAAAGCAATTAAACTGGCTCAGGAAAATGACCTGGACCTTGTAGAGATTTCTCCTAATGTTGATCCTCCCGTTTGTAAGATTCTTGATTACGCAAAGTTTAAGTACGAGCAGAAAAAGAAACAAAAGGAAATCAAGGCCAATGCAGCGAAGGTTGTTTTGAAAGAAATTAGATTCGGTCCTAATACGGATGAACATGACTTTAATTTCAAAGTAAAGCATGCGATCAACTTCCTGAAAGAAGGAGCAAAAGTAAAGGCATACGTACATTTCGTAGGTCGTACAATTGTTTTCAAGGAAAGAGGAGAGATGCTTTTATTGAAATTTGTTCAAGCTCTGGAAGAATATGGGGCGGTGGAGCAACTTCCTAAGATGGAAGGAAAGCGTATGAACATCTTTATTGCACCGAAGGCAGGAAAGAAATAAATTTCAACTAAATAAATACAGCAAAATGCCAAAAGTAAAAACCAAATCAGGTGCAAAGAAGAGGTTCGCTTTAACGGGAACCGGCAAGATCAAAAGGAAACACGCTTTTAAAAGCCACATCCTTACCAAAAAATCTACTAAAAGAAAGAGAGAATTAACCAAAACTGGTCTAGTTCACACTTCTGACGAAGGTAGAGTAAAAGACATGTTGAGAATCTGATCAACCTGTTTCATTAATTAATTAATTAAGGTTTATTTATTCACCAGACACTTTGGTCCACAAGATCTCGGGTAAACTGAGACACCAAGCGTCAAAAAACAAAAAACTATGCCTAGATCAGTAAACGCGGTAGCGTCAAGAGCAAGAAGAAAAAAAGTGCTAAAGGCCACTAGAGGTTATTTCGGAAGAGGTAGCAATGTTTGGACTGTAGCCAAAAACAAGTACGAGAAAGGACTTCAGTACGCTTACAGAGACCGTAAAGCGAAGAAAAGAGAATTCAGAGCATTATGGATTCAGCGTATCAACGCCGGTGCTAGAGAGCACGGTGTGTCTTACTCTCAATTAATGGGATTATTGAAGAAAGCAGAAATCGAATTGAACCGTAAGGTTCTCGCTGATTTAGCTATGAATCACCCAGAAGCATTTAAAGCTGTAGTTGAAAGAGTAAAATAAGGTCGCACTATCTTATTTTGCAGAAGCCTTCCCTTGGGAAGGCTTTTTTTGTTGGCTGCCAGCTAATTATTGGCATTTTTTTTACCTTTTGGTTGTTGGTACTTACATGAATATCCTATGACCCCAAGACCTTATTGCTTTTTGATCCTGTTTTTTCTCCTCACTCAACTTTTGGTTGCCCAGACGAAAATTTTTGATCGCTTTGAAAAAGGATTTATAAGCTCCAAAAGCTATGAAAATCCGCTATACGAGGTCAATTCCTTCGAAATTACGTTTACCTCTCCATCAGGAAGGGAAAAGACTGTCAGAGGCTTTTGGGATGGAGAAAACAAATGGAAAGTTCGGTTTATGCCGGATGAACTAGGACTATGGACTTTTGAAAGTTCCTCTTCAGATCAGAGCAATTCAGGTTTGCATGGAGTAAAAGGGGAATTTGATTGTGTGGAGAATGATAGTGAACATGATCTGTTTCAAAAGGGTCCCATCCTTCATCAAAAAGGATCTTACCATTTAAGTCATTTGGATGGCTCTCCATTTTTTTGGACTGCAGGTACTGCTTGGAATGGCGCTTTAAAATCCACGGATGAAGAATGGGATTTTTACCTGAATCACCGGGTCACTCACCACTACAATACGATCCAATTGGTAACTACCCAATGGAGAGGAGGGACCACCAATGCAGAAGGAGAGGTTGCGTTTACAGGATCAGGAAGAATCACCCTAAACCCAACATTCTTTCAAAGAATTGACCAGAAAATTGAGGAAGCCAATCAAAAAGGTTTGTTAGTGTCACCTGTGGTTTTATGGGCCTTGCCATTTGGGCAGGGAACTGAGTTTAGCCCAGGTTATTATCTACCCATACGGGAAGCGGTATTATTGGCGAAATATATTGTTGCTAGGTATCAGGGAAATCATGTGGTATGGAACCTAGGAGGAGATGGGAAGTATTATGGAGACTTGGAAGATCGCTGGAAAACAATCGGAGCAGCGGTTTTTGGAGAAGGAAAGCATCAGGGATTAGTCACGCTACACCCGCATGGGACTTCCTGGATTGGGGATCTGTATGAGGACCAGGGTTGGTATGATCTTTATACCTATCAATCTTCTCATTCAAAAGCTCAGAATACAGTGGATTGGATCACGAAAGGACCTGTTTCTGAACGTTGGTCAAACTTAAGGCCTTTGCCTTTTATCAACACAGAGCCTCTTTATGAGGAAATTCGTGCGGATGCCACAGCTCAGGATCTTCGGAATGCATGGTATTGGAGTATTTTCTCTGCCCCTGTGGCAGGAATTACCTATGGAGCCAATGGGATTTGGCCTTGGCTGAGAGAGGGGGAGGACATCGAAAACCATGGCCCTTCTGGAAATGTCAGCCGTTGGAAAGAAAGTTTGGAGTTAGATGGAAGCATTCAGATGGGATATTTGAATGAATTTTTCAATGGGTTGGAATGGTGGAATTTGAAGCCTGCATCCGATTTATTGAGGCATCAGCCGGGGGACAGCACATTTAATCAATTTGTAAGTATTCTTTCAGGTGCAGACCAATCTATGGTATTGGTTTATACACCAGTCCAACAATCACTGCAGTTGTTCCCATTGAATGGCACAGCTTATCAGGCAAAATGGTTCGATCCCAAATTCAATAGATACTTAGACGCGGGGAGAGTGTCAGGAATGGGAGATTTACAATTTGAAAGTCCCTTTGAAGAAGATGCTATTTTGGTTTTAGAGAAAGTGAGGGATTGATTCCATAGGATTCCTAGGAATCAAAATAGTTGAATAATACCATAAAGGGAAACAAGTCCAATAGATAGGACACTTATCCAAAACATGAATTGAGAGAAAGTTCCCGAGGCCAAATTAAGAGCTTTGTTTTTCTGCTGAAAGTGAATTGCAGCATAGACTACCAACAATAAGAGAATTGACCCTATCACCCCTCCAAAAAGAACCATAAATGCGGGAAGCTTGACAAAAACAAATGTAAAGGCCCACAACAAAGGAAAAACCCATGCCAATATGGCCACCCATTTTTTACGGTCTTTTAGATTATTCCAATTGATCCAACCTAATTCGCCGAAAATATCAGGAAACAAGCGGGTCCAATAAGCAAGTGTAGCAAACACACTGGAATAAAGCACAAAGAAAGCCCCTGTGAGGTAGGCGATTCGAGCATTTTCTCCTAACGTTTGCGTATAGATAGCTGCAAGGGTTTCGATTAATTCATTCCCGGAAGGAATTAGCTCATTTCCATGTAGAATAGCTGCACCTAGCAAATAAAATGAAGCAGTCACGAGGGTGTAAATTACCATTGCTACAAAAGCATCCAGATACATGATTTTGATCCAAGCTGTTGCTCTAGTTTTCCATGCTTCACTGCCATCATTTTCTCCGGTGTAGGTTGCATACCCTTTTTCTAAGCACCAATAAGTATAGGCTATGATTTCATCGCTAGCGACTCCTGTTATCCCAAATGCACCGATTGCCACAAAAATCAAATGAGGTGGCAATTCAAAATGAAGTCCTGAAAGAATATCTCCTAAAGAAAAACTATAAGGGCTGAAGTTGACAGCGATCAGTGAGGCAAGAGTGAAGAGCGTAAACGCAAAAACTAACAATATCGAAGTTCGCTCTACTACATGATAGTAGTTTTTAAAAATTAAAAGGCTGGTAATAACTCCCAGAATAAATACTAACAAGTAAGGAGAGAGGTAGGGGAAAAGCATATTGAGTGCGATGGCAGCTCCACCTATCATTCCACCGACCTGGACTATTTTAAAAAGAGTCAATACGAAGGTTCCCCAGATAGCCCAGTTCTTTGGTCCTGGGAGGCTGGCAAAAGAAACCATAAGCGGTTTGCCTGTGATGATGGCATTTTTCCCAAATTCCAGTTGGATAGCAACTTTTACCAGACAACTTACTATAATGACCCAAAAGGTGATGAAACCACCTTCTGCTCCAAGAACGGTAGTTGCTATTAGTTCTCCAGACCCTACTATGGATGCGGAAAGTATGAAGCCAGGACCAAGAAATTTTATTTTTTCAAAAAGTAGGCTAGGTGGGTCTTTTATTTTGGGAGATGTCATCAACTAAAAATAGGAAAATTATTCCTAGAAAGTTTCCTAGTCAAAAGTCATGGCCTTAAGTGATCAACTCATCTAAGAAATTCGAATCAGAAAGAACTAAATAGAAGAAGATTTAGCTCGCTGTATGTTTTACCAGAGGATTTTGAAAAAAGTATATAAACCATAAAATTATCCATAGGATAAAAATAAAAAAGGCTTCCATTTCTGAAAGCCTTTGTAGCGAGTCCCGATAATGATTGGGAGGGAGTTGAACTTACCTTCTGCAAGCATGCCCGTGTCCGCCGCGGCGGATATGAATCCTTTGCTCATAATTTGTAATGTGGAAGTAGAAACTGTTTTATCCAGTCTCTTCCTTTTCCTGTTTTTAATTCTTTCTCTCTCAGCATTGCTTCTTTTTTGGATTTGAAAAACTCAACATGAATTAATATCCAAGGTCTGTATCTAGTTGTAAATCCTTTGGTAGATTTAGTGTTGTGAAAATGGAACCTAGTAATCAAATCGGAGGTCATCCCGGTGTATGTTTTACCAGAGGATTTTGAAAAAAGTATATAAACCACAAAATTATCCATAGGGTAAAAATAAAAAAGGCTTCCCTTTCTGAAAGCCTTTGTAAGCTAGTCCCGATAATGATTGGGAGGGAGTTGAACTTGCCTTCTGCAAGCATGCCCGTGTCCGCCGCGGCGGATATGAATCCTTTGCTCATAATTTGTAATGTGGAAGCAGAAACTGTTTTATCCAGTCTCTTCCTTTTCCTGTTTTTAATTCTTTCTCTCTCAGCATTGCTTCTTTTTTGGATTTGAAAAACTCAACATGAATTACTATCCAAGGTCTGTATCTAGTTGTAAATCCTTTGGTAGATTTAGTGTTGTGAAAATGGAACCTAGTAATCAAATCGGAGGTCATCCCGGTGTATGTTTTACCAGAGGATTTTGAAAAAAGTATATAAACCACAAAATTATCCATAGGGTAAAAATAAAAAAGGCTTCCATTTCTGAAAGCCTTTGTAGCGAGGACGGGAGTTGAACCCGTGACCTCAGGGTTATGAATCCTGCGCTCTAACCAACTGAGCTACCTCGCCAGGTATTGTTAAATTGGTCTAATTTCAATATTTAGGTTTTTTAAATACCTGATAAACTTTTTCAGGTATTGATATTTGAAATTAATGGCTATATTAAACCGCCGTCGAAGATCAAATATCTTAGGCTTAAATGTGAATTATATTTAAACCCGAAAACCTCCCTTCCGAATGGGAATGCAAATATGAGGTCTTGTACTGTGAAATGCAAGTTACAGTTCTTTAAAAAAGTAAATTTTTCGCAAAGAAAAAGAAGATATCATGGTCAAAAATAAGTTTGTTGCTGATTATCAAATCAATGCCTCCAAAAAAATAGTTTTCCAATATTTAAGTACTGCAAGTGGTTTAGAAGAGTGGTTTGCCGATGAAGTCCGGATTAACGAGGATAAAAATTATATTTTCAATTTCGATAATGAAGATCACTATGCCAAGCTTGCATCCATTCGGTCCAATTCTCATGTAAAATTTGAATTCTATGATCCCAATGCTCCGGAAAGTACGGACCATTCTTACATAGAATTTAAATTAGAAGAGAATGAATTGACCCAAACCTTGTTTTTGAAAGTGATCGATTATTCTGATGGATATGATGATGAGGAGCTCACTGCCATTTGGGAAGGTTTGATCGGGACATTGAAAGAAATAATTGGTGGGTAATTTGAATACAAATCACCATTTTTGAACTTCATTTCTAAAAGGACGTAAATCCGCTTGGAAGTAAGTTGTCACATGAAAAAACTTGATAAGCTAATTCTAGGGTCTTTTATAGGCCCATTTTTATTAACATTTTTAGTAGTGGATTTCATCCTGTTGACTGTCAACATGTTGAAATACTTCGATGAGATCTTTGGGAAAGGTCTGGGCTTTTTGATCTATATGGAGCTTATTTCCTATTTCTTGATTAGTATTTCTCCCATGGCGCTACCACTTGCCGTGTTGCTTTCCAGTTTAATGACTTTCGGAAATCTTGGGGAACATTTTGAGCTAACAGCCATAAAAAGTAGTGGGATCTCACTGGTCCGCGCATTGAGACCAATTGGAGTATTTGTGGTAGTGTTGGCATTTGCAGCCTACTTATCCAATAACCATTTGGTTCCAAAAGTAAACTTGAAAACCTTCAGCTTGTTGTATGATATCAGAATGAAGTCTCCTGCATTGGATATCAAAGAGGGAGTATTTTATGATGGGATACCAGGTTATAGCATAAAAGTGAATAGAAAGCTAGATGATGTACGGTTAAGGGATATCATCATTTACAATCACAATCAAGGACAAGGAAATCTTAGTGTTACGTTGGCCGATTCGGGAAGAATGGAGCCTTTTTTTAATGATAACTACATGAGGTTGACCCTGTATAATGGGACAAATTATAAAGAAGATCGAGCAACAAGGGGCATTTCTGAAAAACCTGTAGGCTTTAACAGAGCTACTTTTCAGGAGAATGTGATTATTTTCAACTTGGATGCTTTTCAGATGAGTAGGACCCCTGAGGATCTTTGGTCTACCAATAGAGCCATTAAAGATATTTCAGGAATCAAAAAAGGATTGGATTCCATTAATACCTTGGTGAATGATAAAGTGTATCAGAATTATCAATCCGCAGAGGCTACCTTTCCTTTTTTTACCCGGGATAGGAAATTGGAACCTTTACCTCATATTAAAGAACGAAGGGCATTGGATGACTCTCTTCGTCAAATTAAAATGAAGAAAGAACGGGCAGTTGCGGATTCCTTGGGAAGGATAAAGGATAAGCAAGATAGCTTGAGAAGGGCTGAGATAATGGACAGTAGGTCAGATAATCCAGTAGAAAATGGGAGGCAATTGAAAGGGAGAATGACAAATTCTTCTAGTAAATCTTTGCCAAATGACTCTTTGTTTTTACAAAAAAGATTAATCAATAGGGAAAGTATCGAAGAGAAAGAGGAATCTGATACTTCATCCATTCCTATTAAGGCCGCAGTGATAGAACCCAAAAAAGAACGTGTTGCTCCATTGACTGAGGAAGAAAAGTCTAAAATAGATTCCCTTGTTTATGGAAAAGGCTACATCACCAATGCCATGACCATGGCGATGAATAATTCCAGAAACCTTAAGAATTCCTTTAATATTAAGAAGGCTCAAATTGATACGGATGAGCGGGAATTTAGAAGGTATGAAATTGCTTGGTACCAAAAATATACGCAAGCTTTTGCATGCTTTGTGATGTTTTTAATAGGTGCGCCTTTGGGGGCAATTATAAAAAAAGGAGGATTGGGAATGCCAGTATTGCTTTCCATCATCTTCTTTATTTTATATTACATGTTGACCATCTCCGGAGAAAAATGGGCCAAAGAAGGGATAGTAGACCCTTTGTTTGGAACTTGGTTCTCTAATTTATGCCTTTTGCCATTTGGATTGTTCTTTTTGAAGCAGGCTAGAAAAGACGCCCGATTATTTGAGCCGGATTTTTATCAGAATATTTGGAAAAAGCTGAAAGAACGGTTTAAAGTTATTCGTCCAAAATCTGTCTGACCTTTTATTATTTGAATATTAGCCTTACCTTTGTGGTTGTTTTATAAAATTTAGCTAAACATGTATTTAAATTCAGAGAAGAAACAAGAGTTGTTTAAGAATCATGGACGGTTAAAATCTGAAAAAGACACAGGATCTCCTGAGTCTCAGATTGCCCTCTTTACACACAGAATCAAGCATTTGACTGAGCATTTGAAGTCAAATAAGAAGGATCACTCTTCCAGACTTGGTCTATTGAAGTTAGTAGGTAAGAGAAGATCTCTTCTTGACTATCTTCATAAAAAAGAAATCGAGCGTTATAGAGCTATCATCGCCGATTTAGGAATTAGAAAATAACCCTTTTGTAAGGTTCTCTAGAATAGAGAACCTTACTTTTTCTTTTTTTAGGGTAGTACATATATATTTTTATATTTTGACGCTTTCATACTAACACGCATTTATGTTACCAAACTTGATCACCAAATCCATCAAACTAGAAGATGGAAGAGAAATAATTATTGAGACAGGTGCATTAGCCAAACAAGCTGATGGTTCTGTTGTAGTGAAGATGGGAAAAGCTATGCTTTTGGCTACTGTAGTATCCAAGAAAGAAGCAGGCGAAGGGGTGGATTTTTTACCTATGTCCGTAGACTACCAAGAGAAATTTGCTTCCTCAGGAAAAATTCCAGGAGGATTTTTGAAGAGAGAAGGAAGACTTTCCGATTACGAAATTTTGATTAGCCGAATCGTAGATAGAGCTATTCGTCCGATTTTTCCAGATGATTACCATGCTGATACTCAGATTGCCATCACTTTAGTCAGTGGGGATGAAGAGGTACTTCCAGATGCTTTGGCTGGATTGGCAGCGTCTGCTGCTTTAGCAGTATCCGACATTCCATTCAATGGTCCGATTTCTGAAGTGAGAGTGGCTAAAATAGATGGAAAATTAAAAATCAACCCGACTCCAACCGAGTTGGAATCAGCTTCTTTAGAGTTTATTGTAGCAGGTTCTTTGGATTACATTTTGATGGTGGAAGGAGAAGCTAATGAAATTCAAGAAGAGGAAATGCTTGAAGCTATGCAATTTGCTCATGAGGAGATCAAGAGACATTGCCAGGCGCAGATTGAACTGACCAAGATGGTTGGTAAAGAAGTAAAAAGAGAATACAATCACGAAAAATCTGATCCAGCCCTTTTCGATAAGATGAAGGCTGAATTATATGATAAATTATATGCTTCTGTAAGCAAGCAAATTGCCAATAAATCTGAGCGTTCTGCTTTGATCAAAGAAATCAAAGATGAGTTCGTTGCGAGTTTAGGTGAGGAGCATGAGTATGAAGCTAGTCTGATCGGTCCTTATTTTAGCAAAATTCACAAAGAAGCTGCAAGAAATTTGACCTTAGATGAGAAGAAAAGATTGGATGGTAGAAAATTGAACGAAGTGAGACCTATTTGGTCTGTTGTTGATTATTTACCTTCTGCTCATGGTTCTGCGGTATTTACGAGAGGTGAAACTCAATCTCTTACTACTTGTACCTTAGGTACCAAGATGGATGAGATGATGGTAGATGGGGCGACCATTTCAGGATATAACAAATTCTATCTTCACTATAATTTCCCAGGATTCTCTACTGGAGAGGTAAAACCTAATAGAGGACCAGGTAGAAGAGAGGTAGGTCATGGCAACTTGGCTATGAGAGCTTTGAAAAAAGTACTTCCTCCTGAAGATAAGAACCCATACACGATTAGAATCGTATCTGATATATTGGAATCTAATGGTTCTTCATCCATGGCAACTGTATGTGCAGGGTCCTTGGCTTTGATGGACGCAGGTATTCAAATTAAATCTGCTGTTACAGGAATTGCGATGGGGATGATCTCTGATGCAAAAACAGGTAAATATTCTATCTTATCTGATATTTTGGGAGATGAGGATCACCTAGGCGATATGGATTTCAAAGTAACCGGAACTTCCAAGGGAATCACTGCTTGTCAGATGGACTTGAAAGTGGAAGGTCTTGATTATTCTGTATTGAAGGAAGCATTATTGCAGGCCAAAGAAGGAAGACTTCATATTTTGGATGAAATTACCAAAACATTGGCTGAACCTAAAGCTGAATTGAAGCCACATACTCCTAGATCATTTATGATGATGATTCCTAAAGAGTTGATCGGTGCTGTTATTGGTCCAGGCGGTAAAGTGATTCAAGAAATCCAAAAAGACACTTCTACTACCATTGTGATTGAGGAAGTGGATAACCAAGGAAAAATCAGTATTTACTCTGCTAATCAGAACAACATGGATGCTGCCATCAGCAGAATCAAATCCATCGTTGCGCAACCTGAAATTGGAGAGACTTATACAGGAAAAGTAAAAAATATTCAACCATTTGGTGCATTTGTGGAATTTATGCCGGGTAAAGATGGTTTACTACATATCTCAGAGATTAAATGGGAACGTGTAGAGAATATGGATGGCGTTCTTGAACCAGGAGAAGAAATAATGGTTAAATTAATCGATATCGATAAAAAGACTGGTAAATTCAAGCTTTCGAGAAAGGCTTTATTGCCAAAACCAGAAAAACCTTCTTCGAAAGAACAAGGTTAATTGAGTAATTGATTATTTTGACAATAGATATAAATTAAAAATTCACAAATCATAATTCTGAATGAGGCAGCTAAAAATTAGCAAACAGATTACCAACAGAGAAAGCCAGTCACTGGATAAATATCTTCAGGAGATCGGTAAGGTAGACCTGTTAACAGCAGATGAAGAGGTAGTTCTGGCCAAAAGAATCAGAGAAGGTGACCAATTGGCATTGGAGAAATTGACTAAAGCCAACCTTCGATTTGTCGTTTCAGTAGCTAAGCAATACCAAAATCAAGGTCTTTCCCTAGGTGATTTGATCAATGAAGGAAACTTAGGTTTGATTAAAGCTGCTCAGAGATTCGATGAAACCCGTGGTTTTAAGTTTATTTCCTACGCTGTTTGGTGGATTAGACAATCAATCCTTCAAGCATTGGCAGAACAGTCTAGAATTGTTCGTTTGCCTTTGAACAGAGTTGGTTCTTTGAATAAAATCAGCAAGACTTTTAGCGAATTAGAACAGAGGTTTGAAAGAGAGCCTTCTCCAGAAGAATTGGCTGAAGTACTTGAAGTAACTGCTAGTGAAGTAGTGGATACAATGAAAATTTCTGGTCGTCACGTTTCTATGGATGCTCCATTCGTTCAAGGCGAAGAAAACAGCCTTTTGGATGTTTTGGAAAATGATGGGGATGAGAAGCCAGATGATGGATTGATGAATGACTCTCTTAGAAAGGAAGTTCAGAGAGCACTTTCTACTTTAACCCAACGTGAGGCCGACGTGATCACCCTTTATTTCGGACTTAATGGGGAGCATGCAATGACCTTGGAAGAAATTGGTGAAAAATTCAATCTAACCAGGGAAAGAGTAAGGCAGATTAAAGAGAAAGCCATCAGGAGATTGAGACATACTTCTAGAAGTAAGACGTTGAAGCCCTACTTGGGATAAAAGTCAAGCATATCAAGAGGGGCTTTTAAGCCCCTTTTTTGTTATAAAGATGTGAGGGTTTTTTTGCTGTTTTTTAAAGTAAAAATCCTCTGACAATCTTTTTTTCTTTTAAGGAATTTTAAGAGGTGCTGTTATTGTTTACCTAAGAATATTGATAAAATTTAACCGATTTAATACAAGCTATTAATGAGTCAAGAAATTGAAAAGGTTCGTGTTTTGATCATTGGATCCGGACCAGCAGGTTATACTGCGGCGATTTATGCTTCTAGAGCAGGTCTTTCTCCTGTTCTTTATACTGGAGGACAACCAGGTGGCCAGTTAACCATTACAAATGATGTGGAAAATTACCCAGGCTATCCTGATGGTGTAATGGGACCGCAAATGATGGAAGATTTTCGTAAGCAGGCTGAAAGATTTGGTACTAGTGTTCGTTATGGTTTAGTAACCAACGTGGATTTCTCTGTTAGTCCAAAAGTGGTGACTGTAGATGAACAAGTAACTATCCATGCCGAAACTGTCATTATTTCCACCGGTGCTTCGGCAAAATGGTTGGGTTTGGAAAGTGAAACAAGATTGAATGGAAAAGGGGTTTCTGCTTGTGCTGTTTGTGATGGATTCTTCTTTAGAAATCAAGAAGTTGCAATAGTTGGAGCTGGTGATACCGCATGTGAAGAAGCCACTTATTTGGCCAATATTTGTAGTAAAGTTTACATGTTGGTAAGAAAAGATGAAATGAGGGCATCTCAGATCATGCAAAAACGTGTAATGAATAACCCTAAGATTGAGGTTTTGTGGAATACAGAGACTGATGAGATTTTAGGTGAGGAAGAAGTAAATGGAGTAAGAATTTTTAACAATAAAACCGGAGAAAAATCCGAAATAGCGATTTCTGGCTTCTTTGTTGCTATTGGACATCAACCAAACACCGAGATTTTCAAGGAGTATATCCATATGGATAATTCAGGTTATATAACCACCATTCCGGGCAGTTCTAAAACAAACATTGAAGGTGTATTCGCTTGTGGTGATGCACAGGACAATGTATATAGACAAGCTGTAACAGCTGCAGGAACTGGATGTATGGCAGCCTTGGATGCGGAGCGGTATTTGGCCGAAATCGAGAATCCATAAACCCAATTCATGAGGTCTTTCATTCTAAAAATAGTTTTAGGAATTTGTTTGAGCATTGGTTTCTTTGAAGCTAATGCTCAAGTTTTTCCTAAGATTATTAAGAAAAATAATACAACTACCAATGCTTCAGGTTCTCAAGAGCGTAGAAACATAGAGCTTAGAAGTTTTGACCAGGATTCCTATTTGAGGACCCTTTCTTCCTTGACTGACTCGATTATTTTCGAGAATAATGTCAATCTTGGAAAAGTACGGTCCATCGTGAGTGAGGATCCTAATGTAATGATTTGGGCACCCACAAATCAATTGGTAAAGATCTCAGAGCAAATTCAAATTGATAGTATTTGGATTACTGCCTATGAATACTATTCCAATTGGGATAGTAAGAAAATTGATATTTATAATTTCGACCCGAAGACTTTTCAGGATTCAGTTAATATAAGGTTGTATGATCCTTTCTTTGGTTACGAATGGAAAATGCCTTTAAGTAAAAATCCTGTTACCTCTTCCTTTGGTTCCAGATGGGGTAGATGGCATTATGGTACCGACTTAGACTTGGTCACAGGAGATCCTGTTTATAGTGGTTTTGATGGAATCGTAAGGGTTCGTTCCTATGACCGCTATGGCTATGGATATTTCCTGGTGATTCGACATAAAAACGGGCTAGAGACCTTGTATGGCCATTTATCTAAATTTTTGGTGGATGTTGGCCAAGAAGTAAAAGCCGGTGATATCATTGCCAAAGGAGGAAGTACAGGTAGAAGTACCGGATCTCATTTACATTATGAATTGAGGTATCGAGGATTGCCTTTTGATCCTCAGGATGTGTATGAGTTTGATGAAGAAAAAATCATTGGGCCAAATTATTTAATCACCCCCAATACCTTTTCTCATGTAGTAAAAGCAAGAACTGCTGCCTATCACCGAGTAAGAAAAGGGGAAACCTTAGGAGCAATTGCTAGGAGATACGGGGTTTCAATCAATACATTAACCAGACTTAACGGAATTTCTACCCGAAGCATTCTCCGGATTGGACAAAATCTAAGGGTTAGATAATAATGAAGTAAACGATGACAAAACTTGATATTTTAGTGATTGCAGCTCATCCCGATGATGCTGAATTGGGCTGTTCAGGAACCATTTTATCTCAAGTAGCAAAAGGATATAAAGTAGGAATAGTAGACTTGACCCAAGGTGAAATGGGTACCAGAGGTACTCCTGAACTTCGTTTACAGGAAGCCAATGCTGCTGGCAAAATATTGAAACTATCCGCTCGTGAAAATTTGGGTTTCAAGGATATTTATTTTACTAACGATGAAGCTCATCAGCTTCGTTTGATTGAGGTTATCAGGAAATATCAACCTGAAATTGTTTTGGCCAATGCGATTACTGATAGACATCCAGATCATGGAAAAGGGGCTGATTTAGTTACCAAAGCCTGTTTTATGAGTGGTTTAAGGAAAATAGAAACCAGCTTGGAAGGGGAAAGCCAAGAAGCTTGGAGACCAAAATTCGTCTACCATTACATTCAAAATAATTATATCAAGCCAGACTTTATAGTCGATATCACTCCTTATTGGGAGGAAAAAGTGGCGAGTATCAAAGCATATAAGTCTCAGTTTTTTGATCCAAATAGCCAGGAGCCGGCAAGTTTTATTTCTGATCCTGAATTTCTTCCATTCATAGAATCTAGAGCCAGAGAATTTGGCCATAGGATTTTAAAGACCTATGGGGAAGGTTTTACGGTAGAAAGATTTATTGGAGTAGATGATTTATTTGACCTTAAATAAGAATTAGGGGGCTAATAATGATAGCTCCCATGTTCCATTTCTCTCTTCGTAGCAAACTCTGTCATGAAGTCTGCTAGGTCTTCCTTGCCAAAATTCCATGTAAGAAGGAGTAAGCCTATAACCTCCCCAGTGCGGAGGTCTTGTCATTGGGGTATTTTCAAATTTTTCTTCGATCTCTTTTTGCTTTCGCTCTAACTCCTCCTTAGATTTTAATTTCTGACTTTGGGGAGAGGTCCAAGCTCCGATTTGAGAACCTTTTGGTCTGGAAAAGAAATATTCATCAGACAATTTTGATGAAACCTTTTCTATTTCCCCTTTTATTCTAACTTGCCTTTCAAGTTCAGGCCAAAAGAACGTCAGTGAAGCAGCTGGGTTTTTTGCAAGTTCTCTTCCTTTTTGGCTTTGGTAATTTGTAAAAAACACAAAGCCTGAATCAACTTCCTTTAATAGTACAATTCTGCCATTTGGAAAGCCATCTTCCCCAATAGTAGATAAGGTCATGGCATTAATTTCAATAACTTTTGATGCCAGTGCTTCTTGAAACCATAAATTAAATTGGTCTATAGGATTTGTGTATAAATCATTGATATTCAATGTTTTTAGGCTGTAATCCTTACGTATTGCTGAAATATTCATCTTTAATTTAATTTCAATAAAAATTTTGCGATAAATGTACTATGGCTATTGATTTTAAAAAATTATGATCTATATTTTTCTTTTAATTATACCAACTAGTTAATGAATCAAAATGAGAAAATAACACCAAAGGCAGGAGATTTACTAATTTCTGAGCCATTCTTGCAAGATGAAAATTTTGTCAGATCAGTTGTTTTGCTTTGTGAACACAACGAGGAAGGAAGCTTTGGATTAGTAATAAACAAGGTTTCTATTCTAAAACTGGCAGAATTAGTTGAGGATCTGGAGTTTTTGGATTCTGATGTGTTTGTTGGCGGACCAGTCGAACAAAATACGCTTCATTACATATACCTTGGAGAAAAAGAATTGGATAGAAGTATACAAATTGGAAAGGATTTATGGTGGGGAGGGGATTATGGGCAATTAGTGGAGAAATTGAAAACAGGATTGATTGATCCTGAAAGGGTTAGGTTTTTTATTGGTTATAGTGGCTGGGGATTGAATCAATTAGAAGAAGAATTAGAAGATAAAACTTGGATTGTGTGTAAGGAAGAGGTCGATTATCAGACATTTGAATATACTCCAGATGAGCTTTGGAGAAAGCTTTTGAAAAATATGGGAGGAGAGTTTAAGGTAATCGCAAATTATCCTCTGGACCCAAGATTAAATTAGGCAAAATCCTTACTTTTGCCCATATTGCCTTGAAATAGTAGCGTTTTTTATGACTGAGAAAAGTAATGATTTGTCCGGCAAGGACAAGGTGACCCAAACCTCCAAAAATGAAGAGGTAAAGGGTATTGAAAAAGAAACAAAAGTAGAATCTACAGAAGAAACTTCTGAAGAGCCTGTTACTGCTGAAGCAGAGACTAGCGAAGAGGTGAAAGCTGAAGAAAAAACTACCGAAAGTAATCCCCCTGCTACGGCTGAGCCCGTTAGTGAGTCAGCACCTGAAATCATCGGTTCTGAAGAGAAAGTTGAAGAGACTGCAAAAGTAGAAGAAGCTACTGCAGAGGATGAGGATGAGGAAGACCAGGAGGAAGAAGAGCATGAAGAGGAAATAGATCTTTCTTCACTTTCCAAAATTCAATTAGTAAAACTAATCAAAGAAAAGTCTCAACAAGGTAATGTGTTGAAACTGGATAAATTGGTGCATGAAATTAAAGCTGCATTTGATGAATTTATCCATAAGGAAAGAGATGAAGCTTTAGCGAAATTTAAAGAAGAGGGAGGAACTGAGGATGATTTTGACTTCAGACCTAGCGAGGAAGAAAAAGAATTCAATAAATTTTATTACGAGTTTAAAAAGCAGGTAAATACAATCCGAAAAGATGCTGAAAAGCAAAAAGAGGAAAATTTAGCTGCTAAAAATGAATTGCTGAATAAGTTGAGAGAGCATGTAGATGGAGAGGAGACTACTCTGAGCATGGCCTCTATCAAAGCGATTCAAGAAGAATGGAAGTCTATTGGTCCTGTTCCATCTTCCCAAAATAGAAGCCTATGGGCAAGCTATAATGCCTTAATGGACCGTTTTTACGATAACCGAAGCATTTATTTTGAATTAAAAGAGCTTGATCGTAAAAAGAACCTAGAAAGTAAAATTGAGCTTTGCGAAAAAGCGGAAGCTTTGAAAGATGTGAAGGACTTAAAAGATGCTATCAAATCTTTAAATGAGCTTCATGAGGAATTCAAGCACATAGGACCTGTTCCTAGAGATGAACAAGAAGATCTTTGGCAACGATTCAAAGCTGCCTCTGATGCAGTTTATGATAGAAGAAAGGAATATTACGAAGGTCAAAAAGAAGTTTTCCAAAAGAACCAGGTAGAGAAAGAGGCCTTAATCAAGAAACTGGAAGCGTTTACTGATTTTAAAGCGGAGCGTATCAAGGATTGGAATACGAAGACAAAAGAAATTCTGGAAATTCAGAAATCTTGGGAAAAAATCGGTCCGGTTCCAAAAGAATCAGGAAAAGAAATCAACAAGTCTTTCTGGAGTTCATTTAAGCAATTCTTTCATAATAAGAATCTATTTTTCAAGGAACTTGACGAAATCAGAGCTACCAATCAAGCCAAAGCGGAAGAGTTAATAACAAAAGCAGAGGCGTTGATGAATAATACAGATTGGCAAAATACAGCTAATCAATTGGTCAAATTGCAGCAAGATTGGAAAAAGTTAGGTCCGACTCCAGAAAAGAGTAGAGATGCCCTATACAGGAAGTTTAAGACCGCTTGTGATACGTTCTTTGATAATAGAAGAAATGCCAATAAGCAGAATAATGCGGAGTTTGAATCCAATTTGCAGAAGAAACAAGAAGTGATCAAGGAAATTGAATCTGCGAAAGATGCTTCTGAAGATAATCTGACGGCTTTAGTTGGTAAGTTCAATGAGCTTGGATTTGTTCCTAGAAAAAATATGAAGGAAGTTCAAGCCCAGTTCAAAGCAGCGGTGGACGTGTATTTGGAGAAGTTAGATCCAGATTTTGACAGGGAAGATTTCTTATTCAGATTGAACTTGAACAAGATTCAATCTGATCCTAATGCTTCTAAGACGCTTAATAAGAAAGAACACGGAATCCGTAAACAAATTGCTGACTTAGAAAACAACATTGTTTTGTGGAAAAACAATCTTGAGTTTTTTGCCGCTTCCAAAACTGCAGATAAGTTGAAAGATCAATTTGATGTGAAGATCCAAAAAGCAGAAGAAGAAATCGATAAATTAAAGAAAAAGCTTTCCATCATAAGAGAGTTTTAAATTTTTCTCTCTCATAATTAAGGAGATAGAAAAAATCTTTTAACAGGGTTTGGAGCGAAATATAGCATGGCCTATATTTGCAGCACGTTAAAGGAACAAGCCTCCTTAGCTCAGCTGGTAGAGCAACTGACTTGTAATCAGTAGGTCATTGGTTCGATCCCGATAGGAGGCTCTGAAACGACAAAAACCACTCGCTAATCCGAGTGGTTTTTTTGTTTTATATTGTTCAAATGACAGTATTATTTTTTGTTTATATCCTTTATTCAGGTTCCAAGGACCGTTATTACATTGGGCAGACTGAAAATCTAGAAGAGCGACTTTTTCAACACAATTCAGATTATTTCAAAAATTCACACACTCATG
>NZ_JAFIDJ010000001.1:0-1130750 GCF_017051705.1 Algoriphagus lutimaris | reverse complement strand
AGAGCATTATACTGATGCAACTCAGTAGGTCATTGCCCCGATAGCTATCGCGGGCGATCCCGATAGGAGGCTCTGAAACGACAAAAACCACTCGCTAATCCGAGTGGTTTTTTTGTTTTATATTGGTTAAATGGCAGTATTATTTTTTGTTTATATCCTTTATTCAGGTTCCAAGGACCGTTATTACATTGGGCAGACTGAAAATCTAGAAGAGCGACTTTTTCAACACAATTCAGATTATTTCAAAAATTCACACACTCATGGAATTAAGGATTGGAAAGTAGTCCATAAAATTGCTTGTTCATCAAGGAAACAAGCAGTGAACATCGAATTGCATATCAAAAGAGCGAGAAAAAGGAAATATTTAGAAGACCTTCAAAAGTATCCAGAAATCAGCCGAAAGTTGGTAGAGCATTATACTGATGCAACTCAGTAGGTCATTGCCCCGATAGCTATCGCGGGCGATCCCGATAGGAGGCTCTGAAACGACAAAAACCACTCGCTAATCCGAGTGGTTTTTTTGTTTTATATTGGTTTAGAGAAGCCTTTATTTTTCTGATTCCATTTCCAAAATCAAAGATGGCCCATTTATAATCATTTCTAGTTTTTTTTCTTTCATAAGATGATTTTACTTTTTCGGTAAGGTCTTTCAGACAATAATCCTATAATTTGTACACGCATTAAGAGTTTGTATATTTCAATGTATTACACACCCCTTTATAGTTCATGAATTTCTTTACTAAATCGGCATTATTTGCCAGTTTCTCCATCATAGTTTTTTCAGCTTGTGAACCTGAGAGATCTCCATTTGATGTTTCTCCTTCTGAATCCATGGATCCTAAACGTCTGGAGCCTCCATTTCCTGAAGTATCGCTTCCTGAAGGAATAGATTTGGAATCTCCTACCTGGAGAGGGATAGATCTTACACCTACTGCTCCCGTTGTTCCGGTGTCTGCCAATGAGGAAAAGAAATCATTTGTGTTGAAACCAGGATATCATATGGATCCAGTTTTATCAGAGCCACAAATCAGGGAACCTGCCGCGATCCAATTTGATGGAAACGGAAGAATGTATGTGTTGGAACTTCGAACGTATATGCAGGACATTGATGCGAATGGTGAATTGATGCCAACTTCCCGAATTTCCAGATGGGAAGACACAGACAATGACGGAGTATATGAAACAGGGGTGGTTTTTTTGGATAGCTTGGTTTTCCCAAGATATGTGGTTCCATTCGGTCCCAATGCAATCTTATCCATGGAATCCAATGAAGATCATGTATACAAGTTTACAGATGTAGACGGAGATGGAAAGGCAGATAAGAAAGAGCTTTTTGCCTCAGGATTGGGCCGATCAGGGAATGTAGAGCATCAGACCAGCTTTCTTACCTGGGCATTGGACAACTGGATGTACAGTACTTATAATTCAAAAAGAATTCGTTGGACCCCAGATGGGGTGATCCAGGAACCAAGCGGAAATCCTTGGGGACAATGGGGAGTAACCCAGGATAACTATGGGAAGCTATGGTTTCAAGATGGTGCCGGAGGAGTGCCACAAGGGTTCCAGTTTCCCATTGCTTATGGAAACTTTAGCGTGAAAGGTCAATGGAAAGATGGTTTCCGGATTCCTTATAGCCTAATCAAATTAGCAGACTTCCAACCTGGAATGAAAGAAGCAAACCCTGATGGGTCTTTGAATAATGTAACTGGAGCCGCGGGTAGTGATGTTTATAGAGGAGATAGACTTCCACAAGAATTGGTTGGACAATATTTTTATGGAGAGCCAGTGGGTAGAATCGTCAGACAAGTCAATTCTGAAAATGTAGAGGGATTGACTTATATTCAAAATAGTTACATAGATTCAAAATCAGAGTTTATCCAATCCACAGATCCTTTATTCAGACCAGTTGATATGGCCACTGCCCCTGATGGGACCTTGTACATTGTTGACATGTACAGAGGGATTATTCAAGAAGGAAACTGGACGCAGGAGGGAAGCTACCTGAGGACTAAAATCCAACAGTATCAAATGGATGATGTGATTGGAAATGGTAGAATCTGGCGCTTAACCTATGAGGGAATGCCTAGAAATACGGAAAAGCCAAGAATGTATGAAGAAAGCTCTGCGGAGTTGGTGAGACACCTAGAAAATCCAAATGGATGGTGGAGAGACCAGGCCCAGCAAATCATGATTTTGAACCAAGATAAATCCATTGTGGGAGATTTGGAGAATATGGCTAAAACTTCCAACAATGAGTTGGCTAGGATTCATGCACTTTGGACCTTAGAAGGTCTTAATTCCTTGGACTTAAGTTTGGTAAGAGCACTGATGAAAGACCCTAACCCAAACATCCAGATTCAAGCATTGAAAGCCAGTGAGACGCTCTATAAGTATGGAGAAAAGAGTTTGGCTTCTGATTACCAAGAAATGGCAAAATCATCCGATCCAAATGTGGTGATTCAGGCTTTGTTTAGTGCCTACATTTTGAAAATTGACCAAGTGGAAAACTTGATGAAGTTTACCTTCACTTCTAACCAAGCTCAAGGAGTACAATTGGTTTCTACTCAAATTCTGGAGAAAATAGAGGAAGCTAAAAAAGCTGCTTCCATAAAATATGCACCGGAGGAAATGGCATTGTTTACAAAAGGAAAATCCATTTTTGATAGTTATTGTTCCACTTGCCATGGCCCCAAAGGATTAGGGTCTCCTGCTGGAGATGGATTGATTGCTCCTGCATTTTCTGGTTCACAGCGAATCCAAGGTCATCCTGAATATGCGGTTAAGACTCTTTTGCATGGTCTTACAGGTGATTTGGAAGGAAAAGAATATGAAGGGGTTATGATTGCCATGAATATGAATGATGACGAGTACATTGCATCTGTGTTATCTTATATTAGAAATGATTTCGGTAATGAAGGTAGTTTTATTACCCCTGAATATGTGGCTCAAATTCGAGAGGAAACCAAAGAGAGAGATTCAAATTACACCTTTGACGAATTGATCCGTGAGGTACCAAAAGCGCTAGCTCCTCAAGATAATTGGATTGCTACAGCTAGTAGTACAGCCCTGCAAGGAGTAGGCTCTACCAGAGATCCTTCTTATGCATTTGGATATAAAGGATGGAAAACGGAAGAATCCCAAAAACCAGGAATGTGGTATCAAGTTGAATTACCAGATGAGCATCAGCTTGCTGAAATTCAATTTAGTGCAAGTAAAGAAGAATTCCCGATTGGATATACGGTTTCTATTTCAAAAGATGGGCAAAGCTGGAATGAAGTTGCCAAAGAAACCGGCCATCCAGGTTTGAACAATGCAAGATGGAAATCTTCAGAAAACGTAAGGTTTATAAAAATTGAAAGCGCAGAAACAGGAGAGAAACCTTGGTCTATGCGAAGTTTAATTCTGTATGCTAGATAGTTTAAAAGAGAGGCTTCAACAAAAGCCTCTCTTTTTTTTGTACACAACACTTATTCTGGAAAGGCCAGAAAAGCTACCTGAAGTGCTCCTAATTTTTTATAGCCAGCCTCATTCATATGAATAGGGTCTCGGTAATATTGATCCTGATTATAGATGTTGTATCCACCCAATGTAAACTGATCCAAGTATGGAATGCCATGCAATTCACAGATTTGTTTCTGAATTTCTACATATTTCACCATTCCGTTTTCATCAAAAGGATCATAACCACCTCGGTTGTTAAAGGCCTTGCTTGAAGTGAAAAAGTAAATCGTGGCCTGAGGATTTAATTCATAGATTTTTTTGATGCAATAATTGATGCCTCCAGCTTGTGTCACAAGTTTTTTCTCATCGAAATCATCAAATTCTGTATAGTCTGTGTAAGTTCCGATGGCTCTGTTATTCGTATAATCATTGGTTGAGGCCCAAAGAATATAGATATCAAAAACACCAGCTTCATCTATCTGTTGCTGCAGGGATTTCCCTTGTAGAGAAGAAAAACCAGCTCCTCCCACACCATAATTGGTCACTGACATTCCCAATCGCTCTTTCCAAAGATCTTTGGCAACGTCACTTGGAGGGATTACTGAAACAGATCCGCCAAAAACAGCGACAGACTTTCCGTAATTGAGTGAATTCCTGATGGGAAGGTCTTTTTGGTATTGCTGGGCGGACAACCTTACAGATACCAAAAGGAATAAGACAAGGAGGGGAGTTTTAAAGGAAATCATAGGTTTTTCGTTTCGATGTGGTCTCAATCTTTAGTCTCAAACTAATTTTTATTCACTAACTATATGATGAATCAAGTATTTTTTTCTTATTGTACTAATTATAAACAATAACCCATACAACCATGAAAATTAGAGTAACTTTTTTAAGTAGTTTGTTAATTCTGATAATGATGAGTTTCGCTTTTGCGCCGTCCAACCTAAGTCCTAAGTATTACGAAGGAAAGTGGGAAGTGTTAATTAAAGATACTCCTCAAGGTAGTGCAATCATTCCCATGAGATTTGAAACGGTAGATGAGGTCACTACTGGCTATTTTACTGAAGAAGGGGTAGCTGAAGAGAAAAAGATGTCTTCAGTAAAAATTACAGATGATGCCCTGTATGCTGCATTCAATATTAGTGGGTACGATGTTACTCTTAACTTGAAGAAAGTGGATGATGAAACAGCAAAAGGGGATCTGATGGGAATGTTTGATGCCATTGGAACGAAAATGAAGTAAAAAAAAAGAGGCAATAATTATTGCCTCTTTTTCTATTTAAATACCAACTTTTATAGTGGTTTCTTATCAGCTAGGTGAATTACTCATTATTGGGATTTACCTGGATCTTTTTAGCTAAGACCCAAGATATATTTTACCATGTCCTTAGCATCCTCTTCACTTAGAGTTGGATGTGGTGGCATAGCAGTTTCACCCCAAACACCAGCTCCTCCTTCGATGACTTTTGTGGCAAGCTTGGCGACATTGGCATCATTGTTTTCATATTCAGCAGCGATATCCAGAAATGCAGGTCCTACCACTTGTCTTTCTTTCATGTGGCAGGAAAGACAATCTGAATTGGCAATTTTATCTTCGCCAGAAATTGTTTTGCTAGCCTCACTTACTACAGCTTCTTCTTCCACTTCTTCCACTTGAGGTTCAGAAACTGGAGGTTCTGGCTCTTTGGGAGCCTCTTTTACAATTGGAGTTTCTTTTTCCACTACCACTGCCTTTTCTTCTTTATTCTCAGCACCACAGGCAACTAAAAGTGCAGCCAGTATTACCATTGCTGACTTTGATAAGATTGTAATTTTCATTCTATTATTGTATTAGCATTCAAATAGTGAATTTGAATAAACTCTCTTCCAATTGATGGATTATTTATATTTAGCTACAGATTTTCTGATAAATGGGAAATAGTATATACAACCTATTTCCCATGTAAAAGTTATTTCCTTAGCTCAGGGTAAATTCCGGTAAATGAATGATTTTTCCACCGGCCATTGCTGATTCATGAGCCAAAATACCCACGCAAGTAATATTGGCTGACTGTTTTGCATCTGGGTATGGAGCTCTTTCTTCTGCCAAAGCATTTAAGAATTCATTCACTAAATGAGGGTGAGAACCGCCATGTCCTGAACCTTGAATGAATGAAAGGTGCTGGTTATCGTCACTATCATAAACTCCAGCAGTCGTGAAAGAAGCAATTTCTTCCGGAAGTAAATGCGCATAGTCAGGTATTTTTACCCTCTCTGGAGTTTCACCAGTGTGAATGACAGAATCTTCATGTTCGATAAGCGTCCATTCAAAAGATTTTTTGGAACCATAGACATCAAAACTCTCTCTATATTGTCTTGCCGTATTGAATAGGGATCTAGTTACCTCTGCCGCTAAATCTGAATCTTTAAACTTAATATGACAGGTTTCAATAGCGAAAGGAGAACCATATTTTGGAATCAAGTTTTCATCAATTCTTCCTGAACCTAAACAAGAAACATACTCAGCCTGAGCTTTTGGTAACGCCAAGACTGGTCCCACACAGTGCGTCGCATAGTGCATAGGAGGGAGGCCTTCCCAATAGCCAGGCCAACCAGCCATTTCCTGTTGATGAGAAGCTCTCAAAAACTGAATTTTACCTAGTTCACCTTTCTCATACATTTCCTTCACAAACAGGAATTCACGACTATAAATCACCGTTTCCATCATCATGTAAGTCAATCCGGTACGTTGAACTTCCTCGACAATTGCCTTACATTCCTCTACTGTGGTAGCCATAGGTACGGTACAAGCCACATGCTTTCCAGCTCTAAGTGCCTTTAGGGATTGTTCCGCATGGTTTTGAATAGGCGTATTAATATGAACTGCATCAATTTCCGGATCCTTTAATAACTCATCATAATCCGTATATACTTTTTCTATCCCAAAAGCTTTACCGATCTCTTCAGCCTTTTCTTTATTTCTCTGACAAATGGCATACATATTGGCCAATTTGTGCTTTTGGTAAATCGGAATAAATTCAGCCCCAAAGCCGAGTCCGATAATTGCAATGTTAAATTTCTTCTTACTCATAATTTTATTAAATGGGTATGGTAATTTGGGTTAATCAGGCTTCAGAAGCCCATTTTTTTAAAAATTTCAATCCTTCGCTAGCAAAGCTATCTTGGCTTGGTGCCAATGGTTTCCAAATGCATACAGCGCCAGCCAATTCTTTAACTTCTGGGGTAAAGCTTTCAATAGAAATGACTCCTTTATAATTGACGGACTCTAAACCTCTTTTGTAGGCTGCCCAAGGAGTTTGTCCAGTTCCAGGAGTTCCTCGGTAATTTTCAGAAACCTGAAAATGGATCAATTTATCCCCTGCCAATTTGATAGCAGCTTCGGGGTCAGGTTCCTCAATGCTCATATGAAAACCATCTAAAATAACCTTGGCTTCTGGTTCATTTATGTCTGATATCAACTGCATTAGCTCTTCACAGGTATTGATCAAATCGGTTTCGAAACGATTCAATGTTTCCAATGCGATTTCCAACCCGAATTTCCGTGCATTTTGACATACAATCCTCAGATTACTAATTGCTCTGTCCCATTCGATTTTTCTCTGTTCCGGAGAAACCAGTCGGGCTTTTCCTACTGCAGAATACATGGGACCTGCCACAAATTTGCAATCCAACGCTGCAGCAATTTCAAAACAGTTGTTTAAGTAATCAAAACTGGTTTTATGGAAGCTAGGATCTTCATTGGTCAAATCCCTGCTTGTACCAAAGGCACCACAAATCACGGCCTTTAGATCATTATCAGCCAAAGCAGTTTTTACTCCATTGATATCTATAAGCGCCGGATCTTCTACAGGAATCTCCACGTAATCGTAACCAAATCCTTTAATCTTTGGAAATAGTTTTACCGTTTCCTTATTAAATGGGGAAGTCCATAACCAGGTACTTACCCCAAATTTTACTTCAAGAGACATTCTTTATTAAATAACTTTCATAATTCCGTTCATCTGCTTCCAATGATCAGGAAGGGTACAAACGAATGGATAATCACCTTTTTGGAAAGGTACTTTCATTACTAAGGACTCCGAATAATTTGGAAAAACCAATTCGGTGGAAGCAAGAACCTCTGGGATATTAGGAATAAAGCTGCGCTCCATGCCAGTCAGGTTTTTCGCCATTTGATCTGCGGCTTCACCGATTTTTTGTAGAGAACCAATGGTTCCAATTACCAAATTGTGTTGAACAAAATCAGGGTTTTTGAAATCAACAATCAACTGGCTGCCTGCATTTACTGCAAATACAGGCTTGTCAAATCTCATTTCATGAGGAACGGCCGTAAGAGTGACCGTTCCATTTTCTACATATTCAATCGGAGCTTCTATAGATGCAACACCTTCATTCCCAGCTGAAGAATCAGCCTTTTTCAAATCAAGGTTAGAACTATTACCAATTCTACCTGAGAATCTCCAGTTTCCTTCGTAGTCACCAACTTTATTCCCAGAATCAAATTGTCCTACTCGCACATTTTCAGGGGAAAGTGGAGCAGTAAATAGTCCATTGGTTTTTCCTTTTGCTACTTCTTTGCCATCAATACTTAAGCTCATTTGGCCTCCCTCTTTCAAGGTTGCCGTTACCAAGAATTTCTCAGAAGGTAGTCTACGGGATCTGATAATTTTTACATCTCCATCACGTGCGACAGCAAAACTCAATGCATTCTTATAAACATATAGACTATATCCATTCACGTTGTTTCCTTGGGCAACCATTACTCCATCCAATGGATCTCTTCCAGGTGTCACTTCCATCGATATCGTGATTTCCTTTCCAGTTGGATCAGGTGGGAAAAGAAGGGCATTTCTTGGATCCAACGTATAAACCTCAGAAATTAAACTTTTGGCAATTCTGTCAGCGATTCCCATAGTGGAATCTGGCTCCGTAGAAGGAACTGCAGGTCTATTTTCAAAGGCTGAAGGGTTGGTTAAAGCTGCAGCAAAAATCGCCTGTGGCAAATACTCATCCTTCGCATTATCTGGGTCTTCAGAGATCGCTAGCAATTTCTTGGAAACTTCCTCACTTGCAGGCATTTCAGAAACCGCAAGGATGGCGAATTTTCTAGCTTGAAGGTTATCGTCCTCCATCATATTGGCAGCTATGATCGCATTTAATGCGGATTGGTTTCTAGGGATCACTCGAACTGCATTTTTTCTTACTGCAGCTGAAGGATGGTTTAATGCTTTCTCTACTACTTCTTGAGCTTTTGCATTAGTACCTTCTAATTCACCCAAACCTTTCAAGGTCCAAAGTGCATTAATTGCAGGACCGTTGATTCCAGCACCATCCACTTCAATAGAACCGATGATTTCATATAGTCCTTCAATAACTTCTTTATTCTGGGTTTCTACAATTAGACGCTGTGCAGTCATTCTCCAAAATAAGTTGTCACTTTTCAAGGCATCCAATAATTCGCTGGCAGAAGCATCTTTCAGGTCAAATGTTTTGGATGGCTCACCACCTTTATAAGTCAATCGATAAATTCTTCCATGTTCCTTATCTCTCATTGGATTGATGTAGGCATTGCCTTCACCATTTTCAAAACCACGTGGAGTAGGGTTGTGCTGGATGATAAAGTTATACCAATCTGCTACCCAAAGTGATCCATCAGGACCTACTTCTGCATGAACAGGGCTAAACCACTCATCAGAGCTAGCCAAAATGTTAAATGCATTTTTTTCTCTATAGCCTGATCCTTCTTCTAGGATTCTTGCATTGTGCAATACTCGACCAGTAGGTTCAGCTACAAAAGCCATTTTGTTCCAATATTCTTCAGGGAAGCTTCTTGCTGTATACAAGTTATGACCTGCAGCTGCAGTATAACTTCCATGCCAATCCACTTGTCTTAAGAAAGGAGTAAGGTGAGGCATATCATAGTGAGAATCAATTCCAGTAGCAGTATTTGGTGTGCCTTTATAAATCGTTCTCTTGACAAACTTATTGTCCATAGCCAAATACACAGAGTGCTGGCCATTTGCGGTGGAAATAAAGGTTTCGAAATCTTCGGAGAATCCAAGCCCCCAGGTGTTATTACTGGTTCTGCCCAAGAATTCCATATTTTCTCCTGATGGATCAAATCGATAGACTCCCTGACCAAAGCTATATTGCTTACCACTTACTTCACCTCTAAATCCAGAATAGCCCAACACTCCCCAGATTTTATTATCAAAGCCATATTTCAGATTGGATGGACCTGCATGGGTATCGAATTTACCCCAACCTGTCATGATCACTTCTCTAACATCCGCAACGTCGTCTCCGTCAGTATCTTTTAAGAAAACAAAATCAGGAGCCATGGAAATCAACATGCCCCCATTTACTGCAGTGATAGAAGTAGGTATATTCAAGCCATCTGCGAAAATGGTTACTTTATCTGCTTTTCCATCGCCGTCAGTATCCTCTAGAATTTTGATTTTATCATCACCACCTTCTTTGCGAACCTCATTAGGATAATCAGTTGTTTCAATGACAAATAATCTTCCTCTTTCATCCCAAGTGAATGCAATCGGGTTGATGATCATGGGCTCAGAAGCAAAAAGCTCTAATTCAAATCCTACTGGTGCCTGTACCAGTTTCATGGATTGTTCAGGAGATAAAGGTAATTGGAACTTTGGAGCAGGATCTCTTCGTTCATAATTCGGAATTTCTGCGTCCTCAAATTGTGGTACAGGGATATTGTAAGCTGCTAAAAGTTCATTTACTTTTTCACCAACAGCCCAAAGGATTCCATTGGCAATAAGTTCTTGGAACTCTTCTTTTTCCCAAGTCTTTTCATTGTGACCATAAGCAGTATAGAAAACTCTACCTTTCCCTTCTTCACGAGTCCAGGTATAAGGTTCTTTGTGGTCACCCTCCACACGCTCCATTAATACATGCATGTCTGGATTCAACTGGCTGTGAACATAGGTTTCATCCCATGTTTCAAATTCATTGATTCCGTTCATAATAGGATGATCCTTATCAATGATGTCTACCGTAAAATCTCCAGTACCATGGGTATTAAATTGACCGCCAACAGCAGAAATGTACCAAGGAGAATTTTGGAAGCAGAATGATGCCGAGTGAATCGGAATCAAGGCCTTGCCACCTTGTATATAATCCTTCAATGCAGTTTCCTGCTCTGGAGTAATATTTTCATGGTTTGCATAAATCATCAAACCATCATAATTACTCAATTTAGTCGGATTCAGATCGTTGACATCTGTTGTATAGGTTAAATTGATTCCCTTTTGAAATAAAGGAGTTTCTAAATACATCATCAATTTCTCTGAATTGTGATGCTCGCTTTCATGACCTAGCACAAGGATTTCTACGCGTCTAGGTTCCGTGGAAGACAAGAATGTCTCGCCAGATTTTTGTCCGCAACTTACAAGAAGCGAAACGACCAACGTGGTCACTAACCAGGAAAGTTTCATGGGGGGGATTTTAATGGATATTCTCATAAAATGGGTTTATGTATCAATTGCAAACCAATATTCTATATAAATTTCCCAAAATTCTCACTGTATTGATTTGAATTATGACTGAATTTTGCCCTATTTGTAAATGAATCACTTCAAAATACAGCATAACTCAGCTAAAATTTATGAAGAATCCGCTCAAAAAATCGCGTATTCCCGACTCAAAAGTCTTTGTAGTCCAGGAATTAATTGCGCCTTATTTTGATAAAAACTGGCATTTTCACCCAGAGTATCAATTGGTAGTAATATTGAAGGGGAGAGGTACCCGTTACATAGGAGATCATATTAAACCCTTTAAAGAAGGGGATATGGTCATGACTGGGCCGAATCTTCCGCATGTTTGGCGCTCGGACAACGCTTATTTTGACCCGGCCAACGAGTTGGATACTCATTTGATTGTTGCCTATTTTCCTGAAAACTTTCTAGGAGAAGGGATTTTTGAAAAGGAAGAATTCGAGGACATTGGGAGACTGATGAAAGCCTCCGCAAGAGGTCTGGAAGTCACTGGGAAAACTAACCAAGAAATCACCACCAAAATGAAGAAACTGGTTCAGTTGAAGGGTTCCAGCCAATTAATTCAATTGTTGGATATTTTGAATCACCTGGCACACTCAAAAGATATCAGTCCAATTACCAATGCAGAGTATATTAATTTAAATAAGGAATCCGAAAAAGATCGGATGGGAGAGGTGTACGAGTATGTCATGAAAAACTACAAAGAGAAAATCATGTTGAAGGAAGTAGCTGCTCTGGCCAATTTATCAGTGAGTGCATTCAGTAGGTTTTTTAAATCCCGAGCAAATAAATCTTTATCAGATTTTATCAGTGACGTTAGAATCAGTCATGCCTGCAAACTTCTTCATGAGGAGGGAATTAATATTTCTGAAGTTTGCTATGAAAGTGGATTCAACACCCTTTCCAATTTCAATAAACAATTCAAAGAAAGAATCGGAAAAACTCCTTTGGCCTATAGAAAGGAATATTTGGATAGTTTTGAATAAAAGTTAGTGGTCAGTTGGTAGTGACGAGTGTTCAGGAATGTTAAAAATCTAAAATCAGAAATCTGAAAATAATGTGATTAGTGTTCAGGAATTAGTGGTAATCATATTTCCAAAATCTAAAATGCAATCTTTCTTTTCTATTGATTAAAAAACTCCATCACCTGATCCATATAGGATAAACTGACAGGTACGGACCTATCCCCAAGATGCAATATATGTTTTTCTACTTTATCCACCTTCTTGCTATTTACCAAAAACGAACGGTGGGAACGTATAAAAAAAGAGGGAAGTAGGTTTTCCACTTCTGCCAAGGTCATTCTGCTCATCACTTTTTCTCCTTCCAGCTGAAAGGTTACATAGTTTCCGCTGGCTTCGCAAAACAAAAGCTGGCTGAAATTTAATCGGATTTGACCTTCTCCAGTCTTGATAAATGTAAACTCCGGTTCTTTTCCTGGTTGTAATTCCAGCCATTCCTGTGCTTTTTGACAAGCTTTGATAAAGCGACTCAGGTTAAATGGCTTTAATAAATAATCCAAGGCATCGAGTTCAAAGCCTTTTACAGCAAAATCGGAATATGCTGTAGTAAATACTACCATGGTTTCTTTGGGAAGTAATTCAGCAAAGTCTATCCCGGATATATCCGGCATGTTGATGTCTAGAAAAATCAAATCAATGGAATTGGTTTTCATATATTCCAATGCCCGAATTGCATCCAAAAAGACTTCTTCCAAATGAAGAAAAGGGACTTTGGAAGCATGTGCTTTTATCACTTCCAAAGCCATCTTTTCATCATCTATCGCAATTGCTTTAATCATATTATAATAGTTGAACAGATAAGTGAACGAAATGCTCTGTGTCGTTCGCCACGATGGTTAAGTTATGTTTTTGTGGGTAAAAATGTTCCAAACGGCTTTTTACATTCTCCAAACCAATGCCTGATTCGTCTTTTGGATCTTCTGTGGCTTTTTTGGGGTGCATGCTGTTGACCACATCCAGATGCACGGAACCTTGTAGGCAGCGCAAGTTGATTTTGATCCAGGACTTACTTTTAGTGCTGATGCCATGCTTAAAGGCATTTTCCACAAAAGGAATCAACAACATAGGAGAGATGTCCCCGTGACAATGTTCCTCATTAATCTGAATAGTTACATCCAAGTGATCTTCTTTGGCAAATCGTAGCATTTGCAGGTCCAAGTAGTTTCTTAAGTAATCTATTTCTCTGGAAAGAGGGATTCTATCCATTTGATTTTCATGCAGCATAAAGCGCATCATGTCTCCCAGCTTCTGAATCCCATCGGAGGTTTTCTCTGCATTTTCCATCAATGCGGATCCATAGAGTGTATTCAAGGCATTGAAAAGAAAATGTGGATTGATTTGGGACCGTAGGAAACTCAAGTTGGCAGAACTTTGATTGACCTGTACTGAAAGAGTATCTATTTTTCCTATATAATCCTCATATTTTCTGAAAACCAAATTGGAAAGTGGAAAGATGACAAAGAAAAGTAAAAACACCATCCCAACTCCCAGTAGCATAATTTCTGGGACGTTCTCATCCACGGAAATCAAAAAGAACACAAAAGCGATGATGCTGATCAGTCCCCAAAGAAACCAACGATAGGCTTTGATCTTGCCGGCTTCTTTGTTTCGGTAAAGCAGAAAATAATTGTAGAAGATGAAAAAGCTAATCCCGGGAATAATCAACAGAATAATCACCAAGATGACTTCATTTACAAAAATCCGTGCAACAAATAAAAATATGCCTACAAATAGAAAGATCATGAACAAGCGAACTCCATTGTACAATTGAAAATCTTTGAACATCGGTGGCAAGAACATCTTCTTCAGGAGATTCGTAGTGACTAGGTAAACAATATATAATAAAAGAGTACTGAAATAGAAGCGGAAGTAACCTTCAGCATCCACATTGTTAATCCCTGCACATGCTCCCGATAATGCCCCCATGACTGCAGCTGTCAGCAGACTATAGAGAATAAATTGAACTATATTTTTATCCTTTAAATACTTTGGAATAACCACCAAATGCATCACATAAAATCCTATATAAATGATAATAGGCTGAATGACAATCCCAAAAAATTTCTCCATGGGGTAATGATTGGAGGATACTGCAATCATTAAGTTTGTCAGTACAATAATCAAAAACACCAAGGTGGTAATCCACCATTCTATGGACCGAAAGTCAAATTTTTTTGATTTCATAAGGTATTGTAAATAAATAGGTTGAACTACTTTGTTTTAACTGGATTCGAATTAGAACTTACGATAGTCTCTTGCCTATTTTCTGAAATGCTGGTACATGATTTAATCATCAGCAAATTGTAAATAAATGCTAGAATAATCAGCAAATAAAAGACTTTCTTGGTGTTCATGAATTCTCTTTCTAATTGATAGTTCAAGAATACATGGACTAAAAAGCCTTTACAAAAGAATGTGACGGAATGGGGAAAATGAGGGACGGAAATGGAAAAAGTGATCAGGAAGCAGTGGTCAGTGTTCAGTTGACAGAATTAACTTTTTTAACGTCATTGCGAGGAGGAACGACGAAGCAATCTCGTGGAATTGTATAACCTATAGTTTTCAGAAAAAGTGAATAAGGCTCCATTGCCAGTAAGCAGGCAAGTCCAAATGAAACGAAACAACTCCCCCTTTTCAAGGGGCCTAGGGGGATTCCGGTGAAAGGTTATCGATCGTCTTAAGTAATCTGGATCAACTTTATGATCATCATCGGGAGGAGGAAAGACGAAGCAATCACGTATAATTATCTTGATTGAAGTGATTAGTGTTCAGCCTCAGTAATCAGTAGTTTTCAAACTTTGAATCACATTTCATAAATCAAAAATCCTACATCAAAACGGGTTTCCTATCAAATTTATTCCCCACATCCATGGCAATACAAAGTAGACCATCAAGGTGACCAAAACAATGGAGATAACGTTCAGCCAGAAACCTGCACTCACCATATCTTTCATCCGTAGATATCCCGAACCAAATACCACAGCATTAGGTGGGGTGGCAACAGGTAGCATAAAGGCGCAGGAAGCAGCTAGAGTGGCGCCCACCATTAACCCAAAGGGATGTAAGTCGAGCTTAAAAGCCACAGAAGCCAATATTGGCAGCAACATGGACGCAGTGGCCACATTGGAGGTGACTTCGGTTAGGAAGTTGACCGATGCAATGATGATGAATAATAAGAAGAAGAAAGAAATTCCTTCGATTAAAGTAAATCGCTGACCGATCCATTCTGCCAAACCGGTTTCCTTGAATCCAGCTGCCAAGGCCAATCCACCACCAAATAAGATCAAGACGCCCCATGGAATACGTTCGGCAGTTTTCCAGTCCAAAATCCGATCTTCACCAGAGGAGGAGGGAAGGATAAACAATAATACTACCCCGATCAATACAATGATGGTATCGTCTATTCCAGGAAGCAATTTGACTAACACAAAACTTCTTAAAATCCAGGCCAAACAGACCGTTCCAAAGACTATCATCACGGATTTTTCTTCATAACTGATCTTTCCCAAAGCTTTTAGTTGAGTGCCGATGATGTTTTTGCCATCAGGAAGGCTGAAACTTTTGGGAAGTGGATTGGCGGAACTCACTAGGTAATACCAACAAATCATCAACAAAACAGCCACTAAAGGTAATCCAAAGGCCATCCATTCATTGAATCCGATGGAATAGTCATATAAATCATTGATTACCGCAGCCATAATGGCATTGGTAGGGGTTCCGATTAAGGTTGCCAAACCACCTATCGATGCACTGTATGCGATTCCCAGCATGATATTTTTTCCCAATCGATCTGCGATGGAAGTATTGGACTCCCCCAACTGACTTTTAAACTGATTGACTACGGCCAAACCTATCGGAAGCATCATTAGAGAAGTTGCGGAATTAGAGATCCACATAGATAAAATGCCCGTGGCCAGGATAAATCCTAATACAATACGTCGTAAATCAGTTCCTAATAAATTGATGATGTTCAATGCAATCCTGCGGTGCAAATTCCATTTTTCGATTCCCGTGGCTAATAGAAATCCACCCATGTATAAAAGTACTGTGGGATGCATGTAATTTTCAGATACTTCAGCTATTGGAAGAATTCCCAACAGTGGCATAAAGATCAAAGGTAAAAATGCAGTGGCAGCAATAGGTAAAGCTTCGGAGATCCACCAGATGGCCATCCATGCAGCTAGGGCCAACATGGATTGTGCAGCAGGATTTAAGTCATTAAAAACTGCAAAAAAATTAATTAAACAGAAGGCTAAAGGCCCTAGGTAAAGCCCTAGTGATTTGATCTTGATTTCCATAAAGTTTCAAAGCTAAAACTTTTCAACACATATTTTTTGACAGTGAAAAAAAATGAAACCTCAAAATTCAAAATTAGTAGCTTATGCAATTCCCATTCGTTTCTTGATTTCTACTTCTATTGATGCTGATAGCTTCCGAATTGTATCCTGTTCAAAAAAGTCTTGAATAGATATTTCCAGATTTAGCCTTTTGCTCAAAAGAGAAACGATTCGTATCGCTGATAAAGAATTTCCACCTAATGGTATAAAGGAATCTGTCACATCTATACTGTCCATCTTTAGTACAGTACACCAGGTTCCATGTACAAGCTCTTCAATTTTATTTTTGGGTTTTATAATTGCTTTGTTCTTTGTTGGAGTACTTTTAGTCTGACTTCTCAATAGTGCCTGCTTATCTACTTTTCCATTTGAAGTGAGTGGGAAGGAGTCAACCTGGATAAAAGTAGAAGGGATCATGTTAGGTGGAAGGAAAGACTTTAGATATTCCATCAATTCATTTTTATCTACCTGTGAAGAAGCTTTGAAGTAGGCCCTGATTTCTTTGGAATGAATGGCATGCTCTTGCATACCGATTTCCTGCATGAGCTTGGTAATTTCCTCAGTACTCAGCTCATCATTCAACTCATCTATGGTTTCTTCCCGCTTTTTATGTCCAACGCGGACATCCCAGCTATACGGAAATGCATAGTTGTGGTATCCTTTTTTTCGCTTGTGAACAAAAATTCCCAAATCATTTATGATACAATTCGTACTTCTGCCGGTATCCTTTGGTCTTCTCCACCCAATTTTCTCTTCCAGATAAGCATACATCTCAGAAAGACTTACGTCACTGAATCGATAAAAATCAACAAAAGAGACCTTGGTAAAAACATCGTCTGTTTCAAACATCGATACATCCAAATACTCACTCACTGCATCTTTGCTTCTATGATAGGATTTTCGAGTCTCTAGGATGATTTGATCTATATCTGCCGGATCAAAATGATCCTTTAAGAATAGTTCTTCAGTGAGTCGGGTTTCAAAAAATTGTCCTCTTGAAAGACCCGTAACAATCACCGGTATATTTTTTTCAAGGGCCAGTTGGGTGCTGAGCGTGTATACGGTTTTAAAACAACCATTACACACGTTTTGATGTCTTTCTAAACTATCCCTGAAAATGGCGTTCATGGCATCAGTTCTGCCATAAATATGATCGACCCCAAGTTTATTGACAGTATTATTGATATTCTCCTTGGCATTATCTGAAATAAACCCGTTGTCAAGCGTCCAGGCCAAAACATCAAGCCCAAGTTCTACCAATTTAGCCAAAGCGTAACTACTGTCTTTTCCTCCACTTAATAGCATCAGACAATCGTATTCCTTCTCTTTGTTTTCTCCCAAACCCAAAATCTCTGATTTTAAGTTAGCAATGGATTTAAAGTAAGAAGAAACATTTTTCTGATATTCCTCAAAGGATTCACACAAATTGCAGATTCCTTCTTCATTAAAAGACGCATCAGGATAATTGGATGGAATTCCACAATTCCTACAGTAAAAATCAGGTGCTTGGTATAAATCCTCATTGGAATCAGCAACGACTATATGGGCTTCCTCTATGGTAGGGAATTCGGAAAGCAAAATCTCCAATTCTGCTGATTCAAGCCTGACACCATTCAACTTTATTTGTTCATCTATTCTACCAAAGTATTCTAGTATGCCAGAGGCATTTAACCGAACCAAATCTCCGGTTTTATAGATCATTTGATCTTCATGATATGGATTTCTAATAAAGGATTCAGCTGTGCGTTGAGGATTATTATAATATCCTTTGGCAAGTACTTCACCTCCTAGAAATAAGGTTCCCTTAACGCCCTGCGGAACCGGGTTTAATTTCTCATCCAAAATGTAATAATTACATCCCGAGATAGGTTTTCCTATAGGAACTGAAGTAGCTGTTTCTTTCGGATCAAATTTATGTACGATACAGCCAACTGTTGCTTCTGTAGGACCATATTCATTAATAATTTCAGCTCCTTCCGGAAGTAGTTTTTGGAAGCTGGAAGCGAGTCTAGTCTCAAGATTCTCTCCTCCCAAAATCACAGTATTGAGCCTCGATTCTTTCAAGGAAGATTCCTGGATTATTCTCGCATGGGAGGGGGTAAGCTTAATGGTGTTGATGCTTCTATTCTTAATGACATCCAAAATAGACACGTCAGGGCCACTTTTCTTCTCTGGATAAATATGAATGGTCCCTCCAGAAATTAAAGGCAGAAATAAAGATGTGATCGTTAGATCAAAACCAATGGAAGTAAAGAAAGGCATATGTACTTCCTGACCACTGCTGTACATCCTCTTAGCCTCGGTTAAATAATTTGCTAAAGAACTGAGGGAGATTTCCACACCTTTTGGTTTGCCTGTAGAACCGGAAGTGTAAAGAATATATCCGGTTCGATTGGGGTCTAATTTTAGTTCCGGTTTTAGATCTGCCAATTCGAAAGAAAGAAGATTATTGATCCTTAAATCGATGGATGAAAAGGGTCCAAAATCTGATGATGAGCTTACAATCAATTTAGGACTCAAATCTGCCAAAATTCCTTCCATCCTTCTTTGTGGAAGATCCACAGGCATAGGGACAAATGTGGCTCCAAGCCTTAAAATAGAAAGGACAGAGATGATATATTCGAAGGATCTTTCTTTGTGTACAACCACAATATCCTGTTCTTTAACCCCCTGGTGATTAAGTATTTCTACAGCCTTATTCACCAATGATCTTAGTTCTTGGTAAGAAAGGGTTTTATCTCCCAATATTAAAGCTGGTTCATTTGAATTCCATTCAAAAACAGGTTTAATAAGCTCATCAAAAGTTATCGGAGTACCCTTATTGCTTTTACCTCTAGCGATTAACTCCTTTTCCTCCTTATCTGAAACAAGTTTTATCTCCGAAATTTTTGATTTGTCATCTGAAATAAATGCCTGAAGCAACTTTTCAAAATGGAGTGGGAGTAGGGCTATTTGGCTAGATGTAAAATAAGCTTCATTAATATCGAAATAATAATCAAGGTTTGATTGATCATTAAAATCGAAAGCCTGGAAACGAATTCGATGACCTGCGTCCATCTGCCCTGAAAAAAGCCATTTAGTTATGGTTGGAATTTTTCCAAAATCACCAAAATAAAGGGGGATGTAATTTACTACTGTTTGAATTCCTCTAACGCTTTCTAAAGTTTGGGCACCAGGATAGCCATTTTTAAAAAAGTCGAATAGTTCTTGCCTCACTTTCCCAAAAAGACTTAGGAAGGAGTCTTCAGTGTCTACCTGAATATCAACGGGCAACACCTCAATGAGCAGGCCAGCTGTATTTTTGAATTTACTGAGGTTACGGTTTGGAAAGGGACTTCCTATCCGTAAGGCAGATTCACCCGAAATCCTGGAGATAAAGGCAGCAAAAATAGTAGACCAAATGGTGAATTTTGTTAGGTCGGGATTTAAGGATCTATAGGATTCTGTATTTAGTTTTTCCTCTAAAAGCCCCTTTATTTTTGTACTTATTGGGATTTTCACCCTTCTTGCCTTGGATCGATTTTCAGATTTAAGATTTCCATATAAGGATAACTCCTTAACAGGAATTTGTCCCTTTGACTTCCAATATTCAGCAGCTGGGGTATTTTTATTTTCTCGTTTTTTCTGCTCAAACTCCCGATAATCGTTAAAGCTGACTTGATTTCCAGAATCATTTTCAATTTTCTTTAATTCCGCTTCGTAAAGCTTCCCTAATGCTTCAAACAGAACTTTAAAGGTCGTTGCATCTGCAAGTATGTGGTGAATATTCAAATACCAAATAAAAATTCCCTCTTCTACTTTTAGTAGGATGGAATCGAAGCATCTTTTGGAAAGGACAATTGGTGTTTGAATTCGAGATTTGATGAAAGAATCAAGCGATGCTTTAGGAATCTTCTCGAAAGAAAGATCAAAATCTAAATTGGGTAATACAATTTGCTCAACAACTGAATCTTCATTTTCAAGAAAAACTGTTCTCAGGCAATCATGATTTACAATCAGGTGTTTAAAAGCTAATTGAAAAGTATAGGGAACTATTTCACCATTAAATTCAAATGTATGGGGAAGATAGTTTGAAGTGGAGTCAGGATCCAGCTTTTGACTAGCCCAAATACTTTGCTGACTTCCTGTTAGGCTGGAAATAGAGTCTTTTAATACTTGCAATCTTTATCTATTTTTTCTGCTGCTGGGCAATATATTCTGTAATGGAAAGGACTGTATTAAAATTTTCTATCACCATATCCTGAGGTGGAACTTTAATTTCATACCTCTCCTCCAAATGAGCAATAAGTTTCATAATCGTAATGCTATCAATCAAACCACTGCTCAATAGTTCTTCTTCTTGGTTGACAAGGACGTCTATTTCCTCATGTATATAATTTGTAATTTCTTCTACCATTACTTTGGGTTTAATGCATTATGGTTTCTTTTGACCATATAATCAGGTCTTGGATCTGAAACTTCTTTGATATTATCAATTGGGTTGAAAGTAAACATTAATAGTTTTCTATCAATTACCCCCATGTTTTGATAAGAGCTATGAAGTAAATTACAATGGAAAATATGAATGTCACCGGCTTTCCCAGTAAATGGAATAATGGGGCTATATTTTTTCACCATTTCCGATAAGGTCTTTTGGGTGATCATATATTTCAGATTCTCATCATGTACTCCATCTGGATTATTCAAGTACGAATCCACTTCTCCTTCATTTTGGGATGATGGTATCGCTAATATAGGACCATTTGCTACATCTACATCCGTCAGCAAGATAGCAACGGTCAGAGCATTTGGAGCAATCATCCCATCTTCTTTCCAAAATTTAAAATCTTGATGCCAACTCCAGACACCTGATTCAAGACTACTTTTGGTGTTTAGTTTAGACTGAAATAAATAAAAATCAGTCTTCAAAAGCTGCTCAATAATTTTCGGTAATGAGGAATTTTCAAGTAGTGCAAGAATGGATGAATCAAATTTTTCGGGTGCAAAAATGGTCCGGATTTTTCCAGAGGATTTTTCTCTGAAAAATTCGGGTCCATCTAGTTGCTCAATTTTTTCAATAGCAAGGGTGACCTGATCTAATTCTTTTCCCTCCAGCCAATTACTTATTTGTAAGAAGCCTTGATGATGGTATGTATTGATTTGCTCTTGACTAAGCATAGTTTATTTCACTTTTCTATTTTAATTAGAAAACTGTTTTTCCAACTTTTGGTAATGAACTTTTCCATTGACTGAATGGGGTAGTGATTGAACTTCATAGAAGTGTTTTGGAATACTTGTCTTTGGGAGTAGTTTTAACAATCTCTTTCTCAATGAATCATTATCTAATGGCTTTTCCTTTGGTACTATTGCAGCACATAATTCTCTCATTCCATTTGATTTACAAGTGAAAACAGCCACATCCTTTACTTCTGGGCATTGAATTAATACCTGTTCAATGGCTCCAAGTTCAATCCTATAGCCACTAATCTTTACTTGACGATCCATTCTGCCTACAAATACCAACTCATTATTTTTGTTCAAATAGACAAAGTCGCCTGTTCGATAATATTTTACTTCCTTTCCTTCACTTCTGTAGGTATAAAAAGACTTTTGGTTCAAGGAATCATTATTCCAATAGCCTGACATCATAGTCACGGAATGAACTAGAAATTCTCCTTGTTCCCCAGGAGCAACCTGCTGATCTTCCGAATTCAAAATTAAGTAGCTTGTATTATCCCAAACCTGACCAATAGGAATTTCTTTATCTGGCTCAATAGGCTCTGAAATAGTATAATAAGTACATTGATTCACTTCGGCAGGTCCATAAACATTCGAAATATTCGCATTTGGAGCCTTTTTTAATAACTCGTTTAATTTGATTGCTGGAAAGGATTCACCTCCATACTTAATCCATCTTACTGATGGGAAATCTAAATCAAAACCTCCTTGGATCAATGAAATGAATAATGAAGGGACAGAATACAAAATGGTAACCCCATTTGATCTTACCGCTTCACAAAAACTCCCAAGCATGACTAATTCGCTGGTATTGAAAATATAGGTAGTACAACCGGCATACATTGCTGAAAAGTATCCAAATGTACTTTGATCAAAATGCAAAGAAGCTATATTCCCAATGATGTCATCTTCAGAAACTTCATATAGCAAAGTAGATTGCCTAGCATAAGCCAACCCGCTTGCATGTGTATGGACAATTCCTTTTGGTTCTCCGGTAGAGCCCGAAGTATAAAGGATATAAGCAAGGTCGCTTTGTTCTATTTCTAAATCCAAAGGGTTGGCACTTGCTAATTGAAATATATTTTCCCAAGAAACGCCATGATTTGAACCTATTACTAAAAAATTTTGATTATCAATCTGATCTATAACTCGTTGGTGGGAGGGGATGCTGACTACTACTTTAATTGAGCAATCTGCGATAATTGCATTTAGCCTTTCTGAAGGTTGACTGGGATCTAAGGCCACCAATACAGCTCCCGCTTTTAAAATGCCATATATTGCATAGGCTGTAAAAGCATTTTTCTCAATCAGAATACCGACTCGCTCTCCTTTTTTTACCTGATTTTCTACAAGCCAATTTGCTAGTTGATTGCTTCTAAATTCTAATTCCTGATAGGTGATCTGGGCTTCACCGCTTTTAAAAGCAATTTTGTTCGGAGTCTTTTTTGCTCCGACCGCAATGAGTTCACTTAACAGTTGACTAGTAGAATTCATAGTAATCCATCCAATTTAGCAATAATATTCCTTTGAATATCTGATGTTCCAGAGTATATCAATCCTCCTAATCCATCTCGAAGATCACGTTCTACTTCATATTCTGTTACCACTCCTTTGGCTCCAAAAATTCTAATAAAATCCAAACTGGATTCCACAAAAGCTTCACTGATGTATAGTTTAGCCATTGCCGCTTCTCGTATTAGAGGCAAATCATTTTTATCTAAATATGCTACTTTATAAAGATGCATTTTTGAGGTTTCAAGCCTCAGTCTCATATTGGCGATACGGTTGGAAATAGATTGATATTTACCAATGCTCTGCCCAAAGGATTTGCGTTCGTTGGCGTAAGCAATTGATAATTCTAATTGCTTTTCCATTCTTCCAATCTGACTTGCAAAGATATAGCCCCGCTCTGATTCCATAGCAGAACTAAAAAGACTTAAACCTGAACCCTCTCTTCCCAATCGGTTTTCATCCGGTACAAAACAGTTTTTTAGATAGAGATTTCCCATGGGGGTTGTTCGCATTCCTACTTTATCCCGAACGTCACTACTGGAAAAGCCCTCCATTGTTTTATCCACAATGAAAGCCGTAATTCCCCACTTGCCTAACTTTACATTTGTAGTAGCAAACACAACTGCTATTTCACAAATAGGGGCTAAGGTGATGTAATGCTTTTCTCCATTTAAGATATATCCTCCCTTAACTTTCTCAGCAGTCATTTCTAAGGCATAAGTATCCGAACCAGAACCTTCTTCAGTTATTCCAAATGCTCCAATTGTGCCCGAAATTAATCTAGTCAAATACTTTTGTTTTTGCTCTTCTGTTCCAAAAGCATTGATTGCAACTTGAGTACTCCAAATTTGGGAATTAAGAGAAAAGGGGAGTCCATTGTCTTTACTTCCATAGCCTAGTCCTTCGAGCATCAATACTGTAGTAAGTGAATCAAATCCTCCTCCTCCATATTCCTTTTTAAAAGGCCAACCCAAAACCCCAAACTCAGCACATTTTTTCCATTCTTCTTCTGGAAATATATTATTACGATCTTTTTGAGAAATGTCTTTATTCAGATTATTCTCCGAGAATTTCTTGACCTTCTCTCGTAATTCTAATTGTTCTTTGCTCCAGCTAAAATCCATATAATTTAGAATGTGAATTTCACAAAACCTCTAAAATTGAAAGGAGTACCAGGAGTAAAATGAATCTCACTAACCGGACTTGCTTCGAGGTTTCCATTTGCAAGCCTTATTCTAGATTCCGTATCAAATTGGGTTTCTTTCCAATCAGTATTAAGCAGGTTCTCTATGAAAAAACCAAAAGTGAATGCATTAAAAGTATAATTAGCGTTCATATCAACTACCGTATATCCTTTGGCAACCACACTGTTGTCTTCATTTGCAGGACGATCCTGTAAATACCTGGCTCTTATAGCACCTGCAAAACCATCTTTTTCAAAACTCAATCCTCCTGTTGTAGTAATTCTTGGTGCCAATGGGATGAAATTATTTCCTTCAGGGTCATCTATGCTTCTAGCATATGAGTAGGTGAAATCCCCATCTAAATAGATCCACTTATTTGCTTGCCAACGCAATCCCAAATCTACTCCTCTTCTTGCTGTTCTTCCACTCGCCTCCACAATGCCGGCATCACCTACATAGACAAATTCCTGTTCAAGTCTTAAATACCAAAGCGCTCCATTTACTATTAATCGTGGCATTAATTTAAAATTACCTCCTAAATCAGCACCAAAGGCTCTTGGAAGTATGGATTCATTATTAGGCCTTTCTAACACCAAACGGGTGTCGTTTGAGTGAAAGCCAATTCCTGATTTTAAGAAAACCTGCACATTTTCGTTAGCAGTGTAAATGAAATTCAGTTTGGGACTCACAACTGCCGCATTTAAAGATTCAGGGTCATATTCTGGTGTGAGGTCGTCCTGATATAGATAATTAAAATAATCAACACGTATCCCTGGGTTGATTCTTAGCTTTTTCAAGTAAAGATCAAAATTCACATAGCTGTAATAATTCGACTCAGTGATGTCACCTCTTTGGGTTACAAATCGAACACTATCTCTATTTTTTGTTCCAGCCAATTCATTGTCCCGAATGTCATCATTTCTAAGTCCTACACCAACTTGAAGCGCATATTCTCCACCATTAAATGTATTGCTATATGTAAGTTGGCTTTCTGCTCCAAAAATCGCCCGGTTTTCCCGCTGTCGAATTTGATCTCCATTTACTGAATCTTCTAAGAAGAAAGTAAAGTTTGAAAATAGTTCAAAATCGTAGGTAGAATAGTAGGCGTTATTTTTAATAAATAGACGGTCGTTAATAAGCTTGGTATGATTTAGAGCGATGTTTGTTCTACTTGTATATCCTCCTTCAGTATCATCCAAAGCCCCGAAATTGGTGATTTGACCACTTTCTACCGCACGAACCGGTATCTGTCCTGAAGCATCCCATTTACTGGTAAAATGAGATGCAATTAAACTGATATCACTTCCGTCATCTAATTTTAGACCATACCGCCCCATTAGATTTAACCGGTTAAAATTCTGACTGGATTCAAACGGACCATCACTTGCCAAATATTCTGCAGCTACATATGCATTATTTTTCTGGTCATTCACTAGATTAAATAATCCTACAGTACGGACACTATTGAAACTTCCGCCCTGCACTGAAACAGAACTCTTATCCAATCCTCTTTTTGTTTGGAAGTTTACATAGCCTGCAGTAGCAAAATTTCCTTTATCGGCATTATAGGGTCCTTTATCAAAATCAACCCGCTCTACTGTTTCTGGAATCAAAAAATGGAGATCTGAATATCCTTGTCCATGGGCATGAGATACCATATTGACAGGCATGCCATCAACTGTTATATTTATATCTGTTCCATGGTCAATATCAAATCCACGAAGGAAAATTTGTTCGGCTTTACCCCCTCCAGCATGTTGACCTATGAAAAGCCCAGGTACTTTTCTTAATATATCTTGAGAAGTGTTTACTGGATTTGTTTTAAGATCAATTCGGGAAAGTGTATTTACGGGGTTAACGTCTTGACTGAATACCACTTCTCCAAGTTCAATGGTTGTTTCATCCATCCGCACAGTAACTTCTTTTGAAAGATTATTTACTACAAAAATCTGGGTTTCATACCCAATATGACTTACTTGGAGGGAATCTCCATCTTGAACACCTGCAAGAACAAAATATCCGGATTCATTAGTGTGAGCATGATGCTCTGAGGCATTGTGAATAATATATGCTCCGATAATTGGGGAACTTGCTCTGTCTAAAACTCGGCCTTTTAGTGCTTGGGCGTTTACAAAAATTACTGTAAAAGTAAATAGGACAACGGTGGAGAGTACTATTTTAATCATAGACATTTATTTAAAGCTGGCTTGAAAATCAATTCACAAGGAGAATTGAAATATTTTCTGAAACCTTACTTCATTAAAGGAGATTTTGTTTTAAAAAAATTAATATTTAGTTCAATAAAAATGAATACCTATTGAGCTACATTGATTAGCTGATGAATCATTCCATATGGATTTTTTTCATCAGAACTGTAAGACTCAATATTCATCTTTGTTCCTAGTTTTAATTCATTTGCATATTTGGCAAATAAATTGGCCACAACCTGGTCTTCCAATGCCCATCCAGTAGAATCAAATATGCTTATTCCAGATTGGTACTTTTTGATCAAAACTTGATTATGGATTAATTCAATCCAAGATGGACCAATATCAGAGGGTTCCAATTGCTGACATTCGCCTTCGACAACTGCTTGCTCAAGAAAATCAGGACAAACATAAGATTTCTTCAAAAGTTCCATTGGAAGTTCAAACTTTCCTGGAAAATCTGCTCCCACAGCATTAATATGAAGGTGAGGCTTTGAATTAAATTCTGTAAAAAGCGGCCCTTTTTCAGGAGCTATGGAGGTAGCGGTGCACACAATATCCGATTTTTCCAAGATTTCAGATATGCTAGAGAGCTTAGGAGAAATTCTAAGATTAATAGGATCCAATCGATCCTCTAAGCTATCCATGCAGTTTTGATCGATATCGTAAATTAAAATCTCTTCGATTGGAAACAATCTGGATATAGCATGAATCTGGGTGATTGACTGAGCTCCGCATCCAACAATGCCAAGTGTCTTTGAATTTTGCTTTGCCATCATTTTACTGGCAACTGCACTAGAGGCACCGGTACGTAATGCTGTAAGCAAAACTCCATCTACTAAAAAATTCAAATGACCTGTGTGAGCATCGTAAGAAGAAATAGTTGATAAAATAGTAGGTAGTTTAAAAATGTCTGGGTTTTCAGGATGGTAGCCCACAATTTTAATTAGAACTTCTTCACCTTTCTTCATGATCGGCATCCATTCTACTAAACCAAGGAATGGTTTTTTATAATTAAACCCTGATCGAATGGGTACTTCAGTTTCTGCCTTACTAAAATTTTTAAGCGCTGTTTCTAATTCGGAAATCAGGTCATCCATTACTCTGTCTAACCCAATTTTTGTAATAATCTTATTGACAGCATTACTATCTATAATGATACTTTCTTGATTTTTCTTCATTATTTAAAATAAACAATACCCAATATACAATTTTGAATTAAGGTGTCAATTCATTTTTTTGCCTACTAAAAAGCACAAATTCCATAACTTTTAAATTAAAAGTTTGTTTAACCCAAATAATCCTTAATTCTCTTCGGTATATGTCAACAACCAAATTAATCAGAACAAGTTTTTTATTCTTTCTTTTATTCACACTAGCAGTCAGGGTAGAGGCACATAAACCCAATCAAAATTTTATTTATCTGAGTATTTACGAAGGTAAAATGGATTGTAGGGTAGAACTAAGGAAAAGCGATATCGCAAAAGTATTTGGTTTTGAAATTGGACCAGGAGTAGTTCCTGATGAGAATGACCCAAAAGTTCAAAGGATGCGAGAATATATTCTTAGTCACCTTAAGTTTACATCTTCCCAAGGTGATCATGCTATGGTTTTCACAGACTTAGGTTTGTTGGAATTAAAAGACGGTGATGATTACCTGTTATTTAATTTTTCGATGGAAAACATGAATCCTGTTCCTTCCAATCTAGAGGTTTATGATCAGATTTTTGTAGAAGAATTGAGTAATCATGAATCATTACTTCATATTGAGCGGAACTGGAAAACGGGTGTATTGGCCAATGAATCCTTACCTTCATTGATCTTTGGGACTTCATCTCCAAATCAGACGCTTGACATTGAGGAAGGTTCAGTCCTAACTGGTTTTTTGGCAATGGTGAAATCTGGGATTTACCATATATGGATCGGATTGGATCATATCCTTTTTTTGATAGCCCTTCTGATTCCCTCGGTGATTGTTTACAGACCCAAAAATGCTCCTAAAAAGAAATGGTTAGGAATAAATTATAATGATTTTGATCCTCAGCCAAGTTTTAAAACAGCTTTTATTTCAGTAGTAAAAATAATCACAATTTTTACACTTGCTCACTCCGTAACTTTAAGTTTAGCTGCATTAGAATTGATTAATCTGCCTTCAAGGTTAGTAGAATCGATTATTGCCATTTCTATCGCCATGGCTGCTTTTCATAACATTGTCCCATTTTTAAATAAGAGAGAGTGGCTTATTATTTTAGTATTTGGCCTCTTTCATGGATTTGGATTTGCCTCGGTTTTGGCGGAACAATCAAGAGGAGGGGAGTATCTGGTTTATTCATTAATTGGATTCAATCTGGGAGTAGAAATTGGTCAATTAGGAATTATCATTGTTGCTTTTCCACTTCTTTTCCTACTAAGTAGACTAAAGCAATACTATATCATCGTTGTTGGTTTCTCTCTTTTATTGATGGCTATATCGGCTTATTGGATCATCGAAAGAGCCTTTGGATATGATTTGAAACTTCATACTTGGTTGCTCGAAAAAGGAATCCTTTAGTAGATTAGAGTATGGAAGGAAATTCTGATGATCTTCTTGATCAGTGGCTTAATTTTAACGAACAGGATCGAGGATCTGAAAATTTAGCAGAGGAGCGAATTCCCAAAGCTAACTTATCAGACCATTATCCACTTTCTGTAGCTCAACGGCGCCTTTGGTTCGTCTATCAAAAGAATCCTGAAAGCCCTGTATATAATTATTCAGAGATCTGGAATTTTCAAGGATCCTCTTTTGATCAAGGTGTTTTTACAAAAGCCTTGGAATGCTTAGTTGCCAAGCATCAGATTTTAGCAAGCAATTATGTCGTATTCCAAGAGGAACCTGTGATGGTTTTTCGACAGGAAAAGAGCTTTGATCTTCATGTTGCATATGATATACAGCATGAATCAAATGCCAGAATCTGGCTTAAAAATCTAGCTAGCAAAGCTTTTAGGCTAGAAACAGATCCTTTGATTCGGTTGGGGGTTTGTGATCTTAATAACCAATATTTGATAGGGATCACCTTCCATCATATCATAATTGATGCCTGGTCCATGGGTATTTTGAGGGAAGATTTTGCTGATTTTTATGCTGAGATTTCCAATAATCATCAACAATCAAACTTCTCAGTACCTGAAAATGAGCTGCAATATCAGGATTATACCTCCTGGCAAAAAGAACTTCCCAAATCCGAGTTTATTTCCAATTCATTTACTACGCGTACGGATTCATTTTTAGATCTACCGCTGGATTTTCCAAGGCCGGCTAGTCCAAGTTACCAAGGCAGTTTAATTCGGTTTGCCTTGCCAAAAAAATTAACTGATAAAGTAGCGAAGCTCGTCAGAGATTTTCAAACTACGGACTTTAACCTTTTCCTTGCATGCTTTCAGGTTTTGCTTGGTCGGTATGCAAAAAGTGAAGAGGTAACGGTAGGAATACCAGTCTTCAATAGAGATAAAGAAGAGTTTAAATCCATGGTTGGGTATTTTGTAGATACGCAGGTAATTGAGACTAATCTGGAAAAACATAAATTGTTTCCTGAGCTGATTAAAGAAATCAAAAATGATGTTTTAGAGGCCATTTCTTCCGAAAAACCGAGTTATGAGGATTTGGTAAGTAATTCACAAACAACAAAAGATCAAAGCTACAATCCTTTATTTCAAGCCATGTTTGTGGGGCATTCCGCTGGGGAGAATCCTTTTGAAAACCATGGTCTTTCGGTAGATTTTGAAGTGTTGGATTTAGAGGTTTCTAAATTTGATTTGACGCTGCATCATTTTGGTCTAAAAGCCAATGCTTATCAAATTGGAATAGAAATTAGTACGGATTTATTTAGTCCTGTGTTTGCGGAGCGTTTGAGTCAGCATTTTGCGACACTTTTAGAAAACATATGCGATAATCCAAACCTAGAGATTGACTCTTATTCTCTTATTTCCGAGGAAGAGAATCAATATCTAATTTCAGGTCTTGGTCATGAGTTTCGCCCAGAAAGTAACCAGACTGTTCTCACTGAGATTTTTGAAAACCTAACTAAAAACAAAGATCAAATTGCTGCAGTCTGCGGTTTGGAGCGAATTACTTATGGAGAACTAGATAAGAGAAGTCAAATAATTGCGCAAGAGTTAAAAGAGAATTCAGCTGACCCAAATCAACCTATAGGAATCTTTATGGAAAGGTCCGTGGATTTTCTGGTTTCAATTCTTGCCATCTTAAGATTTGGAGGAGCTTATTTGCCATTGGATCCTGACTATCCGGACCAAAGGATTCTCCAATACCTAAAAGAATCAGGGGCTAAGTATCTCTTGACTCATCGTCATTTAGTTGATTCTAAAGAGTCTGTTAAAGAAAAGTTTAAAATAATAGAAATAGATTCACTTGAATACAATCAAAACATTGATAATCAATTAGATAAAATAAATAATATTGGCGAAAATGCTTACCTTATTTTCACCTCTGGTAGTACTAATAAACCCAAAGGTGTATTGGTTAGCCATGATAATTTATACTCTTCTGTGGCAGCTAGAAAAAGCTATTATAAAGAGTCGCCAACCTCATTCTTATTGGTATCCTCTTTTTCTTTTGACAGTTCTGTGGCTGGAATTTTTTGGTCTTTGTGCTCGGGAGGTAAACTCATTATCACCCAACAAAATGAGACCTTAGACACAGCTGCTCTTTCTGCAATTCTTGCGCGTGAAGAAGTCAGTCACACGCTGATGCTTCCATCCCTTTATCAGGCTCTATTGCAAGGAAATGATAGAACCTGGGATTCTCTAAGGGGAGTAATTTTAGCAGGGGAAGAATTTCCAAACGAATTGATAAAAACGCACTTTGACAAGCTTCCAAATACACGTCTTTTTAACGAATATGGCCCAACAGAGGGGACTGTTTGGTGTACTGTTCAGGAACTAAAGGCTGGGGATTCTTTTCATCGAGTTCCTATAGGTTTAGCTACATCGAATACCTTAGCCTATGTTCTTGATTCAAATCAGAAATTAAGTCCTATCGGTATTCCCGGAGAACTTTGCATTGCTGGTGCTGGACTGACAAAAGGCTATTTATCGGAAAGTGAGACAGCTGTTAAATTCCTGAAAAACCCATTTTCTGATGAATGGGATAGGGTTTATAGGACGGGAGACTTGGTTCGAATACAAAAAGATGGGTTACTGGAATACCTTGGGAGAGAGGACAATCAAGTAAAAATCCGAGGGCACCGAGTAGAATTGACTGAGATTCAAGATTTAGCCCAACGCTATCCAAAAGTTAGTTCGGCCTTAGCAATTGTAAGTGGAGAATCAGAAGCTCAAATAATTTTAGCTATTAAATCGGATGCTAATTTAAAAGAAGAGGAGATGGGGGAATTTTTCCGTCAAAATTTACCCCGATACATGGTTCCGGATTTAATTCTCACTTTGAATGAATTTCCTTTGCTGCCAAACGGAAAAGTAGATTTGAATGCTTTAAAGGGAATTGCGCTAGCTAAGCCAAAGGCATCAATTGCTGCACCAAAAGTTCCTTCTTCGTATTTAGAGCGGCAAGTTGCAGGGATTTGGGCCGATGTAATGGGAGAGGAGGAAGTTCCTGTCAATAAAGATTTTTATGAGTTGGGTGGAAATTCGCTCCAAAGCATTCGAATCATCGCAAGATGCAGAGACATTGGGATTAAGGTTACGCCAGCTCAATTTTTACGTTATTCTACAGTGGAATCGCTAGTCAAGTCTATTCATCATGAAGCGTATCAGAGACCGGTAAACACGCTAGAACTTGAGGTTTTAAAGGTTTGGGAAACCTATCTCAATCAAAAATTAATTGGGGTGAAGGATAGTTTCCAAAAAAATGGAGGTTCGGATTATGAGTGGAGACAGGTTGAGAAAGAGCTGAGCTCCAAATTTACTTTTAAGGAGCCGATCCATATAAATGACTCAATTCAGGATATTTCAAAGAAAATCCTATCTATTAGTAGTTTAGTTGAATTTGAGTCAAAAAATATTAAAAGGGTGATACCTATTAAAACAACCGGGAGAAAATCACCCCTTTTCTGTATTCATAGTGAATTTTATTACGAAACAGTTTATAGCCAATTGACAAGGCATATGCCCGCTGAATACCCGGTTTATGGCATTTTGTCGGTGAGTCCTGAATTGATCAAGACTTCAATACCTAGGAATATTGAAGAGATAGCAAGTCTATGTTTAGAAGATATTAGATTGATTCAATCCAAAGGCCCCTACCGCATTTTATCCTATTCAATCGGGAATGTAGTTGCCTTCGAGATTGCCAGACAATTGCTAGAAGTAGGGGAGCAAGTAAATTTGATCATGATCGATCCTCCGCTGTTTTTTGATAAATCCAGGACCTTTGGAAAAGGAGGTTATAAAAAGCTATTTACCTATTTGGACTACTGGAAGAAACCTGGCCAATTGCTGGAAAAAGTTCGAAAAAAGGTAATAAAGGATTCTAATCCGCCGGTATTGATCCAAGATACAGGCTTATTGAAAAAGTATATTCTTTCTTATAAGCCTGAAAAAATAGCTTGTGACACCTTACTTATAACCACACCCAGGGAATTTAAACATACCTATGAATGGGACCCCTTATTAAATATCGTGGATCGAGAGAAGATTCTAGGTCCACATTTAAAATTGATGAGAGAACCGTATACAGGTCAACTAAATAAGGCAATCGTAAGGAATCTCAAAAAATGGGATGACAAATAGAAAACTATAAATTCATGAAAGTTGATTTATGGCTTGCCAGACTGGACAAAATTCCTGAAGAAGATGGGAGGGATCTTGCAAGAGAAGAATTGGAACGTGCAGATCGTTTTGTTCGTCCTGAGCTAAAAATTAAGTTCATTAAAAGGAGAAGCATTCTTAGAAAACTGCTTTCTGAGTATCTTGACATAAAACCTAATGAAATGGTTATAGATTATTCCAATCTTGGAAAACCATATGTAGCAAATCCTAAAACTAAAATCTTTTTTAATATATCACATTCTAAGGATTGCGTGCTATATGGTTTCTCTAGAGAAGCTGAAATAGGGGTCGATATAGAATCATTAAATGATGAGATTGAAGCAGAGCTCATCTCTAATCATTTTTTTGCTTCTGATGAAATCTCATTGATTCGAAATTCCACAGGAAGAGTTAAGGCTGATGCTTTTTTCAGGTTATGGTGTATCAAAGAGGCCTATATAAAATTAGTTGGGAAAGGTTTGACATTTCCACTTGACCAAGTGCTTGTCAAAGATACCATGGAAAACCCAAGATTAGAGGTTCCTGCAATTTCAAAAAATCAATCATTTCAATCCTTGAGCTGTATTTATAGCAATTTTCAACCCAGTTTTGGAATTGGGGTGGTGGTACGGGGAAATCACTTGGAAATTGAATATAAGCAGTATAAAGTCTAATGGAACAGATCTTTCAATTACTATTTAACATAATATAAATTATATAACATATTTATATATTTTAATTAGGTTTCATTCATAGAACCAACTGTTTTGTTTTTATTATAATTATTTTGCTCGCTCATTGCTATAACCGACAATTTCTAGGTTTGAAAATGATCCAGTACAATCTATAGTCGCTCAAAGTTTCTTCTACCGAATTTTATCATTGCTCTTTCAAATGACACTTATCTATTTTTCAGCCAGGTCCATAATTATTCTTTTATTATTACAAATTATAACCCTTGGTACCTATGCACAGTCTAGTTTTCAAGCTACCACTCCTAATTGGAATGTTGAAACTATAAGACGTGATGCTAGTCTTGCTGAGATCCATGTGAACGAAGGCACATGGATGAATCTCGACATCAGTCCTGATGGTTCACTGATCGTATTTGATCTCCTCGGAGATATCTATTCTATTCCTGCAAGCGGTGGCATTGGTACACCTTTGACTTCAGATTTAGCTTGGCAAATGCAGCCATCTTTCAGTCCTGATGGTAAACACATTGTTTTTACTTCAGATGAAGGCGGTGGCGAAAATATTTGGATTATGGATTTGGATGGAGGAAATAAGCGTGCTGTTTCTTCAGAGACTTTTCGGATGGTCAACTCCCCTGCTTGGAGTCCAGATGGTAAATCCATTGCTGTGAGAAAGCATTTTACAGGAACCAGATCTTTGGGAGCTGGAGAGATCTGGGTTTATCCTTCATCTGGAGGAGAAGGAAGAAAGTTAACCTCTCGGCCTAACCAACAAAAGGATATGGGTGAACCAGCGTATTCTCCAGATGGTCGTTATGTATATTATTCTCAAGACGTGACTCCTGGAGATTTTTTCGAATATTCAAAAGACAGCGAAAAAGGAATTTATGCGATAAAGCGCTTGGATTTTCAAACTGGAGAAATTGAAGTAGTGCTAAGTGGTCGAGGTGGAGCTATCCGCCCTACCCTTTCACATGATGGATCCAAATTGGCTTATATTTCTAGAGTTGATTTTCAAAGCACTTTGTTCGTTTATGATTTAAAGACGGGGAAGAAAACCGCAATATTTCACCGACTGGATCGAGACAAACAAGCTGCCTGGGCCATTCATGGTGTTTATCCTGCTATGTCTTGGACTCCAGATGATAATGGTATCCTTTTTTGGGCCAATGGTCAAATCAATTTGATTCAGATCGAATCAAAAGTTTCAACAGTTATTCCGTTTGAAGTAAAGAGAGAAAAAATCCAGAATAAAACACTTCGGTTTACAAAAAACATTGATGAAGAGAATTTTGAAGTGAAAATGCTTCATCATGTAGCCGTCTCTCCTGATGGAAAACAAGCTGTTTATGAGGCACTTGGCTATCTTTATTTGATGGATTTACCCAATGGAAAACCTAGACGACTTACTCAACAAAATTCCCATTTTGAATATGCTCCAAGTTTTTCAAGCGATGGGAAAAAGATTGTTTACAGTACTTGGAATGATCAAGAACAAGGCGGAATCCAAGTGATTACCTTAATTGATGGAGAGCGAAAAAATCTCCTGAATTTGCCGGGGAAATATACAGAACCTGCTTTCTCACCTGATGGGAAGACCGTGGTGTTCCGCAAGTTTAAAGATGAGAGCATGCTGAACCCAGAATACAATTTATCAACTGGTATTTACCAAGTTTCTTCTGAGGGTGGTACTCCAAAATTTATTACCTCAAAAGGACGTTCGCCTCATTTTGCTGATCGAAATGACCGTATTTACCTCCAATTGGATGGTGAAATGCCTAGTTTAGCCCGGGTTGATTTGGACGGAGAGAATTTCAAGACGCTTTATACTATTAAGTATGCGACTGAATTTAAAATGGCTCCTACTGGCAAAGAACTAGCTTTTGTGGAGCATTATCGGGTCAAAAGCCTTCCTTTTTTAGAATCAGAGCAGCCAATAATCATAACGGATGCAGATTCCTTACCTCAGGTAAAAACATGGTCTGTTTTGGCTGGAACTAACATTAGTTTTAGTCTAATGAACAACGAAATCCACTGGAACCTCGGACCAAATCTTTATAGTAAATCAACTGAAAACCAGAAAGAAATTAGGGAAACGTACATCAGTTTTTCTCAACCCATAAATAAACCAGATGGAGTTCTGGCATTGGTAGGCGGAAGAGTGGTTACCATGGAAGCTGATGAAGTGATTCAAGATGGTGTGGTCTTGATTGAAGGCAATCACATCATAGCAGTTGGAAAAAAGGCAGAAGTGATAATTCCAAAAAATGCAACTGTAATTGATTTAAAAGGGAAAACAGTGATTCCAGGCATCATAGATACTCATGCCCATCAGCCCAATGGAACCAACGGTATAATTCCCCAGCAAAACTGGAGTGCCTATGGTACCCTAGCCTTTGGAGTTACAACGATGTTTAACCCAAACACTTTTACTGAAGAAGTTTTTGGAGCTGCAGAAATGCAAAAAGCTGGGAACATCCTATCCCCTCGGATTTTTTCGACGGGAATGTCCTTGTATGGTGCCTATGAACCAGGACATACGGCTTTTGTGAATGGAATAGACGATGCACGCTTTCATATGGATAGATTAAAGCGTGTGGGAGCCTTTGCTATTAAGATGCATCATCACCCGAGAAGAGAACAATACCAGCAAATTATCGAAGCCGCAGCAGAGTATGAAATGATGGTGCTTTCTGAAGGAGGGGCATTACTTCAGCAAGATCTAGGGAAAATTGCTGATGGCGCCTCATCCATTGAACACTCTGTTGCCTTAGCTAAGCTTTATGAGGATGTATATCAGTTTTGGAGCCAAACTCAAGCAGCTTCAGTTCCTACCTTGGTGGTTTCATTTGGGGGGATTTCTGGGGAACATTATTGGTATGCCAATACAGATGTTTGGAAGCACCCGAAATTGAGCAAGTTTGTACCTCAAGATATTCTTGCGCCTCGTTCAATGCGAAGAATGATGGCACCTAATCACCACTACAATCATTTCAATGTAGTCAAAACAGTCAAAGAAATGAAGGATCTCAATATCATGGTGGCAATTGGAGGTCATGGTCAACGGGAAGGGCTTGCGGCTCACTGGGAAATGTGGATGATGCAACAAGGAGGAATGACTCCAATGGAAGCTCTGCGTGCCGCAACCATTGTCCCTGCAAGCCATCTTGGTTTAGATAAGAATTTGGGTTCTATTAAAGTTGGAAAATTGGCAGACTTAGCTGTGATCGATGGAGATGTACTGAATGATATTAGGGATTCCGATCAAGTGGTTTTTGTAATCCTCAACGGACGGATATACGATGCAGATACTATGAATGAGATAGGGAATTCCAAGAAAAAGCGAACTAGTTTCTATTTTGAATCAACAGACTCTATTGGGAATTAAGGAGCAATTCACGATGCTTATGGGACACTGTTTCGGATTTATTGATATTCTATTTTAGAAATATTCGGAATACTTAACCATGGCCTTGTTAAGTAATAATCAACAAGGAAAAAAAAATAGAATTACTATTCAATTCCATCCTGCAGCGAGTATTAAGCCGTTCTCAATTCCAATACCTGAAAGCAAGGTTTTACCATCACTGTTTTTCCAAGCTAGTTCATAATTGGCTTCATCAAAGGTTATCTCTAATAAATAGGAATTTTTAATACTGTTTTGATCTGTATAAGTAATTTCAAACTTCCCTACAAAAGCTTTTTCAACATCATAGGTTGATACCCTTTTCCCATATCCCCTACCGAAGGTTTTTTCACCGTTCTTATTAATAAAGTTCCAAACTGCACGTATTTCATTTTCTGTTACGCTATAAATAACTGACCCTATTGGTTTATTTAAATTTTCTATCAACTTCATATGATTTATTTGAATGTTTATTATTCAATATATTTGATATTCAGTGATTTAAATAGTCTGTAGCGTATTTAACTGAAAAAGTTTTTAAAAAATCCCCAAAGCTTGCTCTAGGGTTTTGTCCTGGCCAACAGCCATTTCAGAACTTGTATTCTTAACATAAATCTCCGGAGGTATTCCAACACCTTCAAATGTGTTCCCATCATTAAAATACGTTTTTTGTGTCACCAGAGAGTAATACCATCCATTGGCCAGTTCCTTGCCAATTTTAGTAGCAATTGCACCATTGGTGGTGTCTCCAAGATGCGTAACATTCGGAAGAACTTTAAAAGCCATTGCTGCCCTTTCACTAGCACTAATTGTATATCTGTCGGTAATTAAAACAATGGGTTTGTTAAAATATTTTCCTTTTGGATACACACTCCACTCGTATAATTCAGTATAGTCATTTTTACCTGGGCCATTTTTTGTTTTTGAACTAAAAACTAAACGTTTTTCATCAGTAAGCCTTCCAAATTCAGAAAATGCATAAGTGAAATTTCCACCTGAACTGTGTCTCATATCTACAATTAACCCGTCAGCAGAAGCGAAGTAGTCAAGGATGCTATTAATGTCAAACATATTAATGCCAATTGCTTTGATATGCCAATAACCTACATTTCCAAGCCAACCATAAGTATTTAAGCCGTTTCCACTTTTCAAGAAATCGTTTTGCAGGTAATTGTTTTTAATAAGTTCTAGATCGAACAATTCATCATCTATTCTTTGATCAATTAAATAGTTGGAATAAAAGACATCAGAATTTGGTGTAGTAAATGATACGTGACCATCATCCAGTGATCGGAGCATGCTTTTAATGATGGTTATCAATTCTTCATTCGAAGTAGAGGGTTTTACCTGAGGCCGATGAATGTCGTATTGTTGGTCCCAATCCACTCCCCTTTCTTCAAACGGCGCATATTCCGAATTAAATGTGCTCCATAAATTTTCAAATATATTTTCTGGATTATTGGCTGGCTCTGGTTCGAAAAAGGCATTTTCACAACCCACTAATGAGAGAATAAGAAAAGCAAAAAGGATTATATGATAATTTTTCATTTTTCTAGAATTTAATTTTCCCGCTGATAAAGAACACATTCTCAATTTGGGTAAATTGAGTTGGTGACTGGTTGAAATTCATTGCTAATAGATATGTTAACCCGACATCCCATTTTTCATTAAGGACGTAGCCATACCTTAGATCAAAGTCAAAGCGTTGAGAGTTTCCCCATGATTCTAATTCTCCATCCTTTACCCTATTTGTAAATTCTTTAATTCCCTTGTGAGAATAGATGTTTTCAAAATAATCATCATTCTGTGCTGCATAGGGTGCGCGGTAGATATAGGAAAATAAAGGAAGCCCTAGGTTGGAATTGAAATAGTGTTGTTCATTAATTGCATACCTAAGATTTAACCATAGGTCAAGTCCAAATGATATAAACATCGGTGAAGGGGTCAATGTGGGGCCAAAATTGTAGTCCGAGGAATAAATTTGATTCCTTGATTTTCCTCCTACTACGAGCCTCCATTGATTTTTGTCTAGAATAGATTTGCCAAGTGCATAGTTAAAATCTATAAGTTTAAAACTATGCGCTATATCAGTTTCATTCCCGTTATAAAATGAGTTGAAACTGTAAGGATCAACGATACTTGGGTTATATAAACTAAACTTAATCTCAGCTAGCTGATCTAACTTTTTTGATCGGCTGTAAGACAACAGTACATTTATGGGCGCCCACTGTTGATGGATAAAAGGCGACACTGTTTGGTCTTGCCTCATGATTTGACCCATTCCCCAATTCAAGGAGAACTCATTATGCTTTTCATCTTGGGCTATCAGGCTTGACGTAAAGAAAAATGCGATGATTAGAAAAGTATACTTTTTCATATGCTGAACAATATGGGGTACGATTCGAATTTCTGATTTTTCAAACCACCAATCCAAATGAAAACAGGTAAGTGTGGTAGCCCTTTTCATGATTCTTTCGATTGTGATTAATTCGCATCAATAAGATTCAGTGACCCAGTTACCTTTTGTGTGATGGTAGGATTTCCCTTGTAGGAAATTGTGGCAAGTCCGTCAACCTCAATATCTAGTTCTGTTTCGCAGGAAACTTCTAAGGTCCCTTCACCGGAAATATCTAGAATGGTCGATTGTGTTAAGAGATTAAAATTATTCACTACTATTTGGCCTGAACTGAATATGGATTGGGAGGTTACCTTACCTGTAAGATTCATCATTGACTTTCCTGAGGTAATGATGTAAAGGTCATTAAGATCAAGATCACCGTCTGATTCTATGATGTTATCGCCATTGGCAATAATCTCTTTAAGATCGGGTACTGTAATGGCGATCCAAACACCAAAGTTTGTATTGAAACAAGTGATATTGTCTTCATACCCTATTTCTAGTTCTCCATTAGATACTTTATATTTTATGGGTTGCATCAATTCAGGTTCTGCAAACACCGTTACATTTTGAATAGGCCCCTGTTTTATTCTCAGATTAACTGGACCTGAAATTGAAATTTTATCAAACTGGTTTACCGATATATCATATTCATTGACTCTTCCCGAACCATTTAAACATAAGTCTTCATTTTCCTTACACGATTGAAGAATAGTTGTACTGGCTAATGCAAAAAGCAGCCATTTTTGAATTGTGGTTTTCATAGTAGTTTTCATAATGTTGGGTTTTAAATTAAAGATCGATAAAAAACCTCTTAGGTTTGCTTTAATCAATGATTTGTCACCGAAGTCGATAAAAAATATGCTGAAGTCGATGAAGTATTAGGTACTAATCCAACTTCTGAAATTGGCAGCTCTTTTCTGACTAACTTGAATAGTTGCTAAAGCAGGAAAAATTGTCACATCTACTTTCCCATTAGTGCCTGAGGCAAATGATTTACAAGCCTCTCTCCTAATGATAAATTGTCTGTTCGCTCGAAAAAAATGACTGGGAGGTAAGATTTTCTCGAAATGATCCAGATTTTCTGAGAGAAAAAATTCCTCTCCCTCAAAAGTGATTAAGTAAACAATTCCTTGCTTTAATTGGATATAGGAAACGTTAGACACCTGCACCGGAATTTTCTTAACACCTTTTCTACCTATTATAAATGGTAAACTTGATAAATTCGCCTCATTATCCTTTGAAACTCCTTCTTTAAAAAGATGAATTACTATAAAAAATAAATTGATAATTAGAATCAGTAAAACCTGAGGAAAAAACTCATATTTAAAATAATTATCTCTAAAAAGATCCTGATGCCATATAAATTCCCATTGGATAAAAGTGATTAGAATGGATAGAATTACGGGAATTATTATGGCAAATAAAAGTTGGTAGATCACCCTCTTAAAAGTCTCTTTAGTCCATTCAAATTTCTTATTTAGAAAAAGGTTTACTCGATCAATAATTTCTAAAATTATAAAGACACTAAGAAATGTCACCAGCATATCCAAATAATGCAAGGGGGTCTTAAACCGTCCAATCCAATCATCTTTACCTATAAGAATAAGGATATTTGCAATAAAAAAGGAAATAAGCGAATTACGAATCCAACGGTAGCTTGAGGCTGCTTTCTTTATCAAATCAGGCATTTCATAATTAATTTAAAAAAATATTTGGGTTGAATAAAGCCTTTCTGGAATATACCAAAATCACTTTTCCTCCCAATCCATACTTAATTCCTTTGGAATCAATCCAGGACTGAGCATCACACAGGAGGTGTATAATAGAACAATGAATACTACCCATTTAAGAACATCCAATGGCAAGGGTTTAACCACAAAAGCTACGATTAAAATAACTACGATTCCCGGTATTGCCATGGCAATGGCTGCTTTTTTATGGTATCCATCTTCTCGAATATACCGAATGGATGCGTGAGGCATTAGAAATGTACAGGAGCCCATCTCAATAGGAAAAGCAACTTGAGGAGACATTTCCAAGGGAAAATCCAAGGCCATACAAGGAGTATACAAACCTATCCCATCATTATATTATCTTGTGAAAATTTTCAAAGTAAGATCATTTATCATGAGGCGAAAAATCCCAGAATCAACTCTACCAAAACTCAATCGCTCACAATTAATTACTTCCGAAGGCTTACAAAAATTAAAAGAAGAACATGATCATTTGTGGCGAGTTGAACGTCCAGACGTTACCGCTAAGGTAGCATGGGCCGCAAGTTTGGGAGATCGTTCAGAAAATGCCGATTACCATTACAACAAAAAACGTCTTCGAGAAATTGATAATCGCCTGCGTTATTTGCGTAAGTGTATTGATGACTTTAAAGTTATTGACTACCACCCCAACCAAGAGGGAAAAGTGAATTTTGGTGCTTGGGTTGAAATTAAAAACGAAAAGAAAGGTCTTCAAAATCGTTTTCGTATTGTTGGTTACGAAGAGTTAATAGGTAACAAAAATTATATCTCTATGGACTCCCCAATGGCAAAATCGCTTCTTGGTAAAACTGTTGGGGATGAGGTGATAGTTAAAACCAAAATGGGTGATTTTGTGTGGAAGATTCTTAAAATAGAGTACCAAAAGTAGTTTTGCTTATCATAGCCATAAGGAATTGTTTAGCCTCAGGTAATATATAATACAGCTTTTTTATTCGTCTAGGTAGATTGGAGTTCTTCTAATTCCATTTTCCTGATAGTAATTTCAGAATAATTCCAAATCACTTTTCCTCCAAATTCATACTCAATTCCTTTTGAACTAATCCTGCTCTCAGCATCACTGCGGAAGTGTATAAAATAACCCCTATCACGACCCATTTAAGAACATCCAAAGGCAAAGACTTGACCAGTAAGGCTGCGATTAATACTGCTACAATTCCCGGTATCGCCATGGCAATGGCTGCTTTTTTATTGTAAGCGTCTTCACGGATAAATCGGATGGATGCAGGTGGCATCAGAAATGCGCAGGAACCCATCATGATGGGAAAAGCAACTTGAGGAGACATCCCCAAGGCAAAAACCAAGGCCATACATGGGGCATACAACCCAATTCCCGCTGTCATCAAAGCACCTAGGAAAAAGTTACCGATAATTGCGATCGCTAATTTGCCTCCCCGAAGACCAATGGCATCTCCTCCACCCTGAATCCAATCCAAGTTTCTTGCAATCATAAACACTGCGGTAATCAACAAGGCAACTCCCATAGTCAATCGAATCTTACGTTCCGAAAGTTTGGAGACCACACCTGCTCCAATAATGGCTCCTAAGGCTGCAGATACCAACATTAATATGAGTGTCCATGCATCTACTTCTATGATAGTAATGAAAATCAAGGCCTGAAAGAGCACAGGAAGGGTATTGGCCACATTCAAAGTCCCTGGCATTACCTTATCTTCTGTTTGTTTGGTGAATTTCAACAAGGCTGTTTGTGGGGCAAAAGCGCCTATGCCCAGCACATCAAAAAAATTAACTACAAATCCAATGATGGAGGTCTTGGTCCAACTTACGGGTTCTAACTGATTTTTATGTTTTAAAAAATCCCTTACTAATGCAATGCAAAACCAGCAAGTTAATAGGGCAAGGGCAATCCAAATAAATGTAATCATTGTCAGTAAGTTAGGAGTAATTTCAAATGACAGCAATAGTTTAATTCAAACTATGAGGATTGAAAAAGATAAGACATTTTCCTTTAATTCGGGGATATAGATTTATGATGTTCAATAAAAAAAGTTAATATTCCTTTTACAAAGAGTTTTGGTTTTCAAACACCCAAAAGATTTTACCTATGCCCTATTCTGATTATTTAAGCAATAAAAAGTGGATCCTACCTGTGAAATTCACCCTTCTGCTTTTTTTCATGCTTTATTCCTCTGGAAATTTTGCTCAACAGCCCACTTCTCCTTTGGTAGCTTCTTTTGAAACCTACCGACAAATGAAGGAGGAAACGACCTTTAAATTAGATTGGATTTCCTTAGGTCCTACTGTTAATTCTGCACGGGCAGATATCGTTCAGGTAGATGAAACGAATCCAGGCACCATGTATGTGGGCTTTGGTTCGGGTGGTATATGGAAAACCACCAATCATGGAGTAACTTGGAATTCCATTTTTGAAGAACAATCATCAATAGGTATTGGGGATATGGAATTAGCTCCCTCGGATCCCAATATCATTTATTTGGGTACAGGTGAAAATCTAAAGAAGCCAAGAAATTTTACCTTACCCGGAACAGGGATGTTTCGGTCGAATGATGCCGGCGAGACCTGGGAACATATTGGTTTGGAAGATTCTTGGGCCATTTCCGAAATAGAAATTCATCCTACCAATCCGGACATCGTATTTGTAGCTGTATTGGGTCATCTTTGGACTAAAAATGAAAACCGGGGTCTTTATCGAACCTTGGATGGAGGCAAAACCTGGGAGCAGGTGCTGTACAAGGATGAGTTGACCGGTGCCAATGAGGTTCAGATCTCTGCTTCCAATCCTCAGGTTATGTATGCTTCCCTTTGGGAAGTATATCCGGGGATAAGTGGAGAAAATAGTGGGGTATATCGCAGCATGGACGGTGGTTCGACCTGGGAGCTTGCTACCAATGGTTTGCCCAGTGGTCCAAAAATCGGCAGAATTGGTCTCACAGTTTCCAGTACTAATCCCAATAAAGCTTATGCTCTGATTGATAATTTGAACAATGCCCGAAATGAAGCCGCAGAACTGTATAAAACTATAGATGGAGGGCTAACATGGACGAAAACCCATTCGGGACCTTTCAAAATCTTCCCGGGAATAGGTTGGTACTTTACCGATGTGTATGTGAATCCAGAGAATGATGAAGAAGTTTTTTGTTTGGGAGTTCGTTTAGCGCATAGTTTGGATGGTGGCAAAACTTTTTCATACATCGGAGGTCAAGTAAGCCGGATGAACCCAAGCTTGGCACAAGGACTCCATTTGGATCAATGTGAATTATGGATTAACCCAACGAATCCCAATCATCTGGCCTTGGGAAATGATGGAGGGTTTTATGTGAGCTATGACAAGGGTTTGACTTGGGTCCATTATAACAATATTCCAACGGGTGAATTTTATGATATTACAATTGATCAGGCAAATTATACCATTTATGGAGGTACCCAGGATGACGCCACAGTTTATGGTCCCGCGAAGGAACTAAACACGAGATTTCCCGACCCCTGGAAGTATGTATGGATTGATCCTTGGGATGGTGGTGATGGCTGTGTTACTCAAATTGACCCAGTGGATCCATCTATTATCTATTACAGCAGGCAACATGGAGATGCGATGCGCTTGGATAAATCAGTTGATGAAGCTGTATCCATTATGCCTAGGCTTCCTGAGGATATAAATGATACGCTGGTTTTTAATTACATGACCCCTTATTTCCTCTCAAAATATGACCATAAGACCTTGTATCATGGTGGAAATTACTTGATGAAAAGTACAGATCGTGGAGATTCTTGGGATGCTATAAGTCCGAACTTTGCTATTTCTTCCGATCCTGAAAAGCAATCGTTTGCTACAGGGGATATTGCCCAATCATCCATCAATAAAGAAGTGCTGTATGCAGGCACTGACCATGGGGCTTTTTGGGTATCCAAAGATGAAGGTGCCACTTGGGAAGAAAATTCCATCGGAATTGCTAATAACTACATTCGAAGCATCTCCCCTTCCCATCATCAAGTTTCTCGGGTATATATGGCGATGACCGGAATCAATTACGATGATTTGAAAGCCTATGTTTATGCTTCTGAAGATTATGGAAAAAACTGGAAAAGCATCGCTTCTGGTCTTCCAGATGAGCCAGTCAATGTGATCAAAGAAGACCCTAAAAATGAAAATATTCTGTATTTGGGAGGATTAAGAGGAGTCTATGTTTCTATTGACCGTGGACAAACCTGGTCCTATTTAGGAGAAGGCATGCCTGCTGCAGCAGTGGCAGATTTGGAATTTCATGAACCAACTATGGATTTGGTCGTGGCCACTCATGGTCGAGGTATTTATAAAACCACCCTTCAACCCATTCATGAAATGCTCAGTCAAAATCTCTCAACTTCTAGAGACCATTTCTTTGAGATCCATCCTACTCCTAGACCTTGGTTCAATTCCTCAAGCGGCGAACCTGATTATCGCACAGTTGAAAAAGCAACCTTTTCATTTTGGCTCAATCAGATAAAACCTGTAACTATTTCAATTTTTGATGAGTCAAATAACCTAGTCTGGGAGAAAGATTTAACTGGAAATAAAGGATTTAACCAATATAGATGGGATTTGGTAGTGAAAAAGCAAAGCAGTGATGCTCCTTACTTTGTTCACTACGAAAGGTTTATTCAAACTGGAAAATATACCGTGAAGCTTTCTTCAGGAGATCAAACTTTGGAACAGACATTTGATGTGATTGAATCAACATCTCCTTACTTGGTTCGTGATGGATTTTGATTTTCATGGTCAAAAAGGAAGAGTTAGATCTTAAATTGCAAGGCTCTTAGCAAGGGCTTTTTTAAAATACTTATCCTAGGATTTCAAATCCTAACATGGTGAAATCGTCTTTAAAAGTTTTCTGGCCGCTGTAGTTAAGACCAAAGGATTTAATTCTTCCCAAAAGATCATGTATTGGCTGATTCGAATTTTCAATTAAAAATGAAATGAAGTCCTCTTTGTTTAACATGACATTATCACTATTCCATACCTCAAGAATTGCATCCGTATATAAAATAATTTTGTCCCCGACTTCCAGCCGAATTTTTGATTCTCTATAGTTTACTGAATCACCGCTAAAAGCACCTACAAGAGGACTTTCCGAAGTCAAAGGTGTTACTACCTTGGAGCTAGGTCTAAGCAAATACCCTTCTGGGTGTCCCGCTTGGGTATATGTAAGAGTTTTATCATTTGAATTATAGACCGCATAAAACATCGTAATAAAAGACCCTCTTGGCATTTTATCGTACAGCTTTTCATTTGTTGCTGAGACTACTTTGGCTGTAGAGCTAGTATGTAGAGCTGCATTTTTAAAAGCAAATGAGGTCATAAATGTTAATAATGCTGCCTGTATTCCATGTCCAGTTACGTCAGCAATTAAAATTCCGTAGACTCCTTTTTCAATCTCAATTACATCATAAAAATCTCCACCAATCTGATCCATGGGTTCAAAAACTGAGGAAAATCTAATTTTTTCAGTTTCAGGTAATGCTGATGGAAGAATGAAATTTTGCACTCTCCTAGCCTCCTCCAATTCAAAGTTGATTCTATCCTGAAAAAGGGCTAAATCCTTATTTGCTGCCTTAAGATTTTTCTGTGTTTCCCTTAATTCAGTAATATCAGACTGTACTCCTACATAGTGAGTCGTTACGTCATTTTTATCTTTTAGTGGAGTAATGGATAGCCTGTTCCAAAAAGGTGTTCCATCCTTTTTATAATTGAGTAATTCTACGGTAGTCTGTTCTCCATTTTTGATTGCTTGTCGAATGGCTTCTACTGGTGCTTTATCCGTCTCCTTTCCTTGCAGGAATCGGCAATTCTTCCCAATAACATCTTCCTTTGAGTATCCTGTTAACCTTTCAAAACCATCATTTACGAAAACAAGAGGTCTGTCAGGTTGGTCCATGGAGCTAATAGTAATTCCTTCATTTGCCGTATTTGTTGCTTTGATCAACAAATCTTCAAATTCCTTAAATGAAACTATTTCTTTAGCGCTCATTCCCAACTGTGAACCTAGATATACCTATTTATTTTACTTATTTACTTCTTAATTCTAAACTAATAATCCCTTTGCTCAAACCAAAATATTCTAAATATAACGCTTAATGACAATGAATAAATAAGAGTGAGGTAGGTTAATATTATTTATTGGCAACTGACAATTGTCAGTTAATTAGCCCTGCAATTATATTAAATTGGGTATAATTAATTGGTATATAGATAATAATCCCATTTTTATTATGAGAAAATTATTTTTTCGAAGTACTCTTCTAATTTTAATATTTCTCATTTGCCAACCAGCCACTGCGTGGATTTTCCCAGAGCACAGGTTGATCACTTTTCTTGCGATCCAAAAACTAAGCAGTGAAAAGAGGATTGCTTTAAATAAACTCTGGTTTGAAGCTAGAAAAGGAAATTCAGAAAGACTTACAGAATCCATCATAGATCCAAGTCAAGGGCTTGAGCCTACCCAAATTGATTTTGCTACTTGGGCTGGAATAGCAGGAGATCATAGCTGCTCTCCTTTGGACATGATGGAAATAATTTTGAATTCAGATTGGATACTAAATGTGGCATCTATTTCTGCGAAATTGGAGGTTAAGATTAATGAATCCAGAAATCTTAGTGAAAGAATCAATTCCTTGCGAGATTCAGATATTAGGTTTCAACGTGCTGATGAGGAATATGCACTTCGGGCAAGTTCTAATAATGTTCACTTTCTCTTAGCTCGTAGAGAGGTGGATATGGATGTAGAAGAGTATCTAAGGGATTGTTTGAGTAAAGGTGAGCCAATGAATGCTTTAGGAGCCTATTCTTGGTTTCATATGTCTGCAATGAATAAAGCAGCTCGATACGCATCTGAAAAACTCTCTGACCAGGAGAAATCCCAACTTATACTTGCTGCTTTTGCAGACGAAGCTTTCGCAATACACTTTTTAGAAGATTCTTATGCCTCTGGACATGTTGCCGGTACTTGGGGACCTTCTGCAGTTCGAAAAGGAACTCATGATTACTATAATGAAAAAGGACTTGAGGTTCAAACCTGGGATGGAAAGCGTTTCATTTCATTGGGAGATGCTTTTATGCGTCAAGAAGATGTAGAATTTGCTGCAGAAAGTATAAAACTGAGCATTGAACAATTAATTATGGCTGCTACAGGTGAATGGGAATTAGACTATAAAACTGATGTTCTATCTTCTTATAATACTCCTGATACATTGAATGTCTGCACTAATTTTTTGATTCCACAAAGAGTCAATAAAACAGAACTGGTCGCCAGATCCAAAAAGGACTGGAATGATTATCTACCAAAAGTTTTGATGAAAACACCAGTTCCGGGTCTGGCGGAGGGCTTGGGTGAAATTCCTCGATACAGAACCGAAATGGGAGTTTTTTATGGTGTGTCATCTTCTTTGAATGCTGGTTGGGTCCACGGTGGATTTGGTGAAAATCAGAATTCCTCTGGTGCCTCTGGCGGTTTAGAGATCAATCTAAGACTGGGACTTGGTCTTGATGGTGTATTAAATAGATCTGGGGATGGCTTGATTTTTATTCAGGGAGGTTTTAGACAAGATGCATCAACTTCAAATAAGTTTTCTGAAAATGTAGGTACTATTCCCCAAGGTTCTGTTCCATCAGCAATCCCAAGCAGATCTGCCTATGCATTTAGGCTTAGATTGCCATTTTGGCTAATTCCAGGAGATATGTTGGTTTTGGCTCCAATACTTGCCCTAACATCTCCTAAAACCTTAACTAAAATGGCTGTTACATCAGCAAATGGAGGCTTAATTCCATGGCAATCTGGCATAGCAACACCAGTAGGAAGATTTCAATTTGTCTTGGGAAGAGAGATTGGTGTTTCTATTTACGGGGCCAAAGAAACAGGTATTTTAATTCCAACTCCTGATGGTATTGTTTACATGTCATACTCATCCACAAAACTTGATTTTCCTGTTTTGGAATACAATCCTTTTCATACATTTTCCAAAAATCAAAGTTCAAGCATGAATATTCAATTTACGGTAGGTGTGGATTTACCCCGCAATACTTCGGTTATTTTACCTGAGGGTGAACAGGCACCGAATTTAATACCGGTTTGGAATGTGGGGATGCGTATGATCTTTGACTGGAGACGTTATTTCTAATCAATATTTAGTCATTATTTGCCCCAAAAGCTGATATTTCTACCACTCTTTAGTATCTATAAAAAACTAAGCATTATAACTAGTTTAATATATGAAATATAGCGGGTTTCCTATTCGGCTTTTAAACCTGTACCGTTAATTATATTGATCAAAAGTATTTTCTAGTTTTTAAATGACTCCTTATTGGAATTATTTAAAGGGGGCTTCATGTTTCGAAACATTAAAATGAATTCTATCTTTATAATTAATACGTCAGACTAAGGTCGAATGTGAAGTCGGTATACTATTTAAAATCTTTTACCCCTAAGGAGTTATAAAGCTCTTTGCTATAATATAGATTTCCACCCTTCATAGTCCATTCGATTTTTCGGATATCGCTAATCTCAGCTAAAGGATTTCCATCTATTAGAATAAGGTCAGCCTGTTTACCAACTTCAATAGCCCCTACTTTATCTGCCAGACCAGTAATCTCGGCTGATTTAATAGTCGCCATTTTCAATACTTCAAAAGCTGGAATACCAGCTTTCACATAAAGTTCGAGTTCTCTATGATATAAAAAGCCTGGTAATCCATCTGTTCCAGGAACAATCGCTACGCCTTGCCTAAATAAATCAGCAACTACTGCTAGCATCTTTTCAAAACTCTCCTTGTATCTGGATACTTGTACTCCCACTTTAGGGATCCCTCCTGTATAAAAACTTCGCTGTTCAATGATTGGAAACCTATTTGCAATGGCTTGATAGGTGGGACTAAGTTCACCTAATTGAGAAACAAACATGTTTTCAAAAATGGCTACAGTAGGGTCTACCAGAATATTTTTGGATTTAAGCAGTTTTACAAAATCTTGATATTCCTGAGATTGAAGGTCAAGGTCTGCTCCATATTGGGCAGGCATGGTGAATCGTAAAGGGGTTCGAGTATCTATCGTGTCAGATAAAAAATTAAGAAACAACATATTGATGTGCTGAATCTCATTATATCCTTGATTTATTGCCTGAGTTGCCGTCATATAAGCAGGTATATGTCCGCTGACTCGCATTCCAAGTTGATGGGCTTTATCTGCTAAAGGAAGCACCCATTCAGGCTTTATGGAACTATATAATTTGATTTGCTGATACCCTAAGTCTTTGTAATCTTGAATCTCTGCTATGCCTTCCTCTAGGTTTTCGATGACATTTCTTTGATTGGCAAAAGGCCCAGGACCATCAATTATTCCCGAGTATATGACAATGTTCGGACCGATAATTTCATTCCTTTCGAATTGCCCTGCCAGGCTTTTCAACTGTTTGTTGTTTGCTAAATCCCTTACAGAAGTCACTCCGCCGGCTAAGTGCATGATGCCTCTGAATTTATCATTGTGGGTATGCATGTCAAACATCCCGGGTAAAAGGGTTTTCCCTGTTCCATCAATTATTGTTACCCCCTGTTCGATTGCCTCGCCCCCAGTTTTGAGAATAGCCTTTATTTTTCCCGCCTCAACAATAACATCTTGATTTGAAAGTAATGTGCCTGCTCGCGTAAACACATTCACATTTTGAATGACCGCTTGATCCAACTTATGGGTTAGATTTTGAGCAACCTCTTTGAGACTTTCATCTTCAATATTGTCTTGTATTGCCTTCATCTCAAGGCGCATTCCACTCAAATCTTGTCTTATGATATGTAGATTTCCCGAAATCATACAAACCATTTTGTCTCCCATTATCCAGATATAAGTTGGGTCAAGTTCTAATCCTTTTATTACCAACAATTCGACTGAAGTGCCATTGGAGAGTTTAAATGGAATTTTTTTTATTACTTCAGTGGTACCTTGAGGATAGAGATCGACCTGACCTGTTTCAGATTTCAATAAGAGTTGAGCCAGCACTTCGTATATCGCAGGCGAGCCATCATAACGAAAATAGAGTTGATCCCCATTGAAGTTGCCTTGAGTAGTGCCCATCATGTTTTTACTGAGTCCAGTTGATTCCTTACTGGAGAAACTTTCATCGATGGCTACATTTAAATAGTTGACGCCTTTTATACGCTGATTGATTATAAAATTCTGACTGTTCAGGGAAATCTCTTCCTTGTATTTAGGACCTCGACCTCTATCAGTGTAGGTATAGTAATATCCAAAACTCCGATCAGTAGTTTGCCATTTTTTATAAGAGCCAGCATTGTTTTCCCTAAAAACTACATCGTAAATGGTCGTGTCGAATTGACTTGACTGACTGAATCCTGAGGGTATGTTGAATAACAGAAAAATCAGTAAGATGGAATAGTTCATATTGAATGGATTAAGAATTAGATTCAGAGATAGATTGGAATGAATGAAAGGGGAATTCAAGTCTTTAATGTTTCCTTAAAATAGCGAAGCCAGTTCTGCCCAAGTATTTTCTCAATATCTCCTGTACTAAAACCTCTTTTATCTAACGAAATTGCCACATTGCGATATCGGTCTGTCGTATCCAGTTCGGGAATCCAGGGTGGCCATTGTACTTTATAAGATGGTTTGAATCGAGTCAGGCGTGGTTCATACCAATTTTCGTATGTTGCTCCAGAAGCCTGTAACCCTTGGATGGGGAAGTCAGAAGCCAATCCCACATGATCAATTCCCCCTATTTTTACAGCATGTTCGATGTGATCCACATAAGTCTCCAAAGTAGTGTCTACGCCCAAATTCGGTCCGATCATATAGCCTAAACAAATAATCCCAATTACCCCGCCTTTATCGGCCATAGCACGAATCTGGTCATCTGTTTTTGCGCGTGGATGATTTTTGTGCAATGCCTCACACATGGAATGGTTGATTGAAGCACCTGTTTTACTGAATTTGATGCCATCATTGGTAGTTTGTAAACCACAATGCGAGAGATCTATTATAATTCCCAGCTCATTCATTCGTTCTACTACCTCGATCCCATAATCGGAAAGACCTGCATTGGTCCGTTCGGTACAGCCATCTCCGATTAAATTACGCTCGTTATAGGTTAATTGCATCCATCGGGTTCCTGCTTGATAAAGGGTGTCTAAATTATCAATGGAGTCTTCAATGATTGCAGAATTCTGAAAACCCAACATGACGGCTACCTTTTTCTCTTTCTTTGCTTTAATGAAATCTTCTGCGTTTGTGGCCAGCATCAATCGATCTGGGTTTTCTTTGATACGATGTTGCCACTCCTCCAAGTTTTTAAGTGCATTGGCTAAATTCCCTGTATCTAACGAAGCGTTGAAACCGGTATAACCGGATTTTTGAAGGGCCTCAAAAGAAGCTTCATTCCAGTTGCGGGCAATGACCAATCCATCATAAACAATTGCATCGTCATATACTTTGTCAATACTGTCAGCCATTCTCATCGATTTAGATATGTCAGATGATGGATTGCCAGCTGCAATGGAATTTAACCCAGAGGTCTGTCCAATTAAAAATTGTTCTGACAAAACACCACCTAGGGTTAAAATTTTAAAAAAATCCCTTCTTTTGATATGCATGATTGTTGAATGGTTGGGTTATGGTTTTACTGCCAAAAGCAAACTACAATTTTTATACATATTTACCCCTTTATAAAGGATGTAAAATAATAGCTACCAATTAGTTAGATCTTGATTTTTTGTTTTTTTAAATCAAAAAAAACCTCCTAGAAATGAAAATAATTAGCCAAGAAGCATTCTTAAGAAACCTTCTTCATCTTAATTTTTCCTTCTTCTGTCCAAACGATCAACATAGCATCTCCCTGATCTGTGCTGATCGTTTTTGAATAGGCCCCCTTTGCCAAGACTTCCCCGTTGGAACTATTGGGGCCAAGAAACATGATGTTTTCACCTTCAGACCATGTGATGTAATCACCTTTAGTTCCTTCATCAATACTCGGGGATCTACCATTACCAATCTTAATTTCTTTTTCCTCTGGTTGTGCGAAAAATATCTGCCCATCTCGCTGCCAAACAGTCGCAATATTATCTTGATTGGTCACCCGAAAACCACCTCCGTCCATGGGACATCCATTGAGTTTCCAAGTGTCCTGACCTAGTTTTATTGGACTGCCAAAGCTGTTTCCATTATCTTTTGAAATGGCTAAATGTAAGTCTCTTGAACCATTCAGATTGTTGCGAAACATGATGTACAGATGATCATCTTTATCCGTCTGAATAGTCGGCATGCAACATTCACATACAGATCCATCCGGTGAGGAATAAACTAATTGGCTTTTGCTCCAGCTTTTTCCTCCATCTGTAGATTTCGCTATATAAATTTTCCCTTCTGGTGCTTTTCTTTTGGAATTCTTGGCTCTAAACGCCCGGTAAGAATCCATGTCTTTTGCTTTGATGGCTTTTCCATCCTTATCCAAAACTACCCAATACATTTTACCATCTTCTCCAGGATATTGTCTAATGGATTCTCCTCCTTCTGGCATTTCCCCTAGCTCAGCCATGATTTCTTCTTTACTGAGCTCTTTTGGGATGGTATTATTTTTGGTGGCTTCAAGTTCTGTTTTGCCTTTACTGTGATCCATTTCAGCGTGATTCTCTTCTGTATTTCCATGGTCCATTTCAGGCATAACCGATCTAGTGTCTATCCAGGTAGCGAAAAGATTTCCTTGGGTATCTGCGGTGATATCTGCTAGACTTTCTCCAGCCGATCCTCTTATATCATTGACTTGGAAGGGACCTTCCCAAGTATCATTCCCCTTATTTTTTCTAAAGGCAACCAGATCTCCTTTTTTCGTCGGAGCTACAATTGAATAATAGTCAGTTCCCATCGCCAACCTAGGTCCACATGACATTCCAAGAAACATATTTTCCAAGGTCCCTACTTTGTCCGTGCTAAAGGTGCTACCTTCATCCGTAGAGAATGCAAAATATATGTCTTTCCCATTTCCATAGGTGATTCCAAGATTTCCATCAAGATCTTTAGACATAGAAGGTTGGTCTCCCTCTTCAGCCAACGTAATTATGGGTTCGTCTATTGGGCTCTTGCAAAAGGTCAATAGGCTGAATAATAGGAATGGTAATGTTAATTTGTTATGGTTCCAATTCATGGGATTTAAGTTATCAATATTTATTAATTATTGGAGCGATTGATCTCTTCATTTGTGAATTCCTTTTTTCGAAATTAAGCTAAGTCTTCAAAGCCTTTCGAACTTGTGGCATGTGGAGTAGCTTTAGGGGCCCTGATAAAATAGGATCAAGTTCTTATTTCTAAGACTGAATCATTATTGTCCCTCCATTGATTTTTATAAGTTTGAAAAAAAATAGAAATATCTTAGCCCCTGCTTTTGACCCCAACCCATGTTTCTAGCCATCCTTTCTGAAATCAGTACCACTTCATGGATTCTTAGTTTTTTAGCCGCTTTTGTGATCGGAATGTCCAAAGCAGGGATCAAAGGAATTGCCATTATCAATGTGACTTTTATGGCTATTGCCTTTGAAACAAAACAATCCACCGGGATTGTATTGCCTTTGTTAGTAGTTGCGGATGTCTTTGCTGTAATCTATTACAATCGACATACTCAATGGAGTTATATCGCTAAATTCCTTCCTTGGATGATTTTGGGAATTTTACTGGGAAGCTGGGTGGGCATGGATCTTCCAGAAAAAGCCTTTAAATACGGAATGGTTATACTCATTTTCTTGATCTTGGCTGTTATTATTTGGTGGGATCAAAAAAAAGAGAAAACGGTGCCTACCCATTGGGCTTTTGGAAGTGGGATTGGAACTTTGGCAGGCTTTACGACCATGGTAGGGAACCTGGCTGGTCCGATCTCCAATATCTACTTTCTTGCCATGCGATTGCCTAAAAATCACTTTATTGGTACGGCTGCCTGGTTGTTCCTAATAATCAATGTATTCAAATTACCCTTTCACTTTTTTGTCTGGGAAACCATTTCCAAAGAAACCCTGCTATTGGATCTAAAGTTGATTCCTGGCATTATCCTAGGTTTTATTCTTGGAATCAACATTGTTAAAAGGATCAATGAGGCATTTTTCAGGAAAATGATCCTAGTATTGACTGCTTTAGGGGCAATAATCATCCTTTTTAAATAAATAACATATGGGAAGGTTATTCAATAGGAAAATTCACACAATTCAATTCCTTTTCACATGCAGGGAATCTTAAGGATTAATTGGAATTTATTTTTCAAACCGCTTAAAAAATGAATCTTCATTCCAGGTAGGTCTTGCTTCTGAGGTATTAATCAGATAACTATTCATAAACTGAAGTTCAACATAGGTTTTGGCACCTTCGAAATTAAAGCTTTCTCCAAGTTCGTCAGAGGGTTTATGATAAATGTGGCTCATCATATGGGTGATTGCCGAGTCCAATCCTGTCGGAGAATCTTTAGTCTGAATACCGAATTTCATCCTTAAAGCTGGAATGCCTGCTTTTACAAAACTGTAATTATCGCTTCGGACGAAACGTACTTCCTCTGGCAAATGATCCTCATCGATTTTTAATCCAAGTAAACTAGTGGATTTCTCTACAATTTTCATGATACTGCTTTGTTCCGCCCCTAATGGTTCTACCGAGACTAGGGGTCCCACCATTGTTGGCATATCTGTATTAACATTGGCTACAATACTTTCAGCAGGAACTACCGGATTTTCTGCTAAGTACATGGATCCCAGCAAACCCATTTCTTCTGCGGTAACTGCTGCAAAAATTACGGATCTTTTGGGTTTGGTGGGGAGTTCACTATATAGTCTAGCTATCTCCAACATGGCGCTAATTCCTGAAGCATTATCATGTGCTCCATTGTAAATCGAATCACCATTCACAGGCGTTCCAACTCCTATATGATCCAAATGTGCAGTATGGATTACATATTCATTTTTGAGTTTTCCACCTTCCAAAACACCTACTACATTTGCACTTTCAAATTCAGAAAAATTATTTACTACTTTTCCTTTAAATGAAATAGAATTGGTGGGCTGAACCAGTTCTCCCTGAAGGTATTTCTCTAAAATAAGGTCTATTTCATTTGCTGTGATTTTTTGGATAAATTCCCAATCGAAATAGCCTCCGAATTTCATTCTTCCGTAGTTGGAGCGACCGGCAAATTCCCCATCGGGCATTTTTACACTTACTATCCCGTTTTTTGAATAACGGTCATAACTTCCTTTAAAACTACCTCTACCCCCTGGGGAAGTTGTGAATATGATTCCCAAAGCGCCTTTTTCACTTAAGGTATTAATCTTTGTATTGGTATTACTGAAATGTGCTCGTTCTGTCGCAGGCAATACATCAGGTCCTCCATTATAGATGATCACTATTTTTCCTTTTACATCCAGGTTTTCAAAATCGTTATACCCAAATTGTTCAGCATCTATTCCATAGCCAGCAATCACCAATTCTCCTTCAAATTCAATTTCGGGCGAACTTGAATTCCCAAAGAAAAAATAATCCATTCCTACTTGAGCAGTATCCTGATTATTAAGAATAAGGTAAGAGGAACTTTCATCTACGATAGATTTTCTAAAGGTCATGGATTGTAAATAGCTACTTCCCTCTTTGTTTCCCATCGGCTTAATGCCCATGGATTGATACTGATCTGCCACATACTTCATCGCTATGTCATACTCTGGGGTTCCCGGTAATCTTCCTCGCAAACTATCATCTGCCAGGATAGCGATATGGCGCTTGATCAAGTCTGGATCTGCATTATCTGCATAAGAAAGCAATGCCTGGTCATCTAGGAAAGCAGGTTTACAATTAACGAGTAGTGTTATTAGGAAAAGAAAAATTAGGGAGTTTTTCATAGTAAGGGGATAAACAGTTAATCTTCAAATTTACAGTCACTTAAGATAAATCAAAAAGTCAAATGATTTCATAAGATGGGGTATTGGGAATCCTTAAAAAGAAAGGCGTAATTACAATTTACGCCTCCCCAACAATCTTTTTGATAATGGAAGAAATTTATTGAATATCCTATATATGAAACTCTTTGTCCATTACAAAAATCTTCACTGTCTCCCTGATCACTCCATCATTTGCCATCGCAGCAGGGCCTTCAGTTTCAAGGATTTTCATGTAGGTATCTAGATTTTCTACTTCAAATATTAGTGCTACTTCATTTCCCTCCTGGATGGAGATATGAATGGGACTTGCACATGTTTGGCGCTTAAACAATTCGCCATGAGTTCGAAAACCTTCTTCCCACTTTGCGGAATCTTCCACTTTTGCGGTAATAATTACTTTTTTCATGATTTTGTAGTTTGATCCTATGTCAAGTTATCAAAAAATATTCATTGCGGAGTATGTTTTGTTCTGATAACCAGTAATTTATATTGATGTGGTAAGTCGCCCTCTTCGGAATGGCTCTATTGCTTAGATTTGTTTTTTGGTAGGACTCAATTCAAATCAAAGACCGAGAAATCTATATTTTGAGATTTCATTTAAAAGACATTGCTAATCCTTGATTTATGCGAGTAGGAATCTTTAAAATTTTATTATTTTAAATTCACAATGTTCTCTTTTTCAACCCCTAGTCTTTATCTGCTCTCATGAAACAAAAGTTTCCTATTTCTATTCAGCATTTAATTTTAGCCTTTTGTTTTCTCTTTTCCTGTAAGGAGGATTTAGTGCTGGAGGAGTTTCAAATTGAACCTGGATTTTCCTTAGATAGAGTTGCTGCTGAACCATTAATTAAGGACCCAGTAGATTTGGAGTTTAATGAATTAGGAGATGCTCTGGTGCTAGAAATGCCGGGATATCCTTTTGAAGATCAGCAAAGTAGAATCTTGGTCTTAAAAGATAGGAACAAGGATGGAGTATATGATGATAGAATTGTTTTCATAGAAAACTTGCAGCTAGCCAACTCATTTATGCCCTATAAAAAAGGCGTTTTAGTGGCAGCTCCCCCCTATTTATTATTTGTACGTGATGAAAATCAAGATTATATCCCTGAAAAAGTGGATACGTTGATGGGTGGATTTTCTACTGGAAATTTACAACACAATTACAATGCCCTGACTTTTGGGCTAGATAACTGGATTTATGCAGCCAATGGTGGAAATGATGGAAAGCCATTTTGGTGGGGTGAACCAGATAGTCAGTTGGATTTACGAGGTCAGGATTTCCGATTTAATCTGGAGACAAAAACCTTGGAACGCTTGGGTGAATCTTCTGGCGGATTTGGCCTCGCCATGGATGATGTTGGACGGCTATTTGAAACACATAACTTGGAACATATCTCTCACCTTGTTTTTCCAGACCGATACATAAAAGGTCTCCAAACCTTAAAAAATCATACCCTTAAAAATATTTCAGATCATGAAGAGAATGGCTTAGCACGTATTTTTCCAATTGGAGAGCAAGAATCCCGGGTGAATCATCCTGAGCAATCTGGTTATTTTTCAGGAGCTTGTGGGATAACCTATTATGGAGGTGGCTCTCTAGGGGTTGAATATGAAAATACCATTTGGGTGGCAGATGTGGTTCTTAACCTGATTCATGTAGATAAAATAAAATCCAATGGTTCTGCATTTTCTGCTTCTAGAGTCTTAGAAAAGCGTGATTTCCTTGCAAGTTCCGACCGCTCCTTTCGTCCTGTAAATATGAACTTAGGACCAGATGGCAGCATGTATGTGGTTGATATGTATCGTAAAGTGATAGAACATCCTGAATGGATTCCAGATGAAATTGAAAAAACTTTGGATCTGGAAGCTGGAAAAGATCAAGGTCGGATTTATAAAATCTCTAAAAAGAATGTAAATATTCCTTTCGATTTGGATCAATTAAAAAGCCAAGAAGGATTGGTAAAAAGTTTAAATCATTCCAATCAATGGGTTAGGAAAACTGCCCACCGACTGTTGATCGATCAAGTCCTCAACGAAGAAACAATCAAAGAATTGAATAATAAGTTGGTAGCTGGTAATGATTTTGCCAAACTTCATGCTTTATGGATTTTGAATGCAAAGAAAAAATTGGATGAAGAGGCCTTGCTTAGGGCACTTCAGGATCCCTCTCGAGATATACGTGAAACTGCTTTGCTTCTTGCAGAACAAGAATTAGATACTCATCTAAACCTTGCAGAAGCAGTCTTAACTCGCTTAAGTGATCCTGACGGACGCGTTCGTATGCAAGCAGCTCTTTCCATTTCTACAATTGGAATAGAAAGACTCTCTGAGCTTAAACAGGATGTTTTGGTCGGAATTAAAAATGCCATTACACTTCTTCCTTATGACGACTGGAATATCGCCGCATATACTTTAGCGGCTGGACCATTCGCGCCAGAATTACTTTCTACTCTTTTAGCAAATCCACCTACACAAATTCCAGAACAGTTTCTTAGCTCCCTTGCTTTGGCTGCTGGAAAAAATGAGAATGATGCCAAATCTGTACTTCAAGCTTTGGTTAGTGCTGATATTCATATGAGTGTCAAGCAACAAATAATTAAACATCTTTCTCTTGGACTGGGCCAGGTAAATGGTAATGCTCTTGAACCATATATTTGGCCATTGGAAAAATCTGGTGACCCAGGTTTGATTTCTGAATTAGCGCAATTGCGAAGTAAACTTAATTTGGGTACCTCTCCCGAATTTTTCAAAATAAGTGTAGCTGCATTAACCACGGTAAATGATCGATCCAAGTCTGAAATTTTCAGGCTACAACAATTATCTATAATAGAGCTGCTCCCTTATGAAGTCAAATCAGATGCGCTATTTCAGTGTTTAAGGAATACTGAACCTCTCAAACTTCAAGAGAATGCATTACGCCAACTATCTAAATACAATGAAAAGGAAATAGGTGAAAAAATCGTAGAAATTTGGAACGAGTTAAGCCCTCAAACCAGAAGGTATGCCAGCGATCTTTTGCTCTATGTTGAAACCCATCATGACGCTTTATTGACTGGATTGGAAAATGGAATTATCAATATCGGCGAAATGAATTTTGATCTAGAGCGAAGAAGAACCTTGCTTTGGTGGACAGAAAATGAAGATACAAAGCGCAGGGCTGAGAAATTATTTACAGATTCAGGTGTTACAAATAGACAAGAGGCAATTGATCAAATGAAGCCAGCTTTGGCGCTTAATGGTTCTGTTTTGGATGGAGCGAAAGTGTTTGAAAACATCTGTGCAAACTGCCATGTCTTTGGAAAAACAGGTAATGAAGTAGGTCCTGTATTGACAGAAATAGGACGAAAAAGCAAAGAAACCAATCTGCATGATATACTTGATCCCAATGCTGGTGTGGATACCAAATATATCAACCATAGGCTTGAGACCAGTGATGGTGTGGTTCATCTTGGAATAGTTTCCAATGAAACTGATAAGAATATCACCATCAAAAAGCCAGGAGGAGAAAGTGTTACAATCTATAAATCTAATGTTAAAGAATTTCGTTCTTTAGGAACCTCCCTGATGATGGAAGGTCTTGAAAATAGCATGACTCTACAGGAAATGGCAGACTTGTTAGCGTTTTTACAAAGTGGCGTTTAATGAGATTTACAGGATTCCTTTACAAGAATGAGGAAATCAATCTAGCAGTGGCAAAGGTCAATTTTTTAAAAGTGCTCAAATTATGAAACTGTTCTTTGGTTATTTCCACACTTTCTTGTAGATCCTTAAGAAACATTTTTTCCATTTTGAGCCCAAATTCTGAGCCGTAGATCACAGACATTAATTCGAAATTCAAATCAAAACTTCTAATATCCATATTTGCAGTTCCGATGATGCTAATCTTTTGGTCTACTACCACCGTCTTGGCATGAATAAACCCTTTTTTATATAAGAAAATTCGAACTCCTGCATCTAATAATTCAGTAAAGTAGAATTTGGAAGCTGCTCCAACGATCGCAGAATCTGATTTTTCAGGTAGCAATATCCTGACATCTATTCCACTTAAGGCAGCTTGTTTTAATGAATTTAGAATTCCTTCATTTGGAATAAAATAGGGATTAGTTATGTAAAGACTGTGGCGAGCAACGTTAAATGATTTAAAGTAAGTCATCATAATGTTTGATTGGGGATACACAGGACCTCCAGCCATAAGTTGTGCGAATCCTTTGGTTCCTTCCCCATTAATTTGTCCACTTTCAGGAAATAATTCCTTTTGGAAATCGACCTTATTTTTTTGAGCCATATTCCAACTTACGATAAAATGCCTTTGTAAACTGTGAACAAGTGGCCCAGAAAATTTCACATGGGTGTCACGCCAATAAAGCCCCGTATCTATGGAGTTATCATATCGATCTGAAATGTTAATTCCTCCTAGAAAACCAATCTTTCCATCGATGATAATCACTTTTCTATGATCTCGATGATTTAATCGATTCGCAAATTGTCGCAATTTTACTTTGATATTGGGGTAGATTGACACCCCATTTTCCTTTAATTCTTGTACGATATTTTTATGAATTCCTCTACTGGCATAATCATCATAGAGTACTTTGATTGACAATCCTGCCTTTGATTTATTAATTAAAATTTCTTTGATTTGATTACCTCGAATATCATTTTCCCAGGCATAATATTCCATATGGATAAAATGCTCTGCCTGCTCTAAAGACTTTAATACTTCAGGAAATTTTTCCTCTCCATTTACCAATAATTCAAATGAATTTTCGCTGAGGAACTCTCCCATCATATTAAGTTGAAACTTGACTAATCCCTCATAATGGCCAAATTCCTCCTTATACTTTTCTAACAAATGATTTGTGTTATTGGGAATCACTTGAAAATAATCTTGATCTAAATCTTTTTGTACAGAAACTGCACGATGGTTATGCCGCTTATGTCTATAATTGATGCCAACAGAATAATAAATAATCATTCCCAGAATGGGTAACACGATAACCAGCAACAAATAAGCTAGTGTTTTTGAGGTTGAATGGGTGTCAAGTAAAATTCTGAAAATTGTAAAGATCAATACGAATAAGTATACTAAAGAAAAAATATGATTGATCGTAAAAAACTGGCCTATATTCATTGAACTTCAGATTTTAAAAGAGAATTGGGAAACTGTAAGCAGCCCTATTCTAATGAACTTCTTTTAGAGAGTAATTTCATTTTAAATAATAATCATCTCAGGTTTTTGACTCAGGGTCATTTTCAGAATTGATAATATCCTTAGGTATGGATATAAATAGTGCAACTAAAGGTCTTGTGTTGTCATTGTATTGCAACATTACTTTGAGGATTCCAGCAAATGGCATAAATAGAATCATTCCAGCATTCCCCATTTTTTTCTTCAGATTTCAACTTTTAGATTTCAACCTTCCCTGAACCTTGGATAGGAAGTATGATGTATGGTATAAGAATTCAGATTTATTGATTACTGCCATCTGAACACTGTTTCCTTATAGCTAACCTTTTTATGCTTCAGATTTTTATTTTTTTAGACTTCTAACTTGCCTGAATACTGATCACTAACCACTGGATGCTGCTTTAACTTTTACTCAAAACCTTATTTCTGTTCCAATTTCGCATCCATCAACACCCATGTATTAGGGTCTAAAATGATTTCTTCTGGTGCTATTTCCACTGGAAGTTCGATTGTATTTTTCAGTTCTTTGATCCAAATGGTTTTCAACTCGGTTCTGTCTTTTGACTTTATGGCAAGTTCAATAGGCATCTGAAACTCACTTCCGTCATTTTGAACTTGGTTTAAAGTGATTTTAACTAGTTTTTTACCTTTATCATATGACCAATTACCTTCCACTTTTAATGCTCCCGGCTGATATAACCATTGGCCAAAAAACTGTTCCAAATCTTTACCGGAAGCCTTTTCCATTTCTCTTCTAAAATCAGCTGTGGTTGCGTTTCCATTTTGGAATTTGGCATAATAAGCTTGGACTCCTTTCCAGAAATTCTCTGTTCCGATTACTCCTCGAAGCATGTGTAAAATCCAACTTCCTTTTTGATAGGTATGTGAACTTACCACCTTGCTCATATCACTCAGGTTATCATGGACGATTCGATAGTTAGGATTTTTTTCATGAAAAGCGTCAACGGTCTTTTTACTATTCGCCAGTCCCTCCAAAAAATCATCTCTACCATAGGCATGCTCTCTATACAACAGAGTGAAATACGTAGCAAACCCCTCACTCAACCAAACATCGTCCCAATCATATTCCGTTACTGCATTTCCAAACCATTGGTGGGCGATTTCATGAATGATTACATTTCTCCAGCGAGTATTTCTATCCCCTACTACCGAATTTTCGCTGTATAAAATGGCTGATGCTGCTTCCATTCCACCGCTGACACTGTTGGATTGGATATTGGCAAGTTTTTCATAGGAAAAAGGACCTATGTAATCACTATAGAATTCAAGAACCTGTTTTGTGGGAACAGCGAAATCATAAAATCCCTTATCTCGATCTTGATAGTAAACCCAAGTTTGTATTGACTTGTGGTCAAACTGATCTACTTCCTGCATAGCAAAACGGGCAACTCCCAATACATAAAGCCAGGAAGCGATCGGAATAGATTGCTTCCAATGGGTCAATCGTTTTCCGTTACCCAGATCCGTTTCTTCGATTTTTAATCCGTTCGATACGACTTGGTAATGTGATGGAGCAGTAACTATAAATTCACAAGTAGCTTTGTCATAAGGATGGTCTACCATAGCTAGCCAGTTTCTTCCTTTATCAGGCCAATTATCACTGAAAAAGGTTCGATCGCCATATTTGTTATTGGCAATTTTTAACCCGGAAGCCGGTATTCCTGAATAAACAATTTTGTATTGCTTTTCTTGATCTTTTTTGGAGCTAGATGGAAGTTTGATTTTTAATTCTTCTCCTTCGTGTGTAAAAGCAAGCTCCTGTCCTTCAGATTGGATTGATGAAACAGTCATTCCTTTATTTTCCAATGCTTTTGAAGCTTTTACCAAGTCTAGACGAAGGCTGTCCACTCCTTCTCCCAGATACCGAACATCAAGGATTAATTCACAGGTAATTTCATCTGTATCATCAGATAATTCAATGTTAAACTGGTAGTTTAACACATCCACTTTAGTGTTCTTGGGATAAGAATCCGTTCGGGCGAATACGGAGGAGGAAAATAAGATAAATAGCAGGATAAAGAAATTCTTCATGGTATTTGGAATATGACAAAATGAAGACATGTGTCTATTTTAATGTAGAAAGATCGATTTCAGGTCTGAATTCTATCAATCCCTTTTCTCGAATGGTGGCTTCCACCTCTTCTAATTTGGAAGGCACGAAACTACTGAGGTTTTCTACCCCATTTTCAGTCACTAAGGCCACATCTTCAATACGTATGTATAATCGCTCCTCATGTAACCAGATCATGGGATCTATAGTGAATACCATTCCCGCTTCCAGCGGTCTTCCTCGTACTCTACCTACATCATGTACTGCCATTCCCACCGGATGCTGGAAATGCCCCCTGAATTTCAATCCATCTTGCACGGCTTTCAAATGGCTTTCCTTGACAAAAGTCTTACCCTCTAAATAGGCTTTCATATCAGAAGCAGCATGATCCAATACCTCATCAGCAGTTACTCCAGGCTTGATGTAACGGAATAAGGCATCTCGATAGGCTACTATGAAATTATATAGTTCTTTTTGTTCCTCATCGAACTTTCCATTTACTGGCCAGATCCTGGTGACATCACTGGTATAAAATTCATAATCTGGAGCATAGTCCATTAATACCAAATCCCCATCTTTCAATTGATCAGTTTTATGGAAATAGTGTCCCATATAGGCATTGGTTCCTCCTCCAATGATGGAAGGGTAACCATCTCCCTGTGAGCCATAGAGGTAGAAAATATACTTGGCAGCTGCGTCCAATTGGTATTCATAGACGCCTGGATTAGTAGATCTCATGGCTTCCATAATGGCCAATCCTGCGATATGCGTTGCCTTTTTGATGACCGCAATTTCTTCTGCACTTTTAATTAATCGCATCTCATCCAAAATAGGCGTCAGATCTTGGACTTCATATTGAGGGTATTGGTCTTTTAGTTTGGAGATAAATCTTGCTTCTCGAGTTGGACCACCATCCCAAGGGTCTGATGCATTTCTAGCCTGTCCAAATAAGATTTCATCTCTACTGTCATTACCTGTCTCTGCTGGACTAAATTCTGTAAATAGCATGGGGCCTGGAGGTTTGATTAGGCCAGCTCCTACTAAATCTGCCGCTAAAAATTCGATTCCTTTTACCTGTTCAATTCCAGTAAGTTCCTGTACTAAGTCGGCATCTTCTGCAGAAAGCACTTTCCCCTGGCTTCTTTCCATTCCTTCATCTCTATGAGGAAGGTAAAGGACAGCTCTTTTGCTTCTGCCATTGAGTAATAAATAAGATCGAGCTGTTTCCACACCCGTGAGGTAAAAAAAGGTGTTGGATTGTCGAAATACGCTGAATCCTGGAATTCCGCTGGCTCCTTGAATGACGGCTATCGCGTTATTTCCAATTTTTTCATATACTGTATTTCTTCTTTTGGCAAATTCCTCTTTGGAGAATTCAGTTTGAAAATGAGGGTCATCTTGGGGAAATACGGAGAATGGAATAGAAAACAATAGAACTACAATCAAGTGAAGTTTTTTCATAAGGCTGGTGGTTTAAATAGGAATATAGTAAGAATCTGTCATTTCAATTCTAAGATAGACTTAGTTCGTTCACCATGTTGAATAAAGAAGTGTGCGAATGTAAGTTCACAGGCAAGAGGTAGAATTTATAATGTATGATCTAAGAATTCTGATTTACTGAATACTGAGACTGAACACTAACCACATTATTTTTAGATTCCTTATTCCCGACTTCTTACTTCCCTGAAGACTAAACACTCCCAACTGATCACTATTTACAGCTCACTTCTTTCAGATTTCAGTTGCAAATACATCCAATTGACTTAATTTTGAAATTCAATTTTGATCTATGACTGAAGAATCCGCATCACTCAATTTTCTAGAACAACTCATTGAAGACGATTTAGCTGCTGGCTTTCCAAAGGAGAAGCTTCGTTTTCGTTTTCCTCCTGAGCCAAATGGTTATTTACATATTGGTCATGCTGCTTCCATTTGCCTGAATTTTGGGCTCGGTGAACTGCATAATGCACCTGTAAATCTTCGTTTTGATGACACCAACCCTGCCAAAGAAGAGCAGGAATATGTGGATGCCATAAAATACGACATTCAATGGTTGGGCTTCAAATGGGCTACAGAATGCTATTCCTCTGATTATTTTCAGCAACTATATGATTGGGCCATTCAGTTAATCAAAGAAGGTAAAGCCTATGTAGATGGACAGTCTGCGGAAGCCATGGCTGAGCAAAAAGGAACTCCTACTACGCCCGGAGTAGCAGGTCCTTATCGAGACAATTCGGTGGAGGAAAATCTGTCTATGTTTGAACGGATGAAAGCCGGAGAATTTGAGCAGGGTAGCTATGTGCTTCGTGCTAAAATTGACATGGCTTCTCCTAATATGCTCATGCGGGATCCGATCTTATACAGAATTGTTAAAAAAGCTCATCACCGAACTGGGTCTGATTGGTGTATCTACCCTATGTATGACTGGACTCATGGAGAATCTGATTACATAGAACAGATTTCACATTCTTTGTGTACCCTGGAATTTAAGATGCACCGAGAATTATACGATTGGTTTTTAGATCAAATCGTAGATCCAAAATTGTTAAGGCCTAAACAGCGGGAATTTGCCCGAAGAAACCTGAGCTACACCGTGATGAGTAAGCGTAAATTACTCGAGCTGGTTCAGACAAAAACTGTTTCTGGATGGGATGACCCTCGTATGCCAACTATTTCTGGTTTGAGAAGACGAGGATATACTCCAGAGTCTATTCGAAATTTCAGTGAACTTTCAGGTATTTCCAAGCGGGATTCTGTAACTGATGTTTCTTTATTGGAATATTGCATCCGGGAAGATCTAAATAAAACGGCTACTCGCGTAATGGCAGTGTTGGATCCGGTAAAATTGGTCATCACAAACTATCCTGAAGGAAAAACAGAAATACTTCAGGCTGAAAACAACCCAGAGGATCCAAAATCTGGAATGCATGAAGTTCCTTTTTCAAGGGAATTGTATATTGAGCGTGAAGACTTTAAAGAAGAAGCCGGAGGTAAGTTTTTCCGTTTGACATTGGGAAATGAGGTACGGTTAAAGAGTGCTTACATCATCAAAGGCGAGTCTGTGGTCAAAGACGCTTCAGGAAATATCACTGAAATTCACTGTACAGCTGACCTGGATTCTCGATCAGGAACTGGTACAGAAGCAAGTACCAGAAAAGTAAAAGGAACCTTGCATTGGGTTTCGATTCAACATGCCATTAAAGCGGAAGTTCGCGAATACGATCGTTTGTTCTTGGATGAAGCTCCAGATAGTCATGAAGACAAGAATTTTATGGAGTTTGTCAATCCTAATTCCTTGAACGTGATCAAAGAAGCTTATTTGGAACCATACTTGAAAAATGCCAGCTTAAGTGATAAGTTCCAATTCCAACGTTTGGGCTACTTTACGCTTGATAAAGATAGTACGTCAGAACAATTGGTATTTAATAAAACAGTGGGGTTGAGAGACTCTTGGGCCAAGCAAAATTCAGCTCCAGCAGCTCAACCAAATCAATCTGTTAAACAGCCCAATCCTAATGCTAGTCAAGGGCAAGGTCAACGTTCGGCTATTAATGAAATTCAAAAAATTGCGAAAAAATACACCAATCTCTCCGGTGATAAACTTGCTGCTGCCAGAGCAGATATCGCAAAACTTGCTGAACAGGTAACTTATGAAGAATTGGAACCTCTGTTTGGGACTGCTGCAAAAAAAGTGGGAACTCGTATCGGAGCCATGATTACTTTAGGCATTCTGTTAAACAAAGGTCAAGAACGTAATAAGGAGATTGATGCCTTTATTTCCGCAGGGCTAGCAGATGGAAATGAGCAATTGGTAGAGGAAGCTAAAGCTGTAGCCAGTGGCAATAATCAGTAGGCAGTTTACAATATGCCATTAGGAAATGCTCGCTGAAATTAATCAGCGAGCATTTTTATTGAAAAGCTTTTGAATAAATGACCTTACTACCTAAATACTTTTTGAATATCAATTTTATAAATAAGATTTAAGTAAAAAGCCTTTTCAATTCATCTCGCTTCATCCGCGCAATGGGTACTTGGCTCCCATCATCCATCAAAAAATACCCTCCTTCAGTCTTCACATATTTTCGAACATGTTTCATATTGACCAAATGAGATTGGTGAGTACGATAAAAACGTTGGTCTTTCAATAACTTTTCAAAATGTCCCAGATTCCCAGAAAGTAATACTGTGGGTTCATTTTCCATGAAAACTTTGGTATAGTTTGCCTCAGCTTGCAGACGGATAATGTCACTCACCCTGGCAAAAATGACTTCCTCCTGAGTAGCTAGTGCAATTCTCCGATCTTGGTCATGACTTAAGTTATAGGATAGCAAATCAATTTTTTCTTGTTGACCTATTTGTTCTTCCAACTTCTCTACTGCATGGATTAATTCTTTCGGGTCAACGGGTTTCAGCAAATAATCCAGTGCGCTATACTTGATGGCTCTTAGGGCATAGGAATCATAAGCCGTAACAAATATGATTTTAAAGTCAATGTCTCCTGCTTCATTTAGAAAATCAAACCCACTTCCCCCTGGCATTTCAATATCTAAGAAAACCACGTCTGGTTTCGTTAATTGGATTTTATCTAACGCCTCTTTTGCAGAAGCGGCTTGATCTATAAATCCTATTCTTAAACAATGCTGTTTCAGCAAGCGTTTTAGTAATTCACGATTGCCTTCCTCATCATCGATCAATAATGCATTGTATTTCATTATTCCAGTGGAAGTTTTATTCGAACTTGGACTCCAACCCCGTCTTCTCTATTTTTGATTTCAACAGCTGCCTCACCCGCATATAAATTATTTAAATTCCGGATTCTTTCCTCGCTCAAATGCAATCCTGAAGAAGCTTTATTAGGTTTTGATAAGCCTTGTCCATTATCCAAAATATCTATAAGGAGAAAATGCTCTTTTTGCTGAATGTCAATTTGAATAACTCCATTTTTACCCATTCCTGCAACTCCATGTTTTACCGCATTTTCCACATAGGGTTGAAGTAGCATCACAGGAACCAATTGATCAAGAGATACATTTTCAGAAATTTGGATTCGACTTGTAAATGAGAAGCGAAGTTGCTCCAGTTCCAGGTACAGTTGAATAAGGTTTAATTCCTGTTTTAATTCATGAAACTGGCTGTTCGAAGCAGATAAAACTTCCCGTAAGAGCCTTGACAATTTTGTGATATAAGTATTGGCAGCTTCATTCTTTTCCTGACTTACTAAGTTTTGAATGGAACTTAAAGCATTAAACAAAAAATGTGGGTTCAGTTGTGCTCGGATTGCTTTTAATTCTGCTTCCGTCAATTGTTTAGCCCATTCGAGCTGCTGTTTTTGTTTTTCTTGTTTGTTTCTGTATCCAATGAAAAAAATACCTCCTATCAAGATTACTATTAGGACAGAACCTCCGATCAGCATAGGTGTCTCCAGCCACCATGGCTTTAGGATAGTGAATGGATATTTAAGTGATAGCTCATCAGACGCACCTTCAAATGGTTGGACGTAAAAGGTATAGTCGCCAGGAGAAAGATCTTCATACAAAAATAAGGCAAATGGGTTTTCAGGGTCATATCCTTGTAGACTTTCATGGAAACCGATTAATTGAACCTTTGCATCTTCTGTTAATTGATCTACCACGAAGTAAAGTCCATTATCCTTATAGGGGAATGAAGGATTAACTGGTAATCCCCTCTCATTCAGTTCTTGTACATATTCTACATCTTCCCAATTGTATTGGGAGGAATCGGGATAAGATTCAAAGATGTTTTGAAACTGATAGGCGACAAAGTTGCTAAAGTATTCAGCAGGATAAAGATCAGATAGTTCCAAAGAGGAATATCCTACTTTCCATGTGATGGCCAGTGTATCTCCTATTTGTTCATCAATAAATACATAGCTCTGCTCTGATCCTGGCGAAGAACTCATGCTGAATCCATTCATTTTTACTTCAGGTCGATTGATGTACTGAAGTTTGTTATTGACGACTAAAGCGATGTCGGTGGATTGGATAGAATCTGTATTGATGCCGAGTGAACTACCTTCAGGAATAATCAAATTGATAGGTAAGTTGGTTCCAGGTTCAAAACCATCACAAAGGCTATCAATTGGATAGTTTGTTTGGTCTTTGTATACCCGGATTCCTATTTTTAGTTTTCCTTTTTCTACAAAGTGTACCTGTGCTTGCAAGCTGAAAGCCTGTAGTAATAAATAGATGCTGAAGAGTAATTTTTTCATTTTTGGATAGTGTTTTATCCACATAGACAGTTTCTTGGAAGCTGAACTTCTGTGAAAATATGGTTTTTATTTTAATTTGGATTTGTGTAATAATTCCTGCCCATAGATGGATTGCTGGATAGGAATTGAAAGGGAAGCATATAGATCTGAATAATCTTCAATGGTCAATTGATTAGCGAGTAGGCAAAAATTCGGGAGCAAAGCTGCAATCATTTGCTCCTTATGCTTTTCTACATACTCTTTTAAAAGTGCTTTCCGGTCAACTTGGGTTATCTGATTTAATTTTTTAGCAATTATTCCAGCTGTAGAAAGGTTTCCAGATTCCTTCGCTTGGTCATAAACCTCTTTTAAATCATCCCAATGCTTCAGTAGCGCTTTGTCCTCCTCCAGGTAAGATTTGAGAATGGTATTGGATGTGGAACCGACTACCCGTACGCTATCAAAATGAGGAGTTTCTCCGAAAATAAAGAGGTCAGAATTCTCCAAGATAAATTCAGTCAGCTTTCTATTCGTACCATCTTCTGTCAGGTAAAGTACCTGAACAAAATAAGGGAACTCAGCTTTTCCTGAGAATTGAAAATCACCATTTAAGGCTGGGATTTTTTCAAATCTTGGTGAAGAAGGTGTATCAAAATGCAGAACTGTCAATGAATCTGCGTTAAGACCCTGAACCTTCCCATTAACCTGAAATCCAGATTGTGCATAACTGATCAGTCCTATTAAATGAAGTAGAACTGTTGCCAACATTAATTTGAAAGTATTCATCTTTTTTTTCTTCAAATCTGGCTGTTCCAATCGGTCCATGTATTGATGAATGTAGATTACTGAGGTACGGATGTATATTCGGAAATAAGCATTAGGATTGTTAATGAAATAGGACTAGATGATAGGGTTTGCTTATATTTAACTGAACATCAGTAATTTGTCGTGAATTAATCTTAGGGATGAAATCGAATTCACATTTTCATGGAAAAGTAATTTGGATAACCGGAGCATCATCCGGTATTGGGGAAGAGATGAGTTATCAATTTTCGAAGCTGGGGGCTCAATTGATTATTTCGGCTAGAAATGAAGGTAAGTTGAGGAGAGTCAATGCTCAGCTGCCCCGAAATCCTGGTTCAGCAAAAGTTCACCCCCTTGATTTAGAAAACCTAACTGAACTTCCTGATAAGGTTAAAATGGCCATATCCTATTTTGGGAGAGTAGATATTCTTGTGAATAATGCTGGTCTGGCGGTCCGCGATTTTGTGGGGAATACTTCCTTGGAAATTGATCTAAAACTTATGAATATCAATTATTTAGGACCTATTACCTTAAGCAAATTATTATTACCTCAATTTAAAATACAAGGAAATGGACAGCTGGTGGTGATCAGTAGTTTATCCGGTAAATATGGTGTTCCAAAATTAGCTGCATATGCTGCTCCCAAACATGCATTGCATGGTTTTTATGAATCACTTAGAAGTGAGTTAGTAGATTCTGGTATTGGGATTAGCCTGATTATCCCTGGAATTATTCAGACAGAAATCACAGCGCATGCGGTGCTTGGGCAAGGAGAAAATTATGGAAAAGTTGAAACGGCTTTCAAAAATGCTTACCCAGTAGAAAAAGCAGTCAGGAAAATCATTGTTGCTATTCAACAAGGCAAAGAGGAATTTTACGTGGGAGGTGCTGAAGGCTTTACACTTTGGCTGAATCGTTTTTCTCCCTGGTTGCTTCGGAGATTTATTAGAAATCATCCGTTGAAAAAATTAAGGGTTATTAAAAAGAGATTTGGTTTTTGATGTTTTTCACCACTTTATATTACTCTGAAAAGAACCGTTTCCGAACAAATTCTTCCATTTACTGACCAACGCACTTCACCAATTCCGGGAACCACTTCGAAACCTTCTGGAGCGGAGATATAACAGATATAATTTTTATTTCCTGTGGCAAAGTTTTCCACTCCTCTTATGCCGTATAATTGCCAAGTGTTGGTAAAAAAACCGGTTGCGGAGTTAGCTGTAGGCCATTTTATTTCAACCAAAACCTTGCAAGGATGACTCCCTCCTTCTCTTCCCCAATAAGCTAAATTGGTAGGGTATGTGAAATAAAAGCACATTTGATCTCTAAAGTTCCTCCTTGGAAATGTGAATTCTCCTGATTCCGGTGGATTGGAAGAATTGTCTATCTCATAATGAATCGCAGTGGTGTAATTTGGTGTTTTGGGACTGAGAATTCCCCATCCACTAAACCCCGTAAAAGTTTTTGTTTCCATTTTACCTAGTCGTACGGTACTGCAATCACAGTCATCTTCCGGTAATGTTTCAAGCTCTCCTAAAGATCCTTTTGGTTCAATGATTCCATTACTAGGAAGAGGTTCATGGTTTTTCATTATTTGATCACTACTGTCCTTACCAATAGGTAAATCCTCAATTTTTTCTGCTATTTCTGAAGGTATTTTATCCCCATCGAATGGTATGGTTTCTTCGTTTCCCGGTGAGCAACAAATGAAAAAGGCAGAATAGACTAGCAGATAGAAAAACAAAAACTTCGACTTTACCATTTTATAACCATTTAAAAAACAAGTAGTTATATAAAATTAGTCTATTTTGAATAAAGGAAAAAAAGGTGATAGATTATTTTATCCTAAAAAAAATTTGAAATGGGCAGGGATAAAAAATGAATTATCCCTGCCCATATATAATTATATGCTGTTGGTTTTTAATTGAACTTGTGTTTTGTAAGGTCTGAAAATAAAAGGGATATAAAAACATTGGGTGATAGCCAATATTACTCCGATTTGGTCGCTTGTACCGCTAGGTGTGCCTGTGGAAAGCAATAAAAATAGGATCGGTAACATTCCTAAAAACAAATAAAGCAAGGTCCTGTTTTTTTGAGTCCATGGAATAAGTAATTCTTCTTTTTCTATCCTAAGTACCATAATTATCAATAAAAGGGCAACTGCGGAAAGAGGTAAAACAATGGTGCTGATGGATACATGGACATTTAAGGTGTCTCCATGAAACATGGTATCTCCATTTTTGAAGATGTCGAATAGTAAGTTTCCGAATACATTTAGCCACCAAAGGCCAAGCAAACCTCCATATAGTTTTCTGTTTTTCATTCGGTAAAGTCCAAAAATGACAGCGGCATATAAACTCATTTGGAGAATGAGGAAAATGAAGGAAGGAGTGACTCCTGCCCCATTTATATTTAGACCGAAATAATTTGTCCCCCAAACATAGGATGTTCCATCAAATAACGACCGGATAAATGGTAACCACACGATCATAAAAGTGAGAGAAATAAACAAAGACAGGACATTAGTCCAAATGTTAGGTGTTCGAAATGCTGGTAGATTTTTCATAAGAGATTTGTTTTTTTTCTCTTTGAGCGAAAAATATCACCCCTCGTTACAGTATTTGGGGCTTTTGGGGTGAAATTCAAGTATTTGGGTTTAATGACTTATTTTAATTGTAACAATAAATTGGGAGCATACGATCGAGATACCGGAATCTGCTTTGGAACATGGTTTAGTTTGATCATCCCTTGTTGATTATTCCCTTCATAGTTCGCTAAATGGAAAAGATTGATGGTAATGGAACGATGACAACGAAACAATGCAGGATGAAGATTTAGGTCTTCAATTTTTTTTAATGTAGTTCTTACCAATGTTTTCTCTTCTTTTCCCTGATGTAAATAATGAACTGCCACATAATTATCTTCTGGCTCTATATAAAGTAGGGTTTCCAGGGCAAATGATTTAATCTCACTTTGGTTTTCTGAAGGAATTTGAATGATTTTTATTCCTTCTTTTTCATGATCGATTGTAGTCTCTGATCGATGTTGTACCTGCTGTATTTTCGAATAGAAATATATGGCTACTAAAGGGATGAAGCTAACCGTTGTGAAGTTTCCAATAAATTCAAACCAGCTTTTCCAATGGAAGTCATGCCACCCTCCTAAATAGTTGTAGGCTAAAAAAATAAAGGAAGCCGTGTAAACATTTGTCCAAAGTAACCAAAGAAGGATTTGCCATTTATATACTTCATTTTTAAAAATTATAGGAAAAAGCACAAACTCATTTACAATCAAAATGATACAAACCAAAATTCCTAGACCGAACATGGTAATTGTAAAAAGTGGTGTAATCGCTTCTTTAGGGTCATAATTATTTACTCCAAAAGGTTGAAAAAATAGCATAAACAAGCTGAAAAATAGACTTGTAGCTAGAATGGCGTAAAATTTTTCACGCTTACTCAATTGGTAAAATTGCTCGTTCAAAAAGGATATCATAGAATTACTATTCCCATGAAAATATCAAATTTTGATTGAATAGCAGTTAAATAGTTGAGAAACAACTTTTTCAAGAGATACTGATTTACTTTGGCTATAGTGCTATTTTCTAAGGCTTATCCTTATATTCCATAAACCATCACCTTAACTAGCAAACCACCAAATATGAAAATTTTAAAAAAGCTGTTCTTGACTCTCTTTGTTTTGGTCATTATTGTTATAGCTATTCTTCTCTTTAACACCTTCCGTTTAAGCTCCAAACAAGTTGAACCTCAGCCTATTCAAGAAGTTGCTATTTCTGAGGATGTATTTGATCATCTTTCTGGAGCCATTCAATTTCGAACCATTTCATTTAGCGAAGATGCAATTCCGGATTCAGCAGCATTCAATGGCTTTCACGCTTATTTGGCAGAAACTTTCCCTCAAGTTCACGAAACCATGGACCTGACCAAAATCAATCAATACAGCCTGTTATACAAATGGGAAGGCTCAGACACTTCCAAAAAACCAATTATTCTGATGTCACATCAGGATGTGGTACCTGTAGACCTTCCAACCATGGAAATGTGGGAGGCACCACCGTTTGAGGGAAGAATCACTTCTGATCATATAATTGGTCGAGGTACTTTAGATGATAAGTCATCCCTAATAGCTTTATTGGAAAGTGCAGAAATGCTAATAAATGAAGGTTTTAAGCCTTCCCAGACAATCTATTTTGCTTTCGGTCATGATGAGGAAGTAGGAGGCGGAAAAGGGGCTGCTAAGATTGCTGAATATCTTGAACAACAAGGGATATCAGCTGCATTTACTTTGGATGAAGGAGGAATGATTACCGAAGGAATTGTTCCTGGGGTGGATCAGCCAATATCTATGATCAACGTGGCAGAAAAAGGTTTCGCTTCTTTTCGATTGATTGTAGAAACCACTGGAGGACACAGCTCTTCTCCTCCTCGTGAAAACACCATTGGTATTTTGGCTCAATCCATTGTCGACTTGGAAAACAACCAATTGCCCTACCGAATGGTGGAACCGGTTCAATACCAATTGGACTATTTAGGTCCAGAATTGCCTTTTATGCAAAAGCTTGCTTTTGCCAATCCTTGGTTAATGCAAGGACCTATTTTGGAAGGACTTAATTCTCATACCACTACGGCACCTACAATTATAGATGGAGGAGTAAAAAACAATGTGATTCCTACAGTGGCCGAAGCGACTATCAATTTTAGGATTTTACCCGGAGAGACTATCGAATCTGTTCAAGCTCATATTGAATCTGTAGTTAGCGATAAAGTACGGGTAGAACCTGTAGGTTTTTTGACAAACCCCTCTCCTTCTTCCAGCATTGATTCGGAAGCTTATAAGTTCTTGGAGGCTACTATTCGTTCTGTATTTCCTGAAACAGTAGTTGTTCCTGGATTAATTGGCGGAGGTACCGATGCTCGGTATTTTTATGGAATTTCTGAAGGGGTTTATAGATACTACCCTATTCGGATTTCACCGGATGGAATGAAAAGATTTCATGGTATTGATGAGAAAATCTCCAAAGAGAATTACAAAGAAATTGTTCAGTTTACATACCAGCTGATGAAGAAATTCGGTTGACAGTAAACAAATTAAAAGTAGAAATACGATTTAAACAGATTGGATTTATTCGGAAGATTTAACTTTCCAGAATTGGCACCTACCGTCTCTTTAAATCGTATTTCTTTTTTTATTGAAACAATACCCAAGAATCCCCATTACTTGGTACAGTTACTTCAATTTCTACCGAAAAATCACGGTTTAGAAGAAGATTGATGGATTCTCCTGATTTGGTGGTAATTCTGGTTTCATCGGTAAGCCCCGTATAATAGAGAGGTACTTTTATCTTTTTGGTAATCTCTTGATTGGTAGGGTTATAAACCACCAACATACCTTTCTCTTCCCCAGAAGGGTTGACATTTAGCCAATAATCCAAGTCGTTACCAGTGGCTCTTTTCAAATGGATGATGTCTCCTTCCAAAACCTGACGATGCTCCTTGTACCAATCCACCATGCCTTTGACCATGTTTTTGGTTTCTTCTGTATCAAAAAGTCGAGGTCCCCGATAACAAGCCTGAACGCCGGCACCTAAATTACTGGCCATCATCATTTCGTAATGCGCTAAATGTTCATTTAATGGTTCGATGGTAGCAGCTTCTCCTCCTCCGTGATATTCGGTTAAGGGAACAAACATCCAGCCCATGGTAGAGGTCTTCTCCCACGTACCATCAAAGATATTTTGACGTGCATGAACCAATTGCTCATTTCTTGGTAGACTCCAATTTACCTCCCGGTAACCCATCGCAATTTTACTTCCTCCTGTCATAAAATAGTAATCAGGAATGTTGAGGTAAATCCCTTTTGATCGGCTCCATTTGTAAAAATTGGAAATGGTACGATATTGATTCCATCGACTATCGTTCAACCCTTTGTGTCCAGGGTGATTTTCTGAAGCACATACATCTCCTGGATAAGAGCCATCATGTTCCAATAAGGTAAAACCTGATTTTTCATAAAATTTATATAGCTTCTTGAAATAGGATTGTCCCCATTCACTTTCGATACAAGGAGAATTTCCAAATGTAGGTTTCATTCCCTCAGGCATGACCACGTTAGTTGAAGCATCGATACTTCTTGAAGCTAGCAAGGAATAGCCTCCTATTTCTACTCCTTTACTTTTGGCATAATCAGCGTATCGCTTCATTTCTGCGAGGTATTCTTCGCTATCGTCTTCAATGTTGAATCCACTTCCGAAAGTCAAAATAACCATTTCGAATCCCACTTCTGAAGCTTGATCAATAGCTGTTTTCACGCGTTCCCAATCTGCAAATCGAGCATGCATCATCAAAGGATTTTCTGTAGTCCAAGGTGCAAGAGTTTTATACATCCTTCGCATCGCCAGACCTTTTCGTTCTCTATCATAACTATCATGTGGTAACACAAAAGTTCGGAAAGAAGTAAATTCCTCTCCTGAGTTAATGGTTTGATCAGGACCATATTCTGGACTGACCTTCAATAAGCTAGGGGTCTGCCTTAGGTAGTTTACTTGAGTAGAATAGTCAGGATCCGGTAACCATTTTACCAAATGTGCATTTGCATCATCGGCTGACATACTTGCAAATGCCATATCCGTTTCTACATGAATATTGGGTCTTTTAAAAATTGTATTTTCTCTTAATTCAACTTTCGATTCATATTCTACAGCAGCGATGATCTCACTAGTAAACCCATCTAGATTGATATCCTTTGGACTATGATTTTTGACTGTGATCCATTTTCCGAACACAGGGATACCATCATACAATTCGTAGTGTACGGAGACAGTTACATCTTCTGGTTGTAAGCTGTTTTTTACCGATTGATCTATTGAACCATATAAAGCAAAATCAAGGACTTGCAGGCGAACCAATTCTCCTAATTCATCCGCATCTTGTGGGTTTCCTTTTCCATCACTTTTTCCAATCCTAACGCTGGTTGGCATACTTGAAAAAGCAGGAAGGGTTTCAATGGTCATCCAGATGCCATTTTTTGGTTTTGCTTCACAATAAACCGCCTTCTCTGTGACACGAAATCTTAAAGACCAAGGAGTAGAAAGGTCCAATTTTTGTCTTCCTCCAGCAGCCCTGATTTGTTCTTTGCCATTCCAAAGCCCAAACATAGGAATTCCATCATCATAGGAATTTCCGCTCGGTTTTAAGAAAAATTTGATAGTTTGATCAGGCCATACCAAGGTGATTCCAGGACCATATTCTTTGGATTGATCTGTACCTGTTCTAAATGTGGCTTCAATGATTTTAGTATCCTCTTCCAATTTCCGCTCTACATATACTGCAGAGTTTTGGAGGGTGTAGATCTCACCCATTTTTCCCTCATTTTGAAATGAGGATCTTGGATGCGAGGTAGATTCATGAGTGCGCCAAGTTGGATCTAATTCATTGAATTCAGTGGAATAGATTTTTTTCCTTCCAAGAAAACTTGGAAGAGGGTCATTAGATTCTAATAACTTATTTTGTTCAGGTAGTTTGAAATCCAATCGAAGGTGAACCCCTTTAGGAGGCCAGGGTTTATTCAAATCTCCATAGCGTATTTTAGCCCATTCAAATGGGGTTTCTGTTTCCAGGATTTCGTAGCCATCAAATTGCATAGCTGCGGTGGAATTATGAAGGTCCTTAATCCACTCTTCTTTCAAAAAAGCATAGTTGGGTTGTCCTTTCAATCCACCTACTTCGTAATTTACCCCATTGATCTGAACTTCTGCCTCTGGTTTTACTCCCCTTAGATAGGATTCTCCACTTGTTATATTATCCAGTCGAATGGTTGCGGCATTTGGGGAGATTTTAATGACTCTTTTGACCAAGCTGTTTGTAAGTTCCAATTCTCCAGTTCCCTCAATAATTCTGGCTTTGTAAGACGAATTATCCAATAACCAATCCGTTTGGGAATAGGAAGATTGAACTATAAAGAAGATTCCTAGTAAGAAAAGGTTAGGTAATACTTTAAGGCTAATTTTCATTTGAAGAAAAATGGGTTTTAACAAAGAAAGCTATGTCTCCTTAATTCCAAAAGAATTTTCAAAAAGAATGTCTATGAAAATCGAAAAATTAAGGAAAGTAACTTGACAATTACTTTCACTTTAACTCATGATTTTGGATGAATCCAAAAAAAGCGAACTCTAAGAGTGAAGAGTTCGCCTTTCGAAAAATAGCGTTTATAATTTCTTTTACCTACCAGATTTTAATCCGTTGCTCTTCAGGTTTAAAGTTTTTGTCCTCTGGTAGAATGTCAAAAGCTTGATAGAATGGTTCAAAATTCATTAGAGGACCATTGACTCTCCACATTGCTGGGGAGTGGGAATTGGTATTCACATAGGTTCTCATATACTCATCCCTCACTTTCACTCTCCAAATATTGGCAATAGATAGACAGAAACGTTGATCTGGGGTATACCCATCTATCTTGGTAGTGTCCTGTCCTTGTTTTGTGAGTTTAAATGCATCGTAAGCGATGTAGATCCCTCCATTGTCTGCTGTATTTTCTCCAATGGTCATGGCTCCCTTGATGTGGACAGAATCTAATACTGTATACGTGTCATAACGGTCGATCAATTGCTGTGTTTTGGCTTTGAATTTTTCATAGTCTTCTGAAGTCCACCAATTTTTCACATTTCCATCTTTATCAAACTGAGAACCTTGATCATCAAAAGCATGAGTCAATTCATGTCCTATTACCATCCCTATTCCTCCATAGTTCACAGCATCATCCGCATAGAAGTCAAAATAAGGGTATTGAAGAATTCCCGCTGGAAAGACAATCTCGTTTAAAGAGGGGTTATAATAAGCTGTAACAGTACTTGGGGTAGTTCCCCACTCGGCTCTATTTGGGGCTTTTCCGAATTTAGCCAACTGATATTGACTTTCGTCTTTTCTAAGGGCTATGACGTTTTCAAAGTATTTGTTCTTGTCGATGGAGACGTTGTATTCTCTCCATTCATCAGGATAACCTATCTTTTTGGTAATGGAATACAACTTCTCTTTTGCTTGAGTTTTAGTACTGTCACTCATCCAATCCAGCTTATTGATTCTATTTTCGAATGCCTTTTGGAGGTTATTGACAAGCGTTAAAACACGTTGTTTTGCATCTTCATTGAAGTATCTTTTGACATATAATTGTCCCAAGTCAAAACCTAACTGTCTATCCACTTTCTGTACCATTTGTTGTGCTCGTGTCAATTGAGTGGACTGCCCAGAAACAACCTTCGAATACTCAAAAGCTGCATTTTCGAAAGGGGTGCTTAAGATATCTGCATAGTTAACCAAAGTGCTAGATTTCAGGTATGTTTTCCAATCTTCCAGTGGAACTGAGGCAAGCATGCCGTTTAACCGATCGTAATATGCAGGTTGCCTAACGTCTACAGAATCTGCAGGAAGACCTAACTCCGTTAGAATAGCTTTTAGACCAATGTTCTCGTGTTCTGTTTCAATTACATCTACAGCCAACTTATGGTAGTTTTCTTTTACAACTCTGCGCTGGATTCTAGTCTTGTGGGATTCTGCCAATGATTTTTCTATCTCATAAGTCTTTTCAGCGGCGTTAGTAGCCTCAGTTTCTGAACTACCAGTCAATTGAAATAGGGTAGCCAAGTAATTTTGATATGCCTTTTGAATACCAATGGTAGAGGAATCAGTATTGAAGTAGTAATCCCTGTCAGGTAAGCCTATACCTGTTTGGCTTAAATGAACAATGTTGACGATACTGTTTTCATCATCAGGAGATATTCTTAACCCAATCAGGGTTTGATTATTTGACTTCAATTCAGAAGATACAAATTGGTGTAAGTCGGAAAGGCTACTGATGGCCTCAATTTGCTCTAAAATGGGAATAATGGGTTCATAGCCTCTCGCATTAATGGCTGCTGTATCCATTCCAGAGGCGTAAAAGTCCCCTACTTTCTGTTCAATACTCCCCTTGGGATGCTCTTCTTTTGATACTTCAGTTAAAATATTCTCCAATAATTGTTTTTTGGGAATATTTAAAAAGGAATAGGACCCCACTCCTACTTGATCATCAGCAATTTTGACGGTATCATACCAAGTTCCATTGACATGCATGAAGAAATTATCCCCCGGACGAATGGCAGAATTGATTTCATCTACTTTGATAAAATGCTCTCGAACTTGCTCCTCTTTCATGTCAGGACTAGTGGTACAAGCTGCTAGAAGAGCCAGAGAAGCGTATAAGATTTTTTTCATAAGGTTGGCGGTCTTTTTAAGTCAAGAAATTTAGCTGAAAATGAGCAGGATGCAATTTCCTTTTATATAAAGAAAAAATACAAACTTTAAGAAAGTCCTTTTCGATTTGTAAGATTTCAGATGCAAAAAAACCTCAACAGCACTACACTATTGAGGTCTTGAGTTGATTTGGAAAGATTTTATTTAAAATCCTGCTTCTTTACTTCCAATACCCTACTTACTTCCTGAACTGTGGCTGGGGCATCTAATTTAAAATACCCAGACAGACCTCGTTCCAATCTAGAAGCTCGAATGGCTGATTTTATGGCAAAGAATACACTGGTGGCCAAAACCAAAGGAGGCTCCCCTACTTCTTTGGATGAAAAAAGCCCATTAGGGTTTTCAGGCACTTCTGAAGAGTTGGATCTTGGATATAAATAAGTATTCATTTCCAAGGGGATGGTAGTGATCGCCGGTGGCTTATAGGTCCAAGTGTTTAAGGTATTCAACCTTCCTTTTTCCTCTCCTTTAGGTTCAAAGACCAATTTTTCTGTCAATACATATCCCACTCCTTGGACAAATGCTCCTTCTACCTGACCTATGTCAATGGCAGGGTTTAAACTCCATCCCATATCAAAAACAATATCAGATTTTAAAATCTTTACCTCTCCAGTGAGAATATCTACCTCTACTTCCGAGCATGCTGCAGAAAATGTAAATCCTACAAAGGAGTCCACCACCCCAGCTGTACTTGGTACCTTGGCTAAATCAATTCCTGGGATCGCCTTGTTTTCACTGTTTGGTTTGAAGGTCATGGCAGGAATTGGAGTGGTTCCTCCAGGAATCGGTGCTGTAAATGATGCTATTAAATCTACTCGATATTGATAGGCCAATGCGACCAGGTTTTGCCAAATTAATTTAGGATGTTGATCGATGGGTCTTTTTATGGAAGCAGACCAACCTGCTGAGCCATGATTCCAAAAGTCAATTCCCTGTTCTTTACACCATTCTTCTCCATGGTCTTTTAAGAGCTTGAAGCCAAATTCGGTAATTCTACTTCGCATTTTCTCACAAGCCTGCTTCACTGCTTCTCCATTATAGGCAGTTCCGGTAGAACCTCCGGTGCTTGTGGGATTGGGAATGCTTTTGGTAGTGGGACTGTGAATTTGAATTAACTCCATAGGAATATTCAACACGTATGCGGCAACTTGTTCAACTTTGGTCATCATGCCCTGCCCCATATCTACTCCTCCTTGATTGATTGAAACACTTCCATCCCCAGAATACACCGAAACAATTGCTGCTGCCTGCTCGATCATGACCAGATTATAACCGGAACCGTATTTTACCGGAATCATATACACTCCTCTTTTTTTCCATTTATTGGCTTTATTGAATGCATCCACTTCTTGGAGCTTTTCCCGGTAATTGCTTTTTTCTTCCACATATTTCCAGACATCCCGCATGTAGCAATAGGAAAGGGCCTGTCCAAAAGGGGTTACATCGCCCCTTACATACATGTTTTTCCTTCTAAATTCCACAGGATCCATTCCGATAGAGAATGCACCATCATCAATCGCATTTTCTAAAATGAGTTTGCCTTGTATATCTCCAAAGGCTCTCATGGCTGTATTAGGAGCTTTATTGGTTCTACATACATCTAATTGACTTTCGAAATTTTTGACCTTGTAGGCATTGTCAATTCGTAACTGAACACAGTTGGATACGATATAGGAACAATCATAAAATGCTCCTCCGTCCGCCCAGATCTTCAGATGTAAGCCTCTGATGATCCCTCGGTCCTCTTCCCGTAATTTGCCTTGATCTATAGCAATTTGGTACTGACCATAATATCCATGACGCTTTCCTATCATCGCGGTATCATGTTCCCGCTTCATTGCCAGTCGGATTGGTCTATTCAAAGCATGGGCTGCTACTGCTACCGGAGCAGCAACAAATTTTGCTTGCTCAGTCTTTCCTCCATACCCCCCTCCTAATTGTCGGATGTCCACGTTCACTTTATTATGCTCTGCAGCCAAGGTACTTGCGACTGTTTGGTGCATTTCCATGGGACTTTGGGAAGAGGGATGGACTAAGATTTGGTCATCATCTTCCGGAAATGCTACGCAGGCTTGAGTTTCCATATAAAAATGGACTTGCTCTCCCGAAATCTGGGTGTTTTCTACCACCAGGCAGGAAGCCCCATCTATTTTCTCTTTCCTTAAATTTGGAGTTTTATCCAAAGGGTCCCTGTTCAGATTTACCCAGTACAGCTCCGTACCGGGTCTGGTGATTTTCCATATATGAGAAACGAAGGAGGCTGTACTTGGGCAATCTGGAAAAATGCTGCCTTTTTTAATGGCGTCCTCAATAGAAACAATGGGTTCTTCCCAACTTTTATCCCATTGTTTATTCCCTTCATTTTGCCAGATAATGGGAGAATAACCTACACAATTAGATGAGGCATATTCTGCGATTTCAATGGCATCTTGCTCTGTTTGTGCGATGACCATGGCAATGGCTTGTCCAGGATAAAGAATGTTATCTGTAGCAAAAACAGGTTGATCAAAAGCCATCCCCTGCAGGTTCATTCCTCCAACAGGGATATCCTTTGAATTGATCAGCTTAAAAAAGGAAGGAAACTTATCCCTGAGAATACGTTCCAAAACTTCTTCATTAATATTCTCTTTCGAGTCAGGGTTTATAAAATGATAATTGGCAAGGGATTTTTTGGATTGAATAAATGCAGCATTCTTACCCACAGGAGGTAGCGGAATCTCATGCGTATAATGTACTTGCCCCATGGCTTGATGAAAAGCCATTAACTTGATGTATGGTTGAGAAAGAGGTTTTTTAAAGTCCTGAATTTCATATGATTGGGTTCCATTACTTAAACCCCAGTTTCCCCAATTAATATCTCCTGCTGATAAAAGGTGTGGTGGTACCGCCTTTTTTGATTTTTCTAATAAGGTTCTGATTATTGCTTTGTATAGAAATGAAATTGCTAAGTTGGTTTTGTACTCATCGGTAAAACCCTCGGAAGGAATGGAGTCATATCTTCCTTGATTCTCCCAATAACTTAACTCCTTTTGAACTTCTATTCTTAGGATATCGGTCAACTTGGGTAAAAGGTCCAAACTTATGGTCTTGCCTTTCAACCATTGTTCTGATTTGGAGGCGTTCCATGCCAAGGGTGCAATTCCAGCAAATACGATAGAGGCTTCTTTTACTTTTAAATTCTGGTCAAGTTCTATCCTTGAGCAATTGTTTACGATAGAATGGGAATTTACCTCTCTCAAAGCAACTTTTTGGGATAACACCACCTCATTGGAGTTTCCAAAAGGAATGAAATATCCCAGGATAATTAGGTCATGCACCATTTCAGGAGCTTTTAATACCTTCTGAATCAACGTAGAAATCTTGATTTGAGATTCTTTTCCTGACTTCACCTTTAGAATTCTGATTTCAGAATTTGTTCCAAAGAGAGTTGTAAATAAATCAGATGGAAAAGGTGCTCCAGTGAAGATATGCTTTAATTCAAGCATGGTATTACCAGCAATGGATGCCGCATTTCTAACGATCATCCCAGCTGTTCTATGGACCATATATTGAATAGCTCCTATTCTAGAAGTTGAAGCTAAATCCTCTTTTTTGATAAGTTGGTCCAAGTAGGCTAGTAATTCCGAGTAAGTTGTAGAAGCTCCTATTTCAAGTCCTTTTTCAGTCTTGTTAATCCCAAATAGATCAGGAATTAATTTGATGTCAACGAATAATTTAAATTGCGGAAATTCCTCTGCGTAAACCCCAAAAGAAGTATTTCCGAAAACGATCCTTGTGGTATCCGGAGGGTTTTTTCTAAGAATAATCTTTAACTCATCCAAGGTCTCTGGGCTAAACCATTTTTGCCTAGAGTTTAAAATAGATATGGGGGGCAAAGCCATTTTTGCAGCTTTTGGAAACGGGATATTAATGGAATCATGAACAAGCACTTGTTGACATTTATCTTCAGTTAAGCACTTCATTCTATGGGCTTCATCCTCAGCATTCCAATCAGAGGCAAAAGTTTTCATTCCAGTGAGTATGGATTTGTAGCCTGTACATCGACAAATATTCCCATCGAAAATTGATTCAATTTCCTGTTTTGTTGGTGAGGGATTTTCTGATAAAAATGCCGACATATTCATGACAAATCCCACAGTACAATACCCACATTGAGTTCCATTGTTGATTGCTAAGCGGTGGGCTACTGGATTAATTCCTTCATGTAAATCTTGATTTTCTTGTTCAGATAGGCATTTGGATGAGATGGAATTAGTTGAAATTGCTACCAACCGCTGAGTTACCTGATCAGTTCTCGATGATGTGGACTGCAGTAAATCTGCTTTTTTTCTATTCCATGCAGGAGGAGGTGTAACTGCAAAATTAGACGCTCCCCTTGATGAGGAGGGCGTGAAAGTCAAATGTTTGTTCTCTGGCCTTTTGATTCCTCCCGTACCTTCAATTGTTGTGATAGCCATCCCTCCCAAGGCGCAAACTGGCCTTAGGCATGAATTTATTGACTTGTGTTCAGCAACCTGTTTTTTTTCATTCCAGGTAGATAAAATGACTGTACAAGCACCACAACCGCCCTGGCCACATCCTTTTTTTGCACCTGTAAGTCCTACTTCATTGGATCGTAAGTAATCTAATAAGAGTAATTCAGGTTTTGGGTTGGTAATGGTGACTTCTTCTCCATTGAGGAAAAATGAAACGCTATTGTTCATGGTATTTAATGTTAAAAAGGAAGCCCTAGCTGTTACTAAGATCTTGCCGGTCTTGTGATAAAAAGTTTCTTAAAATTTTTCTGAAGGTAAGTGAGCGTACTTTCCTTTTCTTCTTGGGGGATACCACTCAAGTCATTCACTATTTTGGCCATGGTTCTATGCAAATCATTCACATGAGATTCGTCCACTTTTGTATTCCAGGCCAGAGGAGTTACATCAGGAAAATTAGTTCTTGCCTTTGAAAGCGTCAAGACACCTGATAAGCTTGGTGCTACTTTATCACGTTCCGTCAAGTTTCCCTCTAATTGGAAGCATTCCTGAACTGTTTTGATTATAGAGGTATGGTCATAAGGTATATAGCCACTGGGTCTAGCAATAAGCCCTTGTGATATGTAAGGGTTTATTAGAACGCAAGGAACTCTCACACCAAATCGGTTAAAAAGAAAACCATCTTGCCCTGGTGTATTATTAGGATCAGGATTTTTGGCTTGGGCAGGAGGAGCTACATGATCATAACAACCCCCATGTTCATCATAGGTAATAATCAGAAGTGTGGAATCAAATACCTTGGAATTTTTGATTGCATTGTAGACGTCAGCAATTAATTGCTCCCCAGGTCGAATATCATTTGGTGGATGTTGATCATTTTGATTAACTCCTCCATAGGTAGGCTCTAAAAATGAGTAACTTGGAAGATTACCCTCCTGACATTTCTGGATAAATTGATCCAATGTCCCAAAATTAGAATCGAATTTTGAATCATGTAATTCCGTCATACAGAGTCTGGTTAAGGAAAAGTAATCCCTTTCAAACTCTCCTGCAGCATCTGAATCTTTCTTTCGCTCTGAGGAGGGCATTAAGTTATTTCCAAAAATACCCCAACTTAAATCGGTTCGCTTTTGGCTGTCAATAGCATCTTGGATCTGATTGTAAATGGTTTTTTGATCACAAAAAGCATTTGGTGAATTATTGACATTTCCTCCTGAAGTGGCAGCATGGACAAAACTTCGGTTAGGTAAAGTTTGACTAGGTACAGAACAATGGTATTGATCACAAACTGCAAAACCTTTGGCCAGTCCAGATAGAACCGGTGTCTGAGCAGGTGTGTAACACTTCATAATATCTCTCGGGTTGGTGGGTTGATCACCAAAGCTGAATGCTCCGTACATCATGGCATTTTGGTAATTTTGCACGAAGCCCATATTAATGGGGGATGGAGTGTAATTTTCAGCCACATTGTAGTAGCTAAATAATTGATAATTGGTGTCCTTAAAACCTTCTCCTGGGTCTGGGTCTGGAAGACAAAAATTTTCTGGATTATCTACCTCTCTTCCGTATTTATATTTTTTCTCTCCATTCTGCTCTACTCCCACTTTTTCAATAAATGGAATACCATCAGAATCTATATTATCCAATGGGTTCCAAAGGCCATAGTTCAATCCTTCAAATTTCTGATTATTACAGGGCTTTTCGTCATCATACAGCCAACCCAATAAGTTGTCGAAAGATCTATTCTCCAGCATCAATACCACGATATGATTGATGTTATTCTGTAATCTTTCTTTTTGCTCTTCTAAATATTGGCTCATGATTATTGGGGTGTATTTGGCTCTACTTTTGGGGATCCATCACGGTTCATCATCACCGGTAATCGTTCGTATTCACTGGTCCAATAACCTGCTACATCTTCATCTTTCCATTCCGTGAAATATCCTAGGGCTAGTGAAACCTGAAGGGAGAAATCACAAGAGGTGGCATTGTCAGTATAAGGAGTGGCACATTTTAAATTTTGAAAATATTTTCTGAATGCTTCCGCTTGTGTTTCCGTTAGTTTTGTCAATTGTCCCATGGCATTGGTATCTCCAATAAATGCTTCTTTTGGAACCAATGGAGCTACTTGAGGGAATTCAGCCGTAGCATGACAAGACATGCAGGAAGAATTATTTAAATCCACAGGACCATCTAATCTCCCTCCCCAACCCAAATGCTGTGGAGGCAACTGGGTGGAATCAGGATTGATCTTGGTTTGCTTTAAATTGGGGTTTATAACGGTTCGCTTGACGGGATATGGATTGATGAAATTGGTTGTATCCTGAGGGTCATTTCCAAACTGTATTCCAACAGGAACTAAGTTTTCAGCTCGCATGGAGCCTTCTTTTCCATTATTTAGCTTTCCGTTGTAGCAGAAGGTCCCAAAGACCCAACCTGTACCATACTGATCTGCTCTCGGATCTCTAACCATTACATCCATTTGGATTAAATGCATTTTCTTGACAATTCTACCAGTGTCCAACCCATTATTCCAGGTTGGTGTGATATAGGCATTCCAAGTCATGGGATTCACCAAATAATCTGCATCTGTTTCATCTGCATCTGTAAAGAGTAGTTTAAAAATGACTGTGCCTACAGGGAAGCCATTGGGCTCTTGCGTGGCATAAGGGTTCGGATTATCTCCATCTTTCCACATTTGGGCTAAAGTGTACCCTGCAAATTCATTGTAAAAACCCAAGGCATAGGTTTGATGCGATTCTGTTTGATTCGGGCCCAATTGATAAGGACCAATTTCAGCTTCTTTAGCCAATCCATGAAAGCCTTCCGAACCTTGTGGCCCCCAATGCATCCATGGCATATGGTACCAATTTCTAACTTTACTCTTTTGAGCAACAAAGTCCACGTCGATCATCCCTTCAAAGGAATAATCCCTTACAGCGTTAATGTATTCCATCCAATGTTCGTCTTCATCAAATGGAATATTAAGGAACTCCGGAAGCCGGGATTCATCTGGCTTGGTTAAAGGGTAATCTTGACTCAACTCAAATACTTTTTCTCCTGGGTATTGTGTGAGAAACTCCTCAGGACTAAGCATCTTTCCAAAGTCTGGAAAATTGTTTTTGACAGTTTTGGTAGCTTTCTCTTCTTCTGAATTTGAATTGGTAGTGACCGAACAAGATTGGATAATAAATAGCAGTAAGGAAAAGCCAATCCAGACTTTTCCCCTTTTTCTAAAATCGATGATTTGCATTATAAAATTTGGTTAAGGGGTAAAAAAAAATTGAAAAGTATACTTCAATATAAAATTTTAAATCCTTAAATCTTAAGGTTTTAACCATTACTCCTGAATCAAATTCTAGATTGTGAAATGCTAAATTGATTTTTTTCTGTACTTAAAAAATTGCTCTCCTGATTTAAATTCTTTTTAGTTTATATGAACAGGTTTTTGGTGTTTTTGAACGAAAATTTAAGTGTCAAGGAAGGTGTTTGATCGATAAGTTTATCTTTGAAAAAAATAGTTGAAAAAAAATCAATTTTTAAAATAAAGGTTTTTAAGCTTCTATAAAAAGACAGAATTTAATTATTAATACACCTTAAACGTTTTAAGAAAAAAGGATTAGATCAATAAAAAAACCAGACCTAACCTAGACCTGGTTTTCACGAATTTCTATTAACTCATTTATTTCATAACCATCATATTGCAGGTGATTACAGTTAAGTAACAAGATAAGCTTTGGAATAGTTTAATTTATGGTGTATGATTATTTATTTACTTGAATTTTATGTTGAGATTTAACCTTTATAATAGTTGGAGGCTATTTCTTCCCCTTTTCTTTTGATTTGTGCGTAATGATTTTTTAAGTTACTTCTCTTTGCTTCTGAGCACACCCTAGTAACCGTCCAAAAAAGTCTATTCAGAGCTTACTCTAACTTTTTGTACTTTAATTTTGACAAAACCATCAACCTTTATGAAATACAATTACCAAACAATCCGGGTGTTCATGGTATGCCTTGGATTAGCGTTTACCGATTATGAAGTATTCGCGCAAGATCAATCAACTGTGGTAGATCCCTCTTTTTATAGTAGCTATAGCTGGCGGAATATTGGTCCAAACCGTGGAGGAAGATCTTTAGGAGCCTCTGGAAGTCCAGGAAGAAAAAATGAATATTATTTCGGAGCTACAGGAGGAGGATTATGGAAAACCGTAGACGGTGGAAATGAATGGTTTCCTGTCACCGATGGGAAAATTTCTTCTTCCAGTATAGGTGCGGTAGCAGTGGCTGAAACTAATCCCGATGTTGTTTACATAGGCGGAGGAGAAACTCAGTTAAGAGGAAGTATCACACAAGGTGACGGAGTTTACAAAACCACTGACGGAGGAGAGACCTGGAGGCATTTAGGTTTAAAAGAAACTCAGGCTATTTCAAGAATTAGAGTTCATCCTACCAACCCCGATATTGTTTATGTGGCTGCATTGGGTCATCCCTATGGCGAAAATGAGGAAAGAGGTGTATTTCGTTCTACAGATGGAGGAAACAATTGGGAAAAAGTCCTTTATGTAAGTGATAAGGCAGGTGCCGCAGATTTAATAATTGACCGGACGAATCCTGATGTATTATATGCTTCTACCTGGCAGGTATATAGAAAAGCCTGGAAAATGTGGGGGGGTGGACCTGACTCCAAACTATGGAAATCAACGGATGGTGGAGATACCTGGATCGATTTGACTTCGAACCCAGGAATGCCAGAAGGTCCAATTGGAAAGATTGGAGTTACTGTATCCCCTGCTGATCCTAATCGCGTATGGGCAATAGTGGAAGCAAATGAAGGAGGAGTATTCCGCTCTGATGATGCCGGTCAGACTTGGAAGAAGGTAAATGATGAACGAAAATTAAGACAAAGAGCTTTTTACTATTCTAGAATCTATGCTGATCCTATTGACAAGAATACAGTGTATGGATTGAATGTTGATTTTTGGAAGTCTACAGACGGAGGGGAAACATTTGATGTGGAAATAACCGTTCCTCATGGTGATAATCATGATTTGTGGATTGATCCAAATGATCCAATGCGTATGATTAGCTCCAATGATGGTGGAGGGGTAGTAAGTATCAATGGCGGTAAAACTTGGACAGAGGAAGATTATCCTACCTCCCAATTTTACCATGTTATGACCACTTCTGATGTTCCTTATCATGTAGCTGGAGCACAGCAGGACAACAGTACTTTGGCAATGCCTTCTGAAGGCTGGAATCATATGTTAGGAAGAGGTCCAGGCCACGGTTATCATTATGCTGTTGGTGGAGGAGAAAGTGGATGGATTACTCAAAGCCCAACTGATCCAGACGTCTTTTATGCAGGTTCCCAAGGAGCACTATTGACACGATATAACAGAAAAACCGGCCAATACAGAGATATTCAAGTGTATCCTAGATTCTTCTCGGGCGAACCAGCTTCTGCTCTTCCGGAAAGATGGCAGTGGACTTTCCCAATCATGTTTTCTCCATTGGATCCATCGATCATGTACACCACATCTCAGCATGTTTGGAAAACCACCAATGATGGCCAAACTTGGGAGAAGATCAGTCCGGATTTAACCTATGCAGATCCTGAGACTTTAGGTAAAACGGGCGGTGTAATTACCATGGATATGAATGGTCCAGAGATCTATGCTACTGTATTTGCTTTAGCCCCATCCATGCATGATGTCAACACGATTTGGGCAGGGTCTGATGATGGAAAAGTTCATATTACCCAAGATGGAGGTAAAAACTGGGTGGATATTACCCCCACAGAATTGCCTAAGTTTTCAAGGATCAGTATCATCGATGAAGGTAAATTCCAGCCAGGCACCTTGTATTTAGCGGCAAATAGATATCAGGTAGATGATAGACAGCCTTATGTGTTCAAAACCTCGGATTATGGAAAGACTTGGACTAAAATTATCGATGGAATTGAAGATGGACATTTCGCCAGAGCCATCCGTGAGGATTTAGAAAAGCCGGGTCTATTGTATTTGGCTACTGAGCATGGTGTGTATGTATCATTTAATGATGGAGCAAAATGGCAATCTCTGCAATTGAATTTGCCGGATACTCCAATTCGAGATCTTGTCTTGAAAAATGACGATGTGGTGTTGGGTTCTCATGGCCGCGGGTTCTGGATCTTGGATGATATTAGACCTTTGAGGGAAGCTGTTGAGGTTAGTGCTAAAAATGAAGTGGCTTTATTCAAACCAGCCAATCCTATTCGAGGTGTATACGATGCAGCCATTCAATATTATTTACCAGAAGAAGCTGAGTCTGTAACCATCGAAATTAAAGACGCAGAGGGGAATTTAATCAATACGTATACTGGAACCAAAGAAAAAGAAGGTAGAAGTAACCCAGGATTAAAAGAAGGACTAAATACCTTTACATGGAATATGCGGTATCCAGGTGCAACGGTATTTGATGGAATGATCATTTGGTCTGCTCGTCCACAGAGAGGCCCTATGGCTCCTATTGGAGAGTATAATGTTACCTTGAAAACTGGTGATGTGGAGAAAAATACCTCCTTTAAATTGGAGATGGATCCAAATCTTGAGGGGGTAACAGCAGCAGATATTCAAGAACAATTTGACTTGGCAATGGTGATCAGAGATAAAGTGTCTGAGGCAAATGAAGCAGTTATTTTGATTCGGGATATTAGAGCTCAGGCCAATGAGGTGAAAGCAAATGCTAAAGTAAAAGCCCAAATTGAGGAGGTGCTTTCGAAAATGAGAGTAATTGAAGAAGATCTTTATCAAGTACAAAATCAATCAGGTCAGGATCCTTTGAACTTCCCTATCAAATTGAATAATCGTTTGGCTTCATTACAAAGAAGTGTGGAATCCGGTCAGGCTAAACCAACTGATGCATCCTATGTAGTTTTTGAGGAACTATCGGGTGAATTAGAAGGTCATTTATCTAAATTGAATGAAATCCTGAATGGAGAGTTCAAAAAGTTAAATGAAGTCTTACCTGAGAAAATCAGTTTAGATAAAAAGTAAACTAAATTAAAGAGGTTGTCTCTATAATAAGTATTCGATAAAAAATGTCACATTCAGTATCCCAACCATTGTACGGGACCGAAATGTGGCATTTTTTTTTGATCAATGTCGTTAGAGTTCGCTCCATCTGAAGACCTAGATTCTTATTTGGCGACCTCAATTTTATTTTTCAGAGAATGTAAATAAGCGGTACTTTTTGGGAACTGTTGACTTGGCTTATTGAAATTCCATCTTCCAATACTTTTGATTCTTTGATCCTCGAATTCAATGAGCTATTGGACTATCCCCTATTAAATGAAATTTTTAGCATTAAGGGGGAGAATGATTCATCAATAAAAGGTGAATTTGAAATAGGAATCCATGAAAAATCAATTCGATTTGGTCCCAATATCAGCTGGAAGCCTGGAGAATATTGTATCCAAATAGAAAGTAGATTAGAAGATTTAGGAGGTAATAATTTGAATAGATTGTTTGAAAAAGACCTTGTTGACGCTAAACGTTTACTAACTGAGGAGACTCCGTTTAAAGTCATTTAATAGGTTGTTTGTACAATATCATCATAACTTCTTGAAAATTAATTTTCAATAGTTTTAATAACTAAAGTTTAAATATGATTATTATAAGTTAAATATCTATAACTAAATTATATTTTTATGAAAAACAGTAAAATTTTAATCGGACTTTGTTCTGGACTCATTCTTTTTGGTTGCCAAAATTTAGATGAGACCAATGATTTGGGGCAACAAAAATTGGCAGATGAAATTGTTTACAGTGATTTAAAAGTTCCAACAATGAAGGTAAATGTTAAGTCAGAAAATGCCAGAATTGCTGGGGAAGAGTTGGAAGTTAAATTAATGAAGGCAGAGTTTATTACCGCACCTGGGAGTGAACAAATGGGAAGAACCGTCATTTTTGACAATAAAGGAAGTAAGCAGATGAATTTCCATTTTAATCCGGACAGAAAGATTTTTGGTACTTCTGATATGTCTTATTATATCGATGAGGCCAGATCTTCTTCTACCATTAGTACAAGTGATGCCACTGGTGCATTAGAAAATGCAGCCCGGACTTGGGAAGAAGTTTCCTGCTCTGAAATGGGGATGTATCGTACGCCCATAGAGGCTGACCCATACGGTATTGTCGCGTTTTTATTTGGATTTCCAAGTATTCCAGATGTAGTTGCCGATGTTTCTAACTTAGGATTTATGCCTGCTGAATTTTTTGACTTATTGGCTCCAGGAGGCTCTAATTTCATTTTGGCAGTAACCTTCACCTTTTCTTATGGAGGTGAACCAGATTTGAATGGTGATGGTAAAATAGATTCAGCTTTAAAGGAGATCTATTACAATGACAATTTCCCTTGGGCAGCGGATGGTGGACAAATCGATTTAGAAACTGTGGCACTTCATGAAATGGGCCATGGATTTGACCAAGCACATTTCGGAACAGGATTTATCAAGAAAAATGGCGAATTCCAATTTTCTCCAAGAGCGGTTATGAATGCTTCTTATTCAGGTATCCAGCATGAAATTTACAGAACTGATAATGCTGGACATTGTGGGATTTGGGCGACATGGCCAAGTAAATAAGGAAGTACAAATCCATTGAAGCCTCTGATTTTTCAGGGGCTTTTTTATGATAATTCCTCTATTCTACCTTGATAGTCAAACTGCAAATCTTCATGTAAACCTGAAAGGATTTTTTCAGCTTTAGAAAGTTGAGACCTGTACAAATTCTCTATTACAGTATTGGAATGTCTTAAAAAGCCATATTCCTTCATTCGTTCGCAGAAAAATAAAAGCACCTCCAACTGTTCCGCTTTGTCTTTACTAAGTCTTAAAAGCTTATTCATTTTTCTTCGAATCTTCTGAGCTGATTTCTTAGCATAATAAGAGTGTTCTCCCCGGGCATTTTGAAATTCCAACTCTAAATCTTCTTGAACCATTTGAACATAAAGTCCCGGTTGGTCCCTTCCGTAAAGTTTGAAGAATAGGTAGGCCTTGTTATCTCTACTGAACTTGCTTAATTCAATGATATATTCTCTTAGCTCTTTTTCATCCAAATAGCTTAACTCTCTCTTTATTTCTGCCAGACTTGGTATTTGCATTGAAAATTTAATTTAATAGCTCAAATAGGTATATAGTCAACATCCCCCAACCAGTTCCAGTGACCATACTTAGGATAGCAAGCAAAATTGCATGTGGCATCAAATCCTTTCGATATGCTGCAGTGACTGCAGGAGCAGTGGAAATTCCTCCTAGGTTTGCCATGGAGGCTATGGGAACCCAAACTAAATTTAATCTCAGGATTTTTGCACAAATCAACATACCAACAAAATGGAGGACTAACCAAATCACTACCACTAGTATAAATACTAAGGGTAAGCTTAAATTGCTGAAGTCTAATCTTAATCCCAAGATAGCCATCACTAGAACAATACAAATTCCTCCTAATTGAAGAGAAAACCGAGTGTTCCAAATTTTGATTAGGTTTCCTAAAGCCAATCCGATTATTGATAAAATAATGACCATTCCCAAGAAGGAAATGTTTAGGAAAAAAATGATGGAGGAAATCCCAAAGAAAATTAGAATCGTGACGAATGGAAAAATTTTCCTACCACTGTTTTTCAAATTAAGCTCAGACTGATCGGGAATTGGGTCATTGATACCAAAAAAGATATTGAATACCTCTCCTTTTTTGATAAATTGAAACATCAGAATGGTCCAGATATTGACCAAAATATTATCTAGAACCAACACAGAAAGAAATAGCGATTCAGGAGTTTGAGCTAGTTCTTTTAAAATCAATTGACTGGTACTTCCTCCAATCCATCCTCCAACAATTGGGACCAGCCCTTTCCAAAATCCTTGACCAATAAACAATTCTGAAGAATTTGGATCGACACTCGAAAAAAGTAAAACCAAGAAAATTGGGAGTGTTGTAATAATTGCTGATCCAATAAAAAACAGGACCAATGGGCGGATCCCTACTATTGCCAATTGGCGAAAAGGAAGCGCACTCATCACGGCTAATAATGTAATGGGAATTATCCAGTTGCGACTTAAACTATGTAAGTAAACCTCAGAGAGATCCCAACCGAAAAGATGTGTAAAGCCTGCTGGAATCACATAAGCGAAAAGAATTGCCGGGAACCAGTCTAGTATTTTTTCGATGATCCGATTTTTTACCCTACTAATTCTAAGAACGAATACTACAGTGAGTAGTACAACACCAAATGCGATTAGATCTAGATTACCCATTTATTGAAATGGTTGGGTAAGGATACCTAGACACGTTTGAATGCCTTCCAAGTAATTTCCAATTCTAATATTCTCATTGGGAGCATGAATGCTATTATCTGGGTTTGGAATTCGGACAGATACTGCTGGTACTCCTAATATATTTATAAATGGTGCCATGGGTTGAGAACCTCCAGTAGTTCTGGTATTAATGTATTGCTCACCAAACACGTAATTCATCCCAGACTTCAGCCAATTGGCAAAAGGGGAATCCATTTCTGCTCTAAATGGATCAGAACCTAATCTATACTCAAAGGATGCAAGTTTTGAATAAGTTTTTCTCTCTTCCATGGTAGGCTCCCCTTTTACCAGATGAAAACCTTGATCTATCACAAATTGCTTCAGCAAGTCTATTTGTCTTTGGGCCGGTGTTTCCTTGACTAATCGCATATCAATTTCTGCTACTGCTTCTGATGGGATCAAAGTTCTTACCTCTTTCCCTACCCACCCTGCTCGTAGACCCCTAACGTTCAAGGAAGGAAACTGAAGTGCTTCCTGAAGTGAATTTCCTACTTTCTCTGCTTCTGCAAATCCTAGATCATTTTCAATTTCTTCCGAGTCTTCAGGAACCTTATTCATACTATTGATCTCCTCCTCGGAAAACTGTATTCCTGCATAAAAGTCTGGAATTAACACTTTTCCTTTTTCATCTTTCATTGCTGCCAATAGCCTACTTAGAGAGAAAACAGGATTAGGAGCAAAATTTCCATACTGTCCTGAATGTAGGTCATTTGAGGCTCCAAATACGCGAATAGTAGCTGTGGCGATTCCTCTGGCTCCAAAAGTCAAATTAGGTAAGTTGGAAATATGTCGGGTACCATCCATGATTAAAATTCCATCTGCCTTAAAGAGTTCTTTGTTTTGGGCAACTACATCAGCCAATTCCGGAGAACTCATTTCTTCTTGAAAATCTAAAATAAATTTTAGGTTGACAGAAGGCTGGTTTCCAGTTTTTTCTAAGATATCCAAAGCAGAAAAAAAGACCATAGAAGGGCCTTTTGAGTCAGATGCAGACCGAGCAAAGATCTTCCATTCTGGATCAATAGGGCCCTCAAGTAAGTTCCAGTTAATTTCCTCCCACTCTTCTCCTTTTTTCATTTTAAGCGCAGGTATGTACGGGCTTTCCTGATTCCAAGAGGATGAATCCACAGGTTGTCCGTCTATTTGCATATAAACCAAAATAGTTTTCTTTTTTGGATCAAATGTGCCTTCTGCAAAAAGGTGTGGAACTGAACCTGATATCAGGTCTTTGGTTTTGAATCCTCTGCTTTCCAAAGCAAGCTTACACCATTCTAAATTTGCTGTAATGTCTGAAGGTACTTTCCCATTATTGGGTATAGAAAGATATTCTCGAAAAGTCATCAAGGAAGCCCTTAACTCTTTTAATGATTCCTCTTTGATTACACTGCTGCTAAGCTGAGCAAAGACATTTTGAAACGTGAGGAGAATTAGGAGGATTGGGAGAATGAATTGCTTTGATTTCATAGACTTAGTAAAGAAAAAGAAAGATAACATTTTTAAAAAAATCGCTTTGCAAAAAGCATATGATTGAGGCATTCTTTCCAAGATTCATTCAGTTAGAATCCATCTAATTGAAATCAAGTAGATGGTAATCCCTATATCCTAACTTATTGGGTTCAATTCGAAGAAGTATATTGCAAATAAATTATTAGAATTTTCAAATCTTTTATTCCATTCGTAAGTTAAATTTTGAATTAGAGATAGAGGTAAGTTATCTTGAACAAATTACCTGTTGATTAGCATATGAAAGAACTTCAAGCCATTATCCAAGCATATGACCATTACCAGACGTTAGAAAAGAAGATTGCTTTGGCAACAGTAGTACATGTAGATGGATCTGCCTACCGTAGACCTGGAGCAAGGATGTTGGTTTCAGAAGATGGGGAATTGACTGGAGCAATCAGCGGTGGATGTTTGGAAGGAGATGCGCTTAGAAAAGCACAATCGGTAATTTTTCAACAAAAATCCATGTTGGTCACCTATGATACCACGGATGAGGATGATCAAAAATTTGGAGTGGGCTTAGGTTGTAATGGTATTATTCATGTTTTGATCGAACCGATTGATTATCAAGATGCTTCCAACTCTGTCAACTTGTTGAAAACAGCACTTTCAGATAGGAACGTAGGCACTTTAATTACCTTATTCTCTATTAAAAATTCCAAGTCTGAACAGGTTGGGACTATCCTTCTTTATAAAAATGGGCAGCAAATAGGAAAGCTAGAACAATTAGAAACCAATTTATTAAATCAGATTAGTAGCCAAGCAAATGATAAAGCCCAGTTAAGTAGCTTAATAAAAAGTTATCCTGAACATGATTCAATTCAGATCTTTTTTGAAAAAATTAAACCGGCCACTCGTTTATTACTTTTTGGTGCTGGGAACGATACCATTCCATTAGTACAGATAGCAGATATTTTAGGGTTTGAAGTGATTTTGATTGATGGGAGACCCAATCAAGCTACTTATGGCCGATTTCCAAAAGCTAAAGAAATTGTGGTGGCCCCTGCTAATGAAGCAGTTGAGAAATTAAGCATAGACTCCCAAACTGTTGCCTTATTAATGACGCATAACTTTGAATATGAATGCGTAGTATTGCAACAGCTAATGGATTACGACATTCCGTATATCGGTATTTTAGGGCCGAAGAAAAAATCCGAGAAAATGATCCATAGGTTAGAAATCAATGGAGTTTCGGTAAGGAAAGATCATCTTTATTCTCCCATGGGATTAGACATAGGAGCCGAAGGATCAGAAGAAATTGCTTTAGCTGTATTGGCTGAAATCAAAGCGGTTTTAGTAGGAAAAACAGGGTCTTTTCTTAAAGAAAAAGAAGGGCCTATTCATCAGGAACTTTCATAAAAATGAAAACAGGGATCATCATATTGGCAGCGGGAGAATCTTCACGATTAGGTTACCCTAAACAAATAGCACGGTACAAGGATAAAACTCTACTTCAATATGCAATAGATGCAGCGAATGGTTCGAAGGCTGATAAAAAGGTCTTGGTGCTCGGAGCTTTTAAAGATGAAATTAAAAAGACTTTTCCTGGTGCCAGCATCGCTAATATTCCTAATCCAAATTGGAAAGAAGGTATGTCCAGCACCTTGATAAGAGGATTGGAATATCTTCAAAAGATAGATCCTGTGGATCAAGTAATCGTGATGCTTTGTGATCAACCCTTTGTGGATGCAAAGTTGATTAATAAACTTATCGCAACTCAAGAAAAAACAGGGAAAGGAATTATTGCCAGTGGTTATTCTAAAACCTTTGGTGTTCCAATTCTTTTTGGAATGGCATATTTTGATGAATTGATGTCTTTAACCGGTGATGAAGGCGCAAAAAAAATAGCAGTAGCGCATGAGGATGATTTAGAAATTGTCCCCTTTCCAAAAGGAAAAACAGATGTTGACACTGAGGCGGATTTGAGGGATTTGAATTTGTAGGACAGCACTTATAGGCAAAATTTTTATAGGTATTTTCAAGGAATATAAATATCTATTGATCCCTTAGGTCCTTTACTGATTTCCTTACCCACTCTATTGTATCCAAAATATCTTGTTCGGAGGTTTGTCTACCTAGACTAAATCGTAAAGTGGACCTGCCTAGATTGTCATCTAACCCCATTGCTTTCAACACATGTGAAGGTTTTGGTGAAATACTGGTACAAGCTGAGCCAGAACTGACCGCTACTTTCATGCAAACTTTTCTAAGTAAATCCTCCCCTTCTACTCCTGCAAAGGAAATGTTTGTCACATGTGGTAATCGATGTTCTTGACTTCCGTTCAAATATGTTTTAGGGATTTGTAATAACTCTTCCTCTAGTTGATTGCGAAGCAGCGAAAGTCTGGAAAATTCAGACTTCATCATTCCTTGCTTTACCTCAGCAGCTTTACCCATTCCTACGATACCTGTGACATTCAATGTACCGCTTCTAAATCCTTTTTCATGCCCACCTCCAGAAATCTGGCCAATTGGTTTAGGGAGATTATGATTATGTCTAATAAATAATGCCCCTACTCCTTTGGGGCCATCAAATTTGTGAGCAGAGATGGCCATCATGTGAACACATTTTACGTAAACCTGAATTTTCCCTGCAGCTTGTACTGCATCAGTAAAAAAGATGATGCCTTTTTCCTCTGCAATTTGAGCTATCTCGGAAATAGGATGAATTAGCCCAGTTTCATTATTAGCCCACATGAGGGCAATCATTTTTGTTTCTGGTTGAATGGCAGATTGGAGTAAATTTAAATCAATGCTTCCATCCTTTTGAACAGAGAGATAAGTGACACTTGCCCCTTTTTTTTCCAGCTCGCCAAAGCAATCTAATACGGCTTTATGCTCTGTCTGGCAGGTGATATAATGTTGTTTTTCACCTGCATATACCTCAAAAATCCCTTTAATAGCCAAGTTGATTGCCTCGGTAGCTCCAGAAGTAAATATGATTTCTTTGGACCTTGCTCCTATTAAATTAGCCACTTGTTCCCTGGCTTTTTCCACAGCTTCTTCTGCCACCCATCCATAGGGATGGCTTTTACTGGCTGCATTTCCAAAGTGTTGTGAAAACCAGGGCCACATTTCCTCTAAAACTTCAGGAGCACAAGGTGTAGTAGCGTTGTAATCTAAATAGATTGGGTAATTCATCAAATTAAATTAGAAGTTTAGAGTGAGCTTTAAAAGGTTTTATTGACAAGGAACTAAATTCGTTAACTATTCTCTTTATTGCTTATAACTTTCAAACAATTTTGAAATGCAAGAAAAATGGAGTTTCCAGATTAAAAAGATAGATGGCAAAGCCTTATCTTCTACTATTTCCTCTGTTTTGGAGGAAAATCAAAAGGATCTAGGAATTTTTCTTTCTTATTACTTCAAACGAGAGGGAGCTGTAGTTGAGCAGGTTCTTTTGAAAGAGGTTCCGGATTTTTATACTGAAAATTCAGGTCGATTGATTCTGGAATTTGATTTGGTACATTTTAATGCCTGTTTAGCAATTCATGAACAAAAGAGAGAAGAAATGAAAGTGGATTTTTTAATAGATCCATTAACACTCAAATTAACCCTCAAAGGCCCCTATTGGCCTGAAAGGGGAATGGATGATATTTAAGCTTATAAAGAATCATAAAAAAAAGGTGTCAAGTAATTTTGACACCTTTTTAATTATTAAATCAATTTAAGCACGTTTGATTTCCAAATTAAGATCAAAGAATTCTTCTTGCTCTATAAATGGTTGTCTTCTTAATCTTCTTTTGGTCGCTTTGTAAATGGCATTGGCAACTGCTCCTCCCGTCGGTGGCAATGCAGGTTCACCTAAACCAGTTGGATCATACCCACTGTCCACGTAATGCACATCAATTTGAGGAACTTCCTTCATTCTGATCAATCGATACTTATCAAAGTTCTTTTGAGTAGGAAGTCCGTTTTCAAAAGTCAGATTACCATACATCGCATGTCCCATTCCGTCAACAATTCCACCTCTTACTTGATGGTTAGCTCCGGTTGGGTTAATAACCATCCCACAATCCGTTGCTGCTGTGATCTTCTTGAGTACAGGAGATCCATTTTCCATTTCAATATCCGCTACCTGCGCAACATAGGTTCTATGAGAGAAGTAAACTGAAAAACCTTGACTGACATTTGGGTTTTTCCCCCAATTGGATTTCTCAGCGGCAGTTTTAATCACTCCAATCATTCGATCCGCATCGTATCCCAATTCTCCTCCAACCGGACTTGCTTTGGCCTTTTCTAGAAGAGAAAGCCTGAATTCCACAGGATCCCTGTTGGCTTCTAAAGCCACCTCATCAAGAAAAGATTGTTCCGCATAAGCCAAGAAGTTGGTGATTGGAGCTCTCCAAGGATTGGTAGTAATTGGCGAATTATGATCAATACTTTCAATCAACACATTGTCTACTGCTCCAGAAGGAAAATTATTTTGACGTGTGCTGTTACCAGCGTTGATACCAGCTCCTTTTAATTTATAGCCAATCATATTTCCATCGGCATCCAGGGCAGCTTCAAATCGATATCTTACTGCGGGTCTATATGCTCCACCTGTAATATCATCTTCTCTGCTCCAAGTCACTTTAACCGGGGCATTGATGGCTTTAGAAACTTTGACCGCTTCTTCCACATAGTCTGCTCGAAGCCTTCTACCAAATCCTCCTCCCAAGCGAGTAATTTCCACAGTAATATTCTCTTTAGGAATGCCAAGTATTTCTGCAGCAGCAGAAGCCGCTCTATCTGGTGTTTGTGTAGGTCCAATTAGTTCCGCAGAATTCTCCTTCACATGCGCAAAGAAGTTCATGGGTTCCATTGGAGAATGTGATAGGAAAGGACATTGGTATTCAGCTGTAACCACCTTTGCGGCATTTTTAAAGGCCATTGCTACGTTACCATCCCTCCTTCTTTCTTCCGCTTTGTTAGAATCTAACATCTCCCGGAAAAGACGATCGTGATCACTGGAACTTTCCACAAGCCCGTCTGCCTCATAATCTATTTTCAAAAGCTTTTTAGCTTTCATTAATGGCCAGGTAGAATCCCCAATTAGGACTACATTATTTTCCATGACCATGACATCAGAAATGCCTTTTACGTTTTTGGCTGCAGCATCATCTACTGATTTGATTTTCATTCCAAAAGGAGGTCTTTGAATCATTGCATGCTTCATACCTTCCCTGTAGAAATCTAACCCGTATAGTGGTTTTCCAGTAAAAATGGCTTGGTTGTCCACGTTTTTAACTGGAGTTCCGATGATTTTGAAGTCTTTTGGATTTTTTAGGGAAACCTCTTCAGGTGCTTCCAAACCAGATGCGGCGATTGCCATATCTCCATAGCTAGCTTCTTTACCGCTTCCTTTATGGTAGATCATACTAGCCTCAGTTGTGATTTCAGAAGCCGGAACTCCCCATTCTTTGGCTGCAGCAGCTACTAATAAATATCGTGCAGTAGCACCTGCTTTTCTCAATCTTTCCCAGGAATGTGGCATAGCACCAGATCCACCAGTCAATTGGCGATCATACTTTTCCTGATCCAGATTTGCTTGCATGACCCGAACATTTTTCCAGTCTGCATCTAGTTCCTCTGCCACCACCATTGGAAATGATGTTTTGATATTTTGCCCTAACTCTGGGTTAGGTGAGTAAATCACGATATCTCCACTTGGTGCAATTGAAAGGTACGCATTAAAGCCTTTGGCTTGGGAAAGTACCTGCTCATCGGTGAGGACTTCCATTTTTGGTGAATCGCAAGCCAGCCAGTTAAAGCCTATAAATAAACCACCAGCTGTAGTACCTGCTATCTTTAGAAAATCCCGTCTAGTTGTTTTTGTTAGTGTAGCCATGATTTTTAGATTTTAGCAGCTTTTGCAACAGCCTCTCTTATTTTATGATAGGTTCCGCATCTACAGATATTTCTGTTCATTGCATTTTCTATTTCCTCCATACTTGGAGAAGGGTTTTTATCTAAAAATGCTGCAGCGTTCATAATTTGCCCTGCTTGGCAATACCCACATTGTGCCACATCTATTTCATCCCATGCCTTTTGGACTGGATGGTCTCCATCTTTGGATAGGCCTTCAATAGTGGTTATTTCATCCGAACCAACACTTGAAACTGGCATGCTACATGAAAATATAGCCTCACCGTTTAAATGTACAGTACAAGCTCCGCATTGGGCAATTCCACATGAATATTTGGTACCCACTAAGCCAAGATGGTCCCGAAGAACCCACAATAAGGGGGTGTCTTCTTCGACATCAACAGTATGGGTACTACCGTTAATTTTTAGATTTAATGTTGCCATGGATTTATGTCTTTTGAACCTTAAGTTAAAGAAATTCAATACGTAAATAAAGCCGCCTATGGAAATGTATTCGGGAGAATGGCATTTAAGCGAGTAAGAATTTTAAGAAAGGTCCAAGAATTTTGAAGTATTTTTAAGGATTGGGCATCTTTATTTGAGGATTTGAGTTTATCCTGTTGCACTATTTTTGAAAACACCCTTAAAATAAATGCTTAAAAAATCATTAAAGGCTATTAAAAGGTTACTATTAGTAATTCTTTCCATATGCCTTACCTTAATTATCATAGGAATCCTTTTTGTAAGTCTCAGCCCTCAATTTGGAGCCAACCCTAGTTCTGAGCAGAAAGCTGAATTTGAAAAATTGGAGCATTATTCCAATGGAGAATTTCAAAACCTGATCGAAACCAACATGGAGATGGATTTTGGAAAGGCAATAAAAATGCTTCCGGAATTCTTTAAAAATGATCCTTCCAGAGTTCCTGATTTCGATATTCCCATAGTGAAAATTGATTCCGTAGATCTCACTTTGCCAAACCTGAGTACAAGGTTGATTTGGTTTGGACATTCCGCATTTCTCTTACAAATAGATGGTAAAAATATTCTTTTGGACCCCATGCTTGGGGAAGTACCTGCTCCCCACCCGATATTGGGAAAGAAACGATTCAGCAAAGAGCTTCCTATAGAAATTGAACAATTACCATCCATTGATATGATTTTGTTCTCACATGATCATTATGATCATCTAGATTATGGTTCTGTTCAAAAATTGAAGGGGAAGACTCAATCTTATTATGTCCCTTTGGGATTAGGTTCCCATTTAGAAGCTTGGGGTATTGAATCCGAAAAAATTCACGAGATGGATTGGTGGGATGAGCTAGATGTGGATGGGTTGAAGATGGCCTTAACACCTTCTAGGCATTTTTCAGGAAGGGGGCTCAATAATCGATTTTCAACTTTATGGGGATCTTGGGTGATCCATGGAAAGTCCGACCGAATCTATTTTAGTGGGGATGGTGGGTATGGCCCTCATTTCAAAGAAATCGGAGAGCGTTATGGCCCTTTCGATTTTGCCATGATGGAATGTGGTCAATACAATGAGCGATGGAAGGAGATTCATATGATGCCAGAGGAGACAGCCCAAGCAGGTTTGGATATTCAAGCCAAAGTCATCATGCCCATCCATTGGGCGGCTTTTTCTCTTGCCATGCATTCTTGGACTGATCCGGTGGAACGTGTTCTAAAGTCAGCAGAGAAACTTAAATTACCTGTATATGTTCCGAAAATCGGGTCATATATTATTTTGAATCAAAATCTTGAAACAAGAGAAGAATGGTGGATTAAGCCTTAATAAAGGATAGATGGTGCTGATTTTCAGAGAATAGAAGTGAGTTTTTGAAAATAAACTTAAGAAATGGGCAAAATCGACAGGCTTTTTTAAGAAAATGACATTTTATAAATGGCTTGTTTTTGAAGCATTTTTCCTAATTTGACGTTTTAAACATCTATTTAATTCAACCTAAAAAAACCTATGTCCCAGACGATCAATGCTGCTATTGTAGGAACCGGCTTTATCGGTCCAGCACATTTAGAGGCACTAAGAAGAATTCCTAATATCCATGTTTCAGGTCTTGTTGAAGTAAATCAAGAAGTAGCTGAAGCCAAAGCCAAGGAGCTTGGTATTCCTAATGCATATACTTTTGAAAATATGTTGAAGGATGACAGCATTCAAGTGGTTCATGTTTGTACCCCTAACTTCCTGCATTTCCCACAAACGAAAGCTTGTTTATTGGCAGGCAAACATGTGGTTTGTGAAAAACCTTTAGCCAATACCATTGCTGAAGCTGAAGAATTGGTGGCCATCGCAGAAGAGAAAGGATTGGTCAATGCAGTACACTTTAATCTTCGTTATTACCCAATGGTAAGACAGATGAAAGTGATGCGTGAAAGTGGAGAATTGGGAGAGGTAAATTCTGTCATGGGTTCTTACTTGCAAGATTGGCTATTCCATCGCACAGACTATAACTGGAGATTGGAGCCTGAACAATCAGGTGGATCAAGAGCCGTAGCTGATATTGGATCCCATTTATTGGATATGACAGAATACGTTACTGGCTTGAGAATTACAGCAGTGATGGCTGATTTTTCTACAGTTTACAAAACCAGATTGAAACCTTTGAAAGCGATTGAAACTTTCTCTGGCAAAGCCTTGGATCCTTCTGATTATAAAGAGTATCCAGTAAATTCTGAAGATTATGCAACCGTATTGTTACGTTTTGATAATGGAAGAACAGGATCAATCACTGTAAGTCAAATCAATGCGGGCCGTAAAAACAGATTGAATATTGAGATCTCCGGTTCTAAGGCAAACTTTGAATTCAATGCCGAAAAACCAAATGAACTTTGGATAGGAAAGCGAGATGAACCAAATTCCGTTATGATGAAAGACCCTGCGTTGGTAAGTGCAGGTGCCCGTTCATTGGTGAGTTTCCCAGGTGGACACCAAGAAGGATTCCCCGATACTTCTAAGCAATTATTTAAAGAGGTCTATGCTGCTGTTCGTGAGGGTAAAATGCCTGAATCACCAACCTTCCCAACCTTTGCAGACGGCTTGAGAGAATTAATTATAGGTGAAGCAATTGTAGAAAGTAATGCCAAGGAGGCATGGGTTAAGATTCCTTCATAATATCTTCATTAATAATTATGGGCAAAATGGATACCAAATCTATTTGCTCAAATTAACCTATAAACAGGGGGTGAATTCTTTTCAACTCCCTGTTTTTTTTTAATTGAGTTTTTAAAATGCTTTTGTAAAACCTGTTTCATTAGCATCCCGTTATTTTTCTTTAAAATATCAGTTTAAGACATTCTATTTTGAATAAATTCTGTATTTTCCATTCTAAATACCATTAAATAACATGACAATGAATTTGAAAAAGAGCTTTTTTGCAATGATCCTAATGGCATTTGTAGGATATGCTGCTAATGCACAAGAAAAACCAAGTCCTGCTAAAACAGCAGAAGGAACTGTTGGTGATGCTAAAATTACCATCAATTATAGTAGTCCTGCTGTAAAAGGAAGAGTGATTTGGGGAGATTTGGTTCCTTTGGGAGAGGTTTGGAGAGCTGGAGCGAATGAGGCCACCACCTTTACCACTACCAAGGATATCATGGTTGAAGGTAAAAAGTTGCCTGCTGGAACTTATGGATTCTTTGTAATCCCAGGTGAAAATACATCTACATTTATTTTCAATGAAGTTGCTAAGCAGTGGGGTGCCTTTGATTATGATTCTAGCAAAGATGTGCTCAGAGTAAGTGTTCCTTCCCAACAAACTTCTACCATGGAGGAGCGATTGGTTTACGAAGTGAAACCATCCAGCTTTGAAATTAGATGGGAATATGGAAAGGCATCTGCAAAATTAGGTTCTTAAGTATACGTCCTAAAAAAAATGAAACCACGGGAATTTACCCGTGGTTTTTTTTTACTCAATATCCAAAAAAGGTAGTTTATAATTGTCGAACATGCTGGTAGTTATTTCTATTTTCTTTTTCCAGATAATTAATCAAGGGCCTTCCCATTCCCTCCCAAGCCACGGTCATTTGATCACCAGCTTCGAGTAGTACCTTGTTTCCAAAACTAAAAGCATCTGCACCGTAAAAGTGGACATGTGCTTGTAAAGGAATCCGGTGAGAATCATATTTGAAATGGTGAAACTCCAAGTTTTCCAAATTATGGCACATGTTCTTTTGACCAGAATTGATTTTTGAACTCCAGATTTGCTCCACATCTCTGGACACCGAGACTTCTCCGGAAATACTTTCAAAATCCGCGTCAATAACCAATTCTGGTCCAATCGCGCAGGTCCTTATTTTTGATGGAGCTAAATAGAGATAATTTATTTTTTCCATCACATGGTCAGAAAATTCATTTCCGATCGTCATCCCAACCCTGAATGGATTTCCTTCTCTATCAATTATATACAATCCTGCAATTTCCGGTTCTTCCCCTCCGTCATTCCCGAAATAAGGAATTAGAAGTTTATCTCCATGCGCTCTTAAAACTGCTCCATTTCCCTTATAAAACCATTCCGGTTGAACTCCTATTTCGCCTGGACTTGGATTTCCTCCCTTTACGCCCATTTCATACATTTTAAGACTATCAGTGGCTTGTTCTTTATGCTCACTATGCATCATTTGCCTATTTAAAGCGCTATTATGATGAGTCAGCCCAGTGCCGGAAACTAGGCATTGAAAGGGAGATTCTGGATGATCAAAAGAAGGAAGCAGCTTCCATTCATCACTAGTTGAATAGATAGAATTATAGTCCAGCTTTTCATCAGAAATTCTGTCTTGTATCAGATTCATCAAACCTTGATTGGTATCAATGGCTGTTACAGCAAGTTCATAAACGGAATCAAAGTCTTTTAAAAGCACCAAATCAGGCTCTTGAACTTTTGCGATCCTACGACCGTGTTTAGGATGCATCAATTGAACTAATCTTATGTTGTTTTTCATTGATAAAAAGGGTTTTAGTTAATTTAGGAAACTAGATCACATTGTGTTTTTCAAAAGTTCCAAGAATAATTCCGGAAAAACTAAACTCCTTCCAAAAACATCTATATCCGTATTAAAATTGGACTCGTACATAAAATCATCTTTTAAGCTAATAATTTATATACTCTGAAAGGGATGGATTTAACTTATAGGATTGAAACCATTTCCTGATTTTTGCTTTCCATTACCATAATTGAATGCTTAGAGTGTATTCCCTACTTTAGAATCTCCTATTTTTGCAGCCTCATGGTTCAAAATTTCGAATACAACAGTTTTGACTTACCAGTTGCAGAGATCATCTCTGAGGTAAAGCGGCACCTTTCTGAATCCAACTCTTTGATTATTCAAGCCCCTCCAGGAGCAGGAAAAAGTACCTTGCTTCCTTTGTCATTATTGGAGGAACCCTGGCTAAAAGGGAAGAAGATAATCATGTTGGAACCCAGACGTTTGGCTACTAAATCTATTGCCCAACGGATGGCAGATATGTCTCATACTAAGGTTGGAAATTTAATAGGTTATAGAATCCGTTTTGAATCTGTGGTATCCAAATATACTCAACTAGAAGTCATCACCGAAGGAATTTTGACTCGGATGATGCACTCCGATAATAGCTTGGAAAATGTAGGTTTGGTGATTTTTGATGAATTCCACGAGCGAAATTTACATTCAGAAGTTGCTTTGGCACTTTGCAGAGAAATTCAAGAAGTATTAAGACCTGATTTACGGATTTTATTGATGTCTGCGACCATCGATACCCCTACCCTTTCAGAGCTGTTGAAAGCCCAAGTCATTCAAAGTAGTGGAAGACAATATCCTGTAGAAGTGGCTTATTTAGGGGAAGTCGACGAATACAGTATAGGAGAAGATACTGCCCGCAAACTGATTCCGCTCACGCATCAGCACCAAGGAGATTTTTTGGTTTTTTTACCTGGTCAAGGAGATATAAAAAAAGCGGAATCTATTTTAAGAAATGCTTTGCCAAAGGATTTGGTATTGCCTTTATATGGACAACTTTCTCCAAGTGCACAAAATAGAGCTATACTTCCTGACCCTTCCGGAAAGAGAAAAATTGTATTGTCCACAGATATAGCAGAAACTTCACTTACCATTGAAGGTATCAAAGTGGTAGTTGATTCCGGCTATGCAAAGTCCTCCAAATTCGATCCTAGAACCGGCTTATCCAGACTCGTATTACATAGGATTAGCAGGGATTCAGCAGATCAACGTTCTGGTCGTGCAGGAAGGTTAACAGCAGGTCATTCCTATAGACTTTGGACAAAAGCCATTGAAAATCAAATGGTTGAATTTAGAACACCGGAATTATTGGAAGCAGACCTTACTCCAATGGTGTTAGATATGAAGGCATGGGGACAAGAAGACATTCGAACAATGACTTGGTTCTCTCCTCCTCCATCTGGAACTTTATTATTGGCAGAGAAGACATTAGAGGCTATTGAGGCAATTGAAGATGGAAACCTGACAGCTCATGGTAAAGCAATACACGGTGTTCCTACACACCCAAGGATCGCACATATGTTATTGAATGCGAAGAGCCATGATGAACTTGGATTAGGAACAGATATAGCTGCGATTTTGGATGAAAGAGATCCTTTAGGACCTGAATCTGGAGTGGATATAAACTTGAGAATTGAGGCCTTAAGAAGGTATAGGGAACGAGGAGTGACGATTCCCCGAATCAAAAAGATTGAAAAGTTGGCCTCTTCTTATCGATCTATGTTTAAAATCTCCCCTGAGAATAAAGCAGTGGATCCTTGGATGACAGGGTTATTATTGGCTTATGCATATCCAGAAAGAATTGCTGCCGCTCGACCTGGTAACAATGCCCAATTTCAACTGGCGAATGGTAAAATAGCTGAAATAGGACACCGAGATGATTTAGCACATGAATCATGGTTGGCTGTGGCACATGTGGATGCAAGAGATGGAATGGGTAAAATCTGGATGGCTGCGCCAATTAATCCTAAGGATTTGGCCCCTATGCTTAAAACCAAGGAAGTTTTAAAATGGGATCGGAAAAAAGGTGGTTTACAGGCTCATTCTGAAATAAGGATAGGTTCCATTATACTTGGAACTAGGCCTTTATCGAACTATTCAGAAGGGAATGTCAAAGAAGCTATTTTAGAAGCTATTCGGGAAGAGGGAGAATATTTGTTGGATTTTAATGAGGCAGTAGAACAATTGATTTTAAGAGTTCAGTCGCTGAAAATATGGAATCCTAGCCAAGAATGGCCGAATTGGTCCGTAGCAGAGCTTTGTGAAACACCCGAAAAATGGCTGGAGTTTTATTTGCAGAACATCAAAAAGAATGAAGATCTAAAAAATTTGAATCTAGTTCAGATTTTAAAGAATAGTCTTTCATTTGAATTACAGCAACTTTTGGATGAATTAACTCCTACTTCGATAGATGTACCATCAGGCAGCAAAATCAAATTAGAATACCGTTCAGAGGGAGAAATCCCTATTCTTTCGGTGAGACTACAGGAACTATTTGGGTTGTTGGAAACACCAAAGATTAATGCTGGAAAAATTCCTGTATTAATAGAAATGCTATCGCCCGGCTTCAAGCCTGTACAATTAACCCAGGATTTGAAAAGCTTTTGGCAACATGGGTATTTTGAAGTGAAAAAAGAGTTAAAAAGAAGATATCCCAAACATGAATGGCCAGAGGATCCAATTTCAGCTGAAGCAGTAAGAGGGGTGAGAAGAAAGGCTTAATCTAATTTATTCAGGTAATCCAAAAATTTTAAAAATGAGGCAATGGTAAAGGGTGTCATTTGCTTTTCTTGAATATGTTCCAAAAATAGCTGACGTAAATAAGGATAGTCTTTCGGGTTAAATAGTTTGCTTAAAGCAGTGGCACGAAATGCATTGTAAACAAAATTATGGGATTTAAAAAAGTTGGATTTTCTCTCAAAGAAAGCAATTTCCAGATTCAAAGGATCGATCATTTTATCTAACCAAGGAATACCATCAGAAAGTAAAAATTCTTCACCTCGGCGGAGCATATCAGTTAATTCTTCCTCGCCATGAATAATAAATGATCGAGGAACATTTTTACTGATTTTATCTTGAGATTGAACCAAAGTGATAGACCGCTCTGAAAAACCACTTAAAGTGGGAAGAAATTCATGGATTAATTCTTCAACCTGATGGATTCGGATACCAAAGTTGTACTCCAGACATGTTCCTCTTGAATCTTCATGGTGATGAACAAAAATTACTTGGTTTCCAATGGGAAAGCTTTTTTGAAACAACATATAGTTCTGATGGATCTCGAAACCATGATCGAGAAAAAACTGAGTATGAAGTCCAAAAAAGTCTATGTTTTTCATGTTTATTTAAACATGAGAACAGTAATTTTGTTGCCGATTATTCAGAAAATAATTCCTTCATTTCTAGCAACATAGGTTCGACTTCTGCCTTTTTAATAGCTAAACTTCCTTCGTCTTCAGGATTATGTAAGTAATGGTTCCAATGCTTTTCAGCCTTTCGAATGGTTCTTGGGGTAATTTCGAATTCCACACTATCTAAATATTCTTTGGCAAGTGTCTCAGCTTTAAAGTTACCAAATAGATAAACTCTAAAAATATCGACGAAGCTTTCACTTAAATCAAACTCCTCCAAAACTTGTACAAATGCACCTTGGTTCTTTTGATTTTTCTTATCTCTAATTGCAATAAAAATAGCTTCCAAAGCCTCATTGTTGAAACTCGTTTTCGCTAATGCTTTACAAGCTAAATATGCAATTTCCCAATTGTCGCCTTTGACGAGTTCAATCAGTTTATCTTTAACTTCCTCTGTATTGATTTTTCCTAGCTTTTCAGCAAAATAGAAAGCTTCTTTTTCATTAGGGTCACAAATTTTGTCAAAAAGTTTTTGAGTTTCCTCTTGCATAAATTTTCAGTTTATTTGCACAAAGATAATTGAATTGTCATCCAAATCATGTCCCCAGGAAATTACCAAGAGATCAATTCCACCATTTTTTCTGAGCTTCAGGAAAAAGTCCTTGATATGGGCTTGAAACAAAATTATTTACCTGAAACCCATCAATTGGAGTATAGTGAGAATAATGAGTGGTTGCTAAAGGTTTCCTTACCTTGGTCAATAGAGTTTATTGAAAATGAGGAGTTAATCAAGAGAGAGGATTATCATTTGGCATTGGTGATGATTCGGGCTGGTATTGCATGTACTGGATACTTTCATAATGGAGAAATGATCAACCATAAAGTTTTCAGGGCATATATGGTAAGGCAAAAACAAGGTAAAAGTCAGATTAAATATCTGAAAACCAAAGGAAAATCAAGAGCTGGTTCAAGAATTAGATTAGGAGAGTCTGAACAGTTTTTTGAGGATATAAATGAACGCTTGCAGAATTATTCTGATCAGTATCCTATTACTCATTGGGGGATTTCTTGTAGCAAGACCTTATGGCCTTATTTTTTTGGAGCCTCTCCTCCTCCTCCATTTGAAAAAAAGCAAGAGAATTTGATGAGTATCCCTTTTCATGTACAGCATCCTGATTTTGAAACCTTGCAGCAAATACATAGGAAGTTGAATTCGTTTCAATTATTGATTTCTGACATCGGAAGGACAAAATTGGGAATAATAGAAGGTCAAATTAAGTCGGAAAAAGAAGACCAAGACTTGGAAGAATGGTAAAAAGTATTGGTAGTATAGGACCTTATTAAATGAAAAAAGACCTGAATTTCTTCAGGTCTTTCCGTTAGTGGTTAAGGTGATTTTATTCTTTATGATCTGTTCCCATATCAAAGGATGTAGATAACATGTTGATGGTTTCGTGAGCTACTTTGATGTTATACTCATAAGCCAAACTTTTATAATTGACTAAATCAACGATTGTACCGATAAAGCAAAGACCTACGGTCAAAATGTAGAGAATACCCAGTCCTATTTGTCCTAGGATAAATCGATGTAAACCAGCAAAGCCAAAGAAGCCTAGCAAAGTAAGGATCAAGATCATTTGAGCATCTTTCCTTCTTGCTCTATAAACTTGTGCAAATAGAGATGCTTGATCTTCGTCCATGTTTTTCATCAATCCCTGGATATATCCCAGTTCCATTCCTTCCAGTTCAGGAAGATGTCTCAATACATTAGCCATAATTGTGTGTTGTTTTAAGGTTTTTAATTAGTTGCCAAATTCTAGAGAAAATCACTACGTATGCAAGCATTGCCAGAGGATGCATGGACCATGAAGCCTGAAAATCCCCTCTTGCAAGTAGATTCATAGATCTTCCCAATCCACATCCTGGACACCAACTAAATCCCAGTTGATCCAAAGGGCAAAGACTCAGATGAGGCTCAGCTCCGGGTTCAAGCATCAGGATTGCTAACAAACTTCCTATCCAGAATACTAGCTCTAGGGGGAATCGATGTAGCCGTTGTGTTATTTCCTTCATGCCTTTTATGATACGAAAAAGATGCCATTACCAAAACATTGCCTAAATAGCCCAATTTCGAAGGTTACAAAAAATATATGAGTGGTAAACGTACAAATTTATGTACGATTATGAACGCTTTCGTTCAGGCAATTGAATAGAAACGGCCTCTCCGAATTGTTGATAATAGTTCAATTCAAAGTCTTTCATGAATCTAGTGTGGGATTTATTACCTGCATAATTTTTCCACCCTAATAGTTTGAAAATGGAGCCCACAACTTCTGGAATAAAAATAGGTTCAGAAGAAATACCTAATGCTTGAGATGCTTCCTTACCCACCATAAATGAAACTAGAGATTCTGATTTTCCCTTCAGAAGAGATTCTTGTTGATTTTGTTCAAAGTAGTTCAATAAAGATTGGATCAACTTCTCTCCTGCCGATGATTTCCTCAAATGTCTTTTTCGAATCAATTTCTCTAAAACAAATGCATCTTTGGTAGTCTCTGGCCAAAACTCAATTTGGATCCCCAATAATTTTCCTAGATACCTCCAATAGGCCAATAATATCTCACTTTCTTCTTTAGTGACATTAGTTCCAACTTTTCTCATTCCTCTAACTACCAATAAACTAAAAGCGAGATTGGTGCCTATTAAGTCTTCTTGATTGATAGGTTGACCAAATTCGGGCTTCCAATCATGAGCATAATGATGAATAAAATATCTACTGTATGCATGGATTAATCGAATTTTAGCGCAAGTGAGAAAGGCCTGATTTGAATCAATAAATGCTCCTGGTTTGAATACATCTAAAAGAAACTTAGCTGTTTCTCCTAAACGCTTACCTGAATCTTCTAGTATTCTCTTAGATCTAACAAGTACTTCGGCACCGTTTGCAAAAGCATAACAATAGGGCAAAGAATAAAAACCCAACATGGCTAAATAATTATCTCCTCGCTTATTAAAAAACGCTTGTCCCTGAATCAAGGATTTTCTTTCTTGAATAGTCGGAGGATTATTGTAATCTTCGAAAAATGAATGGAGGGATGTTGGGAAATGAGTAGGAATATCAGTAGGAATTACTTCCCATTTATTGATTTCCAAACTTAATTCAGGAGTATTGACTAGATCCAAGACCACTTGGTCTGCCAGAGGATCTTCTTGCTTTCTCAGTTCATCGAACTGTTGAGGATGGTACAATTTTAGTTTACTCACAGCTTTCTAACATGCATTTTGTACTTTGGTTGATCAATTTTAGAAAAAAATGAAAATTCTATATACTGTTTTACTATTTAGTCTTTCCAGCTTTTCCGGAATTGCTATTGCTCAGGGGGGATTTGACCTTTGGGTCATAGAAACATCAGGGAAATCCGGTAACCTCAAAATACACCCCAAAACGGCCTATGCTTTGACTGACCGGCCTGAATATGATAATCAGCCCAGCTTCATCAATGAATACCAGATGGTTTTTTCCGCGGCTGATGAAAATGATAATTATGATATAATCGTGTACAACTTCAATTCTAAGAAGTTTACTAACATGAGCCGTACTTCTGACAGAAATGAAAATTCACCCTCCATTACAGACTGTGGAATGTATATTTCAGCTGTGGTATCAGAGCCGGATAAGAAACAACGCATTTGGTTATATCCAATTAGCTTTGAACCTGCCGAGCTTTTATATGATGACATTGAACCAGTAGGTTATTACGATTGGTATGATAATAAAGCAGCGATGTTTGTTTTGGGAGATCCTAACCATTTGGTTTATGCCAGAGGGAGAAATGATTTAATAGATATTGATTCAAATGTAGCTCGATCAATTAAGAAACGTCCAAAAACCAGTGAAATAACCTATTTATCTACAGCTGATTTTCGTAATGTTGCGGATCAAAAATCGTATTTATTAAAAAGTTATGATATTGAGACAGGAGAAAGAGCAGAATATAACTTTGGGTTGGAAGGGTCTCAAGATTTCATTTGGCTAGATAAAAAGTATTTATTGATGGCAAAGGGAAATGATATTTATAAAAGAAAATACACAGATACAAACTGGGAACTGATCGGAACTATCCAGTCTGATACCCATCAAAACATATCGAGAATGGCTTACAGTGAAGATTTAAATCTTTTAGTAGTAGCCATGGAAAGAAAATAATCACTAATATTTATGAACCCAATTAAACACACGCTCATTTTTGCCGCGCTAATAGTCTCCAATACCTTAATGGCTCAAATTGAAGAAAGAGGTGGTGTAGTAGCAAGAAATGCTGAATTAGTAAAAGTACAAGATGGTTTTACCTTTACTGAAGGACCTGCAGTGAACCGAATGGGAGATATTTTCTTCACTGATCAGCCCAATAATAAAATTTACAAATGGTCTGCTGGAAGTAATGAAATTACCCTCTTTAAAGAAAACGCAGGCAGGTCAAATGGAATGTATTTCTTATTAAACAATAGCCTGATTACTTGTGCGGATGAGAAAAATGAACTCTGGTCTATTGATCAGGATGGAAATGAAGAGGTAATTCTATCTGGGTTTAAGGGAAAAAAATTGAATGGACCAAACGACCTTTGGGTTCGTCCGAAAGGAGGATTGTTTTTTACAGACCCTCTCTATCCTAGAGAATATTGGGAAGGAAATAGAAGTCCCGAAATGGAGCAAGATGGTCAGCATGTATATTTTGTCTCAGAAGACCGGTCGGAGTTTTTTCAAGTGACTGATGATTTGGTCAAACCCAATGGAATCGTAGGAACTCCTGACGGGGAATTTTTATATGTATCCGATATCGGAGCAAATAAAACCTATAAGTATGAAATCCGGGAAGATGGATATCTAACGAATAAAACCCTCTTCTGTGAAAAAGGGTCCGATGGGATGACTATTGATTTTAAAGGGAATTTATATTTAACTGGTGATGGAGTAACTGTTTTCAATAGGAATGGAGATCAAATTGCTCATATCCCTGTTCCAGCAAAATGGACAGCCAATGTAGTTTTTGGGGCATTAGACAGAAAGACGCTGTTTATAACTGCAATGGATGCGGTTTATACACTTCAAATGAAGACCAGAGGAGTTTGGTAAAAAAAAATGGGAATTAACAATCCCCATCTATTTCACAAGTATTCTCATCTGAGCCCTGAACAAATTGTAGTTCAGGGTTTTCTTTTATAAAATCGCCCCATGCTTTTTCCAAAGTTTGGTCAAATACCTGATCCGCTTGAGCTCCGGATATACCAAATTTTCTGTCTAAAACAAAGAAAGGTACTCCTTGAACACCTATCAGTCTAGACTCATAAATATCCTTTTCAACTTCCTCATGGTACTTATTGGATTCAAGCATCTCTTTAATATCCCCGGCATTTAATCCCACTTCCGTACCTAACTTCTGTAAGGTTTCGAAATCATCCACATTTTCTCCTTGTGTAAAATAAGCGTTCAATAAACGTTCTTTCATTACAGCCCCCTTTCCAGAAGCTTTCGCAAAGTGAATCAGTCGATGGGAATTTTTTGTATTGGCAACCACGGTTTGCTCCATGTTGAATTCCAATCCCTCAGATTTTGCCATGTCCACCACTTGCTCAGTAATTTGTAGGGTTTGTGGCATTGACCAACCTTTAGATTTGGAAAGGTATTCCAAAGAGTTTAAAGAAGGGTCTGTCACTTGGTCTGGATTCAATTGGAAACTTTTCCATTCGATCTCTACCTGGCTTTTATAAGGAAATTTATCTAGAGCTTTTTCCAATTTTCTTTTTCCGATGTAACAAAATGGACAAACTACATCAGACCAAATTTCAATTTTCATAAGATTTTAATTTACTTAGGTACAAATAGATTTTTAAACAAAAGAGTTCACGGAACATATTGAAAACCAAAGAATGCCCTTCCTGTGCAATGGAAGTAGATGTAAATGCGAAAGTTTGTCCGATTTGTCAATTTGAATTTCCTCAAAAATCCCCTTGGATCATGTGGATGGCAATTTTCCTTTTAATCGTATGGATTGTATCTTACATTCTCTAAGAAACCACCTCATGAATAAAAGATCCTTTATTAAATCCCTTGCCCTATTAGGCTTTAGTTCAAGTTCCCTTTTTAATTCAAAAGCAAAAGCTAAAAGCATTTATGAGCTAGATTTTAATGCGCCTGATATTTGGGATCAGATTCGTGCTGCATATAAGTTAAAGCCTGATTATATCAATTTAGAAAATGGATATTATTGTTTCTTACCAGAGGAAACACTGGAAAAGTATATTCAGCATTTGAGGGATGTAAATTACCACGCCTCTAGCTATATGAGAACTGTTCAATGGGATAATAAAGCTAAGTCTGCTGCCAAAGTTGCGGAGTTAATTGGAGCGGATCCTGCAGAGGTGGTATTGACTCGGAATACAACAGAATCAATTGATTTGATTATTTCTGGATATCCCTGGAAAAAAGGAGATGAAGCCATTGTATCCAATCAGGATTATGGCAGTTTACTAAATATGTTTGAGCTGGCCGAAAGAAGGTACGGCATTAAAGTAAAGCGTATCGATATTCCGATGCATCCTGAGAATGATGAAGAAATAGTAGATGTTTACGAACAGGCAATCACTCCCAAAACAAAATTGATGATGGTGCCTCATATCGTCAATATTACTGGTCATATTCTTCCTGTTCGAAAAATTGCTGATATGGCTCATAGCTATGGAGTTGAAATTATGTTGGATGGTGCGCATGCGGTAGGACATTTTGATTTCAATATTTCAGAATTGAATTGTGATTATTATGGATCAAGTCTTCATAAATGGCTAAGTGTTCCGTTAGGTTGTGGGATGCTTTATGTTAAAAAAGGGAAAAGTCAGCAGATAAGACCTTTGCTTGCACCATACGAATTGGATCAAGAGACCCTCTTGAATTTAAATCATACGGGTACCCATGCAGTTTCTACCGATTTGGCAGTTCTTGATGCCATAGATTTTCACAACAAGATGGGCAGTAAGCGAAAAGAAGAGCGCTTAAGGTATATTCAAAAATATTGGTCAGATCAGGTTAGGGATTTGCCAGGTGTAAATGTCAATACTCCAAAGGAACCTCAAAGGTCTTGTGGTATCGGGAATGTGGGCATAGATGCGGTGGAACCTGTAGATATGGCTAAGATTTTAATGGAAAAATATAAGATTTATACAGTTGGTATTAATGGTTCAGGTGTACGTGGATGTAGAATATCCCCTAATGTGTACACTTCTGAAAATGACATGGATCAGTTTGTAAGAGCTATTAAAGAAATGTCAGGAAATGCATGACAAAATTTTATTTGGTTAAAACTCCCAAGCAGGAATTATTGGTGGATATGATTGATATGGCAAAACTTTTGCAATGAACCTTAAAAAAATTAAAGAATTACTTGCAATTAGTTTTCAAAGAGTTCAAATTTGCTCCCCGAATCGAATGAACACCTTTTCACACATAACGCCAGCTTTTATCTATGCACTTCCTGTAGCAATAGTGAAGCCTGTTATGTTATTTTTCACTCCTTTGAGGAGGTATAGGTTCTTTTTTAGGGTTTAACCCTTTTTGTTATACTTCGTTTTCCTACGTGGAGAACATATTCGCCTAATTCTTCCTGTTCTACTAAATTCCCCGAAACTTTTCGGGATACCCTTCATGCATTCAAACATGGAAAATATATCATTTAAAATCATTATGGCTGAGCCATACCACAAAAAATACGCAACCATCATCACTGATGAGATGGAAAATTCTGCGAAAGCTCGTGGTACAGGTATAGCCAAAAGAAGCCCTGCATACATCGAAACAAAAATGGATGAAGGTAAAGCGGTCATTGCTTTAACTCAGGATGGAACATGGGCAGGATTCTGCTATATTGAGGCTTGGGGTCATGGAAAATACGTTGCCAATTCAGGTCTTATTGTGGCTCCTGAATTTAGGAAATATGGACTTGCCAGAATGATCAAGCAAGAAATTTTTAAATTAAGTAGAAAGAAATATCCTGACTCCAAGATTTTCGGATTGACTACAGGTGCAGCTGTTATGAAAATCAATTCAGGTTTGGGCTATATTCCGGTTTCCTATGCCGATTTGACGGATGACAATGAATTTTGGAAAGGATGTCAAAGCTGCATCAATTATGAGATTTTGATGAGTAAAAATCGTCAAAATTGTCTTTGTACCGCCATGCTGTATGATCCAGAAGCAAAAAAGAACCACGTGGAAGAAATCGCTCTAAGAAAGGATTTCAAAAAAGAGATTAAGTTGTTTGACCGATGGGTCAGATTAAAAAAATATGTGATGTTGAAAATCAATAAGTCCAAAGCTTCTGTATTCAGCATCTTTTAATAAAATTACCAGACCAATTGCCTAATTAAAAACTGATGAAAAAAATTGTTTTAGCCTATAGTGGTGGATTAGACACCACTTTTTGTGCCCTTCACTTATCCAAAGAGTTGGGGTATGAAGTTCATGCCGTATTAGTTAATACTGGCGGATTTTCAACTGAGGAATTGAAAACTATTGAAGAAAGGGCTGGAAGTCTGGGAATCGCTTCTTTTAAGGTGTTGGATGTGGTAGAAACCTATTATCAGGAAGTCATTAAGTATTTAATTTTTGGAAATGTTTTAAAAAATCAAACTTATCCCCTATCTGTATCTGCTGAAAGAATCCTCCAGGCAAAATCTCTTGCAGAATATGCCAAATCAATCGGTGCTAAATCTGTAGCTCATGGATCCACTGGCGCTGGAAATGATCAAGTTCGATTTGATATGATCTTTCAAACCATTGTTCCGGATATTGAAATTATTACACCAATTCGTGACCTTAAATTAAGTAGACAGGAGGAGATTGATTATCTGAAAAAGCATGGAGTTTCTATGAATTTTGAAAAAGCAGCATATTCTATCAATAAAGGTATTTGGGGGACATCCGTGGGAGGTAAAGAAACCTTGACTTCTTCAGATTATTTACCTGAATCTGCTTGGCCAACACAAGTGACCGAAACGGAAGCCAAAGAAATTACCATCACCTTTGAAAAAGGCGAGTTAGTAGGCGTAAATGGAAAGACCTATGAGCATGCAACAGATGCCATTCTTGAGGTTCAGGCATTAGCAGCTCCTTATGGAATCGGAAGAGATATTCACGTAGGTGATACAATTATCGGCATTAAAGGGCGTGTGGGATTTGAAGCAGCAGCTCCTTTGGTCATCATCAAAGGACATCAATTGTTAGAAAAGCACACGCTTACCAAGTGGCAAATGTTCTGGAAAAACCAACAGGCTGAATTTTATGGTAATCACCTTCATGAAGGCCATTACTTGGATCCAGTAATGAGAAATTTGGAGGCCTTCCTGCAAAGCACACAGGAATTTGTTTCAGGCACAGTTAGAGTACTACTTCAACCTTACCGATTTACGTTATTAGGAATTATTTCTGATCATGATTTGATGTCCAATAAATTTGGAAGCTATGGGGAGATGAATAAAGGATACACTGCTGAGGATGTCAAAGGATTCACCAGAATATTGGGGAATCAAACTGCCATCTTCCACAAGGTAAACGGAGAAAATGAATAAGATAAAAACAGCTATTATAGGCGCTGCGGGATATACTGGAGGTGAATTGCTACGTATCCTTGTAAATCATCCAGTGTGCGAATTGGTATATGTGCACAGTAATAGCCAAAAAGGAAAAAAAGTTACGCAGGTTCATCCTGATTTAATCGGGGATTGTGATCTGGTATTCACGGATGAAGTAGATACAAACGGAATTCAAGCAATATTTCTGGGACTTCCTCATGGTCAGACCAAATCATTCTTAGAGGAATACCCTTTTTCTGAAGAAACGGTGATCATTGATTTATCAACTGATTTCAGAGATGAGTCCAATGGCTTTATATACGGTCTTCCTGAGGTCAATTCAGCTAAAATCAAAGAGGCTAAAAAAATCGCAAATCCAGGTTGTTTTGCAACAGGTATCCAATTGGCATTGGCTCCTGCGATTGCTGCGGGCTGGGCTACTGGTAAGGTTCATATATCTGGAATCACAGGTAGTACTGGTGCTGGAAAAAAATTGGCAGAGACTTCTCATTTCAGCTATAGATCTTCCAATATGTCGGTGTATAAGTTATTTACACACCAGCATTTAAAAGAAATAAGGCAAACATTTAGTCAACTGAATTCTGGTTTTGATGCAAAATTGCTTTTTGTTCCATACCGAGGGAATTTTCCGAGGGGGATTTGGGTAACTACCTATTTATCTTTTGAAGGAACTGAAGAAGAAGCTAGAAAAGTGTACCAGGATTTTTATAAAGACGCTGTGTTTACTTATGTTTCCGATCAAGATATTGATATGAAACAAGCAGTAAATACCAATAAGTGCATCATCTATGTTCAAAAAGAGGCGGGTCAATTAGTGGTTTATTCGGCAATAGACAACTTGTTGAAAGGGGCTTCTGGTCAAGCAGTACAAAATTTCAATTTGGCCTTTGGATTAGATGAAAAAACAGGTTTAAACCTGAAAAGTATCGCTTTTTAGAAAATGGACTTCGGTCCTACTCATTTATTTCTTTACTACTGTTCAAAATGAATTTATTTGATGTATATCCTTTGATCCCGGTCACTCCGGTCAAGGCTCTAGGCGCAAAGCTTTGGGATGATCAAGGTCAGGAATATTTAGACTTGTATGGAGGTCACGCAGTAATTTCCATCGGTCATACTCATCCATACTATGTGAAAAGAATAGAAGATCAATTGAATAAAATTGCCTTCTATTCCAATTCTGTTCAAATCCCTATTCAAAAAGAATACGCTGAAAAATTAGGAAACCTTTCCGGGTATCCAGAATACAATTTATTCCTATGTAATTCCGGTGCTGAAGCAAATGAAAACGCCATTAAATTGGCCTCTTTTGAAACTGGAAAATCAGGATTTATCGCATTTTCAGGTGGATTCCATGGTAGAACCTCTGCAGCAGTTGCATTAACAGACAATCCTAAAATCATTGCGCCTTGCAATGCCAGAGAGGATTTTCAAATTCTTCCTTGGGGAGATTTGCAAGCGGTGGAATTAAGGGTAAAAGAAGGCAATATCGCAGGGATAATCATTGAAGGGATTCAAGGTGTTGGAGGTATTCAAGTTCCTTCCCCAGAGTTTTTGACTGGATTAGCCCATATTGCGAAGGATTTTGGCGTCAAACTGATTTTGGATGAAGTACAATCAGGTTTTGGTAGAACAGGAAAGTTCTTTGCCCATCAATGGGTAAAAGACATCAAGCCAGATATCATTAGTATGGCCAAAGGCATGGGAAATGGTTTTCCAATAGGAGGAATCCTAATATCCCCTGAATTTAGGGCAAGTTATGGATTACTTGGTACAACCTTCGGTGGGAATCATTTGGCATGTGCCGCCGGATTAGGAGTGGTCGAAGTGTTGGAGCAAGAAGACTTGATCCAAAGATCTGCTGACTTAGGTGTGCAGCTTAAAGAATCACTACAGGATATCCCTGGAATTGTAGAAGTTCGTGGTCAAGGTTTGATGATCGGTATTGATTTGGATAGAGATGCAGCCTCAGTGAGATCCGAATTAGTCAAGAAATACCACATGTTCACAGGAAGTGCAGCCACAAAAAATACCATTAGATTACTTCCGCCTTTAAATATCGAATGGAATCAGCTAAATTCGTTTATAACAGCATTAAAGGAAGTTCTCGCTCAATCCCCTATTCTTAAGTAAATGGACTCTAGTTCACCCCTCATTCAACAGTTTAGAAAATTTGAATCAAAGGAAATTGGTCAGCAATTAATTGACCAAGCACTATTCTATAAAGCCGATCCAAGGATTCATATCCAAAAAGGAATGGGTAAAAGGATTGGTTGTATTTTTCTTAATCCTTCCCTTCGTACCAGAGTATCTACGCAATTGGCTGCTTCTAATTTAGGAGTGGAACCTATTGTATTGAATATGGATAAAGAAGGATGGGCATTGGAAATGAAAGAAGGAGCCGTCATGAATAAAGGAACAGTGGAGCACATCAAAGATGCCGCAGGAGTACTGGGGACTTTCTTTGATATTTTGGCTATCAGAGCTTTCCCTTCCTTGACCAATAAAGAGGAAGATATGAGTGATTTCGTGTTTAGCCAGTTTGTTAAGTACTCTGGAGTTCCCGTGATCAGCTTAGAATCTGCCATTCGCCACCCATTACAAAGCCTTGCAGATCAAATTACCATTCAGGAGCATTCCAAAGAAATCAAGAAACCAAAAGTCGTGCTTACATGGGCTCCACATATCAAAGCGATTCCCCATGCTGTGGCAAATAGTTTTGCAGAATGGACTCTGGGAATGGACCATGATTTAACCATCACCCATCCACAAGGCTACGAGTTGGATGAAAAATTCACAAAAGGAGCAACTATAGAATATAATCAAAGAAAAGCATTGGAAGGTGCTGATTTTGTGTATGTTAAAAATTGGTCAGGCTTTAATGATTATGGCAAAATAATAACAACAGACCATTCTTGGATGTTAACAGAAAAGCATCTTAAGTATGCGCCTAATGCAAAAGTGATGCATTGTCTCCCTGTAAGAAGAAATGTAGAATTGTCAGATGAAATTTTGGATGGACCAAGATCTCTTGTCCAAAAACAAGCTGAAAATAGAATATACGCTGCTCAATCTGTGATCAGCCATTTGATTTAAGCCTAATTGCCCATAAAAGCCTCGACCTATGAAAATCAGTATTATTAAAATCGGTGGTAATGTCATCGACTTTCCTGAAAAATTGGATGAATTTCTGGCCCTTTTTTCAAAATTCCCTGGGCATAAAATTCTGGTACACGGAGGTGGTGTAATGGCATCCCGATTTGGAGAATCCCTTGGAGTGATGCCCGAGATGGTAGATGGTAGAAGAATCACCGATAAGGATACTTTGGACGTAGTTACCATGGTTTATGCGGGTTTGATTAATAAGCAAATTGTAGCCAAACTTCAGGCCTTAAAAGTCAATGGGATTGGAATGACTGGCGCGGATGGTAATTTGATTCGATCCATCAAAAGACCTGTCAAAGAAATTGATTATGGGTTTGTTGGAGATATCAAAGAAGTGAATACGAAGCTCATTGATCATTTATTACAAGGAGGACTTCTTCCAGTGGTAAATGCAATTACGCATGATCAAAAAGGTCAGCTTCTCAATACCAATGCAGATAGTATTGCCTCTGCCCTAGCTACCTCTTTAGCAGCCGAGCATCAAGTTAATTTGTATTTCTGCTTCAATAAAAGCGGTGTTTTAATAGATGAGAAAAATGAAAATTCAATCATTCCACTCATCAATGAAGATATTTATCAGGAACTAAAAAAAGAAAATGTAATCCATTCTGGAATGATTCCAAAGTTGGATAATGCATTTGAAGCCTTAATGAAAGGGGTCAATCATGTTTGGATTGGAAAAGCCGAAAATCTTTTATTGGCTACGAAAGGGAAGCTTTCTGGAACTACCATTGAACGCCATCGATATGATTTGTATTGATCGAAATGCTACATTGTGAAAGAGTTTAAATTACTGTATAAAGATGCTGTTCAGTTATTAAAAGAACTGATTTCCACGCAATCTTTTTCAAAAGAAGAAAATGACACAGCGGCTGTTCTTGGCCGTTTTTTTACAAATAGGTCTATTCCTTTTGAAAGATCAGGGAACAATCTTTGGGCATTTGCCAATCCATATAATCCTGAATTACCAACGATTTGGTTGAATAGCCATCACGATACAGTAAAGCCTAATGCTGGATATACATTGAATCCTTTTACTCCTGTTGAAGAGGATGGAAAACTGTATGGTTTAGGAAGTAATGATGCTGGAGGTCCTTTGGTCAGTCTTATAGCTGCTTTTTGCCATTTGTATGGAAAGGAATTACCTTTTAATCTGATCGTAATATTATCTGCTGAAGAAGAGATTTCCGGACCTAATGGGATAGGCTCTATCATCAGCAAGTTGCCGGCATGTGAACTGGCCATAGTGGGCGAACCTACCCTATTAGATATGGCTGTAGCTGAAAAAGGGTTAATGGTGATTGATGCGAAGTCCTATGGGAAAGCTGGCCATGCTGCACGAGAAGAAGGTGTTAATGCCTTGTACTTAGCTTTGGATGATTTGATCAAAATACGGGATTTTCAATTCAAAAAAGTCTCTCCATTTTTGGGTAAAACCAAAGTTTCGGCAACAGTAATTCAGGCAGGAAAGCAGCATAATGTGGTTCCTGATCTTTGTGAATTTATCTTGGATGTTCGGGTTACCGATGCTTATACTTTAGAGGAAGCATTGGAAGAGTTGTCTTCCAATTTAAATTGTGAATTGAAACCTAGATCGTTGAGGCTACAATCCTCCCATGTACCAGAAGGTCATCCCATATTGGATATAGCAAAGGAGATGGGCATTAAAACCTATGGTAGCCCTACCCTTTCCGACCAGGCTTTGATTCCTTATCCATCCGTAAAAATTGGCCCAGGCGATTCTGCTAGGTCACATACAGCAGATGAATTTATTTATTTGAATGAAATTCAAAATGGAATCTCCATGTATATCGCTATACTGGAATCCTATTCAAAATTAGTTAAGAGAGCTCTCTAAAATATACTATGAAACTTTGGCAGAAAGAAGCAGGAAATAAAAAGGAAGTAGAAAACTTTACCATTGGAAGAGATCCTGAATTTGACATAATTCTGGCTCCTTTTGATGTGTTAGGATCTATGGCGCATGCTCATATGTTAACTAAAGTAGGACTACTTACTAAAGAAGACAATGAAATCCTTCAAAAAGGATTAAAAGAAATCTATTTTGAAATTGAAAAAGGTCAATTTACGATTGCTCCTGGAGTAGAGGATGTTCATTCACAAGTGGAGTTTCTTCTTACCGAACGGTATGGAGAAGTAGGCAAAAAACTACATAGCGGAAGAAGTAGAAATGACCAGGTATTGGTGGATTTGAAACTTTACTACCGAGCGGCGATTCGCAATTTAGTTGAGGAAGCAACTACTCTTTTTGATTTATTACTTCATTTATCAGAGAAACATAAAGAAGATTTAATGCCAGGGTATACCCATACCCAATTAGCCATGCCCTCTTCCTTTGGATTATGGTTTGGATCTTTTGCAGAAAGCATTACTGAGGATATGGGATTACTTCAGGCCTCATTTGATTTAGCTAATAAGAATCCTTTGGGTTCTGCGGCAGGATACGGATCAAGCTTCCCATTAGACAGAACTTATACCACTTCATTATTAGGCTTTGCTGATCTCCATCATAATGTAATTAATGCACAAAATAGCAGGGGAAAATCGGAAAGAACTATTGCTTTTGGTCTTGCTGGCTTAGCAGGTACTTTGAATAAATTGGCAAGTGATATCTGTTTGTTTATGAACCAGCACTTTGGGTTTATTTCATTTCCAGATGAATTGACTACGGGAAGTAGTATTATGCCTCATAAGAAGAATCCAGATGTATTTGAGTTGATGCGAGCCAAAACCAATCAGATTCAAGCTGTTCCAAATGCGATCAACCTATTATTGACTAACACTACTACAGGCTATCATCGGGATTTACAATTGTTGAAAGAGGAAATTTTTCCAGCAATTGAAACGATGAAAGATTGTTTGGAAATGAGCACTTTTATGTTGAAGTCTATTAAAATAAAAAAAGGAATTCTTCAAGACCCATTTTATAAGCATGTATTTTCTGTGGAAGTAGTGAATGACTTGGTTTTGAAAGGAGTGCCATTCAGAGATGCTTATAAACAAGTAGGCTTGGATATTGAATCAGATAATTTTTCTCCGGATCAAAGTAAAATTTTTCATACCCATGAAGGTAGTATTGGAAACCTATGTTTGACCGAAATTCAAGCAAAAATGGATCGTGCTGTTGAAGGATTTAATTTTAATAAAATAGATCAATCATTTGAAGATTTGCTGAATTAATCTTCTTTATTAATTCAAAAAAGCGAAATAATATTGTATAATATTGATACTTTAGAGCAGGTTTTACGTATACCTAGAGTTGAATTTTAGACAATTGTTAATTTACTTATGCTTTTTGGAGAAAATCTTAAATATGATCTAAAATCTAGTCTAGTAGTATTTTTAGTGGCACTACCCCTTTGCTTGGGAATTGCCATTGCAAGTGGAGCTCCTCCAATGTCTGGTTTGATTGCCGGTATCGTTGGAGGAATTGTAGTGGGATCAATTTCAGGTTCTAATGTCAGTGTTAGTGGGCCTGCCGCTGGATTAACAGTTGTTGTTTTAGACTCTATTTCTTCATTAGGTACCTTCCCACTCTTTTTAGCTTGTTTGGTTTTTGCTGGTTTAATTCAACTTGGTTTAGGTTTAGCCAAAGCTGGAGTACTGGGATATTATTTTCCTCATTCCGTCATTAAAGGAATGTTGACAGCTATTGGATTAATATTGATTTTAAAACAGATTCCTCATGCTTTGGGCTACGATAAAGATACCATGGGAGATGAGGCTTTTTTACAAAGTGATGATCATAATACATTTTCAGAAATATGGTATGCATTTGAATTCAATAGCCCGGGAGCCATTGTTATTGTGTTAGTAGCTTTGGGGATATTAATTGCCTTTGAGCAACCTCAGATTAAGAACCATCAAATCCTTGGGCTGGTACCAGGTGCCCTATGGGCTGTGGTTTCAGGAATTTTGATTAATGCGAGTTATTCTTTTTGGAAGCCAGAGTGGACGTTGGATGGAGAACATTTAGTGACCATTCCTACAGTATCTGATTTCAGTGAGTTAGGAAACCTTCTTACTTTTCCGGATTTTTCCTTAATCACAGAAAGTTCCTTTTGGGTAATCGCAGTCACTTTAGCAGTGATTGGTTCTATTGAGACATTGTTGAGTGTAGATGCTGCAGATAAGATGGATCCACAAAAAAGAATAACGCCTTCCTCCAGAGAACTGGTGGCTCAAGGAATAGGAAATTCCGTGTCGGGATTAATTGGTGGACTTCCTGTAACTGCTGTTATTGTCAGAAGTACCGCAAATATCTCCAGTGGTGCTAAAACAAAAATGTCTGCTGTTTTTCATGGGATCTTACTAATGGTTTTGATATTGGCAATACCTGGAGTATTGAATAAAATCCCCTTAAGCTGTTTAGCTGCTATTCTATTTTTAGTCGGGTATAAACTTGCCAAACCTGCCATTTTTGTATCAGTTTATGAAAAAGGATGGTCTCAATTTATTCCATTCGTCGTGACAGTGTTAGCTATTCTATTTACGGATTTACTGGTTGGAATAGGGATAGGAATGGCTTTTGGACTATTCTTTGTAATTAAGACCAACTTCCAAAAATCAATCAGATTTACAGAATTAAATGGCAACTATTTAGTGCAATTACAAAAAGATGTAAGCTTTTTGAATAAAGCGCCTTTGATGAAAGAGCTTTCCAAAATCCCTAATGGATGTCAGGTTATTATCAACGCAGAGAAAGCCCGGTTTATAGATCATGACATCCAAGAGGTATTGAATGATTTTATCATTACCTCAATGGAAAAAAATATTGAAGTTACTACGGAAGGCTTCCGTTATAAATTAACTAAAACTGCATGAACCCTTACGAAAAACTATTACTACAGAATAAGGCATGGTCTGAAGAAATGACTGAAACCAACAGTGCTTACTTTGAGCGATTGGCAAAACAGCAAAAGCCTAAGTTCTTATGGATTGGATGTTCAGATAGTCGTGTTCCTGCCAATGAGATCACTGGGACTGACCCAGGAGAGATTTTTGTACATAGGAATATTGCCAATATGGTAGTTCATACTGACTTAAACTTATTGAGTGTGTTACAATATGCCGTAGAGGTATTAGAGGTAGATTATATTATCGTTTGTGGACATTATGGATGTGGTGGTGTAAGTGCAGCTCTTGGGCATAATCATCTTGGATTAATCAATAAGTGGCTTCGGAACATCAAGGAGGTTTATAAAACTTACAGTGAAGAATTGGACGCTATTGAAGATGAGGAAAGTAAGATCAATAAGCTTGTGGAATACAATGTTATTGAACAATGCCAAGACCTCATCAAAACATCGATTATCCAAAAAGCTTGGAAAACAAGAAATGCTCCACACATTTTTGGTTGGGTGTATGGATTAGAAAATGGAAAGGTATCTGAATTGATAAAAATTGAGCCTGATTTTGAAAATATTCATCCTATTTTTAGATACGACCCGAATCAATTAGATAAGATTATTTAGAAATATTTAGTCTTTAAAAACAGATTTTGTTTTGAAAATCAAATTAAGGGCTATTTATTTGCAGCATCCTTCACTTTTTAAGTGCTAGGATTTATAAAGAAGAGGCGAGAGACAGGCTCATAGACCCTCTGGCAACCTGGAAAGTCCAAGGTGCCAATTCCTGCCATTTGAGAAGGTCTCAAATGGAACTATAAATTCTTTGCGACATGAACGTTGGATTTAATCTCTTCCCTTTATCGGTTCTAGTTTTAATTAATTTCCGTTTTTGGAAAAAGAACATCCTTTGGATTCAAAGGCAGGTTTTGTCGCATCCCCTATTTTGTATAAATCTTTTATTATTTAAGGGTACCCACTACCCTATCTTTTCATTAAATCCCTAATAACAATGTCAAACTTAAAATTTGAAACCCTTCAATTACATGCTGGTCACCAGCCTGATTCTGCTACCAATGCAAGGGCTGTCCCTATTTATCAAACCACTTCCTATGTGTTTAATAGTGCTGAGCATGGCGCTAACCTATTTGGGCTAAAAGAATTTGGAAACATCTATACCAGGATCATGAATCCTACTACAGAGGTGTTTGAAAACAGGATGGCAGCCCTAGAAGGTGGAGTGGCAGCTGTGGCTACTGCTTCAGGTCAAGCAGCGCAGTTTTTGGCTTTAAACAATATCATGAGTGCGGGAGACAATTTTGTTTCTACTTCATTTTTATATGGAGGTACTTACAATCAGTTTAAGGTCGCTTTTAAAAGAATAGGCATAGATGCAAGATTTGCCAAAGGAAATGATGCTGCTTCTTTTGAATCTCTGATTGATGAGAAAACTAAAGCCATTTACTTGGAAACCATTGGAAATCCAGAATTCAATATTCCTGATTTCGATTCCATTTCTGCTTTGGCAAAAAATCATGATATTCCTTTGGTAGTAGATAATACATTTGGTGCAGGTGGTTATTTATTCCAACCCATAAAGCATGGGGCGAATATTGTCACTTCCTCCGCAACCAAGTGGATTGGAGGACATGGTACCTCTATTGGGGGGATTATCATTGATGCGGGAAATTACAATTGGGGGAATGGAAAATACCCACAGTTTTCTGAACCTTCAGAAGGATATCATGGATTAAACTTCTGGGAAGTATTTGGAGAAAATAACCCACTGGGCCTTCCTAACATAGCATTTGCAATCCGCGCAAGAGTAGAAGGACTTCGGGATTTTGGACCAGCAATTTCTCCTTTCAACTCATTCTTACTGCTTCAGGGAATTGAAACTCTTTCTTTAAGAGTTCAAAGGACTGTAGACAATGCCCTGGCTTTGGCTACCTGGCTAGAAGCTCATCCAAAAGTTCAAAAGGTTAACTACCCTGGTCTTTCTTCTTCTCCTTATCATGCTTTAGCTAAAAAATACCTAAGAAATGGTTTTGGTGGAGTTTTAAGCTTTGAAATAAAAGGAGATAAAGAAGAGGCTTCCACCTTTATCAATAGTCTTGAACTGGTATCTCACCTTGCAAATGTGGGAGATGCCAAAACCTTAATTATTCAACCTTCTGCGACCACTCATCAACAGCTATCTGATGAAGAACAATTAGCAGCAGGTGTCACCCCTACCCAATTGCGAGTTTCGGTTGGTATCGAACACATTGATGATATCAAGGCAGATTTGCAACAAGCATTTGAAAAATTATAAGTATTAATGAATTTAAAAAGTCAATTCGCAACGATTACCATGTCCCAGGAATTGTTTCATTCAAGTACCCCTTTAGAACTAGAGTCAGGTGAAATCCTTACAGAGTTTGATTTAAGTTATACAACCTATGGGGAGTTAAATGAAGATGGGTCAAATGTAATCTGGGTCATTCATGCCTTGACAGGAGATTCCAATGCAGCAGATTGGTGGAATGGATTGATTGGTGAAGACAAATTCTTTGATCCTTCCCGACATTTCATCATCTGCGCAAATTTATTAGGTTCTTGTTATGGTTCTACTAGTCCTTTAAGTGTGAATCCAGTAAATGGAAACATCTTTTATTATGATTTCCCTGAATTGACTACGCGGGATTTGGCTACAAGTCTAGAACGGTTGCGGGTACATTTGTCTATCGAAAAAATCCATACACTTATTGGAGGCTCTTTGGGTGGGCAAGTTGGCTTAGAATGGGCTTATTTATTGGGAAAAAGGCTTTTAAATGCGGTAATATTGGCATCTACTTCTAAAAGTAGTCCATGGGTTATTGGATTGAATGAGGCACAAAGAATGGCAATAGAAGCCGACCAATCTTGGGGAGAACAAAAAGAAGATGCTGGGATCAAGGGGTTGGAAGCTGCTAGAGCCGTGGCCATGTTGAGTTATAGACATCCAGATGACTTTCAGAATAAGCAATTAGATACTGAGGAAAAACTGGATGGGTTTAGGGCATCATCCTATGTAAGGTACCAAGGGAACAAGATTACGAAAAGATTTAATGCTTTATCCTACTGGATTTTAAGTAAAACCATGGATAGTCATGATCTTGGAAGGAAAAGAGGTGGTCATCAAAAAGCCCTTGGTGAAATTCAAGCAAGAATATTGGCAATTGGTGTAAATTCTGACTTACTTTTTTTGCCAGAAGAATCCAGATTTATTTCCCAACATGCGAAAAAAGGAACTTATAAGGAAATCAATTCAACGGCAGGACATGACGCATTCTTGATTGAATTTGAGCAACTTTCCTATTTCTTACATTCATTCTATCTGGAAAATAAATAAGGCGGTGATTTCACCGCCTTATTTATTTTCAACTTTGGTCCATTCTACAGTTTTTCCTAACCAAGAAAAACCCAGATAACCTTTCACTTCTAATTTTTCTTTTCCTTTAAGCTTTACTTCACAGGAATAGGTTTTACCTGAATTTGGATCATATATTTTTCCATTTTTCCATATTCCATCTTCATATTTTAAACCCTCCAATATCGTCAAGCCCATAACAGGACGACTCCTTAATTCTTTCTTTTCATTTGCATTATCTAAGATAGGGGCCCCATCTTTGTCAGGATTATCCAACCAAATGATTTTCCCAAGATATTGATCACCGTTGTTCATTATTTGAATCTGTGCTGTTTTCTCAGTGTTGTACCAAACTCCAAGAATCGGGGAATCAGATTGTGCGTAACTATTGTATGAAGAAATGATCAACACCAAAAATAAAACTGAAGCTAGTTGACACTTTTTCATAAAATTGATCAAATTGATATTCTAATATTAAATAGATTAGGCTGCTAATTGCATTACTAATAAAGACACCTCTTGAAAATAGTGATTTCACAGATAAACTTCCAGAAAACAAAACTTATTTTACTAAAAGAAAAAGCAGTTTGGGTACCTTCTTTGAACTCCATTTTCATTGCTGACTTACATTTTGGGAAAGCAAGTCATTTTAGAAAATCAGGAATTCCTATTCCAGAACCTATACACCTAGAAGATCTTGCCAACCTTCAGTTGATCATTAAAAGCTATCATCCACAACATGTATATTTTTTGGGTGATTTATTTCATAGTGATTGGAATGGGCAATGGGAAGTATTAAATCAATTTTTGGGAAGGTTTCCTCAGGTTCAATTTCACTTGGTATTAGGCAACCATGACATATTGGATTCGAGCTTCTATACCCATTCAGCTTTTAGTGTTTATAAAAGTCCAATTGAGTTAGAAGACCTGATTCTATCACATGAACCTTTAGATGTAATTGCAGAACAGAAAATAAATTTATGTGGACATATACATCCGGGCATAAGACTTGTGGGGAAAGCAAGACAGTCTATACGTCTTTCTTGCTTTTATTATAAGCCAAATCAGTTAATTCTACCCGCTTTTGGAAGATTTACAGGGTTAGCTTTGATAAAGCCTAAACCAACAGATCAGGTTTTTGGTATTACAAAAGAGAAAGTGATTCCAATCCTTTCCTGATTTTCGATTGGTTATAAGGTATAGGCTGATTATTTTTGACCAGAAAACTAAATCTATGGCAAACCAACCTAGGAAGAAAAAAATACTTGGACACTTCAAATTTGGAAGTGTTTTATTTAGTACTACCCTTTCACTTTTTATTGTTGGTCTGTTTGGAGTGATCTTGATACAGGCGAAATCACTGACCAGCATGATCCGCGAGAATATTGAGGTTCAAGTGTTTTTAGATAAGAATTTAGAGGATGAAGAAATTACCTCAATTAAAGAGAATTTAGAAAATCGCCCCTTTATACTCCAAAAGAGTGATACCACAGGGCTTCGGTTTATATCGGATGAGGAAGCAGCAGCTACGTTTATAGAAAGTACTGGAGAAGACTTTACTAAATTCCTGGAAGATAACCCATTAAGAGATAGTTTTGTCATTACAATTGCTGAGGAATTCCAAACTTCAGAACAATTAGATGCCATTGTTGCTGAACTCCAATCCATTGAGGGAATTTTTGAGGTTTCTTATATGACAGATTTGGTTGATTCTATCAATAAGAATTTATTGAAAGTCAGCTTGGTGCTCGGAGGATTCATCCTCATTTTGATTATCACAGTGATCATGCTTATCAATAATACCATTCGTTTGGCATTGTTTTCCCAACGATTTTTGATCAGATCCATGCAATTAGTGGGTGCCACCCGAGCATTTATCAGAAAACCATTTCTTGCAAGAGCATGGTTTTTTGGGATGTTGGCGGGAGCTATTGCTTCGATGATTTTATTTGGCTTAGTTAAATACACCCAGGCAAATATTGAAGGATTTGGGCTATTACACAATGAACAAATGCTGTTAATGCTCTTTGCAGTATTAGTGGGTGTAGGAGGAGTTTTATCTGCATTGAGTACCTTAAGAGCTGTAAATAAGTATTTAAACATGTCGTTAGACGAATTATATTAACATGAGCAAATCACATTTTCCTTTCTCTAAAAAAAATTATCAGCTCATGGCCATTGGCTTTGCGTTGATTGTAATCGGGTTTATCATTATTGGATTAGACAATGAACCCCATGGAAATGGTTTTCTTGGTTTGACATTAGGCCCAATCGTCACGCTCTCAGGTTTTATTTTTGAATTTTACGCCATTTTCGCTAAAACCGAGAAAAATTAACAATGGAGATTATTGATGCGATCATCCTTGGAATCATTCAAGGATTGACGGAGTTTTTACCGGTTTCGTCCAGTGGACACTTGGAACTAGGAAAAGCTATATTGGGTGAGAGTAAAATGCCTGCAGAAGGTTTGATGTTTACAATTGTAGTTCATTTTGCCACTGCACTCAGTACCATCATTGTATATAGGAGAGACATTGCAGAGATTCTTATTGGCTTGTTCAAATTCAAATGGAATGAAGAAACTCAATTTGTAGTCAAAATTCTTCTTTCAATGATACCTGCTGCCGTGGTAGGTTTGGCATTTGAAGAACAGTTGGAAACCCTTTTTGGTGGAAGTGTAGTTTTTGTAGGGTTTATGCTTGTTTTGACTGCGCTCCTACTCTATTTAGCTGATAAAGCCAAAAATACCAATCAACCTGTTACTTACTTTAAAGCATTTCAAATTGGGATTGCCCAAGCAATTGCTATTCTCCCAGGAATCTCTAGATCTGGAGCAACGATTTCAGCATCTGTTATCTTAGGAGTAGATAAATCCAAAGCTGCAAGATTCTCTTTTTTGATGGTGGTACCCTTGATTTTAGGAAAGATCGCAAAGGATATTTTGGACGGAGGTTTATCCATGGAAACTGAAGGAATAGGTTATTTGAGCGCTGGGTTTTTAGCTGCTTTTATCTCCGGAATTCTCGCATGTACTTGGATGGTTTCTTTGGTTAGAAAAAGCAAACTCAGCTATTTTGCTGTTTACTGTTTATTTGCAGGTATCATTGCAATTGTAAGTGGTTTATATTTGTAGCATGCAAGAGCAACCCTACGGAGAAGTTTTTTTGATTAATAAGCCATTGGAATGGACTTCATTTGATGTAGTCAAAAAAGTCAGAAATGCACTCAAAATCAAAAAAGTGGGACATGCTGGGACTTTGGATCCTTTAGCCACTGGTCTTTTAATCGTTTGCGCTGGTAAAATGACCAAACAGATTGAAGGTTTTATGGGGCAGGAAAAGGAGTACACGGGAACCTTTGTACTTGGTTCTACCACAGAATCCTTTGATCTTGAGAAACCTGTCATTCCTGTAGCAGATCCTGCTCATATTACTTTAGAAGAAGTGGAGTCAGCAGTCAAACAATTGTCAGGAGATATTCTTCAGATACCTCCCATGCATTCCGCAATCAAAGTAGATGGAAAACGAGTATATGAATCTGCTAGGAAAGGAATAGACGTCAAAATGGAACCCCGTTTGGTGCAGGTTCGTGAATTTGAGATTACTAGGTTTGAGGCTGGAGAAATAGATTTTCGGATTTCATGCTCAAAAGGTACCTACATCAGAAGTCTTGCACGTGATCTTGGAGAGATCTTACAAGTTGGTGCTTATATGAGTGCCTTATGTAGGACTAGAATTGGGGATTTCAAATTATCGGAAGCAAAGGAACTTCCTGCTTTGATTGAAGAAATCAAGTCTCGGCATCTAGCTGAATAATTCAACAATAAAACGATGAAAATCTACGAAGGACTAAGTGATATCCCTCATATTCCCAATCCGGTAGTAACAAGTGGGACCTTCGATGGAGTACATTTAGGACATCAAAAGATTTTAAAGCGAATCCGAGAAATCGCCCGGAATATACAGGGAGAAACCGTTTTAATTACTTTTTGGCCACATCCAAGATTGGTGCTCTATCCCGATGAACATAATTTGAGGTTGTTGAGCACCTTTGAGGAGAAGACCAAATTATTAAGATATTTTGGGATCGACCACTTAATTACCATTCCATTTACCAAGGAATTTTCCCAATTAAGCTCAAGGGAGTTTATAGATAAAGTATTGATGGAGAAAATCCATACCAAAAAGCTGGTCATAGGATATGATCATCGTTTTGGCAAAAACAGGGAAGGAAGTTTTGAGTATTTAAAAGAGCATCATCAGGAATTTGGTTTTGAACTAGAGGAAATTTCTCGTCAAGATGTGGATGAAATTGGGGTTTCTAGCACAAAAATTCGAACTGCTTTAGAAACCGGAAATGTAAAAAGAGCGACCAGTTCCCTTGGTCGTCCGTATGAATTAAATGGGATCGTTATTAAAGGGCAACAAATAGGTAGATCCATTGGCTTTCCTACAGCAAATATCCATATCCCGAATGACTATAAATTGATTCCCAAAGATGGGGTGTATGCGGTGGAAGCATTGGTGAATGGTTCCTTGTTCAAAGCGATGTTGAACATTGGAAATAGACCCACAGTAGGTGGTACCAAAAAAACCGTAGAAGCGCATTTATTTGATTTTATTGGGGATCTTTATGATAAGCAGATCACGATTTATTTGAAGGAGTTTTTACGGGAAGAGCGGAAATTTGACAATCTTGAAGAATTGAAAAATCAACTGGCCATGGATCAGAAATTGGCCAAGTCTTTACTATAAACCCAAAGTTATGATCAATAAAACAGTGAAAGACGCCAAGGCAGCAGTAGCTGATATTCCTTCCGGTGCTATGCTGATGATGGGAGGTTTTGGACTTTCCGGAATTCCAGAAAATTGTATATCTGCACTTTTGGATCTGGATATAAATAATTTAACCATTGTTTCCAATAACGCTGGAGTGGATGATTTTGGAATAGGACTCCTCCTCAAAAAGCATATGGTAAAAAAAATGATTTCCAGCTATGTAGGTGAAAATGCTGAATTTGAACGTCAATTACTTCAGGGAGAATTAGAAGTAGATCTTATTCCTCAAGGTACCTTGGCAGAGAGAGTCCGAGCAGGAGGAGCAGGAATTCCAGCTTTTTTTACACCTGCAGGAGTAGGGACGGAAGTGGCTGAAGGGAAAGAAACCAGAGAATTCGATGGCAAGGTATATCTTATGGAACGCGCACTAAAAGCTGATTTTTCCATTATCAAAGCTTGGAAGGGAGATACTGCCGGGAACCTCATTTTTAAAGGGACGGCCAGAAACTTTAATCCCATCATGGCTCCAGCGGGAAAGATCTGTATTGCTGAGGTAGAAGTGTTGGTAGGAGTAGGCGAATTAGACCCTAATGAGATTCATTGTCCTGGGATCTATGTTCAACGCATATTCCAGGGCAAGAATTATGAAAAGCGAATAGAGAAAAGAACTGTTTCCAACTAAACCCAAAATCCATGTTAAGTAAAGATCAAATAGCTCAACGGATTGCCAAAGAGGTGAAAAATGGGCAGTATATAAATTTAGGAATTGGTATTCCTACCCTAGTAGCCAATTACATTCCCGACGATATGGAAGTTGTACTCCAATCTGAAAATGGTCTGTTGGGGATCGGACCCTTTCCAAAAGAAGAAGATGTGGACCCGGATTTAATCAACGCAGGAAAGCAAACCATTAGTATGCTAAAAGGATCAGTACTGTTTGATTCAGCAGAATCCTTTGCAATGATTCGAGGGGGACATGTGCATTTGACAATTCTGGGAGCAATGGAGGTTTCTGAAAATGGAGACATTGCCAACTGGAAAATTCCCGGTAAAATGGTAAAAGGAATGGGAGGTGCTATGGATTTAGTGGCTTCTGCCGAAAATATTATTGTGGCGATGCAGCACTGTTCAAAAAGTGGAGAGTCCAAATTACTTCCTAAATGTACCCTTCCCATTACAGGAGTACACTGTGTGAAGAAAATAGTCACAGATTTAGCGGTCTTGGAAGTACATCCTGCTGGAGGATTTATTCTGAAAGAACGAGCTCCAGGGGTTAGTGTGGAAGATATCAAGTCGAAAACCTCAGGTAAATTAATAATTAATGGAGAAGTACCAGAAATGGTATTTTGAATAAATATTTAAGCAATTGAACTCTCTGGAAGATCCAAGGGTTTACCAGAAAAATTTCCAAGAATGAAAAAATCAGATATTAAATTTCAAATTGAATTAGACGAGAAAAGTCTTCCAAAAGCCATTACATGGGATGCTTCTGATAAAGAAAATGAAGGGCTGGAATCTACGAAAAGTATTAGTTTAAATATTTGGGACAACCTCAATCAAAGTACCCTACGAATTGATCTCTGGACTGAAGATATGTCCGTGGTAGAAATGAAGAGATTTTATATTGATATTCTAGGAGGTATGGGGCAAACGATTCTTAATAGTACCGGTGATGAATACATGTCCGAAGAAATTAAAGATTTGTGTGACCGGTTGGTTAGGCATGTAAATGAGGAAAATAAAAATACAAAGTAGATAGAGTTTCAAGTAAATAAATTAAAGCCCGCTTAATAAACGGGCTTTTTTTGTTGATGTAGATCAATAAAAAAAATAATATTTTTTGTTTTTTTTAACAAAATGAATTTTCGCAAATAAGATTGGTAATGATCTTCCATTTTTTTTTAAATTTTCTTTAAAAATGTGCTCAGTTTCCTCTAATGCTACTTTTTTTCTAATAATCTATTCAATTAAATAAGTATACAAATTCAATTTTTATTTGCTATTTGGGCCAAATTTCAGATGAAATTAAACCTTAATCCCCTTATTTAATTAAAACCCAATATTCTATATGAGAAATTCTACTCCAAATTTGAAGAGGGTAGTTTTAACGCTGTTCCTTTTAGTTTCCATAAGTACTTTCAGGGTTTTTGCCCAAACGATGGTTTCTGGTGTGGTAACTGATGCTGATACGCAAGAAACGTTAGTAGGAGTTAACATTCTTGTGAAAGGAAAAGTGATTGGAACTATATCTGACCTTTCTGGTAATTTTTCCCTAAGCGTAGACCAAGAGCCTCCATTTACTCTTGTATTTTCTATGGTAGGTTATAATACTCAGGAAGTAGAAGTTACGGGTGGTGTTAGTAATTTAGACATCCAAATGACAGAAACATCCATCCTTGGTCAGGAAGTAATAGTTTCTGCTTCCAGAATGGAAGAAAGTGTGTTGCAATCTCCTGTATCTGTTGAGAAAATGGATATCATTGCGATTCGAGATGCGCCGCAAGCAAGCTTTTACGATGCCATCAATAACATGAAGGGAGTGGAAATGAGTACACAGTCCCTCCTATTCAAATCTTTCAATACCCGTGGTTTTAATGCCAACGGAAATGTAAGAACCGTACAATTGATCGATGGAATGGATAACCAAGCACCTGGTTTGAATTTCTCTGTGGGGAACATTGTAGGTATTTCTGAATTGGATCTGGAAAGCGTAGAATTACTTCCAGGTGCATCATCAGCACTTTATGGTCCTAATGCGATCAATGGAATATTGTTGATGAATTCTAAAAGCCCATTCTTATACCAGGGACTTTCTGCAAACCTGAAGACTGGTATTATGGATGAAGGCAACAGATCCAATCCTACCACAGGTTTTTATAATTTCAGCGCACGTTATGCAAAAGCCATTAGTGATAAGTTTGCCTTCAAAGTGAACTTTGAATATTTGACTGCAGACGATTGGCAGGCAAATGACTTTAGAGATCAATCCTTATTAAATGGGTCTACCATTGAAACAGGGAACCCTGGAAATAATCCAGCTTACAATGGAGTCAATATATATGGAGATGAAACTAATGTAAATATGCAGTCCATTGCTCAAGCAATGGTAGCAGCCGGTGTACTTCCAGATGCTGCGTTACCTTTAATTCCAAATACATTTGTGTCCAGAACAGGCTATTTAGAGCGCGATTTAGCTGATTATGGCACCAAATCCATCAAGATGAATGCTGCACTGCATTATCGAATCAATGATAATATTGAAGCAGTGTTACAAGGAAACCTAGGCTTCGGAACTACAGTTTATACCGGAGCAGATAGATATTCCCTAAAAGACTTTACCATCGGACAATACAAAGCTGAATTAAGAGCTTCTAACTGGTATTTGAGAGCTTATACTACCCAAGAACGCTCTGGTGATGCCTTTGCAGTTGGTACGGCCGCACAAGGAATCAATGAAGCTTGGAAAGCCAGTACCCAATGGTTTCCAGAATACGTTGGTGCTTATGCTCAGGCAGTAGGTGCTGGTCTCCCTGCCGATCAAGCTCATTTGGCTGCTAGAGCTTTTGCTGATCAAGGGAGATATATTCCAGGTACTTCAGAATTCCAAAATGCATTGAGACAAGTTTCCTCGAAGCCAATTCCAGGCGACCAAAATGGTGTTGGGGCAAGATTTGTAGACAGTAGTAATCTTTACCATTTTGAAGGTTCCTACAACTTCTCTGAACAAATCAAGTTTGCCGAATTCGTAGTAGGTGCCAACTATAGAATTTACAGCTTAAACTCCAATGGAACCATTTTCGCATTGGATGAAAACGGGGATGAATTCAACATCAATGAATATGGTGGATACATTCAAGGATCCAAAAGATTCTTCAATGACCATTTCAAATTGACTGCTTCTGCCAGATACGATAAAAACGAAAATTTCGCGGGGCAATGGTCTCCAAGAATTTCGGGAGTTTATACGGTAGGAAACCATAATTTTAGAGCTTCCTATCAAACAGGTTTTCGTATCCCAACGAACCAAGATCAGTATATAGATTTAAATACTCCTCAGGCAAGATTGATTGGTGGCCTGCCCTTATTTGCGGACCGTTATAATCTCAATAACAATCCTGGGTATACCTTGGCGAACGTGACCAAGTTTGGTGCTGCGGTACAACAATCTGCCCAAGATCCAGCAATTCAATCTCAGGCTATAGAATATGTTCAAGGTCTTATAGAACAAGGAATCATCGATCCAGCCGATGCCCCTGCAGCAATAATTCAAGCAATTGGTTTATTTGCTTCTACTGCCAATATTAACCAACTCCAGCCTTATGAAATCAAAGAATTCAAACCTGAAAGAGTCAAGTCTTTTGAAGTGGGCTATAAAGGAATTTGGGGGAATAACTTATTAGTGGATGCCTATGCATATTTCAATCGATTCGAAAACTTCAATGGGTTGCAAGTGCTGGTCCAAGATAAAACAGATGCAGGCTTGGCAGGACCCAATGCTCTTACTGGATTGAACCTGATCGGAGCGATTCCTAATTCGAGAAATGTTTATGGGCTTCCAGTAAATAGGACCGAGATTATTGAGTCTTGGGGATGGGCAGCCAGTTTGGATTATAAACTGCCAAAAGGCTACACCATTGGAGGTAACGTTTCTTACAATACCCTATCTAATTTAGAGGAATTAGCGGAGACTGGCTTCCAACCAAGCTTTAACACTCCAGAGTATAGATATGTGCTTAATTTTGGAAACAGAGAGGTAGTTGACAATTTGGGATTTGCTATCACTTATAGATGGCAAGGTGAGTTTGCTTGGCAATCTTCATTTGTAAATGCTCCTGTTTCAAGCCAACAACTATCTGTGGTGCCAGCATATGGCGCTTTGGATGCTCAAGTAAGCTATAAATTGAAAAGCATCAAATCGATCCTAAAAGTAGGTGGTTCCAACTTGTTTAGTAATGGATATACGCAAGCTTGGGGAAATCCAACCATTGGAACCATGTATTTCGTGAGCTTGACATTTGATGAATTCTTGAATTAATAAAGACACAAATTAACTAAAGGAGTTGGTTCAAAATCAATATGAAGAGCCTTTTCGACTATTACTCCAAGCTCTGATTGTGAAGCGTTCCTAATGTCATATCGAGCAAAGTTGAAATGTGAAACGTACTTCTAGATCAGAAATAAACAGTGACAATTAGGCGACTAAAAAGAAAAGGAGGCAGATTCTGCCTCCTTTTCTTTTACTATAAATTCAATCGAGCGGATTACTCCCACTCTTTTGTCATCGTACTCACGAAGCTTACTAAATCCCGGATTTCTCTTTTGCTCAAAATTGCTTTCATATCCGGCATACTGGAAGGAGAATTTTTTCGCTCAGAAATTTCAGAATTGGGAATTAATCGCTCTGGTTTTGAGGCTTCTTTAATTACCAATCCCTCCTCAGTTTCCTCCATCAAGGTTCCATTGACTGCGCTACCATCCTTCAAAGTAAGTTGAACGAATCCATATCCAGGGGCAAGTCGCTTGCTTGGTTCAATCAAAGCTTCTAGGATTTGTGTTCTAGAGAGTCTATTTGCGATCCCATTTAAATGTGGCCCTGCAGTTCCTCCCATGTCATCATATCCATGACATCGGATACACTGAGCCGTTTGATTTTGGAAGAAAATTCTTCGGCCTGATCGAACACTCCCCCCTTCAAGAGCTCCACTATATAGAGCGACAAGATCACCTCCGGTTCTTTCTTGTTGGATTTGATCATACTTTGATTTGAGCTCTTTTGATCCTGTTTCTGCGATAGCTTCCTCCAATTCAATCATCACTTCATTAGGAAGTTTATTGGCTTTCAGATCATCCAATAAGGAATTCCAAATTTCTAGATTAGCAGAGTTTGGAAGATTTCCTAAACTTAGCAACGCAGCTTGTCTTTCTTCTATGGTTCTATTTTGAATCACATCTTTCAATAGATTTTCCATTAAATCATCAGAGATATCGGTTTTGGTCAATAAGTCCAATCCTACCACCCTTACTGCTTTAGATTTATCATTCATTGCCAATTCGATTGGACCAGAAATATTTTCTGGGCTCACTTTGGCTAATGCTAGAATAGCTTCAACACGAACAGGATCTATCGGGTCATTTTTTAGAATAGATATTAGTTTAGGTTCAGCCTCCGAAATTTTCAATTTACCAATAGACCTTACTGCCTCTACTCTAATAAGATCACTTTGGTCAGAAAGCAACCTTATTAATGAGTTACTTACAGAAGCTTGAATAGGTGCTAAATCTCTTTCAACTGCTCCACGGTTTCTTCCATCTACTCTATCCAAAACGGATGGTTTGGCCCATGTACCAATAGTTGCGATAGCTTCTGCTTTCAAAACCGGATTAATTCTAGGCTTAGAGATGTAAGTTTTTAAATTTTCCAGAGACTTCTCAGTTCCCACACGAAGGTTTGCTCCTATGACTCTTCTGATCAATGGCTCATTTTGAAAGGAAGTAGTCACTAATAAATCGCCTAAGGCAGGAAGAGCTGGCTCAATAGAAAAATCATCATTAATGGCTCTGGCAACTTCAGTTACGATGTACTCATCGGAATCGGAAAGGAATGCAGTTATGCCTGGCTCAGCCATTCTTCTCAATGCCAAAACAGCACCTAAACGAACCGCAGGAGATGGATTAGAGGCCAAGGCGATCAATGGTTCTTTTTTATTGATTCTAGCCAATGCCAAGCTCGCTGCATGCCTTAAAAAAGCATCCTCATCATTATTTTCCTTTAATACATTGATCAAACCCTCAATCGCAGGTTCATATGCTATTCTTCCCAATGCCTCTGAAGCAAAGAATCGAACTCTGATTTCTGAATCGCTTAACAAAGGCATCAAGGCATTTCCTGCCTCTTTAAATTTAATATCTCCTATCCATTTTGCAGCTTGGGCTCTGATTTCGGGGTCTGAATCTTGCAATAAAGCAACTAGAGACTCCGCATAATCCATTTTATCCATTCTAGCCAGTTGGCTGATACCTACAATGGCATGGATTCTGGCAAGCTGATTGTTTTTCTGATTGATAGCTGCTTCAAATATCTGGAAGCCTTTCTCCCCTCTTTTAGCTAATTCAAACTGGGCTTTTCTCCTAATTCTCATATCCTCATCACCCAAATATTCTCCTAAGGCTTCATCGGTAAGCGTTTTAAAATCAGTGTTGATTACTTGGGCAGTGATCTTTCTAGCTTCCCAATTTTTTCCGGATGGGTCATCCAGTTTCCAAACTCTACCATAATTCTTGGTATTCCAACCCTGTATCCAATCCGCAAAGTATAAGGATCCATCCGGACCAAAATCAAGTCCAGTGGCCAATACTCCCCCCATCACTTTTTCAGTTTGGGACATTTTAAAAGAGGCTCCATCAGGCTCCAGTTTAAAAGCGTGTATTCCCGAGGCCGTTGGATTTCCAACAAAAGAAGCTACAAAAAATGTGTTCTTCCATTTATGCGCCAAAGCAGTACCTGGGTTAAATACCATTCCGGTTGGTCCGTTGACATAATTTTGAATCGGTGGAGTGATATAAGCTGCTTGGCCTTCGTGTCTTGGTAAATACAACTTTTCATCCATCCATACCTTATAGGTATTGTTTTCAGAATCCCGGTACTTTCCAAATTGCCAGTTGGTTCTCCAGCCAGTATCTGAACCATTTACCAAGTAAACCAAGCGTTCACTTTCTCCACCATGATCACCATCATTGTCCACGGAGATCAGGTTATTGTATTGATCAAATGTAAATTCATGGGTGTTTCTCACTCCCATGGCGAAGATTTCAAAATCACTTCCATCAGGATTGGCTCTAGCAATCACCCCTCTGTTGGGGTATTTCCACTCTTTCCCATCTGGACCTTTCCCATTAAATCCAATATCACCGATTCCCCAATAAATTCTTCCGTCAGGACCTAATTCAAGCCCTGACATCCCATGGCCTCCAAACCCGATATGGATTCCGTATCCATGTGAAATAGACTCCTTCTCATCCATAATCCCATCATTATTGGTATCGGAAAGTCTCCATAAATCAGGTCCTACACCAATAAATAAATTGTCTTCTAATTTCAATAAAGCACCTGCAACGTCTGTAGTCACATCATTGAAATCCTGAACCATCAATTGAGAATAATCTGCAAATCCATCTCCATCCTTATCTTCCAACCTATAAAGCTCCTCACGCTCTACCGTCATGTCTCGCCAGTCATGGGAACCGTCACCATTGACATCAGCAAGCCATGTGTTCTTATCAGACATCTCAGGAGACAAAGTCTTTTGCAAAAAGGATCTCTTTTCCTCAATAGTTTGTAAACTGATAGATTCGATTTCCCAATCTTGATGCCCTCTAATATCAAATTCAGAGTTCTTCTGACGGTTTGTTCGTGTGTAGTACAAACTACCATCATCCGTAACTTGAATTGAAATAGGGTCATATACCAGGGAATCTACAGCCCAAAGTTTGAGTTCAAGCCCTTCGGCAAGGGTGGGACTAATTTGTGTTTCAGCCACTTGGGCCATGTTCGCTATTTCTTCTTTCGTAAGTGTTTTTTCGCGCAAGTCTACTTTTTCTCTTTGACATGCAAAAAAACCAGGAATAGCAGCCGCCAATAGGTATTTGGCATAGGTATTTTTCATCTTGGGTTGAGGCATTAAAATTTGAACAATGCCACAAAATAATGAAAATCAATGAGCTCACATCTCCGTTCAAAAAATGATCCTTATAAAAACAAAAATCCCGATCATAGACCGGGATTTTGGTTCACTTTAACCACTAACAACCATAAAACAAAAATGGATTTAGACCATACGGGGATTGAGCTTTTGGTCTTAGTAGTCCGTACGGGAATCGAACCCGTGTTTCATCCGTGAAAGGGATGCGTCCTAACCCCTAGACGAACGGACCATTCAGCAAGGTATTTCAAAAACAGTTGATAACTTATTGATATTCAACTATTTGTAGTCCGTACGGGAATCGAACCCGTGTTTCATCCGTGAAAGGGATGCGTCCTAACCCCTAGACGAACGGACCATTTTTGATTGCTGAAATACCTGCTTTCCGAAATGGTTTTGCAAATATAGAAGGTTCATTTTATAATCCCAATTCCCCCTCCAAAATTTCTTTGGTTTTTTGCTAAAATCCTGAGTTAAAAGGAATAAAATTTTTCTTCGAGGGGATTACAGTCTTTTGACTAATTTTAGGTTTAATTTCAAATCAGATCCATGAACCAAACTCCTGGAAAAAAAATAGCCATCAACGGTTTTGGCAGAATAGGTAGATACACTGCCAAATTAATCCTAGAAAACAAATCTCTTAATTTAGTCGCAATTAACGATTTAGCAGATCCCCAAGCGATCGCACATTTGTTGAAGTACGACTCAGTCCATGGTAAAACAGAGGCTTCAATCTCTTTGGATCAAAACAAATTAGTGGTAAATGGCAAAACTATCCAACTGTTTGGACAATCTGATCCAGAAAAATTACCATGGAAAGAATTGGAAATTGATCTGGTTTTAGAATGTACGGGAAGATTCACTGATCGGTCAGGAGCGGAAAAACATTTAAAAGCAGGTGCAAAAAAAGTAATTATCTCAGCTCCTTCACAAGACCCAAGTATCAAAATGGTCGTATTGGGAGTGAATGATGAGATTCTAACAGGAGAAGAACGCATCATTTCAAATGCCTCTTGCACCACCAACTGCCTTGCTCCTATGGTCAAAGTTTTAGATGAACAATTTGGATTGGTAAAAGGCTTTGCTTCCACCGTCCACTCCTACACCAACGATCAAAATCTACACGACGCACCACACCGTGATTTAAGACGGGCTAGAGCAGCAGCTTATTCTATTATACCTACTACCACTAATGCGGGTAAAGCTTTAGATATTGTGCTTCCCAAGCTTGCAGGAAAAGTAGAAGCCTCTGCCATGCGGGTTCCTGTTCCCGATGGTTCTCTGACTGATCTCATCGTGGAACTGCAACAAGAGGTAACAGTGGCTCAAGTCAATCAAGCTTTCAAAGTAGCAAGTAATTCCTATTTAAATGGCTATTTAGAAGTAGAAGATAGCCCCATCGTATCTATGGACATCATAGGAAACCCTCATTCCTGTATCATTGACTCGGAATTAACCTCTGCCAAGGGATCTATGGTCAAAGTAGTAGGCTGGTATGACAATGAAGCCGGCTATGCTAACAGATTGCTCGACCTATTGATGAAAATTACTAAATCCTAGTTAGGATTTGACTCTATTGAGGGAAAGCATTTTCACAATAAAATTAGGAAGTGTTTTCCCTTGTTTTCTTTTTTTCAGATCAAGGTACCATCCCCATTTTTCCATAATTGGGATCTTATGGGTTTCTACCATCTCTACCAATGTTCCGTCAGGATCTTCTATGTATGCAAAATGCCCAGCTGCTTTTCCCATGTCAAACCCATTATTACTATCTACCGTAAATGGAAATCCTGAATCAGTTAGGTTAGTTCGGAGGGTTTTCATTCCATTGACATCAAAACAAACATGAATAAAACCTAAATCACCCCATAATCTTCCCTCATAAATCTTTTCTCGAGCTGAATTATTGACAGAAATCAATTCAACAGTGGTTTGGCATAGTAATTTTCCAAAAGCCCCTGTTCTATTCTCAGAGCTTCTTAAAATCACTCTTGAAAAAGATTCTTGTTCCTCTATTAAAGGAGCAAAGTCTTCCCATTCTTTGGTTTCATTAATTAAGACCTCAGAATGCTGGTAAATACTCTGATATAATGGAAGGGATTTTTCAATGTTAGTTACTCCAATTACTACTCCGGAAACGCCTCCGGTTAAGTCTTTATTTTTGCTGAACCAAGATTGGTTTTCTTCTATCTCAAAAACATTATCATAAGGGTCTTTCAAATAAAAATGCCGAACGCCGATTGGGTTTTTGGATGGTGTTCCAAGTAAGTTGACTCCTTCAGACTTCATAAAATCATAGGTCTCTTGGATGTCTTTACATCTGATTTTTACTGCAAGAATTCCCAAATCACCCCATGAAACTTTCTTTGCTGGACCAGTAGGAGTCCTGGATGTAAATTGCCAAATTTCAAAACCACCTCCTCCTTGCATATTCATAGCAAGTATGGCATGTCTTTTTTCAACTTTCCCTGCTGTGTATCGAGTCATTAATGCTGCCTCGGCACTGTCTTGGAAAATCGGAACATCCATTTTAAAAATTTTCCTATACCACTTCCATGCTTCATTAGCATCCTTTACTCCAATACCTACTTGTTGAATGCCATTAATGGTTGCTTTGCTCATTCCGATTTAATTACTAAGTCTTCTGTTGTTTTAATAAAGTACAATATAGACTTTTGATTGATTCTGGATTTGAATTCAATAAAAAAAGTATGAATGCAGCCAAATTTGCAAGCTGAACTCTTAACCATCCATTTTCCTCATATTTCCTCGCAGAAACGATTACTTCTTTTGGGATAACGTGGAAACCGGAGATTTTTCTGATCCTTCTATTAAGGTCAAAATCTTCCATAATGGTGTATTTTTCATTAAATCCTTCCAATTCCTCAAAAAGACTGCTTGTAATATAAAGGGTTTGATCTCCACCTCCAGCAAAAATTCCATTAAAACGTGTAAACCATGCATTAATCTTTAGTGAGATATGAGTGCTATCAAAACTATATCGGTAACAACCAGCAAGTTTACCCCTTAAATAATTTTCATAGATATCTTTCGCAAATCCTTTGAACGGTCGGGTGTCAGCATGTACAAAATAAAAAATAGAGCCTTTTGCATGCTTCGCTCCCAAATTCATTTGATGTGCTCTTGAACGCCTCTTTGATTTAAAAATCTTAACTCCTAAATTTTCAGCCACTTGTTGTGTTTCGTCAGAACTCTGAGCATCCACCACAATAATTTCTAAAATCTTTGGATCCTCTTCCCTCCTGATTAATGGAATTAATTCTTTTAAGTTACCCGCCTCATTGTAAGTAGGGATAATAACAGAAATGGTTTCCTCATCAATCATCAGACCTTCTAATCACATAATTTTTGATGGAGTTTTCTAAAACCACTTTTTGTAATACACCTTCTTCATAATAAAAAGTATTGGTGTTCCCATTTACCTCAATTGAATATACTCCTGGTTCATCCTCAACCACAGTGGTTACTAAACCAAAATTCTCTGATAGGAGAATGTCTCCATGCTTGGGTTCCTCAAAATATAGCCTGGCAGGACTGGAATAAATCGGTTGGTTGACCGGTTCATTATTCTCATATTTATAAGTATTGGCATCTACCACGTAATGATCATTATTCCAGCTTACATTTGTTTGGAAATTACCTCGATTTGAATTGGAAACAGTTGAGGCTTCATGAAGTTGACCATTCAAGTATTCTGCTTTTTGTAAAAAATCAACATGAACTCTTCCAAAAAACCAGAAATCTACCAGACTATTGATTTCAAACTTTGTCTCTTTAGGACTTTGAATCTTTTGGGCAGTCATACCCCCTATTCGAAAACCAGCGACAACAATATCATAGTTTTGACTGACAGTCGATTCTTGACCCCATGCGGATGATGAAAGAAATAGGAATATAATGAAAACTAAGGGAGCTTTGGAAATTGGGTGTTTGAAGATCATTCTTAAGAACTCAAAGGGATTAACTAGTTATTTTGATTGAGGGTGCATCAGTCTCTCTTTTACTTTTACCCAATCCTCTAAATAATCTACATCAGAAAGTGTAGGCAATAAATCAAAAGAGATTTGGTGAGTAATAAGGTAGCTACAAGTTTGATTGAAAACCTCTGCACTACTCCAGGGAATATCATAAAATAGTCCTGAGATAAAGCGTTTCATTCCTAAAAGATAATACCCCCCATCTTTTGCAGGACCAATCACGACTTCGGAGTTTTCTAGCTTTTCAAAGGCTTTTTCTATTACTTCCAAAGTAATTTCAGCACAATCCGTTCCAATAATTAATAACTGATCAAAACCATTTTCAAATTGATCTTTAAAAGCATCTCCCATTTTTTGACCTAAATCACCGGAAGACTGGATAAAAACCTGGTATTCCTTATCATTTTCGAAGCTGTTTTCCACATAATCTGAAAAATACAACAACTTTTTACATTCCAAATGCTCTACTTGTTGGTGAGTATAATTCACCAATACTTGGTAAATTTCTAATGCTTTTTGATCCCCTACCATTTCTGCAATTCGGGACTTTACTCTACCAGGTATTAAATTCTTTTGAAATATTATTATTCCTTTTTTCATCAAATCAAATTAAATCTTTTAGCCAATCAAACTTATACATAAGTTAAACAAGCACCCGAAAGATATGTTCTAATTATCAATTCTTAACGATCCAGAACTGTTTGTATCAGAAATGTCTTACTTCAAAACTCACCTTATTTACGTATTGAAAGAACAAAGTGGATGCATTAAAAATGTTTAATAAAGAAAAGTTGAATTAGGTGAACGTAACTATTCTGAGTGACGTTTTAAAAATATATCAATTTTCAATAGCTTAAATTATTTTCAAAATGGCATTACGACTAGGAGATGTAGCACCAAATTTTACTGCTGAAACATCTGAAGGAACAATCAATTTTTACGAGTATTTGGGAGATGGATGGGGTGTTTTATTTTCTCACCCAGCCGATTATACTCCAGTATGTACAACTGAATTAGGCACTGTAGCAAAGCTTAAAAAAGAGTTTGAAAAGAGAAATACAAAAGTAATGGCCTTGAGTGTCGATGGTTTAGAAAGTCATAAAGGATGGATTTCTGATATCAATGAAACCCAAAACACTGAAGTCAATTTTCCAATCATCGCGGACGAAGACAGAAAGATTTCAAACCTCTACGATATGATACATCCCAATTCAAATGAAAATTTCACAGTGAGGTCTGTTTTTGTGATTGGAAATGATAAAAAAATCAAATTGATCATCACCTATCCAGCAAGTACAGGAAGAAATTTTAATGAATTATTGAGAGTGATCGATTCTCTTCAATTGACAGCAAACTATTCTGTTGCCACACCGGCCAACTGGAAGCAAGGAGAAGATGTAGTGATTGCTCCGGCGATCAAAAATGAGGACATTCCTGCAAAATTCCCTAAAGGACACAAAGTGATTAAACCATATTTGAGAATGACACCTCAACCGGATTTATAATAAAAAAAGGGGATTTTAAATCCCCTTTTCTATGACCTGATGGTTTCGATTAATCCTGTGGTAAACTGAATCATTTTTTTGATTTGTTCAAAATCTCCTTTTTGAATTAAATCCTTTCTAAATAATTGTGATCCCATTCCTACACAACAAACTCCTGCATCAAACCAGGACTTTAAGCTTTCTGCAGTAGGCTCTACGCCTCCTGTGGGTATCAATTCAATTTTAGGCAAAACTGCATGAACTGCCTTCACAAAATCAGTTCCTAGTATATTAGCAGGATATATTTTCACCAACTCTGCTCCAAGTTCCTGAGCAAAGTACACTTCGGAAACTGTGCCACATCCTGGAATCCACGGGATATCCAAATTCCTGCAAAACTCCCCTAGTTTGGGGTTCATCACTGGAGCAACAATAAATTCAGCCCCCAAATCTAAAAAAACTTCTGCCTGTTTTGGCTCATAGATGGTTCCTACGCCTAAGCTCAAACCAGGCATTTGATCAGCCGCTTTTTTAATAGCAGGGAAAATTGTTTTTGCTTCTGCCCCACGATCCACCATTTCGATTACTCTGATTCCACCTTCATAGGCTACTTCCAGCATTTTAAGGCATTTTGTTTCATCAGGTGTGAAAAATATCGGCATGACACCTGCTGCATACATTTTTTTAATAAAAGGACTCGGGTTTCTCATATCATCGTTTAATTTTTCCAATGGACTCTCCAATTACTAATTCCTGTATTTCGTCTTCTGAACATAAAAGTACATCACCTGGAACACTGTGTTTTAATGCGCCAGCAGCCATACCAAATTCTATGGCTTGTAATGGGTCATGGGTCAATAATCCATGAATTAACCCTCCTGCAAATGCATCACCTGTACCTACTCTATCCACGATTTGAGGCAAATCATATTCCTTGGAAGGAAAGGTTTGATCGTGTGAATAAATTTTAGCTGACATTTTATTGTGCGAAGAACTCAAAGACTCTCTTTTGGTGTTGGCAATGTATTTAAGGTTTTTAAATTTTTTGAATAATTCAGATTTTGCTTCCCCAAATTTTTCATAATTTTCATCGAGACAATTATTAAAGTCACGGGTTCCTGCAATCATCACATTGGTAAAAGTCATCAATTCTGGCATAATTTCATGAGGCTTTTTACCATAATTCCAGAGATTGCTTCTATAGTTTAAATCTCCAAAAACCGTGATGTTTCGCTTGCTTGCCTCTTCTAAAGCACGTAAAGCAAAATCCGCACATTCTTGGGATAAAGCAGGAGTAATTCCTGACCAATGCAAAGCATCCGCATCTTTCAGAATGTTATCCCAATCAAATTTGCTTGAATCGACTTTAGTAAAGACAGAGTCCGCTCGATCATAGATTATTTTTGAGCTTCGCTGCATGGCTCCTTGTTCCAAAAAGTAAACTCCGATCCTTCCTTCGGTAAATTGGATAAATGAAGTATCAATCCCACAACGCCTTAAACTAGCAGCTGCAGCCAACCCTATTTCATGATCTGGAAATGTAGTTAGATGAATGACGTGATGTCCCCAAAATGCTAATGCTGCTCCAACATTTGCCTCTGAACCTCCAAATTCCAAGTCAAGTTGATGAGCCTGAAAAAACCGCTGACTTGATGGCGGCGAAAGACGAAGCATCACTTCGCCTAGAGAAACAATTTTTTTCATTGAAGAATTAATTTTCTATAATTTCATTGTTGGAAACTAAGTTAATGAAATAAAAATATGATAAACAAAGCACTTTGTTTAGACCCTGTGGATAATGTCGGCGTAGCATTAACTGACTTGAAAATAGGTGACACATTTGATCTAAACGGGTATAAGGGAAACATAATCAGCGAAGTAGCTGCAAAACATAAATTTGCATTAAAAGAATTTGATTCGGGTGAAGAGGTTTTAATGTATGGAACCATTGTAGGTGAATCTACAAAATCAATTCAGGTAGGAGAAGCGATTACCTTAGATAATATTAAACATAAAATTCGTGAATTTAGGGAACAAGGAACTACTTATAATTGGAATAAGCCAACAACAGAAAAAATCAAAGAAAAGACATTTTTAGGATACCAAAGATCTGATGGTCAAGTAGGTACAGCTAATTACTGGCTCGTTCTGCCGATGGTTTTTTGTGAGAATACCAATGTGAAATTATTGCAAGATGCCTTTGAAAAAGCCTTAGGTTTTGCTGTTACAAATCCCTATGAAAACCAAGTAAGGAACCTGGTTGCAGCTTATCAAAATGAAAAAATTACGGAATCGCTTTCGGAGTCAAAAATTGATACAAATTCTAGGGTTTTTGAACAGATTGATGGCATTCGATTTTTAACTCATGATGGTGGTTGTGGTGGTACTAGAGGAGATTCTGACACACTTTGTGCTTTACTGGCTGGATATATTAATCACCCAAATGTAGCGGGTGCTACGATTTTGAGTTTAGGATGTCAACATGCACAAGTTGCTATCCTTCAGGATAGATTGAACAAAATTCAAAAAGGGTCTCAGAAGCCATTGGTGGTTTGCGAACAACAAACCGAAGGCACTACGGACCAATTGCTTCAAAAAGCAGTCAATGAAACATTTAAAGGCTTGATAGAGGCCAACAAAATCGAGAGAACTCCTGCCCCCATTTCAAAATTGGTTATTGGATTAGAATGTGGGGGTTCAGACGGTTTTTCTGGAATTTCTGCCAACCCTACCTTAGGACGTGTTTCAGATTTGGTGGTGGCTTCAGGAGGTTCGGCAATTTTATCAGAATTTCCGGAGTTATGTGGTGCTGAACAACCTATCATCGATCGATGTGTAAATCCTACTGTTGCAAAAAAATTCATCAGATTAATGGATGAATATGCCAATGCTGCCGAACGCGTCGGCAGTGGATTTGATATGAACCCAAGTCCTGGAAACATCAAAGATGGTTTGCTGACTGATGCCATCAAATCTTGTGGAGCCGCTAAAAAAGGTGGAACAGCACCAGTTTCTGATGTATTGGATTATACAGAATATGTCAAAGTCCCTGGTTTGAATCTATTATGTACACCAGGCAATGATGTTGAAAGCACTACTGGGTTGGCTGGAAGTGGAGCCAACATTATCCTATTCTCAACGGGTTTGGGAACCCCAACAGGAAATCCAGTTTGTCCAGTAATCAAAGTGGCTACCAATGATAAACTGACCGCTAGAATGCCGGATATCATTGATTTTAATACTGGTGGAATAATTTCTGGAGCGGAAACTATCGAAAGCTGTGCCGAGAAGCTGTTGGATTTAATTATTGAAGTAGCTTCAGGTAAGATCAAAACAAAAGCAGAACAAAAGAAAAACTACGATTTCATCCCTTGGAAAAGAGGAGTTTCCTTATAAGCAAAAAGGGCGGCCACATGGCCGCCCTTTTAACTAAACTAAGGGTGATTAAAATTCTATTCTACCTTGAATGGTACTTGAACCTGCACCAGTCTGAGGGTTGAAATTTCCTACTACAGTACCTTCCCCAGTAGCACCTTCGAATTTACCTGTTCCGCCGATAATCTCTACTTCAGCTATAAATTCACTTCTTTCATCACTAACTGGAGTTACAACATTATTGATGTTTTTAAACCATACGGAGTTTCCTTTTCCATCAGTAGTAATGGAACTTACTTCGTCATTGTCAACAAAAATCCCCATGTTTTCCAATTCTTCAGCAAAATATTGAGTGACAGGGGCACCAATTGTTTGCAAACCATCTGGACCAAAAAAGGCATATTGATTCAAAAACGTGTATGCTTTACCCATATGGCTGGAATTGCCTTCCCCAGAACCTGGAAAATAGGCGGGAAATGGCAAACTAGGATCTTCATTTATAGGTACGGCAAAGAGTTGATTGGTAAATCTTTCAAAGTAATTTCTTTCTACTCTTTTTCTAGCATTTCCATCCGTTAGAGTTTCTGGAGATGTCAATACTTCCGTTTGGGAAGCTGGTTGAACTAGTGCGGGTTCTTCTACAGAAGTACAAGCACTCACGAACATGGAGCCGGCAAGACTCATTAGGCCTAGTTTAGACCACATTGAATTTTTCATATTTTTAAGAATTGGTAGTGGGTAAAAACATAATTAGTAACATAATTAATCACCTAAAATTTGGTTTAAAATTGTATAAATTTTAGATAATGAATAGTAATATGTATTTCATACCAATAAAAATGCCAAACATTACGATTCTACAATAAAAAAGTTTGCTGAGGCTGCGTTTTCTCTAATTTTTCTAGCTTTTGTATACTTCTCAGAATAGTACCATTTTTCTGCAGTTTCCTTGTCTTTAAACTCCAACATTACAAAACGGTCATGATTCCACTTACCTTCTAATACATGAATTGGATTACCTCTAATTATGAATTTTCCTCCAAAATCTTTGACTGATTCCGGAGTCAATTTTTTATATTCTTCATATTTTTCAGGATCGTGAATATCTACTTCCACCAATACAAAAGCTGCCATATATTATTAATTATCAAATAATTACAATTCAAATCCTAAGCCAGCAGCATATCTTGTTTTTGCATAGGCTATTTTTCTTTTACTGATTAATTCATTCAAAGTCAAAATAGAATTAAATACAGATACTTCTCTGGCATTCACTAAAAACAAACTACTCTCTCCTATTTCAAAACGTCTCATTTCACCTTGTAGTAAGGTTTCCAAATTGATTACATTTTGTTGGTAGGTGGTAATTTGTCTATTCAAATTAGAAAAATTATTTATTTCACTTTCTAATTTGGTCCTGAGTTGAATTTCTTTTAAATCCCTAGAATTTTCTTTGGAGTAAATTTTTGCCTTAGCCAAACCTACTGCTCCTCTAGACTTTCTCCAAAGTAAAGGCGTATAAACGGAAAGCCCCCATTTATAATTATTTTCAAAAAATCCTGCTCCTTCAAAATCATTTAGATTTTCGGTGAGGAAATTATATTTCAATTTGACTACTGGAATAATCTGTTGAGCTTTTAACCTTTTTTCTACATCTAAACTGGCCAACTCGAAGTCTACTAATTGCAATTCGGGGTGATTGGCGACAAAAGTCCGAAGTTCTTCCACATTCAAAATTCCTAAACTATTTGTCTCCAAAGGTTCAGGTACAATCCCTTCATTTAAATTTATGGGATTGCCTTCATCATCCCATAAATACGTGTTCAGCTCCTGGGTAACAGAAAACAACGTGTTTTCAGCTTCCTGCAATTTATATTGCCTATTTAGAACTTGAGAAAATGCTTCAACTGTATCAATTGCTGGCAGATCTCCATACTTAAAACTTGATTTTACTGCTTCATATCGAAATTCAGCAAGTTCGACACCCTCCTTTAATACTTCTAGGTTCGTATGAGCCAAGGACCACCTCCAATACATATCAGTTGCTTGAAGGTATAGGTTGTTCAGTAATTTTTGCTTTTGTGACTCTGTGGATTCCTGATAAATCTGGGCTTGTCTTAATGTAGCCCTCCTTTGATCCAAAATTAAACCCTGACCTAGATTAACTGAAGCCCCTGCTGCAAATAATCCATCTGAAGGTACATTAAACTCAGGGTTTAAATATTTCCCATTGTTTCTTTCAAAAGAACCATTTAATTCAATTCCAGCCCAAGTGGGAATACTGATTCCAGCTTCTTGCTTATTGTAGTATAAGGTTTCACTGTAGGACTTCTTATCTAAATTTCCATATACCAAAGGATCGAATCCTCCTCTTGCAGATCTAACCTCCATATCCCCCATGAGTAATTGAAGTTCAGCTTGCGTAGCTATTGGGTGATATTCTATTACCCAAGCTAAAAAGGAGTCATAATTTAAGGTATCCGTGGTCTGTGAATAAGCACGGAAAAAGCAGGTACTGAAAAGGAAGGTGAAAAGTATAATTCTCATCATTTTTTCTTTCCTTCTGAAGCAACAGCTTCTTTTTGATCTCTCGTATAATAATCCGCAGGGAATCCGTTCAATTGTCTCCAGAGTTCATACCAAACTGGAACATCGTTTAGGAGAGCAATTCCATCAGCACCAGATCCTATTCTTAACATTTCTGGCCATGCTTCTTCTTCAGGATCCTGAGCGACTAATACTCTGTATTGATTGTTTGTTCCTGCATATTGATCAATCGCTACTACAACACCTCCAAAAGTACCGTTTGATATTCTTGGCCATCCAGAGAATACGATCGCAGGCCAGCCATCAAAAATAAACCTTACTTTATTGCCAACCCTTACTAATGGTAAATCTACAGGTTGGACGTACATCTCCACTGCTAAATCTGCATCCGAAGGAATAATATTCAGGATTTGTTCTCCTTCCTTTATTGTTTCACCTATTCCGACCTGAATTGCTTTCGCCAGGTAACCATTCTGTGGGGCTAGAATATAACGAAACCCAGTTCTTGCCTCATAATTGGAATATTGGTTCTCCAACTTGGTGGTTGTAGCCTCAGCATCATATTGTGAGGACATGGCTGTGTAAATCTCAGATCGAGTTTTTGCTATTTTATCTCTAAATTCATTATCAATGGTATTCAGCTCAATTTTAGCTGATATCATCTCATTTTGACTAATTAAATAGTCGTTTTCTACCGATAATAATTTTGCCTGTACATCTTGGAACTTCAACCTTCTTGATTCTAAATCAGTTAAAGATCGCAATCCCTCTGCATATAGTTGCTCCGCCCTATCCAACTGTTGCTTTCCAATATCAAAATTAACCTTCGCTTGCTGGAACTTGATACTGTCTGACTGAACTTTCAATTCAGCCATTTTGTACTTATTCTCTGCTTGTTGAATTTTCAGAACATTATTTTCTTGCAATGCTTGTAGTTGTGCTTGGAGCGCTCCAACCTTTTCCTTGTAAGCCTCTGCAGAAAGGGTTTTCGCGTCTACTTGCATTTGAGTTCTCGGTAAAAGCATTGAATCAAAATACTCGTCTTTTATCTCAGAAATTCTCAGAATGGTATCCCCTTTATTTACAAAAGCCCCTTCCGTCACGTACCATTTTTCAATTCTACCCGCTATGATTGAATGAATGGTTTGTGCCCGCTGTTCTGGTCTTAAAGCTGTTACATATCCTTTGGATCGAATACTTTGAGTCCAGGGAAGAAATAGAGATATAAATACGACAGCAATCAACCACGCTAGTAAGCGTATTCTCTTTTGACTTTGCTTTTCTGGTAAAGTCATAATCAAACTTTTAGCACCGCTAAAAGGAATCCGATCTTTGATTTTACTGCTGGAAATATTCAGCATAATAGTTTAATTATTTCTCGTGTATTGTATATAATCTTCATAGGATCCCTGTTTTAGGATTTTGCCGGAATCCAAAATAATTATTTCATCCAATTTCTGTAAAATATAAGGATCCTCAGTCACCATTAATAGAGTCCAACTTCCTGACATTAAATAATCTACAATTTTTGGTTTGATTTCAGGATTAACATGTCGAAGGGCATTTTCCATAATAATTGCCTTAGGACTCCCTACCAAACTTCTTGCGATCAAAATACTTTGGGCCACAGACCTTGATAGACCTCTTCCTTCCGGTAGCAATTCGGTATTTAGGTCGTCCGGTAATTGATAGAGGTATTCTTTAAGACCTACTAATTCGATGATTTCTTCAAATTGTATTGGGTCTACATCCCTTCCGACCAAGATATTTTCTTTAATAGTCCCATGGAACAACTCTCCAAATTGAAGACAATCACCAATCATTGCCCTGAATTTATCCAATTGAATCATATCCATTGAAAGGTCATTAATCATAACCGTTCCTTGATATTCTTCATACAAGCCATTTAATAAAGCTAATAGCGCACTTTTCCCACTTCCACTTCTACCGGTAATTGCGATTTTCTTTCCTGGGTTAATGGTCAAAGAAATATCATTAATAATGGGCTTAATGGCATCATAAGGTTGAAATACTACATGCTCCATTCCAAACTTCAAACCCTCTGGTTTTGATACTACTAATTTATCTGTGCCTTCACTTCTCTCTAAGTCAAGATCCATCACCACTCCTAACTTTTCTACAGCTACCAAGGTGTCATAAACTGTCTCAAGAGAAAGAATCACTTTTTCTACAGAGTTGACTACTAAAATGATGATGACTTCAGCTGCAACAAATTGTCCGATACTGATTTGTTCATTAATCAACAAAAGACTCCCCGCTACTAATAAACTGGCTATAATAAGGACTTTGAAGCCGATCATGATTTTATATTGAAGAATCAATACCGAAAAATGCTTCGTTCTAAAATCAACGTACTTTTGAATCAACTTATCTGCCCTCAAAATCGGGAGTCTGGTATTACCAGTTAATTTGAAGGTATTGAGTGTTCTTCCTATTTCTTGAAGCCAAAAAGCTGTTTGATATTTATAGGAAGATTCCTTTAGTGCTGTCGCCATGCCTTTCGGGCTGGTGAAATAGAAAATCAATACTAGAATTCCAATTAAAATGACTCCAAAGAGAATAAAAGTGGGATGATAAAAGGACAAGAGTAAGAGTCCAAAAATCATTTGCAACACTGCCGTAGTAAATTCAACCAACAGTTTTGATATTCCCTTTTGAAGGTTTACAGTATCAAAAAATCGATTGACTATTTCCGGGCCATATTCTCCATGAAGTACTTCAGTCTTTACCCTTGGTAATCTATAAGCCAATGAAAGCCCAGATTTGGAAAAAATTCTTTGTTGAAGTTTTTCCGTTATTTGTAGTTGAGAGATTTGTAAAAACCCGCCAAAAGCAACTCCAATGGCTACTACAATTACCAATAGTACCCATGAAGTGGTGATCCTTCCTCCTAATATGAAATTCAAAATAGCTTGAATTCCTAAAGGAAGCGATAAAGCCACTATCCCATTTAAAATGGCGTAAAAGTAGATCCCGTAGACCTGATTCTTTTCTTCTTGAAGAAGACTAAAAAACCTCTTCAGGGGAGTCATAGATCCTGTGCTATTCATGAATAATGGTTTTTGCTACCAAATGATGAAAGAATTGAAATCTTCCTTCTTTATCTAAATTTGATTCTGTCATTCCTGGAAGATGTTTTGCATGGAAAGATTGAAGTAGGCTAGCTTCCATAACTATATTAACCAAAGTTATAGGAAATTTGTAGGCAGGGTTTATTTCTCTAATAATTTGTGCGATTCTTTCCCCTAGGGTATACAATTGAGCATAAATTCCATTTTCATGTTCTGAATCCACGCTTTTAGTTAAATAACCTTTCAGAGATTCGTTGGTAACAATTTTTCGAATTTCAATAGGGTTCAAAAACTCATTTTCCACAAACATGGGCCCCTCAACCAATAGTTTTATGGCTATTTCTAGGCGTTCTTCCGGATTCTTCAAGTTGGCTGTTACATATACTAAATTATGTTCTGTCCATGCCCAATGCCAAGCAGTTAGGTACAATAAAAAATTATGCTTGTTTTCAAAATACCGGTAGATTGCCGGTTCTGAAACCCCAATTTCTGTAGCTAATTTTTTAAATGTAAAATCCTCCATACCTAGCTCTAACATAAGTTTGGAACCTACTTGTAAAATGGCATTACCTAACTCCGAGCTATATGGGTCCTTCACGAATAAATTTTCGTTTACCTCAACTTTTAATTTTCGTAAAATGTTTTCCATTTTCCTTGTTAATAGATTGAAATAACGGATGATCAGTAATTATTGTTTAGTAAAACATACGTTTTTGTTAGTAATATTCACAATATTTTTTTGATGGAGTATTTTAAAAATATATAAAACATTTAAATACAATGTTTTATGGTGTTTTATTTCAATTTTTAATTGAAAAATAAATTTAGAACTTTTATAAATTCCCCTAAATCTTTTCTGGGATTATCCACTTTTGTAAAACCATTTCTATTCAAAATCTACTACCTTAAGAGTCTATGAGGAAGGTGAAACAATTTTTTCAATTCAACATCCGTTTTTGGGTATTTTGGCCTTCATTCATATTATTAATCCTAGCAGTATTATTCAGCATCCTATTTCCTGATTCCTTTATCAATTTTGTTGAACAGATTCAACAAGCATTATTGTCTAATTTTAGTTTAGGATTCAGCTGGGTATCCTTTGCAATGACGATCATTGTCTTGGTCACCTTCTTTTTACCCATAGGGAATAGAAGGATAGGCGGAGAGCATGCCCAGCCGCGATTACCTAGATTGAGCTGGTTTGCCATCGTTTTATGTACCACCATTGCCGTTGGGATTCTATTTTGGGGAAGTGCAGAACCACTATCCCATTTTTTGTTTCCTCCCGAATTCAAAAATCTCGAAGGCAAGTCTGTCGCAGCAGCAGATTTTTCTCTAGGTGCATTATTCTTTCACTGGGGATTTACACCCTATGCTATCTACGTTGTCCCAGCTCTGACCTTTAGTTTATTTTTTTATCAGAATAAAAATAAACCCTCCATTAGCTTGGCTGCGAGACCTTTGTTAGGTTCGAACCTTAACAAGCGCTGGGAAAATATTATTGATGGAATTAGCTTGTTTTCTTTAGTTGCTGGAATGGCGGGAGCATTAGGGGCAGGTATCTTAAGTTTATCAGGCGGCTTTCTCAAACTATTTCCTGATTGGAATATGGGGATTTTGTCTGGAGTTATTACTCTGGTAATACTATTGACATTTGTGATTTCCTCTTCTACAGGGATTGAAAGAGGGATCAAAAATCTTTCCTTAATCAATCTCTTCTTCTTTATTCTAATTGCACTGCTCTTCGTTTTTCTCGGAGAAGGAGGAAAGATTTTGAGTTCATTAAAAATGGGCTTTATCGAATATGGAAAGAATTTTTTCGATTTGAGTTTACAGTGGAATGGAGCAGGATCTTCTTGGACCTACGATTGGTCTGTTTTTAATTTTGCTATGTGGATGGCTTGGGCGCCAGTTACAGCTATTTTTCTAGGTAAAATCGCGTATGGACGAACTATTCGGGAATTTCTAATTTTCAACTGGTTCCTTCCAGTGTTATTTTGTTTGATATGGATGGGAGTTTTTGGAGGAACAACTTTAGATCTTGCTATTCTCAAACCTGAATTTTATCAAAACCTATTTCAAACTTCAGGACCAGAATCCATTATCTATCAGGTTTTTGAGGACTTAGGCTATTTCAAGCTGTTTTCCTACCTGTTTATTTTAGCTATTTTCATTTCCTACGTTACGGCAGCTGATTCCAGTACGGATGCTTTGGCAAGTCTGAGCATGAAGAAAATCAATAAAGATCCATTCCAGTCAGATACCAATTTGAAGATTATATGGGGAACACTGATCGCATTCCTAGCCTGGATCATGATTTTATTTTCAGGCATCGATGGTGTCAGGATTTTGTCTGTTATCGCTGGAGTTCCTGCACTGTTTTTCCTGTTAATCGTTACGGTAAGCCTTTTTCTATTGGTGCTTAATCCAAAAAAATATTTAGGAGATTAATCACCTTTGTATTTCAGTTTCCCTAAGCCATAGAGATATAATACTTTTGAATACCGGAGCATGGCTGGAAATAATAGCAGGTTTCCTACCACCACCGTAGCGAGATACATCCAAAGCTCTGGTTCTTCAACAAGTACATTGATTGCAGTAAGCGCGGTAATAACCAATGCTACTGAAAATGCATAACTTATATACATTGCTCCATAGTAGAAATCCGGTTCAGGATTGAGATTGGCTTGACAATGTGGACAAGTATTATGAATGGCTGAAAGCTTCCTGAAACTAAATGGGGAAACAGGGAAAATATTTCCAGTTCTACATTGAGGACATTTTGCTCCAAGCATTGCCTGGAAACCACTTTTATTACTCATTATAATAGTTTTGGATAAAGGTATCCCTTCGTTTAAAAAAAATCTGTGTTGAAAATCACATATTGAAATTTGGGAGATGAATTACCGGAGCTCATCCAGGTCATAATCTTTTCCTTTGCCCCACTGGAGCAATTCAAATATGGTATAGTATTCCAAAGTATCCAGATCCTTTACTTTGAAATTTTGGTCACTTAATCGATCAATAATCTCGAGCTTTCGTACTTCTCCTAAATTGACCATCTTATATACCCTACCTACTCTTAGATTGTCTAATGCTATTGCCATCTTAGGCTTTATCTTTAATTTTTACTCCCACAGCCTCAAAGGAAATCTCCATTTTAGGCTCAGTAATTTTTGCTATTTCTTCTTCCGACTTGCCTGCATCTTTTGCGTAATGCTGTAAGGTCTTCACACTTGTTTTTGTAAGCGTCGCCACTCCCTCCAAGATCATGGGAAATCCTTGAGAATTTTTAGGTACAAAAAACTCATAATTCTTGAAGGTCACTCTCATACTGTTCCCATTGGGCAAATCCATTTTAAGCCAACAGCCCTTTTGACTGCATACCTCCGTAATTTCTCCTGAAATTTTCCCTTCAAATGTTCCTTCATGTTGTACGATTTGAACCATTTCAGAAGTACTGATAATATTACTTTCTATTACTTCCGATCCATAGGTTCCTGCTACAGTATCCTGTGGATTCAAATCAGATCGATCAGTTTTTGGAGAGGAACAAGAAAAACCAATACATAAAGCTAAAAATGCAATAATGGTTAAAGGTATTTTCATAACATCAAGTATTTAATCTGATCAAAAATAAAGGATTCAATGCTAGCGAAAAAGAATTAAATGATGATTTCAATCATTTGAACCCTCTCCAAATAGCCTTTTGCTTTTAAAAATTATTGCCATACTATTTATAAGTGAAACTTATAGAAACAATTTTTCCAATAAAGCTTCTAAAATTTTAACAATACTGTAATTTTACTGCCTGATTCAAAAATCGACCCTGCTCATGCCTCAAACCAAAAAATTTATCATTGATTTTGACAGTACTTTCACACAGGTGGAAGCATTGGACATTCTAGGTGAAATAAGCTTGGAAAATGATCCAGAAAGAGATCGTAAACTCCAAGCAATTAAAGACATCACTGACAAAGGAATGGATGGTTCCTTGACTTTTCGTGATAGTTTAATTCAGCGTCTTGAAATTTTAAATGCGACACAATCCCAAATAGATGACTTAATTGATGCTTTAAAGAAAAAAGTATCTAAGTCTTTTGAAAGGAATAAAGAGTTTCTTCAGGAAAATGCAGAAGATATCTTTATTATTTCCAATGGATTCAAGGATTTCATTATTCCTATTGTAGGGGATTATGGCATCAAAAAGGAGAATGTATTTGCCAATGAATTTGTCTACGACGATGCAGGAAATATCGTTGATTTCAATCGAGAAAATCCTCTTTCATCTAATAAAGGAAAGGCAGAAACCATCAAAAGAATTAATTTAGAAGGAGATATTTATGTGATTGGTGATGGCTATACTGATTATGAAATCAAAGCTTCTGGATTAGCAAATAAGTTTTATGCTTTTACCGAAAATGTATCCCGACCAAAAGTAACTAGCCAAGCAGATCATATTGCACCAAGTTTAGATGAAATACTATATATCAATAAATTGAACACGAAGTTTTCATACCCAAAAAGTAGGATCAAAGTCCTTCTTTTAGAGAATGTCCACCCAATCGGGGTAGAGTTGTTAATAGAAGAAGGCTACGATGTAGAAGTCATCAGTTCTGCATTGAGCGAAGATGAGCTTTGTGAGAAAATCAAGAATGTATCGATCATCGGTATTCGATCCAAAACCAACATCACCAAGAAGGTCTTGGAGAATGCTAATCGATTGATCGCCATTGGTGCTTTTTGTATTGGCACTAATCAAATTGATTTGGAAACTTGTCAGGAAAAGGGGATTGCTGTATTCAATGCCCCATTTAGCAATACCAGATCCGTAGTAGAAATGGCCATTGCAGAAATTATATTTCTAATGCGGAATTTTGCAGATAAATCCGTTGCCATGCATCAAGGAAAATGGGATAAATCTGCCAGTGGTAGTTTTGAAATAAGAGGAAAAAAATTGGGAATTGTTGGCTATGGTAACATTGGAGCCCAGCTTTCTGTCCTTGCCGAAAGTATGGGAATGAATGTGTTCTATTATGATGTAATTGAAAGATTAGCACTAGGAAACGCAACAAAATTAGACTCTTTGGATGAATTGCTGAGTACTTGTGATATGATTTCCCTGCATGTAGATGGGCGTAAAAGCAATAAAAACATCATTAATAAGGAGAAAATCGCTAAAATGAAAAAAGGAGCGATTCTTGTGAACCTTAGTAGAGGTCATGTGGTAGAAATAGCTGCTTTGAAAGAAGCCATTCTTTCCGGTCATTTGGCAGGTTGTGCAGTAGATGTTTTCCCTGAAGAACCTAAAAACAACTCAGAACCATTCGTTTCTGAATTAATTGGTTTGCCAAACACCATTTTAACGCCACATATTGGAGGAAGTACGCTGGAAGCTCAGGAAAATATCGCACGATTTGTTCCTGGAAAAATCATGGAATACATCAATACAGGCAATACCTATAACTCTGTGAATTTCCCAAATATTCAACTCCCATTTTTGCAGGATGCACACAGGCTTATTCATATCCACATGAACGAACCTGGTGTATTGGCAAAAATCAATCAAGTGTTGGCTAATTATGAAATCAATATTGTAGGGCAATACTTAAAGACCAACGAGAAGATAGGATATGTGATTACCGACATTGATAAGGCTTATTCTCCGGATGCTATAGATGCATTGAAAACAATTCCAGGTACGATCAGATTTAGAACCTTGTATTAAAAAATAATAACCACTATCAATCAAAAAGGCCCCGAATGAACGTTTGGGGCCTTTTTTTAGGGTTGTAAGATCCTTCTATGGTAATTTATCTGCCCTAAATGGTAATTAAAATGTCCATACAAATGGATTAAAAAGTATTCGTTTGTCATAGGTCTACCAAAAACCTCAATAGGATAATTTTTATCAATCAAGGCTTCATCCATTCCTTCTAAGCTACTCACCATAATTCGCTTTAATTTGGTGATTTCGCTTAATAATTGTGACTTAGGAACATCCTTTCCTGCAAATTCAAACTCACGATCTCTCGAGTAGTCGAAACCTCCCAACTCATGCCCAACAAAAGCCTGAAGGTTCCCCAACAAATGAAGACAAAGATTTCCAGCTGAATTACTTATTTGATTCTCAATTTCCCAAAGGACTTTTTCATCAGAATAAGCATCTATTTCCTTGTAAAGTCTATCTATATCCCGTTCAAAAAGTTTAATTAATTCATTCAATAACATTTAATTGGATTTTGGTTAAGAATATTTTTCATAGGCAGCTGCCAATTTTACATCGTATTTATTTTCTGCAAATCCTGATCCATTATAACAATTAGCAAACCCAGCCCAGTTTTTTTCTTTTAGAAACTGTAGGCAACCATAGGTCTTAAGATATCGCCCAAAAGCCTCTAAATGATTCCGTTCATGTATTTGCATTTCATCCACAAAAACCTCTACACTAGGATACCCAAGCTTTGTGGCATGATATCCCATGATTTGGAAACTACCCCAGGAAGCAGAAGATAAAGCAGCTGATTTTATTCTGGGGTCTGGCCCTAAGTTGATTGCTTTTTCTAAACGATCATATTCCCGTGTACCAGATAAATAGAATTTTTTTGTCCATTTTTTATACAAAATGTCCTGATTACCAATATTGGAAAGCTCCGAAGGGTCTATCCCTCTTGCCTCTAATTGTCTCCAAAACACATGGCCTTCGAAAAGTATTTTTGCCATCCCATTGATCAGGAAGCCTCTCCCACTACTTTCTACTTCATTCACGGCCTTGACACAGGATAGTTCCAATCCATATTGCTGAGCAAACTGCATTAGGTCTTGCTCTCCTAAAAACTTATTCCCAAAAGCATGATTTGGATTGGCTTTGGCTAGTAACAAAGTCCAAGTTTTAACACCAACCTTACCGTCTACCACCAAGTTGTTTTTAGACTGAAACTCTTTTACAGCTTGATCAGTTTCTAAGCCGAAATATCCAGTGTTAGGAAGTTGAAATCCCAGTTTTCCTAGTATCTCTTGTAAAAATGAAACAGTAGGTCCCCTAGACTTGTATTTAACAGATTGCATGATGATGCCTTTAAAAATAAAAAGTACTTCAATTTACCTGAAGTACTTTAGAAATACAATCTGAATTCAAGAACTTAAGGGTCAATTACATTTCTTCTATTACCAAATTTACCATTATTCGATTTTTCATGGGAAGGTTTGGTTCCAGAAGCTTCATTAGCTTTTGGAGATTCCACTTTCTGCCCAGATGGTAACTTACCATGTGTAGACTCCTTTTTAGGCTTTTGACGGGGTGGAAATTTCTTTTTGTGGCCAGAGTTTTTCTTAAATGTGGGACTATTTGGTTTATCAAACTTCCTATTGGATTTAAAAGATTCACCACTATATTCTGGACCTTTATCAAAACCTTCAGGTAATGGATTTTGAGTAATGGACATTCCAATCAATTTCTCAATCCTAGCAAATTTTTGCTGATCCTTTGGGTTAACAAAGGTGATGGCCTCTCCTTCTTTATCCGCTCTGGCAGTTCTTCCTACTCTGTGAACATAATCCTCGGGATCACTTGGCGTATCAAAGTTGATGACTAATTCTATTCCAACTACATCTATGCCTCTGGAAATAATATCTGTTCCAATTAAAATCTTCACTGCTTTATTTTTAAAAGCAGACATTATTTTCTCCCGGTCTACTTGCTCTAAGTCAGAATGAAATGCTTCTACATCAAAATGCTTTCGTAAAGCTTTATACAGCCCCTTTACTTTTTCTTTGGTAGAAGCAAAAATAATCACAGCTTCAAAGGCTTTTTGGGAAAGTATATGTTTGACGAGTTCTTCTTTTTGTGAATCGTAAACAGAATACATGGATTGGGAAACTCCCTCCGCAGTTTTACCTAATGCAATAGAAATTTCTTCAGGTTGATTCAATATTTTCATACTGAATTGGCGGATTTTGGAAGGCATGGTTGCAGAGAAAAGAATTGTCTGCCGATCCTTAGGAAGATAATTGACTATTTTTAAGATATCATCCGAAAAGCCCATATCCATCATGCGGTCTGCCTCGTCTAAAATAAGATGTTGCAGTGAACTTAAGTCCATCTTGCCACCTGCAAGGAGAGCAATTAACCTTCCAGGAGTAGCCACTACTATCTCTGCTCCTGTCTCTAGGGCTTTCTTTTGCTGCTCCCAAACAATCCCATCTCCCCCACCATAAATAGGAATAGAGCTTATACCAAGGAAATAGGAAAAGCCTTGAATTTGTTGATCGATTTGAATCGCTAATTCTCGGGTGGGAGCTAATACAAGCGTATTAAGCTTATCTGAACCGGATTTAGAAATTTTATTAAGTACCGGTAATATAAAAGCTGCAGTTTTCCCTGTTCCTGTTTGCGCACAAGCGATCAGGTCTTTATTTTCTAAAATAACAGGTATTGCTTTTTCTTGAATCGGTGTGGGGTTTTCAAAACCCATGGCATCTAGGCCTTCCTGCAAGGAAGGTTCAAAATTAAAAGAAGAGAAATCCAATGGTTGGTGTGATTTTCAAAGTGTAAAAAACTGGTAAACAATCAGTTTAATTTGTGTAAATATAAGCCAATATTAGGCATATAGGCAAAATAGGCTTTTTACTTTACATTCTTCTTGAATTCTTAAAATATAAATTGTATCCAGTGAAAAACTGAAATCATTACATCAATTTGAGTTATATTTCTAATAAATCCCTAAAAACCCAAATCATGAATACCTTCCTAATAAAGCTATTACCTAAGCTCTTATTTGTACTCATGTCTTTCTTCCATGTCATCCTTGTGACTGGTCAGACTTTTCATATAAAAGGAAGAATAATGGATGCTGATACCAAAGAGTTTTTAGATGGCGTAAGTGTGACGCTGCGTGGGACAGCCTTTGGGGAAATTTCAAGTAAAGGTGGGAATTTTATGATTGACCAGATAGTGGGAGATAAATACACCTTAGCTTTAAATCTACCAGGCTATAACAAGTTTGAGCAGAACGTTAACCTGACTAAGGATCTGGATTTAGGAGATCTTTACATGGTCAAATTTGGAGCTGAAGGTTCAGGTGCTGCTTTGCAAAAAACGATTCGAGCCAACAATATCACCAACCTGTTTAATGACCGGCCCAATATGATTGGAGGGAATATGGTGTATGGAATTCCTCCTGAACCCAAAAAACTGGAAGGCAATAATTATTTAGACTTGAAATGGAATAGCGCTTCCCTCCTGCTCTACAGGGATCAACAGGTATTGGAAGGGTTTAGAGTACGCTATAATATAGTATCCAACATGTTTGAATTGATGGAGCCTGAGAACAATCTTGTATCAGTCATGCCTGGACTCCGGATCCAAAATTTCGTCTGGGTGGATTCTACTTATAAAGTACCCCGATATTTTGTCAATGGAATGGATTTCAAAGATGAAGGTGCTCCAATTGCTGGCTTTTTTGAAGTTTTAGTGGATGGAGAATTACCGCTCATGAGAAGAACGATGGCAGTTTTCAAAGAATCTAATTATAATTCAGCTTTGATGGTTGGAAATAGAAATGATCAAATCATCAAAAGAAATGTGTACTATTTCCTGAAAGGCGAGGATGTAATAGAAGTCCCAAAAGGACGTAAAAAAATATTTGCCTTGTTTGGAGATTTAGCAGATGAGATGGCTAATTATACCAACGAAAACGGCATTGACTTGAAAGAACCCAGTGGATTATTTCAATTATTCACCTATTACAATTCTAAATTCCCTGGATTTAGACCTATTATGACTCAATTGTTAGAAGATACAGATACCAATTAAATCAACATACATATATCAAATTTCATGAAAAAGTTATACTTGATTGCTCTGATTTTCACTTCATTGAATGTGAGAGGACAGGGCCTTCCCGGATTAGGAGCCGGCACTACACCTAACAATAAACCGATTCTGCATGGAAAGAACTGGGTAGCCATTACGGGTAAGCCATTAGGAGCTACCGCTGGAGCTAGCATATTCCAACAAGGAGGAAATGCCGTGGACGCAGCTTGCGCCATGATTGCGGCAACTTCTACAATGTGGGATGTTTTGTCTTGGGGCGGAGAAACTCAAGCGCTAATCTACCATCCTATTGAAAAGAAAGTTATTGCTATTAATGCACTTGGATATGCTCCTACTGGGGCGACTGTTGATTTTTATAAATCCCAAGGAATGGATTATCCTCCTCAGTATGGTCCTTTGGCTGCAACCACTCCAGGAACACCAGGTGGAATTATGACTATGTTGGCTGAGTATGGAACCATGAGCTTGGAACAAATCTTAAAACCATCCATGGAATTAGCCAAAGGTTACCCAATCGAGGCACAAACAGCCAATGCGATGGAAGCGCAAAAGGCTAGAATCAAAGGATGGCCTTATTCTAAAAAGATTTTCTTACCTCACCTTGGGGAAGAAAGAGAAGCTCCTTCCCCAGGAGAGATTTTTGTCCAAGAAGATTTGTACCAGACCCTATCCAAATTGGTTGAAGCAGAAAAAGAAGCTTTAGCAGCAGGTAAATCTAGAAAAGAAGCTATTTATGCTGCTTACGACCGATTTTATAAAGGAGATATTGCTAAAGAAATTGTAAGAGGGACTAGAGAACAAGGAGGACTTTTTACTGAGGAAGATTTGGCTAACTGGACTGTAAAGATTGAAGAACCTTTGCATGTAAATTACAAAGGAATTGATGTTTATAAGTTGCAGGAATGGACTCAAGGCCCGGCGTTGCTTCAATCCTTGAACATCCTAGAAAACTTTGACTTGAAGTCAATGGGGTATAACTCGGCTAATTATATTCATACGGTCTACCAAGCGATGAATTTAGCGTTTGCAGACAGAGATTTCTATTACGGTGACCCAGCATTTGTAGATTCTCCTATGGAAGGTTTATTATCTAAAGAATATGCCAAAGAAAGAGCAAAGCTTATCGGAGATGTAAATGATCCGAGCATTACTGCGGGAGACCCTTATCCATTTCAAGGGGAAACCAATCCCTATTTGGACATTTTGAATAAAAACAAAGCTTCCATTGCAGCACTTGAACCCTCTCAATTCAACAGTACTTTGGATGAACAGTTTTTAGCAGATTTTCAAAGTGGAACGACTTCAGTGGAAACTGCTGATGCAGAAGGTTGGGTAGTATCCGTTACTCCAAGTGGTGGATGGGTTCCTGCTGTTGTAGCTGGCAATACGGGGGTTGGATTATCACAAAGAATGCAGAGTTTCGTATTGGATGAAAACCTAAATCCATACAACCTACCTGAACCAGGAAAGAGACCTAGAGTGACGTTAACGCCAAGCTTGGCATTGAAAGATGGAAAACCTATGTTGGCCTTCGCGGTGCAGGGCGGCGATTCTCAGGATCAAAATCTTTTACAATTATTCTTGAACATCGTAGAGTTTGATATGGATGTACAAGAAGCAACAGAAGCAGCTAACTTCAACTCTTACCAAATGCAAAGTTCTTTTGGAGATCACCAGGTAAGACCTGGGGCCATGGTGCTTAGAAAAGATACCCCAGATTGGATTAGTAAGGAGCTTTCAAAAAAAGGATATAAACTGGAATTATGGAATAAAACCTCAGGCCCCTTAAATGCCATCTGGTTTGACTGGAAACATGGTAGTTTTTGGGGAGGATCCAGTGACTACGGCGATGATTATGGCATCGCCTGGTAAACAAAGCCCATTATAGCCTTTCAATTTTTATCAACCAATCAATTTAGAACAGTGAAAAAATACTATATAAACCTCTTACTTATACCAGTCATATTGGTAGGAGGTGCTGCTTTTGGACAGAAAAAATCAAAACCAAATCCCTTAAAACAAGAGGTAATCCAGTCTGTGGATGAGCGGTACGTAGATCTTACAGACTTAAGTGATAAAATCTGGTCTTTTGAGGAAATCGCATTTAGAGAAACCCAGTCTGCAGGAGCTCTATCCGATTATGCAGAAAGTTTAGGATTCAAAGTCACTAGAGGAGTGGCAGAAATACCAACCGCATTTGTAGCTGAATATGGTTCCGGATCTCCTATTATTGGAATCCTAGGAGAATTTGATGCATTACCAGGACTTTCTCAAAATAAAGTACCCTATAAAAGTCCGTTACATCAAGATGCTCCTGGGCATGGATGTGGACATAACTTATTCGGAGTTGCCTCGCTTGGAGCTGCTGCGGCTATCAAAGATTTGATTGAAGAAGGAAAAATTCAGGGTACCGTTAGATTCTATGGTACTCCTGCAGAAGAGAAATTCTTCGGTAAATTATGGATGATCAGAGCAGGACTATTTGAAGATGTAGATGTGGTGATGGACTGGCATCCCGCTGCTGAAACAAAAACAGCAGTTCAAAAAGGATTGGCTTTAGTAGATTTCCAAGTTGAATTTACCGGGCAATCGGCTCATGCTGCTGCCGATCCATGGAACGGAAGAAGTGCTTCCGATGCATTAGAACTATACACCACTGGAATAAACTATTACCGAGAACATATTAAGCCTACCGTTCGAATTCATTACCATATCCAGGATGCCGGTCAGGTAGTCAATGTGGTTCCAGATTACAGCAGAATTTGGGTAAGGGTAAGAGACAGTAGTCGTGATGGATTGATGCCAGTATATGAGCAAGTGCAGAAAATGGCTGAAGGAGCCGCAATCATGGCAAATGTAGATTACAAGGTAAGTTTAATTTCAGGTGTACATGAGGTTTTGGTGAATAGAACAGGATCCGCTGCACTTCAAAAGAATCTGGAGACTTTAGGGCCTATTTCTTATACAGAAGAAGAGCAGGAATTTGCTAAGAAAATCCAAGAAGCTACCGGAAAACCTCAAATTGGATTGGTTTCAACAATTGAACCGATGGAAGAAACTGCAGAACATAGCATGGGAGGAAGTACAGACGTTGGGGATGTAAGCTATGTAGTACCGACCATTCGATTGTCAGCGACAACAGCTCCCAATGGAACTCCATGGCATTCATGGGCGGTAGTTGCTGCAGGAGGAATGTCCATAGGACACAAAGGAATGGCCTACGCTGCGAAAGCTTTATCGATGACCATGGTTGATTTATTCCAAAATCCAGAATTGGTGGAATCAGTAAAAGCAGATTTTAAAGAACATTTAGGAGATTATGTCTACAAAGGTATGATTCCAGCTGGGCCTCCTCCTATTAATTCAAACTTGCAATAAAATCTAAAAGAGGTTGTCTATTTACTACCTTGGATTTCTCATAGCTCGACTCAGTTCAATATGACAATTCAAAGCGTATTAGACAACCTTTTTTTATGCCTCTACAAAACCTAAATCAATCATTTTTGAACTGTACTTGGTGGGAACTTCTACATAAATACGAACTCCTGTGGTACAGGTACATGCCAAGCAAACAGCTATGGGATCCTCAGATTTAAACTTGAGTACTCGGGCATTCTTAATTCCCTCAGTTTGCAAATAATTGACCAGGTCTTTACTAATCTGATTTTCGGAACCACCCTCTGGATTAATTGCCAGCCATGGATCCGCACACCCTGTTTGGTTCCAGTAAAACTCTTTTCTGTTTTCATTGCCCTCAAGACAACTTTGAAAAACAAAAACAACGGTGAAAAGAAGTAGAAAGATTCTGAGTTTACCCATTGCTTATCCGATCAGTTTACGAGATACATCCAAGACGAAAATCGCAAGGGACTGTTAACTTTATGTTTGGAATTAGCCGAAAAGTTTTTCTAAAATTTTATAGGTAATCAGATAAGTGGGCCTTACCCCTTCCATTCCCAAAGCACCCGAAGCCAAGGTGCTTCCAGTTTCCAAAGGATTATCAGAAGCATAGTAAGCATAAAGCACTTTCACATTGGATTTGATACTCCTCCTGATTTTAGAGGCAGATTGTATGGCTTTTTGATAATGGGCACCTTCCATTTCTAGTCCTACTGCACTCCAACTAGACTTCATGAAGTAGGTCAAAATATCCCTGTTTTGAAGAGAAGTACCCAGCACTGTTATCATAGCCCCTTGGTAAACACCCAGACCATAGCCTTCAAAATCAGATTTCTTCAATTCATTTTTGAAAGGATAATTATCGGCTGTGCCCTCAAAAATATGTGAATTAGGAATCATTAGGTCACCTTTTCCCCCATAAAGAATTCCTGCTTTTCCCATGATACTGGTAGACTCTACGTTTAAGGGAATAGATTTTTTTCCTTTGTTAAACGGTTTTAAGAGTTCATCGAAACATTCATAAGCCTGCTCTCCAAATGCATAATCCATGACCACAAAAACAGGCTTTTTCTCCTCCTCTTTCGGTAATTTGACTCCGGGGATCAATTCATCCTTCTCCAGTAATGCCGTATCAATAATTTGAACGCCAATGTTGGTCCCAGATTCATCTGGTAAATCAATGAAACCATGCTTTTTGGCATAATCAATAATGGCTTTACCTTTATTGGATTTGGCATTTACACTAATATCCATCACCACTTTCTCTATTTCCTCATAGTTCTTTAGGCTTAATAGCTGGTGTCCATAAATGGTGTTCAGTACCGAATGAAGATTAGCCGAAATAACATGAATAGGTCTTTTGAGGAGTTCATGCTCATCTAGGGCTAATTTTATTCTCCTTGCCCAAAGTTCACCATATACATGGTGTCCTACCCGTTCTCTCAAAGTGGCCGAAAAAGAAATTTCCCTATCCAAGTTTTTAGTCTGTTCCTCTAAAGCAAGTCTACCCATGTGGTAGACTATGCTAAAAAGACTATTGGAGTTGGAGGATTTTTCAAATTTATCCACAGCACTTATGGTCTCTTCGAACGTCCTTCCTATTAAATGACTCAAATAAGCACTGGCGGCTTCTTTTTCAAATGGCTCACCAGCATCTTCTTTTTTAACCAATTCTTCTAACATGATCCAGTTTTGGGAGATTTTGCCTTTTGGATCCGTACTGTTATTAAGAATTTTTTTCGACTCAATGTACAAGAAAGTCAGGTGGGTTAAAATATCATAGATATCTGATCTCCCTCTGGTCATCTCCACATACATTACATGATCATCTAATCGATAGCAGTTTCTCTTTCTTTTTGGAGGGACAATTGGAGTCAAATGGGAAGTTTCATAACCTTCTCTGCTTATTAGGCGAACATAGCGACACTCTTCAATACCTCGAGGAAGTCGTTCCATCACGTAAAGCAGGCCATCCAATTCTATTTTTTCAGTGTCAGTAATGGTCCCATAGATTTCAGGGCTCAACACCATTAATGCATTGACAAGACTCTCACCAGAAATCCCCATAGGCTTGTAACTACCTCTAGTGAATAGATGCCTCATGGTGATATACATCTTTTCAATGGCGGATCTTGATTCCTGGGCTCTTGTTCGCTTCATTGTAAGCATATTTACACTTTAATAATTATTTCAAACTTTCCTTAAAGAATTTTTCCAGTTTGTTCACTTTAGGTTTGATCACAAATTGGCAATAGGGCTGATGCCCATTTCGATTATAAAAATCCTGATGATAATTTTCTGCTGGATAAAAGCTTAACAATGGAGCTATTTCAGTCACGATAGGGTTTTCAAACACATTTGACTCATTCAATTGTGATTTGAGATCCATTGCTATAGACTTTTGAGTTTCATTAATATAATAAATGGCAGAGCGGTATTGAGGACCAGAATCAGCTCCTTGTCTATTTAGTGTAGTTGGATCATGGGTGGCAAAAAACACCTCTAAAATCTTATGTAGGCTGATGATTTTAGGATCAAAATAAACCTGTACCACTTCTGCATGTCCTGTTGTACCTGTACAGATTTGATCATAAGTAGGTTGAGCTATAAGACCATTTGAATATCCAGAAACTACAGACTTTACTCCTTCTAATCTCTGAAAAACTGCTTCTGTACACCAAAAGCAACCTGCGCCTAATGTAATTAATTCCAAACCTTCGGGAATGGATACTTCTGTTTCTGGCAATTTCAAATCCTTATCCATGATTCATTTATGTTTGAATTAGAACAGATGATTTAGGATTTAGGTTTACCCAAACATCTTATTTTAATTGTTCGGTTAACAATGTCCTTAAATAAGTCCTCGGATGGTTGACCTTCTAGTTCAATTGTGCTTCCCTGAAGTAAAGATGCTATAAGTAACGCTAACTCAGGATAGAAATGTGTCCAGTCTTCCGGGTACATTTCTTGAATGATCAAATCTGGATAAAAGAAGGACTTTTTCTTTTTCCTGCACATTTCCATAAGGGCTGTCTTCAGGATATCCATTTCTATTAATTACAGATCATCACAAAAGCCGGTGGCAGATTCTTTAAAGTAAAACTTGATTTCACAGAATTGAAATGCTTTTTGAATAGGCTTTTCAATAAATAGGAATAGCATATCTGAATGAAATATCCACTGCTGTTTAGCGCACTTCTACTTTGCCTTAAGATTTCATCTCGGATTTCTGGTGAAATAAAACTAAAGGGCAAGGATGAAAAAATATAATCCACCTTTTTTCCATCTAAATATAGATGAATATTCTCTGCAGAATCGTTAATGATTTTCACATTTTCCTGAGGAAATTGCTTTTTCATAGCATCGCAAAAAGAAGTACTGATTTCAAATACCAACAATTCAGCATCAGGAGCCAATCGGTCCACAATTCCTTGTGTAATGCTTCCATCCCCACCTCCCATTTCAACAATTAGTTTTGCATCTGAAAGATCAGAATATGAAAGCATTTTATTTACTAACGATTTTGAACTAAAAGTCAACGCACCAGTTGTGCTCAAATTGCTGTAAAGTTCAAATAGAAGATCTGTTTTACTCATATAATTGATTTGTCAGGTTGAAGATACCCGATTTTGCCCTATCTTTTCAGTCTTCACTCAAAAAGTTATAGATCAATTATGGCCCAAAAAGCCGAAATCAGGTCCAATTTACCCCTGAAAATCCAAACCATCTTAAGATTCTTCTGGGGAATGGGAATTATGTTTTTATTTATAATGCTGATTATCAGGATTTTAGAATTAAAACTAGTCTTTAGTAATCACTTATTAAATTTTACCATATCTGATGTAATCATAGAAAGCTTACTGGAGGATGTAGGATGGTATCTCTATTTTATGGGTTTGCTGCTTATGGTTCATCTAGTAGTAAGTTTATTTTCACCTAAACTTGGAAGGGGCTTAACGCTATTGATTTTTGTGTTAACCATCATCATCCATGTAGCACTCATATCTTATTTCCTAAAAACTCTACTCCCTCTAGGAAGTGATGTTTACGCATATAGTCTAGAAGACTTACTAGCTACAGTGCAAGCTTCAGGACAATTAAACTTTCTTACGGTTTTCTTAGGGGTATTTGGAGCCGTTGTACTTGGATTGATTCTTTCTTTAGGTTACCGATTCATCAAGCTATCACTTAAAACTTATTTGGTAGTCAGTGGCGTTACCTATGTGTTTATTTTCTTCTATGTATTCTTCCCTATTACAGATAACAGCTCAGCCAATGAGAATAAAAGCAATGTTCAGGTAAATAAAACTCATTTTTTATCCCAAGCATCATTCAATTACTTCATGTTTGATGATAATTATTACTTTGATTTTTACCTGAGACCTTCCGGCAATGATCTGATTGTGCAAAAGGATTATTTTGATGACATCTATCCTTTTGTGCATCGAGCAGAATATCCTGATGTATTAAGTCCTTTTTTCGATAGCTTAGAGTCCAAACCAGATATCGTCTTCATTTTATTTGAAAGTTTAGGAAGAGCCTATTCCGGTAGAGATGCCTATTTAGGGAGCTTCACTCCTTTCTTGGATTCTTTGGCGGTATCCAGTTTAGTATGGGAAAATGCAATTTCATCCACCGGTAGAACATTTGGTATACTTCCTGGCACCATGGCTGGTTTGCCTTTTGGGAAAAATGGATTTTTGGAGTTCTCTCCCAACTATCCTAAACACGAAACCATTCTTAGTATTTTGAAAGAAAATGGATATGAATTGAATTTCTTTATTGGAGCAGACCAAAACTTCGATAACGAAGGGAGTTTCTTGGATTATCAAGAGGTGGATTTAATTGTGGATCAACAGAGCTATGGTCCTGAATATGAAAAAACGCCTTCTGAATCTGGTTTTTCTTGGGGTTACCCTGATAAAGCCATGTTCTCTAATGGATTGAGTAAACTACCAGAATCTGATGATTCTCCTCAGTTAAGGATTTTTCAGACTCAAACCTCTCATGACCCTTATATCGTTCCCAATCCCGAAATCTATCAACCTAAACTACGGAATTATCTTTCGAATGAACTGGGTTTCAGCGATTCCAAAGTCAATGACTATTTATCCTATGAGAATATTTATATGACTTTGCTCTATGCGGATGACGCAGTTCGCGATTTCTTCAATGAATATAGAAAAAGGCCAGAGTTTGAAAATACCATTTTCATCATCACGGGTGACCACAGACTTCCTGAAATTCCCATGTCTACTCGTTTGGATCGCTTCCATGTTCCATTAATTATCTATTCACCAAAATTAAAAGGACCAGAATCATTTAAAGGAGTGGTTTCACATTGGGAAATCACACCATCGATCTTATCCTTCCTGGAGAAACAAGTAGATTTAAACCTTCCGGAAGAGTTGATCTGGCAAGGTCAAGTATTAGATACCGCCAGAACATTTCAGTCCAACATCGCCATGCCTTTGATGAGAAATAAAAATCAACTACTCGATTATATTCATGGAGAATACTTCTTGTCAGACGGACAATTATTCCTTATATCAGATAGATTGAATATTGATCCGATCGTGGATACCCAAAATCTCAACAGGATGACCGGAGAGTTTGAAGAGTTCAAAAACCGGAATAATTACCTGATTCAGACTAATAAGTTGTTACCTGAAGATTTTCCGGAGAATTAATTTTTGGAGCTATAGGCATCCTCCAGAATTTTCGAAGTTAGAGGATAATAATAATTCCAGAAGAAGCTCTCTCTATCGGTATAATCAGTTACCAAGTGCAGACCTTTCCAAAAAAATGGAAGACCAGTAAACTGGGAGGAACCTAAATCCACACGTAAATCTGAATAATCACCTGCCAGATAATACAACTTTCCTTTACCATTGTCTTTGACTACAGCTGCAGGAAAAAATCTTGGCAACCCCATACTTCTCAATTTTTCCAACCCTTCAGATGTGGGGTTGATATCGTAATAGGAAATGACTTTATAATCCCGCTCAATCAAAACCACATCAAACCAATCCGGATAGGGAACTACTTCAGGGAGTAATTCACTTAATGGATTAATCTTTTGGGAGCGAATAAGAGGTATTTTATTCTGAAAATCTTCCTTAAAGGTTAGCCCCTCTATCCTTCCGTCTTCATGAATGAATATCAATCCGGGTCCAGAGGGCAACCAATTCCCATCATGCTGTTTTTTGTATTGAAACTTCATCCAATTGGGAAGCTCTGTATTCAACAAGGTGTCCATTTCATCAAAATATCTCCCGATCCAACCAGTCCATTGAAGCCCCATTAAGTTTTCAAATTCGGTTCTATTCTCCTTGGAAGTAGGACTTGCCATGGTATTGAATTCAGCTACAATGGTTTTCTCCTGATCTTTTGCCTCTCGTATCAACTCAATATCTTTTTCATCTAATCCTCCATAGATCTTCTTTGGAACTAAAGTGATTGAATTGTTATCTACTTTTTCTGTCGCCTCCATTACTCCATATGTATCAGTAATGAAAATCAAATCCAGATTAGATACTTTATCCTGAATCATTTGAGATGAATACTTGGAAAGATCTTTGATCTCTGGTTTAGGTTTCTCTCCAGCAGGATAATAACCCAAGTAATCTACTTTCCTATCATAAAAAGTCTGATCCCTTTTAGTATACTTCTGATGGTTTAGTACCCAAAACAAACTGCTATGTTCAACTAATCCAGGCCCTAAAACGGTTTTGTCAATGATTAGTAAATTCAGATTTCTTTTTGGGTAGAATTCCCAAATTCCATAACTAATCAATGGAAACAACACAAAAATGCCAATAATAGGCAGGGTGCGTTTTAGATAGATTTTTAATTCTTCTGAGATCATATAAGAGTTCCTTAAAATCTATATTCCAAACCTAAGGTGAAGTTGAGGTCATTTCGAAAGTTATCCGAACTGATCTCATCCTTGCTGTATCCAGTAAAAGCAGAGATCAAAAAACGAGGGCTAATCAATTGCTGATACCCCAGTCTGGCACGATAGGAATTTAATAATTGGCTTTGATCTCTATTCTCTTCATCTGGTGATACTCCAGAACTCAATTGAATGCTGAAAAAGTCTTCAGCAGTTTTGAAATAGTATCTGGCTTGAAAATTAGCTGATGTACTTACTTTTCCGTCATAAGGAATTACGTTGGCACGTAAATTCAACCACCAATTTCCTACATATTTACCCAGTGATCCCGTGATAATATGGGTGGCTTCTGAGAAGCCAAGATAACGATACCCTCCTTCTAATTCCCAAGCTTTATTCAAATTGAAATAGATGGAAGTTCCGAATCGGAACTTAGGAAAGAAACTTGCTCCAGAACCTCCAATATTAATATAGGCATAAGCCTTTTCTCCCAAAGAGGGATAAGCATCCAACTCGTATAAGGTTCCTTGAGAATCAAATCTTGAAGATTGTGTTACCCTTGCAATTAAAGACCCCGTCAGCTTAGTTCTTGTTCTTCCATAAAATGAAAAGGTATTCCACGGGGAAATAGCACCATTGAAGTTATCGTAATCATAAGTGACTCCGACAGCATTGGTTCTTCTTAGGCGTTGTAGGTTATTCATATAACCCAATAATCCTTCTTGATTATAGTCCTTTTCAAAAAGCTCCTCTGCAATGGCATAGGCTTCATCATAAGACTCTCTGAAATAATACAAACGAGACTCTTTATACCTCAAATCATCCGGTAATTGTTCATTGAAGTTTGATTTTGCTTTAGTAAGCACTTCATCGGCTTGATCATAGTCTCCTGCCCACATCAAATTATCCAAATAGGCAGAATACCCATCTGAATAAGTAGGAGACGCAATTATCGCACGTTCCAGGTAAATAGATGCAGAATCATTCTTTCCCTCCCAGGCATAACTTCTTCCCACGAGAATCAAAATATCTGCATAATCTGGATATTTATCCAAAGCCCTAAATGCAATTTTTCTTCCCTCCTGATATTTCTTGTCAAATATGAGCGTTCTCGCTTCTTTCAGTAACTCATCAGGATCAAATGAATCCTGTGCCATTAGAGAACCGAAACCTAAAAATGCAATAAGAAGTAGGAATACATTTTTTTTCATGGATTAGGCATTCGTTTCTGGTTCAAAATTCTTTCGGTCTTCAGATTTCTTAAATCCGGTCCGGATCATCTGGCCCCACCCTCCTTTACCTTTAATAAAGTCAATATGGCCTCTCAAACCCCACAAAACCACCTTTGGATGAATGATAAATGGTTCAATTAATACTGTGAATATTAATTTATTGAGGTCTTTTTTATCCTTGTAATTATGAAATGCAATTTGCTCATATAATATGCTAAAAGAGGAAACCAACAAGGAGAGTAGATATAGCATGGAAAACAGTGCGATAAAATAAAAAGCACTAAAATCCCCAATTACGATCAAGGTTAAGGTGTATAGAACTCCCAAGAGCTCCACAATGGGGGCGAATTTCTCAAATGCACTCCAATAGGGATAAGAAAGTAATCCTAATACTCCATACCTTGGGTTAAGTTTCACCACCTTATGAAGTTGTAAGGTTTCGATAGTACCTCGAATCCATCGGTTTCTCTGTCGGGACAAAACAGACTCATCTTCGGGTACTTCCGTCCAACACAACGGATCAGGAACAAACCCTACTTTATATGGGATTTTCCGCTCTTCCATGTAGCGACGTATTCTTACCACTAATTCCATATCTTCTCCAACAGTTTTAGGAAAATATCCACCCACGGCTAGTACCAAGTCTTTTTTGAAAAATCCAAAAGCACCGGAAATAAGCATAAGTCCATTGATTCTTGTCCATGCCATCCTTCCCATCAAAAATGCCCTGAAATATTCTATCACCTGAAATCTTCCTAGCAGGGTATTTGGAATCCGATATTTGGTTACGGTCCCATCTTGTACGTCACAGTTATTTGCAATACCGATGGCTCCTCCTACAGCAATTACTTTTCTGTTGGTTTCCTCCATAAAAGGTCTGACCATCCTAGTAATTGATTCATGGGAAAGAATACAGTCCACATCAATACAAGAGATGATTTCCATTGAAGCCACGTTAATCCCTGCATTTAATGCATCAGCCTTCCCTCCATTTTCCTTATCAATGACCAACAGTTTGCTAAAGGATTCATTTCTTGACTTATAAACACCTCTTACTGGTTTGCATTCAATTTGGTAATTGTAAGCATAATTGGTTTTAACCAACTCAAAGGCATCAATCAACTTTTGAAGGGTATCGTCTTTCGAACCATCGTTGATGATGATTACTTCAAATTTACCATAGTGCAAGGAAATCAAACTCTTAGCATTCTGAACTATATTTTGTCCTTCATTAAAGGCAGGTGCCACAATGGAAACTCCTGGAGCTATGGGGGAAGTAATGATGTCCTGATAATCAGCAAATCGATTTCTTCGTAAATGATCTCTTAACTCTAAGGCACTCAAAAACATGGTAGTCAGGTATATAATGATTACCGAAAAACTGACTACTAGGAAAAAAATCCCAAGTACTTCTAACAGAAAATAAAATAGGAAACTATACATGCTGTAAAAGAGGGTCTATAAGGTGAGCATGTATTTGATTCAATTCCAAGTCATTTGATTTGGAGATATATTCCTGATACATGGTTTGATCCAACTTCATCAGATTATCTAAGAATAACATCTTTAATTGGAAACTGGGTTGATCATTCAATAACTCAATTAATATATGGGCGGACACTTGATCCCCAATTACCCCGGAAGCTTTTGCTGCGGCTACGACGAGTTCAGGATTTTCTGACCTAAGACATTGATTTACAAACGTAGCCTCTGTGTGAATCCCTATGATTTTGTAGGTTTTTAAAATCTCTATTTTTTCCACATCATCCACATTTGGGGCAATTTCAGCTAACTGTCCTATCAAGTCTACCCTACCAAGCATTCTTACCAGCTTGTATCCAAATAATCGAATCGTTTGATTCTCACCATAAAAAAGGGTGTCGATATTCAAGGATTTCTGAATTTGCAGGTATTTGATTATCCGCAAATAATTCATTTGCTGCCATCTTGATAGTGGGTAGGACTGTTTTTTTATCGTGGAGAGGTCAACCTTTTCTGACAAATTTAAAAGCGTTGCGATCGATTGAGATCGGATGTAAAAATTGGAAGCATTGGTCAAATCCCTCACCACTGGTAAGGCTTCGACCACGTCCATTTCATTAATTTCAACCAATCCTCTAGTCACCACATCCCACCGTTTACTTTTAAGATTATTGTAAGAGATGGTATCCAGTTTAAATTTTTTATACAGTGATTTTAGCTTATCCTTAAAATCCCCTTTCATCTTTTTATTTAAAGAGATGATTTTATCAATCAATACTTCTTTAAACAGTTTTTTCTTAAAATCCTTTTCTGGAAAAATTGCATAGATATCAGCATCTGTCATTAAATTAATCTCCTCTTCCGACTTCTCAAAAAGCACTTCGGACAAAGGGCCGATGATTTGAGCTTCATATTTTTCTTTTAAGGCTTCGATTTTGGAATGTCTGGTTTTGATTACCACCATGAATAGGATCATTCCGATGGCCATAATTAAAAAGAATACAATTAAACTGACCACGATCACCAATTTGTAATCAGAGAAAAAATGAAACCTATATTTTACCATGGGCTCATAAGGAACCAAATTGGCCAGCATCACTAATTCATCACCTACTTCAAGACTGGATTCAGGAATAAAAATATCTTGATTCCTCAAAAGGTTACTTACATAATCTAGCGTAGCTTGGTAATCCGAAACTTCTTCATATACCAAAAATTCCGGTTGAAGTAAGGGTGGGTCAGACGCAAGGTATTCTGCCCCTGCAGCATACCAAGATGAAAAATTAGGATAGGTTTTGGATATCCATGTAGAATTATCCAGTTGACTGAATTGGAAAGTCGAATCTGCTAATAAGGCTTCCGACCCTTCCTTCAGTTCCAATTTAAACCTGTATACCAAGGCAGGAATTTCCTCTTGCTGCTCTAAAAATTTAAAAAAGCTAGTAGAATCCCTATAGGGCAAACTGTCTTGGGCGAAAGATTCTCCAAGATTAATCGTAAATAATACTACAATAAAATAAACTAGCGTAGACCGTTTTCCCATATATTACCTGATAATACGTTTTACCCGAATTGCTAATTCATTGGGATTAAATGGCTTGGGAATAAAATCGGCAACACCGAGATTAAATGCTTCCAATACAATCTTTTCCTCTTCCCCTAATGAACTTAATACAATGATGGGAGTGTCTGGTTTATTTTTTCTAGCGTAGTGAATGATTTCAATACCACTTTTAAAAGGCATCATTACATCGGTAATGATTAAATCGGGATCAAAACTCTCAATAGCTTTGGTACCCTCATTACCGTCTTGAACAAGATGAGTGATATACCCATCTTTTTTCAACCTAAACTCCACTAAGCTAGAAATCAATAAATCATCCTCAATAATCAGGATTTTTTTCATAATAATCAGGGTGAACTGGTGGTTAAAGATAATATTCTCAAACTAATTACAATAAGGATTCACCATTCAAATATTTTTTTCAAACTGCAATTGTATTTGGAGTTTAATAAATAGTATTTCAAACGCCTCGAATAGCCATTAATCAAAAAAATAGCCATAAAAAATAATTAACAAAGGATTCTGTGAAGCCTTTTGTTAGCTTGCTAGATATGTTTAACCATCAATCAATATGAAAAAAACACTACTTAAAGCGGGTGTTCTAGGTTTATTGGTCGCTGGATGGTTTTCTACCAACTCTCTTTATGCACAAAGTGATCCTACTGGTAAAAAACCCGTCACCAGCACCTATGCAATTACAAACGCAACAGTAATCACAGCACCTGGCGCATCTGGAACGAAAGCTACGGTTCTGATTAAGGACGGAGTTATTCAAGGAGTAGGATCCAACTTGAACTTACCATCAGAAGCACAGGTTATCGCGGGAGATTCACTATTCATTTACCCTGGATTTATAGATGGAGGAAGTGACGCAGGAATCACTGCACCTAAGGATCCAGAAAGACCCAAAGATTTTGTCTCGGCCAACCCTCCTGATGAAATTGCTGGTATAACTCCATGGAGATCTGCTGTGGATCAGTATGCTGCTGACGACAAAAGTGTAGAAGACTTCAGAAAAGCTGGTTTTACGATCGCTCAAATTTTACCTGATGGTGGAATGATAGCTGGAAAAGCTGCTGTGGTAGTTTTTGGATCTGAATACTCTACCAATGTATTGAAAACGAATACTGCCTTGGTTTCTAGTTTTAGAGGGGCAAGAGGAATGTATCCAGGCACTGCTGTAGGTGTTATGGCCAAATTCAGAGACATCTATCAAAACACGAAATTAACGCAAGGAAGAAGCAATCAATACCAGACGACTTCTGGGGTAGTGAGGCCTGAATTCAATCCTACCTACCAAGCGATGATGGAAGTAATCAATGGACAAATCCCAGTGATGTATACTGCCCCGTCTGAATTGGAAGTTAGAAGAGCTATTAGCTTACAGAAGGAATTGGGCTTCCAATTGATTTTAACTGGCTTAAATGATTATGCCAATGTGATCGATGTGATTAAAGCAGCAAACGTACCTGTATTAATCAGTTTGGAAATTCCTGATGATAAAGCGATCAAAGCTCAAAAAGAGGAAGTAGATGAGGCTACCAAAGCTCAATATTCCAGAGTCCAGGAAGCTTATGACAATGCGATCAAACAGGCTGGATTATTAGAAAAAGCAGGAGTGCCATTTGCATTCACTACCAAAGGCACCAAGTCTGGTGAGGTGATGAAGGTTCTTAGCTCTATGATTGAGCATGGACTAAGTGAGGAAGGTGCTCTTGCAGCATTAACCACCAATGCAGCAAGTGTATTGGGAATGAGCAGAGTGGCAGGCACCATAGAAAAAGGTAAAATGGCCAACTTGGTGATTACCACTGATCAACTATTTGCCAAGGACAGCCAAATCAAACATGTGGTGGTTGATGGATATATTTTTGAGTTTGATACCAAACCTAAGAAAAAAGCTGGCAACGAAGATTCTGAAGGTGCTGCTAAAGTAGCTGGCAACTGGAATTATGAAACTGAATCACCAGCTGGAAGCTCTGGAGGCACTTTTGAAATTGTACAGGATGGCTCCAATTATTCAGGTTCCATCTCCTTGGACAACCCTGCCGGAGCTGGTAAAATAAATACTGATTTAGAAGATATTAATGTCAATGGAAAGAACTTGACATTCTCTTTCAATATTGATGCGGGAGGAAATGATATTACCATTAACGTATCTGGAGAAGTAGAAGGAGAAAGTTACGATGGTACCATGTCGGTAGCTCAATTCGGTTCATTCCCCTTTAAAGCAACACTTAACCCAACCTTAATCGCAATCAAGTAAAGACATGAAAAAATTCAATTATTTTCTTGCTGCTTTGTTGGGACTGAGTATTACTTATGCTTCAGCTCAAACCAAAAAAGGTAGCGTTCTGATAAAAAATGCAACCGTATTGACCGTAACTGAAGGAACTCTAGAAAATTCCGATGTTTTGGTTCAAGACGGAATCATCAAGCAAGTTGGTCAAAACCTTTCTGCTCCTTCCGGAGTGGAGACAGTGGATGCCACTGGAAAATACCTGATGCCAGGTATCATTGACGCACACTCTCACGTAGCATTAGATGTAGTCAATGAAGCCACTGCTCCTATTGTGGCAGAGGTAAGAATGAGAGACGTAGTCAACCCATTTGAAGTAGGAATTTACAGAGCTTTGGCAGGTGGTGTAACCATCTCCCACGCAATGCATGGTTCCGCCAATGTGGTGGGTGGACAAAATGTTACTTTAAAGCATCGTTGGGGATCTGAAGATCCTGCTGATATCATCATGCAAGATGCTCCAAGAACCATCAAATTTGCTTTAGGTGAAAACCCAACCAGAGTCCATGGTAGAGGAAAAGGAACCCAGCCAAGAACAAGAATGGGTGTGGAAGCCATTCTAAGAAATGGATTTAACGAAGCACTTCAATACAAGAAAGCTTGGGAAGATTACAATCAAGCCTCCTCTCAAAAAGGAAATACAGAGGTAGCTCCAGAATACGATGAGCGTCTTCAGACTTTGGTAGATATTTTGGAAGGAAAAATCATCATTCACTGTCACTCCTACCGAGCTGATGAAATCTACATGTTGATTAACGTGGCTAGAGATTTTGGCATTGACAAACTGGTTTTCCAGCATACCAATGAAGGCTTTAAAGTAGCTCCTGAAATTGCAGAATACACCATGGGAGCTTCTGTATTTGCAGATTGGTGGGCTTACAAGTTTGAAGTGTATTATTCTACTGCTTTCAACGCGGCTATCTTAACTGAGAATGGAGCCATTACCTCCATTAACTCTGATTCAGCTGAATTAATCCGTCACCTATACCATGAGGCAGCAAAAACCCAACGTTATGGAGGAATGACTGATGAGCAAGCGCTTTCAATGATCACCATCAACCCTGCGAGACAATTGGGAATAGCTGATAAAGTAGGTTCCATTGAAGTAGGTAAGCAGGCTGATTTGGTCATTTTTGAAGGCCATCCTTTATCAGTATATGCAAAACCTCAACAAACCTACGTAGATGGAGTAAAATACTTTGATATCGAAACAGATGAAGACGATCAACGCCTTAGAGTAAGTCCTACTGAAATGGTAGAGCCCATCTTTATGATTGAAGAAGATCATCAGTGTATGCAGGGAACCGAATTGTATTTCTCTGACATTTCTAAAACTTTATTTAACACCAATTATTAATTCTCCAAAATCAATAGAAGACATGAAAAGAATGACTAAAGCCTTTTTCGCCTTCCTGATGGCCTTCTTGCCACTAATGGCAATGGCTCAAATTGATGGGGAATTTGTAAAACCTCGCTCAGGAAAGTTCTTGTTGCAGAATGCAACCGTGGTGACCATCACCAAAGGCACATTGTCCAATACTTCGGTATTGGTAGAAGATGGAAAAATTGCCCAGGTGGGCACAAATATCTCCGCAGATGGAGCTGAAGTGATCGATTGTACTGGAATGTTTATCTATCCAGGTATGATTGACAGTGGCACCAGACTTGGTTTGGTGGAAGTAAGCTCAGTAGCAGAAACCAATGATTATTCTGAAGTCGGGAATGTATCTCCTAATATGCAGGCCTTGACGGCAGTCAACCCTAATTCTGAAGCCATCCCGGTTACCCGAGTTTCTGGTGTTACTACCACCCTGACCATCCCATCTGGGGGTCTGTTTCCTGGTACCGCTGCATTGATCAATTTAGTAGGATATACTCCGGATCAAATGTATGCTGGTTTCAAAGCTGTAGTGATGAACTTCCCTTCTTCTGCTAGAAGAGGAAGATTTGATAGAAGATCTGATGAGGACATCAAAAAGGATAATGAAAAAGCACTAAAAGAAGCAAATGAGGTTTGGGAAAAAGCCCAAACCTATCATCAGCTTAAAAGTGCAGGCGCTACTTTAGAATACTATCCAGAAATGGACCAGATGGCAAAAGTAATTTCTGGTGAATTACCGATGATGATCGAAGTTAATGCTGCTGGTGACATCCAAAATGCGTTGAAGTGGATTGAAGGTAAAGATGCAAAATTCATCTTCTCAGGTGTAGCTGAAGGATGGAGAGTTGCGGGTGAAATTGCCGAGGCAGGGATTCCAGTTTTGGCAGGCCCTGTACAGGAACTTCCTACCCGTCAGTCGGATCGTTATGATGCTGCATATACCAATCCAGGCAAAATGGCGAAGGCTGGTGTGAAAGTAGCAATTAGAACCAACGAAGAAGAAAACGTAAGAAATCTTCCTTTCCATGCTGCATTTGCTGCTGCTTATGGAATGGGTAAAGAGGAAGCTTGGAAAGCAGTAACCATTAATCCAGCTGAAATCTTTGGTTTATCAGATATGTATGGTTCTGTGGAAGCTGGTAAAGTAGCCAACTTGATCGTTTCTACCGAGGATCCATTTGAGACGAAAGCCCAAATTATGCATGTATTCATCAATGGATATAAAATTCCATTGTCCAATAGACATATCAGGTTGTACCAAGAGTTTTTGGATCGTTCTCCTGGACTAAAGGCTAATTAAGATCTATTGTTTCCAATAAAACTACATTAAGCCCCAACTGTCAGGTTGGGGTTTCTTGTAGTTTTTTTTTGCTTTATATTCCCACATGAAGAAAAATTATTCTTTACTAATTCCCCTACTCTCCCTTGCTTTTGCCTGTCAAGAAAATCATGACAAAGAAGTACAGAATTTAATTGAAACTTACCGCTCAGAATTAGCTCCGGACAAAAGAGTTGCACTCTGGGACATTCAATTTGAAAATGATTCTTTGAAAGGTGAAACGGATCAAATAGAAGGTTTGGGAAACTTTCTTGCTGAATTAAACAAGCAGGAAATTAAATATGTAAATGCAGTCAAACAATTACCAGAAGAAGCTTTAGGAAATAATACCAAAGCATTGGTGACCATTTCAGTTGCCAATATCAGAAGTAACCCAAAGCATTCAGCAGAATTGGCTACCCAAGCATTAATGGGCACCCCTTTGAATGTATTGAAAGAGTCAGAAGGATGGTTTTTGGTTCAAACTCCAGATGGCTACTTATCATGGGTGGATCGGGCCGGAATTCAATTGATGAGTCCTGAAGAGTTGGAAGAATGGCATGTTCAACCGAAAGTAGTTTATACCAAATTAACTGGCCATGTTTGGACCAGTCCTGCACAAGAGGAAATGGTTTCGGATGTAGTAGCTGGAGATATTTTGAACTTGGAAGGAGAAAATCATAATTACCTGGAAGTTAGCTTACCGGATGGTAGAATTGGTTATATTCCGTCTAAAGAAAGTCTGTTGCTGGAAGATTGGTTGGCTACTAGAAGTACCAATCCGGACCAATTGATCTCTACAGCCAAGCAAATGCTGGGCGTGCCCTATTTATGGGGAGGTACTTCCATCAAAGGAGTAGACTGTAGCGGATTTACCAAAACCATTTATTACCTCAACGGACAGGTAATTCCAAGAGATGCTTCTCAACAAGTTCATGAAGGAGAAGAAGTAGATACCGATAAAAACTGGGAAAATTTAGAAGTAGGTGACCTCCTTTTCTTTGGAGAGAAAGCCTCTGAAGATAAAAAAGAGCGAGTGGTCCATGTAGGTATGTGGATTGGAAACAATGAATTTATCCACTCCAGAGGTAGAGTAAGAATCTCAAGTTTTGACCCAAATAGCCCCAATTTCGATGAGTACGAACTCAATCGATATTTAAGAACTAAACGAATTATCAACCAAAAATCTGACGGGGTTATTTCCGTCTCAGAACTTTTAACCAATGAGTAAATTTAAATTCAACCCCAAGAAATCCTTGGTTTTAGGAAGCTTGGCTTTGGCGCTTTCAGCTCAAGCCCAAGATGGTTTTTTTCAAAGTCATTTGGAGAAGCAAAAGGCCATTGAAAAAGAGTACCTGGATGCTGTGGATTTTAGCAGTTTCAAAGTACACTTAAAAGAAATTACTAAAAATCCGCACATTGCAGGGACACCAGAAAACGAACTGGTTCAGCAGTACATGGCCAAGGTAATGACTGAAGCAGGTATGGATACGAAATTGTATCCTTATGATGTATACCTTCCCAATCACCCGGGAGAATCTCATTTGGAAATTGTATCTCCTGTGAAAATGACACTTTCTCAACAGGAAGCTATTTTAGATGAAGATCCTTTTTCAGCAGATAAGAGATTGTACTTAGGTTTCAACGCGTTCTCTGGTTCCGGTGATGTTACAGCCGAAGTGGTGTATGTCAACTATGGTACAAGAGAAGACTTTGCGAAGCTCAAAGAAATGGGTGTTGACTTGACAGGAAAAGTGGTGATCGCTAGATACGGGGGCAACTTCCGGGGATATAAAGCCAAATATGCAGAAGAAGCCGGAGCTATTGGGCTAGTGGTCTACACTGATCCTAAAGACAATGGTTTTGTAAGAGGAGAGGTTTATCCAGATGGTCCTTATTACAATGAAACTACCATCCAAAGAGGATCCATGTTGACCTTGGACTGGACTGGAGATCCATTGACTCCCAATGAGCCAGCCTTGCCTTTAGACGGCGATAAAAAAGTAAAAAGATTAGATCCAAAAGAGGTTGATTTTCATACCATCCCAGTAACACCTATAGGATATGGTGCTGCCAAAGAAATCTTGTCCAGAATGAAAGGTCAGGCTGTTCCTGAAGCTTGGCAGGGTGGTTTACCTTTTGATTATAAGATCGAAGGTGGTTCTGATTTGAAAGTTCGTGTAATGGTGGATCAACCAGTTGATTTTATCCGAGCGAATAATGTGGTGGGAACATTCAAAGGTTCTAAATATCCTGATGAATGGATCATCTTAGGTGCCCATTTTGATGCTTGGAGCTTTGGAGCTACTGATCCGAATTCAGGTACTGCTATGCTACTTACCTTAGCTGAGGCCATAGGCAAATTGGTGAAAGAAGGAAAAGCTCCAGAAAGATCCATTATGATCGGTCATTGGGATGCAGAAGAGCAAGGAGTGATTGGTTCTACCGAATGGGTGGAACATATGAGAGATGAGCTAAAGGCAAATGCAGTAGCCTATATGAATTTTGACGGTGGAGTGAATGGAAGAAACTTTGGTGCCTCCGCTGCTCCTACCTTAAAGAAAATCATCATGGATGCAGCGAAAGATGTAGCTTATCCAGATTCTTCCAAAACAGTTTATGAAGTTTGGGCAGGAAAAAATAAAGAGCCTAGAATGGGTAATTTGGGTGGTGGTTCTGACCATATTGCCTTTTACATGCATGTGGGCGTACCAAGTCTAGGTGGTGGAACTGGAGGAATGACTCCCTACCATTCCAACTATGATAATTTCCACTACTACAGCAAATTCGTGGATCCTAGCTTTAAAATGGGGGGTACTGTTGCTCAGGTATTTGGTCTGGTAGCTTTAAGACTAGCCAATGGAGATGTGATTCCTTATGATGTACCTCGATATGCACAGGATCTTAAAGGGCATTTCGAAAATGCTGTGAAAAATGTGCAAACCATCGCTCCAGATTTTCAAGAATTTGATCAGGCAAATGCCGCTTTGGCACAACTTGAAGTAAGTTCTACATCTTATCAAAAAGCCTTGAATGCTGCATTGGCCAAAGGATCTGTTTCTGATAAAAAGTTGAAGAAAATCAATGAAAAGTTGATTGGCTTAGAAAAAAGCTGGATTGACCCGAAAGGGATGTACTATGGAGAATGGTACAAATCCTTATATGTATGTAATGATCCTTTCTCAGGTTATGCTTCTTGGATCTTGCCAGGTATCCAATATGAAGTAGCCATCAACCGGACAGAAAAATTAGAAGAATGGGATAGACGTTATGCAAAAGCAATTTCTAATTTGAGTAAGAAAATAAATAAGATTACAAAGTCACTTTAAGACTTAGATATTGAAAAAAGCCCTGAATCAATTGTGATGATTCAGGGCTTTTGTTTTTTAAATAACCTGAGCGAAATACAGCTTCATTCGGTTGCTGAAATAGGCCTTCGGCGATATAATATCTATTCTTTTTGTCAGTCCAAGCGGATTCGAGGACTTTGAGTTTTTTACTCCACTCTGCTTGACTATTCAATTGCCTTTTAGCCTATTAATAAACTCTCAAAGCTGTTCCCTCATTGTAGTTTTCCCATCCAACCTCCCAATGTAGCTGGAATATTGCTTGACCTTGCGGGGGAAAATGGTTTTTGAGGTATTATTTAATAGGGAGCTCGCTCCAATTGCTCCTTTAAATAAGCCTTCAACTCCTCTCCTTCTTCTACTTTAATTTCACCGGGTAATCCCAATATAAATCTTGCTAAACCAGGCAACTGGGGCACTTCACCTTCAAAGTAATATTGATTCCTATTCTTTACATCCATAAAAGGTCTAGCATTTGGATGTTCCTCCATCATTAACTGATAGGCCTTTTTGGAGAGTTTCAATTTGACCTTAAACCTACTTTTCCCAGAAAAACCAAATAATTGTGCGCCTGGTACCTGATGTTTGCTTTCGAATTTCCAGGGCATGGTAGATATCACCACTTCTCCTATTCGTTCGATTTTAAACACCTTCATGGTTTTACTTTCCGGCTCAAAGGCATGGATGCTTTCATAGGTAGAAGAAAAAGCAACTGGCTCCACCAATCGATCACTGGTCGTATCGCTACTTAAGGAATAATAGTCCTTGAGCCATACCTGTGTTTTACGTTGTATCCCTTTACCCAATTCATCTACAAAACGTCCCAAATTCGCTTTAAATAGCTGTTCGGATCCTTTTTTTACTTCAGACCGCACTTGAAGTTTTTGTAGGATTGAATCATGTAACAAGTTTCCTTTCCCTTGACTTTCTATCATGGATTTCAGCCATTGACTCTCCTCTTGGGAGAAGGTGCCGTAGTTTAGAGTTTGATCAATGCCTGGTCTTTGTTGGATTTTATATTTGCTGAACTCTTTGACAACCTCAAAGCCCAATGCTTCCAACAATTTAAAATATCGATAGATGGTGCGTTCATCCGTCTCCAGTAACTCTGCTAGTCGGTGAACTGGTTTCCCAATATTCCCTTGAAGGAGGTTGATGAGTTTAAATACTCGTAAGATTTTTTGTTGTTCTATTTTTCCCGCTTGAGCCATTGTTCCAAGAATTAGATTTAAAGCTAAAGAAAGCACGCTAAGTGAAAAAGTTTTTGACGGTTATTGTCGAAAGAAAACAATCCCCCTAGCCCCCTTGCTAAGGGGGAGTCGTTCCTACACAAACAATAAGAAAGGATTCATTCAAAGAGTTTACTAAATCCGAATTTTAAAAAAGTATTTTGAATTCTATTCAAGGTCTTTAGACATAAAGTCTTATAAGTTAAACATTTAAATATTTCCTAAAATTGATTTTGGAATTCTTAACTAACTCCCCCTTGCTAAGAGGGAGTTAATTCTGCCCAAAAATTAAAAACTAGCAGACCACTATAATTATTGAATTTTAAATCTCTATCTATCAAACAGTCTATAAAAGGATAAATTCCAATACTTCAATACCTAGGAGCTTTGGTATACAAAATTCCCTATTTTTAGCCCTCCATGAGAACAGTCACCTTACTTACTAATCGACAACAAAACCTACCGCTAATTGTGGGGTTGTTGTTCTTGATTGGATTTTGGTGGGTAGGATTTGATGGGATTACCTTCAGCGATGATGTCTACTACATCTTAGCAGGCAAAAGCTTTTGGGAAGGAACTATGGAGGTCAATTCTTACCATTTTTCCAGTCGATGGGGAGCATATATCCCTGCTGGGTTGTTGAGATACTTCTTTGGACTGGATCCCCATATCATCTCTGGTTATTCTCTGCTTAGCTACCTGATCACTCTTTTCATTTTATACAAGGTTTTACCTGATAAAACCTGGACTTGGCTCCTCACAATTTGGTTTTGTACGCAAGTTTATTTCATGCACTTTATCACAAAAGTGTACCCTGATTCTTCTTTGGTACTGTGGGTCACGATCATACCAGTTGCGGCTATCTATAGGAAACAACAACCTGTCCTAGCAGGATTAATTCTTGTTCTAGCTCTTTTTGTAGGATTTTTGACGAAAGAAACCATTATTTTCTTGGCTCCTTTTGTGATCCTTTTATTCCTCTTCGATCTAAAAAACAAATTCCTTCCTTCCTCTTTCTATATCAGTTTGGTTGCTTCCGGACTAGTTTTGGCTAGCCTTTACCTCACTTATTTTTGGATTCAATTTGGAGATCCCTTCTATAGAATTACATCTATCAATGCGGGACATTATATTTCTGAATACACCTATGCCGATAAAGGTATAGGGGCAATTGTAGAGCGCTTAACCATTACCCCGATTATTACTTTTGTAGAACGTGCTTATTGGCCTTGGTTGATATTTGCGATTCCAGGCATCTATCAAGGATTGAAGTTCCGAATATCTGTTGAACTTGAGTTTGCACTTGCTTTTCTTTGTCTTCTCTTGGGGTTCTGGCTGATGAGTTCAACGCTGGAATTTTATAACCCTATTTATCTCAATCCGAGGCATCTGATCATCCTTATTCCTATCCTTGCCTGTCTCATTACTTTGGGTTGGAATTCTTGGCAAAACTCTAAAAAATGGAAAATTACGTTGATCAGTTTGATTGGCTTAGGGATTATTATTTCTGCCATTCAGGAAGATGCTAAACAAGTGCTGTTTTTAGTTGCGTTGATACCTGTGATATGGATTAAAAAAAGATCGTTCCAATTTGCGCTATTGGGAATAGTCTTGGCCTTACCTGCTTTATTTTCAATTTATTATCAAAAACAATTAAAACAATACCAAAACTTAACTAACACTCTAAATGAATTAACACAAGGTGCTGATGAAGAGAGAATTATAATTACAAATAACTTTATCTATTTTTCCCGTGAAATTTTGTTGCCAGAAAATAAAGTAAGTCAAGAGCGGCTCTTTCCAATAGAGTCTTTACAGGAGCTGAACAAGAAACTTCCAAAGGAAATCGAGGTCTTGATTTATGGGTATTACAAACATGCTTACCCTAAAGAGCAAGCTGATGTGGATCTTCTGGAAAGTTGGCTGAAAATAAAAAACTATCAGTTAGAATCTGAAGAGGAAATCGGAAATCTATGGATCAGAAAATTTCAATTTAATACCCCGTAGTTTACTTGGTAATGGTCAATATATTACCGGAAACTGCCGTCTCATAAACTTTTAAAGGTTGAGTAGCGGGACCTGAAATCACATTTCCTTGTGTATCAAACTTGGATCCATGGCAAGCACAATTGTAGATAGAGTTGGTAAAACTCCAATTGGTATCACAGCCTGAATGAGTACAAACAGAAGTAAGAGCGAAAAACTCATTCCCCACTTTAGAAACCAACGTTTTCCCATTGGTAATCAATAGCCAACCTCCATCGGCATTCAAGTCCTTTTGAATAGTTAAATCAACTGTAATCTTATTACCAGACACCGATATCCCAGTTCCACTTCCAGTACCCGGGTTCGTTGGAGTACCTGTGTTCCCTGTTGGCTCCATATCGTCAGAATTTGAGCAGGAGGTAAAAAACCCGATCCCAAACATAGTAAGGGCAGCTGTCAAGCCAGACTTCTCAATAAATTCTCTTCTTGATTTGGTAAGTTTACCAGATTGATTGGTTGATAATTGATCCATAGTTTTCTGATTTTGTTTAGATATAAACACTTACGATAGCAAGATGTTTTTTGGATCGTTGGAAATAAAAAAAAATTAAAGATTGGATCAATAAGCTTAAAGTCAACCTTTAGGATCTCAATCTTATTATCATCCCAATCCATTGATTGGTAAAATCTTAAAAATGCTTTCTATTTAAAATCTCTGAAAGGACCACTGCATCTTTTACAGACTGCGGGTCTTTCATCAGTTGAGCATATCGATTTACTTTTCGTTCTGGTAATTTATAAGCTTGCTTTCCAATTTCTGAAAACTCTAATTGGGAAATTGGAATTGCCTTCTCTGCTGCAGTTTTTGCTTTTTCATAAGCACCATCGTAATAGGAAATCTCATCATCAGCCTCTTCATACCATTTCTTTTTAACAGGTTCTGGCTTGATTTCCTCAACTTCCACTTGTTGGGCTTTCGGTTGAGGAGCAGGTTTTGGACGATTTGGGTTTTGCGCTTCCCGGATTTCTCGCATCAATTCCTCAAAAGTCGTTGGAGCTTTGGGACTTTCCTTAGATGTTCCTTGTTCCTCCGTTGGCTCTCCTGATTTTTTGTTTTTGCTGATCTGGTAGATAAAATATATTATGACCGCAACGAGATAGATGATGTTTCCTAAATCCATAAGGGAAGATAATATATTTTTTGGAGTTGACAGTTTTTAGCAGGCAGTGACTTAGGAAATCAGAAGGTTGAAACTGAACCAGTGGTCAGTATTCAGTCGCAGTGAGCAGTCGCAGTAGTCAGTAAAAGCAGAAGGCTTAAACCATAAAGCTGAAACAGATCTACAGGTCAATTTTTGAAACACCGAACAACTCCCCCTTGAAGAAGGATCAAAAATGGAAGCAGATTCAAAATACAAAGGGGGCAAGGGGGATTTTGTAGGAAATATGTTTTCATTCACAGCTTGCCTACCAAAGGCAGACTACCGTTGATTGCGAGAGGACCCCAGCGGGGTCTAAGCTTATTAGCCATGGATGAAGCGATTAGCGGATCCCATGGTATAATAGATCAAAAAACCTTTTCCCTTCAGCGCAACAAAGCCTATGGGATTGATAAGATCTCGCTGGAGGACGAAGACGGATTGATTTAGGATTTATGATTTTTGATGTATGATTTAGGTTTCGTGCCGATGGTACTTTTTGAGAGTAAGCAGTTGTCAGCTTTTCAATCTAAGGGAGGCCGAAGCAACATGAAAATCAGAAGGCTGAAAGGGATCATAGTGTTCAGTAGCCAGTGGTCAGTAAAAGCAGAAAGCTTCAATTAGAAAGCTGAAACTGAACCAGTGGTCAGTATTCAGTCGCAGTGAGCAGTCGCAGTGGTGAGTAAAAGCAGAAGGCTTAAACCATAAAGCTGAAACAGATCTACTGGTCAATTTTTGAAATGCCGAACAACTCCCCCTTGAAGAAGGATCAAAAATGGAAGCAGATTCAAAATACAAAGGGGGCAAGGGGGATTTTGTAGGAAATATGTTTTAATTCACAGCTTGCCTACCAAAGGCAGACTACCGTTGATTGCGAGAGGACCCCAACGGGGCCTACATGGGCGAAGCGATTAGCGGAACCCATGGTTTAAAAGATCAAAAACCTTTTCCCTTCAGCGCAACAAAGCCTATGGGATTGATAAGATCTCGCTGGAGGACAAAGACGGATTGATTTAGGATATATGATTTTGATGTATGATTTAGTAGCAATGACGTTTTAATTTCAGTCGAATTCTTTTTATTGATATAATTGGCCACGCACCGTCATTGCGAGCGACGAAGGAGCGTGGCAATCCCGGTATCTTACAATGAGATTTCCTGATAAACACCATGTATTTATTCCAAGGATGTTTCATACGTCGAGATTGCTTCGGTCGTGCCTCCCTCGCTTGCCTGACTCTTGGCAGGCAATGATGAAAAAAATTACGATTTCTAACTTCTCACCACCAACTGGAACTGACCACTGTCACCTGAGACTGCCTACTGTTCATCGAACCCACCTACTGCAATAAAAACATCCTTCAAGATTCCTCAAATCCTTGGACAATCTGCCAAATGATCTTATTTTGTTCCTTATTTCAGATTAATAAAAAAGGATGCTGCTCAGTAAGCTGGAGATCAAGGGATTTAAGAGTTTTGGGGATAAAATGGTGATTCATTTTGATAAAGGAATCACTGGCGTAGTAGGACCAAATGGCTGTGGAAAGTCCAATGTGGTCGATGCCATCCGTTGGGTGTTGGGTGAACAAAAAACCCGAATGCTCCGCTCTGACAAGATGGAAAATGTTATTTTCAATGGCACCAAAAACAGAAAGCCTTCTAACTTGGCCGAAGTTTCACTCACTTTTGAAAATACCAAAAACCTCCTTCCTACCGAATATACCCATGTGACGATTACCCGTCGTTACTACCGCTCCGGGGAAAGTGAATACCAAATCAACGGCGTGACCTGCCGCCTGAAGGATATCACCAACCTGTTTATGGATACAGGGATCAATTCCAACTCCTACGCCATCATCGAACTCAAGATGATTGACGAGTTGTTGAATGACAAAAACAACTCCAGAAGGGATCTTTTCGAAGAGGCAGCAGGGATCTCCAAATTCAAAAACCGTAAAAAAGAAACCTTGCGAAAACTGGATGATACCGATGGAGATCTGGATCGCGTAGAAGACCTTTTATATGAAATTGAAAAGAACTTAAAGAGCTTGGAAAAGCAGGCAAAACAAGCCGCTAAGTACTTTGAGATCAAAAAAGATTATAAAACAGCCAGTATCAATCTGGCCAAAAAAAGTATTGAAAAATACACCAATTCCCTCCTTTCCACCACCAAGGACATCGAGCAGGAAAGCGACAAAAAGCTTCAGTTGCAAACTCAAATTGCGGATCAAGAAGCACTGTTGAATCAATTAAAATCGGATTTGATCAACAAGGAAAAATTACTGGCTTCCCGTCAGAAAACCTTGAATGATCATGTCAACAAAATCCGAACTTTTGAATCGGAGAAAAAGATCAAAAATGAGCGTCTCCGCTTTTTAGAGGATCGATCGCAAAAACTTCGGGAACAAATCGAAGTAGATCGAAAATCCAATGATCGGGCAGGTTTTTCCATTCGTTCCCTGAAACACGAACAGGAGTCTGCAGCCAAAATGCTGGCAGAAAAGGAATTGATTGTGGGAGAACTTCGAGAAGCCTACGAGAACCAAAAGCGAGTCCATACCGAGCATCAAACGAAACAAAAAACCTTAAACGCCACGTTTGAGCGTCTAAAGGAGCGAGTATACCAACTCACCAAGGAACTGGAAATCAAGCAGATTCAACTATCCACCTTAAAACAGGAACTGGAACGAACTTCCTCTGATGATTCTTCCCAGGAAGCCAACTTGGTAGACTTTGAGGAGAAATTGATTTCCCTGAAAGGTGAACTGGACGCTGCTACCCAGGAATACGAAAGTAAGAAAGCCAAGCAGGAAGACCTGGATCAAAAGATAGAAGACACTAATAAGGTCATCGAAATGATCCGGGAGGAATTGACCACTTCTTCCAGAAAGCTGGACTCCAAACAAAACGAATACAACCTCACCAAGTCTTTGGTGGAGAATTTGGAAGGTTTTCCGGAGGCAATCAAATTCCTGAAGAAAAACAACTCATGGGGTAAGGACACCCCGCTCCTCTCCGATTTATTGACCACGGATGAGAAATACCGGGTGACTATTGAGAATTACCTGGAGGGCTATATGAACTACTATGTAGTGGAAACCGAAGCCCAAGCCATCGCTGCCATTCACTTATTAAGTGATGCCGCCAGAGGAAAGGCCAATTTCTTTGTCTTGGAGCATTTTGAACGTTTTAAGCCAAGTCAAACCAAGCTATTCTCCAATGCTATTGCTGCGACTGAGATCATTGAATTTGATGTCAAATACAGTCGGTTGATCAACTTCATTTTGGACAATGTCTACATTGTGGAAGGAGATTACAAGGATTTTCCTCAGGATAATGATTCAGTTTTTATCTCTGAAAATGGAAAGTTCACGAAACGTAAATTCAGCCTTTCCGGAGGATCCGTTGGCTTATTTGAAGGAAAGAGAATCGGTAGAGCCAAAAATCTGGAAAAACTGGACAAGGAAATTAAGGATCTAAACAAAAAGGTTTCTGCTACCCGTAATAATTTGGATCAAAAGCTTTCGGATCTGATGAAGCTGAAAGAAGTCAGCTACAAAAAGGTCTTGGAAGAAAGTCAGCAACAGATCAATGAGATCAACCAGAATTACGTTTCCGTTCGCACCAAAAAAGAACAACTGGCAGAACTACTCAGCTCTAATGCGAATAAGCGCGAGGATATTTTAGACCGTATTGCCAGCTTGGAAGAAAGTTTGACCGAGATTCAACCTCAATTATTCGAGGAAAAAGCTGAATATGAATCTGCTCATGAAGACTTGGAAATCCTAAATGAAAACCTAGAAGAACAGTCCGCTCGATTGACTGAGAAATCCCAGGCATTCAATCAGGAGAACATTCTCTATCACCAGCAACTCAATCGTGTGAATTCCTTGGATCAGGAAATTGAATTCAAGCAGAATGCCTATGAAAGCAGTAAGGAACGAATAGAAAAATCACAGGCGGAATTGAGTTCTTTGGATTCTGAAATCAAAGGTTTACTTCAAAACAACGAAGTCAAAGACGATGAGTTGATTGAATTGTATTCTGAAAAAGAAGGGATAGAACAAGGCGTTCAGGAAGCCGAAAAAGATTATTATGCCCATCGAGGGCTGATCGATGAAACTGATCAAAAAATCCGAAGTCTGCAAAAGAGCAAGGAGATGCATGATGAACACCTGCATGAGCTTCAAAATTCGATCAATGAAATCAAGCTCAAAATGAGCGGGATGAAAGAACGTCTTTCTGTGGAATTTGATTTGGACCTGGATCAGCTGATGGAGGAAAATCCCAAATTGGACGAGGAGTTTCTGGATTTCAAAGAGGATGATTTACGAGAGCTGGTACGCAAGCAAAAAGAGAAATTGGAGAAAATTGGACCGATCAACCCAATGGCTATGGAAGCCTATGATGAGATTAAGATTCGACATGACTTTATTACCACTCAAAAGGAAGATCTGATCAAGGCCAAGGAATCGCTTTTGAATACCATCAAGGAAATAGATCAGGTAGCCAAGGAAACCTTCTTAGATGCCTTTGGCAAGATCAAGGAGAACTTTATCAAGGTGTTCCGTTCCCTCTTTACTGAGCAGGATGATTGTGACTTGACGTTAGTAGACCCAGATAACCCTTTGGAATCTGCCATTGAGATCATGGCCAAGCCGAAGGGCAAGCGCCCATTGACGATCAACCAACTTTCCGGTGGGGAAAAGACATTGACTGCCACTTCCCTACTCTTCTCCATCTATCTATTGAAACCAGCCCCATTCTGTATTTTTGATGAGGTGGATGCCCCATTGGATGATGCCAACATTGATAAGTTCAACCAGATTATCCAGCGCTTTAGTGGAGAGTCCCAGTTTATCATCGTGACCCATAACAAGCGCACCATGGCCAGCACAGATATTATCTATGGCATTACCATGATCGAAGCAGGCGTTTCTAGAGTGGTGCCAGTGGATTTAAGGGAGTTGGCTTAACTATTAAAGGATATTGTTGATAAGAAATTTTTGAATTTTTTGAACTTTAGAAGTTACATTAAAATGGCTGGTACTTTTTCACAAATTTATATTCAGGTTGTATTTGCGGTTAAAGGTCGAAATTCTCTTATTTCTAATAGTTTGGAGGAGGAATTGTATAAATATATCACAGGAATAGTTTCTAATAAAGGTCAGAAAATGCTCGCCATAAATGGAATGCCTGATCACATCCATTTCCTTATAGGTATGAAGCCTAATTGTTGTTTATCGGATTTGGTAAGAGAAATTAAAAAATCTACCAATGATTGGTTAAACTGAAAGTTTCCAAATAAAATCAAATTTCAATGGCAGGAAGGATATGGCGCATTTTCTTATTCGCAATCTTCTTTGAATAATGTGATTGCATACATCCAAAATCAAAAGGAACATCATCAGAAACGATCCTTTCAAGAAGAATACAAGGAGTTTTTAAAGAATTTTCAAATAGTATTTAAGGATGAATATTTATTTGATTGGAATGATTGAAATTCAGAACTGATTCAATGATCATAACAATCAAACGCCTACCATGACCCAGAATGGGTCCAATGTTTATAGTTAATGTCAATTCTTGAAAATGCGACCCCGTCGGGGTCGAATACAATCTCACACCCTATTTCCTATAAACATGAAATCCCTTTGGGATTAAAAGACAATAACTACCTATAAAGAAAATTCATAAAATCCACCCAGATAGGATCCAATGTCCATAAAAATCAATCCGCTATCACGACCCTGAATGTATCATAAAAAATGACTGGCAAGAACCTTCCTAACATTATGAAGTAGAGGAATAGCCTTGCCAGCCTTTAATTTTATCAAACGATTATTCTACCGGAATGCTTGAAGCATTTACAGAAAGCCATTCGTCGAAGTTCTGCAATTCCGGATTTAGCTCCTTAGACACTTCTTCGCTACGTACCGCGTTAAAATCCTCATTAAAATCTCTTTTAAACTGGAACATATTGCCCAAATCATCAGCTCCTGGGAAGCCAAAGCTGCGATACATATCTGGGCTTACATTATTATAAATCACATTGATATCCAATGCTTTTGAAAGTTTTGCAGCCATCTCATCACCACTTAACTTCTCTCCTACAATACCGATAATTTCTCCAACAGCTCCATTACCATTTTTGAATATGCTATAGGCACATTTACCAATATCTTCAGCAGCCATACCACATAGCTTCTTGTCATCCAATGGGAAAGCGATGTAATAGTTTCCATCCTCTCCTTTTTGTGGGCCCATCCCGAAATGGATAAAATTATCCCAGAAGAAAGATGTTCTTAACAAAGTAACAGGTAAGCCAGCATCTACCAGGAGTTGATCCGCAGCACCTTTTCCATCAAAATGAGGCACTTTGTATTTGCCTTGTAGGGTAGGCATTCTGTCGTCATCCAGAGGAATCCAGTTTCTGGTATCTTCCAGCGTAGACCAAATGACATGTTTCAAATTAGCTTCCTTGGCCGCTTTGGCGAAATCAGCTACTTCTTGATATTCCTTTTCGGCTGAAAAATGTTCCCAGAAAAAAGTAACAAAGAAGGCTCCATAAGCTCCCTCAACCGCCTTTTTAACGCTTACAGCATCATCAATATCTGCTTCTACGATTTCGGCTCCTAATTCGGCCAAAGCTTTTGCTTTGTTAGAATCAGCATTTCTGGTAACTGCCCTCACTTTAAATTCTGAGTTGGAATCAGATAAAATAGCTCTTGCAAGCCCTCCACCCTGTGCTCCAGTGGCACCAAATACTGTAATTATTTTAGATTCTGTCATGGTTAAAGTTTAGTTGTTTTTACTCTTAAAAATTAAAGTGTCGCCCCGTTTTCTTTGAGTGGTCGTTGCACACCACGGTTTATTGTTTGGGAATGGCTGATAATTTCTTAATCGGCACAAAAGAGGATTCACCAAGTGGGGCAAAAAAAGGAGGTTTCCCACTCTATAAAACGAATTTAAACACCTCATTTACTTACCCTTACCCGCTAAACAGTAAAGAAAGTTTAAGGTACAAATTTATAATGACATAAAGGCTGAAGGTTCTAGAGAGGTGGAATTGGATTGAAGGAGTTAATTAAAAGGAAATCCGAGTGATTATATTTGAAATAGTAACTAATTTTTAGTTTTTCTGATAAATGGACCTTAAGTTTTTAGGTTTCCATATATCTTTAAGCTTGTTGAAAAAAAAGATGACTTTTCATCATCTCTCAACACAAGCAAATCCTAGCCAGCACGGATATTATCTATAGTATTACCTTGATTGAAGCAGGAGTTTCTAGAGTGGTGCCTGTGGATTTAAGGGAGTTGGCTTAAGGTAATCCACTTTTTAAAAACTTTTATAAAATATTATGGGACAGTCTTTTTCTAGAGATGAATTAATTAAAGCAATTAGAGAAATAAATAATAATCCCGCACTTAAAAAGGGACGACATTCATCTACCTACGATTTGATTTATGAAGAAAAAAAATACCCTCCAATTTTAGTTCTTTCGATTGCAAATCAACTTAAAGGTGGGAAAGATTTAACATTAGAAGACTTTGGAAATAATGTCGAAATCCCTTTTAAAATTCTTACCGAGAATGATTTTTTAATCCAACCAAAAAAATACATTAAACCAGAAACCATGAATATTTGGATTGAAAAAACTATTGTGAAGGATCGACCTGATAGAACAAAAGGTGATCGTTCTTTAGGAAAAGCATTGTGGTCGCCAACAAAAGATAAACGAGGTGCTGATATTTATAAAAACATGAGGTTGGTTCGGGAAGGAGATATCATCCTCCATTTGGTGGATAATAAGGCTTTTATCGGTCAAAGTGTGGCGAGTTCAAACGTTATTGAAACCAAAGGAATTGAAGGAACTAATTGGGAGGGTCCGGCATATTTAATCCCATTAAAGCAATTCCAGATTTTTGAGAATCAAATTCATCGAAGTCGAATTCTAAATGATTTGAATGCAAAGGTTTTACGAGAAATATCTGAGGATTCAGAGGTTTTTTACACTTCCAATTTAGAGTTGAGACAAGGAGCTTATTTGACACCTTGTCCGGAAAGACTCTATCGACTAATTAAAGGAGAAAAAATCAATGCAGAATACGATAAATCACAGGAGGAGTTTGATTTGAATGCATTTCATTCCTATTTAAAAAAAGGAAAATTAATATTTGAAAAGAAACTGGTGACAAGATTCGTTGGATCATTAATGGCTAAATCATTCTTGATTCTCACAGGCCTTTCTGGTTCCGGAAAAACCAAACTTGCACAAGCTTTTGTAAAATGGATATGTGAAGCAAAAAATCAATATAAAGTTGTTCCTGTTGGTGCTGACTGGACCAATCGCGAACCACTATTAGGTTACCCAAATGCACTTGATAGAAAAGAGTATGTAAAACCAGAAAATGGTGCTTTGGATCTCTTTATTGAAGCAAATGAAAATCCAGACCTCCCATATTTTTTGATTTTAGATGAGATGAACCTAAGTCATGTTGAAAGATACTTTGCTGATTTTCTAAGTGTTATGGAGTCGGGTGAGAAAATTCCAATACATAAAGAAAATAATCCCATCAGCGGAATTAATTCAAAAATAGATTTACCTAAGAATCTTTTTATTATTGGCACTGTAAATATTGATGAGACCACTCATATGTTTAGCCCCAAAGTTCTGGATCGGGCCAATACTATTGAATTCCGGATTACTCCTGAGGAAATGAACTCTTTCTTGGATCAAGTCGGAGAAGTAAACATTGAAGAACTAGAATCGAAAGGTGCAAAAATGGCATTTAGCTTTTTGGAAAAGGCCATGGATAAATCAGTTCCTTCAAAGGGAATGGAAGTGGTCAAGCAAGAATTGGGTAATTTCTTTGTTGAACTGAAAAAAGTAGGAGCCGAGTTCGGATATCGACCAGCCACGGAAATTCTCAAACTAATCGACCGCTTGGGTAAGATTGACATGAACTTGGATGAAGATGCTAAGTTGGATATCGCTATTGTCCAAAAACTACTTCCCAAACTGCACGGATCAAGACGAAAGCTTGCACCTGTTTTAACTGCTCTAGCTAATCTTTGCGTGAAGGATTCTAGCAAAACAGAGAAAGAAAATGTTTCTATTGAAAACAAGGTTTTTGAAGTGGAAAAGGATCAAGTTAAGTATCCAATTTCCTACGAAAAGCTTTCTAGAATGCACAAGGCAGCTATTGAAAACGGTTTTGCCAGCTTTGCCGAAGCGTAGCCTATGCCAGCTACCTCCAACATATTGATTGATCTGTCTGATGTAGAAAAAGCATTGGCTCTTGAAATCCTTGAAAAACAGGTAGGGACTCTTTTTGATGAGAAACAGGAAAGTTTGGAAAACAATGAAGCCAGGTATCAAATTCTAGAAGGTTGCTTCTATGATTATGAACTCAGTGATCCTGACTACTATTTAGAATCTATTCAAGGAAACATAATCCAACCACATAGAAAGCATCCCAATATGGGAAGTTTGGCTCCAAATATTTATGTGGGGACTCTATATTTAAACCTTTTGAAAAAAGGCATTGACCTCCCAATAAAGAAAATTCCTTTAGAGGTCAGATCGAGGAAAACCGGCTATCGGGATGATTATCGGGATATGCTGGAATACATCACAGAGAAGTGTACTGATCTTCTTTTACAGACTAATTCTCCTGTCACTCAAAACTTTGAGACGAATTTTGAAAAAGATATTCCCGAGGCTGTACTTTACCAGCGCTTTATCTTTTTGAAGTCGATTATAGGGACATCAGAATTTCATGAGGCATTGCACCGAATCGTTTCATTTCCCAACACCAAATGGGAGGAAGATACAGAACTCAAGGATGTACGAAATGTGCGACGTTTTTCAAGAAGTGCAGTAGCTGAACTCATCAAAGGCAAAAATCGGATAAAGATTCCTTCGTCTCACCTCTTGTCTGGATTTGGTTTAGATTCTTTTCCTTCAAAAATACTTTCTTCCAGAAAAGTAGATTCACTGGATACTCAGGAGAATCGATTTATCAAATACGCCTTGGAAACCTTTTTAAGGTTTTGTGTTGAAATTAACTCTAAAGCAAGAAAGCTTAACGCACAAAGTCAGCTTGTCAGAGAATCAGAAAGATTAATTGCCGAATTGGAAAACCATTTGCACCATACTATTTTCTCTGAAATCTCCGCCCCCCATTTATTGAAATTAAACAGTCCTGTTCTTCAAAGAAAAGAAGGATACCGGGAAATTTTGCGAGTTTGGCTAATGTTTGACCTAGCTTCTAAATTAATCTGGAAAGGAGGAGAAGATGTGTATGAAGGAGGCAAAAAAGACATTGCAACTCTTTATGAATATTGGCTATTCTTCAAGTTGCTAGAAATCCTTCAACATCTATTTGATATCGAAGCCAAGCAATTGGAAAAATTGATAACTATTAAAGACGAAGGATTAAATATTAATCTGAAACAGGGAAAATTCACTGCTTTAAAAGGGATTTTCAACTCTGGAAATCGCAAGTTTCATGTTAAGTTTAACTACAATCGGTCATTTCAAGGAAATAACGAATACCCAAAATCAGGCAGTTGGACTACTACCCTACGTCCTGATTATACCCTTTCCGTCTGGCCATTTGGAATAAATGAACTTCAGGCAGAAAAAGAAGAACTAATTGTTCACATACACTTTGATGCTAAGTATAAAGCGGATAACATTTTTCAAATGACCGATCAGGAAATTGGCTTGGAGGAAGAAAAAAAAGCAAATAGAAGTGGTATTTATAAAAATGCCGATCTCTTGAAAATGCATGCTTATAAAGATGCAATTCGAAGAACTGGGGGAGCTTATGTTTTGTACCCAGGAGCTATCCCTATTGAAAGAAAGGGATTTCATGAGATTATTCCAGGTTTAGGTGCATTTCCTGTTCGACCTTCAAAGCAGGATGATGGCACTAAAGAACTTGAAACCTTTATCAAAAAGGTTATTAATCATTTTATTAATCGTTCATCTCAACGGGAAAAAATTGCCTTAAAATCCTATGAGATCTATAAAAATGCACCAAGTGATGATGATCACTTAAATGAATTTCTTCCTGAGCCTTTTGGTGTCAATCGATCTTTAATACCAGATGAAACATTTGTTTTAGTAGGATATTTTAAATCTATTGAACATTTGGAATGGATTGAAACTGAAAAGAAATATAATTTTAGAACTGGTACAGGAAATGGATCACTAGTTTTGGATTTTAAAACTATATCTGCAAAATATTTACTTCTACACACAAAAGGAGATAAAGATTCGAGTCGTTTATGGAAAATCGTTAGTAAAGGACCAAAAGTCTATTCGATAAAAGATTTAGATAAGGGAAAAACCAAATATCCCAAAGATGAATCTTCAGGAAAGAATAAGGAGAAATTCTATTTAGTAGTTGAATTAGAACAAATAACAGATCCAGAGCTTCTTGGAATAAATTGGGATTTCAAATCTTTAAAAAACTACAAAACGAAAAACCAATCAGGGAAACCCTATACAGCAACACTTTCAGAATTATCAAAAGTTAAAATTATTTTGTAAGATTCAGAAGTACCCCTCCCCACCTCGGAGGTACCCCCTAGGGGGGCAAAGGATAACTGGCTACCTAATTTGGAGAATTGGTTAGCTAATTTGGTTAACTGATTTCTCTTTTAGCCTAGTTGGGTATTCTTATAGCATACTAGGTGATCCTTTTTGAATAGCTAGTTACTCTTTAAAATAGACTAGATCATCTTTTAGAATAGATCGTTCACCTATTTAACAAAGGCCCTATTCTCAATACCCTGCTTGTTGGTCGTTGGAAGTACCGAATTGGTAGATTTGTTTAAAAGCCGATATGATCCTTGTAGTTAAGCCTATTCCAACAAGAGTTGATTTCTTGAAAAGGTTGATTGAATTTTAATTGAATTGACCAGGGTCATCCTGATAATGACAACAGAATAATTTGTTAAAAAAAGGATTGATTCAGTTTTAAATTTCACAATCCACCCTTACTGGTATTTAACTTCTACGTCCTTTTTCCTGTAGGTGAAAAAGGACCAAAAAACCCACCGCTGTCCATTTTTGGGTTAAAATCAATTTTCTCCCCAAACGTCGGCAAACTCCTCAATTTTACATTAAATCTTGCCAAATTATGATGTTAAGGATAGCAAATTTTTCGTCAAACAAGCCTCCTAATTACCACCCTCACAATTGATTTCTTAACACCCAAAATTGGAAGGCGGGTCCAACCTAAAATCTTTAAATATCACATGAAATATCAATTGACGATTTGCTTTGAAGTGGCTGGTGACAGATTGGAGTCAATAAGCGTTAAGAAAATCGGCTAGTTCCGAACTTGTTCGGAAATCCGTTGATTTTTAGCGTTTGACCCAATCTGGCAGAAAATGTCCGAAGGCATTTTCAAGCCGATTCAGGCAAAAGACTCCCGATAACTATCGTGGAGGGGGACTTTTGGTATTTCAAAAGTGCCAAACATAAAAAAACCTGTCATTCCCTTTTTGGGTTTTCGATGAATATTAAAGACCCAAGCTGACAATTAATCGACTTTTGAGACTGCCTCTACCGTTGAAAAGGATGATTGGATTTTAATTGAATTGACCTGCATCACCATCTAAAGGAAGCTTTGATACTAAGGCATAAAAAAACCGGATCTAATGACCAGGTACAATTGGGTATTGTAGTAGATTCTCTCTAGGCTTCTGCTTCTGGTTTTCGTTTGCCCTGCCTTTCGAAACGCATCTTCAGGTCATCGTAAATTCCCTAAGCATTTGGGGCCCGCATTCTGGCGGCAATTTTCACCGAATTGTAATAGGCTAAGGAAGCTTCATACACCTCCGAACCAGCAAGCATCATCGTGTCATTCAAATCATTGCAGAGCAACATGGCAGACTTATAAACACTATCCATCTTCTTGTTTGATTTCCAGTCCTTTTGCATTTCTTCCACCGGAACAAAACGAGGCAAAAAGGAAGGTTCGGTTGGTACATAATCCATGAACTTCTCCACAAAAGGTCGGGTGCCATCTGACATCTTCGAAAGGATCATTCGTTCCTTCGGTGTCAACGCAATTAAATAGGGAGCTAAAATTTCCCTAGCGGTGTTGATGGCATCAGCTGCCGCCTGAAGATCCGTCTCTGGGATCGTGATTGAGATTTTGTTTTCAATCGCCATAATGAAAAATATTTAAGTGTGAATTAAAGAATAACTAAAAGTAATTAAGGTTTTAAATCAATAAAACCAAATAGTTAGTAGAACATAATTAAGGTCTTAGGGATAAGAAGTTTATTAAAAAATTGACAGAGTTAAAATCTCCTATCCTCTTTATTACCAGAGCTTAAATTCCTCAGGTTGACATCCTCTTGTACAAGCCAAATAAAAAAAAGACCGAAGGAGAAAATCCCCTAACCCTCCGCCACAACGGAGGGTGTTTAATCCGAGTGGTCTTTGTGTTCTCTTTATTGCTTTGATCAAAAAAATTAAACCTACTTCTCTACCAAAATCTTGAGAATTTCAGTTCGATTTCCAGATCTAACCTCCAAAAAATTAAGTCCATTGGGTAAGCTCCCGACTATTTCAGCCAATTTTCGATTCATTTCCGCTTCACCATAAGCCTTGTAATGTTGGCCCAGAGAAAATTGAGAGAAAACCCGGAATTCGATGGGTTCAGTCAACTTTACATTTCCTAGATTGACCTTAAGTGATTGACCTTTATTCGGATTTGGATAAGCATACCATTTAGCTGCGATCGTGTTGTCAGTAATAGGCAAAACCGACATAACATTGCCAAATGAATAATCTTCATTTGAGTCCACATGCCGAATCCGATAATACAATCGCTCACCAGTAATTGGAAATTTTTCATCTTTAAACTGGTAGGAAACATTATTCTCGGAAAAACCAACTCCTTTTACTACCCCGATTTTTTCAAAATTATCAACACCATTAATCGACCTTTCTATTTCGAAATGACCATTTTCCATTTCTTTGGTAGTAGTCCAATGAAGGACTATGGTTTTACTATGCTTATTATAATCAAGTTTTTCATCTATAAACCCAATCGGCAAAGTTCTAAAACACCAATCTCCAGTGGAAGAATCCCAGTAATTCTGATCACTTATTATAGTATATCCCGCTGTACATCCTGCAACGTTAGTATCGATACTAGAAACAGTAGTTCCACACTTAACATATTGAGGCGTTCCTGAGATTTTTGTAAAGGTTTGATTATTAAAATGGGAATTGGAATACAACCAAAAGCGAGGTTCGCCGGAAATATTAACAGATTTCGAATTTGTGTTCCCCCAGTTTTCAAATATGGTCGAGCCACTCAAATTAAAGGACTTAATATTGAGAGTGCCATTTGCTTCTACTGCTACATAAGAATCACCCGCTATAGTGATTCCACTACAGACATTGGACCTACCAGTTCCTTTAACCAGTAGCGCGTTTTTCAAACTAATATCAGAAGCTGTAAAACCTGGGTTGCCGGCATCAAGCGAAAAATTTGAAACTTCGAAAAGTCCTTCGACTACTACCTTATTAGAATTTCCATTTAAAAAAGCCATGGTATCGAAGACTCTCAAAACCCCCAAAGGATTTATATGGAAAAGGATCCCCTCATATTGGCTGCTAGTTGGGTGTATAATATTATAACTTTCTACTACTATCCTATCTTCAATATAAAATTTTGCCTGTTTTACATAATATATATTTAACAGATTGACCAAAGCATTACTGGTTCCTGATGACTTTAAAAATCTCACAGTAGCTCTTTCCAGTAAAAAAAGATTTCTCGGAGTGGTAAGTGAGACGTTATCTCCTAGAAATATTTTGTAATCCGGCCCTAAAAATCCAAAGTCAAAACCCGGATCAATAAGCAAATTATGATTGATATATACTTTTACTTCACAGTAGTTCTTGAAATTATTATAACCAGGTAAGCTTGCACTTGACACCAATGGCGGATACAGGCTAGTTGAATTATTTGAACAGCCACTGATATTTACTTTGTCCCAGCAATTTCCATCCGTCCACCTCGATGTGCAATTAGCCTTACTAGGATTATAGGTATAGGTCTGGGCATAAATATTTCCGCCAAAAAAAAGTAGCGCAAGAAAGATAAGATATGTCAGAAATATACTTTTCATTTTTCTCTGGAAGAGATCTCAAATGCTTGATTTTAAATGAAATGCTTTTTATAAGCAAAGAACTACATGAATCTGTATTTATTATATTTTTCATATGTTTTATTGTACTATTTTAATAAAAATAACCTGATTTACAAAGTGAAAGGACATTTTTCTCATATGGATAATATTGCTCCATATGTCTATTAAAGAATTAGATGTAATGTGTTTTCAAACCTTATCCGAAGGTTAGTTAGCAGAATTTCTAATCTATGAGATGCGGTGGGCGGAAGTGACCACGGGCCGGCGGTACGATGTGGAGAGAAGTCCACGATAGCAGCTACCTGTTTTGGCGACAAGACAACTCCCGATTAACGCCAATCCTGCCAAAACCCAATGATTTGACATTACCCCGGCTCTATCAAGAATAAATTCATTTAAAATTAACCGTCGCTACCACTGGTAAGTGATCCGAAGGATAGCGTTGATTTAAGGCATCGGTCAAGACCGCATATTTGGATACCTCAAAATCATCACTGACAAAGACATAATCGATTCGGCTTTTCATAGGGGCAGTAAAAACAAATTGATTGGTTGTTCCCACAGGTCCATAAGGTGGTAGTTTGGATACCTGATAGGAATCCTGCAGCAAGGTTGATAGGGAGATGATTTGTTCGGTATCCGGAGTGGAATTAAAATCCCCAGTACAGATCACCGGCTTTCCTTGGGCAATTTCCTGGATTTTTTTCACCATCAACTTCCCCGATTCTTTTCTGGCAATGACTCCCTGATGATCAAAATGGGCATTGAATACATAAAACTCTTTTCCACTTTCCAAGTCTTTGAATAAGCCCCAGGAAGCAATTCGATTACAACAGGTGGCATCCCAACCCAACCCGGGTTCCTCTGGATTTTCCCGTAACCAAAAATCGCCTGATTCCATCACTTCAAATCGGTCGGTCTTATATAAAATAGCAGAATGCTCCCCTCCTTGCTTCCCATCATCTCGACCCGCACCGATAAAGGCAAAGCCTGGCATTTCCAATAGGTCATTTAATTGATGGGTAAATCCCTCCTGAGTTCCTATGATGTCAAAGTCATGGTATTGGATCAAGGCTTTGACCATTTCTTTTCGGTTCGGCCAAGCATTGACCCCATCATTAGGTGTGTCCATTCTTAAATTAAAGCTAGACACCTTGATGTCTTTGACTTCTTGTCCAAATGTGCAGGTGCACAGGAAAAATGCGATTAACGCAATGAGCTGTTTTTTCATTCTAATTTTTTTAAAAGTTCCCTTGAAATACCAATTAAACAAATCTGGAGAAAACCATTGATAAATTAGTTTAGAAATCCGTCTCCAATTGTCTTTCTCCCGTATCCTAACTAGCTTTAATTAAACCAGAAAACCCAATGAGCCTAAAAATTATTATCCCCACAGACCCGGTCGTACGTGTTGAAATCCCAAGCGACTACCCTATTCCTCCCATTGGAGAAGAATTTTATATTCGTTTCGAAACCTTTGTGACTGATCCCAAAGAATGGGAACGTGTCAAACGTATTCTTGAAAAGGATGCTCTAACGGTAGAAAAAGTCGAGGACAATAAGGTATATCTGTACATAGGTCAGAAAGCAGATTTACAAGGGACCATTGAAAGCGACGAATACATGCCTTCCATTGTACAGTATTGGGAAAAACACCCGGAAACGAAGCCTGATCCATTCTAACAGTTTCAACTAACCTTCCCAACCAACGATCAGGAAAGCTGCTGAATTTTGAACCTGCAATGAGCTCAGATTTATGATGTCCCTAGAATACTTGGAAAAAAAGAAAAGGGAGCAATACACCAATGTGTAACTACTCCCTTGTCTGAATGAACTTTATTTTTATGGTCTTTCTTCCTGTAATGCTTTCAGGTTGTTCGAGGTGTAGAATTGATCCCGATATTCCTGAAATTTTTCTTCCAACTCAGTAACCAAACCAAGATTGGTATCTACTGCAAAAAATATATCTGGTAATTTTTCTTCCAAAATCTTCACTCCCAGATTAATATTATCCGCTTCAATTTTGGATATTTTCTTTAGGACAGAAGTTTGACTGTTTCTCAAATCCTCAAATTCCCTCAGGATTTTATCCATCATATCCAGTTTCTCTAATTTATCCATGGTTCGTTTATTTTGGGTTTAGTTAAATCGCTTATTCTTTAAAATACGAATTTTTGCTGGGGCTGACAAAAATATAGCCTCCAGCTAAAGTAGAAGGCTATGCATAGTTTCGATAATACTATTGAAACACAAAACATTTAAATAGAAATGAAGCTTTAGCCCATTCCTATCAAAAATTCACTCCCTTGTACCAGGCTTTAGTCAAATTTTCTAATTTTTCTTTTATCTCTAATTAGGTTCTAATTTGAGAACCAAATTCCCATTGAGAGCTTAGGTTTTTTAGTAATTTCTGCAAAAATACAACCTGCATTTTTCCAACATCGTAAAGATAATTTTTGTATCTTAAGTGTCTATTTAAGAGACATTTGCTGTATTTGATTTTTACTTAATCTACAGATTAATACACATTCTTTTTCTATTTTTTTCAACCTAAAATTTTAACTATTATGTCCACTTTAGAGCTAAATCAGCTTACTCAAGCTAGTAATATCATCACCATTACAGTTCAAGTTGCCGAATTATTCACTTCCCCTTATCCTCCTGAAAACAACGATGCAATAAACAATTACACTAAGTTGAGCAGTGGTGGAAATACTCTTGAATACGGAGAACCAAAAGACTCATATATTACTGACATCGTAAAAAATGGGGCCTTACTTTGGAAGATCAAATTTGAGGATAATACCCAACAAAGAAATTATAGCTTGGACCTTGTTTGTATTGCAGAAAAGAAGTCCAGCGCTTACGAATTTTTTGACTTTGACCCGCTTCTACCTCTGGGTAATATCATCTTGGCAACTCCTACAAAAGGCAATATCAATGACATCTATCAATACAACATCATATTTACCATCACAGATAGTTTTAGAAACCTCCAATCTTATGTAATTGACCCTCAACTTAGAATGACCTAATAGCCATGTTCAAAGCTTGGTGTTACGTTTTCATTTCTCTTTTATTCCTTTTCCATAAAGGGGTAACAGCTTTTGCACAAGATCAGGCAAAGGCAGATAGTTTGGTAAAGGTTTATGAAAGTGGAGTATTTCAGGATGAACTCTTCCTGCTATATGAGATAGCCATTTCACAAACGAACCCAGACGATATACTTCATTACGCTAATTTACTGATTGACAAAGCTTCCAGTTGGGGTACAGAAGAAACCTACTTGGTTAATGGGTATTTACAAAGAGGAAATGGATATAAGCTTCAGGGAAAATATTCAGAGGCCTTGGAGGCTTATTTTCATGCGGTTGAATTGGCTCAACGATATAAAATAGAAGATCGAGTTGGGGTGCTATTTATCAGTATAGGAGATACCTATTCTACCTTAAAAAACTATGAGACTGCTGACAATTATTATGAGCAAGGGATACAGGCTATTCGAAATTCGAATGATTCATTACGCTTAGCCACAGCCTTATTGAATGATGGAGATCGATATTTTTATACAGAAGAATTCCCTAAAGCCATGCTCCGTCTGGAAGAGGCTAAGTCCATTTTTAGTAATCTCAATTATGAAATAGGCTTTGCATATGCTCTTGGTAACCTAGGAATGGTTTATTCTCAACTTCAAAAGTACCAACAAGCAAAAGAGAATTTAAATCAAGCTATTCAAATCCTGTATTCAAAAGAAGACTACTATCCTATTTCAGTCTATTATCTGTACCTCTCGAAAATCAATTTAAATGAAAATGACTTTGAAAATGCATTTATTAATGCCCAAAAAAGTTTAAATCTTGCTGAGAAATATCACCTAATGAAGGAGACTACTGATGCAAGTCAGATGCTTTTCGAGCTTCATAACCAATTTGGTGATCGGGATTCTGCTTTATTTTATCATTTAAAATACATCGCTGCCAGAGATAGTGTCAGAAACCTTCAAGCAGTTGAAGAAATCGCTGAAAAAGCCAAAAATTTTGAAGTCAATCAAAAGCAGATGGAATTAAATCTTGCGAATCAAAAATACCGAAATCAAAAGATCATGATTTTTTCCACTGCAATCGCACTTATTTTTATTGGGATCTTAGCAGGCATACTCTACAGGAATAATTCATTTATCCGTAAAACGAATCGGATTATTGAAAATGAGCGTAGTAAATCAGATCATTTACTTAAGAACATTCTGCCTGAGGAAACTGTAAATGAATTAAAAGAATTCGGGAAAGTAAATGCAAAGCGCTTTGATGCGGTTTCGGTGATGTTTACAGATTTTAAAAACTTCACCAGTAATGCGGAACATTTAGCTCCAGAGGATTTGGTGAAGAGTCTGGATTATTATTTTTCGTATTTCGACCAAATTGTAGAAAAGTATAAGCTAGAGAAGATCAAAACCTTAGGTGACTCCTATATGTGTGCCTCCGGGCTTCCTTTTCCTCAAGAAGACCATGCAGAACGAATTGTTTTAGCAGCCATGGAAATGTTCAAGTTTGTTGAAAAAGCAAAGCAAATTGAGGAAGAAAAGCGGATCCGCTTTGATATGAGAATTGGAATCAGCTCTGGTCCAGTAGTGGCGGGTATAGTGGGAAGTAAGAAATTTGCTTATGATATTTGGGGGGACACGGTGAATTGTGCCTCAAGAATGGAATATTACTCTGGGATTGGAAAGATTAATATCACAGAATATACCTATGAATTGATTAAGGATAAATTTCTCTTCTCAGATCGAGGGGAAATTTATGTCAAGAATAAAGGCAAAATGAAAATGTATTTTGTTGAAGGAATGGTGGATAGTGAGCATTCAGAAGTCGAAGTAAGCAGTCGGGAGTCTGAGTGAGCGGGTTTTAGTAGTAAGTGGTCAGTGGTCAGTAATCAGTGAGCAGTTTTAATGTAAAATTTAAAATGTTTAGTTATCTGTAACCATAATTCAATATCGAACTAACTCCCCCTTGGAGTAAATTTTTTATTGAATAGTAAATATTCATAAAAGGGGGTTAGGGGGATTTGGTGCAGTTTTTTAACAATTAGTGATCAGTAATCGGTGATCAGTATTTGATGATCAATCAGCAGTTCAGGAAGAAGAAGACTAGAAATTCTAAAGTCTCAAATCAGCAACCTGAAATAGATTTAGTGTTCAGTAATCAGTGATCAATGGCCAGTTTCAGAAAGATTCATTCCATGATGTAAACCCTTAATACCTATAGGTTTTACCTCTTATTTTCAATAACTTATACTAACCCAAATTCTAAAGCACTATGAAAAAAATTCAGTTTTACGCCCAGTTTAAAATTCATCCTGGAAAAGAAGATGCGTTTAAGGATTTAATCCCACAATGTATTGAACATGTTAAGGTAAATGAGACAGGTGTTGAGAAATATGAATGGTATTTTAACTCTTCAGGCACGGTATGTCATGTATTAGAAACTTATACCAATTCCAAGGCCTTATTAACCCATGTAGCAAATATGAGTAAGCTACTTGAAAAGGCTCTATCTATGGCTGATTTTGAAGGAAATATTTATGGAAACTTATCTTCCGAATTACAGGAAATGATCAGCAAAATGCCTATCACGCATTTTTGTTTCTATCAATCCTTATAAAGCTGGACAATACACCCATCCTTAACACTTAAGAAAGTTAGATTGCTGACTCTTCTTTAGGACTTTCTTGCCTTAATCATTCCTTAACATTTCTATGTGCTCTATGCCATCTTCATCATAAACTTCTCCATCAGACACAAACCCCAATGAAGAATAAAAGCCCAGTGCATAAGTTTGTGCACCAATTCGGATAGGACCTTCCCCTAAAATTTGACGGCAATATTGGATGGACAAATCCATTAAAATCCTTCCAAAACCTTTTCCTCTACCTGCCGGAGAGGTGACTACTCGTCCAATTGACATTTCTGAATAAGACAAACCAGGAGGAACTAATCTACTATAGCCCACCAACTGTTCTCCCTCATACAACATCAAATGATGACATTTTTGATCCTTGTCATCTTGATCCAGAAACACGCAGTTTTGCTCCACTACAAATACTTCACTTCTTAATTTTAAAAGATCATAAAGTTCGTAGATGGTTAATTCATCAAATGCTTTGACGGTATGGCTGAGGTTCATGAAGTTTACTTTTGAATGGGTTAAAATATAGATGCAAGTTTAAAAATCTTAAGCAACTATCCCTAGAAAACCTCAAACTTGAATTAGTTGAAAAAATGGTTGGGTCATTCATTTTAAGAAATTTGACTAATTCTAATAACTTGATTTGAATTTCCATGTAATTTTAAAACCATGACTATCCTACCTGAATATTGGCTAAGAGGACCCATTGAAGGTTTTCCTGATTTGTTTCAACCAATTGTTCATGCACTATTGCAAGCTCAGGATGAAATTCATGCACTCATGAAAGAATTTCCTTCTGAACTACTATGGAAAAGACCTGCAGGTATGGCTAGTCCCGCTTTTCACTTACAACATATTGCTGGAGTTGTGGACCGGATGGCGACTTATTCGAAAGCTGAACCTTTAAGTCAAGGCCAGTTTGATTATCTGAAAAGAGAAGGAAAAGAAAATCCTGATCTCACTTCTCAAGAGCTCTTAGTCCAATTGGATTTACAAATAGCTAAATTCTTAAAGTTCTTATCTACCATCGATCCTAAAACCTTATCTGATTTTAGACCTGTAGGAAGAGCCCAATTGGCATCTACGGTGGGCGGATTATTATTTCATGCAGCGGAACATACACAACGGCATTTTGGCCAATTACTCGTCACAGTGAAAGTGATTTTAACTGACTAAATCAACTAGTTATTTATGCTTTTTTTCAAATGGATTGGCATGATCTAAGTCCTCCTTGATCAATAATTCAAATATTGAGGATTCAGGTTTTGCACCATATTGATCACCTTTTCCTCATTATTTTTGGAGTAAGTAATTTTTAAAGAAGGTTCAATTTCCGCTGCCCTTCCCGTAATTCTTCCAAAATGGAAAAGTAAAAAGCCCAAGACTTTCACTCTGTAGATGTTGTTATGAAATTTGTTGAATCCTTTAATAATCTTTTTCACGGAATCTTCGGAGAAACTTTCCCCTCCCCGATTGATGATCATATCTATGGCATTATTTAATTGGCCTATTTGTGATTGATTGATATAACCAGCATAGGCCTTTAAACTGTCATCCAATCTATAAGAAGGGGTAGATAGATAGGATAGAAAATTTTTCCCATGTTTCTCTATTCTATCTCGAATGGGTTGATTTTTATTAAAAATACAGGCAGCCAAAGCATAGGCAAGATTTGAATAATAATTATTCAAATTCGCTTTTTTCACTTCATACATTGCCCTGATAATTTCCTTAAAGGTATCTTCTGGTATCTCTAAATTCAGGGATACCGTAATATTTTTGGCATTTTTTGTCTTTAATTCAGAACTCAAATTCTGATAGGCTTCTTCCCGATCATAGCCATTGATCAATCCCCAAAGAACAGCAGTATCTATAATTTTATAGATTTCATTTTTCTCTAATTTCTTGTTTTCGCTCCATTCAAACCCTAGGTGCTGTTTAATCCCTAAATCACTGATTTTTGGATCTTTTACAAAATCTTTGGTGGCTATTTCTAAGCCTGCCAACCATTTAAATTTATCACCAAATAGTTCTCCTTCATAAGATTTTGCGGATTTGGTGCTAACATAGAGGTATCCAGGTTTTTCGTTTTTTCGAGTCAAAACTTCAATACTGGAATCAAAGTCCAATCCTAGCCCCTTTTGATTCACTTTTAAATCAAAACCAAACCCCGATTTTCTTTGGTAGCTTTTGTCTTCCAGGTATTTTTTGACATTTACCCCTTCGGTTTGATCTTCCAAGATACCATCCAGTCTAAGTCTAATTAGGTCAGGATGGTATTGCACCAATGCATCCAATGAGAGCTCTCCAAGTAAAAAACATTCTTCTGTCTTGATTTGACTGTATTCAAAATTTACACCTGCTTCTATTTTTGCCGTGGCAACCTTGGTAATGGTATCTCGAATCTTACCCAAATACTTTTCCCAAGCAGCTTTCATTTCTGCAATTTTATCCAAAGGGCCAGTATAGCCGATGGTTTCCATGATCTTGGTTAAGGTGTCTTGTTCTTCTTGGATTAAATCAGCTACTCTCGATTTACTTAAAATACCATCAATTTCCGACTTCCCTTTTTTAAGAAAATTTTCTAATAAACTTTGTAGTATTGTTTCCAAAGCACCTTGGCTTTTCTCTGAAAAAGAAGCGTTAATACCAATTTTAGCTCCAGCCCCAAAAGATTGGGTTTTATTCTTTTTCACTCCAATTTCATAGGTTTGCCCAGATACTTTTTTGATGATCAAAACAAAGTCATCTTGGATGCCAAAATCAAACTGAACGCTGGCTCCAGCATCCACCTCAATGGTCAAAGGAGCAGGAACGTTCAACAGTTTAGAAACTCCAAGTAAACTTCCAGAGTATAAATCACTCCATTTAACCTCCAGAGAAGATTTTAGTACGCCCGCAAACTGTAAGGTACAAGCCTCATTATTCTTTAGGTTTTTCAGCTCTCCAATACTAAAAACCCAAGGAAAGTTCTTCAAATCCTGTGTAGCAGCCTTTAGTAAAGAATAAGTCCTAGGATGTTGCTTATAGGTATTCACCCTCACATTGGCGCTTCCGGAAAATAAAAAACCCAATTTCTCATTCGAGGAACTCGCTTTGATGGAAACTCCTAAGCCATATTGGATGATTGCATTGGTATCATAATTCGGAACTATCAGTACTTCGTCTTGGGAGTTTTCACTTTTGACTATTTCATGTTCATCTTCCTCCAACTCCCGGTTATTATCGTCAGGATCATTGAATACAAAGAGTCGAGGACCGAAATTCAAACTGCCAATGAACTGTATTGGAGCAGCAGCTATCGGCAAAGTTTCATTGATATCCACTACATCCAATTTATAGTCCTCATTTGGTATATCAGATAATTGCTTTTGAAATGGAGGTAATAACTCTAGTTTCTTAAGGTATTCATCCAGGTTCTTAATTTTGGGCATAAGGGGTAAAAATTTGGTTATCTTTATATTTAAAACAATACAATTAAAGTACTATTTTTCAACTATTTATACTAGCCTACGACGGCATGTAAAAGTATCAATTGAAGATGGATCAACTGCTCTAGTCTGTGAGAAAACCACCTACAAAAGCAATAAGATAAATTTTCTTTTACTATAAAATTATATTTTAATAAAGTTACCAATTACAAAATCAATCAACTACGTCTTGGGTAAATTATTGGACTTGAAGAAAAACAAGTAGTAGGACGATAATTAGGCTTTATAAATTCAACTAGGAAGGATTATATTTAATTATTTGATTTTTATCTTTCGTTCCTATTTCAATTCTAGATATGCTTTTTACCATTGAATCTGATCTTCTGATCGTTAAGATAAATTCTAAAGGAATGGAGCTCAGCTCTATCCATTCCAAAACAACCAAGCTTGAATATCTTTGGCAAGGCGACCCACAATATTGGACTGGCCAAGCTCCTATCCTATTTCCCATCATAGGTGCCTTAAAAGACGGTAAAACCATGTTTCAAGGAAAAGAGTATGAACTACCGAAACATGGATTTATTCGAAATTCAGAGTTAGGGAAAGTGATTAAACAAGAAAAAGACAGGTTGGTATTTCAAGTGACTTCGTCTCCAGAAACCTTGGCTATTTATCCTTTCCATTTTGTGTTGGAAATTACTTTTCAAGTCATTGGAAATTGCCTGGAAGTAAAGCACCTTGTTAAAAATACAGGAGAACAGGATATGTATTATTCGTTGGGTGGTCATCCTGCCTTTGCCTGTCCTATCCATACCGGAGAGAAATACGATGAGTATGCAATTGAATTTCCAGAAGTTGAACAAGACCATACTTGGCTTATCCAGCCAAATGGTTTAATAGGTAATGAGGGAGATCAAATCCTGAATAATTCTAATTTAATCCCTTTGCAGGAACATATCTTTGATGCAGATGCCTTGATTTTTAAGCATTTAAAATCAAAAAAAGCCAGTTTGGTTCATCAAAAGCAAAGACCTGTTTTAGAGGTTGAATTTGAAGATTTTGATTACCTGGGAATCTGGGCAAAACCCGGTGCTCCATTTGTATGCATAGAACCTTGGCTCGGAATAGCGGACTCAGTAAATGCCTCTGGGAAACTGATAGATAAAGAAGGAATTCGAAAACTCAGCCCCGGAAATTCAGAAATTAAATCTTATCAAATTCGAATTTTGGAAGAATAACATTTAATTCAATGAAAAATAATTTAAAGTGAATATGGAGGCTATTCCATTCTTTTAAAGACAGTTTCTCCCTCCTTAATTGTTTCCATCACCCTAATATCTTTAATATCGGCTACTTCCACTTTTAACGGATTTTTGTCCAAAATCACCAAATCAGCCAATTTTCCTTTTTCTAAAGTTCCTTTCGTTTTATCTTCAAAGTGTTGGTAAGCACTCCAAGTCGTAATCGCCTGTAATGCCTCATATGGACTAAGTCTTTGCTCCTCTCCAATAACATCTCCTGATCTGGAAACCCTACTGACTGCGGTCCAAACTACTCTCATCAAATTGGGTAAGGCTACCGGTGCATCCGTGTGAATGGTAATATTCAAACCTTTATTAATGGCAGTTCTTGTAGGGCTTATCCTATTTCCCAATGAGTCCCCAATGAGTTGCTTATGCCAATCTCCCCAATAAAATGTGTGTAATGGAAATAAAGAGGCAATGATTTTCATCTTAGCCAGTTCGTCTAATTGATCAAATCGCACATATTGGCCATGGATCATCACAAACCTCCGATCCTCATTCCCATATTCTTCAAACAAGGGGTTGAGGGCTCGGATCATTTGATCTACTGCAGCATCCCCGTTGGTATGGGTAATTGTTTGCCAGTTATTTTCAAGGCCTTTTCTGTAATAATTACTTAGTACAGAGTCGCTAGGAATTGCGGGATACCCGGCATAATCTTTATCTGCACCATCTGGAGGAATTAGGTAAGGTTCTGTTCTCCATGCGGTTCTTCCCTGAGGTGAACCATCCAAGGTCAATTTCATTCCCCCTATTCTATAATGATTCAAATAGGATTTACTATTCCATTTAGTTCCCATGTACTTATCTACATATAGGTAATCAATGTAACTGACCACATCCAATTTCAATTTGTTTTCCTCAGCCATTTTTGCGAGCAATTCATGGTTTTCCATGGCTCTTCCCTCCTGGGCAGTAGTATACCCAAAGGAAAGGGCCATGTCCTGGCCTGCATCAAAAAATTTCTGACTGGCTTCAGGGGTTTTTGGACTCATCGCCTTTAACATATGTGGAATGGCTGCCAATTCTTCCAAGACTCCATTTGGTTCTTGGGAGTTAGGTTCTCTTCTAATAATTCCACCTTCAGGATCTTTACTCTCTGCACTTATTCCCAACAATTCCAAACCTTTGGAATTTACTACAGCAAAGTGGCCAGAGATGTGCATGATCAGGATAGGAAACTCAGTCGTCACCTGATCCAAATCATGTTTCGTAGGAAAACGTTTTTCTTCCAACACAGAATCATCAAATCCAGTCCCAAAAATCCATCCTGTTAATGCTCTGTTTTCAGGAGTATTCCAAGCTTTTAACTTCTCAATCAAGGTTGGAATATTGTCTACATCAGCATCTGGAGAAGGTAATAATAGGGCTCCTATAGCTTGGATAGAAAAATTGGCAAAATGTGCGTGCCCATCAATAAATCCTGGAATTAATGTTTTTCCTTCCAAATTAATCATTTGATGTCCAGCACCTGCTGTTCGCATTGCCTCATCCGAATTTCCGGCAAAGCTGATTATACCATCCTTTACTACCAAAGCTTCCACATAAGAAGGCTCATTTCCTACCATGGTCAAAATATCCCCACCAAAATAAACGGTGGCAGGTACTCCAGCATTCTCTTGAGAGTGGTTACACCCCCATAAAAAAGCAAGTACAGATACAATCAGAAAAATCCTTTTCATAAAATAATAGATTGGTTTTCCTTTAATTTCGAGTTTTTTAACCATAAAATTTAACTTTAGTAGATTTTACTTACTTCTAAGTAAATCCAAGATGATATTTTCTGCACCGGATTAATGAATTTCAGCAAATGCTTAATTCTAATTCAAAAGAGAAACGACCTAACTAATCAAATGGCCAATGGAGGAAGCATTTGCAAATTCAAAGATGAAGGTCCTTTTCAAGGAATCTGATTGAACAAATCAAATTTTATATGTAAATTAAAAAAGAATATTAAAGCTATTATTAGTTTTAAGTACTAATTTTTTAAAACAAAGGCCTATTTCAAAAATTGATAAATCTATTTGAAAAGGCTGGGATTTTTAATTGAATGAATCCAGGGAAGCCGAAAACTGTGAAGAGTAGGCAAACGCAATAAACCTTTTTATTATGAAAAACTTAACTGTCTTGAGTTTGGTATTGTTGTTTACATGCACAATTCTAAGCCTACCTCTCCGAGCACAAAATCTGGAGAAGGAAGCAAAAGCTCTCACCAAAAAGTATGTAAAAGCATACAATAAAGAAGATGTATCCACCTTGGCATCCATGTACACGGATGATGCAGTAAGAACTTATAGTGACGGTAGGAAATACAGTGGAATAGCAGAAATCACTGCAGCCATGGAAGCAGAATTTGCTGCCAATGCGTTAACCTTATCCATTGAACATGGCTCTTCAGAAATGAATGCAGATGGAACAGCTACTGTCAAAGGCACCTACCAACTCGTTGGCAATTCCAATGGCCAACCGGTTAGTTTATCTGGAAGCTATAATAACACCATGACCAAGGTGGGCAAAAAATGGTTATTGACCAGTTCAACTATTATGGTTGATAACTAATTGGATTATAGTAATTTAACAAAAGCAACTTATGATATGTAATAAGGTGCTTTTTACTTATTTGTTTCTTTAATCTTACTTTCCTTCGATCATGCGATTTTGATAGGTTGCCTTCTTTAGAGAATCATATTTACCAGGATTTCCCCAATCTATCATGTACATGACTCCCATCTTCAGCCAAAAACTTTGAAGGGTGACATGAAGCAAAAAGTGAGAGCTAAGGTCTCTGGGTGAAAAAGAATCTATGAACTAAAAAATACCCTTGAAGAGAAAAACTTCAAGGGTATTAAACTGGTAGGATTCTTTCTTTCCTAAAAAAGATTGAATCAGCTGATCATAAAAAAATACTGGTTCTTATGCTTTTCCCAATTGCCTTAGCATTTTCACATGATCTACCAATGCCATTAGAAAACTACTTTTGACCAAATAAGGAACCTGAAACTCTTTTGCGGTATCGGAGACGATTTTTGAAATTTTCCTGTAATGCACATGACAAATATTTGGAAATAAATGATGTTCCACTTGATAATTCAAGCCACCTATCAACCAAGAAAAAATCCTGCTTTTGGGGGCATAATTGCTAGTAGTTGCGAATTGATGCGTAATCCATTGGCTTTCTATCAATCCCTCCTCATTGGGTTTAGGAAAGGAAGTTTCAGAAAGAATATGGGCAGTTTGAAAGACCAAACTGATACAGATTCCCGTCACAAAATGCATACTTAAGAAAGCCAAAATTACGATCCAGGCAGGAAGAGGGACCATGATCAAAGGTATCACCAAAGCATAGCTATAATACAGGACTTTCCAGCCGATAATTTTCAATAATACCTTCTTGAATTCTCCCTTCTTTTTAAAAAAGCCTAATTTTTTATAGCGGAACGCACGGACAAAATCTTTTGTGGTAATCCAAGAAATGGTAGAAAGACCGTAAAAAAACCAAATGTAGATATGCTGGAATCGGTGAATCCAATATCGTTTGGCATTGGGAGTAAATCTAAGAAAGAACGGAGCATTGATATCATCATCTCCATGGTCAATATTGGTATAAGTATGGTGAAGCACATTGTGCTGAATACGCCAAACGCTTGCATTTGCCCCAATCAAATTCATCGTATACCCTAGATATTTATTGATTTGAGAATTTTTGGAATAAGATCCATGGATGGCATCGTGCATGACACCCATTCCTACTCCTGCCATTCCCAAACCACTTAGCACATATAATGCAAATAGAAGCAAGGTGCTGGAAACTAGCCCGGAGCCAATAACCGCAAGCGGAATAAAGAAAACAGATATCATGAAAATACTTTTAATTACCATTCTACGATCTCCATAGGTGTTCTTCTGCCTTTCTTTGAAATAGCTATTCACTCGACTGTGCAAGGTTTTAGAAAATTCCCCTGTGCCGGTTTTATTAAATCTTATATTTTTCATATACGCGTTGGTTTAGGCTCCTCTACTCCTATCCTCTTTGAGCATAGCTGTATTCAAGCGTTTTTATTTAGTTAATAGGTCTGGAGTTCCTCAAATAGCAAATCCAATTCCTCTCGGTCTATCTTTAATATTTTGGAAAGTCTTTCCATCATTTTTTCTCTTTGTCCTTCGGCATAGTCAAAATCCATATCCATCAATACCGAAAACCTTTGTTTCAACATTATTTTTTGCTCTCTCCAACTCCTTAAGATTTTCATGTTAGTTGTTGGTTAAGGAGGAAGAAATACCTGAAGCGGATTCTAAATAGACCTTTTTTCTTGATTCGTTCGGACGAAGAGCTTTTTCCAGAAAAATTGCTACTTTTTCAGCTTTAAGATTCATTTCCAAAACTTCAAGAACAGCCTCATCTATTTGCATGTCAAATTTCCTTGCAAAAAGATTGTCCCCTTCTTGTAGAAATAATAAATCGTTAATAGTTAAAGTCTTGGGGCGTAAATTCATACCACCATCGGGGATCCAAATTACCGCACGTTTGTCATCATTGGTGATTTCTTCTGAAAACGATGTATTCATTAGTACAGTCTGAAAAAAGGACTCCTCTGCATTCAAGGTGTTTTGGTAGAAGTCTTCAAATTTCTTTATCTCAGGGCTATTACAAATAAATTCACAACAAGAACGGGTCAAAATCATCCACCGCCCTCCTATATAGGATGTCACATTCTTCATAAATGCACGCTTGGCCTCTGTACCTGAAAAACCAGAATTGGTTTCTGTAAAGTAATGGTCAATGCGTTTCATAGTATTTGGTCTTTCTTGGGATTGATTAGCAATTTTTAGATAATTCTTCCCTGGGTTCTCTGCTAAGAAATCAATGATGGATTCCTGTGATTTTAAGGGAAAATCCTGCCCACTGAGATTGATAAAGAAATCCCATTTCAAAGAATGGCTAAGCAGGTAAACCATGGCTTTTAACTCTGATTGAACCATGCTGTAGCCACCCCAGGATACTCGTTCACTGGTAAGTGTATAGGCATTTGGATACCCCAACAAAAATTTATTAATTTCCTGAATAACGCCAGAAACTGACTTTTGGTCAACATGAATCAGATAGTGATTTTCCGGATGATAAATTGTTTTAAATAACCGTTTAAACTGTTCCGGATATCTGTGAACCAAAATAAAATAGGCAATTCTTGGTTCTTGGTTTTTTCTACTATTTAGTGAATGTGAACTTTCCTCTTTTATTTCTTGTATCATTTGATTTTCATCTGTTGGGTTAATTTTTAGAAATCAAGACTACTTATTCTTGGATTTCTCTCTCAAAGAGAGCCAGTTCTTTTTTCTTAAGATCTTCCGCAAACTGGCAATAGTAGATTTGTTGATAATACCTCCTAATGATCAATTTGACGGAAGGGTCTACTTTGGCAAAAACGGTTTGACCAGCTTTGAATTTGGTTTCTTCTTGCTCTTTCATTGTATTTTGGTTTAGTCTTAGATGCTGATGTCTTCATAACCACTTTTTATATAGGTAGAAATCATTTTGAAGCGTTTGTCAGCTTTAATCCAATGTTTCACATGAGCAGGTATAATGATGGCTTGACCTATTCTTACCGTATTCAATTTCTCATCAATCGTAATCGAAGCTTCCCCTTCAATAATTTGAATTAAATGGTCAAAGGGTGAGTATTTAGCAGCTTGTATCTCTCCTAAATCAAAAGAAGAAAGTGAAACCGAACCGGTATTTTGACTCAGAATGGAGCGAGTGACCACTGATCCTGAAACATACTCGATTGAGTCTACCGATACATGAGGTAGGGACTTTTCAAAATCTGGATGATCCATGATGATTTAGGTTATAGGTTGCAAAAGATTGGACAATTAGTCCATTTCTCTTTTTTGCTTTTTTTTGATGGACTTAGCTTCCCGTTTTTCCTTAAGGGTTTTCAAAGGAGCTTTTGATCCTGATTTATCCTTTCCATTTTTATCTTTGGACATGGTCATTTGTTTTGGTAAGGCGCACTTAACGAATACATGTTAGTAAAGCTCTATTACAAATTTCGCTCTAATCCCTTTAGGAAGTGTTACATCAAACTGTAGGAAAGTTACATAAAACCCACATTAGAGGTTTTTGCCAATCTTAAATCAGCAGAAATACTTAGATCATTTAGATATTCTCTAAATTTTTCTTTCGCTTATTTTTTAGGTTTTTATAAAAAGTAGGAGTCAAACCTGTGACTTTTTTAAATTGATTGGAAAGATGGGCGACACTGCTATAATGCATTTTATAGGAAATTTCAGTTAGATTTAGCTCATCATAGATCAGCAACTCCTTTACCTTTTCAATTTTATGAAGGATAATAAATTGCTGGATAGTGATGCCTTTTACCTCGGAAAAAATATTTGCCAAATAGGTATAATCATATCCTAAATGTTCGCTGATGTAATCTGAATAGTTAACCTTTGGAAGCTCGTCGGAATAATGGATCATCTCAACGATGATGTTTTTAATCTTTTCTATGATGATACTTTTTTTATCATCCAGAAGCTCCAAACCAGACTTTTTCAGGTTAGTTTTTAATCTCAAGAGCTGCATCTCGCTTAGACCTTCCGCCAACTCGACCATCCCCAAATCCACAGTCATTGGATGAATCCCCAGTTTATGAAGCTCTTCTTTAACCATCATTTTGCAGCGCAAACTGACCATGTATTTTATAAATAGCTTCATAAGGTTGTATCAAATGCTTAAAATCAAGCGGGTTTGCTTCAATAACAATTTATTTATGGTAAGAATTCAATATTCAAGGCCTCCTTTTTTTTAATAAAGTAATGTTCAAAACAATTATCAGAATTCAGAGGGCTAACAACTCTTTAATTGAAAACAAAAAAAGCGTTCCTTTTATTAGAAACGCTCGCTATTTATCCTTGGGTTATAACTTCCTATATGCGGACTGTCTCTCAACCATCCAGCCTGGATATTGCTTTGGAAGTGGGCTTATTTTATCAATATTATCCAAATCAGCTTCCGTCAACTGAACTTCAGTAGAAGCTATATTTGCATGTAACTGATCTAAAGTTTTCGCTCCAATGATGGTACTGGTAATTCCAGGCTGTTGCCTCACCCAAGCCAAGGCCACCTGAGCAATACTCGCACCATGGGACTTTGCAATTTCTCCCATCACATCCACCAAGTCATAGGCCTTCTCTTTATCAATAGGTGGGAAATCAAAATTCGCCCTTCTAGCTCCCGAATCGGCCCCTTCTCTGGTAAACTTACCTGTCAAGAATCCTCCAGCTAGTGGGCTCCATGGAAAAATTGCCAAGTTATGGTCTTGCGCCATTGGGACCAATTCATGTTCAATATCTCTGCTTATGGCAGCATAATAATATTGAAGCCCGATAAATTTATGATAGCCATTATAATGAGCTATTGCCTGGGCTTTTGCTACCATCCATGCGGGCCAATTACAAATGGAGATATACCTAACTTTTCCTGACTCTACAATATCATTCAAGGAACGAACCGTTTCCTCTAGGGATGTAGCTGGATCTACACCATGTACATATAATATATCCACATAATCCAACTGCAAACGCTTTAAACTTGCCTCTACAGAATTAAAAATATGATAGCGAGATAATCCCGTACTATTCGGTTTGTCATTCATTCTGGCTAAAACCTTGGTGGCAATGACTATTTCATCTCTTGGAACTTTCAAATCAATTAAACCCTGACCTAATAGTTGTTCGGATTGTCCATAGGAATACACATTCGCTGTGTCAATAAAATTAATTCCCGAATCCACTACCGCCGAAAGCATCTCATTTACTTCCTTTTGCTGAAGTTTTCCAATTTGATCCCACATCCCTGCATCCTGCCCTCCAAAGGTCATCGTTCCAAAACATAATTCAGATACCAAAAGTCCAGTATCACCTATAAAATTGTAATTCATTTGTTACTAAGGTTAAGGTTAAAAATAGCTTTTGAAAAAAGAACAGGCTACCTCTTAAAACAGTTTCTTGAGCTTGGAGGAAATTCTAATTTCATTCTCTCATTTTCTTACTTAATTTATTAAAAATAAAATAACAATTAATACCATATATCTCATTGAGATTTTTTGCGAAACTTATTTCCTTTCATTTATTTCAAAAGAAAACACCACCTAGCCCAATTTTATCCAATGTCAAAAGCTGACGAAACCAAAAGCCTACAGTCTCCCAATTATCCTTTACAAGGAAGAAGAGGCTTCTTGAGAAAAAGTATCCTCGCTTCTATTGCAGCAACCTTAGGAACAGAAATCGTGCATGCTTCGAAAATGCCTATTGGATACATTCCCATTGGAGTATCCATGCAATCCAACCCCATGGAAGGTAAAAATGAAGAAATGATTATTCGGAATGAACTTCCTTGGAATGTAGAAGCAAAACCGCATTTATTGGATGATCCAATCACTCCATTTGATAAAATTTTTATTCGCAATAATGGGATCATGCCAGAGGAAGTGGATGCAGCCAATTGGACGTTGACTATTGGAGGTGAATCTGCGGAACAGGAAAAAACATATACGATTGCGGATCTTAAAAAGAAGTTCAAGCCGTATACTTACCAACTGGTATTGGAATGTGGGGGAAATGGTCGAGCTGGTTTCTACCCCCCAGCATCCGGCAACCAATGGGAAGAGGGAGCAGTGTATTGTTCAGAATGGACAGGAGTTCGTTTGAAAGATGTCTTGCAAGACGTGGGGATCAAATCAGACGCAGTTTATATTGGGTATTATGGAGCGGACAAACATTTAAATGGAAAACCCGATGAGGTGGTAATTTCTAGAGGCGCTCCTTTAGCTAAAGCATTACAAGATGAGACATTAATCGCATGGGCATTGAATGGGAAGGATATTCCATTACCTCATGGCTATCCTCTCAGACTGGTATGTGGTGGATGGCCCGCATCCGTTTCGGGTAAATGGCTTCATAAATTGGTCCTCAGAAATCAAGTTCATGATGGACCAAAGATGATGGGAGATGCGTACCGTGTTCCTGCCTATCCTGTAGCACCTGGTCAAAAAGTCCCAGATGAGGATATGAAAATTATCGAATCCATGCCTGTTAAATCCTTGATTACCTATCCAAAATCAGGAGCCATATTTGGCTTGGAAAAAAAATTACAAGTGAGAGGAAAAGCATGGGCTGGTGAACTGGAAGTTTCTTCGATGGAGGTATCCACGGATTTTGGAGCTACCTGGAAAAAATGTGATTTAAAAGCACCCGTCAATCGGCTTGCATGGCAAGAATGGTCCATAGAACTATCTTTTCCCAAAAAAGGCTATTATGAAATTTGGGCCAAGGCCACAGATAGAGAAGGAACTGCACAACCTATGGTAATCCCTGGATGGAACCCCAAAGGATACCTGAATAATGCTTGCCATAGAATTGCTGTAAAAGTTAGCTGAGAAAGATGAAAGATCATTCAACCAAATCATCAAAAGATCAAAGACATTTGTTTAAGGGCATTATCAAAGGAGTCATCGCACTTTTTATATTGATCCTACTCATAACAGGAGGAATTTTGTTCCTGACTTTATCCAATGGCCCTACTCCCACTTTACAAACTATCAATTCCAATAATGAATCTCCCACTCTTGTTTCTGGTAATGGCCAATTTGTAGATGGCAAGGATGTAGAAACCGGTTTAGTGAAAGGTGATGGTTTTGAACTTGTCAAAGCAAACTGTACTTCCTGCCATTCCAGTGCATTGATCCTTCAAAATCGGTTTACACGAGAAGGATGGAAAGTCAAAATTGAGTGGATGCAAGAAACGCAAGGTTTATGGGATTTAGGAAATAATGAATCTCTGATTTTAGACTATTTAGCGGCAAACTATGCCCCGGAAGCTTATGTGGGACGAAGAGCCCCTTTAAAAGATATAGAATGGTATGAATTAAAGGAGTAAAGAATTAGGAGAGAATATTTTATTTGAGGCTCCTTAAGTCAAATAATAATTACTAATATAACTTTTTGAATATTAATAAAATACAATTTTTTATAATTAGATTGGAGGTAATACATTTTACAACATACCAACAACCTTATTTTAGTTATGAAAAACATTCAACCAAAAATTCTCTCATTCCTACTTCTAATAGTAATATGTTTTAGTGCCTGCGAAGGACCCGAGGGGCCCCAAGGTATTAAAGGAGATACTGGAGAAACAGGGGCCATAGGTCCGCAAGGAGCGACTGGAGCGGCAGGTCAGCAAGGACCTCAAGGTGAACAAGGTCCTCAGGGTGAACAAGGACCTCAAGGTGAACAAGGTCCTCAAGGAGAACCAGGTACACCAGCGCAAGTAATTTATTCAGACTGGATAACTGTCAAGAAAACTGATTGGACCTTTATTCCGGCAGGTACTTATCCGTTTTTGACTCCAGCAAAACCAGGACGATATGTAAATATCCTATCCTCGAATTTTACTTCCAGCGTGGTAAATAATGGGATAGTACTCGTTTATGCGAAGTTTTGTCAAAACTCCTGGATGCCAGATGAAATAACTGCATTACCATTTGATATGTTTTACGATTTAGGTACCTGGGATTACTTATTCCATACCATGGATACTGGCTTATTAAGACTTTATATTTTACATAAGGGAACTCGACCTGCTCCTGATAACCAAATAATTTCACTTTGTGACAATCAATTCCGCTATGTCATCATCCCAGGCGTGATTCCAGGAGGAAGGTTAAACCCTGAAGTGGACTATAGCAATTATGAGGAAACCATGAAGTATTTCAATATTCCTATGTAACCTCCTTTTCCTTCCACCTAAAAATAAAACCTCCCAAACTTGAAACATATAGTTTGGGAGGTTTTTTAATAACCAAATTTGAAATAGAATTTATCCTATCAAATTTCCGGCTTCATCCCATTGGGCAACTATCCCACGCTCTTCAGGTTTTAGGTAAATAGGTATATATTTTTCATCTAGTTTGAACCCATGCTTGTCCATGACCTCTTGTGGTACCCCATCCCAGACATTCGGTTGATTTCCTTTGTATCCAATATAATTCCAACCTGCTTGCGTAGAGAAATAGCCAGAACAGGTCAGGTTTCTCAATAGGTTAAACCACCTAACTCCACCTTGATATTCCTCTGACGCCCTATCTGGCCAGGCTACCAATTCTACAATTTCCAGCACTTGGCTATCGGTGAGTTCATTGAATGATTTTCCGAATTTTTCGTCTGATTCAAAATCCAACCACATCAATCCTCCCCGCATTCTGGTTTGGTTACCAGGTTGGTCCTTCATCATAAACTCTATAAAGTCCACTACCCCTACTTCTGTTGCGGAAGGAGATTCGGAATCTTTAGGAAGAATAATATCCACTAATGTGCTTAATTTCCTGCGTTCATCCTCGGTGAAAAACGTCTCCGACAACAATTCCTGATCCCTCTGTATTTCTTCGTCCGTTCTTCCTCCAATGGTTCCACCCTCTAGTAAATGCACCTGAGGCATGGCCTGCTCTTCTGGTGAGCAACCAGTTAATATAAGACCAGTACCAATAGAGCCAGTAAAAAGTAGCTTTAAGTTTTCTCTTCTATTCATGGCCTAGATATTTTTCTTTTTTAACTGATCAATAATATATTCCGAAGTTCTCCAGCTCAAGGCCAGAATTGTCCAGGTAGGGTTTTTATCTGCTTGGGAAACAAAAGGTCCTGCATCTACTACAAATAGATTGTCACAGTCATGGGATTGGCAATTGGAATTTAGTACAGAAGTTTTAGGATCATTGCCCATTCTTACCGTTCCTACCTCATGGATAATTCTTCCAGGAGCAGCCAGGCCATATTGCGTTTCGGGACCTTGCTTCTTGCCCAATAGGATGGCCCCAGCATTCGTCAGAATTTCTTCAAATGTGTCCTGCATATGTTTGGCCTGCTTGATTTCCTGATCTGTCCAATTGTAATGAAAGCGAAGTACCGGGATACCATATTTGTCTACGGTATCTGGATCAATCTCACAATAATTGTCATATCGGGGCACACTCTCCCCTCTTCCAGCCATACCTATTCTTGCCCCATAAAGCTCTCTTACGTCCTTTTTCAAACCTTCTCCGTATCCTCCGCCTTCTTTGGGATTCCCAAATTCATCCTTCAAATATTTCCGCATAGAATCCATACCAGATCCTTCTCCATACCCAGGTTGACTCATTCCTCCCCCATATTCAATATGATAGCCCCTTGCAAAGTCCAGTTTCTTGTTATCCAACCACCAAGGAGTATACATATGCATTCCTCCAACTCCATCTTCATTGTAGCGATCTCTACCGAATAGAGCAGGAAGAATCCCTGACCTACTGGCCCCGGTAGAATCATGCAAGTATCTTCCCAAAACCCCCGAGTCACCTCCAATTCCATTTGGAAAGGTCTTGGATTTGGAATTCATCATAATTCTAGCGGACTCACAAGCAGATGCTCCCAAGACCACTACTCTGGATCTCAATTTGTATTCTTTCATGTCCTGTTTGCTCACAAAAGAAACCCCGGTGGCTTTTCCTTCCTCATTGGTGGTAACTTTTCGAACCATGGAATGGGTATACAAATCCACCTTTCCTTTTTTCATAGCTGGATGGACTAGACAGGTTCCAGCCGAGAAATCCGCGTAAACCTGACAGGCACGGTTACACTGACGACAGAAAAAACAAACTCCCCGCTCATTATTGATCGGACGGGTCAGCATTGAAAGCCGACCAGGGATCATTGGAATATTGGCCTTATCAGTTCCTCTTTTGATAAATAATTCGTGCAACCTGGGCTTGGGTGGAGGAAGAAAAAAACCATCCGGTTCATTATAAATACCCTCCTTTGAACCAAATACGCCTATCAACTGGTCTACCTTATCGTAATAGGGCTTCAAATCATCATAACCGATCGGCCAATCATCCCCCAGTCCGTCAATACTTGCTCTTTTAAAATCATTGGGGCCAAATCGAAGAGAGATCCTTCCCCAATGATTGGTTCTTCCCCCCACCATTCTAGACCGGAACCAGTCAAATTGAGTTCCGTTTTTTCTAGTGTAGGGCTCTCCTTCCATATCCCATCCACCTATAGCGGCATCAAAATCCCCAAAAGGCCTAATGCGCGTTCCTGCACCTCTTCTCGGAGATTCCCAAGGGGGACGCAATTGGGTTCTATCTTCTTCTTTAGCAGGATCAAAGTCCCCTCCTGCCTCAACCACGGCTACAGTAAGCCCGGCTTCTGATAAAATTTTGGAGGCCATTCCACCTCCTGCTCCAGACCCCACAATAATCACGTCATAGGCATCCGCAGTTGATTTGATTTGTAAACTCATACTATTTTGTCTTATAGTTGGGTGTATGTTAAAAAACCGATTTAAAATCCTTTCTTACTCCTTTTCAAAGAATTAGATTAAATTCCCTCTAGTAATATCACCATAATTTAGTTGAGTTTCGAGTTTTTTGCCTGTTTGGTTTTATAACTAGCTAAACGGTCAGGTATTATTTTATTTCTTAAAACCACTCACTATTAGCTATGAAATTGGAAAATTGATGTAAGGATTTATTGATTTAAATACTGTTCAATTTCCTCCCAATCACCAGCTAAAGCTTTCTTTATTCTTACTTTCCATTCCGCCTGCTTTATTTTATCCAGACCATGTCGTGTTTGCCCATCGTACAGTTCTTGAATTTTTGAAAGCTCCCGCATTGCATCCAAATATTCTGTATTTAAAGTAGCCTGAAAGAACTCGGGATCTAGCTCTAAACTTTGTAAACGATGGATTAAACGATCTACAGTGATCCGCACCACATCAAAATGGAGTTGCTCATGCATTATTCCATAATCACTTGCATGCTTGACCCAAGATTGCTTAGGAAGCATATAAACTTTAAAATCCAGTTCCTGCACGATGGTACCATTATCCATCACGGATGTTCCTGCCATGGAAAAGCTCGAAAAAATGGTGGCATTGAAATTACTACTAGGCTGAGGCGAATCTCTAAAATCACCCCAATTTAAAGGTCGATCTGGATGATAAAACACCGTATCCTTTGTACTATCTCTCAGTTGATCTGTGATTTTAAGTCTTACTTTTTTTGCCAAACTTGGGTTTCCAAGGTTTTGTGCCTTTTCCCAGGAATCAAAAAACTCAAGAGATTTATGGAAAATACCATTCACAACATACCTTACTTGATCTCCACGATTGGGAGTTCTTCTATAATTCAAACTTCCAGTATAGTCAACTAAAGGAATTGGATCAGCTTTTCCAATGAGGAAATAGCTTAGCTTCATATGAACTCCACCCTCATAAAGTTTGGTAGCCGTATTGAGTTTCTCATTCAGTTCCAATTCCATGATATGAACTTGAATTCTATGAAAGGTATTAGAAGTTGTTTTTACCTTTTCTTGAAATAAATCCAATGCTTCCTTTTCTAAGGACCCTTTGAGTTTGACGACATGTTTCCTTCCATTTGAATCAAACATCACCCCGATGCCTGACTTGTTTTTTCTTCGGTCAATCACCTCAATGTATTGGTATTCACTAGTAGAGAAATACTCTCCATTTGAATTGAGTTCAAACACCACGTCCTGCCCAAATGAAATACTACTGAACAGCAATAACAATGGAAAAAATAATGTCAGGACTCTCATAAAAGTTAATACAAGTGTTTTGATAAAAAGGTTTGGAATCCTAAATCAATCTCTTTTAACCCAAAATCTAAGTTTCCCACGATTACTGGATTTAACTAAACTATAGCTATCTGGGATTTCTCGACAATCCCCACAATAGGTTACAATTTTCGTTCCTTTTGGTGCTTCATCAAACTTCTGATTAAGCCAGTCAATCATGATTTGATGGTATTCCGGATCAATCGTTAAGTCTCTATCTAGACGATCATTCAGGTTTACATTCTCTTCAAAGGCGTTAAAAAAGTAAAAATGATCAAATTGGGAAAAGTCAAGTTCCTTAATATCTCCATGGATAAAACTGACATTTTTAAGACCGAATTCAACCATAAGTTTTTGGGACAACTTGACCAAGCTTTCTTTCTTCTCAATCCCTATTATTTTGGAATTGACTAGAGCTCCTGCAATTAAACAGAATTTGCCTGCACCTGAACCAATATCTAAAATAGATTGCTCATCTACTCCTAAATAAGCTATTGCTTTTTTTACTACCGAAATTGGCGTCCATTGGGTACCTGAAACCTTTCGAATTTTAAGAGGGTAATGAGAATCAAATTCTTCATCTGAAATATGCGCTAACTCCATTAATCAAAGGGTTCCAGTGAGAGACTTCCCACTACAAAAGGGGATAAATGCCAACATATTTTCTATTTTCCTCCGGTTTTTTTTGCCTGGATAGCACTATTACTTCAAACTGAAACTCTCCTATTTCATTCTTTTTAAAATGTTCTGAAAGCCACTCGCTGAGATGGAATTTAATATCCAAAGCCAATTTATTCAGCTGCTCTTTTAAAATTTCTTTTTGAGGATAAAAAGTAAGGTTTGGGGCCAATAAACTTGGAATTTTTACAGGTTTAAGATTAGGGATAGAGGAAAAAATATAGGTGCAATTAATTCTTAATTCTATCTCCTGCTCGACTGAAAATTCAGGAATTTGATAAATTAACTCTTTTAAGAATTCCAGTATTCCTGTTGCGCGAATAGGCCTATTTAAACCTTCTTTTTAAGACATCTTTTAATTTGGTTATCAATCCTACTAATCAATAAATTTTGGAGGATGTTTTTCTTCGAAATCAGTTGCACCCTGAAAAGCCTTGGCCAATGCCAGGATACTACCTTCATCGTATAAATTACCAATTAACGTAAAACTGGTTGGCCGTTCTTTTTTATCAAATCCATTAGGGACTGAAATTACTGGATGCCCGGTAAGATTGGTAATCTGCAACTGCCTACCACTGAAGCTTGGAGCAATGATGACATCGTATTGTTTGAACAACTGATTAACATCTTCAATCAATTGCCTTCGCTGACGATTAGCCTGAAGATATTCCACTGCAGGGATAAACCGGGACTGTCTCAAGGAATTGGCTCTGGAGCCCCCATGCTGTTCTACCATCAAATCCACTTCTCCTGATCGAATCAACTCATCAAAAAAAGCTCCCGCCTCCGATCTTAGGATAATATCAAAACTGGAAAAAGGAAAATTTTCCGGCAAAGCGATGGAATCAGGTTCTACCCCCATTCCTTTAAATATTTCCAAAGAAGCCCGGAGATTATCTCCCATCGCTGTAGTGTCCTTGTCCAAATCTTTCTTCAGATAGGCTACTTTTAACTCTTTTGGGCTTTTAGAAACATGGTTGAATGGAACCTCATTGGTACTTGGGTCTTTGTCATCTTTTCCATAAATCGCGCTGAAAATGATTTCGCAATCCTCTGCAGTTCTTGCTAAAGGCCCAATTTTATCCATAGACCAACTTAAACTCATCACTCCAGACCTACTGACTCTTCCATAAGTTGGACGTAATCCGGTAACCCCATTTCTGGTAGCCGGAGATGTTATTGAGCCTAACGTTTCTGTTCCCAAAGCAAAAGCGACTAAACCTGCAGAAGTTGCAGATCCAGATCCTGCCGATGAACCACTAGCTCCCTGAGTAGTATCCCAAGGATTTTTGGTTTTCCCTCCAAACCATACATCCCCTCTCGCAAGGGAACCGGAAACTAATTTGGCTACTAAGACTGCTCCTTGGTCTTCCAATTTTTTAACCACTGTAGCGGTATAATCAATCATTTGATCTTTGTAAGGTGCTGCCCCCCAAGTGGTGGGATATCCTTCTACTGCCATCAGGTCTTTTACGCCATAAGGGATTCCATGTAGAATCCCTCTGTAGTTACCGGCAGCTAGTTCTTTGTCTGCTTGTTTGGCCTGTTTCATTGCCAAATCCTCAGTAAGCGTAATTACCGATTCCAACTGATCATCAAAGCGTTTGATTCTATCAATAAAAAGACGGGTAAGCTCCTCTGAGGTCACTTTCTTGTTCTTGATCAATGAGGCAAGCTGGGGTATGGTGTAAAAGGCAAGCTCTTCAAAGTTGTCGGGTACTTCTAACTGTTCAGGAATAATGAATTCAGGATTTTCAACTTTCTCTGGAAAAACAAAGCCTAAGGGATGTGGATCAAAAGTTATTGCAGGAAAGGTTTCATTGGAAATTTCATAGCTTCTCAAACTATCATACCCTGACTTATTCCTTCCTAAATACCCGCTCATGGTTTTTATTGCAGGCTTTTCAAAATTCAAACCAATCAGCTTTTGACTACTTTTTATGTCCTTATTGGTAAACCCATATTCGTTGGATTTACAACTTAAAATAAGTCCTAGACAAAGAAGGAGGTTAATAGCAGGGTAAAATTTCTTCATAAAATAATATTAGGTGGTGATTTGATTTGAGATAAGAATAATTAAAGCCCAAATCTTAATCACTTAATTTATACTAATACATCCAAACCAGAAAGGCAATTCACTTTGAAGGAGTTTCTTTCTATCATTTTTTGATGAATGGAAATCAAAAAAAGTATAAAGAACAAGCCAGAAATAATTTAGATGATTTTAGTCTAGATGTAGCACATTTAATGTAATTTTCATAAAAACATATCGCCATTGAAGAAGAATAGTTTTTACCACCCAAAACCTATCCAAATGAAATTTTACTTCTATATCATTCTATTCTTTTTATGCTTTAACTATGCTTCAGTTGAAACAATGGCACAAACGATAGATAATCGACCAGAATTCTATAAGAATGCCCTTCAAGGGAGTTTGGGATTTGCGGGTTTATATGCTGCAGCCACGTCTAATTACGAACGGATTATTTCCTTACCTCAGGGTAAATGGATTACGGCTACCTATCTAAGGTTTGGAATTGGTGCTTATGGAGTATGGGGAGGGAAAGGAAATTTTACGTACCTCCAATATGGCGTATTTACAGGTAAAAAGGCCAACCATTTTGAAATCAGTGCAGGTCCAAACATCGGATTTAAAGAAGTGGATTCGGAGATTCCAATCGTCTCCTTTTCCACCGGATATCGACTTCAAAAACCAGGAAAACACTTTATGCTCAGAACAGGAGTAGGATTACCTGAGTCCATTTATTTTGGTTTAGGTTGGACTTTTTAGAGCCTTTAAAACGCTTATTTCAAAACAGTTCCAGCTTTCCAATTGATAACTTCATCACAAAAACCACTCATTTTGCTGCCTTTGATGATATATTTGGCATCAAAACCTCCTAACGCATGAAGTTTTATTGCTTTTTAATCCTGCTTATCGCTCTCCAGATCACGTTTGCCTGCACTTTAAACGAAGAGGATTCTTCTGTTTCATTTGAACATAATCTCCATATACCATTAGGAGGAAATACTTACCAAACAGCAGGAACTTTCAAAGAAAAGATTGGAGAAAATGGAATTGAAACTTGGATTGATGATCAATCAGAATTCAGTATTTATGTAAAGTCGGAACGGAACCAAACCATTTTTCTAGCCCTAGATCTGCTTCCTCAAGAATCCAATTCAGAATTATCTATTTCATTAGATCAAAGCCACCAAGTAAGATTAGAAGCAGGACAATCTGGTTCTATGGAGGTAGGAAAGTTTCAACTCAAAGAAGGATATAATCAGTTCCGATTGAATGGATTGACAAAATCCGGGGAACACTTTGCCAACATCAAGAATTTAATCCTTGCTTCCAAGGAGGATCTCATGTTGGAATTCGTCAAAGACAATGAAAACAACCGCTTTTATTGGGGCCGCCGTGGACCTTCTGTTCACCTAACTTATTCCTTGCCCGATAGCCAGAAGTTTAAATGGTTTTACAATGAAGTGGTTGTTCCTGAGGGACAAGACCCTATTGGTTCCTATTTTATGGCCAATGGGTTTGGAGAAGGGTATTTTGGAATCCAAGTGAACGGCCCTGATGAAAGGAGGATTTTATTTTCAGTCTGGAGCCCTTTCCAAACTGATGACCCAACTACTATCCCTGAAGAGGAAAGAATCTTACTCCTGAAAAAAGGAGATGGGGTATACACGGGTGAATTCGGTAACGAAGGTTCTGGAGGTCAAAGCTATTTAGTTTACCCTTGGAAAGCCGGCGACACCTACAAATTTCTGAATTCAGTTGAACCAGATGGAAAAGGTAATACGATTTATACTGCTTATTTCATGGACCCTGAAGTAGGTAATTGGGTACTAATTGCAAGCTTTTTAAGACCGAAAACAGATACCTGGTATAAAAGGCCTCACTCCTTTTTGGAGAACTTTATCCCTGAATCTGGAAATATTCAACGTTCGGCTCACTATTCCAATCAATGGGCAAGGAATGACAAAGGTGAGTGGATTGAGCTCACTGAAGCAAAATTCACAGGAGATGATATTGCAAAAAGAGGCTACAGGAAGGATTTTGCAGGTGGTGAAATCAGCGGAGATTTCTATTTACAAAATGGAGGTTTTTTTGATCAGAGTATCGAGTTAAATAGTATGCACCAAAGAGCTAAAAAGGACAATAGCCCTCAAATCAATTGGGAAAATCTTCCTTAACCAAGATCAATACCTTTAAAACTCGATCCATAAGAAGGTTTAGAGTCGGCTTTATATCAATAATTCTTCCTCCAGATTCGTCACATCCACGCTCACCTTCATTTCCTGCTCACTACCACTGTAAACGATCCCTTTAAGAGGGGTGACATCTGCAAAATCCCGACCTACCGCTACCCGGATATGTTTATCATTGACCAGCAAATTATTGGTTGCATCAAATTCTACCCATCCATGTTCAGGTATATAAATCGCGATCCAGGCATGGGATGCATCAGATCCTATCAGCTTGGGTTTTCCCGGAGGAGGCAAGGTTTCTATGTACCCACTGACATACCTGGCCGAAAGTCCTAATGATCTCAAACAGGCTAATGAAAAATGAGCAAAGTCTTGACAAACGCCTTTCTTATGATCAAACACTTTTTGAAGAGGCGTACTGATATCTGTAAACCCAGGAGTAAAGGCAAAATCCTTGAATATTCGGGTATTTAAATCAAGCATTGCTTCCATGATTGGTCGCTTCGGAGTAAAGGACTTTAATGCATATTCCTTGATACCTTCTATAAATTCCACATGGTTTGACTCCAAATAATATTGCCTGATATCATTGGGAGCCTCTGTCGTATGTAACCATTCCACCACCTCTTCCCAGGGTTTGGTAGACTTAGGGTCCACATAAATCCAACTCGGTGTACTCAATTCCAACAAACTCTGCGAAGTAACGGTAAGTTTCTTATGGGATCGCTCCACCGAGAAATACAGGTATTTATTCCCAAAAAAATCCACTCTTTCTACTTCTGAGCTTGGCTTAGGACTGATTTCACAAACATATTTATTCACCTTCTGAAACTCCAAGTCCTGCGGTATTTGAAACATCAAATTATGGCACAGGGTGGCAGGAAACTCGTAAATATAATCCGTGATATGTATTACTTGGTATTTCATATCTCAGGAATGACAGAGGTTTGAATCATACTATATCCAGATCCTGTATGACTGAAATATTTCTCATATATCCTATCAGAAGTATCATGTAACAATTCAACAATCTGATCTAATAAGGTGGTCAAATTCTTAAAGCTTCCCGTTTCCGGATTTGGAGTTGAAATTAAATCTATATCGCATAACCTTATTTTGGTAATTGCTTCCAACAACTTTTTTCGATCCACCCCAAACATTTCATGATCATCCTGATTCGGTAATGATTTTAAATGTTGGTCTATTTCCAATAATTGATAAATCAAGGATCTTGGATTATCCTCATGTAAGATCAATAGACTCAATACTCCATGCAATTCCAGATTGGATCTATAGCGATAACGATAAGTTACCAAACTCTCATTACAGCGCAGGGTATCTTCCATCAGTTCCTTGTTGGATTCTGAATCAAAAGACTGACACAACATTCCTCTGAGAATGGTGCAATTGTTAGCTGCAGATTCAATAAAGCGGCCAATATTCAATAAATGCCAAGTTGTTTCCCGAGTCATATTGTCAATATTCAACCCATAGAAAGCCATTAATTTGACTACCATATTATCCAAACTATGGTAGGCTTGCATCAAGGAAGTATTGCTTTGTCGCATTTTATTCAACTCTTCTGAGATACTATCTAGAATTCTCCAGGTATCCAAACTTAGTCTATCTCGAACTGCATAGGCATTGGTTAAGAAAGATTGAATTGAATACGCTAAACTTCCGGGCTTGTCAATTTTATGGACCAAATCCAACAATTCATCCTCAGGATTCATTAAAGTGGCTTTTTCCATAAAGCCAGGACCAGTTCCTGTTAAAATGGTTAAAGTTCTTAATAAGGTACTTAAAACAGGAGTCTCATGAATATGGATATCTTCGTCAGCTTCATTATAGGACAATAATGTCATACGCATTAATCGAACCGCATAGGAGGATCGCTCTAAGTATCGACCTAGCCAAAATAGTCTTTCTCCAGTACGACTTGGCAGGACATTTCTTACCAAAGGTTGAGCCTTGATCGTTTTGGAAACGATGGTTATGGGTTCTTTAGACTTACCCAACACCCATGTATCTTTACTGATTCCACCTGTTTGATTGGAAACCAAGAAAGCACCTTTTTCTGGAGAGCTTCGCGAAAGCCCACCTGGCATTACTTTGTAATTATTGTTCTCCGAATCGGCAATTACATAACTTCGAAATACTGCATTCCTCGCTTCCAGTTTGTTATTGATCCAGGAGGGAGATGTGGAGAAGTCCACCATTTCCTGTCCTACATACATGTAGGGGTTCTTTTCAATCTGTTTCTTTAAACCTTGTATTTGTTCTTTGCTGAGATCACCTCCAAAAATTGATTTATGGTTGGTCCCTCTATAAATATTTCTAATGACCAGCGTTTCAATATGATCAAAAACAAATTTTTTCTCTTTAGGCTGGCCGCACCACCAGGTAGCTACTGATGGCAATACTAAATCTTGCCCCAATAAATGTTTGGATATTTTTGGTAAGAAAGCCATTAGGCCAGGATTTTCCATTACACGACAACCTAAAGGATTAATGACCAATACTTTTTTCTGACGTACTGCCTCCATTAGCCCCACTACCCCTAAATGTGAATCGTTTTTGTACTCCAATGGATCACAAAAAACATCATCCACCCTACGGATAATCACATCAACTTTTTCCAGCCCCTTGATGGTTTTTAGCCAGACATACCCACCGCTTACCGTCAAATCCTCTCCAAAGGCCAAGGTAAATCCCATAAACGAAGAGATGTAGGCATGTTCAAAAAAGGTTTCATTAGTAGGACCAGGTGATAACAAAACTACTCGAGGGTTTTCCTTATTGTTGGTAAGGTGTCCTAAGGTATTCTTGAATGTTTGATAATAAGAGGTGATTTTTCGAACATGGTTTTCTCGGATCAGTTCTGGAAATACCCGAGTCATCGCTGCCCTATTCTCAAATGTATATCCAGCACCTGAAGGAGCATCTGTTCGGTCATGAAGCACCCACATCATTCCATTAGGGCCTCGGGCCAAATCTGAAGAATATTGAATCAGTTGTTGTTCCCCTTCTAATTTGATATCATGGGCTTGTCTTAAAAATCCCCGGTGATTATAGATCAACTCAAAAGGAATTAGACCTTCTTTGATTAATTTTTGATCACCATATAAATCACTGAGAATCAGGTTTAATAGCTGAGTCCTTTGAATCAATCCTTTCTCAATTCCTTCCCATTCCTCCGTATTGAAAACCATGGGAACAGGATCCAAAATCCAAGGACGGTTCATCCCATCTGGATCTCCATATACATTGTAGGTTACCCCATTTTCACGAAGTTGACGGCTTACTTCCTCTTGAAATTGCCGCATTTTCTCCGAGCCAATCTGGTCGTAGTATTTGGCTATGCGCTCCCAGTGGGAATGTATTTTACCTTGGTCGGTGGCCATTTCATCCAGAAATGGCGCGTTATTGAACATCTTTTCAATAAGATATGACTCAATCATTCCTCTACTTTGAACTAATTGCACATTCTATAGTTTACCCTCATCTTTTTTTATAACGACGAAGGTCCATTGTATACGGGAATTCAGGATTTACAATTTCCGAACTATCCTCGTATTCGATAGGTCCATCCAACTTGGTGATATACCTTCCAGTTTGATGGTCGTCTTTTACCGTGAAATTAATAGGATTCTCCTTGGTAATTGTATGTCCAAAGTCGAAAAATCTAGAAATTCTTCGGGCTTCTGCTTCATTACTGTTGATCGGAAAATTATCATAGCTCCTCCCACCCGGATGTACGACATGGTATTGACAGGCAGCCACAGATTTTTTGGTCCATGTATCATACAGATCAATAACCAAAGGGGTATCAATTCCTATCGTAGGATGCAATGCTGAAAATGGTTGCCATGCTCGATATCGGATCCCCGCAACATATTCCCCATGTACTCCAGTGTTTTTCAAAGGAATCTTGAAACCATTGCAAAGCAATTCATATCGAGAATCTGTCAATCCGGTAATTTTTACTTGTAAACGTTCTAGGGAAGAATCAACATACCTTGCTGTACCCGAACTTGAAATTTCTTCGCCCAATACGTGCCAAGGTTCAATAGCCATTCTTAAATCGATATGGATTTCATCTGACTGCAACTCTCCTATAAACGGAAATCTAAAACTGAAAAAAGGATCAAACCAATTTACGTCAAAATCGTATCCCGCTCTTTTTAAATCATTCACTACTTCCAACATATCTTTTTGGCAGTAATGTGGTAATAAGAACTTATCATGAAGAGAAGTCCCCCATCTCACTAGCTTGTGCTTGTAAGGTTCTTTCCAAAACCAACTCATCAAGGCCCTAATCAAAAGCAATTGCACCATGCTCATCCTATAATGAGGAGGCATATCAAATCCTCTAAATTCAAGAATTCCTAATCTACCGCTACTTGAATCAGGAGAATACAACTTATCAATACAGAACTCAGCCCGGTGGGTATTTCCTGTAATGTCTACTAATAAATTTCTGAAAATCCTATCCACCATCCAGAACGGAATTTCATTTTCTTTGCCGTCTGGCACTTGCTGAAATGCCAACTCCAGCTCATACAGCATATCATCTCTTCCTTCGTCCACTCTTGGAGCCTGACTAGTCGGACCAATAAATTGAGTAGAAAACAAATAGGATAATGCAGGATGGTGTTGCCAATAGGTAATAAAACTACGCAATACATCAGGCCTTCTAAGCAGAGGACTATTTTCTGGGGAAGTCCCGCCAAGAGTAATATGGTTTCCTCCTCCTGTTCCGGTATGCTTTCCATCCACATTAAATTTCTCACTGATCAATCTGGATTCCCTTGCTTTTTCATACAGTATTCGGTAGTTATGCAATACCTCTTTCCAGGATTTGGCAGGCTGAATATTTACTTCAATTACTCCTGGATCGGGAGTGATCATCATTTTTTCTACCCTCTTGTCCGAAGGAGGGTCATAGCCCTCTATCAACACAGGTAAGTTCATTTTTTTGGCTGTCCGTTCTACCGCACTGACAAGGTCCAAGTAATGCTCTATATGGGTGGTTGGGGGAAAAAACACAAAAAGCTTCCCTTCTCGAACTTCTACTACCAAAGTGGTTTTAAAAATCCTTTTAGAATTAATGGGAGGAAGTTTTGAGCTTAATTTCTTGGAGGATTTTGGAAGCTTTTTTACTGGGGCAAACAAGTCCTGAATAGGTGCTATAGGTTCGTCCTTTTCAGCAGTATGCTCAATAGAATCCAATGGAAGTCTCAAGCCTGCAGGAGAATTTCCTGGCACTAAATACAAATCATCTCTCCTAAATTTCCATCTACAACTTTGCCACCTTTGTTCATTTAGTTCCCATTCCAATGGAACAGCAAAACCAACTGGTTTACCCAAACCTTTATTTAATAACTCAGCAAGTTTTTGTCGTTCTAAGGATGACTTTAAGTTGAATTTTTTGGGATCAATATTCACAGGAACTCTTCCCTCCTGCCAAATAAAATAAAAGGGATCTTCGTATAATGGAGAAATATTGTTTTTATCGACATTTAGCTGCTTTACCAAATTATTCATGAAGCTTTTGGCATGTCGGCTATTGAGTTTATAATCCTTGGAAATATCTGCCATTAATGAATCGTCATGCCAAATTGGGTGGCCGTCTTTTCTCCAAAAACAAGCCAATTTCCACCTAGGAAGCGGTTCTCCTGGATACCATTTCCCTTGACCATACTGCATTAAGGCCCCTTTTCCAAACTCCCCTTTTAATTTATGGAAAAGTATATTGGATAAACTTCTTTTATGTTCGCCATCGGCATCGGTATTCCATTCCGGGGCATCTTGATTATCAACTGAAACAAAAGTTGGCTCACCTCCCATGGTTAAGCGTACGTCATTCGCAACTAAATCTTCATCAACTCGATCTCCTACCAGGATTATTTTTTCCCAAACTTCTTCCGAGTAAGGCTTGGTCACCCTTGGAGTTTCTTCAATTCTTGTTACCTGATTCTCAAAATGGAAAGTAGTCTCAGTAGGTTCAGCCATTCCGGAAATCGGTGCTGCATCCTGAGGACTAGGGGTACATGCCAATGGAATATGCCCTTCACCAGCAAATAACCCAGAGGTGGAGTCTAACCCAATCCATCCTGCGCCAGGCACAAATACTTCGGTCCAAGCATGTAAATCTGTAAAATCTTCTTCTGGTCCGGAAGGTCCATCGAGGGATTTTTCATCGGATTTCAATTGGACTAGATATCCTGAAGCAAATCTTGATGCCAAACCTAGATGTCTGAGTACCATCACCATCAACCAAGCAAAATCACGACAAGAACCGGATTTTATAAACATAGATTCTTCGCAAGTTTGGACCCCCGGCTCCATCCTGACATTGTACTTCAATTCATTACTGATTAGTTGGTTAATAGCCACCAAATAATCCACTGTAATCATATCTTTTTTGAGTAAGCTTTTGGCTTTCGCGACCAGCTCCATCAATAAAGGTCCTGATTCTTTTTTCTCCAAATAAGGACCCAATTGGGCACTTAGGCCTTCTTCATAGGCAAATGGAAATGTTTGCGCATAGTCTTCTACAAAAAAATCAAAAGGATTGATAACTACCATATCGGCAATCACTTCCACATCTATTTCAAAAAACTTGACTTTTTCAGGAAATACAATTCTTGCTAGGTAATTTCCAAAAGGATCCTGTTGCCAATTAATAAAATGGTTCTCGGGCTTTATATTTAATGAATATCCTTTAATAAATGTTCGGGAATGTGGTGCAGGTCTTAACCGAATGACCTGGGGTCCCAAAGAAATATGACGATCGTAATCGTATCTAGTAAAATGCCTAATAGCAACCTTAATGGACATGGACAGATTTTAAAATTGATTAAAAATGAAAGTCTTCCCCTCTTGAATAATTAGACTTGGGTTACTTGGGCGAATGCTCCTAAAGTAAATTAAAATAAGGACAACACTGATTAAAATTTATAAAAGATATTAAACATTAAAAAGTAATTTCTTCTGTCATCACGATTAAAATCAACATAAAGATTGGTTGAAAATGAAATTGCAGGCATTCAAAATCAATAAAAAAGCATCAATCCAACTTACCAGTGGCAACTAGATTGATGCTTTCAATAATCAATTGACCTAAGGTCGAATAAGAATTACTTGTCTTTGAACTTTCCGTTTTTCATTTCAAGAGCACTTTCGATGTTTGAAACGATTTCGTCATAAGCTTGACCATTACCATCAACATCATCTGGACCAACTTCAATTAATCCATCTCCGTTTCCATCAGATACTAATGCTGGGTTAACACCTTCCAAGAATTTATCCATATACATGGTCAATAACATATCTTGAGCACCTGCCACTTCGATACCTTGGTTGAACTGTACTAGCATCTCATCTTCAATATCTATAGACACCTCGGCAGGAACACCGAACCAGCTTACTTTTGCAAAGATGGATAATCCGTGCATTTCGTCATCTTCAGGAACATCGGCATGAACAAAATCTAAGTTTAACTTGCCATATACTCCATCTGCAGCCATGACAGAGCCTATTTGCACAATCTGAACTTCACCATCTTCAACCAAATTTAAAATCTGTGGCTCATTATTTCTTATTTGTACAATACTTGGCTTCTTTTTGTCCTCACTTGTAGTCCTTAAAATTAGCTTTACGTTATCTATGGAAACTTTTACAGATTCAATCGAAAAATTCCCATAATCCAAATCAGAGGTTCTAGCATTCGCATCGTCCAAACTACTAATTCCAAGGGTGGCAGAAATAGTTACTTCACTTTCTGTAATTGCTGGAGTTTCATCTGTTTCCTCCGTACAAGATGTGATAAATGCGGTAGCTGCTACGGCAATTATCAAATTTCTAAATCTTGTTGTTTTGATCATAATCTAGCTTTTTTAGATTGGTTATAGTTTGTTTTTGGTAGTTTTTACTTTAAAAAACTTAATTAATACGCTTTAAATCCATTTCCATTTAATATTATCGAAAGTCCCATTTTCAACTTCAATCAGGGTTCCATTCACCTCATCTAAAGCAGTAAAACTGAATCTTCCCGAAATCAATTTTTTGTTTACATCAATATCTGTAATTATTAACTCCATTTCTCCTGTATGATTAGAACTAGCTTGATATAAATGACCCTCAGATTTCACGGATTTCCTCATTTCAACAGCTCCCATGGCCCCTTCAAAATTCACTTCAGAATTTTTTATCAAATTCCATTCTGAGAATTTAGATCCTCTTGCTAGCTCCTCTAGGTTTATTCCTGCAATCTTAAATCCAAAAGCCAAAGCCTTTCCTCCATCTTTAACACGAATCCCATAGATTGTTAATAAAAAGTAATCATCACGATTTTTCATCTCTGATACTACAAATTCAGAGGCTAAAATTCCTTTCCCACTTTCGACTTCAAATTGGTCTCCATTTAATGTAGCAGAAATAACACCTTTATCTTTCCTATTTGGAAATACATTTACGCCATTTATATCAATACAAGAAATCAAACTAAAAAGTACTAATAGAATAAAAGCACGCTTTAGAATAGATAAAATCATATGTACTAATAATTTAAGAAGATTAAAGAGAAACTGAAAAACATTGATTGCATATAATTCCCACAAAATGAGGATAAAATTCACACATACTTACCTATAATCTATTGATTACTAAGATTTTTATGTTTTCTAAACACCCTTATGGCGAATTCTCTTAATATTAGTTCATACATGATGCCAGAATATCAAATAGACTTTTATTAGATCTATAAACACATGAATATTTAATAAATAAGCTATTTATACATAAAAAAAAGCACTATAAATAAATAGTGCTTTTTCTAATTAAATATTTTATGCAATTTAATTTTCCTTCCAACTGTTAAAGTATTCAACAATTTGACCCTCTTCTATACTCTTTCCAGAAACTATATCCACTTTAAATTTAAAGGTCATGGATTCTCCATCTTTTAATTGATAATTTAATTCTTCTTTACCCTCACTCATTGCTTTTTGACCAAGAGGGTTTGCTGCAAATAAACCATAGCCTCTCGCATGCCAATAGGTTGGGTAGCCTACATTTTCTGGATGGTCATATAAAATTACCGAAATAGGCTCTCCCTCAATAGATCCTGCCAACTCCACCCAATCTCCTCTTGTTCCCCATACATCATCACCTTTTTTTCCATTGCTACTAGTATACATTCCAGTGATTCCTTCATTATTCATCGTAGGTACATCTGTAACTTTTCCAGATGCATCGGTAAATAGTTCAGGTTTTTTAGAAGGATGTTCTAATTGCCTAGCAACTCTAATTGCAATCATACCTTCTTTATTATCGGTAAATGAAACAGGTCCATTTTTCGCAGTCAAAATAGCAATTCGCTCAATCGTTCTTGTATCATCCGTTGCTTCAAAATTAAAGGTGGTCTTTTCTTCTAATAAGGTTAGCCCATCTTCATTTTTCCATTCTTGAGTTACTTCCAATTTTCCTGTGTTTCCTGAAGAGGAAATGGAATTTATTTTTTCCAATGTGATGTGTCCATAATCAGATTTCTTTTCTGCAGGAATCGCATAAGAATTATTCCAAAAATCCAAGCCATTGACATCTCCATAATTAAACCATAAGCCAATATGATGAGGATGGTCAAACCGCTCTCCTGGTCTTGGAGCTAAAGGCCATCCCCGAGTGATGGTAGTACCTTTCGATGTGTTGATGGGAAATAACACAGGTTTATCCAATGTATCTGGATAGATGAATGATGTAAAAAGCGCCCCATCTACTAATACATCTACCTTTTGAGCTGCTTCGTCTTGAACCAACTGTATCGTATTGGAAGGCTTTTCCATATCATTTGATGTTTCTTGATTTTGGGAATCTCCAGAATTACAAGCATTCAGTATCAAAAAACCAGATACCAGTCCTGCTAATTGAATTGATTTTTTTAATTGCATTGGTTGTTTGGGGTTAAGATTAAAAGCTCAGACTATTCCTAAAGCATTTGATTTTAATGTATTGAATAAGTTCAGTTGTTCTTTAAGGGCAGCTACTCGATCTTCCGGTTCCGTTCTGGCTTCCATCAAAATCCAGCCTTGGTAATCCATTTTAGCAAATAGATTGAAAAGTTCTTGATATGGATAATCACCTTCATTGAACTCCCGAACATGAACCGTATCACCGAACCATTGCTTGACAGAATTAAAGTTTGCCTCCAGTCCTGGGCTCAATAAATCTTCAGGATTACAATTCCAACAGATTTTCACATTGGGGTCATTGACCTGATCAAATATTGCCTTCATATTTGGCAATTCCTGAGTCAAATGTCCATGTACTTCTACACGTACCAATTGCCCATAGTCACCTGCAAAAGCACCGATCTTATTAAATGAATCTGCAATTTGAGCGATGGTTTTTTCCTTTGGAACATCTGCAGGAAGATTGTTAGGCTTGACTTTTATCCCACTGGCTCCAATGTCTTTGCAAAGCTTGATGTATTCTTTAGTCTGATCGATATTTTGCTGAACTACTTTTGGATCAGGGCTGTGGTATTCAAAATTACTTCCATATCCCAAACAGGTTACTGGACTATCTTCAAATCTCTTTTTCACCTCCATGCGTTGGGCAGAACTTAAAGAGGTTTCCACTCCGTGGGCATGCTGTGTTCGAAGTTCAACCCCAAGAACACCTGTTTTTTCACAATTTGAAATCAAGGTTTCAAGATTCCAATCTCTTCCCCATTGATAGGTAACTAACCCAAATTGCATTCCTTTTCTTGCGTTTTCGGCAAGAAGTGAAAAGGGAAAATTCCCAGCAGCCAACCCAAGGCCTGCCGTAATACCTGTTTTCAAAAAGCCTCTTCTTGAATTTAATTCAAACATAGTTAGTCTTTAACAATTAAACTTGATTAGGAACTACAAAACCTTTTCGATAATCTCTAGTCAAGAGTTTATCAGCCTCTTTATCTTTGATAAATTTTTCAGTTTTTCCATCAAAATGCAATTGTCGCCCTGTTAAATAACTGACATTGGCAATCAATGGTAAAGTAGAAGAAATAAAGCCCTCTTCAATATCGCAATGTAATGTTTCATTACTACCTGATCGAATTGCATCCAAAAAATTAGCATAATGCTCCGCCCCACCTGGTGCTGCCAACACCTGGTTGCTAGGGCCAGCCTCTTGGGACTTCTTACTCATGGCAAATGGTTCTTTTTCATCTTGTTTAAAAGCTCTCCATGAACTTCCATTTACTTCTAAGTAGCCATCCGTTCCATAAAACACATTCCCGATCTTTATTCCTAAGCTGGCTTCCCCATTGGTATACCTGCCCCTCGTTTCAAACTCCAAGGTTTTTCCATCCGCATATTTGAAAATAGAAGTTTGAGTATTGGGTGTTTCCTGAGAACATTCCTCTTTAGTTACTCCATAAATATCACCAGAAGAATAAACCGACACGGGATGTTCATTCGCATTCAATCCCCAGCGAGCCACGTCAAATTGATGAGGACCTTGATTACCAGTATCCCCATTTCCCGTAGCCCAATGCCAGTGCCAATTGTAATGGACTTTTTTCTCATTATAAGGCTGATAAGGTGCAGGACCTAACCATTGATCATAATGTAAGGATGCTGGGGGATTACTATCAGCCACCCTACCAAAGGAATTTCTTGGTTTATAACAAAGACCTCTGGCCATATAAACTTCACCAATTCCACCGGCATGTAGAAACTCCATCGCTTCCATTACATTAGCAATAGATCGATTCTGAAAACCAACCTGAACCCTCCGATCATACTTTCTGGCTGCTTCTACCATTTTCCTTCCTTCAAAGACATTATGGCTTGCTGGCTTCTCGACATACACATGTTTACCAGCTTGGCAAGCCCAAATGGTTCCTAAGGCATGCCAATGATTAGGGACAGCAAAGGATACCCCATCTATTTCCGGATCATCAAAAACAGCTCGCATATCCCATTCAGTCAATGGAGTAACACCAGTTTTTTCTATTACGATCTTCGATTTTTCGGAAAAATATTGTTCATCAACATCACAGAGTGTTTTCAGACGAACATTTCGGTTATCTTTTAATGCACACCATTGATTAATATGATTACTGCCTTGTCCTCTAATTCCTATTACTGCCATGTTGATTCGATCATTCGCTCCTAAGATCGAGGCATAGGATTTAGCTGACATACTCATACCTGCCATGGCAATTCCGGCAGTACCTAACACACTTTTTTTAATAAACTCTCTTCGCTGGGTCATGGGTATAACTATTTTGGGTTATTTATCATCAAATCAGGAACCACCAAGAACTTGTATTCTCAGCATCTACCATAAATTTCTTTAATCTAACTATTTCGCCTCTTTGGGTCAATGCCTATTCTTTGAACGAACTAGATACCTACGCAATCGATTGCACTTACTTTTTATCAATTTGTGAAAAAATGGGCCTAAAATGAATACATGCGTGTTTTCATCCTCAAATTGCTTATTATTGGAATTCTCTTTAATGAATAATTAAAAGTGAAGACACCCATCTTTATGAATTAAGGCTTCATGCAAGCATATAACGATTTAGATTCCATACAATTAAACTTTAGCCCCCAAGACCTCCTTTTACTCAACCTTGCCTTGGCGCTAATCATGTATGGGGTCGCCTTAGATTTAAGGTTTGAAGATTTTAAGTATTTGGTAAAAAATCCCAAAAGTTTTTTTTTAGGCGTTTTTTCACAATTCCTTTTACTTCCTTTCTTAACCTGGATATTAGTTCATTTAGTTAATCCACCTCCTAGTGTTGCATTGGGGATGTTTTTGGTGGCCGCTTGCCCAGGAGGAAACATTTCAAATTTCCTGTCCAATTTGGCTAAAGGAAATACAGCTTTATCGATCAGTTTAACAGGATTTTCAAGTTTCCTATCCATCATTAGTACACCAGTCAATTTTGCCATCTGGGCAAGTCTATACGGACCTACTTCCAATCTACTTAAAGAAATAAGCCTGGATTTCAAAGATGCCTTTTTTACGGTTGCTTTAATATTAGGGATACCCCTGTTACTCGGTATTTTAACTCATCAGAATTCACCAAAATTTGCAGAGAAAGCATCAAAAATCCTAAAATCCCTAAGTCTTCTAATTTTCGCTGCATTTATTGTCATTGCCTTTATGGGAAACTTGGATCTGTTTTTAAACTACATTTCCTTAATATTTTTATGGGTTTTAGCACACAATTTTATTGCTTTGGGGGCTGGTTTTTTAACCGGAAAAGCATTCAAACTTCCCTTAGCTGATGTCAAAACATTAACTATTGAAACAGGAATTCAAAACTCAGGATTGGGGTTGGTTCTTATCTTTACCTATTTTAATGGACTTGGAGGAATGGCCTTTATTACAGCCTTTTGGGGCATTTGGCATTTGATTTCAGGAATTACGATAGCCACCCTATGGAAATATAAAGAATGAAAGATTTTGTAAATTATTGGTTAAGGCTTATGGTGAAAGCCTGCCTTCATCTCTATTTCAAAAACATTAAAGTGGATGGGAAAGATAATATTCCTAAAAAGAGGCCGGTTATTTTGGTTGCAAATCACCAAAATGCATTAATTGACCCTCTCCTTTTAGCTACTCATACTAAATTAAATCCCTTCTTTTTAACCAGGGCTTCAGTGTTTAAAAGTCCATTAGCTGCCAAATTATTGGATTTTATACGGATGCTTCCAGTTTATCGTGTACGCGATGGATTTTCAACCATTCAGCAGAATCAGCAAATATTTGATAAAACATATGAGATTCTGAAAAGAAATGGAACAGTCATCATTTTTGCTGAAGGAAGTCATAGCTTGATAAGAAATCTAAGACCTTTGAGTAAAGGGTTTACTAGAATGGCATTTGGTTTAAAAGAAAAATACCCTCAAACCAATCCCGTTGTTTTACCTGTAGGAATCAACTATTCAGCGCATAAAAAATCTGGGAGTAGGGTTCATATGGTTTTTGGGAAACCCATAGAGGTAGACATGCCTAACTCCCAATCAGGAAAATTGACCAAGTCTGTGGAAAAGGCTCTTCATGAATTAGTGGTAGAAATTCCCAATGAAAATTACGAGGTCAATTTAATCAGACTAATTGAAGCAGGTGTAGATCTAAATGACCAAGAAGCTGTTAGAGAGTTTCTGGAAACAGGAATGGTAAAAGACCCCATCCTCCCCTTTTCAGGTTTAAAAAATAAACTCATGAAGATTTTTCATTTCCCATTGTATTGGATTTGGCTGTGGAGAAGTCCTAAAATCAAGGACAAAGTTTTTGACTCCACTATGAAATTTCTAATAGGATTTACATTGGGGCCCATTTACTACCTTACTTTGATTCTCTTATCCTTTGAACCGGGAATAGGACCTTGGGCATTGACCATGTTGATCATGGCAGGAATTACCTTATGGAGTAATAAAAACCCTCAAGAATAATTGCAATTCACAAAATTTTCTTTGGTTAATTTTATAACTTTGGGATAGATATAAAACCCAAAAATAACTTTATCATGAATGAAGATTTTCTCCCTATCAATGGGACCGATTATATAGAGCTTTATGTAGGCAACGCCAAGCAATCTTCCCTTTTCTATCAATATGCTTTTGGATTTGAATTGATTGCCTATTCAGGTCCAGAAACTGGGATTAAAGACCGGGCATCCTATGTATTAAAGCAGGATAAGATTCGATTGGTACTGACCTCACCCTTACAATCTGATTCCCCTATTTCCCAACATATCAATCGCCACGGAGACGGAGTAAAAGTACTTGCCTTATGGGTAGATGATGTAGAAAAATCCTGGTATGAGACCACTTCTAGAGGAGCTGAATCTGTGGAAGAACCTGCCATCTTAAAAGATGAATATGGGGAGGTCAAAATCGCTTCTATAAAAACTTATGGAGACACCATTCATACATTCGTGGAACGTAAAAATTACAAGGGTGTATTTCTTCCTGGCTTTATCCCAAGAAAAAGCACCTACAATTCTACTCCTATTGGGTTGAAATATATTGACCATTGTGTAGGAAACGTAGAGCTTGGCGAAATGAATCGCTGGGTTTCTTTTTATGAAGATGTGATGGGATTCAAATTGTTGATCACGTTTGACGATAAAGACATTTCCACGGAATATTCAGCATTGATGTCAAAAGTAGTTTCCAATGGAAATGGTTACATCAAATTTCCTATCAATGAACCTGCAGAAGGAAAGAAAAAATCCCAAATAGAAGAGTATCTGGATTTTTATAACGGGCCTGGAGTCCAGCATATGGCCATTGCTACCGATGATATCATCCACACAGTATCCGAACTTAGAAAAAGAGGAATAGAGTTTTTGGAAGTTCCACAATCTTACTATGATGACTTATTGGATCGAGTGGGAAAAATAGATGAGGACCTTCAGCCCCTTAAGGATTTAAATATTTTGGTTGATAGGGATGAGGAAGGTTATCTACTTCAGATTTTCACCAAACCTGTTCAAGATAGACCTACCTTATTCTTCGAAATTATCCAAAGAAAAGGGGCTAAATCCTTTGGTAAAGGAAATTTCAAGGCATTGTTCGAGGCAATTGAACGAGAGCAAGAATTACGAGGAAACTTATAAAATGAAGCCGGTCTAGTGCCGGCATTTTTTTTACATAAGAAAATGTCCTAATTTTTTTATTAAAATCGGAATCCATGAAAAAACTAATCAATTTATTTAATGACCTCTTGAAAGGAGGAATATTTTTTTTAATTCCTATCATCCTGGCAATTATCTTTCTAGAAAAAGCCATCAGTTTGCTAAGACCATTAGCAAACTCTATCACTGAAAACTTTGGTGACAAGTACTTTATTACAAGTAGCCCTTACCTTCTAAGTATCATCATTTTGGTTATTATTTGTTTGATAGCCGGATATATAGCTAGTAAAGGTGTGGGACTAAAAATGGTCAATTGGATAGAAAATAATATTTTGACACTTTTCCCAGGGTATCACCTGATGAAGAATACACTTCAAGACACGGCCGGATTAAGTGCGGATACCAACTTCCCTGTAGTCCTAGCTCCCATCGATGGATGGATGTTGGGATTCGAAGTAGATAAATTGGACAATGGAGACTTAGTGATTTTTGTACCAGGCGCCCCAAATATTTGGGAAGGCAATGTGATCATCTTTGAAGAAAAGACAATCAAAAGGACAAACTTACATCAGAAAGATGTTCAAAAAATCATGAGACAATTGGGAGTGAACTCGCAAAAAATACTGAATCAATTAGAACAAAATCTAAAATAGCAAAGGAATTAATTCCCCAAATCGGGCAAATTCAAGGTTTTAATTCCAAGTTAAAAGCTTCCTATTAATCTCAAATTATTGATAGGAATGAAATTATTTGTGAGTCTTTTCTTTTAAAAAGCTGAATTTCAGCTTTAAATAATGCCTGATAAAACATTATCTAAACTCCATATCTCAGCCAATCCTCCATTATGCAATTCATGCTAAACATGGCATGATGATTTCATTTTAAAGATGGAATTAAAAATAAGGATATGAGTTTAATGGAAATATTTGGATACGATACACAAAAAGTTTTTGAAAAAATAACCGAAAAATTGCAAGGCTGGGGAGAAGCAGCAATCAGCAGCTTACCTAATTTGATGTTGGCCATCATCATTATGACCGCAGCAATTTTCATGGCGAGAAAACTCAAGTTGTATTCCAATAAATACCTCATTAAAATTCATATAAACCCTACCATAAGCAGGTTTTTGAGTCAGATCATATTTATGGGAATTATGGTTTTGGGAATCATGCTTTCCCTCTCAGCCATGGAATTAAGTAAAACAGTTTCTTCCATTTTAGCAGGATTGGGTATCATGGGTTTGGCCTTGGGTTTTGCTTTCCAGGATACAGCAGCCAATTTCATGTCAGGTGTTTTTATCACGTTTAACCAACCTTATAAAATTGGAGATGTGATTCAGACCAAAGACGGACATGAAGGTAAAGTGATTGATGTAAACCTTCGTGTCACCAAAATTCGAACTTACAATGGCCCAATCGTACATGTTCCAAATCGAATGTTATTCCAGGAATTTTTTATCAATTACACAGAAGAAGGCAAAAGAAGAGTTCAAATTGAATGTGGAGTAAGTTACGGTGAAGATCTAGAAACGGTACAAAAAGTAGCCTTGGAGGCTATGGAAGGTTTACCAAGCAGATTGTCAACGGAAGAGCCAAGTATTTTCTGGACAGGGTTTGGAGACAGCTCCATTAATTTTATTTTGAATATTTGGGTTAAATTCTCCACAGAAGAAATCAACTTCATCCCTGCCAGAAATGAAGCCATTATTGCATTGAAGAAAGCATTTGACCAAGAAGGAATTACTATTCCATTCCCAATCAGAACTTTGGACTTTGGCATTAAAGGTGGAGTTACAATGAAAGAGGAATTGGGAGCACTTACCCTACAAAAGGCGAAAGAAAACTCTAATTAAGCATGGATACTATTCCCAAAGAAGATCTCATTACCCCAAGTAGGTTTCACATTCGGGATTTGCCAAAACTAATTGTTATGGCTTTTCATCGATGGATGGCTTCCGACCCAGCAAGGCTAAGTGCTGTAGTTGCTTATTATGCCATTTTGTCTTTACCGGCGTTATTAGTCATTGTAGTCAATTCCGTAGGAGCTATTTGGGGTCCTGATATCGTAGCAGGTAATCTATCCGCTCAATTCAAAAATGTCTTAGGACCAGATAATGCTAAGATCATTCAGGAAATGATTTTAAGTACTGAGTTAAGTGATAAAAATATCTTGGCTACTGTCGTAGGTGTGGGGACACTTCTATTTGGAGCCACAGGAGTTTTTTACCATTTGAAAGTCTCTTTAAACCAAATCTGGGAGTTGAAACTTACAGATGAAATCACTTGGTATAAATTGGCCAAAGACCGTTTAATAAGCTTTGGTTTTGTCTTGGTACTTGGATTTCTCCTTTTGATAAGTTTTATTCTCACAGCTTTGATTTCTATTCTAAGTGAGTTCTTATCTGGTGAATTACCCGAATTTGTAATTTACTTAGCGTTCACTTTAGACTGGGTACTTTCCATCTCTGTCATCACATTTTTGTTTGCCTTGATATTCAAATATTTGCCTGATGCCAAAATCAGATGGAAAACAGTTTGGGTCGGAGCATTTTTAACTGCTATTTTATTTGTTGCGGGAAAATTTTTACTCGCCTTATATTTTGGTGCCACGAATCCCGGTTCCACCTACGGAGCAGCAGGATCTTTAATACTCATCCTGCTTTGGGTATCCTATTCCTGTTTGATTTTCTTCTTTGGAGCAGAGTTCACCAAGGTATTTTCTATAAAATATGGATATGGGATTATCCCTTATGAGCATTTTTCAAGAGTTAAAAAAAAAGAAGTAATTATCGATAAAAAGTCCCAATCAGCGAAAGTTGAACCATAATATAAGTGGTTTTAAATTTCTTTCTGGAGATTCATTTTGAACAGGCCCCATTTCGGAGGCCATATGAAATTTGGTACCCATAGCTGGGATGTCATAAAGAAAGCTCAGATCAGATTTGGTTTGCTCCGGCATAATTCCCAAAGTTGATTCGTCTGGATAGTTAGGTTTGAACAAGCTTAAAAATATTCCCGGAGTTTCTGTTTTTATCTCGATCTCCCCTTCAGATGTTATCAATTTGACTGCATGGAAGTTCGAGTAATATCCTTTAAACTCTGGGTACCTTAAATCTTCAAAACTATAGCCTGTCTGGGTATCATTATATGTTTTTTCCCAGAGCCCAAAACCTACTCCTTCCCTCCTGTTTTTCCATACTCTATAAGGTCCATCTGCAATCAAATCAGCCTTTTTTATCAAAGAGTCAGGAAAATGGAATCCCATACCTAGTAACTCCTCACTTTTCCAAGACAATTGGGAAAGCGATGCCTCCATTTTTAATTTAGCATTTGGTAAAACCGTCCAAGTGATAGAGCCCAATTGATCCTGAAATGAGGATTGAATCTCGATGGATCCATCCTTTAACTTTTTCCAAGAGACTTTATTAGGCTCAAGCCTCATTCCCTCCAATTCTGGATTTTGGGACAAATAGAAAAATCTTCTCCCCACTTTTACCAACTCTAAATTTCCTGACTTCTTTCCGAAAAAAAAGAGTTTCCCATCTACTTCTACCTGTAAATCGCCAGTAGATTCCCGGACCTTGATGGGGTATATTTCAATTTCATTGGAATTAAAATAGCTAGTAATTCCCTCTTTAGGTTCGTGAATAGGTTTCGCCCAAGCAGCAAGTTTCTCACTATGGATACCAAAAGCTGTTAGTTTCAAAACATCTCCTTTTTTCCATTGATCAGGTAACTGTAAATCAACCAATGCCGATTCTCCAGGACGAAGTTGGGGAAGTGAAATCAAATTACTGCTAACAACCGATGTTCCTTGCCATCCTCTTATTTTCAAAACTTCTATCTGGATTTGACATTCGTTTAGGTCAGAAAATAGATATTGATTCGTAACCCTTACCTTGTTTCCAAGGTGAGGTTCCTCTTCTAAAAAATCAATCTTGATGGGAGAAAAAATAGATTGAATGCTATAAAAACTCCCTTCTTTTCCTCTATATGGACCTAGTATTCCATCTGGAGCATGATTCCCATCAGCATCTAAGCTATCAGATCGAACTCGTCTTTTTACTGCTTTATCTGAAAATGCCCATAAAAAACCTCCAGCAAACAAAGGGTTTTCAGAATACTTCGCCCAAAAATCACTCAGCCCAGCTCCAGCACCTCCGTCATACAAACCATGTAATAGTTCTGTTGGCATAAATACATTCTCTCCACGATCCAGTCTTCCTTCCTCAGAATTATAAGTGGGATAATGAAACGTATCGAGGTGATTTCGCAATAGCCAAGGGTAAATAACAGGTCTTTTTTGAATATCAAACTGATGAAAAGCGGGCTCATTCTCAAAATTCCAACCTCCTTCATTTCCATGATCCCAAAGGATAACCGATGGGTGATTCGCATCCCTTAAAACAGTTTCACTAATTAACTGGGGACCTATGATTTCATCATAAGCATCCTGCCAGCCAGTCACTTCATCCAATACAAATAACCCTATTGAATCGGCTAACTCTAAGAATCTTTCATCGGGGGGGTAATGAGACATTCTTACCGCATTCATGTTCATTTCCTTCATCAAAAGAATATCCTCCAAATGATTAGAATCACTCAGAGCTCTCCCGGTGGTTGGATAAAAAGAATGTCTATTTACTCCTTTGAGTATGACTTTGACTCCATTTATATATAATCCGTCTTTCTCTTTTAAAGTCACGGACCTAAATCCTATTGTTTCACTTTTCTTATAGAGGATTCCTTCCTCATCCTTTAATTTGAAAATAGCTTTATAGAGTGTAGGGGATTCAGGATTCCAAGCTTTGATATTAGGGAATTGATGAGTAAACCTAACCGAATCAGAGGAAATAGAATGCTGGAATTCCCCTACAGATTGACCAGTTCTAGGGTCAATCAGATCTATTTCCAACCAACCGGATTTAGGAACTTTGTTCAATAGGACAAATCCATTAAAATCCCCTTCATGCTTGGGGTCTACTGCAATTCTAGTAAAATGAAAACTTGGTAAAACCTCTAGAAATACCGGTCTGAATATTCCTCCAAAAATCCAAAAATCAGCCTCTCTTTCTGCTTTATTAACAGATTCATTTTCAGAAACTTTATGAACAGTTACTTCAAGTGAATTAGTATCTCCATAGGACAATAATTTGCTTATGTCAAATTGAAATCTGTAAAACCCTCCCCGGTGAATAGGTCCAGCACTTTTACCATTAACCCAAACTTCAGTATCTGTCATGGAGCCATCAAAGACCAAATTAACAGTTTGCCCTTTCCACTCCTTTTCAGCAAAGAATTCTAAACGATATTCTCCAAATTCTTTTCCAACCAGCTTGTTGGTATCACGATGATCAAGACCATAATTAAGTGTTCCAAAACCATTCATTTCCCAATTGGAAGGAACTGGTATTTGAGACCAAATCCCAGCATTTCTTCCATCAGATATTCTAAAATCCCAATTTATAGCACTAGCAGCATCTTTTCCGCTTAGGTATATTCTTTGATTATGCTGGAAGTCTTGGGCATAGCCCATGCTTATCATAAACTGTAAAAAGAAAAGCTGAAGTAATCCTAGACGAAAAGGGAAATCCATTAATTTGAGAGGGTGATAGAACTCCTTAAAAATAGTTTTATTCTACGCTTAAAAAAATCCTTTTCAAAAGCTAAAAATAATTACCTATTCAAAGTAAGGAGCTTTAAAAAATATTCAAGTAAAAAAAGAGAAGGATTTTTTGTGATAAAATGGCTTTATTTCACATTTTCTATAAATTAGATTTCAAAGAAATTTTTAACATATGAGCGCACTAGACCCTGCCATACTCGAAAAAGCCCAAAGTTGGCTGAATGGAAACATCGATGAAGATACTAAGAAACAGATCAAGACGCTGATAAATGATAATCCAACCGAGTTGGTTGATTCATTTTATCAAGATCTTGAATTCGGAACAGGAGGTTTGAGAGGTTTAATGGGAGTTGGAACCAACCGAATGAATATTTATACCATCGGAATGGCTACCCAAGGACTGGCCAACTATTTATTGAAGTGCTTTGAAGGTGAAGAAATCAAAGTAGCGATTACTCATGATAGTAGGATCAATAATACTTTATTTGCGACCACCACAGCGAATGTTTTGACTGCTAACGGAATTAAAGTTTTATACTTTAAAGACATGCGGCCTACGCCTATGCTTTCATTTGCTGTAAGACATTATGGCTGTAAAAGTGGAGTCATGATTACTGCATCCCATAACCCAAAAGAATACAATGGATACAAAGCCTATTGGGATGATGGAGCTCAAGTAGTCGCTCCACATGATACCAACATCATTAAAGAAGTTCAGAAAATCACATCTTTTGATCAGGTCAACTGGAATAAACAAGATGAGTTATTCAGTTACATAGAGGAGGATTTTGATGCCATTTATCTAGAGAAAGTGAAAAGCCTCAGTTTATCCCCTGAGGAAATCAAACAACAAAAAGACTTACCAATTGTCTTCTCTCCTATTCATGGAGCTTCAGGCAAAATGGTACCGGCAGCTATCAAAACATTTGGTTTTGAAAATGTACATATTGTGAAGGAACAAGCAGAACCAGATGGAACCTTCCCAACAGTAGTGTACCCGAATCCTGAAGAGGCAGAAGCATTAACGCTTTCTGTTAAATTAGGAAAAGAAGTAGGTGCAGAGTTGATTTTGGCCTGTGATCCCGACGGAGATCGATATGCAGCAGCTGTACCGAATGAATCAGGGGAATATGAACTGCTCAATGGAAATCAAACAGGGTCTTTGTTGACCTATTACTTATTGAGTAAGTGGAAAGAAGCAGGAAAACTCGATGGAAATCAGTTTATGGTCAATACCATTGTGACCACAGAATTGATTGACAAAATATGTGCAGGTTTTGATGTGGAATGTTTCTCCGTATTGACAGGCTTTAAAAATATTGCAGCAATCATCAGAGAATTAGAAGGTATTAAAAAATTCATTGGAGGTGGTGAAGAGTCCTATGGCTACTTAGTGGGTGATTTTGTCCGAGACAAAGATGGAGTTAGTGCATGTGCCATGGTAGCTGAAGTCGTAGCTTACTATAAATCAAAAGGAAAAACCGTATTTGATGTACTTGCTGAAATATATGAGCAATTTGGTTTCTACAAGGAAAACCTAATTTCAGTGACGAAAAAAGGAAAAGATGGTGCAGAACAAATTCAGGCTCTTATGAATGGTTTTAGGCAAAATCCACCAAAAGAAATGAATTCTCAGAAAGTGGAAAGAATTGTGGATGTCAAAGCCAGTACCATCACTTATGTAGATTCAGGAAAGGTTGTACCTCTTGAATTGGACAAGTCCAATGTCATGCAGTTTTATTTGGCGGATGGAAGCAAAATTTCAGCAAGACCATCAGGTACCGAACCAAAGATTAAATATTATTTTTCGGTCAACACTGAATTATCAAGCAGGTCTGCCTATCGAAGCACAGAAAAGGAATTGGTAGAAAGATTAGAAGGATTAAAGCAGTACTTCAGTTAACTTCTATTAGTATTAAAAAAGGCATCCAAGTTTACTGGATGCCTTTTTTTGATTTAGAGTCTTTGCCACAAAATATTCGCAAAGTAATTCTCCTTATCCGTAAAACTTTTTACAGTTCGAAATCCTCCTTTTACAGCCAAATCATCAATCTCTGATAGACTGTACTTCTTGCTTATCTCCGTGAATATGGGTTCAAATGCATCAAAATGAAAAGACTGGTCCAGGGCTTTTAAATTAATCGTTTGTTCAACCATCGAGACCAAATAACTCCTGCATTCTCCAGATACAGGTTCATAGGTTGGCCAATGAATGAAATTCTCCCTATTGATATCACCATCAAGTTCTCTGTTAATCCTATCCAAAAGATTTAAATTAAACGCTTTGGTCACCCCTTTTGAATCATGATAAGCATCTAAAATGGTTTGGGGATTCTTCTTTAAATCCAATCCTAACAATACAAAATCTTGATGATTGGCTCCGATTCGTAAATGATTTAAAATATCATAGGCTTCCTCCAAACTAAAATTCCCAAGATTTGAGCCTAAAAACAAAATCAAATTTGGCCTACCATTATCCCAATCCCGCTTTATCAAGGAACCTCTGTAAGTATCTTTAATGGTAGAAACAGTTAATCCAGGAAATTCAGTTTTCAGAGTTAATTTCAACTCCTCTAAGACTGTAGCCGAAAAATCTATCGGAAAATACTCGAAATCAGCTTTTTCTTTGATTAAGTATTGAAGGAAAATTTTTGTCTTAAGCCCATCTCCGGCGCCTAATTCTACCAGGTTAAAATATTGACCTAGGTTCAAAATTGGCCTTAGAATTTCTTCATGCTGATTTTCAAAAATCTCAAATTCTTTTCTAGTAAGATAATATTCAGGGAGATTCATGATTTCCTGAAACAACTTATCCCCTTTCTCATCATAAAAATATTTTGAAGGAAGGGTTTTTGGATAGGAACTTAAGCCCAGCATTACATCTTGGGCAAAGGATCCGAAATCTAAATTTTTTGAACTCATATTATATTGATTCGGCTAATCTGATCCCCATAAATTGCCAACGGAAATGAGGATGAAAAAAATTTCTATAAGTGGGTCTCGAATGATTTTCAGGAGTAGCTACAGAGGCTCCTCTCAGCACCATTTGATTGACCATAAATTTACCATTGTATTCACCTAATGCTCCTGGTGCAATTTTAAATCCTGGATAGGGCAAATACGCTGAATTGGTCCATTCCCATCTCGAACCCCAATGAAAATCACGTTGTGCTACCTCCCATTCAAATTCAGTAGGCAACCTTTTCCCCTTCCAATTTGCAAAGGCAGAAGCCTCATAGAAACTCACATGAGCCACAGGGGCTTTTAATTCAATAGACTTTTTGCCATTCAGAGTATAATAAGCCCATGAATTCTCTAAAGGCTCCCAATACAAAGGAGCTTTTATTTTTTGATGCTGAACCCAAGCCCAACCTTCTTCATGCCAGTAAGTTGGATTATGATATCCCTCTGCATTAATAAACTCCAAGTATTCTTCATTTGTAACCAAATTCCCCGAAATTCTATAAGCATTTAGATAGACTTTATGGGCGTTCATTTCATTATCAAAACAGAATCCATTTCCCTTATAGCCTACTTCATAGATTCCTTCTTCTTTTCCTACCCATGGACTAGAATTTGGAATTACATATTCTCCTATATCCATTACCGAGATATTTAAGGGGTTAAACCAAAGGCTGAATTTCAAATCGGTTAACAAAAGCTCTTGATGTTGCTGCTCATGATTTAGCCCCAAGACCACTAAAGACATCACCTCCTCTTTCCCTTGAGCAATCAATTCCAGCATGGCTTGGTCTACATATTCCCTGTATTCAAACACTTCAGCGACAGAGGGTCTGGTCATCAAGCCCCTTTGATTTCTAGCGGTTCTGGTACCTAATGAATTATAATACGAATTGAATAAAAAGTTGAATTGAGGATGCTTAACATGGTATGCTTGCGCAAAAGGTATCAAAATGAATTGTTCAAAAAACCAGGTGGTATGAGCTAAATGCCATTTGGGGGGACTTACTTCTTCTGATGCCTGAAGGCTAAAGTCTTCAGTAATCAAATCCCTACAAAGGAATAAAGAGTGGTTTCTAATGTGTTTGAATTGTTCATCAACACGCATAAAAGTTATAGGGTTAACAGTTTAAAGTTTCAAATTATTCTTTTCCTACATGAATTAAGGCATCCCCCACATTAATCACAGGCATATTGTTTATTCCAATGACAAAGCCATTTGAAGGTGCTTTGACGGGAATTTTTACTTGACCATAAGGATCAGATATTTTGGCTAGCACCTGTCCTTTTTTCACGGCTTCACCTAACTGAATATTGGAATTAAAAATTCCTGAGGCCTTGGCTCTTATCCAGTCACTTCCATTTAGGAAAATCGTGTGAGTGGGATCCGATAAATTATCAATCATTCCTAAACTAGCAAGAAGCCTCTTAGTTCCTTGTACTCCTTCCTCAATGGCAAACTCATCTAATCGCATGGACTCTCCTCCCTCATACACTAAAATACGTTTATTAGATTTATATGCAGATTTTCGAAATGATTTTTCGATATACTTTGAATTGACCACAAAACGGGATCCAAAGGATTTAGCTAGGTTTAAAGCTTCTTGATCACTATAATCCACTCTGATTTGGGGGTAATTGGTCAGCATTCTCCCTCCAGTATGAAAGTCAACGCCATAATCAATCAAAGGAATGATCTCATTACTTAAAATATAAGCGATCTGAGAAGCCAAAGAACCTTTCTTACTCCCAGGAAAACTCCGGTTTAAATCCCTACCATCGGGGAAAGTTCGACTATTAGACAAGAACCCATAGATATTCACTAAAGGCATAATGATCAGGGTCCCTTTTCGTAACACTAAATTTTCATCTACTTCCTCCAGAATCTTTTTGGCTGTTGCAATTCCATTGATTTCATCTCCATGAATCCCACCTGATATTAGAACCACGGGACCGGGTTTCTTAGCCGATCGAATGAAAATCGGTAAATCAATCAGTGTGTGAGTGGGAAGTTTTGCGATTGGCAACTCTAAATTTAAGTTTTGCCCAGGTCTAATTCTGACCCCATTTAGTATTAATTCTTTCATGAAATATGTGAAAGGAATGAAAATTTCATTTCTTATCTGACCAAATCTTGTTTATTTCGCAATACAAGATTTCCTTCATGAATATACAAGAAAACATTTCCCTTAAACCCTTTAATACGTTTGGCTTAGATAAAAAAGCCAGATTTTTTACTAGTGTTAATTCAAGAGAACAATTAATTGAGTCTTTAATATGGTCCAGAAATAGGGGACTTGAGGTTTTTATTTTAGGAGGAGGTAGCAATATTCTTTTAACACAGAATATCAACTCACTGGTAATTAAAATTGAAATATCTGGTATTGAGGTAGTGAATGAAGATGATGATCATGTATGGGTAAAAGTTGGAGCAGGAGAAAATTGGCATTCATTTGTTTTATATGCCATTTCTCAAGGTTGGGCTGGAATAGAAAACCTATCGCTTATTCCAGGAACAGTAGGAGCCTCCCCCATGCAGAACATTGGAGCATATGGCGTAGAAATTAAAGATGTTTTTCATAGTCTTAGAGCTTTAAACAGAGCTAACCTTGAACAAAAGGAGTTCACTAAGGAGGAATGTAAATTTGGATATAGGGAAAGTGTTTTTAAAAATGAGTTACAAGGTCAATACATCATCACTTCCGTAACCTATCAATTGAATAAAAAACCTAAATTCAATATTGAGTATGGCACTATTCAAGAAACACTCAAAGAAAGCGGAAATGAAGAATTGTCCATTCAAGCAATCAGCGATGCTGTAATTAAAATAAGGCAGTCCAAGCTTCCTGATCCTAAAGAAATCGGAAATGCAGGCTCATTCTTTAAAAACCCAACAATTTCCGAAGAAGAATGGGATGCACTGAAAGAAACATTTACGGATATCCCTGGTTACGATGTGCCAGAAGGAAAAAAAGTTCCAGCTGCTTGGTTAATTGAAAAGAGCGGTTGGAAAGGTAAGCGCTTTGGTGAAACAGGAGTACACACCAAGCAACCCCTAGTTTTAGTTAATTACGGGGAAAGTAAAGGGAGTGATATTAAGGAGCTGGCTGAAAATATTCAGTCTTCCGTTTACGATAAGTTTGGAATCCAACTCAAGGCTGAAGTAAACTTTATTTAAATAAGATCATCCTGAACCAACAATTCCTCAGGATATTTTTCTACTTGAACCCCAAATTTCCTCAAGAAATCTACCCCTTCGTCGGAGCCTATTCCTTTATATTCTGCATAGGAATATAGAAATACGACTTTGGAAATTCCCATTGAAAAAATGATTCTTGCACAGGCCAAGCAAGGAGAAAGTGTTACATATAAGGTAGAGCCTTCTACGGAAGTATTATTTTTCACAGCGTAAAGAATTGCATTTTGCTCTGCATGTAGCGCAAGAGAGCAGCTACCTTTACTATCTCTAGCGCATCCATGATCTGGAAATTCCACATCACAATTATGAGTACCTGCCGGTGGACCATTGTATCCTATTGAAATGATTCTTGTCTCCTTTGTCAAAACGGCCCCAACATGTTTTTTAATACAATGTGACCTTTTGGCTAAGTTGACAGCCAATTCCATAAAAATATCGTCAAATTCCGGTTTTTGCATGCTTGAAAATTTTGTCAAAAATAACAATGATTCTTAGGCAAGAACAAGTTTGTGGAATAATCCTTTCATTATATTCGTTTATATAGTCCAATCTAACTTTGGTTAGGGCATTTCGTATCAAGTAAGACCAAATATTACCCAACATGTTTTCGATTAAACGCAATTACGCATTAGGACTTCTGCTATTAATCATTTCATCCTGTAGTTCCATAGATATTTTCAAAGAAAACACAGAAATACCTGTTAGCAGACCCTATACCTCTTTTGTGATTATCAATCAGGAAGTAGGAATGAAAGAGTTCAAATCTGAATTTATAGATCATCAAGTACAGATACATTTACAAGAGGCATTAGAAGCCCAAGGCTTTGTCTATGATAGAGAGAAACCAGACCTAGTGATCCGATATACCTCTAATGAGGACCCTAGGAAAAGAACGACCAGTAATTATCCCGCTCCCTACCCTTATTGGGGATATAGAGTTTGGGATCCATGGGCCGCCTCAAGCTATATGAACCCTAACTATGGAACAAAAACTACGAGCTATGAGCTCCTGCAGGTAATTATTGATTTTATTGATCCTGCGGAAGACAAATTTTTAATGACCTTAACAGGAGTGACTGAAGTTTCCAGTCCAAAAGGGAAAGATAAAAAAGTTCTAAAAACTGTAGATAAAATTATTGAAAGCTTTTTAACGGATTTGCCTAAACGACCAAATTCAATAGAGAACTCCTAAAAAGAACGAGGCATGGCTATTGCATTAAATATGTGAAAACTACCGCAGCCAAACCTCTATTTCAACAGATTTTCAGTTGCAGAGTCTATCTGTAGACAATTTGGATTGCCAGAAAATCGTGGCTGGAAAAATAAAAGATATTTTGCATGAAGATAAATTGGCAAAATATTTGTGTTTTTCCAACATCATGTTACTTTTGTAACATATTAATTGTTGTTCAGTTGCACATTTTTGCATTTTGATGTTAACCATAGTTCTCATAGACGATGATCCTATCAGTACATTTGTTACTGAAAAATTAATATCTAAGAATGTAAATGAGCCTTGTCAATTTTATAAGTATCAAAGCGCAAAAGCTGCGTTAAATGAAATTTATAATATCAAGCCCAATTACTTATTCTTGGATTTGAATATGCCAGAGATGACTGGATGGGATTTTTTAGACACGTTTGACACCGCTCAAAACGAGGCTCAGATATACATTCTGAGTAGTTCTGTGGATGAAAGGGACATCAACAAAGCTAGCAAATACCAAATCGTCAAGGATTATTTATCTAAACCTCTGATAAAAAAATATATCAAAAGTATTTTTAACTAACCTCCCCATCCGGAGGTTTTTTTATTTAATTGCTTGAAAGCGATTTCATTTTTTTTTACCTTCTCTTAGTAAATGAAAGGGAAGTAGCAATTAGACGCCTAACTAAATATTATTTCTTAGTACTCAGCGCTTTAATAAGTTACCCGGCCTTTTCTGCTACTTTAAAGAAATTGTAAAGGCTCAACTCAAAATTTTCAATTCAAATTAGGATGGAATGAACCTGAAAAAAAATAGTTGAGATCGCATTGTCTAAAATGAAATTTTATTTTAATTCGCAGCATTAATTCATTCACACAACCATTTAATTAACTGATATGGAGGACATTGATGACGATTTCGACGATTTCGATGATTTTGACGACACTGATGAATTCGGAGCAGATTTCGAAGATGAATACGATCTAGACGAAGAAAACGAATTCCTCGATGACAACATTGTTGATTTCGATGATGATGAGGATTTTGAAGATGACTTCGACGATTTAGAAGACGATCTAGATTAAAGAATAGTTGCTTTAAACCGGTTCAGCTTTGGTAATTTCAATGATTGAAATTATCTTCGGGCATTGTTAAGTTCAATGAAAAAGAAATTATGATACTACTTGATATTTTCAGTTCACCAATTGCATTTGGAGCACAAACTTTCCTAGTGATTGTTTGCGTATTAATCGGTTTAGGAGCAGGGATTTCTGCAATTGACGTGAAGGATACTTTTTCTAAAAAGAAGTAACTAAAACATAGCATATATTTTAAAGGAGGTTTTTTACCTCCTTTTTTTATTCCAAATCAATAGTTTGAGAAATTTCCTTCAGATTTTTTTTTGCGACTTCCCGAAAATTGTTTTTTTGAAAGTTTAGATCCGGAAGTTGATACACTCTAGTAAACTCTTCGCTCAGTGCCTCCTCTCCAGAAGTAATCAAAAAAATAGGCTTCTGATATTTTTCGGCCAATTTCAATAGTTCAAAACAGGCCTTTCCAGATTTTGACTGGTTGTCATACCTCCCCTCACCAGTAATCAGAAAATCAGCTTTTTCCAGCTTTTTTTCCAAACTAATTTGACCAAAGAAATAGGTGGCTCCAGTTTCAATCTTGGTTTCAAAAAAACCAGACAGCCCAGCTGCGATTCCTCCTGCTGCTCCAAATCCAGATTTATCCTGAAAAGCAAGATTTGATTTGCGATACATCATTTCCAACAATAATTCACATTGATTTTCATATTTGGATATTTCCTCGCTTATTAGACCTTTTTGAGGTCCAAAGACAGGAATAGCTCCATCAGGACCCCCAAATGTATTCTTCACATCACAGAGACATGTAAATTTCACCTTAGGGATTTTAGGGCCTTTTTGAATGTGCTTAATTTTAAATAAAAAGTCCTTTGAAAATGGAATAAGATTCCGACCATTGGCATCCAGAAAATGAATACCCAACGCCTGTAAAATCCCAATTCCTAAATCAATGGTAGCACTCCCACCAAGCCCTAGAATAATCTCTTTTGCACCTTTGGAAATTGCATGCTGAATAGCTTGACCTGTTCCATAAGTTGAGCTGACTTTTATATCCAATTCATGAGGTGGGAGCTGACCTAAGCCAGAAAATGCTGAAACATCTATATAAGCTTTGTCTTCATTTAGGTAATAGCTTCCCAATACTGGCTTACCAACCGCATTGAGGCACCAAAAGGAAACGAAGGTCAAACCTAGTGAGTAGCCCAATAATTCACAGGTACCATCTCCCCCATCTCCAATAGGGATCACCTCAATCGAAGCTTTTGGGTTTCGAGAGCGAATAGAAGATGCAATTATTTCTCCTGCTTCAATCGCAGAAAGGGTACCTTTGAAAGCGTTTGGAGCAATGAGAACATTCACCTCTTATACATTTTTCATTCTCTTAAAATAATCCTTAGATGCCTCTTTTACTTTTGGAGCTAAGTAAATAGTAGAAATCATAGTTGGTATTGCCATAATCGCATACATTCCATCTACCAGACTGATTACAACATCCAAAGAAGCTACCGCCCCCAAGACAATGGTGGCTAGGTAAAAGTAATTGTAATAATCAGCCTTATCGGCTCCAAACAAATAATTGAAACATTTATGCCCATAATAGGAATAGGTAAACATCGTCGATAGGGCAAAAATCAATACCGCAACCATCAGCAAATATTTCCCTATTCCAGGCAAAGCCATTTCGAATGCATTTAACGTCAACCTTACACCATCATGCTCGGTAGTCTCCCATACTCCTGTTAGCATGATCACTAAAGCCGTTAGGGTACATACTACTATCGTGTCAATAAATGGACCCAACATAGCGATCAAACCTTCACGAATCGGTTCGTTGTTTTTGGATGCTCCATGCACCATTGGAGCTGTACCAATTCCAGCTTCATTGGAAAAAGCTGCTCTTCTGGCGCCAGTGATGATCACCGCACCGACAGCTCCACCTGCAATGGCATTTCCTGTGAAAGCATCTTCAATTATTTTCCATATCATGGCAGGAACTTCATCAATATAATTGAATACGATCAACAGAACTGTCACAAAATAAAGGGCAACCATAAAAGGAACCATACGAGAGGCAACTGCGGCAATTCTTTTAATGCCACCTAAAATTACAATAGCTACCAAAAGCATCATGGTAACCCCTAATATCCAACGCGTACTTTGCCCTAAATCTATCCCTGCTAGGATAAACCTAGAGGTTTCTCCCCCATCCAAACCAGCAGGCATAAATATCACAGCCCTCAATACTGCAGTGAGCTGATTGGCCTGGAAAATCGCTAATAACCCCAATATACCAGCGGTACAGAAAATAACAGAAAGAAACTTCCACTTCTTACCCATCCCCTCTTCTATCACATACATAGGACCACCCTGGACTTCTCCAGACGAATCCTTTCCTCGAAACATAATGGCTAAGCTACAGGTGTAATATTTGGTGGCCATTCCAACAAATGCAGAAATCCACATCCAAAAAATAGCTCCTGGACCTCCCATATTGATGGCAATAGCAACTCCACTGATATTCCCTAATCCCACTGTGGCTGCAATAGCAGAAGATAATGCCTGAAAAGAAGTAATTTGACCTGGAGCTAACTCATTGTCATACTTTCCACTAAGTAACCGAATAGCATGGCCTATCTTTCTAAAAGGAATAAATCCCGAATGAAAAAATAGGATCACTCCTCCTCCAAGCAACATGATCAACATTGGAGTGCCCCAAATCCAATTGCTGAAGGATATAATTAGATCGCCCATAGCGTATATTTTTTGTGGTTTAGTAGGTTTCGAATATCATTTAATCCCGATAATAGCCCCAATTTGAGCAATATCAAAGGTTTTTGATTAAGAATGGTAATAAAAAACCCGAGTGTATTCAGACTACACCCGGGTTTTGAAGATCAAGAAATCTTACCAATTGACTTTTGGTGATTTATAAAATTCAATGCCGTTGATATCCCATCTTTTTCCCATCACAGCAATCCGGCGTTGAAAGTCCGGCCAATTTCTTTTTGGAGTTGGAGTCCACGCTACCTCCGCTATCGCAGCCAATCTTGGGAATACCATGTACTCAATATCTGATCTACTGGTAATAGTCTCGGTCCATAAAGGTGCTTCCACCCCAATCACATCAGATTTATTAATTCCATCGGCATAAGTGGCTGGGTCCCACATGTAGGCAGAATCCAATTCTATATATGCAGCCCAATGAAGCCCCAATCTACTGGTAGAATCATATTGCATATCTAGGTAAGCCTTTTTGGAAGGAGACATCAAAACTTGGTTTCCTTGATCTTTGGCCAATTTGGCATTATCTGCCAAAGCCCAGAATTGAGCTATATTCCCTTCCTTTAACTTTGTTGTGGCAATTTCATCCCATCCTATACTGGTCTTTCCATATTTCGCAGTAAGCTCCTGTACTTTCTCAACGAAATAGATATAATCGTCTTTTTCGGTAACATGGGACTCATCCCCACCAATATGAAAGTATGGTCCAGGAGTAATTTCAGAGATTTCTCTAATTACATCCTCAATAAATTGATAAGTGATTTCTTTATTAGTGGCAAATGTACTAAACCCTACTTCAATACCCGTATATAATTCTGCTGGCTGAGGATTTCTATCCAAAATATCAAAATCGATTTTCCCTTCCCTCATTGTGCTGAAATCCCCATCTGGCAAATTCACACCTGGATTTAACTCACCATAAGAAGCTAAAGCTGCATTGGTATGACCAGGCATATCTATTTCAGGAACTACAGTGATATAGTTTTGAGCTGCATAGGCAACGATATCTTTGTAATCTTCTTGGGTAAAAAATCCTCCTTCACCTCCCCCAACTTCGGTTTTCCCTCCTATTGCTGTCAAGTTTGGCCAGGATTTAATCTCAATTCTCCAACCTTGGTCATCTGTTAAATGCAAGTGCAGGTAATTTAACTTCAATATAGCCATCTGATCAATGTAATGCTTCACATCTTCCACTCCAAAAAAGTGTCTGGCTACATCAAGCATGGAGCCTCTATATGCATAGTCTGGCTCATCCATGATTTTTCCTGTTGGGATTCTCCAGGACTCTTTTACTACAGAAGAACTCTCAATGGAAACAGGGAATAACTGAACTAACGTTTGAATTCCATAGAAAATACCCGCTTCTGAGCTAGCCGAGATTTTTACAGAGGAATCATCGATTTCAAGGGTATACTTCTCTGATTTATCATTACCGGTAAGTTCTAATTGAATATCTCCACCTTCAGTTCCTACAGGAATTTCATATCCGGTAGCAGGCTTTAATTTAGAAGCTAGAAATGATCCCAAATTGGAAAGATTAGATGAATTTCCTACCAATTGAATAGATGAAGAGGAGGTTAATTCAAATGCTCCCGAGGAAGTTTGAATAGTGCTAGGTAAAGGAATAATGGCGGACTCATCTAAGCCGTGAATAGGCTCTTGGCAACTGAAAACCACAGCTGACATGAGTGATAAGAATCCTAAGATAGATTTTTTCATGGGTTATTAATTTGCTTAAACTTACTCTAAATTTTTAAATATCTTAAAGTCACAAATCAAATTTATTCGAAAAAGGGTTTTGATAATAAAGGTCGGTAGCTTAACATTGGCTGACCATTTAAAGGAAAATATACCTACTAGCAAAAACAACTATTAAATGAGATAAGCATTTTATATTTTAAGTGCTTGATATCAATAACCTAAAATTCCATGAAAAAGAAGGATCAAATCTCTGCCAACTCTCGCCGAGATTTTATGAAAACTACCACCGCAGCTTTAGCGGGATTTTATATTGTACCTAGACATGTTTTGGGTGGCCCTGGATTTATAGCTCCTAGCGATAAATTGAGAGTGGCCAGCGTAGGTGTTGGTGGAATGGGAGGCGGAGATGTAAGAGGTATTTATTCTACTGGTAAGGTAGATATGATTGCGCTTTGTGATGTAGATGATTCTAGAGCCAAAGGAAGTAGAGAAGCACACCCAAAGGCAGCCTACTACAAGGACTACCGTGAAATGTTGGAAAAAGAAGGCAATAATATTGATGCTGTTTCTGTCTCAACTCCAGACCATATGCATGCCGTAATTGCGATGATGGCCATGAAAATGGGCAAACATGTTTATGTACAGAAACCTTTGTCCCATGATATTTATGAAGCTAGAATGCTCACAGAGGCTGCTGAAAAATACAAGGTAGTAACCCAGATGGGTAATCAAGGATCTTCAGGTGATGGCGTTAGAAAAATGGTTGAGTGGTATAATGCTGAATTAATAGGTGAGGCAACCAAAGTTTACTCTTGGACAAATCGTCCTGTTTGGCCTCAAGGAATCCAATGGCCTGAAAAACCAATTACCCCTCCTTCTGATTTGGATTGGGATCTATGGCTAGGTACTGCTCCTTATAAAGATTATGTTGGTAACCTTGTACCTTTCAACTGGAGAGGTTGGTGGGATTATGGTACTGGTGCATTAGGAGATATGGCTTGCCATATTATGGAACCACCTTTTAGAGTGTTAGGACTTGGCTATCCTAAATCAGCTGAAGCGTCTGTAGGTTCAGTTTATGTTGGAGAATTTCAGCGTGGGTATTTCCCTGAAAGTTGTCCTCCTTCCTCTCATATTACACTTCGATTTGATAGACCAGGCAAGGAAGATCTGGAATTCCACTGGATGGATGGAGGTATTCAACCAACCAGACCAGAAGAATTGGAACCGAATGAACAAATGGGAGATGGAGGAAATGGTGTAATTATAGAAGGCACAGAAGGTAAAATGATGTGTTCAACCTATGGAATAAACCCTCAACTACTCCCTACTTCAAGAACCAAAGACATCAAGGTGCCAGAAACCTTATATCGAGTTCCAAATGGAGACCGTGGACACTATGCCAACTGGGTAGATGCTTGTATCGCAGGGCATGGTTCCAAGGAGTTTGATCAATTAAGCTCTCCTTTCTCTATAGCAGGTCCTTTAACTGAATCAGTGTTAATGGGTAATCTTGCGATCAGAAGCTATGATTACCGAGTAGCGAAAGAAGGGCAAGACAATCAATTTGATTATCCAGGAAGAGGAATCAAATTACTTTGGGATGGTGAGAATATGAAGATCACTAATTTTGAGCCAGCCAACCAATTTGTAAAACGAAACTATCGAGGAAATTATTCTTTATAATTAGAAAAGGCTTTGAGTGAATTCACTCAAAGCCTTTTTTCATTGAATTACTTCTAATTCAACCCTTCTATTTTTTGATCTTCCTACTTCTGTGGCATTGGAAGCTATCGGTCTTGTCCCTCCCCATCCAGAAATCCTTAAATTTTCAAATTCCACTCCTTTATCAACTAAAAAATCTCTCACGCTACCGGCTCTTTCTAAAGATAGACCTTTATTTAAACCAGGGTCCCCAACACTATCGGTATGCCCATTAATCCTGATTTTTACAGTTGGATTTTCTACAAGAAAGTAGGCCAACTCTGTGAGGGAGGCAACCGTTTCTGCTCCCTCCAATTCAGAAGTACCTCTTTTAAAGTTTACTTTATCTAAGAGCAATACACTACCAGGCTCTACTTTTGTCATTAATACAACCGTCTTATCATTTGATTTTATATCACTAATAGCCAGATATTTAGGGAAGAATCCTTGAGACATCACTTTAACTTCATTCACTCCATTGGATAAGAGTTTTGAAATGTATAAGGAATCTAAATTATTGAAAGATTTTTCAATTTCTCCTTTTTTCAAATGAATCGTAAAGTCCAGTCGTTTGTTATTCTTAGCATCAATTACCAACCAAGCTATCGGGCTTTCTTTTTCTTCCATCTTAGGCTTTGTATTTTCCAGTTGACTCAGTTGTATTTCAGCTTTTCCAATAGCTGTTCTAGGGAAAATTGGACTGATAGAATCCGAAGTATTAGCAATAGGCATAGCTTCACTAATTGACTGTTTAGGAGGTGAGATTGCGGGTGGTGCAGGAGAAAATTCTTCAGGAGTTTCCAAAGGAACAATAGTCTCAAAGGTCATTAAATCGGCAAACCCATCACTATTTGTGGTACTGGACCATACTACCTCCGTATCAGAAATAAATGTTACGGAAACTTCCGAACCTCTAGAACTGATCTGTTCCCACTTGGTAGGTTTACTCCAGTCTTTCCATCCTTCTCCTGTTTTTTTAGCTATAAAAATATCTTTCCCTTCTGCACCTTCATGCATATTTGAGGAAAAATATAGCAATTGCTTTTCCGGATTGTAATAAGGACTCATCTCCTGCCCTTTTGTATTGATGGCAGATCCAAGGTTAACCGGAACAGACCAATCAATTACTCCCGTTTTTTCACTGACGAAAATATCCTCGTTCCCATAGCTATCTGCTCTTTTCCCTGATAAAAATATAAGTTTACCTCCATTTGCAACTCTTCCTAGTAGCTGTCCTTGAAGGTCTTCTAGTCCAGGGAAATTTACCTGTCGTAAAAAATTCCAATCCGTTCCAAACTTAGAATATTGGTACATTCCATTCCTACCTGAACCTTTATGATATACCAATAAGGTCAAGGCATCTTCCAGACCTAAGGCAAAATCGTAACCATCAGTACTTAAATCAGCGCGGTGAATCGCTTCTTCCCACTCCCCTTTTTCATTCTTTTTGGTCATCCAGATATCACCTGGATCGGTCACTCCACCAAGATTGATTGGATGAAATGCCCTACTAAACAAAAGCATATTATCTCCAATCCAAACCGGGTTTTGATCATCCTGAGGACTATTGGCCCCAGAAAGAGACTTCAACTCTTGGGCGAAACCAGTAGTTATATTAAAACAAAAAGCAAGTAGCGGAATGCCACTTGCTTTTAGGTATGTGATTATTTTTCTATTCATTATTATTGACCCAAAACGATGGCAAATACCAGCGGGGCCACAATAGTTGCATCAGACTCAATAATGTACTTTGGTGTCTCCATCCCCAGTTTGCCCCAAGTGATTTTTTCATTTGGAACAGCACCAGAATAAGAACCATAAGAAGTGGTAGAATCAGAAATCTGACAAAAATATCCCCAAAGTGGAACATTATCTCTTTGTAAATCCTGATGCAACATTGGTACCACGCAGATAGGGAAATCTCCTGCAATTCCCCCGCCAATTTGGAAAAATCCAATGGTACTTTCATCAGTTGCCGTATTTGTATACCAATCAGCAAGGTAAATCATATACTGAATTCCGGTTTTAACCGTATGAACATTTTTAATATCTCCCGAAATCACATGACCTGCAAACATGTTACCTAGCGTGGAATCCTCCCATCCTGGAACAATGATCGGCAGGTTTTTCTTGGCTGCTTCTAGCAACCAGCTATCTTTTGGATCAATTTGATAATACTGTTCCAATTTTCCAGAAAGAAGTATTTTGTAAAAGAACTCGTGAGGAAAATAAGCTTCACCTGCTTGGTCTGCCTTCTCCCATTCTTCCAAAATCACATTTTCAATTCTCCTCATGGCTTCCATTTCAGGAATACAGGTGTCAGTTACACGGTTCATATGACGCTCCACCAGATCCTGTTCTTGAGCAGGTGTCAATTCCCTGTAATTAGGAATTCGCTCATAATAATCATGAGCCACTAGGTTAAAAACATCTTCTTCCAGGTTAGCTCCTGTACAGGTGATAATTTGTACTTTATCCTGACGGATCATCTCTGCCAAGGAAATACCCAATTCAGCAGTAGACATGGCTCCGGCAAGAGTAATCATCATTTTACCACCGTTATCAAGATGGGTTTTGTATCCCTCAGCAGCATCAATTAAAGATGCAGCATTAAAATGACGGTAATTGTGTTTTAAAAATTCCGTGATTTTCATTCGTTCATTGTTTCATTAGAGCCGTAAAATTACCTAAAATTTCAGCACAAAAAAACCCGGACTTTGCCGGGCTTTTAAATATCAAAATATGCCTGTTTTTATTTTGCTGAATCGGTAGAAGTACTATTGTACTTTTTATTCAAACCTTCAATAACAGCGTTTGTAACATCCATTGCATCACTTGCATACCATACAGCACCACCTCTAGTGTAGGATAAAATAACATCAAGAGAGTTTTCCTTTGCGTAGTTATCTAAATATTCCTGAACCTGAGTGTATACTTCATTATAGAGATTTGCCTCATCCACAGAAAGTTCCTGCATCAAGTTATCTCTATAGGTCATTAAATTTTGTTGTTTCTTACCAAGTTCATCTTGTTTAGCCAATGCTTGGTTTTGTGTCATACTATTTGCAGACTGCTGAAAGTTAGCTACTTCTCGCTCAAACCCTTGAGCTCTACTTTGAAGCTCACCTTCAAATTTTTTGCCTTTTTCTGTGATCTCTTCAGACTTCTTTACAAAGTATTCATATTTGTTAATCACAGAGTCCGTATAGACGAATGCTACTTTCAAATCACCGCTGGCCGTAGTAGTTGCTGGAGTAGAACCCTCAGATGATGTAGCAGCAGGTTGGTTACATCCGTAGAATAGTACTGTGGCTAATCCTAGGATACCGAACAGTTTTAATCCTTTTTTCACTTTTTATTCTTTATGGTTGACAAGGGCGCAAATATAAAGAAAGTATTGATTTTGCAAGGGACTCAAGCTGCAGCTTCCGTTAAAATCAGTTAAAGATTCAAAAAAATATTTCCTGAGCTAACCGATAGACTTGTGCATGGGCATCTATAATATCCTTTATTTGAGGTGAATAACCTCCTCCCATGCAACACATGATTGGAATTTCGTTTTGGTGAGCAAGTTCCAAAACAATTTTATCTCTAGCCATTACGCCTTCCAAGGATAGCGCAAGTTTTCCTAATTTATCTGTTTTAAGAACATCCACACCTGATTGATAGAGTATAAAATCTGCATCAAATTCTTCTAAAATTTTATTTAGGTGAGTATTAAGAAGATAGAGGTATTCCTTGTCCTCGATTTTATCAGGTAAGCCCACATCCAAATCTGATTTTTCTTTGTGCATAGGATAATTGGACTGTCCATGCATACTGAAAGTAAATACCTCTTTGACGTTTTGAAAAATCTCAGCAGTCCCATTTCCCTGATGTACATCCAAATCAACAATCAATACTTTTGAAGCATGTTGATGTTGAATCAAGTAATTGGCAGTAACAGCCAAATCATTCAGCAAGCAAAAACCCTCTCCCCGGTCAGAGTATGCATGGTGAGTACCTCCAGCAATATTCATAGCTATTCCTTGTTCTTTGGCGAAAAGGGCAGATTGAATAGACCCTGAAAGAATCTTCACCTCCCTATCTACCAAATCCTTACTCAAAGGAAAACCTGTTTTCCGGATCTCGGATTTAGTCAATTCCAAATTCTTAAGCCTTTCCCAATAAGTTAATTTATGTGTAGATAAAATCACCTCTTCCCCAAACAGGTCAGGATCAAAGAAATTTTCTTCTGTAGCAGTTCCTTCATACATCAATTGTTGTGGTAGGAGGGCATATTTCTCCATTGGAAATCGATGTCCAGCAGGAAGCGGGTGGGCATATATGGTTGAATAAGCAATTTTAAGCATAAAAAAAACGCTTGTACTTAAACAAGCGTAAAGAGAAAGTGTTTTTTCCAGTTGAATTAATCTCCTTCAATATCCTCCTCTTCTGATTGAAAAGCATACATGGTTTCGTCTAGGGTAATGGTATCGTCATTAAATTCTTTAATAAACTTTTTAATGACTTTATCATCAATGAATTCTACATTTAAAGCAGCGTCAAGACCGATTCCGAAATCATGATGCGTATCAATGTCAACAAATTCCTGAACCTTTACTGCTTCCTCTTCTTCCATTTCCATGATCATTTCCGTGATAAACCAACCCACTTCTTCTTGCTCACTTGTCAATGGCAACATATTTCCATTCTCATCTTCTTCATAGGATATCCCATTGAAGTTAGGGAATTTTTTTGCTGCCTCATGCTCTGCGATTTCATAAACTTCACTGGCATGGTGCAACCTTAGTGTATACAAAGCCGCATCATAAATCACCTCTTTACCTTCATACATTCCTATGAAATAAAAATTTACAAATTCATCAGAATTTTCTTCATCAGGTATAATCTTGTAAGGTCTATTTGCCTTCTTTAACTCAGACTTGAGCTTTTCAATATTTTCTGGATCAAATCCCGCATTTATTATGGACATCGTATAAAAATTTTATCGACTAATATGTTTTATCAAATTTTGACTCTATAGTACTAAATAGATGTTTAATATACATTCAAAATCTAAACGAATAAAATGAAATCTACATTCTTTAGCGAGGAATTTATAAAAAATCTAATCAATTCTACAGAAAATAAAACTTTGGATTTCAAGCTAAAAGTTACGTCAACTTCAAAAATTGCTAGAAGCCTAGCTGCCATGGCCAACACTGATGGAGGAATTTTGATTATTGGAATTAATGATCAAAAGAAAGTAATCGGAATTGATTTGAATGAGGAAAGGTTTATGATAGATCAGGCTAATGAAAGTTTTTGTACACCCAAAGTCTCCATTTCAATGCATAACTTCTTATGGAAAGACGAAGAAAGCAAGAAAACAAATTCAGAAAAGTGGATTCTAGTAGTGGAAGTAAAAAAATCTGAAGGCCCCACCATCTATTGTGAAGACAAATCAGGAATCAAACGTAAATACATCAGAGTAGGAGATCAAAATCGGCTAGTTTATTGAATCCAAACTATTTCCGAAAAGGGAATTGATAATGCTAAGTAAGACAGCGAAAAACAAGGCCCACCAGAAGCCATCTACCGAAAACCCAGGAATAATTTCAGCTGCCAATAGCAGCATGGCGGCATTAATTACCAGCAAAAAAATCCCTAGAGTCAATATTGTAATAGGCAATGTAAGAATGATCAATAGGGGCTTAATCGTCAAATTAATTAAAATAATGACGGCTGCAAGTATAAATCCTGTTACAACCGAGTCCACGTGAATTCCTGGTAATAAAAATTCTGCAATTAATACTGAGATGCCACCTATTATTATTTTGACTAAAAAATTTCCAGCTTTTGATGAGTTTTCCATAAACTAATTATACATAATTTATTTAAAAAAAATCAAAAACTGATTTTTATCACATACTCAACTCCAAAGTCTACTGAGAAAAATTAACTTTTTTATTCAGGAGAGGTTTATATTTGTAAGTCAATTAATAAAACCTACAACTAGTGATTATTATAATTTTCTTTCTGTTACACTGGTATTTCTCTTTATTCTGCCAGAGTTTCTTTCTTCATAGATACGCCGCTCACCAAATGTTTGTGATGAACAAGTATTGGGAACGCTTTTTCTATTTATTTACTTGGATCTGGCAAGGAAGCTCCTATTTATCACCTCGAGCTTATGCGATTCTACATAGAATGCACCATGCTTATTCCGATACTCCAAAAGATCCTCATAGTCCACATCATACCGAAAATCTATTCACCATGATGTGGAAGACTAAAAATATTTATAATGATTATTTCAGTTTTAAGCTGACTCCCGAGGAACGTTTTTCAAAAGACATCCCTGATTGGAATAAATTTGACAGGTTTGCAGACACTATGTATATCCGAGTTGCATGGGGATTATTGTACGTACTTATCTATGTACTTTGTATTTCAGTATTTGAACTTCCAGGCACTCATTGGTGGATGTATTTCTTATTGCCTATTCATTTCTTAATGGGACCTGTCCATGGTGCTATTGTCAACTGGAGTGGTCATAAATATGGATATGCCAACTTTGACAATAATGACAAATCCAAAAACAGCCTGCTATTAGATGTTTTAATGTTGGGTGAATTATTTCAAAACAATCATCACAAATTACCCAATAGACCAAATTTTGCTGTCAAATGGTATGAATTTGACCCCACCTACCCCATTGTAAAACTGTTGCATGCAACCAAGATCATAAAATTAAGAACCTCCTAAAATCAAAAGCCTCCAGATGGAGGCTTTTTTGTTTCTTGGACTTTTTAAAGCGTTTTTTTTGTACTAAAAAGCTTTAATTTGTAGTAAAAATAGAATTTAACTAAAGATTTGTTTGCTTTTACCAAACTAAACGAATAATTTTCTCTACGATTTAAAACTTAACGCCTAAAATTTTATGAAACCATTAACTAGAGCAGAAGAGGAGATTATGCAGATCCTCTGGGACATTGAAAGGGGGTTTGTTAAAGACATCCTTGCAGCAATGTCAGAGCCAAAGCCAGCATACAATACGGTATCCACTATTGTTAGGATTTTGGAAAGAAAAGGTTTTGTAAGTCACAAGTCCTACGGAAAAAGCCACGAGTATTTTCCAATTGTTTCAAAAGACGAATACAGAACATTTATCATCAAAAAAATGCTTGAAGGATATTTCGAAAACTCCTTCGGTAAACTAACAGACTTCTTTAAAAATGACGAAACATTGAATACCAAAGAGTATCAATAATTCAAAATAAAGAATATGCAAAAAAACCTGGCGAATGCCAGGTTTTTTTATGTTCAAGAAGTATTATCTAATCAATTTCTTTTAATAACTCCTCAATCGCCTTTTCTAATTGTTGGTCAATTCCCTGATCAATTTTTCCAGGCATATTTTTCACTTCAAATTGAGGTCGGGTTTCATTGTTTTCTAACCACTCACCAGCTTTGTTCTTAGCAGAAATTGGCACTGCTCCCCATCTGCCTCCATCTGGTAAACTCTCCCATCCAGCAAATGAACAAGTACCAGGTGTAGGCATCCCAACCGTTTTTCCAATTCCTAAATCGGTATACCCACAAGCAAAACAATGTCCATCCGAGTAGTTTGCTTCATTAAACATTGCCAACGTTGGCTTTGTCCATCTTGCAGTAGGTTCATATCCTACATCTCTGTCTTCTGTGGCATAGGTAAGAAACTTTTCACCTGTAAAAAACATTGCCAAATCAGCCACCAAATCTCCTCCTCCATTAAACCTTGTATCCACAATTACTCCTTCTGTATCGTGGTATTTCCCCATCATTTCTTCATATACATTTCTATAAGGTCCATCACTCATTCCTGGAATATGTACATAACCAAGTTTACCATCACTCGCTTCAGTTACCTCCTCTTGGTTCTTCTTCACCCAACGCTTGTATAGCAACTGATTCTCTTCTCGAAGAGAAATTGGCTTAATGGTAACTTGCTGACTACTACCTGAAGATGGATCTACTACTTCTAAAAGAGTAAACTTATCTGCTTTCCTATTTAGGAATTTGGCAAAATCCTGATCAGCTGAAATGGTAACTCCGTCAATTTTTTGAATCACCATACCTGGTTTGATACTCAAATCTGCTTTGTCCAATGGACCGCCTGCAATTACTTCCTCAATCTTCACTCCATCTCCTTCAAACTCATAATCCCAAAACACCCCTAGTGAAGCAGTTTCGTCTGCCATTGAAATACTTCTGGAATAACGCGCACCAGCATGAGAAACATTCAATTCCCCGATCATCTCAGAAATCATTTCTGCAAATTCGTAACTGTTCCCAATGCTTGGAAGATACTTCTCATAAGCCACTTTTGCTGCATCCCAATCCACTCCATGCATATCTGGAGTATAAAAAATCCCTTTCGTTCGCAGCCAAATATGCTCAAACATATATTCTCTTTCAGCATTGGAGTCATAAGTCATCTCTCCTGAAATCTTTACATTTTCCTTTTTCATCGACTCAGGGTCAATCTTTGAAATGCTTCCATTGGATAAAAGAAACAAATTCTTCAGGTCTTTATCCCACATCAAGCTTCCATAACTTGCATCCAATGCAATCTCTTGTTTGGTTTCTTTGGTGCGGAGATTTGTACTCCATAGATTCATGCCTTTTTCAAAACTGGTCAAATAAAACAGCTTCTCCCCATCTTTGGATAACACTGCATCTCCTAGATTGGATGAATGAATAGTCAACCTTGCTTTCCTTTCTTCCAGACCTTCCCAGTCAAACATGATGTCTTCCACTTTTTTATCATCCTTCTTATCAGATTTCGATTTATCTCCTTCTTCCTCTTTTTTATTTGACTTTTCGATCTCTTTCATCAAATCAAAATCTTCTTTGGACATCGTGAATTTATCCCAAGCCTCTTTATCAAAAAACATGGAATAAACATCATCTTGGCTTCTACCACTGGTGGCATAACTTCTCATCCCATCTCTATTTGAAAACCAGAGCATTTGTTTTCCTCCATTGACCCAAGTGGCAGAATTATCCCCATACCCACTCCTGGTTAGATTCTTCATTTTCTGGGCTCCGGTTGCATCCAACAGCACGACCTCCGAATTGGCCATGGTAGGTCTATAAGTAGCCAATAACCATTTGCTATCTGGAGACCAAGTGTAATATTGATCCCCGTCTCTCATATGGAAGAGCTCTTCAGGAGTCATTAAAGTCACTGTTTCTTTAGAAGCAAGATCCATTACTTTCAGGGTTCTTCTTCCTTCTACATAGGCAATTTTCTTTCCATCAGGTGAGAATTTACCTTCATAGGCATCTTGATCTAGACTGATTAAAGGTTCTTCAGTTAAATGTGTGGATGCATAGAAAAAAGGTTCTTCATCTCTTACCTTCTTACTTTGGTAAATGCTCCATTTTCCATCTCGTTCGCTAGAATAAATAACAGATTTTCCATCGGGAGAAAATTCCAAGAAGCTTTCTTGTTCTGGAGTATTCGTAATTCTCTTTGTCAGAGAACCGTCCACTGAAGTAACAAATACTTCACCTCTGGCAATGAATGCAATTTCTTTTCCATTTGGAGAAATGACCATTTCCCTTACTCCACCATTGATGGCAATAAAATTATCGGGATTACTAATAGCCTGAGTCTGAATACTCACTTCCAATTTTTTAGGACTTCCCCCTATGGCCATTGTATATAGCTCTCCGTCATAACCGAAACTCATTAGACCTGAATCAGAAATAGTAAGGAAACGAACAGGAAAGCCTTCAAAGTTGGTAAGCGCAATGGATTTTGAAGGATCAGATACCGGCATGGAAAAAACATTGAAACTTCCATTGGCTTCACTCAAATAATAAATTTCAGATTCATCCGGTGAGAAAACCGGGTTTCTATCTTCTCCATAAAATGAAGTGAGCATGGTATGGGAATTGGAATTGCGATCATACATCCAAATATCTCGGGCAATGCCTGATTGATGGTGTTTTCTCCATTCATTTTCCCCACCTTTTTTATCATGGTAAATCAACTTACTGCCATCTTTATTAGTCTGTACATATTCCGCAGGAATCGTCCAGATTTGATCCACTCTACCAGATTTTCTTGGCACTTGATACAATTCAGGCTGTGAGCCAGTAGGATATTGGCGATGCTCGGCAATATCCATTCTCGTAGCCCCAAAAATTACATTCTGGTCATCCGCACTAAAGTCAAATGGCTGTTCATCATTGGAATGGTAAGTCAGGCGGGTTGCTGGACCTCCAGTAGCGTCCATAAGAAATACATCAAAGTTTCCATAACGGTCAGATGCAAAAGCAATTTGTTTTCCATCCTTACTCCAAACAGGCTTGTAATCATGGGCCTCATGAAAGGTAATTTGTTGAGCTTTTCCACCCAAACTGGAAACTAAGTATAAGTCTCCCTTAAAAGTAAATGCAATTTGAGACCCATCTGGAGAAATTGCTGGGTACCTCATCCATTGAGGGGTAGATTGGGCAAAAGAAAGATTTCCTACTAGAATGAATAATAAGGAAACAAAAGAACTAACTAACGATCTCATAAATAAAGTATTGTTTGCCTGAAAGTAAGTAAAATTAAGCTCTAATTTCGGAAGGATATTTTGATTGGAAGAAGATTTATATAAATCTAGGCTAATTCAATTTTCTCAAAATTAGGTAAACAATGGATCTTTGCTTCCATGCTTCCCTTAGGAAAGCTATATTTGCGACTCGAAAAAATCACAAGACATCGATGAATTCATTTATAGAAGAATTGCGTTGGAGAGGAATGCTTCAGGATATGACTCCCGAATTAGAAGAACACCTAGCGAAAGGGATGGCTTCTGCATACCTTGGTTTCGACCCTACTGCTGATTCATTACATATTGGTCACTTGGTTGGGGTAATGACCCTACTTCATTTCCAAAGAGCTGGCCATAAACCATTTGCATTGGTAGGTGGCGCCACTGGAATGATCGGAGACCCTTCATTTAAATCTGCAGAACGAAACCTCTTAAATAAGGAAACTTTAGATCATAACGTATCTTGCATTAAGGCCCAACTTTCAAAGTTTTTAGATTTTTCCGGGGCAACAGAAAATAAAGCTGAGTTGGTTAACAACTACGACTGGATGTCCCAATTTAGCTTTTTGGAGTTTATCAGAGATGTAGGAAAGCACATCACGGTAAATTACATGATGTCTAAAGACTCTGTAAAAAGAAGGTTGGAGGATGGTAATGGACTTTCTTTTACTGAATTCAGCTACCAATTAATCCAAGGTTACGACTTTTATCATCTTTGGAAAAATAGGAATTGCTCCATCCAATTAGGTGGTTCTGATCAATGGGGAAATATTGTAACTGGAACAGAACTGATCAGAAGAATGGGAGGAGGAAGTGCTTATGCATTGACTGTTCCATTGATTACCAAAGCAGATGGAACCAAATTTGGTAAAACGGAAGGAGGATCTGTTTGGTTAGATCCCGAGAAAACATCTCCATATGCCTTCTACCAATTCTGGTTGAATGTCTCGGATGAAGATGCATCTAAATACATTCGAATCTTCACCACTTTGGACCAAGCAAATATTAAAGGTTTGGAAAAAGAGCATCAAGAAGCCCCCCATTTGAGAATTCTCCAGAAGGAAATCGCTAAGAACGTAACCATTATGGTTCATAGTAAAGAGGATTTTGAAATGGCAGTGAAAGCCTCGGCTATCCTTTTCGGAAAATCATCCACAGAAGACTTGGCCTCTTTAGATGAACGGACTTTCCTACAAGTATTCGATGGAGTGCCTCAGGTACAGATTAGCAAAAGTGAGTTTGAAGGATTAGAATCTGTTTTAGACCTTTTTGGGGAGCCAAGCCAAGGAGTAATTTTCAGCTCTAAAGGAGAAGCAAGAAAAATGATTCAAGGAGGAGGAGTTAGTATCAACAAGGAGAAAATCGCAGATCCCAATGGAGTAATTTCTTTCGAATTATTGCAAGGAAAATACTTGCTAGTTCAAAAAGGAAAGAAAAATTATTACATCGTGGAAATCAAGTAATTGACCCTCAGTCAGAAATAAAAAAGGCTTTAAAATTAACTTTAAGGCCTTTTTTTATGAATTCATCCTAAAATATAATTCAATCCACAGGGTGTTTTTGACCGGAGTTTAATACCTTTGATTACTTGTAAAGAACTCTAAAAATTTACCCATGGCCGGAGAAAAAACAAATAAAGAAAAACTAATCTTAGACGCTGCTGTATCACTTTTTACGAGCAAAGGCTTTCAAGCAACTCGAATGGAAGATGTGGCAAAGACTGCGGGGATCAGCAAAGGATTGACCTATTTTTATTACAAGAATAAAGAAGACCTTTTTATGGCCTTAACCAAAAAGGCTTTCGATCAATTTAAAGATGAATTCCGGGAAATATACCGAACCAAAGGTAAAAATGGACTAGAGATGCTAAGTGAATTGGTAGTGAGGATTCCAGCATTTGCCAAAGCCAACCAAGTATATTATGATTCTATTTTGAACTTTCTGGATTTAATGAAAAAATATAATAATCCTGAAACCAAAGATCAGATCAATCCATTGATTTTAGATTCTATCCATTTCCAAAAACTACTTGAAATCCACCATGAACCAGCCAAAATTGGTGTCATGATGGTGAGCCAGGGAATTAAAGATGGTAGTATCAGACCTGAGTTACAGCCAGAAATCACTTTCTACACCGTTTGGAGTATGATCATTGGTTATGAAAAGATGATGGGACCAATTGAATATGAAGGAAAAGAAATCAAAATAAGTCCTTCCAATTGGCAACCTGGATTTCAGAAATTATTACAAGACATGCTCAGAGGTACCATTCAGGCAGTTAAGCCAGTCACAGTTCAAGGATCCTTATTCTAACCCATGAAGTTTAATTATTATCTATTCGCTGCGCTTACTTTCGCAGCTTGCGAAAGCAAAAAAGAAACAGATCTTTTGATCAGTAATGTCACTATCATTGATGTTAAAAATGGTGAAACTATTCCAAATCAATTTGTAGCTATACAAGGAGATTCCATTTTGGAAGTAGGGGGAAATGAACTCTCTCAAAAATTTCGAAGCAAAACCCAAGTAGATGGAGGGGGTAAGTTTCTTATGCCTGGTCTTTGGGATAACCATGTCCACTTTGGAGGTGCGGAATACATCGATGAAAACGAGCAGCTTTTACCTCTTTATTTAACTTTTGGGGTTACTACCGTAAGAGATGCAGCAGGAGATATCAGTTTAGAGGTTTTAAAATGGAGGGATGAAATCAACAATGGCCAACGGATTGGCCCTAAAATTCTCACCTCTGGTCCCAAATTAGAAGGGATAGAATCCATTTGGCCAGGAGATCTGGAAATCGGCACTGAGGAAGAATTAGAACTTGCCTTAGACTCCTTGGAAAAATTGAAGGTAGATTTTATCAAGATTACTGATAACACCTTACAACCTGAGCTTTTTCTGGAAGCTGTCAAAAAAGCTACTGCAAAAGGTTGGAGCGTATCAGGTCATATTCCTACTGCTTTGACCATTGACCAAGTTTCCAAAGCTGGACAAAAGACGGTAGAACATTTGGGTTATTTAATGCGAATGACTACTCCATTTGAAGAAGAAATCAGCAAAGCCCGAGGAAATGGCACCATGAGTGCGGTAGATGCTGCTAAGCTACAAGCAGAAAGCAGAGATGACTCCGTCACCTTGGCAAAATTTAAACTATTGGCTCAACAAGGAACAGGAGTGGTCCCTACTCTATTGATTAGCTCCAATATTGCTTATCTGGATGAACATAATTTTGCCGAAGATACCATCCTCCATTATTTAGGTCCCAAATTGAAAGAGAGTTATCAATGGCGTATTGAAAGGATGGCCAATGATACTCCAGAGGACAAACAGAATCGAAAGGATAATTTTGAAGCTACAGCAAATTTAATCCCTTTGGTAAAAGAGTCAGGAATGAAAATCTATGCAGGAACAGATGCCGGGTATTTGAATACTTATGATTTCCCTGGTTTGGCTATTCATTTGGAACTCCAACAACTTGTCAAATATGGACTAAGTCCTAGAGAGGCATTAGAAGCTTCTATCATCAATGGTCCAGAATACTTTGGTTTAGAAGAAGAGTTTGGGAGCGTAGAAGTTGGCAAAAAAGCGAATTTAATTCTCTTGGAAAAAAATCCTTTGGAGGATATTACAGCTACCTTATCCATTCAGGATGTAATAAAAAGTGGTGAATTTCTAGATAGAAATCAATTGGATCAAATGCTTAAAGAAATCAAGTCCTGGGTTTCAGAGAAAGAAAAATAAAAAAAGGGAAGTCTGACTTGACTTCCCTTTTTTTATGAAATAATTCATTGAATTAATGAACCTCCCCCATCATTTTTCTGATGATTGGTTTCAGTAAAAACAAGAGTACAGCTGAACCTACCACAGTATATACAATCAATAAATATTGATCTGGCATATTGGCAAGGGCTTCTTCGGAACCACCACTGGCTTCTCCTGCAATTAGACCTGCAATCAGATTACCCAAGGCTACAGAGAGGAACCAAATCCCCATCATCTGACCACCATATCCATTTGGAGCAAGCTTGGTAACCAAACTTAAGCCCACAGGAGATAAACTCAATTCCCCAAAGGTATGAAGTAAATAGGTCATGATTAACCAAGTAGGAGCAGCTAAATCACCTGAAGCAGCAATCTTAGCTGCAAAATACATGACAAAGAATCCCAAGCCCAACAACAACAATCCAAAGGTGAATTTCAAAGGAGAACTAGGCTCTAAATTTCTTCTTCCCAACCAAACCCAAAGAGCACCAAAAAAAGGAGCAAAAATGATAATGAAAAGTGAGTTAATTGACTGGAAATAACTTGCTGGTATTTCCCATCCTAATACGGTTCTATCCGTAAATCGCTCTCCAAATAAATTCAAGGTAGACCCTGCTTGCTCAAAGCCAGACCAGAACATGGCTGAAAAAAGAAATAGAATTGCGATAACCCCAACTTTATTTTTATCTGACTTACTCAGTCCACCAAATGCAATTACATAGCCTAAATAACCAAATGCAACCAAGGCGATGACGGTTCCAGAAGCACTAGCGATTGCAGAAACATTAATAGGAATCACCCCCATAAACAGCACGGTTAAAATAGCCACTAAACCTACTCCAATCCAAGTGATAGATGATTTCAACTTTTTTTGACGTTCTACTTCTGAAGGTATTTCTGCAACAGGTGCTTCTCCATATCCTTCAATGTTTTTAGCAGTTAATTTATATTGAATCAAGCCCAAAACCATTCCAAAACCTGCCAAACCAAAGCCTAAGTGCATATCATAAGTGGCCAAGGTTCCACAAGCAATCGGTGCAATAAAGCCTCCTAAGTTAATTCCCATGTAAAAAATGGAAAAACCAGCATCCCTTTTAGTACTTCCTTTTGGATACAATTGACCTACAATAGAACTGATATTTGGTTTTAGTAGTCCAGTACCTAATACAATCAAGATCAATCCAAGAAAGAAGGTAGAAGTATCCAAGGTGGTCAATTGGGTTTTGGCTTCATGGGCTCCATTTATCAAGGCTGCCACTCCAGGAACAGCCATCATAAAATGCCCAATGGCAATAATAATCCCACCATACCAAACAGACTTTTTTAGACCGAAGAGACGATCTGCCAACCAACCTCCAGGAAGAGCCAATAAATATACCCCCATGGTATATAAACCGTAAATTGCTCCAGAAGTGGTATCATCAAATCCTAACCCGCCATCTGCGATTGTTTTGGTCATGAATAATATGAGCAATGCTCTCATGCCATAATAGCTAAATCGCTCCCACATTTCAGTAAAGAAAAGAGTCATCAGACCTTTAGGATGACCAAAAACTGTTGGCCCTTCAAATTCCGGAGTTAGTTGTTTTTCCAAGAGTTAATTATTTGGGTGAATATTTAATTTACAATGATAAACGATTTTATGTCTTTTTACCAAGAATCTTTATACAATGAACGATTCAAAACCAGTGAATTAAGAAAAAATATAGCGCATTACTTTTCAAATTTTAAGAGTATTATGAAGGCACCAAATTTAGTATTGTTTTTTCTTCGTAATCGATTGAAAAGCCAAATTTCGCAGTTTTTATTGCTTTTATTAAAAGCCTTTTGCTTAATTTTGGGCAGACTTATTTCAGTTTGTAAACCCAAATTTCTATGCAGGACTCCGTTCTGGAAAAACACAGTAAAACCAAAGTACTTATGGAAATAAATACTTCTGGAAATGTTTATTTAAACCTTCCTACAGCCACATTAGTTGAGATGGCACTTGCACGGCAAGAAGGATTTCTTACCTCTACCGGAGCCTTAATGGCAGATACCGGTGAATTTACCGGTAGGTCTCCAAAAGACCGTTTCATTGTTTTGGATGATAAAACAAAAGATAGTGTTTGGTGGGGAGATATTAACATTCCTTTTGATCCAGATAAATTTGACTTACTGGAGCAGAAAATGAAGTATTTTCTTAGTGAAAAAGATCTTTTTGTTAGAGATGCCTATGTGGGAGCTGACCCTCAACACCGTTTAAATTTAAGAGTGTTCAACACCATGGCTTGGCATAACTTATTCTGCCATAACATGTTTTTAAGGCCCGAAAAAGAGGAGTTGGAGCATTTTGAGCCTGACTTCACTATCATTTGTGCACCCGATTTTGAAGCAAACCCTGCTATCGACGGAACTAAAAGTTCCAACTTTGCAATCCTGAATTTGACCAAGCGGATGATTTTGATTGGAGGAACTGGGTACGCAGGGGAAATGAAGAAAGGAATATTTTCCGTTCTCAATTTTATCCTTCCTCATGAAAAGGGAATCTTATCCATGCATTGTTCAGCAAACATTGGTAAAAAAGAGGATACAGCGATTTTCTTTGGACTATCCGGTACTGGAAAAACTACCCTTTCTGCAGACCCAAACAGGAAGTTAATAGGAGACGATGAACATGGATGGACAGATACGACTGTATTTAACTTTGAAGGAGGTTGCTATGCCAAAGTGGTTGACTTAACTAGAGAAAAAGAGCCTGAAATTTGGGATGCGATTAGATTTGGGGCCATCGTAGAAAACACCCGATTCAAACCCGGCACAAGGGAGGTAGATTATCAAAATATAGAAGTAACCCAAAACACGAGAACGGCCTACCCTATTTATCACATTCAAAATGCACAAAACCCTTCCATTGGGGGAATTCCAAAAAACATCTTCTTTCTGACTGCGGATGCATTTGGAGTAATTCCTCCAATTTCCCGACTCAATAAAAGCCAAGCAATGTATCATTTCATTTCTGGGTATACCGCGAAAGTAGCTGGAACTGAAATGGGAGTTACGGAGCCTAAATTGACATTTTCGGCCTGTTTTGGAGCGGCATTCCTTCCCTTACATCCTACTGAATATGCTTCTCTATTTGGTGAGAAAATGGAAAAACATGAGGTGAATGTTTGGCTAATAAATACAGGATGGACAGGAGGTCCATACGGAATTGGGTCTCGAATGAAATTAGCCTACACCAGAGCTATGATTACCGCTGCTCTGGAAGGGAATCTAGATCAGGTTGAATACAAGAAGCATTCAACTTTTGGATTTGAGGTACCCCAAGAATGTATGAATGTTCCAAAAGAAGTTCTTAACCCCAAAAACACCTGGGCCGATTCAAGCGCATATGATCGCCAAGCGAAAAAACTCGCCGAAGCTTTTGTAGAAAATTTTAGACAATTTGAAAGTTTTGCCTCCCCAGAAATCAAGAAGGGAGCACCTACTCCACTTGATTTATAAAACCAATTCCTCATAAATTTCTAAAGGTTTTATTCAGTTTATCTGTTTATTTTGCATTCTGATTTTTAATAAACAGAAAGAAATATCTTTCAATTCATCTTAAAGAAATGAGAACAGCTGAAATTATTACTGAAAAAGGAACCATGAAGGTGGAGTTCTATGAGGAGGATGCTCCTATTGCAGTCCAAAATTTTATCGATTTATCAAATAAAGGATTTTATGATGGACTTACTTTCCATCGAGTAATTCCAAATTTCGTGATCCAAGGTGGTTGCCCTATTGGAAATGGTGCTGGTGGTCCCGGATATAAAATCAAATGTGAACTGGATGGAGATAATCAATACCATGATCGAGGAGTACTCTCCATGGCTCATGCAGGTAGAAATACCGGAGGTTCCCAGTTCTTCATTTGTCATAGTAGAGACAATACCGCTCACTTAGATAGAAACCATACTTGTTTTGGTAAAGTGGTAGAAGGGTTGGATGTAATTGACGACATCAGAGCAGGAGACAAAATAGAAAAAATTGTTATAAGCGAATAAAAATCAAAGCCTTCCAATTAAATGGAAGGCTTTTTTCTTTTTCCATTTTTTAACGTTTAATAAGAATTGGAATAGTTATTGGACAAGTGGCCTTCCTACTAACAAGGCCCTTTATGAACAAAAAGCTTTTTAAGTATTCCTTCATTGTATTAGTCCTACTCTTAACTTCCAATCTGTATGCCCAACGCTATGGAAATGCCGTTGGAATTCGATTAGGAAATAATCAGATCAGCAGGCAGTTGGGTATTTCTTTCCAACAACGCGTAATGGATAGAACAAGCCTAGAAGCCATACTGCAAACTGATTTTGCCCGAAATTCCAGCTTAAGCTTATTACTGGAGAAACACCGACCGATTATCTCAAAGCGATTCAATTATTACTTGGGTGCAGGTGTTTCCTTTGGGAATGAAGAAAGCTTCAAAAAGAATGAAATTGAAAAAGAGATTGTTCAAACGTATGGAAATAAAACCATGGGGATTGAAGGAATTGGTGGTATAGAATTCACAATAGCCAAAACAGTTTTATCTATAGACTATAAGCCCAATTTTAATCTAGCAGGAAGAGAAGAATTTTATAGAGGACAAATTGGCTTTTCAGCAAGAACTGTGTTGACCAAAAGCAAAGAACAAAAACGAAAACAACGAAGAAGAAAAAAAGCTAAAAAACAGGGACAACAAGAACCTCTTGGAGAAAAGGTAAAATCCTTTTTCTCTAACAACTAAGGGAAGTTATCTTTTTAAAGAATCCAGAAACACTCTTTCATGAATATCAGAATTCTTCACAACAGACTTATACCATTGCAATCGAAGCTCTTGTTGCTCTTTATCATTTAAATAAAAATCAGCTAGATTCTTATGGTCAGCCTGTTGAATCAAATGGTGTAAAAAAATGGAAGCTGCGACTGAAATATTAAAGCTTTCAGTGAATCCCAACATAGGAATATGCACCAACGCATCAGCATTTTTGATCACTTCTTCACTTACCCCTTCATGTTCATTACCAAACACCAAGGCTAATTTTTCATTAGGATTGATTTCCTCTATGGTATTGGAATTAGCTTCGGGGCTTGTAGCATAAATCTTATATCCATTTTTCCGAAGATGCGAAAAACAGTCTTTCACTCCAGATCCGTCTGGATTATAATATTTTTTGAGGTCCACCCATTGGGAGGCACCACGAGTAACAAATGGGTTTATCTTGTATTCTTTTGTTTTCTCAATGACATGAACATCTTGAATTCCAAAGCAGTCACAAGTCCTTAGGACAGCACTCGCATTATGCGGTTTAAAAATATCCTCTAATACTACTGTGAAAAAGCGGGTTCGTTTAGACAGCACATCCTCCATCACTTTCTTCTTGTGATCGGTAATGTACTGTCCTAAATAATCAATTAAACCTTGGTCAATATTTTCCTGAGGATTAAAATCCATGAATAGTAGCCTTAAAAAAGACCCAATTGTTCCTCATCATCTTTCTTCACTGAAAGATCAATTGTCTGTCCTACTTCGATTTCATCATCCTCTGAATCAGAGTCATCAGTGGAAGTATTTTTGGAAGAAGATTTTTTGGTTTCAATCAGTTTAATTTCTTTAACTTGATGGGAGCTCAATTTATTTCCGATCGCTTTCCAGCCCTTCACATCGATCAGCATATCCAAGTCATAATCCTTCACCTCCTCTTCTTTACCTTTTACCAACGTTACGGTAGCCTGTGGTTGTTTTTCGGTAGAAACCACCTTCAGGTATGATTGTTTGTGATCCGTGATGAAGTTGAATTTTTTATTGATGGTAGTCGTCTCAATCTGGAATCTTTTTACGAAATAGGTTTTAGAGCTTCCATCGTAATAAATGGCTGAAATGATTGCCTCAGGGTCAAATTTCTCAATCAATAATACATTGGAAGGTTCGTAACGGTTGGTGAGTTCAAAAGAAGTCAATTCATACTCTCCGGATCTGTAGCAAACTAGGACCTTATCATCTCCCAGGAAATTACCGATAAGGTTACCTCTTTGATCAGTATTTAATCTGCCTACAATAGGATCATAATAAATGTCCAAACCTCCCAAAGTAGAAACTCCTTCCATTTTCAATTGGATCTTTCTCACAGGGTATTTGGTCAAAATATTTCCTCCTGCACCTCTTCCTTTGATTTCGATAGTAGCAAAATCAAAATCAAATACTTTAACCCTTGCTTTGGCACCCTGGGTCAAGTAAACAGTAACGATTTCTGCTTCTCCGTTTGAATTAGCAGTCAAATACAAGACTTTAGAGCCCTTTGTCCCTTTGGTTAGGTCATATTCCTTATCTCTGGTCACAGCTAGCACTTGAAACCTTTTGACCATCGCCCTTCCAGATCCTCCGTCCAAATAGATGAGGTTATAAACCATCCTTTCATCTCCTTTTCGGAAGACTCCTACGTAAAGGATATCCTTACCCATGAAATTCTTTTCCTGGATTTTGGAAACCATGCATTTCCCATCCTTTCTAATGACAATGATGTCATCTAGGTCGGAACAGTCACATACAAATTCATCTTTCTTCAAGGCAGAACCAACAAATCCATCTGCTCTATTCACATAGAGTTTAGCATTGTTTGCTGCTACCACAGAAGCTTCAATGGTATCAAAAGCTCTGATCTCTGTTTTACGCTCTCTACCTTTTCCATATTTAGCCAAAAGGTTTTGGTAATATTTGATCGCATAATCAGTCAAATGTCGGAGATTATAGTTTACCTCTTTCAGTTCTTCTTGAAGCTTTCTCATCAATTCATCTGCTTTGAAAGCATCGAATTTTGAAATTCGTTTAATCCTGATTTCGGTCAATTTGATCAAATCCTCCTGGACAATTTCCCTATAAAAATCAGGTTTATAGGGTTCCAATCCTTGATCAATCGCTTCAAGCACCCCTTCCCAAGTGGTACATTCCTCAATATCACGGTAAATTCGATTTTCGATGAAGATTTTCTCCAAAGAAGAGAACAACACCTTCTCCATCAACTCTGCCTTTCTAATTTCTAACTCTCTCTTTAAAAGTGCTTTTGTTTGCTTGGTATTATAAGCAAGAATTTCATTCACATTTAAGAAGACAGGCTTCTCATCAATAATCACACAAGCATTTGGTGAAATGGAAACCTGACAGTCTGTAAATGCATACAACGCATCAATGGTCACATCCGGAGAAACTCCAGATGCCAGTTGAATGGCTATCTCTACATCTTTGGCAGTATTATCTACTACCTTTTTAATTTTTATTTTCCCCTTATCGTTGGCTTTAAGGATAGAATCAATCAGGGAATCCGTAGTGGTTCCATAAGGTATTTCCTTGATTAATATAGTCTTACTATCTTCCTCTTCAATTCTTGCTCTAACTTTTACCTTACCTCCTCTTTCTCCCCCATTGTATTCAGAAAAGTCCGCTAAGCCACCCGTAATAAAATCCGGTAAGACATTGGTTGGATTCCCTTTCAATAAATCAATGGATCCTTCGATCAATTCACAAAAGTTGTGAGGTAGGATTTTAGTGGATAAACCTACAGCAATACCTTCCACTCCTTGAGCCAATAATAGAGGAAATTTGACAGGAAGTGTGACCGGTTCTCTTTTTCTTCCATCGTAAGACAATTGCCATTCTGTCGTCTGAGGATTAAAGACCACATCCAATGCAAATTTGGACAGTCTGGCTTCAATGTATCGTGCTGCCGCAGCTCGGTCTCCAGTCCTTACATCTCCCCAATTACCCTGAGTTTCAATCAAAAGATCTTTTTGCCCAATGTTGACAATTGCATCTCCAATGGAAGCATCCCCGTGAGGGTGATATTGCATGGATTGACCAATGATATTGGCAACTTTATTAAATCTCCCATCATCCATTTCCTTCATGGCATGAAGGATTCTACGTTGAACAGGTTTTAAACCATCTTCAATCGCAGGCACTGCACGCTCAAGAATTACATAAGAAGCATAATCCAGAAACCATTCCTTATACATCCCAGTAACTGGAACAGAATCGTGCAGGCTTCCGTCATTTGGCAAATTGTTTTCTTCACTCATGAAATAATTCCGGTTATTAGTAGAATCTCAAACTCAAAATTGATCTGAAATTCACTTTTCTCTTTTCAGAAAATACGTTTAATATTTTTTAAAACTCCGAATTAGGTTTAGGCAGCTTCCTCCTCGTTCACTGCCTCAGCCTTAGGATCATCCAATGCTAAATCCTTTTCAATTTTCAGATTATCAATTATGAATGTCTGTCGGCTCGGGGTATTTTTACCCATGTAAAACCCTAATAAATCCGCTATTTTCGTTTCCTTGTTCAATATGATGGGTTCCAGACGAATATCTTCTCCAATAAAGGTTCCAAATTCTTCAGGGGAAATTTCTCCCAAGCCCTTGAATCTGGTAATTTCTGGCTTAGAGCCTAACTTATGGATCGCTTTTTGTCTTTCCTCATCGGTATAGCAATAGATCGTTTCCTTTTTATTTCTTACTCGGAACAAAGGCGTATCCAATATGAATAAGTGACCATTTTTCACCAAATCAGGGAAAAATTGCAAGAAGTAGGTCATAATCAATAACCTAATGTGCATGCCATCCACATCAGCATCTGTAGCGATTACTATTTTTCTATATCTTAGGTTTTCGATCCCATCCTCAATATTTAAGGCATGTTGTAAGAGATTAAACTCCTCATTTTCATACACTACTTTTTTGGTCATGCCATAACAATTCAAAGGTTTTCCTCTCAAAGAGAAAACTGCTTGAGTCTGAACGTCTCTAGATTTGGTGATGGATCCTGAAGCTGAATCCCCCTCCGTGATGAATAGCATGGTATTGTTTTTCTGATCTTCATCAGCCTTGGCATCATCATAATGAACCCGGCAATCACGAAGTTTTTTATTATGAAGGTTTGCTTTTTTCGCCCGCTCATTGGCCAGCTTTTTTATGCCAGAAATCTCTTTTCGCTCGCGTTCCGATTGAAGAATACGCTTTAAGAGCGCGTCTGCAACCGCCGGATTTTTATGCAAATAATTATCCAGTTCAGTTTTAATGAAATCGTTGACAAACGTCCTCAAAGTAGGCCCATCTGGTCCAATAGACTGAGAACCTAATTTGGTTTTTGTCTGAGATTCGAAAACTGGCTCCTGCACTCTTACAGCAATGGATGCTACCACACTTTGTCTGATATCTGCAGCATCGTAATCTTTTTTGTAAAATTCCCTTACTGTCTTGACAATGGCTTCTCTAAAAGCGGCCAAGTGAGTTCCGCCTTGAGTGGTATACTGTCCATTTACAAAAGAATAATATTCCTCACCATATTGAGAAGTATGCGTGATTGCTACCTCAATATCATTCCCTTTTAGGTGAATAATTGGATACCTGATGCTCTCTTCGTCTACTTTATTGGACAACAAATCATAAAGCCCTTTATCCGAAAAATACTTCTTTCCATTATAATTAATGGTTAGGCCAGCATTTAAATAAGCATAATTCCAGATTTGGTTTTCCAGGTATTCCGGAATGAAGTGGTAATTCTTGAAAATACTGGCATCTGGAGAAAATACTACTTTGGTACCATTTCTGTCAGAAGATTTAGAAATAGGAGCATCATTGGTCAAAATCCCTTTTTCGAACTCAGCTACTTTTGTTTCTCCATCTCTATAGGCCTGAACTTTAAAAAAATCAGATAAGGCATTCACCGCTTTGGTACCTACTCCATTCAACCCAACCGATTTTTGAAATGCCCCAGAATCATATTTACCACCGGTATTAATTTTGGAAACACAGTCGATGACTTTGCCCAGAGGTATGCCTCGTCCATAGTCTCTTACTTCTACTTTATGCTCAGAGATCTTCACATCGATGGTCCGTCCATAACCCATCATATGCTCATCGATGGAGTTATCCAGAACTTCTTTTACCAATACATAAATCCCATCATCTTGTGCGCTACCATCCCCCAATTTACCAATGTACATCCCTGGTCTGAGTCGAATATGCTCTCTCCAATCCAGGGACTTAATACTATCTTCTGTATATTTTACTGGTTCTGCCATATTTTAAATTTGAAATTCCGATCAAGATTTATTTTGAACTTGCTTGAATTTACCTGCCATAATAACAAATAATCCAATCACCCAAATGACAAACAATGTCGGGATGATGAAAAATATAAAATCAAATTGTTCAGGAGCAGCGTCATCTTGATTATTTATCGCATGGGTATAAAATATCAAGAGCCCAAGACTAACATTCAAGATTCCTCCGAAGGAATAAAACCAGCCTAAATAATAATCTCTAAACCGATCCCCAACCGGGAAGATTCTTACCAAACCACGATGACTTTTTGTTTCCAATAATTTTGGGGGTAGTAAGACGATTGCATTCATCACTACAAAAACAGCAATCATGCCATAGAAGAAGGAACCTCTACTTAAATCTCTCGCAATATTTCCTGCTTCGCTTTTACTTAAACTGAGTTGTTCAGGTAAAGCCGAGTAGAAATACAATAGATAGAAAATGAAGAATAGGATACTTAGGAAATAAAAGGCCTTGCCAAACCGATAGTACATATTATTGAGTAATTGAAGGTGCTAATATAAAGGATTTGATCAAACAGATTCGGACTATTTAGAGTTGGTTTTATGATTATATTTGACAAGTACAGTCAATAATAAGCCCAAATTAATGAACCTCAGTCCAGTAGTAATCGCAATCCCTATCTATTTCTTGTTGATGGCAATTGAAATGATCGTTCTTCGATTTCAAAAACACCCCGGTTATCGCATGAATGACGCCATTACCAACATCAATTGTGGTGTCTTGTCGCAGGTGACTGGAGTATTTTTTAAAATCATTTCAATTGGGATTTATACCTTGATATTTGAGAATTTTGCCGTTTTTCAAATCCCAAATAACATCTGGACCTTTTTCCTGTTATTTTTCTTATATGATCTCTGTTATTATTGGGCCCACCGAATGAGCCATGAAGTTAATTTATTCTGGGGAGGACATGTAGTCCATCATTCCAGTGAAGAATATAACCTTTCTGTAGCGCTAAGACAAAGTAGTACTCAGACTTTCTGGACCTTCTTTTTTTATTTCCCACTTGCCATTTTAGGTTTTGACCCCGTGATGCTCATTTTGGTATCAGGCCTGAATCTTCTGTACCAATTTTGGATTCATACTGAGGTAATTGGGAAAATGGGCTTTTTAGAACATTTCATGAACACCCCTTCCCATCATCGGGTTCATCATGGAAGAAATCCTAAGTACATTGACAAAAACCATGGAGGCACTTTTATTATCTTCGACAAATGGTTTGGGACATTTCAGGAAGAAGAAGAAACACCAACCTATGGTATCACTACCCCAGTGAAAAGCTGGAACCCCCTTTGGGTCAACATTGCTCATTATGTCACCATGAAGGAAGAGCTGAAACAGATAAAAGGCCTTCGAGATAAATTAAATTACCTATTCAATAAACCGGGATGGCTTCCCTCTTATTTAGGAGGTTATAGAGCTCCAAAAGAAGTGGATTCCAACTACTCAAAATACGATACGGTGGTTCCCTCTACCATGAATTGGTATATTTTCACACAGTACATTTTTTTATTACTAGTCACAGGTTTCTTCCTGTTCCAAGTAAATTCTCTTGATCTCGTAGCGAAGGTTGGAGTAAGTGTACTGATAATTTGGACTACCGTCAGTTTCTCTGGAATTTTTGAAAAAAGAAAATGGTATTTTCCACAAGAATACCTTCGAGTGCTCGCTTTTGATTTTTCAGTTTTCTATCTATTTCAAGGTAATATTCCTCAAATAGTACTGCTTTCTATTCTGGGAGTTTATACTTTTGCATCCTTTCTATGGCTATGGAAAAACCATAAGCTTACTTCTGAAATTTCTTCTGCATCCCTATAGTACATGCTTAAAAACATAAAATTAGTATTGCCTTTCATTGCACTCTTGATTGCCTCCTGTGGCGGCAAACTTGATGCAGGAAATATAAATTTAGACAATTGGAAATCGGATCGATATGGCTGTAAAGGTTTACGAATCCAAGATTTAGATGAATTGCAAAAAATCAAGCATTCATTCTTAGGAGAAAATAACCAATCGATCATCAAGACCTTTGGAAGACCTGACCGAGTGGAACTAGTCGACAAAAGTCAAAGCTTTTTCTTCTACTTCTTAGAACCAAGTGGTGATTGCGAAGGGACAGAAACAGAAAAAGAACCCCTTAGAGTTCTTTTTCGGATGAATGCGATTAGTAAGGTTTCAGAGGTAACTATTACAAACCTGAACCCATAAAACAAAGTGCTGCGGCACCTAAGGTGCCTGCATTATTCTCCAAGGTAGCTTTTTTAAGCTTCAAGTCTTTTATATAATAATGTGTTAGGTATTGTCGAATTGTATGATCCAATGAAGGCATCATAAATTCAAGACCTGCAGAGATCCCTCCGCCAAAGTAAACTTCCGTCACATCCAATACTCTTATAGTAGAAACGATAGCTTCCCCTAAGATGGTTCCAACTTCTTCAAATACCATGAGGGCTACCTCATTGCCAGCTTTGGCCGAGTCTACCAATAGGTGCGTACCTAATTCTTTTCCTTCCAGCCCATTGGCTTTTTCCGGATAGGCAGCAATCATTTTCTCCATTATTTTAAGAATCCCATTTCTTCCGATCAGGGTTTCCAATCTGGCATTTCCTCGAGAAAGCATATGCCCCATTTCCATGGCATTTCCTCGGGAACCTTTAAACACTTCTCCATCCAAAACCAATGCACTTCCGATTCCAGTACCCATGGTCACAAAAAGGAAGTTGGCGCTTGGGTTATCCTTTCCAAAATAAAATTCCCCGATTCCGGCAGCTGCAGCATCATTTTCCAAGAAAAATTCACATCCTGGATATGCTTCTTCCAATCCACCCTTCAAATTAAAACCATCCAAGCCTGGAATAGCCGGTATTTCTAAGGTAGTGGTTCTATCTTTTGAAATTAGGCCAGGTAGCCCAACTCCAACTTTTTTCACCTGGGGATATTTTGCTAAATATTTTCCGATCCCTTTGATAAAACAGGGTCCAAAACCTTCAGGATCATCACGAAATGGTGTGGTATCTTCTTTTTGAAATTCAACGATTGTACCTTCTTTATCTACAAGTCCAATTTTTAAATGGGTTCCTCCCACGTCCACTCCTAAAAAGTGTATATCCTGATTTTGCATGTTTATTGTTATAGGTTTGTTATTCAAAAAAAAGCAAAAAGAATGGATTACTTCCTATATTCTTTGCCAATCTCTGAGAAAATTTTGAAAACTGCAGGGCAAACTAGTGTATTTCTTAAACTTAGGTTTAAGATCCCAAGCATATTTTTTCTATTGGTATGGGGATATTCCCGGCAAGCTTTAGGTCTCTCATCATAGACTAAACATTTATTATCCTCATTCAAAAAAGGACAAGGTGATGAATTCAATACAAAATCTCCTTCCTCGTCCCGGTGTAAGTATTCCTCAATAAAATTACTGCTTTTCATCCTAAAAACCTTTGCGAGCCGATCGATGTCAGTTTGGATAAAAATAGGGCTAGTAGTTTTACAACAATTCGCACAATCCAGACAATCAATCTCTTCAAAAGCTAATTCGTGTTGCTCAGAAAAACGCTGGTCTAATTCTTTAGGTTTCACTTTCCTTAACTTCGCCTTCAATTTAGTATTAGAAGGAAACTCAGATTGACTTTCTTGCTGAAATTTTTCGAGATTCATACCCCAAAATTATTTTATTTTATATACAATAAAAACCCGATAATATATTTGCTTAAAACGCAGGTTATCAGTATATTCTATACCCATTTAACCCAATACACCATGAAGATGCATCCTTCTGAACTCTACTTTTATCACAGTCCTGGGCAGGTCATTGATAAGCAAACATTGGCCTATGCACATTCCATTGCAAATTTCATCAATCAAATAGATGTGGTTAAAGAAAGGATAACCACTACTCAGTGGAACAGCATGCTAATGAAACTAAATCTTCGAGCGAAAGATTTGCTGAACAAGGCTCACCCAGATTATCAGTCAAAAATAGCTGGCAATGATTGGGACGAGGAAAGCTGGTTAAATATTTTAGTAAGGAATCCACATCTTATTAAATCTCCGATAGCAGTATTGAGAAACAAAGCTATTTTGTGTAGAACTCCCAGCGATATTCTAAAACTTAATTAGAAGAATTAATTGAAATCCCATTTTCTAAAATTTGAATTTTTCCAGCTTTGTATAATTGCCCAATACACTGTTTGAAATGTTTCTTACTCATCCCTAACTCCTTTTGAATTTCTTCTGGAGTAGATTTATCATGTAATGGCATAAAGCCTTTTTCTTCCAGCATCGCTAAAATCATTTCTGCACCTTCTTCATATTTCACTCTACCTGGAGGTAATAGCTGCAAGTCCACTTTTCCATCATCTCTCCTCTTCTTTACAAAAAATTTCCTCAAATCTCCGATCTCAAGTGGTTGAAAAACTTCATTCGAAAATACCAATCCCTCATATTGATCTTCGATCAACACCTTGTATCCCAGATCAGTTTTATCAAAAACCAATCCTGAAACTTCGGTTCCTGGAACATAATCCATAGGAGCTTCTGAAATAAAATCCCGGTATTTATTCACTCCTATCAAGCGGTTGGTTTGGAAATCAACACATACTTTGACCAAGTATTTCTTTCCTACCACCATGTTTTGCCCTAACTCAGCTTTGGGAACCAATAAATCTTTTGGCAAGCCCCAATCCATAAATACACCAAATGGAGCAATTTCCTTGGCCTCCAAGACAGCAAATTCATCCAATAATGCTTTAGGACTTTCAGTCACAGCAACAGGTCTATCCTCACTATCCGTATACACAAAGACTGCAATCTCCTCTCCCTCTTTTTCGTCTCCTAAAAGATATCCTTTAGGCAATAAAACTTCTTCACCTGAGCTAAGTGCCAGATAGGCTCCAAAATCTGTAAATCGATTAATAGGGAGTGTGCTAATCAAACCAAGTTCTTTCATACCACAAAGGTAGACATTAATCCTATTTAGGAATGGAAGAATTTCTGACATTCAAAGTCGGATTAGTAGAATTAAAAAATTGGAATTAGAAAGTGATCGAAGTAGTTTTGATGAAATACAACTACGGACAAAAAATATAACCCAACATATAACACCCTAAAATTTAAAATTCATGAAGAATATTTCAGTGATCGGTTCAGGTACTATGGGAAATGGTATTGCCCATGTTTTTGCACAATATGGATACCAAGTTTCCCTCATTGATCTTAAACAGGAATTTTTAGATAAAGCCTTGACTACCATCACCAAAAATTTGGATAGACAAGTTGCAAAAGAAGTAATCACTGAAGATCAAAAAGCAAAAGCTTTATCCAACATTTCTACCTACACTGATTTAAAGGAAGGAGTTCAAGAGGCAGAGTTGGTAATTGAAGCAGCTACTGAAAACCTAGCTATTAAATTAGATTTATTCCGTCAGATAGATCAAGCAAGTCCAAAAAATGCCATCCTTGCTACCAATACTTCTTCCATTTCCATTACCAAAATTGCAGCTGTCACTAAAAGGCCTGCACAAGTAATAGGAATGCACTTCATGAATCCTGTTCCAGTAATGAAGTTGGTGGAAGTAATTCGAGGATATGCCACTTCAGAAGAGACTACCAAGCAAATCATGGAACTTTCAGTTAAGCTTTCCAAAGTTCCAGTAGAAGTAAATGATTATCCAGGCTTTGTGGCCAATAGGATTTTAATGCCTATGATCAATGAAGCTATCTATTCTTTATATGAAGGAGTAGCAGGTGTATATGAAATTGACACGGTGATGAAACTTGGAATGGCCCACCCCATGGGACCATTGCAATTGGCAGATTTTATAGGGCTAGATGTTTGTCTTTCCATCTTAAAAGTATTACATGATGGATTTGGCAATCCAAAATACGCTCCTTGCCCTTTGCTTGTAAATATGGTAGAAGCTGGTTTTAAAGGCGTAAAGTCAGGAGAAGGATTTTATACGTATACCAAAGGAAGTAAAGACTTAGTGGTCTCTCCAAGATTTTCCAACTAACGTTCATACGGACTATGCATATTGCTGTTTCTGGAAATATTGGGAGTGGAAAGACCACATTGACCGAAAAACTAGCCAAACACTATGGATGGAAAGCGGAGTTTGAGGCCGTAGACAACAACCCATACCTTCCAGATTTTTATGAGGATATGAAAAGATGGGCTTTTCATCTTCAGGTTTATTTTCTGAATTCAAGATTTAATCAGATCTCAAAAATTCAGGAGCAAAAATCCAATTTTATCCAAGATAGAACCATTTACGAGGATGCCTATATATTTGCGGCCAACTTACATACAAGTGGGTTAATGACAAGTAGAGACTATGAAAACTATCAAAGTCTTTTTAACAGCATGATTACGCATGTCAAAGCTCCGGACCTATTGATTTACCTAAGAGCAGATATTCCGAAACTGGTAGATCAAATAGAGAAAAGAGGACGGGACTATGAAACGACCATGTCTATTGACTACTTAAAAAACCTCAATCGACACTATGAGGAATGGATCAAAAATTACCAAGAAGGAAAACTCTTGATTATTGATGTAAATCATTTGGATTTTGTCTCTAATCCCGAAGACTTTGCTTTTGTAGTAGAAAAAATTGACCGGGAGATTTTTGGATTATTCAGTTAGGATTATTCAAATTTTCTCATGAACCAATTGAGGAGGATCGTACGCTGCTCCTCTTTTGGGTTCATCAATAAATGATCCAGTCTTTTTAATGATCCCCCTGTCATCAAGGTCTCGTAAGGTGTAATCCGGATCAATTTATATCCATGGATTCTTGTTTGGATATCGGTTTGGGCATCATTATAGGCCAACAGTTTCCAACCACTTGAGCCATTCCCGTAGAAATCACCAGGCTCGCTTGCTAAACCAAAACTATGCTTAGCAATTGGAGGACCAGACCAAACTCTGTCTTGCAAACCCGCTTTTAAACAATCCTTTTCGTACGCTCTACACAACCTTTTTTGGGCCTCAAAGAAAGGCAAATTAAACTCTTTATAAAAATCTGATCTATAAGAAATTAACCTATATCTATTAAAGTGTAATTCATCGTCATATAAGATAAGATTCCGATTGATTTTAAAATCAAACTTCAACTTCTTCAACAAGGGAGCCTCTCCAAACCCGCCTAGATCTTCATAGATTTCATCCAACCATTCTTTTCCTTTTTGATCCAAAAATTTAGGGTTGACCTCCAATTCGAAATCCCTTTCAAACTCAACTTCACCTTCTTTCAATATACTTTGAAGTTGGCGCGTAATCAGGTTATCCATTGTCTTGATTATTTTCCTTTACGATCTCCCAAGTGTGATCTGCTAACAATTTTACTTCCGCCAAAAAATGAGCAAAGCTTTTTTTTCTACCCCACTCTTCTGGAGCAATCATGCTTAAAAAATCATTCCCATTATCTTTTTGGTACAAATAATAATGGTGATTGATCAAAGGTTCAAAAGAAGTCTGAGCATTGTATATTCTTTCGGAATATTCCACTCTAGCTTGAATTGCTTTTGCTTGATCAGCCAGTAACTGCATTTGTCTATAGATCTGAGACATCTGCATATCCGTTTGGCTTTGCATTGCAGCAATAGCTCTCCCATTTATTTTTCCTTGATCTTCTGGACGGATAATCGCACTTCCCGTATGATGTGGATAAGGTAAACTACCAGGGTTTTCTGCAGTTTTTTCCTTCATCTCACTCAAATCCAATTTAGTGATGTCTATTTTTTTCTTAGTCATTACTTTTTAGTTTCCTCTCCTGAACTTATCCTTTCTTTCAAATTCCCTTTAGAACCAGGGAAGGTAGTTCTTGTAGATATATCATAACCGATCCAAGCCATGATTAACATAAAGATCAAAAACAAAATCAGAAAGATTTTTTTGTTACGCTGCATAATCTGAATAATCTGTCCTTATTAGAATCCAAAATTAGGAAAGGTTGTTTAAGAACCCATCAAATAATTTAGATCTCTTGTTATTGGGTCATCAAGGAATAAGATAATAGACATAAAAAAATTACATATTTTCTTCAAATCATTTGCTCCTTGATTATACAATTTGAAAATTGTTTTTAATTTTAATGTTAGTCTACCAAACACAGTTTTTTTTCATTCCATACTCTTTTCAGTCCGACCATGTATCAAATTATTAGTGAGCAATCTATTTATCAGTATTTTGGTGATGATGATCCGGATATGACTAAGGAGATGATCCAAATAATCCTTGATACCAATATCAAAGATTTGAAAGAGCTCAATGAATTTTACAAGATTAAGGATTTTGATACGATCAAAAGACGGTGTCATAAAGCCAAACCAACCATGAGTTACATAGGTGCTTTAAAAACCCGTAAGTTGCTGGAAGAAATCGACGCTAATCTTGAAGATTCTTCTGAAATCAACAATTCCCTCCAGAAACATTTAGACGTGATTATCGAGGAACTAAATGAGTTCCTTGAGACGATAAAGTAAAACTCATTAAACTAACTGATTATTAACTATGCAGCGAAAACTCTTTTTTCTGCCATTGCTATTTATTGCCATTTTAGAACTTCATGCCCAGAGCAATTTATCTGTGGAGTACATTATGAGGGATCCAAAATGGATGGGGACCTTCCCTTCTTCTGTTAGGTGGGACGATTCCAGTCAGCAAATTTACTTCAAGTATAATGCTGAAAATGATCCTGCAGATTCACTTTATAAAATCAATTTATCCTCACCTTCTGTCATCTCAAAAGTTCATTGGGAAGAAGAGAAGTCTCTACAAAGGAGATTTTCATCACTGAATCAAGACCAATCAAAAAGACTTTACCTAGAGGAAAATAAGATCATTGTTGAAGATCTGAAAAAAGGAGAGAAAACTACTGTTCTTGAATGGTTCCAAAATATTTCTAACCCAACTTATTTGGCTGATGAGAATTTAATCGCATTCAATTCTGAGGGAAATATTTTTGTTTTAAATCAGACCACTGGAAAAGTTGAAAAAGTGACAAACATTAGTTCAGGATCAAAACCTACTGCTAAAAAGAATGGCACAAAGGACGAAGAACTGGGTTTTCTTGAAGAAGATAACCTAACATTATTGCAGGTGGTGAATGAAAGAAAAGAAAAGCAAAAAGAAAGTAGAGCTTATCGCGAATCAATTTCTGAAGGTGATTCTAAGGAGTTTACCTATTATACCGAGGGGAAAAACCCTGTTAATTTAACCCTCTCTCCTGATGGCAAATATGCTACATTTTCTTACTATGACAGAGGATCAGGAAAAAACACCATCGTTCCGGATTATGTAGATGCATCAGGTTATACCACTGATTTGAATGCACGATCCAAGGTAGGCACCACTCCTACCACTGTTGAAATTGGTATTTATGATTTAACAAGAGATACAGTTTATTTTATAGGAACATCCAACCTTCCTGGGATCAAGGATTTGCCGGATTATGTAAAGGATTACCCTGAGAAAACATGGGAAGAAAAGGAAAGAACTGTGATCCTTTCTCAGCCTTATTTTTCGCATGACGGATCAAAAGCTGTAATCAACATCCGGTCTTCAGACAATAAGGATCGATGGATTTCCTCAATAGACCTTACCACAGGAGAATTAAAAACGTTAGATAGACAGAGGGATGAGGCATGGATTGCAGGTCCAGGTATTGGTTGGTCTTTTTCTGGCGGAACATTAGGATGGCTTCCAGATAATCAACACATCTATTTCCAGTCGGAAGAATCTGGATATTCTCACTTGTATCTACTGGATGTAGAATCAGGAGAAAAAACAGCATTAACTTCCGGAGCTTATGAGGTATTTAATCCATTCATTTCAAAGGATAAAAAATCTTGGTATCTCACCACTTCTGAAGTGGATCCCGGAGAAAGACATTTTTATAGAATGCCTTTAATGGGTGGAAAAATGGAAAAGCTGACTTCCATGACAGGAAATAATGAGGTGACTCTTTCTCCGGATGAGAAGAAATTGGCAATTCTTTATTCGTATAGTAATAAGCCTACTGAATTATATATTCAAGACAATAAAGTAGGAGCAAATCCAACCCAATTGACTTCTGGGCAATCAGATGAATTTAAAGCCTACAATTGGAGAGATCCTGAAATTATCAGATTTACTGCAGAAGATGGTGCACAAGTTCCTGCAAGATTATATACTCCTGACCCTGCTAAAAAGAATGGGGCAGCTGTAATTTTCGTCCATGGAGCCGGTTATCTTCAAAATGTACATAAATGGTGGAGTAGCTATTTCAGAGAATACATGTTCCATAATTTATTGACTGACCTAGGATATACCGTGCTTGATATTGATTACAGAGCTAGTGCTGGGTATGGTAGAGATTGGAGAACTGGTATTTATAGACATATGGGAGGTAAAGATTTATCTGATCAGGTGGATGGAGCAAAATATCTGGTAGCTTCCCATGGAGTAGATGCGGATAGAATCGGTATATATGGGGGGAGTTATGGAGGTTTTATCACCCTTATGGCACTATTCAATGCACCTAATGTTTTCAAATCAGGAGCTGCGTTACGATCAGTAACAGATTGGGCACATTACAATCATGGTTATACATCGAATATTCTAAATACGCCTGAACAAGATCCAATTGCTTATAGGAGATCTGGTCCTATTTATTTCGCTGAAGGTTTAAAAGGAAATCTTTTGATGGCTCATGGCATGGTAGATGTGAATGTTCATTTCCAAGATGTAGTCAGACTTTCTCAGCGATTAATTGAATTGGGAAAGGATAATTGGGAAATGGCTATTTACCCTGTAGAGGATCATGGCTTTGTAGAGCCAAGTTCATGGACCGATGAATACAAACGCATTCTAAAATTATTTAACAACACGCTTATAGAAGATTGATGAGTATATTTTCTCGGACCACTGGCAGATTACTGGCAGTGACTACTCTTTCTATTTCCATTTACTCCTGCGGAGAAAAAAAAGATTCAGTTCAAGCTAAGAGAGGATCGATAGCAGAAAAAGCCATGGTCGTGTCTGCTCGTGAAGAAGCTTCACAAATAGGATTGGATATCATCAAAAAAGGAGGAAATGCCTTCGATGCCATGATGGCCACTGAAATGGCACTGGCAGTTATTTACCCTTTTGCCGGAAATCTTGGAGGTGGTGGATTTATGGTATACCGAATGGCTGATGGTTCCGTAGGCTCCTTGGATTACCGAGAAAAGGCCCCTTCTGCTGCTTTCTCAGACATGTATTTAGATCAGGAAGGAAATGTAATCCCCGGTTTAAGTACACAAGGAGCAATGGCATCTGGAGTGCCTGGCACCATCTCAGGTATATTTACTGCTCAAGAAAAATTTGGGAAACTTTCTCCTGAAGAGGTACTAGACCCAGTAATTGAACTAGCAGAAAAAGGGTATGTCACCACTAAAAATCAAGCAGCTAGACTACAGAGATTGCGAGAAACATTTATAGAGGTCAATGGACCTGACACCTATTTCGCAAAGGAAATCAACGAAGGTGATACACTAAAGTTCCCTGTATTGGCTGAGACTTTAAAACGAATTGCAAGAAACGGAAAAGAGGAATTCTATCAAGGAGAGACTGCCAAAATACTGGTAAAGCATTTACGGGAAATGGGAGGAATCATTTCAGAGCAAGATTTAGCAGATTACGAAGCAGCTTGGAGAGACCCAATCATTTTCGATTATAAAGAGTTAAAAATCATCTCCATGGCTCCTCCTAGTTCTGGAGGCATCACCTTGGCACAGATATTTGGAATGATTGAACCATACGATTTAAAAAAGTTTGGCCACCACAGTCCAGAACATATACAACTCCTTGTAGAAGCTGAAAGAAGAGCATATGCAGATAGAAACTATTATTTAGGCGATCCAGATTTTGTCCATATCCCTAAAGCCGAATTGATGTCGGCTGATTACCTCAAATCCCGAATGGAAAACTTCTCTTTTGAGCAAGCCACAAAATCAGAGGAGATAGCCGAAGGTAAAATTGAGTTTTTAGAAAGTATGGAAACTACACATTACTCTATAATTGATGCGGAAGGAAATGCCGTTTCGGTGACTACGACTTTAAATGGTGCCTATGGTTCCAAAGTGTATATTGATGAACTGGGCTTTTTCATGAATAATGAAATGGATGATTTTAGCTCCAAGCCAGGAGTGCCTAATATGTTTGGATTAATAGGCGCAGAAGCCAATAGCATTCAACCTGGAAAACGTATGCTAAGCAGCATGACTCCTACCCTTGTGGAAAAAGACGGCAAACTTTGGATGGTGGTCGGTACTCCCGGAGGTTCTACAATTATCACATCTGTACTTCAAACTATTCTCAATGTTTATGAATTTGATATGGGAATGCAAGAAGCGGTAGAATCAGCCCGGTTTCACCATCAGTGGTTGCCTGACCGGGTAAGTTTTGAACCCAATTCCTTCGACTCCACCTTATTGAATCATCTAAAATCCAAAGGGTATATCATATTAGAAAATAATAACCCCATCATTGGGAAAGTAGATGCTATTTTAGTGATGCCTGATGGAAAGTTAGAAGGAGGCGCAGACCCAAGAGGAGATGATAAGGCTTTAGGTTTTTAAACTAAAATCTAAAAGATTAGAAAGGGAAAATGGAGTTCTCTCATCGGGAGGAAAACATTTTCCCTTTTTCATTTTTCAAATTTGTAACTTTAACCCAGAGAACTAATTCCAAGCCTTTGGAGTTCTTAACTCATCTGTAACCTAATGGACCTTGAATCCATTAATTATTACAACCCATGAAAACAAAACCTAGAGTAGTTGTTGGCCTTTCCGGAGGTGTCGACAGTTCCGTAGCCGCTCATCTTTTAATTGAACAAGGCTATGAAGTCATCGGAATGTTTATGAAAAACTGGCACGATGAGTCCGTTACCATTTCCAATGAATGCCCTTGGATGGAAGATTCCACCGATGCCATGCTGGTCGCTGAAAAATTAGGAATACCTTTCCAGGCTATTGACCTGAGTGAGGAATACCGAGAGCGAATTGTAGATTATATGTTTGGAGAATACAAAGCTGGACGTACTCCAAACCCAGACATTCTTTGCAATAGAGAAATCAAATTTGATATTTTCCTGAAAGCGGCCCAAAAGTTAAAAGCTGATTTTGTCGCGACTGGACATTATTGTCAAAAAGGAGAAATAGAGGTAAATGGAAAATCCGTTTATCAATTATTAGCTGGAGCAGACCCTAATAAAGATCAAAGTTATTTCCTGTGCCAACTCAATCAAGAGCAATTAAGTAAAGCCCTTTTTCCAATAGGGCATTTACAGAAGCCTGAGGTAAGAAAAATTGCCAAAGAATTGGACTTGATTACAGCCGATAAAAAGGACTCACAAGGGCTTTGTTTTATAGGAAAAGTCAGATTGCCGGATTTCTTACAGCAACAATTGAAACCGAAAAAAGGGAAAATCATTCAAATCCCTGAAGATTTACCCGTCTATCAAACTCAACAAATTCCTGCGGGAGTTCCTGCTGAAGATTGGGACCAGGAAACCTTAGATGCTATTTCTTTACCACTTCATTATTCTGCAGAACAAGGAAAGGTGTTGGGGGAACATAATGGAGCACATTATTTTACAGTAGGACAAAGAAAAGGACTTCACGTAGGTGGAACAGGGAAACCTTTATTTGTTATTGCAACAGATACAAAAGAAAACATCATTTACACGGGACTCGGCGAAACCCATCCTGGTTTATTAAAAAATGGGCTATTTGTCAAAGCTGACCAAATCCATTGGATTCGGGAAGACCTTGAACTTGCCATCGGAGAAAGCGCCAGATACAAAGCTAGAATTCGTTACCGTCAACCCTTGACATGGGCCACATTGGTAAGAAAAGAAAATGGACTGTATGTCATTTTCGATGAACCACAAAAAGGCGTTGCCTCAGGGCAATTTGTAGCTTGGTATAATGAGGAAGAATCGATTGGGTCCGGAACCATATTTTAATTAATGTTTTTTATTAAGGAGTCAGCCTGAAGCTGACTCTTCTTCCATTCAACAATGGTTCTAGAAATACTTTTTGAAGATGAACATTTGATTGCCATCAATAAACCTTCTGGTTTATTGGTTCATAGAACTGCCATAGCCGCATATGAATCTGTCTTTGCTTTACAATTATTGAGAGATCAGATAGGCCAACATGTACACCCAGTTCATAGATTGGACCGACCCACTAGTGGAGTATTGTTATTTGCTAAAAGTGAAACGATCCTCCCCTCTTTAAAATTACTTTTTTCAGAAAGATCGATAGACAAAAAGTACCAGACCATTGTAAGAGGAATTCCTGAAATAAAAGTAGGGTCCATAGACCATCCTCTGAAAAGTGAGCGTTCTGGAAGGTTACAAGAAGCCAGGACTTCCTATAGAGTAATGGCTACCTCTGAAATGCCTTTTAATAGTACAGGAAGATACCCCACCAGTAGATACAGTTTATTGGAAGTAGAGCCGGAAACTGGAAGAACCCACCAAATACGAAGGCATATGGCACATATACGCCATTATATCCTGGGAGACAAAAAGCATGGAGATAACAAACAAAACATCTTTTTAGAAAAGAAATTTGGTGTACAAAACCTGATGCTTCATGCTCAATACCTATCCTTTATTCATCCTATTAGTTTAGAAAAGGTAGAATTATCTTGTACTCCTCCTCCTCACTTTTTAAAACTTCTACAAGAATTGGAGCTTGATACCATCCAATATCCACACTAATTGAATTCATTTGGGGAAATTCAGTTACTTTAGAAGAGTAAAAATTAACCCGATGAGAAAATTACTAGGAACTTTCCCCCTCCTTTTTGCAATTTCCACAATTGCCTTTTCACAAGTTGAGGACATTAATCAAAAATTCAATAGAGAGGATGCAATATCCCACTTCCGCTATTTGGCATCTGATGAGCTGAAAGGTAGAGATCCTTTACGGCCAGAGATAGAGTTAGCAGCAAATTATATAGCCAAAGAATTTGAAAAATATGGAGCCAAAGAATTACCTGGTGCGACTGGTTATTTTCAAATGATCCCATTTATGATGTCCAGTCCTCCGAAGACTGGAGAGATCGTGATTTTTGGAGAGCGTTTTACACAAGGAGAAACCCTATTGGTTCTAAGCGGAAATGACCTAGAAGGATCTTATGAACTAGTGGATGTTGGCTATGGAATGGAAGAAGATTATGAAGGATTGGATATAGCTGGTAAGATAGCCGTAAGCAGTGTAGGAGCACCCGAACAAATGAGTCCAGGAGCCTTATTTTCATTAGGTGCCCAAAAGGCAAAAATTGCTCAGGAGAAAGGTGCAGTTGCCATTGTAGAAATGTTTAATATTCCTTCTGTTCCTTGGCAATTGGTATCCAGGTATCTGAATAGAACACAATTGAGTATTGATCAGGGAGAGGCAAATGAACTTCCTTACATCTGGATCAAGGATCCAAAAAACAAGATCAAGTCCGACATGGCCAAAGGCAAAATGGAGGAAGCAAGATTTAAGATTGAAAAAAAGATCAATAAAACTGTAGAGGGTAAGAATGTAGTAGCCTGGATTGAAGGAACAGACCCTCAACTTAAAAACGAATACATTCTCCTTTCAGCTCATTATGATCATGTGGGAGTAGGAGAAGCAGATGCAAATGGAGATTCTATATTTAATGGAGCCAGAGACAATGCTGTGGGAACGGTAGCGGTAATCAATGCAGCTCGTTATTTTGCAGAAAACCCACCAAAAAGATCCATTTTATTGGCTGCCTGGACAGCTGAAGAAAAAGGCCTATTAGGAAGCGCCTATTTTGCCTCTCATCCACTAATTCCTATTAAAGACATCGTCTTTAATTTAAACATCGACAATGCAGGATATAATAATACCTCTATCATAACTGTCATAGGTTTAGGTAGAACCTCCGGAGATCAATTAATTACAGATGCAGTCAGTGAAATGGGATTAAAAGCGATTTCGGATCCATCCCCTGAACAAGGACTATATGACAGGTCCGATAATGTAAATTTTGCAAAATTAGGGGTTCCTTCCCCTACATTCAGCTTAGGTTTTACAGCTTTTGATGACGATATCAATCAATATTACCATAAGCAGGCGGATGAAGTGGATTCCTTTGATTTGGACTATGCTGTAAACTATTGGAAAGCCTATATTCTTTCTGCTCAAAAAATTGCCAACATGAAAGAGAAACCATTTTGGTTTGAGGGAGATAAATATGAAAAAGTTGGAAAAGAACTTTATGGTATTCGATAGCAGGAATTTCTTTCCATCAAAAAGCCCTTCGAATTGTATTCGAAGGGCTTTTAATTTATTTTTTAACAATTGATTAGGCTTTTTCTAAGACAGATACTAAATCCCTAACTACTTCATTAAATCTGGTAAGATCCAACCTTGAAAGAACAGAATTTATTTATCACCCAAACAACATCCCTGCAATGGTAGCAGTCATCAAACACGCCAAGGAAGCTGCTAAAAGAGAGCGCAGTCCTAAACGGCTTAAGTTTCCTTGTTGATTGGGGGCAATAATACTAATCCCTCCCAATTGAATAGCAATCGAACTGAAATTTGAAAATCCACATAGCGCATAAGTCGCGATAACAATGGACTTGGGGTTTAAAGAGCCAATTTCTTTCATTTCGGAAAGGCTTAAATAGGCCACAAATTCATTGATTACTGTTTTTTGACCTAGGAGACTACCTACTTGCAAAGTATCAACCCAATCCACTCCGATTACCCAAGCAAAAACTCTAAAAACCTGGCCAAAGAGATATTCTAAGGAAAAGCCTTGAAATTGTCCTCCTGTGGTAGAAGCCACAAATGAATTCAAACCTGTATACTCTCCTATGAGTCCACTCAATAAATAATTGATTGCTGCAATTACGGCTATAAAAGCTAAAAGCATAGCTCCAACGTTGAGTGCTAACTTCAAACCTTCTGAAGCACCGATAGACATGGCGTCTATTAAATTAACACCCATGGCTTCTTCATTGACTTCCAATTTATCCTGTTTGGTTTCTTTTTCCACTTCAGGAACAAACATTTTGGACATAACGATGGCTGCAGGTGCGTTCATGATACTAGCTCCTAATAGATAGGCGGCAAATTTACTTTGCTCCTCTAAACTATCTCCTCCTAGAAACGCCACATACCCAGCCAAGACTCCTCCTGCAATGGTAGCCATACCTCCAGTCATCAAACACATCAGTTCAGACTTACTCATTTGAGGTATAAATGGACGTACAAGCAATGGTGCTTCCGTTTGTCCTAAGAAAATATTTCCTGCTGCAGAAAGGCTTTCAGGACCTGATAACCTCATGGTTCGTGCCATTACCCATGCTATCCCAAAGACTACCTTTTGTAGAATCCCTAAGTAGTATAAACCTGCAGAAACAGTTGAAAAGAAAATAATGGTGGGCAATACCTGAAAAGCAAAAATAAATCCATAGCTATCCCCTGCTAGGTCTCCAAATATAAAGGCGGCCCCATCTCTACTAAAACTCAAAAATTTGACAAATGCCTCACTTAAAACAGTAAAACCCTGGGCTACAATGGGAACTTTAGTGATTAAAAAACCAAAAATCAGCTGCAGCACGATGCCTATACCTACAAGTCTCCAATCAATTTTTCTTTTTTCATTTGAGAAAAGAAATGCAATCAAAACTATAACTGAAAGTCCTAAGACACCCCTTAAGTAATCCATGAATTGATATTAAATGAGAAAAGCTAAAAATAGCCAAGTAGCCGTCAATAAAAAAGCCTGAATTACTTCAGGCCTTGAAAGATTTAGTTTCTTTTATTTATTTCATCCCTTATTCGGGCAGCTTTTTCATAATCTTCATTATTGATGGCTTTATCTAGCATCTGGTTTAATTTGTCTAGGCTAAAGTCTTTTAAGGAGCTTTCTTTTTTGGAGCTCACTTTTTGAGACGATGGTTTAGAAGAAGCTTTCTCCTCTTTCTTTTCCTCCTCGGAAAATTCTATAGATGCCTCTGACATCACTTTTTCTGAGCAGAAAACCGGAGAATCAAATCTTACCGCAATCGCAATCGCATCTGAAGGCCTGGAATCAATTTCTATTTCAGAAGATTCATTATGACAATGGATCTTCGCATAGAAAACTCCTTCCTTCATATCTGAAATGACAATTTTATCAATTTCATAATTGAAGCTATTGGCAAATGACTTAAACAAATCATGAGTCATAGGTCGATTAGGAATGATTTTTTCGATTTCAATAGCAATTGCTTGAGCCTCAAACATGCCAATGACAATCGGTAATCTTCTACTTCCTTCAACCTCTCCCATAACCAAAGTAAAAGACCCTGATTGAGAATGGTTTGACGATAAACCTAAAATTTCCAGTTCTACTAGTTTTTCCACAAAAATTATAATTCAGCTTTTAATGCTTCAGTAAGTTTTGGTACCACTTCAAATGCATCCCCAACAATTCCATAGTCAGCTGCTTTAAAGAATGGAGCTTCAGGATCTTTGTTAATAACAACAATGCATTTGGATGAATTAACTCCTGCAAGATGTTGAATAGCTCCTGAAATTCCTATTGCTATATACAAACTAGGAGCTACTTTTACACCTGTTTGGCCCACATGTTCATGGTGTGGCCTCCAACCAATATCGGAAACAGGCTTGGAACATCCCGTAGCAGCACCCAATGTTTTTGCTAAATCCTCAAGCATACCCCAGTTTTCAGGTCCTTTCATTCCTCTTCCTCCAGAAACGACTATATCTGCTTCAGGCAATAACACTTCCCCGGTAGCCCTTTCTGTAGAAGTAATTTTTGAAGCAAAATCTGAATCAGAAAGAGAAACTTCAAAAGGTACTACAGCAGCTTGAGCTCCATTTGTTTTAAGATCAACAGAATTTTTCTTGATCGCAAGAATTTTATTCTCTGTTTTTAATTCAGTTTCTGCAAATGCCTTTCCTGTGAAAATACTTCTTTTCACCACATACCCCTGATCCGTGGATGGCAAAGAAACCACATTTGATACTAAGCCTGCGTCCAATTTGATCGCTAACCTTGCCGCTACCGCATCTCCTAAAGAAGATTTGGCTAAGACTAATGTTTTTGCTCCAACAGAAGTGAAGGCTTGTGCAATAGCAGAAGCATGGGCCTGGATCACACCCGAATCAAGTTTTGAATCCGAAGCATGAAGTACTTTTGAAGCTCCTGCGGTCCCTATACCAGCTAATTCATCAGCTGAAATCGTACCTAAGGCAATTGCTACGACATCCCCTTCACCCGTTTTGGCCGCCAATGCTTCCGCAAATGAAACTGCCTCCAAACTCGTTTTTTTAACTTTTCCTTCTGCCTGTTCTATATATACTAAAATTGACATAAATTCTTGATTTACAAATTATTAATGATAATAAATTAAAGCACTTTTGCTTCATTCTTGAGGAGTTTCACCAATTCTCCCACATGATCCTTATCGATTAATTTAACAGCACCTTTGGCAGGTGGAAGTTCATAAGTGGTAGCTTCAGCTTGTGTTGCCACCTCTACTGTATCCACTACATTCAATGGTTTCGTTCTAGCAGACATAATTCCTCTCATATTAGGAATTTTCCATTCTGCAATAGGCTCTTGGCATCCAGCAATCAATGGAAGACTCGCTTCCAAAGTCTCTTTTCCTCCTTCAATTTCTCTAGCCATAGTCACTAAATTCCCATTCAGATCTAATTTCATTACCGGGGAGAAAGAGGGCATTCCCAAAAGCTCACCCACCATACCATGAACCATTCCCCCATTAAAATCAATGGATTCTCTACCCATTAGTATGAGATCATAATTACCATCAGCAGCATAATGTGCAATTTGTTTGGCAACGTAAAAGGAATCTTTTGGAGCGGTATTCACCCGAATCGCTTCATCTGCACCGATCGCCAAAGCCTTTCTTAAAGTAGGCTCCGTTTCGGCTTCTCCAACATTTAGTACTGTAAGTTTACCTCCAGTTTGATCTCTTAATTCAACAGCTCTTGCCAAAGCATAGTCATCATATGGACCTATGATAAATTGTACTCCTGTAGTATCAAATTTCGTATTATCGGCAGTAAACTGAATCTTAGAGGTCGTATCTGGAACATGTGTGATACAAACAAGAATCTTCATTGGTTTAGAATTAGATTATTTTCGATTTATTTCGTGTGAAATTAACAGTCTACAGCTAATTAAAAAAACAAATCATGGGCAATTTAGATCGGTTGGAAATATTGAAAGAGTACGCAAAAGAAGAACCGGAAAACCCATTCAACTGGTATGCACTTGCGATTGAATACCTTTCTGTCGATCCAAATGAAGCAGAAAAATACTTTATTAAACTTTTAAGCTCCTTTGAAGCCTATTTACCAACGTATTACACGGCAGCATCCTTTTTCTCAGAACGGGAAGAATTGGAAAAAGCAAAGGAAACTTTCGAAAAAGGAATAACACTTGCACAAGAAAAACAGGAAATAAAAACCTTACAAGAATTAAAAAATGCTTACCAAAATTTTCTGTTCGAAAATGACCTAGATTAATTTAGCACTCTAAATTTTACTTTAGACAAGGTTTTCTCTTACGCTTTATCTTTATTTTATTTTTTATGTGATTAAAATTCTACGCCTATAATTTTAAAGCCAAATGACTAAATTAAGACTATCAAATTTTTCAATCAAAAGATTTTCATCATGATCACACAACGGGATATGCTTAACTTTTTTTTACCTATCATTGAAAGTGATGGGCGGACTTTTAAAAAGAAAACCTTAATCAAAGCTAAAAAGGCAGTTCCTGGCACATTAATCATTACCAGAACCAATGACGGTGATGAAACCCAAAACACAGCTCAACAAGGAGATTGGCTGGTAGAAAATCAAACTTCTTCTTCTGAGCAGTATTTGATCAAACCTAAGGTTTTTGAAAAGAAATACGACTTTATCCAATCTTTAGAAAATGGATGGGGTTGCTATCAACCCAAAGGTACCATTTTGGCAATAAAAATAACACAAGATCATCTTTCAAAATTTGGTGATCCAGACATCCTAAAATTTGAAGCTCCTTGGAAAGAGCTGACAGTTTTAAGAGTCGGAGATTACTTAGTTACTCCTCCTGAAAAGGATGAGATATATAGAATAGCTCAAAAGGAATTTGGAGAAACCTATGAAGAAAATTAAGGTGTTAAAACGATTTTTCCCATTTGCTCCCCTTCCTTCATTCTATCAAAAGCCTGAATAGCTTCCTGAAAAGAGAATACTTGATCAATAATGGGTTTAATTTTATTGTCCTTGACAAACTGAACCATATTTTCGAAATCTTGATCAGAGCCCATCGTTGTACCTATCAGTTTGAGTTGATTCCAGAAAATCTTTCTCGCAGTGAGTTCAGAGGGGTTCCCTTTTGTAGCTCCATAAAAAACGATCTTTCCCCCCGGCTTCGCAACTTCGATCAGTTTATTTAATGCATCTCCTGCAGCACTATCAACAATCAAATCGAAACCTCCAGAGGATTCTAATGCTAGTTGAGTCCAATTGTCCTCCGTATAATCAAAAACGTCTAACGCTCCTAACTTTCTGGCTAAATCCAGTTTATTTTGTTTACTACTGCTTGCATATACTTTGGCACCGGCATTTAAGGCAAACTGAAATGCGAATTGGGCTACTCCACCTCCAAAACCCGTAATAAGGACTGAATCTCCTTTTTTCACCTGACCTTGGTAAAATAAGGCCCTAAAAGCAGTAAGACCTGCTAATGGCAACGCTGCCGCTTCTTCAAAACTTAAGTGTTCTGGTTTTAATTTTATTCGATCTGCCGGTACGATGACCTTTTCAGATAAAGTCCCATTTCTAGGCATTCCCAAAATCTCAAAATTCTTGGATTGAACTTCTTGCCGGTCCCCCCAATTGATAGCAGGATTGATGATCACTTCTTTTCCAACCAGATTAAGGTTAACGCTGTCCCCTACTTCCAATACAACACCTGCACCATCTGAACCCAATATTATACCGTCTTGAATATTGGGATATAGGCCTTTTCTGCACCATTCATCCCGGTGATTCAAAGCTGCGGCTTTGATGCCAACTTTCACCTCTCCTGATTCACAACCCCTGTCTTGAACGTCAGTCAATAACAGTTTTCCTAATGTTTTACTATTCAGTGTAATTGCCTTCATGAAATCATTTAAAAATCAATTGGAGAATTTGGTCGATTCAATAGGTCATCTGTATCATCAAAGTCATTGTTTGCTTTACTCTGCATTTTGATGGTTTGTCCCGAATCGAAAGAAGAAATACCGGATGATTGTTTAGAGAAATTTGAACCATATATAGGTTGGTTTACGGCAGGAGCTCCCCCGAAATGATCCAAATCCTGGAATTTCGTATAGCGACCGATAAAGCGAAGTTTTACAGTATCCAAGGAACCATTTCTATGTTTTGCAATAATAACTTCCCCCACTCCTTGTGTAGAATTATGTTCTTCATCTTCTGTAATACCATAGTATTCTGGCCTATACAAGAACATTACCATATCTGCATCTTGCTCAATCGCACCAGATTCTCTCAAATCTGAAAGTTGAGGTCTTTTATCCCCTCCACGGGTCTCTACCGCTCTTGATAACTGAGACAAGGCAATTACAGGCACACTCAACTCCTTTGCAATCTTTTTTAATGCCCTTGAAATACTCGCAATTTCCTGTTCACGGTTACCTCCACCACCACCTTTGGAATCACCAGACATCAATTGCAAATAATCAATAACAATCATTTGAATATCGTGCTGGGCTTTCAATTTTCTACACTTTGCACGAAGCTCTAAAATAGACAAAGCCGGAGTGTCATCGACAAAAAGAGGTGCTTTGGATAATTTAGCTGTTTTATGTACCAATTGTGCCCATTCATGCTCTTCTAAAGATCCCTTTTTAATTTTCTCTGAATCCAACTCCGCTTCGGAACTGATCAAACGATTTACCAACTGAACCGAGGACATTTCCAGAGAGAAAATAGCCACTGGTTTATTATGGTCTACCGCGGCATTTCTTAAAACAGAAAGTACAAAAGCTGTTTTTCCCATTGCAGGACGGGCAGCTATAATTACCAAATCAGATTTCTGCCAACCAGAGGTCACCCTATCCAATGCAGTAAAGCCAGAAGGCACCCCAGTTAATCCATCTTTTTGATCTCTTCGGGACTCCAGTTCTATGATAGCCTCCCGCATAATAGATTTCATATCAGAATAATTCTTTCGAATATTCTTTTCTGAGATTTCAAACAAGGATTGCTCCATCTTATCCAGTAACTCAAATACATCGGTGGTATCCTCATAGGCATCTTTTTGGATCTCTGAGGAAATACGAATCATCTCACGCTTGATGGATTGCTCAGTGATAATCCTAGCATGGTATTCAATATTTGCCGCTGAGGCTACCTTGGAAGTAAGTTCAGTGACATAAAATGCACCCCCAGCAATTTCCAGTGCCCCATTTCTTCTTAGCTGATTGGTTACAGTAAGCAAATCAATGGGTTGACTGTCTGTAAACAAATCCAAGATTGCCTGGAAGATCACTTTATGTGCGTCTTTATAAAAACTCTCTACCTTCAGGATATCGATCACATTGGTCAATGCATCCTTTTCGAGCATCAAAGCACCTAATACGGCTTCCTCAAGATCTACCGCTTGAGGAGGCACTTTCCCCAACATATTGGGAGCGCTTGAATTTTGGTTTTTTCGGGAATATCGAGGGTTGGTACTTTTCTCAGTCATAGTAACAAATGTAGGGTCTTCTGACCACGAGTTTTAAACAAGTTTTGCCAGACTTATCAACAATGAAAAGCCACAAAAATCAAGCCTTGCTAAATATTTTTTCTATTTATAATAAACACCATTTCTGTATCCTCGAAACATGCTACAAAGCATGGCCCAGGAAAAGTGCCACAGCATTTCAGAAAGGGGAATATTAAATACTTTAACACCTAATATAGGAGCATCCAGCATCCCATAGGTATCCCAAAAATGTGGGAAGAGCAAGTTGAAATTGATATAATAGATCAAGAGGGTGATTCCCAAAGTAGCAAAAGCTGAAATCAAGGATAATTCAATCAAATCTGGCCTTTGTATCCATATGTAAACTGAAAGGATAAAAAAGGTCAGAAATGTAACGTATCCAGAATGAATCCCAAATCCAATACTAAAAACCGTCAAACTTGCACAGGCAATTAAAAACATGTAGAAAAATTCCTTATTCTTGGCCTTGGTTTGTCTGGAATAGTCGATTTCTCTCTTTGTAAATGAAGAGTGAATATATCCACCTACACCAAATAGGGCAAAACCTATGATATAATCTTCGATTCCTACAATCCCTTCCCCAAAAAGCGTAGGTGGTCTCCAATAATCACGGAAATACCAGACTTCGGCCACAATTCCCATCAAACCTCCTACAGCTCCAACTTTTATCATCCCCTTTTTCCATGGGTTTTTCCAATAAACAATTGCCCAGGCAACCATATACATAAGCGCAAGGCAGAGGTAGGCGTACTTATCTTCTAGCATAAAAAACTCAAATAGAGCCCGAAATTAATTAAAAAGAACCGCCCTCAAAAAATTGTTTCATTTAAGAATCGTTATGGTCTAAGCACCCGACTTTTATTTTTAAGTTTGAGTATTAAATGAAAAACTGAAACCAATGTTTATGAAAAAATATCATTTCATTGCTATAGGAGGAGCGGTGATGCATAATCTTGCATTGGCACTTGTTGAAAAGGGATATCAAGTCACTGGATCCGATGATGAAATTTATGAACCTTCCAAAACAAGGTTGCAACGAGCAGGTATTCTTCCAGACCAATACGGTTGGTTTCCAAATAAAATAACTCCAGAATTAGACGGCATCATTTTGGGAATGCACGCCCGAATCGATAATCCGGAATTAATAAAAGCTCAGGAGTTAGGCATTCCAGTATATTCTTTCCCGGAATTCATCTACAATCAAAGCAAAAAGAAAAAGCGGGTGGTAGTCGCTGGATCTCATGGAAAAACGTCTATTACCTCCATTATACTCCATGTGTTGAAAGACCAAAAGGTGGATTTCGATTATTTAGTTGGCGCCCAAATTGAAGGCTTTAACCTAATGGTACGGCTTTCGGATGCCCCTATCATTATTATTGAAGGAGATGAATACCTCACATCTCCTTTGGATAGAACACCCAAGTTTTTCCATTACAAACATGATATCGTACTGGTAAGTGGCATCGCTTGGGATCACTTTAATGTCTTCCCTGATTTTGAAGAATACAAAGTTCAGTTTAGCAATTTGATGGAAAAAACTCCCGAATCTGGAGAATTGATTTATTGCGACTCCGACATTTTGGTCAAAGAGGCAGCTAAAAAAGTTGAAATCAAATCTTTGAAAACACCTTATAAAGCACATCCTGCCACGATTGAAGGAGGAAAAACTTTCTTAAAGACTGAAAATGATCTGATCCCTATTCAAATTTTTGGAGAGCACAATCTTCAAAATTTGCAGGGGGCAATGAATATTTGTATATCTCTTGGATTAACTAAACAGCAGTTTTATACTTCCATCCAGAGTTTTACAGGAGCTGCAAAAAGGCAAGAAAAAATCGCTGGAAATGAGCAATCTACGATCTTCAGGGATTTTGCTCACGCACCATCCAAATTAAAGGCTACTACCAATGCAGTAAAATCACAGTTTCCTGAAAGGACTTTAATCGCAGTACAAGAACTTCATACCTACTCTTCCTTAAATAAAGATTTTCTACCTAATTATGCGGGTACAATGGATGCCGCTGATATTGCGGTAATTTACCTAAATCCCCATGCTGCTGCATTAAAAAAGCTGGAATTAATGGATGAGCCAACCTTAAGAAAAGGTTTTGAACGTGAAGATTTAAAGCTTTTTACGGATAGTAATCAATTAAAAGAATTCTTATTGAATCAGGATTATTCCAACACCAATCTGTTGCTCATGTCTTCAGGAAATTATGACAATATGGATTTAACTGAATTAAAAGCTAAATTCAATTAATTAAGAAGGATTAATTGATCGCTTCAGAAAAAAGCGAGTATAAATAATTAAACAAAAAATGAAATTAAATCTAAGAAACTCCATTGCTTTTTTTGATTTGGAGGCGACAGGTACCAATATTTCTACAGATAGAATTGTGGAAATTTCCATTGTCAAATTAAATCCAGATGGAGGTCAGGAAATCTATACCAGAAGAGTTAATCCTGGAATCCCTATTCCATTGGAAGCCTCCTTAATTCACGGCCTTTATGACAAGGATGTCAAGAATGAGCCTTCCTTTAAAGATTTATCGAAGGAAGTGCATCAGTTTATTGGCCAATCCGATTTGTCAGGATTCAATGTATTGAAATACGATATTCCATTGTTGGTTGAAGAATTTTTAAGAGCAGGGATTGAATTTGATTTAGATAAAAGAAACCTACTGGATGCCCAGAAGATATTCCACTTGATGGAAAAGCGTAATTTAACCGCTGCTTACAAATTCTATTGTGGAAAGACGTTGGAAAATGCCCATAGTGCTGAAGCAGATACCTTAGCCACCATGGATGTCTTCAAATCACAGGTTGAAAGATATGTTGGAGAAGAGGCAATTGATCTTCAAGGAAATAAGTTGGGGGTATTTGAAAACGACATGAAAAAAATCCATGATTTGGTGAACGAAAAAATGGTGGATTTAGCAGGTAGGTTTGTTTTTAATTCCCAAGGTGAAGAAGTCTTCAACTTTGGGAAACATAAAGGAAAACCTATAGAACAAGTTTTTAAAGAGGAGCCTGGATATTATGATTGGATGATGAGAGGTGATTTCCCTTTGGACACCAAGAGAAAATTAACTCAGGTAAAACTGAGAGGATTTACGAATAGATAAAACAAAACCCGGAATTCTCCGGGTTTTGTTTTTTATTTTTTATAAAATTCCAATGCCTGAGGCATCCATTCATTCAACTTTTTAATTCGATTGCTTGGATCCGGGTGAGTGGATAAAAATTCTGGAGGGGCCTCTCCCCCACTTTGTGCTTGCATACGTTCCCAGAAAATCGGAGCTTCTCTCGGGTCATATCCAGCTATGGCCATAAACGTCAAACCTAATTGGTCCGCTTCAGTCTCATGTTTTCTAGAGAAACTTAACATTCCTAATTCACTACCAATACCCACAGACTGTAGAAATATCGCTTGAGTTAATGTTGGGTTTTGTCCAATCGCAGAAGAAAGTAGACCAACTCCGAAATTAGCTACCAACCCATTAGACATTCTTTCTCTGGAATGGGCCGCTACTGCATGGGCTATTTCATGTCCCATAACTACAGCAATCCCAGTCTCGGTTTCTGTAATGGGCATGATACCAGTATAAAAAGCAACTTTTCCTCCAGGCATACACCAAGCATTGACTTGATCACTTTCCAATAAGTTAAATTCCCAGCTAAAATCATCTGCTAATTCGTCATATCCCGAAGAACGCAAATATTCTTCCACTGCCTTCGCCATTTTATTTCCCACTTTAAGCACTTTTTGCCCATCAGCTGTAGAGGTTACTACCTTGCTTTCTTCCAAAACTTGGTCGTATTGCTCATTTACTAAAGGCTGAATTTCTTCGCTTGAAACCAATGCAAGCTGAGAACGACCAGTTAAAGGTACTTTTGCACAGGCATAGGTAATGAGACCGATTCCAAATATTAATGCTATTTTTTTCATTTTGATGCTTATTTTACTCATTCTATTTTCAAACAGAATACCAGATTCAATACTAAATATTTTTTGACTATTTTAAATAAAAAATTTTCATTTGATGAGTATTAAAAGCTCCAAACTCGAATTAAACCCTGCAGCTAAAGCTTATATAAGAAAGATGGGAAACCCATTTATTTTTTGGTGGGGGATGCTTTTTAAATTACCATCTGCAGTTTTTTGGAAGCTAGGAGTCAAAACATTGACCTTGGAAAAATGTGAAGTGACCATTCCATTTTTTTGGAGAACACAAAACCCATTTAAATCCATCTACTTTGCTGCACTTGCAGGAGCGGGTGAATTAAGTACGGGGCTTTTATGCCAACTTGCTCTAGCTGGCAAAGGAAAGTTTAGTATGCTGGTGGTGGATTTTAAAGCAGAATACACTAAAAAGGCGGACCAAAAAATCACCTTTACTTGTGAACAAGGCTTAGAATTAAATCAATTAATTGAGCAATTAAAAGTCGGGCAAACAGACCAAATATGCTTGATTACAAAAGGAAAGAATCAGGAAGGTGATTTAGTTGCCAAGTTTTTTATTACTTGGTCTTTCAAAAGGAAAAGTTAATTAGACCAGTCTTTTTCCCATTCTATAAATTCTTTTAATCTGTCATATACTCGTTCCATTGACCAATCTAAAAACTCATGATGGGCATGCATCTGATTGAATTTTATAATTAAAGGATCCCACTCATCATTGGCTAAATTATAATCCTCCTTTAATATATTTCTGACAGAATCAGAATCCACTACTTGTAAGTACCCCGCTCGACGCTTCAGGTATTCCAGTTTCTTTGCATATTCCCTCTCATTCCTAGATTTCTTTGTGAAATAGGAAATCGCACCCGCAATTGCAATTCCTCCCTCAGGAGAATCACGATATCCGGCTGTCACCTGACCTTTATTAGAAGTTGAGGCTTCCTCATTTGGATCCACCAAAACCAGTTTACCATCTTTGAACCTAAAAGAATATGGCTCGGCTTTCACCTCAAAAGTGGGTAAAAGTCTGGCTCTATCCTGAATTTGAATCTGTAAAAATCGTTCTGAAGACAATACAAGATTTTGCTCAATAAAGCCCGGGTAAGTAATTCTCAGAGTATCTCCAGCCTGTGCCTGTACATTGAAATAACCTCTTACATTAGTTGAGTCAGTATCTTCCTTACCTATTACTTCGACCAAAACACCTTCCACATAGTTTTTATCATTGGCATCCAACACATTCCCTGAATAGGAAACTTGGGCCAACGCTACTTTTACGAGCAGCAATAAGAAACATGTAACTGTTATGGATTTCATAAAGATCCAAAGATATTTCAGTTTATGGAACCCCAAAAATGAATCCCGTTAATTAACCTAAAACAGGTTATTTTATTTCCTGAAGCATATCTACCCCTAGAAATTCCGGTTTCTCAGTTCTATACCAAGTTCGGTTGGCTGGAATTTTAATCCCATTAAACTCCTTTTCCCCCTCTAAATAGATTATTTCACCTACTTGATTGGGTTCATCCTTATAAAATTTATAGGCAACCATTCTATAAGTCTCGGGTTCAAAATAAAAATACCATTGATCATCTTCATAAGGTACTCTGGCCACCAAGTACTCTTTTCCATCTACTATTTCCTTACGAATTTCCTTCTCGATAAAAGTACCCGGATCATTCAATTTCATTGGTAAACCCCATAGGTAAGTATAATAATTCCTCATTCTCAATGCCCGGTCTTTGGAAATTTCACCCATTAAAATCACTAAAGAATCACTCATGACCTGATATTCTAATCCTTCAATAGTATAAGTCATCTTAGAGTTAGAGTTATCCAAGTAAAACTCATAAGACCTTGAATTCCTACCTGGAGGCAGACTATCTTTCATGATAAAAGTAGCCTTCAAATTATCCCAATTTCCTTTAGGATCATGGTATTTAATAGCACGTTGAACGAGCTCTTCTCCAGTTGTTGGAACCTTATGATCACATGAAAATGTAACAGTTGCCAGAGAAAAGAAAAAAAGTGATTTTACAACTATATTCATTGATGATTTTTTTTAGCAATCTAGCTAATTTGGTGGAATGCACACAAAGCTTACCCGTCTAGCCCCTACTCCGAGTGGTTTTCTACATTTAGGCAACCTCTATTCGTTTTTGATCACCAAAGCCCTGTCAGAAAAACATGGAAGCAAGGTATTATTACGAATAGACGATTTGGACAGGGACCGATATAGGCAAGAATATGTTCAGGACATATTTGACACCTTGGACTTTATGGAAATCTCCTATGACATAGGCCCCAAAAACCTGAAGGAATTTGAATCAGATTGGTCTCAGATCCATCGAATGAATTCTTACTTGGATGCTTTGGAAACCCTTCGAAACCAAAAGGTCTTATTCTCCTGTGACTGTACTAGAAAAAGGATACAGCAATTAGATTCTTCCGGATATTATTTAGGGTATTGTCTGGATAGAAGAATTCCTTTGGACAAAATGGATACAGCATGGAGATACAATACATTCAACACAGATTTTATTAAAATCAAAGAGTATCCAAATTTAGAAGGAACCTATACGCTACCAGAAGATGGAGCGTTTTTTATGGTTCGAAAAAAAGACCGCCTACCAGCATATCAACTTACCTCAGTGGTTGATGACATTCACTTTGGAGTCGATTTTATTATTCGGGGCAAAGATTTACTCAGTTCATCTTTAGATCAAAAAGTGCTCGCTGAATCTTTAGGTAACAATTCATTTAATGAGATCACTTTCTTTCATCACTCATTGATCAAAGGTCCAAAAAATGTAAAATTATCAAAATCTGAAGGAGCTACCTCCATTCAATATTTGAGAAAAGAAGGAAAAAAGCCAAGTGATTTATATCAAATTCTTGGAGATCTAATGAAATCAGAAACCCCACTTTCTAATTTTGAAGACTTCAAAAATTCTCTTGGAATTATTGAACAGAAATAAAAAAAGGGTCTGAAAAATTTCAGACCCTTCCTTTTCAAAGGAACAGTTATTCGTACTTAGCAGGCATATTCGGAGCCACCTTAGACTTTTCAATAAATTGTCTGATATCCTCATTGGAAGTTTCTAAATCTTCCGCTCTCAGATACATCATGTGGCCACTTCTATAACCAATCCAAGACAATCTATCTGCCAACTCTCCTGTAGGGTCCATTTGCCACATACTATATTTTGCATTGAAAAAGTCGGTACCACCATCATATAAACCAGATTGAACCATAACATGCAAATATGGATTTTGACGCATAGCAGTTGCTAAATCGTATCCCGTATTTTCATTGGATCTATCCCAAGGGTGGACAGGTCCGAAAAGATTATAAGTAAGATCTGTCTTATACTTCAAAGTTTCCTTGGCATAAATATTAAATGCTGGAGCAAAAGCATGATTCCAAGAAGTCAAAGCAGGATCAAAATCAGGTCTGGAACCTGTACCAGCTCTATCAATACCCTTGTACCTACTATCCAAACGACCAATCGTCATTCCCTGATCCCTTAACAATTCTTTCCAGAAGAAATTGGTAGGAACCATTAAGTTATGTTCTAAAATCACTTTTTTACTCAAGCCTGAATAATGAGCCATTTTGGTAGCAATAGCATCCCTTTCTGAAGCGGTTAATTTTCCACCTTTCACCATCGCTGGTAATAATTCATCCACGGCAAACGCTTCCACTTCAGGTAAAATATCATCTAAGTCCTTGCTTTGAAGATCCGAGTCCAATGCCTTATGATACCACGCTGTTGCAGCATAATAAGGAAGGTAATTCGCCATTTTAACTGGCCCCCCTCTTTCGATTCCCATATCCGTAGGAGAAACCAAAATCACACCATTGAAATACATCCAGTGTGCGTTTTGTAATTGGGAAACCAAGCCTGCTACTCTAGTGGTACCATAGCTTTCACCGATGAGATATTTTGGAGAAGCCCATCTTCCTTGGCGAGTCACAAAAGTGTTTACCCAATCTGCCAAATATTTAATATCTGAATTGATTCCAAAAAAGGTAGATCTTGGAGTTTCTGGATCAACGATTCTAGAATACCCAGTATTTACCGGATCTACATAAACAATGTCAGCCACGTCCAAGATTGAATTTGGGTTGGATTTGGTTCCATAAGGCTGAATCGGATATCCTTCATCGTCAATTTTCAAAATTACTGGACCTGTGTAGGCTAAATGCATCCAAATAGAAGCAGAACCTGGACCTCCATTAAAAGAGATCACCAATGGCCTTGTGGTCTTATCGGAAATATCAGTTCTCTCGTAATAGGTATAAAATAAAGATGCGATCGGTTCACCTTTTTCGTTCCACACTGGTTGCGTTCCAGCTGTAGCTTTGTAAGGGACTTTTTTTCCTTTAATTGTGGTTTCGTGAGTGCTTTCTACCTTTGACTCTATTTCAATATGACGCTCTGTCTGAGCCCAAGTGAAACTGATGCAAAACATCAACAGGCAGGATAAAACTAATTTTCTCATAAGGTAAGTGGTGTAATTATTTACTTTAAAAGTACCATTCCTTCTCAGAAATTAACTAGAAAATTACACCAATGGACGAGAGAAATGAATTAGTTCTTACTGGCTCCTACCAGTCTGGCAATGACTACTGCTGGATATAAAATACCAACAGTTGATAAAAAGACTGACAGCATTTTTGTAAGTACATGATTTGGATAAAGATCCCCAAAACCTACTGTAGTAAGGGATACTAAACTAAAATAGATGTATTCTGCATAATCCTCATCAACTCCTTTCAATGTAGGTAAACCTTCAACACCTACTCCAGTAATTAAATGCACAATTTCGAAAACAAATGCTCCCAAGATGGCTACTAACAAATAAACATTGATAGCCCCAATTACCCGATAGATATTAACCTCCCTATCCCTAAATAACAGCCTGATATTTAGGAATATAAATACCAACATATTAAGAATACCTACAATCCTTTCCGATAAATAAAACTCAAAATCCAAGTCACTGAATCTTAGTAATCTCAATCCCAATTGGGTAAAAAACAAAAGAGAGGTCAGTAAGATCATACCTCTATGCCTAGAGGACCAAATACCCGTGAAAAACAGAAATAAAAATACGGTATTAACAAAAATGAAATGTACTCTACCATATTCTATTAATATGGGTAAGATAAAGACCGAAAACACCAGGATTAATAATAATAATCCAAAACTAGCATCAGTGAGCCAATATTCGGTAAAGTTCTTAAAGGCCTTTCTTACGGACTTTTTACCAACTAGCGCTGTAGGGTTCATATTATAAATCTAACATTCCTATTAAAACTTGAACAGCCTGCCCTCTAATAATTACTCGATCATCCTGTTTTTCTAAACGAAGCTCCCCTCCTCTTTTAGAGGCTTGAAAGGCATGCAAAGTAAATTTTCCTGTTTTTTGATACCAATAATCCATCAAAGCACAATGAGCAAATCCTGTTACTGGGTCCTCATCGACTCCCACATTTGGTCCAAAAAATCTACTGCAAATATCAAAAGGTGAATCCCCTTTTGCTGTAACAATTATTCCCTCTTCTGAGTTTCGAGCTATGACCAGCATATCAGGTTTTACACTTTTTACTGCATCTGAATCCTCTAATTCAATAATCCAATTTTTTCTCAACTCTGAAATCCCTACAATTCGTTTTCCAAAAAACTCTTCTTTAAAATATGGATGTGGTTCAGAAAAAGTTGGGATCAAAGGAAAATTCATTTCAATCCATTCCCCATTAACCGTTACTTTCAACTCCCCACTTTTGGTATTAAAATGAATTTCTTCTTCAGGAAAGGCCCATCCCGCATGTGTCATATGAAAGGCAGAAGCCAGTGTGGCATGTCCACACAAATCTATTTCTAAGGTAGGGGTAAACCAACGTAAATTAAAATGACCTTCATCTTCTGTCTTTTCTACAAAAGCGGTTTCACTCAAATTCATCTCCATGGCAATTTTCTGCATCTCATCTGAAGAAATACTTTCTTCCAGTAAGCATACCGCCGCTGGATTCCCTCCAAAAGGTTTATTTGTAAATGCGTCAACGATAGCAATAGGTATTTTCATGACCTAATATTTTGTTTTTAGGATATTAAAATGATGCATAAAATGACCTGGAATAATCCAAAATAATGCTCTTGGTGTAATAGGATTTCCACTGGCTTTACCCATCGTATCTAAACTGTCCTCCGGTAGTGTTTTCAGCATGGAAAGCATCGCCATTCGTTGAATCTTAAAGTCTTCCAATAAATCCAGTAAAGGAACAGCTCCAAACTTTGCATTCAACACATAAGGATCTTGGTCAAAACCTGGTAATTCGGATTCTTCTCCTCTCGCAAAACATAAGGCCCTGAATGTCATAATCCGCTCGGTATCGATGATATGTCCAAGTACTTCTTTTGGAGTCCATTTGCCCTCATCATAAGCAGTTTCAGCCCATTTACGATCTTTCGATAGAAACAATTCATGGATCAATTTGATTTGATCCAAAATCAATACTTCAAAATTTTCACCAGCTACTAAATTTAAATAGGTGGAAAAAAAATCAGAATAATCACCTTTATTCGGTTGGTTTATTGTCTTCATGTAAAAGTTGATTTGTTTCACAATTATATAGGATAAATTTAGACGAACCCTAAAACATATACCAAACATGAATAAAATATTACTTGGGATAGGACTGATTTTTATCAGTTCCGAAGCTTTTTCACAAACCCTCATCAATAGAGATCCGGAAATTGCAAAAATGGTCTCTGAAGTTTCCTCAGACTCATTGGAGAGTTATGTTAGAAAACTGGCTTCTTTCGATACGAGACATACCCTAAATACAGATCCTGAAAATGGAATGCCTGCTGCTCAGAACTATGTACTCTCCAAGTTTAATTCTTTCGCCCAGCAGTCAGGCGGAAGAATGACCGCAGAAATTGAAAATTTTGTAATTCCTGCAGATGACAGAAGAATCAAAGAAGATGCTCCTGCAGCCAATGTCATCGCTACCTTAAAAGGTACTGACCCGAATGATCCACGCATTTTCATTATTTCCGGACATATGGACTCTAGAAATAAAGATGTGATGGACAAAGAAGGAATTGCACCAGGTGCAAATGATGATGGTAGTGGAACAGCAGCAGTAATTGAATTGGCTCGTGTCATGGCCTCAAGGGAATTTCCAGCCACCATTCTTTTTGTAGCTTTTACCGGAGAAGAAGAAGGATTGAAAGGGGCAACTTATCTGGCTGACAAAGCAACCGAACAAGGATGGAATATCGGGGCAGTCTTAAACAATGATATTATTGGAAACAGTAGTTCCTCTGGTACTTTGATCAAAGACAATCTTAAAATGCGGGTCTTTTCTGAAACCATCCCAGCGAATGAAACAGAAGAGATGGCAAGAATCAGACGCTACACTGGTGCAGAGAATGATAGTAAGTCAAGACAATTGGCGCGATATGTCAAAGAGATTGGAGAGCGATATGTGGACCAATTCGAAGTTAAATTGATTTATAGAGCCGATAGATTTTTAAGGGGTGGAGACCAAACTGCCTTTGCCAGAAATGGATTTACTGCGATCAGGATCTCCGAAATGAATGAAAATTTCTATCACCAACATGAAAACGTAAGAGTAGAAAATGGCATTCAATATGGTGACTTACCTGAGTTCATGGATTTTGAATACCTACGTAAAGTTTCTGCAGTCAATGTAGCAAGTCTTGCCACTTTGGCTTCTGCTCCTGCACAACCCGAAGAGGTTCAAATCAGTGTGAGAGGCTTGAGTAATTCTTCGACATTGGTCTGGGAAAAACCTGCGATAGGAAAGGCAAAAGGATATTATGTTTTGATGAGGGAGACTTCTTCACCTATGTGGGAAAAGAAATTTTTCACAACAGAAACTACGATGACTCTTCCTTACTCCAAAGACAATTATTTCTTTGCAGTACAAGCTGTGGGAGATGATGGAGCTGAGTCACTTCCGGTTTTCCCAACCCCATCGAACAGATAAGCTATTTTAAATTGAAACAATTCCAAATTGCTTCAAAAGGTTGGTTTACGGAAACTGAATGTTGTAAATTTAGTTTAAACACTAAGACAAAATTTGAAACAATGAAAGCAAAAGAAATAGTTACCCTACAACGCTCACTTCTGGTTGATACTGAAAAACTACTAAATAAACAGGTGGAAATGGAAGGTAAGTCCTCTGCTTACTATCTTTCCATGGCTTCATGGTGTCACATGATGGGCTACGAAAATGCAGCAAAATACCTGTATACCCATGCGGATGAAGAGCGGATGCACATGATGAAAATATTTAGGTATATCAATGAAGCCGGTGGTCATGCTTACCAGCCAGAAATCACAGATATTCGCCACAATTTCAACTCTTTAAGGGAAGTTTTTGAATTAATTCTAGAGCATGAAATTAAAGTAACCAAAGCTATTAATACCATAGTGGATCATGCCTTTACGGTAAAGGATTTTGCAACATTTAGTTTTATGCAATGGTATGTTACTGAACAAAGAGAAGAGGAAACCATGTCCCGAAGAGCATTGGAATTATTTGACATAATCGGTGAAGATGGTGTTGGCTTATGGACAATTGATCAAGAGCTAGGAAAACTTCACGATGCTTCGATTCAACCAGGTGAATAGAAACCCTTGATAAAACAACAATAATCAAGAACTCAAAAGCGGCTAAATGCCGCTTTTTTCATTTAAACTTTCTATATACAAGAATTTATTTATGGCAATTTTTAATAGTTGCAACCCCTTAATCCTGAAGTTTTGCATTAAGAAATAAATGATTCTTCTAAAACATATGAATTGGTAAGAATTCAGAAATTATTTTAAAAAAAGAAGTGATTTTCAGCTTGATCTAAGTCTCAATTAGAGGTAAATTCTCTTAAAAAAAGCCATGAAAACTTCAGAAAATAAATTGGTCAAATTACCCATCTCAAATATAACTGCAATGAATTCCCAAACTTTTTGGAAGGTTTATTTCAGACGGATCAATAAAAAAGCCGACTACTTAAAAAGATTTAGATTATTGTTTAGATCAATTTCTTCAACTTTAACAACTGCATTAATTATGAGCTTCTTGGTTTCTTGCGTTCCGGTGTTTTCAGATTTACAAAGTGCCAGAACATTAAAAAAAGGAAATTTTGAAGGAACTCCATATTATACCAATACCGGTGCGAACTCAGAAGATAAAGGAGCATCACATACAGGAATAAATTTTGGGATAGGGCTCTCAGAAAATATTGATATTAGAGGAAGGCTAGAATATCTATGGTTAAATGGAGTTGAAGACTCAGGCACATTCATTTTAGGAGTAGGTCCTAAAATTGGAATAATTCCTGATCGAATTTCATTCTTCTTCCCAGTTGGAACAACCACTCAAGGGGGAATATGGCAGTTACAACCTACTTTATTTTTTACGCAACCAGTTGTTCAAGACAAATTTGAAATCACCATTGCACCTAAATATATATTTTCATTATGTGAAGATTGTGGAAATAATCTTACTACCAATTTAGGGTTAGCATTCAGTAAGGATCTTAATAAATATGCTTGGAGAGTAGAATATGGCAGATTAATCCAGCAAGGAGGAGGCGTAGGACAATTCAGTCTTGGATATTCCTTTATCCTAAACAAAAAAGTAAATTAAGTTATAAACAGATTATCTTAGGTGATTTAAATATATGATCAATTAAAAAATAAGTATACCAATAAGTTTTAAAATGAAAATTAAACATACTAAAAACACCATTTTAAATTCATAAATATGATTTGAATAATTTCTAATAATTATCCATTTTTTATTAACTTAATCATATTCTAGGCATACTAAGAACTATTTTAATTGGTTAGAACATGAAATTAGGATTAGAATCACAAGTTCAATTTTTTCAAGCCTTAAAAAATTCAATCCCATCCTATTCTTCCTTAGTGGATGAAGTAGCAGAAACTATTGATATCAGCGTTGATAGTGCCTACAGAAGAATTAGAGGAGAAAAATTACTAAACTACCACGAGCTCTTTCTTTTGAGTCAAAAATTTAATGTATCCATTGACAAAATTTTTAGCAATGGAACAAGCTCCATTCTATTCCAAACGAACCAAAATAATTTAGAAAAAAACAATTTCCTATCCTGGATGCAAGATGTGCTTTACCAGCTCGAAATGGTCAACTCATTTTCAAAAAAGCATATTTATTTTCTTTTAAAGGACATGCCCCCTTGGTATCATTATTACCATAAGGAATTAGCAGCTTTTAAATTCTTCTTTTGGAAAAAATCCATCCTGTTTAGCCCAGATGTTGCCGACTCAACTTTTTCACTTGAAGAACATTCCTATCGGGAATTCGAGGAGATAACAAGAAAGATTTTAAAGGCCTACAACAATGTAAATTCCACAGAAATCTGGAATATTGAAGGCATCAACACCACAATCCGCCAAATCAATCTTTACCATGAGATGGGAATCATCACTGATCCATCTCTTACCATTCGACTTTACACTTGCCTATTAGAAGTGATCAACCATTTAGAAAAAATGGCGGAATTTGGGAAGAAATTCCCATTAGGTGGTCAACCCACGGATGAAAGCGCGGACTACTATTTTTATGTCAATGAATTCGTATTAGGTGATAATACATTTTTTGCTGAATTAGATGACAATAAAATCACCTACCTGAATTACAACGTGATTTATTTTATGGGTACTTCAGACGTGGCTTTTAACAAATCTATGTTTCAAAACTTGGAAAATCTGATCAAAAAATCGACACAAATCAGTAAGGTGGGTGAAAAAGAAAGAAGGCAGTTTTTCAACAAATTAAGAAGGAAGGTTCGTATAAATATGGAGTCCATTTCAACCCAGGAAGAATAAATGAATCCATTAATCCCCTGCGATTTTATTTGATTATTCTTACTTTTCCTGTATCAAAGAATTACGTATGAATTATTATCAAAAATGTTTACCACTTCTTGCCGGCATCGTTTTCTCCTTTTCCTCATGTGAGCAAAAAGAAACTGCTGTTCAAAATGAAGAAAAACTGGTAGTTTCAGAAGCACCCATACCTACAGAAAAGATCGATGGAATGGTTTGGATTCCAGGTGGTGAGTTTGTGATGGGAACAAATGAAGCCGATGCATATGCTGCTGAAAAGCCAGCTGTAAACTTAAAGGTTGAGGGCTATTGGATGGACACCCATGAAGTGACCAATGCAGAATATAAAAAGTTTGTGGATGAAACTGGCTACGTTACAGTAGCAGAGAGAAAACCGGAATGGGAAGAGTTAAAAAAACAATTACCTCCAGGCACACCAAAACCAGATGAATCAGTTTTGGTAGCAGGATCCATGGTATTCTCTCCTCCTCCTTATCCAGTCCCTTTGCAAGACATATCACTTTGGTGGGTTTGGGTAAATGGAGCCAACTGGAAGCATCCAGAAGGCCCTGACTCAGACATCATTGGCAGAGAGAATCATCCTGTTGTTCATATTTCTTATGAAGATGCAGTTGCATATGCAGAATGGGCTGGAAAAAGATTACCGTCAGAAATTGAATGGGAATTTGCTGCAAGAGGAGGAATGAATGGAAAGCGGTTTGCCTGGGGAGATGAATTAACTCCTAATGGTCAACATCTTGCAAATACATTTCAGGGGAATTTCCCCAATGAGAATCTCGGTCATGATGGGTTTATTGGTACCTCACCAGTAAAATCATTTGCTCCAAATACATTTGGCCTATACGATATGATCGGGAATGTTTGGGAACTTACTGATGATTGGTATGATGCTTTGAAGTACGCTAGACTGGCCGGACAAGCGCCTAAATTAGATAAGGGAATGAACCCTTGTTATAACCCTGACAATCCATACGCGATGGAACGAGTAATAAAAGGAGGATCCTACCTTTGTGCAGCAAATTATTGTGTCAACTATAGACCTTCTGCAAGACAAGGGCAAGCCTTTGATTCTGGAACTTCGAATGTCGGGTTTAGATGTGTGAAAGATCCCGAAACCAAAACACTAAGTTTGAAATAAACATTTTAAAAAAATAAAGGGCTGAAATCACTAGAGATTTCAGCCCTTTTTTATTCTTAATTTCGATTAAGAATTAGGGTAACCCTTCACTATTCTAGCGATATATTTTCCAATGATATCAAATTCCAAATTTACAACATCACCAATTTGAAGCTGATGGAAGTTGGTAAATTCATAGGTATAAGGAATAATAGCTACAGAAAACTTGCCTGGTTTTGAATTAAAGCAGGTCAAACTGGTACCATTGATGGTAATTGATCCTTTTTCTACTGTAATATTACCCAGGCTGTCATCATAATCTATATCAAATAACCAACTTCCATCCTGATCAGAGATATTTTTCACCACTCCAATTTGATCCACATGCCCTTGGACAATATGACCGTCAAAACGTCCATTAGAAGGCATACAACGCTCTAAATTCACCTTTTTACCTTCGGACCATTGGGATAAATTAGTCTTTTGAATGGTTTCATCAATTGCAGTTACTCGATAGGAATCCGGAGTGGTTTCCACTACTGTTAAGCAAACTCCATCGTGAGCAAGAGATTGATCTATTTTTAATTCAGAACTTAAAGTCGATTCCAAATCAAAATGAACATTGGTGCCATCTGTTGTGATTTTCTTGATGGTTCCGAAAGATTCTACGATTCCTGTAAACATGTTTTTTTAAACTTCGGGCTTTCAATGAGTAAGCAAAAATTGCAATTTAAGAGTTCAAATTAAGCCAATTATTCTTTTATCTTCGATCACAGAATTTAAATTAACACATTCAAAAATGCTGAAACTAGAAGATACCTACCTCCACAAAGGCAAACGAAAAGCGTTAGTTGCTTTGCTCAGGGAAAAAGGAATCAAAAGTGAAAGTGTTTTGGAGGCGATAAATAATTTACCCCGCCATTTTTTCTTTGACTCCGCACTGATCTCACACGCCTATGAAGATAAGGCATTTCCAATAGGAGAAGGACAAACTATCTCCCAACCTTATACAGTAGCATTTCAAACGGAGTTACTGAACATTAAACAAGGAGATAAAGTACTAGAAATCGGAACTGGTTCTGGATACCAAGCAAGTATCCTTCATCTTTTAGGAGCAGAGGTCTATACAATAGAGTATCAAAAGAAGCTTTATGAAGGGACCAAACGATTTTTGGGAAGACTTGGAATTCATATGAACCTATTCTATGGAGATGGATCTGAAGGATTACCCCAACATGCCCCCTACGACAAAATATTAGTCACCGCAGGAGCTCCAATCGTTCCTGATGCCTTATTAAAACAATTAAAAGTTGGAGGTGTTTTAGTCATTCCTGTAGGAGACCGAAGAAGGCAAACCATGCTGAGATTGACCAAAAAATCCGAAAAACAAATAGTCCGTGAAGAATTCGATTGGTTTGCTTTTGTCCCTTTACTGGGCAAAGAAGGTTGGAAGAGGTAGCTCAACTCAATTTAACTTAAATTCAGAATTTTATTCTGTTTTATTTACTTGAATTACTTTTTTCAAAATTTTATATATATTTTTAAGGCAAAATTAATCCTATGGCTAAGAAAAAATTTGCTAAAGAGTCTGCAACCATCATGACTGAGATGGTTCTTCCAAACGACACCAACACCTTGAATAACTTAATGGGAGGTAAATTGATGCATTGGTTGGATGTAGTCGCTGCCATAGCTGCTCAAAAACATTCAAATAGAATCGTGGTGACTGCTTCCGCGGATAGTATCTCCTTTAAAGAACCTATTGCATTAGGAAATGTAGTCACATTAAAATCAAAAGTGACCAGGGCATTTAATTCTTCTATGGAAGTATTTATTGAAGTGGTTGCCGAAGATATCCCTGCCAACAAAAAAATCATGACACACCGGGCATTTTTCACATTTGTAGCAGTGGATCAAAATGGAAAACCCATTGAAGTACCTGAAGTAGTTCCCGAAACGGAAGAAGAAATAGAGCACTATGAAGGCGCACTAAGAAGACGACAACTTCGTCTAGTGCTTTCCCAAAGAATGAAACCTGAAGATGCAGTGGAATTGAAATCCATCTTCAATTTGCCAGGAACCAAATAAAAAATTAAGAAAGGACAGAAGTATTTGTCCTTTCTTTTTTTGCTAACAACTGATTTTTGACCAATTTCCCACATGGAAAATTTAAGTCTCCAAGAACTTCAGTTTTTTCTGGAAGAAGACCTATTCTTATTGCCAGAAGATGCCAAAAAATTGAAAGATCAACAATCAATTTCAGATCAGACTTCCAGTCTTGAAGCTCCAAACCGTTCGGTCAAAGAGGCTCAGGAAACATACGAATCAACTCCCAGCAGTACTGAACTTACTAAAGAAGACCTACCTCCTATCCAAGTAAAAGGTAATTTTACAAAAGGACTATTGATTGTGCACGAAGAGGATGATTTATCTGAAGAAGTAATGAACATGTTGGTCAAAATGATCAATGCTGTTGGTCACTCCATGAATGAAGTTGGCTTGGTCTCCTCCTCCATCTTAGAAGACAGAACTCTAGATGAATTTGAAGCATTGAATGCGCATATTATTCTGAAGTTCGGTAAAATTAAGCACCCTGTCAATTCCGTTCCCGCGATTCCATATGAAGTATTTACAGACCAGGAAACCCAATACTTATTTGCAGATGCCTTAGGACAAATCGCAGACGATAATACAATGAAGCGCAAACTTTGGAATGCCCTTCAAATCCTTTTTAACATTAAAAAATAATATGAGCTTAACTCCAGAACAGCACACTTGGGCCAGAAGATTTAAATGGATCAGCCTTATTGAAGGCATTTCTTTTCTTGTCCTTTTACTGATTGCCATGCCATTGAAATACATGCTGGACATGCCTATGGCTGTGAAAGTAGTAGGTTGGGCTCATGGCTTATTATTCATTATTTATATCTACACAGTTTTTCCTACTGCCCATAAATTAAAATGGGGATTCAGTAGAACCTTTTTCGCTCTAATCGCCTCTGTTTTGCCATTTGGACCTTTTATTTTCGACAGAAATCTAAAGAAAAGTCAACACGTAGATTTATAGCCTATGGCTTTAATCAGTAAAAAGAAGAAGATATATCCCATAAGTCCTGGCTTAAGAAGGTATTTGATCAAATACTCCAGAGAGGTGGATATTCCTATCCATTACCATGAGCTTCTCCGTTATTCCAGTTCTATCGCCTTGTATGATTCCAAGGACCAAGACACCTTGTGGGAAACCGTTTTTTATGATCAGTCTGACAGGGAGGAAATTCATTTAAATGTTAAGAAGATCTATGCGCTGTTGAAGGCAGGTGGAGACATGTCAGTCATGGAACACCTATATGTAGACCGAATTGATTTATGTATTTATGGAAATACACAGCCATTTCGGGTGAGAATAGTCAACAGAATCAATGACAACTTTGACTATTTTTACATTAAAAATGCAGATGCATCCCGGGTATATGGACTGGAGCTGGAGCATCTACTTTCTCCAAATAGGATAAGTTATTTAGTCCATCAAAACACCTTGATAGAAGAACATATTGCCGGTATCCCAGGTGATAAGTTTATGCGAATACATATGGAAGATTCGCATTTAAATCCTATTCGCCTTGCTAAGGAGTTTGTCAAATTCAATGAGCGATGTTTTGTGAGATTATTGGGAGACATGCATTCCGCTAATTTCGTGATTGACGTCACACCCGATTTTGAGGAAACCCATTATAGAATCCGGGCCATAGATTTTGACCAGCAATCATACGAAGGAAAAAAATCCATCTACCTACCGCAGTATTTTAAAGAAAACAACATGTTGATCCAGCTAGGGATGAAATACATCACCCCTGAGTCAATGCATCAATATCAAAAAGAAGAGAGGGCACTGATTGCACACCGATTAAGATCCTCGCAAAAAGGAATTGATGATATCCTGAGGGCAATGGAGCATGACAAAATTTCATTGCCAGAAAACATCGATTCCTTGAAGAAGGATTTGGCGAAGCATTATTCCAACGAAAAGTTTTTAAGCTGCCATAACATGGGACAGATCTTAAGAATTAGCTTGGAACAACTGATAAAAAAATAGTCCCCTATCAACATTTTTTATTTTTTACATGAGGAACCTATTCATCCATTAGAAAAAGCTTAACTTTTTATTTGAATAGAATTATCCACCACCAATTTTAAACCCCATGAAGACACGTTTTTTTTCGGGTCTGCTTCTTGGTTTACTGGCATGTCAAGCTCTTTTTGCTCAAAAAATTGACGAGGAGTATCATGCAAAAATCCAAGAGTATACCACGGACCCAAGGTTTTTACCTTCCTCCGTTTTAGGAATTATTGATCATCCAGAAATCCCTTCACCCAAAAAGCATTTTGGACAAATCATTGGTTCACCAGGCATCATGCATGGGACAAAGGAAATATATGGCTATTACCAGTTATTGGCAGAAAAATCCCCGCATCTAAGCATAGAGCAAGTTGAAACCACTGAGGAAGGCAGACCTATTTATATGGTCATTATTGGTGGAGATGAGAGCATGAATCGCCTGGATCATTATAAAAGCCAACTTTCGAAATTGGCCGATCCTCGGATTACAACTTCTGAAGAAGCAAAAGCTATTATCGCAGATTCCAAGCCTGTATATTATTTGAATGGGGGGATGCATTCCACAGAAATGGGATCGCCCGAAATGTTGATGGAATTAGCCTATCGTTTAATAACCAGTGAGGATGAGGCAATCAAAAATATCAGAGAAAACCTCATTTTATTGATCAATCCTGTTTCTGAACCGGACGGAAGAGATAAACAGGTAGATTGGTACCATAGATATACCAAAGCAAGAACGGAATGGGATGATGGTTTTCCTCGCTCCACTCCCTATTGGGGAAAATATGTTTTCCATGACAATAACAGAGATGGTCTGCAAGTATCACAGGGAATTACCAAAGGGATTTTCAAGATATTCTTTGAATGGCACCCTTTGGTTATGCTTGATTTACATGAGTCTGTACCTCTTTTATACATTTCTACGGGTACAGGCCCCTATAATGAGCAAGTGGATCCTATTACCATCAGTGAATGGCAAATTATGGCAAATAGTGATATTGCCAGTCTTGCAGGTCAGGGTATGCCTGGAGCTTTTACTTGGGCATTTTATGATGGTTGGTGGCCTGGTTATGGCATATGGGTAGCAAATAATCATAATTCCAATGGTAGGTTCTATGAAACGTTTGGTAATGCTGGAGCCAACACTTATATGAGAGACCTCTCCAACGCCAGATATGCTGGAGATCCCGCTACCAGTCGAGAGTGGTATAGACCAGATCCACCAACAGAAAAAGTTTATTGGTCAGCCAGAAACAATGTCAATTACATGCAGGCGGGGGTATTGGCCTCTTTGACCTATGCAGCTCATAATGGAGAACAGCTTTTAAAGAATTTTTACCAAAAAGGAGTGAATTCCATCCAAAAAGGGAAAACTGAAGGACCAAAAGCCTTTATTATTCCCAAGGAGCAGAAAGATCCTGCCATGGCTGCTTATTTGGCAAATCAACTACGTGCACAATATATTGAAGTTCATCAAGTTGTTTCAGGAGAAAATAAAGGAGATTATGTGGTGTTGATGGACCAACCTTATCGAAACCTTGCATACAATTTATTAACCGAACAAAAATATCCTAAAGAGGCAAAGTTCCCTCCATATGATGACATTGCATGGACTTTGGGGTACCTCTACGGGGTGGAAGTTGAGAAATCCGATAGCATTGCTTATAACGATCAAGACCTCGAATTACTAAGTGAAGATGCGGTTTATCAGGGAGCTATTTCAGGCAATGGAAAAAATTATTTTCTAGCTTATCAAGCTCAAAACACCGTTTTACCTGCTTTGTATTGGTTAAAAAAGGAAAATCAAAATGCAAGCATTCAAATCATAGAAAATGAATTCATTTTAGATTCTGACACACTTCCCAAAGGTTCAGTCTATTTTAAAGGAATATCTAACAAACAAGCCGATCAAATCGCTGGGGAATTTGGACTAGACTTAATTCAAGGTAGTCTAACACCTGATTCTAATGAGGTTCATGAAGTGACTTTGCCAAAAGTAGCTATTTACCATACCTGGTTCAATACCCAAGATGAGGGTTGGTCTAGGTATACATTTGAACAAAGAGGAATTCCTTACACCTCCATAGACAAGGATGATTTAAAGGCAGGAGGATTGAAAGATAAATTTGATGTGATTTTAGTTCCTAGGGCTCGCGGAAATGGATCAAACTTTATTCATGGAGTAACTACAGAGTTTGGTCCTTTACCTTTTACAAAGACAGCTGAGTATCCTTCTCACGGATATCCTGATTCCTCTCCAGACATCACAGGAGGACCTGGCTTTGCCGGAATGGACAATTTGAAAAAATTTGTGGAAGAAGGAGGAGTTGTTATCACTTTGGACAATTCTACTAACATGGTGGCAGAAACTGGAATTGTAAGAAACTTGGATTCTTATTCAGCTTCTGGTTTATTTCACCCTGGCTCGGTAGTGACAGTAAAAATAAAGCAATCAGAAAGTCCTGTCTTATATGGATTCCCGGAAACCTTTCCAATTTTCAGAGGTAATGGACCTCTCTATAGAGTAGATCTAAAGGATAGAGATATGATGCTCTTACAATATGGAACTAAGCCTTTGAAAGACGAGCTAGCTTATCAAGGGCCCATCATGGGCAAACCTGATCAAGAAAAAGTAGAGGAAAAGAAGGAAGAGAGTGGAAAAGATGTTCCTTATGTGAGATCCGGGATGGTTAGAAATGAACAAACCATTATTGGTCATGGATCTATTTTTAAAGTTCCTGTTGGAAAAGGAAATGTATTGGCATTCACCTTTGACCCTCTTCACAGGTATTTAAATCACCATGATGCCCCACTGGTTTGGAATGCCTTGATCAACTGGAATCATTTGAAATAATCTTAGAAACATATCTAATCTTATTCCCAACAAAAAAGGGATTGAATCTATTTTGATTCAATCCCTTTTTTTTAGATGGCTACCAGCTTCCTCAAATATGCTCCATACCCACTCTTTCCAAGCTTATCTGCTTGTTTTAGTAACTCCTCTTTTCCAATAAAGCCGTTCCGATAAGCGATCTCTTCAATGCACCCGATCTTAAGTCCCTGTCGTTCCTCAATTACTTCTACAAACTGAGCCGCTTGAAGCAAGGACTGATGGGTACCGGTATCCAACCAAGCAGTTCCCCTATTTAAAATTGCAACCTGAAGCTGACCATTTTTTAAATACTCATTATTGATATCTGTAATTTCCAATTCACCTCTTGGACTTGGTTTGATGCTCTTAGCAATCTCAACCACTCTATTGTCATAAAAATACAATCCTGGTACTGCATAGTTTGATTTAGGCTCAGCTGGCTTTTCCTCTATGCTGATAGCCTTTTGGTCCTCATCAAAAGCAACCACGCCATAACGATGGGGATCATTCACATGATAGGCAAAAACTACTCCTCCTTGAGGATCTGTGTTTTCTTGAAGGGTCTTATGTAATCCAGACCCATAAAAAATATTATCTCCAAGAATCAAAGCCACTTTATCTTTCCCAATAAATTCCTCTCCAATGATAAATGCCTGAGCTAATCCATCAGGACTCGGTTGAACTGCATATTGAAAGTTACAACCCACTTGTGAACCATCTCCTAATAGCTTTTCAAATGCTGCATTATCATCGGGAGTCGTAATAATTAAAATATCTTTTATCCCAGCCATCATCAAGACAGAAAGAGGATAATAAATCATTGGTTTATCGTAAACTGGCATGAGCTGCTTACTTACCGATATGGTCAAAGGGTATAATCTGGTTCCAGACCCTCCTGCTAAAATGATTCCTTTCATATAGAAAATATAAAAATCAAAAGTAGATTGAGGTGACAAAACTACAGATTGCATTACATTTTAAAAAATGACATGAAAATTCTACTAGTTTCCATGGGAACCAGAGGAGACATAGAACCATTTTTAGCGCAGGCTGAATTTTTAAAAAATGCTGGACATGAAATAACCTGTCAGTTCCCTGAACAATTCCGAAAGATGACCGAAGCATTGGGCTACTCTTTTTTGGGCTTTGACAAGGGCTTTTTAGAAATGCTGGAGAGTCAAAGTGGAAAAGCAGTAATGGGTGGAGGGAGCTCTTTTAAACAACTGAAAGGATATTTAAATTTGATAATGAACTCTCTGAAAATTCAGAAATTGATCATTCAGCAACAAAAAGAGGCATTGGAAGAAATAAATCCTGATAAAGTTTTATTTCATGCCAAAGCCCTATATCATTATTTGGGAGCAATGGCTAACCCTAGAAAGTTCATGCTTCTTTCTCCAATCCCCTGCTTAATTCATCAAGTCAAAGAATTCCCTCACATAGGGTTAGCCAAATGGAAACCTTTCTCCGAAAAGTGGAACCTAAAATCCTATCGATTTGTCAATGGGGTCAGACATCGGGTGATGAAAAGATTACTTAAACCTTATTACGGTGATTTTCCTAAGATTGAAATTAATTCAAATACTTTGAATCAGTTTGAATCCAATCAATTAAGAACACTATATACGATTTCTCCTAGCCTGTTCCCCTTTCCAGATTATTGGCCTAAGACAGCTAAAATCACTGGATATTTTTTCAGAAACCAAATTAAAACTTACCAAATAAACCCAGGGTTGAACCAGTGGATTGAGAAGAACCCCAAGGCCGTTCTTCTGACTTTTGGTTCCATGACGAACCCAAACCCGAAGAAATATTCAGAACTTCTTATCAACTTGTTGATCAAACATAGAATCCCCACGATTGTAAATCTTTCTTGGGGGGGACTTGAAAAAATAAATATAGATTCGGATTTAATATTTTATGTAAACCAAATACCTTATGATTGGGTATTGCCAAAAATGTACGGGATGATTCATCATGGAGGTTCAGGTACTACCCATCATGCAGCTATCAATGGTTGTGTACAGTTGATTATTCCTCATATCGTCGACCAATATTTCTGTAATAGGGTTATCTTAAAAAGAGGTTTAGGGCCACAAGGGCCCAGCATTCATAACATTACATCCTATAATTTCGAGAAAGCTTTATTAGAATTTTGGAATCAAAAAGAATTTAAAACGCAAGCCAATGCAGTAGCCAATAGAATGATCAGTGAGGCGCTAATCGAAAAAAATATTAAAGAAATTACCCAAGAATAAATCTCCATGAAAAACATCCAATTCTACCTCCTACTAACTATACTTCTTTTTAGTTCCTGCCAAAAAGAAAAACCGATTGTTTTTCAGCCTTCCTCAGGAGAACAATTTCGTCCTGTGTATCATTTTACCCCAGAGTCTTCATGGATGAATGATCCCAATGGCATGTTTTACATGGATGGGGAATATCATTTATTTTACCAATATTATCCTGATAGTACGGTTTGGGGGCCCATGCATTGGGGACATGCAGTTTCCCGCGATCTAACTAATTGGGAGCATCTTAATGTCGCTCTGGAACCAGATAGCCTAGGGTATATATTTTCTGGTTCGGCGGTAGTAGATTCTAAGAATAGCTCTGGTTTAGGAACTGAGGAAACCCCTCCTATTGTAGCGATATTCACCTACCATGACCCTAAAAAAGAAAAAAGTGGATTGATAGACGTAGAAAGCCAAGGAATAGCCTTCTCCTTAGACAAGGGTAGAACTTGGGAAAAATTTTCAGGCAATCCTGTGTTACCCAATCTTGGATCTAGGGATTTCAGGGACCCTAAAGTCCAGTTATTCCAAGGAAATGATGGCGAAGAGCATTGGTTGATGACCTTAGCCGTATCGGATCATATTGAATTCTATAAATCAATCAATCTTATTGATTGGGAAAAGATTGGCGAGTTTGGAAAAAGGGTCGGTGCGCATGGAGGGGTTTGGGAATGTCCAGACTTAATTCCATTAAAGACCCCTTCTGGAGAACTTAAATATGTTTTATTGGTAAGTATCAATCCTGGAGGACCACAAAAAGGTTCGGCAACACAATATTTCATCGGAGATTTTGAAGAAGGAATTTTTACTCCAGATGACACCATGATCAGATGGATGGATTATGGCCCAGATAATTATGCGGGGGTAACCTGGAATAATATTCCATCCAATCAAGACAGAGTGGTATTGATTGGATGGATGAGTAATTGGTTATACGCACAGGATGTGCCTACCAAAAAATGGAGGTCTGCAATGACAATTCCCAGAAGTTTAAGCTTATTTGACGTAGATGGCACTTTATTACTTAAATCCGAACCTGTCAAAGAATTAAACCAGCTGAGGAAATCCTCCTATGAAATTGAATATCAATCTGGATTGCCTTCTGTTGCTACAGAACTTACTGTGGATATAGAAAATGAGGAACCATTCTTTATCCACTTTAGGAATGAATTGGGAGAACAGTTTCGTATCACAAGGGAAAACGGCTTGCTCTCAATTGATCGAACCAATGCTGGAATTTCAGACTTCGACCCTGATTTTGCAGCCATTCACTCCGCTCCCATGAGTTGGCCAGCCAAGAATTTAAGAATCTTTCTAGATGCGCATTCCGTAGAAGTTTTTGTGAATCAGGGTGAGCTAGTGATGACTTCTATCTTATTTCCTAATAGTCCTTGGAAAGAAGTAGAATTATCAGAAAATCTAAAAAATGCAAAATTATTCTCATTAGAAAAATAGGTGGATTAAGCATCTTGATTCTTAGGTTTTTATGGAGGGCGTTTTGGAAGGATTAGACCTAAGGAATGAGCATCAAGAACTTCTATAATCAGTCTTCATGAACATCGCCATCTAAAAAAAATGGGGAGATCAAAAATCGAGGTGGTAGACTGGGTTGGGATAAAAATTCAATTCATAGACTCCAAACTTCCTGAAAATGCTGGAGATCTATGATAACAAATTAGCATCTGCATTAACGGCAGAAAGGTCTGCAAGCAAATGGCTTCACATTTTACAGAATAGAATTAAAAACTAATCTTTTTGAGACACCATAATCGTTCACAAAAACGGAATTGGTTCGATTAAAAATGCTTCATGGATTATGTCAAAAATGCACTCTTCCTTTGGCTAGAGCATTTTTTTCACCTAAATTCTTCTCAAAATTTTACCTTATTTTAGACCACTTCAAAGTTTATCTTACGTGACAAATATTACCTTTTACTTCATTTAGCAACAATTAATTTTGAAAAAGTAATCCACGAGATCAAAATCTTCGTATTAAATGTCAATTAAAAAAACTAATACCTCCTACCTATAATTTAATTACTATGAACCAACAATTTACTCTACTAAAAAAAGCTGTTGAAGTTTTTCATTCCTACGGAATCAACCTTTCCGGCCAACAAAAAAATGCCGACTTTATTCAACAACTAGAAATGGATCCGATCTTTATTAACGGTCTCATTTTCGAATTGGAATATCAGCTGCATATTATCCTTCAAGATGAGCTACTTGGCCAGGTGAACACTCCCAAAGATCTGATCAATTTATTGTTGAACATTCCTCAGGACAATTAAAATTTGAAATGTCTTGTTTTCGATCTTTCTATTGAAAGCACTGTTAAACAGGAGTTAAATACTATAAAAATCAAGAAACTTTTTGAAAAAAAGACCCTAAACTAAACATTTAAAAAATCGCTTCAAATACCCAATAATGGATGTTTCTTAAAGTGTTTATTAACATAATTCTTCAATCAAAGTTGACTTATTTAATCTACTCGTTTAAAAACACGGTCTTGTAAGCAAATTGAATTAGGTGGACAAATAAAATGAAGCTCTGTATAATTTGACTTGATGCTATAATCAGAACTTGCAGATCTTGTTTGGACTAACACCAGCATTTCCTTGGAATCGTATTGTTTACCAGCTTCACCTACTTGGAAATAGGACTCTTGAAAAATTGAAACCACACCATCCTCCAAGGTATATACCCCGGAGAAATAATAGCTATACCCTAAATCTTTTGAATCACCTGCATTCTTAATAATCCCCCATCCAAGCACATTGCCACTATGTTTTAATTCAATGGTGTGGATCAGATCAAATGTATTTCCTTTCAATTCCAATTGGTATTTACCTAACTCAGGTTGAATAGGAAGCATCTCTTCTTTTTGTTGATTACAAGCAAAAAAAACAGCAGAAAACATCAATATAAGAAGAAGCTGAAATCTCATTTTGGATAGACTTAGATTAAAAGCTACGTTAATTTACTGAAAATTAGAAGGCTTGTAAAAAATGAAGGCTGCCTTTAAACATAAAAACAGCCTTAAACCCATTTCACCAAAACTTAATTTATTTTCTCGAAAGGAGTAGGTGGAACACATAAGGCATTTGGAGGACAGATATAGATCAACTCCTGATAATCGTCCGACACTTTATATCTATCCTCAAAGAAGAATTCTCTACTTACTTCTGGAAGCTCATCTTTTGGTAAATAAGAAATGTCTGGATCAGTTAAATGAAATGTCTTTGTAAAATTTATAACTACTACTTTGCCTTCTAACTTATAGGTTCCTTCATAATAATATTGAAAACCCAAAGTTGCGGACTCCCCTTTATTTTTAACTGTACCTTGAGCTACAACTTGCTGCCCCTGCTTCAATTCTATCCTTCTTACGAAGTCCAACTCATCACTCAAATCTCTATCTGTCTTTTGATAGATTCCCAGTATCGCTTGACCCGGATTTAATTCATCGTCTTCATTTTTACAGCTAAATAAAATAGCCATGAAGGACATCACTATAGCAATATTTCTTTTCATGATCGACAATTAATAAATTTTCCTATCTGTAATTTTAAAACAATTGGTATAAGGAGAACAAATCTTCAGGAGCTCCTTGTAATTATCTTTTTCAAAAGTTGATCCCAGACTTGGTTACCATCCTTATAGATCAGATTATCTTTTAGGCTAAAGAAAGAATCCTCATCATCAATTTGGAAAGCATCTGTTTCTATAATATTCACAACCCCATCTTCAATTTTATAGGAACCATTAAAGTAGTAGCGATATCCTAAAACCTGATTTGTGCCGGATATATTAGAAATCCCTTCACCATAGACAATACCCACTGATTTGAATTGCAACCTGTCAACAAAGTCTATTTCGTGGTTTTTACCAACTTTCTCCATTTTAAATTCATAAGGTCCAACTAATTCCTTTATTGGTCTCATTTCATTGTTTTGGTTACAACCGTAAATTGATAGCACTATCATTCCTAAAAAAAGTAATTTTTGATTCATCCTGAATAATTAAAAAAATAACTAATTCTATTTTTTTATAGGGTATAAATAATGACGTTGCCCCGGTCCTTAACGCAACATTTTTAAACAAAAACCGCTTATTTATCTCCATGGTACTAGTATTTTTGAGAATGGAAAAAAATTCTCTACCAGGCAACATTCGAAAAAACATCCAAATTGGAGATGAAGTGACCATTGTACAGAAACATCATCAAAGAACAGGTGAAATTACTGAAGGTTTTGTCAAGAGAATATTAACAAGTTCTCCTACTCATCCTCATGGGATTAAAGTCATGTTGGATACCGGAGAAGTAGGAAGAGTTAAAGAAGTCTTCCCTGAGGAAGATCAACTTGGGCGATAGGTAACTTGAAGCCCTTTCAAAAAGTTTCTTAATACCTGATCCTTACAATCCCTGTATTGGCTTTGAGTAGGGTTTCTAAAGAATGCACTCAATTCATGTTTGGAAAGTCTGAAATTAACTGCCTTTAGCATTTTCAACATATCCTCATCTATTAAGCTCAAGGCAATTTTCAATTTTCGAAGGACCTGATTATTACTTAGACTTTTTTCATTTACAGGATCGTTCCCGTCCTTTTTACCCCTTTTTAGAATAATAAATCCGTTTAGAAATGCGGCGAGATCTTTATCATATAATGGTTTAAAATCCTCGTCATCATCCTTTTTCAACCAATTTGAAACAGTGGGCCTGTCCACTTCTTGTCCGGCTAACCCGAAAATTTCAATCATTAAAAAATCATTAATATCAAAGGTATAGCGCAGGCTTCGGAAGATATCGTTATTACTCATAAGCTTAAATCTGAATCAAAATAAGGCAAATAAAACGACCTATCATAGTTTTAGATTAAGATGGAAATCAAATATATAAAGTGCTTATTCAACTTTCAGTATCATAAAGAAAATCAAAAACTGGCACCTATTTCATCAACTCATTCAATTGTTCCCATTCAATTTTTAAATCCAATTGATCACTACACTCAGCAAAAACCCGAATTTCTACCAACCTATTTTAATTTAAATCCTTTTCTAATTGTTCTAATGTTTTTCCCTTGGTTTCCGGTAAAACCAAATACACGACTACAAAACCAAATGCACAAATAAGTCCATATAGCCAAAAGTTATTTGCCCAACCAAGGTTTTCCTTGATGGCAGGAAAAAAATAAGTTAGTGTAAAATTCCCCAACCAATGTGCTAAGGCTCCAATGGAAATTGCTGCGCCTCGAATTCTGGTTGGAAAAATTTCAGACAACACCACCCATAAAAGTGGAGCTAATGTAAAGGAGTAAAACATCACATTTGTCAACACTAAAAGAACTATTACCCAGCCTCCCTGATCTACTGAAAAAGAATAACCAATTAAGCCATACAGAATGGACATTGCTCCGGTACCAATTAATAAAAGATTTTTCCGCCCAAAACGATCTACTGTAAAAATGGTGATGAATACAGATAAAACCATGACGCCTCCTATTACCACAATATTTAGCATCATCTGCTTCAGATTATATCCTGCCGCCTGAAAAATATCGGCGGCATAATAGATCACTACATTTACTCCAGACCATTGTTGAAGGAAAGCCAAGAAGATCCCAATTCCGATCAATTTAGGAAGTGGTTTTTTCAACAAATCCCTAAAGTGAACTTTTCCTAAATCTCCCTCATGAAGTGTATTTTGGATATCGGCTATAGCCACATCACTATATTGTTTACCTCCTATTTTTTCCAATACTTTTTTAGCATTGACCACCTGATTATTCTTTACTAACCAACGTGCACTTTCAGGTACTAAAAACATCAATAGAAAAAACAATAATGCAGGAATTATTTCAGCACCAAACATCCATCTCCAAGCCATCTGACCACTCCAACTCGCAGCAATAACTTCAAAACTTGCGTTCTCCGGTAAACTGGTATCTATCAAAGAAATTTGCCAATTACATATCTGGGCCAAAAGAACTCCCACCATGACCAGCAATTGATTGATCGTGACAAACATTCCTCGCTTTTCAGAAGGAGAAATTTCTGCAATGTAAAGAGGGGAAAGGTTTAGGGCGATTCCCATGGCCACACCCCCTACAATTCGATAGGCATTGAACCACCAGAAAGTCTCAGACAAAGCAGTGCCCAGCGCAGAAAGAGAAAATAAAAATCCAGAGAATATCAGTAATCTTTTCCTTCCTAATTTATCACTAAGGATAATACAAAGAATTGCACCCACCATGCACCCCACCAAGGCAGAACTTGTCCCCCACCCTTGGTCACTGGTGGAGGTAATATTAAAATAAGGCTCATAAAAGGGTTTGGCACCTCCTATTACTACCCAATCATAACCAAACAAAAAACCACCAAGCGCTGCAGTCAGACTGATTAACCAAATATAGCGCTGGTTGTATTGAAATTCTTTTGAATTATTCTGTTCAAGCCCCATTTCAAATATTATATTTCTAAATCTACATAATGCAAAAGGTGAAATTTAAGTAAAATTTCAAATGGCCATCCTTGACTGTCTGTTGTGCAAAGAAAAAAAGAAGAGGTAATTAAACCTTAACTCTCTTCCAATTTCCTTTTTTAAAGAAATACAAGGCAACTACTGCATGAAATGAATGGGCAAATGAAATTGCAATGAAAATACCTAAATAGCCTAAACCAAATGGAAATGCAAGAAAATAAGCCAAGGGTACCTCTAAAAACCAAAGTACACCTATATTGATGTAAGCGGGAGTTTTAGTATCACCTGCTCCATTAAATGCCTGGGTAAGAACCATACCAACCGCAAAAAACACATAGCCTAAAACGATTACCCAAAGGCCTTGGGCAGCAATATCTCTTACCTCAGGAATATCCGTAAAGAAGCCTGCCAACTGTTGATGAAACAGTAGATAAATACCGGTAACAGAGCCCATAAAAATCACAGTATATCTAGTAGTGAGCCAAACCGATTTCTCAGCTCGTTCCACTTTCTTTGCTCCTAGGTTCTGTCCCACTAATGTTGCAGCTGCCCCAGATAATCCCCAAGCTGGCATGAGAGTAAACATTAAAACTCGAAATGCAATGGTATATCCAGCCAAAGAGGCAGAACCAAATTCCGCATTCATTCTGGTCAACGCGATCCAGGAGACAGAGTCAATCAAAAATTGTCCCATTCCCCCTATAGCAATATCCATGATTTTTTTTATGATAGCCCAAGAGACCTTAATATTCTCTTTTAAAATAGTCAACCTATGTTTTCCATTAAAAAGGTGATACAATTGATAAACCACCCCCAAAGACCTACCTAATGTAGTTGCGATTGCAGCTCCTTCTAAGCCCCAACCTTGCCAGCTCCCAATTCCAAAAATAAAAAGTGGGTCCAGAATCATATTAAAACCATTGGAAATCCAAAGTGATCTCATGGCATGATGTGCCTGACCTGCTCCTCTAAATGCTCCATTCAATAGAAATAAAAGCATGATGGCAATATTCCCGGCAAAAATCACTCTCGTAAAACCAACTCCAGTTTCAATCACATCAGCTTCAGCCCCCATCAACCCCAAAATATCCGGGGCAAAAACCCATCCTATCAGCCCCAGAAATACTGCGATTGTTCCTCCTACTAATAAGAGCTGAAATGCAGCTGCTCCTGCTTCATGATATTCCTTCTCACCAAACCTTCTTGCGATCAAAGCCGTGGCCGCCATACTAATCCCAAATCCCATCGCATAAACAATGATAATGACGGATTCAGTTAGGCCAACAGTTGCGATTGCATTTTCGCCTAATTTGGCAACAAAAAATATATCAACAATTGCAAACAAAGATTCCATCATCATCTCCAAAATCATGGGGATGGCTAAAACAAAAATGGCTGTTTTAAGTGAGAGCTTAGTGAAATCTTGTTCTTTCCCTTGTATTGCCTCTTTAATCAGATTCCAAATACTCATTAGAGGAGATTAAAAATTTGCTTGCGCAAGAAAACTAAAATTTTGCAAGGTTAAAAGAAGCCACAAGTCATGTAATAAATGATTTTGTGTGAACTTCAAAAAGTTTATTATAAGCTCTAGATGGGAAATAGGAAAATCAAAACACTGTCTTAGACAGAAAAATCTTTAGATAGTTATATTTATTTGTCTAATATTTAGGCAAATAGAAAAAAACTCAAAAATCAATTGAAAAAGGCTTCATAAAGGGCTTTAAAGTTGCTATTATTACTCTATGGCAGCATTTGCCCGTCAACCTAATATTACAATTTTAAACAAAAAGCTATTATGAGCAGATTTAAAGAAATGCAAGACCTGGTTAATTCTCTAGAATCAGATTTTGAAAAATTCTATGAGGGAGGTAACAAAGCTGCAGGTACCAGAGTGAGAAACGGTATGCAAGCTATTAAAAATCTTGCACAGGAAATCAGAGCAGAAATTACTGCAATGAAGAACGCTGCAAAGTAAAACCAATAAAAAGCCCTGTGATTTGAATGTCACAGGGCTTTTTCTTTATCTGGAAGACTATTATAATTTATCAATAAAACTTTTCACTTCTTCCTTGGCTTTACCGGTCTTTTTTTGAATAACTCCTATCAATTGGTCTTCTTGTGCCTCTTCGAATAAAAGATCATCATCGGTAACTTCAGCATATTCTTCCTTGATTTTACCTTTAATCTCGTTCCAATTTCCTTTTGTTTTATCTTTAAATGAACTCATAATTTCTATTTTTTTTAGTAAACTAATTTATTTACTATTAATAGTTCACAAGTCATGCCTAAAACCTTATCTTCCTAACTATAAATATAAATACCTGATTTACAGTTGATAAACAGAACTGAAGAAATCTTAAAACTAAGTTTACCATTCATCTTCTTAGAATTAAAGTAACAAATTGGGGAATTTCATTCTTCTTTCTCTTGAATCAATCTTGAATTTTGAATTGGATAAAGTCAGAAGGTAAAGGCTCTAATCCAAGTTCACGCATGAGCATAGCAATTTGCCCTCTATGATAGGTGGAGTGATTTACAATATGAGTAAGCACGTCACTTCCATAGCTCTCAAAAGATTTCCCCATAGAATTTTTATACTTAAACTTTACATCCAGATCAACTTGATGGAGAATTTCCATGGTGGACTCAAAATTCGATTGATCCTTTTCTGCAAATTTTTCTATTGGGAATAAATCCCAGGGTTTGCAAGGGTCTTGAATACTTTTTAGCCTTGCATTCCAAATAGTATGAGCATTCATAATATGGCAAGATAATTCAATGATTTTTGGACTTAATTGACCTGATAATGATTCATAAGAAGCCACCAATTTTAAATTAGTTTGGTGATTGTAATTAAAAAAATCTTGATAGAAGACAGATTTAAAGGACGATTCCATAAATAATGATTGAATTAAACTGCATAAAATTGATGATTCTTTTGAGAATTCACCGTCGTCTAAAAAATATTATTGATTATCTTTAATTATGAAAGAAAGTGATCCTGCTTATAAAGCAAACCCTTTTCACCCATATAACATTGGTTATTAATCATTTAAATAAAGAGATCACCTAAAAAGCAAAACCCAGTTCTCATTAGGAGAATTCATATTTTAAGCATGAATATATTAGTTATAGACGTCGGAGGGTCCAATATAAAGATCTTAGCAACCGGTCAGCCTGATAGAATAAAAATACCTTCAGGCAATAATTTTTCTCCAGAGGAAATGATTCCTCTTATCAAAGAAAATGCATCCAACTGGAAATACGATGTGGTATCAATAGGTTTTCCTGGAATCGTAAAGGATAACAAAGTAATAACAGAACCTGTCAATTTGGGAGATGGCTGGAAAAGGTTTGATTTTGAAGGAGCCTTTAGCTGCCCAGTAAAGCTAATAAATGACGCTGCCATGCAAGCCCTTGGGGGTTATGAAAATAAAAAATTACTATTTCTTGGGTTCGGTACTGGTTTAGGCACTGCAATGGTTGTTAACAAGACGATTATTCCTTTGGAAGCTGGTCATTTACCTTATAAAAAAGGGACTTTTGAAAATTATGTTGGAAAAGAGTTTCTAAATAAAAGTGGCTCAAAAAAATGGGAGAAACATGTCAATAATTGCATCGAAAAATTCTCACATGTATTTCAACCTGATGATATATTATTAGGGGGAGGGAATTCTAAATTATTATCCTATGTACCTGAAGGTTGTAGACTAGGGACCAATCAAAACGCCTTTAAAGGAGGCTTTCGCTTATGGGAAGAAGATTTTAATATCTAATAATTCAATAATTTATAAAGATTATCTCAGCTACTAATTTCTTTATTATTGATTAATTTAAAAAATTAAAATAATTTTTATGTAACACTATATGAATATCAAACAATAACATTTGCATTTCATATTTACAATAGTATTTTTTCCAAATAAAATTTTGATTATTCCGATATTACTCTTAGATTTTAGACTTTCCTATTGAAATCTTATAGCAAATCTTTAATTCTAGGAGTTAATAATTTCTTCGATTTCAAAGGCTATCATAACTCACCCATATTGTAAGCCAATTATGAAATTAGGAATTTTAGGAGGAACCAACCTGTCCAGAACTTTAGGTAAAAAGTATATTGATGCAGGAATACAAGTAGTTTTTGGAGTTAGAAGTGATTTTGATACTGAAATTACTGAATGGAAAATATTAAATAAATTTTTTGACCGGATTTGTCCCTATGAATCAGCTATCATCCAATCTGATATTATTCTTATATGTTGTGAAAATGACTATCTAAAAGATATTTGTATTGCACTAGAGAAAGTGGATTTGGAAGATAAATTGATTATAGATTGTACCAATAACAAGTATTGTTTAGATACTAATAATCAATCAAATACCGCTACCATCAAAAGATCAGCTCCTAATAACCTTGTTTTCAAAGCATTTAATAACCTTGGGTTGGATTACCCGAAATCAGATATACTTGGAATAATTAAGGAGACTTATTTTTGTGGAGAAGGCACTATTGAAAAATTGCGAGTAAAGAGGCTGATAGAACTTATAGGTTATAAAGCTATTGATGCCGGTCAAATTGACAATGCCTATTTATTAGAAGCATTTTATCAATTAAGTAAAGAAATAACCTGGCAAAAAAAAGAACAATCTAATTATCATTTTAAGTTAATTTCAGTTTAGAAATAATAAAATATAGTTAACACTCATTTGTTTTATCTATTTTGCCCATAATACCTCTTAATGATGATTTTTTTAAAAAAAGGGTTTTTTACATATCTATTTTCAGGAGTCTTAATAGTATTATCCTTCTTTAATCCTTTTTATAATAGTGCAATATCATTCGAGGATAAAGCTTCTAAAGAAATCTCCGAAAGCATCATTTTATTAGAAGAAATTGAAACACTGACCATTCCACTAGCTGAAAACATCCCATTCCTCAAATCATGGGCTCATACGTATCAAAATGATTTTGACAAATTATTGACCTACTTAAATTTTGCTGATTTATTAATGCTTCTATAATTGGGAATTTTAAAGCTGAGTGAATGGTGGATATTTAAATTAGTGTTGGTATTAAGCTTTTTAGGATTATTTACTAACTATACAAAAAGCACCTGTAAAAACTTATTAATACTTGGTCTATTAATTACACCTGGCTTAGGTATCTACACTCAATTTTTATCTAGTTTGTCTAGCCAAATGGAATTGGATTTAGGCTCCGACTTAAAATCAAGTTTATCCGCTACTAAAGATTCAATCACTAGTAAAAAGGAGCTTCACAAAGCTACTTTAGACACATTGGAAGCTCACCAAAAATCCAAAAACAAAGGGAGGCTCAACCTTTTTGATAAAGTGGAAGATGATGCAATCCATTTAGGGGAATCTATAGTAGATGATGTTGATCAAGCTGGAAATGACCTACTGGATGTCTTGAGGTTTGCAGGCCATCATGGCTTAAAGCTAGCAGTTTCTTTAATGAGTAACATCCTCATTATCTTTGGAATATTACCGATACTATTTTGGTACCTCATGTCGCTAGTTCTTCAGCGTTTGTTTCAATTTGATAAGCCTCTTCAAGAAATTGATAAAAAACTTGAATCGATTCAAAAAATTACCAAATCATGAATTACCTTAATAGAACAACTTCTTTGGTTTTAATTTCACTATTGGTATGGTCTTGTTCAAAAGAACAGAATACTGTCCAAGAGAATATTCCAAAGCCTATACAAGTATCAGATAGTATTGAAGTCAAAAAAACTACACAGATATTAGGCATAGACGTATCCCATTTCCAAGGTGATGTCAACTGGTCAAAGGTAAAAGAAGCAAAGATCACATTTGTTTATGATAAAGCTTCGGAAGGAAAAACTTTTAAAGATCCTGATTATGCCGAAAACAAAATTGGAGCTCATCAAAATGGGTTAGCACATGGTTCCTATCATTTTTTCACCTCGGATGCAGACGCTTTAGAACAAGCAGAACTTTTTGTCAATATTATTGATTATGGTCCGGGGATATGCCTCCAGTTTTGGATCTAGAACAAGCTGGAATAAAAGGCGAAATCAATACTACAACTTTTCAATCCGAAGTGTTAAAATGGCTAAACTATGTAGAATCTAAACTTGGAGTAAAGCCCATTATTTATACCAATCACGTCTTTGGAGATCTGTATTTAACACATGAAAATTTCTCAAATTATAATTTATGGATTGCAGAATATGGAGTCAAGCAGCCAACTATACCAAAAACTTGGAATGAAAAAGGTTGGTTAATCTGGCAAAGATCTGAAAGAGGTACTATTGAAGGTGCTGTTGGACAAGTAGATCATGATTTATACAATCCTTCCAAACCATTTGAAGTGGTAAAAAAATAGGCCCAAAATTATTGGGCCTATTTTTTTGAGATGTTTTCTAATTCTTACCAAATCAGGACTTGATTGTCAGACCTTCTGTTGTTGTCACGGAATAGGTTAAATACAGCAGTGAACTCATGAGTGTTGCCTGGCAAATTATATGCTCCTCCTGTTGAAAACTCATATAGATAACCGATTCTAAGCCTGTTGGTCAAGATTCCTAATTGTGCATTGGTAGCATAGTTTATTCTATGGCCCATTCCAACCCATACCCTATCCATCAAAAGGGCTTTCAAATTAAATTCCAGATTATCTTTTATGTCTTTCTGGCTCCTGTAAAATGCGTTAAAGATTACACCTAAATTTTCGCTTATAGATTCTCTATAACCAGCCTGAACCATGATCGCTGTTGGGTAGCCATCCATAAACTCATCTCCAGAAGTAATCTTACCTCCTGCTACTCTATGCATTCCGTAGGAAACATAATATTTGGCATGGGTCAAAGCGATACCTAGATTAAAGTCTACCACATTCATATTTGAAAACTGACCAATATATTGTCCCAAGGTGGGGTCATTTTGTTCTTCAGTTGTCAAAGAATTCCCATCTAGTCTTATACTTTGGTAGTTTAATCCAACCCCCAATCGTAAGTTATGGCGTTCGGTCAATCTGACCCTAGAAGCATATGAAAGCAATAATTCAGTTTCTCTAAATGCTCCATAGGTGTCATATAACATATTTGCCGACACTGCATTCTTACCCATCAATGCTGGATCTTCCTCTCCTGCCAATTCTCCAAAGTCTAGCTCTGCAGAAATAAAATAAGTCTTAGGAGCTCCTTCAAATCCTGACCATTGATTTCTTACAAAACCTCGGATTGTACTCCCTTCATACCCTGTCAATGCAGGGTTGAAGTAACTTTGAAAATGGCTGAAATTGGAGATGTGTTTTCTCGACTGAGCCTCTGCAGTTAGTGCTACTGAAAGGACTAAAAAAACCATTGCGATATTTCTGATATTCTTTTTCATTGCAAAATTGAAATGTTTAAAAATTGGGCAACCAAGATTTTCGCTTCTCGGTCACCCAGATTCAGTCTTATTCTATTGTTTTAACAGGTTCAATACACCTCTTCTCACCTCACCTGTTTCTGCCACTTCTATAATCCAGAAGTAAGCTCCAACAGGTAACTCTTTACCATCGAAGGTGCCATCCCAACGGATATCTGGGTTCTCAGTATAGAACACCCTATTACCTCCTACTTCCACGATAGAGATCCTCACTCCTTGGTAATACCTCAAGGCAGGAACTCCCCATGTATCATTCACTCCGTCATTATTCGGTGTAAATGTATTTGGAACATCTAACTGACCTAGAGGAGTTCTCTGTCTTGTGATCTGGAAGGATTTCTCAAATACATTTCCTCCTCGGTCTATTACTTGAAGAGTAATGGTAAATTGGGTCTCACCCTGTGCTCTACCTGCACTGCTCCAGAACAGAATACCATCTATCACTTCGAAGTAATCGTTGTCCTGAACCCCTTCAGGCAAGCTTAAAGTATGTACATCATCAGTAGGATCTACCACAGTGAACACACCTATCTCTTGGAAGAATACAGCTGGAATTGCAACGAAGCTATTTTCACTTAAGGTTACATCAGTTGGAGCAGGCTTAGCTAGTACTGAAAGCTCCAAGACAGGCTGAAGTTCCTGAGGATTAAACACCCCATCTGGTAATTCCACCGTTCCCAAATAATTCACGGTACCTGATACCAATGGATCATATCCATTGAGATCCCAGATCACAGGGAAGTTGACCACCACTCCTTCTGAAGTGATTCCTACCACTTCTGTTGGAACTTTTAGATCTCCTACTTCTGTGCCCCACAATGCTTCCAACGTCTGATCTACAAATTCAACTACGGCTTTGTCATCCACATAATCAGGAATACCATTTCCATCTTCATCTGGGAAGTCCTCTGCATCATCCGGATCTGTTCCTTGCTGCTCTTCTACATAATCAGGAACTTTATCTCCATCAGTATCCAAGTAATCTCCGGAACTTGAAGGATCTGTTCCCTGCTCATCTTCGACAAAGTCTGGAACTCCATCCCCGTCCAAATCTTGATAATCCATTGGATCTTCTGGATCCGTTCCTTGTTCTTCCTCTACTTCATCTGGAACTCCGTCACCATCGGTATCACCACTGATAATCTCGAATTCTGCACCTGTAAAGTCAATGAGGTAATTGGTACCTGCATTGAGAGACCCTAAAAGAATTTCGTACATACCTACACTTTCACCTGCAGTTCTTTCAAGAGTACCTGTCAAGATACTTTCATCATCACCTTCTCCAAATCCAGCAACAGAATAGGTCAACTCAGGATCAGATTCGCCATACAGTTTGCTTTGTCCGGAATCTGCCACTATTTCTAGTGTTGCAGGAGTAATAGACAATTCGGCGGTCAGGTCAAAGGCAGTATAGTTTGAACCACTGATAGTAACCGTTACTTCCTGGCTTCCCACTTCAGTTCTACTGTTGTTAGTATAAGTAACATCAGCTCCAGTAGGAAGATCTCCACTTATTGATAGGGACTTAGAAGTACCATCATACACGAAGCTTCCATCGTCGAGAGTGATTCCAATAATCGTAGCAGGTGAAATCGTTAAATCTGCTGTCAGCACCAGCGAATTGTAATTTGAACCGGAAATGGTAGCAGTAACTTCCTGACTTCCTACATCTGTTCTGCTGTTGTTAGTATAAGTCACAGCAGTACCAGAAGGAACAACTCCGCTTATTGAAAGTGACTTGGAAATGCCGTCATACACAAAGTTTCCATCTTCAAGGGTAATTCCAACGATCATTGCTTTGCTTATCGTAAAGTCTGCGCCTGTAAAGTTGATGGCATAGTTGCTTCCTGCATCCAGGGTGCCAAGACTAATTGCATAGCTTCCCACATTCTCACCAGAGGCTCTTACAAGTGCACCCGTTAGAACACTTGTATCATCTCCATTTTCAAAACCAGAAACCAGATAGGTCAATACCGGATCAGCTGTACCAAAGACTTTACCTTGTCCAGCATCTGCCACCACATCTAGTACTTTCTCAGCAATCTCAAAGTCTGCTGAAGTAAAGTCAATGATATAGTTGCTTCCTGCATCCAAACTACCCAAGGTAATTGCATACAATCCAACATCCTCCCCTGCTACTCTGCTCAATGCACCTGTCAATACAGAGGTATTGTCTCCATTACCAAAGTTTGAAGCAGTATACGCAAAGACTGGATCAGCAGTGCCATAAACTTTAGCCTGATTCGGTTTAGCTACAATACTCAACGTTCGAGGCGTAATAGTGAAATCAGCTCCGGTAAAGTTGATCGTATAATTGGAGCCCGCATCCAGGGTACCTTGATTGATTGCATAGGTTCCTACATCTTCTCCTACTGCTCTGGCCAATAATCCACTAAGGACTGCCTCGGTGTCGCCATTTTGTAAACCGGATACCTGGTAGGTGAATATTGGATCTGCATTTCCGTACACCTTGGTCTGACCGGCATCGGCAGTAATATCCAAGGTTGCAGATGTAATCTCAAAGTCTGCAGAGATGAAGTTGATGGTGTAATTAGATCCTGCATCAATTGTTCCTGGCTGAATCGCATACAGTCCCACATCTTCACCCGCTATTCTGATCAGAGCCCCTGAGATAACCGATTCTGTATCCCCATTCTTCAATCCACTCACTGAATACGTGAATACTGGATCAGCTTCACCATATACCTTGGTCTGGCCAGCATCTGCTGTGATATCCAAGGTAGCAGGTGTGATTTCAAAATCTGAAGAGTTAAAGTTGATCGTATAGTTTGAACCTGCATCTATGGTGCCTGGTTGAATCGCATAATTTCCTACGTCCTCTCCGGCTATTCTAATTAGAGCACCTGTAATTACAGCTTCGGTATCCCCGTTTTTGAGTCCATTCACGGTATAAGTGAATACCGGATCAGCATCTCCATACACCTTGGTCTGACCGGCATCGGCAGTAATATCCAAGGTAGCAGGAGTGATCTCAAAATCAGCTCCAGTAAAATTGATCGTATAATTGGAACCCGCATCCAGGGTACCTTGATTGATTGCATAGGTACCCACATCTTCTCCGACTGCTCTGGCCAGTACTCCACTAAGGACTGCCTCAGTATCGCCATTTTGTAAACCGGATACCTGATAGGTAAATATTGGATCTGAATTTCCGTACACCTTGGTCTGACCGGCTTCGGCAGTAATATCTAAGGTTGCAAGAGTGATTTCAAAGTCTGCAGAGGTGAAGTTAATGGTGTAATTAGATCCTGCATCGATTGTTCCTGGCTGAATCGCATACGTACCCACATCTTCGCCCGCTATTCTGGTCAGAGTCCCTGAGATGACCGATTCTGTATCCCCATTCTTCAGTCCACTCACTGAATAAGTGAATACTGGATCAGCTGCACCATAAAGCTTGGTCTGGCCAGCATCTGCTGTGATATCCAAGGTAGCAGGTGTGATTTCAAAATCTGAAGAGTTAAAGTTGATGATATAGTTGTCTCCGGCACTCAAAGTTCCTTGGCTAATCGCATAGAAGCCCACATCCTCGCCTGGCGATCTAGTTAATTGACCTGAGAATATGGAACCTGAATCCCCATTTTTAAGACCTAAGGCAAAAAAGGCAAAGGTCGGATCCACATTGCCATAGACCTTTCTTTGTCCTGCAAAAGCAGTGACCTCCAATGTAGCAGGAGTGATCTCAAAATTCGCAGGAGTAAAGTTGATGGAATAGTTTGGACCCGCATCAAGGGTTCCTAATTGAATAGCATATGTTCCGACATTCTCCCCAGAGGCTCTAGATAAAGATCCCGTAAGGATGTTCTCATCATCTCCGGCTTCAAAGCCTGTGGCAGTGAAGGTATACACAGGATTCGCATCGCCATACACTTTGCTCTGACCTGCATCCACGGTAATATTCAATACTTTCGGAACCACCGCAATAGTCACTTCTACATTTACTTGGGATGGATTGCCATTTACATCAGTAACGGTGTAGGTAATATTATTTATTCCTTCATCATTTCTATCAAAAATAGTTTTGCTCAATACTTGTGATAAGATTCCACAGGCATCTGAAGAGCCTTCATCGACCATTGCAGGGGTCAGACTTACAGTTCCAAATGCACTCACATTTAAAGTAATAGATGGCTTCGCCAAAATTGTTGGTCCGATCAAATCTTGAACTAAAACATTTGTGACTGCGAAATCAGAATTCCCAGCTTGATCCGTTGCGGTTACCGTAACATTGTTAATTCCAACATCGGAACAATTAAAATCAGTTTTATCTAATGCTAATTGAATATTTCCGGATGAAGAGTAATCATCTGTGATCGGGCTAGCTAATAGGTCAGTTGGTAAAATCGTTGGCGTATTACCATTCACATCCAATTGGAGTGCTAAACCATTTATCAAAATTGGAGTTGGAGCCAAGATATCAATAGTTACTAGTAGTCCTGGAGAAGAAGGACTTGTATTGCCAGCAAGGTCAGTAGCAGTAGCAGTAATGGTATGAATTCCTGAAGACAAAGTCGAAGAAGTAATTGACCAGTTGCCCGATCCATCAGCAGGAATTGTACCCACATTCCCATCCAAACTACTATTCAGAGTAATAGTAGAATTTGGTAAAGCTGTCCCTACAAACGTTGGAGTTACATCATTGGTGATATTATCAGTATCACTAATACCCGAATCACTGCCAGCGACAAGATCTGGGGTAGATGGCGCTGTAGGTGGATTCGAATCCTTATCTGCAGTATTAGAAGCATTTGCTCCCTGATTTCCTGCAGGATCTACCAAGTAAATTGTGAGGGTTACTATCCCATCTGATAATCCTAAAAGGTCATAACCTGCTCCTCCATTATTAAATGTCTGATTGGCAGTAGAAACAACTTCGGTTCCAGATACCGGAGTACCTCCTCCATTGCTTGTAAATGAGTAATTCAAGGTTGCCCCTACTTCCAATCCTGTTCCAGTGAATTCTATGATGGTCTCATTGATCACATTTATCTGAGATTCTCCCAATAAGTCAATGGCTACAGCATATCCAGCTGGTACAACAGTATCCTTATTTTTTGTATCCGTGGCCGGAGAGCCTACATTACCAAAGCCATCCTCTAAAGATACTGATAAGGTGATGAGACCATCGCCCAGCCCACTTAAATCAATTCCTGTGATTTGATCTGAAGCAGTAGCTATTGTACCAGATCCTGAAACAGCAGTTCCTCCTCCAGAACTTGTGAATTCATAATTGTAGATAGCTCCCACTTCAGCACCAGCGAATGTAAAACTAGCTGCAGTTTCATTTACGCTATTAATAACACTCTGATCGATGGAAACTGAGTAACCAGTTGGCGGAGTCGCATCTTCATCGATAATCGTAATGGTCACTTGATTTGGAGTTCCCTCAGTAGCATTCGTAGGTGTACCCATATCTATGATAATCGTCTCATTCCCTTCCTCAATGCCATCAAATTGAGAAGTTACACGGATACTATCCATGATTTCTCCAGCTGAAAGCGTGATGGTAGAGCCGGTAATGCTATAATCCGTACCACCTCCTGATGCTGTTCCACTAAATGATAGAGGTACCGTTACCGTCGTTCCTGCAACAGCATCTATAATTGCCCGAACATAAGCTTGACCACCACTTTCATCGGTAATTGGATTATAAATACCCAATACCTCCAAGGTAGCAGTTGGTTGAGGGTCGTCATCTGTGATGGTATAAGTCACCTGCTGAGTTCCGTCTTCATCTGCGTTGATGACCCCTGTAACATCTATGATTACTGTCTCGTCTCTCTCGTATAGCACATCTGGCACATTGGTTAACGTAATAGACCCTGATGTATTTCCGGCATTAATAGTTATTGAGGCGGCACTTAGAAAATAATCCACTCCACTTCCCGTTGCAGTTCCACTGAACCCTAAATTAACAGTTACATTTTCTGTGGATGTTTGAGAAAGCGTTGCCGTTATCGTATTCGGAGTAGTTGTACCTTCTAATTTAGAGACAGGAGTAACTGACAATGAAACAGTAGGTGGAGAATAATCAGAACAGAACTGAAGATTATCCAAAGCTAAATAGACAAAACTACCTCCCATTTCAATTTCTAACCCATCCACAAAAGTTCCGGAATTGTCTGCACCCCCTTCAGTAGAGAAATCAATATAGAAGAATCCATTATTTGAAGAAAAGTCAGTAGGGAATCCAGAGGATTTGGTGATGGTATAAACAGTCCCTCCATTTCTAATTCCTCTAATGGTAAGCGTACCATCATCCGTAGGATTTGGATTGGAAACAGCCTCAGAAGATAAAAAGAATGCGATTTTACTAAATCTAACAGGTTCACTGTTACTTAGCGTATAAGTTCCGGCTCCTGTATTTTCGACAAATACATCTGAACTATTAATCCCAAAGCCATTTCTGACATTCACAGCCCAATTTCCTCCCAAGGTAAAGTCTACCCCATTTGAGGTAAAGGAAGTAACTCCGTCCAAGAAAGTTTCAAAATTCTCAATATAACATGCACCTACCAAATGCAACTCACCATTGACATATTCAAATGGAGGTGTATTTCCTAAGGCATCGGCGATATCGGTTCCTGCCAAGAGTTTTACCTGAATAGAACCTTCCCCAGAGATACCTGTCACACTTAAAGTATAAACAGAACCTGAACCACTTATACCAGTGATGGCACCTGTGGCCGTTCCTGTTCTAATCAAATCAAAATCATCAATGGTTACATTATTTGCATTTTCATCAAAAGTAACTTGGAAATCTACCGAGGTAGCAGTAGAAATTGGATTACCCACCTTTAAAATACTGTTCACAGCAGGCGCATCTGAATCAACATCAGGAGCGGCCTCACAGAAATTCATATTATCAATGGCAAGTTCAATAAATCCATCACTGATGGTAAATACCAACTCATCCACATTCGTATCCCTATAATTTGCGGGTCCCTCGGTAGCAAAATCAAGGGTGAAAAATCCGTTATTGATTGCAGTATTTGTTGGGAAACCTGTTGTTTTGGTAATGGTAAATTGATCAACTCCTCCTTTTTTACCGGTGATGACCAAAGTCCCTGTTCCAGTGGGGTTGTTTCCATTGCTTAGGTCTGAAAGAAACAAATCAATGGTTTTCATGGTAAACTCCGTCCCACTGGAAACTGAAAAAGTACCCGCCGTAAAATTATTGGCAATATACCCATTGGAAGGACCTGCACCGAAACCTAATCTTTTCTCAATCTTCAGTCCAGTGCCCAAAGTAAAGGTTAATCCATTACCACTAAAAGTAGTAGACTCATCGGTTTCAGTTTCAAAAGTTTCAACAAAACACTCTCCGACGTTATGAATTTGGCCTAAAGTAAAGGCAGGAGTTCCTGTGACATCATCATCATTCGCGATATCCGTACCTGCTTTTAGATCCAACCGAATAGTTCCTTCTCCATCAATTCCATTTACAGCTACGTTATAAGTAGTCCCGGAACCCGTCACAGCACCTACCGTACCAATAGTACCAACAGTAGTTAAATCAAAATCATCTGAGGTAACATTTTTGGCATTCTTCGAAAAAGTAACTGTGTAATTTACTGAGGTAGCTGTAGTTAAAGGAGTACCCACGAGGGAAATACTTGAAACTACAGGAGGATCTCCGTCCACTGGTGTGTAAGGACTTCCAAAAGTGAAATTATCTATATAGACATAGAGATCAACGCCTTCAATTCTAATCTCATCAACACTATAAAAATCAGGATTAGCAACAAAATTTTTAACACCATTTGTCCCACTGTCAAAATTCACATTTACGGTTGACCCAACCTGGCTTCCATCCTTGTAAGCTTTGACAGTACCAGATGCAGAACAATCATTACAGCCATTTTGCAACCAAATGCTGATGAATTGAAAATCAGAGGCATCCACCTTGGTGATTTTCCAACCGGTAACACCCCCTATAGTTAAATTAGTATCATCGAGTGCTTTGGTACCATTAAAACCATTGTCAGTGGAACTTACATTCGCATTGCTATTGGATCCAGAAAAGATTTGAAACCTGACCCCTGAATTATCATAAGTATTTGTTCCATTTAAGGAAAGATGGGAGGCAGTAGTAATTTCGTCAAAAGTAACGGTGGTCTGGGCTTGACTAAAAATATGAATCCCTATCAAGAAAGGGAGTAAAAGTAAATATCGAGCAGTAAAAGTATTCATAGTATAGAGGTGTTAACTTTTCTTTTAAATAAATACCGGGTAAACATCCCTGTCTACCCGGCAGCTATTTAATTTCTAGATGGAAATATTCCTTGAAGGCAAATGATATAATATATACCTAAGTAGGGGTTTCGAGTGTTCACTGGAATACTTCCTCCAGAATTCCCAATTGCACTCCCCCCCATGGTACTATTAGCTGTAGATCCATAGGACATGACATCAAATGTATCACCTCCTCGCTCTATTTGAACTTGAGAATTTGCTAAATAAGTGTTCGCAGGTGAAGAGGTTGTTCCAGCAGCATTACTCACATTTAAAGTGTGTGAATGGCTTGGCATATTTTGAGTCGAAAGAGTCACTGACTCAGTCCCACCTCTTGCTCCCTGTCGAACATCAGATAGTCCGGGCCCCGCCCCAGGGCCAATCACTGTTCTACCTCTTAAATCCGGCAAGGCAAAAGTCGTTCTTCCGTCTCCCCCATAAATGGTTCCTATGATTGAAAATAATGCTGTATTTTGAGATATAGGCAAGAGTTGGCCATTGCAAAACGCCCAAGTTCTAGGGGCAAAATTCCCTCCAAACATCCTGATTTCTCCTATTGTACCTTCCATGTTCTAAAAATTTAAGTTTAATGATTCAAATGACTTTAAGAGTTATTAATTTCTTGAAGGGTAAAGCCCCTGTAGGCAAATAATGTAATTCGCTGCCAAATAGGGATTTCTAATATTGAATGGAATATTACCTCCTGAATTCCCTATCGCATTTGAAGCCATAGTAGATGTAGGACTTGCTCCATAGGCATTGACATCATGTGGTGCCGCTCCTCGTTCCACTTGAACAGAGGATGCCGCAGGATAATTACCTACTGGTGTAGCACTTGTTCCAGCTCCATTACTGACATTCAATTGGTGGTTGTGGCTTGGTAGGTTTTGAACCGTTAACGTAACTTGCTCCGATCCAGATCTTGAACCTTGAGGGATATTTGGAAGCCCTGGACCAGTTCCTGGACTAATTGCAGCTCTACCTCTCAGATCCGGTAAAGCAAAAGTCGTTCTTCCATCACCACCGTAGATGGTGCCTAAAATCGAAAATAATGCGGAATTTTGAGCAATAGCTAATAATTGACCATTGCAAAAAGCCCAAGATCTCGGAGGAAAATTTCCAGCGAAAATTCTTACCTCTCCTATCATTCCTTCCATATTCTAAAAATTTAAGTTTTTGTATAATTATTTTAAAGGTGCGATTCAAGTTTAATTCCTAGAAGGAAATATGCCATATAAACAAATTATATAATTGATGCCTAAAAAAGGATTTTGTACAGAAACAGGAATGCTCCCTCCTGTAGATCCTATTGAGTTAGCCCCCATTGTGGCATTTGGGGTAGGCCCAAAGGAATTTACATTAAATACATCCCCGCCTCTTTCAAGTTGTACCTGTGCATTAGCGGACACCTTAAGGGCTGGGGAAGCACTTGTACCAGCAGCATTTTGAACATTTAAGGTATGGTTATGATTCGGCAGATTTTGTATGGTCAAATTCACAGAATTAACTCCACCTCTTTGCCCCTGACTGACAGAAGATAAACCAGGGCCTTGACCAGGGCTAATCGGTGCTCTACCCCTCAAATCAGGTAATGCAAAAGTGGTTCTACCGTCGCCACCATAAATAGTTCCTAAAATTGAAAACAAAGCTTGATTCTGTGCAATTGCCAATAATTGACCGTTACAAAAGGACCATGATCTTGGAGCAAAATTCCCAGCAAATAGTCTGATTTCCCCTATAGTCGGTTCCATATTAAAAATTGTTTAATGAATGAAAATTTATTCTTAGTATTTTAAATCGGAAAAAATCCAAATTCTTAATCCTTTTTAAAGGTATTGATTACACTTTCTTTCAATTCTATTTCAGAGTTATTTTCTTCTCTTTCAGATTGAATACTTAATAAAGTCTGTCTTCCTTTTAAGTTTGGAAAAACCCACAAATTATTGGTTATCGCAGAAGCACAGGTTGCAAAGAAAACATCCACTTGATCACTCTTGGAAAGCACACCTTCCCATGAACTATTAGAATCTTTTAACTTTGGATCTGTCAATAAGCAATAGACTTGCTCGCATCCTAAGTCCTGCTTTAAAAAGTCTGCCTTTTTATTTACAAATCGAATAGTCTCGTCTATATTTCTAGAGGATTTTTCAAAATCGATACCTAGAATCCCCACTTTTTTTCCAATTCTATTCGTGATCAGATAGTCTTTTACAAACTCGGGGTTCCCATCCAAATTGGAATTCACCCACGGGAGATCAGAAGATTCTGGTTCATTGGCAATTAACTCTGCATTACCTCCATACAATAAAGCATCAAGCATCTTTTTTGATCCAAATTCCGAAAAATTAAAATTCCTTACATGGGTAAGTACCGTAAGTCCTGACTCCAAGGATTGGTTAGACTCTAAATCTCCTCCCTTAAAAAACTTCAACGTCTTTAATCCTACATGGATAATGGACTTTGTATCTTTTACAACTTCCTTGGATCCCATACCCCAACTTAATCCAGGAATAGAAACAGCTCCAAAAACTAACGAGACTTTTTGTACAAACTTCCTTCTCCTAACATCCATTTATTAAAAATATTAACTTCAATTAAAAATATTAACCTCAATTCTTAAGAAAAATCAGAAAAAAAATTGGCAATCCCAAAAATATTCAATAACGTAAAAGTTAATACATTAGCTAATATCTTATTTATTGTGTTACGATTCAACTATTAATTAAAAAATTATACATCATACTGGTAAAGACAGTCTAAACACCAAATTTTTCATAGGTATTCACTCCCATTGCCGCTAATTTTTGTCCAGAAATTATAGTGCCTTCTAACTGTAAAATATTTATTCTTAAATACTTCATGTCTGCACATAGAACGAATATCCCGTAATTGGGATCAGCATAAACTATGGAGCCTGGTGCAAAAATTCCGGTAATATTTACATCAGCAGGACTTACTTCCAAGATTTTAATTGGATTACCTCTAAAACTAGTGATGGCTCCAGCATAAGAAGGATTTGATGCATTTACCAAAGCCTCCACCTCATCTGCTCTCTGCTTTTTCCAATCTATAGTTAATATCTCGTCAGTAGGCTTAGACTTAGGCTCAAGGTTTTCTTCGATGGGCTTTCGATCAAATTGAATTTGACCGGAAAAGTAGGATTCCAGTTTACTTGGAAAAGAAACAGAAAGTCGAGATGCTAATAAACCATAAGGTTCTCCTGGAAAAACAGGAATAGGAAACTCAACCAATAATTCTCCGGAATCCCACTTCTGATTTATTTTATGGACGCTAATCGTTACTACTTTCTCTTCATTCTTGATCACCCAAAACAAAGGGTCAGGTCCAGCAAACTCCGGTAGTTTTCCAAAATGCACATTTAATACCCCCTCTTTTATACTTTTAAATACACTCGCAGGAATTTTATAAGAGAAACCAAAACTGATACCCACATCTACTTGAAGTTCCAAAAGCTTGGATGACAAGGATTCCAAATCAGAACTTTGCCAATTAAAAACGGGGATATCCTCTCCTTTCAAATATTCAAGCAAAAATTCATTTGAATTAGGATGATTAGTTTTTGAAACTACACCTACAACTTCGTAAATATCTTTGAAATGTTGAATGGTTGGAATGCACCAATTACTTTGGGTAAAAAATACGATTTTCATTAAAGGACAATTTTCTAAACTTGAAACTAATTGTATTAATTCAGCTTACAAACTTAAATTTTCCCTAAAAAATAAAACCTCGATTTAAATTCTATAGATCATGCTTAATTTCAACCTTTAAAAGTAAACCTATACATGCATAAACTTCACTTCTTCAACATCCAACTTGCAAAAGCTATATCATTTCTAGCTTTCATATTTCTACTGACAAATGAAGTAAAAGCACAAATTTTTAGATCTTCCCAAGAATTTACACATCAAGACACGCTTCGGGGAAGTAATACAAAAGACCGGGCTTGGTGGGATTTAAAACATTATCATTTAGACATCAAAGTTGCCCCTGAAACCAAAACTATCAAAGGTTCCAATACGGTAACTTATCAAGTTATTTCAGAATCACAGCGGTTTCAAATTGAATTGCAAGAGCCGATGGTTCTTATCAATGCAGTCCAAAATGGCAAGGAACTTTCCTTCATAAAAGATGGCTACTCTTATCTAATCAATATTAAAGAACCTCAGGAGATAGGCAAAAGCTACCAAGTAGAACTACAATTTGAAGGTTCACCAGTTATAGCTGTTCGACCTCCCTGGGATGGTGGGTTGACCTGGAGTCAGGACAGTAATGGACTTCCATTTATAGCAAATTCAAATCAAGGTATAGGAGCTAGTATCTGGTGGCCAAATAAAGACTATGCTGCAGATGAGCCGGATCAAGGGGTGTTGATCTCAGTAGAAGTTCCAGAAAATCTAATGGATGTTTCCAATGGCAGATTGATCAAAACAGAACATAATAAAAAGGCAAAAACCAAGACCTATCATTGGGAAGTAAAAAATCCGATCAATAACTACGGAGTCAATATCAATATTGGAGATTATGTCCATTTCTTCGACAAATACGAAGGGGAGAAAGGCATATTGGATATGGAGTATTATGTCCTGCGCGAAAATCTAGAAAAAGCAAAAAGTCAATTCAAAGATGCCCCAAAGATGATGAAAGCTTTTGAATACTGGTTTGGTCCCTACCCTTTCTATGAGGATAGTTACAAATTAGTGGAAACTCCCTACCTAGGGATGGAGCATCAGAGTTCAGTGACTTATGGAAACAATTATGCGAATGGTTATTTAGGAAGGGACCTAAGCGGAACTGGCTGGGGATTAAAATTCGATTTTATCATTATCCATGAATCAGGACATGAGTGGTTTGCCAATAACATCACTTACAAGGATGTGGCAGATATGTGGATTCACGAAAGCTTTACTGCATACTCAGAAAATCTTTTTCTTGACTATTATTATGGAAAAGAAGCCAGCAGAGATTATGTCTTGGGAACCCGTAAAAACATTAATAATGACATTCCTATCATAGGTCCTTATGGAGTCAATCAAGAAGGTTCTGGAGACATGTATTACAAGGGAGCAAATATGCTTCATACGATTCGACAATTAGTGAATGACGATGAAAAATGGCGACAGATTCTGAGAGGCTTAAATCAGGAGTTTTACCACCAGACAGTTACCAGTAATCAGATCGAAACATACATCAGCACCCAAGCAAACATCAATTTATCTTCCGTATTTGACCAATATTTGAGAGATGTAAGGATTCCAATTTTTAGCTACTACTTGGAAGGAAATAAATTAAATTTCAGATGGGAAAATTCCTTAATGACTTTTGACATGCCCGTTAAAATAAAATTTAACACAGGTCAAGAGCTTTGGTTAAAACCCACTACCCGATGGGCAAGTATAGATTTGGATACTGGCGTTGAAAGATTGTCTGTTGATACAAATTTTTATGTTGGGATGATGAATATTTCTGGCAGGTAAAAAACTAAACTAAAAAAGATATATAGATCTAACCCATTCAAGTAAAATTTCACACGTCATGGAAATTCCTATGACGTGTTTTTTTATTATTGAAGCTTTTGATTCTATATTTCAATTTGAAACAATAACAATACTCCTGATTTTATATGCTTCATCTGTTTGAAAAAGCAAAGCTAACTCCAAGTAAAACTGCCATCGTTGAAGGGCCAAATAAATATTCCTATCAAGAATTATTAGAAAAGAGCGAGCAGATTTCCAATTTTTTATTGGGTGAAAGCAAAGACCTCCATCAAGAAAGAGTAGCTTTTATGGTGGCTCCCGGATTTGATTATGTGGCTGTTCAGTGGGGAATCTGGAGAGCCGGAGGAATTGCGGTTCCACTGTGCATTAGCTACCCCTTTCCTTCATTACAGTACGTCATTGAGGATACGCAATCTAAATTTCTGATTGTAGGTCCTGAATATGAAACCATTCTTCAACCTTATAGAAACCATAAAGAAATCAAATTCATAGCTTTAGGAGAAATGCAGAATAGGAAGGCAAAGCCTCTTCCTGAAATTGGAAAAGAAAGGGGGGCAATGATTCTCTATACTTCTGGCACCACCTCTTTGCCCAAAGGAGTCTTAACCACCCATGCCAATTTAGAGTCTCAAATCAGTACTTTAGTGAAAGCTTGGGCTTGGAATTCGGAAGATTACATTTTGGAGCTTTTACCCCTTCATCATGTTCATGGAATCATCAATGTGCTATGCTGCGCCCTTTGGTCCGGAGCTACGGTAGAGTTTTTAAATCCATTTGATGCCAAAAAGGTCTTTGAAATTTTCGAAGCGGGCAAACTCAATGTTTTCATGGCCGTCCCCACCATTTACTTCAAACTCATTTCAGAATTTGAAAGCTATAATCCTGAAAGGCAAGCTGAATTAAAAAAATGCATGGAATCCTTCCGTTTAATGATTTCTGGTTCTGCTGCTTTGCCAGTTTCTGTCATGGAAAAATGGAAAGAGATTTCTGGACATTATTTATTGGAGCGCTATGGCATGACAGAAATAGGAATGGCAGTCAGCAATCCTTACGATGGAGAACGACGAGCAGGTCATATTGGTCAGCCTTTACCAGGGGTAGAACTCTGCCTTTTAGATGAAGATGAAAAACTAGTTAAATCGGGTGAACCCGGAGAAATTCACATCAAGGGACCTTCTGTTTTTAAAGAATATTGGGGTAAACCCGAGGCCACACAAAAAAGCTTTACTCCCGATGGTTGGTTCAAGACCGGAGACATCGCAGTTCTGGATGATGGCTACTACCGAATCCTGGGAAGGGACTCAATCGACATCATCAAATCCGGAGGATACAAAATTTCTGCCCTCGAAATTGAAGAAGTATTGAGAAAACACCCTTCTATTAAGGACTGTGGAGTGATCGGAATACCTAATGAGGAATGGGGAGAATTGATCGTTGCTGCTTTGGTCACTTCCGAAAACATGGACCTGGAACAACTATCTAAATGGATGAGAGAGCGAATGCCTGCTTATAAGACACCAAGAAAATATTTGATCCTCGATGATCTACCCCGTAATGCCATGGGCAAAGTGACTAAAAATGAATTAAAGAAATTATTCTAACACCTATGATCATTTACGGACTTGCCATTCTTTCCTTTTCATTTATTACCGGCCAATGGTTAGGGGAACTCCTCGGGAAATTAATGGGGATCAATTCCAATGTTGGTGGTGTTGGTTTTGCCATGTTGATTCTAATGCTTCTAAAAGAGGTTTTTGAAAGAAAGGGTTGGTGGAAAGCTGAAATGATTTTAGGGATAGATTTCTGGAATAAAATGTACATCCCTGTAGTCATAGCGATGGCCGCCAGCCTGAATATTAAATCTGCGATTTCGAGTGGTAACCTGGCCATTTTAGTAGGAATCCTTCCTGTTATTTTGGGTTTTGCTTTTTTCCCTTTCTTAATGAAAACATTTAAGCATTAACAGCATGGAAGAACTTCTAAAAGTGATCGATAAAAATGCTTTGATAGTTGGCTTCCTGGTGGTCGGAATCCTAGCTTTTTTATCCGATCAATTTTCAAAGAAATTCCTAAACTCAAGAATACCTGGTTCTGCCATCGCTATTTTTTTAGGTTTGGTTCTAGGATATATAGGAGGTGTGTTTACAGATGGTTCAAAAGGTATCGCAGATATTGAAATTTTCAAAGGAGTTGGGATTTTGGGTGGCTCCATGTTTCGTGACTTTGCGATAGTAGCCACGGCTATGGGAGCAAGTTTTCTTTTGGTTAAAAAGTCAGGGATATTAGGATTGGTTTCTTTGCTTTTCGGAATCCTGATCTTTTTTGTTTCCGGAGTAGCAATCGCTTGGATTTGGGGGTATCGAGATGCCGTCAGTTTGTGCACGATTGGAGCAGGTGCCTGTACTTATATAGTAGGACCAGTAACAGGTGCGGCGCTTGGGGCAAGTTCGGAAGTTATTGCTCTGAGCATTGCAGCAGGAGTAGTAAAGACCATTGCGGTAACTATTTTCACCCCAATACTGGCTAAAAAAATAGGGCTGGAATCTCCAGGATCAGCGATGGCCTATGGTGGGATCATGGGTACTTCCAGTGGGGTGGCTGCTGGACTTGCAGCAACTGATCCGAAATTAGTGCCTTACGGAGCAGTTACAGCTACCTTTTATACAGGGGTAGGCTGTTTACTTTGCCCTTCTCTATTCTATTATATCCTTACGCTCTTCAGTTAATCAATGGGATGAATTGATTTTTTCCTCTTCTTTTTCATAGTTTAATTTCATTTTTATTGGATTGCTTCCCCATTCATAGAACGATGCGATTAATCCTTTCAATGTTTCCCCATATTCAGTCTTTGTGTAAGCTACAGTTACCGGAAAGGTATCATACAACTTTCTTTCGACCAGGTGATTTAGTTCAAAATCTCTTAATTCTTTGGAAAGTATCCTATTTGTAATTCCCGTTGCTTCTCTCAAGTTTTCATGAATAATTCAGAGAGGAATTAAACTTTGGAAAATCCTCAGAATCCTGGTATTCCTTCTACCCTTTTCTCCAAAATCCCTCAAGGAATAAGCTTACGCAGGTTTTGGAATCACTTTCGCTTTAGCATTCATGGCACATTCAATGGGCATTCATTTTCTGCCATCATCATTGCGGTTATCGAAGCCGCCTTTTTAATCACTTCTAATGATTTACCTCAGTAAACAATCGGTATAAATTTAAATCTAAACCAATTTGACCCAGAGCCAAAACCCTGGGTTTTATTGTGAAGATCTTACTAAAAACCAACTTCTTAAATAATATCCTGTTTTGGAAAAGGGAGTTTCTAAAAATATTCAAATGAAATTTGAACCATTCACCAAATAAAAAAATAATAATGAATGGGGAGTATTGTAATTTTGATATATGTCAAGATTAGACCTTCCTTGTTTTATCGTATTTCTTAACCTGTTTTTTGGCTCATTCGTCTCGTTTGCCCAGTCCAGTATTTCAGGAATTGTTCACGATGCAAAAACCAATATTCCATTGGAGTATAGTAGCATTTCAATTTTTTCAGCTACTGATAGCAGTTTGATCGATGGGAGCATTTCAGATGTTGGCGGGCTATTTCAACTTGAAAAACTCAAACCAGGGTCCTATTTCTTAAAAGTCAGTTTTATTGGTTACCAAACCAAAGAATCATTAATTTTTAATCTGGCAAAAAATGAGAACAGAAATTTTGGGATCATCAGCTTAGAACCCGATGAAACCACCTTGGAAGGAATCGAAGTAAAAGGACAAAAGCTCAGTACCAATTTCCAACTGGAGAAGCAGAGTTATGCTGCCGATAATTTTCAAGCAGCGCAAGGAGGAACTGCCAGTGATATTTTAAAAAACTTACCAGGGGTAGCCATTGATGCGATGGGTACTATTACCATCCGGGGAACAAGCGGTTTTGTAGTTATGCTCAACGGAAAACCCATCCAATCAGATCCTATTTCCTTTTTAAGCCAATTGCCTGCAAATAGTATTGAAAAAATAGATTGGATCTCTTCACCTTCTGCTCAGTATGATTCAGAAGGCAAAGCAGGAATGATCAATGTCATTACCAAATCTGGAACTGCAGATGGACTTTATGTCCAATTCAATTCCAGATTAGGTTTTCCTCCTATTGAAAATTATGGCAATGCTGAGCGAGCAAAAAGATATGGAGCAGATTTCAATTTAAACTACCTCAAAGGAAAATGGGACATTTCTTTGGGTGCAAGCTATCAAAGAAACGACATCGCCGGAAGGCGTGTAGGAGATGTATATACCATTTCAGGTGATACCACTACCAGATTCCCCTCGCAAGGAGAAAGAAGTATTGATGAAAAAAATTATTCTGGAAGGTTTACCATAGGTTTCAATCCTAACGCCGCAAATAGTTTCTCATTAGGATTTTATGGGGCTGTCAGAGACAAGCTTCGAACTGCAGACATTTTATACGATGACAATCATGCTATCGTAAATGGAGAAAGGATTTACACATTTCAATATTTCAATGCAAATGATCAAAGCCGACGAGGGGATGTGGCTTTGGGTAGCTTAGATTACGCCCATACTTTCGGAAATGATTCCAAAATCAGTAGTTCAATCCTCTATGAATATAGCATGTTGGGAGGTCCTACAAGTAATTTGAACCTAGGGTATCCTGACCTCAGTAAGGTGTACCAAGAAGATTACAACACAAACGATAACCCACTTCACGGAGTCAGAGTCAATGTTGACTACAGTTTTAAACCATTAAGTATCGGACAATTATTAACGGGTTACCAATTCAGAAGTTTGGACCATACAGGTGATTTTCTCTACGAAAGAAAAAATATTGAAACAGGTGAATTTGACGTAATCCCTGAATTTTCAAGTAGTGTGAATCTTACAAGAAATATCCATGCAGGATATTTACAGTTGGATAAAAAGTCAGAAAAATACAGTTATGGATTTGGGGTCCGGGTAGAACATATGGATAGATCATTTGACTTGGAGGATCAAGCAGGAATGATCGACACCGTTTATCAGTATGATTTTATCAGACCTTTTATCAGTGCAAACATTGGGATTCCATTGAGTGAAAGTTTGCAATTCAAGGCAAATTTCAGCCAGCGGGTAGAAAGAACCACTACGTTCAAAATGAATCCCTTTCCGGAAAGGGAACATAGCGAAACACTGGAACAAGGAGATCCTAATTTACTTCCTGAATTCATCAATCAGGTAGAATTGGGGATTGTAAAAACCTGGAATGCCAATAGTTTTTATGCTACAGCCTACCATTCTCGAGTAAAAAACCTGGTAAACAGGGTAAATACGGTCTACAATGACAGCATTTTGAATCGAATTTACTCCAATGTAGGAACCGGAAAATCTACTGGATTTGACTTGGGAGCCGAACTTTTCCCCACCGAATGGTGGAAACTGTTTGCTGGACTGAACTTGTACTATTATTCGATCGAGGGTAGTTTTGACAATAAACCAGTCAATACCAGCAGCTGGGTTCATTCCTTTTCCATCAATACAACGTTTACACTTCAAAAAAACTGGAGTATTCAAGGGAACCTTAATTACCTATCCAAAAGAGTGACTGCTCAAGGAGTAGACTCTAGATTCTACTTACCAAGTATTAACATCAAGAAGACATGGCTAGATAACCGATTATCTGCCAATTTAATTTGGCAAAATATAGATATGGGGCTGCTCAAAACCAATGAACAACGAATCACCACATTCCGACCTGGAGAATTTTATACCACTACCAATTATATACAGGAGGTAGACATGCTGATTTTGAACCTTTCTTACACATTAAACCGTTCCAAAAACAAAGCTAAATTTGTAAAAAGCGAATTTGGAGAAAAGGAATTTTAATCAGCAACCTAAATGAGTTCAACTGAGATAATGATCAAAAATATGGTCTGCCCAAGATGCATTGAGGCATTAAAAATCATTTTAGAAGAAACAGGTATCCCTTACCAAAGTGTAGAATTAGGTAAGGTATCTATCAATAATCCTCTAACCATTGATCAGGAAGTTATCCTTTCAAAAGCTTTAACAAATCATGGATTTGAATTATTGAAAGGAGAAAAATCTGCAATTATTTCCAAGATAAAATCTCTTTTGATCGAACAAATTCATCATTCTGAGCAAAATCTCACTATGAATTATTCTGATTTCCTGGCCAATAAACTCAATCACGAATATGCCTACCTCAGTAGACTTTTTTCTTCCGTAGAGGGAGTTACTATTGAGAAATATATTACGAAGTTGAAAACAGAAAAAATCAAGGAATTCTTAATCTATGATGAATTAACCTTATCTGAAATAGCTTTTAAAATGGACTATTCCAGCGTCGCTTACCTATCCACTCAATTCAAAAAAGAAACAGGAATGACACCTTCTGAATTCAAAAAAAGCAAAAGCAGCGTTAGAAAAAGTCTGGACAAAGTTTAATTTCTCCAAGACACTTTCCTTACATTTATTCATGGAGTTTCCTCTAACAATTCAATCTCTTTTCACTTATTTCAAAACCATTCATTCGATTTCCCCTGAGGCGGAGCGAGCTTTGTATGGAATATCATTTGAAATTGAAACTTCAAAAAACAAACATCTCCATGAAATCGGCCAAACTTGTAAAACCTATTACTTTGTTAGTGAAGGCTTGGCAAGAATCTTTTATTTGAAGGATGGGACGGATGTGACTGAATATTTTGCCCATCAAAATGACATGATCATTCGGGCAGAAAGCTTATTCACTGGAAGGCCCAGCAAAAAAGCTATTCAGGCCTTGGAAAACACAGTATTCATCGGAATCCCTGCTTCAAAATTGGAAGGCTTATTTGACACCTACCCTGATTTAGAAAGACTCTTTAGGAAAATTCTGGAAGCTTCATTTGTGGCCTATGTCAATCGTATGGAAAGCCTACAATTTCATACCGCCGAAGAGCGCTATAATCAACTGGTAAAGGACTACCCTCGCCTATTGGAAAATGTCTCATTGAAACACATTGCCAGCTACCTCGGCATTACCCAGGTCAGTCTAAGCAGAATTAGATCGAGTAACCGATAATTTTTAACATTTGTAAAAGGATCAGGTACTTAAAAAGTTAAAATTTGTATTCAAAAATAATTTCAATTGTCAGCTGCAGTTCTAGGTTTAAAGAATAACTGGAAACAGTTCACCTTATTGGTGTTCGTCAATGGGCTGGTAGGCTCCATGCTTGGAATGGAACGCTCTATTTTTCCTCAGTTTGCCTCTGAGACTTTTCAGATAGATTCCAATTTTGCCTTACTTTCCTTCATTACAGCATTTGGCTTTTCGAAAGCCGGCACGAATTACATTACAGGAAAATTCGCAAATAAAGTAGGCAGGAAAAAGCTGCTTGTCCTTGGTTGGATCATAGCACTCCCGGTACCATTGATGTTAATTTTTGCACCAAGTTGGACGTTCGTCATAGTGGCCAATATCCTATTGGGTATAAGCCAGGGACTTACTTGGGGAAGCACTGTACTGATGAAAATTGATTTGGTGGGAGAAAAAGAACGGGGATTGGCCATGGGCATGAATGAATTTGCAGGCTATTTAATGTTAGGAGTTTCAGCATATTTGTCAGCATATATCGCAGATAACTATGGCGTGAGCCCCTACCCTTTTTACCTTGGAATTGCCGTAGCGATTACTGGATTGATTCTGTCCCTCTGTCTCGTCAATGATACCCATTCATTTGTCAAAAAGGAATCTCAAACGGTCACCAAAAAAAGAATCAAGGATGTTTTTATCCAAACCTCTTTCAAAAACCCGACGCTGAGTAGTATTTCCCAAGCAGGCTTGGTTAACAACCTGAATGATGGAATGGTTTGGGGGCTGTTACCGGTGTTTTTGATCAGTCATCACTTAGAGCTTGAAAAAGTTGGAATTGTTGCAGCGGTCTATCCATTAGTTTGGGGAGTTGGTCAATTGTTTACCGGTAAGATGGCAGACCATTTTTCTAAGAAAAAAATGATCGTTTTTGGCATGTTGCTCCAAGGTCTGACCCTTCTTATTTTGCCTGAATTTGTGGGGTACTATTTCCAGATTGGATTAATGGTACTTTTGGGACTTGGAACTGCTTTGGTGTACCCAACCTTTATGGCATCCATTGCAGAATTCACACATCCTATGCAAAGAGCAGAAAGCATTGGGACATTCAGGCTTTGGAGAGATTTAGGATATGCGGTTGGGGCTATTTTTTCAGGGATTCTGGCAGACCAATGGGGCTTAGAAGTTAGTATTTATTTTATTGGAATACTGACCATCCTCTCCTCCTTGATAGTCCAACTTAGAATGAAGAATTCCTAAAACCATAATCAGTAAAAGCCAAATCTTATAACATAAGATCAAAATTTCATAATACGTCGGCTTCCATTTTTCCCGAAGTTTGTAGTGTTAATCAATCTTGATTTATCATGACACAAACAGCCACATCAGAACATTTAACCAAAAAGACATTTCCAGTAACTGGAATGACATGTGCGGCCTGTGCAAACAGTGTCGAGACGATCTTATCCTATACGGACGGAGTAAAATCTGCATCTGTCAATTTTGCTTCCAATACCGTTTTAGTGGAATATGACCAAGAACAGATACAGGCCGAAGGATTAAACAAAGCATTGTCAGAAATTGGATATGGGCTTATTGTGAGTGAAGAGAACTTGGAAGAGGCGGGGGAAAAAGCCCAACAAGAATACTATCAGCAAGTAAAAAAGCAAACTCTTGGTGCAGCCCTTTTGACCCTTCCTATTTTCATTTTAGGGATGTTTTTCATGCATTGGGAACCCGGAAAATGGATTTCTCTAGTATTAAGTATCCCCGTATTATTCATTTTTGGACGTCACTTCTTTGTCAACGCCTATAAGCAAGCCAAACACAGAAAAGCCAACATGGACACCCTGGTGGCACTGAGTACTGGAATCGCATTTCTATTCAGTTTGCTAAATACCCTATTCCCGGAATTTTGGCTGGATCGAGGCATAACTCCACACGTTTATTACGAAGCTGCCACAGTGATTATCACCTTTATCAGCTTTGGAAAGCTTCTAGAAGAGAAAGCAAAAACAGGGACTACCACTGCATTGAAAAAACTGATGGGGCTACAAGCAAAATCCCTGAAAGCCATCATTGATGGCAAAGAACAGGAAATACCCATTTCTGAAGTTGCAATAGGTCATGAGATTGTAGTGAGACCGGGTGAAAAAATACCCGTGGATGGCACAGTCCTTTCTGGCAATTCCTATGTAGATGAAAGCATGATCAGTGGTGAACCTATTCCAGTGGAAAAAAAGGAAAACGATCTGGTTTATGCCGGAACAGTTAATCAAAAAGGAAGTTTTCATTTCAAAGCCGATAAAGTCGGCAGTGAAACCCTTCTTTCACAAATCATCAAACGGGTTCAGGAAGCTCAGGGAAGCAAAGCCCCCGTACAAAAATTGGCAGATAAAATCGCTAGTATCTTCGTGCCTATTGTCATTGGAATCGCCATCATCACTTTTTTAACATGGATGATCTTAGGTGGAAAGGATGCTTTTACCCATGCTTTGTTAACCTCTGTAGCAGTGTTGGTGATTGCCTGTCCTTGTGCCTTAGGCTTGGCCACACCGACTGCGATTATGGTCGGAGTTGGAAAAGGTGCAGAAAACAATATCCTTATCAAGGATGCCGAAAGTCTGGAATTAGCTCATCATGTCAATGCTATTGTCTTGGATAAAACAGGAACTATCACTGCAGGTAAACCCAGTGTCTCGGATTCGAAATGGGTTTCCGATCAAGCCATGAAAGATTTTGCACCAATTTTATTGGCGATAGAATCCAAGTCAGAGCATCCATTGGCAGAAGCTGTTTCAAAAAGCCTAAAAGAAAACAACCAGGAATCCGGAAAAATACTTGACTTTCAAAGCATCACCGGAAAAGGAGCATCTGCAAAAAATGAAAAAGAAGTCATGTTCTATGTTGGGAATGAAAACTTACTCGATTCGCATCAAATCGCCATTCCAGAAGAGTTTTACAAACTATCCAAAGCATGGAAATCAGAAGCCAAGACCGTTATTTTCTTTGCAAATGAACAGGAACTCTTAGCCATACTAGCTATTACAGACGAAATCAAGCCCAGTTCAAAATCTGCTATTTCCCAATTAATCCAGCAGGGTATTGAGGTCTTTATGCTCACGGGAGATAATAGTCAAACTGCTGCTGCTGTAGCGAAACAGGTGGGTTTAACCGACTTCAAAGCAGAAGTAATGCCTTCTGATAAATCAGATTTTATCAAAGAACTCCAAAGTCAAGGAAAAAAAGTGGCTATGGTAGGTGATGGGATCAACGATTCAGAAGCCTTGGCTCAGGCAGATGTCAGCATTGCAATGGGACATGGTTCAGACATTGCAATGGATGTGGCAAAAATGACGATTATTTCATCTGATTTAGAAGCCATACCCAAGGCATTAAAACTTTCAAAAATGACGGTAAATGGAATTCGCCAGAATTTATTTTGGGCCTTTATTTACAACTTGATCGGAATTCCAATTGCGGCCGGCTTACTTTATCCTTTCAATGGATTCTTGCTCGATCCTATGATTGCCGGAGGAGCAATGGCATTCAGTTCTGTGTCTGTGGTGTTGAATAGTCTAAGATTAAAAGGAAGAAAGCTATAATCATCGTTAATAAAACTTTAACAAAAATGCGCCACAAATATTGTACGAAGTGTTGAATATTAATTTCATTATTTCAAATCCGAAGGAGTTCTATTTCTACCTTATTTCAATCGTATTTCCTTTTAATTTCTATTTTACTTTCACTTGAATTCTATACACTCACTTAATAATTTTAAAACTCAATCATGAAAACTCAAAAATTCAAAACCAACATCAACTGTAGCAACTGCCTAGCCAAAGTTACACCTGTACTCAATGCAAATCCAAAAATCGAGTCTTGGGGTGTAGATTTAGAAAGTGAAGATAGAATTCTAACAGTAGAATCGGATGACATTACTCCGGAAGAAGTCTTTAAAACTGTCATCAAAGCAGGATTTGTTGCCAAACCTGAATAAATTGGCGACAAATTCTTTGATTACCCATGAGAAATCTATTCTTAGCGCTGTTTTTATTTCTTTATATCCAAGCTATAAAGGCACAAACCAACATCGCTTTGCCTATAGTTAAATCCAGTATTGGAGGCATAAATATCTATGGAAAACCCATAGACCAGCAAACTAGATGTCAGCATTGGCATTCTGAATTAGATGTGATTGCAATCAAATTTAAATGCTGTGAAAAGTATTATCCATGTTTTTCTTGCCATGAAGAAGAAGCTGATCATGAACCTAAAGTTTGGCCAAAATCAGAATTTGATTTCAAAGCAATATTATGTGGCGTCTGTGGAACAGAATTAAGTATCTCTGAATATCAAAAAAGTAATAACAGCTGTCCAAAATGCATGGCAGCTTTTAACCCTGGTTGCAGCAAACACTATCATTTATATTTTGAAACAGAAGATAAAAAAATAGAATAACCCATTTGACAAAAAATTCGTATTTTTACAACGTTGAAAAAGATAATTTCCATAGTGCTATCACTCATTCTGCTCTTTACGAGTATAGGAATGGCAAAATCCACCCACTTCTGTGGTGGATTGGAAATGCTTTCTGAATTGTCTTTGAATGCTTCCCATATCAATTGTGGCATGGAGCAAAAAAAACCGGATTGTGACACCAATGATGGGAAAGTTCATGTTCATCAGGATTCGGGCTGTTGTGATAATGAATTCGAGGTTCTTCAACTAGATGAAGATTTCAGCATTAACAAAGCTTCTTTCCACCTTAATTTGGACTTCGCATTTGCACTGGTTCATACGTTTATTTTTAAAGTTTCCCTAGAAGAAACTACCGCTACTACTTATTCAGATTACTCCCCTCCTTTTCTGAAACAGGACCACCAAGTACTGTTTCAAACCTTTATTATTTAAACATGGATGAAGGAAGGTTAGCTCTGCTAACCGAGATATTGCCGAAATAAAGTTCTGGTGATGTCAATAATCTTTTCTGGTCACTTATCAGATTCATCACATGTTAAATTCAATCATCAAGTATTTTCTTGAAAACAAACTGGTAACAGTTCTGCTACTGATCGCATTGATTGGTTGGGGAATTATTACAGCTCCTTTTGGATGGAAAGTAGGTTCTTTACCTTCAGATCCAGTTCCTGTGGACGCCATACCAGATATTGGGGAAAATCAACAAATCGTATTTACCCCATGGGCAGGAAGATCTCCTCAGGATATTGAGGATCAAATTTCCTATCCACTTACCACTTATCTACTCGGAATTCCTGGAGTAAAATCCATTCGTAGTTCCTCTATTTTCGGATTTTCCAGTATCTATATCATCTTCAATGAAGACATAGAATTCTATTGGTCCAGATCCAGAATTTTAGAAAAACTCAATTCCTTACCATCGGGATTATTGCCAGAAGGAGTTCAACCTGCTCTAGGGCCTGATGCCACCGCATTAGGACAAGTATTTTGGTACACTTTGGAAGGTCGTGATTCCAATGGGAATCCAACTGGAGGTTGGGACCTGCACGAAATCCGCTCTGTACAGGATTTCTATGTCAAATATGCGTTAAATTCCGTAGAAGGGGTTTCTGAGGTCGCTTCTATTGGAGGTTTTGTCCAGGAATATCAAATTGATGTAAACCCTGACGCATTAAAAGCTTACAAGATCCCATTAGCAAAAGTCATGGAAGCGATAAAGAAATCAAACCGTGACGTTGGAGCCAAAACTATTGAAATCAACCAAGCAGAATACCTGGTCAGAGGCTTGGGATACGTCAAAAATATTTCTGACCTAGAAATGGCTGTAGTGGCCGTGCAGGAAAACGTTCCTATCCGTATTAAAGACATAGCCGTCGTGGGATTGGGTCCAGCTACCCGCCGAGGGGCTTTAGACAAAGACGGAGCTGAAGTAGTAGGTGGTGTGGTCGTTGCCAGATATGGAGCTAACCCCTTGGCAGTTATTCAAGATGTCAAGGCCAAAATCTCAGAAATCAGCTCAGGATTACCTAAAAAAACCCTAGCAAATGGGACGGAAAGTCAATTGACGTTGGTTCCTTTTTACGATCGATCTACCTTAATCTCGGAGACGCTAGGCACATTGGAAGAAGCTTTGACCCTAGAACTATTGATTACCATTTTGGTAGTGATAGTAATGGTTTACAATCTTCGCGCTTCCTTGTTGATTTCCAGCTTATTACCCATATCTATATTAATGGTGTTTATAGCCATGAGGTATTTTGGAGTGGATGCCAATATTGTAGCCCTTTCTGGAATCGCTATTGCGATCGGAACCATGGTAGACTTAGGAATTATCCTATCAGAAAATATCCTAAAGCATCTGGATGAAGCTCCTGAAGATCAAAAATTAATTGAAACCATTTATAAAGGCTCCTCGGAAGTAGCCACGGCTATATTGACCGCCGTATCTACCACCATTGTTTCCTTTATTCCTGTATTTACGCTGGAGGCAGCAGAAGGAAAACTATTTGGTCCTTTAGCCTTTACCAAGACTTTTGCGTTAGTAGCTGCTTTGATTGTCTCTTTGTTAATCTTACCGACACTGGCCCATTGGTTTTTTGGGTTTAAAATCAAAGGAGATAAAACAAAAAAGTTCTTCCCTTTTGCCCTACTACTTCTTGGCATCATCACTTTAATTTTGGGTTATTCTTGGGCAGGAATCATGCTCCTACTGTTTGGAGGTTTAGCTATTGGAAAACAGTATTTGAATTCCTCCAAAATTGTTCTGGATAAGCGTTCTACTAAATTCCTGAACAATGCCGAACTATTTTTAGTGGTGATTGGGGTAGTTTGGCTATTGGCAAAATATTGGCTTCCTCTCGGACCTTCGGAAAGTACCTTTACGAATTTCTTCTTTGTAGCCTTGATTGTAAGTCTGATTTTAGGTGCTTTTGCGGTTTTGGAATACTATTACAAACACATCCTTACCTGGTGTTTGAATCATAAAAAAGCATTTCTAAGCATCCCAACAGTACTTATTCTTCTTGCAGGAAGCATTTGGTTAGGGATCAATGGAGTGTTTGGATTTATCCCTAAAGGCTTTGATTTAATCGGGGTAAACATTCGCCCTACTAAGGTCTGGGCTTCTTTAACCCACACTTTCCCTGGAATAGGAAAAGAATTTATGCCGTCTCTGGATGAAGGAAGCTTTTTACTGATGCCAACCGCAATGCCGCATTCAGGAATTGAGTTTAATGGGAATGTCGTTTCACAGCTTGACATGATGCTCACTAATATTCCTGAAGTGGAGTTAACCGTAGGCAAATTGGGAAGAGTGGAATCCGCCTTGGACCCTGCCCCTATTTCGATGTATGAGAATATTATCAACTATAAACCTGAGTACGTCCTAGATAAAGATGGATTTAGGGTGCGTTTCCGAACGGATGAAGACAATCGATTTATTCTCACCTCCGGTGATACTTTAAGTAATGAGGAAGCTATAGCACAAGGAGTAAAAAATACGGAATTGATTCCGGATGAGGATGGACTTTATTTTCGAAACTGGAGAAATGAGATCAATTCCCCTGATGATATCTGGAAGGAAATAGTAAAAGTGACCAAGATTCCTGGAGTAACTTCCGCCCCAAAACTTCAACCTATTGAAACCCGATTGGTCATGCTCCAAACTGGGATGCGAGCTCCTATGGGCATCAAAGTATATGGACCTGATCTACAGACTATTGAAACCTTTGGATTAAAGTTAGAAAGTATTTTAAAAGAGGTGCCTTCAGTGAAAGCTGAAGCAGCATTTGCAGATCGTATTGTAGGTAAACCTTACTTGCTTTTAAATATCAAACGGGATGAAATTGCCCGCTATGGATTAAACATTGAGGACGTACAGCAAACGATAGAAACGGCAATTGGAGGGATGAATATCACGAACACTGTGGAAGGCAGAGAGCGTTTTCCAGTACGGGTTCGCTATCCAAGAGAGCTCAGAGATGATCCTGAATCCTTAGGTAAAATCTTGATCTCTACCCCTACCGGAGCTCAAATTCCATTGGTTCAAATAATTGATTTCGAATACCAACGAGGACCTCAAGCTATCAAAAGTGAAAACACCTTTTTGGTAGGTTATGTGCTTTTTGATAAGAGGGAAGGCTTCTCCGAAGTAACAGTGGTCAATGATGCCCAACGAATGATTCAAGAAAGAATTGATTCTGGTGAACTACAGGTTCCTGCGGGAATAAGTTTTAAGTTTTCAGGTAGTTATGAGAATCAGGTACGTGCCGAAAAGCGACTTTCTATTATCGTTCCTATTGTATTAGGGTTGGTATTCTTAATCCTCTATTTCCAATTTAAATCAGTAACGACTTCCTTAATGGTTTTCACTGGTATCGCCATGGCTTTCAGTGGCGGGTTCATAATGCTTTGGTTCTATGGACAAGAATGGTTTGCCGATTTCAGCCTTTTCGATACCAATATCAGAGAGTTATTCCAAATGCAAACGATCAATCTAAGTGTAGCTGTTTGGGTAGGCTTCATTGCTCTATTTGGGATTGCTACAGATGATGGGGTATTGATGGCTACGTATCTAGACCAAAGCTTTGATCGAAATAAGACCAATACCCTGAAAGGGATTCGGGCTGCTGTAGTCGAAGCTGGGCAGCGAAGAATCAAACCGGCTGTCATGACTTCAGCAACCACCATCATTGCCTTGTTACCTATCTTGACCTCTACAGGCAGGGGTTCCGACATCATGATTCCTATGGCAATTCCTGCCTTCGGAGGAATGTTAGTAGCAGCCATTACTTATTTCATTGTTCCGGTGTTATACAGCATCCGTGAGGAATATAGACTCAAAAAGATTAGCAAATGAAATCGAGCTATAAAAAAATAGAGAATGATAGGAACCTATTGAATGCGAAGTTCAATGTGACCAAAAATACCAGTTTTAAACAGATCAAAAACTGGACAATCGCATTTCTACTGGCAATCTTCACTGGTTTTCATTCATTTGGACAAAGTTTAGATGACTATTTGAAAATAGCAGCCGAGAATAATCCAGGGTTAAAAGGTAGCTATAAAGAGTTTGAAGCAGCACTTCAGAAAGCTGCACAGATTAGAAGTTTACCTGATCCAACTATATCATTTGGATACTTTATTTCTCCTGTAGAAACTCGGGTTGGACCTCAAAGGGCACGATTATCCTTAAACCAGATGTTTCCTTGGTTTGGTACGTTAAAATACTATGGCACTGGCTCGGAAGCTATGGCCGAGGCGAAGTTCCAAGCATTTACGGATGCCAAAAACAAATTGTACTTCAAGGTAATATCTGCTTACTACCCGTTGTATGAACTGAATAAGTTCATTGAAATAGAGGAGCAAAACATTGAAATTCTTAAAAACTATAAAACACTAGCTACCAGTCAATTTTCAAATGGAAATGGTGCCATGGTTGATGTATTGAGAGTGGATATTATGTTGAAAGATGCGGAAACCAACTTGGGTATTTTGGAAAAGCAACGTACCCCTTTGGTTACTCGATTCAACAATTTGCTTAATCGGGAAGAAAATGAGCCGGTGGAAGTAGTCAATGAGTTGGAAGAAATCTTGGTCCAAGAAAATTACCGAAGGGATTCATTATTGGAAAACAACCCAACCCTCCAAGAATTTGACTTTAAAATCAAGGCAAGCCATGCCAATGAGATGACTGCTGCTAGTCAAGGAAAACCCAAGATTGGGGTTGGGTTGGATTATGTCATTATTGGCAAAAGAGAAGATATGATGGTAGATGATAATGGTAAAAATGCATTGATGCCCATGGTTTCCATGAGTTTGCCCATCTTTTCCGGAAAATATCAAGCAGCAAAAAAGGAGGCGAAATTGATGCAGGAAGCTTACCAGTATCAAAAGGAGGAATTTGAGAATGATTTACTGAGTACCTATGATCAACTGGACTTTCAAGTCTCTAAACAGCATGATCTGATTATCTTATACGAAGAGCAAATCAAACAGACTCAACAGTCTCTGGAATTACTTTATACTGCTTATTCCAATTCAGGAAAATCATTTGAGGATGTACTTCAAATGCAGCAGCAGTTATTGAAATATCAAAAATTGAAAGTGTCTGCTGAAACAGCACTACAAATAAACATTGCGGAAATAGATTATATCACTGCAAAAACATTAGACCAATGAAAAAGCTACAAATAAACGTTTTGGTCATTGCTATCGGCATGTTATTCATCGGAATACTTGCAGGATACCTCATCTTCAGAAATGACAATCCTTCTCAAGATGAACACCAACATGATCTCACTGAAGTAAATGGCGTATGGACCTGTTCCATGCACCCACAGATCCGTCAGAGTGAACCGGGATCCTGTCCAATCTGCGGAATGGACTTGATTCCCCTAGAGAATGAGGAAGAAAATCTGGACCCTATGGCCATCAGCATGTCTCCTACCGCCATGCAATTAGCCAATGTCCAAACTGCGATAGTCGGAGAATCAGGTGCTGCAAAATCAGTAAAACTCACCGGGAAAATCCAGTCTGATGAACGGAGAATCTTTACTCAGACCACTCATATTCCTGGCAGGATTGAGCAATTAACCGTCAATTTTACAGGAGAATACATCTCCAAGGGACAGGTGATTGCCTTTGTTTATTCTCCTGAGCTGGTTACCGCTCAGCAGGAACTATTGCAAGCAGCAAAAATCAAAGACTCCCAGCCACAATTATTTCAGGCTGCAAAAGAGAAACTGAGAAACTGGAAATTATCAGGCAACCAAATTGATCAGATTATTGAATCAGGAAACATCCTTAACAACTTTCCCATCAGAGCAAATATTTCAGGATATATAACTGAGAAATTGGCTAATGCTGGAGACTACGTGTCACTTGGACAGCCTCTTTATACGGTATCCGATCTTTCCAAAGTTTGGGTTCTTTTTGATGTGTATGAATCCGATCTAAGTTGGATCAAAAAAGGCTATGAGGTTGAATATTCAGTCCAATCCATTCCTGGAAAGACTTTTTCTGGGAAAATCAGTTATATCGATCCTTTGATTGATCCTTCAACCAGAGTTGCCCAAGCAAGGGTTGAAGTAAGCAATTCCGATCTAAGCTTGAAACCAGAAATGTTTGTCTCTGGTACAATTAAAAGCGATTCTAAAAGCAGCAGTAATTCGATTACCGTTCCCAAATCCGCGGTATTATGGACAGGAAAAAGGTCTGTAGTATATGTGAAATCAAGTTCTGAACGAGGGATTAGCTTTAACCTTCGGGAAGTAACTTTGGGACCTGCTTTAGGAGAAAGTTATGTCATTGAAAGTGGGCTGAATGAAGGTGAAGAAATAGCCATCAATGGTACTTTCAGTATCGATGCAGCTGCGCAATTAGCTGGTAAACCAAGCATGATGAGCCCCGATGGCGGTGTACCTATGACAGGACATGACCACGGAAATATGGAAGGAAGCAGCATGCCTTCCAGCACCAACCTATCCATCAGTGAAAATGCAAAAAAGGCCTTGAAACCTGTTTATGATCAATATTTACTGCTGAAAGACAAATTAACGCAAGATAATCTGGATGCAGCCAAAGAGGCAGCGGCAAAGATGGATGCATCTTTGAAACAAGTGAACATGGCTTTATTCACAGGAGAATCTCACAACCTATGGATGGGCTTTGACAGTAATTTGAAAAAAGCCTTACAAGCTGCTCAATCCTCAAAATCTATTGAGGAATTAAGAAAGAGTTTTCAAAATCTTTCTAAGGAAATGGTGACAATGACTGAGCAGTTTCATTCATATGCAGGCACTTTATATGTTCAGCATTGCCCTATGGCTGATAGTAATAAAGGAGCAGATTGGTTGAGCCTAGACCAAAATATTGTCAACCCTTATTTTGGACAATCCATGCTAACCTGTGGAGAGGTTACCAAAACATTGAAATAATCACCCAATCTTTAATAGTAAATTATGCGTAAAAACAATCAGTATTACACCAGAAAAATTCACCGCTTTCTAGGTGTATTCATTGGAATTCAATTTTTCCTTTGGACGATCAGCGGATTATATTTCAGCTGGACAGATATTGATGAAATCCATGGAGATCATTTTCATAATGAGCACATGATGCATCAGTCGGCAGAAAATCTAATTCAACCTGGGAAATTGGATTCTACCCTTCAGATTTCAACTCTTGAACTTAGATTTGTCAACCACCAGCCTTATTACTGGGTTAATTCCAAATTGCTCTATAATGCTCAAACAGGTAAACTTAAACCTGAGGTGACAGAAGAAGAAGCAAAGGAAATTGCCCAGATCTATGTAAAGGGGGATTTGGGTATCAAATCGGTAGAATATCTTACTGAAACCGGAGCGCACCATGAATTTCGGGGCAAACCATTGCCTGCTTGGGCGGTACACTACGACCACCCAGAAAACTTAGTAGCCTATATAGATGCTAAAAGTGGAAGCTTTGAACGAGTGAGACATAGAAGCTGGAGATGGTTTGATTTTCTCTGGATGTTCCATACAATGGATTATGCAGGAAGAGACGATTTCAATAACCTACTGCTCAGAGCTTTTTCATTATTCGGTTTAGCAACAGTGGCTTCTGGGTTCACTTTGTTTTTTATGACGCAGAAAAAGAAAAGGAAACAATCTAAATAAATAATAATAAATCAATTAAACATGAAAAATCTAACTAAAACTCTATTAATTGCACTTACAATCAGTTTGGCTTTTGCTTGTAAGCAAAACGATCAACATGAAGGTAATGAGGAGCACATGAACCATACAGAAGAAATGGATCATGAGAATCATGACTCAATGGACCATGGTTCAAATTCGGAATCCACGGCATCTGTTTCATTTGAAGACAAGCAGGTTTCTGAAGCTGTAAATGCCTATTTAGGTTTAAAAGACGCCTTAGTTGAAACTGATGGGGAAAAGGCTAAAAATGCGGCAGTTGAACTGCTATCAATTTTAGGAAACTCCAGTTTTGAAGGAAAATCTGAAATGGAAATTGAAGTAAAGAAAATTGCTGAAACAACAGATACAGATGCTCAGAGAGTATCATTTGACTTGGTTTCAAATCAAATGATCCAATTGGTTAAAAGTTCAGTAGTGACTGAAGGGAAATTATATAAGCAATATTGCCCTATGGCAAAGAACAATGAAGGGGCATTTTGGTTAAGTGTTTCCAATGAGATAAGAAACCCTTATTTCGGAGATAAAATGCTAAAGTGCGGTTCAGTTCAAGAGGAAATTTAAAAACTACCCTTTTTTAACTTAACGCCTGAGCCCCAGATTTATCTGGGGCTTTTTTATAAAGTAAATCTCAATCCCAAAAACCCCCTGATTCCCTGATTAGGGGCGAAAACATAGGTTGGATCAAAGGTCAAGGCATTCGGATTCTCGGGGGTTGGCATGACTGAACCATCCGGATTAAATACCACATTTTTATCAAATGGGTCAAATGACCTGGCAATACTATTAGCTGGAGGAGTAAAATTCAGCAGGTTCTTAACACCCGTATAAACTTCCCACTGGTTTCCAATTCTTTTAGAGAGTTGTATATTTTGTATACTCCACCAAGGAGAAAATTCATCTCGCTCATCCAATTCCCCAAGCAAAGGCAATCGCATCGGGCTATAAACATTGCCGGTATAATCAATGGTCAAACCAAGTCTCGGAATATCATACCCAACCGACCACACTCCTGAAAACCTCTCTGTTAACAACTGCCTTCTTTTAATTCCTTCTTCTTCTATAGATACATCCATCAGAGTGACTCCTGCTGTAATGGAAAGCCCGTTTGCCCAAGCAATATCCGCATTGGTGGAAATACCTTTCGAAACTGCTGAACCATCTAAATTTGCATAAATGATTTGATTAACATTCGTTTCATAATCAGGGACTATTCTATTGGTAAAGTAGGTGTAAAATGCGGTAGCATCAATCCCTACGAAAGTACCTTTATTAGAATAGATTTTTTTCACAAAATTGATGTTTGTATTCCAACTTTGTTCGGGCTTTAATTCCCCTTCAAAAACCACTTCCCTAGCTCCAGTTAAAGCTGCATGATCTTCTGTAAAGACATTAGCAACTCTAAATCCATTCCCCACCGAAACCCTGAGAGCTGTTGTTTTATCGTAGGAGGATAATTTATAATTTAATCTAGGAGAGAAAATGGAACCATGAACAGAATTATAATCATAGCGAGCACCAAGCAAAAGACTTTGTGTTTCTTTAAATTTGATCTCATCCTGAATAAAAACTCCAGGTAAATGGATAACAGAAGGCATATTCCGTTCGCCATCCCCAGAAGAAGTGACCGGAGTATCATCATCGTAATAGGTATAGCGATAGGCCAATCCTGATAGAAAATTATGAGAGGCAATCGATTTAGTCCAAGTCAACTGCCCAAAACCAATGTATTGATCTGCATTATAAATGGTCGTCCCATACACTGAGTTTTGACGATGTCCGTTGGCAGAAAACATCAAGTTTAAAGCTTCTGAACTTGGCAATTGATAGGTACCAAAAGTCTCCCATCTACTGGTGTAAATACTTTCCCCATATATATCATCTCCCCCTCTATTACTTTTTTCCCAATTCATTTCACCTCCCCACCGATCTTCATAAACATACCTGCCTGCAATATTGAAAATTCTATTCTCCGGTCTTTTCACATTGAATTTTTGAAAAATAGAAATTCGCTTAGAAAGGGTTAGGTCAGTGAAGCCATCCTGATTGTTGTCAATGGGGTTGTCATAATAAAATCCATTGATTCCGGTTAGAGACTGGACATTGGATCCAAATTGACTACGAAAGCCCAAATCCATATTAAACTCTCCCCAGCCTGTCCCATATAGATCAGCTGAAAGTAAGGGAGCAGCATCGGGACTTTTCGTAATAACATTAATAAGTCCTCCAACAGCTTCAGATCCATACAAAGTAGAAGCAGGCCCTTTCACTACTTCTATCCTATTGATTAATGATTGCGGTATACCTGTCAGCCCATAGACAGTTGCTAAGCCTGAAACAATTGGCATACCATCTATTAATACCATGGTATAAGGACCTTCTAATCCATTAATATGAATATCACCAGTATTACAAACATTGCAATTGATTTGAGGCCTGACTCCGTTTACATTTTGTAAGGACTCGAATACAGAGGGTGTTGGATTGGCTCTAAAAAATTTTGCTGAATACACTTCCACAGGAACAGGGCTGTCCAATTTAGAAACCTCTTGCATGGTACCGCTTACAACTACCTCATCTAACCCAGAATCCATTTCTTCCAGTTCAAAAACCAATTGGGTTGCCTCCTCTGATGGAACTTTAACAGAAGATGAAATGGATTTAAATCCTATTCTTGAAACTTGAAGGACATACGTATCAGGGTTGTTTACCTTGATATTGAAATCTCCATTTTCATCCGTAACCGCTCCAACTGAAGTTCCTTTTAGGATTACATTGGCAAATTCCACCACCTCACCCTTGGATAATACTTTGCCTTTCACCCAGTAGTCCTGAGCAAAAGAATCCATATAAATCACTGATATAAGAAGAAATACTAGTAGTAGTCGAAGCATATATAATAGGCTAATTTAATCCATTAGATTACCCAAAAGTAATTTGTTAGAATCTTCTAACAAAATTGTTTTCTAAATATTTTATTTAATATTTGAATACTAAATCATTATTCATGGCATCTCAAACAGAAGAAAACTACCTAAAGTCATTGTTCAACTTGGCAAATGAAGCTGGAGAAGTAAACATTTCAGAACTAGCTCAACAAATGCAGGTAAGTATGCCCACCGTGAATAGTATGGTAAAAACCCTTCAAAAAAACGGTTGGTTGATATACGAAAAATATAAACCTGTTACCCTCACCTCAGAGGGAAAAAAAGAGGCGGCATTGGTGATCAGGAAACATCGCTTGACAGAAATGTTTTTAGTAAAAAAAATGGGGTTTGGCTGGGAAGAAGTTCATGAAATTGCTGAACAAATAGAGCATATTCATTCACCAAAATTCTTTGAAAGAATGGATGAAATGATGGGACATCCTACGGTCGATCCCCATGGATCTCCCATTCCAGATAAGATGGGAAGAGTTCAAGAAGTAAGCTACTTTACATTGTCCAAATGCAAAACAGGTCAAATTGTAAACTTGGCAGCATTAACCAATTCCTCTACAGAATTTTTAGAATTTTTAAATAGTAGAGACCTGAGATTGGGAATAGAGCTTCAGGTAATATCAATTGAGCCTTACGATCAAAGCATGGTAGTTAGTTTTGAAGGCCATCCTTCAGAAACATTAAGTGAAAAAGTCTGTGATCGGTTATTGGTAAGATTAGTAGGATAAACAACTTTCTCATACTAAGAAATATCAATATTTCCAGGATCGGTTTGCTTTTTTCTCCCCTTGGGATTTTTTCGATTTTAATCGTTTCTCTATCGCTCCTTTTCCTGGTTTGGTCGCTTTTCTTACTTTCTTTTTCTCTAAGCTCTTTTGGATGAGTTTATAAAATTTTCGAATCACGATCTCTTTATTTTGCAATTGGGAACGTTTTTCCTGTGCTTGGATTTGCAGAAAACCATCGTCAGTAATTTTATTTTTCAGTTTTTCCCGGATCAAGCTTTTCTCCTCCTCCGTCAAAAACATCGAGTTTTCAAGATCAAAAGACAACTGTACTTTGGTTTCCACTTTATTGATGTGCTGACCTCCTGCCCCACCACTCCTGGAGGTTTGAAAATTCATTTCAGACAAAAAATAACCCTTCTCAATTCTTTCTCTTAAAGATTGCATTTGGTAACCGCTTGTTAATAAAATATTAAATCTGTTATGTAAGCAAGTTACATGCTTTCATTTAAATGAAATAATCACCTACTATCCATTCATTTGGGTGAACGGATGATTTTAAAACTAATTTTTCAAAAAAATGCTAATTTGTTTTCCCTTAATCAATCTCACCCTATTAATCAACCCAAAATACTATGAAAAACAGAAGAGAATTTCTAATCAAATCTGCCCTCGGTGCAGCAGGACTAGTAGCTGCTCCCGCTTGGTTACAAGGCGCTCCTTCCATCATCAAATCCTTTAATAAACCTAATTCACTGATCAATGGTGTGCAATTAGGGTGTATTACCTATTCTTTTCGATCTATGCCTGATCAGAGTGCCGAGGCTACCTTAAAATATGTGACTGAATCAGGATTGAATGCGATTGAATTGATGGGAGACCCTGCTGAAAGTTTTGCGGGAATGCCTTCCTCTCCTATAAATCGGATGAGAATGTTCCAGCTCATGAGAAAACAAAGAGATGGGCAAGATTTGAATTCTTCAGAAAAATCAGAATTGGATGAAATGCGAGCTGAAGGAGAAGCATACAGAAAAGAAGTAGCTGAATGGAGAGCAAAAGCTGACATGAAAAAGTTTGAAGATCTGCGTAAAATGTACAAGGCTGCTGGAGTCAGTATTTATGCATTCAAGCCTAGTGCATTTGGTAAAAATAATACTGATGCAGAGATCAATTATGGAATGAAGGCAGCGAAAGCATTAGGAGCAAGCCATGTTACTTTAGAACATCCTTCTGACGATGCACATACTTTAAAGCTTGGTAAAATGGCTGAGAAAAATGGTATTTCCGTTGGCTATCATGGCCATGAACAAGAAACTTTTAACTTCTGGGATACTGCTATCAGTCAAAGTCCTAAAAACGGAATGAATCTAGACGCAGGACATTATATCGCCGCAGGCAACACTGATTTAATTCCTTTGATAGAAAAACAACACAAGCATATTCTAAGCATGCATACCAAGGATAGACAGACTCCTGCCAATGGAAAAGGCAATTTGGCATGGGGTTCTGGAGATACTCCTATTCCAGAATTATTAAACTTGATGAAAACAAATAAATATAAATTCCCTGCTACCATTGAATTGGAGTATCAAGTTCCTGAAGGCTCTGATGCTGTCAAAGAAGTTCAGAAATGCGTAGAATTTTGTGAAAAAGCCCTTAGCTGATCCATGTTGCCTTAAAAAACAAAAACCGCAGCAATTGCTGCGGTTTTTTAATTTGGTTGTGTTTGGTAATTTATTTTACAAACATAGTAAACATCCACATTCTTTTTTCCAAATCTCCAACAAATGCTGTCAACATATCTTCAGTAGCGATATCTCCGGCGGCTCCAGCCTCTTCAGCTACTTTTCTGTGGGATTTGGCGAGGATTCCCAATCCATCAATTACATGCTTCACACATTCTTCTCCATGGGAAACATCTGTGATTTCTTTATGAATACTATTTTTCAAATAATCAGAATAAGCATGCTTAGGATTAAACCCGATCGTTACTACCCTCTCTGCTAAATCATCAATATTTTGATACAGTTTCGTATAAAGCTCTTCAAACTTTTCATGTAATTCAAAGAAATTTTCACCTTTTACATTCCAGTGAAATCCTCTTACATTCTGATAAAAAATATGATAATCTGAAAGTAGATCATTCATATTACTAGCCAAATTATTCATGGCCTTATTATCCAATTTTAAATGATTTTCGAGTGTTGCTTTATTAGTGTTCATTGTATTAGTGTTAGTTAAGTTATCCATGTCATTATAAGTGCAAGGTCCCCGCCATTATTATGATGACCATAGATTCCACTGCTTACCATAAGATTTCACACCAATCTTTGGAGACTTTTTTAAGATCCAACAGATCATTTGGTATTCTTAAAATCAGGGATGATACCTGTGCAAATCTGCATGAAAATACTTCCCCAAAATGTTGAGTTAATTGCACAAAAAAAGGCTCTCAATTGATTGAGGGCCTTTTTTGAATTCAAAATCCCAGTATTTATAAATCGTATTGTTTCATTTTATTGAATAATGTTTTCCGATCGATCCCCAATTGCTTGGCAGCTTTGGTCCGATTATATTTTACTTCTTCTAATACCTTCCTCAAAACTTCAGCTTCAGCTTCAGCAGCTGCATCTTTCAAGTTGACGGGGGTATGGTTTGAAGATGATCTGTTACTTTTTGATTCAGATCCTGAATCAGTAAAATTAAATTTTCGAGCATAAACTACTTCTGGAGGTAATGCTGAAACGGTCATTTTTTCACCATCGGTTAGGAGAGTTGCCCTTCTGATCACATTCCTCATTTCACGAAGATTACCTGGCCAAACATATTCATTAAACACCTTCATTACCTCATCATCGAACCCTTTCACGGATTTTTTCAATTCTTCATTGGATAGGTGGAGGAAGTGCAATGCAAATGCTTCTATATCGTCTTTTCTTTCTCTTAAAGGAGGAACAGTAATACTAAATTCGTTGAATCTGAAATACAAATCCTCTCGGAATTTATTTTCCTGAACTTCCTTACGAAGGTCCTCATTAGAAGCTACTATAATTCGAACATCAATGGATTTATCCTTCGTCCCACCTATTCTTCTTAATTTTCTTTCTTGGACCAATCTCAACAAACCCACTTGTACCTCATAAGATAAATTAGAAATTTCATCTAGGAATATGGTTCCTCCATTCGCCAATTCAAATTGGCCTGGTTTTTCTGCATGAGCTCCTGTAAATGATCCTTTTTCATGACCCCAGAGTTCGCTACCGGCTAATTCTTTGGTTAGAGCTCCGCAATCCACTGCTATGAAAGGTTTCCCTGCTCTTTCACTTTGATCATGAATTAAGCGGGCTATGTTTTCTTTACCAGCCCCACTTTCTCCGTAAATAACTACACTTAAATTGGTAGGTGCTACCAATTTTACTTCCTTATAAAGTTTTTTGGATTCCTTCCCTGTTCCTTTCAAAAAATCAGATTTAGCCTCTGTCTTTTGGCCCTTCTTATTTGCTTCTGTTTCGGCTTTGTCTAAAGTGACTGTATTTACTTTTGTCTCTTTTTGAACTGCCAAGGCCCGTTCAATTAAACTGATGATTTCATCTGGAATCAGTGGTTTAGTGATGTAATCAAACGCTCCTTTTTTTATAACTTCAACTGCAATTTTCACATCCGCATACCCGGTAATAATAGCTACTTGGGTTCCAGGAGAAATGATTCGTACTCTAGCCAATACATCTCGCCCCTCCATATCCCGTAATTTAAAATCACAAAAAATTAGGTCATAGTACGTGTTTTTAACCATTTCAAGACCGTTTTTACCTGAAATAGTGGTTTCGACATCGTAGCCTTTTTTAGTTAAAAAACGCTCTAATAATTGGCAAATGTCAATATTGTCATCGATTACAAGAATCTTTGCCATGGTGGTAAATATTAATTGTTGAAAATATCTTTTTGAATAACCTGCTCTAATCTTGCTAGGTTAAAAGGCTTACTTAAGAAGTGAAGCGCTCCTGATTGGATTGCTTCTTCTCTGGCTTCTAAATGGTCAAAGGCGCTCATCATGATCACATTTAGTGAATCAAAATCTTGAGACCATTTTTTCAATTCCTTCAAACCATTGCCATCTGGCAAATTTACATCTAAGAAAATTAGGTTGGGATTTCTTTCATTTACGAGTTGCCTTCCTTCAGAGAGGGTCCCTGCGGAAAACACTTCATATCCTTTTCTAGCTAAGAATCGAGATAATAGTGCTCTGATTTCTAATTCATCATCCACTACAAGGATCACATTATTCTTCATCAGGTTTCGGCATTTGAAATGGTTATTCAGAGTACTAAACTCAAATAATTGATTTATTTTTTTTTATTATTATGTCTAATTTGGATTAAAAGAAAAGGTACATTCATTAATTGTACCTTTTCCTTTTTTAATAAACCTTACTTCACTTTTTCTTTAGCATTTTTAGCAGTTTCTTTTGCGGTCTCTTTTGCTGTTTGAAGCGCTGATTTTGTAGCATTCAATCCTTCCTGACTAGCAGAAAGTAATTTTGATTTAAGGTCTGCCGCAATGTTTTGAAATTCTGACAATAGGCTGTTTAATTTCTCTTTTTGAGGTTCATATTGGTCTTTATTCTTATAAAGAAAAGCACCGATCATTGCACCTGTTATTAATCCGCCTACCCAAATGGTTGTTGTTTTTACCTGTTTGTTCATGTTCTTAATGGTTTAAATGTTAGCTTTTTTAAGATTAAACGTAAGTCTTTAAAGCCTGATTCGATTTTAAGGAGATATCTTTAAAATATATGGAGAGGTTAAATCCCCCTACCACTGATAAGTCTAAATAAAACTGCAATAACAGCCAAAACTAGCAGTACGTGAATTAATCCTGACGCACTATAAGCGAATACTCCAATCAGCCAGCCAATGAGGAGAATCACCGCGATAAAATATAATAGAGAACTCATGGTTTTAGTGGTTATGGTTTAAGTTTTATTTGATTCTTTAGATTCAATGCTCATGCCCATATGTCAAAAATTCGAAAAAAGGGGCTTAATTTGGTAAGAAAGCAGGTTTTAGACCTCTATCGATGTCATCTTAACCCGGTAAACTCCGAGATATGAGAAATAAATTCCCCAATTCTGGGAATTCCCAGCTATTTGAAAGCACCAACTTATCCATGAATCGAATTAAGTTATATTCCATCATTTCTCTTTTTTTAATCATCGTAGGAAGTGGTATCTCCTATTGGACTTCTGAGAGAATCGGATTCTACACTTCAGCTTTGATGGAAACTCAGGATATCCTCCAAAGAACAAGCGAACTTTATGCAAGTATTTTAGAACGGGAAACCAATATTAGGGGCTTTGTGATATCTGGGGAAGAAGAATTTCTTACCAATTACAGGCAGTCTTTGATAGATGCTCAAATGCTTTTGGATAAATTAAAGGATCTCACGATTGATAATCCAAAGCAGCATCAAAACTTAGAAGTTCTAGAAGATCTAATTAAACAACGGGTAACCGCCTTTGAGGAAACTATTTCTTATTATCATGAAAATGGAAGTTTAGAGGGGTTTTTAAATTCTGGTAGAGTCGATAATGCCCTAAGTGGATATAGAACCATCAAGCAGGCAGTCACCACCATTAATGATGAAGAGAATAGGTTATTTGTGGAGCGAAATAGGTCCCTACTTAATAATATCAATGCCCTTCCCTTTATCGTTGGTTTAATATCTCTATTCTCAATTTCTGTAGGCTTTGTCACCTTATTTTCAATATTTCATTACAATAAGGTTCAAAAAATTGCCTCGAGAAGAATCAAAAATTATCAGGAACAGCTACAAGAACAGCTCTATTTGTTGGATGACTCCAATAAGGAATTAGAGCAGTTTGCTTATGTTGCTTCACATGACTTACAGGAGCCACTTAGGAAAATAACTGCATTCTCAGATTTACTGGTTGAGCAATATTCCGACACTCTTAAAGGTGAAGGAGCGCTGTACCTGAATAGAATCACGGTGGCGGCAAATCGAATGAGAAGACTCATAACGGATTTATTGGAGTATAGTCGGGCTGGAAGAATTACCAATGAGGAGGAAAAAGAAATCGATCTTCAAAATGTCTTAGAAATTGTTTTAGATGACTTGGAGATCGCTATTGTTGAGAAAAAGGCAAAAGTTGAAGTGGGAACTTTCCCAAAAGTAATCGGAAAAGAGACCGAGTTCAGACAAGTGTTTCAAAATTTGATTTCTAATGCTTTGAAATTTTCAGATCCTAAGAAAATACCCGAGATCAAAATTAACTGCGATGAAGCTCCCAATGAAGAAATAAAGAGTATTGTTCAGTTAGACCCAGAACTTTCCTATTACAAGATTACAGTGGAGGATAATGGAATTGGTTTTGATGAAGGATATTCAGAGAAAATTTTTGCCATTTTCCAACGTCTTCATGGAAAAGAAGCTTTTGAAGGAACTGGAATAGGTCTTTCTATTTCAAAGAAAATCATTGAAAAATCTAACGGTACTATTCAAGCAAAAAGCGAACCTGGGGTAGGTTCAATATTTACGATTTATTTGCCAGTCATTCCATCTTAAAAAGTCAGTGTACCAAATGACATTTGTGCCATATATCAATAAATAACTCACACAATTATTTTATTTGCAAAAAACTAATATCTTCTTGTGCCTTTAATAAACATCTATGTTCGTGAAAAAGCCAATTAACATTCTTGTCGCAGAAGATGATGATGATGACAAATTACTGATCATAAAAGCTTTTCAAAAAACGCTGCCAAAAGAAAACGTCACCTGTGTCGAAGATGGAGAGGCATTACTTCAGTACCTTAAAAGATCTGCTCCTTTTGATGATTTGAATAATTATCCTGTTCCTGATATCATTTTACTTGATCTGAACATGCCTAGAAAGGATGGCAGGACTGCACTTGCTGAAATCAAAAGTCATGAGGATTTTAAAAAAATACCAGTGATCATTTTCACTACATCCAATCTGAAAGACGATATAGAAACTACTTACAAAATGGGTAGCAATAGCTACATCACTAAACCTGGCACTTTTGAAGGGCTGGTAAAAGTGGCTAAAGAAATTGAAAATTATTGGTCTAATACAGTCATGTTACCTCTCTAAATAAACTATTAAGCATGAGTTCTGAAACCATTCGCATTTTATATGTTGATGATGATCCGGATGATTTATTCCTTTTTTCTACCATTTTAAAAAAAATTAATGAAACCAATTATCAGATTGAATCCGCAGCTTCTTACGAGGAAGCGCTTGAGAAATCCCAAGAGCGCTTTGACGTATACCTTGTGGATTACAAACTTGGTAAAGCAACCGGATTAGAGCTTATCCAAGAAATAAAATCAATTCAAAAACATGCCCCAGTGATTATGCTGACGGGCATGAATACAGGTGCAATTGATAAAGAGGCTCTTCAATTAGGGGCCTCTGATTATTTAATCAAGGGGGAATTTGATGCGAGAACGCTAGACCGTACTTTGAGGTATGCAATTCGGGATTCCCAATTAATGGAATCACTAGATAGTGCTGCCATTAAATTTCGATCCATCTTTGAAAGAGCAGGAGATCCCTTTCTATTAATGGATGGAACAAGTAAAATACTGGAAGCTAACCCTATTTTTATCTCGAAATTTGGGATTGAACCTCATTCAGAAGAATCTGGATTAGGTTATTTTTTTTCCGACTTTATAGAGGACCAAGTATCTAGGTTGATTTTAATGGACGTTTTGGGTAAAAAATCTGACTTGTATGATTTAGAAACCGTCCTGAAAATAGACAATGACACACGCATCAATGCATTAATCAGTATTGCCAAGCAGGATGCCAACCTTTTTCAAGTGCTAATCAAGGATCTAACAGCCATGAAAGCAAAAGAAGAGGAAGAATTAAATCTTAAAAAATTCTCTTCTACGGGAAGGATTGCTAGGTTGCTAGCCCACGAAGTTAAAAATCCGCTTACTACCATTGTTTTATCTGCTGATCAACTTCAAATGGAGCTACCAGAGAATATCTTGAAAGAAAGCGGAGATCTAATTGAAGTAATCCAGAGAAACTGTAATCGAATCAATCAATTGGTTACCCAATTATTGGAAAGTACCAGGTTTACCGAGTTAGATATTGCCAATCACTCCATCAATGATCTTTTAAATGAGGCTTTGGAGGAAGTAATGGATCGAGTCCAAATGAAAAACCTGAAGATCACAAAAGACTTTCAAAATGATATTTGCAAAATCGATGTAGATGCTGAAAAAGTAAAAATCGCGCTTATTAACCTATTGGTAAACGCCATCGAGGCTATGCCTGAATCTGGAGGAAAGCTGTTTCTTAAGACCTACATTAAAGGAAAGCAGTGCAGAGTTGAATTAAAAGATAATGGAGTGGGTATTCCTAAGGAAAATTTGGAAAGATTATTTGAGCCATTCTTTACCAGTAAAAAATCCGGTTCTGGCTTAGGGCTAACCAATACTCAAAACATCATCTTAAGCCATGGAGGCTCCATACGCGTAAAAAGTGAAGAAGGAGTTGGAACCACATTTTTGCTAAGCTTTAATTTGAGTTCTTGAATTCATTTGGTGGTAGTGAAATAATAATTCGCATGGATTTTCAAGGAATATTAGAAAACTTCGAATTCAACCATTGGAGCTTCCATGTAGCTGTTCCTGAAGAACTAGCTAATGAATTACTAAAAAAGAACCAAAGAAGAGTGTTGGTCAAATTCAATCAAGTAGGGCCATATCATATGGCTTTGATGAAAGCCAAAGCGTATTGGTATATTTTAATTAACCATTAAATCCGATCCAAATTAAAATTAGAGTCTGGAGATTCACTTTCCATTTTTATAGAAAGTGATTTTAGTGAATTTGGACATAAATTACCTGAAGAGTTTCAGGTATTAATGGACCAAGATGAAGAGGGAAGTAAGTATTTCAAATCATTGACACCTGGTAAACAAAGAAGCTTAGTATATCTAGTTACTAAAGTGAAAAATCCTGAAAGCAGGGTGAAGAAGTCACTAGCCATTATGCATCATCTCAGATTATCTAAAGGAAAATTAGACTTCAAACAATTAAATGAACTGATTAAATATTACAATAATTTGTGATAGAAGTGTTTCGGAACAACAAGTAGGCTGGTTAAGTTTTAAACAAATTATTTCGAATACCTATGAAGGAATCAATCCCTTATCTACTTATTTTTTTACTTGTTTTTACCATCGTAGCTTGCCAAGATAAAGATGATCAAGAAGCCGATTTAAGTAAATTCAGAGAAATTGCCTACAACTATCTGGACGATTCAACTCAAGAGACCATTATAGGAAATTGGAAGAAGGCTTTTGTGAGAAAAAATAGAAATGGCAATTATGAAGTTCTTTTTAATACAATTTACGATGCACTTTTAGGTCCAATAGTGATAGAAATTGATGGAAAAACAAGAGAAGTAATTGGAATCTACCCAAGAGATTAGAAAAGATTTCAATTCAATAAAAAGAGGGCAATGCCCTCTTCATTTTTAATCCTCATTTATTTTAAATTTTTCCCTTCTTGCAGCTTTGTTCGACTCTTTCTTAGGTCTACTAGCGCCAAAAGTCCCTCTGTTGGTTTTACCTTTTTTAGTTTTCATATCTCCTTTTCCCATAATTATTTTGGTTTAATTTGATTCATTTGAAGGTAAAAAACTGATAAAAAAATGTCAAGCCTTGAGACGCTGGGACAATGGGGATTCATGAATTAAAACTATCTTTCCCTTCTAAATAGTAATTTTACTTTGGGATGACTAAGAAACAATTACCGGAAATAAATTGTGATTTAGGGGAAGGTATACCCTTTGAAGAAAAGATTTTTCCGTGGATTGATGCCGCTAGTATCGCTTGCGGAGGACATTATGGAGATCGATCCAGTATTTATCAATCTCTACAGTTGGCAAAAAAATTCGGAAAGAAAGTAGGAGCCCATCCCTCCTACCCAGATCGAGAAAATTTTGGTAGGCAATCCATTTCGATCACCAATGAAGATTTGATCCAAAGTATTCAAACGCAACTCAAATTGTTTCTTGATGTCGTTAATGAATTGGGCTTCATTATGGACCATATTAAATTCCATGGGGCTTTATATAATGATTCAGCAAAAAGAGTAGATCTTGCAGAAACGTTGACAAACTTCCTCTTAAAGAACTATCCTCAAACACCGATTTTCACTCCCCCAAATTCTGAAATGGAAAGGTTTTGTCTAGAAAAAGGTTTAACAATTAGGAGAGAGGTTTTTGCAGATAGAGCATACCATTCAGATTATTCCTTGGTATCAAGAAATGTAAAGGGTTCCTTGCTAAGTGATTTGAATAGCATCAATCATCAATTGGACCCTTTATTTACCAAAGGTGAACTAATCTCAATAGAAGGTACACATTTACCCATTCAAGCAGATACTTTATGCTTTCATGGAGACAACCCAGGCTTGGATTCATTTCTTTCAGCAATTAGACAAACCTGGTGGACATGAAACCGATCCACTCCATCATAACCACTACACTTTCCGAGATAAAATGGAGCCTGGAAATTTCCGACCTCCTTTTACAAAAACAGTTAGCGCTTAAAAGTATTCTTGAAAACCATTTTCAAAAAAACATCTTAGAGATAGGGGTTGGATTCAAGACTCTGGGAATCTCTTGGAAATCCAAATTTCCTTTTAAGGAGGTTCAAGCTCTTATTGATCAATTTGAGGAAATGGAAGAATATGCTCCTCTTTCTAACAAGGTCTGGCAAATCCCTGCCTGCTATGATTTAGAACTCGGAAGAGATTTAGAAAATTTAGCTTCTGCCAAAGGTTTAGAAGTGAAAGCCTTGATTGACCTTCATTCAAAAAATAACTACCGATTACATTTCTATGGGTTTTTACCTGGGTTTATGTATTTGCAAGGCTTGCCTGAAGTACTTTTTACTCCGAGAAAATCACTTCCAGATGCCAGTGTTCCAGCTGGATCCATTGCTATTGGAGGAAATCAAACGGGAATTTATCCAAGTGTTAGTCCCGGAGGGTGGCATTTAATTGGGCAAACACCGATCATTCTTTTTGACCCATCAAACACCCCACCAGTTTGGGCCAGTCCGGGTGACCTCATTAAATTCAACCCTATTTCCATAGAAGAATTCAAGTCGATTCAACAAAATCCTCAACAACCAGTTTGGGAAAAATGAAGGAAAATCCATACATGACTATTTTACGAACTGGTCCGGGTACAAGTATCCAAGATCTTGGCAGAGAGGGTTTGGGACAATACGGAATTCCGGTATCAGGGGTGATGGATAGCATTTCCATGCGTTGGGTAAATCACATATTACAAAACCCGGAAAAGGAAGCCGTTCTGGAAATTTCTCTACCTGGGCTAAAGGTACACTTTGGATCTCCCACCATAATCTGCATCGCAGGGGCAAAAGCCAACATCACGCTAAACGACTCCCCTATTAAATCTGAAGGTTTATTTTTAATCAATGAAGGTGATGTACTTAGTTTTGGCTCATTTATTATGGGATCTCGGTTGTATTTAGGAGTAAAAAAAGGGTTTAAGGTACCTATCGTACTTAACAGTAAAAGTTCCTATCAAGGAATAACTGAATCAGGAATGTTGAAAAAAGGAGATCAGCTAGAATATTCATCTATTCATGAACATCAAAACCCAACATGGTCCACTGTAAAATTTGATCGAAGTTGGATGGATTCCAACACCATAGAAGCATTTCATGGCCCCGAGTGGGGAGAGTTGGCTGATAAAAACAAGGACAAGATCCAAAACGGCGTTTTTACCATTTCAAAACTTCAAAATCGAATGGCAATCCAATTGGAAGAGCTTATTCCAAACTTATTAATTGAAATGTCTACAGCTGCAGTATATCCGGGTACCGTCCAATTAACATCTGGTGGAAAACTAATTATTTTAATGAAGGATGCACAAGTCACAGGAGGCTATCCAAGAATCCTTCATTTACCTGAAAAATCGATCGCCCAACTCTCCCAAAAATCACCCAACCAACAATTTATTTTTAAAATTATCAATTTTGAATAGGTGAAAAAAAGGAAAAGACTTAAACAATTTTTGAAATTATGCTCAAAAAAACCCGCTTCAAATTTGAGCAAAGTAAAATAGCCTGCTATCTTAACATATCATTATTTCAACCCAAAGACCATGGACGCTGGCTTAGAATCAAAGATTTTGTCACAGGGAATGAACCCTGAAGTTGTTAAACAACAAATTAGCCATTTTGAAAATGGCTTTCCTTTTTTACAAATAGTAGCACCTGCCACTCCTGGCAATGGCATCAAAGTATTAAGTGAAAAGGAATTATCACATTTTAAAAACACCTACCCTGAAAAGGCCTCCCAAATAGAAGTAGTCAAATTTGTACCTGCTAGTGGTGCTGCTTCGAGGATGTTTAAAGACCTTTTTGCATTTCTGGAAGGAGATGGAGATTTAAGCAAATCTGCTTTTGTTCAGAAATTCATGAATAACATCGAAAAGTTCGCCTTTTATGATGATTTAAATGATGTTTTAAAATCCCAGGGAAGTAGCATCAACCAAAAACTGGACAGTAAGGATTATAAAGGAATTTTAGCCGCATTGCTAGATTCAGATGGTTTAGCTTATGGAAGTCTTCCTAAAGGTTTATTGAGATTCCATACCTATTCTGAGGAACGAAGAACTCCTGCACATGAACATCTGATCGAAGGAGTTCAATATGCTACTGGAGCTGGAAATACCGTTAAGATTCATTTTACCGTATCGCCTGAGCATGAATCAAAATTCAAATCAGAGATCGCATCGGTCTTACCAAAATTGGAAAAAGAAAACGGAATCAATTTTGACATCAGTTACTCCCAACAAAAAAAGTCTACGGATACCATTGCTGTCAATATGGACAACACTCCTTTTATTGAAGATGACGGTAGTATTCTGTTTAGACCTGCAGGGCATGGAGCCTTATTAGAAAACCTAAACGATATATCAGCTGACCTCATCTTCATTAAAAATATTGATAATGTGGTGCCTGATCGATTGAAAGGAGATACCAAAGATTACAAAATGGCCATAGGAGGACTCTTGTTGGAAATTCAGGAACGGGTCTTTGAAGCATTGTTGAGACTAAAAAACCAACAAGATGATAATGCGGTAAGCCACGCCGAACATGTGCTAAAACACCATTTAGGAATTAAATTCCCTGAATCATATGAAGGCAAATCTTCAGTAGAAAAAACAACCTATTTAGAATCAAAATTGAATAGACCACTAAGGGTATGTGGAATGGTGAAAAATACTGGTGAACCGGGGGGAGGACCTTTTTGGGTGAAAGATTCAGATGGTTCACTTTCTTTACAGATAGCAGAAACCGCTCAGATAGACTTAAATGATCCTGAAGCTAAAAAGCATTTCCAGGGATCCACTCACTTTAATCCGGTAGATTTAGTCTGTGGTACCAAGGACTTTGAAGGCAATGATTTTGATTTATTAAAGTACCGGGATATGATGACTGGATTTATTACTGAAAAGTCAAAAAGTGGAAAAGAGCTAAAAGCATTGGAATTACCTGGACTTTGGAATGGTGCGATGGCGGGATGGAATACCTTATTCGTAGAAGTTCCAATCATCACTTTCAATCCCGTGAAAACCGTAAACGATTTACTAAGAGACGAACATCAGTAAAATCTGGTATCTCAGTTTGATCACTGAAAATAAAAAGCTGAAATTGATACATCGGTCAATTTCAGCTTTTTTTATGGGCATTTTTTTTATATCCGGGTAACGATTCATCCATTCCCTACCCAAAAGCCCTAGCAGTAACCATTTTCAGCGTTAAGATTTTAAACTTCTTACCTCCTACTCTTTCCTACTGCAAATTATTACTGATGCTTATTCCCTCTTACCTGCGTACAGATCATATTTCAGTAGTCGGCAATCAATGGTTCCATTCCAGAACTCAATCCTTCTACTGGCCTTTAATCCTACTTTTTTAGCCAACTCCATATTACCTGTAAAAATATATCCTCTATACCCAGCACATTTCTGCTTCATATAGTCCCCCATCCTTTTATAGGTTTCTTCCAATTCCAACGACTCTCCAAGTCTTTGCCCATATTCAGGATTGAAAATCACCACTCCCCTGGGTCTTTCTGGGATCTCTGTCTCTGCAAAATCACAAACCTGAAACTCAATCATATGATCTACTCCGGCTACGATGGCATTTTCCTTAGCAAAAGCAATAGCCTGCAATGAAATATCAGAAGCGATGATTTTTACTTCAGGTACCTCCATGATTTTATTTTCCAATTTTCTCTTTTTGGCCAAAAATGCTTCTTCTTGATACCCTAAAATGTATTGGAAAGAATAATTGTCACGATACAAACCAGGGTATCTTTTGGTGGCCATCAAGGCTGCTTCAATGGCTAAGGTCCCTGAACCGCACATGGGGTTAACAAATGGAACACGGGTATTCCATTCCGTTGCATAAATAGTAGCTGCTGCCAAGGCTTCTAACATGGGAGCTTTACCTGGGATTTTTCGATATCCGTGTTTAGCGATCGTTTCTCCGGAGGTATTGATATACATGGAAGCCTGTCTGTCTTTCCAGTAAAGTTGTAGAACCAATCCTTGAAAATCCGATCCTGAGTCAGGCCTTCTTCCTGTTTTTTCCCTAAATCGATCCACGATGGCATCCTTCACCCGAACATTCACAAACATAGGATTATTGATGCTCTCGTTGTCAACAACCGAATTCACGGAGAAATATCCATCTACATCTAAAAACTCTTCCCAGGGAATCGTTTTTATCTTTCGGTATATATCATCTGCATGTTGCAGATAAAAGGATTTAATTTCAAAAAGTACCTGGGAGGCCGTTCTTAAATGGAGATTCAAATCCATACACTCTTCCAAACTGGCCTTAAGTTCTATCCCTGTTCTGGATACGGATTCAGGAACAAACCCCAGTTCCCGCACTTCCTTCTCGAGGTAGGAGGCAAAACGATCTTTACAAGTAATAAATACTTTTCCTCTTTGGTCAAAATCAAGCATGCGCAAAAGTAAGAAAGTTCATCCGATTCTTAATCCATTCAAAAAACTGAACTTTCGCTCATCTTATTTTTTCGCAAATACTCGCAAACGATTGCGTAAATTGAAGTCTATCGAAGTTGTTCGGAATGCGCGAAATAAGGAATTTTAACCATTCCCAAAATTTAAAATTTATGAAAAAAATAAAAACCCTATTCATTCTGTTACTATCTGGCACCACTTTATTCAGTTGCGCTACCGAGCCTAAAGTAGAGGATGATTGGAGAGACCTGTTCAATGGTAAGGATCTTACTGGTTGGAAACCGGTGGCTGGAACGGCCACATTTGAGGTGGTTGATGGTGTTATAGAAGGTTCCGCTGTAGCAGGTTCGCCGAATACTTTTCTAATTACCGAAGAGACATTTGGAGATTTTATTTTAGAGTTGGATTTAAAAGTTGAGGATTTGACCAGTAATTCAGGTATCATGGCCCGTGGTCAATTTGATCCAGCAGGAAGAGATGGAAAAGGATTGGTTTATGGTTATCAGATAGAAGCAGACCCAAGCGACCGAGCATGGTCTGCCGGAGTGTATGATGAGGCTAGAAGAGGTTGGTTATACCCTTTGGATCTGAATCCAGCAGCTAAATCTGCTTTCAAAATGGGAGAATTCAACCATTATAGAATTGAAGTCATTGGAGATGAAATCAAAACCTGGTTGAATGGACAAGAAGTAGCTTACGTCGTAGATGACACCGACAAAAAAGGTTTTATAGGACTACAGGTACACAGTATCAGAAATCCTGAGGACGAAGGAAATAAATCCTATTTCAAAAATGTGAGAATCAAAACCACCAACCTGGATCCTCGACCTTTTGACAAATCTATTTATGTGGTTAACAACCGTCTGAATGAGCTGACAGAATATGAAAAGAATATCGGTTGGAAATTACTTTTCAATGGACAAAACTCTGAAGGATGGAAAGGTGCTTACAAAGAAACTTTTCCTGATTTTGGTTGGTCCGTAAATGATGGGATTTTAACCATTGCAGCTTCTGACGGAGGCGAGTCCTCCAATGCTGGAGATATTGTCACGACGGAGGAATATTCTGCTTTCGACCTTGGTTTTGAATTCAGACTTACAGAAGGTGCAAATAGTGGATTGAAATATTTTGTTACCTTATCAGAAGGAAATTCTGGTTCTGCCATCGGATTGGAATATCAGATTTTAGATGATGAAAAACATCCAGACGCTAAAATGGGTATTGCAGGCAATAGAACACTTTCCAGTTTGTATGACCTTATTACTGCTGATAAGCAACCTCGCTTCATCAAACCTATTGGAGAGTGGAACAAAGGACGTGTGGTAGTAGAACCAAACAATCATGTCACTCATTATCTGAACGGGGTAAAAGTATTGGAATATGATAGAGGTTCCCCCGAATACAGAGATTTGGTTGCTAAAAGCAAGTATGCTAAATGGGACAATTTCGGAGAAGCAGATCAAGGTCACATCTTATTACAAGACCATGGGAATGAAGTTAGCTTCAAGAATATCAAGATTAAAACGTTAAAATAAGCCCAAAACGAACATGAAAAACAATAGAAGAGAATTTATCAAAAAATCTGCCGCGGCAACTGTGGGCCTTTCTGCTTTGGGAAGTCTAGGTTTTTCAGCCAAAAGTTATGGAAATATTATTGGCGCAAACGAGCGAATCAATGTTGCTATTGCGGGTTTAGGAAGGAGATTAGGAGCATATTATGAGCCGATTAAACTTCCAAAAACCAATGTGAATCTGATGTATTTATGCGATGTAATGGAATCTCAAATGACCAAAGCAGCGCAGAACTTCGCCAAGCATATTGATTACCGACCCAAACTGGAAGGGAATATCATGAAGGTTTTGGAGGATAAAGAGGTAGATGCCTTAATCAATGCAACTCCAGACCATTGGCATGCCCCAGGCACTTGGTTGGCATCTGAGCGAGGCAAACATGTATATGTAGAAAAACCCTGTAGCCACAACCCCAAAGAAGGTGAGATTCTTATTGCGATCCAGAAAAAATACGGCAATGTCATTCAGATGGGAAATCAGCAACGGTCTGCACCTGAAAGTATTGAGATTATCAAAGCCATTCATGCGGGGGCTATCGGTAAAGTTTCCATGGCAAAAGCATTCTATAGTAATAATAGAGGTGCAGTAGTGAACCCCACTCCTGCCGCTCCACCAGAAGGATTGGATTGGGAAATGTTCCAGGGTCCCGCCCCTCGACGTGCATACACCCATAATACCTGGGATTACAATTGGCATTGGTATGGTTGGGATTACGGAACTGCAGAAACAGGCAACAATGCCACCCATGAATTGGATGTTGCCAGATGGGCACTTCAGGTAAATTACCCAAGTAAAGTTTCTACCGTGGGAGGAAAATTTCATTTTCCTGAAGACGGATGGACCATGTATGACACGTTGGAGTCCACCTATGAGTTTGAAAATGGAAGCGTAATTCAATGGGATGGAAAAAGTAGAAATGGATATAGCACCTATGGATCAGATCGAGGAACTATCATTTACGGCTCAGAAGGATCAGTTTATGTTGATCGAGGTGGATACAAACAATTCGATCGATCAGGAAAACTGGTAAAGGAAAATTTATCTGCCAACAACGAAGGAGGAACCCAATTAGGTGGTGGTGGAGATATGAGTACCATTCATGTGGCCAATTTCTTTGAAGCGATTCGAGGAAAAGAAAAGCAGAATTCTACAATAGAGGAAGGTGCTGTAAGCACACTATTATGTCACTTAGCGAATATTTCTTATCGAACCGGTGAATCTTTGATTTGTGATCCATCTAATGGGCACATTACCAATTCTTCCAAAGCAAAAGCCCTTTGGTCAAGGGAATATGAAAAAGGTTGGGAGCCGCCAAAACTATAAATTCTCTTATTTAATTATTACTAAACACCTGTTATACTTTATATATTTTATAACAGGTGTTTTTTATTGTATAAACTATATTAAATCAAAAAGTCAATAAAACATACTTTAAATTTTTATTAAAGCATTAACTAAACTCAATATTTAAAAAAAACACAAATAATCGACCTAATTTTTGAATTCCGAATCTTCATTACAAGAGCCTGATTTTTTGCCATTTATAATCGCGCAATCGATTGCGTAAATGTATCACTATACATGCTTGAATACATTCCTTTTTTACCATAATTTGAAAATAATTAATTCTACTAATCACAGATATTTTTTTCTAACGGTTACTAGATATTCCTAAACCCTTTTTAACAACTTAAACCCCAAAACTATGAGGCCTAAATTTTACACTTACCTAATGGTAGTGCTGCTTTTGCTCTCGGGTGTTACTCACACTTTTGCGCAAGAAGCTCAAGTAACAGGTACCGTTCTTGATGAGACTGGTTTCCCCTTACCAGGAGTTACCATCTTAGTAAAAGGTACCACTAGAGGTGCAACCACCGATTTAGATGGAAAGTATTCGATCGCTGCATCTAGTAACGAAACCTTGGTTTTTTCCTTTATAGGATACACTCCAACAGAGGTAGTGGTTGGAAACCAGTCAGTTATCGATGTCACACTAGACCCGGATCTAGCAGATTTGGAAGAAGTGGTAGTCGTTGGTTACGGTACTGCCAAGAAAAGTCAATTGACAGGTGCGATTTCATCTGTGGGATCCAAAGAGATCCAGGAATTACCGATTACAGACGCGAGACAAGCTTTACAAGGGAGAGCTGCAGGTGTGGATGTAACACAACCAGGATCTAAGCCCGGATCAGCCCCACAGGTTAGAATTAGAGGTAGAAGATCTTTCAACGCCTCCAATGAACCTTTGTACGTGATTGATGGAATTCCAGTAGTGGGTGGATTAAATGATATCAACCCTCAGGATATTACTTCTATGGAAGTCTTAAAAGATGCATCTGCAACTGCTATTTATGGTTCCAGAGGATCAAATGGTGTGGTATTGATCACCACAAAAAGAGGGAATAGAGGAAAAACAATCGTTTCCGTTGATTCCTATTATGGTGTAAACAAAGAATTGGGAAGAATTGATGTCTTCAATGGATCTGAATTCGCAGAATACAAGAGAGAATCCAGAAGAGCCAGTGGAGAATACCCTGATGGACCTGCCACTCCACAGGCTGATGAGTCTTTATTTGAGCCTGTTGAATTAGAGGGTATCTCTTTAGGTAGAAGTACTGATTATGTAGGTGGCTTATTAAGAAATGGAGCTATTCAAAGTCATCAAGTTGGTGTAAGTGGAGGTTCTGATAAAACCACCTTCTTTGTTTCTGCCAACTACTTTAATGATAAAGGTGTCATTAAAAATCAAGATTATACGCGATATACTTTCAGAGCAAATATTGACCATTCTATCAATAAGAAAATCAAATTTGGTACCTCTACCTTGGTTTCCTTTAGTGAGAGAAATGGCGCAAACTTCAACCCACTTGGAGGTGCTTTAGCAGAAAATCCATTGGGCAAGCCATTTGATGACGAAGGAAACATCATCTTCTTACCCACTTCAGATGGTTTAAGAACCAACCCATTCGCTGAAATTGTACCAGGTGCTCAACAGGATTTGACCAAAAATTACAGAATCTTCAATAGCATCTTCGCTAATTATGAAATCATTCCTGGCTTAAATTACAGGTTGGTATTTGGTCCAGATATCACCATTAGTAGAGCAGGAAGATTCACTGGATCCCAAACGAATGCAAGACGTGGTGGTGATGCTACAGGTAGTGTGAATGATCAATTCACGTTCAACTATACTTTGGAGAACATCCTAACTTATACCAAGACCTTTAATGAAAAACATAACTTGAATATTACTGCACTCCAGTCTATTCAAAAGGACCGTTTTGAACAAACTACGGTAAGTGTTCAAGGTATTCCTGCAGAATCTCAATTATTTCATAGACTTGGTGATGCTTCTTTAATTACTGGCGCTAATACCAATTTGAGAGAATGGGCTCTGATGTCTTTTATGGGAAGAGTAAATTACGATTTCAAAAACAAGTACCTTTTGACCGCGACGTTGAGAGCTGACGGTAGCTCTAGATTTGGTGAAAACAACAAGTTTGGTTATTTCCCTTCTGTAGCTCTGGGTTGGAATATCCATTCAGAAAGCTTTATGCAAAATTCATCAACAGTAGATCAATTGAAGTTTAGAGCATCATATGGATCCATCGGTAACCAAGCGATCAACCCATATCAAACTCAGGCATTGTTAGGAAGAACATCCTATGCTTTTGACAATACAGCTGCTTTTGGATACAGACCAAATACCATTGGTAATCCAGACTTGAGATGGGAATCTTCAACGACTTTTAACCTAGGTTTAGATTTTGCTCTTTGGAAGAGTAGAGTATTTGGTTCATTGGAATATTACATCACTAATACTTCTGATTTGCTTGCTCCACAACCACTTCCAAATTCCACAGGATTTGGAGGATTTACCACCAATATCGGTGAGACTCAAAACCGAGGTTTAGAATTAACCCTCTCTACTTTGAACATCGAAAAAGGTGATTTCATGTGGTCAACTGACTTCATTTTCAACAGAAACCGTGAAGAAATCATTTCCTTACCAAATGGAGATGATATTTCTGCAGGAAGATTCATTGGTCAACCTTTGACCATCTTTTATGATTGGAATAAAATTGGGATTTGGCAATTGTCAGAAACTGATTTAGCGACTTCATTTGGGGACAAACCAGGTGAAATCAAGATTGAAGACGTCAATGGAGATGGCAAAATCAATGCAGATGACAGACAATTCTTAGGTTCTGTGGTACCTGATTTTGCATTGGGTATGACTAACCGATTTACTTATAAAGGTTTTGACCTTTCCTTCTTCCTATATGGTAGATTCGGATTTATGATCCGTTCTCAATTCCACACTAGTAACAATACTTTAGCGGGTAGATATAACAACTTGGATGTGGATTATTGGACTCCTGACAATCCAACCAACGAGTTCCCTCGACCAAATGTGAACCAAGAAAGTGCAAAATATGCAAGCTCAATGCAATATTTTGATGGATCCTTTATCAAAGTGAGAAACATCAATTTCGGTTACAATTTCACACCTGAAGTTGTAAGTAAAATCGGATTTCAAAGCCTTAGAATCTATACTAGTATTCAACAACCATTCATTTTTGCTGAATATAGATCCAAGTACAAAGGAATTGATCCAGAAGTGTTTATGGATGGAGAACAAGGCGTTGCGGCAGGAACAGTAAATTCCAACGTCTCTCCTGCAGTTACTTCTTTCACATTTGGTATTAATGCAAAATTCTAATCGATAATGAAAAAATTAGCAATAAAATTAAACACCTGGGCTAAATCTACAGCCCTCCTCATTGGGATATCAGCCATGTCTGCTTGTAGCGGATTTCTAGACGAGGATGTTGTATCGCAAATTGGGAATGATTATCTCAGTACACCAAAAGGTTTAAATGACGGGGTAAATGCAGCGTATAGCACCATGCGAGCTTGGTACGGTACTGAAAGAGGAAATAACTTCACCATTTTCGGTACAGACTCCTACACCAACGGGGCTGATGGTTCCTGGAAATTCATGAACACGTACACAAACCAGTTTGACTCTCAAAATGGTCATGTACGGCAATTGTGGGATGAGTTTTACTCAGGAATCAACACTTGTAATGCAGTAATTGATAGATCTGCAGAAGTAACAGGAGTGCCTCAAGAAGTGTTGTTACAAAGAATTTCTGAGGCGAAGTTCATTAGAGCACATCATTACTTCATCTTGGTTCAATTATTTGGTGGAGTGGACTTACAACTTTCTGAAACATCTGTTCCTACCAAAGAGGTGACAAGAGCATCGGTTGCAGCAGTATATTCTGCAATCATCCAAGATTTAGAAGAAGCAATACCTAATCTCGAAGCAAAAGCAAAATCCTCTGATTATGGTAGAGCAACAAAGCCTGCTGCAGAACACTTGTTGGGAAGAGTTTACTTAACCAAAGCAACTTCAGAAGCAGGAGAGGCCTCTGACTATGCAAAAGCTGAGACTTTATTCCAAAGTGTGATTGACAATTATGGATTCGCTTTATTACCTAATTTTGGAGATGTTCATGCCTTTGGAAATGAAATTAATGAGGAGGTAATCTGGTCTACTCAATATACCTATGACCCATTAACAACAGGTGGGGGTAATAACTCGCATGTGTTTTTCTTAATGGAATATGATGTTCAGCCTGGAATGCAAAGAGACGTTTTTAATGGTCGTCCATTCAAAAGATTTAGACCAACGGATTATACATTAAATGTGATTTTCGGTGACCGGGAGAATGATTCACGCTATAAAAACTCCTTTGTTGATTTCTTCCAGTCAAATAAACCAGGCACGTATAACACGACGTTTGATAAATCAAAAGAGACCGTAACTTTTGCTGCTGGTGATACCACGATATGGTTACCAGGTTATAATATGTCAGAATCTGAGCGTGCAAAATATCCATATCAAGTTCTGACTCCTGAATTATATACAGAAAGATTATTCCCAGGTCTAAAAAAGCATAAGGATCCAGGAAGAGCGGATAGAACTCAATTTGCTGGAGGTAGAGATTATATCGCTTTTAGATTGGCTGACACCTACCTTATGTTAGCTGAAGCTCAATTCCGTCAAGGTAAAATAGCTGCTGCTACTGAAAACATCAATATGGTCCGAAGAAGAGCAGCTTTCCCAGGGAAAGAAGCAGCAATGGAAATTTCCGAATCTGAATTGACCTTTGAGTTCATCACTGAAGAAAGAGAAAGAGAATTACTTGGAGAGCAAAGCAGATGGTTGGATCTAAAAAGATGGGGGATTTTGGTTGAAAGAGTGCGAGCTTATAATCCTCAAGGGGCTCCCAATATTCAAGATTTCCATGTGTTGAGACCGATTCCTCAAAACCAAATTGATAGAGCGGAAGGCAATGCAAGTGCATTCCCTCAAAACCCAGGTTATTAATTGTTGATAGGGTTGTTAATGCAAAAAGCTGTTTCGAATTCGAAACAGCTTTTTTTATGGACTGATTTATTCATAACTAGAATTATTCTGCCATCGTAGATGCACGAATGGTAAGCTTGGAAGGAAAGGTAATCACTTCATTTGGCAAATCAGGTTGATTGACCTTGGTCAATTTTTTCATCAGGATTTTGGCACATTCCTCCCCTATACAGCAAGCTGGTTGGGAAATGGTGGTCAAAGAAGGGTTTAACAATCCTGCAATCCCCATATTTGAAAAACTGATCACTTTTAAATCTTCTGGAATTCTCACATTGGCCTTTTTAGCCGCTTGATAGGTGGCCAAGGCCAATTTCTCTACCGATGCCAAGATGCCATCTGGCCTATTTTCTTTAGATAAAAGTTCTTTAAGAATCTCTATATTCCGTTCCTCTTTTTGACAACAAACTTTACTGAATTCAGGATTATGCTCAATCCCCGCCTCTTTCAAGGCAGCAAGAAAACCTCGATGTCTCTCTTTAGTGATAGATATATCCTCCGAAAGCATTAAAAATGCAGGACGTTTACACCCCTGCTGAATCAAATGTCTTGTCGCTTCTAATGTGCTTTGATAATCGTTAGTGATAAATTTTGTGGTAGGTATTTCACTACAGATTCTATCAAAAAATAAGATGGGCAAGCCTCTATCGTACAATTTTCTAAGATGTGAAATATCACTCGTTTGACTTGAAACCGACATGACTATGGCATCAGCTCTTCCATTCAATAAAACCGAGACAATCTTTTTCTCTCTTTCCACATCTTCGTGGGTACAATATACCAATAGATGATATCCATGTTCCTGCGTAATCGACTCAATTCCATCAATTACTTGAGCAAAGAAATTGTTGATTCTCTCAGGAATAATTACTGCTATAGTTTTGCTTTTATTTTCCCTTAGACTCCTTGCAAAAGGATTGGGATGATAGTTCAGCTTTTCAGCCATACTTAAGACCTTTTTCTTGGTCTGCTCACTGATTTCGTAGCTATCATTCAAAGCTCTCGAAACCGTAGAGGGTGCTAGATTAAGCTCAGCAGCCAGCTCCTTTAGACTTATACCGGAAACCATCCTTTAGATTTTTTTTGGGTTAATAGAAATTGGCTGATAAATTACAAAGGTTCCATGGTATTCCCCCTATTCCACTCATATAAAATCGAAAACGATTGCGTATTTTCTTCCGAATTTGGTCGTAAATCAAGGTAAATTGAAACGTTTTTAACTTCTAAGGATCGAGCACCTCAGCTTATGCAAACAATAGAAACTCAACATGCATTCTTGTCAGAAGATTTTCTTTTACAAAATAAGTATGCTAGTATACTTTATCATACGTATGCTAAAAATCAACCCATCATAGATTATCATAATCACCTCCCTCCTAGCCAAATTAATTCTAATCAAACCTTTGAAAATATTTCAAAAATATGGTTAGCTGGAGACCATTACAAATGGAGGGCAATGAGGACACTTGGAATTTCTGAAAAATATATCACGGGAGATGCTACTGACCGGGAAAAGTTCCAAAAATGGGCTGAAACTGTCCCTTACACCCTAAGGAATCCTTTGTACCATTGGACTCATTTAGAACTAAAGCGATATTTTGGAATAGAGGAATTGCTCACAGGTGAAAATGCGGATAGAATATATGATCAAACAACAGAAATGCTACAAGGTCAGGATTTCTCTACATGCTCTCTTCTGAAGAAAATGAATGTTGAAACGGTGTGTTCTACAGACGATCCCACTGACACCTTGGAAGAACATGTACAATTCAGTAAAAAAGAAAACGATTTGGATTTGTATCCCGCATTTCGTCCGGATAAAGCATACGCTGTAGAAAATTTAGAAACTTACAATCAATACCTTCTCAAACTGGGAGAATTAACTATAGGTAAGTTGATTTATAGTTTTGAAGAATTGATTCAGGCCTTGGAAATAAGAGTACAATATTTCCATGATAGAGGGTGCAGAGTATCAGATCATGGACTAGAACAACTTTCTTATTTCGAAAATGATCTTTCCTATGATATGGATGGATTATTAGAAATGCTTCGCTATGGAAACACTCTTCTTCCAGAGCAGGTAAGTTTCTTCAAATACCGAGTATTAAAAGAGCTTTCAAAAATGTATCATGCCAAAGGCTGGGTTCAGCAATTTCACTTAGGTGCATTAAGAAACACCAATACTAGAATGCTTCAAGTGCTAGGTCCAGATACTGGCTTTGATTCAATTGGTGATTTTGATCAAGCAAAATCCTTGGCTAAATACCTCAATGCTTTGGACTCTACAGACCAACTTTCAAGAACAATTCTGTATAACCTTAACCCTAGAGACAATGAAGTCTTGGCAACAATGATAGGTAACTTCAACGATGGTTCTATCAAGGGAAAGATTCAATTCGGTTCAGGTTGGTGGTACATGGATCAGAAAGATGGGATGGAAAAACAAATCAATACCCTTTCCAATATGGGCTTGGTCAGTTGCTTTATTGGCATGTTGACTGATTCAAGAAGTTTCCTATCCTTTCCTAGACATGAATACTTCAGAAGAATATTATGTAATCTATTTGGAAAGGATGTTGAGAACGGAGAATTACCATGGGATGAAGCATGGCTTGGTAAAATCATTGAAGATATTTGTTATAAAAATGCCAAGAATTACTTTGACTTCCATCCAAATAACATCAATTATTAAATATGAGTAACACCATATTTTCCTTGCAAGGAAAAAAAATAGCTTTCTCTGGAGCAACTGGAGTATTAGGCAAAACCATGAGTATTCACTTGGCTAAAGAAGGGGCTGACCTTTTAGTAATTGGCAGGACTCCGGCTAAAGTAGATGAATTGGTAGCTGAAGTGAAAAGCGAAGGAGGAAGTGCCTGGGGCTATATAGCGGATGTAACCAATGAAACTGACCTTACGGGTATCGTTGCCCAAATTGAAGCAGATCATGGCTATATAGACATATTAATCAATGCCGCAGGAGGTAATATGCCTGGAGCAGTCATCACTCCTGATCAAAGCTTTTTGGATTTAGACACCAATTCTTTGAAAAAAGTAATGGATTTAAATTACTTAGGAACTGTACTTCCCACCAAAGCACTGTTGCCATTAATGCTAAATAAAAATAAAGGGAACATCCTTAATATTAGCTCCATGGCTGCAACGAGACCTATGACAAGAGTATTAGGCTATGCCTCTGCCAAAGCGGCTATCGACAATTTCACAAAATTTATGGCGGTAGAACTCTGCTCCAAACATGGAGCAGGTTTTAGAGTCAACGCGATCGCTCCGGGATTTTTCTTAACAGAGCAAAACAAAACCTTGTTAACGGAAACAGACGGAAGTCTTACACAGCGAGGAAATCAAATAAAAACACATACGCCAATGGCAAGATTTGGAAAGCCTGAGGATTTGTTGGGAGCCCTACAGTGGCTTTGTAGTGATGCGTCTGAATTTGTAACTGGAACCATTATACCTGTGGATGGAGGTTTCAGTGCCTATTCAGGAGTTTAAAGAAATAGTAAAAGATTCGCCAATTGTGCAAATTATCTAACTCTAAATACCAAGTATTAACATATAACCCTCAGTTTTATGGCCTATAAAATGGAGCAAACCATGCGTTGGTATGGCCCAAATGACCCTGTAAGTCTTCAAGACATTCTTCAATCAGGAGCTTCTGGAATTGTCACCGCCTTGCATCATATTCCAAATGGTGAAGTTTGGACAATCGAAGAAATTCAAAAAAGAAAAGACATTATTGAAAAAGCAGGTCTAACCTGGTCAGTAGTTGAATCTATCCCAGTTCATGAGTTAATAAAAACCAGAACGGGAAATTTTAAAGAGCTCATTGAAAACTATAAGCAAAGTATTCGAAATCTGGCTTCTGTAGGGATTCATACGGTATGTTATAACTTCATGCCTATTCTTGATTGGACCAGAACCGACTTATTCCATACCCTTCCCAATGGGGCGAAGGCTTTGTTATTTGAGAAAAAAGCAGTTCAGGCATTTGACTTGTTTATTCTTAAAAGAGAAGGTGCAGAGGCCGAATATTCCTCAGAAGAAATCCAAGAGATCAAAGCATATTATGATGCCTTGAGCCCTGAAAAGCACCAATTGATCATCGACAATATATTAAAAGGACTTCCTGGTTCGGAGATCGGCTATACGCTCGAAGAATTCAAGGCTATGCTGGAAACCTACGCCGGTATTGATGCCCCCAAGTTAGCCGAACACCTCAAGTTATTCTTAGATGAAATTGTGCCGGTGGCTGAAGAAAATAAAGTGTATTTAGCGATTCACCCTGACGACCCTCCATTCCCACTTTTTGGTCTTCCTAGAGTGGTATCTGTCGCTTCAGATGCAAGAAGATTGATCACAGATCAACCAAGCCCTTACAATGGTTTTACCTTTTGTACCGGTTCTTATGGAGTGAGAGCGGACAATGACCTTCCAGCAATGGTCGCTGAATTCGGGGATCATATCCATTTTATCCATTTGAGAAGTACCAGAAGAAAAGAAAATGGGGATTTCTTTGAGGATAATCATTTGGACGGAAATGTTCCAATGGTAGCAGTTATTGATGAAATCCTTAAGGTTCAGGAAAAAAGAGGCAAATCCCTGCCGATGAGACCAGACCATGGACATCAAATGTTAGATGATCTAAACAAAAAGACCAACGCTGGTTATTCTGCCATTGGGAGACTCAAAGGCCTCGCAGAAATCAGAGGAGTAGAAGCCGCATTATTGTACAACAAATCAAAATGACAGAAAAGGAGAAAATGCTTGCAGGAGAATGGTATCTCGCCGCTGACCCAGAGTTGGTGAGAGAAAGAATGCATGCCCGTAAACTCCTAAAAAAATTGAACGATTCTGCCCCCGAAGATCCTGAATTTCGGGTGCAGTTGGTTAGAGAGTTATTGGGAAAAGCTGGGAAAAATATTTGGATAGAGCCTCCTTTCTTCTGCGATTATGGATATAATATCGAGGTTGGAGATGATTGTTTCTTCAATTTTAACTGTATAGTCCTAGATGTCACACCTGTAAAGATGGGAGATCGGGTCTTAATTGCTCCTAATGTTCAATTTTACGCAGCTACCCATCCCACAGAAGCGAAAACCAGAGGTGAGCTTTGGGAATTCGGCAAGCCTATTACCATTGGTTCTGATGTTTGGATTGGAGGTGGCTCTATTATCTGTCCTGGCGTGACTATAGGTGATAAATCCATTGTTGCCGCAGGGTCAGTGGTTACCAAAGATGTTCCACCAGGGGTGATTGTAGGTGGAAATCCAGCCAAGTTTATCAAAGAAGTTCCTCCTTCAAATTAATAACCTATCTGCAATTTTCTATCCTTATATCAGGTGAAGGTTTAAAATGAAAAACATTTCCCTATTTTTGGCTTGCAATAGTTATATCTTTTGAATTAAATAAATGAAAAGAGTTTTAGTAACAGGCGGAGGAGGATTCCTTGGAAGCCACCTTTGTGACCGACTTTTAAAGGAAGGAAATGAAGTTTTGTGTGTTGATAATTTTTTTACAGGAAACCGTAGAAACATCCACCACCTTCTTGACAGTAAAAATTTCGAATTACTGCGTCATGATGTCACCCATCCCCTTTATGTGGAGGTTGATGAAATTTATAACCTTGCTTGTCCTGCCTCCCCAATTCACTACCAATTTGATCCAGTTCAAACCACCAAAACATCAGTTATTGGTGCCATGAACATGTTAGGGTTGGCCAAAAGGCTCAAAATTAAAATTTTGCAGGCAAGTACTTCCGAGATTTATGGAGATCCGGAGATACACCCACAACCTGAATCTTATAGAGGTAATGTCAATACATTGGGCCCAAGAGCTTGTTATGATGAAGGGAAGAGATGTGCTGAAACCTTGTTTTTCGATTACTATAGACAACACCAGGTGCCTATCAAGGTCATGCGTATTTTCAATACTTATGGACCAAGAATGCATCCAAACGACGGCAGAGTTGTTTCAAATTTTATCGTACAAGCTTTAAAAAATCAAGACATCACCATTTATGGTGATGGAAAGCAGACAAGGTCATTCTGCTATGTAGATGATAATATCGAAGGAATGTACCGGTTGATGAACAGTAGGGATGGCTTCACTGGACCAGTGAATATTGGTAATCCCGGAGAGTTTACCATGTTGGAATTGGCTCAAGAAATCATTGACTTGACCAATAGCAAAAGTAAATTGGTATTTATGCCTTTGCCTCAGGATGATCCCATGCAACGAAAGCCAGTCATCGACTTGGCGAAAGAAGAATTGGGCTGGGAGCCTAAAGTTGCGTTAAAAGATGGTTTGATCAAAACCATCAAATATTTTGAAGAAATCATATAAATTGGATTCCAATCAAAAAAGCCATCTCAAAAGGATGGCTTTTTTGATTCTTTTTGAAAGATGTAACCAGGCCCATCACATGGAATTGCAGAAAAATTATCCAATTGATTATTAAATCGTAACATCAATTGTTCTCCATCCGGCTGACCACAATTATTGGTTATATTATCTCCTTCTTTGAATTCCAAATTGACATACAATTTGACCTCACTTGAACTATAAGCTGGCACTTGTTCCAGTAAATAATCCCCGGTTGCTGTTTGTAAATCCTCCCCTTCACTAATTCTGGTTTTTTCAAAGGTCCCATTAGAATAGAATCGGTAGGTCTGAAAATTTTCTTCCACAAACTCATCACTGCTTACAACAGTCCTTGGATAATAGATTTCAATCAATCCCCATTTCCCCACAATACTATCTGGATCAGAATCTTCATTGTCACATGAAAAGAATAAAATGGAAATTAGAGAAAGCAGAAACAGTTTTTTCAAAGAAGGGAATGTTTTTAATTCCATTACGATTGAACTAAATGAAACGCTACTGGACATTAAAAAGCCCATTTCTTACAAATGGGCTAGATAAATTCAATTGATATTTAAATTTTCAATTTTATTTCCCCAGACTCTCTAAATGAGCCTCCTTGATTTTCCTCCTCAGAATTTTCCCCACGTTGGATTTAGGTAGTTCATCGGTGAAATACACTTCTTTTGGACATTTGTAATTGGTCAACGATTCATGACAATGGCCTTTTACCGCCTCCTCGGTTAAGGATTTATCATTAGGAACAATAAAAGCAACCACTTTTTCAGTAGACTTCGGGTCAGGCATTCCGATCACCCCAACTTCAAGGACCCCTGGGCATGAAGCTATTACATCTTCCACTTCATTTGGATAAACGTTGAAACCAGAGACTAAAATCATTTCTTTCTTACGATCCACTATTTTAAAAAAGCCATCTTCATCCATGATTCCAATATCGCCTGACTTAAACCACTCTCCTCGCATAACCTCAGCGGTTTCCTTTGGTCTATTCCAGTATCCTTTCATCACTTGAGGGCCTTTGATGCAAATTTCTCCTCGCTCACCTACTTTTAATTCCTTTCCATCGTCATCCATCACTTTTAATTCTGTATTTGGAAGGGGAATACCTATTGTCCCATTACGCTCCGTCCCATCAATGGGGTTACAAGAGGCTACTGGTGAAGTTTCTGTCAAGCCATAGCCTTCTGCCAATGGAGTTCCTGTCACTTCTTTCCATCGCTCAGCAGTAGACTTTTGAACAGCCATACCTCCGCCAACAGAGATTTTCAGACCGGAAAAATCAAGCTTTCTAAATGACTCTTGGTTCAATAAGCCATTAAATAATGTATTAACCCCGGTAAAGACAGTGAATTTATGTTTGGACAACTCCTTACAAAATGCAGGCATATCCCTTGGATTCGTAATCAATACATTGTGCGCCCCAATCTTGAGCATTGCCAAGCAGTTTACTGTCAGCGCAAAAATATGATACAAAGGCAATGCAGTGATTACAATTTCTTCCCTCGCTTTCAATTTAGGCTTCATCCAAGCTGAAATCTGCTGCATATTGGCGATAATATTCCCATGAGTCAATTCAGCTCCTTTGGAAACTCCTGTCGTTCCTCCAGTATATTGCAAAAATGCAGTTTCATTTAAACTGATCTTTGTGCTTCTAAATTCATATTCAGCACCCTGATCCAAAGCAAATTTTAGGGAGTCAGCTCCTGGCAATGAATAACTAGGCACCATTTTTTTTACATGCTTGACCACTAAATTCACTAATGTACCTTTGAGAAGTCCAAGCATATCTCCTAGCTCTGTTACTATTATTCTCTTTGCATGTATTTCATTCCTAATTTTCTCCAGATTAAAGGCAAAATTGGCTAGGATTACCACGACATCTGCTCCCGCATCGTTGAATTGATGCTTCATCTCCGCAGCGGTATACAATGGGTTTGTATTGACAACGATCATTCCAGCTCTTAATGCTCCAAACATCACCACCGGATATTGGAGACAATTAGGCATTTGAATGGCAATTCTAGCACCTTTTTCCAACTTCAATACGTGAATCAGGTAATTGGCGAAGTAGGAAGAATATTTTTCTAATTCATTAAATGAAAGAGTTTTCCCCATACATTCATAGGCAATGGTTGGGCCATATGATTTTACACATTCCTCAAATAGCTCTGGAACACTTTCATAGGCTTCACAATCTACAATTTTATCTACCGATTCAGGGTAGTGTTTAAACCATGGGTAATCCTTCATTTCGATGTATTTTGGGTATCTAAATTTATTCTGGAATTACTAAAATTTATTGTCTTTCAACAATTAAAATCTATAACTATTTCAAAATTTTTCTTGCGATCAATTCTTTCATGATCTCATTGGTACCAGCATATATTCTTTGTACTCTGGCATCTGCATAAGCTCTTGCTACTCCATATTCCCACATATATCCATAGCCTCCATGTAATTGTACGCATTCGTCTGCTACCTTACACTGTAGTTCTGTCATATTATATTTTGCGGCAGAAGCCATTGCTGAATCAAGTTTCCCATCATTATGCAATTGAACTAAATAGTCACAATAAATTCTGCCCTGCTCTAAAGCAGCTGTCATTTCCGCCAATTTGAATCTTGTATTTTGAAATTCAGAAATTGACTTATTGAATGCTTTTCTAGTTTTGACATAGTCAATCGTAGAAGTTAGCATATACTCACCTAATGCCACGGCTGCCAAAGCGACCACAAGGCGCTCTTGGGCTAGCTCGATCATCAGGTATTTAAATCCTTCCCCTTCTTTACCCAGCAAATTTTCCTTGGGCACTTTCACATCTTCAAAGAATAACTCGCAGGTATCTTGGGCATGTAAACCCACCTTATCAAATGGTTTCCCTTTTGTAAAACCTGGCATATCCTTATCGATCACAATGAGGCTGATTCCTTTTGCACCTTTAGTTGGATCAGTTTTTACGGCTACTACGACTACATCGCATAAGAATCCATTGGTGATAAAGGTTTTGGATCCATTAACTAAATAATAATCCCCTTTATCTTCTGCTCTGGTCTGAATTCCTTGAAGATCACTGCCTGCTCCAGGTTCTGTCATTGCCACAGCCCCTATAAAATCCCCAGAAATCATTTTTGGAATATATTTATTCATTACTTCTTCTGTCCCAAAATGTAAAATATAGGGCATCACAATATCACTATGTAGAGGATAACCTATGGCAGGCCCCGAACATCCACTGAGACCAAGCTCTTCCACTAAAATGGCATTAAATCTAAAATCCTGAATATTCATTCCCCCCAGAGATTCTGGAGCTTGCATTCCTAGAAATCCATTTTCTCCAAACTTCTTCCAGGACTCTCTTGATACCATTTGATTTTTCTCCCATTCCATATTATAGGGAGTTATTTCTTTGGCTATAAAATCTCGAACACTTTGGCGAAAAAGTTCGTGTTCTTCCGTAAATAGGGTTCTTGGTAATCCAAACATATATAGGGTTTATATTTTAACTCTTTACCAAAAATAAGGATTTTTGGATGTGGGCAAGTCCAAAATTGTATAGGATGCGACACAATGATGAATCTTTCCTAATTTGTACTCATTATCCATCATCTAAACTTATGTTTGGGTGCATAAGTTTATTACTTGATAATCATTAAAAACTGAAGCATGAATCTGGAAGAAAATACCAGTTTGGAAGAAATATCTAACATCCCTTTTTGGAAGGCAGATGAAAAAATTCTAAAATCTGAATCAGCTGGAGAGAGTAATATGAATGTAGTAGTTAGAGTAAGCACCAATATGCGTTCTGTGATTATCAAACAATCGAAACCTTATGTAAACAAATTCCCACAGATTCCAGCACCTATAGAAAGAATATATGTGGAACATGAATTTTTTAAAGCAATTAGTAAGAGTTCTACATTGAGAAATTATTCACCACAGGTTTTAAAATTTATTCCAGAACAACATTTATTGATTACCGAAGATTTAGGAAAAGGAAGTGATTTTATAGGAATATATAGCGGAGATTTCTATTTAGGCACGACCGATGTAAATGATCTCTGTGACTACCTAATTGCCCTTCATGACTTAGAGCCCAAAGAATTCCCAGATAATAGCTTGATGAAAAAACTGAACCATGAGCATATTTTTAGCTTCCCTTTTCAGATTGAGAATGGATTCGATTTAGACTCTATACAATATGGGCTTCAAGAAATAAGCTTGAAATATAAAACCAACATCCCATTAAAAAGAAAAATAGAGGAACTTGGAAAAAGATATTTAAAACAAGGAGAAACCCTTTTGCATGGGGATTTTTACCCAGGAAGCTGGCTAAAGACCGGGAAAGGTTTAAAAGTCATAGACCCAGAATTCGCATTTCTGGGAGACCCTGAATTTGATTTAGGAGTTTTATTTGCTCATTTGGATTTAGGACAACAGCCCGAGGAGGTCAAAACAAAAATTCTTCAGACTTATACCCTTCCCCTTTCTCCAGGTTTATTAAATCAATATCAGGGTGTAGAGCTATTGAGGCGTTTAATAGGGATTGCTCAATTGCCTCTCAATATGACCCTGGAACAAAAAGAAAGCTTAATGGAAAAAGCAGAACAATTGATTCTATCCTAGTATGAAACACCTTCCAATTTTATGTATTTTCCTCCTGCTTTTTTTTGCCTGTAACTCAGAGAAAAAAGAAGAAATAGCTAAAGAAGAAGAGTACAATTATGTTGATCCAGGGCTTTCCAATGAAGAATTAGAAGATAAAATTCTTGGAATGCTAGTGGGATCTGCAATTGGCGATGCGATGGGTGCCCCTACAGAAATGTGGTCAAGAGAAGATATTGATCTGCAATATGGCTTTGTGGAACAGCTGGACTCTATGATCAGAGAAGTTTCTCCAGAAGGAACTTGGCTTCCGAATTTACCTGCCGGAGGAACCACCGATGACACTCGATGGAAAGAACTGACAGTAAATTACTTGCTCAGTCAAGATCCACAATCCTTAAATTCTACTGAGTTTGCACAGTATATATTTGACCAATATTCTGATTATGTGAAGGAATTGAAATCCATCAAAGGGGTAAATCCTTCCGAAATCGAAGGTGCTACTCTCAAACTTACTTGGCTCCAAGAATGGGCAAAAGTTAGTCAACCTTATATCGAAGGAAATGTGGACGGGTATGCTGATTCCTTAAGCAGGTTTTATGGAGGAGAAATGGTTTGTGCAGGCTTATTGTATGCCCCGGCTATTGGTGCTGTTTTTCCTGCCAACCCAGAAAAAGCTTATCAAGAAGCTTTCAAGCTTTCTATCTATGATATAGGATATGCGAGAGACTTATCCTCTTTAGCCGCTGCAATGACAGCTGCTGGAATGAAGCAGGGAGCTACCAAAGAAGATATTTTATCTTCTTTAAGGATAGACCCCAAAGGGTATTATGAAAGTAGATTGGTAGGAAGGACTGCACAGCGGATTTTGGTGGATGCTCTCAGAATTCATCACAAATCCTTGGAATTAGATAGCACGGAATTTAGACTCAACCCAAAAAGCGAAGGATTAAAATATGCTTTTGCAGAACTAGACCAGAGACAACAGGATATGCCTTTTCATGCAGGTGAAATCTACCTACAATTATTGACAGCCATGTTGTATGCTGACTTTGATTTTCAGGGAACACTGGTTTTTTTGGTGAATTATGGGAGAGATAATGATACCACCGCAGCAGTGGCAGGAGGTATATTAGGTGCTTTTTATGGATTTGATAGGCTACCAACTTCCTCCAAAGAAAAAGTTATCCAAGTAAGCAAAGAATTACTGGGCATTGATTTAAAAGAACTGGCAAAGAAATTAACCGTACATCTCGGTCAAAACAAAAAGCTCCCGAATTAATTCGGGAGCTTTTTACTGTGATATTTGAATAATTTAGAAAAATAGGGTTCTACTTCTTCCCAATGCGTCCGTCAATTCCAAATAAACCTCATCTGCTTTGAGGTTTTTTAAATAGAAATCTTGTTTGAATGCCTCGGGCTGATTGATGAATTCTTCATGAATCAACTCGCCTGATGATGCAGAATGAATTTCAACTTTTACTCCTGGCTTAGTTAAACCAATCACAGAAAGATTGATTGTATTGTCATCTATTGCTTTTCCATAAGCCATCAAAGGAAGTTGATTCGTGGGGATCGGTCTATCTATGGTTTCTACTTCATAAATGACTTCTTCTTCATTGGTCTCAATTTTCACCAAGTAGTCTCCTTCTGGAAGACTATTCAGGTTGAATGGAACCACTACATCTGTGTTTTTCAAATGAACTTTTCTATCTGCCAATTTTTTTCCTGACTCATCCATGATGGAAATTTTGGCATCCCCTACTTCACTTTTTAGAGTGACATTGATTTTCTTGAATGTGGAACTTACTCCTGACAATTCTCTTAAGTCTTCAACTGCAGCAAGAGCGCTAAAAGAAATTACGCTGGCCATTGCTAATGCTAAAATAGTTTTCATAATAATGTTGGTTTAGATATATGCTTATCTTTTTACCAACGCTGTACCAAGTTTAAATCTTCCTGAAATTTCAATGAGAAAGGGAATCCACCCTTCAACAGTAAAACAGAATATTATTTGGAGTCCTATTGATAAAATCAGTCAAACTTGATGAAAAACATACTAAATAGAGGTATACTGTCATAAAACCGAACGATTTCCAGTGTGTTTTGGAAATTCATAGGTTACAGTTTATCGCTTATTTTATATTTTTTTAAGACAAAAAAATTAATAAAAATAAGAGTGAATTGATTGACGATTGAATAACCTGTACGCATTTGCACATCTTTGTTCACTAGGATTCATTTTTACTAAATACTATTATCAATCCATCAAAACTGGACTTTCCAATCTCAATGTCATTTTTTTAAACACTCTTTGTTTTTGATTATTTTCATGCTTTTTGAATTGACACAAATTAATTGATGGTTTTAATTTTTAAACAAAAAAAAGCCTTGATCACACGATCAAGGCTTACTTCTAATAAGTTGGCTTAATACTAGAAGAAAATGGTTCTTGTTCTTCCTAAGTTGTCTTTTACTTTAAGATATACTTCTTCAGAATTCATTCCTTTAAAGGAGAAGTCTTTTCTGAATCCATCTGCTTGGTCAATAGTTTCCTCATAGATGACTTTACCACTTTCAGAGGAATATACTTTCACCTCTACTCCTGGCTCTGTCAATCCTACTACAGCAAGACTTACTGTATTTTCGTCTACAACTTTTCCATAGGCCATTAAAGGAAGGTCTTCTACAGGAATCGGCGAATCGGTAGTATTTACAGAATAGATCACTTCATCCTCATCCGTTACAATTTTAATTTGGTACTCACCTGCCGGTAAATTTTTCATATTGTAAGGAACCATGATACTTTCATCTTTTACATGAACCCTCTTTTGATTCAGGCTTTTTCCCTGTTGGTTAAGGATAGTGATTTTTGCATTTCCAACCCCCTCTTTTAAAGTAACATTGATCTTTTTATAGTTGGTGTTTACAGCTGAAAGGTCTTTTAAATCTTCGTTTGCGTCTGCTGCCAATGCGCTAAAAGATAAGGCGCTAGCCATTGCGAATGTGAATAAGGTTTTCATAACTTGTTGGTTTAGTGTTGTGCTTTCTTTATTGCGAAGCTCGTACCAAACCAATAACTTGTACCAAATCCACATGTAAGGATTCTTCTTTTATTTTACTTTTTTAACAGTTTATCAAAATTTAATTTTGAAAAATTCATGATTTTTTAACAAAATCTGTCCACTTCCAATTCACTTTACTGTTCGACTGTCTTACAAGCGGACATGTTTTTTGATTTTTTCGGAATTTCAGGGTTACATAAAAATATACTTGTTAAGAAAATTTAATTTCGGAAATTCTACTAAATCATTTTTTAATTTCTGATACCAAAAATATACTGTACGGTTTTGTACATATTTCGTCCGATAGCATTCAAGTTTTCGGACAAGTTATTGTCTCATCTTCTTTTCTTTTTTGATTCTTTCAGAAGAATTCGAGCTAGGTTAAACCAAATCTCGACCCTACCTTCTTATTTGAGGCTTTATCTAATCAAATAGTATTAAGTACAGTAATAATTCACTTTATATATAAATCAAGGACAGCGGATTCAAATAGTGGATTCAAATAAAAAAGCTGAGTTTCTAATTCCTCCCATTCTTTAATTGGCAAAAACTTGAAAAAATTGATAAGATTTAATCAATTCAGATTAGTTTGAAATCTTTTGACAAATTTGGATGCTTCTCCACCAATGCTATGAATGAGTAATCTTCGTGAATCTGATAAAAAGTTGAATCTACATACTTTCATCACTTAGATAGGCAGAAAGTCTGTCAACACCTTTTTTCAACTCCATCTTACTGAATTGGTCTCTCAATAAATCATACAATTTTGGAGGGTCTTAACGTGGCATCTTCACCGGTTTCAAGGATATCAAAAGTTTAATATCGGACTATTATTTTTTTCTTCTTTCGAGGCTTATAAAATGAATAAATTGAGATAATCCAAACTACAAAGTTATTGAAACCTAAAGTGTTGAATTCCCTTGAATCATATATAATCTCTAGGCTTACATAAAAGTCAACTAGTCTTAATTCACTTGGAAAAAAGTGATGATTTAAAGCCCAGGTTATAATTATGCTGATTTCGTTTTTTAGGATCAATATTTCAATTTTCCATGATGAGTCGATTTGTTGTCAACTTATTCTAGAACAAAATAATGCATAAAAAAAGCTTTAACCTGCAGGCTAAAGCTCTTTCTTCAACTAAACTAGGTTTGAAAGCCTAAAAATGAATGATTCTAGTTCTTCCTAAGGCGTCAGTCAATTCTAGGTAAATATCCTTTGGGTCAATCCCATTGAAAGTAAAATCTTTTTTGAAACCTTCCGCTTGGTCAATATACTCTTCAAAGATTACACTTCCTTCTTTTTCGGTTTTCACTTTTACTTCCACACCTGGTTCGGTAAGTCCTATGACAGCCAAATTGATCGTATCATCATCTAATAGTTTCCCATATGCCATTAAGGGCAATTCTTCAGTAGGAATAGGTCTTTCCTTTGTTTCTACCGTGTACACTACTTCCTCGTCGTCAGTAGAAATTCGTACCTGGTATTCTCCACAAGGCAATTCATCCAGATTATAAGGGACCATGAGGTCGTCATTTTTTACATGCACCTTTCTTTGGTGAAGTTTATGACCATTCATGTCAATGATGGCAATTTTGGCATCACCTACACCTTCTTTAAGTAATACATTGATTTTTTTGAATTTTGAATTTACGTCAGACAATTCTCTTAAATCGTCGTCTGCGTTGGCTAAAGCGCTAAAAGAAAGGGCGCCTGCCATAGCTAAAGTGAATAGGGTTTTCATAACAGTGTTGGTTTAGTGTTGTGCTTTTTATGATGCCAAGCCCATACCAAAACATGTTTAACCTGCCAAACCTAACGATTTCAAACAATCTTATTCTTAATTTATTTTAATTTCTACAAAATATTATTTTGATGTAACGACATTAAACCGAACAAATTCGCACAGTTTTGAAACAATTTCTTGTTCGATTGTCATACATGCGGACATATTTGTACAGAATTGCGAAAAATCGGGGTTACACTTTATGATATTTTTTATGAAAAAATAATTTTTATTTTTTCTATAACCACTTGATTACAAAACCCTTAAAAATAAAAAACCTGTACGCTTACGAACAGGCTTTGTTCGCTGAGACACAGATTTTTGACTTTTATCAATTACTATTTTTCATTTGAGTATTCAAAAATTTAACTCTATCCTTAATATTTAAGGTAGAAATATCCAAGTTTCCAGAGGTAGCTTTCAGAAAATCAGCCACTGCTCCTTCATGATCCGTAGACTTTCCTTCCGCCAGGGTAACATAGCGCATGGTAGTCCAAAGCAATGTTTTTAATTGCTTTTTACTATCATCTGTCATGTAATATTCAATGACAATTGTATTTTGATTGTGCCAGATGATCCTACTCATGATACGCACCCATTCCCCTACCATGGCAGGCTTGACATAACTGATATTATGGTTATAAACCACCCATGCTGCTTTATATTTCCTTATTAAGTCCATCACCTCCAACCCATATAGTTTAGGTACTTGGTCTTCTCTGGCATTGAAGAAATAGTCAAAGTACTTCGCATTATTCAAATGCCTTAATGGATCACAGTCCTGAAATCGAATTACAACTCGGCTTTCTGTTTCAGAGGGATAATGTTTTTCTGGATCGTATTCAAACATGATTTTTTAGTATTTCTTGGCTATTAATTAATCTAATTCCCAACCCAACCAACTCTTCAATGGCAAAATCACCATCCATTGGGTCCACATTTACAGCCCGGGTAGCATCCACAATCAAATAGGTTTCAAACCCCAACCCATGTGCATCTAAAGCCGTAAATTTCACACAGTAATCCAAAGCGAGTCCTGCGATATAAACTTTTTTAATTCCTCGATCCTTTAGGTATTGCCCTAATCCAGTATCTCCCTTCCTGGCATTATCATAAAAACCTGAATAGGAATCCACTTCCGGGTTTTTACCTTTTTGAAATATGGCCTTCCATTTTTCCTTGTTCAAGTTCGGATGAAATGAAGCTCCAAAAGTTCCCTGAACACAGTGATCTGGCCATAAAATTTGATCTAAGCCACCTAATCCTACAAACTCTCCCACTTTTTTACCAGGGTGATTTGAAGCAAAACTGCCATGGTTTACAGGATGAAAATCCTGAGTAGCCACAATAAATTGAAAATGTTCCTGAAGTGAATTGATGACCGGAATGATCTGATCACCCTCTTTTACCGCCAATGCTCCTCCAGGTAAAAAATCATTCTGAACATCCACTATGAGTAAGGCTTCTTCTTTACTTTTCATCTTTAGGATCTAATTGTTGTGCTTTTAAAACCAAATCTGTCCTCAAATGGTGCAAATTCTCCTCTAAACCTACAGGGTACAGATGTGGATTGACCATTCGTTTATGGGTTTTATCAAATGAATCTAATTGTTCCTTTGCTCTTTTTCGAATGCTCTCCAGATTTGGGGATTTGTACACTTGCTTCCCTCCTCTAAAGATGGGCTGAAGTAACTCCTCCTCCTGGTAAAAATATGGCATGATCCTTTTTCTTCTAGTACTATCAATTGGATCAATAATCACCAAACCTTTGGGATTGATTTCCTGATCCTCCAGATAAATCATATCTGCTACAGCCTTTCCTTTAGAGTAGTACCGTTTTACATTATGCACACCTGGAATGTTGATTTTCAAAGACTGCTGAGAGATTTTTATTTTTGGAACATAGGTTCCATTCTCAATTCGAATGGCAGAAAGTTTATACACTGCACCCAAAGCCGGTTGATCAAAGGCAGTCACCAACTTCGTCCCTACTCCCCAGACATTAATCGATGCTTCTTGACCTTTCAAGGAGGTGATGATATGTTCATCTAAATCGTTAGAGGCCACGATTTTCGCATCCGGAAAACCAGCCTCATCCAGCATTTCCCTAGCTTTGTTGCTGTAATAGGCCAAATCTCCGGAATCAATACGTATTCCCAACATTTCTTTCCCTTTCTTTCTAAGGGATTGACCTACTTTAATGGCATTCTTTACTCCTGTGATGGTATCATAGGTGTCTACCAAAAAAATACAACGATCGGGAAAAGCATCCGCATAAGCCTCAAAAGCCTCCATTTCAGTTTCGAAGGACATGATCCAACTATGTGCATGAGTGCCTGATACCGGAATTCCAAAAAGTTTACCTGCCATCACATTGCTGGTGGAGCTACAACCACCAATATAAGATGCTCTAGAAGCCGCTAATGCCCCATCAATACCTTGGGCACGTCTGAGTCCAAATTCCAACACTGGCTCCCCCTTGGCTGCTAAATTAATTCTTGCTGCTTTGGTGGCAATCAAGGTCTGAAAGTTGAAAATATTTAATAAAGGAGTTTCCAATAGCTGACATTGAATCAATGGCCCTTTCACTCGAATCATCGGCGCATTTGGAAAAACCACGGTTCCTTCTTCCACTGCATCTATATCGCAGCTAAACTTCATCTTGGATAGGTACTTGAGAAATTCCGGATCAAAAAGATTTTCACCTTCTTCATTTTTCATGGAGGATAAATATTGGATATCCTCCGAACCAAATTTGAAGTTTTTACAATAATCCACCACATAATCCAAGCCGGCAGCTAAGGTAAAACCACCTTGAAATGGATGCTTTCTAAAAAACAAATTGAATACGGCTTCCTGCTCTGCTTTACCTGATTTCCAATAGGCATAAGCCATGGTCAGTTGATAGAAATCGGTTAATAAGGCCAAAGAGCCCTGATAAAGATCTTTAGTGATTTTCATAAAAGAATTGCTAGCCTATAAAGGTACTATGGATGCGTACTTCAACAAACTTTTCTTTCTATGCATTTTTAACCCGATAATTCAGAATGACCCCTAATAGCAACAAGCCCATTCCCACATAAGCCATCAAAGTATATGCTTCTCCAAAGAAGAAGAATCCGAAGATTAATGCATAAAAAACGCCCAAATAACTCAAACTAGAAATCCTAGAAACGTTGGCATTTTGGTAAGCAACGGTCATAAAATATTGAGCCGTCTGTGTACAGATTCCTATCCATAACAAAATGGCCCAGTCCCAACCTTCCGGTTGCACCCAAGTAAAGAAACTGACGACACAAGCGATTGGAAGGGTGACTAAAGGGAAGTAAAAGATAATAACCAAGGGGTGTTCGGTATTTTTCAATTTCCGGATCACATTGTAAGCCAATCCAGAAAACAAGGCAGAGATGAATCCTATACTTGCATAAAGCAGGTTTACCCGCGTATCAAACCCCTGCACCATAACCACTCCAACAAATGAAATGGCAAAAAAGAGAAACTGAATAGGCTTCACCTTTTCTTTAACCAAAAAGATTCCAAGTATAGTTGTCAGAATAGGAGAAAGGTATTGCAAGGTAACCGCACTCGCCAAGGGTATTTTTTGGAGGGTATAGAAGAAGGAAATCAATCCTACAGAACCTACCACCCCTCTCAGTACCAAAAGCTTTTTATTATTTCCAAAAACAGGTACATGCTGCCTTCTTAACATGGTAAAGCTAAACACCAAACTAAAGAGAGACCTGAACAAGATAATTTCTATCGCAGGAATATGAGGAATGTACTTGACAGACACATTCATCAATGCAAAAAAAACTCCAGCCAATAACATGGACTGGACACTGCTTATCTTCACAAGTAATTCATTTGGTGGTTATCAAGATCAAATGTAAAAAACCGGAAGAAAGTTCAAGAAAATTGGAAGGATTTAAATTAATGAGTCTTTTTAATTTTGCTTCTCATTCAACTGCGTAATGCCCTCATTAACCCCTGATATTTAATACCCCTATTAGCTCATTTGAACAGTTATATAATCAGGCCATCCTTCATGGTTAATTTCCTGTCAGCCATTCCTGCCAGTTCTTCATTATGGGTTACAATTACAAAAGCTTGCCCCAATTCCTCTCTCAGCGTAAAGAACAGGGAATGTAGGGCTCTGGCATTTTCTGTATCCAGATTCCCACTAGGCTCATCTGCAAACACCACTGCAGGATCATTGATTAATGCCCTGGCCACTGCTATCCGTTGCTGCTCCCCTCCTGAAAGCGTGGAAGGTTTATGGTCCAGGCGGTGACTGATACTTAGCAATTCTGCCAGTTCCCCAGCCCGCTTTTCCAATGCCGCAGGGTTCCCTCCTTTAATCATCCCTGGAATCTGGATGTTTTCCGATGCTGTAAATTCAGGCAACAAATTATGGAACTGAAAAATAAAGCCTATTTTCTGATTGCGGAACTTGGCCAGATTTTCTCCGGTCAATTTCAACAAATCTTTATCTTCCATGGTGAGAATCCCGGATTCCGGTTTATCCAAGGTTCCTAATATATGTAAGAGGGTACTTTTTCCAGCTCCGGAAGATCCAACAATAGAAACTATTTCTGAAGATGAAATTTCTACATCCACTCCCTTTAATACGTGTAGATTTCCATAGTGCTTATGGATACCACTGGCTTTCAGCATAGTAAGATTTTTTACAAATTTAAAATTAGAACAAATCTTTTCCAGATACTCAATTAATTCGTAATAAACGGGATTTTTTGAGAAGAAAGGACAAATCTAGGTTTGATTTATCGGCTCTTAGGACTTAACTTCGGGCAAAAATTTTCATAGGATGAATATTCACGAATATCAGGCTAAAGAAGTATTAAAAGGTTATGGAGTTCGCATTCAGGAAGGTATTATAGCCGACAGTCCAGAAGCAGCTCATGAAGCAGCAGTTAAGCTAAATGCTCAGACCGGAACTTCCTGGTATGTGATCAAAGCTCAAATTCATGCCGGTGGCCGAGGCAAAGGCAAAATCCAGTCTACTGGATCAAACGGTGTGGTTCTTGCCAAAAAACTAGAAGATGTAGCTGAAAAAGCTAAAAATATTCTGGGCGGGACTTTGGTGACGCATCAGACAGGACCGGAAGGTAAATTAGTAAACAAAGTACTAGTTGCTGAAGATGTTTACTACCCAGGAGCATCCGAACCGAAAGAATATTATTTATCCATCTTATTGGATAGAGCAACTGGAAGCAATGTCATCATGGCTTCTACAGAAGGTGGAATGGACATCGAAGAGGTGGCTGAAAATTCCCCGGAAAAAATCATCAAAGAATGGATCGACCCTAAAGTAGGTCTTCAAGGTTTCCAAGTAAGAAAAGTAGCTTTCAAACTAGGTTTAACCGGTAATGCATTCAAAGAGATGGTGAAATTCATTGCTGCTCTTTACAAGGCTTACGAAGCCACTGACTCTTCTCAGTTTGAAATCAACCCTGTGTTGAAAACTTCTGATGACAAGATCTTGGCGGTAGATGCAAAAGTAAACTTGGATGACAACGCACTTTACAGACATAAAGATCTTGCTGAGCTAAGAGATTTATCTGAAGAAGATCCTTTGGAAGTTGAAGCTGGAAAATCCGGTTTGAACTATGTGAAATTGGACGGAAACGTGGGTTGTATGGTGAACGGTGCTGGTCTTGCAATGGCAACCATGGATATGATCAAACTTTCTGGTGGAGAGCCTGCCAACTTCCTAGATGTAGGAGGAGGAGCTAATGCGACCACTGTTGAAGCTGGTTTCAGAATCATTCTTCAGGATCCTAATGTAAAAGCGATTTTGATCAATGTATTCGGGGGAATTGTAAGATGCGATAGAATTGCGAATGGTGTTGTGGAAGCATATAAATCAATCGGTGATATCCGAGTTCCAATTATCGTTAGACTTCAGGGAACCAACGCAGTTGAAGGTGCCAAAATCATTGACGAATCAGGATTAAAAGTTGCCTCTGCAATCACATTGAAAGAAGCTGCTGACAAAGTTCAGGCGGTTTTACAAGGATAATATTTTACTGAAAATAGTTTCAGGCACGCGTAGTTCAACTGGATAGAATATCGGATTTCGGCTCCGAGGGTTGAGGGTTCGAATCCTTCCGCGTGTACAAGAACCCCGGGTTATTACTCGGGGTTTCTTATTTTTTAGCAAACTACAGTAATTAGAGATTACTCACTTCCCATACTAGACAGACAAGATTCTGTTGTTGGCATTTTATCCCCTTTTATAGAAAAGTAGAGATAGCCAATATATAATTAGAGTAAGAATTATTCCGATCACAATTCCATAACTAAATCGCCAAAACCATCGCATAGCAAGCTGTCCTCCTTGAAATATTTCTTTCTCGGAAAACGTGAATGAAAGGTTACCCGCAAGTAAAAAAGAGATTGGTACCCAAAGAATTCCACTGATGATCATGAATTTTAGGAATCCAGAAAGAATTTTGTTCAGTTTTCCAGTTGGTTTTCTCATTTCTTCAATTCCCCAATAAATGGTTAATGGTAAAGAAATCATACCCGACCAAGTTATCAGCGTTCCAAAAGGAATTGATGGATCATTAACCAATGCTATTGAAAGAACAGAAGAGCCTGTCACCAAAAGAACTATAGTACATAATGTCAATATTAAAGCTCCAAAAAAATATATCTTTTTTTCTTCACCTTTTGTTTATGTGTGATTTGATTTCAAAATACTTTCAATTACTTGGTTTTGGCAATCATTTATGGTTATTCTCTTAAGCATGGATACATAATGAATTTGAATTAAACCGGTTGTTCCTATTATCCAGTTTTTTTATCGTTTCTTTTCGGTTACGGATTCTTATTAAAATCCAGCTCGCAAATAGAAATAGCATAATCGAGGTATAAAATGGAACAACCTAAATTATTTCAGCTTCAGATTTTAGGGTAATCAATAAGGAACCAAGAGAAATTAATATAGACCAAACAGCATAACCAAGTTCATCATAAAATCAAGCATGGGGAAATAAATGGGCACCTTTTATTATGGCATAAGTCATAATAAAATAATCAGGGTACTTAATTAAGATAAAGATCAAGAATGGAAAATAAATAAGTTGAGCAAAATTCATCCAAAGTCCAAGTGGTTGTAAAGGGTTGTCTTTTACTTTCCAATTTGTTTTCAAGATTTTTGACAATCAAAAAGCAAGAGGAAGAAGAATTGCACCAATCATAAACGTAAGAACACTCCTATTGAATGAAGAGTATTCTAAAGTCCATATATTAGGAAATTAGTAACCATAAAATCGCCGCAGACAGGTAAGGGTATGTAAAACTAAATTCCGATAGAAAAGAATTGGTCATCCAACCCATCGATTATGTAGGAGAAACACCTTTGTCACCTGGATATTATACGTACAAATTGGGTCTAGAAAATCATGCAACTTCTTCCAGCTATTTAACCCTAGAATTAGTGTTAAATTAATTTTTCTTGATTTAAATTTTTCTTAATTCCTTGAAATGAGATACAAATCCTCTATCATTCATCGTTCATATGGAAAAGAGAACAAGAAGTTACCATTGAAATCCCGGGCTTTTCTTCGGAAGAATCCCTATATCTTCCATATAATGAACTGTCTTCATAAATGAGACATACAAAAAAATAGGATTATTTAAAGAAGAATATGGAGGCAGTACAAAAAAGCAAAAAACTGGCCCTAGGGCAATAAAAAAGCAGGAGAAGATCTCCTGCCCTTTATTTGAAAACTAAACCAACTATTATTTAACTACCACAATGAATTCAAAAATAATACAATTATAATTAAATCAAAATGCCAAATAAAAATTTGTTAAATATTATTACTCTTCAGGGAAGTTTCCTCTCTTAAAAGAAATCCCCAATGCCAGCCCTTGGCTAAATTGTATTTTATCGTCTTGATCAATATCGTAAATGCTTAAACTGGTCAAACTCACATTGATCAGGTTGGAAACTTTCGCCTCAAAACCAACATCCAATCGATGATCTATGGTTTTAAATTCAAGAGTTTCGTAGTTAGCAAACATTTGGTATCTCATTTTCAATGTCAGGTTCTCACTCAACTTTTTATTCCAATCAGCCAATAAGTTAAAAGCCAACCATTCAGTCCTTACTTTCTTTCCAACTTCAACTCCATAGTTGTTTTCCACATTATTATGGAGCTCCATATCTGTCACAAAAGTCCATCTTGGAGCTAAGGGGGAAATCCTCAAGCTAAACTCATCATTGGGCTTGTATTCAAATCCCAAAGAAGTTGTCAAATAGCCTGGATTTAAAAATTTTGAAATGAGTGTTTTGTCATCTTCTCCAAAATCATAACCTGGAGCAAATTGGGATAAAAAGTTGACCGCAAAAAAGTAATTCCATTTATCATTTATTTTATAACCTACCTTTGAGTCCAAATAAATTCTATCCGTTGACTTCCTACCGTCTTCATCTTTATTCTTTACTATACCATATGCGAAGTCCATGGTATTATCCCATGACCATTTATCTTTGGCATAATTAGCCCGACCATTCAAATAAGTACCAATCGCTATCGAGTTTACACCCCCTCCTTGCCAATTGCTACTAAAAGATCCTTGATTCAAGTTTAAACCGCCACTTATTTCTTTAAGCCAATAACTCGTGTCGGCAGGAATTATTTCTGATTCTGTTTGAGCAAATAAATTCCCAGCTAGAAAAAGAAGAAGGAAAAGTGTAGAAATTCTTTTCATAATTTATAAGATTAGAAATAAATAAATTTTAAATAATATAATACAAATATGGAAAATGACTTTGAAAGAGAACTTATTATTAGAGATTATTTGGCTCGACAACGTACGACACTGGCAAACCAGCGTACCTTATTGTCCTTTATCCGAACTTCACTTTATTTTTTGGTAAGTGGGGTAGCTCTATTCGAAGTTGAAAAGCTGAAACATATTAAAGATTTAGGATATGTCTCCATGGGATTGAGCATTGTTATTTTAATCATTGGAATCATCAGTTTTTTCAAGATTAAATCAAAACTTAAAAAAGGAAATTATCTTACCATGTAATTCTCCAGTATCCTAACATTCCATTTGCCATAATGTTAGCATCTACCCCATTTTATGAAGGGTTTTGACCTAGGTTTACATCAAGATGTTGAACAAAAAATAGTGAATAAATCGAAAAGCATTTAACAACTTCTCACTTGGCAAAGAACTTGTAATATCTTTTTAAAAATTAATTATGAAAATTTTAGGTATCGTATTAATTCTTGCAGGAGCATTTATGTTCTTTAGCAATAGCATCAGTTTTACAACAAAAGAAAAGGTAGTAGATGCTGGCCCCATCCAAATCAATGCAGAAAAGCAACACAAAGTTGACTGGCCTTCGTATGCTGGTGGAATTGTTGCTGCTACTGGAGTTGTTTTATTGATATTCTCAAAAAAGAAATAATTAAGAACTTTGAAATTCGCAGCTGTAGATATTGGGTCCAATGCAATTCGTTTGCAAATTACGAATGTTACCTACTATGAGGGTGTTTACAATTTCAAAAAACTGGAATATTTAAGATTTCCACTTCGATTGGGCCTAGATGTTTTTCACACCCAAAAAATCAGTGACCTAAACCGAAGGAAATTCATCAAACTGATGAAAGCTTTCAAAATCCTGATAGATTTATACGAGGTAGATGATTACATGGCTTGCGCCACTTCAGCAATGCGGGAAAGTTCCAACGGGAAAGATATTGTCGAGGAGGTTAAGGAAGATATTGGACTGAAAATCAACATCATTGATGGCAACAAAGAAGCGGAACTAATCAATAATTCCCTCAAAAGTCTAATCGATGAGAAAGCCTATTTACACATCGATGTAGGAGGAGGGAGCACCGAACTCAATATTTATCATAAACGAGTAAAAATAGCTTCTAAATCCTTCCAAATAGGTTCTGTGAGAGCACTGGAAGATAAAGTATTAGAGCCTGTTTGGAAGTCGATGGAGAATTTCATCGCTAAAAACATAGAGAAAAAATCCAATATTATTTCCATCGGTACAGGTGGAAACATTAATAAAATTTTTGAGTTAACTGGTCCTCGGAAAAACAGAAAATTCCTGGAGTATTCAAAAATCAAAGACACCATTCATTACCTCGAATCGCTGACGTTTGAAGAACGGGTCAACAAATTGAATCTAAATCAAGACAGAGCAGATGTCATTATTCCTGCTGGAAAGATTTATCAACGAGCCATGAATGCCGCCCAGTCCACTAAAATTCTTGTCCCTGATTTGGGATTAAAAGATGGAATTATGCAGATTTTATTTGATAAGCATCAAAAGAAAAAGCCTCTTTAACAGAGGCTTTTTAATTAGGATTCTACCAGCTTGACTTGAATTACTTTTTCGGGGTCCAAATGGAAAAACTCTTTATGAACATTAAACTCTTCCTCATCTCCTACTGGTGATTTGGCTATAAAAGTTCCATCCTCTTGCATGACATATGCATTGACATTGTCTTTTAGGTTATAAGCCAGGATATTCATCAACTGCTTTTCCAACAGCGGAGCTTCTACCTTAAATAATGATTCCAGTCTTTTATCAAAACTTCGGACCATCATATCGGCACTCCCTGCATAGGTTCTGGTATTTCCGTTGTTATGGAAGTGATAGATTCTGGAATGTTCCAAGAAATCACCCACAATGGAAATCACCTCTATTTTATCACTTAAACCTTCCCGCTGAGGTCTTAAGCAACAAATCCCTCTTACTATCAATTTAATGGTCACCCCTGATTGAGAAGCTCTATAAAGAGCATAGATTATTTCGGAATCCTCCAAGGAGTTAACTTTAATGAAAATCCCACTTGGAAGACCTTTTCTGGCATTTTCAGCTTCCTCTTCAATATATTCGATCAACTGATTTCGCATATCTCTAGGAGCTGTAATCAAGTTGGTATATTGAGAAGGCATAGAATGCCCAGTAATTACGTTAAAGAATTCAGACACATCATTGGCTAAAGTTTCATTAGTCGTCAATAAGCCGATATCCGTATAAAGTCTGGCTGTATCCTCGTTGTAATTTCCAGATCCCAAATGAACAAACCGAGTAATTTCATTAGCATCTTTTTTCACAATGAGAAGGAGCTTCGTATGGGTTTTAAGATGCGTAATCCCATAAATCACAAAACAACCTGCTTTTTGAAGTCTTTTAGCCTCTCTTATATTATTTTCCTCATCAAACCTAGCTTTCACCTCGAATAGCACAGAAACGTGTTTTCCGTTTTCAGCCGCCTTCAATAAAGCTTTGGTAATCTGACTATCTTTTGCCAATCTATAAATGGTCATTTTGATGGCCATTACATCAGGGTCTTCTGCAGCCTTATTAATCAAATCCAAGATGGAATCGATGTTATTATAAGGATGATGTAATAAAATATCTTTCTCTTTCAGTGTTTCAAAGATATCTGCTCTCCCTTCTTCAGGGTAAGAAAGTGGATTAACCGGAGGATGAACTTGAGGCAATCTTTCTCTAAATTTCTTGTTTCCAACAATTTGCCACATTCCTGTAAAATCGATCATACTGGCACGTTTGACCAAGAAAACAGAGTCCATTTTAAGGTTCCATCTCTCCAACAAGGAATTGAGCATCCATTTGCTATATCCCTCCTCTATTTCAATTCGTACTACCCGACCAGTTTTTCTTTCCATTAATTTACGCTTCACTTCCTCTAGGAAATTAGCGTCCATGTCTTCTGACTCCTCTAATGTGAAATCCCCATTACGGGTAATCCTAAACAAACTGATCCCTTCGATCTCTACATTCCTGAAAAGAGAAACTATATGCTCGCGAATCACCTCCTCGATTGGAATCAATAAAAGGGAGTTCTCTCTTTCTATCTCGAAAAATCTCGGAATATTAGAAGGAATCTGAACAAAGCTCAGCTTCTTCATATCTTTCCGCTCTCCTGGACTTGTCGTTACTACCCCAAAAATCAACAACCTATTCATCAAAATCGGAAAGGTCCTATATCCATCATACACCATGGGTGTAAGCATAGGATAGATGGCTTTTTTAAAGTAATCTTTTACTGTTTGTTTTTCAACATCGGTGAGTCTCGAAATATTAAACAATGAAACCCCTTCCTTATCTAATCCTGGAAGAATTACATTTGTAAAATGCTCGTGTTGATCTTTATGAAAAACCTGACAATCACTCATCAACTTGGTCTTGAAAGGCTCTTCTCGAAGACCTGAATAATCCACACGCTCCTTATCATAGTCAAGGTAGTTATAAAGAGAACCCACCCTAATCATAAAGAACTCATCCAAATTCGAGGCAGTGATGGCCAAGAATTTTAATTTTTCAAAAATTGTCCTGTGTTCTTTCTTCGATTGATCTAATACCCGATCATTAAATTTTAGCCAGCTTAAATCCCGGCTTACCAGATCACTTTTTTGGATAATAGATTCGTATTTATCTTTTAATGCCAGTTTCATAAAAGTTTAATATTTGGGTAGGCAATTTAAAATTCCTTTGTCAAATCCAAGTTTATCTATTTGTTAAAGAATGAAAAAAGGGGCGCATAGGCCCCTTTATTGTTTTTCAAATCGCCTTAAGTATCAATTTTGGCATATTTAGCATTTTTCTCAATAAACTCTCTTCTTGGAGCTACCTCATCCCCCATCAACATGCTAAATAAGTGATCGGCCTCTGCGGCAGAATCAATGGTCACTTGCTTAATAGTTCTTACAGAAGGATCCATGGTGGTGGTCCATAATTGCTCTGGGTTCATTTCACCGAGACCTTTGTATCGCTGAATCCCTACACTATCTTCTTTTCCATCTTTGGCCATTTCCTTGGTCAATTGCTGACGCTCTTCTTCTGTCCAGCAGTAACGCTCATCTTTCCCTCTCTTCAACAAATAAAGAGGTGGCAAAGCAATATAGACGTATCCGTTTTCGATTAAGGATCTCATATACCTAAAGAACAGTGTTAAAATCAAGGTTCTAATGTGGGACCCATCGATATCAGCATCCGTCATAATGATAATCTTGTGATATCTCAAGTTGGATAAATCAAGCTCTTTGTCATCATTGACTGTTCCAAACTTAACACCAAGTGCGGTCAGAATATTCTTGATTTCATCGTTATCATATATCTTATGTTCGTGTGCCTTTTCCACATTCAGGATCTTTCCTTTCAATGGTAAGATGGCTTGAAAATCACGATCACGACCTTGCTTAGCAGATCCCCCTGCCGAGTCCCCTTCGACCAAGTATAATTCACAAATGGAGGGGTCTGAATTCGCGCAATCTGCAAGTTTACCAGGAAGGCCTCCGCCACCCAAGACATTCTTACGTTGCACCATTTCACGCGCTTTTCTAGCAGCATGCCTTGCTTGCGCAGCTAGAATTACTTTCCCTACTATGATTTTAGCTTCTTTAGGATGTTCCTCTAGCCAGGACTGTAAAGTATCAGAAACCGCAGAATCAACGGCACCTACTACATCCGAGTTACCTAATTTTGTTTTAGTCTGTCCTTCAAACTGAGGTTCTGCAACCTTCACGGAGATCACCGCTGTCAATCCTTCTCTAAAGTCATCTCCGGAAACATCAATCTTCAGTTTATCCAGCATCCCGGACTTATCTGCATAGGACTTCAATGTTCTGGTCAATGCTCTCCTAAATCCGGTAACGTGCGTTCCACCTTCATAGGTGTTAATGGTATTTACATAAGAAACTACATTTTCAGAGTAAGAAGTGTTGTAATTCATCGCTACCTGAACAGGTACTGAATTGAACTCCCCTTCGATATAAATAGGTTCTTCGATTATCTTCTCACGAGTATTGTCCAAATATTGAACAAACTCAACCAAACCTCCTTCAGAGAAAAACTCATCAGACCTTGCATTGCCATCCTCTTCGATTTCTCTCAAATCTTTCAAAAAGATTCTGATTCCGGCATTCAAGAATGCCATTTCTCTCAATCGATTGGCAATGGTTTCATACTTGAATTCAGTATGGGTAAAGATGGATGCGTCAGGCTTGAAGTGAATCATGGTACCTCTCTTATCCGTTGTACCTACCTGTTTGGCAGGATACTGAGGAACCCCAATTTTAAACTCCTGCTCAGTGATGACTCCATCCCTGTATACAGTAGCTTTCAAATCTGTAGAGAGTGCATTCACGCAGGAAACCCCTACCCCGTGCAATCCACCAGACACCTTGTAGGTATCCTTATCAAACTTTCCCCCGGCATGAAGTACAGTCAATACCACTTCCAATGCGGATTTTTGCTCTTTTTCGTGCCAATCTGTAGGAATACCTCGACCATTATCTTCCACCGTAATGGAATTGTCAGTATTTACAGTCACATGGATCGTGTCGCAATGTCCTGCAAGGGCCTCATCAATGGAGTTATCAACTACTTCCCATATCAGGTGATGAAGACCTTTGACACCGACATCGCCGATATACATAGCAGGCCTTTTTCGCACTGCTTCCAAACCTTCCAATACCTGGATGTTACCTGCACCGTAATTCGCGGGTTTATTAGCTTTTTCTTCACTCATATTTTCTGGAGAAAACCCTCAAAAAGGGCTATAGAAAGGTGATTTTGTGTTCATTTAAAGAATACGCAAGATAGAAAAAAAAAGTGACTTAACCCAGCTTTTTTGAAGGCTCAAAATCCCATTTTAGAAGCGCGTAAACTCCACTTATTAGTCCCTGATTTTCAGTACTGTCCGGAGCTTACCATGACAAGAGTACAACCATTGACACATTCAATCCCAAGCTTCTGCGCCCGCTCCTTAAAAGATGGGTTTTCCGCTCCTGGGTTAAAAATAATTCGTTGAGGCTCTAAGGATAAAAAATAGTCCTCCCATTCTTGTTGGTTCCTCGCGTTTAAATACAGGGTGATGGTATGAATTCCAGCTAGTGCCGGTTTGTCACCTAATGGTAAAATTTCCCTTCCCAATACATTTCCTTTTTTAATACTGATAGGAATAAATGGAATTTGAGACCTTTCCAAAAATACTGCAGCGGTATAGGCATACCTAGTTGTATCCGAAGTAGCTCCGGCGATTAATGTGGTTTTATTTGTCTCTGCTTCCATACACCCTGTCCCGCTCAAATGTATCCATATGCCGGTGCTTTTTTGTCTCGTAGATATCCGCCAAGGTAATTAAAATCCCCGTTTCCTCTACCTCTCCAAATTCATCGTTCATCGCGGTTCCAAAAGTCATCATGGTAGGTGAAAGATTCATGTACGTATTAATCAATGGAGGTATGTTTTCTCCATATCCTCTTACTCTAGAATTCAATACTTTATAGCCTTCTTTATATTCTAATCCCTCAAATGGATTACCCTTTGAAGGCAAATCAGAATCATAGCCCAACTGAATCTCTGGCTTTGGTGCCACCAAGGCTTCCTTATCGGGAAAATAGTGGTTCATAAACATCAACAACAAATCCCTGGCTTCCCGGTGATAATGGGGATACATAGTCACTTTACCAAATAAATACTTCACCTCAGGATTGAGCAAAACCACAGCACCCAATCCATCCCAGAGGTTATCCAAACTGAAAATCCCTTTTCTATTATCTATACTTGGCTGATACTTAGGCTGTACGAAGGATCTCCCTAACTCGATGGTAAAAGGAAGAAATTCATTTACAAACTTTTCAGAAAAATCAAATAAATGAGTGGTAGAAAGATTAATAGTCCCATCCTCTCCAATAGCCTTTTTACAATTGATCAAACGGTATCCTGCAACTATTTCTTCATCCTCAGCACTCCAAGTGATTAATTGATCATAGCAGTTTTCGCACGTGTCATTTTCATCCAAGTCCAATTCCAATCCTGTTCCTCCTCCTGCAGCTCTGAATGTCAATTCCCTCAGTCTTCCGATTTCTCTCACCACATTTGGAGCATTGTGAAAATTTACCAAAAAGACCAGATTATCCCCATTGTTCGCATACCGAAGAAATCGTTCTTCAGTAAGCTCGGCTTTGATCAAAGCCCTATCTACTGGAGGAATAATGTCTGCTTCTTTACTCATGTTTTTCCTAATTTGTATACCAATTCCTTAACCTGCAAGGCCCATTGTGCATCGGTCTTACTAGAATCCAAATTTTGATAAGGAATTGCCTCACCAAAATGGATAGTCACTTTTTTACCTTGCTGCTGGTACATTTCATCTGCAAGGTAAAACATTTCAATATTTGCTTGAATCCCAATTTTCTTTCTCCAATTAGCCAAATTGTAAAAAAACTTCGAATTCTTCCCTTCAATGAAGCAAGGAATAATATTTTTTTTATACTTTTTTGACTTAGTCACGAAACTTTTCTTCCACAATAAGTCACGTATACCTTCATCAGATTTTCTGGAAACCAAACCTGCTGGAAAAACCATCACTGCATACTCTTTGGCATATACATGATCAATGTCATCCAGATTTTTTTGAGAGTTTTTCCCAAGTTTATTTACCGGAACAAACATCGGCTGAAAATTCTCAAATGACATTAGTAGATCATTGACTAAGAATCGAATATCTTTTCTGATCTTTCCTACAGCATACATCAAAGCGATTCCGTCGATCCCTCCCAGTGGATGATTCGCGGCTATAATCACCCCACCAGATTTTGGTATGTGCTCAGCGCCTTTTAGCTCCACCTCTATTTTCAACTCTTCAATAACGGCTTCCACGAAATCCATTCCTGTCAAATGATGAATCCTGCTCATTATTTCATTGAGCCAATCCTCATGAATCACATTTCGTATGTATGAAATCACAAATCCTGGAAGCCATTTTAAGAGCTTAGGATTCTTTTCTTTTATCACTTTTTTAACATCGATAAATTTATCGGGCATGGGGCAATTATCTCTTTACAAGAGATCAAATCAAAATAAGCTAACTCAATCTCCTAGAAAAATAAGTTTAAAAATAAGAAAAAACAGAGTTTTTAAAGCTTTAGATTGAAACTTTACCACTAGTACTCTGAAAACCAATTAACTTAATTTTTTATTTAACTAAATAGAAATCAACGATGAATCTAGTCATAACTGGAAGTACTTCGGGTATTGGATTGGAAACTGTAAAAGCGCTCTATCCCCTTTTCGATAAACTTATCCTTCCAGTAAGAAATTTAGAGAAGGCAAAAAAACTAGTATCACGATTTGACAATCCCGAAAAGTTTGACTGCTTGGAAATGGACTTGAGTTCCATGAAAAGCGTTCATAAGGCTGGAAAACAAATCACAGATTCTTATGATCAAATCGACCTTCTAATTAATAATGCCGGGGGAATGTTTCCAAATAGTAAAAAAACAAAAGAAGGTCTGGATTGGTCGTTTGCAGTTAACCATTTAGGACATTTTCATTTAAGTCAATTACTTCTCCAAAATTTAATTCAAGCAAAAGGAAAAGTAGTGTTTGTAAGCTCAGAATTCCATCGACTGGGATCCGTCAAGCTAAATGACATGGGACTTCATAATGGTACAAGTAGCTGGAAGAACTATAGTGATGTCAAACTTTATAATATTTTGACAACTAACAAATTACATACTCTATACTCAGAAAAAGGATTAGCTTCCTATTCACTTCATCCTGGAGCAGTCAACACTTCTTTTGGCTCTGAGTCAGATCTATTGTCCAAAGTTTTCATAAACCTCACCAAGCCCTTCTTTATTAGTCCACAAAAAGGGGCTAAAACCTCCATTTTTATCGCAAAATCCAACAAGGATGAACTTCAGTCGGGAGGTTATTATGATAAAAAGAAACTTAAAAAGCCTAGCTCCAAGGCCGAGGATGTTGTTTTGCAGGATAAACTTTACGATTTCAGTCTTCAACAGTTGGAAGAAATCCTTTCCTGATTATTTCCCTATTTTTGCATACTGAATTAAAAAGGCATGCAAGAAGAAACCATTCTATCACTTAGCCCTTCTGAATGGGCAGATTATGAACTTATAGATACAGGAGGATTTGAGAAGTTGGAAAGGTTCGGACAATTTATTTTAAGTAGACCTGAGCCACAGGCGATTTGGGATAAATCTCTTTCTGAGGGAGAATGGAAACAACAAGCCCATTCCCATTTTGCCAAGGAAAAAAACAATCCTGAAAAAGGAAAATGGGAGCAACTAAAAAAGATGCCCCATAACTGGGCCATTAGCTATGCCAATCCTGAAGGTTTAAATATCAAATTGAACCTTGCACAAACTTCATTTAAACACATCGGGTTGTTTCCTGAACAGGCGGTAAACTGGGACTACCTCTATACCAAAATCAAATCTTGCCCGGTAGAAAAGCCAAAAGTCTTGAACTTGTTTGCCTACACTGGCGCTGCTTCTGTTGCAGCAAGAGCAGCTGGCGCGGAAGTAACCCATTTGGATTCCGTCAAACAAGTAGTCACATGGTCGAGACATAATATGGAATCCTCGGGATTAGAAGGAATCAGATGGATCATTGATGATGCGATGAAATTCATCAAGCGGGAAGCTAGAAGAGGAAATATTTACCATGGGATCATCTTGGATCCTCCAGCTTATGGCAGAGGTCCTGACGGAGAAAAATGGGTATTGGAGGAACAGATCAATGAGATGCTGAAAGTATGTGCAGAGATTTTGGATAAAGAAAACCACTTTCTTATTCTCAATATGTATTCCCTGAGCTTTTCCTCCCTGATCGCAGCAAATTTGATCAATACGAATTTTGATTCTGTGAAAAATGCTGAACATGGCGAATTGTATTTAAATGACCGATTCGACAAAAAATTACCGCTGGGTATTTTCTTCAGATTTTCAAGTTATTGAACCTTACCTATTCATGAATAATAGACAACTATTTCTTCAACATTTAGCACAAACCACTGACTTTCCATTATTAATTGAAGTAGAAAAAGCGGAAGGGGTTTATTTACATGGCCCAAATGGTGAAAAATATATTGATCTCATTTCAGGTATCGGAGTAAGCAATGTAGGACATAGACATCCAAAAGTGTTGAAAGCTATTCAAGCTCAGCTCGATAAATACCTGCACCTGATGGTGTATGGAGAATATGTTCAAAGCCCTCAAACCAAATTGGCGGAAGCACTTTGTAAAACCCTACCTGCTCATTTAGATAATGTGTATTTGGTTAACAGCGGATCTGAGGCGATAGAAGGAGCTTTAAAATTAGCAAAAAGATATACCGGTAAGAGAAATATCATTTCCTGTGTCAATGCCTATCATGGCAGTTCCCAAGGTGCATTAAGTATAGGTGGAAATGAAATTTTCAAAAGGGCATATAGACCCTTACTTCCCGGTGTTACCAATATTCAATATGGAGAATTAGCTGATTTAGAACAGATCAATCAGGATACAGCCGCTGTGGTCATTGAGACCATCCAAGGAGAAGCTGGAATCCGAGTGGGAACCAAAGCGTATTTTCAGGCCCTCAGAAAGAAGTGTGATGAAATGGGTGCGCTTTTAATTCTGGATGAAATTCAGGCAGGATTCGGAAGAACAGGTAAATTTTGGGCATTTGAGCATTTTGATATCGTGCCAGATATTATTGTCTGTGCCAAAGGAATGGGAGGAGGAATGCCTATCGGAGCTTTTATAGCCAACAAAGAAGTAATGGGTGTTTTTAAAAACAATCCTTTATTGGGTCATATTACTACGTTTGGAGGACACCCTGTATCAGCTGCAGCTAGTATTGCAACCATAGAAGTTTTAAAAAGCGAGTCCCTAATAGAACAGGTCGAAACTAAGGCCAACCTGATCAAATCCTTACTGATTCATACAAAGATTCAAGAAATCAGAAACAAAGGATTGATGATGGCTGTAAAATTTGAGTCCTTTGAAGTGCTAAAACCGATCATAGATCGGGCAATAGAGCTTGGAGTGATTACAGATTGGTTTCTGTTTTGTGATGACTCCATGCGGATTGCACCACCACTGACCATTACTGAAGAGGAAATAAAAAATGCCTGCCAACTCATCCTGCAGGCGATCGAAGAGTCATAAAAAAAACAAGGTCTGGTAATTATTCCAGACCTTGTTTTTTTATAAGATTCCTTTTTCAGGATGTTTTCCAGTAACGGTCCTTCCAAAGGCTTTTAACTCTTCAATTTGTTCATCCATATTTCCATCTGGATAGATGCAAGGTCCAATCCCTGCCTCCTTCTTTTTATAATCCAGATACCCTACCACAATTGGAACATTGGCCCCTAAAGCAATATGGTAAAACCCGGATTTCCATTTTTTCACTTGTGATCGGGTTCCTTCTGGTGTGACCATGATGACCAATTCATCCCGCTCTTTAAGCATATTCACCATGGCTTCGGTGTAGGTTTGCTTTCGTCCCCCAGGGATTCTTTTTCTGTCAATTCCTATTGCCCCCAAGCCTGATAGCAGCCATCCCAATGGGCCTACCATTACTTCTTTCTTGATGGTAAATCTGACCGGAATATCCATTAGGAAAAATGCAGCTCTTGCATATAAAATATCCCAATTGGAAGTATGGGGGATTGCAATTAAGACCGCCTTTTTTAAGCCTTCAGGCCAATTGGCATTCAAGGACCAGCCCGAAATCCAAAACACAAAGCGGGACAATAACTTCATCATATGATTACTTTTTACTCTTTTTTAGTTGCCAGCTCCAAAATTGCAGGATTTTCGTCAATATATTGTAATGCCTGTTCATAACCTGCCCGAAATAATTCTGGTGCCTTTTTGATATCGAAGACTCCATATTTGCCCAATCCCGGTGCTTCTATAAAAAAATCACATTTTGACTTCCTGCTGTAAACATTGTAGTTCATGGACATGATAACGGACCGCTCGATCAGGCTTTTCATATTCCTGATATTGCTTTCCTCAGGCAAATGGTTACAATTAATCCCAATCACAAAGTCACAGATCCCTTCCAATGGTTCTACTGGAAGATTATTTAAAACTCCTCCGTCGACAAAAAACTTATCCCCTATAACAATCGGGTCAAACATCCCAGGAATACAGGAGGAAGCTAGGATTGGATTGATTAATTCTCCTTCTGAAAAATAGACGACTTTCCCTTTTTTGATATCCGTGGCGGCTACCGTCAAGGGGATTTTTAAGTGACTGAAATGATTGTGCTTCAGGTATATCTTAAACAATTCTCCCACTGAATTCATCTTTAAGAAACCCGTGAGAGATATTGCGGGGCGCATAAACTTAAAATAATTGGTCTCCACAATGATTTTTAAAACTTCCTCTGGTTGATAACCATTGCAATACATCGCTCCTGCAATAGCTCCTGCGGAAGTACCGCTTACTTTGGTAGGGAAAATACCTGCTTCATTCAATCCTTTGAGAACCCCTAAATGAGAAATCCCTCTCACCCCTCCCCCAGATAAAGCAATCCCAACTTTTAAATTAGATTTCATTAAGCTTGAAAGTTTGATCTAATCTCACTCCTTTTTCGGTCATTTTAACGGTGCAACACTCATGGACAGGGTCATGCTCCAAAAACAAAATATACTTTTCACGTGCTGCTTCTTCTAAAAATTCAGCTTTTTCATCCATGGTAATTAATGGTCTGGTATCATATCCCATGACATAAGGCAAAGGAATATGTCCTACAGAAGGCAACAAATCTGCTACAAATACAAGGGTCCTACCTTTGTATTGAATCTTTGGAAGCATTTGTTTATCAGTATGCCCATCTACAGTTATAAAGTCAAACCCTTCAAAAAGTGAAGGTTTTTCCAGATCCACAAAATCCAGCTGACCCATTTCTTCCATAGGTAGAATATTTTCCTTCAAAAAGGAGGCTTTTTCTCTGGGGTTTGGGATGGTAGCCCATTTCCAGTGATCTTTATTGGACCAATAGGTTGCTCTTGGAAAAGTCATTTCATATTGGCCATGGGAACCATAACCGACTCCTCCTCCACAATGATCAAAATGCAAATGAGTCAGAAAATTATCCGTGATGTCTGTGGGATGAACCCCTAACTTCAATAGATTTCCTTTCAAGGAATCCTCACCATGAAGGTAATAATGAGAGAAAAACTTAGCGTCCTGTTTATCTCCAATACCATTATCAATCAATACCACTCTGTTTCCATGAACCACCAAGAGCGACCTCATTGCCCAGGTACAAAGGTTGTTCTCATCTGCAGCGTTTGTTCTTGACCAGAGTGTTTTGGGTACAACTCCAAACATTGCTCCTCCATCCAATTTAAAAAAACCTGTATTTACTACGTATAAATCCATTTTGTATAGAAAGAAAAAGCCCGGTCCTTTTTAAAGACCGGGATTCAAATGTTTTACTCAACTACTACACCCATCGAGCAAAATTTGTCGATGCGTTGCTCTATTCTTTTTTCTACTTTTATCTTATCCAGCTCTTTCAAAGCTTTGACAATCGTTTCTTTTAAAGTAAGCGACATTTGTTTCATGTCCTTATGTGCTCCTCCCAAAGGCTCAGGAATGATATCATCAATCAAGCCATTGCCTTTCATGTCTTTTGCTGTTAACTTCAGAGATTCTGCAGCTTGCTCTTTGTAATCCCAGCTTCTCCACAAAATAGTAGAACAATTTTCTGGAGAAATTACTGAATACCAAGAGTTTTCAAGCATCATCACTTTATCTCCTATAGCAATTCCCAATGCCCCACCAGAAGCTCCCTCCCCTATGATAATACAAATCACAGGGACTTTCAACATAAACATCTCTTTGAGATTTCTGGCGATTGCTTCTCCTTGCCCTCTTTCTTCTGCTTCCAATCCAGGAAAAGCCCCTGGAGTATCAATCAATGTGACAATCGGCTTACCGAATTTTTCAGCCATTTTCATCAAACGCAAAGCCTTTCTATACCCCTCAGGATTTGCCATCCCAAAGTTTCTCAACTGACGTTGTTTTGTATTCCTACCTTTCTGCTGTCCGATAAACATGACTGTTCTGCCATCTATATCACCTAGTCCACCAACCATTGCTTTATCATCTGCTACGGTGCGGTCACCATGTAGCTCAATAAAATCGTTGGTTATTTCATAGATATAATCTAATGCATAAGGTCGATCTGCATGTCTTGAAAGCTGAACTCTCTGCCAGCGGGTCAAATTTTGAAACGTTTCTTTTTTCAAAGTCAGGATTTTTTCTTCTAAAGACTTTATATCTGAAGTTAAATCTATGTTTCTACCCTGGGCTAAATCCTTCATTTCCTGAAGTTTCTGCTCTAAATCAGCTATTGGTTTTTCGAATTCTAATACCATTCTGGTGATTTTTGGAAGGTTAAAGATAAGCAATATACCCTTGAGAAATAAAATTTTTACTCAATCACTTTGGAAGCTATTGATTTTCAAGAGCTATTGTATTCAAAGTCTTTAAATAGTTAATTACTTCAATACTACACTAAATCTAAGGACTTCGCAAAGGTCTTTACTTTAGGCTGTTTAAACAAATCCCCTATTCTCTTGATACGCTAGGCACCTTAGTTTCGGAAATAATACATCTTCAAAAGCCTTTTTTTAAAAATTTATCTCCTTGAATCAGAAGTCAATACAATTTTACTCATCTTTTTTTTTGTCCTCCTTTTGTAAAAATGATTCAAAAACCTACCTTTGCATCACTCAAAAACGACGGGGATGTAAAATTCTTGTTTCAAGATGTTTTTGAAGTAAACGGAGTGGTAGTTCAGCTGGTTAGAATGCCTGCCTGTCACGCAGGAGGTCGCGGGTTCGAGTCCCGTCCATTCCGCTTAAACTTGATGAAAAAGTCATCAACATTTCTTTAAAATATTGGAGTGGTAGTTCAGCTGGTTAGAATGCCTGCCTGTCACGCAGGAGGTCGCGGGTTCGAGTCCCGTCCATTCCGCTTAAAAGCTTCGATTAATTTCGAGGCTTTTTTTGTTTCTATAAAAACTAATATTTTAATTAATATTAAAAGCTGGTTAGAATGCCTGCCCCGCCCCATCGGGAAAGACGCTATTCCAAACAGTGGTCGGAACGAGTCCGCCTCCCGAATCCTCGGGATCAACAATTCCCAATAAAATTTTCATGTAACCTGAAACAATCAGCTTTAGATCATTCTATGGAATCCATTCCGAATAAAGCACTCGCCATTATTATTGCTTTTTCGTTTCTTTGATTCATTGTGACAAAAAAACCTAAACCTTAAGGAAATGACCTTCCGAATAATAATTAGCCTCCTTTTTTTAAACTGTATTTCTTTAGTAAATGCTCAAGACCCAAACTCCCCAGTGGATTTGGTCTACCCCCATGTGGACAGTAGTAATTCAAGGTGGTTCTTCTTTAATTCGGCTTCCCGTCCCTTCGGAATGGTAAATTTAAGTCCGGACACAGATATTGATGGTGCTTGGGGAAGTGGATATAGATACCAAAGCGATACCATCAAAGGTTTTAGCCATATTCATGCCTGGCAATTGTCTGGTTTATCTGTTCTTCCTCTAGTCAATTTTGACCTCGAATCATCTAAGGATTTCGGCTCCCCTTTTAGCCATTCCAATGAAATCGTTAAGCCGGGATATCATCAGGTATACCTAGATCGTTATAGTGTGAAAGCAGAACTGACTTCCACCTTAAGAACGGGGTTTCATAAATATAACTTCACCCAAACAGGTCAACAACAAGTCCTGATTCGATTGGGAGGAAAGCTTGGACCTTCAGAAATAATTGATGGATCTATTACACAAATCTCTCCATCAAGCTACCAGGGGTTTATTGTCAATGGAGCGACTTCCCGAAGACCATTTGATACTCCCGTTTTCTTTGCCATTCAATTGAATAGAGCAGTTCAATCGCATATCGGTTGGAATGCCAAAGAATTAAGCTCAAACCTAGAACAAATCAAAGGCTCCGATTCCGGACTTATTCTTTCATTTGATGACAGCTCCGATGAATTGCTGATGAAAGTAGGAATCTCCTATGTCAGTGCGGAGCAAGCAATGTTGAACCTTGAAACAGAAAACAGCCACTGGGATTTTGATCATATAAAGGAAGAATCTTTTACAGAATGGAATAATTACCTATCTCGAATCCAAGTTTCTGGGGGGTCAGAAAAATCACAAAGGAGGTTTTACACAGACTTATGGCATGCATTGCAAGGGAGGAGAACCATCAGTGATGTCAATGGCAAATATGCTGATATGACTTCAGGGGAACATCGGATCAAACAGATCCCCTTGGACGCATCCGGTAAACCGAAATTCAGGCATTTCAATTCGGATTCTTTTTGGGGAGCACAATGGACCATCAACACCCTTTGGCATTTGGTCTATCCAGAAATTACGGAGGAGTTTGTCAATTCCATGTTGCAATACTATCAAGATGGAGGATTGATCCCCAGGGGTCCATCAGGGGGGAACTACACTTATGTGATGACAGGAGCCTCCAGCACCCCTTTTATCGTCAGTGCTTATCAAAAAGGAATTAAAGGTTTTGATATTGAAATGGCTTATGAAGGCCTAAAGAAAAACCATCGCCCAGGGGGAATTATGGAAAAAGCCGGTTACGAGCACAACACCAATTTTGGAGGAGGATTTCAATACTATTTAAAGAATGGATATGTGCCTTGGCCAATTCCAGAAGGTCGTTTTGGTGCGCATCAGGATGGGCCAAGCCTCACCTTGGAATATGCATATCAAGATTGGACCTTAGCTCAATTGGCAAAAGCATTAGGAGACCAAGCTGCCTATGAAGAGTTTTATCAACGATCTTTCAACTATAAAAACACTTTTGACTCAGAAACGGGCTGGATGCGACCCAGGAATGTTTCAGGTGAATGGAAAACTCCATTCGATCCCTATGATTACAATGCAGGATTTAACGAAGCCAACGGAAGTCAGGCTACCTGGTTTGTACCCCATGACTTAGAGGGACTTGCAGCGCTTATGGGAGGAAAAGACCAAGCAATTCGACGATTAAATGAATCTTTTGAGCAAGCTGAAAAACAAGGATTTACTTCCGGAACCTCACATTCCCAAGAAGCTCATCCAGAATATCGAAGAATTCCTATCAACTATGGAAATCAACCCTCCATTCAAACAGCCTTTATTTTTCAAAAATTGGGAAGACCTGATCTGACGCATTATTGGACTAGAGCAATTGTGAAAAAAGTATACTCTGAATTAAGCCCTGATTCTGGATACAATGGAGATGAGGACCAAGGTCTCATGGGCAGTCTAGCCGTATTGATGAAAATTGGACTATTTCAGATGAATGGAGGGACAGAACCGAATCCTTCTTACCAACTTGGCAGTCCCATCTTTGACAAAGTAGTCATCCGTTTACATCCAAACTATTATTCAGGAAAGAAATTCACGATCCAAACTTTACATAATGACTCCAACAGCTATTATGTAAAATCTGGAGTATTTAATGAGCAACCACTGAAGGAATTAGAATTAACTCACCAACAAATCACAAATGGAGGGTCATTGGTTTTAGAAATGAGTGAGGAGGCGAACTAAGCAAGTTCGCCACTCAAACTTTTTTCCCAGTTCCAGGAATCTCTGAGAGAATCCTCCAAAGTATATTGAGGATACCAGCCTAAAACTTGGTTGATTTTTTGGGTATCTGCCCAGATTTTAACTACATCTCCAGGCCTTCTTGGACCAATGGTATAGTTAAGTTTAAGGTTATTGACCTTTTCGAAAGTCTTGATGATCTCCAAAACGGAATTGCCGTTTCCTGTTCCCACATTGAACACATCATAAAAGCAATCCTCTTGTTTCTCTAGATAGGCCAATGCTTTCACATGGGCATTCGCCAAATCCATCACATGTATAAAATCCCTGATGCAACTTCCATCCACCGTATCATAATCATCTCCGAATACGGTGATTTTTTCTCTGATTCCAACAGCAGTTTGGGTGACAAAAGGAACCAAATTATTCGGTGTACCATTTGGCAACTCTCCAATTTTCGCACTAGGGTGTGCCCCAACTGGATTAAAATATCGCAAAGAAACAACTTTTACTTTAGCCTTACTTTTCACAAAATCCACCAGGATATCTTCACAGATCTTTTTGGTATTCCCGTATGGGCTTTCCGCTTCTTTACGTGGTGTTTCTTCCGTTACCGGAAGTTGATCTGGCTGACCATATACTGTACAGGACGAGGAAAACACTATATTTTTGACTCCCTTACGCTGCATAAAGTCCAGCAACACAGTCAATGAGCCCACATTATTTTGGTAATATTTCAAAGGAAATTGAGTGCTCTCGCCTACCGCCTTAAAAGCTGCAAAATGGATTACTCCCTCGAAAGGATGAGCTGCATAGACTTTTTCCAAGACCTCTTTGTCATTACAATCGCCCTCGAAGTAACTAACTTCCTTACCGAGGATTTCAACCAATCTGTTGATGACATTTGGATTGGAGTTCGAAAAATCATCCAAAATAATGGGCTCATACCCAGCCTTTACAAGTTCCACAGCGGTATGAGAGCCAATGTATCCAGCTCCTCCAGTGATTAAAATGTTTTTCATCTTCTTAAAAATTTACAGAAGCAAAACTATCTAAAACTGGGCATTTAGAATAATAAAAATCAAAAATCAGCGGATTAAGGTAAATGTTCCTGTTTCAGAATCGGATCCAAGACCATTTTCCAAGGAGAATTCATAAGTTATTTTGTAAGTAAATACCCCGGAATCAACGGATCTACCTTTTAATTCCCCACTCCAGCCTTCATTTCCGGAGTAAATCAATTGTCCCCATCTATCCCAAATCAACAGTTGATAGGTAATCGGGCAATTGGAAATGGGCTCATAGAAACCTTCTGAAGGCAAAAAACCTGAGGGCATTCGAACCTGAGGTTTGGAAGGCTGTATCGATCCGGTTCCGTTCACCACACAACCATTGGCATCTGTAACTGTGACAGAAAACTCTCCTGAAGACAAGCCGTCAATGGTTGCCCCCATCAAACCATTATCCCATTCAATCTCATAAGGAGCTACTCCTCCAGTTGGAATTACTTCCAAAACACCATCCCCACCTCCTGGGCAACTTGGGCTGATTTCATTAAACGTAAGCGATAATGGATCAGGTCCTTCAATGATTCCCTCCAATTGTATGCTGCAGAATCTCGAATCAAGGATGATATGGGAAAACATTCCTTTTGGCAAACCTGTCACTTTCAAAAACTCTCCATCCCATTCTGATTCCTGACCTTCCACCTCATAAGGTGGTGTCCCACCCGAAACTCTCAATTGATAAAAACCATCTTCTGCATCATAGCAGCTTACTTCATTTGTAACGGGCTCATCAAGAAAACTCAAAGGCTCTAAATCTTCCAGATCAATCATCAACACCTCTTCACCACAGCCAGATAAATCAGTGATTTTTACTTCGTATGTTCCTTGAGATAGATTGAAAGCACTATTGGATTCCAACAATGGATCATGACTCCACTCCATCTTGTAATTTCCAGAGCCACCTTGAGGATCTAAAACAATTGAACCATTCGATTCCCCTGGACAGGAAGGAGATAATTTTTCGGAAATAGTCACTTCAAATTCCGGATAAATGAATACCCTCAACACTTGCGAAATACCTGAGCACAAGGAATTGATCAAACTAGTAGATTCATAATACAAACTCCTTTCTATGGCATTCTCCTCCCACTCCACTTCCACTTCCACTGAGCCTTGGCCCTCAACTATACTTCCACCGGTTACCACCCATTGATACGTATTTTGATCGGAAGGAAATGGAATAGAATATGTCACCACATCAGACAATACCCCACAAATACCCTCGGGACCTAAAGGCAAATCAGGTTCGGCATCGTTGGAAACTTGAACTTGGATTTCTTGGATTTCCCCTTGACAACCATTTTCTGAATAAGGAATTGCTTTCACTAATCCATTTTGGGTCTCCACATCCCACTTTACCGTGATGGTAGAATTAGTACTCTCCAATTCAATTCCATCGACCACTTCCCATTCTACTCTTTCAAAATTATCCGTGTTTTCAAAAGTATAAGTCACTTCATCGGCATTGAGACAAATGGCACTGGGACCTATTAATTCTCCTTCGATTTTTTTAACCTCCACTTCAAACTTAAATTCCTCTTCGCTGTCACAATTACCCTCCCCAGTTGATGCCAATACCACTACCTCAAATACTCCTTCTTCTTCAAAAGTGTGGGTCACTTCCTTACCTGATTTCATTTCACTTCCATCTCCAAAATCCCATAAAAATGATTGGAACATCGGATTATCCGGTATTATTTCCCAAACTCCTTCCTTCCCAAAACAAGCAACTTGATCCCCGATTACTTCGAAATCATAGGTTGACTCTATTTCAAACTGAACATTTTCCAAACTTGCCCCTATTGCATAACCATAGGAAGAAATAAAACCATCCCCATAAGCATATCCTAGAAGGCCTTCTGGATTAGATAGGGAATTTACTCCTTCATTAATGACAAGTTGCGCATACTTAAAATCTGGATTTCCCGGTACTGGAAGGAACTCTCCTCCCACGTTTTGGCCATTCAAAACAGTTTGATTTGCTGCTTGCGAAGGGACAATTGCATTGACGTAGTGCTTTAAAATCTCATCTACCACAGGAGTAGAGAATATAATGGACTTGATCCTTTGGTCATTATCACTGTAAGTAATCAATGATGGATCTCCCTGCGCTGAAAACGTGTCGCTAAACTCATTACAAGCTTGGCTTTTCGCCAAAACAGAAACAGCTGTTGGTTTGGAGGATTCAATATTGGCTACTTCTTTAGGACCAAACTCCAGTTTCAAAAATTCGCCAGCGTCCAAGTTGCCCACCTGACTACCATTTACATTTACATCCGTATTATCTTCTGAAGCCAACACCTTGACAATTTCTCCCGAGGTCCTTCCTGCTAATGGAACATGGATATAGGACTTCCCCCAGTTTTTAATAGGATAAGCCTGTTGAAATAAATGATCACCAGTAGTTCCACAATCACCTGCACTTGTTAATTTATTCCCTCCAAAAACTGCAATATTTTTACAATCTCCATCCGTACTATTCATCACCCTGATTCGAGAACCTGTTAAATCTCCTTTGGCTTTAATCTGATAACTCTCTCCTGAATTCAAAAATATGGTTAAAGGGGCATTGGCAGGAATAGTGTTTACGGTATTAGTGGAAGTAACAATCTCAATCTCAGTATTATTTTCCACCGCCAAAATCAATAGGGTACTCTCATAATTTACATTTCCTCCTGGATCCTGCCCCACCCCAAAAACATCGGCATGTGCAGTTACATAGTATTCCTTCCCTAATGCTGTTATAGGTAATACAACTGAACCATCCAAGCTACGTTGCCTTTGGTTTACGGCATGAACAGCTATCTCTCCGGATGAGGAAATAAATACAGCTTTATTTTCAACAGTACCCGAACTCCTATGAATAAAGTCCTCCTCATTATTGAACTCATAATAAAATTGCTCTCCTTGCTTGAGAGAAAATGGAATATCCTTACTCCCCGCTTGAATCATTCCTTCACTGTCTTCATTGGCTGTGATGATGACCGAGGCTAGATCTGGTTGATTGGGACGGTTATTATTTTCCATAAATCCCAAAACAAACTCCTTCCCTAGAGTACTCAGTTGAGCATACCCATTCAAGCTTACTAAAAAAGTAAGTATACAAAACAGAAATTTGATTCTTAATTTGGGCATTGTCTAAAATTCACCTGATTAAAGTAAACCCTCCTCGTTTCTCAATGGTTTGAACTTTTCCTTCCAAAGGAAAAGAATATTGGTATAAGTAGGTATAGGTCCCAGAAGGAGCCTCTTCATTTGCTACTCTTCCGTCCCAACCAGAGGTCCCTGAATAAATCAATTGACCCCATCGATTAAATATCCAGAGTTCAAACTCAATTTCACAATTGGAAACACCTTGATAGAGATCTCCTGAAGAATCAGGGTTAAATCCAGTAGGCAATCTAACTTCCGGAGCTGCTTCCAACACTTCTCCTGCCCCTAAACTAATACAACCTGAATTATCCAGAACAGAAATATTATAGGTACCTCGAGGCACCCCTATCAATTGATTTCCTTGCCCTTCTGGCGCCTCCCAAGTGTATATGTATGGAGCATCCCCACCTCCTGGAATTGCCAATAACTCTCCATTACTCCCTCCTGGACACGCGGGTTTTTCTAATCTCACCGATACCTCAAGTGCAGGTGGTGAAGTAATCTCGAAAGCTAGGGGAACCACACAGCCATTGGCATCACTAAACTCCCATTCATAAATCCCTTGCGGTAAATCAATCAGATTTATAGTTCCATTAGTGGTCCGATTTCCTTGGTATTCATAAGTGTAAGGAGCAACTCCGCCAATCAGAGATACAGCTAATTTACCATCAGATTTCCCATAACAGGACGTTCCCTCTACATTGACTGATAAAACCTCAAATTGATTTGGTTCCTTTATCTCAATTTCCTCTAATTCAAACTCACAACCATTGGCATCCACAATTTTTACATCATAAGTTCCTGCCGACAATCCTGTTGCCTTCAACTGTTTCAAACCCGCATCGTGAGACCAAATAATCTCAAAAGGTGCCACTCCTCCAATTACTTCTAGCTCAATTTCCCCATTACTCCCCCCAAAGCATAAAACAGTATTTTCATGCGCTGACCTCAACTCTAAGCGATCTGCAATATCAATTTCCAACTGAGGGGAAACTCCTCCACATGAATTATCCACCAAACTGGACACAGTATAACTTACTGATCCCTTCATGCCAGGCTGATCCCAAATTACCTCAATGCTTCCATTATCTGAGGTTGAACTAATGGTACCTCCAAGGACACTCCACTGATAGGATCTCCCTGGGCTTGAGTCAGGCACAGCGTAAACAAATGGAGTAGTTGGATCAAAACACACCTGAGTTGGCCCTTCTGGCATTACCGCTTCCAGTTGTTTATTGATGGTTACATCCAATCGAATGATGTCGCCAGGGCAACCATTGGCAGAAAATGGAATAGCTAATATCCCTGCAAGCTCATTTGAAGGACCCCAGTTTACCAAAATAGAATCTCCATAATTTTCAACAATATCACCACCTTCCACTTCAAATTCAATCTTTGAAACCTGATTAGAAATAGCATCTGAAAGCTTATAGATCAATCCTTCTTCCTCAGGACATACGCTGGATATTCCTTCTATTTCTAAATCAGAAGACACCGCTATCACTTCCACTTCAAATACAACTTCCTCTTGTTCCTCACAGGTATTTGGACTGATCGAAGCTTTGACCAAAATTTCATAATCTCCGGCTTCGGTATAGGTATGGGTTACTTCCTTGCCTATTTTCACCTCAGAACCATCGCCAAAATCCCATTCAAAATAACTAAAGTTAGGGTTTTCCGACTCAATCACCCATGTGCCTTCGTGATTCAAACAGGCTACTTGTTCCCCATTTACCTCAAATTCATAAGAAGATTCTGTTTCAAAATTCAAATTATCCAACGCCGCTCCTACTGCAAATCCATACGATTCAATAAACCCAAAACCATAAACATATCCATTGAAACCTTCGGAGTTTACTAATCGATGCACCCCTTGGGAAATATTTATCCTAGCATAAGAATAAGAGGGATCTCCTGGTACTGGGGAAAACCTAGTCCCTAAGTTTTGTCCGTCTAAAAATGTAAGACTCTCAGTCCCTGCTTTCACTACCAGATTTAAATAGTGTGATACAATCGAAGGCAAATCCAAGGCATTAAACTGGATTTCCTTTAGCAATTGTTCGCTAGGGCTATAAGTCATCATAAAGGGGTCTCCATTAGAATAATTGGGATCGTTGGGCTCGTTACATTCCTGGCTTTTTGAAAAGACGGTAACACTTGCCGGCTTAGAGGTTTCGATTTTTGCAGATTCATGGATTCCAAAGTCCACACTTAAAAATTCTCCAGCATTGATGGTACCTCTATTTTGACCACCAATAGTAACTTGGGTACCGTCTTCTGAAGCAAGTATTTTAACCAACTCCCCAGAAGTCCTTCCTGAAAGTGCTACATGCACAAATGAGGTTCCCCAGCTAGAAGTGGGATAGGTTTGTTGAAACAAATTATCCGGTGCGCCTCCGCAATTCCCTACGGTAGTCCATTTATTGCCTCCAAAAACAGCAATTTTTTTACAACTTTCCGCATTTTCTCCGATCACCCGAACCCTAGAGCCTGTTAAATCCGCTTTGGCCTTCAACTGGTAACTTTGTCCCCGATTTAGGATGATGGTAAAAGGTAGTCCAGGAACTTTTCCTCCAAATGCAGAAACTGAAGTAGTAATTTCAATTTCAGTATTGTCCTCCGTAGCCACCACCAATAATTCACTTTCATCATTGACATTAGCGACAAAGGGCACAGGAACCGTCAAAAGCTCGTAATGAGAAGTAACTAAGTAATCCACGCCCAATGCACTTACAGGCAAAACTACTGTTCCATCCGCCGAACGAAAACGCTCATTAAACGCATAGACCGCAATTTTTCCATTGGAACTGATGTAAACCCCTTTGTTCTCAATAATTCCTGTATTTCGATGTAGTAAATCAATTTCTTCCGAAGGCACTACATGGGCAAATTGCTGACCTTTCGAAAGGTTAAATGGAACATCCCTTCCATTATATTCAATGTAGCCAACTGCGTCTTCATTCGCAGAAATAACAATTACTGCTTGATCAGGTGCATCTGGTAAAACTCGATTATTGTCCATGAATCCTACCCAGAATTCCTTTCCAACTGTGGAGAGTTGCGCAACTGACTTTTGGCAATAAAAAAAGCAGCAAAAAAGAAATAAAAATCCAAGTAAAATTCTCTTCATAGAAACCCAACAGGTGGAAATTGCTTCAATATAAACAACCTGCGAAACAATAGTTTAAATAATCAGACTATAGGCAGGATTTTAACTTAGAAAAGCGCTTTTTCAACCTGCTCAACAAAATTTTATTCCTATCTTTGCGGCTCAAAAAAAGAAGCAAAACCGAATGATTTCAGTAGATAACCTTTCTCTTAAATTTGGAAAAAGAACACTTTTTGATGAAGTAAGTGTCAAGTTTACCCCAGGTAATTGTTACGGGGTAATCGGTGCCAATGGTGCCGGCAAATCTACTTTTTTGAAAATTCTTTCCGGAGATATAGAAAGTACCAGTGGTTCCGTAAATATTACTCCTGGCCAACGAATGGCCGTATTAAGTCAGGATCACTTTAAATTCGATGAGGTAGAAGTCCTTAAGACCGTATTGATGGGCCATAAAAAGCTCTTTTCAATCATGGAAGAAAAAGATGCCATCTACATGAAAGAAGACTTCTCTGAAGAAGATGGTATTAGAGCCTCTGAATTGGAAGCAGAGTTTGCTGAAATGGATGGCTGGAATGCTGAATCTGATGCGGCTTCCCTCCTTTCTGGTCTTGGCATCACGGAGGATCTTCATTACCTTCCTATGAACCAGCTGGCAGGAAATCAAAAAGTAAGGGTATTATTGGCCCAAGCACTTTTTGGTAATCCCGATATCCTGATTCTGGATGAACCTACCAACGATTTGGATTCTGATACCATCGAATGGTTGGAGAACTTCTTGATTGATTTTAAAAACTTGGTCATTGTCGTTTCTCACGATAGACATTTCTTGGATACAGTTTCTACCCACATTGTAGATATTGATTTTTCCAAAATCAAAATTTATTCAGGCAACTATACCTTCTGGTATGAGTCTTCTCAGCTTGCATTAAAGCAAAGATCTGAGCAAAACAAGAAGGCGGAAGAAAAGCGTAAAGAACTTCAATCCTTCATTGAGCGATTCTCAGCTAACGTGGCAAAGTCCAAGCAAGCCACTTCAAGAAAGAAAATGCTTGAAAAGCTGAATGTGGATGAAATCCAACCTTCCTCTAGAAAATACCCTGGGATCATCTTCAAACCTGAAAGAGAAGCTGGCGATCAGATATTTATGACCGAAAACCTAGAATTGAAATCTGATGGAGTTACCTACTTCACGGATGTTAATTTGATGGTAGATAAAGGAGATAAAATCGCATTTATTTCTAAAACCAAACAGGCTGTCAACAAGTTTTTTCAGACCATCATGGAGGAAATTCCTGTGCAGACAGGAAGTTTCAAGTGGGGAGTAACCATCAACAAAGCGTACTTACCGAATGACAACTCTGAGTATTTCAATTCTGACCTCAATTTGATCGATTGGTTAAGACAATATTCTTCCAATCAGGAGGAAGCTTATGTAAGAACGTTCTTGGGGAGAATGCTTTTCACAGGAGAGGAAACACTTAAAAAGTCCTCTGTGCTTTCTGGTGGGGAAAAGGTACGCTGCATGATTTCCAAAATGATGCTTCAAAACCCAAACCTATTGGTCATGGATGAACCTACAAACCACCTGGATTTGGAATCTATCACTGCCTTCAATAATGCCGTAGTGGAATTTACAGGAACCGTTTTGATGTCATCTTATGACCACGCTTTTGTTCAATCTTCTGCAAACAGAATAGTGGAGTTTACTCCAAATGGAACGATTGATAGAAGAATGCCTTATGATGATTATTTAAACTCTGAGGAAATTAAAGCGATCAGAGAAAAAATGTACGGAAATAGTTAAGCGATAAATCTTGCTGCTGACTTCGATCATTATTTATCTGGCAATTACTGTTGCCATCGGAGCCTGGTCCACTCGACTAGTGAAAAGTTCCAATGATTTCGTGTTAGCGGGAAGATCTTTACCTCTTTTCCTATCAGCATCTGCATTATTTGCAACATGGTTTGGCTCCGAAACGATTTTCGGAGCCTCTTCTGTTTATTTGGAGGAAGGTTTAATAGGCGTAATCGAAGACCCCTTTGGAGGTGCTCTTTGTTTAGTATTATTTGGTCTGTTTTTTCTTCGGCCCATGTATAGAATGGGGGTATTGACTATTGGCGATGTGTTCAGACGGATTTTTGGGAAGCGCGTAGAGTTTTTTGCTTCTGTTTTCATGATCCCTGCCTATTTCGGATATGTAGCAGCTCAATTGGTGGCCTTGAGTTTAATATTAGGTTCCATTACTGATTTAACTTTGGTAGAAGGAATTTTAATTTCATCAGGCATTGTGGTCTTTTACACCTTCCTTGGCGGAATGTGGGCCATTTCTATCACGGATTTTATTCAAACAACCATGATTGTGGTAGGATTACTTTGGGTATCCATGATGGTTGCCTCAGAAGCAGGTGGAGTTCAAAATATTTTATCTCAAGCTCCAGAAGAAAGCTTCCAGTTTTTTCCAACTGGCGGTGCAATTTCTTGGATCAATTATTTTGGAGCCTGGATAATATTAGGTCTGGGTAGCATTCCAAGTCAGGATATTTACCAACGGGTCATGTCCTCCAAGTCTGAAAAAGTAGCAGTTAGATCCACTTATTTGGCAGGAGGTTTTTATTTGACTTTTGGGTTATTGCCCTTATTTATAGCCCTGGGAGCAAAAGTGCTTTACCCGGAACTTTATTTGGAAAACAACCAAATGCTTTTGCCCACCATGATTCTTGCTCATGGAGGACTTCCAATTCAGATTGTTTTCTTTGGAGCCCTGATTTCAGCAATCATGAGTACTACTAGTTCTGGTTTATTAGCACCGGCAGCTATTCTTTCTGAAAATCTGATTAAACCATTTTTCGGAGAAAAAGTGAATGACAAATCACTATTATGGATTCTGAGAGGCAATATTGTTTTTGTTGCAATAATCGCCACTTTCATAGCCACGATGGAATCGAACATTTATGACCTGGTTGCTGGAGCTTCCATTTTAATGCTGGTTTCCCTCTTTGTTCCTTTAACAGCAGGCCTTTATTGGAAAAAGGCATCGCCTACGGGCTGCCTACTTTCTATGATGGTAGGGATGATTTCTTACTTAATCTCCGATCAACTTAATCCAGTCATAGATGCACATATAATTGGATTGGCTTTTAGTATTTTAGCAATGATAATCGGAAGCATTAGTTTCCCAACACGAACCCTACAACTCGATGAATTATCCTAAAATTATTTTAAAAAAAGGAAAGGAAATCTCCTTAAAAAGGAAGCACCATTGGGTGTTTTCTGGAGCGATCTTTCAAAAGCCAGAACACTTAGAAAATGGTGAACTAGTTTCTGTCTATTCTTCCAGAGAGGAGTTTCTAGGAATAGGGCATTTCTCACACGGCTCTATTATGGTAAGAATCATATCCTTCGAAAACAGGGAAATTGACCAGGAGTTCTGGAATGTTAAAATCCAGTCAGCATACGTCTTGAGACAAAGTTTAGGGTTGACGGACAATCAGGAAACGAATGTATATAGGCTTGTTCATGGGGAAGGAGATTTATTGCCTGGCTTGATTGTAGATTTTTACAATGGCACCGCGGTAATTCAAGCCCATCATGTGGGAATGCATGCCCATATCAAAGAAATAGCCCAAGCTATACATCATACCTATGGCAACAAATTGGCTGGAGTGTTCGATAAAAGTGCTGAGACCCTTCCAAAGAATCTGGGCATATCATCCAATGAATGGATTATTGGTGAGCCTATAACTGATTTGGTAAAAGAATATGGCGCCACGTACAAAATTGATTGGGAGAAAGGACAGAAAACTGGATTCTTTATCGATCAAAGAGAGAACAGAAAATTACTTGCTTCCTACTCCTTTGGAAAAAAGGTATTAAATACATTTTGCTATTCAGGAGGATTTTCGGTTTTGGCTCTAAAAGAAGGTGCTAAGGAAGTACATTCCGTAGACATCTCTCCCAAAGCAATCGAACTTACAGAAGAAAATGTAGCATTGAATCCTGAGATCGAAGGCAAACACGAATCTAAGGTAGCAGATGTGGTAAAATACATTCGAGAGATAGGTGATGATTATGACATCATTGTGCTTGACCCTCCTGCTTTTGCTAAAAATATGAAGGCCCGGCATAATGCTGTCCAAGCTTACAAACGATTAAATGCTGAAGCTTTGAAAAAAATTAAACCAGGAGGAATATTATTTACCTTTTCCTGTAGCCAAGTAGTAGATAAGGCTTTGTTTGCACATACGATTACTGCTGCCGCTTTGGAATCTGGTAGAAACATTAAAATCCTTCATCAAGTTACACAACCAGCGGATCATCCAGTGAATATTTATCACACAGAAACTGAATATTTGAAAGGACTCGTATTATTTGTGGAGTAATGCCTTATAATTCGAAGCCATTCAATTATTTTCACCTATCAAAATAAAAGAGCATGTATACAGGATTACAACATTTACATTCAGGGCTGGCTTATTTAGTGCTATTGGCCCTTATTATTATTGTCATTTATGCCCTTATAGGCAGCTTATCTAATAAACAGTTTACTGATAAGGATAGAAAAATTGCATTGATCGGTTTTATCCTTGCTCACCTTCAATTGACTGTGGGGCTAATCCTCTATTTTGTAAGCCCCCTCGGATTTGAAATGTTAAAATCTGGTTCCGCTATGTCAGATTCTGCAGTTAGATTAACTGCTGTAGAGCATCCATTGGTCAATATCATTGCGATTGTGATTATTACCATAGGATATAGCAAAGCCAAAAAAGGAACCATTCCCAGAGCTCGTTTCCGTAGCATTTACATGATGTATGCGATTGGATTGGTATTATTACTTTCAAGAATACCTTGGACAGCTTGGTTAGGGTGATCTCCTGAAAACTTCAATTTAAGTCCGGCAAATTATTGTCGGACTTTTTTGTTTCCTAATACCAAAATTGAACAATCTGTCCTTTGAATTTGCCATTTGAATAGCCAAACAAAGACTATTTCACATTTTTGCAACTTTGTTTCATTTACACTAGTTTAATCTGAAAATGGATTCTATTTTTGTTTCGTGAAACTTATACAATTCTCTATTTTCTTATCATTGATCCTCCTTTTTGGCTCCAAAACCACATTTGCCCAAAAATGTGATTTATCCATTAGGGGTAGGATTTTGCACCAAGAAAACAATGATCCTATTGAAGGAGCATATATCTGGGTAATAGAAAGTGCCACTGGAGCAGTTTCTGATGAAAATGGGAATTTTATAGTCAAAAATCTTTGCCAAGGAGAATATCACATCACGATCCAATACCTAGGCCATAAGGAAATAAAAGATAGTATTTCATTATCCTCCAACAACTTCAACAAAACCTATAGACTGGAAGAAGAATCCCTTGATTTAGGAGGTGTGGAAATTCACGGACATCGATTTGCTGTACAAACCACAACAGCAGTCACAGCTCTATATGGAGAAGCATTGCTGGAAGCGAGAGGTGAAAATTTAGGCGAAAGTCTCAAACGTATTTCTGGAGTAACCACCTTTTCCACAGGTAATAGCATTGCAAAACCTGTCATTCATGGAATGCACAGTAATAGAATTATGATTCTCAATAATGGAATCAGATTGGAAGGTCAACAATGGGGAGCAGAACATGCACCAGAAATTGATCCTTTCGTAGCAGATGAGATTACAGTTATCAAAGGGGCTGAAACAGTAAGATATGGACCTGAGGCAATGGGTGGAGTAATTTTAGTAAACCCAGCCCCTATTCCTACTAAGAAAGACCCAAAGACCAATATTTATCTCAATGGAGGAACCAATGGAAGAATGGGCAATATTTCCGTTTCCCATGCTGATGGGTCCAATAAAATCAAAGGATTAGGTTACCAGGTTCAAGCCTCTGCCAAGAGGGCTGGAAACATTAAATCACCGGATTACTTTCAGGGAAATACAGGATTAAGTGAGCTAAATTTCTCTGGTTCTGTGGGGTATAGCAGTTCCAAGTTAGGTGTAGAAGGATACTATAGTTATTTTAATACCACTTTAGGGATTTTAAGGGATTCCCATACTGGTAATTTAGATGACTTGCTTGCTATTATTGAAAATGGGAGACCTTTTTCAGACCCAGGATTCACTTATGAAATCATCAATCCCAAGCAGGTAGTTTCACATCATTTAGCAAAAGTTAAATCTCATTACCATCTTTCTGACACTTGGAAATTGAATTTTCAATATGGCTTCCAAACCAATAACAGAAAGGAATTTGATAAAAGAAGGGGTGATTTAAACGAAAAACCAAGTTTAGATCTCCAACTTTTTACCAATACTTTTGACTTATTTGTTGATCATAATTTGAAAAATGAATGGAGTGGGAGTTTTGGTTTAAACGCGATCCAGCAGGCCAATAACAATATACCAGGGACTGGTGTCACTCCTTTGATTCCGAATTATGATATGGTCAATCTGGGGATATATGCCATTGAAAAATATAGCAAAGGTCCTTTAGAGTTGGAAGGCGGTTTACGTTTCGATGCACGATCAGTCAATACGGCTAGGTATGTTGATTCCGAGCTCCAAGAAGCGGATTTAAGCTATACCAATTTCTCTGCATTTATAGGGGGGCTTTATCAAATCAGCCCGAAAGTCACCTTCAATTCTAACCTAGGAACCGCTTGGAGACCTCCTAATGTAAATGAATTATTCAGTGAAGGATTGCACCATGGAGCAGCTGCGGTGGAAATTGGCGATCCAGACTTGAATTCTGAAAAATCTCTCAAATGGGTGAACGCTTTGGAATATGATGGAGGAAGAACTCATTTGGAATTTACTGCCTACGCAAACCATATTTCTGATTACATCTATTTAAATCCAACCGGGGAAACCTATGTTTCCTTAAGAGGAACTTTCAATGTCTATGAATACCTACAGGCTAATGCCTTCTTTTATGGATTTGATTTCTCTGGAAGTTATGTTTTTACCGAACGATTAAGCGCCTATGCTAAGGGTTCAATCATCCGGGCAAAAAACACAGATGAAAACAATTATTTTCCATTCATTCCTTCAGATAGAATGGATTGGGGTCTAGCATACCAATTTGGGTCTTTAAAAAATTCACAAACCAATAAGTTGACCTTGAGCAACATGCTAGTAGCCAAGCAAAAGAGGGAACCTGATTTTGATCTTGCTCCAGCCCCTCCTGCGTATGCCTTATTCAACTTAGCATACCAAAAGAAATTTATTTTCGGCGAAAATCAATTGAACCTAGGTATACAAATTCAAAACCTATTCAATACTTCTTATAAGGAGTATATGAATCGATTCCGTTATTTCACGGATGATATGGGAAGAAACATTCTCTTAAAAATAAATTACCAATTTTAAACTTTAACCAACGTATGAATTACTTGAAAAAACCTACTCTACTAATTGCAATGATGGTTTCTTTGGCTCTTGCTTCTTGTAAAAGTGAAGATCCAGTTCCTGAAAATGACGAAGAATTAATCACAGACGTAACTTTGAGATTTACAGAGGTGGATGCATCTGGCAATGCCATTGGAACCCCTTTTGAATTTGTCGCATCAGATCCTCAGGGAGTGGAATTAGGTGATCCTACCATTGAGACAGTGGAATTAGTGAAAGGAAAATCCTATCAGATGGAAATCTTCCTTTACAATTCCATTGCAGATGAAGATATCACTGAAGAAGTTCAGGAAGAGTCTGATGAACATCAATTTTATTTCCTAGGAACTGCATTTGTAGGTTCTCCTGTATTAACCTACACTTACGATGACTTAAATGGAGAGATCATTGGACTTAAAGGGCAAGTGGAAGTGGCTGAATTCCCAGGATTCAACAATGCCAACATGCGAATAATATTAAGACATGATTTGGACAAGAATTTTCCTGGAGCGGATAATCCTAATTTTGAAAATTTCACACAGGCAGGAGGTGAAACAGATTTGGATCTAACTTTCCCTTTGGTCTTAAATTAATCAAGACTTGAAACAAAAAAGCAGCTTAACAGCTGCTTTTTTGTTTTGTATCCAAAGATATTTTTTATTGTTGATAATTGGCACCTACATCCCCTGCCACTAAAATCACTTCATAGTCAGGTCCTTCACTGGCAAGGTGTACTTTCACATGTCCATTAAAAGTCAGGAAACTTTCGTAGTTGATCACATTTCCATTTGAAAGTTCAGATAAAATCGTTGCTCCTACCAAGGAACTGGCATAAATTGGACTCAACATCGCGGCCATTGGAGCGTCTGGAGTTCCATAAGGACCGTAATGCAAATGAGCAGGATATGTGACTGCTGTGCTACCTTTCGCTCCTTTTAGGGTGATTACTAATTCCAATTCTCCAGTAGGCAACTCTCCTACCTCTAATTCTCCAGTATATTCATAATCACTTGCCTGCTGCAACTCATAAATTGTGGATCTCACATATCGAGAAGGTCTTTCTACTTCTGTGCATCCAACAAACAAAACTCCAATAACAAATGCTAAAACTAAGATCCTCATAGATAATATTCGTTCTCCAGTGAAACGTTTTCACTCCTCATATGTTCTCTAAACTCAAAAGTGAAACATTTCGAATCAGTATACAACGTCAAACCCAAACAATTAATCGTAGGAATCAGTAGTCTTAGCTACCAAAATAAAAATTGACAATTCCCTTCGATTGATGGGTTTCATCGAAGAAATCTCACATTTTCACGGTTGCAATACTTTTTCAAAAGTAAAATTCATGAAAGAAAATAGGCTACAAATCGCATTTGATTACTTTCAGACCAAAGGTTGGAAGCCCTTTCCCTTTCAGATTGAAACTTGGAATGATTTTTTGGATGGCAAATCTGGGTTATTGAATGCCCCTACCGGTTCGGGGAAGACATTCGCCTTGTGGTTTCCCGCAATTTTGGAATATATCCAGCAACATCCAGGTACTTGGAAAAAGCCCAAGAACAATGGAATACAAATTATTTGGGTAACCCCACTAAGAGCTTTATCCAAAGACATTCAATTGGCCATGCAGGAAGTCTGTGATGTAATCGGGCTACCTTGGAAAATTGCTGTAAGAAATGGAGACACGGATGCAAAAACCCGAGCAGCTTTAAAAAGAAGACCTCCAGAATGTCTGATTACTACCCCTGAAACACTACATGTGTTGATCTCCCAGAAAGACCATAAAAAGTTATTCCAAACTGTAAATGCCATCGTAGTAGATGAATGGCATGAATTAGTCGGTAATAAACGCGGGGTTCAGGTTCAGCTGGCATTAGAGTACATTCAATCCATTTGTCCTTCTACTTTTAGAAGATGGGCTGTTTCTGCTACCATTGGAAATTTAAAGGAAGCTGCTGGAGCTTTATTGGGGAACCAATCTCCTCCCCATATTGTAAAAGCCAATATTGGAAAAGAGATCTTGGTACATCCAGTATTTCCTGAAGAAATTGAAAAATACCCCTGGTCAGGACATTTAGGAATTCGGATGCTTGAAAAAGTCATTCCTATTATTGAAGCAGGTAAAACTGTATTGCTTTTTACCAATACCCGTTCTCAAACAGAAATCTGGTATCAAAAGATATTGGAAGCAAGACCCGATTGGGCAGGTTGGATCGCCATGCACCATGGATCTTTGGATATGTCAGTGAGATCATGGGTAGAGGAATCCTTACATGAAGGAAGGTTAAAATTAGTGGTTTGTACCTCCAGTCTGGATTTAGGCGTTGATTTTAGACCAGTAGACCGAGTAATCCAAGTGGGAAGCCCTAAAGGAGTTTCTCGATTTATTCAAAGAGCAGGGAGAGCGGGTCATCAACCAGGATTGCCTTCTGAAATCTTCTTTGTTCCTACCAATGCATTAGAATTAATTGAGTGTTCAGCACTTCGAGATGCCATTGAAAACAATGAGATGGAATCTCAATTTCCACCAGAACTCCCCTATGATGTACTGATTCAGTTTTTAGTTACGCTCGCTGTTGGTGAAGGTCTAAACCCTGAAGAAATTTTTCTGGTGGTCAAACAGACCAAGTCCTTTGAAAACCTTACAGAAGCAGAAATGAACTGGGTGATGGACTTCATTACCAAAGGAGGAGCATCCTTGGGAAGCTATGAGGACTTCCTCAAAGTCAGCCTGGATGAAGATGGGCTTTACCGGGTGAAAAGTAAACGAATCGCTATGAAGCATCGACTATCCATGGGTACGATTGTTTCGGAAGTGATGCTCAAAGTGAAGTTTAAAAACGGAGCGTATTTAGGAAGCGTGGAAGAGTTCTTCATTTCAAAGATGAAAATCGGGGATCGCTTCTTCTTTGCAGGCAGAAGTTTGGAACTCCTTCAAGTTAAAGGGCTTACTGCCACAGTAAAAGTTTCCGAAAAAAAGACCAAAAATGTAGTCTCTTGGATGGGAGCTAGAATGTCCCTCTCCTCCAAGCTTTCAGATAAAATCAGGGAAATCCTCGAGTATTACAACCAAGAAAATTACATTTCTGAGGAGATAGTGAGAGTGTTGCCAATTCTGGATTTACAAAATAAACTATCCATTGTACCGGATAGAGACACATTCTTAATTGAATCTCATCAAAGCAAAGAAGGTTTCCACTTATTCTTCTATCCTTTTGAAGGAAGGATGATTCATGAATTAATGAGTGCGCTAATTGCTTACCGGATCAGTATCAGTCAGCCAGTTACGTTCAGCATTGCCATGAATGATTATGGGTTTGAACTTTTATCAGATCGCCCTATTCAAATTGAGGAGCTTTTAGAGGAAGATTTATTTACCCTAGATAACTTCCAGGAAGATATTCGTCATTGCGTCAATGAAAGTGAAATGAGCCGAAGAAAATTCAGGGAAATTGCAAGTATTGCAGGTTTGGTATTCCAGGGCTATCCCGGAAAACCCACCACTTTTAAGCATATTCAAGCGAATTCTAGTTTGCTTTTTCAAGTATTTGAATCCTATGATCCGGACAATTTATTGCTCAAACAAGCGCATGCTGAAGCCATCAATCAACAAATGGATCAGGAAAAGATGATCAAGGCATTGAATAAAATAAATGCCCAACAAATTATTCTTAAAACCCCTGTTCAATTCACCCCATTTTCATTTCCCATCATGGTGGACCGTTTGAGTCGAACTTCCATATCCTCCGAATCTATAGAAGATAGAATCGTCAAAATCCAGTCACAATTTGAAATTCAAGATTAATTTGCTCTCCAGAAGAATGGAGTAAAAAGAATCAGAATCGTAAATAACTCCAATCTTCCCAGCAACATAATAAAGGAAAGAAAAATCTTCGCAGTTGGGCTGAAGAATGAGAAATTATCAACTGGCCCTACTTTACCAATAGCTGGTCCAACATTCCCCAAACAAGTGGCTGTTGCTCCTAATGAAGTCTCTAGATCGTATCCCATAATGGATAGGACAAATGCTCCAAATACAAAGATCAACAGGTACAACAAAAGGAAGTTCATAATATGAGTTACAATTCTACCAGTAACTCGATCTCCATTAATAATCAGAGGTACGATGGCCCTAGGGTGAACCAATCTTTTAAATTCTAAATAAGAGTTTTTGAAAAAGGTAAGGTGCCTCACGAATTTGATTCCACCTGCGGTTGAACCAGCAGATCCACCTACGAATAATAATATAAAACAAATGAATGTCATTCCTTGACCATACTGGGTATAATCATCTGACACAAAACCGGTGGTAGTAATGAGCGATACTACCTGAAAAGCAGATTTACGAAATGCTAACTCAGCATCCGATCCAATTTTCGTAAATATTGGGAAAAATAAAACCACAGAGGTAGCAAATACAATAAAAGCATAGGCCTTAAACTCATCACTTTTAAGCACTCTTTTAAACTTTCCAACTAATCCGAAATAAATAACCGTAAAGTTAGTACCCGCCAAAAACATAAAGAAGATAGCAGTATATTGGATAAATGCAGAATCATAGTAGGCCATACTTGCATTCTTAGTAGAGAAACCACCTGTTGCCAGAGTAGTTAAAGCATGATTTATAGCATCATAGAAAGTCATCCCCCCTACCCAGTACAACAAGGTAGCAGCGACCGTCAAACCTACATATACATACCATAATCGCTTGGCAGTTTCTGAGATTCTTGGATGTACCTTATCAGAAGTAGGCCCAGGTGATTCTGCGACAAATAATTCAATTCCACCAATACCCAATAAAGGAAAGATCGCGACAGTCAACACGATAATCCCTAAACCTCCTATCCATTGAAGCATGCTTCGCCAAAACAAAAGTCCTTTGGGCATAGCCTCAATGTCATTCAGTATGGAAGCTCCTGTGGTGGTGATTCCAGAAGTAGTTTCAAATAGAGCATCCGAAAAAGAGTAAATTTCATGACTGAGAATAAATGGAAGCATTCCAAATCCCGCCATAAAAATCCAACTCAAAGAAACAATTAAATAACCTTCCCGCTTCCTGATATTTTGATCTTGTTTAGAGAAGGAAAAAAACAGAATCCCTCCGATGACCATGGTAATCACCACAGAACTTAAAACCGGCCAGGGATCTTCATTAAAGTGCAACGAAAAACCAACTCCAGGAAGCATCAACAGTGAAATAAGCACCAAGAGGGCTCCCATGATTTTGGCGATCTCTTTAAAGTGAATCATAGTTAATGAAAAAGTTTTTCGAGAGGAAGTTTTGCTTCAGGAAGGGCCAAAACGATCGCTTTATCATCCATTTGAAGTAAAAAGTCTCCATCCGGAATAAATACTTTATCCCCTCTAATTACTCCAGCTACGATTGCAGAATCTGGAAAATGAAGTTCTCTTAACGGCTTTTTTACAAGTCGATTGGTTTTACAAACCGAATACTGGATAAACTCTGCATCTACCCCATAGATCCCAGACACTGCATCCACAGTTCCTTTCTTCAAATACCTTGATATTTCATTTGCCGCAACCAACTTTTTGTTGATCAAAGAATCCACTCCGATACTATGAGAAATATGAATGTATTCACGGGTATCTACATGGGCGATGGTTTTATACACCCCATGATTTTTGGCAGTCAGAGAGGTAATGATATTGGTTTCAGAAGACTCTGTCAATGCCAAAAATGCATCCATTTGCTCCAAGCCTTCCTCAACTAACAATTCAATGTTTTTATAATCCCCATTGATGACTAGAGTATTGCTAAGATTCTCTGCCAACCATTTACATCTCTCCTTATCCTTATTTACCAAGGTCACTCTAAAGTGGTCTTCCAATCGCAATGCGGTGGTCAAGGCCATATCGTCTCCCCCAATAATCATCACATTCTTGATGGTAACCTTCTTTTGGCCTAATACTTCCATGATGCTTTCAGTATTCTTTTTATTGGAAATAAAGAACACATGATCATTGTTTCGGATGATGGTACTACCTCTTGGAATGATCGTTTTTTGATCTCGAAGGATGGCGATAATTCGGATATCCTCAAAGATTGGGTTCGTCTTGGTATCCATGATCCTTTGGTTTACCAAGGGATTAGATTGATCCAAGGTGATCCCAACAATATTCAATTTACCTCCACCAAAGTCAAAGACTTCCGTAAAGCTGGAATTCTCGATCATATTGAAGATTTCCCTGCTGCAAAGCATGGTAGGAGAAATCAAATTATCAATTCCTAGATTATTGAAATAATTTACGTTCTCAGGATTTAAATAGGAGTGGTTTCTCACTCTGGCCATTACTCTTTTGGCTCCAAGCTGCTTCGCCAATACTGCTGTGACAATGTTTGTCTTTTCGGAAGTAGTCACGCACAAAACCATATTCGCCCGCTCCACATTCGCTTGTTGAAGGACTTCAAAAGAGGTAGAATCTCCCTGTACTGTCAATACATCCAACTTCGATGCCACATATTCCAGTACTTCCCGATCCGTATCAATCAGTGTAATATCCTTATTATCATAACTTAATTGCTCAGCCAAGTGATATCCCATATCTCCTGCGCCTGCAATCACGATATTCATCGCCATAGAGGTAATTCGAGTGATTTAAACAGCTGCAAAATTAACACCTTTCTACATGGCAATCAGCCATATATCCTAAATCTTTTGCAATTCAAGTTTCAAAGTAGTTAATATGATCTTTTCTGTTCAATATATTCCTACTTTTTTCTCTAAAAATTCAGTTTTTTGGTTTCACTCATCCAATAATTTTGAGCTTTCAATTTCTGGTAGTTCCTCCACATCTTTCAATTTCCTTTGAATTGCCCGCGTACGAGCCCCTACCAATTTATCGAGTTCAGAATTTGCCTCTCCTAATTTCTTTTGGGTTTTTTCTATCAACTCACCAAATTTCCCGAATTCTGTCTTAATAGCTCCAAGAACTTGCCAAACCTCAGAACTCCTCTTTTGAATCGCCAAGGTTCTGAACCCCATCTGTAGACTATTTAAGATCGCTGACAACGTAGTCGGTCCAGTAATTAACACTTTATATTCCTGCTGAATCTGCTGGGATAAACCCGGCTCTCTCAATATTTCAGCATACAAACTTTCGACCGGTAAAAATAGAATAGCAAAGTCTGTGGTATGTGGAACCTGGATGTACTTGTTTCTGATATCTGAAGCAGCTTTTTTGACAGCTTTAATCAATTCCGCTCTAGCAAAATCAATAGCTGACTTATCGACTAAATCATACGCATCTACTAACCTCAAATAAGATTCCTGTGGAAATTTTGAATCGACAGGTAATAGCACTTGAGATTCATTTCCAGGCATTTTCACTGCAAACTCAACCCGCTCTCTTCCAGTTTGTCCAATGGCAGCATTCAAGATATACTGATCCGGAGTCAATACATTATCCAAAATGGCCTGAAGTTGGTATTCTCCTAAAACACCCCTGCTTTTCACATTACTCAGTACCCTTTTAAGATCACCTACCCCATTAGCTAAGCTCTGCATCTCCCCTAAGCCTTTTTGTACGGACTGAAGTTGTTTACTTACCATTTCAAATGATTGCCCCAATCTGGTTTCCAAGGTCTTTTGAAGCTTCTCATCTACTGTTTCTCTGATTTTTTCAAGCCGAAGTTCGGTCGTTTTCATCAATTCATCTTGCCTTCGGTTGAGATCTTCAAACTTTTCTTTTTGTAGGGAATTAAACTCTTGAACATTCCTTCTAAAAACCTCACCAAAGGCTTTTAACGCTTCATTTTGATCCCTTGATGTGGCACGTTGATTGTCAAAAACCAACCGAAATTGAGAAGTTAGATTTTCATTGGCCTCTTTTCTGGATTGAATCAGTGCCAACTCCACCTCCCTACTAATCCGTTGGAGTTCAGATTGCAACAGTTCCTTTTGAGAGGAGTCGTTCCTTCTATAAAAAATCAGAAAAAGGATGATTACTTGGGCAACAAGTACAATGATCAACAAAGATTCAGTAGGCATGGGTTAAGTAATTTGGACCCTTAATGTAGTCCTTCCTAATTTCTACCCCCAAAAACGATAGATATTCTGCGACAGTTTCGGTCGGTAATTCTTCCATTGGAACATGTCCCGCTTCCTCAAATACTACTAAATGGGAACCAGGAATTGCATTTTCGATGAGGTATGCTTGTTTTAATGGGATCCATTTATCTTCTTTTCCCCACATGATCAGTGTCGGCATTTTTACTACATCGAAGTCAAAATCATATTCCCTAGGGATGGACAATCGATCCAAAGTAGCCTGTCTATTTCCATCTCTTAGCATCAATTCATAATACCGATCTATTTTATCACTGGTGATTTTATCGGAATCAAAATACACCTCTTTCATATTCATGGCAAAGAGGAATTTTGGGGTACATTTTAATAATAGTTTTGAAAAAATAGGGTTGGAAGTAAGCTTAAAAATCAAGCCTTGACTTTGACTTTCATCCTCCTCATTCAAACTCCGGATAGAAGGCATTGGAGCGCCTGAGGCATCAATCAAATTCAAGCTCAACACTTTATCGGGTCTTGTAGATGCCATTTGCAAGGCGACAGCCCCTCCCATAGAATTACCTGCCACATGGAATTTATCTAGACCTAAGTTCTCTGCCAAGGTCAAGGCAAGATGACTATAATCTTTAATCGAATAGCGCTGTAACTCATCAGGACCTGTCAAACCATGTCCAGGAAAATCAAGAGAAATGGTCATAAAATATGGGCTTAATTCTTCCTGCCAACTTTCCCAGGTATGGAGAGAAGAAAAACTTCCATGAAGTAAAAGTATAGGATCTCCCTCCCCCATTATTCTTACATGGACATTCTGACCATTTACATTGATAAAATGAGATTGAGGGGTAGCATATTTTTGATCCACTTTCTCATGTGAAATGTCATTTCTATATAAAAGCAATAAAAAGAATACCAATGCCAAAAGCAGTGTAAGAATTACTTTTCCGATTCTTTTTATCCAGACCATCATTTATTTTAAGCTTTTATTTGCTTTCAATTAAAATCTACAAAAAATCTCTTAAATCTCTATTTTGCAGAAAACTTTCAATTTGTCTATTTCCCGTTTTTTCAAAAACCTTGGTCCCGGACCAGTCATTGCAGCAGCATTCATTGGACCAGGAACTGTTACAGTCTGCACCCTTGCCGGAGTAAATTTTGGGTACTCCCTGCTTTGGGCCTTGATTTTATCCATTTGTGCCACGCTTGCACTCCAGGAAATTTCCGGAAGAATAGGCATTAGTACAGGACAAGATTTGAGCCAATTGCTACGAAATAGCAAATCCAATACTCTTTTTAAACTTATTTCTATGGTTTTAGTTTTGCTAGCCATAGTTCTGGGAAATGCAGCCTACGAATCTGGTAATATTACCGGTGCCAATTTAGGACTGGAAATATTCTGGAAAGCTCCTACTTTGAAATTAGGAGTGTTAACAATACAGTCTGGAAACTTTCTAATTGGAGCCATTTCCTTGGCCCTCTTATATTTAGGTAACTATAAAAGTCTCGAGAAGTTATTCATCGCCCTAGTTATCTTAATGTCCATTGCCTTTACGGTTACAGCTCTACTTACGAACCCTGATTGGTCCATGGTTTTCAAAGGATTTATTCCCAGCTGGAACAATCAGGAATTTTTAACCATCGTCTCTTTGATAGGAACAACCGTGGTCCCTTACAATCTCTTTTTGTATGCCAGTCTAGCCAATAAGAGATGGAAAAAAGAAGAAGGTATTTCTTGGATGAGAAAGGATATTGGGATTTCTGTGGTCTTAGGCGGTCTGGTATCCATGGCTATCCTATTAGTAGGAGCAAGTAGCATGAGCACTGAAGTAAGCAATGCCATGGATGTTTCCAAAGGCCTAGAACCCGTATTTGGAGCCACCGCAAAATACTTGATGGGCATAGGGTTTATGGCCGCGGGTTTAACCTCCTCGCTAACGGCCCCATTAGCCGCTGCTTTGGTAGTTTGTGGGATTTTTGGATGGGATCAGGATTTAAAATCCAAAACCATGAGAATATCCATGAGCTTGGTCCTATTATTGGGCTTGACCTTTGCATCCTTTGGAATCAAACCGGTTCAATTAATCACCTTGTCCCAATTGGCAAACGGAATTTTATTACCCCTGATCAGTGGATGGATTATTTGGATTGGTGCTCAAAAATCTATCATGGGAAACCTCCAAAGCAGCTTTAGAAGTAATCTTATTTATTTAGCTATCTGGATCATCACCCTTGTCCTTGGGCTAAAAAGTATTGGTACAGTTTTCGGAATCTGGTAAAGGATATTATAAGTCAGCAGCACTGAAGGTATCTCCTTGAGATAAGTCTCCGGTATCAAATCCTTTCTTAAACCATTTCATCCGCTGGGCTGAAGTACCATGGGTAAATGAATCCGGAACTACTCTTCCTCCAGATTGTCTTTGTAAACGGTCATCCCCTATCGCATTGGCTGCATTGAGAGCTTCTTCTAAATCACCTTCATCCATCCAATCCATGGATTCCTGGCTATAATGCGCCCATACTCCGGCCAAAAAATCAGCTTGAAGTTCAAGTTTTACAGAATATTGATTGTATTCTTTCTCGCTTAGTTGACCTCTTAATTTGTGGACCTCATCGGTAATCCCCATTATTTTTTGAATATGATGCCCTACTTCGTGTGCGATCACGTAAGCTTGGGCAAAATCACCGGGTGCATTTAATTTTCGCTCCATATCTTCAAAAAAGCTTAAATCCAGGTATAATTTCTCATCTGCCGGACAATAAAAAGGACCAGTTGCAGCAGAAGCATTTCCACAGGCAGATGAAACAGAATTAGTAAACAACACCAAGGTTGGGTTACGATAATTTTCCAATTCCCGGTTCCAAACTTCTTCTGTATTGGCCAAGATCGTAGCACTAAAATCTTTTAATAATTCCTCCTCTGCAGTGGGCTCATAATTGCTCTCTGTGGCAAATCCTTGACCTCCTCCATTCATTATCCCTCCCACAAAAGTCAAGGGGTTGATTCCTGTTACAATTGAAAATACCACAAGAATCCCTACTATGATTAAGCCTGTTTTCGAAAAAAGCAGCTTTAACAGAGGGCCAATTAAAAGTGGATTGAATCCTCCACCCCCCATTCCTGAACCACTTTTCCCCCTTCTGTCATCTATATTGGAACTTTGTCTTTTTCCTTGCCATTTCATTGGGTAAAAATTTGTTAGTTAAACATAAGATTAAACAGATATTGTTTTTTGACAGATTTGGTAATTTAGACTACTGAAAATAGATTACGATAATCTGATAACCGTTCAATAATTAAAAATAGCTATTTTTCAAATTCACAATCGTGGCTTAAATCAATTAATTTAAATTCAATCATACCCTTCACATGCTTTTACAACCTACAACCCAACGACTCCTAGCAAAATCAGCGATGGCAATACTCCTGATAGCTGCCGTTTCAATTTCTTCTTATGCCCAAACAGGAGTTGGAGTCAAACCAATAAAAGGGGCAAAACTTTTGCTTGACGGCACCGAAAAAATGTTGCATAAAAACTGGGAATATTGGGAAGGACCAAGATTCTCCAGTACCATGCCAATAAAATGGCCTGCTACTACGGATCCAATCGATGGAGGACCAGTAATCAGTAGTAATGACCCTGCGGGCGCTGGAGGCAAATATGGAGCTGCCGATATTGTAACGAAAACCAAATACAGGGATTTCAGAGCGCATGTAGAGTTTTTTGTAAAAGATCCAGGAGGAAACAGCGGAGTATATTTGCAGAACAGGTATGAAATCCAAATTCTTGATGGAGATAACACCAATCATGGAATGGCGGCTATCATCAATGAAAAAATACCATCTACTGATGCCTACAACGGTACAGGAAAATGGAATGCGTATGACATTGTCTTCAAAGCAGCAAGATTTGAAAAAGGCGTGTTGATAGAAAAGGCAAGAACGACTATATATTTCAATGGAGTAAAAATTCATGAAGACCAACCGATCCAGCAAGTTTGGGGAGGCCCCAATTCTGGCATCGATGGAGGAAATGACGGAGGGAAAGGAATTACTGACACTCCAGGAGGTTTAAAACTTCAAGCAGAAGGACATGATGTTTACTATAGAAATATCTGGATCAAAAAATTGGATTTAGATGGAAAAAGCACAGATTTCTAAATAAAAATGAAGCAAAAAAAAGCCCTAGACAACCATCTAGGGCTTTTTGCAAATTAATCAATAATCAAACCCATTGCTATTATCTGCTATCAGCAGAACTATCTTTTAATTCCTTTTGAACTATAAAGGGAATATTAAATTCTAAATTTTTCACCCAAGAGAAAACTCTGGGAATCAATGGAACCACAATCATGACACTCCCTACTGTCAATAAATGAAATGGAACTGTGAAATAATTTCCTGAGCTAAATACTCCCAAAATCAACACCGTACTCATTGGTAAAGAAACGGCTAGAATATTGATCCCTAATCCCAAGTCAAAAGTTCCTTTTTCACTCTCAACCTCCTGATCTCTTTCCAGTTGGCGTATGGCAGACATATGGGCAAAAGGCCAAAAAGAACAAGCTGAAAGAGTGAATACCACCGCCAATAACACTGCAGCTTCACTTGGCAAATCCACCAATGCAATAAATCCAGCACTAAGAACTAAGCTAAAGCCTGCTCTTAAAATCAATACAGAAGCGATGGACTGAATCTGTTCTTTCTTTAGGATTACCGAAACCCCAATGAATAGTAAAACCAGGGGAGTCATCACATCTTTCAACATCAAAATAGATTCACCTATGAAAACAGGAAGATTATCTAGTCTTAGACCAAAAGAAAGTAAAAGTAAGGCTACAATGATTACCATGTTGATCGGCTCCTTAAACATGGATAGAATCAATTCTTTTACTTTTTGCCCGTTGGACCTGGATCCTAATCCCATGTGCTTATAATACCAGCTCATGGCCAGGAGGTAAGAAAAGATCAATACATATACTTTGTTTCCAATATCTGCCAATGCTCCCCAAGCCAATGCATCTTCTCCTAAATATTCCAGTAGAAAAGGAAAACAAGACAATCCTGGCGCCAAGGATGGAATCATCATTAACCAAGTCCGCATCTCGGCACTATCTTTTGAAAACCCAAGTAGTGGCAAGGTGAATTTACTGGTTAAAAGCATGGTTGCATTCCACACTAGAATCAATAGAGGGAGAAACATTAACTCTGAATCCACCTCTATTTTTAATAGTGCCACAAAAATCATAGCCGGTAAAGCTAGATCAAGAATAATTGTTTTAAGGCCTTTTTTATGTTCATCTTTTACCAGCCTGTTTTTTAACAGGAACCCGATTAGGATAAGTAGTAAAAGCGAACATGTTTTTTGTAAGGCTATGGACATATAAATGCTGTCTTAGGCGGTAACTCTCTTGAATGTTTCTACAAAAATTTCCATTTCGGATTTGGTTCCCATACTTACGCGACACCAGTCCTTATTATTAATGTCAAACACTCGAATTCCAACCCCTGAATCATACATGGCTTTCAAAAACTCCTTACCATTCATTTCGATAGGGAAAATCATAAAACTGGTATAAGATGGAATGATATCATATCCCAATGAAGCAATTGCATTCTTGGTAAATTCACGACATTCTGAATTATACCCTCTGCATTCTCCAATAAACTGGGTTTCCTTCATACTTGCAATTGCACCTTTCAAAGAAGTTGAACAAAGTCCCATGGTACTTCTAACCATACTGGTAATACTTTCAATTCTTTCAGGAGTAGCCACAATATATCCAATCCTTAATCCGGCCATTCCGTGGATTTTACTGAATGTTCTCGCTACGATTACATCCTTTCCTTCGGCAACAAGGCCAACCATACTTTGAGAAGCTGCATCATCCAGAAATTCTAAATACGCTTCGTCCACAAAAATTGGAGTTTTCTTTGAAGCAGATGCACAAAACTTTTTCAGGTCTGCTGCATGAGTAATAGAGCCTGTTGGGTTGTTTGGGTTACACACGTAAATAAGCTTCGTTTCCGAATCGATGGCACTTTCCATTGCTGGAAGATCATGCGCATAATCTGCAGTCAGAGGTATTGGCTTCCAAGTTCCTCCCATAGCTTGGGCAGTATTGATCAACGACATATAAGAAGGATCTGCAGCTATTATATTTCCTCCATTCTGAAATCTAGTAATTGCTACTTTCTCCAAAAGATCGGTAGACCCAGGGCCCAACATGATATGATCCGGAGTCACGCCTTCTTTTTCTGCGATCATGCTGATCAAGGTATTGGCATCACTATGCGCATAACGGTTTCCTGAACTTGCTGCATCAGCAATCGCTTTAATGACTTGAGGAGCAGGACCATAGGGATTTTCATTCGCATTTAACCTTGCTACCATTTTTGGTTCCGAAATCGGAAAATCCGGTAAATATTCTCCGAGTATACTTTCTGGAGCGTAAGAAAATGCAGTGCTTGCTTTTCTGTTCGGCATTGCAAAAGAAGGAGCTGCTATCAAGGATCCTGCGGATAGCAAACTCGTTTTCATCCAATCTCTTCTGTTCATTGATTTAAACATCGTTCAATGGTTAGGGTATATATTTCTTTTAAGGGTACTCGCTTTTTTCAACACCTATTTCTTCATAGGAATGATGATTCAAGTGTTCGAAGAAGTTCTCTCCTTACGATTTGGCATTAAAATCCGGGATTAAACGCTTCCGGTCAGGTGGGTCTATTGTAAAAATCAATGGATTCTGTAATTTTTAAAACATATGGGTGTTTTAAAAATCAATTTTCTCCATTTTTTTGTCAATTTATATAAAATAGGTTTAAAAAGAAATCTTAAAACAATGATTTTATGTTAAAAATAAATTTATTGGTTAAAAAATAAACTTATACATTCGATAACCTTTTGGTCATATAGAAAACTATGCTTATTGTAGAATTTCAATTAAGGAGCCAGTATTAACACCCACCATACTCCAATCAGAGATTTCCAAATCCAAGCATGCCAACATACCCGGTTGCATATTAATATAGTTCTCCCCAGAAACATGAGAGACCAACAAGCTCAAGATCGGATTGTGACCTATTATTAAGCATGACTCAGCATGCGATGGACATCCCTCCAAAATATGGATCAATCCACCTAAATTACTTTCGTAAATATCCTTTAAGAAAATCTCCTCTTTGATCGCCACATACCTCTGGATAATTCCAGCTGTTTGCATAGTCCTTTCGGCAGTGGAACAAAACATAAAATCAATTGAAAGCGATCTACTTTGGAGCTCTTTCCCCAATTGATTCAACTTTTCTTTGCCTTTGGTTGTCAATTGTCTTTGAAAATCTGTTCCCTCTGAAAAACCTGCTTCTCCATGCCTTAATAAAAATAAACGCTTCATATTGATAAGATTAGCTTCTTAATTTCTTTAGAGATTTTATCAAAAATCCCTCCAATTATCCACTCATATTTTTTATTTATTTGGAACAAAAAAGTATGCCCTCTATTTTTAGCAATCCAAATCGGGCATAAGAGCCCAAAATAAAATTGATTTTTATGTCGAAAAACCTTGTCATTGTCGAGTCCCCTGCCAAAGCCAAAACCATTGAAGGCTACCTAGGTAGTGATTATAAGGTTGTTTCAAGCTATGGCCATGTGAGGGATCTCCCAAAAGGAGATAAAGCAATTGATATCAAGAATAGGTTTGAACCTACTTATGAGGTTACTGCCGATAAAAAAGAGGTCATCAAAAACCTTAAATCATTGGTCAAAGATTCTGATATGATCTACCTGGCGAGTGATGATGACCGCGAAGGAGAAGCAATTTCTTGGCACTTAAAAGAGGTGCTTAAACTGAAAGATGAGCAAACGAAAAGAATTGTATTTAGGGAAATCACCAAAAATGCCATCACCAAAGCCATCGAAAACCCACGTGGAATTGACATCGATTTAGTCAATGCACAACAAGCCCGAAGAATCCTCGATAGATTGGTGGGTTTTGAGCTATCCCCTATTCTTTGGAAGAAAATAAAAACAGGACTTTCAGCAGGAAGAGTACAGTCTGTGGCCGTTCGATTAATAGTTGATAGAGAGCGTGAAATAGAACACTTTAAAGCTAAGTCTAGCTTTAGGATTACCGCTATTTTTGAGGTTTCCGGAAAAACCTTTAAAGCTGAACTTCCTAAGCGATTTGATACAAAAACTGAAGCAGAAGAATTTTTAAAATCCTGCTTAGCAGCAGATTTTTCCGTAGGTAATCTGGAGAAAAAACCAGGTAAGAAATCCCCTGCGGCACCATTTACTACTTCTACCCTTCAGCAAGAAGCAAGTCGGAAGTTGTATTTCTCTGTGGCCCAAACCATGTCTGTAGCCCAGAAGCTATATGAAGCGGGTAAAATCACCTACATGAGAACAGATAGTACCAACCTATCTGATGATGCAATGAATTCTGCTAAAAATGCGATTCATGATTCTTATGGTGAACAATATCATCAATCAAGAAAATATACCACTAAATCTGAAGGTGCTCAAGAAGCGCACGAAGCTATTCGTCCAACAGACTTTTCCGTCAATCAAATTTCGGGGGATAGAAACGAACAGAGACTTTATGATTTAATCTGGAAGAGAGCCATAGCTTCTCAAATGTCCGATGCACAGTTGGAGAAAACCACGATTACGATCGATATTTCAAATTCAGATTTGAACCTTGTCGCTACTGGCGAAATCATCAAGTTTGATGGATTCCTAAAAGTATATCTGGAAGACACAGATGATGAGCCGGAAGATGATGACAATGCAAACAAATCACTTCTACCTCCACTTACGGTGGGGCAAGAACTGAGTCTGCAGGAGATGAAAGGAAAAGAAACCTTCTCCAGACCAGCACCAAGATATACGGAAGCTTCTTTAGTAAAGAAATTGGAAGAACTGGGAATTGGAAGACCTTCTACTTATGCTCCGACGATTTCTACGATTCAAAGAAGAGAGTATGTCATTAAAGAATCCAGAGATGGCGTGTCTAGAAATTATATAGAAATGTCCATTGCTGATGGTCAATTCAAAGATGAAACCAAGACCGAGATCACTGGAGCCGAAAAACAGAAATTATTCCCTACCAATATTGCAATGGTAGTCAATGATTTTTTGGTGGAACATTTTCCAAATGTCATTGACTTCAGCTTTACCGCACGTGTAGAAAAGGAATTTGATGACATTGCAGCAGGAGGTCAAGTATGGCAGGACATGATTGACTCTTTTTATGGCAATTTTCACCATAGCGTAGAAGAAACAGAACAGGTTTCCCGACAAGACATCAATACCAGTCGAGTGATCGGAACCCACCCTGAAAACGGTAAAACCATCACAGCTCGACTTGGAAAATTTGGCCCTTTGGTACAGATCGGTGACAATGACGATGAAGAAAAACAATTCGCAAGTCTTAAAAAAGGTCAATTTATTGAAAACATTACCCTTGAAGAGGCTTTGGAACTATTTAAGCTTCCGAGAGATGTAGGGATGTTTGAAGATAAAAAGATGGTTGCCGCCATCGGAAGATTTGGACCTTACATTCGACATGACGGAGCTTTCTTCTCTTTAGGTAAAGATCAAGACCCACTAAGTATCAATGAAGAAGAAGCTATTCAATTGATTAAAGACAAGCGAGAGGCCGATGCGAAAAAACACATCAAATCTTTTGATGAAAACCCTGAAATCCAGGTTTTAAATGGTAGATGGGGACCTTATATCAAAATGGGTAAGAAAAATTATAAAATCCCGAAGGATAAAGTAGCAGAAGACTTGACCTATGAGGAAACCATTGATATCATTGAGAATCAACCGGAACCAAAGAAAAAAGGTAGATTTGCTAAAAAGAAAAGCTAAGAATTTATCACTACAGGTCTTTCAATAGGCCCGTTTTATCAAAGCCAAAATCAGCTTATAGTAAACTGATTTTGGCTTTTTTTCTTTTACAATTTTCTATAATTCCAAAGCCCAAAACACCTGGAAAGGAAGGGTTATTGAGCATAGTAAAGAATCTCCCCCTTCTATGAAGAAGTAAAAAGAGCGAAAGATAATAAACTACAGAAAAACAGAGGTATTGCCTACAAAGATAGTTTTTAGCGTCTTATTAACTGCCTTTATTTCGGGATTGGAGAAGAGTAAGGATGTCTCCTCAGAACTATGAAATCTATTACCAATCCGGACAAATAAAGCCAATCTGTTATGGATGAGACCAACACCTGAATTAAAACCAGCACTTCCACCGCCCTTAAAGGGAGCATTCAGGTGCATAAGTTATCTAAATCCACACTTCCGGATTCCTTTTTAGTCCTCCAGCAAAATAAACTAAACCAAGAATCTTAACTTGATTTAGAAAAAGAAGAAGGTAGCATATTTTTAAATTTTTCTGACCAAATGCTTATTACTTACAACTGAGAATCAGTCAAATCAGATTTCTAAGATTACGCTGAAAGACCCGAGGGTTGAACCATTTTTATCAGGCAGGTTTGATGATCCTTTAGGGTTATGAGTAGAAGGCTCCATGGCTTGGGAAAGAGTTGCAATTTAATGCTTTACGATTAGGTCCCTACCCATGAGAAATAACCAATAAGTTTCCTTGTATGTGGATTTTTTTGAAGAATGTTGCTTACCCACTACATTTACCAAACCATGGAGAAAAAAAAGCTTGTCGTTTTATCAGGTGCAGGGATATCCCAAGAAAGTGGAATAAAAACCTTCAGAGATAGCAATGGACTTTGGGAAAACCATGACATTATGGAAGTCGCATCTCCTGAAGGTTGGAGAAGGAACAGGGCCCTTGTCCAAGAATTTTACAACCAACGAAGAAAGCAAGCAAAAGAATGCCAGCCTAATGAGGCGCATAAGATTCTAGCAAGATTAGAAGATCAGTTTGAAGTCACCATTATCACCCAAAATGTGGACGATCTTCATGAACGGGGTGGGTCATCCCATGTCATTCATTTACATGGAGAATTATCAAAAGCCCAGAGTAGCAAAAACCCGAAACTAGTTTATCCGATTGATGGGTGGGAAATAAAAGAAGGTGATTGCTGTGAATTAGGAAGTCAGCTTAGACCTCATATCGTTTGGTTTGGAGAGCCCGTTCCGAAGATGGAAGAGGCAATTAATTATGCAGTTTCTGCTGATTTTTTCATAGTAGTTGGCACTTCATTACAAGTTTACCCTGCAGCAGGTCTAATTGACTTTGTCCCAGAAAAGGCTAAAAAGTTCTTAGTAGATGTAGTAATACCAAGTTCCCCTTTGACTAAAGATATCTTTTGTGTAGAAAAAAAAGCAAGTGAGGGATTGAAACTTTTAGAAAGTATTATTTTAGGAGAATTATAGGAATTCAGTTTTTCATTTTCATATCTTGAATAAAATATTTTTACTATGGCAACTAAAAAGTCTCCTTGGCCAGCTTTTCAATTTGAGGAATGTAAAGAAACAATAACGCTTGTTCATCAATGGACTCAGATTGTCGGTAAGGTAAGGCTTAAAAAAACACCCTGGCAAAACCATTCTTGGCATGTATCGCTTTACGTGAATCACCAAGGGCTGACTACAGGAAATATCCCCTATGAACACGGACTTTTTGAAATCATGTTTGATTTCATCCACCACGAACTTAAAATAAAAACTAGTTCTGGTACTAGAGATCGATTCTCACTAGGAGGGCAAACTGTTTCTAGTTTCTATGAATTGTTGATGGAAAAACTCAAATTTTTGGGAATAGAGGTAAAAATCTATGGTATGCCTAATGAAATAGCTGGCGCTATTCCTTTTTCAAAAAACTCCCAGCGAATACCCTACCAAGCGAACCAAGCACAAAACTTCTGGAAAATATTGGTTCAAACTCAAAATGTTTTCTTGAAATTCAGAAGTAAATTTACAGGTAAACAAAGCCCCATTCATTTCTTTTGGGGCTCATTTGACCTGGCATATACAAGATTCTCTGGAAGAAAAGCTCCTTTATTCCAAGGAGAAATGCCCAATATGCCACTTGAAGTCATGCAGGAAGCTTACTCGCATGAGGTTTGTAGCTTTGGTTTTTGGCCTGGAAGTAATGCATACCCAACCCCAGTTTATTACGCGTATATTTATCCCAACTCACCAGATTTTCAGAATCAAAAAATTCAACCTAGCGCTGCCTATTGGAACGAAAGTATGGGCGAATTTATGTTGAAATATGAAGACGTTCGGTCTTCTTCAAATCCCTCAGAAACACTACTCTCCTTTTTACAAAGCTCCTATGAAGCAGCATGTAAAGTATCTGATTGGGACCGTGAAAATCTGGATTGCGACTTTTCGCATTTAGAAAAAAAATCATGATAAACGGGCTCATTTTAGTTCTAAAAAACACTTAAAGTGTTAGATTAATGAATTAATATTAACCCATTGATAATGAAAAATAAAATTAGAACAATTCTTTCGGCGATGGCCTTGTGGTTTGTTCTATTTTTAATTCTGGATTGGTGGAATAGTTATCCAAAAGTCAAAGTAACACCTATTGTTACAGTAGAGACTATTCAGGATAAATTTGATTCCCTGCTTCAAAACTCATTAAGGGAATATACGCTTGCCGGAATTGGAGTGGGAATAGTGAAAGATCGTAAAATCATCTATCAAAAAGCATTTGGCTTTCAAAACCTAAATACCCTAGATTCTTTTTCAGTCAATTCCTTAGTCCCAACTGCATCCATTTCAAAAATTTTTACCGCTTTAGCGATTGCTAATTTCTTATCCTCTAAAGGAATCAATGCAGATCAAAAAATCTCTAGTTTAAGTTTTCCTAAATCCACAGAAAGTAAACTGGGGCAATTAACATTTTGGGATTTTCTAGTACAACAAACAGGCTTGAAAAATCCGGGGATAGTCAAGAAACTCCTTTCCCCTGATGCAGGAAAGCCTTTGATAGAATATGGAAATCATTTATGGATGGAGGATCACAAGGTACCTGACAATCTTACTTATGAGTACCATGATGGGAATTTTGATATGCTTGGGTACTTCCTTCAAGAATCGGCTCAGCAATCATTTGAGAATTACCTGAGTACTAATATTCTTATTCCTTCTGGAATGACTCGCTCGTTCTTTACCAAAGAATGGCCTATTGACACCATACCCGTTGTTGGATACCAAGAGACATTTGTTTGGAGAAGAATGGAACCTCGCCACATCACTTTTGAAAGAAGTCCTTCACCTTCTTCAGGCCTAATTAGTTCTATTGAAGATTTGAATCTTTTTCTAATTCATATTCTACGAGGAGAAATGGGCATATTTCAGAAAGAGCTGAATTTGCTTACGCATGAAAAGGGTGAGGCTCCTTTGGGCTTCCAAAAAATTCAGCTGACAAACAGTGAATGGTTTGGGCACTATGGAGGACAGGCAGGTTACAGCTCCCTTTTGATTTATTCACCTTCCCAAAATTCGGGACTGATCCTTCTCGTAAACACTCGTGATTCAAAAAATTTCAGAAAAAAAATAATGGATCAACTAGTACAAATCCTATCATCTATCCCCCCTAAAACATGAAAAGAAACTTCCCCCACCCCCTTATAATCATGTTGCTATTTATATTAATTGCAGGGATCAGCACCTATTTCATTGATTCAGGTGTATTTGAGAGGGAAATTGACGAAAGTACAGGTAGGGAAATTGTCATCGCAGGAAGTTTTCATGAAGTGGAGGATCAAAATGCAAGCATATACGACATCCTATTAGCTGTACCAGAAGGAATTATATTAGGTGCAGATATATTGGTGTTAATCTTATTGATCGGAGGTTCTTTCTATGTGATTGAAAAAACAGGAGCACTCCATATTGGCATAGAAGCATTGATTTATACGTTTCGAAAACGACAGTTTTTATTGCTCTTTTTCTTAGGTTTAGTGTTCGCCTTATGTGGAGCAACCTTTGGCATGCAAGAAGAGGTAATCGCTTTAGCCCCTGTATTATTGATTTTAGCCAAAAAGTTGCATTACGATATCCGATCCATTTTAGCTTTGAGTTTGGGGACTGCTTTGGTAGGAGGAGCTTGCTCCCCTATCAATCCATTTGGCTCATTGCTTTCTCTCAAAATTGCCAATTTAGAGTTAGGTGATGGGCTTTGGTTCAAAAGCCTCGTATTTATTTTCATTGTGTTTTCCTGGATTTTATATCATATCTGGAATGGAAAAATCAAAAACGTGGATCAACCAACCCTAGAATTTAAGCCGGTTTTTATTTCTACCAGAAAGAAAATCATTCTGTTCATCATGACTTTGGGAATTCTTTCGATGGGATGGGGAATCACCCAAAAAGATTGGGGATTTAACGAAATGTCCGCCTTGTTTTTCCTGATAGGTTTTAGCTGTGGTATCATCGGTAACCTAGGAATTAACGGGACAGCAAAGGCCTTTACCGAAGGTTTTGGAGAGTTGATTTTTGCCGGAGTAATTGTGGGGCTGGCAAGAAGCATTTATATCATCCTTGAAAATTCCGCTATTATCGACCCATTAATTCAGGGGCTATTCTCCCCTTTGGAAGGACTCCCTACCCAATTAGCGGCTATTGGGATGTATTTTGCCCAGGGAGTTATCCATATACCGGTACCTAGCACATCAGGTCAAGCCGTATTAACGACTCCTTTGACAGCACCTCTTAGTGATTTGCTTGGGATTTCCAGACATATCGCAGTTATGAGCTATCAATATCCAGCAGGATTTATGGATTTATTAACCCCTACCAATGGCGGAATGATGGCAGTGATTGCAGCAGCAGGCGTCAATTACAAAGAATGGTTCTCTTATATTTTGAAAAGCTGGTTGTTTTTAATGGTTTTGGGCCTGATTTCTGTTATTTTAGGCATAGTTTATTTTGCTTAAAACCTTTTAAAACCCAAAAAAACACGGATGAAAATCAACGATCACAACCCATTGCCTACCTATCATGCTGATTCTGAAAGGTATGATCAAATGAAATTCAGAAAATGTGGAAACAGTGGATTAAAGCTTCCTGAGATAAGTCTTGGCCTTTGGCATAACTTCGGTCATAATGCTGACTTTACATTGGGTAGAAAAATATTAAGAAGAGCCTTTGATCTTGGAATCACCCACTTTGATCTGGCCAACAATTACGGTCCTCCTTATGGTTCAGCAGAAGAGAATTTTGGAAGAATTCTCCAAAAAGATTTAAAACCTTACCGGGATGAACTTTTGATTTCCAGTAAAGCCGGATGGGATATGTGGCCCGGACCTTACGGAAATTTTGGATCAAAAAAATATTTGATCGCAAGTTTAGACCAAAGCCTTCAAAGAATGGGACTGGACTACGTGGATATTTTCTATCACCATCGACCTGACCCAGAAACTCCATTGGAGGAGACTATGGGGGCGTTAGATCAAATCGTAAAACAAGGAAAAGCCTTATATGTAGGGATTTCTCAATACAGTGCAGAGGATACTATCAAAGCTTATGATATTCTTAAGAAAATGGGGACCCCACTTCTTATTCATCAACCAAGGTATAGCATGCTTGACCGCTGGGTAGAAGGTGGTTTATTGGATGCAATAGGAGAAAGAGGAATAGGAAGCATCGCATTCTCTCCATTGGAACAAGGAATGTTGACCAACAAATACTTAAAAGGCATTCCTGAGGATTCTCGAGCAGCAAAAGATGGCAGGTATTTAAAGGCTGAACAGATATCTGAAGAGAAGCTTTCCATGATCAGTAAGCTCAATGATATTGCCAAGACAAGAAACCAAACCTTAGCTCAAATGGCTATTGCTTGGTTACTGAAAGACCCAAGAATTACGTCAGTTTTGGTGGGGGTTTCCAAGCCTGAGCAACTCGATGACAATGTTGCGGCCATCAACAATACTATTTTTGGTCCAGCTGAAATCGAACAAATAAAATCAATCATCGGAGCTTCATGAAATTGATTTCCAGCAGAAGTGCCTTGATATTGATCGTCATAGCTCAATTTCTTGGCACTTCTTTATGGTTTGCTGGCAATGCTGTGGCATCTGAAATAGGAGCCTTATTAGGTGAGCCTGAATTAATTGCTTCCATCACCTCTACTGTCCAGTTTGGATTTATCATAGGCACATTTTTTTATGCTTTTTTTGCAATTCCAGATCGGTTTCCTCCAGGGGATGTTTTTTTCTTTAGTGCGGTATTAGCCGCCTGTTTTAATATTCTGGTAGTACTACTCCCTTTTCAGTTATATTACATCTTGTTTTGCAGGTTTCTAGTAGGTTTCTTCTTGGCAGGGATTTATCCCGTAGGGATGAAAATAGCTGCCGACTATTTTGAAAAAGGATTAGGAGCTGCTTTGGGTTTCTTAGTAGGTGCTTTGGTACTTGGAACCGCTTTCCCCCATCTTATAAATGGACTAGGACTTCAGCTTTCTTGGAAAATTATTTTTTGGATTACCTCAGCATTAGCAATACTAGGAGGTGCACTTGTTGGCTTTTTTGTACCAGATGGACCTTACCGAAAATCAAACCCTAAATTCGACGTCAGTCTTTTACCGAGGCTTAGTAAAATAAATGCCCTTAAAAGTGCTGCCTCCGGTTATTTTGGTCATATGTGGGAGCTATATACCTTCTGGGCTTTTATTCCGATGGTTATTGCATTTCTATCAGAAGGGAGCTTCTCCTCCTCTAAGATTTCTATTCTGTCCTTCTTCGTCATTGCGGTTGGAGGAATTTCCTGTGCGGTTGGTGGGCTCATTTCCCAAAAAACCGGAAGTAAAAAAGTGGCTTTGTTTTCACTTATAGGATCAGGAATATGCTGTATTTTTTTGTTAGTCGCTCCCAGTGTTCCCGTTTCAATTTGGATTATCTTTCTATTGATTTGGGGAATTCTCGTGACAGCAGACTCTCCTCAATTCTCCACCTTGGTTTCCCAATCTGTCCCTGCAGAGTTCAAGGGAACGGCCCTGACTTTGGTAAATAGTATGGGGTTCGCCCTTAGTATCGTAAGTATTCAATTCGGTCAATTTCTACAAAACTGGTTACCGATAGACCAAGCTTTGGCATTGTTGGTTGTTGGGCCATTGACTGGAATCCTTCTTTTCAGATTTTTCGCAAAAAAAAAGAGGCCTCTACCTGAAGCCTCCTAGCGTAAAGTCAAACCGGACTATCGCACTACATTTTCTAAGGTGGCCAAATACACCCACTTTTGATCTCTTGAATTTAAACCTTCATCGACAGCTCTTTGTTGCGCAACAGTTTGATCTAAATCTTCATAAGCCTGTGCATTAAAAAACTGCATGTAATCCTTATACATATTCAGTGTCAAATGAGTTGATTTAGCCTCCGATCCAAGCGGTAACGCAGTTCTAAGAAAGCTCCAATGTCCCATCATCCCTTGTTCAATTTTTTTCTGATGGATTGGTCTAAACACTTCCATTTCCGCTTCTTCATACTGCTGAAATTTCCCTTCATACGCTTTCATTAGGTCAAAGGAAGCCAGCACTCCTGGTTTCATCTGGAAATCATCATCAGTAGACACTATTTCCTGCATGTAAAGCCTCATTGGAGTATCCTTGATAGCGAGAGCGTTCTGAAACAGTTTAGCTACTTGAGCATCATTTAAATGAGGATAAGCAATTTTTGTATAATCAATCATGGTGGACTCATCGAGGCCATTCATCATTTTGACAGGATCATTGTAATAGGTGATGGTAATGTACTGAAAAGTACTTTGGTCTGCTCCTGATTGTAATGCCCAAAAATCCCATCCTTTGATTTTATCATCGTTTAATGCTTGACGGTAAACTTTCTCCATTAAATCTTTATACTCGATGTAATCGAAAATCTGATCATTTTCGACTTTGATGAAATCGAATACCATGTACTGAGTTTGCTGAGCCCGAATACCACTTGCCATGAATAGGCCAAAAAACAAGAATATTATAATCTTTTTCATATTACTTTGGGTTTAGGGTAAATTGTGCTTTGCTTTAATTTAAAAAATAATTTCGTTGAATTATTAATATGAGAGAGATTATTTTATAATATTGATTTTTTCAGTAAAAAAGCTAATTTTAATAAAGTAATGGAGAAAATGAATTATTTATAAAGTATTGCACTTCTCCTTAAAATATCAACAAACAAACCCTTAAATAAATGACAGGATTATCAAGAAGATCATGGTTAAAAAGAGCAACACTAGGTAGCAGTTTTGCACTTTTGGGAGGAGCTGGACTAACCAATTCACTATCTGCAGAGGAAATCAAGAAATTTAATCCTAGGCCAATGGATGGGCCTATCATGTTGGGATCCAATGAAAATCCGTATGGACCTTCAGAATTAGTCCGAAAATCCATGAGCAGTGGATTTGATTTGGGTTGTAGATATCCTTGGAGATATAACTCAGACCTGGTGAAAATGATTGCAGAGAAAGAAGGGGTTCCTGAAGACCACATCGTTATGGTGGCCGGTTCCACGGAAGGACTGAAGATCACAGGATTGACTTTTGGAGGAGGAGGAGAAATCATCTCTTGCGAACCCACTTTTCTTGCGATGATGGATTATGCAAAGCTATGGGGCACTTCTATTAATTGGGTTCCTCTCAATAAGGACTATGATTTTGATTTAGATGAAATTGAAAAAAGAGTCTCTTCCAAGACCAAGCTTATATTCCTTTGTAACCCAAACAATCCCACTGGAAAATTGCTTCCCGCACAGAAAGTCCTTGATTTTTGCAATTCTGTAAGCAATAAGGCAATCGTGTTTTCAGATGAGGCCTATTACGATTACATCACTACCCCCAATTATCCCTCTATGGTAGAATTAGTAAAGCAGGGCAAAAATGTAATCGTTTCAAAAACATTTTCTAAAGTATATGGACTGGCAGGGATCAGATTAGGCTATTTAATTGCAAAACCTGAATTGGCAGAAAAACTTTCCGAAAGAGTAGTTGCCAACTTGAATATTATGGCAATCGAGGCGGGAAAAGCAGCATTGCAAGATCAAGAATTTTACAATTTTTCAGTCAATAAAGCGAAAGAGGCAAAATCAATGATCATCCAAACCTTGGATGATTTGAAACTCCCCTATTTGGAGTCACACACTAACTTTGTCTTCTTTCATACAGGAAGAGATATTGTAGAATTAAATAAACAAATGGCTGATAAAGGATTTATTATTGGTAGGCCTTTTCCCCCATTAACTGACTGGTGTAGAATCTCAACAGGTACAATCGAAGAAGTTGCCTTATATAATCAAGCCATTCGAGAAGTTTTAGGCTAAATGTTAGATCATAATTTAGTTTTAGAAAATGAAAAAGTCCTGCTTCGACCAATTCGGAAGCAGGACTTTCCTACGCTTAGGGCTCTATGCACCGATCCTAAGATGTGGACCTGGTTCACATTTGATTTAAGCACAGAAGAGGGATTTGATAATTGGGTGGCCCCCGCCTTACAAGGGGAACGACTTCAGTTTACCGTGGAGGATAAAACTACCGGTATGCTAGTTGGATCCACCGGATTTGGAAACTACTCTCCAAGAGATCAACGAATAGAAATTGGTTGGACCTGGCTAGGCAAAGCCACTCATGGCACGGGCATCAATCAGGCTATGAAAAAGGCCATGCTTGAGTACTGCTTTGAAAAATTGAATTTGAAAAGAGTAGAGATCAAAACTGATGTACTGAACTTGCCTGCAAGACATGCCTTGTTGAAGTTGGGAGCTGTGGAAGAAGGGGTACTTCGTAGTCATACCTTGATGGTACATGGCAGAAGAAGAGATACGATCTATTATAGTGTGCTTCCGGAAGAATGGGAAAAAATCAAAAACTAGATCAAGAGACAGGGTTTAAAACCTGAATTTGTTCCGGAGCAAGTGAGGGAAGAAATTGTTTCAGAATATAAAAAGTTTCCGGAACAGTAGGAACCGGTTCAAGTTGCTCCAATATGGATTCCAACTCAGTCATTTCGCTGAAATATCCATAGCTTTTTAAAACTCCCCTGTCAAAAACACATGCGGCGATTTCTTGATCAGACCTCCCCTTAAACTTCACAAGAATCTCGCGTTTACTCTCCTCTATCAAATTGATAAAGTCCTTCGCATTCTGACTATATTCTTGAGGAGGAAGTTGTGAGTTACATGTACCCTGACAGCTTAAAAAACCTCCCTCACTGCAGGGAGCTTTTCTCAAGCCACATAGCCTTGGACAAAGGCCAAAGGATTTTATTCCATCCTTCAAAAATGCATGGGCTTCTTCAGAAGAAAGGAATGATTCCAAAGGTCGTAAGTGTTTCGTTACTTTGGCGATTTGAAATCGGATAAACCCGGAACCATCTGTGTATTGAAACAACCCCCACATGGTTTTTGGTAATTTAAGTGCAGAATTATACTTAGGCCATAATCGCTTTATTTCTAATGCCTCTACCAATAATGCCATCATTTCAGAGCCAGTCAATTCCCATTTCAAATCAAACACCTCCGATTTTAGCTTTTGTTTAAGACCTGGCAATAAGTTTCCTGAAAAATGATTCTTAAATCGCTCTTTGATATTGATTGCTTTACCCACATAAATCACTTTTCCTCTTTCATTCAGCATATAATAAACACCGCATTTTTCCGGTATTTGCCTAAATTTTGAAAGCGAAATATTCGGTGGTAAGAAGGCCTCTCCCGAATTCTTTTTTAAGGAAGCAGAAATGATTTCAGGCCTTTCCTTGATCATTTCATCAAATAAGATGGCAGTAGCTCTTGCATCTCCCATAGCTCGGTGCCTTGCTAAAATAGGGATATTTCTATGCTCGCAAATTCTTCCCAAGCTATAAGAACTTAGACCGGGGATAACTTTTCTGGCTAAACGCACGGTACATAGCTTATCAGCTTTGAACTCCCTACCGAATCTAGCGAAGCTCTCTCTTACAAAGCCGTAATCAAAATTGACCGAATGGGCTACAAACACCCTTCCATGTAGTAAACTCCATAATTTCTCCCCTAGCTCATCAAAAGTCGGAGCATCATGAACCATTCCATTATCTATTCCAGTAAGACCAGTGATGTAAATAGGGATATCTTGTTCAGGATTAATAAGGGTTTCAAATTCGGCTATGATTTCATTGCCATCATGGATCAAAATAGCTATTTCAGTGATCCCACAATTTTTTGCGGTGCCTCCTGTAGTTTCTATATCCACGATTGCATATTCCATAGCCCAAGATAAAGAATTGCTAGGAGGTGTTAAGAATCTATGTCAGTGATTGACACAATCAGTTTACTTTCCTAGTATAGGTTTCAATTAACTTTTCCGCACATCGTTCACCGTCCATAGCTGCAGAAACGATTCCCCCTGCATAACCTGCCCCTTCTCCACAAGGGTATAAACGCTTGATCTGAACATGCTCAAAACTCTCTCGATCTCTTGGAATCCTTACGGGAGATGAAGTTCGACTTTCTACTCCAATCAATTGGGATTCATTGGTATAATACCCTTTCATTTTTTGGCCAAAAGCCTTAAAAGCCATCGCTAATCTTTCTGCTATAAAATCAGGTAATACTTCCCTCATTTCTACCGAAGCCAAACCAGGCTGGTAGGAGGTGTCCAAAAGCGATGAGCTATTCCTTTTAGTTACAAAATCAATCATTCTCTGTGCCGGCGCCACTTGGGTTTTACCCCCGAGTTCCCAAGCTTTCCTTTCCACTTCAGCTTGGAACTCCATTGCTGCCAAAGGTCCAAAATGCTGATAGGCTGGTAAATCCTCCAATTCAACTGATACTACGATTCCTGAGTTAGCAAACTTACTGTCTCTCCTACTTGGACTCATACCGTTTACTACAAGCTCTCCAGGAGCAGTCGCAGCAGGGACAATGTATCCTCCTGGACACATGCAAAAACTAAAAACTCCCCTTTGTTTTCCTTTAAAGGAGGTTTGTGTTACCAACGAATAAGCAGATGCAGGTAAATAGGGCCCTCGATCAACTTCACAATGATATTGAATTCGATCAATCAAATTTTGGGAATGTTCTATTCGAACACCTAAGGCAAAGGGTTTCGCCTCTATTGTAATATTCTTTTGATGGAGCAAGTGAAAGATATCCCTTGCCGAATGTCCGGTAGCCAAGATCACTCCCAGACCTTTGATTTTTTCCTGATGCTGGGTGACTACTCCTTTTATTTCATTGCCTTCTAGGATGAAGTCATCCACTCTACAATCAAAATGAATCTCCCCTCCTGCATCTAAGATAGTAGTTCTGAGGTCCGCAACCAGCTTTGGCAATTTATTGGTCCCAATATGAGGATGTGCATCCACCAATATCTCTTCCGTTGCTCCGTGGGCCACTAGAATCTCCATGATACGACGTACATCACCTCGTTTCTTAGATCGGGTGTACAACTTTCCATCTGAATAGGTACCAGCTCCACCTTCTCCGAAGCAATAGTTTGAATCTGGATTTACTAGGTGATGTTTGGTAATCGCAGCTAGATCCCTGCGACGAGCCCTCACATCTTTTCCTCTTTCCAAGATGATGGGCCTAACACCAAGTTCAATGGCTCTTAAGGCAGCAAACAAACCAGCTGGACCAGCACCCACGATGATGATGGGATCTTTGGAACTCACATGACTATAGGTAGGAATATGGTCAATTAATGAAGGAGCCTTCTCTTGGATAAAAAGTTCTGCTTGGACATTAATTTTAACCTTTCTGCCTCTCGCATCAATGGATCGTTTTACTTGCCTGGCAACCACATCCTTGGCGTCAATAGGAATCCCTGCCTTCTTTAAAACTGTTTCTTGGAATAACTGAGGATCATAAGCCTGCTCAGGGCTCAATTGAAGATTGAAATCTTTTTTCATGGTAAGGTATTTATCCTTAAATAGCCCACAAAGATAGCTATTCAGTCAAGCTTATACCAAGTAATTCAATGCACTGAATTCAAAAAAAGGAATAAGAAAGTGAATCATTCAAGAGCATAAAAAAAGGAAAACGCTAGAGAACATTTTCCTTTTAAAAGATTTCTTTAAATTGAACAATCAATTCAATCGGTCCAAAACTTCAAATCTAGAAGAATTGGAAATAAATTCCGGAACAATCACCTTCAAATGGCTTACGAGTTCATTTTCAGAGTTTTTACCGATCAAGCTCATAAATAATTCTATTTGCCCATCGATTTTATGGTAGGCTGCAGGAGCCACCTGAGCAATCTTGATTTTTGGATGGTGTGTAATTTTCACCGTTTCGAAATCGTTTAACAACTCCTCATAAAGCTTCTCTCCTTCTCTTAAGCCAGAAAATACAATTTTGATATCCTGATCCACTTTCTTTCCAGAAAGTTGGATCATTTTCTTCGCCAAATCCAGAATTTTCACCGGCTGCCCCATGTCAAAGACATAAATTTCTCCACCTTCACCCATTACACCTGCTTCCAGCACCAACTGACAAGCTTCCGGAATAGTCATAAAATACCGAGTGATGTCAGGGTGGGTAACCGTAATTGGTCCCCCATGAAGAATCTGCTTTTTAAATAAAGGTATTACCGACCCATTGGAACCTAGAACATTTCCGAATCGGGTGGTTATAAACTTGGTATGGTATTTTTTGTGGTTTCTTTCCAGGTATTCATTCAAAGCTTGAACATACATTTCAGCAGTTCGCTTACTAGCCCCCATGACATTCGTAGGATTCACCGCTTTATCAGTAGATACAAATACAAATTTATCTACTTGGGAAAGTACTGAAAGATCAGCTAAAATCTTGGTTCCAATTACATTGGAATGAACAGCCTCTTCTGGATAATTTTCCATCATCGGCACATGTTTGTAGGCGGCTGCATGGAAAACCACTTGAGGTTTATAACTTCTAAAAACCTCTTTCATTTTCTTCTTATTCCTTACATCACCCAAGATGATTTTGATAGGACATTTCGGCCATTTCTCTTTGAACTCTTGTTCCACATCATATAGAGCAGATTCAGCGATGTCTAACAAGATCAAAAGTTTAGGTTCATAATGTGAGATCTGTCTACAAAGCTCTGAACCAATGGAACCTGCAGCTCCTGTCACTAAAACGACCTTATCGATTAGATCTTCTTGAATTCTTGGATTATCCAAATGAATTTGTTCTCTACTAAGAAGGTCCTCAATTTTAATTTCACGAATAGCTCCAGCAGTCAATCCTCCATTGATCCATTGGTCTACAGGAGGCACGATAGAAACTGAGACCTTTAATCGTAGACACTCATCGATGATTTCATTTTTTCGCTGAACAGTAAGATCTCTAACAGCAATAATCAATTCAGTGATATGATTATCCTTTACTAATTTCTCTAATTCAGTTATGCCTTTGAAAATCCTTTTTCCATCAATATTTTTTCCTTCCTTCTTAGGATCATCATCCAAAAAAGCCACTGTATTGAATAAACTTTTACTATCTCTTTTAATAGCTTCCTGTGCAATAATACCCGCTTCTCCTGCACCGAAAATGATTCCATTTTTCATCTCCCGCGCTGTGATTCCATTTTTTACATAAACAAAAAGCTCTTTGACCACCAGGCGATAGAATATTAGCATGAACATAGCCGATAAACTGGCGATGATTAATACAGATGTTGGAAGTAAAAATCGATCATTTAGGAAATTACCATGGAAAAAATTCAAGAAAAGGAATAATACGAAATTGATGATGACCGTTTTAAATATGTTCGAACCATCTCTAAACCCCGTATGTCTAACAATTCCTTCATAACTTCTTGTGTTTTGCATGGCAAGAAGACCACCAACCATAAAGGTAAAGGAACCTGCAAAGGCATCGTTTTGCTCAATTAGTGCTAATTCAAAATTGAATCGGACTAAATATCCAAAAAGGGCACACTGAAATAAGATAAAAGAATCAAGTGTGGCTATAATCCATCGTGGAAGAATTTTTAGCCTTGTTAAAAAATTCATAGTAAAATTTTTGTCAAATGATTAATATTTGAATTCAAACATTTTTTAACCAGAGTAGGCAAATATATAATTATTTCTTAAGAAAATTACCATTCAGCCAAAGGACCTACAGTTTTTTTCAATTAAATCCAATATTATTTTGCATTATTCATGTAATTAAAATCCTTTTAAAAAGGACACAATATCAAGTTAAACTTAGAAATTAATATCTTTTTAGGTGTAAGAGGATTTTATTAAACAGATCTGTTTATATAGCTATTTGCAGTGGAACCGGTAAATTTATCAGTACTAACATGCCCTTTTTGAGTAATCCCTTTTCCAGCTAGCACGTTAAAAAAGGTCACAAACAAAATTCTCATATCCAGCCGAAAAGAGCAATTAGTAACATATTCTACATCAAGCTCAAATTTCTTTTCCCAGGAAATAGCATTTCTACCATTAATTTGAGCCCATCCAGTCACTCCAGGCCTTACCTCATGCCTCTTGCTTTGTTCTTCTGAATATAAATAAAGATACTCTCTGAGCAGAGGTCTCGGCCCTATCATACTCATGTCTCCCTTCAGCACATTAATCAATTGGGGGATTTCATCCAACGAACTAGCCCTGACCCATTTACCCAAAGAACTGATTCTTTTATCATCTGGTAATAATAAACCAGATTCATCATAAGCATCATTCATTGTTTTAAACTTGAGTATACGAAACAGTTTGCCATTGAGGCCAGGTCTGACTTGCGAAAATATGGGCGAGGATCTATAATAAATCCCTAATAATAAAAAAAGTAGGATAAAAATTGGAGAAAGGGTAACGAGCATTAAAAAGGATATGAGAATATCCATTGGCCTTTTTATGTACTTCTTATAAATCACTTTAGAAATAACTTTTTTGAATTTCCTTCTCGATAATCCCAACAATTTCCTGTTGCTGATCCATGCTCAAACTGGATGAACTGGGTAGGCAAAGACCATTACTAAATAATTTTTCAGCTACTCTCCCTCCATAAAATGGAGCTTTTTTAAATACAGGCTGCAAATGAAGAGGTTTCCACAAAAATCTGGTTTCAATTCCATTATTCAATAAAACAGCCCTCAATCTATCATTAGAAAAACCTGTTTTCTCCTCATCGATCAAAATAGTGGTCAGCCAATAGTTGGATTCACTTTCAGTTCTTTCCTGATGAAAGGATATCCCAGGAAAATCAGCTAGTAAATTTCTATACCGGGTATTAATTTCCCTTCTTTTCTTAACAAAACTTTCCAGCTTTTCAAGCTGAGCCAATCCAACGGCTGCTGTCAAGTTGTTCATCTTGTAATTGTAGCCAATCTCTAGATGCTGGTAATAGGGCAGATCTTCTCTAGCCTGAGTAGATAAATGCGCAGCTTTTTGGATTAACTCCGTATTGTTGGCTATAATCGCTCCTCCCCCACCTGATGTAATGATTTTGTTTCCATTAAAGGAAAATATCCCAATATCTGCGAAAGTACCGCAGGACTTTCCTTCGTATTTACTGCCTACTGCCTCTGCAGCATCCTCTATCACCGGAATATTATATTTGTTTGCGACCTCCATCAATTCATTGATTTTTGCAGGCATTCCAAACAGGTGAACCAACACAATAGCCTTTGGCTTTTTCCCGAATGCAATACGAGATAGAATAGCATCTTCCAATATCTCCGGGGAGATATTCCAGGTATCTTTTTCACTATCCACGAAAATTGGTTGAGCTCCCAAATAGACGATTGGGTTTGCCGAGGCACAAAAAGTAAAAGATTGGCAGATCACCTCATCTCCAGGTCCTACTCCTAATAATACCATTGCTAAATGGAGCGCAGAAGTACCCGAATTCAAGGCTACCGCCTGATGTGTCTTAATCTTTTTGGAAAGTTTGTTTTGAAATTTATTAATAAAGGACCCATATGTAGCCAAATTTCCCGATGCTATAGCCTGTTCAGTATAACACTTTTCATTACCGCCAAATACCGGAAAAGAAAGAGGGATTCTGTATGCCATTTATTAATATAGTGTAAAACAGTTTAAACATACCACTTATAGAACAAAATCCCAACACCGAATAACTAATGTGCAGGTAATATAAAAGTGGGTTTTAAGAATATTCCAGAGATAGAATAGAAGTGGCTATTAATTTAGATTGATGGTACTATCTTTTAAACCCTCCCGATCTACCGTTGCCTTTGTTTTCTTTTTAGATCCTTTCTTCCTAGTTTCCAAAACTCTGGGAGAAAGATTAACTTTTTTCTTCACATATTTTACAGTGATTTGATCTAATCTCCATCCCAAAACAAATACGATGCCTGAAATTAAGGGGATCAGTAAATTATCAGAAAAATCTTTTAATATAAATACCAACAAAATTATAGCAAACTGCAAAAATCCCAGTAACAAAGCCACGCGATTATGCTTCAAACCCATTCGCATTAAGAAATGATGCACATGGGATTTATCTGGACTCATGGGGCCTTTCCCTTGAGAAATCCTCCTCACAAAAACCCTTGCCATATCATACAAAGGATAAATCATCAATGCGACAGACATGCCAAAGGTAGGTTCAAATTTCATAAAAGCACCTTCGGGTAAACCCTCATTGATTTCCATAAAAGCGATGATTAAGGTTCCAAGTGTAAAGCCTAAAGTCAATGAACCGGTATCCCCCATAAAGATTTTTGCAGGATGCCAATTGAAAATCAAAAAGGCTAAAACACCTCCCAAAAAAGTAAAACTAATCAAGGCATAACTTTCCACTCCCTGCAGATAAAACCAGGCCCCCAATAAGCTTAGAGAAATCAAAGCGATGGTTCCTGCCAAGCCATCCAGTCCATCAATGAGATTAAACCCATTCGTTAAGGCCAATAAAACCAAGGTGGAGAAAGAGTAACTTGCAAAAAGATTTAAATCGTGGATGCCGAGGAAGCCATGAAAACTACGAACACGAATATCCGCTACCACTACAACCAATAAAACAGAGATCAATTGGCCCAGTAATTTCTTGGAAGCTCTCAATTCCACAAAATCATCTCTCAACCCTACAAAAAACATCAGTAAAATACCCCCATATACATACCGTATATCTGGTAATGAAAATTGCCATATCCATATTCCCAAAGAAATGGTTGCAGCCATAAAGAAACCGATCCCTCCCATGGAAGGAACCACATGTTGATGAATTTTCCTACCCCCTGGGGAATCTGACAACTTATATTTGGTGAATAGTTGAATCAGTACAGGAAAAAATAAAAAGGCTGTGGCAAAAGATGATAAAAAAGCGAGTATATAAAACATGTGAAATGGTTTGGATTAACAAAAAAACAAAAATAAGGCCCAATAATGAAAACATTTTCTCCTTTTAACGTATTTAACCCTAAAATGGCAACAATTTTGAACTATCTTTTCTGAATAATTTAAAAAAAATCAAAATTCAGCTTAATTTTTAAGATCATCTGCAATTATGTGTATTCACAAATATTCAATCTTTTTTTTTGATGAATTTTCAAAATTACCCAATTTTAAACTTTAATAGAATTTAAGTTTCCTAAAAAAGCTTTTTTAATAATGACTAATAATATTTTCAGAAAAAATGAAAAATTTGAGGTATATGTTAGTCCAACAAAGCCCAAAAATGAAAGTAGTGATTCAATTCACTCCCCCTATTATAATTGGTACAATCTTACTTTCAAAAGGATAATTGATTTAGCTGGAGCTTTTGGGTTTATGATCTTCTTCGGGTGGTGGATGTTTCCCATCGTTGCGATCCTAATCAAATTGGATTCAAAAGGTCCTGTATTTTTTAAACAAACCAGGGGAGGAATTAATAATACAACTTTTAATTGCTACAAATTTCGATCTATGAAGATTGAAAAAGAAGATGATCTAAAGCAAGCCACTAAAAATGATCCAAGAGTTACGCGAATTGGAAGGATTTTGAGAAAAACGAGTATTGATGAATTACCCCAAGTCTTTAACGTCATCTATGGTAACATGTCTATTGTAGGACCAAGACCTCTGATCGTAGCTCAAAATGAAGAGTATTCTAAAAAAATAAAGGGGTATGAAAATAGACATTTGGTAAAACCTGGGATTACCGGTTTAGCTCAAATTAAAGGGTATCGAGGGGAAACAGTTCTTTCCCACTCCATCTACTTTAGATATAAATTGGATATCTATTACATTAAAAATTGGCATCCTCTATTTGATATTAAAATCATGCTCACTACTATTAAATCCTTATTTGAAGGAGATGATATGGCTTACTAAAAAAAGCTCTTGGAGCATTAAATTTTCAAAATGAACCACAGAACACATTAATTTTTATAGCATTTCTGATATTTTTTAATCAATAAACAGGTTAATCTCCAGTCCCCTAAACTTCAATAATTGACTATTCCTTTAAAGGCTAGGGATTTCCTCCCTAGTATGGGAGGCAGCGAAAGGATTAAAGATCATGTCCAATTAGAAAAGTTTTTTAAAGACCAAAAATATGAACAAGCGTGCCCCTTTCAATTGGAAGATAGATGAATACTTTCCCAATAGGGATGAAACCTATGATTTTAAAAAATGTCATCTGAATTATTGCACAAAAAAGCCCCCAAAAGTAGGCGAACTTTTGGGGGCATCCTTAATTTATACCTTTATTCTTAGTATTCGAAAACGAATATTAATTCAAATTAACTGGACTTTCACTTAAGGATTCTGTTTTGATTTTAACTTTTTTAATCTTTTTGGCTTTCATCTCCCTTAATTCCAAAACCTTGGGCTCAAGCTCCACCTTCTTCTTTAAATAAACAACAGTGACTTGATCTAATCTCCAACCTAAGAAAATTACCAAAACAGATAAAATTGGCAAAACAATATGATCTGAATAATCTCTCAAGGTAAATGCTAAGACAATCATCAAAAATTGTAGACTTCCTAAAATCAATGCTACTTGATTATGTTGTAATCCCATACGCATCATAAAATGATGTACATGAGATTTGTCTGGAGTCATAGGCCCTTTCCCTTGTAAAAGGCGACGAGTGAAGACTCTTGCCATGTCATACAATGGGAAAATCATCAAGGCCACGGAAATCGAAAAAGTAGAATCAAATTTCAAAAAAGTATTACTCGGAAGACCTTCATTGATTTCCATAAAGGCCACAATAAGTGTAGCCAACGTGAATCCAATCGTCAATGAACCCGTATCCCCCATAAAGATTTTGGCTGGGTGCCAATTAAAGGCTAGAAAAGAAAGAATCCCTCCCATAAACACAAAACTGATCAATGCATAACTTTCAATTCCTTGAACTAAAAACCATCCTCCGAGACAAGCAAGCGTAATGATAGCAATCGTTCCAGCTAATCCATCAAGGCCATCAATTAGATTAAATCCATTTGTTAAGGCTAATAAGACTACGGTTGTGAAAATATAACTTGCTGCAATAGGCAATTCCTCTATTCCCAAGAATCCATGAAAAGTTTTAATTCTGATATCAGCAAGAACCACTACTAGTAATACAGCCATTAATTGTCCAAGCAATTTTCTGGAAGCTTTTAATTCTACAATATCGTCCCTTAATCCAACAAAAAACATAAAAAGTATACCTCCCAAAATATACTTAATATCAGGTAAAGGGAATTGCCAAGCCCAAATTAACAGAGTCATAGCTGCTGCGATAAAGAAACCAATCCCTCCCATAGAAGGAACAAATGATTTATGAATTTTCCTTCCCCCGGGAACGTCCCCGATTTTTGCTTTTCTCAATACTTGGATTAAAATGGGAGTTACTAAAAAACCTACAGAAAAGGCTGTAATAGTAGCTAAAATAAAAAACATAAAATAGTGGTTAGTCTCACGTAAATTTAAGAATCTTTAATGCAAATGGCTTGCCATTAACAATAAAATAAAATACAGCCAGTAAATTTAATAATTACCAAATGCTTTATTTTGATAATTATTAGTGCTTATTCTTATTTGAAAAACATTTTTTTTTGCAAAAAAAATTAATTCCAAACCTAAAGTATTGGAAATTGAAGCATTAAACTCAACTCACCAATTTGATGAGAATCTGTACATTTTAAAAAAAATGTACAATCCTCAAATAATGAATATTTTCAAAATTAAAAACCTCAACATTTACAAATGAACCAAGGATTCAATAATTTTTCTTTGTTGTACTCCATTGGTGATGTATTAGTTGCTTGAATTATTTCACCTCCTACCGATAAAATTACTCCATGAGCAGCAGCTGTATCCCATTCCATAGTAGGTGCAAAACGTGGATAAATTTGAGCTTTTCCTTCAGCTACCAACATAAATTTTAAAGACGAGCCCATGGAAATTACTTCCACTCCTGGGTATTGATCTATAAACTCTTGTGTTTCTGAACTTAAATGTGAACGACTAGCCACTATGGTTTTGACTTCTTTATTCACTTGTTTTTCCAATTGAAATGGAGCTTCCTTCGCTTCTTTTTTCCAAGCTCCATCCTCTTCATTACCCCAATACATCCATTTTAATACCGGAGCATACACTACTCCTATTACTGGTTTACCTTGATGTATTAAGGCGATATTTACTGTAAACTCCCCATTCTTTTTAATAAATTCTTTCGTTCCATCCAGAGGATCTACCATCCAGAAATATTTCCAATTTTCCCTTACCTCGAAAGGGATATCTTTTCCTTCTTCTGATAGAACAGGTAATCCAGTCTCCTCTAAATACTTTACGATAACCTGATGGGCTGCTTGATCTGCTTTGGTTAGCGGTGAGTTATCCCCTTTCAATTCAACACCAAAATCAGCTGAGTTATAAATTTCCAGGATGGCCTTGCCGGCGGCTAAGGAGGCTTCTTTGGCTAGGGAGGTGAGTTGTTTTATATCAATCATAATTTTTTACCGCAAAGCGCACAAAGGACACTAAGTAAATTGGTTTGAGAATACCCTTTAATTTTTTGTTTGAAAAATAACTTTGTGATCTTAGTGTTCTTGGTGGTTCATCATTTTTATTTAACCACAAAGCGCACAAAGTTTATTTTTAAAGGATTATTCTTTTAATCCCGTTTCTTAAAAGTTTGACATTGAAATTGACTAACAAGCCTAATTTCATCTTAGATAATTTTAGATAGGTAAGGACTTGAGCCATATGAATTGGATTTAATTCATCAACTGCTTTTAACTCCACTATAACCAATCCCTCGACTAACAAATCAATTCTATACCCAGCATCCAGCTTGATATTTTCATACATTACAGGTAGAGCAACTTGTGATCTTGCTTTTAACCCCATTTTTTGAAGTTCATAAATAAGGCAAACCTCATAAGCACTTTCTAATAAACCAGGACCTAAAGTTTTATGGACTTTAAAGCAAGCATCTAAAACACTTTTAAATATTTCCTCAGTTTTATCCTCTATCAAACTTTATAAAAAAATCTTTGTGATCTTGGTGCCCTTGGTGGTATCATCCTCAAATAATCATTCCAGCGCCAACAGTTTCATTAGTATTCGGATCTATCAAAATGATAGAACCAGTTTGTCTATTTTTGCTATAAGAATCAAAAAAGATTGGAGATGCCGTGCGGATAGAAACTCTTGCAATATCATTCATCCCTATTTCCTGAATATCTTCTATTCTATGCAAGGTATTTACATCTACTTTGTATTGGATATCCTTTAACAAAGCTTGGCACTCCTTCGTAGTATGCTTTACAATAAGCTTGGTTCTATTTTGTAATGATTTTTGATTCATCCAACATACCATTACCTCTAAATCTTGTTCGGTATGAGGTTGGTTATTTGGCCTTACAATCATATCACCCCTACTGATATCAATTTCATCATCCAAAGTCATGGTGACTGACATAGGCGCATATGCCTCTTTTATAGGCTCTCCATTCAATTCAATTGATTTAATTTTAGAAGTAAACCCAGAGGGTAAAACCTTTACTTCATCACCTGCTTTAAATATGCCTCCATCAATTCTTCCTGCATAACCCCTAAAGTCTTGAAACTCCAATGTATGAGGGCGGATTACCATTTGAACAGGGAATCTGCAATCAATATGGTTAAAGTCAGAAGCAATATGAACGTGTTCCAAATGGTATAAAAGCGTAGACCCTTCATACCAAGACATATTCTTGGAACGATCCACCACGTTATCTCCTTTCAATGCAGAAATTGGAACAAACTGAACATCCTTGATATCTAGTTTACTAGAAAATGCTTCATAATCTGCTACAATTTTATTGTACACCTCCTCTGAATAATCCACTAAATCCATTTTATTTACGCATACTACTACATGAGGAATTTTCAATAAGGAGGCAATAAATGAATGTCTATATGTTTGTTCCAATAGTCCTTTTCGAGCATCCACCAAAATAATGGCAAGATTAGCAGTTGACGCCCCTGTCACCATATTTCTTGTATATTGGGTATGTCCTGGAGTATCAGCAATGATAAATTTACGCTTTGGTGTTGCAAAATAACGGTAAGCTACATCAATAGTAATTCCTTGTTCTCTTTCTGACTTTAAGCCATCAGTTAAAAGGGATAAATCTACATAGTCAAATCCTTTTTTTTCGGAGGAAGTTTTAACTGCCTCGATCTGATCCTCAAATATAGATTTGGAATCATACAACAGTCTACCGATTAATGTACTTTTTCCATCATCAACAGAACCTGCAGTGGTAAAGCGAAGTAATTGATTATTTTCTTGTATACTCATTGAATTAATTAAATGTTAAAGATTAAAAAGTTAAACGTTGATTATTAAGGAAGGAAATCTAGATACTTGATTCTACGTACTAGAAACTATTTTTAGAAATAGCCTGCCTTCTTTCTATCCTCCATAGCTGTTTCTCCTCGTTTATCATCAGCCCGCGTTCCCCTTTCAGTAGTTCTTGTTGTTGCCACCTCTTCAATGATCAATTCGAGTGTATTCGCATTAGAAAGAACAGCTCCTGTAATAGGCATATCCCCGCAAGTTCTATAGCGAACATTTAATTTTTTAATTTCCTCACCTTCTTTCAAAGGCAAATATTCTGATTTAGCCAAAATCACTTCGTCTCTTACTACACATTCTCTTTCATGAGAAAAATATAGGGATGGTAATGCTATATTTTCTTCTTTAATATATTGCCAAACATCCATTTCAGTCCAATTGGATATAGGGAATACTCTAAAATGCTCACCATGGTGTTTTCTACCATTAAATAGATTCCATAATTCAGGCCGTTGATTTTTTGGATCCCATTGACCAAACTCATCTCGATGTGAAAAGAAGCGTTCTTTCGCACGGGCTTTTTCCTCATCTCTTCTTGCTCCTCCCATAGCTGCATCGATTTTCAACTTCTCCAACGTATCCAACAGCGTTACGGTTTGTAAAGCATTTCTACTTGCATTAACCCCGGTCTCCTCCCGAACTCTTCCCTTATCAATACTTTCTTGAACAGAGCCTACAACCAATTGAACCCCTAATTCTCTGACCAAATTATCTCGGAACTTAAGAGTTTCAGGAAAATTATGTCCTGTATCAATATGAATTAAAGGAAAAGGAATCTTTGCTGGGAAAAATGCTTTCTTTGCCAAGTGAGCGAGTAAAATACTATCTTTGCCTCCTGAAAACAATAAAGCAGGCTTTTCAAATTGAGACACCACCTCCCTGATTATGAATATTGCTTCTGCTTCTAATTCTTTTAAATGTGATAAATAATATTGTCCCATTATTTGTTTTTCTGGGTTGAATTTAATGGCAAATATTTGCCGAAATTGTTTTAATTACTTTTAATACAGAATCTCTTAATTCTTCTTGATCTGAATGAATATGTACTGATGGTTTCAAAGGTTTTTCATAGGGAGAATCTATTCCAGTAAAATTTTTGATGATTCCCTTTCTGGCTTTTGCATAAAGGCCTTTTACATCTCGCTGCTCACAAACCTCTATTGGACAGTCTACAAAAACTTCCAAAAAATTTTCTTCCCCCACCAAGTTAGAGATCATTTCACGTTCAACTCTGAAAGGAGAAATAAATGCAGAAACCACCAAAAGCCCTGCATCCATCATCAATTTAGCTACTTCAGCTATTCTGCGGATATTTTCGACACGATCTTCATCAGAAAAGCCCAAATCCTTATTTAATCCAGTACGGATATTATCACCATCCAATAAATAGGTCATAAAACCATCCTCAAACAACTGAGTTTCTACTGCATTAGCCAAGGTAGACTTTCCAGAACCTGAAAGCCCTGTAAACCATATCAACTTGGGTTGTTGCTTTAAGCGTTCCTTTCTCTGTTGACCAGTTATCTTAAATAAAGTGGGATGTATATTATTTTCCATTTTAGAAATAGTATAAATAAATAAAGGTGATCACTACGCTTGAGTAGATTAATGTCAAAGGCAAGCCTATTCGAGTATAATCTGAAAATTTATAATTCCCAGGACCAAGTACCATCAGATTAGTTTGATAACCTATTGGGGTCATAAAATCTGCAGAAGCAGCAAAGGCAATGGCTATAAAGTAAGGGGTTAGGCTTTCACCAAAACCCAAACCCATTTCATAGGCTACCGGAAACATGATGGAAACAGCAGCCGCATTAGTGATTAAGACGGTCAATCCTAAAGTCAAAAGAAATAGAATGCTAATCGCTCCTAAAGGATTCAAGTTCGTAAAGATATGGTAGATCTGCTGAACCAAAAATGTAGCCAATCCAGATTTTTGAATTGCTACCCCCACAGCTAAGGCAGAGACTAAAATAATTAACAGATCCACATCAATGGCCGATTTAATCTCATTCAGATTAATGACATTGAATAGAGTCATAACTAAAATACCCACAAAAGCAGCAAGAAATAAATCTATTAATCCAAATATACCAATCAAAATAATTCCTAATGAAAGAATGCTCGGAAGGGTTTTTTTTAATGAAAGTTCCGTTTGAACTTCTACAGATTTGGAAAGCACAATCAAGTCCCGGTTAGATATTACCTTGGAAAAATCCTTGGAACATAGAAGCAATAATAAATCCCCCTCCTTCAATTGAATCTCACCTAAGTTCTCCTTTACCTTTTCCCCTTTTCTATAGACCGATATCACTGAGGCCTTATATCTATCCCTAAATCCCAATTCTTTAAGAGAAATCCCTACCAATCCACTTCCAGATGGAATGACGGCTTCGGTCATTGCTGAAAAGCCATTTCTAACTAAATGGGAGGTGTCTGGAAGCTCCAACCCATTATTATCATTGATCAAATTAAGAATTGATTGGGTATTCCCAGCAAAAAAAAGTACATCTTCAGAATGAATGATTCTATCCGAAGACACAGCGGTGATACTTCTTTCTCCTCTTTTGATCTCAACCAAAAACAAATTCTTTAAATGCCTCAAACCCGCCTCTTCTATGGTTTTCCCTATCAAAACTGAACTTGGATTCACCTTTGTCTCTACCAAGTATTCATTTAGATGCTCCAACAAACTTTCCTTTCGGGTGGTCGTTTTCGGCAACATTTTTTCAGAAAAAAAAGCCAAGTAAAGTAAGCCCAAACAGGTGACAATTCCTCCTAAGAATAAGAAATCTGAATAGTTTAGAGAAGGAAGTCCAGATTGGACAATCAGCCCATTTAAAACCAAATTGGTTGAAGTACCAACTATGGTGATCATTCCTCCGAGGATAGTAGCGAAAGAAAGTGGAATCAAGAATTTAGAGGCGGAATGCCCGTTGCTTTCTGACCAATTCTTTACGTAAGGAATCATAAAAGCCACCACGGGAGTATTATTGAGCATACTGGACAGACCTGAAACTGTCAGCATCATTCTAAACCGAAACTGAAAAGGAGAAAGGCTCTTTTTAAATAAAGCATAAAAAAAACCCTTTCCTAGGTTTTTCTGTATTCCAGAGGTCAAAATGATCAAAAGAAATATGAGGATAATTTGCTTGTTTGCGAATCCCTGTAAAAAATCCTCTATAGAAATCACCTTTAATATAACAAAAGCAAAAACCACCAATACAAATGCTAAGGATGGCTTTAGCAAATTTTTGTAAAGAGTGAGAACTAAGCCTATTACCAAAACAGTGGTAATTATTATATTAAAAGTCAAATCAAACTAAATTACTTGTTGTTCAAATTCTTATTCCAAAAATAGATCAAACTAGTTTGAGCTAAAAATGAAGTTAAATTTTTCCCTTTTGGAAAATCGGGCGTACTAGTAGGATCCAACTGCCACTGATAATTTCGAGCATGAATAATTTGCAACTTAGAGCTCAGTAAGAGATTATTGAATTGTTTGTCATACAGGAATCCCAATGATAGGTCCACCCAGGGTTTGCGTTCTGTTTCCTGTAGTTGAGCTTTATAGTAAAAATCTTGATTATTGGCTAGCCTCTCCATAATCAATCCAATTTTATCTACTTTTTCAACTAAAGATAATTCAAAAGTTTGAACATTGGATCCTACGCCTACTCCAACCCCTAACGGTTGACCATAATTAACAAAACCTCTTGCTGGATTATGGGTATGCCAAGACAGTCCGCCTTTTATACTATGCCTTATAATTCTATTTAGAGATTCTTGTTGATGCGTAATTTCACTTCGAATTAAAAGTTTTTTACTCGAATTTCGAATCTCTATTAATTTGTTAAAGCCAAAAATATAGGCTCTAGCATGTTCTGGGTTCAGTATAAATTCCCTCCAATTGTAAGCATGATCCCTTCTACCATATTCAAAGTAAATTTCTGCCTGAGCCTTAGGAACAATAAATCTACCAAATAAAGTAAACGTTTGATCTCTACCATTCCCATCATACCCTACCGTATTCCCATTATCAAAAACATTTTTTTTCTGAAAACCTTCAAAAACTGGAAACCAGTCTAAGAATGCATTTCCCCTGTTTGCATTATACTGTTGAAAAGTTCGTGCAAACCCAAGAAATAATCCCGGCACCCATTTAGGGTTATAAGAAATAGAAATGGCATTTAAATACCTCCAATCTCCTGAAAATTGAGTGAAATAAAGGGAATTCAACTCTTGGTTTTGAGAGGGAGAAATCCCTGAGTTTTCCAACCTCCCCATTATTAACTGTCCTTCAAAATTTCCTAAAAAAGTTTTTGCAGGCTTTGTTGTATTGAATGTCAAATGAGGAAAACCTTGGGCATTATTTGAAAAAGTTAAGGAATTAAATTGCCCAGGACCCCACCAGATGTTTTCTGTAGCTGCCCCAATTTCAAATGCGCCATATTGAAAAGTTAATTTTGACTGCCCCCACCATGGGCTATAATACCAACCTTTTCCGAATCTTTCAGGAAAATCTCCCCAATTCCAAAAAAAGAATCTATCCTTTATATGGGAATTGGACATCTCTTCCAATCCAGTAATAAAACCAGAATTTTGAGCAATTACAATTTCAGGACGAAATGTGAAGTTTATGAATTTATATTTGGCCTGAATTCCTCCCGAAAAATAGGTTTGAATGCCTGGATTTGGAATTAACCCATAATCTCCCCAACCATAAGGTCTACCAGTTAAAATTCGAGTAGTATTCACTACCGGCAAAAGCCCCAAATTAACCTCATTTGGTAGATCGGCAAACCAGCCATAGGGATCTAAACTTGTATATGTAGAATCAAATGGAAGAGTGGGTCTCAATAAAAAAGAAGAATAGAAACCTGTAGAATCCAATTGGCTTCTTCGAACAACTTCTTCGAGAACCGGGAAATTTGCGGGCAAGGATTGGGCTGAGGTAAATCCTATATAAGAGGTAATAATGAGCAATATAGTAAGCAGATATCTCAACCTAATTCCATTTAAAGAACTCGTCTTTGTCAAACCTATAATCATCATTTTTTGAGTCTTCAAGTGAAGAATCTGAGAAAATCATTATAGATGAATCCTTAGATTTTGATTGAAAGCCATTAGCATAGCCTCCTGGTACAATAAGAATATTTGGAGCATCTGAATCTAAAATAAACTCATAGATGTCCCCAGGATGAGCATTTTCAAAATCCTCAACTTTCACCAACACGATCTTTGTAATTCCTCGAATGGGAATAATTGATTTGGTTTCAATCTTATGTCCCTGCCAAGCTCTAATTTGATCTTTAACACCAAATGATATTGAATAAAAACGCTTTGAATTTGATAGATCAAATTCATTGCAATAGCGTAATTCTCCACGCTCATCTTTGTAGATTGAGACTGGAATAAGAGTTGGTTTATTCAAAAGAAATTCTGGTTAATTCATTAAGATTTTTTGCTCTATCAAACGATTGATCCAATAATATTTGAGCTGACAAACTCATTTCATTCAATTCTTGCGCTGAGAGCGACATTAGTTCCCTAAAGCCTTTGCCTATCATTTCAACATCATTTGAATCAGCACTATACCCCAATTTATACTCCCGAATTAAATCAGGAACTTCTCCTTTCATTACTGCGAAGATTGGTTTTTTATATTGGAGGTAAGTCTGAAACTTACTTGGGATCATTATTTCATAAATTGGGGCATCAACTAGGGATATCAATAATATATCACTAGCCTCAAAATAATTAGGCATTTCGCTTAATGGCTTCCTTCCCACAAAATTTACATTTGTGATTTTCTCTTCTTTCACAAGTTTTTTTAAATCCTCAAGAAAAGAACCGTCTCCTACAATGTTTAAATAAGCCTCCGGAAAATCAATCACTGCCCTTTTGAAACCGAGGACTACTTGATCAAGATTTTGTACTTTCCCTACATTTCCTGCGAAAGTAAAATTAATTCGACCAGGAAGTTGTATTTTTTTTGTACTAGGCTGACTAATAATTGACCAATTAGGTATCCATGAGATATCCTTGTGAAAATTTAAATAGGCCCTTAACTTGGGGGCAAAACCCTTACAGGAGACTGCAATATTATCTGAAGAATTATAAACCAACTTCACAAGAGTATTTAAACTTAAATCTAAAATTTTATTTGACCTAAATCCATAAGCATATACTGTGTCGGGCCATAAATCTTGTGTCCAGATGGTCAAATTTTTAGAATATATTTTTTTTATTAAAACTCCTGGCAAAGCAACGGTTAAGGGTCCTGTTTGATAAATAAAAATTCTATCAAACTTTTTGCCGATAAATAGACTTACAATTGAAGTGAAAAATACGAAAGAAACGTAATTAAGAATTTTAATCACCTTGCTTTTTTGATATCCTTCAATCACTGGCACCCTATGAATGGGTATATCTTGAAAATAGGTCTTTTGATATAGTTTGTTTTTGTAACCTGAAATTGTTTTCCCGAATGGATAAGAGGGAGTTCTTGTTAGAACTTCCACCTTATAGCCTTCATTTTTCCAATGACTAGCTAAATCATTGATTACAAATTCTTCAGGGAAAAAAGCCTCCCCTATAATCAAAATACGCTTATCCTGCATCTGGGTAGATGGATGAATAAATGGAGTTGTTTTTCTCCATATGATCTTTCATTTCTTTAATCATGAACTCATAAGATGGTATAGCAAAATCCACATCAATTTTTTCACTCTTTAAGCTTTTATCAACTCTTTTACCTTCAATCGCATTAATCTTAAGCCCTCTTTCAAAGGTTTTATTAAACAGATTTAGAAGGTCAAATTTTGAAATGGCTACACCATTTGTTATATGATACAGACCATTTAAGTCTTCATCTATAGCCTTTCTTATGGACTTACTAAGCTCGGTAGTGGTTACCCCGCCCCATAATGCTTTGGTGAATCCATTTGTTTCTGCTTTTTGATTCATGAACCAATGGAACAGGCCTTCACCATTCTGCTTTATCTCGGGGCCTATTATGGAAGTTCGTAAGGTGAGATGCTTCTCAGAAAATAATTCCCCTAAAGCTTTTCCTCTTCCATAAACGTCATCAGCATCTCGAAAATCAGACTCTACATAAGCTCCCTTTTTTCCGGAAAAAACACAGTCTGTAGAAATATGAATCACTTTTGAATCAATTTCATCAGCAATGCTCATTAGCCAGTGGGGGAAATAAGCATTGATTAATATCGAATTTTTGGGGTTTTGATTAGACCCTTTTATTAAAATTCCAATGCAGTTAATTATTACATCTGGTACAATTTCTTTGATAATACCTTCGAGCTTGTTGAAATCCGTAATATCACAAATTATCGTTTCCTCTCTTAGCTTATTCCTAAAGGATAAATCAAAAATTTCAAACTCTTCAGATGACTCCAAATTGAAAAATACTTGATGACCAAGCATTCCAGTTGATCCTAATATTAGTACCTTTTGCATTATTTATTCCAAGTAACCTTGTTAACAATTGAAGTATAACTCTGAATCGCTCTAATCACCCGAGTAGAGCAGTTAGTCACCTGATATTCCAAAGGAAGATGTGCTTGCCCGCTTTCTTGTAGTTCTTGTGCAATGGGAATAGACTGAAGCATACTTTCTGTAGTGATTCCACCTAGCACAATTGTTCCGGCATCAATAGCCTCAGGTCTTTCAGTGCTAGTTCGGATGCTTACAGCTGGAAAATCCATCATTGCTGATTCTTCCGAAATTGTTCCTGAATCAGAAAGTACTACAAAAGCCTCCTTTTGCAACTTCACATAATCGAAGAATCCCAGAGGTTCAATATTTCTGATCAATTTATGAAATTGGATTCCACTGGCTTTGATTTTATTCCTCGTCCTCGGATGTGTACTGAAGATGATTGGCATCTGGTATTTTTCAGCCACTGCATTTAAGGCCTCAGACAAAATATTGAAATGATCTTTAAGATCAATATTTTCTTCTCGATGTGAACTTACTACTATAAACTCCTTCGGTTCTAGCCCGAGCCTGTTCACCACATTAGATTCAAGAATTTCAACTTCATATTTATTCAAAACTTCTTTGAGCGGAGACCCTGTTACAAATACGTGATCTTTTCGAAAGCCTTCACTCAGCAAATATCTTCTGCTATTTTCTGTGTAGGTCAAATTAATATCTGAGATATGATCAGAGATTTTCCGGTTTATTTCTTCCGGCACATTTTGATCAAAACAGCGATTTCCTGCTTCCATATGGAAAATAGGGATTTTAAGTCTTTTTGCTGCAATCGTACATAAAACGCTGTTGGTATCACCCAAGACTAATATTGCATCTGGCTTAATCTCGGATAATAACTCATAAGATTTAGCAATTACATTCCCTATAGTCTCCCCTAAATGTTTGCCAGCCACATTTAAATAGTGATCAGGTTCTCTAAGCTGAAGATCATCAAAGAAAATCTGATTTAGTGTGTAATCGTAATTCTGTCCAGTATGAACTAATGTATGATCGAAAAACTCATCGCATTTTTTTATACACTCTGCCAATCGTATAATCTCTGGACGCGTACCTACTACCGTAACAACTTTCAATTTGGCATCCATTATTTCTTCCAATTTTTTAGTTCATCCTGGATATATTCCAAGCTTATTAATTTTTCTTTGATCTCAGGAATGGTCAACCTTCTGGTATTATGTGAATTGTAGTCCTCTAGATTAGAAGCTTTTGTGTCTCCTTCAGTGAAGTAACTCCCATAGTTTAAATCCCTATTATCTGCAGGAATTCGATAAAACCCCCCCATATCCTTAGCCTTTGCCATTTCTTCCCTGGTACAAAGGGTTTCATATAACTTTTCTCCATGTCGAGTTCCAATAATATTAATCGGATTGCTGACTTCAAATAATTCCAATAAGGCTGTGGCTAAATCACCAATTGTAGAGGCTGGAGCCTTCTGCACAAACAAATCACCTTGCTTCCCATTCTCAAAAGCAAACATTACTAAATCAACAGCTTCATCCAAGGACATTAGATAACGAGTCATAGCGGGGTCAGTAATACTTAAAGGTTTTCCTGATTTTAATTGATCTACGAAAAGAGGAATTACAGAACCACGAGAAGCCATGACATTCCCATATCTTGTTAGGCATACCGTAGTCCTATCACCAGGTATATTTCTAGATTCTGCTACAGCCACTTTCTCCATCAAGGCCTTTGTCATACCCATTGCATTGATGGGATACGCAGCTTTATCCGTACTCAAACAAATAACATTCTTGACTCCATTAGCTACAGATGCCCTAATTACATTTTCTGTCCCATATACATTGGTCTTAGTAGCTTCCATAGGAAAAAATTCACAGGAAGGGACCTGTTTTAAAGCAGCAGCTTGAAAAACGTAATCCACTCCTTTCATAGCCAAATCTAGGCTATGATAATCCCTTACGTCACCGATATAGAATTTCACCTTAGGGTCATTTAAAGCGACCCGCATATCATGTTGCTTTTTTTCATCTCTTGAAAAAATTCTGATCTCATCGATAAAATCAGAATAGATGAATTTTTTTAATACCGCATTTCCAAAGGACCCTGTTCCCCCGGTAATTAAAAGTGTTTTATTCTTAAACATTGTTATTAAAATTATGAAAGCAGGATAAAATAAAATCAAAAGTGTCATGGGAGGTTTTATCCCATGAGTATTTTTTAATTTCTTGTTGATTGTGAAGTATAAAATTTTCTCTCTTTTCTGGATCTTCTAACATCATAATTAAAGCTTCTTGTATGGATCTGACTGAGTGCGGGTCAAAATAAAATCCAAACTCTTTAAGAAATTCAGGCATAGGCTGTGTATTACTACATGCAATTGCTGATCCTGAATACATGGATTCTAAAAGAATATTGGGCATATTTTCACAAGTGGAGGCGAACACAATGCCATTAATTTCTTTATAAATATTTTGAATTTCTGAATACTCAATATGTCCCTTCCAATCTACAAACTCACCTTTTGGATCGACTTCATTTATAGTTTCATCAAGTAAATTTCCAGCCGGTGCAAAAATAGATCCACCTACTAAAACCAAAGAAACTGGGTAGCCTTGATAACGCAAATTACCAATAGCTTTGACCACATTCCATTGATGTTTGTACATATGAATAGTTGAGACATACAAAAATTTAAATGGATTATTAAATGAATATTCTTTAATCCCTAGTTGCCTTTTAGGTGAATTAGAGAATTTAGCAGAAATTCCATGATGTATGAGAGTAGTATTAACATTCTCTAAATCTATATATTTACTGGCTAAGGTTTTAGCAATTTGAGAAATGAAAATAACACCTTTAGATTTCTCAAACGAAAATTTCTGTCTATAAAAACTAAGTCTAAATTTAATTTTTTGATTTATGGAATTAATTTCAGAAACAACTTTTCTATCATAAAGCAACATATTTCTAGACATTCCAACAACAGGACGAAACGATCCTATATAATCTCCAGTTACTGAAAATAGCACATCACAATTAGATTTGAGAATGCTGTCAAACTTAAATAGTTGAAAAAAAAGCCTCATAACTAAACTACCATTAAGATAATTATCATTATATTTTATGATAAAATCTTTTGTTGGCAGCTTTTCTAAAACTCTTTGAGAAGAAAAGACATATACCTTTGAAATGTTAAAATCATGTGGATTCAGATGATGCAAAATCTCAACCAGATGTGTAATTCCACCTCCTCCTCCAACATTCGTGGCATCAATACCAATATTCATATTATAGTTCAGATATCACAAACTTAAGTTTACCTCCGTCCTGAATTAAAGAATTATAAAACTTTAAATTAATTTCCAATTCATTATTCGATTTTTTTAAAAGCTCGTTCTTAATTTTTGCAAATCCAATGTTATTTGCGCTTTGTCCTTGTGATAGAATACAATTAATTGAAACTGAATAATCCTTATGTTGAATTATTTGAAATCCATCGACCAAATGGACATAATCATCAAAAATAGTTGTTAAATAAGCTCCACTTATAGAAATTCCGGACGGTGTTCTAATGGTATCTGAAACTCTACCCTTTATTTTATCAATTAATGGAAAGGGTAAACCACACGTACAAACATTATCGACTAAATATCGTCCTGAATCACCATTTTTATATCTAATTAAAGGAAAAGCCTTGTTTTCGAGGTCAGTAATAGTCACATCTCCATATTCACCATCTTTCACTACTTCATCAGAAGAATCTAAAAATTCGATGTGGCGAATATCTGAAAGAACATGCAGCCCCTTTTTATTTTTACACTCAGCTGCAAGCCAAAACATTTCACTACAACCATATTGATCATAAACAGGGGCTTTAAGTGTATCTTCTATAAACTTGCGTGTTGATTCAGACAAAGGGGCAGCAGTTACCCATATTGCTTTAGGTATATGAAGCTTCCTTCCATTATCTTTGATATACTTTGAAAAATCATAAATACCTCCGACATATCCCTGAATAAATGAAGGTTGTAAATCATTCACTTTATTCAAGAAAACATTAATATCCGAAGGACTCATAGACGAACAATCAAGTAATACTCTTTTAGTTGGCCACCACATTAAAAAATTAATTAATTGTCTAAAACCTTTTCTAACATTCCTATAAACAAAGGCCTGATTTTCCCATGGAGCTATACCCCACCAACTCATAGTACGCCATCCAAATGCCTCCAATGGAACAGTTCTATCAAAATATACTTGTAGTGGTTCACCTGTACTACCGCCGGTTGTAGTGGACTTTAAACGAGATTTTGGAACATTAGGATTGATAATATCGTTGGAACTTTCTCTTAAAATATTCTTGGTAAGACAAGGAATTCTATTCCAATCATTTTCATTAGTTAGAGATTCAGGATTAAATGAATTAGAGTCATAGAATTTTTTATAAAATGGAATATTGTTATAAGCATACTTCACAATAGATATTCTTTTTGCAAAGTTCAATTGATTTAAATCTTCTACGGATAAATCTTCATTTTTAAGCAAATTGGTAAAGATTTCCATTCTTTTAAAAAGAAATTTAATTTTTAAATGGAAAATTATTTTTTTAAACATCATTATGAACAGATATTTTTAAAAACCAATTCCTCATGAGTTAATAGTGTACCAGAGATCACATTACTTAAGGTTTTTTGTCCATTCTTACCTATTTTTTTTAAAATCTTGATCCTTTTTAAATTTTGAATAATAATATCACTTGCAATACCCGAATTATTAGTAGGAATTTCAATACAATTATATAAGTGTTTCATTCTTCCTGAAATCCCCCCAACAAAAGTAGTAAATATAGGTAATGCACTAGCCATGGCTTCATAAAGAACTCTTGGAAAACCTTCGTCATGAGAAGTAAAAATAAATACATCAGCATCATCGTAAATAGATTTTAATATATTTTTATCAGAAACTAAACCATGCAAAATTACATAATCTTGAAGATTGTTTTTATTTAAAAGTGATTTAAAATCATCAAACAATTTCCCACCTCCTACTATGTTTAGAACAAAATAAATATTACTTTTTTTAAGATTTTGAGCGATTTCTAATAAATCAAATATCCCCTTTCTTTCTTCAACTCTTCCTACAAAAAGAAAATTCCACACAATTGGAATAGAGTAATCTCGATCTAATTTAAAATCACTTCGATCAATATCAATCATCGGTTTAATAACATCTACATTAGAACAAAACTTTGAAAGATCATCAGATAATGACGGGGAAACTGTCAAAATAAATTTAGATCTATTTAAAATAAAACGATCTAATATATTTTTATTATAATATTGACCCCTTATGTACAAACCAAAAGGTTTATTAAGAAATATAGAAAAAATACATACAAGTTTCCCTAAAGAACCAGGATAAAATATATACACATAATCCATTTTAATCAACAATAAAAATAATTTAATATATTCAATAATTTGATATTTACTAGCAAAAATTAATGATCTTACAGAGCCAGTTATACAATAGTCAACTATATCATTATCTCTTTTATAGGGAGATCTAAATTGAATAAAACTTAAATGAAATCGATTGGCCAAAGACTTCAAAAACACACCCGTATTTTTAGTTATAAAATGCTCATTAGTAGCACTATTAATTCCAGTTGAACCGTTTCCAACAATAAGAATTTTCATAATAAGATTTCAAAAAAGAGATAAAAAGAAACTTTCAAAGATTTATTATATATGAATAAAAACACCTAACCAAATTAAATACATTGAAAAGGTTATAACCTATACCAAAACAAACATTTTCTTCCTACTGCTATACCAAAAAATAAATAAAACCCAAAAAGTAATAGAACTTCCTTGAAATCCTAAAACTTGATTGTTAGCTGGAAAATATAAAATCATAGTAAAAAATAATGGTAATAAAACAATGGCAAAAACATTTTGGCACAATAAAGAATCTAACCAAACATGACTAAAAAAATAGCCGATCAAAAAAATAATAAAAGATACACCAAAAAATGTAAAGTCATTGGCTAGCCATACATATGCAGTATGCCATTTACCTGTACTACTATATTCATAAATATTTTCTACCCTAACTTGATATGTATTGCTCCAAATAGAGTTTTTTCCAAAAACTTTTTCTCCTAGAGAAATAAAAAAATTGTTATGACCAAGCCCATACGTCCAAACAAAATCCAAATCAATTGCTAATCCCATTGCATAATAGCCTTGTGTTAAGTAGCTATCAAGAGCAATATAAGTATTCTCAAATATTTCCGGAATAAATACCATTATGGTTGCATCTCTATTTACTATCTTTCCAACACTATAGTCATATCCAAAATCATTTTTTTTTCTACCTTGGTTTCCAACAGAAAAATAGAAGATACCCAAGGATAAAACAAGAGATAAAACAAAAAGCAATTTAATTCTTTTTAATAGAAAATATTTAAAACTTATAAGACGCGGATCCAAAATTAAAGCCATAACGGGTAAAAGAATAACATAATCAAAAACCCCCTTATTTGTACCTATCGCTATAAAAGACAATACATTTGTTACTGCTATAACTAAATAAGAGATTTTTTGCCAAAGTTTTAAAGCTTTCCAGTGGTATATCGCTAATGGAATAACAATATACTGAAGGGGTAAGGTGACAAAATAAAACAAAACAAGAGGGTTGGAAAGAGTAAGAAAACCTTCATACTCAGATTGATGTTTAGCCGCATAGGCAATAGAGGGAGAAAAAATCCCTAATAAAATTGAATCAAAAATCTCACCTATACTAGCATTTGACACTTTTAAATTAAACAGAAACTTAGGATATATAAAAAAAATACTTACAATCAATGAAATTGAAATTACTTTTTTCAGATAAAATATTTTATTAACATCGAATATTTTATATTTCGACACTCCATACTTATAACCTAGAAAAAAAGAAATTAAGTAAAGAATATTATAAAAGTAAAAAACAATTACACTTTGAACTTCCCATTCCCAAGGAGATACAATAAACATAAAAATAGTCAATACCAAGTATGATAGTAAAATATTCCTAGGGAAATAAATTAATTTACTAGATAACATCAAAGAATTATCCATTATTAATATCGATTATATATGAAAAAGATCTCTCTATCCTATCAATCACACTATTAAAACCAACAAATTCTTTTAATAGCTCTCTTTCAGAAAACAAATTGTTGTCCCATTTCCTATTATATAAAATACTCATGCTTTTTACAATATCTGCAAAATTATGAGTACTAGAAACTATAGACTTTTCCATTCCCTTTAAAAGATTTGAGGTGGGACTATTTATTGGAGAAATAGATAATATAAATCTATTTACCGCAATGTATTCCATAAGTTTCCCTGAAATAAAAACTTGATTTAAAACATCCGCATCAACATCAACAAGAACATTCGAGTTTCTCATAATCTCAAGAACATTATTCGATGAATCAAAAAATTTAATACTTTTATGAGATAAATTTAACTCCCTAAATATCTTTTGATTTAAAGAATTTCCATAAATATGGAACTCCACATTTTTTAAAACAGAAGAAAATTCTAGAAATGCATTTATTATTACAGAAGGATTTCGCTGAGCAGCAAACGTTCCCAAAAATAAAAAAATAAATTTATCTCCAGTTGGCTTTCCAAATTTCACAAAATCGGGAAGAGGATTTGGCGAAACGAAATAGTATTTAGAGGAATTTAGAATATTTGAGGATTGAAATTGATATTTACTCATTTCTTCAGTAACAAATGAAATTGAACCCGCATTTTTAATAATCGGATTTATGGTATTCATAAGCTTCTTTCTTTCCAAACTATTATTCATCCAATCTAATGTGGGAGGTATTGGATCTGCAAAATGAATAGAATGAGGCAAGTTATATTTTCTTCGAAGAAATTCTCCAACAATCATACTTGATATTGGACTACCTCGAGAATAAATCACATCAGGAATTAATTTTTCTATAATTTCAACTCCTTTCTTCTTTGCTCTTATTTGCCAAAACAAATAATTAATTTCTTTACCAATAAAATTACCGACAAACTTAAAAAAACGACTAGGACTTAATGGATGTGGGTTAATTCTATGAATTGTATATGGTTTATCTAAAACATAATTTTGTCCACAGATAACCTCGATAACATGCCCCCTATTAATAAGACCATCCACTATTCTTTCAGTGGCTTTACCAGAGGAGGTTTTACCAAAATTATAGGATATAACTAAAATTTTCACTTCTCTATATATTTTTATAAAAACGATATAAAACGAAAAATTGTATTGGAACAGATATAATATATACTATAACTCTAATAAGAACTGAAGTTTCGAGAAACACCATGAAACATCCACCAAAAACTACTATCCATAAAAGAAGATATTCGATTGAGAAATACAAGGTTTTTGGGATTAATTTTTTACGGTAGTAAAAAGGGGCAATTACTAATAGGTCAATATAGTAAGCAAAAGCAAAAGCTGCTGCTAGACCAACACTCCCATAATCAAATACAAACAGAACTGTAAAGAAAATTAAAAGTAGTGACCACAATATATTTTCATATACTCCCCACCACAACAGGTTCTTTGTAATTATACTTCGTCCCATCCCTCTTTTAAAAATCATAATAAATGTAGTCAGCATCGCAAGTGAAATTACAAGCAAAAAATCATTTGTATCATATTCACTTGACTTAAAGAAAAAGCTGATAATATTAGGAAAATAAATAAAAGGTAAAATTAGTATAACTCCTATTAGGACTGGCGAAAGGAAATTTATCAAATTCTGCTGGTTATTTTCTTTGGATGCAGATAAATACGATATAATTGGAATATCAACCTGAGCAGCAAGTTCCATTATAGCATTCTGGGCTATTTTTGCCGCATTATTGATTCCAATAATAGAAAAACCATTATTCAACCTCGACACATAAGTAAAAACACACCAAATTACAAAACCTCCAATTCCACCACTTAGAATTGCAGGTAAATTGTGGTTAAAAATAACTGATAAATTATCTTGATAATTTTGAAGTCTTATTCTTATATTATATTGTTTCACTTTTTTTAGAAAGAAAAAAATCAATAAAAAAAATATAAATAAATAATATAATACATAACCAGAAACTAATCCAATTAACCCATATTTTTCGCTAAAGGAAATAATTACAATGGTTCCTAGAACTCCACCTATAAAATTAGCTACAGCTATAGAAGAAAAGCTGTTAAAGCCTGCTAACGACCCTGACAAAACTCCATTGCATGCTATTAAAAACAAAAATATTGAAGATATCTGGAGGGGATTTATTAACGATGCATCTTTTAAGATATCTACAGCTATAAACCTTGAAAGTAAAAAGAAAACAATTGAAAGAGTTAGACCTAATATGGCAGCAAAAGTAATAGTTATACCTAATATTTCACCTGCTTTATTTTTAAAAGAATCTTTATATTCTGCTACATATTTAATAGCTGTAACTCCCACTCCAAAACCTAAAAGAATTGTAAAAATTGAAGATGTACTTCTAATTATACTCCATTTACCAAATGATTCGGGACCTAATATTCTCGCAACAAATATTGCCGAAATTAGGAGTGAAAATTTTCCAAATCCATTTCCACAAATATTCCAAACTGTTCCTTTAAATAATTCTCTTTCTGAAAGAGACAATCTCGTTAAAAGTGGATAAAAGTAGGTTTTGATCTTTTGCAACTAATTTATGATTATTTGAAACTTTCCCAATACCATTTCACAGCCTCTTTAATACCAGCATCAATTGAATGAGATGCCTTGTAACCCAGTATTTTCCTTGCTTTTTCTACTGAGGCCAAAGAATGTGGAATATCACCACTCCTTTTAGGTCCATTCATCACTTCTACTTCTTTGATAGCAGGACTATAAACACTTAAGTACTTTTTAATCAACTCGGTCAATTGAAGTAAGTTAGTGCGATCTCCCACAGCAGTATTATACACTTGATTCAAGGCGTCTTGATTATCTGTGGTCAAACACAATAAATTCATCTGAATCACATTGTCTATATAAGTAAAATCCCGGGAGAAAGTCCCATCTCCATTGAGTACAGGACTCTCATGATTCATCAGTTTATTTACAAAAAGAGGAATCACCGCCGCATATGCTCCATTTGGATCCTGTCTTCTACCAAATACATTGAAGTATCTTAATCCAATCGTGTTTAAACCGTAGGTCTTAAAGAAATTCTCTGCATACAATTCATTTACATATTTGGTAATAGCATACGGCGAGAGTGGCTTTCCTATTACCTCTTCAACTTTTGGTAAGGCCTCTGAATCCCCATAAGTGGAACTACTTGCCGCATAGATAAATCGCTTCACTCCCGCATCTCTCGCAGCAACCAGCATATTCAAAAAACCACCCACATTTACCTCATTGGTAGTGATGGGATCATTGATGGATCTCGGAACAGAACCTAAAGCTGCTTCATGTAATACAAAATTTTGCGAATTGCAGGCAGTATGACAGGTAGCTAAATCACGAATATCTCCTTCTATCAATGTGAAATTAGGATTCTTTAAAAACGGCTCAATATTATGTTTATGCCCTGTAGCAAAATTGTCTAGGCAAGTGACCTTTACTCCAAGTTCTAATAAAGCCTCACAAAGATTAGAGCCGATAAAACCAGCTCCTCCTGTCACCAATACTTTCTTACCTTTTAATTGCTCTTTAAAATTCTCAAACATAATTAAAGCCTAGAGTCCACCAATTTCTTACTCAGCATTCCCTTTACATCATAGACCACCTGATTATCAGATTTCTGAATATTCCAGGTATTAAACTCCTGATGCCCTACTGCAAGTATGATGGCTGAATAATCTTCCAATACAGGCTTTGAGCCTTCATTGATGATTTCAATCCCATATTCATGTTTTACCTCTGCCACATCTGCCCAGGGGTCATAGACACAAACATCTATATCAAAAGATTTCAATTCATTGTAAATATCAATCACTCGTGTGTTTCTTACATCCGGACAGTCCTCCTTAAAGGTAAAGCCTAGAATTAACACTTTGGAGTCGATTACTTTGAGATCCTTGCGCATCATATGCTTAATCGTCTCAGTAGCCACATGTTTCCCCATGGAATCATTGAGTCGGCGACCTGCCAAAATAATCTCTGGATGATAGCCTACTTCTTGAGCCTTTTGAGCTAAATAGAATGGATCTACTCCTATACAATGCCCTCCGACTAGTCCTGGACGGAAAGGAAGAAAATTCCATTTGGTTCCAGCCGCTTCGAGAACTTCTTGGGTATCTATATCCAGAAGATTAAAAATCTTACTTAATTCATTTACAAAAGCAATATTGATATCCCGTTGTGAGTTTTCTATGACTTTGGCTGCTTCTGCAACCTTGATGGAAGATGCTTTATGCGTACCAGCAGTAATCACTGATTTATACAGTTGATCCACATAATCTGCTACCTCAGGAGTACTACCAGAGGTAACCTTTAGAATTTTGGTTACTGTATGCTCCTTATCCCCTGGATTAATCCGCTCAGGTGAATAACCCGCAAAAAAGTCCTCATTGTATTTCAAACCAGAAATTTTTTCCAAAACAGGCACGCACTCTTCTTCTGTCACACCCGGGTAAACCGTGGATTCATAGATCACCACATCTCCTTTTTTCAATATCTTTGCTATCATTTCTGATGCCTTAATCATAGGAGTAAGTACTGGTCGATTGTGTTTATCAGTCGGAGTTGGAACGGTAACTATATAAATATTGGAAGAGGTGACAGGTAGAATGGCATCTGTAATTAGTAGACCACTTCCTTTTTTATCAAGTTCTACACTCGTTTTCACCAATACATTTTGTAAATCCTGATCCGCTACTTCTAAAGTTCTATCATGGCCTTTTTGCAATTGATCCACTCTGCTTGGATTAATATCGTATCCAACTGTTTTATATTTTTCGGCAAAGGCTACCGCTAATGGAAGTCCTACATAGCCTAGGCCAATGATGGCAATTTTACTTTCTTGAATATCTTGTAACATGCTTAAATTCAATAGCAAATAATATTTGGTTATTCCATTTTTATTAAAAGTTTAAAACTTCAGATTCAATAGTAAAACTGGATAATACCTTCCTATAAACTTAATAATCAATTGCAGCAGTCATTAAACAGCTAATTATTTGGCAAATCTTTAAACTATTTATTCTCAATTTTCAACTCACTGCACAGCTTCGCCCTTTCAGTCCCATTCGAATTGTTTTTTGAATTTCACATCTCAATTTTGGAGAATTCAAATCTTAAAATCCGAAAGTAAACTTAGCTTTTAAAAAACTAGTTGTAGCCTGATTAAGAATACATTAGGTAGTTTGGAAATAATGTCAAAAAGCGCCCCCAGGCTAAAATTTAGGGCTTTTTTATCTCTTACAGAAGCCAAAGATAAGGAAAGTGAGTAGTTTTTTTACTCATTTTTTATCCTATTTTTAAATGGAAATTTCATATACCAAGAAATGCATTTCATTATTAAAATAATCTTCACATCATCCTCTATTTCTCAAAAAAGACACCAATTCCTAAACATGTGTAAACCTGATTATTGAGGAAAATCAACACCTATCTTTTCTACAGAAGGATGGAACAAATTGGGGGAAATGAGGGCAGGAAAAGATGTAAGATAAATGATGTTAGATTTAGTAAATCATGTTTTTGAATCCAAAATTCCTCTCTCTTCCTTTAACTTGAGTACACTTCTACACTTGGCTTAAGATTTCTCGGGTATTCACCCTTCGAAATGACCAAAGATCGTTTGAGGGTATAATTGAATCTCGTACTTCCACCTTCGTACTTCGTACTTCTCCCTTTAAATATAGATTTCTCAGTCTTACATCCTTCGAAATGACTAAAGATCGTTTGAGAGTATAATTGAATCTCGTACTTCTAGCTTTGAATAGAGATTTCTCAGACATTCACCCTTCGAAATGACCAAAGATCGTTTGAGGGTATCATTGAATGTCGCACTTCTACCTTTGAATAGAGATTTCTCAGTCTTTTATCCTTCGAAATAACTAAAGATCGTTTAAGGATACTCTGGTAATTCGTATTTCAAACTTCGTGCTTCGCCCTTTGAATGGAGATTTCTCAGACATTCACCCTTCGAAATGACCAAAGATCATTTGAGGGTATAATTGAATCTCGTACTTCCACCTTCGTACTTCTCCGTTTAAATATAGATTTCTCATTCTTTTATCCTTCGAAATGACTAAAGATCGTTTAAGGATTCTATTGTAATTCGTATTTCAAACTTCGTGCTTCACCCTTTGAATGGAGATTTCTCCGGCATTCACCTTTCGAAATGACTAAAGATCGCTTAAGGATCCTATTGTAATTCGTAGTTCAAACTTCGTGCTTCGCCCTTTGAATGGAGATTTCTCAGTCTTTTATCCTTCGAAATGACCAAAGATCGTTTAAGGATTCTATTGTAATTCGTATTTCAAACTTCGTGCTTCACCCTTTGAATGGAGATTTCTCAGGCATTCACCTTTCGAAATGACCAAAGATCATTTGAGGGTATAATTGAATTTCGTACTTCTACCTTTTAATAGAGATTTCTCAGTCTTACATCCTTCGAAATGACTAAAGATCGTTTAAGGATTCTATTGTAATTCGTATTTCAAACTTCGTGCTTCACCCTTTGAATGGAGATTTCTCAGGCATTCACCTTTCGAAATGACCAAACATCATTTGAGGGTATAATTGAATGTCGTACTTCCAACTTCGTACTTCTCCGTTTAAATATAGATTTCTCAGTCTTACATCCTTCGAAATGACTAAAGATCGTTTAAGGATTCTATTGTAATTCGTATTTCAAACTTCGTGCTTCACCCTTTGAATGGAGATTTCTCGGCCTTTTATCCTTCGAAATGACCAAAGATCGTTTGAGGGTATAATTGAATGTCGTACTTCTACCTTTGAATCGAGATTTCTCAGTCTTTTATCCTTCGAAATGACCAAAGAACGTTTGAGTATACTCTGGCAATTCGTAGTTCAAACTTCGTACTTACCCTTCACACTTCGTGTTTCTTACTTCGTACTTCAGATCTTATTTTCTTCTCAAGGCTCTTTTCCACCAGGGAAGTGGAGAAGCTTCTTCATGGTAGCCATAAGAATTCCCTCCGTATCCATAACCGTAACCATAGCCGTAACCATAGCCATAGCCTTTGTCGATATGCATGTCATTCAAAATGCCATAAATCTTGGTTACCCCCCCTTTTTCAACCAAATTATTCAAAATCTGAGTGTTCCCCTTCATGGAATAGCCTTGACGGAATACATAGAATGAAATATCTGCCAAAGCGAATAATTCCTTGGTTTCAGAGACCAAACCGACAGGTGGACAGTCAAAAACCACCACATCGTATACTTGCTTAATTTCGTTGATAATTTGAATGAATTTATCTTGAAGTAATAATTCTGCCGGATTCGGTGGAATAGGACCCGACAAGATCACGTCAAAATCCTGATACCCCGACGATTTCACTACGGATTGCCAAGGGGTATCCGAACTCAGACAAGTACTCATTCCCTTGTCATTGGGCAATCCAAAATCTTCCGCGATTTTAGGTTTTCGTAAGTCTAACCCAATCAATATGGTATTCTTACCCATCAAGGCATAAACAGAAGCCATATTAATAGAGACAAAAGTTTTCCCTTCTCCAGAAACAGAGGAGGTGAATAAGATGGTTAAATTTTCCTTTTGCTGACTTAAATAGGTCATGTCTGCTCGAAGGGAGCGGAAGGATTCTGTCACGGTGGATCGAGGATTGTTTAACACAGGCAGCGCATCATCTGAATTATTTCTTCCTACCATTCCAATTAAAGGAACCTTGATCTGATTTTCCAATTCCTTAGGATCCTCAATTTTAGTATTTAGAAAATCTTTGATGGTAATAAATCCAATGGGAACAATCAAACCTAAAATCAATCCTATCAATAAGTTTAAGGTACGCTTGGGAGCAACAGGAATTTGACCGGCTTTCGCAAAGTCCAATATGGTGTTCTTGGGCATATTAGAAGCTTTGGTGATTTCAGCTTCCGCTTTCTTTTGAAGCAAATACACATAAATATTCTCGTTGATCGTGAACTTACGCTGAATTCCAATCAAGTCTCTTTCCGTCTTGGGAAGAGAGTTAATATCCGATTGTATTAATCGAATTCGATTATTCAAGTCTGCCAAGACATTTTGAGTATTGCTTAATGCCAGATTCACATTCTCCTGCAATTGCTTTTTGGTGTTGGCGATCCTAGTGGAATTTTCCCGTACGGCAGGTGCTTGATCCGAAAAATTGGATTTCAAACGAATTTGATCCGCTTGGAGCTCCGCTAAGGCGTTGACCAAAGAGTTTAATAAAGGGTCTGTTACTCCAATGATAGATGGAGCTACCAACTCTCCCCCTTGACTATTTTCAAGATAGGAATTTAGCGTTTGGTAGTATTTGAGACTTACTTCTGTTTCCCCTTTTTGTTTTTCCAAATCCTGTAACCGTTCAAAAATTACAGAACCCTCTTCGGAAAGGTTAAAGACATTATTTTCGGAACGGTATTGTTGCAATCTATTTTCAGATATTTCCAAAGAATCAGAAATCCCCAACAATTGGTTTTCAATAAAGCGGATGGTGCTTTCAGAGGCCCTATTTTTCTCATCCAATTCCCGCTTTAGGTACATCTCCATCAATTTATTGATGTAGTCTTCACCCAGTCTCCTAACAGGAGTTTCTAAATTTAATGATAGAATAGATGCTTGTTTGTTGATTGGAGAAACTGATAATTCCTCTTTGTATTTCAATGCTAGAGTAGGTGTATCAGTTATTCTGAACTGATAATTCTCCCCTGGATTCGCATAAATACTATTGATTTTAATAGAAAGATTCTCTTCTTCAATTTGCTCCCCAAAAGAATAAACTGATTTCTTCAAAGAAGCATCTTCCAATTTGGATTTATAATAAGGGTCTGCAGGATCATAAATACTGAATTCATCATTTTCGATTTGTAATTCAAAAGAATTTTCATCCAACACTTCAATTCGGAACATTCCTCCCACCCATTGAGGTTGTTTCCAATCTACTGAAACGATGATTGGAAGCTTGTCATATAGTTGATTCGTTGTGATAAAACCTTCTCCGAAATACTGAACATTCAAATTCAACTCAGAGATGGTCTCCTCGGCTAGAGAAAAGGACTTTAAGATTCCAATTTCATTTTCAATATTATTCTTGCCCTGCAAGCCAAATCCTGCCGATTCGAATAAATCCATACCCAAAGAAGGCTCTTCATCTTCAATGAGTACACTCGATTGAACGCTATAAATATTGGTTGCATATCTATTGAATAAAAATGCTGAAATTAATCCTGCAAACATAAATGCAAGAATCAAAGGCCAATATTGCAGGTAATTAAACAATAAGACCTTTAAATCAATTTCATCTTCCTTTTGTACCATAAATGGATTCTGACCCGAATTTGCTGGGTTTGGAGTATTGGGGTACATATAACTTATTTGATTAAATTAAGAATGAGGGCCATGGCAGAAATCCCTGAAAAAATCAATGCAAGAGACTGAGCTGTATTTTCACCAGTACCTGTTTCACGTACTTTCATGGGTTCCACATAAATCTGATCATTGGGCTGGATGAAATAAAAAGGTGACTCCACAATTTTTCTGTCCAATAAATCAATTCTATGTAACTTGGTTCCTTCAGGGTATTGTCTGATCAATAATACATCACTTCTTTTGGCCACTGTGGTCAGATCTCCCGCATTGGCAATTGCCTCAAAAATCGTCATTCTGTCCTGTAGCACCACAAATTTTCCAGGCCTTCTAAATTCCCCTATAGCTGAATATCTGATTCCTCCCAATTTTACTTTGACATACAATTCTGTGGTCACGTATACTCTTAATTTCTCTTCAATGGCAATTCGTGCTTCTTCTAAAGTTTTATCTTTCACCACCACTTCACCTACTATTGGAAGCCTTATTTTACCTTCATTATCCACCGTATACCCTGTCATATAATAAATATCGCCTCCTGATTGCGAGGCAACATTTCCCATTTGTGCAGATACTCCCCCCATTGCTTTGTTATTGAATCCATTTTGGATCATATCATCCACCGTTTGAATGTTCACATCAATGATATCGTTGTACTGCAGCTTGTATTCCGGAATCTCGTAAGTCACCAACTCTCCATCCTCAATAGGCGTCTCACCTTCTTGGTTTTGGAGATAAATAATTTTCTCATTGGAAATACATGATGTCACAGTTATCAGGGCAATAAAATATATCAACCCAATTGGGAATCTCCGCATAAATGAATTTTTAATAATCTTCGTCAAAAACTGGGCAAACTTAAACATTTTAACAGAAAAGAAGGGTGAATTTTACGAATTCACAATAAGAGAAAGTTAAATTACAGTTTTATCAGGATGTATTTCAAGTATTAGGGTGTAAGAGGTGATTTAAAAGAATGAAAATGACTCTCAAACAAAATCTATCCATCTTTAAGTATGAATTAGAAAGAGTATGGGGAATGAAGCAAACAGATTTTAGCCTTTCGTATTCAAATCTCTATCAAGAAAATTCACCATTACCCTCTTTTCACCAAAGGAATGACTTCATTCCCAATCAGCTTAATAGCCTCCATGAGCTGCTCATGGGTCAATCCAGCATTATCCATCTGGAAAGTAAATCTTGAAATCCCTCCTAGGGCTTCACTGTGTCTAAGAATCTTTTCAGCCACTTCCTCTGGACTCCCTATCACCAAAGCTCCCGTCTTTCCTGTTTGTGCATAAAAATGATTCCAGGTGACCGGTGGCCAACCTCGTTCTTTCCCTATTCTGGTAAATGTCTCGGCATATCCAGGATAATAATTTTCTAGTGCTACTTCATTGGTTTTAGCAACATATCCCAAGGAATGTAAACCCACTTTCAAATCCTCCTCCACATGACCTGCTTTTACAAAAGCTTCTCTATATAAATCGATCAATGGTCTAAAGCGATGGGTTTCTCCACCAATCACCGCCACCATCAATGGCATCCCCAATTGACCAGCTCGGATGAAAGAACCTGGGGTCCCTCCAACTCCTAACCAAATAGGAAGCTTTTTTTGGAGCGGTCTAGGGTAAATGCTTTGATTGTTTAATGCGGGTCTGAATTGCCCTTGCCAAGTGACCGTCTCCTGATCTCTGATTTGAAGCAATAGGCCTAGCTTTTCGGAAAACAGTTTATCGTAATCATTCAGTCTTAAACCAAACAAGGGAAACGCTTCCGTAAAAGATCCTCTTCCAGCCACAATTTCAGCTCTTCCTTTGGATATCAAATCCAGAGTAGCGAATTCCTGAAACACGCGCACAGGATCAGCCGCACTGATCACTGAAACGGCTGAAGTCAATTTGATACGTTGGGTTCTTGATGCTGCAGCGGCCAAAATAATTGCAGTAGCAGCATCCAAAAACTCTTTTCGGTGATGCTCCCCTATCCCAAAAACATCCAAACCCATTTGGTCTGCATATTCGATTCTTGCTAACAGTTGTTCCAATGACAAAACGCTCTTTTGTCCGTCTATTTTCACATCCCCCGCTTCTGTGGCTGCAAAACTATCTATTCCTATTTCCATTTTTAACAAAATCAATTTGCAATTAAACCATTTTCACTCGCAATGAATTCCCTTCCTCCACACAATAATTGAGTGATTTTTTTGGTTTAAAAAATTTAAGGTTATTCTCTATGGTTTTGATATTTTTTTCAATTACCCTAAACACCACGAACCCATTCGTGTAGTATAGGCCCAGCGCCTCTTCTTTTTAAATCAAAAATTGGAAAATGGGCCAGATGTATGGGATTACAAACTCTCAACAGTAAGGAAAACATGGGGAACACCTACCCACAACAAGGCAACCAATAGAATAAAACGGTTCATTTGGGTTGAATTAATCTTCTACCCTATAAAAAATATAAATCCCCTAGGAAGAGCTCTTAGGGGACTTAGATTGATTTATAATTTTCTGAGTGAAACCGCATTGATGCAATATCGAAGTCCACTGGGCTTCGGCCCATCTGGAAAAACATGTCCCAAATGTGCATCACAAACATTGCATGTCACTTCTACCCGGATCATTCCAAAACTTACATCCTTGGTATAGGCCACATGAGATAAATCGATGGGTTGGGTAAAAGAAGGCCATCCTGTGCCACTTTCAAACTTGACGTTTGCATCAAAAAGCTCTGTACCGCAACAAACACAAGCATATTTACCAGGTTCAAATAAACTACAAAGCTCGGAGCTATGCGCCCTTTCAGTTCCTTTTTGTCTTGCAACTCTGAACTCTTCAGGGCTTAACATTTCCCTCCATTCAGCATCCGTTTTCTCCACTCTCCTCGGAGGTTTGGGATTGCCCTGATTCGTAAACTTGATTACATCATTCCAATTAATCATCATTCGTATTCTTCTTATTTTTTTGTTGAAACGGAAACAGGTCTAAGTAACAGCAGTTTCATTTAATTAATTCTGAATGGCATCAAATTGTTTTTGAATACTTTCCAAACTAGGTTCCTTTCTCATCCAAACCATTGCCTCGTCCTGGTCTTCCATCCATCTATAAAACCAGGACACTCCCCATTTTTTATCGTAATAATTGGTTTGATGGTATATAGGATCAGCCAATGCTTCCTCCACACCCACAAATTCATAGCCTCTATCACTTAACTCCTCAATTATCGTCGGGAGGTAAGCTTCATTGATGGAATTATCATGGCAAAGATAGATCTGCGGAATCAACCTGCCATATTCTTCCAACGATAGTGCTTCAAAGAATTCAAATAAAGCCAAGGTTTGAGACACATATGCTTCTCCAATTGCAACCGTCCTCGAGCGATCTTCTTGTTCAAGGTAATGCTCATACACAGCATTATACATCCAGTCCGCACTTTCCACTGTAAAAGGCATGATTTCATACCCCAAGGATTTCAATTGGGCTTTAAAGGCATTTTGCTGCAGGGAATCCTTCCCTAAGTCATTGAATGGAAACCGAAAGTATTTCAAGTCCTTTCCATAATACCTGGCAAGCTCCCTGGAAATGCCCTCCCCTTTTAACACCTCCTGTTCCAATTGCTCCACTGTGAATTCAGAAGACCGGTTATGGTTAAAAGAATGATTTCCTAAGGTGGTATAAGGCCTTTCTGTCCATTCCATTAGGAGGGAAAAGTTTTTTGAAATGGAGTCGGTTTTATAGATTAATCCTTCAATAACAAAGATCGAAATTGGAATTTGGATCGAATCCAATTTTGAAAGAAGTCCCAATTGGAAGTCATCCTTTTCATACTTTTTGGTATTTGGAATATCATCCATACTGATGGCTACTTTCTTTTGAGCAGAAACCGAAAAAATGAGGAACATACAAAGCAAAAAAGTAAAACTGGTTTTCCATTTAAAGGACATACTATGCACAACAAATACACTACTCAAAATTGACATTTAAAATGAAGTTTTTGTAAAGAAACCAAAAACAGGAAACCTTTTTCTAATTGAAGACCTATTTTTAGGGAAATAAAAACTGATCACCATCCATGAAGTTGTACCTCGCACTTTTCCTGTTAGCAATGCTCGTTCAAACTCCTTTTAGTTATGCTCAAAAATCTTTCCATCAAAACAAAGTAATTGCTCACCGAGGCGCTTGGAAGGCAAAAGGACACCCACAAAATAGTCTTGCATCCTTGAATGAAGCCGTGTCCTTGGGTTGTGAGGGTTCGGAATTTGATGTTTGGATGACAGCAGATGGAATCCTAGTGGTCAACCATGATGCAGACTTCATGGGAATGCCGATTGAAACCAGTACTTATGATCAACTGTTGAAAAACTCGCATGAAAATGGTGAAAAACTCGCGACGGTCGAAGAATACCTTGCCGAAGGCAAAAAGCAAAAAGGCACCAAACTGATTTTTGAAATCAAACCATCCAAAATAAGTGTGGAAAGATCGGAGGAAGTAGCGATCAAATCAGTGAAAGCCGTTAAAAAAATGAAAGCTAGTAAATGGGTGGATTACATCACTTTTAGCTACGAAGGAGGACTGAAAGCCATTGAAACAGATCCTAAGGCGAATGTTGCCTATTTAAGTGGAGATAAAACTCCAAAAGAACTCAAAGAGGCCGGTTTTTTTGGTTTTGATTACAATATTGGGGTGTTAAAGAAAAACCCTCATTGGATTAAAGAAGCGCAAGACCTAGGGCTCACCGTAAATTCCTGGACGGTCAATAAAGAGGAAGATATGAAATGGCTATTGGAACAAGGGGCAGACTTTATTACCACCGACGAACCGGAATTACTGCTGGAACTCATCCAATCCAAGTGATATCATTATTCAAAGTTTGCAAACCTATCTATGCTATTTTTTTAGGTTTGCACCACTTATATTTTGAGGCATTCCTTCGTTCTATTTTTTTTAGAAACCCCTTCATGCCCCATTAAACAAAGATTTTCATTTTTTTCAAATCCATCCGTCTATAGATAGCTGCATTTCATCGATAGGTAATTCGGTGTGAACGATTCTTTCAATTTCATGGATAGGAAATAATGAAATTTGAAGAAAAAAGGATGTGAAAGTCTTGTTATTAGAAGATGTTTTATTGGAGCAACTCAGATTTCAAAGGACCATCGAAATACTGGGTCTCAAGATTGACTTGACTATAGCTAATCATGGCAAGGAAGGAATCCTCCTTTTGAAAAATGAAAACATAGTACCCGATCTGATTTTAATCGACATCAAAATGCCTGGTCAGAACGGAATTGATTTTCTGAAAGAACTTAAATCCATTTCTAATCTGAAAAATATAAGAACCGTTGCTTTTACCACTTCCAATGATCCCCAAGACATTAACATGAGCTATGAAAATGGAATCTCGAGTTTTATTCTCAAACCTATGAACCCCAACCTTTATAAAGAAACAGTAAAGTTGCTAATCACCTATTGGAAGTTAAATATCCAATAAAAACAAAAAAGGAGAGTAAGTTGTTTGTCACCCAAGCCTTGCCCCTCATCAAAAAACATTATCAAGTATGACAAATCCAAACGACTTGTATATAACCTTCTCTGGATTTGCTAATAATGATCAAATCATAGATAGCTATGATTTGATTCATTCCTTGATAACTGAATTAGGGGGGCAGGCTTCCTTCCGATTTCTATTGGACCCAACACTTCCCATGATCAAAGGGGATCCCAATTTTATTTCTGGAGTTTTCAAAGATTTTATTCTTAAAACCATAGTAGAATTTAAACAACACTTAGGTATCGTCAAGGTCGTTCATATCAAAGACCCAAAATCTTGGATTTTTGCATTCTCCATTGATCAGAAATCAATGCCATCAGAAAAAAAAACAGTTCCTGAACGAACAGATCCCATTCAGGAGTTTAATCTGGCCATTTCCAAAAAGGCATTACAAAATTTAAGTGAGGTGCCTTCGGTAATACCCTATCTTTAAATAGCATAATTATGGAAAGGCCATCTTTACACTATCTCAAAGAGTTATCCTGTGGAAATAAATTATTTGAAAAAAAGATCCTGAAGCTTTTAATAGAGGAGTTGCCAATGGAGTATAATACTTATCAGCAGGCAATCAACTCCAATAATTATTTCTGGGCATCTGAAACGGTACATCGAATCAAACATAAAATTGCCTTTTTCCAAATGCAAAACGCTCTAAATGTCACTGAAAAGCATGAATTTGCATTACGATCGGGAAAACTAAATTTTCAAGAAGAATTTCAGGATATAGTAGCTAAAATACTTAAATTTCTACCTGAACGACCAGAGTAGACATGACTTGCATTATTGTTGACGATGAAAATGTGTCAAGAGAAATATTAAACTTTTTATGTGAAAAAGAGCCTGGTGTAGAAGTAGTAGGTAATTTTTCGAATGCGATGGATGCTTTTCGGTTCCTCAATAAGGAAGATGTAGACCTGATTTTTTTGGACGTCCACATGCCTGGTTTTACAGGGTTTGATTTTATCCAAACCTTAAAAAGCTCTCCCTATGTCATATTGACCACTTCTGATCAGAATTCTGCGCTTAAAGCATTTGAATATGAAAGTATCATTGATTTTTTAACGAAGCCCATAGATGCTGATCGATTTAAAAAATCTGTCAAAAAGGTTTCTAAATTACTTGAATCAGGAAGTTCAAATACTAGTAATCCTAAAAAGTCAAAGGCCAGTAAAAATCAATTATTCATCAATATTGACAAGCGCCTCATAAAAATCAATACCGACGAAATTGATCTCGTTGAAGCTAGTGGAGATTATGTACGGATCAAACTGGAAAACACTGATTATAAAGTACATACTTCATTGACAAAATTAAAAGAAAAACTTCCATCAGATACTTTTTTTCAGGTTCACCGATCTTATATTATCAACCTAAAAAAAATCATAGATATACAGGATAATACGGTACTGATTCATAAATCAGTAATCCCAATCAGTAGATCCAAGCGAGGAGAACTTATGGGAAAACTAAACTTGATTTAAGGATTGAGATTATAGGTTTACCCAATAGCATCTTCCTGAGAATGTATTTGATTTAGGATCAGTTTTATCTCTTTTTCAATTTGAGCTAATTTATGCTGTATAGCTGATTGGTCAAGTAATTGAAGTTTTTCCATTTCAGCCGCCATTTCCGATAAATAAAACATCCCTGAAGAGACTGCTGTTCCATAAAGCTTATGTCCTGCCTCCTTCAATCCCACCAAATCCTCTTTAACTAATTTTTCCTTAAGATCAGCAAAAGAAGTGGTCAGTTCTGACTTGACAATCTTCAAAATCCCCTTTAATATCTCCACATTATTATCGGTGTAAGCATTTAGAACCTCCTGATCATAATGACTTTTTGTGAATTTTTCCGGTTCATCAGAATTTAAAGAATCAAGCTTTTGTAGAGGCAGCCATTTTTGGAAAATGTTATTAAGAGTCTCTTCTACTACAGGCTTCACCACAAAATCATTCATTCCAGCTTCTAAACATTTCTCACGTTCTCCCTTCACATTACCAGCTGTCAATGCCACAATTGGTATCCGATCCCCATTTTTTAAGTTCCTGATTCGTCTGGTTGCTTCATACCCATTCATTTCAGGCATTTGAACGTCCATCAATATGATATCTGGAAATTCTTCCTTACAATAATCCAAGGCCTCCTTGCCATTCTTTGTCTTGATTAGAATTGCATTTGGAAAGGATCGTTTGATGATAGTTTCTGCCAACATCATGTTGACCATATTATCTTCGGCTACCAACACCTTATAATGCACATCTTGCGGTATAGTATCATCATTTTCTACCTCCTTTACTATGTCAAAATCCTTGGTATGGAGCCTTGAAAGCGCATGATAGAAATCTTGTAATTTAAGGGGTTTAATTAAACGATGTTTTACACCTAGTTCTTGGCAGGCTTGTATGATTTTCTGGTCATCAGAAGAGCTATGCAACAAAATGATTGGCATCTCTTCCAGATTTTCCACAAAACTTTCCTTGATCTTTCGAATGGTTTCCAAGCCATCCATGAATGGCATATGGTAATCCATCAACACTACGTCAAACTTATCTCCTTTTGATAATATTTGAAGGGCTTCAAAGCCATTCGTCGCTTCTGTTGCATGAATATTCTTTAACAATAACATCTGACTGACAATCAATCTATTATTGTCATTATCATCCACAACCAATACATTTTTAATTTTATCCACATCAAACCATTCTTCTGCCTCTCCTGGTTCTGTTTTGAAGGTAACGTCAAAGAAAAATGTACTTCCTTTTCCAACTTCAGATACCAATTGCAATTTTGATCCCATCAACCCTAAAAGGCTATTGGATATGGTCAAGCCAAGGCCTGTTCCCCCGTATTTTTTTGTAGTGGAACTATCTTCCTGAGAAAATGCTTCAAATATCTTTTTCTGTTTTGTGGCATTAATGCCAATCCCAGTATCTCGAACAGAAAACCGAATTCGATTAAAATCACCGTCTGAATGAAGGTTTTCAATTTTCAACTCTATTTCTCCTTTTTCTGTAAACTTGGAAGCATTGCCCAGTAGATTCACCAGCACTTGTTTTAACCTTACAGAATCGGCATAAATAAATCTTGGTAAATCGGTTCCGATATTCAAAAGCATTTCTAAGCCTTTGTTTTGGATTTGGTAGGTGATGATATCTGTCGCCTGAGAACTCATTTCATACAGATCACACTTATCAATATCTATTTCCAGCTTCCCTGCCTCAATTTTTGAAAAGTCCAGAATATCATTGATGATACTTAATAGTGCATTAGCAGACTGGTTGACGATCGATAAATATTGATGTTGAGTTTCATTTAAATTGGTTTTCAATACCAAGTCCGTAAATCCTATTACCCCATTGAGAGGAGTCCTAATTTCATGGCTCATATTGGCCAAAAATTCAGATTTGGCTTTACTTCCTTCCTCTGCCTGTAACTTGGCCTGTTTGAGTTCTTCCCGCTGAGCAATCAACGAAGTGATATTTTGCGTAAAGACCATCATCCCTCCAATTTCTCCATTGTGAAGGTACCAAGGCCTCATCTCCCAGGATATATATCTAGGTTCAGTTTCTCCAGGAAATAGGATTTTCTCTTCTTTATTGGTTAAAACTTCACCACTTAAAACCCGATTATAATTAGCGATTCTATCTTCATTCATCAGCTCACTAAAGAGCGCATAATGGGAATTGCCTAAAACCTCTTCCTCTTTATAGTGGTACTCCTCCTCCCATCTATTACTCACAGCAATATATCTCATGTTATTATCTAACATGGATACCGCTGCCGGTGTATGCTTTACAAATGCTGCTAGCCGACTTTTTTCATTAATCAGATCAATTTCAATATTCCTTTTTTCTGTGAAATCAATCGCAATTCCCAAATAACCGATACTAATCTGGTCGGGGTCTTTGATGGGAGTGACGACCAAAGAAACCAAACGCTCTTCTCCATCTTTTCGAATATAGGTCCAATCTCTTTGTTCTGAACCATCTCTTTCCGGTCTAGCTATAAAGGTTTCGAATCCGGAAATAGGCCTTCCAAATTCCTCTGAAAGTTCTAAAGCCGCTTTCTCCACCTCCTCTTGAGAATGAATGATTCTTAGAGTATGCTTTCCAACCATTTCGTCAGAAGTATAGCCCAACATTTTTTCTGCTCCCTTATTGAACACTGTAATCACCCCTTCTAAATCTGTAGCGATCACACTCACTTCCGAAGAGGCATTAAACACATCATCCAATACTTTTCTCGCCCTAGATGCCTCCAATTCTGCTCTTTTGGTTTCATCAATATCTTGAAAAGTCCCAAACAACCTGACACATTCCCCATTTTGAAATTCTGGTTTTCCAATTGCTCTCACCCAAATTTCTTTTCCTTTATGGGTAATCAATTGCAAATCCAAACTCCATGGGGTACCATGTTGAATAGCTTCTTCCAAGGCTTTGGTGATCTTGTATCGACTCTCTCCCTCTTTATAAAATCCTATTCCTTTATTCAAATCTGGTACGAAGTCATCAGGAACTTCATGAATCATTTTTGTAACAGGTGTCCAGGATATTTTTTGATTAACAATATCAAAATCCCAGCCTCCTACTTTGGCTACTTTTCCTGTCTCCTCAAGCAATTGTTTAGTCTCTTTGAGGTCTTCTTCCAGCTTTGCCCTTGTGGTGATATCTATTGCATTACCGATAACATATAATGAATGGTCAACCCCACTTTTCTCAAGAACATTATTGAATAACCAGGTCCGGAGAGTTCCATTTTTATGCCTGGTAATCATTTGACCACTGGCTTTACCATGGGTGGTAATTGCCTTCAAATACCCATAAATTTCAGGATGCCTTTCCTCCGGAACGATGTCAAATAAACTTAAAGAAAGCACCTCCTCAACAGTATATCCTAAAATGCCTGCGCCTGAAGAATTTACAGAAAGAAAATCCCCCTTTAAATCATGGGTGCACATCAAACCTTGAGAATTTTCGAAGAAAACTCTCAGTTTCTCTTCACTTTCAGCCAGCTTTAATTCCCGAATTCGCTCATTGGTGATATCTCTCCCAATAGCGAATATGCTTCCTGTTTCGGGCTCTGGAGAAGCAGTCCATTGTAAATATTTGAATGAGCCATCATTGGTGTTAAACCGATGGGTAAAATTAATGGTAGGAAGTCCTTCCGATAGTTTTCCTATTTCTTGTTGAGTCTTCTCTAAATCCTCGGGATAGATTAATTCAAAAAATGATTTGGTCAACAAGGTCTTCTTATCCCAACCTAGTATCTTCTTAAATGAAGGACTGACTTTTTTAAAAAAACCATCCACTCCCGCCAGACATACCAAATCTGAGGATAACTGGAATAACTTTTCAAAATGATCCAGTTCAATATTCTTTTTTCTATCCTTCAATAAACTCAGTAACCCTCCAAACAGTGTCATCAAATTGGATTTTTGATCTTCATTGATCTCAACCATCTGGTGATTCAAAATTGCCAATGCCCCTAAAACATACCCATCCTCATCCTTTATTGGACATGCAGCATAATATTCAAAACCTCTTTCTCTTAATGTGGAAGGAAAATTTTTGTCGCTGGAACTAAAAGAGATAAACGAAGCTTCTTGGTGAACATCAAACCAAGGGGTCAAATCCAGTGATTCTATCGCATTAATACTTCCAAACACTGATTTAATAAACGTCTTTTTCTCTTCAAAAAAATATATCAAACCAACCGGCACATTACATAACCTACTGGCAAGCTTTGCAATTCCATCAAATTCTTTCTCTTTTTCAGAAGATAAAATCTGGTAACTCTTCAATGAGTTTATTCTGGAACTATCTCCGAGTAGAGATGGGATATTCATCATTTTTGAGGGATTACAATAAAGTTAATCAAAAAAAGAGTTTGAATGTTTTCTTCTTTAATAACAGGTAAATTATCGGGTTAATTTTAAATTAAAAACCCCAAAACCTTTTAATATTAAAGGAAAAACATTGAAAATTTCCCGCTCTAATTTTCACCCCCATAATATCTAAATTTCACCTTTATAAAAATGCATTTCAACTTAAAAATGACTCAGTTCTTAATCGGAAAAAAAAATTACTAAAACCAATATTTTGTGATAGAAAGCTTACTTAAGGGTTATTTCAGTCCTTATTCCTTATCTTTCCAAGATTCAACCCAACACATAGCCAAATTTTCAACTATGAAATCTTCTTTTAAAATTAAGCTGTTAATCCTTTCACTTTTTACTGTCCTTTATACTTCAGATTTCATTTACGCCCAAAACAAAAAACCTAATTTCATCATCATTTTCACCGATGACCAAGGGTATGGAGATGTGGGAGTTTTTGGACATCCGACCATCAAAACCCCAAACCTGGATCAAATGGCCATGGAGGGACAAAAGTGGACCAATTTCTATGTGGCAGCAAATGTCTGTACCCCCAGCCGTTCCGCAATTATGACGGGAAGACTTCCGGTAAGGACAGGTATGTATAGCAATACCAGAAGGGTTCTATTTCCAGACTCGGATGGAGGACTTCCAAGTTCTGAAAACACCATCGCAACCTTGCTAAAAACTTCTGGCTATGCCACCAAAGCTATCGGGAAATGGCACTTGGGTCATCTTCCCCCCTACCTCCCCACGAACCATGGATTCGACTCTTACTTTGGTATCCCATATAGCAATGACATGGACCGAATCAACGATGTTTCCGCTAAAGAGGCCTTCGCAAATCCAAAATACAATTATTTCAACGTTCCTCTGATGAGGGATACGGAGATTGTGGAAAGGCCTGCCAACCAAAATACGATCACCAAACGCTATACAGAAGAAGCCATACAATACATCCAAGAGAATAAAGACCAACCCTTCTTTATATATCTGGCTCACTCTCTCCCCCATGTGCCATTATTTGCAAGCCAAGGATTCTTAGGAAGCAGTGAGAGAGGATTATATGGAGATGTTATTGAGGAAATTGATTGGAGCGTGGGTCAGATCCTAACGACACTTAAAAAAGAAGGCTTAGATACCAACACTTACGTGGTCTTTACTTCAGACAATGGTCCTTGGCTTGTCTACAATGAACAGGGAGGAAGCAATGGAGGCCTTTTCGGGGGAAAGGGTACTAGTTATGAAGGTGGAGTTCGTGTGCCCACCATCATTTGGGGCCCCGGAAATGTGCAACCAGGGGTTGTTTCAAAAATAGGAAGTACCCTGGATTTATTACCTACCTTTTGCAGTTTATCCAATACAGTCAAACCAAACGATCGAGTATATGATGGGTTTGACTTAAGCCCTGTATTGGCAGGAAAGGATGAAACTCCAAGAAATGAACTATTTTATTACCATGGAGATAGATTATTTGCTGTAAGAAAAGGGGATTACAAACTCTATTTTTACAAAAACAACCCCATGGGCTATCCGGCAAAAGTCGAAAAACTGGATACCCTTCAACTCTTTAATCTGGCACATGATCCTTCCGAGAGGTTTAATATCGCTTCTGAAAACAATCAAATCATTGAAGAAATTCAAGCCTTGATACAGACACATCAATCGCAAATGTCATTTGGACCTACTCAATTGGAAAAGAGAATTGAAAAGAACTAAGGAACGAAGAGATTCTAAGTAAAAAATATAAATGACGTGTTAAGGCAAAACAGCTTTAACACGTTTTTTTTTGTTCACCTTCCTTCTTTCTAATACACCTCATCAACTTTCTGCCTCCCAAAAGGAAATTCTCTTTGAAAAAGTAATTCTAAAAATCTCGCCCTGTTTTTATTTAGATTTTTTCTAAACAATTTTTTTAGAATTAATCTAAATAAATAACTTTGCAGCCGAAAACGAATACTCAATCGAATTAAAAAAAATAATGAAGTTTTTAAAATGCTATCAATTCCTTCTAGGATTAGTCTTATTAGCTGCGACATCTTGTGAAAATGAAACAGCAGTACCTAACCTTAGATCTGAACTAAGCTATAATGATTTGAACACAAACGAGTCCTACTCTACTCAATTTTTGGATCAATCGGGTACTTCAACAGTGGATTTAACCGAAGGAAATATTTCATTAAGCATGTTTCAATCGATGGATAATTACATTAAATCCAGCGTAAGCACTAATTCAAGAATTGATCAAGGCCTTCTATCGAATCTTTTCAATAATACTGAATCTTCTTATTCCCAAATTGAAATAAAAGGAGGTTTATTTAATGCTTCCGATCTTAATAATTCTGAAGAAAGCATTAGTGCGAGAGTGGCTCCATCAAGGTCACAAGCAGAAATTCTAGCCACCCAGGCCTATTTTGAATCCCTATTTGAGGAAATAGATGCGAACAGTTTATCCATCAATGAAGAAGCATCTATCAACCAGGCTGGTAAACTGGGTAATTACTTATTGAATAATAAGGGGATTGAAGTAGCCCAGGTAATCCAAAAATCCCTTTTAGGGGCATTTCAGTTGGACTATATCGGTAACGTCCTTTTAAACTCAGGGCTGAATGCAGATAACTCAACTCTTGTTTCGGATAGAAACTATACCCAGCTAGAACACAATTGGGACTTGGCCTATGCCACACTTACTTTGAATCCAATCTATTTAGAAGGATTTTCTGATACTGAAAAAGGATCTGTTTCTGAATTCGGAGCAGGAGCTTATATCTGGGAGTATAATAAAAGTGGCTATGCGAAAATTTATCCTGCATTTCTTAAAGGAAGAGCTGCTATCGTCAACAACGATTTGGTGGAAATGGAAAACCAGGCGCTTGTAATCAGACAAGAATTCGAAAAATCGATAGCAAATGCAGCCCTTGGCTATTTGGGTAAATGGAGAACCAGTACTACAGAAGACAAAAGAGCACATGCTATCGGAGAAGCCTTAGGATTCATTTATTCACTAAGATTTGCCAGTACTTATCAAGCAGATGCAAATTTCTCTGACACCATTATAGCTGCCTTAATCAATAGTGAAAATGGATTTTGGGATATAGATGCAGCTAAAATCAATACTGCAGAAGCTGCAATCAAATCAAAATTCAACTTGTAAGAATTCATATCATCGGGCCGGATGAGTTCCGGCCTTTTATTCCACCTTAAATACATTGGAGATGAATTACGGAAAGTACCCTATTATTCTCTTTTTGTTGACCTTGCTTTTTGGTTGTGTTGACTCAACCGAAGATCAAGACATTCCCGAGGAAAACAGCGATCGAAAAGAAATGCTTAAGTTTTGGGTAGAGGAAATGATCATACCTTCCTATTCGGAATTTGAACAAGATCTGCAAAACATGGTAATCAGTGCCGATCAATTTGTGAATAACCCCACTGAGTCCAACCTACAAGCTTTAAGAAACACCTGGGTTCAGGCCTATGTTTCTTGGCAACATGTAGAATTATTTGAAGTAGGTCCTGCTGAAAAATATACGTTAAGGAATTTTTACAACATTTATCCCACCAATGTTTCAGGAATTGAAACCAATATCAGTTCCTCCACCTTGAATCTGAATTTGCCCTCCACTTATGACCAGCAAGGATTCCCAGCCTTGGATTACCTAATCAATGGTGTGGCAGAAGAGGACATCAAAATCCTGGAATTTTATACGGACTCAGAAAAAGGCGAAAATAGACGTGCTTATCTGAATACGCTGGTTACCAGAATGGAATTGTTACTTAATCAAGTAACCTCAGACTGGAATGGTCCTGCTAAAGAAGAGTTCATTTCAAAAACTGGATTGGATATAGGTTCTTCCACAGCATCCATGGTCAATGCCTATGTGCTTTATTATGAAAGACATGTCCGAAGTGGCAAATTTGGTATTCCTTCCGGAGCAACTTTAGCAAGTTCCGGTACCCCAAACCCGGAAAAAATTGAGGCATACTATAAGCAGGATATCTCGCTTTTATTGGCAAAAACAGCTCATCAAGCATTTACCGATTTCTTTAATGGGAATGCAAATGGCAAACAAGGCCCTTCCTTGAAAACCTATTTGGTAGCTATCGGAGCAAAAGACCCAAGTACAGGGATACTATTGTCTGAATACATCACTGAGCAGTTGGCAGTCATCAGCAATCTCCTCAATGGATTATCAGAAAACCTTTATCAGCAAATCATCACGGATAATGATTCCATGATCCAAGTATACCAAGAAATGCAAAAAGCTGTAAGAATTCTAAAAGTAGATATGACTTCAGCGATGAGTATTACAATCACCTACACGGATAACGATGGTGACTAATTTGAAAACAAGGTTTTCATCTTATTTAAACCAAACATCTTCTCCAGCAGCGTTAGTTGTATTCAGAATGATGTTTGGTTTATTGATGTTTCTAAGCCTCCTTCGATTTTGGCTCAAAGGCTGGATACACCAATTATATATTGCACCAAAACACCATTTTAGCTACTACGGATTCGAATGGGTCCAACCTTTGGGACAATATACTTACCTCCTATTTTTAGTAGGGATGATTGCTGCTTTGTTTATCGGCATAGGCCTTTACTACCGATGGGCTGCCCTCCTCTTTTTTTTAAGCTTCACCTACATTGAATTAATGGATAAGACTACTTATCTAAACCATTATTACTTTATTTCCCTTTTAAGTTTCCTATTGATTTTTCTTCCTGCAAATGCCTACTTTTCTATAGATGCTTGGAGGAAACCAAGTCTCAATTCTTCTAAAATTCCCTCTTGGTGTACTGATTCCATCAAGTTAATGGTCATCATTCTCTATTTTTTTGCAGGTCTGGCAAAACTCAACAGTGATTGGCTGTTTCTAGCTTTACCTATGAAAATTTGGCTTCCGGCCAAAAATGACCTTCCATTGATTGGAAATCTATTGAATGAAACTTGGGTTGCATACCTGTTTAGTTGGATCGGATGTATTTATGATTTAAGCATAGGTTTTCTTTTACTCTACACTCCAACTAGGAAATTGGCATATACTTCTGTCATCGTATTCCACCTGCTCACATCTATACTTTTTCCAATAGGAATGTTCCCTTATATCATGATAGGTACCGCACTTATTTTTTTCTCTCAGGACTTTCACCTTCGTATCATTCATAAAATTGGAGGAATAATGCATGCCTCTTCCTCCTTTTTAAATCCTCAAAGATCATTTAGCTATTCCAACAATTTAAATAGCCTATTTATCGGCCTTTTAATCCTATTCTTTACCATTCAAATTCTCCTCCCCTTCAGATACCTCTTATACCCTGGAGAATTATTCTGGACCGAAGAAGGATATCGATTCAGTTGGAGGGTGATGCTCATGGAAAAAATGGGATCAGCCACCTTCTTGGCCAAAGGAGAAAATGGAGAAATCAAGGAAGTAGATAACAAAGAATTTCTTACTCCCCAGCAAGAAAAGATGATGGCAACACAACCGGATATGATACTGGAATTTGCACATATCCTTCAAAATCATTTTGAAAAAACAGGTATAGAAAATCCACAAATCTATGTGGATAGTTATGTTTCCTTAAATGGCAGAATAGGAAAAGCATTGATTGACCCAAAAATTGACCTTTCCGAAGAAAAAGAATCGTTCGCTCCAAAAAACTGGATTTTAAAATTTGAAGATGAAATTAAAGGTTTTTAATACTATCCTAGTAGGGTTATTTCCAATGCTTTTAGCTGCTCAATCCAAATTGAGTGGTACTATCAAATCATCTGAAAATAACCAGACTATTTCTTCCTGCATTATCTATTTAAATGATGGGTCCAGATTGGTAGAAGCCTCTTCAAAAGGTGAGTTTTATTTTGGAGATTTGGCCAATGGCTCCTATACCGTTCATTTCACCAGTGAATTTTTCGAGTATAAGAAAATTCAAGTTTCCATTTCTAATAGTGACCAAAACTTGGCAGTATTTCTTGACCCTAAAAGCATGAATCTGGAGGAAGCGGTAGTCACTGAATCCGCTTCAGATTTTGGTCTTTCCCGTATGAACGCGGTGGATAACATGGGCCTTTATGAAGCCAAAAAATCAGAAGTGATCCTGCCTGAAAACATGACGGCTAACCTATCTACCAATAACGCAAGACAGGTCTATTCCAAGGTAGTAGGATTGAATATTTGGGAAAATGATGGAGCAGGTCTTCAATTAAGTATCGGAGGAAGAGGATTGGACCCTAACCGTTCCTCTAATTTCAATACACGGCAAAATGGTTACGATATCAGTGCAGATGCATTGGGATATCCGGAAAGCTACTACACTCCACCTTTGGAAGGAATTGGTAAAATCCAGATTGTAAGAGGAGCTGCTTCCTTGCAGTATGGAACCCAATTTGGAGGATTGGTGAATTTTCAGATGAAGCGTCCGGTGGAACATAAAAAAATTGAATTAACAGCTCGACAAACCCTTGGTTCATTCGGCTTCTACAATGCCTTCACCAGTCTTAGCGGGACGAATAAAAAATTTAGTTACTATACCTTTTTCCAATATAAAAAAGGGAATGGCTGGAGACCCAACTCTGAATTTAACAGCTATAATTTCTATACTAATCTTAATTACCAAGTCACAGAAAACACCAAAGTCGGTATTGACATCACAAAAATGACCTACCTCTCCCAACAACCAGGTGGTCTAACCGATGAGATGTTTGAACAAGACCCGAGACAAAGTAATAGATCAAGAAACTGGTTCAATGTGGACTGGAATTTATATGCTTTCCATTTGGACCATAAATTCAACCAGAGTAACTCCATCAATCTTAGATTTTTTGGATTGAATGCCAATCGATATTCCATTGGTTTTAGACCCAATAGAGTAGCCACTATAGATGATAATTCCGAAAGAGATCTAATTAAAGGTGATTTTGAAAATTGGGGAACAGAATTTAGATACCTAAAAAGGTATTCACTAGGAAACATCCAATCTATAGGAATCACTGGAATCCGATATTACCATGGATACAACCATAGTACGCAAGGGTTTGGTAGTACCGGATCGGATGCAAACTTTAATTATTTACCAGGAGAAAATAACCTGCTCAATGACTATGAGTTTCCGAACAAAAACATCTCCCTGTTTTGGGAAAATATTTTCTTCTTGAATGATAAATTTTCTATCACACCAGGTGTCAGATTTGAAAACATTAGAACTTCTGCAGAAGGATATTATGCGATCCTTTACAAGGATCTAGCAGGGAACATTATTGAAAGAACCGTGGTGGAAGAATCTAGAAAAAATAACCGTAGTTTCATTTTAGGAGGTTTAGGCCTAAGTTTTAAGCCAAACGAGAAATTAGAAGTCTATTCCAATATATCACAGAACTACCGTTCCATCACATTTAGTGATATGCGGATTTCAAACCCTTCTGCTACTATTGATCCAGACCTGGAAGATGAAAAAGGGTACTCCATTGATCTTGGAATCCGATCTGATCAAAACAGATTGATCAATTATGACCTGAGTCTTTTCTACCTGAACTATAACAACAGAATTGGGGAAGTCCAATATTATGATGAAAGCAATAGGGTATTAAGACAGAGAACCAATATTGGTCAAGCGATTATCAGTGGTTTTGAAAGTTATGTAGAATGGGATTTCATGCATTCTTTATTCCCAGAGAATGCTTCATGGAAAGGTACTGTATTTAGTAACCTCGCAATCATTAACTCCACCTATAGAGCCAGCGATATTAATGGAATTGAGGGTAATGAGGTAGAATTTGTTCCAAATGTTAATTTCAAAACTGGACTTTCTGTTGCCTATAATAACTTTAAATCTTCACTTCAATTCAGTCATCTCAGTGACCAATTCAGTGATGCCACCAATGCCATCGATGGTGGTGTTTCAGCAGTGGTTGGTTTAATCCCAGCTTATTCAATTATGGATTTTAGTTTATCCTATGAATACAAAAAATTCAAGTTTGAAGGATCAGTCAATAACTTGACCAATGCGATTTACTTTACCAGAAGAGCGACAGGGTACCCTGGCCCTGGTATTTTACCCTCAGATGGAAGGGGAATTTATTTGACTGTACAATTTCAATTATAAGCAATCACAAAGAATTCCCGATTACTCTTTCTTAGTAAAAACATAAAAAAAGCCGATTCTAAAAATCGGCTTTTTTATTCATAAGGCAATTTTAATTCAAAGTCCAATAATCCTTCATTACTACAGCTTCTTTGGATGAAGATTGGCCATTCACTTCAACCTCTACTGTGTAATTGCCAGGGTTCACGGTACGAGTAATGAATCTCATCGATTCAATTCTCCTTTGGATATCTTCTTCTTCCATTCCAAAACCGCGGAATCTTTCTGCTGTTTGATCCAGTTGCTTTTGGGTTCTCTCCCCCGTAACCTCTTCAAATTCCCAAACGAATTTATTTAAGCCAGCTTTAGCGTCTATGGATTTGGTGAAAATCTCTTTCGCTCCTTTATAGATTTTTATAGTTGCTTGACCCGCATTCTTGGCATAGAATTGAATATGATTACCTGGGCTCCTGCTCTCTCCATCAAAGTTGGTATAGGCAGTCACATTACTCAAGCCTTCGATATATTGCACGGCAGGTTGGATATCAAATAGGGTCAACTCAGCATCCAACACGCTTTGATTTAAGCCCTGAAGTGAACTGATATCCGCTATAAAAATACCTCTACCATGAGTAGCCACCACCAATTCATTTTCTCTTGGATGAATCACCATATCATAGGCAGGATTACTTGGCATATTGGTCATGAACTTGGTCCAATTTGCTCCCCCATCGATACTTGCATAAGTTCCCAATTCTGTTCCTACAAATAACAAATTAGGGTTTTTCAGATCCTCTCTGATCACATTTACTCCAGCTTCTGGGATACCTGCAGCGATAGAAGTCCAGGTTTCACCCCAATCAGTTGTTTTGTATAAAAATGAAGTAAAGTCATCTCTTCTCATTCCATTGAACGAAAGGTAAGCTGTACCTGGATAATGAGCAGAAGCCTCAATTCTAGTTACCCAATATTCCGGATTGTTTGGAATGTTTTCATTTAATAAAGTCCATGTTTTACCACCATCTCTGGTGACTTGAACATTTCCATCATCTGTTCCGGCCCAAAGTTCATTAGGATCCAAAGGAGATTCCTCCAAAGTGGTAATCGTTCCATACTGAATATTTCCGGTTCCTAATGCCTTGATGGAATCGTTTTTGGATAAGTCAGGACTGATTTCGGTCCAATTCTCACCTCTGAAACTTGATCTTAGGACCTTATTGCCTGCATGATAAATCACATCTGTATCATGTTGTGAAACTACGATAGGTGAATTCCAATTCCAACGCATCTCTCTTGCTCCAGAATAACGGATGCTCTTCGATTCACCAGTTTCTAGATCCAAGCGTTGAATAGGTCCGAATTGAGACTCGTTGTACAGGTATCGATTATTAGATCGATCAATCACGTTATACATTCCATCTCCTCCACCTACTCTTTGCCAAGCTTCAAAAGGAATAGAGCTTCCGTCTTTCATGGAACTTGGGCCTCTTACAGAACCATTGTCCTGTAATCCACCATATACATTATAAGGATAAGCCATGTCCACATCTACCGCATAGAACTGAGCCAAGGGCAATTCATCCGGGTGATACCAGGTCGCACCTGCATCATACGTAATGCCCATTCCATGATCATAACCAAGCAACATATGCTCAGAATCTGCTGGATCAATCCACATCGCATGGTTGTCCCCACCGAATCTGAAAGGCATTCCCCAGGTTTTACCACCGTCTTTAGTTTCCCAAACCCGAATCCCCAAGACATACACATGGTCTTCGTCGTTTGGATCTACTATTACCTGTTGATAGTAATAAGACGGGTAACCTCCTATATCCTCCCCTTCTGGACTTATTTTTCTCCAACTTTCGCCTCCATCATCAGATCGATACATTTCAGTTCCAGCTGTTTTTTGGTCGTTGCCCAGAGGAAGTCCAATCTCGAGCATTCTTTTTCTTTCTTCCTCAGAAATCCCTTCCACATTGACATTTTCAACATTGGCATAGACTACCTCCGCATTGTTAGGCGCATAGGCAAGACCTATTCTACCTAAAAACCCACCAGGAAACCCGTTACTTAGTTTATTCCAGGACTTCCCTCCATCCGTGGATTTGTACACTGCACTTCCTTCTCCTCCTTCATTGAACGTCCAAGGTCTTCTGATTTTATCATAGGCTGCAGCAATCAGGGTATTAGGATCTTCAGGACTCATGATTACATCCACGACTCCAATATATTTCCCGTCTTCTCTCTGAATGTCCAACACCTTTTTCCAAGTTTTACCTCCATTGGTAGTTTTGTATAGTCCTCGTTCTTCATTCTCGGAATACAAATGACCTAAAGCAGCCACGTAAACTATATCTGAGTCTGTAGGATCAATGACGATTCTACCAATATGATGAGACTCTGGAAGTCCCATATTTGTCCAAGTCTTTCCGGCATCCGTAGATTTATAGATACCATCTCCCCAATAGGAGCTTCTGGAGTTATTCGCTTCCCCAGAACCAACCCAAACCACATCGGGATTTTTTTGGTCCACTGCGACAGAACCTATAGAAATGACCGATTCATTGTCAAAAATAGGAGTCCAGGACTGTCCGTTGTTTACAGATTTCCAAAGTCCTCCGGAAGCAGTAGCAGCATAGATTACTTTCGTTGAATTTGCTACAACTGCAAATTCAACATATCGACCTCCTTGTCTGGTAGGACCAATTTCCCTGAATTTAATAGCCTCAACGACTTGGTCAGGGATTTTCTGTGCATGAGCATTTGGAAGAGAAACCGCTGAAATCAACAGTCCCATTGCCAAAACACTCTTTAATTTTTTTGTAGATTGTTTGATCATAGAATTAAGGTTGTGTCAGTTAAATTAAGGTAAAAAGCAAGGACCACAAAACCCCATGAAATCAATTATGTAAATGGTGGGAATGAATAGCTTTTTGGCAATCCTGTATAAAAATTCCAGACTTCAACCCGTTAATTCAACAATCCACGGAGATTTTCAGATAAAGGGTTCCCTCCTTTTGGATTCTATAACCGATGACTTTTCCCTTGCTATCTCGTTCAAAATAGACCAAATCTCCATCAGAAAAGACATTCACTGATTCAAAGAAAAGCGGAAATTTCTCACCATTAATTAACGCATGTAGATCAGAAGGTCGATCAACTAAAACAAATTCCAAGATTGCTCCATCTATTCCAGCAGAGATTCCGCAGGTGGTGATCCACTTTCCATTATCAACAAAACGAACATCCTTTCGCACATCAGTAAAAACATTAATCCTTAGCAAATTCCATTCAGCACTTTTTTATAAAAAATAGTCTTATACCTATTTGGATTAAATCTAAATAAATTTACATTTGTCATGTATTTATAATTGATCTAAATAATGATAAGAAAATTAGTTCTGGTATTCATAGCATTTTCTCTTGTAGCATGCGGATCGCACGAAAAATCTGAAGAGACGACAACGGATCAAACATCCAAAAAAATAATTACTGCCGGAGGCACGATCACAGAGATTGTAAACGCATTAGGGCATGGGGATGAAATAATTGCCACAGACTTAACTTCGACCTATCCGGAAGCTATGAAAGAATTGCCTTCCATTGGGTATAGAAATCAAATAAAAGCAGAAGGAATTTTAGCTTTTGGACCTGATTTGGTCCTGATAGAAGAGGGATATTTAAATGCAGATGTCATCACTCAATTAAAAGCTGCCCAGGTTGAATTGGAATTATTTACAAAACCTAAATCGATCGCAGAAACCAAAACAATAATTGCAGAACTTTCTGAACTTTTTCAAGAGAAAGAAAAGGGGGTGCATCTTATTTCAGAAATAGATGCTGATTTAGAGAAGTTAAATCAGTTTATAGCAACCCATGAAAGCAAGCCCAAAGCCTTATTCGTTATGGCAAGGGGGCCGGAAACCCTATTTATTGCAGGAGAAAAGACCTTTGCTTCAGAGATTTTTAAAATAGCTCAGCTAGAAAATACTGCTACTGGTTTCGATGAGTTCGCTCCATTGAGCCCTGAGTCCTTACCTAATTTAAACCCAGACTTCATTATACTTTTCGCTTCAAGTGTCCAAAGTTTGGGCGGGTTGGAAGGATTATCAAAAATTCAAGGGATTGATCAAACTACCGCCTTCCAGAAAAACCAAATTATTACTATGGATGGTCATTATCTATCAAGCTTTGGACCTCGCGTAGGAAAAGCTGCCTTGGAACTTGCAAAAGCCGCTAGACCCTAATGCTGATTTCAACTTTACATACCGATAAGTCAAAATCGCAAAACCTAATTCTACTAGTTTTTGCGATTTCCTTGACCTTACTAATATTTCTTTCCCTCTCTCTAGGAGCATATACCATTTCCATATCACAAAGCTTTTCCATTTTGATGGAACAGTTGGGTATTCATATAGGATTACATAGCATACAGCAAGAAAATGTGCTGCTTCAGATAAGATTACCCAGAATCATTATGGCTACCATGGTAGGAGGAGGATTGGGAATTGCCGGAGCCTCCCTTCAGGGAATGTTCAGAAACCCACTGGTAGAACCTGGTTTAATCGGAGTTAGTAGCGGAAGCGCACTTTTCGCGGTCATCTTTATGGTGTTAATTCCTGTCACTTCCACCCTTTTCGAACCTTTGCAATTAATAGGACTCCCCTTTTTCGCATTCTTCGGTGGTTTAATACATGTCATCGGTGTCTATAAACTTTCCAAAAGCCAAGGAAAAACTGAATCGGGGACGTTGATATTGGCCGGGGTAGCCATTAATGCATTAGCAGGAGCACTGATCGGATTGGTCTTATTCTTTGCAGATGATACTGCTTTAAGAAGTTTTACTTTTTGGAGCTTGGGTGATCTGGGAGGTTCAGTCTGGAATAAAATTCCAATCAGTTTAGTATTGATTGGAGTCCCCTCCCTCCTTCTTCTCTTTCAACATCAAGCCTTAAATGCATTAGCACTAGGAGAGCAAGAAGCCTTCCATATGGGAGTCAATGTTCAGAGAGTTAAGCTAAAGCTTTTAATCTACTGTGCATTAATTGTTGGAACTGGGGTATCGATGGTAGGAATGGTAGGGTTTGTCGGATTAGTGGTACCTCACCTGATACGAATACTATTCGGAGCAGACCATAGACTCGTCTTGCCGGGATCCTTTTTGCTGGGTGCTATCTTGATGAATTTTGCAGATCTGGTAGCCAGAATTATAGTAATTCCTGCAGAAATGCCAATTGGGGTCATTACCGCATTAGTAGGAGCACCTTTCTTTATCTGGCTGATTTTCAACCTAAATCATTCCAAAACTTATGCTTAGAGCTTCAAATATTCATTATTGCATCAAAAACAGAGCGATCATTGATCAGATGAATCTGGAATTGAACCCAGGTGAAATTATGGCAATTTTAGGACCTAATGGAGCAGGAAAATCCACTTTTTTCAAAGTTTTATCAGGAGAAATAGCTTGCAAGCAGGGCACTGTTCACTACAATGGAAATCTGGTTCATCAACTCAAGCCAAAACAATTGGCAGAAATCAGAGCGGTTATGCCACAGCATTCCCAATTGAATTTCCCTTTCTCTGCTGAAGAAGTAGTTCGACTGGGATTGATTAGTTCCAGTTCAACAGAACCGGAAAACTTGATTTCTGAAATAATGGAAGTGACCAATACTGGTCATCTAAGAGAGAAAGCCTTCAACTATCTCTCTGGAGGAGAAAAGCAAAGAGTCCATTTGGCAAGAGTGCTGGTTCAAATCTGGGAAAACAAACCCTTTCCAAGATTTCTGCTGTTGGATGAACCTACCTCTAGTCTTGATATTTCACAGCAACATGCTGTTCTAAAAATACTAGACAAATTAAAATCCAGAAACATAGGCATTTTGCTGATTTTACATGAATTGAATTTGGCTATTCAATACGCGGATAAAATAGCACTACTAAAAAATGGAACAATTGTAAAAACCGGAGAAGTGAATGCTGTCATGGAAAAAGAAACATTAGACCATGTGTTTGAGCATCCTATCCAGCTTATTAAAAACCCTTATACCGGAGGACTGATTGTATCGTCCTCCCCTGAAATAATCTCGAATTTATCCTCTTCAAAACTAGCTTATTATGGAAATCTTTAATGAATCTACCGACACACTAAAGCAAAACTGGGAAGAATTAAAAAGCGACTTTCCTCAATTAAGAATCCGAGATGCAGCAAAAAGACTAGGAGTTTCTGAAGCCGAGTTATTGGCAACAGGTATCGGTGAGAATGTAATAAGACTACAAGACAATTTTAAATCACAGGTACTTGATTTCCCTAAGCTTGGGAAAGTCATGTCTTTGACTAGAAATGAAGCATGTGTCTTGGAGCATAAAGGCCCTTTTCAAAAAATTGAACTACATGCTGCCGGTCCTTCAACCATCGCTACCGTGATTGGACCAATAGAACAGCGTGTGTTTTTCAAAAGCTGGAAATTCGGTTTTGCTGTGACTACCCAATCTCCAAGAGGAATATTAAAAAGCCTTCAATATTTTGACCAGACTGGAGAGGCTATTTTAAAAGTTTATTTACAAGAGAAGTCTAACCCAGAGGCGTATGAATTAATGGTTGAAAAATACGCATCGGAAAACCAACATATCCCACTATCCATTGAAATGCCTGAAAAGCCCATTTACTCCTCATTGGATGAACTGGATATGGAAGAGTTTCAATCCGATTGGGCGAATATGAAAGATACTCATGACTTTTTCGGTATGCTTAGAAAGCATAAACTGAACCGATTGGATGCTGTAAAATGGATTGGGGATAGATGGGCCTACGAAGTAAGCAAGTCTTCTGTGAGGAAAGTACTTTCTGTTGCCTCTGAAACGCAATTACCAATCATGATTTTTGCGGGCAATAAAGGAAACATTCAAATTCATCAGGGAAAAGTAAGAACCATCAGACAAATGGGAGATTGGATTAATGTTCTAGATCCTGATTTCAATATGCACCTTAATGAATCAGAAGTAGATTCTGCATATGTGGTTCATAAAAATACAACAGATGGATATGTATCCGCACTTGAACTATTTGACAAAAACGGAGAAATGGTAGCTCAATTCTTTGGTCTTAGAAAACCAGGATTGCCTCAAAAACCCGCATGGAAAGAATTATTGGATCAATTGACATAATACTGATGGGGAGGTAATACTCCCCAAAAAAAATTTAGCTCTATGTTTAGATTTAGTCTAAATAAAATAACCGCTTCGATACTATTCATCCTCTTTTGTTCCTCTTTTACTCTTGCACAACAAAAGGCCCGAATAACCAGCAGTTCTGGAGAGGAAATTCCCTACGCCACTATTCAGTTAGAAAATGGAAAAATCATTAAAACTGACATCGATGGGAAGTTTGACTTGGATATAGCAATGAGAAATAAACGGTTTCAAATTTCGGCATTAGGCTACCAATCCAATTGGTATTATTTATCTGAAAATGATACTATTAAAGAATTTAGGTTAAAAGAAGAAATCAACGATTTAGATCCAGTTGTAGTAACAGGAAATTACGAGCCTCAATCTGCAAGAAATTCGGTTTATCAAGTTCGATCGATTGAAAAAAAAACCATTCAAAACAGAGCTTCTACTTCCATTCAAGAAGCTTTAAACACCCAACTGGGAATTAGATTTAGTCAGGATAATGCATTGGGATCATCGAATTTGGAACTTCTTGGATTGTCCGGGCAAAATGTAAAAATCCTTATCGATGGAGTGCCAATGGTGGGCAGACAAGGCACTTCCAATGAAATCAATATCAATCAAATTGATATTAACCGAATTGAACGAATCGAAATTGTAGAAGGCCCCATGTCTGTAGTGTATGGAGCGGATGCGCTAGCCGGAGTAATCAACATCATCACCAAGAAAGACCTTGGAAACAAGTGGAGTGTTATGGCCAGAATCCAAGAGGAAACAGTTGGAGTAGAATACCAGCCATTTACTAGCAAAGGCAACCATATCCGCAGTATTTCCGGAAATCTCGGAATTGAAAAATGGAATTTTGGAGCATCTTTTTCACAAAACAATTTTGGAGGGTGGAAAGGCGAAAAAACAGGTCGGGACTATGAATGGCTTCCAAAAGAACAGTTTTTCATGAATCTGAGCGCGTCTTGGACAGGTAAATCTATCTACACCGATTATCAACTGGATTATTTGGATGAAACAGTATTTTCTTATGGTGCAGATGCACGGTTTGAAATTTTAGATCAAAATTTCATCACCTCGAGATGGATGCATAGGTTAAGCGGAAGGTGGGAATCATCAAATAGCTTTGGTCTTACCTGGCAAGGTGCCTATACAAATTATTCCCGTGATTCAGAGACCTGGGTAACCAACGTCTACAGTGGAGAAAGATATCTATCTCAAGCAGAAGGGGTTAATGCCACCATCCACTACCAAGGGTTCACATGGAGAATGATGGCTGATTGGAAATCAGGGAACAACTTACGCCTTAATCCAGGCATAGACATTAATCTTGAAAAAGGTGCAGGAGAACGAATTGATTCAAATGATGGAATCCAGGATTATGCAGTTTTCCTTTCTGCAGATTGGACGCCTAGTCCGAATGTTAGTGTCAAACCTGGCCTTAGAAAAACCTGGAATTCTGCTTATGATGCACCTCCAATTATTCCTTCGATCAACACGAAATGGAATCTCTCAGATCAGTTGGCTATTCGATTTGCTTATGCAAATGGGTTTAGAGCCCCTTCCACCAGAGAATTATATTTTAATTTCTTCGATGCCAGTCATAGTATCACCGGCAACCCAAACCTAGAAGCAGAAACCTCCAATAGCATCAATGGTTCCTTGGATTGGAAGAAGCAAGTTTTTGAAGGCGTTCAATTGAAAACGATAGTCGGAGGATTCTACAATGATATCTCCAATAGAATAGCCTATGCTCAAGATCCAGAAAATATACAAGTCACTACATTGATCAATGTAGATAAATACAAAACGACCGGGATTACTATAGGAGAAAACCTTTCCATGAAAAACTGGAATTTCAACTTAGGCTTTTCATACATAGGTAGGTATAATCAACTATCTCAGGAGGAATCAGACCTTCCCATTTTTGTTTGGACTCCAGAAATCACCTCTGACATTTCTTACCAGATCAGGCCATGGAAAACTACAGCTAGTCTTTTTTACAAATGGACTGGAAGCCTGCCAGGGTATGAAATCTCCATTGATGAAAATGAGAACACCAAACCGAAAGAAATTGAATTGGACGGATACCAATGGATGGATCTAACCTTCAAAAAAGAGATAGGAACAAACCTGAACGTCCATCTCGGCATAAAAAACCTATTCAATATTACCCAAATCAACAGCAGTTCGGAATCCGGGGCTGCACATAGTACGGGGTCTCAAAGGCCTATAGGCTATGGAAGATCCTATTTCCTAGGACTTACTTATCAATTAAAAAACTAACCAATTATCAATAATCTAAACTATGAAACACGATCGATTACTCCCTATTTGCTTATTATTCATAGGAGCAGGTCTATTTACATCTTGCAATGATGATTCAGCTCCAATTGTAATTCCACCGGATGAAACTGGATTGATTGAGGTAAATGGAGGTGGAGCAACCTTTCCCAATACAGCATTTATCAAACTTAGGTCTAGCGAACAAACTGCCGTAAAAAGAGATGATTGGGACCTGGCATTTTATTCAGGATCAGATTTCAAAGTTTTGATCAATGGAACGACAGGAGCAATGGCCTCTGCCACTGGAAAAACCTCTTTGGACGAAGTTGGAACTGAAGAAGTTTCAGCGGCTGAATCAACTGGTAAACTAGTGCTCTCATTTACTAATTTGGAGAGTATTCTACATGTTGATGATCCTGCTAATCCATTAAACAAGCCCATTATTGCTCCAATCAGTGCATCCGATGATGAAAATGAAGTATATCTCTTAAATAGAGGAAGCAGTGGAGCCTCTGAAAGAACTTGGAAAAAAATCAAAATCACAAGGAATGGTTCCGGATACCTTTTGGAACATGCGGATGCAGATGGCAGCAGCTCTTCCACCCTTGAAATTTCCAAAAATGATTCAGACAATTTTGTATACGTTTCCTTCGAAAATGGAATTGTAGAAGTAGAACCCGCCAAAGAAGATTGGGACATTGCATGGACAGCAGGTACCTCCTCCACTCCCTTTCCTCAGGCGTCCAATGGGATTTTGGCCTATTTTTTCCAAGATTTAGTTTACCATAACATCTACGGTGGAACAACCGCAGTGGAAGTGCTGGAAGAAGATATCCCTTATGAAAACTTTCTCTTCTCGGATATCGCTTCCTTAACTTTTAATTCAGACAACAGATTAACTATTGGTTCTTCCTGGAGAGGAGGTGGTGGCCCAAACTCAACTCCAGCAGTTCTTGAAGACCGTTATTACATTGTCAAAGATTCAGAGGATAATTATTACAAGTTACGATTCCTCTCATTGACGAAAGATGGAGAAAGAGGAAGACCTTCTTTTGAGTACGAGCTTATAAACTCAGGTTTATAATAATGGCTATTTTAATGTTCAATCAAAGGCTGCAAAAGCAGCCTTTGATTATTTTTTGTCACTCCTCTTCACACTTTTAAAAAAAGAATCTTTTCCTACCTTAGAAACTGAAAATTCCAACCCTTTTTTGAAAGTTCTAAGCATGCTTAAGAAAAGACCCTTTTTCAAATTTTTCTCCTTCTCCCCTCTTTTAATTTTAATTCTATCATTTACTATTCAACAAAAAGAAAATTCCTACCCTAAAACGCTCCATTTTATTGGAGACTCATCAATTCGTATGGGTGGAGAAAGTAACCTTCAAATAGGATGGAGCAACTTTCTTCAAGAGTTCTTCGATAGCACCAGGTTGAAAGTCAGCAATCAGGCCATGGCAGGTAGAAGTACCAGAGCATCTATCAAAGAAAGAAGATGGAATAAGGAGTTGAGCACTCTCCAGCCAGGAGATTATGTGATCATGCAATCTGGACATAATGACTCTAGCCCAATAGATGACACATTAAAAGCTGAAGGGGTCGTCCAAAGTGCAGGGCAAGAAGTCGAGAATATTTACATCCCTATCACCAAGCAACAAGAACCAGTTTATTCCTATAGCCAATATTTAAGACAAATGATCTTTGCAGCTAAAACCAAAGAGGTAACTCCCCTCGTCTGCTCCCTAATACCAAGAAATAATTGGAAGAATGGAAAAGTAATTCGAGCGGACAAAGGATACGGGCTTTGGGCTAAACAAATAGCTCAAGACACCTTCACTACTTTTATAGATTTAAACACAAAAATGGCAAACCAATACGATGGCTTAGGTGAAGATTATGTCAGAGTTCATTATTTTGATGAAACAGATCATACACCTACCATTCTTGAAGGAGCTGAATTGAACGCCAATATAGTGGCAAAAGCAATTGATAATCTGGCGGAAATTGGTTTAAAAGAATATATAATGAAGTACAAATTATTGGAAAACCTGTCTAAGGTTTGAAAACAAAATGAATTCTCATAACTAAAATCTGAAATCAAAAATTACCTATGTTGAAAAAATTAGCTTTCCGAATGAAATTGATTCCAGGATTTGAGGAAGAATACGAAAGGCGTCATCAAGAAATCTGGCCTGAATTGGTTAGTTTATTAAAAGATACAGGAATCGTAGATTACCATATATTCCTAGATAAGGAAACCTCTCTTTTATTCGCTTTTCAAGTCACCGAAGGGAATGCAAATTCACAAGATCTTGGAAACACTGAAATTGTTCAACGCTGGTGGAAATACATGGCAGACATTATGGAAACCAATCCAGACAACTCCCCTATTTCTATTCCGCTTTTACCGGTGTTCAACTTAAAAGAAGTTCAACCTAATAAATAGAATTTTACTTCTTACATTTTAGGTATTCTCCTCCCTCTTTTTGTCTTGTTCCCGATAAAAAAGAGCAGTAGCAACTGCTGATTGGTTCGAAATCACGCAAACATCCAAGGCTTGGACAAGATGGTCAGGGAAGAATTCAAACTTCTGGTCAGAATCCGAGGTGGATTTTATACGTAGAAAAACTCAAAATGGCAGGTATTACTTTCTTGTAAACCATAGTCCTACTGACATCCACCAAACAATCTCTTTTATTTTAACAGCTAAACAGTTGGTGGTGATGGATCCATTGACTTGAAGAAGAGGAATATTGGAATCTAATTCAAATGGCAGCAAAACCAGTGCGTCAATCTCCTTAAAACCGGCTGAGTCCATTTTCGTCAAGGCCTTGGAAGAATCGAACGAAACAAGGCTTTCGAATTGGCTAGATTATAGCCGCTTAGGAAGGAATCAAGACCTCTCTTCCTATTTTGGACATTAGCATTTACAAAGGGGCAACCCCGCCTTCCTTCCTCCCTACAAATGGAGGCCATTCATCCATGGATCACTCAGGGAGATAGTTCTTCGGATGATTTTTCTGGACAAGCAAACTACACTTCCAATTTTGAATTGGAAAAAAATGTGGGAAAACGATATCTATTACAGATAAATCAAATGTATGAAAGTGCCAAGATTTGGATCAATGACGAGTAAGACTGAGCCATGTGAAGTATTCCTTTTCAGCTGAATATAACTGAGCACCTTAAAAAACGGTCCAAACACCATCAAGATAGAAGTAGCAAATTTGATGGCTAATAGTATCCGATATTTAAATAGGAATGGAATTCAAAGGAGGAATTACCGTAAAATCAATTTTGTAAACATTGATTACAATCCCTTTGATGCAAGCAATTGGAATACCATGCCTTCAGGGACTGAGGGAAAAGTGTCAATAGGTGAGTATTAGGTAATAAACTTAAAATCGCTTCTTCACTATAGAACATAGAATACCAGTTTTTCAAAAAATTAGAAACCAGCAGCCTAAACAAACTTTAGATTTAATCCTGAATAAGGCTCAACCAAACAAATATTCAAATATCTTTAAGCGAAAATTACTTCCTTGCCAGATTAGGTATATGTCAAAATCATCAAATATTAATAAGCCTTGGACTATTTCAGTTATCTATTTGATAATAGGTGTGAGCTGGATTTTTTTTAGCGACAAGGCTGCAGAATATTTAGTAAGCAATGATATTAGAGAAATGTCCAGGTATCAACTGGCGAAGGGAATTTTCTTTGTCCTTGTAACAAGTCTTTTGTTATTTATCCTGATTTATCGCCTTTATAGTCAAGTAAACAAAAGAAAACAGGAACTTGAATTACTTTTTACCAATCCAAATCTTGGAATTTTAAAGTTGGATGAAATGGGATATATCACCTATATCAGTGAGAATATCCGCAAAATCACAGGATACAAAGCCGCTGAAATAGAAGGAAAACATATTATCCAATTTACTCCTGAGGAATGGAAGGAAGTAGACTTAGAAGAGCTGAAATTAATTTCCATGTCGAAAGGAAATGAAGGTTTCACTTTTACCAAGAGAATTTTATGTAAGAATGGAGAAACTATAATCCTCAGAGCTTATGGAATGAAAGTGGTCAATGAACGGATTAATTCTGTCAGTTATATTACCACCTTCCAAAACATCACCGACCAAGTCAAATTTTTAAACAGGCTTGAATCTCAAAATAAGAAACTTAAAGATATTGCATTTGAACACTCCCATGTAGTCCGGGCTCCTTTAGCAAGAATTATGGGGATAACTGATTTGGTTCAAAGCCATGAACTGGATTTAGATGAGAAAAAACAATTGCTCTCCAATTTAAAATCATCAAGTGAAGAGTTGGACCAAGCATTAAAAGAGATCAACCTAAAAATGAAAGAAGTTTGATTTCCAACCTAATCAGGAGATTTTATTCCTTAAATATTGGATAAATTGAAGGTCATCTGGCGTTAGAATAAATTGCTTTTCCTCATTCTTTTTAATGAGTACTTTATTCTTTCTTTGGGTAGCAAATAAGATTACCCTTCCAATTTTTGGGATATAAAACCTTCCGAAATAGCCAAAAAGCCCCCCTACTCCGAAAGTCCTAATAGTCCCTTTAGTCTCTTCCTTTGTAAGTCCCTTAACTTCGGTGATTTCATGAAGGCCTATTTTAAAATCTCCAATAATTCTTTTGATAGTTAGCTTTCCATCACCAATCTCATAATCCTGCGGTGAAAAAACCCAAGTCCCTATTAGTACGAAAACTAAAAACACCAAAATAAAAACATGAAGATAAAAGCTTGTGGGCTCAGTTTCTGATTCCAAAATTATGTGGACACTTCGCTGACCTAAATAAATGAAAAGTAAAACAATAAAGCCAGTGATGACTTTGGCAAGAGTATCTAAAGATGCTTTAAATTTCATAGTAAAAGTTTTTCAAAGGAAGTTATTCTATACGGTAGTTTTTCTATACCCATTTCTTTTACCTCGATAGCTTCACAAAATTGTACCCTCTACTTCGAAGTTCTATAATTAATTCTTTCAATTTCATATAAAATTTATCCTGTCGCTGGGGAGTCGTACCAGGGTGAATTAACAAATGAAAACCATTTAATCCATACGAGATTTCATAATTATAAATACTTTCAAGAATCGTAGATGAGTCGACATAATTTTCCATGTCAGGACTGGTATAATCTGCATTTGATCTAGTCCCAGAACTGAAATTAATGGTAAGCTGTTCCAAACCTTCCGCTATTTCCACAACTTTTTTATTGTACCATTCGTAAGGTGGCAAGAAAATATCAGGATGGACTCCTAAATTTTCCAATTCCTTCAAATTATCAATTATATCTTGTTGGATCACCTGTTCATCAACTAATAAACTATCCCGGTTTCCCCAATCACAGTACAATAAGTGTTGATCAGAATGGGCTCCTATGTAATGATCCTCATTCGCAATCCTTTTCACTAGTTCTTGATTAGACCTTACAAATTCTCCTGTAAAAAAGAAGGATGCTTTTATCCCATGATTTTTTAAAACTTTTAAAACATGATCAAAGCCCTCATTGTAATCATGTCCGGAGAAAATCAAGTAAATGTTTTTCTCCTTTTGATCTGACCTTATCAAAGCTCCATAGGCATCATAAATCACTTGTCCCTGAACAAAGGAAACACTACAAAAAAATCCAAGTAAGAAGACCCAGAGTTTAGTCATGATTCAAATAAGTAAGAATCATTAAGAGCTCTGCAGATCCATCCAAGGTAGGTTCATTGGTGCTATAATCCATCCAATCATCCATGTATTTAATATGATCTGGTTGCAAATGAGCATATTCATCCGGCTCTGAAAGTTCAATCCCCAACATATTTTCATGAATACTTGACCAGATGGGACCATCTACCAAACTGCCTGCTATGGTGGTATTCAGCAATCTCCAAAATGGCATATGCACATCCATAGGATAGTCTGCATGTTCAGGAAGTCCAGTGATCATACTGGACCCCCATGGGTTTAACCCCAGTAGCCAGTTGACATGATTTACCAAAAGAGGGCGGTATTTCTTTGAACCGGTCATTTCTTCATAAAGCATGGCTTGGGTAGCTACTGCTGCTGCTAGGTTATTAGAACACCAAATAAATAAATGGCCAACTCCATATGGATTTTGGTCCGCTCGGTTTTTTACATTCTCCAGGTTATGTTCAAAGTATGCTACCATCTGCTTCTTATCCTCTTCTTTCCCAATTTGCCAAAGAGCGTAATGCCCCATGTTTAAAAATGGATACATTTCATAATGGCTAGCAGAGTCACGTTCCATCCAGGACCACTCTTTAATAATGGAAGCGTATCTTCTAGCATCTTCCAAATAATCTTTTTCCTTAGAAATTTTAAACAATTCCGCAGCAGCCCACTCCATATCATCCGCCCAGGTATTTTCCTCATATCGATAGGGAGCACTAAAACTATTCCCTTGCTGAAAGCCTTCTTTTTTCTTCCCCATTTGGTAAATTTCCACAGCGGCATTCAAACATTTCTCGGCAAATGCATGGTATTCAGGAAAACTTATGAATACTTGGTATCCCAATGCAAGAGTGGCAGCTGATCTGCCAGCAAGATTTCCTATGCCAGTAGCTTCACTTTTGTATTTAGAAAGACCTTGTGGCTTACCTGTAGCAAAATAGACAGGCCTAAAACGATTGGCTCCCCATCCATAATCAGCATTGTCTTCATGGGGAAGTTTAAAGCCTCTATGATCTCGATCATCAGCCACTTGATGGTATAATTCATTGGGTCCAGGATGTAACTTAAGGATCCATTCCAATCCCCACTTGGCTTCATCCAAAATATCAGGAAGTTCATTTTTCATCGGAAGACCTTGCTCATTTACTTCATCTTTAAATCGCTCAGGCCTCATTTGGTAAGTCATTAAAAGTCTGGCGGTAGTATTACTGCTGGTGATCAAATATTTCAGTTGATCCCCCGCATCATGCCAACCTCCCGTCGCATCCATTCTGGTGGAATCAGACCAAATCCCAAAAAAACTCAATCCATCTTCCTGATGACAATATTCTTCAATAAAGGGATTAAACCCGCACCTTTGAGTTCTTATAAATGAAACTACATCCTCTTGCCAGGCAGGATAAGCTCCAATCCAAAAATTCTCACTTTTGATAGTAGACCCCTGCAGTTCCAAATAGAACTCTCCTTCCTCAGTAAATCCAGAAAAATCGAGTTCATAATAATAGGAAAAAGGACTCCAAGGATTTCCCTTTCTTTGAAGCACTAATCGTTCTTTTGTCTGACCAATAGAGGTTTTTAAATAAACCTCTGTCGTCTCTAAATCCACTTTACTCAGGATTAAGGCCGTTTTTGGCATATCCTTTAGATATCCCTGTAAGTTGACTCGGAATTCTACATCCGAGGCTGCCAACAGATCGGTGGAACGTACTATAAAAACAAGGACAAAAAGAATAAAAGAGAGATTTTTGAAATTCATATGGAACAAATGAAGTGAATCAAGGGAATTTGAAAAATAGATCTAGATGAGAAAATACTTCATTAATTATTCATAAAAAAGAGATTCTAACTAAAACTCCTTTAGTATTAACATCATTTAATTTTTGCTATAACCTATTCCATCCAAACTATCCTATTGCTGATTGATACCAAGATCAATTTCATCTCACGAGTAAGTTTGATTGTTTGCCTGGAGTCTCAATAGCATTGTTTTATCGAACTGATTCAAGAAAAAAGGGACCTAGATAGTCCCTTATTTAATAATCATAATGGAATAGATTATTTGATGACTAACTCATCGACAAACATAAACCCGGATTGAGTATTTTTTGCATTGACCTGAACAAATCTGGCACTTTTACCTTCTAATGAACCTTCAAAATTGTGGAAGATCAACCCCTCCTCTTCAGAAGAAATGGTATGATTCAAAGTCAACACTTTCTCAAATGTTTTCCCATCCTCGGATATGGAAACTTCTAGCGAACCTGGCAAAAACACCCCGGGGCCAATCAATTGCATGAAATTCGCTGAGAAATAAGACAAATCATTGACTTCTTCAAGATCTACGATAACATCCAAATCATTGGTAAATCCTTGCCAAAACCCATCATTGTAAGAATCTCCACCTCTTAATCCGTTTGTGAGACTTCCTGCATCACCTGCCGGATAAGAAGGATTCCAGGCCTTATTATAAACTACAGGTTTACCTATGGCAAGGTGATAATCTACTTGTTTTTTCAAAATCGGTTCCTTGGCTTCTCCGTCTTCAAAAACTGCTGCCACAATGGAGGCACTTCCATTTACAAAAAACTCCCCTTGATACAGGTTCGCAGCAGAAGTTGGAATAGTACCATCAGTGGTATAATAGATGATTGGGTCATTCAGGTCTGTTTCAAATGAAACACCAATCCTCTTGTTTTCTAGATCCACATTCATAAATGGAATCAACGCATTACTTTGCTTGTACTCGTATTTTACACCCATAGACTCCAATATATCCAGTTGTGATGGCAGTCTTCTTTTAAAGGCATCCCAATCCTGGATTGAAGAGGGAGACCAAGCTCTTTCGGCAAGAGCCAATACATTGGGGAATAACATCGCATCAGCCAACTCCTCGGAAGGAATGGTTTCTGTCCATAGACAAGCTTGTAAACCTTTAATCTTATAAGAAAGCTCTTCTGGAAATTTGGCTCCTAACAGCTTCTTATTGTAGATATCAAATAGTTTGGAATTGGGACTTGAAAAGTAAAAAGGATCTCCTGGGGTTAAAATCAAATCATTCCCATTCTTTACCACTTTATCAGGGACTTCAGCCACCCAATTTCTCCAATACATGACATTCAAGCTAGCATCAATTCCCCCTGCCAACGCATCATCCCAAACAACCACTTCTTTTCCTTTATCTTGTAGAAAAGTGGTAACTCGCTCTACAAAATAGCTTTGGAGCAGGTCAACATCTTCTATTCCATTTTCCCGCATAAATTCATTGCATTCAGAAGATTCTTCCCAAGTGGATTTCTCCACTTCGTCTGCTCCGATATGAATATACTTGGATGGAAAAATTTCACTTACTTCCGTCAATACATTTTCTACAAACGTATAGACCTCTTCATTTACAGGACAAAGCGGCGTGGAAAACACCTCGCCCCATGCAGCTTCCCCATTACAAGCCAACTCAGGAAAAACTGAAATTGCTGCCATCATATGCCCCGGCATATCGATTTCAGGAATAATTTCCACATGCCTGGTACCTGCAAAGGCAACCAAGTCTTTCAATTCCTCTTGGGTATAATATCCACCATAATGAAGTCGATCATCGATTACTTTGATATGTTTAGGATCCAAAGCAAACCTTGGGTCTTCAATGGATTTATCTATACAAATTGAATCTTGATCATTAAATGTTCTCCAAGCTCCTTGTTCCGTCAATTGAGGATATTTCTTGATTTCAATTCTCCATCCTTGATCATCGGTCAGATGCAAGTGAAGTTTATTGAGTTTATACAAGGCCAATAAATCCACATACCTTTTTAGATAATCCATTGAAAAGAAGTGTCTGGACACATCCAAATGCATCCCTCTCCATTCATAGGTAGGTTGATCACTGATCTCCAAAACAGGAAGCCTGATTTCCTCTAAAGAATTGGAAGGTGGGATTAACTGTTTCAGCGACATCAAACCATAAAAGATTCCTTTGCCATGGCTGGCTTTTAAAGTTATTTTATGTTCTTGGATGATCAGGGAATAGGATTCCTCCCCTTCAATTTCATTTGACTTTAAAATTTCCAGGCTATTTCTTCCATCTATTATGGAAAGCTCCTTCCCTAATTTTTCGGAGATGTACAGTTGAAAAAAATCAATTTCATTTTGAAACCCATCAGCTTCCGAAAAGATCAACTGAGTTTTAGAATCCAACACAAACTCTCCTCCAGAAACGTTCAGATGTGCAGGGGCAGGTATAATTGAAATTTGTTCCGTAGCGGGTTGAGAACAAGAAAAAAGAAGACAAATCCCAACGAAGTATAATACGTGTTTCAAAACGAATATTCTAATGTGAAACGCCAAAGATAATAGGGGAAATAAAAATAAATCCCTTCCTTCAAAAACCTCTTTTCAAATAGTCTAGCTCAACGAGCAGTTACCCCATCAAGCTAAGTGGCTATGTGGTTCAAAATCGCAACTTTAGTGTATTCAAAAAGTCAATTGAAAATTTTCAAATTCACCTCTACTATTTTCTTTCTTTCTGACAAGTAATCCAGACTTAATCCTCCAAGACAAAAAATGAAAGCAATCGTATCCTTTAATTTTAATGTAGATTCGCCATGGGCCTTGAGGCTAATTAGAAAAAGATAATGTGAAAATTTGAAAATAAGGACCTTCTGGGCTATTCACTTTTCGATTATAAGCCAATTGATAAGTAGTATTTGCCCAATTGATATTACTGAGTCCATGGGATAAATCTTTTGGAGCAGCCAAAACTTGGATAGTTTCCCCATCTTCTTCTTTTGTAAGATAAAGAGATTCCTTTGACCCATAAGCAAAATACTTCCCATCAAAACTTAAATCAAATGAGGTGTCAGCGGAAAAGTCATTATAAGAGACCTGATTGATCGTGCCATCAGCAGGTGAAACCGAATAGATTTGAACAATGCCCTTTTCATCCTTTTTGTAAAAATAGATTTTGCTTCCATCAGGGGAGCTCCTGAGCCATTGCCTTGGTCCTTGAATCCCCGGATAGGTATGCGTAGAAGTATGGGTCAGCCTTCTTTGCTTCACACCTTCAGGAACTGTGGGCAGAATCGTCCTAGCCCCACTTGTAACCCCAATCTTCAATAATTCAAGATCGTCAGGAATATCAGAAATAAAGATTTCGGTTGCTTTTTCACCATTTTCTAAAACCACATTTCCCAAATAGGCCAAAGCTCTTGCTTGGACGGTTCCATCTTGCCTTTTGTAACCAGATTTTCCTACCCAGCACTCCTCGTATGCTTTACTTATTTGATCTGAACCTTTTTCAGGGTTAGCAGTAACCTCAGCCAATAAAATTGCAAAACCACTTCCATTGAAATTTTCATGATTTACGTTTCCATTAATTGAAACAGGCTCATTAGTCAAAATTGCCCCAACAGTTCTTAAATCGACTACTTCTGGATTCACTTGAGCTTCTTGTTCTAAAACTTCATCGTTATAGGTAAAGCTGACCATCTGGCCATCAGAGCTATAAGAGTACGCATGAGATCCACCTCTTAATGCCCCTAAAGTAAAAGGCTCTTGAACATCACGTGCATCCAATGGAAAAGTATTCAAATCATCATCCAAATCAAGTTGCATGGCAAAACGTCTTGTGATGTAATACGGCCTTTTTTCTGAAGCATTCCTTAATCCATGAATAAATACGATCTTATTCTCTTTTGGGTGAAAGCTCACTGCACCAACTCCAGGACCATAATTTTGTTGATTTTCAAGTTTATAAACCGTACTCACTTTTTTCGTGAATAGGTTTATAAATTGAATAGAAGCATTCTCCCCTATTTTGGAATCCTCGTTTCTATTATCGAAAGCCAAAAATTGATCATAAGGAGAAAACGCCTGTCTTTGATTTAAAAAATGACCTTGTGGTCCTTCAGTCATTTGAATTTCATGGAGCACCATGGGGTTGGTGAATACGTGATTTAAGTCCACATTTTGTTTTTTTGAATTCCAACTAGCACACAAAAGTACAAGGGTATAAATTAAAAGAAGCCACAAAAGCTTGGAAAGATCTTTAACTATCAATGTGAACCTGTAGCTATTTTGGAGAAAGCCAGTTTTCATTTTTAACTATCTCTCGAAGTAGTAAAATGCACATCTTGAGCACCTACTAGAATTCCCCAGATACCCTCTTTGTTCCAATCGATAAAAGTAGGACTAGTGGTATGAACTACCAGCATTTTATCTGACAATGGCCCTCCATGTTTAAAAATCACCTTATCAGATTTTTGGCTGATTTTTTCAAAAAGAGACACATTTACACAATTCACCAATAAGTCCATATCCCCATCTCCGTCATAATCCATAGGCAAAGCCCAGGCCCACAGCCCCACTCCTAAAAAGGAAGTTGTTTCTAGATTATTATATTTAACAATTTAAAAATCAATACTTTGATCATTATCAATTAAAGTTCTTTCTTGGAAAAAAAACAGCAGGTTTCCGAATCCAAAGAAGGTCAAAAGTATCAAGACAGATAATGGATATCTCATAAGGCAAAACAGTAGATCAAAGGGAGTTCTAAAAAATATTTAAGACATTTCATCAATTCGATCACATACACCTTTACCTATTCTTATAAACATTGATATAAATAAAACAGCCGTCAAGGTATTGCCTTGACGGCTGAAGTTTGTATTTACCTACAGTAAGTAAAGCGGTTATCAAACCATATCCGGAACCTCAAAGCCCGGTCTATAATTTCTTGTCAGCATTTTATCTGCCTCTGGATCATTGACAAATTTCTCCGATTGAGGATCAAAATGTAAAACTCTTCCCAATCGATACGCGATATTTCCCAAATGGGCCAATCCAGATGATAAATGTGCTGTTTCCACAGGTCCATTTAATATAGATCGATCATGCTTCCGAACTGCTTCTATGAAGTTGGCAATGTGTCCATCTGTACCTCCAGCTCCCCGGTCCATTCCAGTTGCAGCTTCTCCTCCATCATCTCCAGATATCCCAGGAGTTCTATCTGGCCCCAAGAAGGATTTGAATTTATCATAACCATCCACTACAATATATCCTTTATCACCATAAAAAATATTTCCTACAGTAGCTCCCCCTTCAGTATTGGTGTACCAAGGTCTCACCTCAAATTGGATAATTTTACCTTCCTCAGGATAATTATAAATAGAAGTTAACACTTCAGGTACTTCCTTACTATCATCCCAAAGGTATTTCCCACCCATAGAGGTAATTTCGGTAGGGAAACCTACATCCAATCCCCACATGCAAAGGTCTGTTTCATGTATTCCCTGATTCCCAACATCTCCATTTCCGTAATCCCAGTTCCAATGCCAATTGTAATGCACCAAATTCCGAGTAAAAGGCCTTTTTGGAGCTGGCCCAGTCCATAAATCATAATCTAAACCCTCCGGAACCGGTTCAAAACCTTTATCTCCAATATCTCCTCTCATTCTAAAGACTAGGCCCCTCGCCATGTAAACACGACCGATGTACCCTTCTCTCATTAACTTGATTGCTTGCTGAACAGCTGGAGAACTTCTCAATTGAACACCATGCTGTACGATCCGATCGTATTTATTGGCAGCCTCAATCATTTTCCTACCTTCCCAGATATTATGAGAACCTGGTTTTTCAACGTACACATCCTTTCCTGCCTGACAAGCCCAAATAGTTGCCAATGCATGCCAATGATTAGGGGTCGCAAGACTTACTACATCAATATCTTTATTATCAAAAACCTTTCTTAGATCCTGTTCAACAGCTACATCAAGGTTATATTTCTCTTTAAAAGTTTTTTGACGAGCCACAAGCAAATTCATATCAGGATCACATAAAGTCGTTACCTGAACGTCTTTTTGAGCCATAAAACCTTGAATATGCGAGTTGCCTCTCCCATTGATTCCTAAGACAGCAGCATTAATTCTATCATTTGCACCAAATGCCGAGGCGGGAATGATGGTAGGAGCTATCAATGCCGCGGAACTTGCAATTGCCGTTTTCTTGATAAATGTTCTTCTAGATGAGTCTTTCTTCATTATTGTTAATTTTTAAGGATAAGTGTCTTTATGGACGCCTCCTTGATTTCTTAAAATAGGCCACCGATACTATTAAGAGGACCATTTCAAGCAAAGAGGCTATTTTGGGTGGTTTCAGTATAAATGATCAAGATGCAAACGATTAAAAGCATGTATTTCCGATAAGATTTCTGCTATTTCTACCAATCTTGGAAGGATCTAGAATCAATTGAAAAATACATCATCAAATCCTTTCCAAAGAATAAATCCTCAAATAAAAATACATGAATAAATTACCTGTTTAAGATAAAAAGCAAACTGCAAATCACCTAATTATTTGTTTTTCTATTATTTGAGCGGTAGGAAACTATTTTGTACTCCAAAATGGAAGTGAGAGGTACTTAACTCAGGATTTAACGGTTCAAATCGGTTCGGATTAAATTCCTAAAAATTGAAACTTAAAATTATTGGTTTATAAAAAAAGAGATGGTTAAACACTAACCATCTCTCAATTCAAAAAGTTACTATAAACAATAGATTCAATAAGCATTTTCATTATTAAAAAAAACACATTTAAAGGTCAATAGTGAGATATACAAATCAAACATCACACTCCATTTTTTAATGTAAAACAAATCATATCTCAGCCTAAATCTAATGTCTTTATCATCTTTAATTTCACCTCTATACCCTTTACATTGTGCGAGTCCTGTGATTCCGGGTTTTACGTAATGCCTACACATAAACCTCGAAATTTGAACAGAATATTCTCTATTCATGGTTAAAGCATGGGGCCTAGGACCCACAACAGACATTTCTCCTAATAAAATATTGAATACTTGAGGGAGTTCGTCCATGCTGGTTCTTCTTAAAAACCTCCCCACCCTAGTAATCCGGTCATCATTTTTCTTTGCCTGAGCAAACTCCTTGGAAGGATTATATTTCATGGTTCTAAATTTATAACAATAGAATGGCCTATTGTTTTTACCATGCCTCAATTGTTTAAATATCACTGGACCTTTAGAGTCTATTACGATAAGCAAAGAAATGATTATAAATAACCACCATCCAATAATGGTAATAAATAAAAAGCAAATTGTTAGGTCAAACAATCTCTTAACTGCAATTTGAGAAGAATCAAGATAATTAATAGAATAAGAGTTTAAAATAAACTCACGATCTCTATTTAAATCTTCTATTGCAATGAATTTTTCAAGTGTTAGCGACATTTGTATTCGGTTTAAAAAGTTTAAAAGATCTAACAAACTTATTTAGTGAAATATATTTCACATAGATCAATCCATATAAAAAGTATCTTTTCCAAAGTCTTTTTGGCTCCTTCATGAATCGACCCAGCCATTCTAACCCATATTTTACCCAAATATCATTTGGTCTCTCAATTGTACCAGAAAAATAATCGAAGACAGCTCCAATAGAACAAATATAAGTTGCCTGAATTCTATCTTTATTCTGATGAACCCACTTCTCTTGTTTAGGAGCAGTCATTCCCACGAAAAGTACATCAGGACTGAATTCATTGATTTTTTGAACCATCAAATCATTGTCTTCCTCAGTAAAAGAATCTTTAAATGGAGGAGAATAACTTCCACAATTTACATTGGGGAATTTCTCCACAATTTTACTCTTAATGACCTCTAGTGTCTCATTCTTGGAACCTAAATAAAAGCAGCTCCCATAAACACTATTCAAATATTTTAAAATAAATTCATGCAAATCCGCCCCTGCAATTTTATGAATTTCACTACCGCTCAAAAACTTAGCGGATAAGACAATGGAGATTCCATCGGGCAAAAGCACATCTGATTGTAAGAGCGCATTTTTGAAGTTTTTATCCTCTTCCGCCAAACAAAAAGAGTATTGATTCAGGGTATTTACTATGGTTTTACCTTTAAGCAAAATATCCATCAACTTACCATTATACATGGAATACCCTAAAAATTCGGAATTGACCGTTTCCATATCTATTCTATTAAAAATTAGAAAAATTTATTTTAAACTCATTAAAAGGTAATGCAATATACATTTTTTTAGGTTTAAAAACCATTTTTAATCATGTATATAAAAAAAATAAGATTTTATTTCACGCTATTACTAGTCCAGTTATTTTATTTTGATTTTATCATTTTTACAAAATAAAATATCAACCGAACTGCACTTTTTTAATGCTTACCTAAAAATATTTTACATTTCCTTAAAACTAAATAATACCTATAGATATACCCACTGATTAATCTTTAGGATATGGACTTCAAAAACGACGCTTTCTAATGAAATAAAACGAAAAATGAAGTGGAATATTTAGTCACAAAGATCCCCTCTATTGAAATCAAGATCAAATAATCACTAAATAAACAGTTATAATAACACCCGATATATAGAATTAATTCATAACAATCTCATAATAATTAAAATAAATGCTTTTTAATTAATTATTCTTTATTGACATTTCTAATTTTTAATAAAACAAACAATTAAACTATTTAAATAAGAAAAATTCCAAGTAGTCATTGTATAAAACCAATAAGAAAATTTCGAACCAACTAAATAAATAAAATAATAGGATTATCTATTGTCATCATAGCGGAAAAATACAATCTAAAATTAGAAATAAACCAAACTTAATATTCGAATTATAAATAATATAATTAAATCGTTGGGAGGATGTTTTAGGAAATTTTTAATCATAAAAAATTATTGTCTTATGGAATAAACTTTGACGATAAAAACAAAATCTAATCAGCCTAATATGAGAAAAATAACCTTTACGCCAACCTTTCTCTTTCAAAAGAGCACTTTATTAAAATTATTATTTCTAGTTACTTTATTCTATTCTCAACTTCAAATTAGTTATGCTACTGATTATTATTTCTCCACCTCTTCCGGGGATGATGGTCGGTCGGTAACCCAAGCACAAAGTCCTTCGACTCCTTGGAAAACCATTGACAAACTCAATTCCATTTCTTCCACACTAAAAAGTGGAGATAGAATCCTTTTTAGGTCCGGAGAAGTCTTTTACGGCACTATAAAAGTTGCGAATTCAGGTGGCTCAGGTAGCCCAATCGTTTTCACGTCTTATGGAACTGGAGCTAAGCCAATTATTACCTCCATGATTACAATTTCCAATTTCACTTCCATTGGAAACGGGCTTTATCAAGCAGATCTAAGCAATTACAATATGCCTAGAATACAAGTTGTCTTGGTAAACAATCAAATCAAAGAAATAGGAAGGCACCCTAATTCAAATGCAAGCAATGGTGGATATTTAAAAATTGGATCCGTCCAAAGCCAAACAGGGTTTACCTCCACTACAGGAATCCCTTATAATGGATCTGGAGGTGAAGTCTTGGTAAGAAAAAATAATTGGATTATAGATAGGCACAGAATAAACTATATCTCAGGTAACTTTATTTCTTTTCAGGGAAATGAAAGTCATTATGCACCACAAGCTGGCTATGGATATTTCCTTCAAAACCATCCCAGCTTATTGGATCAGGCTGGTGAATGGGCTTATGACCCAGACAGCAAAAAATTCACGATCAATCTTTCGGGATACAATGTTTCCAATGTTAACATATCTGTTTCCTCACTTGAAAACCTAGTTACACATAGCCCATACATCAATAATTTAAAATTCTCCAACCTTCATTTTAAAGGTTCAAATGGAAGTATTTTTGAAATTTCTATAAGTCAAAATTTCACCGTCGAAAACAGCATATTGGAATTTGCAGGTGAAAATGGAATCAATGCGGCTGATGTCCGAGGCTTAGTAATTCAAAACAATCAAATACTTTCCCCCTTCAATAATGGTATCAATATTAAATACGGTGCTCCAGGTGCAATAGTAAGTAATAACGTAATTGACAAAGCCATGCTTTTTCAAGGGATGGCAAAAAGTAGTGATTTAGCTGGCATCGGTATTTTCATTGCGAGTGATAGTGACAACTCAATCGTTCAAAAAAATAGAATTACGAACATCGGTTTCAATGCTATTCACTTTGGGGGGAACTACACCAAAATATTAAATAACTATATCGACAATTTTTGCCTTTTCAAGCAAGACGGCGGAGGAATTTATAATAATTCAGATGGTCTAATCGGAAGAAATAATACCGGAAGAGAAATTTCGGGAAATATCATTTTGAATGGAAAAGGAACAAAAAATGGAACCATTGAAGAAGTCGATATGGCTGAAGGTATTTACCTTGATGACAATAGTGCAGGTATAAAAATTGAGAACAACACCATCGCATTTATGACTGGAAAGGGAATTTACCTGCATAATGCCAATAATATCGAGGTCCTAAACAACCTATTTTACCGCTCTAAAGTCCAATTACAATTAACCCATGACTATTACGGGGATCCAAATAGAAATATTAGAATCACCGGAAACCAATATTCCCATGTGGATGAATTGGAAGAAATTTATTCTGCCTATTCCGTGATTGACGATATCGGTCTAGTCGGCTCGATCAATTCCAATTATTTTTTGGATCCATTCAATCAAGATTTCTTTATTCATACTAGATCGTCCTCTGATCCAGCGGTAGGGATCAATCGGAATTTAGGAAACTGGGCCAGTAGTTTTGGGTATGACACCAATAGCACCAAGCCTTCTTTTGATTTATCCACTACCAAAGTTCTTTCGTCTAGCTTAATCAAGCAAAGCAATTTTAATTCAGGAAGCGGAATTATTTCCGGTTTATATAATGCCAGCTCTAAAGTACTTTCCAGTGGTATTTCAGGAAACACCTTGGTGATTTACCCCAACAGCTCCAGCAGTGCAACAGCCTATATACAAATAGGCGCTGTAAATTCCGGTGATAAAATATTGATGGAATTTGACATGAAGGGATCTCCAGAAAATAAGGCTATTGAATTATTTCTAGAGGCTACTTTTAATGTGGATAAAGGAAAAGGAAACAAAATCATTGCGACAAAATCAGGAACAACCCATTATAAAGTCTTCTTAGATGCCAAAGCCACAAAATCCACTGAAAGTATTGTAATGAGAATTCCTAGCTCAGCACAAGAGGTGTATCTAGACAACATTGAAATATCCAAGGTTCAAACCGAAGAAATACCCAAAGAAAATTTCGTGTTCTTTGATTACAACGCCAGCTCCTCTCCTGTTTCGGTACCTTTGGACGGAACCTATAAGAACGGGAAAAACCAACAATTTAGCGGTTCGGTCACGATCCCCGCTTATGGTTCAGTGGTTTTGGCAAAAATCTCCAATGAAGGTGGTAGTCCTGAAAACCAATTACCAACAGTAACTTTAACGAGCCCTACCCAAAATCAAGAATTTATTATGGGTGTAAATACGGTTCAGTTAGCTGCAAATGCATCTGATCCAGAAGGTCAAATTAAAAGCGTTGAATTTTATAATTGGGGGAATTTAGTCACCACTGTTACGAGTCCGCCTTATGTATTTAACTGGACAAATGCAGAAATTGGAAATTATCAGGTTTATGCGAAAGTTACCGACAATGCAAACCAGACTGCGGTATCTCAAACCATTGATTTCACTGTTAAAAACCAATCTGATGAAGGACCTGGCTTCAATGCCCAAATGGTAAGCCCAAGCAATAATTCGGTCTATGAAAAAGGAGTCAATCCGGTAGTATTAAAAACTAATGCAACCTCTTCAGGATTGGCTATTCAAAAAGTAGAGTATTTCAATTGGGGATTCCCAATACTTACTGTAACGTCCGCTCCTTTTGAATTTGCTTGGAGTACAATTGAGCCAGATAATTACAAAGTATTTGCACAGATTACAGATCAGTCTGGTAAAGTTTATACTACGAATGAAGTAACATTCAAAGTTACAGAAGGGTCTGAAGGGGGAAATCCTCCAGTTACCATCAAAATGGACACTCCATTTAATGGACAAACCTTTACATTGGGGACTGACTTAGTTACTTTGAAAGCTTTGGTTTCTGATCCAACTCAAGTAAAGTCACTTCAATTTTATAATTGGGGATTCCCCTTAGTAGCAGCAAATGCCTACCCTTATCAGTTCGATTGGGCTAGAATTGAGGAGGGAAATTATAAAGTACATGCTGAAATGGTGGATATCAATGGAAACTTGATCAAATCAGACCCTGTTTCATTCAAGGTCATCGCAGGATCTGGCGATACCACCCCTACCGTGACCATGGCCCAACCATATAATGGACAACAATTTGTCATTGGAAATGATCTTGTTTCCCTTAAAGCCAATACGAATATTGATGCTACAAGAGTAGAGTTCTTTAACTGGGGATTCCCTTTAACCACTGCCCCGGTATCCACTAAGCAGTTTGATTGGACAAGAATTGAAGTAGGTGAATACTTGGTATTCGTAAGAATTACGGACAAAAATGGGGTTACCTATGATTCTGAAGCCGTTAGGTTTAGGGTAAATTCATCCTCTGCCAGAACTTCAGATTCCGAAAACCAACTATCCGTCAGTTCGAATTCCTCAACAGAAATTCAAAGCTCGGTGGATAATACGATCAATGAGGTTCAGATCTTTGATCAATCTTCAATTTATGGAATTAAAATGGGACCAAACCCTACGAGAGATGAGGTCACCTTATTCTTCGATGATTATCCTAGAAACTTGGATGGTGAAATAAAACTAATTGATACTAGAGGTGTAGAGCTTCAGTCGCAGAAATTTTCCACAAATGATGGAAATGTGGTGTTCAATGTATCATCCTTCCCTGAAGGAGTTTACATCATCAGAGTCGATTTTGGAAACAAAGGGGTTCAAACGAAAAAGCTGATCAAAAACTAAGCAAAGTTTAAATAGCTCGCTAATGTCTTTCTGCAGGTATTCTCCCAGCGATATTGCGAGCTATTTTTCATTCCTTCTTGGGAAAGGGACTGGAGGAATGCGGTGTCAGACAAGGCATTCAACACTCTTTCTACCTCAGATTCTTTGATTTCTTCTTGAATAAAAAAAGCAGATCCATTTAAATTTTCACGGAAGACAGGAATATCTGAACATAAAACAGGTTTTAAAAAAGCTTGAGACTCCAAAACTGGAAGTCCGAATCCTTCATATTCAGAAAGAAGCAATGTCACATCATACTTTTCATATATTTCTTTAATGGTAATTGAAGGTTCAAACTCCTCAAAAAATATAACCTCTTGCAAATTTTCCTTTACTACTAAATCTTTGATCTCCTCATAGTATTCTGGGTAAACCACACTTCCCCTGAAAAAAAGTTTAAATGACTTCCCTCTTTGTTGATTTACCAACATTTTCATTAAACTGATCGCCTTTTTATGGCCTTTATGAGGATAAAAACCTGCGATATAGCCAATTTTTATCTCTGAATTCTCCTCTAAATTGAGTGAATCCTTTTTATCCAATCCCTCAAAGGCAGTAGCAAGTTTAGTGACTTTAATGGTTAGATCCTTCTTGGGAAACCTCCTTTTCAGTTCATTAGCGATTGATCCAGAGGGGACAAGGACCATATTTCCCTTTTTAAGTCCACTTTGCATCAACCAACGTAATACCCTGAATTTTAACTTCTCCTTAAATCCAAGATACTTCCCCAACCGTTCATTGCTCAGATAAAAATCAAACATAAAGTCATGCAAAGTAAACATGGACTTAGTGTTTGGAAAGATCGGTAATTCCGGAATCACTCGATGTAAAATATCCACCTGGCGTTCTTTCAAAAACCTGGGCAAGGAAAAATTCAACCAGTAAAACCTTGAGAAAAAAGACTGATTATTGACCACCTTATACTCAACGGTCATATTCTTGATTTCAATTTTCTTTAAAAAATCAGGATGCCCAATGACCATCATCTCCACTCCTTCCTCTGTGGAATCCAACAGTTGGTCAATCCCTGAAATCAAGTTTTTGGAATAGGTAGAAATCCCTCCCCCTGCTCCACCCAAACCAGGAACAATATTGGTCACATCGATGCAAATTCTAGTCATCCTGTTATTTACTTTGAACTTGACCCAACGTCTCCTCTACTTTATCCACAAAACCCTTTGCTACTACAGAAGCGTCAAATGGTTCGCTGGACAAAAATGCATTCCCCGCATAATGCTTATATCTGGACAGTATTTTGATAATACCGGTGGCATAATCCTCAAAATTAAAGCCCACAGGAAATAGCAATCCATTTTCATCATGCTTAACAAATTCTGGAATATCTCCTACCGATGTACTTATGACAGGAACACCAACAGAAAATGCCTCTGCGATAACCATTGGAAAACCTTCGAAGCTTGATGCCATTAAAAGTATTTTCTTCTCAGAAATAACTTTTATCAAATCTCGATTTTCCAAATTCCCCAAAAAAGTAATATTACCCTCCAACCCCAATTTCAAAACCAAGTTTTTCAATCGTTGAAGTTCGGATCCAGTCCCGGCAATTTCCAATGGGTTTTGTTCTTGAACATACTTGGGCAATAAATAATACACCTTAATTAATTGGTCTACTCCTTTAGGCTTTTCCAAGCGGCCCGCAAAAATGAACCCTTTTCTTTTATCCTCAGCCTGTACCCCGATTTCATGTGATATTGGGTTGACAAACTTAAAAACCCCTTCTCTTTTTTCCCCCACTGAAAATAACAAGCACGCTTTTTTTGTAATCACTGCATGAATATGGTCGAACACAAAATTCAAATACTTCCCAAATTTGAATCTTGAAATCGTCATAGGATTGGTATTTCCATGAAAAATATGGATCAAAGGCTTATGGGTAAAACTTGCCACATAGGAACCCTCTGGGCTATGGGAAATAATAAAGTCGTATTTCTTCAGTTTAAAAAAGCTCAACATTAAAAATACAACATACATCAACCGATGAGGCACCCATCTGATTTTTTCGAAACCGGCAGGAAGAAAAAAGTAAGTCAGATTAAAATATGAATTTAAATCCTTATCCAAGTTTCTTACAAAAGGCCCAATCCCACCATAACTAGTCAAATATGAGTTAGTCAATAATACGGCTGCATTCTTTTTGGCTATTTTCATTTCTTTTCAGGTTAAACAGTTCATCCTTTCAAAAAGCAAGGAGCTATATTTTCTATTATCAAAAATTTCCTTGGCAGCAATCCGACCTGCTTTTCCAAATTTTTCAATCAAGGATTTATCTTCCAAAACTCTTGAAAAAGCATCAAATAAAGCATCTTCATTTTCCGGGGGAACCAAAATCAAATCTCTATCCCCAACCAGTAACTTTCCAACATCCCCTACATCTGAAGCAACTACCGCTTTGCCTGATGCTAAAAATTCCGCCAGTTTGGAAGGAAATCCAGTATTTGCCGCTAGAGAATTATTCCTTGTTACGCAAAAGATATCGCAATCACTAAGAACCGCTAGGTAATCTTCTGAATTTAAAAAGCCCAAATAGTTAATGTTTCTAGAAGCTTCACTTTGCTGAATTAGGCTAAAAATCTGGTCAAAGTCCTTTTTGCTTTCTCCTTTCCCAGTCAATATTAACTCAGTAGAAGGATAAACCTTGTTCAGTTTGTTAAAGGCTCCTATTAAATATTCTAAACCATCTTTCTTACCAAAGGATCCGCCATAAAATATCTTGACCGTTTCTTTCTTTCCAGCCTCAAAGACTTTGATTTTTTGCAGATCCACAGTTACCGGTATATAAATCACCTTTGAAATATCTTTGACGATCCCACTTAATTTTTTATATAAATGATGAGAAATTCCAATCAACAGATCTGCATAGTAAGGGGCCAAACTGACAAAGTATTGACCACTTTTTATTCGCACCCAATTCCAAAGTCCATCTATACTAGAAGCCACACTGTTGTCCTCCACTATGTCTAAAATTACTTTGTATCCCTTCGACTTGGCATAAAGTATTAAAAAAATAGTTTTAAGATCTGGAGTATCATATGCATAAAATAGATTTTTGCCTCTTGGTACCTTTCTGCTGTTGATAAATCTAAATGAATCTCTAAGAAACCTAACAATGGAAGGAATGCTTTTCATGCTCATCTCAACTTCCATCACATGAGCTTCTCCCTTGTTTTTATAATTTCCTGCTTGTTTTGAAAAATATAAATTACTCCATTCAATCTTATCCTCCTGAATCAAAGGATCCAGCAGGTTCCTAACCCGGACAGAACCAGCCATTCCCTCAAATAAAGGCACACCTAAAAGTAAAACATGCATAACAAAAAGTTTAAAAATCTATTTTTTGCACTACTAATTTATCATTCGGTAAATCACTGATATCCAACAATTTTATAAAATCTTTTAGGAACCGATTTCTAATCAGTTGACTATCATGGTTCATCATCGCTAACTTGAGCGCCTTACTGGAATATTCATATTGCAGTTCTTGATTGAACAAGAATTCTTTTAATTTTTCCTTGATGTTAGAAACAACATCATTGTCAATGGAGAAAGCCCATTTTTGACTACTACCATATTGATAAACAGCCGTTTCTTTTGGAGCTAAAAGAATGGTAGGAGTTCCTGAAATCATGTATTCTGGCGCTTTGGTAGGCATGGAATACCTTAAAAACTCGATAGACTTCTGAGAAAAATCACAAGGGAGCAAAAGAAAGTCAGCTCCTCTAAACAATTTGGGTAATTTAGAATAAGCTACTAATCCTCTATAATGAGTGAATTCAAAATCATCTATCCAAGATAAAGGCTCCACTGTCTGAATGTAAAATTCAATCGCTATTCCCTCTTCTTTATTTAATTCCTCAATTGCTTGTGCAAAACTCTTTAATGAGGTTCCAATCCCGAAGCCTGTCCTTCCTGCGTATAAAACGGTAATGGCATGATCATTTAGAGATATTTCATCTTGATTTGCGTTCCAAAAAGATAAATCAACTGGATTATGATAGGTCACAAATTTTTTCCCAAACCTCTTGTAGTATTCTATGCCCATTAAGTCAGAAATACTCAAACAAAGCGTGGATAAATCTACAAGCTCTTGAAATTCATTCCTGATGGTCTTTTTCCAATAATTACTAAATAAGCCACCAAAACTGATAGAATGAAGCCAATCATCCATTTGGTGCAACACCACTGGGATATCTAATTTCTTTGCAAGTGCTTTCCCAAATAACAAAGAGTCACGAGTTGAAACTTGAATGTATACGATGTCAGGATTAAACTCCTTAATCCATTCCATCAAATTGTCTGTCAGGTGTATTCTTGAAAGCACGTGAAACAACCCGGTCCACATAAGGAATGGATAAAATAGTTTATTGATGATTCTTGATCTGATATTTGGCTTTTGAGAAATTACCTCCTGTTTTTTGGAAAATTGATGAACATCGATTCTCCCTGAAGGAATATTCCTCTGGAAGAAATTAAATGGAAAAATCCAGCTATTTTCTTTATTCCCTATAAAAAAGTAATTATCACAATACGAAAAATTAATATTATTGATAGCATGGCTAGTTACTATGACAGCCAAATCCTCTTTATCCCAATCGTGAAATAAATTAGACAATGTAACTCCTCCTCCGGTATTAGAGTTGAAGGACTGGCCAAAAATCAAAACCTTAGGCTTCTTCACGATGATTAAACTTTAATTCCATTTTTAAATATTTTTTCAAGACTTTATCATCCAAGTTTCTGAATGAACCATTATAACAAATTGAAACCATGAGCCAAATGCTAACATGGAACACAGAAAAAGTAAATCCATTGGATGGATATAGAAACACCAACCAGATTAAAATCCAGCAAGCTGCAGATTTACAAAACAGATTTTTTGAATAAAAAAGACCTAGGACGGCAGCAGGAATCATAAGAAACAGAATCATGGCTAAATTCAAGATCCCTCCAGTCAATATAAATTGTAAGTAATCCGTTTCTATTACTCTCCTTACTCCTTGTTTAAATATTGATTCATCTATACCTGGGCAAAAATATCCGGCATTATACCCTTTCCCTATCACCCAGTCCATGGTAGACATGCTATTAAAAAAACAATTTTCAACATAGGTTCTGGTGTTCACCAAACCTTTGTCAAACAAGCTGGAAAACAATTGGAAATCAGTGACAGAAAATTCAATGAGAAATAATTGATAGACAAATACCAAGAGGTAAACTCCTACCAAAATCCATGGGATTTTATTTGAACTTTTCCATAAATTCAAGATGATAGAGATTCCTAAAACAAAGCCCCCCATTAACAAAATCCCCCTTCTTGCTTTGATAGCACCCAAGGTCATAAACAGCACGAATATGATTAAAGACAATACCTTATTCCGTGTTGATTGATAAGGCGAAGTCAGCAGGAAAAACATGGTAGGAAATGCCAAAAACTTGAAAGATGATTCAACGAGTTCTCTAGAAAAAGTATCCAACAAATCCCCCTGAATCATTTGAGGAAGGAAAAAAACGGTATATCCAAGGTACATGAAAGAACAAATAACAAGTACTTTCATGAACTTTTTTAAATGGATTAGATTCGGTTTTATCAAAGAAATTAAGGGAACAAACAAACAAAATATGCCATAGTTAGCATCAAAAAACATGGATTTTGTATCCTCATAATCCATAAAGGCATAATCACCTCTGATGAGCAACAGCACTTGCCAAATTGAAAGCAGGCCCACAAAAAACAGAAAATATCTATTAGTATTTTTTAGATTAATTAGGTGGACCAATGAGAAAAAGAATGCTAAAATCGAAATGATCTGAATTCCTTGAAAAATCGCAGCAAAGGAGTATAAGCTAGAAGACAATACATAGCAAATAGAAAACAATAGTATGCTTATCCAAAATATATTAATCATCTTAATATATGAGGTGCTAATCGTTCCTATGTTGAACTCTAGTCTTTTTCTATATGGAAAAGTTATTTCGCTCATACTTCATTTAAGAAAGTTAAATGCTTGTCTAACACATATTCAGGCTGGAAATTCTCTAGCTTGAACCCTTTCAAATTATTCTCCAAACAATATTTTATTCCTTCTGCCAAACTCTTATAATCTAAAGGTTCCGCCAGATACCCATTTTTAAGGTGATCGATCATATCTGGGATCCCTCCTATTTTAAAACCAACCACGGGAACTCCACAAGAGAGACTTTCTATGATAATCGTAGGCTGATTCTCCATAATAGAAGGAATCACATATAGGTCTGAAATCGACAAGGCATTTGCCATTTCTTCTTCATCAGACAAATAGCCCAAGCAATTTACTTTATAAGGAATGCTGGATAGATCTCCCAAATCTCCTGCTCCAATCATTTGTATTTCGATGGACTCATCTGGATAGATAGTGGGTAAATATTCCAATGCTTTTTTTAAGTAGGTAAACCCTTTATAAACACTTGTAATGTCTACTGCCGCAAAAGAAATTATCTTGGTATGTTGATTTCCTTTGGCTACTCTTTTGTTAAGCTTTTCAGGATCCGGCTTAAATGTTTTTGTATCAAAATAATTGGGAATATTGATCACCTTACATCCGTTCGCAGCATAAGAATTCATCGCGCATTCCGCCAGCCACTTACTTGGCGATATGATTGACACATTGCTTCGGGAATAGATTCTCTTTTTTTGTTCAGCCTGATCCTGAGTGATGTTTTTCCTACCCAAAAGGATAGGACATTTGGTGCATCCATTTTTATACTGCTCACAATTTCCGGAATGGTGACATCCCCCGGTGATTCCCCACATATCGTGAAGTACAAAAATCACCTTCTTACCAGTATTGACGATATTCTCTATTTCATTGAGTGTCAAAAAACCCATCTGAACCCAATGAATATATACTACATCTGCCCTTTTAAAACTTGGATGGTTTGTCAACCTACTACCAATGACAGGACTAGAAAAAAGACCGTATTTTTCTTTGCTATACTTAAATAAAAAGCCCTCTATCTTATTGTTGATTTTAGCCAAAAATTTAGAAAAACTTGGCATATAATAAACCCCATCCCTCTGATCATCATCTCTTATCAATGATATCACCTCACTGGAATAGCCAGGTATTTTCTTGAACGCATTATGTAACCTCCAAGCAGAAGAACCAGCGGATTTAGTTGAAAACTGTATTTGCAATATATTATTCATACCTCTATAAATTCAACGTCTTGAGAGCTTACAGGTAATACTTTCCATTCCTCTGGATAAACTGTTCGATTAGGACACTTGGACTCCCAAGTATCTGGAGAAATCACAATCTTATCCTCATTTTTAGATAACCAAGCTGGCCACCAGCTGAACGAACTGTTCGCAATAATAAAATGCTTACAAATACTCATTAAATACATATCCAAATAACTATTCGCCCCAGTATTATGAGAGATATAAAATACATTATCTCCTTTTATATTGGCTCTGACCCATTCCGGGTCATCAGAGAAAATATAAAAAACTGGATTAGAAACATGTTCATTTATATATTGAAATGCATGTTTATAATAATCCGTTGCATCTAAAAGCACCCTGTTCTGGTTTTGACTCGGATCAGAATAATTACCTCTTCTAATATGTACTGCTACAGAATTACAAGACTGAATTTTTCTTGACACAGATAAATTAACATCATCTGTAGGCTTTTTAAAGTTAAAGACCTCTTGTATCAAACTTTTATGTGAATCAAAATATAAAGTTGATTTCCAACCTCCTATTAAATAATAATTATCTAATTGATACACTTGTTCATCAAAACAAAATTCATCTTTCTCATAATATATATTATCGCTAAAACGAAATATTTTTTTAGCAATCTTTTTAAACCAATTTAATTTAGAATGAACTAATAAAGGTCTTAAAAATTTAGATACATAAATAACTCTAAATCGATCATCAAAACAAATAGGAATATCAAATGCTTTAATCAACTCAAACCCCTGGTAATGCTCATGCAATATATAGTCATTAACAGATATTTTAGTTGGCTTACCAATTGAATCCATAACAATTGCTAATGCAAACTGAAACATTTGATTTCCTAATCCCCCAAAAATAACAACTTTATTCATAGCTATAAATTAATACCAAATTGGATTTTTTGATTTTTCAATCAAAACCTTATATACCTGAATTGGTGCTATAAAATAACCATACACATTACTTAAAATAGAAGCAAATATGATGGACCATACTCCAAATTCGAACATTTTAATAAATAAAAACGACAACACTAAAAATAAAATAGAAGTAATAATAGAAGAGATAAACTGAACCTTCAAGGTCCCCATCCCATTTACCACATTTACAAAAACACTAGAAAACATAGAAATAACAACTGATAAAAAACAGAAAAATGAAATATTAAAATCAATCTTAAAATAGGAAGCTCCCAACCAAAATTTGTAAAAAACATCTGAGAATAAAAGCATCAAAAGTCCCAGAATAAAAAAGGGAATAATCAATAATAAATATTTTTTAATCACACGGATAATCCAATCAAACTCCTTCATAAAATAAGCCTCCGTTGTACTACTCCACAAGGGAGAAATAAAAATCATAAAGATGGTCTGTAATGCCACAAAATATCTAAAAGCGATATTATAGGACGTAACTGATTCTGGGTTAAAGAAATGCGCAATTAAAAACAATGAAGTGCTATACTGGATCATCGCAGCCAACTGAAGTACAAAAAACTTCCCTCCCATTGACATTAACTCTTTCGAATGCCTCTTGTCTACAAAAGACAGGGAAGGTCTATAATCATAATAATCATTACTGAAGAAATAAATGTTCGCAATGATTAAAATCAGAACAGGGATACAACCCATGGCTAACCCTAAATAGATTAAAGATCCCTGTGTGAATTTGGTCAACAGGAATACAGCAACCAACACCAATACTTGCCCTACTAAATCAATCAAAGAAGCTAAGGCAGGTTTCTGATCAGAAGTAATGACTGTTTTGACTATCTGAAAAATAAACTGAAGGCAGAAATACGATATAATGATGGCAATCAAGCCTACAATCTCCTCATTCCCCTCTTTTGGAATATTTATAAAACTATACCAATCGATAAACCTACTTGCGAAAAACATCACCACGCCTGCCAACAAAAATATGATCGCTACATAGTAATAAGTTGTACTCACAAATGTTCTTGCAAGCTGCTTATTACCGGTGGCTTTTGCTTCAGCAAACTTATTCCTCAACCCTTGGGTCAAGCCTACATCAAATAAGGCAACCCAAGCCACCATAGAAGTCAAAGTAAGCCATACTCCATATTGACTTGGATTGATGTAATTAATGGTTATTGGAACTAAGACGAAAGAGATTAACATATTCATCGCCTTAATTAAAAATGAGCCGATGATATTTTTTTTAGCTACAACTGAGCGCTTTTCGCCTCGTTGAATCAAATTCTTAACCCAATCAATCTTCAGATCAAATTCCCTACGTATACTAATAAGCCACATTATTAAAAATTTAATTGTATTCGTAATTACCATAAGAATACCCTTGTCCTGCTCTACTTCCATTAAGCACCAACATTGGATTATTAATTTTCGCTTCTGCTTTTAGTTGGTGGAAGAATTCGATATCATTTTTGGTAGTCCAATTGTATCTCATCATATAAATAGTAGCGTCTACCAAAGGAATTAATGAGAAGGAATCGGAAACCTGGCCCACCGGAGCACTATCGAGCACAATGAATTCAAAATGCTTTCTCATTTCATTGATCAGCTCTTGATTCCTAGGGCTGAGCAGGATTTCAGCAGGGTTATTTGGTAATTTGCCTGTTTGAAACAAGGTGACTCCTTGGTAATCCAGTCCAGAGTCCAAAAACTTCTTAAATGAAATATTCTTGTCATTGATGAATTCTGAGATTCCAATTGATCCCTTATCAAACAAATTGGCATACTCCAAAGGCTTTCTCAAGTCATAAAACAATACGGCAGTCTTCTTCCCAATCATGCTCATAGACTTGGCAAAGTTCAAGGCAAAAAATGTCTTCCCTTCACCTGATACAGTACTGGTAACTAGAGTTACCTTAGACTCTTTACCAAAATCATTTAGACAATAACTTGTCCTAACGTACCTCAATTGTTCAGCAATTGGTGTTTTGGAATTATGATCAATTATTGGCCCATTTGGTTTTGCGTCAACCAGTGACAACTCTCCCAAAACGCTACTAGAAGAAGGAACAATAATCTGACTTCTATCTTCCAATTTCCCCTGAAAAGTCCTTTTCACATATAAAAATGAAAAAGGTGCTGCAAATGCGATAAACAACCCAATCAAGCCTAAAATCGGCTTATTTGGACTTACCGGAATAGGACTGAAATATGCCTTTTCTATAGTTTTGGAATGCGTTGAAGAGACAGAGGCCAAGTAAAGAGAAGTCTCTTCCCGCTTCTCTATTAAATTGATATAATGAGCTTTCTTAAAGTCCAAATCCCTTGTAAGGGCTTCATATTGCCTTTGAATCATAGGACCTGAATGGTATTTATCATTGTAGGTTGCAGATGCCGTTTCCAGGTTTCTGGTAGAAATTTCAAGCGCATCTATTCTATCCTCCAAATGCGCAACAATCTTATTTCTAAAACTAGAAATGCGCTCCATGGTATTTACATATACTGGATTTTCCGGTAGAATAGCCCCTTTCAAGCGTTCAAGCTTATCTACTTCAGTGTTAAAATCCTGAATCATTGTCAATAAGGCAGGGTCATCATTCGACAAAGGGCCAAGGGTAATACTTTGTTGTGTACCCGATAATACCTCACTTTTAAGATTTCTAAGTATTTCTAACTGACTTCGGTTGATCGATAATTGCTTTGAATTATCAAGCGCATTTTGTTGATAAAACTTAGAATCATTTTCTACATCAACGACATCTTTGCTGTACTTGAAGGTTTCAATATTGGATTGCATCCCACTCAATTCCGCCGACAGAATCGATAATTGATTGTCCAAAAACTCCAAGGAATTTAAAGCAACTTCCTTTTTCTCAGCTACCGCATTTTCATTATAAGTATTAACTAACTCATTGACCACCTGTACTCCCAAGTCGGGAAACTCCGTTTTCAAGGAAACATATAGAATACTACTGTTTTTATCCTTTGGCTCCACCTTAAGACTGCTTGACATCATACTTGCCAATTGTGCGTTATTAAACAAATTCACAATTAGTGGATAGCCATTAAACTCCTTTACTTCTTCATTCCTGTGAATTTTCAGGATGGCAAATTCATTTTGAAATGTTTCCCCAAACTTAATTTCATTGACCGTGTCGCCATTGGAATAGATGACGTAATTATTCTCAATCCCCAAGACCTCAAATTCCTTATCCAATAAATATTCCTCATCAATATTGATCACTTCGATAATGAATGGAAGCTCATTGTTTGATACTGTATTTAGCTTACCAAGGAAATTTTTATGGTAGGTTAAATAATTAAAATTCAAATCTTTAATCGCCTGTCTCATTAAATCCGAGGATTGAAGAACATCAATCTCGTTATCAGTAATTTGATACGACTTAAAGTCGCTTAATTCACTTAACACTGGATTTTCCATAAACACAGAACCCTTAGATTCGTCTTTAAGCATAATCACGCTATTCACCTGAAACAAAGGGATAGCAAAATAGATATAGGCAAACACCAAGGAAAAAACCACCACAAAGGAGATCAAAAAGAGTTTCCAATACCTTAAATAGTATAGCAAGCTTTTCTTGATATGTGATGACTCAAATACCTCTGTGTCAACAATTCCATCCAATAAAACATCTGAAGCTTTCATAAACAGTTATTTAAAAAATATTTTGATAGTTAAATATTAGTGCCACAGCAACAGAAGATAATATGGTCATGACCGCAATGGTAGTTGGGTTCATTTCCGCTTGAATCAGCTTCTTTTTATCTGCTTCTATGTAAAGCACATCGTTTTGTTTTAGAAAGAAGTTGGCAGATCCCAACAACTCTTTATCATTCATATCAATCCGATAAAGCATTTTCTCTCCACCACGTTCTCTGATCACTAAAACATTCTCTCTTTTACCATATACTGTCATATCTCCTGCCAAGCCCAAAGCTTCAATGACAGTGATGTTATCAGTAGTGATGGTAAATGTATTAGGTTGATTAACCTCTCCTAAGACCGTAATTTTAAAGTTGGTAATGGTCAATTCTACACGCGGGTTAGTGACCAACTTTTCTAAAGAACTAGCTATTTTTTCTCTAGCCTCATCTCTAGTCAAACCCAGCAGTTCTATTTTTCCGACAATGGGAAAATCAATTTCTCCATTTTCAGATACTTTATATCTACTCTGGGTATAAGTAGTTCTTGAACCTAGTACTTCATCTCCATTTGAAATCACACCATAATTAAAAAGAAGATTAGATTCGGGATCCAAGGTGGTTACCTTAATTTCTAATTCATCTCCTTTTTGAATCCTAATAGGATCTATTGCATTGGTAGTGGTGTATAATTCACCCTTTTGTAATTCTAAGTTGGAGAAGTAGGTGATATTTCTTTTAGAACAAGATGCTAAAAGAAATAACACAAGCATGTATTTAAAAAAATATTTCATAAAATTATAGTTATATATCTATTATAATTGATAGAATCTAATGATTCTTACCGCAGAATCATGGGCTATGCTTACACAATACTCTCCCATTTCAAAACTCCATATCTTCCAGGCAGAGGCAAAACTTGAAAGGTCAGATGGAATTAAATTTAACCCATCTACACAGGCTACATCTTTAATTCTATCAGTCAGTCCTAAACCAACTCCTTTCAACAAAGACTCTTTTCTAGTCCAGTGTTTAAAAAACACAGCTCTGGGTGCCTCAGAGTTTAAAATCATGCTTATTTCATAATTAGACATACAATTAATAATCAAATCGTATAAGTCTAATTGTGAATTCATAAACTCAATATCTACACCTACAGACCACCTATTCGCAAAACCAATAACAATGTAATCTCCCGAATGAGAGATATTAAAATTGAAATGAGGATAGTATTTAAAGTATGGTTTATTATTTTCTAAATAATCGATCTCAAATGAATTAGGATCAACTTTTAAATAATCAGAACTTATTTTTCTAACAAAATAACGAGCCAATAAATGTCTGTTTCTATCCTCAGTATCCTTATAATTATTAAATCTATTTAACTCTTCCTCTGATAGCGTATCACTTAATTCCTCTAACATATCTAAATGATCGGGAATATATATTCTCCATATATCAAAATGATTATCCAAGTTAAAATCACATGATTTTCTCCATTCAATCACCCTAATTTGATCACAGAAAACTTTACCCATAATCATAGCTTACTTAGTATAGGAGTTCAAAATATTCTGTAATGTCTTTGTAAATTCTGCACCGTGAGGTGGTTTTAGCATATTTGCATGCTCACCTGGCATCCTGATTACCTCTATCTCTTTTGCAAATGGAGTCCAACCAAAGGTTTTGAAATCCTCCACATAAAATGTCCTTCGGTTTGCAAGAAATAATGTAATGTTTACGTCAACCGGCTCATGAACATAATTTTTCCAAGCTTCCTTGTTGACATGTTCAATCTCCTTGATCCTATTAAATAAATTGGTGTTCTTCTGAAATTTCGCTCTCCAATTGTCCCGTTTTTCCAATAGATATTTCTTTCTATAACTCAGGTAAAAACCTGGATCTCTGATTATGAATTTGATTTCATACCATAACCTTTTTAAAAGTTTGGACACCTTGCTGAAAAATCCTTTTGGGGTATTATCAGTATCAAAAGCAATCGTATCAATCATTCCTAAAAACTGCACCTTATCTCCCATCTTTATAAATTGCTTGGCCATTTCAAAAGCAATTAAGCCTCCCAAAGAATTTCCCATTAAATGATAAGGACCTTTAAGACCTGCTATTCTGATCTGTTCAATATACACTTGAGCGATCTGTTCAATGGTGCTAAGCGGTGCTAAGGAAGCATCTAAAATTGACGGCGATTGTAGTCCCCAAATCGTCTGATCCTCCTCCATATTTTCCACCAACGTATTGATTTCCAAAGGATTCAAACCCACCCCATGAATAAATAGTAAAACTTTATTAGGATCGCCTTCCTTAATTTTTACCAAACATTTGGACTGTCCTTTGTTCTCTTCTTTTTTACAATGTTCAATATGAGATGCAAGCATCTCAATCGTAGGAAACTCAAATAGCGTGGAAAGTGGAAGGTTTATTTCAAAGTGGTTTTCAAGCTTGGATAATAAATCTACCGCTAGAAGAGAATGCCCTCCTATTTGGAAAAAATCCTCATTTGTTTGTTCCAATTCCCTTTTTAAAACTTGTTCCCAGGCTTTTTTAACTGCTAGAATTGATGAGGAAGAACCCTTGATCTCTTTTTCTTGATCAGTGGCCTCGTTAAATACTAAAGTTGGCCTATATCTTTCCAATAACTTACGATCGATTTTACCATTCGAATTCAACTCAAAACTTTCCTGTTGAACGAATTCACTCGGAATCATATAAGAAGCAAGTTTTTTGGAAAGCTGACCTTTCGTGATGTCTACCCAATTGGAGAATTTAGAATCAGGCATTTGGCCATCTACAAAAGAAACATGAGCTCGCAGCATTCCTTCTCCATTGCCATCGAGTACTTTAATAACCACTGCATTTTTGATCAAAGGATCCTTGGTAAGTTCACTCTCGATCTCACCCAATTCCAATCTTTGACCTCTTATCTTCACTTGGTGATCTATCCTTCCTTTGCATAACAAATCCCCTTCTTCATTCCAAAGACCTAAATCACCAGATTTATAAAATTTCCCCTCGTATCCTTTAAATGGGCTAGGAACAAACCGTTCTTTGGTTAATTCTGGGCGATTCAAATATCCGTTTCCAACGCAAGTTCCTCCAATCCAAATCTCTCCCATTTTACCGGGGAAAGTGATCAATTTACCTTGCTCATCCACCAAGATGACACAGGAATTTTTGACGGGTTTCCCAATTGTAATTTCCTCTTCAGAAGAATTAATTTTCTTAATGGTGGCATATACGGTAGTTTCTGAGGGACCATAAATATTATAAACCGAGTCAGCAACTTTGAGTAAAGAATCAGCCAACATCCTTGATAGTGGTTCTCCAGCAGAAATGATGGTAAGTCCTTCCAATTTTGGCTCACCCATGTATTGAATAAGGGACTTTAAATGGGAAGGGGTGATGTACAATTTGGTAATACGATAATCTTTCAGCGCATTAAAAATTTCTCGCTGATCCTTTCTTTCATACTTTCCGAGTAAATACAGACTAGCCCCAAATGTAAGAGGAAGGACCACTTCAAGCCATGCCATGTCAAAACTAATCGACGTCAACCCCAACACTCTATCTTCACTACTAAGTCCTGGCTGTTCAATTACCTGCTGGGTGAAGTAAAATAAATTTTGATGAGATAATTCTACTCCTTTGGGTTTACCCGTAGAACCTGAAGTATAAATAATCAGAGCTGGATTTACAGGATTAAAGTTTTGAACCGTAAAAAGCTCGTATTGATCAAGGATCTGACTTATTGGAATTTGTAGTTTTTTGGGTTTCAAGTCACCCCAATTCACTGAATCATTACTCGAAATGAAATACTTCACATCGGCATCATCGAGCATGAATTTTACCCGTTCCTCAGGGAAATCAGTATCAATTGGAAGAATCCCCGCTCCAACACTGATTACTGCTAAAACAGTAGCAATTAAATTTTCATCTCTTTCTAAATGAATACCAATAATATCTCCAGGTTTTACTCCTTTGTTATGGAGGTACCCTGCCAAATGTTTCACCTTTATCCCCAATTCCTGGTAAGTGAATTGTTTGCGATTCACCGTCAATGCCACTTTATTTTGATATTGACTTACCGAATCAAAAAAGTACTTTCCAAAAGGAATGAATTCCAATTCAGAAACCTGCAAGTCAATAGAAGGCTCTTTTTCTTTTGGAGAGTTGACTTCTATCTCATCGATAATCTCCTGAATTAGAAGTTTTCTATCTTTAGTAAAAGCCTTAAGGTAACTGACAAAATCATTTCCTGCATGATTGATGTAATCTCGGTCAAACAAACTTTTATTATAGGTCCACTCGAAAATGAATTCATCCGAATTCCCATAGAGGTTTAGTATAATTTCAAAATTTGCATAGGCTTTCGGATTAAAGGAAAGTTTATGGTCCAATCCAACAAAATCCACTTTGGCATCCAAGTCCAGATCAATATTAAAAGTAATCGGAATTAAAGGGACTTTTGACGAATCTCTTTTGATCGGAAGATCCTGGATCATATTCCCAAAACTCAAGAATTGATGATCCAATGCTTGATTATAATTCGCCTTCCTTTGTTGCAAATACTCTGAAAAAGGCAAGGCCATATTTACCTCACTTCTCAGTGGCAATAAATGGACACAATGTCCAATCAGACGAGGTCTGTTTAGACCAAGCTGTCCGGATACAGGCATCCCTACTACTACTTCCTCTTCACCTGACCATCTGCTTAAAAAGATCTCAAATATGGAGAGTATTACTAAGTTCAAACTAACTTTCTCCTCCGAGGAAGCCTTCTTTATTTGCTTTACAACTTCTTTTGGTAAAGGAAATCCGATAACATCTGAGTCATAGGTTCGATGAATAGGTCTATCCTTCGAAATAGGTAATGAAAAATCAGGTAAAGGATTTGACAGGTAATTTTTCCAATACTTTTTGGTTTCCTTATGTTCGAACTTTCTACTTCTATTTATAAGTTCTGCTGAGTATTCTCCCAATAAATCTGGATCAGGGAGATCCAATTCCAGACTTTGAACACTTTTAGAATATAATTCACTTAATTCCTCCAACATCAATCCAATAGACCAGCCATCGAATATGATGTGATGACCTGTAAAAGAAATTTCATGGAGCAACTCATTAATTTTAATCAGCTCCATCACATACAATGGTCCCTGGCTCAAATTAAAATGGTAATTACCGATCTCTTTTGTATGCTTTCTAAAAAAACACTGCTGCTCTTCCTCAGATAAATGACTGATATCCCGGAACCTAATAGGCAATTCGTAGGAAGAAAAAACTAACAGATTCTTCCCATTAGGACTTATGATTGTCCTCATCCCATCATGTCTACGAATCAGCTCTAAAAATGCTTCCTTCAAACTATCAACAGAAAGGTTTCCTTTCAATTGAAGAGAGACAGATTCATTGTAGGCCATATTGGCTTCCTTTCCTCCCATTTTACAAGCCAACCAAATTTCTGTTTGAGAGGGTGTCGTCTTAATCACCTTCTCAATTTCCATAGTTGCTTTGGTTAGCATGGATTGATTCAATGTCTGTTCTAATAAGTTATTCATAAAAAAATCAGATCAATAAAAATTAATTATTCTCTTTTGGTGAAACCCACATTGGGTTCCCTTCACTGTCTAACCCGATTTTTGCGCCTGGAAATGGAGGATAATGAGTATCCATCACCAGCTCTTCTAAATCAGGAAGATCTCCTCTCACCAAATCATTTTCAATCATCAGTGCCAAAGCTTTTTCAAGCTTCACTAAAGTTTGTTCGATGTCTATTCGAGTATGCTTTTCAGTAAAATAACAAGGAATTCCCCTCATCATGTGAACCCCTTCATACCTCAACAAAACGAAAAGCAATGGGGTCAAAGGAGTGTGTTCTTTCTCCTTAATTCTCCAGATAGAGCGAAAATTAGCTGCCTCATAGGGGCTATTATATTTTTCAAAAAGCTCATTTACCCGAGCCACAAAATCATCTGTCTTTTTAGATAATTCATCTTGAAAAACTGGGCCTCTTTCCTCAATCTCCTTCAGCAATGCTACGGTAGCAGCTAAGACAAATGCATCGCCTGTATATTCTCCCAAGTCTTGAAGCATTCCAAACTGGCTTTTTGTATGGGAGGAGGTTATTCCTGAATAATCTCCTAAAATCCCCAAATGCAAACCTTCTCCAATTAAGTTTCCAAAAACCACTACATCTGGTTTTGAAGTCATGAAGTGACTTACGCCATTGGAATAGGTATTAAAACCCGACAACACCTCATTCAATACCAAAAACATACCCTCCTCAAGAGTTTGCTTTCTTAAGTTATTTAAGAAAACTCCCAGTTCTTCAGTATTCAAATCATCACAACGTACATCATATAACACAGTCCCGATTTCAGAAGATCGATCTTGAAGGATTTCCAAAGATTCATCCCAACTTCCGGTCAAGACGAGTAAGTCATTATGAAAATGTTCTTTAAGGAAGTCCAGGCATTCAGTATTACCTAATGAACCACAAGGCAAATGAGAGTCACTACCTTGTGTTTTACATTTTCTTGAGATAACTGCAATTAGTTTTTTAGTATTAATGGATTGACAGCCTGTAATGGCTTTTAACAAAGCTTCAGAGAAGTGATCGAATAAATAGGCTTCCTTCACTTGGGTTAACCTTTTAAATTTCCTGATTACCTCTTTCTCCTGATCTAAATGGGTTCCAAACTCCAAGCCATCACTTATCTGAGTTTTCAATGCTTTTTTGATAAAATCAGCATTGTATCCAAACAATTTTGACCCATAGCTGAAATGCCAATCCAAATATTCATTCCCATCTAAATCAATCAATTTTGACCCGTCTGAAAACTTTGAAATAATTGGATAATTCAATCGCTTAGTACTCCATACCTGTTCTTTTTCCACTTCCAAACCCTCTCGTCCATTGTGAGAATCGTGATAATCTTTACTTTTCGAGGTTCTCTTTTGATACTTCTCTTTCAATTCACCAAAAAACTCCTGAGCCTCTTTGCTAAGGTTTGAAGGATCAATTTCTTCCTCCATTTGCGAGGAGCTTCCTTCAGCGGGTACGGTTTTACTTATTACTTTCGGTTTTTCATACTTACTGATACTATTTTTTACACCTCCACCATTGGTCTGTAGTTGGGAAATTTGTGTTTGAATAGCATTCAATTGTTGTTGAATCATTTGAATCACATCAACCCCTACCAATTCTTCCTTATGCTCAGCCACAGGCTCCTTCTTTTTAACCTCTTCTTGCTTAGGTTTATTAACTGGCTTTGGAGATTTGGATTGGATAAAAGATAATAATGCACCTGGTGTATTTAAATCATCATTGATTTGCCTAAACGTAATTGTTACTCCAAACTCCTTTTTGATAGAAAAAGTAAATTGAGTAAGCACTAAAGAATCAAGTCCCAATTCAAAAAATGAGGAACCAATATCCTTACGCTGGATCTTAACGCCGGAAGCTGACTCCAGCATTTCTTTGATTTTCTCAAAATTATCTTGCTCTACTTCCTCCTCTTCAAGAATGGCTTCTTCCAATTGTTTGTTTTCCTGAAGACTATTCAAACGAGTCGCGTTAGCCAAGCTCTTCGAAAATGCCGGATTTAATAAAGCTCCTTTTTGAGTCCAGCAAAGCTTCGGTTCAAAAGAATAGGTAGGGATATCCAAAAATGAAAATTCCCCTATCCCATTGAGTTTAAACTGATCTATTGTAGCTCCGAAAGAAATCAACCTTCCGATTTGATTCATCAAATAGGTAAATTCATCCTCTTCATTTTTTCTGGAAAGTGTATGAACAATTGCCCTATCCTTTGCTTCAGGCTGTTGCTGCATTAGGCTTGATAGTACATTTCCAGGTCCTACTTCGATAAAATAAGAATCCTCTAATTCTTCAAGTAAAGCTTTAGCACTGTCATTAAACAATACTGCATTTCGGATATGATCTACCCAGTATTCGATGGAAGTGGCTTGAGCATCTGTTAACCAGGCTCCAGTTTGAGTGGATTTTATTGGAATTTGAGGAATGTTCAGACGAACACTTTCCAAAACTTTTGAAAAATCATCCAAAGCCCCATCCATCATTTTAGAATGGAATGCATGACTTGTTTTTAATACCTGATTGGCAATCCCATACTCTTCCAGTACTTTTTGAAACTCTTCAATTACTTGATGCTCTCCAGAGACAACACATAAATTAGGTGCATTATGAGCTGCGATGGACAACTCGTCAGGAAGAATTTCTTTAACAATATCCAACTGTGATCGAACCGATAACATTTGACCTGTTGGCAAATCGTAAATCAGCTTTCCTCTGTAGGCAACGACTTTAACGGCATCTTCCAAACTGAATATACCAGCTAAATGTGCCGCAACGTATTCTCCTATACTATGCCCACAAAGCGCAACAGGATCAAACCCTTTACTGACAAGCATCTTAGCCAAGGCAAAGGAAACTGTAAAGATGGCTGGTTGAGTTAAATAGGTTTTTGATAAGTTCTCTTGAGCCCCATTGAATATTTCTTCTTTTAAAGAACTGTCCAAATAAGAATCAAATAGCTTACAACATTGATCAAAAGCATCTTTGAAAACTTGATTGGACCCATAAAAATCCTTTCCCATCCCCACATATTGTGAGCCTTGACCAGGAATCAGAAATACTGGAGTTTTAAATTCTCCTTTTTTATATAAAACCGGGATCATTCCTTTTTCTATCTCCTCCAGATTCTTAATCAATTCGGCTCTTTTAGAGGCAGAGAAATGAAGGTTCACCCCATAATTCAAATACCTATTGGCAAGATTTGCATGAAGGTTTTGAAGATCCAAATCAGGATTTTCCTGCACATAGGCGTGCATTTTTTTCGCGTAATCTTTTACACTTGACTCAGATTTTGCTGAAAAAACAAACAAATTTGGTTCTTCATTCTCTTTGGGGGCAATGACTTTTTGTTCTGGATCTGCTTCCTCAAGAATCACATGAACATTCGTTCCACCAAAGCCAAAGGAACTTACGCCAGCAATTCTCTTAGTATCACTAGCCCAGCTTTTGGTTTCATTATTTACATAAAAAGGTGATCCTTCAAATTTTATCTCTGGATTGGGTTTCACAAAACCCAAAGAAGCGGGAAGGGTTCGTTCATGTAGCGCATACACTGTCTTAATGAACCCTGCAATACCTGCAGCGGCTGTCAAATGTCCCACATTACTTTTTACGGATCCAATGGCGCATGTGCTTGATACCCCTTCTCCAAAAGCCAACTTTAATCCTTCTACCTCAATGGGATCACCTATAGGGGTAGCGGTACCATGCGTCTCCACATAACCAATTTGCTCTGGCTTAATTTGGGCATCCAAAATAGCATCTCTGATGGCAGAGGCTTCTCCTCTCACACTTGGAGAAGTGAAACTTGCTTTTTCAAATCCATCATTACTGATCCCTATTCCTTTAATAACTGCATAGATCTTATCCCCATCTTTTACAGCTTGTTCATAGTCTTTTAGTAGAACTGCTCCTGCTCCATCACAAAACATGGTTCCAGTAGCTTCTGAATCAAATGGTTTGCAATGACCATCTATACTAAAAATGGCTCCCTCTTGATACCGTTGTCCACTATTTGCAGGAAATGTAATGGAACTTCCCCCAGCAATAGCTGCAGTACATTGCCCAGACCTAATACTCATCACTGCATGGGCTACTGCCAATAGCGAGGTAGAACACGCGGTATAAACACTGACAGCAGGTCCAGTTAAGTTAAGCTGGAAGGCTACTCTACTTGCCACATAATCTTTTTCATTAAGGGACATGACCTGATTTGGCCCAAAGATTTCCGTTGCCTCATGATCAAAAACTACATTTCTGTTGTAATAGGTGTTATTATTTGTTCCAGCAAATACACCTATTCTAAAATCCGGTCGATTAGCAATCCATCCTGCTTTTTCCAACACCTCATGAGAAATCTCTAAAAACTTACGTTGTTGGGGATCCATGATTTCAGCCAATTTTGGATTCATTCCAAAAAATTTAGAGTCAAACTTATCATAATCGGCTACCACCCCTCTTGATTTGATGTAATTGGATTCTTCTGCCTCATGTCTCACTAAAGGATCTATTTCCTCCAGTGTAAAGTGGGTGATCCCCTCTTTTTTATTTTTGATCATTTCCCAAAAACCGGCAGTATCATTTGCCCCAGGAAATCTTCCGGACATCGCTATGACTGCCACATCTCTATTGTCGGAAGCAGCTTTTTTGGCTAGCTTTTCAGGACTATCCAACCCTCCTTTTTTTTCTCCTTTCAGGAAAGAAATTTGCTTGCCTAAAGTAGGGTTCTGATAAATTAAAGCTACAGGAAATACAGTTTTAAGCTGATCATTAATCGCCAATGAAAGTTTTTGTGCTAAAATCGAGCTTCCTCCCAATTGGAAGAAATTACTATGCAAGTTAAACTCCGTTTCCTGAAGGAGATCTTTCCATATCCCGGTTATTATCTCCTTGTAGTTAGTATCAACCTTCGTTTGGGAAACCTTCTGGTCCTTTTTTTCGGACAAGGAATTCTTCAACGCTTTTCTATCAATTTTCCCACTTCCACTTCGAGGAAACTCTTCAATTCTGATGAATTTGTACGGAATCATGTATTCAGGAATAGATTTCCTCAATTCCTTTTTGATCTCCTCTATTTTTAGATCCACTCCGGTAGTCTTGTAGAAAAGTACTACATAGTTTTGTCCATCTTTGAAATGGCCTATCACCACGGCATTCTCTTCAATTCCATTAATTTTAGAGGCATTTACTTCAATTTCACCTAGTTCTACCCGATGTCCATTAATTTTAACCTGATCATCGACGCGCCCCAAGAACTTTATACTTCCATCAACATTCCATTCCGCCAAGTCACCTGATTTATAGTATCGTTTGATTCCGGAACCATCCAGATTCAATTCCACAAATAACTTATTGGTCAACTCCTCATTTTGGTAATAGCCTCGAGCTAAACAATCTCCAGTGATGTAGATTTCACCAACTTTATTCATAGTGGTGATGGATTTCCCTTCAGGGCTTACAATCAACATTTCTACGTTGGAAATTGGCCAACCAATACTTGGAAGATCTTCCCATTGTGATGGTTCGTCTTCTAAATATTTCTGCGAAACGATAATGGTAGTTTCAGTAGGACCATACTGGTTATAAAATCTGCAGCTTCGTAACTCTTGGAAAAACTCCCGTATAGTACTGCTTACTTTTAGCTGTTCTCCACAGGTCATTATCTCTCGAATAGAGTCTGGGAAAATTTTGTAAGAAACGGCTGCATTCGCTAATCCTTGAAGGGCAATAAAAGGTACAAACAACCTATTTATTCCTTTATTCTGGATGAACTGTAATAATTGATAAGGGTCTTTTAGAATCTCGTTATCCTGAATGTACAAAGTACCACCACTTACCAAGGTGGTAAAAATCTCCTGAAATGAAATATCAAAGGTCAACCTGGCAAAATGCAAAGTCTTAAAACCAGGTCCAGACTGAGAGTTTACTAGCTGCCAGTTCACTAAATTGACCAAACTTGGACTACATACCTCAATCCCCTTCGGCATCCCTGTTGTACCAGAAGTAAATAAGACATAGGCAAGATCAGAGGTATAATTAGGAGTTAAAGTAGAATCTCTATATTTCCCCTCAATGGTCTTGATTGAAAGTGAAGCAAAATCCTCCGAATCCAGGCCTTGCAATCCAAAACGAACATTGGTTTCTGAAACAATTTTAGCAAGTCTTTCTGTTGGCTGATCAAAATCCAAGGGCAGATATGCCTTTCCAGCAGCCAAAACTCCCAACATGTTAATGATCGTTTTTACAGATCTAGAACAGGAGATGGCTATTAGTTTTTCTTCCGGAGCTTCATTTCTGATTCTTTGAGCAACTAAATCTACCAGGATCTCCAATTTTCCATAGGTGATGAATTCGTCATTATGAACGAGTGCATCGTACTTTCTAAACTCCTCGAATCTCCTTTTTAAAAGATCAAAGATATTTGGTGTAGTTGAAGTTGAAAAGTTTTCCATCTCAAGAGACGTTTAGTTAAAAAACTGATTATTATTGGAGAATGAAGCTCAATATTCCAAATGAGATACTACCTCAAAGCCTCCATTCACTAAGCAGATATCTTTATTCAATTCTTGCAAATCTGCATGCATCATATCCTCTACAAGCATTTCTAAATTGTATTTAGGTTTCCACCCCAGTTTCCTTAATGCTTTATCCGGATTTCCTATTAATAATTCTACTTCGGTAGGTCTGAAATACTCTGGATCCACTTTCACTAAAATCTCACCAAGCTTAGGAAGCTCCTTTTTCGTTTTTCTTAACTTTTCATAGGCTACCTCATAATCTATGGAAGAAAGAATACCCATCTCCCCCACACCAACTCCGGCAAAATCGAGTTTGAATCCTATTTTGGAGAATGCCATACTCAAAAACTGACGAACACTGGTGGTAACTCCGGTAGCTACGACATAATCCTCCGGCTTATCTGCCTGTAACATTAGCCACATTGCTTCTACATAATCTTTGGCATGTCCCCAATCTCTTTTGGCATCCAGGTTGCCCAGATAGAGTACTTTCTCCATCCCCATTCCTATCCTCGAAACTGCTCTGGTGATCTTCCTGGTCACGAATGTTTCTCCTCTCAATGGAGATTCGTGATTAAAAAGAATCCCATTACACGCAAACATGTCATAGGCCTCTCTATAATTCTTCACGATCCAGAATCCATATAACTTGGCCACTGCATAGGGAGACCTTGGATAAAAAGGAGTTCTTTCTGTCTGTGGAATTTCTTGGACCAAACCATAGAGTTCAGAAGTACTGGCCTGATATACCCTGGTCTTACTCTCCATTCCTAATAATCTGACCGCCTCTAAAATTCTAAGAACTCCCAGACCGTCAGCATTTGCAGTATATTCCGGTGAGTCAAAACTTACTTTAACATGACTCATAGCTCCTAGATTATAAATCTCATCCGGATTAGTTTCCTTGATGATTTTAGTCAAGTTCATGGAATCAGTGAGATCCCCATAGTGCATAAAAAATCTTGCATCCGCCTGATGTGGATCTTGGTATAAATGGTCAATTCTTTGAGTATTAAATGAAGAGGACCTTCTTTTAATCCCATGTACCACATATCCTTTGTTCAGTAAAAACTCAGCCAAATAAGCTCCGTCTTGACCTGTTACTCCAGTTATTAAAGCGACTTTCATAAATAGTATTTTTAAAAATTGATAGGATTATTAAACAGTGAACTTTTAAAATGCAATGGAATGCATTTTTAAACTCTTTTGATTTTTTTGAAACCAATTATAGGTCTGCGAAATGCCCTCCAGTAAATTCAGTCTTGGCTCCCATCCCATGGAGTTTATTCTACTGACATCCATCACTTTCCTGGGCGTGCCATCCGGCTTACTTTCATCCCAGAGGATATCACCTTCATGCCCCACCACACTTTGGACCATCAATGCCAATTTCTTTATTTCTATATCGTACCCTGTACCCACATTGATCATTGGATACTTCACATCCCTTGACAATAAAAACATAACCGCATCAGCCAAATCCTCTACATGCAAAAATTCACGTAAAGGACTACCGGTCCCCCAAAGCATGACTGGTTGATTTCCATTGATCTTTGAATCGTGAAATTTCCTGATCATCGCAGGCAAAACATGCGAGCTGTTAAGATCAAAATTATCATAGGGTCCATAAAGATTGGAAGGCATGATAGAACTATATCCCTTACCCATTTTGGAGTAAATAGCTTCGCAAGCTTTGATTCCGGCTATTTTTGCGATCGCATAAGATTCATTTGTTGGTTCCAAAGGACCAGTCAATAGATACTCTTCTTTAATGGGTTGGATTGCTCTTTTTGGATATACACAAGAGCTGCCAAGAAATAGAAATCTTTCAACCCCAGATTTTAAAGAGCTGTCAATGATATTATTTTGAATCATTAAATTATCCATCAAAAACTCATAGGGATAGGAATCATTTGCCAGGATCCCTCCTACTTTGGCTGCTGCATTGATGACTATTTCAGGCTGTTGATCAGCAAAAAACTCACGTACCTCATATTGATCTCTCAAATCAAGCTCCGAACTCTTCTTTCCAATAAGGTTCATTGCCCCTCTGGCTTTTAAAAGTCTCCATATAGCAGAACCAACCATTCCTGTATGCCCTGCTACATATATTTTCTTCTTAAAAATATCCATTGTATGATCAGTTAACTAAGCTTGGATTTTCAGTTTCAAATTGTTCAAATAGGTTTTTCACTTTTTGGCAGTCAGACCTATTCAAAATCAAAAATGCATCTGGTGTCTCCACAAAAATCATATTAGAAACACCTAGAAAACTGGCATGCCGGGACTTGCCTATACAGACATTTCCATATTCATCTTCCTCGATTTGATGGGTTTCACTCAAATAATCACTAAGTGCTTCAAATGAACCTAGGTCAGACCATTTAAAGTCTCCTTCTACCATCACCAACTTTTTGGAATGCTCCATCACAGCATAATCCACACTCAATGAATCAATTAATTCATTATCTAATTTTTGAATAAATCCATCTTTGGAGTTTTCAAAAGCTATTTTTATTTGATGGAAAAGATCTGGCTGAAAAAATTCAAGTTCTCTCAAAAAGAGTCCAGCCTTAAAACAGAACATTCCGCTATTCCAAAAATGATCACCCATTTCCAAATAAGTCCTTGCAGACTCAATACTTGGCTTTTCTTTAAATCTTTTAACTATCCCATCCTCAACCTGAATGTAACCATATCCGGTCTCAGGACGAGTTGGCGTAATACCAAAAGTCACAAGGAGATCTATGCTAGCGAGTCTCACCGCATTTTCGACTGCCCGTTCATAAGAGGCTTGATCTTGCACCAAATGATCTGATGGGGTTATTAATAAAATATCGTCAGGATGACTTGACAAAGCCGCAAATGCAATGGCAGGAGCAGTATTTTTAGGCAAAGCCTCTACAATTTCCTTGTATGGGTTAATACCCATCTTGGAAAAGGTCTTTCTGGATAATTCAAAATTTCCCAAACTACCTACTACAATCCCTTTTCCCTTGAGAAAGCGGTTACGCTCCAAACACAATTCAAACAATGATTTTCCATCAAAAATCTCCAAATATTGTTTTGGACAGGACTTTCTGGAAAGCGGCCATAATCTACTACCTGTTCCACCAGATAAAATGACATGAGTTACTTTTAAAGGACTCATAAAACAATAGGTTTAAAAGGTTAAATAACAATATTATTTACTGCTACTGTATTATTAGAAAAATGACAAGAATAATTATGTAACAATCATCTGTTGAGTCAATATTAGGAAATAGATTTTAAAAGAAAAAATGGTGAAAAGCTCTTTTATTTATTTGAAATACGTTTTTTTGTCATTAAAATACAGTTATATCCCAAATAAAATTTTAAAAATATTCACAAAATACTATTCTATAGAGTGAGTTTCCCGATAAAATACAACAGACATAAAATTAAATATTTATTTAGTAGATAATACCAAATTTTAGTATGAAACGAAAGATCATATAAAAATAAAATGACATTAAACTAGATATAATGAATCAAAAATATTTATTTATAATTTAAATACAATTTTAAATGTTTTTTTATAGGAATATTTAGGCGATATACAATGAATTAAAAATTAGAAAAAAAATTATTTTTTTTACATAAAAAATTAATTTCCAGACAAAATAGAGTCATACAACCTAACAATATCAAATTTTAGAAATTCAAAATATTAGCAAAATACAATAAAAATCGAAAAACTCAATTTAGAAATGAACAAATTCTTCATACTTAGTCCAAGTAAAAAATTAATAAATTGAGCAGGTGGAAAAGCCAGATTGAAATCAGAATTTATTTAAAATTATCAAGCAATAATCTAGGAAAAGAAAAGTCCTTCTCTTTTCCTAGAGAAGGACTACACCAATCAATTGAACTTAACGGTTCATTAAATAAATATAGATGTTAAAATATTGCTTTCAATCTAGGGTTATCATTTAAGACTATCTCCCAATACCAAGAAACAACACCTCCATGTTCAATAGTTATAGATAAAGGGAAACAAAACTTTAAGACCGGCATTTTATCTTCCATTACTAATTGAACAGTATGAATAATATAAGGTCTAGGTAAATTAGATAAATCTAAGTTCTTCGCATCTTCCGATTTAGTCCACTCCAATATCTCTTCAACCAATTCGTCTGGCCAAACCCAATTTTGAGGGATTGGGCGATTAGTGAACATCCAAGTCCAGGAGTCAAAATTAAACAACCGGTATACTCCCCCCATCTTATTCAAACGCTGCTGTAAGATCCCATTATAAGTAGAACTATAACACATTTCAAATCCTAAAATTTCCTTCTTTGCAGAAGAAATAATTTCAGAAAAAGTCAGGAATTGATCTCGTTTTTTTTGCAAAACGTAATAGATTATTTCCAGGGCCTCGGAAACCATTAATTCAGATTTGCTCATAAAAAAACATTTTAGAGTTTGTATAAAAATTTTAGTTCAATAAATAATTGAAAAATTAATATTTTTAAATTCGAACTAATTCGCGTAACAGTAAATTTAAACAAATAAATCATTAGATTCCTATTATATTCTACATTTTTTTAGATTCAAACTTCACTTTTAAACCATCAAATGAAATTTAAATGATTAATAATAGAATTCATTACTCATCAATAAAATGCAATTTTTACAATTGGAATAATGATATAATTCAATTGAACACAAATTAACTGATGGAAATCATAGAATTTTTTAAAAATCTTTTCTCTGGTTCGCTCTTTTGACCTTCTTCTGAAAAATATGATTTAAATAAACTAGGTATTTAATATTTAATAATCTGATATCCAGTGATTTAAAAAATTTTGGATCTATCAATTTTAGATGTAATCCTCAGATAAAATCCCTGATTTTATAGTCAAACTATTTTTTAGGAAATCCCGATTCCATAATGCTGATTTTTCTATGGGCTGAGATATGTAAAACAAGACCTATTCTTACCAAAAGAATCCATCTTTTTCCCAATCTAAATTTTCCAGACAGCTATCAAAAAGTCATTGGGAATATCATTGAATTGCATGAGTTTCCAACTCCCCATTTCCTCCAATAGAATCCTAACCCATCAAAGCTTACCCCCTATTATTTTTAAAACCACTTCAAGAATTATTCGTTTTCAACCTCATAAGAAACAGAGTAACCTAAACAACAAAATCTTATCAAAATACAGTGGTTATAAAAATCGTTAAATCCAAAATATCACCCGCACAGAAATATTCAATACATGCCGAATTAATCAGGATTAAACACAAATAGAATTAACTACTTTATTAAAAAAAAGAAAATTGAACTACTTTTATTTTAATACAATATGATTCCAAAAAAAATTCAATGACTCAAAAGTCAATCTAAAAACTAACTTTTAAATATTACTCATCATTTAAGGGATTGTGATAGAATAAAACAATTATGGATTGAAAATTAACTATTTTCTATTTTGAATTAAGAAGTTTTTTTATATTAAAATTAATTCTTTTTAAACAGCAATAATTTTAGTTAACTATAATTATTTTTATTCATGATTTTAGAAAATTGAATTCAATTAATTTTCATCGAACCTTTTCTAGTATGAGATTTTTCAACATTTTAACAAAAGTATTTTCAACACCTCCTAAAAATGTATATCTCAACAAACTGATAAAGTATTGGATTATTTTTTTTATAGCTAATATTCCCAGTATTTCATTTGCGACGGACTATTATTTCTCCTCGATCAAAGGTGATGATAATAGAAGTATCTCAGAGGCTCAAAACCCTGAAACCCCCTGGAAGACGATTGATAAGCTCAATGCTATATCCTCTGCTTTGAAAGGTGGAGACAGAGTCCTATTTGCTGCTGGTGAGGTTTTTTACGGGACGATCAATGTCGTTAGAGGTGGGGAGGTAGGGAAACCGATTGTTTATACTTCTTATGGCTTAGGCCCTGCCCCACAAATTACTTCACTGGAATCAATTACCGAATGGAGATCTATAGGTGGTGGGTTGTACGAGGCTTCCCTTCCAAATCTAGAGAGTTCAGTCATTCAAATTTTAGAAATTGATAATATGCCTCAAGAAATAGGAAGAACTCCTAATTCCTTTAGCGAATCACCTTATTTTGAAATTAAAAATGTACTCGGAACAAACTCCATTACAGGAGAAGGGAGCTTTGGGGATTTAACCGGGGCTGAAGTGGTACTCAGAAAAAACAACTGGATTATTGATAGACATCCAATTTCCTCTTCCTCTGGAAACCGCATCAATTTTGAATCCATTAATACCGCTTACCATGTAAAATCAGGATATGGTTACTTTATCCAAAATCATGTAGGCACCTTGGATTCATTTGGGGAATGGGCTTATAACCCCACTTTGAAGACGATCACCGTATTCCTGGGCTCCAAAAAACCTTCTACTATTACAATCAAAGTGGCAAATAAAGACAATTTGGTTACCAATAACAGATTTGTCCAAAACATTACTTTTTCGAAACTTCACTTCAAAGGAAGCAACAAAAGCATTTTTTCTTTGAAATACTCAGGTAATTTCACCATCCAAAAAAGTATTTTGGAATCTGCTGGAGATCATGCAATTTATGTAGAAGTAGTCCCAAACCTGACAATTTCAGATAATACAATAAAAAACAATTTGAATGGAGGACTATTTGTTTATCATGGTAGCCCAAGCGTAAAAGTAACTAATAACCTTTTTGAAAACTCGATGCCTTACCAAGGCATGGGGAAAAGCAGTGACTTAACCGGCATTGCCCTTTACATTGCTTCAGACTCAGACCATTCTTTAATAGAAAAAAACCAGATCATCAATACCGGTTATAATGGTATCCATTTTGGAGGCGACTACACCATTGTTAAAAACAATTTTATTGATACGTTCTGTGTTTTTAAGCAAGATGGAGGTGGGATTTATACGAATGCAGATGGACAGAAAAACCGAAACAATAAAGGAAGGGAAATCATCGGAAATATTATTCTGAATGGCTTAGGAAATATTGATGGAAACGAAGAGAACGTATTTCTAGCAAACGGCATTTACGCTGATGATATGGCTGCTGGAATTACCATATCAAAAAATACAATAAGCAATATTAATGGCAATGGACTTTTTCTTCATAATACTAATCATATCGAGGTCATAGATAATCTGTTTTACAAGATTCCTACCCAAATTCTTGCATCCCATGACCCAATCGGTACACCTATCAGAAATATTGTGGTCAGAGAGAACCAGCTTTCCAGAATCTATGACCATGAAATCGTTATGAGTTTCAATTCCATAGATTCTGACATCGCCCAATTTGGTCAAATTGATAGCAATTATTTTTTAGACCCTTATCACAAAAATTTCATTTTCTATTCCAAGGAACCCTCCGATGGACAAATTGGACAAACAAGAAATTTAAAAAACTGGAGAAACACATTTGGATACGATTTAAACTCAAAACAGCCAAAATTCAACTTGGACAGGTATGAAATCCTTACTCAATCCCTCATCAAATCCAGCACCTTTGATTCGAATATTGATATCGTAGCGGGTACCTATGGGGGAACTGACCAATGGATCTCTAATGGAATAGAGGGTGGTTCTTTGTCCTTACAACCTAATCCTGGTGGTCATGTGCTCTCTTATTTGCAGATTGGGCCTGTCAAAGTCGGAGATCAAATTTTGATGGAATTTGATTCTAAAAGTACCAAGGACAATAAAGAGGTCATTTTATTTTTGGAAAAGACATTTGACCAAGATCAGGTAGGAAGCCTCAGGTTTTTAGCTACTACCACAGAATCAGAAAAAATTCAAATAGGTTTTAGTGCAGAAGTAGCAGCTGCCAACGAAAGTATTGTCATAAAAATCCAAGATCCCTCTGATCCAGTGATTTTTGATAACATTGAAATTTCGAAAGTCACTACGAATGAATTGAACATTTTAGAATACGTGTATTTCAATTACAATAACTCTGATGAAGCAGTAACTTTTCCTCTTTCTGGAATTTATAGAAATGCTAAAAATGAAACCTTCTTTCAAAAAGTAACTATACCTGCTTATGAGTCAGTGCTTTTAGTTAAATCGGAGATAGATTAACCTGACCTTATAAAATCACCTTTAGAAATTTGCACCACCGACCCCTCTTCAAACACCCAAGTCTATAATAGTGAAAAATTCATCATCAAAACTCAAATAACAGCCCCAAAAGAAGCTCTGAGTAAGTCATTTTTCTATCAAGAAGACATTCATTTATCTAGGATTTATCAGCACATCCCTTTCATTATACTTGGCCTGACCTTGCATCTGGACAATAAAATTTAAAAGCAGTTGAATATGACATTCTGGATAGGACTTCCCAATCTGAAATAGTTCCCAATACTATATTAGAAAAACCATTCAAAACCACTCCCTCTGTAGAAACTCTTACCACTTCCAATAATTAATCCATCGATTTAGGACAAGATGTTTTAATCAGTACTTTTCCTCAAGATGCTGATGGTACTGTAGATCGAGCAGAGATTTACGAAGGAAATAAACTTGTAGGAACTGTAAACATATCTCCCTATAAAATCACCTGGACACCTTCAAATATACAGTTATACCCTATATGCCATAGCCTTTCACACCGAAGGTGCAGAAGGCTCGCCTGGGTAACTCACGGTCAACATTGCAGAACCTCCCAGTGCCAATCTCCCTCCTTTCGTAACCATTGTTGACCCTAAAGAAGATTAATTTTAATTTTTTGGCAGGTCATTTATTTCAAATTCATCAGCGATAAATTTTGCTGCTTTTTTACAGGCCTGAGTAAAAATTCTCCTCCCTTCCATATCGTCCGCAAAAAGTGCGCGTTCAATCCGCTCCACTTCATCCATGGAGATACCGTCCTCTCTATTCGGGTTACCAGCAATAGCATCATGCCACATACCGCAAGTAACAAACTAGTTTTCTTCCTGCATGGTGGGTTTATACTTTTTAGTAGGTAGTCATCTAGCCACTAAGATTGAATGTTAAGCTTTAGGTAAACATAGATTAAACTCTTGAAATTGGAGAAACACGAATCGAGGAACCTTAAAAATGGGAAGCCTTCCTTAAACCAAGCTTTTCGCTTTTCTCCCTTACTGGAGTAACCGCTAAAAATAAAAAAGACCTTCGAGGGTGCTGTTTCCTCAAAGGTCTAATTTCGATACGCTAAGTATTTAGGGGTTTATTGCAACTTTCTAACCAATAATTTTTATTTAGTAACCAACTCTTTGCATTGAACTAGTTTCCTAAAAATGGCTTTGAAATCAAATTTCCCTGAGAGATTAGAAGCTTAACAAGAATTTATTAGTGGTTCAAATCCAATAAACTTCTAGCTCTTGCCAAATCTTCTGCAGTATCAATGGCGATTGGTTGATGGTTAGTTTTCACCATCCTGATTTTGATTCCATTTTCCAACATCCTCAATTGCTCCAACATTTCAATACCTTCCAGCTTACCTTTCCCCATCTTGGTAAAATCTAATAAAATTTCTCGACGGTAGGCGTAGATCCCGATGTGCTTCCAATAATCTAAATCCTTTAATTTATCTCGGTTGTATGGAATAGGAGAGCGCGAAAAATATAAAGCATCCCCTTTGTCATCAGTAACCACTTTTACGAAATTAGGATTATGGGCTTCGTCTTCTGAAATATGAGTCATTAAGGTAGCTACCTGAATGGAAGAATCTTCAAATACATCAACTAAATCGGAAAGAGATTTAGAATCTTGAAATGGTTCATCTCCTTGCACATTGACCACAATTTCAGCTTCAATTTTCTCCAAAGCTTCAGCTATTCTATCAGACCCGCTTTCATGATTGGTTTTACTATAAAAAACATGACCATTAAGCTCCTCAATTTGCTTTTGTATGATTTCATGATCTGTGACCACCCAAACCTCATCAAAAATTTGAGTGGCTAAAGTACTCAAGTAAGTTCTTTGAATGACTGACTTGCCTCCCAAGTCTTGTATTAATTTGGCAGGCAACCTGGTAGAAGCATACCTAGCTGGTATAAGCGCTACTATTTTCAATGAATTATTTTTTTAAACTCTAAACTTAGACAGCAATTTGTTTAACCAATCTGATTGCGGTTTTTTATCCTCTTGATCATAATAAGACCCAGAATATTCATTTTTCTTCATATACGAATAATTATACCCATACCCGTAATTATAGCCTCCAAAATCATAGACGTCTACCCCAGCTTTCAAACCATTAAAAACTGCATAAATATTATCTACCTGATCATTGGCATATAGATCATTAATCATTAATAGGTACCTTTTGTGGGTATAATCCTGTCTAACGATGTATAAATTCACATCAGAAAAGCGCATCAAATCCATGGTTTCAGACACCAAACCAATAGGGGGAGTATCCATCACCACTACATCAAATTCCCCATCGAAAGAATTCAGTAAATCTGTCATTTTATCTTTCAACAATAATTCTGCAGGATTAGGTGGAACAGGGCCTGAAGGAACTACATATAGATCCTCAAATGCAGTTTTTACGATGATCTCCTCTTTACTTGCTTTATCTACTAAATAATTGGAAAGTCCTGTCTGATTATAAACCCCTAAATATTCAGAAATCTTGGGTCTTCTTAAATCAAGTCCTAATAGCAAGGTCTTTTTACCACTTAAAGCTATTGCTGAAGCGAGATTGATACTGACGAAGGTTTTACCTTCTCCTGAAACCGAAGATGTCACCAATATCTTTTTACACTTCTTTTCACTGGCAATATAAAACAAGGCAGATCGTAAGGAGCGAAATGACTCCGATACCATGGATTTGGGATGATCTTGAACCAATAAGTTCGTATCCTTGGTACTGTATCCTATCGTACCCAGAAGCGGAATCCTTAATACATTTTTCAATTGTACCTGATCTACAATCTTATTGTTCAGATAATGGTAACCTAATAATATAGCCAAAGGAATGAAAAGTCCCAAGCCAAAAGCCAAACCATAATTTTGGGGCTTTTTAGGGAAAATCAAGTTACCCCTTCTTGCATAATCCAATACGGAGTTATCTGAAATATTCGATGCCCGAGCTATCCCTGCTTCTGCTCTTTTTTCGAGTAGGTAATTGTATAAATTTTCTCTCAGTTTAAACTCTCGATTTAATCCCATAAATTGAGACTCTGCCTGAGGAAGTTTTGAAAATTCCACATCTTCATCTTCTAACATGGCCAATGCCTGCTCCTTCCTCTTGACAGTATTGGCCACCAGATTATCAATATTTTCAAAAATATTTTCCCGGAGTTTGGTAATCTGCTCATCCAATTCAGTTACTGATGGGTGGTTTTCATTTACCAAAGCCAAAAGTTTTCTCCTATCCAAGGAAACACTAATCAGAGAACTCACCAAACCATTCAAAACTCCGTCATCAATCCCAACTAAGGAAGGAGCTAAAATATCTGAATAATCCTTTCCTTTTTCTATTAAGTATTGCTGTAGCGATTGATAGTACTGTAACTGAAAATCAATGTTTTGAACCTGATCTTCTAAGCTTTGCATATTCCCCAAAACTCCCCCAAACTCAGAGTTCACATCCATTAATTTATTCTCCACTTTAAAGTTGAGAATCTTTCTCTCCACTGCTTTAAGAGAATCCTCCACAATAAACAATTGCTCATCCAAAAACTTGAGGGTATTCTCGGTCATTAAATTTTTCTCCTTCAGGTTATAATCAATATAGGAGTCCATCAGGGCATTGACATAATCTCGTCCCTTTTCCACCACTTTGGTTACCATGGTTACCTGAAGTACAGTACCATATGAATTGATAGGTTGGACGGAGATTGCTCTTGCATAATCCTCAATCACATTCACGGAATTATGTACCACAAATGACAATTTATCCCCTGCCTCTAACCTTTTCTTTTTATGGATCTTAAAATGGCTTTTATCTGATATAATATCTTCTTCGAACCTAAAGGTCCTATTCAAAATAGCCTCATCCATAGGGCCGGCAGCTTTGGCATCTAAAAAATCAAAAAAACCAGACTCTTCTCTAGTCAATACAAACTCCTCATCAGAAACCATGGTAAAGGTAATCTCTCCCAATTCCATTTGAGGAAACGCCTGATCAACTTCTACATAAATAGGAGACTGATCATATAATTCTACTTCCTTGATGTTTGTGGATGCATAGTAGGTAACATTCAGGTGTAATTTACTAATCGCATCGGCCGCCAAATTCTTAGAGGTGAGCATCAAAATATCATTTTCCAAATTATAAGCTCCGGAAAAAATATTGGATCTATCCAAAATCCTCATTTCAGGACTGGAATTTTGTTTGATCAGGATACTCCCCTGTACTTCATACTCTTCTACAGAATACCTGTGAAACAAAAATGCAATGATCAACCCTAAAAAAATACTCGTCACATAGAGCGGCCAATACCTGGAATATTTGATCAGGTAATATTTAATATCAATGGGTTTGACCTCCTCTTGAAACTTAGATATGTCTACTTTTCCGTCAATCATAAATTACTGGTCAACAAGGCCACGATCAATATAATAGATGAAGTTACCGAAATAATCAAACCTAATGAAGCTGTTAAATTATCAGCATTCCCGAATTGTCTGATGTTCATTGGCTCCAAATACAATATATCATTTGGCTGAATAAAGTAATAAGGGGAGGCTAACAATTGCCTGTCATTTAGATTTATTTGATGGATCTTCGTACCTCCGTCATATTGCCGAATGATGAACAATTTGTTCTTTTTGGCCAAAATATTTGATTCTCCAGCCACAGCCAAAGCATCAAAAATAGTAGCCCTATTTTTCAGGATAACCTGGGTCCCTGATCTACTAAACTCACCCAAGGCAGTAAAACGAATCCCTCCTATCCTCAATTTAACAAATACTTCTTCTTTAAAATATTTATTAATTGCTTCCTGCACTTGATTCTGAGCCTCTTCCTCCGTCAGCCCTGCCACTTTAATTTTGCCAAGTTGCGGGATTTCTACAAATCCTTCCTGGTCAATTGAATAGCCTGTAAAATAAAATATATCATTAACTCCACTTCCGCCAACGCCACCACCAGCACGCATGTTCCTAGACCCTTGAAACTCGAACGCTTTGGTTAATTCTTCATCTGAAGAAGCAAAGTCAATATCGACCACATCAAAGGGTTGAAGCACATACTTGTATTCCACAGAGGCATAAGGAATAAATTCATCTAAACCAATCTCTGGGTTACCTGGTAAATTCTGTAAGTAAGTAATACGTTTATTACTAATACAAGAACTTATTAGAATACAAATCAGCAGGACAGCTAAAGTATTTTTCATTTAGTTAATTTAGTATTTTCATTCAGAGTTTTTATCCTTCTGATCCAATATTGGAATTCATTTTTTTATAAACTCCTCTCATGGACAGGCTTCTCAAATCCCCTTGTTGAATCAAACTATCAATATATTGGAGTAACTCTTCCAATACCCGAGTATTTTCTTCAGGACAAAAACCGAAATTATGAGGATGCCACCAAAGATGATAAGATTGGTGTAAATCACATGCTCTTTTCAGTTCAGATTTTATTCGCTCAATTCTTCGTTTATTAAATATAGAGCCTGTCTTATAGGGCCTCAACAATCGGCTTGCTGGAATCTGAATTAAGGGGAACTGAATACATTTATCTAGATTAAAATATACTGGTTTTCCCATTGGAATCAGTGTATCTCCTGTTCTAAAAACTTTTTTCAGCAAATTTTCATGGTTCGTTTCCTTCCAAAACCAATCGGAAGGATTAATTCTTGCGGTTTTAAAATCACATGCTGCTGCAATTTCCAATACTCCATCGTTGTATTGGTTTCTTGGAAAAACCAAGCTCTCCAAATCTACCCCAAACTTATCCTTCGCTATTTTTTTGGATGCCATTAAATCGGATCGGAAAGCTTCCAGACTTCCCCCTTCTTCACCGGTATAATAATGGGAAAAGGTATGAGAAGCCAACTCCTGGCCTGAGCATTGAATAATTTCATGGACAATTCCAGAAGCAAATAAACCCTCAAAGTCAAGGGAATATTTTTGTTTCCCCCATAAATAGGCAGAATATTTTTCCTGAAGAAAATTGGGTTTGATGAGAGGAGAGTAAGTTTCCCACTCTTCCCAACTTTCTGCCATCAACATTCCAACCGTAGCCCAGGTCGCATTAATTTGATATCTCTCAAAAAGAGATAAAATCTTAGGTATAGATCGTAAGGTATTTTGATAATAGCGTTGGTATTCTTCAATAGGATACTTGTCAAACCTACCCCAATGAAGTTCAAAATCTAAAGAAATAATTAAGCTGGAATCAGACAATTTAACCTATTGAAAGCGTTTGGAAGGGTGATCAGAATAACAAATTAACCATAGGAAAGTAATATGCAAAAATGGAAGCCAGATAGATTTCATTCTATAGAACAATCCAAGGTTATTCAATGTAAAGGTAAATACTATAAACATGACAATCCCTATCATAAAAAAGTAGATCATGGTTTTTGGAATTTGAACTAAATGTCGATATCCCATTGCCAAGCCTAAAACTCCAATGGACAACAGCCAAAAATTCTCTAAGGAAAAAATCAACGAATAAAAATCCCAACTTTCCCATGGGAATGGCAGAAAAGCAACAGCAGCCAGCTTCCTATACCAAGGCCAAGTCTCCATGGATAAGGTGGTATTGGCACTAAAGTCAGTCAAAAAACTCAGTTGCCTATTGGAGAAATCAGATAAATCTTCCCAGGAATAATTTTCTAAATGTAGGTAAGGTAAAAATTGACTGATAGAAAAATATAGTAAGCCTCCACAGATCACAATTACCAAACTGAGTAATTCCCACCTTTTTTTTAGCCCATTAGCCACGAAAACAACTAGTATGGGCAAAAACAACACTCCTAAAATAGGTCGAACCAGCAAACAAAGGCACCAACCCAATATTCCAATGCTGAAGATCTGTTTCTGGGTAGAAAAAGCGTAAAACATTGCCGAACCCCCCAAAAAGAGCAAGGTCTCCTTCGATACCCCAGCTGTCCAAAAATGTAATCCGGGTAAAAAAAGAGGCAAATACAAAAGTTGAGGGAATCTTAATTTCTGCTCAAATTCTTCAATCAGAAAGTTTACACTCTCAAATAGTCCAATCATACCCCAAAAAGATAAAAAGGCATAAATGACCGTACCTGAAATATAACTCAAACCAAGCAGCTTGGATGGTATATAGTTCAACCATTGAATAAAAAATGTATTGACTCCAAAGTATCCCATCCAACTTCGAGCATATTGAGAAGTGTCTGCCGTCAAATCCCATAACCCAATGGAATCACCTCCATTCTGTTGGATATACCTGACAAAGAAATAGGCAAAACTTAGATGGATGAACCACAAGAATAAAACCAAGCCTCTTTCAAGGATCGAATAATTAGGTTTCAGGTAGTGATATTTAAAAAAGAAACCCAGCAATAGATGAACGAAGATTAATACAAGTACATCTTGGAAGGTGAAGATCATATCAATGCTTTCCTGTAATCCAATAGTGTATTTTCCAATGAAAACAATTCTTCACCTTGTTGGCTAATACTTTTTCGGTCCAAAACTTGGGCTTCCCTCATCCAGCCCAATAGATGCTGCCAATCCAACTGTTGGTGGTCCAAAAAATAGCAAGACTGGCTTCCCTGTACTAGTTCATCTAAATCACCTATCCCCTGCGATACAATGACAGGTAATCCACACATGAGATATTCTCCAAACTTAATGGGCAAAATCCCTTGGATGCTGGGGTGAGGGGCCCGTACGCTAATTCCAAAATCAGCAGCATTCAAATAAGTAGGAATGTCCTTAAAAGGCACTTGTAGAGAAAGTATGCAATCATTCAAAGAAGTTGGAGTAAGCTCTGACAAAATGGAATCATTTCTAGTCAAAAAAAGCATTCTAAAAGCAACTTCGTTGGACTTTAAGTACGATAAAAGTTGAAAAACCTTTTCCAAGGCATATCCAGGACCTAGGCTTCCTGAATGCACCAATAAAATTTCATCTTGCAATCCTAATTCATTTCTGACTCTTCTCCTTGTTTCTTTATCAAAATAAAACAAGTTGGGATCCCGGCCATTTCCAACTACAAAGAACTCCTCCTTATTCAATTGAGGGGATTTTGAAAGGTGCCAATCTATTGCTTTCTGGGACCTACAAAGTACCTTATCAGCCTTTTGTAAAATCAAACGTTCAATTTTAGTGAGAATCTGGTATTGAATGGAATTCTTTGTTAAATATCCTTGATCAAACCGTTCTTGAATGGGTAGCCCATCCGCATCAAAAACAAGTTCAATCCCAATATTTTTCAACTTTTTAAAGATGGAGAGTACTAACAAGGCAGGCATGGTACTTCTAGGCATCACGACCTGAATCCCTTCAGTTTTTACAAGCTCCAATACCTTTTTTCTATTCTTAGAAATAGCTCCAAGGGCTCCTATCGTTCCAGGTAATTTTTTTGGTATTGCCGCATGGAAATATGGAATCCCCAATTTTAAAGCGATGGAATTGATTCGTTCCACCTCCTTTTTATTTGCCCAAGAAAACTGAAAAACAAAAGGTTCAATCTCCCCCATTTTATGTAATCCCGAAAGAATGGGGAAAAATAAATTCTCCAGGTAATTAGTGGAATCAGAATCCCAAGTGATGAATAATAATTTCTTCAATTTAGTCCACTTGTTAATTCACGGTTTGCCCATCTGAACAGATAGGAATATTGATCAAACCTATAAATGGAGGAAGATAGTACATCTGAAAACACTAAGAATCTACTCAAGTTAGATGTCATTTATTTCAATTGATAGAGATGAATGGACCATGCCGAGTGTTCATCTTCAAAGACCTTCACCAACTGCAACTGCTCGGAAATGACAGGTAAGGCGGAAAGCACATAATTTATTCCTAACTCATTTTTCATGCTCTCATAATCATAGCTGGGTTCCATGAGAGGTGCCTCTTTCCTCCATTGATACATGAAGTAATCATCAGGATATTGGGCATTTTGAAAATAACACTTGTTTCCCCATTCTAAAAAGTGCTGCTCTAAAGAATCATCCTTTCCCAGCTCTTCTTTGATTAGTTGATATACTTGTTCTTTATGGGATTTTGAATAAAGTTGTACATATCCATCCGCCGTAATCAATCCATTAAAAGCTGCAACTGCTGGGGGAATATTGAAATTCACAAAATGGGAATTAGGCAACTCCTCTCCTAGATATTCCTTTATTTCCTCCATTTGATTGGTGGCATTATAAGATTGGTAACTAGGTACTTGTTGATCCATTATGGGGATCATTGAATTGATCCAATAACGCCATTCATATTGATAGACAAACAAATTAATGAAAATGAGTATGGAAAGAATCCAGGAAATCCCTCTAAATGAAAAAGTCTTCCAAGCATAAACTAAACCTGCAAACAAAAAAAAAGGAATCCAATATTCAAATCTGTACAAATTAATAGAATTCAGTTTGGGGGTTACCTTACCCCAAAACTCCAAATTCCCAACTCTGCTGAGAATTGCTAATATAAATGAGACCCCAAAAAGAAGATTAAGAAATAAAAAGGATTTGGAAGACCATTTCTTCTGGTACCAAGCCATCATTACTAAGCCAAAGAAAATAATGGGATATATCGGTGTAAAATGAACTCCGTTTTGATCTCCCGACCAGAAAAAATCAATAGGACTTTGATTAATCCAGATTCCAAAATCATAGGTAAAATCAGCGCGATGACTTTCAAATTGATCATTCAAAAAATACCCAAGTATCCAATTTATTTCTTGAATAGAATAAACAACCATAAGCAGTATAAAGGCTAAGATTGTTCTTGTAGGTATTACTTGATTCTTTAAGGAGGAAACTATGATCCAACCCAAAATCCCTGTTAAGAAATAAAAAGAGGCTAGGAACAACATAGAATAGCAAGCATATCCTATCAGAAATAACCAGTGCCCTACGTGATCTTTCTTACCTAATAGCAAGGAAAAAACCTGTACCAAAGCGGGAAGCGCAGCGATGGAGATTCCTCTATGGGGATAGTAAGCCAAACTTGCCCAAAGCAAACACCATAAGATTTCCTCCCTTCCATTTTTCACCGTGAGTTGCTGTCCTCTCAACCAAAAGCGAAATGAAAAAAAGGCGATGATAATGATCAAGGCTTTATTGATCATATAAGCATTCAAATGCGGAAAAAGCCCATATAACATCATTTCCACATTAAAGCCAGAAGGGTAACTAAACCTGGGTGTCTCGATTAACATTCCTTCTACCGGAGTATTCCAACTAGAAAAAATCTTTCCTTGATCCTGCAACATCTTGTACCAGGCGAGATTGGAGTCCATATTATCTGAAACAGGGATAAATACCCCCTCCCCCAAAATGAAATAAGGCAGCAACATTACCAGCACCAATAGGACTAAGAAAATGATGGTTTTATTCATATGGTCTTTGAGCTGAAAAGGTAGGTTAAACAAAAATCTTTAACTACCAAGTAAAGTCTTAAGGGTCATTTCGAAGAAGCGAAACACAGTGGAGCGACTGAGAAATCTATCCTTCGCTCTTTTCACTATTCCTCCTTTTATAAAGGTTTTTTAGATTTCTCCCTGCGGTCGAAATGACTAATTAACGTGAAATGCACTTTGGTCATTTCGAAGAAGCGTAACGCCGTGGAGTGACTGAGCCTGCCTGCTGAAGGCAGGAAATCTCTTATGCATTCCATTCACAAACCCTTCTTTAAAAGCAAAACTTTAGATTTCTCCTTGCAAAAACTGAACTACTAACTTTAAATTTTCAGCATGCTCGTTCGAAATGACACAAAATTCGATTCGTTCTAATTGTCATTTCGAAGGAGCGAAACACAGTGTAGCGACTGAGAAATCTCTCATTCAACCCATTCACAATCCCAGACTTTATCAACGACTTTTAGATTTCTCCCTGCGGTCGAAATGACTAATTAACGTGAAATGCACTTTGGTCATTTCGACGACGAGGAACGAGGAGGAGAAATCTCTCTAACCTAAAACTCCCAAAAATCCCAGTGAGGGTTCAGTGAGGAAATCAAACGTTCCTTTTTCTCCCTTCGCCACTTTTTAATCTCTTTTTCTCTAGCTATTGCATCCAGGGGAGACTGGAATTCCTCAAAGTAAATTAAATTATAGCACTTATATTTTGAAGTAAAAGTATTTCTTGCCTCCCTATGTTCTGCCAACCTTTTGCTTAAATCATTGGTTACCCCAACATATAGGGTCGTCTTATTCTTATTTGTAAGGATGTAGACAAACATAGTGTTTTAGATTTCTCCCTGCAGTCGAAATGACAAATAACACAAAGCGATTTCTATGGTCATTTCGAAGGAGGTCAAGCATTAAATTCTGAATACAAAAAGTTAAACCGACTGAGAAATCTTTACATCGGTCACTCCATATTCCAACTTTATTAACAGACCTTTTAGATTTCTCCTCGCAGCCCCAAAACTTCTTGCTTTTTCTTTTTAGGTTGCTCGTTCGAAATGACACAAAATTCGATTCTTTCTAATTGTCATTTCGAAGGAGCCAAACACAGTGTAGCGACTGAGCCTGCCTGCTGAAGGCAGGAAATCTCTCATTCAACCCATTCACAAACCCTTCTTTAAAAACAAAACTTTAGATTTCTCCTTGCAGTCGAAATGACAAATAACACAAAGCGATTTCTATGGTCATTTCGAAGGAGGTCAAGCATTAAATTCTGAATACAAAAAGTTAAACCGACTGAGAAATCTTTACATCGGTCACTCCATATTCCAACTTTATTAACAGACCTTTTAGATTTCTCCTCGCAGCCCCAAAACTTCTTGCTTTTTCTTTTTAGGTTGCTCGTTCGAAATGACACAAAATTCGATTCTTTCTAATTGTCATTTCGAAGGAGCCAAACACAGTGTAGCGACTGAGCCTGCCTGCTGAAGGCAGGAAATCTCTCATTCAACCCATTCAAAAACCCTGACTTTATTAACGACTTTTAGATTTCTCCTCGCAACAACAGAACTTCTAGCTTTTACTTTTTCGGTTGCTCGTTCGAAATGACAAATTAACATGAATTACTCCTCGGTCATTTCGACGACGAGGAACGAGGAGGAGAAATCTCTCTCTACCTACCTTTATGAAAAACCCCTTCCACAGCCCTCTTGATCTTCTCAAAGTTCTTCTCCAAACTATATTCATTCTCCACCAACTTTCTTCCAGCATCTCCCATCTTCACTCTCAATGATGAATCACTTATCAGCAGACTCAATGCCTCCAGCCATTCCAATTCAGTGGAAGCCAAGAAACCATTTTCTCCAGGTCGTACCACATCCTTGTTCATTCCTACAGGGGAAGCCACCACCGGCAATCCACAAGCCATGTATTGAATTAACTTGTAAGCACATTTCCCCTTTTCCCAGTCACTATCTGGTAATGGCATCATTCCAATATCAAATTGAGAGATCTGTGAACTCTCCTCTTCCTCCTTCCAAGGAATCAAGCTATACTCACAAGTAAAATCAGGTAGCTGAACATGTGGAGAATTAATAATCAACAACTCAAAATCAAGTGTTTTACTTAATTCTTCAAAAATTGACGTTAAAAAATTCAAATATTTGGTTGTGGAGGGAGACCCAATCCAGCCCAGTCTAATTTTAGAATTATTGTTATTTCGATGAACAGAATAGACAGTTGTTTCTACCACGGTAGGTAAAATCTGTACATCCAAAGCACCTGCCAATTTAGCCCTTTTGCCCAAGTAAGAATTTCCCACAAAAACTATTCGGGAATGCCGCATCACCCAATCAATTTTATTCCCCATCCAGGTCCGGACCAACCAATTGGGATTCTGATCATAGTTATGAAAAACGGCATCATCATAATCGACGATGTAGCCCTTTCCTAATTTTTCAATCAGCCATTCCGCATAGGAAGGTAGAAAAGGAAAGGCCTCTTTTTCTATCCAAATCAGATCATACCTCCAACTGTACATCAGCACCCAACACCTTTTCAGATAGCATTTCAAGACATTGATGAACTGAGGTTTTTGATTCTGGTAAATCTGAGAAAGGTATTTTGAATTAAAAAATGAGGATACGCTGACCTCTACTCCTTGCTGCTTCCATAAATCCAGGTACTGGAAAGTTCTCAACCTACTGGAGGCTCCCTGTCGAGGGTATTTAGGGAGAAAAAGAATCTTCTTCTTTTTTTTCACCCTGCCAGTTCCTTTTTCTTCCTTTTGATTTCCTCCCGCTGTAGGTAGTAACGCATCTTTTCTTGAACCTTCTGGATTCTCAGCTTTTTATTATAGGCTATCAAGAAAAAACAAAACAATAAAAAGTAGATCATGGTCATATTCTTCATTCGCATGATAATCCCCAGATTGCTCAAAGCTCCCATAAATGCCCATGCCACAGGAATAAAGGTCAACATTCCAGCCTTTATAAATAGTGGCATATCCCGTATCGCTTCTGGAGTCCAATTTCTGTAAATGAAAAAACTGAGCCAGAGGTATAAAAGATTTTCAAAAGAGCTTAAAAATGTAACTATGTTATGTGAATCAATAAATAGCGGTCGAAACATATATGTAAAAAGTTTCATGGGCCAAGAATATGAAGCCAAATCGACTCCAGAACCAACATTCCTGGTATTTAAGCCGGCACTTCTTACTCCCGACATGGTTTCCAACGCCTCGAAGCTTAATTCTTCAATCCTCAAAGCCTCTAAGGTGCTTGGCAATAAAAGAATGGCTCCTGCTGCAGCCAATCCACTCAAAGCAATCTTATAGCCTAATTTCACTTCTGATCCCAATAAAATAGCCAAACCTGCACCTGATATTAAAGCTTGACCCATATGTGGTCTTGATAGATAAACAAAAAATAAAGCGATAGCGGCTTGCCACCATCTAGTCTTATATTTTTGAACTGCAAAAAAGAACCATGCAATTCCCCAGAAACAAACCGAATCTTTACCAACCCCAGCAGACCAAAAATGAAGATTTAGAAAATAAAAAACAGCAGGAAATAATGAGATTCCCAGCACCTCGTGATTTTCAGGGAATAAATCTGCGGTCATCACAAAAATATATCGTATCCCAATAAAACCTAAAAATCCAAAAAGAATATTGCCTGTCACGTAAGAAAGCCCCATGAGTTGGCTCGGAATATAGCATAACCAAAGAATAAATGTGGTCCCTTCTCCAAAATAGGAAAACCAAGTTTCATCCCCTCTAATTAATACTTGCTCCATTCCAAACTTCCAATAGCCTTGAGAATCTCCACCATAATTAATAATATACCAAGTGAAGAAAAGGCTGAAGAAGATATGATATGCCAACAAATAGTGTAGATGAAGCTCATACTTATAAGGCAGACCAAACCTTTTAGCCATGGATGAATTGGTATTTACCATGACTATGATTAGGAGAAGAATGACTATAATATCAAGCAAGAGTGTATTTGTTAAACCTTAAATTTTAAAACGCTTATTAAGCTTGAATTCCTTTTTTAGCTAATAGCTCCAAGTATAAGTCTTCAATTTCATTACAATATCGCTTTGCTGAGTAGTTTTCCAAAGCTCTAGTCCTTCCCAATTCTCCCATGTTAGTCCTCAATCCAGAATCAATAGCTAAAACTTTAATTTTATCAGCTATTTGGTGAGGTGAATAAGAAGGTACCAAATAACCAGTCTCTTCATTTATTACTACATCCTTTAGACCACCTACTTTTGTTGCGATAACGGGTAAGTTATGCATCATGGCCTCAGCTGCGACTAAACCAAATCCTTCATGTGCAGATACAATACAAAATACATCCATGACCCCAAAGAAAGGATGTGGGTTAGGTTGTTGCCCTAAGAAAATCACTTGCTTACTAAGGTTCAATTCCTCAGACAACAGTTTTAAGGATTCCAAATCTGGACCATCCCCTATTACAAGTAATTTATATTTTGGATCGTTTAATATCTCCAATGCTTTAAGAATATCTGAAAACCGTTTTACTTCATCATAGATTCGACCAACAGATCCAATTACAAAATCATGTTCCTTGAGCCCCAATTTATTTTTCAGTTCTTGGGTTTCTTTTGACTCATTCGGTGCAGGTATAGTAACCCCGTTATTGATCAAAAGAATTTTTGATGCAGGCAATTTTGCTTTTTCGATTAAAAACTGGACTACCGAAGGAGAAATACCCACGATCTTATCAGATAACCTAAGAAATAATCGCTGCAACCAAAGAGATTTTTTGCTTCTTCCAATTGGCTCCGAAGTCTCTTCCAAAATTCTAATTGGGACTCCTCCTAATGTCCCAGCTATTGCGGCCATACTCATACCTTCAAAAATAGCCCCATGGATAATATGAGGTTTGAATTTCCGGATCACTTCCAAAACCTGTTTTTGCTTCTGCCATTCGAATGGATGATTAAAACCGCCAATAGGGATTAGTTCAATACCTTCTTGCTCTAATGCATCCGCTATAGCCCCTCCCTTCCAAGTACAGATAATTTTATGCTCAAACTTTGAACGATCTAAACCTCTCACCAAAGTTAAACGAACCTGCTCTACACCTCCTGAGGCTATGGTTTCTATACAATGAAGGACCCTGATCAAAAGTCTGAAGGCTTAAGTCTTAAATCTGAAAAAGCATAAATGGATAGTAAGGAATCTAAATAATGTTCAACTGAAAAACGTTTTGCTTCTTCTTCTGCCCTTTGTCCCATTGAAATTCTTTCTTCATAAGGAATGTCTAATAATTTTTGCATCGCAGATTGAAGTTCCAGGGTTTTTAAAGGATCAATTAAAATCCCTGACTGGGATTTGCCAAGAATTTCGGAAGCTCCTCCTACTTTGGTGACTATACTGGGAAGTCCTGCACTCATGGCCTCAGCCAAGGAAACCGATGAACCTTCTCGAAGCGATGGAAGAATAAAAGAATCCGCTTCATTTAAAAATGGCCAAACATCCTCCTGAAAACCTAAAAACTCTACACATCCCCCCATTTCTAATTTCTGACTTAAGCTTTCTAACTTATTTCTTTCCGGCCCTTCTCCAACAATCCTCAATAAAAGTTCTCTATTTTGATTTTCTTTAACTAATCCCTCAAATGCTTTTATCAATCGGTCCAAATTCTTTATCGGTACTAATCGACATGTGCACACAAAAACAAAGGGGGAATTACTGGTAATTTGGTCATTTCGACCGGAGGAACGGAGGGAGAAATCTCTTCCTTCTATTCCGATATTGACCGGATTATATACTACACTTACTTTTGAAGCTTCCACCTCTTCCAACTCCACAATTGCTTCCTTGACCGCTTCTGAAATAGCTATTACTTTATTCGCTTTACGATAAACCCACTTAAAAACATATCTCCAATAAGTATGATGATTGGGAATACCAATTTCCTCCCCAATAACCAAAGGAACATTGGCCAATTTAGCTGCCCAAATACCATGAAAATTAGCCTCTCCCCCTTGTGTATGTACTACATCAGGTGCAAATTCAATCAAAATGTTTTGAAGTTTCTTTATCAGTTTGAAATTTGGGATTCTGGGATTAAAGCTTAAAATCTGCGGTTCGATTCCATTAGGAACTAATTCTTCTGCCACTTTTCCGCCTTTTCCTAATACGATCAGCTTAAGCTCCAAGCCATTTTGATTTTTAAGTGCAGGCAAGGAAATCGCCAGAACTTTTTCTACTCCGCCAAAATCCAATTCTGAAACGACACGAACTACTTTCATTTCAAGAATAGATATATCGGAAGCAAAACTTCATATAGTTTCGAAACAAGTTACTTAGCGAACCAACAGAAAAATACTTTTTCAAAAATGCTCCTGGTAACCTATAAAACAGGCCAATTAGACTATAATTTGTGCCAACTTTCTCTAAAAGCCTTTCAAGAATTGATTTATTTGTATTCAAGGAATAGTACTCAAACAAATTGAACAGAATAAATTTCCTTTTAAAACTTTCCAATTCAATGGCATTCTGTTCTTCACTTAGATAATCATCTTTCAAAAACTCAGAAAGAACTGAAAAAGCTAAATTCTTTTTAATAAGGCCACTTTCAGAGCTACTCAGATCATAGAAAACAAGTCTCTCTCTTATCAAATACGCTTTACCAAAAAAAGCAATTGTTCTAAACCAAAGGTCTAAATCTTCTCCTATTTTCAAATAAGTCTTAAATCCTTCATTGCTGTCAAAAAAGTCTTTTCTGATGATAGTTGAGGAGGAAGAATAAAATGTGTTATGAATTGCCTTTGAAAAGTAGTTTGTCAGAGGTAAAACTTCTGGGTTTTCAACTACTTCTGGAAGCTCTTCATGAGAATAATGAGATCCTATTACCCCAACATCCTGAAACTTTTTAATAGCCTCTGAAGTGATTTTTAGATAATCCTTATGCCAGTAATCATCTGCATCCAAAAATGCTACAAAAGAACATCTAGCCTGAGCTATCCCAGCATTTCTGGCAGCAGATACTCCTTGGTTTTCTTGGTGGATTACTCTAATCCTATCAGTTTTGTAGTTTTCTGGTAATTTCTCTCCGCCATCGGTAGATCCATCATTGACCACAATAATCTCAAATTCCTGAAATGTCTGATACATAACAGAATCTATGGCTCTGCTAATGAAAGAGGCTTTATTATATAGTGGGATAATTACGGAAAACATAATTTAATTCGTCATTGCGAGCGGAAGAATGGAGCGAAGCAATCTACTCGTCACTTTGATCCGCAGTAATAGAGGAACAATCTGTTTCAATACTACTCCAATCAAAAGATTGCTTCGGGGCTATAAATTCTATACTAAATTAAAACCTTGCTCTTGCCCTCAGAATAACGTTATAATTTCACCAATCCTTTACACCCTCCCAAAGATCTTTCCATGCTGGGTTCATAGAATTTATCAAATCCTCTTTCTTTTTTCTGCTTCCGCCTTTGATCTGTTTTTCTCTATCAATAGCCTCTTCAATACTATGAAAAGACTCAAAATAGACTAGCTTATTAATATTGTACTTGTGAGTAAAGGACTTCGGATCTAGCCTTTCTTTATGTTGATAAACCCTTTGAAAAAGATCAGCAGTGACACCTGTATAAAGGACTGTATTATTGAAATTGGTCATTATATATACAGCGCCTCCTTTTTTCATTTTAAGTCATTTCAAGAGAAGTGAAGAAATCTATTCGTCATTGCGAGCGGAAGAATGGAGCGAAGCAATCTGTCAGATTCTTACTCCTGATCAAAAGATTGCTTCGACTTTGAATTTTTTAAGAATAAGATACCCTCTTGGTAAAGTCTCGCAATGACGTCTTTAATTCGGCATTGCGAGCGAAGCAAAGCAATCTGTTTCAATACTACTCCAAACAAAAGATTGCTTCGGGGCTTTAAATGTTAAACTAAATGAAAACCTTACTCTTGCCCCTCGCAATGACGTTGCAATTTCACAATTGAAACCATCGCTTTAAGCGCAAAGCATTTTTAAACCCGATCCATCGGGATAGCTGCTGAAATTTTGGTCCTCCTATATAAGTCTTTTCAGGAACCTGCAAGGTTTCCATCAATTCCTCAGCTTTGGCTACCAAATGGGGATAATTTGGGAAGCAATCGTAAATAAACTTTTGATAAACTTTTTTTAAAGCCTTTCTAACTCGATGTGAATCTTCTACTGCAAGCACATTCCTCTCAAAGGCTTGATACGAATCCAAAAGTGAGGCAAAAGCCTTCTCAGACTTCTGTTGGGAAACATTGGATATTCCAGGCTGCCTGTAATAAACACGCTCAGTAGGTTCAAAAAGCACTTTGCTAGCCCGAAGTAATACACGCATAAAAAACTCCCCATCCTGATTGATGGTCAAGCTTTCATCCCAAGGCCCTGCCTCTTCGATAAGGGTTCGATGGGTTAAATAAGAAGAAATAGCCATCATTTCCTGATTATTCCAGAAACTAAGCTGTAGGTTTAATCCCGATTCAAAACCCTGAAAAGCGCCATAGGGCAACCTTGAAAACTCTGTAATATCCTCCTGGAAATTCACCCATTCACAGGATGCCATTACTTTGGAATCTTGATTTTCAAGAAGTTCTATTTGTTTAAGAATCTTATCCTCGGATAGGATGTCATCCGCATCTAAAAACTGGATATATTCGCCATTGCTTGCTTGGATTCCTATATTAGTAGCTTTGGAAACTCCTCCATTAGGCTGATCTATTAAAATTACTCTATTTGGGAAATTTGATCTACAGGCTTCTAATATCGTCTTAGAACCATCCCTACTTCCATCATTCACCAAAACTAGTTCTATATTGGGATAGCTCTGTCCCAAAGCCGAATCTAATGTCTCTGCCACAAAAGCAGCCTTGTTATAAACAGGAATGATGATGGAAACTAATGGATTCATTTTTTTAAAATTTCGCGGATTGCAAAACTTGGCGAAATCCCTCTTTCCATAGTCAAATAAATGATCTCCCAGTTATACTTTTCGCAAAACTCATAAACAGCTTCTATTACCCCGTATTTCCAAGGCACATCGATCTCACCTATGATAAAATCATGTCCCGCTATTATTCCACCTTTCTTCATCTTTAGTAGGTAGGACTCTAACTCTGCCTTGGTCATCGAATAGGTATGAGCCGTATCAATATAAATCCAATCAAAATATCCATCTGGAAATTGATCCACTACCTTTGTGGATAGGCCACGATTTATTTCCACTTTTTTTGCCTCAATCTCTTTTTGGAACTTTTGACTTACTTCATGAAAAAGCTTTTCCGGATAGCGTTCACTTTGCCAAACATCGACTAAGTGTAGTTTTGATGGCTTATTTATCTCTAAAATCTTCCTACTGAAATCCCCATGATCAACTCCCAATTCAGCTACGATTCCATTTTCCGGAAGGAGCCCTAATAACTGCTCTCTTTTGGCCAAAAGTCTCCCATTTTCTAAATGGTTATATAAGATTTCTGGGACTGGCATGGCCTCAAAATTTGGCTTTTGGATTAGCCTATGCTTTCGAGTATAGAAATCGTAAAACTTCTTTTTAATAGCTCCTAACATATATTCGTTTTAGCGTTTCGTATCTCCTCCTTTGACTAAGTTATAATATTCTCTTAAAGCTCCTCGATTGATGGCATGACAGACTTTGAGAATTGCCCATGACTCTTTGGGCGAAACAGTAAAAATTTTTTTTAAAGCAAAACGATATCTTTTTATCACAAAATCTATAAAAAAGGCACGAAAACCCTGCTTGTTTTCCTGATACCTCAAGCTAAAAGTCCCTCCTATAAGTCTTTTGTATTTATTTACTAAATCTTGGGTATGGTATCTAGCAGGGTGTATTACTTTAATCTCATCTCTATAAACAATTTGGTATATATGACTTATTTTCCCAGATAATTCAGAGTCTCCATTGGATTTCAATTGGGAATTGAAATTTCCAAATTCGGCTAAAACAGATTTGTAGGAAAACCAATTGGCAGTAATGGCATGTCCTTCTTTGGCATAGGATTCAGTCGTAAAACCCGTATATTTTTCATAAATTTCAGCATCAGAAAGTGCCTTAGTATTTTTGAAAAACAGTGGTACAGGTCCGGTAAGGATTCCAATTTCTTTTCTGAAATCCTGTGAAAAAAGGTTCCAAGCGTTTTTCAACCAATCCCGATCCGGCAAACAATCTGAATCTGTAAATGCAAGTATCTCTCCTTTAGCGAAACCAATTCCTTTATTCCTAGCTGCATAAGAGCCAGGTCTTTTTTCATTCAATACTTTTAAGCAATAAGTTAGATTTACTAAATCGGAAATGTCTAAATCATTTTCAGGGTCATTATTTACAACTATCACTTCCCAATTTTCTATATTCAGTGTTTGAGAGTTAAGGCTATTCAACAAACCCAATAGCCTCTTTTGATCATTGTAAACAGGAATAATGACAGAAATCCTAATCATTATTTTCCCGAGAGTCTAGATAAAAGGGGTTTATGAATCCTGAAAAAACTTTTAAGATATTTCGGTCGAATGATACAAGTAAAAAGATTTGAAAAATAATATTTACCAAAAATCTTAAACTCTCTTTCTTTAAAAGCATAATAAAAAAGATTATTTTTTATTTCAAATAATTGATCATTTATAGATTTTCTTTCAGGAAAACTTTCTTTCAATAGAAGGTAAGTATTATAACTCAACTTGGATTTTTTAAAACTATTATTTGAAGACCAAAGCCCATTGGAGTGCTGCCGATAATAAGAGGGTAAAATTGTGCTATCATAATAAAAATCTCCGAATTGAAGTAAATAAGTCCAAAGAAAAGTATCTCCATTAACAACAACCTTTCTAAATTCTTCAGGAAGATTAAAATCTTCTCTTTTTCTAAAAACCACTGAAGCAGAGGGAATTTCCGGCATTCTCAGGATTAATTCTTCAAAATTCCAATTCCGCTTTTGATTTTCATCAATGGAAGTTGAAGTAACATTTCCATTTTCATCACACATATACCTATTATGAAAAGAGGCTATATACTCAGGATGACCTTCTAAAAAATCTACCTGATTTTGTAATTTATTCGGGTCGGACCAAAAATCATCACTATCACAAATACTTACATAATTTCCCGTACAATTTTCAAGAACCCAAAGGTAATTTAAAGTGGAACCAATATTTTTTTCTTGCTTCTTGTATTTTATCCAAGAACCTCTTGGATGCGTTTCAATTATCTTTTCAACTATCTCTCCTGTTTTATCAGGTGAATTGTCATTTGAAATAATTAATTCAATTTCAAAATCAACTTCCTGCATCAAAACTCCCTCTATAGCTTTTTGGATATATTTTTCGACCTTGAAAGCAATCATACAAACACTTACTTTGGTGCGGTTGCTCATTTTATTCAAGTATAAAATTTAGTCATTTGCTCCAAAAAAATTCTTGATCCACATTGTTCAATAGCTATTCCTCTGATCTTATTGGGATCATAAACTGAAAGATTTATTTTGATTTCTAGAATAGCTTGTGCTAATGCAATAGGGTTTTTTACCGGAACCACTAAACCTGTTTCCTTGAATATGGAATCTTCAACTCCTCCGTTTGAAGTGCTAATAATTGGCAATCCACACATCATTGCCTCTCTTGCGGCAATTCCATGAGGTTCATGAATGCTTGGAGAAACAAAGACGTGACCTGTATTCAATATACCTGCTATCTCACCCCTTCCTATAAATGGAAAGAATTTACCGAAATTATAAATCCCTAGCTCTTTGCTTTTTCTAACAAATGCATTTGAATCAGGATCAGTTGACATTTCATCTGCCCCTTTCCCGATCATAATAAATTTAAAATTCTGAGTTTCTTTTGCTAACTCAGCAATTGCTTCCAAAAAAGTATCAAATCCTTTGATAGTAAAAGAATTCAGGATTGTAATTATAGTAAATAGCTTATTTCTCCTTTTTAACTGGATATGATAACGAGATTCGTCCACTAGATTCCAAATAACCTCAGGATTACAGTTAGGCTGATTCATTAAAATTTGCCTTCGCTCGTCATAGCTAACAGCTGCTGTTTTTTTTGCAGCTTTAAAAGCAGCCAACACCAACTTGGCTTTGAATCGAGAATAATAATGGAAAACAAAGACTTGATGTTCAATAATTACAAAAGGGATATTATGAGTTTTAGACAGGTCATGCGCATAAATACCCGCATCCATACCGCTTTGAGCGTGGAGAAGATCAGGTATAAATCCAATACCTTTCAAGGATAAAAAAGCTTTTTGATAGAGTCTAATAGCCAGTTTTACTCTGAGCTTTTCCGGAAACCTCCTATTATTAGGAATAATAAATCCATAAGCTTCAGGACTTTGAATAACGAATTCCTTTTGGATTGGCCAGGTACGTTTTACAAAACTCAAAAAGTAAATCCATGCTAATTTCAAAAAAGGAGTGGATCGCTCCTCTCCATATAAAACAAGCATTTGGCAAACTTTGGACTGGCTTAAAAATTCGGCCTGTTCCCTAAAAAATGATCCATTTAATGGTCTTTTTGGTGTAGGATACCATGAAGGAATAATAAGAATTTTATGCATTTGATTAGACAAACTCACTGATAAGGCTCAACTTATTCAATGGACATATCAAGTAATTTCTGTTTTCTTGAGAAGAATTTTCTCCCAATCGGGACACTTCCAGTAGCCCATCAGATTCATCAATTTGGAAAAACTTAACAGTCCCTGTAGAATACAAGCTTGCTACTTTATCGCCTAACTCTCTATCTTGGATTTCAAGTAAAATAATGGGATGATGGAGTTTTAACATATTGCCATATCCTTTAAGGACTTCATACTCATATGTTTCCACATCAATTTTAATTAAATCAACCTGTGGAATTTCATTTTCTTTTAAAAAATGGTCAAGTCGATCAACCTGAACAAAAATTAAATGTTGTTTTTCCGGTCTCCAATCTTTATTTAAACTACCATGATTGGTATTTTCTGTGGTGAAAGAATTGGCTCCAGTATTATAAAAGGGGAATTCACCTTCTTTATCTGAAAGGGCAAGTTTGTGGCAAAAGATGTCAAAACTATTTATAGTATTATTCTTTTTCAGAACCTGAAAAATATTTGGTTGAGGTTCAAAAGCATGAACAGTGGCTTTAGAGTTATAGGCTTTGGCCATCACTGAAAACCATCCAGAGTTTGAGCCAATGTCTAAAATTGTTTTGGAAGATTTTGCCAATTTACACCAGATTAATCTCGATTTTTTTTCGTAATTAAAATTTTCAAAACCAGCCCAAAACATTTCCGTCTCCCAATAAAAAGCATTATTGTAAAGCCAGAAGGAAACTCCATCATTAGTTTTTACCCTAAACTTATCGAAGAAGGTTCGCTTTTTAAAATTTAGAATTGGTTGTAGTGGTCGAATAACTTGATAAAATGGCCTGGCCAAATTATAATGATAAAAGCTTTTAATTTTATTATTCATTTATGAATAAGGTAAGCCTCAGACACTCCTTTCTTTTCAAATTTTCCAACAACACTAACGAATGGAAAACCAGCATGAATCAAATCATTTTTACTAATCCCCTCTTCTGGTAAAACCACATCATATTTGTATGCTTTATATCCCTTTTCAAGTTTTCTTGAAACTCTATAAAGCGCATAATAATACCATTTGGCTAGCCAAAAAGGAATGATACCATCCCAAAAAGAATTCAGAGGAAAATAAGATTCCTTTATAATGTAATTGAAAACTTGCATGTCATAATTCCCATCATCCCCAAGTTCAGAAAATAGATCTATCATCTCTTGGTATACTTTTTTTACAATCTCTGTTTTTCCACCAATGGTTCCAGGTGTAAATTGAGGGAAATTAAAGAAACTAACAGGCAATTTCTTTTTTAATTTTTTATCAAAATGAAATAAAGCTTCTATTGCCCATAATCCGTCCTTCCAAGTCTTTCTAATCCCTCTTCCGATAAATAATTTATCAGGATTTAACTCGAATAGTTGTAGAGGATTTTTATTTATGATTACATCATTAATATCAGTTGAAACAACATAGGCATCTGATTTCAGTTGTTGAATAAATTCATGGAAAATAAAAAAACGTTCATCATTAAGCGAATGAGGACCCAATTCACACCTTACAAATGATATTCTATCTGTTTGGTATTTTATCTTAAACTCATCTGAAATTGTGTCACAAAAAATCATTCCCCATAACCCTAATTCATTTACGCTATCATACCAATTCTTAAAATAGTCAAAATTATTTACTGCTTGCTGGGAAGCCCTCATAGGATCCATCTTGGAAGTGAAATAAGTGGACAATAAAATCAACTTATCACTTGATGAATTAAAAGCAGACACTATATGGGCATAATTTGATTTAATTCTAATCATCAAAATTAATTAAATCTTTTAGGGAAATTAAGTTAAGAAATCATTCATTGTAAATCCTACCACGAAAAGCCCATTTAATTTTTGAAAGAACATAAAACAAGTGTGGGAAAAAAAACATAATATAATCCTGAAATGAAAATACATACCCTTCATTTTTCAAAACATCTCTAAAATAGGGAGCTATATTATTTTGAAATGATTCCCTAATCGAAGAAGATGTAATTCTAACAATATATTTATATCTTATCTTTTTGTTCAGACTCTTTTCCCAATGCTTTTCATAAAAAGGAATACAATGTTGATAATTGATATTTTTAATGTCAGATCTTGTCCAATTAACTTGGACATCATAATTTTCAAAGTATTTCCAAGGACTTATCAAATGTGCCCTAATAAAAAAATCATAGTCTTGGTGACGCTTTAGGTCCTCATCAAACATAATTATTTGAGCAAGTTCTATTTTCATTATTAAAGACGGAGTTGGACAAAAGACACTATCACTTAAAATAAAATCAAAGATTGATTCATCTACATGAATATCTCTTGATTTTAGGGTGATAATACCATCTTGCTTTTTAACTAAGGCTCCACTAAAAATTGAAACACAATTATGTCTTTTTATAAAATTCATTGCCCGCTCAAGCCTTTGAGGAAACCAAACATCATCTGAATCTAGAAAAGCTACAAATTCTCCTTTTGCTTGTTCAATCGCATAATTTCTAGCAGCATTACCTCCCGGCTTCCGGTCTCCCGGTCTTTTGTAAAGTCTGAACCTTTGATCTCTTTCTGCGTAATCCTCCAATATTTCCCAAGAATTATCGGTACTGTGATCATCCACTATGATACATTCCCAATGGGGGTAAGTCTGTAAAATCACAGAATCTAAAGTTTCCCTCAAATATTGAACTTTGTTGTAGTTTGGAATAAGGACTGATACTATATGGATATTCATTAGCTGGGAGAAGTAATTATACTAGTATCCCTGGAAAGTCTAGTATATCTTCCATTTGAACTAACATATAACATAGAGAACTTTTCTTTCAAATTCCGCAAAACAAATTGCTCATCTGGCCTATCTGTATCATCTAAAAATAGAATAGATGATCCATTAACTCTACCATTTAGAAACTCGACAACTCCATACCTAGCAAACTTACTCCCAAATCCTTTTGGTCCATCTATAATCACTAGATCATAACTTTTAAACCTTACTTCGCAGGTATTGGGTATATCAAACCACTCTCCTTTTCTTTCATAAGAGAATTCATTACTTGAAGTAATACCAAAAGCGAAAAACTTAACTCTTGGACATTGGGGTTGAAGATATTTTTGCCAGTCTCCGTCTTGGTCTATACTTATAAACTCGGGGTTATAGTCTAAATCAGAAATTAAGTTATTCAAAATAATTGTTGACAAACCTGAACCAATTTCCAAAATAATTTTCGGTCTATTGATGACTATATCATTTGCAATGTGCTGAATCGTTTGAAAGGAAAGAGAAAAACTAGTTTCAAAAACATATTCCTTTGGAAAATAAGGCTTCAAAACCTCTATAGCTTTTAACTCTTTAAATCTATAATCTTGATTCTGATTAATTTTCCCGAATAAAAAATTGTATTCAAGCTTATTTAGCCCGAATAACTTATCTCTTAATTTGACAATCCAATTCATTATTATAATACTTCAAATGGATAGAAAATGCTAGACTGACTATTGGGGACTTTCAACTTACTAAATAATTCTCCTGAATTTGAAACAGAAAACGTTAATACGCTAGGAAACCAGTCAGATACATCTATCCCATCATGTATGAATACAGTCAAAATATAATCCCCTGGTAAAAGCAGGTTTTCATTTACTTTAAATACAATTTCTTTTTTATAAAAATCAAAACCTTTTTTGATTTCTGAACTCATCCAAACCAGTCTTTGACCATATTGATTATCTATTCTTATATCAATCCTAGATTTAGATAAGTCAATAGGTATATTTATTTTATAGGTTAACTTTATATGGAGTGGCTCGCCTGTCACTAATTCAGCTAAATGATCCTTATTTGAAGAAACCATAATTTCTTCCAATTGAATATTCTTATTTCCAGCACCAACTATTTCAGCTTCTTTAATATTCAATAAATTATTAGTTTTTTCACCTTTTAAATAGTACTTCAATGCAATATCTGTATAGTCATTCGCTTCTATTGTTCCATTTCTAAGTAAAATAGAATGGCTACATAAATTTCTAACTGCATCCATATTATGGCTAACAAATAATACTGTTCTGCCCTCCTTTTGACTTACATCCTCCATTTTTCCCAAGCACTTCTTTTGGAATTCATAATCCCCTACTGCCAAGACTTCATCAATTATCAATATTTCAGGTTCCAAATGCGCAGCAACAGAAAAGCCCAATCTTACCCGCATACCCGAAGAATAGAATTTAACAGGAGTATCCACATACTTTTCTATTCCTGAGAAATCAATGATTTCGTCAAGTTTACTATCAATTTCTTTCTTGGTCATTCCCAAGATAGTCCCATTCATGTAGATATTCTCTCTTCCACTTAGTTCTGGATGGAATCCTGTTCCTACTTCCAGAAGAGCTGCTACCCTTCCTATCAATTCTATTCTTCCTGATGTAGGCTCAGTTATTTTGGATAGGATTTTCAAAAGGGTAGATTTACCTGCTCCATTTTTTCCAATAATTCCCAACACCTCACCTTGCTTCACCTCAAAGTTGACATCTTTCAATGCCCAATGCACTGAATCACTTTCGGCTTCGAATTTTCCAAGGCTCTGAATCCTTCGGAAATTTTCAATTGGGGCCTTTAGATTATTTATTAGTTGCTGAGTGAAGGTATCCGCCTTTTTTTCCTGCAGCCCTATTCGATAGCGCTTGGAGAGGTTTTCTACTTTAATTATTGTGTCGGACATTTTTAGAAATTCAAAAGGATAAATTCAGAAAGCTGAAAAGTTGAACTAGGGTTTTAAGCGACATCAGCAAATACTTTCTCCATCCGTCTAAAGTAAAACAAGCCAAATACAAAGAGTACTGTTGCCACAATACTTCCTGGCCAGATCCATTCCCAAGGCATAGGTCTATCTAAGAACCCTGCACGTATTCCTTCAATCACTCCTGCCATAGGATTTAGAGAATAGGCAAACTGCCAAACCTCGGGAACAGCGGTGGTACTATAAACAACAGGCGCTCCATAGAGTAAGAGTTGGATTATAAAGCCAAGCGCGTATTTAACATCTCGGTATTGTACCGCCATTGCCGAAAGGATCATTCCTATTCCCAAAGAACACATCAACAATTGAAGCAAAAGCAACGGGAGTACTAGCAAGCCCCACCCCGGCATTATCTGAAAGTAAATCAGAAGCACCAAGAGAACAATAAATGAGATTCCAAAATCTAACAGTTTGGAAAAGATAGCGGCGAGAGGCAAAATCAATCTGGGGAAATAAACTTTGGTAATCATCCCAGCATTAGCCACCAAACTATTGGCTGATTCAGACAAGGTACCCGAAAAATAAGACCATGGCCAAAGTGCTAAATAGGAAAAAAGGATATAAGGCATACCATCAGAATCAACCTTAGCTAATCCTCCAAAAACAAGGGTAAAAATCAGCGTAGTAAATAAAGGTTGGATAATAGCCCATCCAATTCCAAGTATGGATTGCGCATATCGAGCCTTGATACCCCTGACAGTTAGAAAATAAAGGAGATCTTTGTACCTCCAAAGTTCTTCGAAATCAATAAACTGCCAACCTTTAGTGGGTTGGATAACGGATTTTTTCAAAAGGAATTAATTATTGGATAATAAAATTTTATTCGAAAGATCTTGTGAAAAATCCTTTGCAGACTCTATAGTTAAATGAAGTCCATCTTTAAATCCCCATTTACTTTCTGTAATAGTAAAATCAAAATATGAAACACTAAATTTTTTGGACAAAAAATCCATCCTTGACTCAAAATCAGGGTCTTGGAATTTCTCAATCTTAAGGATGTCTCGATGTAATGGCATCCTTACCAAAATCACCCTACCCTTCTTTTGTAATAAATCAATAGTCTTTTGAAGGTATTTAAAACGCTCTTCCGAATAACTGTATTTGTTCAAATAGTCAGTGTAAAAATCTATCATAAAGCCCCTTCTCTGATTAATAGCACTTTCTTGCATATTACCTGTTGTTTCAAACCAACCATCTACATGGAGTTTTGATAAATTATTTTTGATTCTCATCAGAATAATTTCATAAAATGACTTTTCAAACCAATAGAGTAAATAATTTAGATTTGGATTGGAGTTTACGTTTTTGATTGCAGCTAAAAACCTGTCATTCTCTTCGAACTTATCTGGGTTATTGGGATCTTTTATATCACTTGAAATGCTCCAAGGATCCACTGTGACAATAAAGCACCTTTCCCCATCATATTCAGCCAGTTTCTTTTTTATACTTTCTAAATAAGATGCTCCAAAAGGAGAATTATAAACTGTAAATGAATAATTATAAAGCTTCGCTGGATAGACATCAGCTAATCGATCATTTAAAATCGAAGGTATTATTCCTTGAGCAGCCTTTGAATTCCCCAAAATCAATGCCTCTTGCTTGGGAGTTACAAATCGCTGGTAAAATGGATCCGCAGTACCATTTTCTAACAGTAAAACCCCATACAATGAGAGCAAAGGAAAAAAAGAGAAAATCAATACTCTGAGTAAAAACCGATTCACTTTTTAAAACTGAAAATAGATAAATTCCTGTTCTTTTCTGGCAAACAGAAATACTGCCATAACCAATCCATAATACAAGCCATAGCGAATTATAGCCGGTTTTCTAAATGCCATTTTTTGAATCGCAAATTCTTCTCTCCTTCCCATCCATTCCAAAATGATGAAAATCAGCACCCAACCAATAAAAAGGTAAACTCTAATATCCATTTTTGGCATTGAAAGAATACTGGAGGAAAATAAATGAGTTATATAAGTTCCAGCAGTATTCAAATCTGGAGATCTAAAGAAAATCCAAGCCAGAGTGGTAACTGAAAAAGTAAGAAGTACTTGGCCTAGGTCATAGAATGTTGGTAGAGATCGGTTTTGTGCCACGATTCCTATATTCACCCGATTTTTCCCAAACCAAAAGAGAGGAATAAAGAGAAGGGCATTGATGCCTCCCCAAATAATAAAGGTCCAATTAGCCCCATGCCAGAATCCAGAAACCAAAAAGATGATTAAGATATTCCTAAGGCTTTGGGTTTTACTTCCCATAGATCCTCCCAATGGGATATAAAGGTAATCTCTAAACCAGGTAGAAAGAGAAATATGCCATCTTCTCCAGAATTCAGCTATATCCCTAGAAAAATAAGGAAAAGCAAAGTTTTGCATCAAATGAAAACCAAAGAGTTTACCCGTCCCGATAGCGATATTGGAATATCCTGCAAAGTCCCCATAAATCTGAAAGCTAAAAAATACTGCCCCGATTAACAGATTGGAGGCTGGCTGACTTTCTGGGTTGGTAAATGCTTGGTTTACAAAGACTGCGCAGTTATCTGCTATCACCACTTTCATAAAAAGCCCCCAAAGAATCTGTCTAAGCCCATCCATGGCTAAGGTATATTCAAAGCTTTTCTTCTGAAAGAACTGAGGTAATAGATTAGATGCCCGCTCAATAGGACCTGCCACGAGCTGTGGAAAGAAACTTACATAAGCGAAGAAGGCCATCCAGTCTTGGGTAGGTTCCAGCTTGCCTCGATATACATCGATGGTATAACTCAAAGTTTGGAAGGTATAAAAGCTGATTCCAACAGGAAGAATGATATTCAGGGTATGGATATTGGCCTGAAAGCCCAAAAGATTTATAAAGTCTACTGAGGATTCAATAAAGAAGTTGAAATACTTAAAGAAGCCAAGCAGACCTAGATTGAAGGCTAGGCTGATGGCTAAATAGAGTTTTTTTCTTGTCAATGAGACCACTCTCTGAGTTCGAGGTGATTTGGACTTGGGGTCATTTCGATTGGAGCTTGCGGAAGGAGAAATCTCTTTAACTGATGAGATTTCTCCCTTCGGTCGAATTGACTTCACTCCCTCTTCGTTCGAGATGACTGTCGCCATCTTTAAGCCACACCAATAATCCACAGCTGAACTCGCAATAATCAAGAATAAAAATCTCCAATCCCACCAGCCATAAAAGAGATAGCTGGCAGCTAAGAGGAAAAAATTTCTAACCTTTAAGTTTTTACTAAAAACATACCAGTAGAGTAGAAATACTACTGGTAGGAAAATCAAATATTCGTAAGAATTAAAAAGCATTAAACCCCGTGCTCTTATTTTTTGACTGAAACTCAGTTCCTATCATTAAAATTCCTTTGACCAGATTCCATGAATAATTTGGTACTCAACCTTATGTTATAAAACCTCAAATAATTTTAGACTAATCATCCTTTATCTTATTGAATTAAGCTTTTTTCTTAAAATGAAATTAAGAATTCAAGTTTTTCAAATTTGATAGACAATCAATTCACCAACACTTTCATATACTTTTTCCTTCTCCTTCTTATCCAATAAAACAGTCCACCAAGGACCAGAAAAATCAAGAAGTAGCCAAGAATCGAGGTAAATTCTGGTAAATGAATGGCCCACTTTTGAACTTCCCAATTAGGAAGTAAATCTGGATTCCAGCTTGTTAAATAATCACTCAGTATTTCATTATTGATTGGTAGCCAAGTCAAAGAAATTCCTAATGCCATTACTCCATAAAAAATCAGCTCTTTTCCGGTCCATTTATATCGCTTCATGCTCTTGATTACCACGACTCCCCAAATAGGGATCCAAGCTGCCATGTTATTAGCTTTAAAAAAAGGAAGGAACAATACTCCTATCATTAGGATAAGACAAATGGACCAGCCCAACCTACCCATCTCTTGCAAAAAGCGCTTGATGTAAACCAAAGTAACCAAAACCAATACTCCCCATTGGAGTGTGACTGAAAGGATAAAATCCCCCGGAAATCTAAAAACACCATCACCAATTCCTTTCAAAATTCGAAAAACCCCCAAAGATTCATTGTTGCCTGAGAGTAAAACCAAAATCAATAAAATTCCAGTGAGGTACATGATTCCTTTGCTCAATCGGGATGAATGAGTCCTTTTCTTTAATTGCCTAATCGCCACGTCCCAGTCCAAGCTATTATTGACAGCCACATAGATGATCCACACGGGAAGTAATAATAGTGCCAGCCCATGAAATACCTGATCTACAATGGGTTCATTTTTCCAATCCCAAATCCCCCATCCTATTATGGAAAAGATGATGATGGTAAAAAGAGAAAATACAACAGGACTTGCGGATTTTGGTCGCTCCCCTTCGTATAAAGGCAATTTGTCCCCTGGAAGAAACAACATCAAGATACCAGATATCAATAGCAGAGGGGAAACAAAAGCCCCAATTACTGATAACATTCCCAGTTTGAATTTTTCGTATCTAAGAAAATAATTCATTTGCCCCACCCCCATGGTAAAAGCCATCATATCAGGTGAAAAGGGATGATACCATACGGATTTGAGCCATGCAAAATTGAAAAAGAAGAGAATAAAGCCTAACGTGATTAAAGCACTATTTAGCCTAAGTTTCTTTGCGATTCGTAAATACCAGTAGATTGCTAAGCCAAGATATACTACTTGCCAAATCAACATTCCATTTCTTAGACCTTCATCATCTTTGACAATATGAAAAGCTGAAAAAGATAAATTCAACAAAGCAAAAGGAAGAATCCTTGTAAGCTGAACCAAGTTATAGCTGGAATTTTCTATATCATCTAGAAAGAACCTGGCAACATCCCGATAAAAAACACCGCCTCCAAAAGCACCGTCATTTACAGGAATTTTCTCTCCATTGATCTGAAGGAATACGATTAGGGCGATAAATGCTAATAAGAATAAGTTTCTCAAAAAAAGTAAACTGTTAAATTCATTTGTTGAAATTTATACCTAATTACAAGAAATCAAATCGATAATTAAATTACTTCAAACTATTTTTTCAATCCCTGAAGAAAAAACGTGCATTAGTTTTCTTATGCTATAAAACTGTTCAATACTGGAAGTTTGCATAACTTATTATTAAAGCTTCGCTCTTTCACTCCCATTTCTGCAAGCTAGCGACTGAGTAATAAATTTACTCGGTTGGATCGGATTCGCAAATTTTATGATACCTGATTTTCGATTTCATATTTAGGATTTAAGATATACGGTTGAAATACCATGGAAATAGTCCCTTCGGGAGAAATACTTTTTTTAAATCCAACTTAGGTTTAGTCCAAAATATCTCACGCAGCATATTTCAAGCGAGGCACGAACTTTTATTTCGCCGCAGGCGTATCTCAGCGGAGCTGTATTTCTCCGCCAAAGGCGGATTATTTCAGCCGAGGAACGAGGCTATATTTCGCCGAAGGCGTATCTTTTTAATTCAAGATAGCCCTACGGGCAGATATTTTTAAGATAGGATAAATTTCAATCCATTTAATTAACACCCAATTGTTATCTTAATTTCTCAATTCATCAAACCTTCACTTTTATCAATAATCCCAACACTCATGAACCGCTTTCGATTGTCCTTCTTTATTTTTTTAACATTCATCCAATGGACCCATGTACTTGGACAGGAATATGATTTGGTCATTTATGGAGGAACTTCTGCCGGAGTAGCAGCAGCCATCCAAGCCTCCAGAATGGATAAATCAGTGGTGTTAATTGAACCCAGTCATCGATTGGGAGGGCTGACTACCGGTGGGTTGGGTCAAACGGACATAGGAAATAAACAGGCGATTGGAGGAATTAGTAGGGAATTCTACCGAGGTATCAAGGAATATTATAAGCAACCCGAACATTGGAAATGGCAGAAAAAAGAAGAATACAAAGACGGAGGTCAAACGACTACTGCGGAGGGAGAAGATGCCATGTGGACGTTTGAACCCTCAGCAGCCTTACAGGTTTTTCAACAGATGTTGGATCAGGAAGAAGTTACCATAGTTTATGGAGAACGGCTACTGAGAACAGAGGATGGGGTCGATAAAACGAATGGAAAACTAACAGCCATTACCATGGAAAGTGGAAAGAAATTCCAAGGTAAAATGTTTATGGATGCCACCTATGAAGGTGATCTAATGGCTACTGCGGGGGTTTCTTATACAGTAGGAAGAGAGGGCAACAAAAAATACAAGGAATCCCTGAATGGAGTCCAAGCAAATTACTATGCCCCTACCTTACAAAACAAGGTTTCCCGCAATGCCATCAACCATAATTTCGTCCCAGGTGTGGATCCCTATATTGAAAAAGGTAATCCTTCCAGTGGTTTACTCCCCTTTATAAATCCAGAGGGACCAGGAATCGATGGAGCTGGGGACAACAAGGTTCAGGCTTACTGCTTTAGAATGTGCTTGACGGATCATCCTGATAATCGAATTCCATTTGAAAAACCTGAAGGCTATCAGGAATTGGACTATGAATTACTGATCCGAAATTATGAAATGGGAGAAGCTCAGGTTCCCTGGATCAATTCCTACATGCCCAACCGAAAAACGGACACAAATAACCGTTTGGGCTTTTCCACTGATTTCATTGGACAAAACTATGATTATCCGGAGGCCAGCTATGAAGAACGGGAAAAGATCGTGGAAGCTCATAGAAAATACCAGCAAGGTTTGATGTGGACCTTGGCCTATCACCCAAGAATGCCTGAAAAAATACGAAATGAAGTCTCTAGATGGGGTACCAGTAAAGATGAGTTTGAACGTGAGGACGGTTGGCAAAACCAATTGTATATCCGGGAAGCAAGAAGGATGATCAGTGATTTGGTGATGACCCAGCATCATTGTGAGGGCTTAGAGGTCGTAGACGATGGAATTGGCCTGGCAGCTTATGGGATGGATTCGCATCATATTCAGCGCTATGTGGATGCAAACGGGTTTGTGCAAAATGAAGGAAATGTAGAAGCCCATGTTTCTGGCCCCTATCCGATCAGCTATAGATCCATTATTCCTAAAAGATCGGAAGCCCAAAACCTCTTGGTCCCTGTTTGTATCAGTGCTTCACATATTGCTTTTGGATCCATCCGAATGGAACCTGTTTTTATGGTATTGGGTCAATCCGCAGCAATTGCAGCGGCGATGGCAATCGACGAATCCCTTGCGGTTCAGGATATCCCCTATGCTTCTTTGAAGGAAACCCTTTTAAAATATAAGCAGCGGTTGGAATAGGGAAGTTAAAAGTGAAGAATGTAGAGTTGAGAATTTAAAATGTAAAGTGGGAAGTTTAAAATATTTAGAGATTTGAGATTCGAAGAATAGAATAGTGTTCAGTAGGCAGTAGCAGTGATCAGAATGAATGGAATTTTTTAGAGAATGGAGTTTTGAGTGAAGTGAGCTAAAAGTGAAAAATTTAAAGTGAGGAGTTTAAAGTTGAGCAGGAGCTACTCCCCCTTAAGAAGATATTTAGATTAGCGCAAATTTGAAATCAAAGGGGGCTAGGAGGATTTGGAAGAAGGGAACAGTGTTCAGTAGGCAGTCGCAGTGATCAGAATGAATGGAATTTTTTAGAGAATGGAGTTTTGAGTGAAGTGAGCTAAAAGTGAAAAGTTGAAAATGAGAAGTTTAAAGTGAAGAATTGGGGATAGATCAGGATTTAAAATTTCAGATTTATGATTTATGGTTTTTTGGAAATACTATTGAGATACCGTTGAAATAGTCCCTTCGGGAGAAATACATTGAAATAGATATAAGATAGCCTGAAGGCAGATACGAAGATAAGCTTCCCTGCGGAAGCGAGATATTCAAAGAATTTTGTGAACGAAAGGCCTATCTCAGCCGAGGAACGAGGCTATATTTCGCCGAAGGCGTATTTCACGAAGTATATCTCAGGCGACGAAGGAGCCTCTATTTCGCCGAAGGCGTATCTCAGCAGAGCTGTATCTCTCCGCCAAAGGCGGATTATTTCAGCCGAGGAACGAGGCTTTATCTCGCCGAAGGCGTATTTCAAGCGAGGTACGAGCTTTTATTTCGCCGAAGGCGTGTCTTTTAATTCAAGATAGCCCTTCGGGCAGATATTTTTAAGATAGCATAGATATCAAAAGAGAAACCATATACCCCTATCTCGCGAAGCCTATCTCAGGCGACGAAGGAGCCTCTATTTCGCCGAAGGCGTATCTCAGCAGAGCTGTATCTCTCCGCCAAAGGCGGATTATTTCAGCCGAGGAACGAGGCTATATTTCGCCGAAGGCGTATTTCACGAAGTATATCTCAGGCGACAACGGAGCCTCTATTTCGCCGAAGGCGTATTTCAACCGACAACGTAGCTTATAAAACATTCGAATAAAGATTTTTTTAAAATCCCACGCAACCAATTCGTAACTTCCCCTGTATGGGCTAATGCAAGCTTGGGAATGTGAAATCTGACAAACTGGAAAAAGAAATCTGGCAAGGCCTGGTGGATAACAACCGTAAATACCAGGAGATTCTGTATAGACGCTATTACAGTTATGGAATGAGTATATGCCTACGCTATACCCAGACCAGGGAGGAAGCGAAAGAAATCTTGCACGATGGTTTCATGATTCTCTTCAAAACACCGAGGAAATTGGATCCATCATTACCCTTCAAACCTTGGTTTAGAAGAGTGTTGATTAACCGATGCATTAATCATTTCAAAAAGCATCAAAGAAAAATGGATGAAACTGGGTTTGATCAGATTCCTGAGTCAGAAACTAACGAACCAAGCCCATTGGAATCCATGCAATACGAGGAATTATTACAATTGATTCTTCGGTTGCCAACCGCTTATAGAGCTGTTTTCAATTTATATATTCTGGATGGCTATACCCATGATGAAATTGCCAAGTTATTGGATATCAGCGTGGGAACTTCCAAATCAAACCTTTCGAGGGCAAGGCAAAAATTAAGAGAGATGTTAAACACCCAAGGCAATGAGCGAGAATTTCTTCGACAAGAGCGATAAGGAGTTGGATGAACTCTTGAAAAAGATTTCCGAATCAGCGGATATCCCCTTCTCAGAGCAAGATTGGTCTGATATGGAGTCTCGGTTGGATCAAAATCTTTCAAATGGGACAATTGATTGGAAAACGTCCATCTTAAGCTGGTTCGCGGCTTTGCTCCTGGTGGGTGCCTTATTGAGTTCCATTTGGGATAGGCAGGATCCGACTCAGGAGTATCAATCAGAACAACATGAGGACTTTCTGGAGCCATTTCCGCTTGAAAACAATACTACTCAGGAAAGCAGTATTTCCAGCCTAGAATCAAATGAGTTGGAAGAAAGCGCCTTTCAGGAATCTTATGCTAAAAGGTCAACCTCAAAAAGTGCTTCCATCATACCCTCTATCCACCAGCAGCTGCCTTCAAATGGAAATTCCCGTGTACAAACCAGTAGGTATGATCATCCTTTTCCTGAGGAAGAGAGAAATGGGGCAATTCCAATTAAGAGTTTGGAAGGACTGGAACAATCACTGGAAAAGGGATTGAACACTTTCTCTTTAGTAGCGCCTAATGAGGAAGAATATAAAAAAGTAAGTAAGCAGGGAAAGGAACAATTTGGAGGAAAATTCAATATTTCAGTTCAGGTAGCTCCAGACATCAGTGCAATTCAAATCGATCAATTGCGTAAAGCAGGAAATATGGCGGGTTTGGGTGTCGAATATTTCATCCTACCAAAATTCAGTTTGTCTACTGGAGTCTATTATTCTTATAAGCCATACAGTGGAGATCAGGGCTATCATTCAAACTATGGTAATGAACCAACTTATGTAATTGGAGCCTGTGACATACTCGACATTCCTTTGAATTTAAAGTATTATCCTTTCGAGGGGAAAGTTCAACGGTTTTTCATCAGTGCAGGAGTGTCCTCTTACCTCATGCTGAAAGAAAAGTATGAACTGGAATATGATAACGAAGACACAGGATATCCCTATACAAGGGAGTTGGAAGTAAAAGGTGCCAATCAGCATTTCTTAGGAATAGCCAATATCAGCGTGGGTTATGAAAGAAAACTCGGTAGGCAAATCAGTTTACAGGTGGAACCCTATTTCAAGGTACCCTTTTCAGGTGTAGGAGAAGGGGATGTTTCATTAAAAAGTACCGGAATATTTATAGGTCTAAAATTCTATCCTAGCCAAACACTAAAATAACCATAACACATTCTTAATAAATATGTTAACCTCTTATAGATAAAAGAGGACTGGAAATTATTTGCTAAAATTTTAATCCCTACAACTATGAAAACAATATTCTTGAACAAAAAAACCAATTGGGCAATCATCGCCACATTTGTTTCAGCTCTGATGATTAGCATTTCCTGTTCCTCAGATTCGGAAGATCAGTTGCCTGCTCCACCCACCAATGAATGTGACGGAAGCACTGCCTCACTGGCCAATGATATTATTCCTATCATTCAGCAAAATTGTGCGGTGGCGGGATGCCATGTTTCTGGTACAGGAAGAGCAAATTTATCCACCAAGGAGAATATCATTTCATTCGCCAGTCAAATCAGAACCAATACCCAAGCTGGCGTGATGCCTCCTTCCTCTTCAGGCAAATCCCTATCTGATTCTGAAAAAAAACTGATCAATTGCTGGGTAGCCAATGGTGCTAAAGACAATTAATCATGAAAAAATCAATCTTATTTATCTTCTTCTGGCTCCATGCTTATTATGGAACTTGCCAGGTTTTACAATCTGAAAATGGATATGTCAGATTCTTCAGCAGTGCCTTAATCGAGGATATCACTGCTGAAAATCATCAAGCTAAAGCCCTATTCAATCCAGAAACCAATGAAGCCGTATTTCTGATTCCTATTGCTGATTTTGAATTTAACAAAAAGCTGATGAAGGAGCATTTCAATGAGAATTATATGGAATCTGATAAATACCCCGAAGCGTATTTCAAAGGAACCATATCAGGCTATCAAGATGGAGCCACAAGAAGCGACGCGATTGCTGAAGGAGAAATGATGATTCATGGAGTAAAAAATAAGGTAAGGATTCCTGGTGAAATCGTTCGTCAAAACAATGCCCTTTTATTGAAAGCAGTGTTTCAGGTAGCACTTGAAGATTATGACATTGAGATCCCTAAATTGATGTTTCAAAAAATTGCGGAAGAAGTAGAAGTGACTATACAATTTGAATTTCAAAACCCAAGCTTATGAATTCAGTACGTTTATTTATCACCTTGCTATTGGCATTCATCACCATGAATTCTCCTGGACAGGATCTATTGGATCAATTAAGAGCAAGTTCTAACAATGATCCGAGACCTGTCATTGGGACTTTTAAGGGAACAAGAATCATCAATGGCCAGTCTATTGAGACAAGAGGAAAAGGGAATTTGGAAGTCATCATTTCTCATAGATTCGGAAGAATCAATTCAGGTTCTTACAACTTGTTTGGCCTGGATGATGCGAATGTAAGACTGGGTTTGGAATATTCCATTTTGGACAGATTGACAATAGGTTTAGGAAGGAATTCACTCAATAAGGTGTATGATAGTTATATAAAGGGGAGAATCCTTCAACAAAAGACAAAAGGAAGTCCCGTTTCCATCACTTGGGTCAGTGATTTTTCTATTTACACCTTGAAACGGCCAGAATTGCCAATGACCTTTGAACGAAGACTTCGATATGTTCATCAAGCATTGGTGGCTCGAAAATTCAATTCAATCCTATCGATTCAATTCATGCCAAGTTATGTGCACCGCAACTTAGTCCCCACAGCACAAGAAGGTAATGACCTGTTTGCATTAGGCATGGCTGCTAAGGTTTCTTTATCAAAAAGAGTGGGGCTAACCGGAGAATATTATTATCGATTTGGAAGTGACTTGCCTGGCTATAATTCATTGGGATTGGGAATAGAAATTGAAACAGGTGGACACGTTTTTCAATTGCAGTTCACGAACAGCAATGAAATGACTCCCTCTGGATTTATCCCTTCTACTACCGGAAACTTCTTTGATGGAGACATCCATTTCGGATTCAATATTTCTAGATCTTTTCAGGTGGGTAAGTAATAATTCAGGCAAAGGAAGAACACTAATAAGATAGTTATACGGCCCATCATCCAGCAAAACTAAAACTACTTTAATTTTGGACATTAGTTAAAAAACCTGTTTACCCTCTAGCTCTGTTCTCCTATCGCAAGACCTCGAATTCTATAATCATAAATTAATAACAATCAATATGTTACTGTTGTATTATAATTATTTTTAGATTAACATTGTATTAAATCAATTTTTCTTTTTTACAAGACAATTCGGTTTTAAGTAGTCTGTTATTTGTTTTTAATCTTATTTTTTTATGAAAGAGGAAATAGATTTTCAATTAGGAATATGTTTACCTGCAGCATTATCAGGAGGCGCATACACCGCCGGAGTCATGGACTATTTGGTAGAAGCCCTAGACGAATGGGAAAAAAAGAAAAAGACTCATTCCCCGGAGGAAGTTCCTCAACATTTCGTGAACCTTTCCCTGATTGGTGGCAGCTCTGAAATGGGTTTAACTGCTTTGATTCATGCTTTAGCTATAAAAAAGGAGTTTGAGCCTGTATCTTCTATCCCAAATCAATCCAATATTTTAGCTTGTATTCCCACGAATCCTTTTTATAATACATGGGTAGATTTTATGGAAGAGTCCTATCAAGGCCCTGCGATTCCTATATTCTTGGAAATTTTGAAAGCAAAGGATCTTTCTAAAGCAAATGGTAGTCTTTCTCTGGATTCAGATTTTTTGGAAAAGGAAGTTAATCAAAAGTTGGAGACTGCGATTAAGCAAAACTCTATCAGAACCTATGCACCACCTTCATTTGATTCATTCACTTACCCAAGTTACTTTCATAGATTAATAGCCATCAGTAATCATCAGGAAGAAATTTTCGGAAAAACCCCGCCCCTGGATCAGATAGACGAAATCAATTTCATTTTTTCCAAATCAGAAGTAAAAAAGAGGGGTTGGAACCAAATGGCACCACTTTTTTTAGAAACAATTCTTCGATACAAATTGGCAGCATTGGCCAAAAAGGATTTTGAAAATTTCGCAAAGGGAGATAATCAGAATCCCAGCACCAGACAATTGATGGATTTGCTTTGGCTTATTCATATTTCCGGAAGAAGCATTGCCAAATCAGAATTTGATTTAACTGAAGAAGGAGATGCAGAATTACTCAATCTTAAAATTTTTGAGAAGGTCAGGAGCAAATTAAACAGCAAATGGGGATTGAATCTTCTCAAAGAAAATGAGTCTGCAATAAGTCAAAAAACGAAAGTGGTGATGGTGAATCCCTACTTTGGAAAATCGGGAAAAAAGAGTCTTGGAAATGATTATTTAGATTCTTCAAAAAGTGGAAATTATGTAATCTCACCCGTACGCTATACTTTCAATTCAATGGGAGAAAGAGAAGTGGAAGGCAATAATGCCATTGCTTGTAGCTCCTTGGATGGATTGGGCGGGTTTGTTTGCAAACAATTTCGAATTCATGATTTCTTCCTAGGCAGGGCAAATTGTGAAAAATTTTTAAGAGATCATTTTACAATTTCTCCGGAATACGACAAGTCCATCCAAGATAAAGGGTATGGGAAAATGGATGATAAAAATAAGTCAGACTTTGTTTCCAAAGTAGATGGAAGGTTACAGCTGATTCCGATTTTCTCCCCAAGAAAAGAGTCCCCTTATATGCCGGATTTTGGAGAAGGAATGGTCTGGCCAAAGATCAATATTCGGGAACTGGAAAGCTACAGAGAGGATATCCACGAAGGGGTGGATGCATTGAAGAGTAATTTTTTTGAATTGAAACCAAAAAATCAAGTGATCCAATGGGCAATGAGAAAAATGCAGATTAACCGGGTAATTACCGAAAAAATCATGGAGTCCAGCAAGATTTCTTTGCAAGAACATAATCAATTGATAAGCTGAAAATGGATCGGAAAGGATTAATTATTTGGATAGCTGGAATGGCGGTTTTGGGACTGATGGCCGCATTTTTATTTAATCAGGCAAAAAGTAACCGCGTGGAATTGGATAATCAGGCATCTAGGAATATCCTTATGCTTCGCGATGCCTTATTGAAATCCACAGATGATCTAAGAGCTGAAATCCGAAGTTTTGAATGGTTTACTTTTGCCTTATTCGATGAAGACTCCCCTCAAAAAAATGCCGCTATTTCCCAAGATAGACCTACTGATAAATTTAAATTTTCAGTTGACACTTTAACTGACATTGAAATTAGCTTTGCTGATTCCGTATTAATATCCAAGATCCCACTTCAGGATTACTGGCCAGAAGAAGAAGGTGCGGCTTGGTTTAACAAGTTATTGAATGCTAAAGAACCAGTCAGTTTCAAAAGTATCTACAATGTACCTGAGCAAAAAGAGGGAGACAGGACATTTCTCTCAACGAAGGTATCCTACCAGAGCTGGCTAAGAGAAATGGGTAAAAAGAATTTATTTTTTGATGAATTAGCCTTCATTCAAGAAGACGGAGAGGTACTCTATCCCGATAGATTAAAAGGTATAAATTTCATAACTGATCTAGGCAAGAATAGTGGGGATTCGATAAACAGCTCTTCCACAAAAATAGAAATTTCACTTTACTCTGTTCCTTACTATGGCTATAAGGTTCCATTGGTACAGGGGGCAACCAAAATTTGGGTTTTAGGGCTTAAAGAACAGGCAGATTTGGAGCAGGCGGCCTACAAGATCGATTTTACTATACTGATAATCTTGATTTTAGTATTGGTGATTCTTTTGTCTGTTTTGCCGATTATTTCTTTTCTAAGTATGGGCAAGGGGGACGTATTAACCCAAGGAAGGGTTATCTCAATGGGCATTTCACTCTTGATGTTTATGCTAGTTGCAGGATGGACTTGTTCTTATTTATTTCATCTCAATCACCCAGTTAAGGATGAACAGCCCCGATTAGAGCAAATTAAAACGAAACTTTCAGAAAAGTTAAACTCTTCATTTGAACAACTGGATTATGAAACAATCCTGACAGACAATGTAAATGAGATTTTTTTAGCAAAATTAATTAATAATGATACATTCCCTCAAGCAGGAAAGTTAACTTACATAAAGACAAAAAATTATGAAAGTGGAATAGGTATCAGGGACTTTTCATTTATCTCTGTATCCCATAGAAATTATTTCAAATACCATACGACTACTAAAAAACCTGAGGGTCCCTATTTTATAGAGCGGATTTTTTCCCAGCAAAATGGTGAACCGGAACAGGTTATTTCAACAACCAGGAAAAATGAAATAAAAGGGATTTCATTTAGATTGGATGATATTCCTTTTGATGAAGAAAGAAGATTTTTACTAGTAAAAAAAAATGGAGGAGTTGTTCACGCAAGCTCCAAATTTGAAATTCAGTTTACACAACTCCAGTCAGTACTTGAAAAAGAGAGATGGTCTAACTTGGAAACAATTTTCAGTTATGACAAGGTAGATTATGAGGGTAATTGGGTACTACCTATTCGGATAAATGGCCAGGAATATAAGGCCTTAATCAGTCCCTTGGTACTTAATGAAGCAAATCAGACACTATTTTTTATATATCTTATCAACCTCAATAATTATCATCTTATGTCAGGATTGGCTTCTTTAGAAAGCTTTATATTTTTGATTATTTATCTGATACTCCTCACGACACTTTTTTCTTTGACCACCTTTTTTACCAAGAAAACATATAATTGGAAGAAGTTTTTATTTTGGTGGATACTATACAGAGATCATAAAGCAATAAATTTCCGAAATGCCGGAATTAGCCTTTTGATTATTTTTTCCTCTTGGTTTATATATTCACTTCTAGAAATAGATTCCTTATTTGACATTCTAATTTCGGTATTTCTAGTGGTAATAAGCTCCATTATAATCGTAGGAGGGCTTTTATACTTCGGCAGGAAAAACCCTGATTATACAGAACCTAAAATCTATAGTTTTTTTATCCTGATTTGGTTTTTGGGTTTGGGCTTTATTCCCGGTTTTTCAATATGCAACGCTGTTTTTAAAATGGAAGATCAAATATGGGAGAAAAGTATAGATACTAAAGAAATAAAAAATGATTCAACTAGCATAAGTTGGTATCAAGGAAGCAGGGCAATCTTATTTTCCAACACAGTGACTGCACAGGATAAGCAAATTGCAAGATTTATTGAACCTCACCCTTCTGTCTTTAACTCTGCTATAAATCCTAATGATAAAAAAGATGATAAGGATGATAAGAACCAACAAGAATCTGATAAAGAAACTCAAAATTGGTTTTTAGTTTTCCTTTTTCTATCTATACTACCTCTGATTTGGTATGGAATTAACTTTTTGGTTTCTAAACTTCTTTGGCTCAATTTCGATGTGCGCGAAGAAAATGCCTTGGGAAGTATAATCCAGTCTGAACTCAACCTCTGCAATAATTTACGCCTCTTTTTATGTGGCTGTGATAGTAATGTGAGTAGATTCTGGATTTACTCCCAATTTAAATTAAAGGAAGATGAGCTATTAATTGTAGACTGTGCAGATAGTGGTTTAAAAATCCCTACAGCAGAAGATTTGAAAGGTAAGCAGGCACTTTTAATCGAAGACATTCATACACTTGAATCAATGGATGACTTTATGAATTCTCTTTCAAAAATCCATGATTTAACAAATTCTATTCATTTGGTTCTAAGCTCTGGGAGCAATTGGAAAACTCTTGTTAATAAGTTGTCTTCAGAATTGTCTCAAGTTAGATTTTCAGAACTAATGAATGGGTATTACTTTGAATTTGTGCCTCTTAAACCACAAAACAATTCGATCCCAGTTCATAATCAAAATATTTTCAATGAAGAGGAAGTGGAGCGCTATTTTTATAAGAGGGGACTTTTATCAAAGAATAATGAGGATCCAAATGCAAGATTATTACTGCAGCGCTATGGTAAAGCATTTTATTTCAATATTTGGTCGGAATTGACGATAGAAGAGAAAAATGTTTGTTATGGTTACGCTATTGAAGGATTCTTAAACTACAAAAATTACGATGAAGTAATTGAATTATTTCAAAAAGGAGTACTCACTAAAAGTGAGCTAGCCGGAAATTTGCAATTATTTAGTAAGACCTTCCGCTATTTTATTATAGCTAATATTTCAACTGAAATGGTAAGTAAACTTAAAGAATATCGCAAGAAAAATAGTAATGTAGGGAATGTGCAATGGGGAGTTTTCTCTTTCCTAATCATAGCGATAGGCTTGATAGCCTACTTTGAAAGATCATTCTTCACCGAAATCCAAGCTTTGATTACTGGGATTTTAGGGTTGGTGTCTTTCGTGGTCTCAGAAATAAAGAGATTTTTCACTCTTAAAAGTCAATAAGGAATTGAGAGTGGAGAAAATCAAAATCAAATATTAAAAAAATAGCTTGCTGTTTATATCAAGCAACTCATTTCAGGTAATTCATAAAAAAGCGGTAAACGTAACAGGCAATCAGAATAGCGGTCGGAATTGGAGAGATTCCGCTGGAATTGATTAGGGAAATGTTTGTTAGCAAATGCTGATTTGTGAAGGCTTTGGTAATGAAAAACAGCTAGAATTCCTTTTTCCTTAAGCGAATTGATATAAGCTGATCTTGTGGCAAGAGATGGAAAAAGTAAAAAGAAGAGGTGTGCATTCGCACTGAATTTAAAATTAAAAATGGAGGAGTTTAAAGTTGAAAAATCCTGAACCTTTTTTGAAGTTGAGCTAGATTTTATACTAGTCTGAGAAGTATCAAATCCAGAAATCTTTGATTCCCCTTGGTCTAATACCCCAGTTTCAACTTTAAATTTTAAATTCTTGATTAATTTCAAGTATTCAGAACTCAAAACTTCAGGTTTAGAAAAATCGCTTTTAAAAGCACAATGATAGTCTTCCCAAATTGCTTTTCTTCTCAATTGGATCACCTCCAAGTTTTCTAGCTGAGCCCAAAGGAATGCCGCAGTAAGTTCAGAAGGCAAAAATGAACTTCCTTGATCTACCCACTCGTATTTTTGAACTTCCCCTCTTGAAAAAGCGACTCTCTCTGTTCCTTTTTCCCATAGGATTTCGGCTCTTTTTATCAAAGAAGGATCATTGATCATCAACATCCCTCCTTCCCCACATTGGATATTTTTTGTTTCATGAAAACTCAGGCAACCCAAATGCCCCATACTTCCCAAAGCTTTCCCTTGATAAAAACTTTCAATTCCTTGAGCAGCGTCTTCAATAACCAATAGGTGGTGTCGATCGGCAATTTCAAGAATGGTATCCATTTCGCAAGGAACTCCCCCATAATGAACAACCACAATGGCTTTTGTCTTTGGGGTAATCAGCTCTTCAATCAGTTTTTCATCCATATTCGGATGATCAGATTTACTATCCACAAAGACGATCTTGGCTCCTCTCAGTACAAACGCATTGGCAGTAGATACAAATGTAAAGCTGGGTACAATGACTTCATCCCCCGGTTGGAGATCACAAAGCAAGGCTGCCATCTCCAACGCATCCGTACAAGAAGTCGTCAACAGGCACTTTTGAAACCCATATCGTTTTTCAAAAAACTCCTGACATAGCTGGGTGTAATGTCCATTTCCTGAGATTTTCCCTCGGTGGATGGCATCCTGAATATACGTCAGTTCCTTTCCGGTTTGAAACGGTTTGTTGAAAGGGATTTTCAAATTAAAAATTTAGAGGTTAAAGTTTAAAGTTTTTGACTAGACCCAACAAACTAATTTTTTCTTTGATTTTTAAGGCTCTCCCTTGATTTCTTAATGATCGAATTTAAAATCAAGATAATTTCATCAATTTCTTTCGTTAAGAATTCTTTTTCTGGGAAAGAGGATAACAATTCCTTCCTATCAAATAATCTAATCAAATATCTGGATTCTCTAGCTTCTTTATTGGCAATAGTTAACTTGCTGATTAAATCCAATTTGGAATGAGCAGCTTGAGCTTCTTCTATATTAGCTCCAATGGAAGTTCCAGCACCTACGAACTGGTCAGCTAATCTAAAATGTCCCTTATCTCTTAAATAAAAATATGAATCAAGCACTTTCTTAGAATAATTAAATGATCTATTCAAAATCATGTTCTCCATAAAAGTGAAGTTTTAAAAGTCCAGATGATAAAAGTTATGCGGTTATACTTTTAAATTAATCATTTTAAACTTTAAACTAATCTTTTCTTCATAAAATGATACACATATGTTTCATCTACTTTAGTGTATCCCAATTTTTGATAAAGCTGGCAAGCTGCTTTGTTGGTATCCTGAGTAGGAATTAGAATAAATTCTGCTCCAGATTTTATGGACTCTTCCTCCACCGCGTGTACCAGAGCAGATCCCAAGCCCAACCCTCTTTTTTCCTTTGCAACAGCCAGTAACCCAATACTTGCTTCATTTTCTTCCACCGAATAGGTGACCATGCCTGAGAAATCATTTACAACCAAAATTTCATCTTCGTCTAATGCCCGATCCATCCAAGCTGTATACATTTTCTCAAATTCTTGATGTTTTAATCTAGAGTCTACATAAAAACGAGAATATGCTCCACTTTGGAAGGCCAATGAGTAAAGTGAAGGCAGAAATTCGGTTTTGCTATGTCTTATCACTTGATGATCTATCTCCTTCCGTTTCTTCAGGCTCTTTTTAAAAACTATTTTCTTATTTAAGAATAAAATCCTAGGATCTTGAAAATATAAAGGACTTTTGGAGAACAGGTAAACCAAGTTGAATTTCTCTGCTTTTTTTAAAAACTCAAGCTCATTCCAATCCCCAATTACCTCTTGCTTGGCTACTGGGTATCCAAATAATTCTGAATCAAAGGGAAGAGACTGTATTTTCAATTGAAATAAAGTAAATGAAAGCTTGTTAGAATGGAGTTAAGAGGAAAAAAAGATAGCCCTTCCGGGCTGTAAATTAGTGGTAGAAAAAGTCAGACTAAGATTCAATTAACCAATTCTTTTCGTGTCGAGAATTACTTATCTCCTATTTGCTTTTCTATGATATAAATCGGCCTGTTTTTTACTCCCTCAAAAGTCTTCCCCACATACAGACCGACCATACCTAGGGTGATCAAAATAAACCCCGTCAATACCCAAATGGAAATAATTAAACTGGCATACCCTGCCACTATGATTTCACCATTGAGGTACTTTAAAAAGGTAAAGAGCGCAAACAAAAAACCAGAGAGCGCAATCCCAAATCCAAGTTTTACGGTTAGGCGAATGGGTTTATCCGAATAGGCTAACATGATGTCCAAGGCCAAATTAAACAACTTGTTAAAGTTATAATTACTACTTGCTTCTTCTCGGTTGGAATGGACCACTTCGATACTAGTTTGCCTGAACCCCACCCATTTAACCATGGTAGGAAAATATCGAATGCTTTCCCGCATCCCAATAATTTCATTGATCACTTTCCTATGGTAGATTCCAAAATTAGCAATACGTTCATCCTGATGGGAGCCCGTCAGCCATGCCAGCGTTCTATAAAAAAGTTTGGATGAGAGTCGTTTTAGGAATCCGTCTCTCCTATTTTTCCTTTTCCCTAAAACCACGTCATAGCCTTCCAAAGCTTTCTCCAAAAAGGAAGGTATTTCCTCAGGTTGATCTTGTAAATCACAATCCATTACTACTACCCATTCTCCAACGGAAGCATCTAGTCCAGCAGTGATGGCATAATGTTGTCCAAAATTCCTAGAAAGCTTTAATCCTTTAATTTCAGGGTAGGATGCCACTAATTCTTTAATTTTAATCCAAGAATTATCGGGACTTCCGTCATCCACTAAAATGATTTCCATTTCAATTTCCGGAATAGCCTTTCTTATCCTGAAGACAAGTTCTTCAAGCGTACTTTCGGCTCGGTAAACAGGGGAAACAATGGAAAGAATCAAATTTTTAGTATTTAGCCATAAACCAAAATCCCCTGAATATCTCCAGGGTCAGAATCCAATATGGATACTTCCACTTTTCGGTGAACTTTCTCGTAGGTCTTTTCCTTAATAAAATCCAAATAATCCGTATCTAAGTTTTTACCTATCAAGACCATATTGACGGTACCTGAATCAACTCCCAAGGCATAATCACCTACAATATACGCTTTCTCCACCTCTCCCATTCTTTTTACAATACGTTCCATCAAATCATCCAAACCTAAAAACTTGGATACCATATTGGTGATTTCAGAGAAGAAAGGATGCTGCTTATTGGCACGATATACTTTGGTTTTTCCTTCTTCTTCTGACACCAATAATCCGGCTTCTGTCAATCTATTTAATTCAACCCGCACGGAATTGGTGGATTCATCAAACTCCTTTGCCAAGGAACGCAAATATCCGGAATTGGCGTGAGCAAAAAACTTCAGTAAAAGCTTGATACGAGTTTTAGATGTAACGAGAGATTCCAGCAATTCTTTTCAAGTCAGAAAAAGTGATAAAAAAATCAAGTTGGATTACTTATTTACGGCAATGCCCTTTCAGTCCCATCTGGGGCCTACAATACTGAGTAATAAATTTACTCGGTTGTTTGGTAATAGCAAATTTGTGGTTTATAGATTATCCAAAATCAACACTTCAAAGACAAAAATATACAATTCAACACCTTCCTATGATCATGAAAGGATCAGTTTGTTGTGTAATACTTTATGCAAGTGTGAATTAAAATGTAGGAATTAAAAAGGATTATTAAGAATATGGTATTAAAAAGGTCGGGTAGAAAACGCTTCTTCCCCAGAGATCCTAGTATATCTTTGATGAAACTTAGACTTATTTATCGTTGGAAAATGTTCCTTTGCCCACTCCACAATTTGTTTTTCATCAAGTCTAATAGAATCATCCCCATAAATGATTGCATTTTCGGAAATCCTACCCTTCAAGAAAGGAAAAAAACCATATCTTGAATATTTACAGACATTATTCTTAGGAGCATCCACGATCACCAGATCGTAATTCAATTGGGTGATTTCATAATTTTCAGGTATGTCAAACCATTTTCCCTTTTTCTGATAAAAATAAGAGCTAACCTGAACTAATCATCCTGGTAAAACTACTTGAATTGGATTTAAGAAACACAACCAAACTATTAGAAAATACCCCTTTAAAAACATTGATAATCATATTGGTTGTTTTCTTGCTTTCTTTTTGACTATGTTCATTTATAAGTTGGGTTATTTTCTTGAATATTTAAATAAGGTCAACTCTTCTGTTATAATTGAATCAGCAATGATATAATTTGAACTTATCTGTTCCATATAGTTCTTCGTGTCAAAAGGGGCTTTTTCATTTACTACAATCAAATCAAATTTTTCAACTTCCTTTAAAGAAGCATAACCTAATCTATTTAGTGCTCTTTTCTGAAAAGGACTTCTCGAAACCCATCCATGAATAAAAAAAGGCACTTGATTTTCCTTATTGTATCTTTTCGAAAAATATTCAATCGAAAAACCTTCCAGCATCAAGAATTCATCATCTTCTTTCAACTTGATAAGTTGATCGTATTCACTGAGCAACTTTTCCCTTTTGATAGATTCTTTCCAGAAGTTAGAAAAATGAGCACCTAAAAACAAAATTATTACTACACCTAAATATATTGGCAATTTACTTTTAATGAACATTCTAGAATTTTCTAACAGCGGAAATAAAAGCACGATAAAAAATAAAAAAACCACTCTACCTCTTAGATGAAAAAGGTGGTTTGCCGAAAAGAACATCACTATCCACAATCCGAAAAAAATGAGGTTATTCCGTTTAGGAAATGATATCACAAATAATAAAATCAACAGAATGCTGATAAAGCCCTTAAACATTTCTGATGTTTGAACCTCCCAAAATCTAGAAAATGATTTTATGATATAGTCTTTATTAAGATAAGATTTGTCTAAAATGGTTTTCAATTGAACAAGATCAGGATTACCTATTTCACTATCCTGAAAATACCATTTTGAAAAATAATACCATTTTGAATCTTGCTTATATAGATCATCTTTTGAGTTTTCATAAAAAACGGGATGATCAATCACTTGGTGCCTCAACTTATTGAAGATCAAATAATCCTTGAACTCAGAATTATTTTCAAAAATATTCTTGGAGAAGAAAAAAATAGCGGCTAAAAAGAGTACAATAATCCAAATTCTCTTTTGGATTGTATTTCTGTTAATGATTAGAAAATAATAATAGAATACACCAATACTTACTAAAAGAAAAGCTTCAATTCTTATCATCATTGAACATGAAATCCCCAAAAAGAATAGCAATAGTCTTTTCTTTTGGGGCTGTTCATTTTCATCAATAATAAAACACCAGGAAGCCAATGCCAGCCATCCACTTATCAGCGTAAACTGAGGGAAAATGCATAAATGAGAACAAATAGCCAAAATCAAAATTTTAAATAAAAATTTACTTGAGTTATTCCATGCTTTTTCCTCAATCTTGGTTTGTATTAAATAATAGGAATAAAAAATACCTGCATACATAAACAGGCTATACCATGAAAAAGTATGATTTAAATACCTGTATAAGAAGGAGAAAGAGTAGGAAAGAATAGGATGTATAAAAACAGCATAAAATTCTTCTTTTCCAGTATAAGCTCCTGAAACCAACCACATCATGATTACATCATCATTTACCTGGTATCGCCATGGGCAATTCCAAATACCCACCATAATTAGAATCCCTAGCCAAAGCCAAGTTTTAGAATTGAAATTCAGATTTATTTCACGATAAAATGTTTTCAATGCTTTGACTTAAAAATTTAAACTTTCAATTAATCAATCTTTGAATTAAGGGCGGCTTAGTAATGATAATCAAATCTATTCAAAATAGATTTGAGCTACCTAAACCAAGCATTAAACAGGTGGTCATAGATCAGCACTTGGAAAAATAAATCAAACCACTTTAGAAAGGTCTGATTTGCCAAAATTCACAAAATAAAATTAACAGTTCTCCTTAAAACCCTCCTCATAAAGATTCAATGTTTTCTATAAAAATTTACAATCTGTGGATAAATACTGGGCCTAAAAACAAAAAAATACCCAGTACTGGGTATTTTTTTTTCATTGTAGCTTTCTACCTTTATGTCAGGGTGATTAAGCAACTTTTCTCAACATTTTTCCTAGACAATCATTAAGGGATTTTTTTCCACATTTTTTTACCCCTTATACTTTAATAGTACCTCACCTCACAGTCAGGTACTGCTTGTTTGAAATTATCTACAGACCGGCTATTGAGTCTGGTATTGAAGCATGACAATTTTTTCAGATTTGTCAATCCTTCAATCTGTCTTAAAGATCTCAAATTAGTGCTAGCGACGTCCAGCTCTTCCAAATTAATTAGTCCTTCTAAACCTCGAAGTGTCTTCAGATTCGTTCCTGAAATATTTAACTTCTTTAGGTGAATCAAACTAGAAAGAGGTTCTAAATCGGAAATACCGGTATTTGAAATGTCCAGTTCCTCTAGGTCTGTTAATGAAGCTATTGTACTAAAATCTGAAACAGGAACTTGTGAAAGCTTTAAAGACTTCAAAAGCTTTAATTCGGAAATCGGAGACATATTCATCAATGGCGCATCAAAAATCGTCAAGGATCTCAAATTACTAAAGATGGTCAAGGCTTCCACTTTCCCAATCGGCACACTTTCAAAGCTTAAAGATGACTTCTCAGTCATGGCATGTAACTGTTCGGTATTTGGATCTTCCGGCGTACCATTTTGCCTTCTTAGCAAATTTTTCCATGTTCCATCTAATTCTTCCCACCAAGCCATCAACTCATCTGTCCGATAAATTATATTCAGAGTTGGCTTTTGAATTAGTATTTCTGGAACTTCCTCCTCAAATATTGCGGAGTTGTTTACATTGATATATACCAACTCTGGAAGAGACAACACATCCATGATGCTCTCAACGGGAGCTCCCTCTAAATCAATCCTTTCCAGTAATTCATTGTTTTTAATTGGAGAAATGTCTCTCACCAAGGTGTTTTTACCCGTGATCTCGACCAACGTTTTTACCTCAGAAAGTGGCAATAAATCATTCACTTCATTGTCAGAGAAATTCAGCTTATGAAGCTTTACAAACCTAGTGATTGGATTGAGTGTTTCAATACCTTCCCCTGACATGTCCAATTCCTCCACTCCAATGGTTTCGGTTAAGATTTCTACATTCGGGTTATCTGTTCTAATCTTTGGATTGGCTTTTCTCAAAGTAGACTTCCAAGCATCCGATAAACCAGACCACCAACTCTCCAAATCTCTGACATGGTGTATTAGTAAGACAGTTGGGTTATTTCTGGTGAAATTATCAGCAGCCAAAACTGAAAGCTTGGTCTGGTCGGCCAATACCTTAAATAATTTTTCCTTGCCATTCAAAACAGAAATATCTGCAACCTGAGTACCAGTCAAATCCACTTCTTGAAGGTTCTCTAAAGTATTTAGTGGTGTGATATCCTGGATATTGGTTTCGGATAAGTTTAAATATTCCAAATCCGTCAAAGCTTCCAATGAGGTGAAATTGATCAAGTAATTACGACTTAGATCAAGTCTTTTTAGGTGTTTTAGTTCTTTGATATTTTCAGCACTATTGAAACCACTTTGTACCAGGCTAAGGTTTTTCAAGCTATCAAACTCATTCAATACTGCAAAGCTCATGATCGGAGTATAGTCGGCTTTGAGGCTTGTCAATGATTTTAAGTTGGCCAGCTCCTCAATATGTTGAATCTGTGTATTGGATATATCCAAATGCTTTAATCGATCAGAATATTTGATAAACTGGATATCTGAAGCTGGAGTATTGGAAACATCTAAATATTCAAGAAAAGTAACATTAGAAATTGGACCTAACTCAGTAATTTGGGTATTGCTAAGGTTTACATACTTCAATTGCCTCATCGCTTCCATTGGCTTCAGATTCAAGAGCGAATCAGTCCCAGAGATATCCAAGCTATCCATTTCCACAAATCGATACAACTGATTGATATCAATTGAGTCAAATTCTGAAATCTGGAATTTCTCTCTTAAAAAGACTTTCCAATTGGGGTCCAAAATCTCCCACCATTCCATCAATTCCTCATCACGACTTAATTTGGTGGTATAGATACTGGCAATTTTTAATTCTTGAGAATTATCTTCCAAATTCACTTCCACAAACCGAGGCTTGGTATTGCTAATGCTCTCACCTGTTTTTCCCGTAGCTGTGATCGTTCTATCCAAGGAAACTATAAAAAATACCTCTCCATTATCCTTTTGAGAAGGCTTTACTTCTCGGATTTTAAATTTGAAATTGACATTGTTAAAAAAGAACTCGATGTCTTTGAGATAAGCAGTCACATCTTTATTGGTCACTACTTTTCTATCCATTAACAGGTCATCTTCCACCTGCACATGTTCGTCTCTAAATATTTTCAGGTAACTCTCTCTGATCACCACATCTTTATCCCGAGCAGGAGTTTCTTCATTCCCAACTGTATTGAGAAGATATTCCAAAAAGCGAACCTGATCTTCAACTTTTCCAGTGAAGTCTTTGATTTCTTCTTGGGTATAGCCTTTGATGTTTTGTGCTTGAACAGAAGCAGCAAAACCTAAAAGACAAAATAGAAAAATGGATACTTTACTCTTGATCATAAATGTATTTCAGGATAGTTTCCTTATCACCTGGACTTAATTTCACCAGATTTGAAATCAACCAGCCGGTATTAAAACCTGGGCGGTTGAATTGATTCACTTCAAAATACCATCCTTCGACCTGAAAGAAATGGAATTTGACATCTTTAACAGTTTCGAATCGAACGTTATCCTGTTTCATTTCATACAAAAACAGTGTCAAATAATCCGGTTCAAAACTAGATTTTGTAAAAGCTTCAGGCATTTTAGAGTCTTGGAAGGCCCTACGCAGGTTCATGAAGCCTAATTCATGACTTAATGGATGCAGAAAATCTTTGGAATCTCCTACTGGCTTGTTGAAAAGATCCTTAAAAGGGGGGAAACTCACCTTATCAATGACCCATTCATAGCCCAAGCCTTCTGGCTGTAATTTTAATACTAGGGTAGCCGTTTCTCTTTTACCTTTAAAAATGAAATCGGCTTGTACTTCTGCCATCCACCCTTCTCTATGAAAATTCAAGTATTGGGGATATTGATCCGACAATACATTTTTCTGAAACTCGTCTTTCAGGTCAGGAGAAATAGAAGAAGTTTGATTATCAAAAAGGACTTTCAAAAAGCCCTGTCTCAATGCTTTATTGTGGTAAAGGGAGTCACCTGGATAATATCTCTTATTACCATCTGTCGGCGATTCCTCGGCATTAAACCTTCTAAAAAATTGATTTACTTGCTTTGTTGATGCTGCGAATCTACCATCATCTTTGATTGTCCCGGGGCCGCCTATGCCCTGCCCCGAGACAAAAAAGATGCTTGCGATAAAAAACGCAAATATCAGGGAAATTAATCTCATGCGGAGGTTTCAGTCACTCTTACATCACCCAACATCACATCCCAGAATTCGATGGTTCGTCCGGCAATTTGAGTTTGCTTTTTCTCTACGTAAATAGTGATATCCTTTTTAGTTGTATCCTTATAGTTCATTCCAGTTTCAATGGAAGTACCTTCAAATCGTTGGAATACGGTAATCACACCTACATATCTGCCATCAGGCTGTCTTTCAAGGTCAGAGATGTATTGAATGTCATACCATGTGATATTTACTCTGTCATAATTTAATGCCATCAATCGCTCGAAATAACGTCTTACTTTGTAATAAGCAATTTCACTGGAATTGATGCTGGAAACACCCATCTCAGCTCCAGGAGCGAATAGTTCTTCTGCTCTGTCCATTACACGGTTAGCTTCAGAGAATTGAGTTTCTTTGCTACCGATAATGCTGATGTACTTACTTAAATCTTTTACTTTTTCTAAAGCTAATGAGTCAATTGCCTGCTTTCTTGCAGGACTAATATCATCCGCCTGAGCGAATACACTTACTGTTGTGGCTAAAAAAAGGCCCAACATAAGGATCATTTTATTTTTCATGTCAAATCTAATTTTCAGGTTAGGAATTATTTTCTTCTAAGTTCCAATTCAGAAACTTTACCATTTGCATCCAGACGAATGTCAGAGATGAAATTCAAGTTTTTCTTGGTGTCTTTCAGGTATTCAAGGTATTTTTTGATGGTAGTTGGTTCATCGTAATCCTTGATTCCGTTTTCTTCATGTATAACAATCAAAACCGGGGTTTCCTGATTTGAAAACATAGAAAGTGTTTCCTGAATAGATTGATTTGCCATCGAAGTACTTCCAGAGGAAGCTACACTATTAAAATAGTTCTCCAATTTTTCGGCAGCCACTTCTTCAGCAGAGGCAACAGGTGGTGGAGGTGGAGCTTGCTCTACTGTCTCTACTGGTGCAGGAGCCGGAGCTGGTTCTACAGCTTTCTTTTTACTCTTACAAGCACCTAGAGCCAACAGACCTACTAGGGCAATGATCAGAGAGCGGTTGATCGAAAAAGAGAATAACTTTTCTTTCATTTTAGGGGTTTGATTAAATATTAAGGTGTTATTTGGAATTGCTGTATCGGAAATAACCGGTCGGCAAATTTGGCACAAATTAAATAAAAACAGATGATTAAAAGACAAATGCCATACCAAATAGTAAATCCTTTTTGTTAATATTTCAATTCACCTTTTTGACGGCATCATGTTTAGCTTAATGGTAGTCTAAAATTTTCGGGAAATCCTGAAATAAAACCATTTAGTGAGAGAAGTTTTTTAGTCGGTAAAACATGTAGTCAGGAAAGAAATCTAATATCCCCCGTAAGATCAAAAGGGATTTAAAAACTGTTTTAGCTTTTCATTTTAATAAAAAAAGGCAAAAAGCATCAAAAAATAAATCTTGAAAGACATGAAAAACCCACAGAATGTTTAAAAAATACCCAATTATAGGTATTTCTTCGGGTTGAAATATACCCGATATTTGAAATGCGTTAAGTTTTAAATAGGGCGTTTGCCTAAACGAAGAGCCGAGGGATTCCCTCGGCTTTTCTTATTTATTACCCTAAGACACCTAATCTCTAGAGCAATAATTAAGGGATTCTGTATTTGGATAAATAAATTCTTTTCAAAGCCAGATAAATCAACCCATACACCACAATCACTAGCACAGACAAATCCACAGGAGGAACCTCTCGATGTTGTATAAACAGAAAATAATTGATCCCCCCCTGGATTCCCGCGAAAATCATTGCCACAATGATATGATCTATTTTACCTTCATTGGCCAAAATTTGATAAAGGTGAGAGCGGTGTGGCTCAGTCACATTTTCTCTTTTGATCAATCTTTGGATCATGGTAAGCATAGAATCAGCTCCATAAACAATTAAAAACAGTAGTACGGTCCAACTCTGTTCGTACAAATACCATTTTGTTAAAAAATAAATCATTAAATAAGCAATAGATATGCTTCCTATATCACCGGCAAACATCATCGCTCTTTTTCTAAAATTAAAAATCAGAAAAACGCTTAGCGCAAGGATTTCGTATTGAATCAATTCCCTGTCAAACAGTGGCGTATAGGTATTTATCACTAACATACTAGCCATAAATACCAAGGAATAAAGTCCGGTCAAACCATTGATACCATCCATGAAATTGACTGCATTAATAATTCCTAATGCGAAAAAATAAAACACGGGTAATACATACCAAGAAACGCTGGCAAATAAATCCAGATCATAAAAAGCCATACTTACTGCCAAAAACTGAACCCCAAATCGAATCTTCCTGGAAATAGAATATAAGTCATCCATCAAGGAGACGGCAGAAACCAAAATAACCCCAATGACCATCCAGGGATTTTGGAAATCAAAAGCCATCCACCATAAAATCACTCCTACTGGAAATAAAATTCCTCCTCCTCTTACCGTTGGTATGGCATGGGAACTTCTGTTGTTTGGAATATCAATGATTTTGAATTTTATCGCCATGCGTTGGTATATCAGCGCAAGCAATAATAGAATAAGGAAAACTATAATATGGGATAAAATCATACAGTGCAGTATGTCAAATCAAATTCGAATCGTGTTATTTGATAAATGAACATTAGGATCTTGTCTTAAATTAAAATAAAGGGCAAGTTCGGTTTTTGGAGCAATTATTAAACCAATGCCATTAAAAAATCGATAAAACCCTTCGCTTTTTTAGCCATTTCACCTGATTCTTTCACAGGTACCTCTGGGTTAAATTGGTCTCCAAAGCCACTGCAATTTATTAGTGTATATCCTTTGGAATTTCCCTTTCCAGATTTGGATTGTCTGTAATATCCTTGGTGTACCGTATTTTTAGCCCAAAGGGATATCTCTTTATGATTATAGGAAAGTACCCCAAAAGGATTGGAAGCTAGCATATAATCCAGACCATGGTTCACATCCATATTAGTCTGCCAATTCTTATTATACTTAAAGATTATATACCCCTCATGAAGGTTTCCATCCAATAATTGTTCCCCCTTACTTTCTAAAACTTCTACCTCTACTACCATTGGCATATCTTCTGGAAGATCTTTATCCAATTTAAATTCCTGAGCATAATAAGAGTCTTGACCGTTAAATCTATATTCTGAATTAAAAGCCACTCCAGGAATCCTATCAGTTATTTTGATCAGGTATTCTTGCCCATCTATCCTCAACCTGTCCCCTACTTGTAATGATCTGACTACGTTGGGTATTGGATCCAAGCCTAACTTTTCCCAGTTGATGACATTTCTTAGCATCTCTGGAATAGACACTCCGTAAACATCATAGCTTCTTGACATCAGAAACTTCTCTCCAACTGTTGGGATGGGATGTATGTAATGAGATATATCCCGATTGGTACTCTCTATATTATCCCCATTATATCTATTATGGTAATTACGGATAAAAGTAGATGGAGGAAGTAAGAAAGTCATCCCTTCTACAAAAACAATATTGGAACTGTTCCCCATTCCTTGAAACGAATTTTCAATCTGATTAAAACTACCATCATTGACCATGACTGAGTTTTTAGAAAACTTCAACTGCTTCTTGTAGTAGGTAGGAGGATCAACTTGTTTAAGATTACAATTTTCCATTATTACTTTTAATCCTCCCCCATTGTTAGCCTTTAATTCTTGCCAGATGATCCCTTCAAAATTGACATTTTTCTGTATTAGAATTAAATCCTCTTCTTGACCACCAGAATAAAGCAAGCCAAACTCCATATCCGTATTTGAATTAATCAAAGCAATCAGTCCAGATTGATTTTCAAAAGGAGAGTTTTTAAAAATGCCTCGATAAAATGGTTGGACTTCCGAAATGGTAGTTGCAGATTTCAAGTCAACATTCAAAACCCCAACTCTAGCATTCCATTTACCTAAATTAAATACATACCTGTCTTGATCAATTGAAGGATTTGGATTCCACTGATCGTAATTATCAATACCAAAACAGATTTCAGAATTACCCTCAGAAACAATAAATAAATTCTTTATAAGGTCTTGGGTTTTATATTCTTTAACTCTATATTTTTTACCTTTTTGAAGTTTGATAATAGACACTTCAGACTCTTGAGTATGCTGTATGGCTTTAGTCCAGTCATAATTAAAGTCCTCTAAGGTGATATATTTGGTGGAATTATTTTTCAACAAATCTCCTAAAACAGAGGAACTTAGAAACAATTCTCCCGCTTCAACACGGTGATTTTTTACAAATATGGAATCGTCCTGTGAATTTTCTAGAGGCTCAAATTCCATATCAAACGAAAGATTTGTAATTTTTATTTTATATCTCATCTTTAAAAAATATTAAAAATAAAACTTCTAAATAAAATTAAAACAGCAGGTTTACAAATAAGTAAATAATGCTTAGCTATTTAATAAACAAGAAAGCTAATTTAACTAACAACTGAAAATCAATGCAGTATTCACCCACTGCCAAAGATGGAAACTACTATCTTGCTCCCCGTTTATGTACTTGTCAATTTCTTTTTTCAGCTCATTCATATTAAACCATGACAACTTATCTAGAGATAAGGCATTGTCTGCGACCCACTCTTTTAATTCACCTCCAAACCATTCTCTCTGGGGAGTTTGTAGTGGTCTTTTTGGAGCCAATCTTAAATCATTATGAAGAAAATCATCAGCAATTTCTCGAAATAGCCATTTTTGCGTGTTATTTCTTTTTTTCATCTCCAAGGGTAAAGCAAAAACATGTTCTACCAATCGATAATCCAGAAATGGCTCTCTCAATTCTGTACTTGACATCATCGAAACCCTATCTGAGAATCTCAATGCTCTTTGAAGTTTAGTATGGAACAAATCCCTATACTGAAGATTCAATAATTTTTCCTCAAACGTTGGAGTATATGATACTTTAGATTGATGTATTAAAAAATCGTCTTTTAAAACATTAGCTCTAAATGGTGAAGAATTCACTCCCTGCAATGTGAGATTTGAATCATTGAAGTAGTAATCATATCCGGCCCATGATTCATCGGCACCCTGACCATCTAATAATACTTTAAACCCTTTGTTCGCTGCATCTTTAAAAAGTTTGGAATAGGCAATTGTGGGCAATCCACCATAAGGCTCCATTTGCTGAATCGCTATTTCTTGGGCCAAATTAGGCACTTCACTTGCAGTTAGTAAAACTGGATTTAATTTAAAATTGGAACCTTTAAGTAACGATTCAACATATTCCAATTCGTCATACCTGGAATCCCCCGTGTAAAATGTAAAAGCCTCAATATTGGAATCTGATCCAAATTGGCTATTAATCAAAGAAAACAACATACTTGAGTCCAAACCTCCACTTAAATTAAAACCAACAGGAACATCTGCTCTAAATCTTAATTTCGTTGAGTCTAAAAGCAGATTTTTTAAAAATTCTTTTGAATCGGTAATGGGGTTATTTCTAATTTCAATAATTCTCTTTTCAAAATCATACCATGGTTGAACCTCCGTTTGTCCATTTTTATATTCTAAAATAAACCCAGGTTCCAAAGAATTCACACCTTCCCAAAATGTTTCCTTCCCTACACCATATTTACCTGAAATGAAATAGGATGACCAAATTGCCAAATTTGGTTTCTTTGGAATTCCTGCTTTGAACAAAGGTGGGATTTCAGATGCGAAATATAATTTCTCTTCTTTAACCGCATAGTAATAGGGTTTTACCCCAAATCTATCTCTTGCTGCAAATAACTTCTTTTCCTTTTTATCCCATATTGCAAAAGCAAACATCCCATTCAACTTATCAAGCATGGCTTTTCCCCACTTTTCATAAGCCTCAATTAAAACTTCTGTATCTGATTTAGTTCGAAAATTCTTAATTTCTAATTGATCTCTTAATTCTATATAATTATAGATTTCTCCATTAAAAACTAGAACATACCGCTGGCTAGCAGACAAAAATGGTTGATTAGCTTCATCTGAAAGATCGATAATACTTAGCCTGTTATGGCCTAGAACACAATTCTCTTGGTCTTCCCAAATCCCTGTATTATCAGGCCCTCTATGGAGCATGGATTTACACATGTTTTTAACATCCTCTACATTGCTCCCTAAACCAACTGTACCAGCTATCCCACACATAATTGATTAAACTTTATTTATACTTTACAATCAATAATAACTATTGATAAAAACTTCAAATAATCATCATATTACCAATAAATAAACAGACTTAAGAATGAATCGATAATATTCCATAAATATTTATAACAACAAGAAAAAAAAACCAAAATCCTTTGATTTAAAAAATACTTTTTCTTAAAACTAATAGAGAATGAATCGAAATTATATGATTCATTCTCCATATTTAAATATATACATCACTATTCCAGAAATTAAAAAAATGAGAAATAATTAAACCAATAATAAACTATATAATATTTTTAATAATAATCTTGGATAAGGTTTTTGCAATTTCTTTACTCTCCATAAAATCAATCTCCGTTAATCTAAAATCTGTATAGGAATTTGATCTCTCACTTTCAGGTAAATAATCAAACAACTTCATATAGTCAAAACAATAATTAGAAATATTTTCAATTTCAACACGAGTCAATTCCCTCTTTATTTCAGAATGTCCTGCTAAGGAACTTTGCCTTTCATTTTTGTGATTCAACACTTTTTTGGTGAGTTCAAGACCTAAAAATTCAAAATACTTCTTAAATACTTTTTCACGATCTTCTAGATTATCCTCGTGTCTAATAAGGAATATGTTTTCTTTTAATAACTCCTTATTTAGCAAATACATATTTACAGATTGCCTCCAACGAAAAGCCCAATTCACAGAAGTATCCACAAGTCTACCTATTTTATTCCTCCACGCCAGTCCCGCATACTTCATACTTAAATAAGAGTCTAATGGACTTCGGACCACATAAACATATTTTCTAGCATATTTGTCAGGTAAGTGCTGTTCTATCTTCGAAAAATAGAATTCCAATCCAGGGCTTTTGATATAAATTATTTTTTTGAATTTGTTTTTTGCGGCAATCATAAAACAAATAGCCAAATCATACCAATTACTCACAGGAAACTCTTCCGTAACAGATTTGACTTCTTCCACAGTCAACTTCCATTTTCGTGCAGTAGTATTAGCTATTAGGTTATGAATGACTAAATCCAAATCAGAATTGGTCAAATCAAAACTTACATTTTTAATTTTTGGCAAATAATTAATGATTGAGTTATCAGTTTTAATACCGAAAACGTCTTTACTTTGGGACGTCAATTGACCTATTAAAGTTGTACCAGACCGAGGCATTCCGCCTACAAAAATAAAATCTAGTAGATTATCTTTTTCCATTAAAATAATAAATATTAAGAAATTTGTAGGAGAAACATTTCAAAACAATAATCGCCATTATTTCAATAAAAAAGGTGAAATATTATTTTTTTTAAATTTATTTTTTTTATGAATTATCCTTAAAAGGATATCAGGACCTAATTTTTACTTATTTGGAGTACAAATATTCTAATTACTTACCTAGTTATTGATTTAATATCTCAAGTATTTTTTTTCTTGAAAAAAATTAATTTTTAATACCTGAAAAAATTAATATCACCCTTAAACAACTAAATCATTAAGCGTATATTCAAAGATCATTTCCAAGGGTAAATTCCTTTAAGAATAGTATAAAAAAATCAAAAGCTCTTTTTCACTTTAATCCAATTTTCCGCCTTCTCCCAATCTTCTAAGGTGTCGATATTCACATAATATTCAGGGTCATTAACAATATAAGTCAATTTATCACCATATAGGGATCCATTTCGGATAACAGAAGTTTTTGTCAGATATAAACTCCCATCACGGTAATAGGCCTTAGGAAGTTCCTGTCTCCTCGTTATCAATTCTTTTTCACCGGTGGCTATCGATAAAAATCCATTAGCGCTATCCTCAAATGTCCAATGTGGATTAAAGTGATCAGGAACTTCCAAAACGGAAACAAGGGAGTCTGCCTTAGAATTTTTAAATTTTAAAATTGCCTGATCAATAAAACCAGCTGGTCTAAAAGGTGATGTAACTTGTAATAAGCAAACCACATCAAATTTTTCCCCAAGGGATTCATAATAATCCAAAGCATGGTTGATTACAGGCAAAGTTGGAGTTTGATCTAATGCAAGCTTTTCAGGCCTAATGAATGGTACCTCCACCCCAAGACTTTCACCTACTACTGCAATATTTTGATCATCTGTACTCAATATAGTCTTTTCCAAAAACTTAGATTCAAATGCAGATTCAGCAGTGTAAGCAAGAAGTGGTTTTCCTCCCAAAAACTTAATGTTTTTTCCAGGTACTCCTTTGGAACCTCCTCTAGCTGGTATAAGACCTAAAACTCTCATTAAAAGGTGATGGTTTTATGAAAAATCAATGGGAGTTCAGATAAGTGCTGCGCAATTTTCTCACCCGCATCTCCATTTCCATAGATCTTAGAAATCTCAGGTTTTGGCGAATTTTCAATTTCATTAAGCGCATGAAGTATTTCTACTCTAGAATAGCCAACATCTTTGACATTATTCCCTCTTTCTCTACTATTTTGTCGAGACCCGATATTCACGACAGGCACTCCCATAAACGCACATTCTCTAATTCCTACAGAACTATTTCCAATAAGGCCTTTACTGGAATAAAGGAGCTTTAAGAAATCCTGAGGCTCCATATTCTTAAAGAAATGAAAATTCTCTAAATCATGTGTTTCCCTAAAAGATCTGATTCCTGTACTGGTCCCATCTGCTCCCGCATCTACATTTGGCCAAAACCAAAAAACGGGTTGATTTAAACTATACATCGCATGTAGTGTCTCCTCAATATGAAATCTTGAATTACCTACTTCCGTCGTTACAGGGTGTTGCATGACTACCCAATACCCATTGGAGTAATCCATCACTTTTCCTACTCCTCCATATTTTTGAATGGGGTCAAAGTCCAACTTGGGGTTTTGTTTGATTTCATAGGCCAAATCAATACTAGGACAGCCCGTATTAAAGACATAAGATGGATTTTCTCCCAGTTTCACTACTCTTTGATATGCATCCTCGGATGCCACGAAATGGTAGTCAGATAATTTGGTAATAGCATGCCTCACTTTCTCATCAATATTTCCCGTTACTTCACCTCCTTGGATATGTGCCAAAGGGATGTTCATGTAACTGGCGGAAATTGCCGTGGCCATGGTTTCAAAACGGTCCGCCACCGTCACGACAATATCAGGGTTCAGGTTATTGAAAACAGTGGAAAGCTCCAGAATACCTATTCCTGTTGTTTTTGCAGCAGCAGTCAAGTTCTCTCCCTCCAGTACATTAAAAACTTTTGCAGAAATCTTAAAGCCGTCTTTCTCAATATTATTGACAGCATTTCCATAGCGGTCCAATAAAGCAGAGGCCGCTACTACCAATTGTAATTCCAAATCAGGATGATTATTGATCGCTGCCAAGGCTGTCTTAATCCTGGAATAGGAAGGGCGTGCAGTGATTACAACACAGATTTTTCTTTTCATGAGTCTGTCTTAAGATCTTCCAGATTCAGAAAATCATATTTTTCTAGATTTCTATTTAACTCTTTTCCAATGACGATTTGGTATTGAGAGGCAGGAATTCCTTTATCCCCAGGTTTTTTGGATTCTAAGTCATCCATCGTCAATAGATGACCTTTCGGTAAAGCTTTATTTACTGCCAAGGATTTTCCAAACATCACTTTCAACTCAGAATATTTCTGGTTTTCAGATTTAATCACAGGATTTCTTAATGCACTTTGGATTTTCTTGATTCCCTCACAGAGCACCTTTGTTTGGTCTATGCTGATACTGGCAGGGGAATCTGGTCCAAATTGTCTTTTGTCAAAGACCACATGAAATTCAAAAATCTCAGCTCCCAAAGTAGCTGCAGACAAGCAGGCAAAAATATCTCCACTGTGATCTGAAAATCCCACAGGTACCTGATACCGAGCTTTTAATTCAGCCATTACATTTAAACCCCATTGTTCCGGTTGTGTCGGATAAGCTGTAGTACATTGTAAAATACTTAGGGCATTTCCAAAAGGTCTTAAAAACTCAAACGTTTTGTCCAGTTCCTCAAATGAACTCATCCCTGAGCTTAGCATTATTGGTTTTCCGGTACGGGCAATCTTTTCCAACATCAAAAAATTTCCAATCTCTCCTGATCCTATTTTATAGGATTCCACCTGTATTGATTCAAGTAAGTTCACCGCTGCATTACTGAAAGGAGAAGAGATGAATTTCAGATTCTTCTCTTCACAATGTGCTTTAATTCCTTTCCATTGTGCTGGAGTGAACTCCATCCTTTTCCAGTAGTCAAAACGAGTATTGTCCTGCTTGGAAAACTTTACCCGAAAAGGTTCAAAACTAGAAGATTCTGCTTCCGCTATGTGGGTTTGAAATTTTATAGCATCTACCCCTGTTTCTGCTAAGGCATCAATAAAAGCATGTGCATTCCCCAGGCTTCCATCATGGGCCTGGCCTATCTCGGCAATTATCATCTATCGAATTAAAATAAATACTCCTCCTTCATCAAACACATTTCCAGACCTGGTTTGGTATTTCACTTTATAAACATAATTACCATTTGGTGCTGGTTTGCCATTCAGTGTACCATCCCAACCTAAATCTTCCAAGGAATCTGAATGGTAGATCAGTTCTCCCCATGTGTTAAATACATAAAAATCAAGACTGGCAAGTCCTCTATGCATAGGTTTATAATATTGGTTTTTGACACCATCCGGAGTAAAGGCATTTGGCATCATCAACAAATAATCATCTTTCACATTCACCAAAATCGAATAGATACTTTGGCAACCAATGGAGTCCGTTGTTTTCAATGTTACAGTAAATGTACCTTTTTTGGAATAGACATGGCTTGGGTTCTGTTCTGTGCTAGTTGCTCCATCTCCAAAATCCCACTCCCACATAATGACTTCTCCACTGGAAATATCTTCAAAATCAACATTTTCAAGAATCTGAATATCCCCATTGCTGACAATGATTCCATCTCCTTGATCAGCATGGTATACAAAGTTTGATTGCAATAATTCTTCAGCAATCCTTACTAGGATTCGTTGTGATGCAGTCCAACAACCAGAACCTTTCAAAGAGGAACTTACTTCATAATTTCCTGAAACGTTCACAGCACTTACTTCACTTCCTACCAACGCATTGCCCAATGGGCTTATAATATTGTATTCATAAACCGAAGGATTATAACCTTCAATGTAATTGGTCAAATCCACCGTTCCATTTGGATCACAAACAATGGAAGGATTAGATACCCGTAAATTAGGGAACGGACTGACTTTTACTTCCACTTTTTCAGGTATTACTCCACAGACACCTACACCATTTACCATGGCATAATACTCATAAGGTTGATCTCTCGAAGGCAATCCTGAAATAGTCATTTCACCTTGCGAATCAATAGTATAAGTAACCCCATTGACCACACCTGACTGCAAAGGATTATTCATTTCCTCATCAAAGAACCAAGTAAATACAGGAGCGTTGATATTGCTTGGAACTTCTGGGGTCAAGACACCATCTTGTCCTTCACAAATTTGTTGATCTTCCAAATTGATCTCAGTGGGAACTTCCACTAAATCCAATGGTTCTGAAAGAGTGATGGTACATCCTAAAGCATCCGTAATTTCAAAGACAAATTCCCCTTTGCTGATTCCAGATATAACCACCTCACCATTTTGATCAGAAGTTTGGGTTCCCTGGCTAATTCCATCTTTGATTACTTCTACAGTATAAGAAGGTATTCCACCAGTTAATGCAAGGGTAATCGATCCATTGGACATTTCACAAGCAGGATTCACAATATCTATAATTTCACCTTCCAATGGACTATCTGGACCTATTATTTCAATATTATCCAGTGTAATTTCACAGGTTTCAGGAGTTGAAATAGTAATGATATGAACTCCTTTAGGCACGTTTTCAAATAGACCGTTATCTTGTGATATCTGGCCATCTAATGTAAAGGTATAATTCCCTGAACCACCTGTTGCTGTCACTTCGATAGTTCCTCCATCCTCAAAACAAACTTCATCCGTCTTGACATAGGTGGCAGATGGTGTTCCATAAACCATGGCTTCTGCTTCAGCTACAAATCCAGTACACACCTCACTCCCAACTGCAATCACATAATACTTATAAGGGGTGGCTGACACCGATAAACCAGTGATGGTCAATTCCCCTGTTGAAGAATTGATTTCGTAGGTAATACCTTGTCCATTTGGAGTAGAACTAGAAGGGATTTTTTGAGTGGTATTAGCATCGAAATACCACTCAAATGTTGCTCCTGGAGCCGCTGGATCAATGGATGGGCTAAATACTACTTGTTGCCCTTCACAAACAGCTTGATCATCTACCAAAACCTGTGAAGGTCCATCTACAAGCTCCAATTCGGTGGAAATTATCTGACAACCTTGGGCATCTTCAATTTCTAAGGAATAAATTCCTGCTCCAAGTCCATTCAATACAACCGAATTTCCAGAATCCTCAATAGTCTGAAGAATTGCGCCGTCCTTGATCACAGTGACTTGATAAGGGCTCCAACCACCAGTAATAGTTGTCTCCAAACTCCCATTCAATGCTCCACATACGGGATCTACACCAATAAGTGGTGTTACCTCCAATGCTGAATCGGGTTCCTCTATTATAAATTCCAATTCCTGAGGACATCCTGCAGGAGTAGTTACTTCTACTTGATAGGTTCCTGCAGCAAAATTCATCAACTCAAATTCACTTTGAGAAATTGGCGCAGCGGAATTGATGCTGTATTGATAATCAGCATTTGTTCCTGAAACGAATATTACTTTTCCATCATCCCCACCAAAACATGAAACTGGTGTGGTTTCCAGAGCCACTGTTGGTACTGCAAATACCTCTACATCTACTTTTATTTCCTGACCAGTACAAGCCACATAAAAATAGTACTCATACACACCTGCCGGAAGTCCATCGATGAGCAATTTAGGATTTAACCAATCCGAGTCGTCTACTGTGTAGCTAACGCCAGGCATGCTAGTATCAGGCCCCGTCGTGATCAATCCTTGTTGTCCTGAATCCTTGTACCAGAAAACCTCTGTAAATGCTGCTGGAGGTAGATTAGGATCAGGGGCCAAATGAATAGGTCTAATTTCCACTTGCTCCTCCACACAGACGTCAATCGGTGGAACAATATCATACACAGGATCTGACAGCGCTCCTACTTCAAAATCAAACGTAATGGAACAGCCTATGGCATCAGTAACTATAGCATAATAAGTGTCTGGCAATAAGTTATTTGCTCCGGTCAAGTCACCTGGAATCACAGGGCCATCAAGGGCCCCTTTACGCCATTCTACGGTATAATTCCCCCAACCTCCACTTAGCTGAATATCTTTGATCACACCATTAGCCAATCCACAGGATGCCCTTTCGATGGAATAATTCGTATTGATAGATATAGGAGCAGCTGGTTCTTTTACCTCAATTCCATCCAAAGTGGTGATACAATCTAAGTCATCTTTGATGCTTAACTCATAGATTCCTGCAGGTAAATCTTGGAAGACTCCATCATTTTTGGCAAAGTCTACAAAAACTCCGTTATCACCTAACAGACTAAATTCAAAATCCGAGTAGTTACTTCCAGGTATTTGCGCTTGAATACTTCCTGTAGATTCCCCAAAGCAAGTTTCAGTCACGATCGGAGGATTCATTTCAGGGCCAGGAGTCACTAAAATTTCAGTAGGAATATAGCCTTGATCACAGATTCTATCTCCAGTAATCAATAAATAATAGATATAAGGGCTTGGATTGGCAGTCAAACCGGTAACAGATAGTTCCATGCTCGGGTTGATTTCATAAGAAATGTCACCCAAAGTCAATCCATCCGTAATTTGCTGATAGTTTCCGGAAGCATCTTCAAAATACCATCCATAAGTCGGAGTTCCTGTTGAAGGATCGTTGATATCTATGGTGGCAGTTCCTACCTTTCCTTCACAGATTTCAGAACCTAGGGTTGTGAAATTGGAAGGTTCATCTCCTGGTACTTCCATAGAAATGCTTGTATTACACCCTTGAGCATCGATAACTTCAATGGTATAGCTTCCCTCTGCTAGTCCAGAGACAGCATAAATCCCATCTGAAGTCACAGGAACGTCTGCCCCATTCACTTTCACAGACTGATAAGGCATGTTACCTCCGCTTACCACAAAATCAATCTGCCCATTTGGAAGTTCACAGTAGGCATTATCAATTTGTGCAGGAGTAATCACCAAACCCTCTGAAGGACCTTCTATAATCACCTTCTCCACAGGAGTACTACAGCCTAGGGAAGGTGAATTTCCATAAATCTGATAGGTACCTGCTGGTAAATTTGAAAATACACCTGTAGAATTATTTCTAAATGGATTACCAGTTTCATCCAATAAATAGTAGGTAACATCTGTAGCTCCAGTGACGGTACCTATAATTTCACCAACATAACTCAAACACCAATCATCGGTATGTGAAATTGTAAATTCTATAGGAGGGTTGACTAGAACAGTCGCTTTGGTAAGCACATCACCTATATAAGGACAAAAGTTTCCTCCTGTTTGAGATTGGGTAGCTGCCTCCACATAAAACTCATAAGTAGATGCACCTGCTGTATTTTTCAATCCGGACAAGGTCAATTCTCCAGTAGAAGAAATGAAAACTTCCACTGGGTTGCCTCCGATTGTTATGGTAGATCCATTCACTAATGCCCCTCCTGCCCGATTTGCATTTTGATACCATAAAAAATTAGGGGCAGCACCAGAAGGATTATATGCAGGATCAATCAAAGGTAAAAATGAAACATCCTCCCCTTCACAGATAGTCTGGTTAGGCACTTCGATATCGACAGGAGTTCCATCTTCCTGATCTACAATTACCTCAACAGTTTCGTAACAGCCGCCATTTTGGGAATCTGATGGGTTCCAAACATTTAAGGTATAGGTTCCTAAATTGATTCCGTCCAATTCAAAGGTTGCTTCTCCATTTACCAATGGACTTACTGAAGCTCCAGATTTTCCGATTGAGTTACCGTCGTAGAGCCATTCATAATCAAATCCATCTACAAGGTCCCCTATAATGATGTCATAAATTCTACCATCCTGCTGCCCATCACAAGAAGGATTCTCTAAGGATGCATCTTGAATTTTTACCGGAAATGGATTGGCAACCACCGTAATCTTTGCTGGTTGTGAGGTCAATCCATAGTTATCAGTTACATTATAATAAACTGATGCCTCTCCGGTAAATCCTGGTGCAGGTTCAAACCGGATGGTGGCTTTATTTCTTTCATCCTCAAAATTGCCGGTATTTAATTCTTCTAGGATAGAATAAAAAGTTCCCAACAGGTTACCACTGGCATCGTAAACCGGAACTTCATAATTGTCCGGATCACATTTTGCAGCACATAAGGATCCATCAAATCCACAATCATAATTTGTAGGTGGAACCGTGTTATCAGGTGGACCTGGATTGTTTTCAAAAAGCTGCATACAGGTAATAAAAGCATCTGAACCTGCCTGAAGAACGACTGGAAATTCAAATTCTAAATCCTCATCGATACAAATAACTTTATTCTGATCAGACACCTCAGGTAAAAGAGCTGCAGATATGTCTGCCACGTTTACCGTTACGTTTCTGATTTCATGATTATTCTTTCCATAACCAGTACTCCCCGCAAACCCTATCTTTAATCGATCGGGAGCATTGAAGGGATAATCAATTGGGGGAAATGAAACTAATTGCTGACCATTAGCAGTAGTATTTACCAGCATGGTAATTTCAATATTGTATCCAATTCCTGAACTCTTAGGGGTCAGTTCAATAAAAACTTTTCTATATCCCGGCAACAGACAATCCGTAGTTCTTACACCGCTACTGTGATCAATATCAAACCATTTTGTTGGATCGGCATCTAAAGGAGATGGTGGAAAATAGTCAATTCCAAATGCATTGACTTTTTTTGTCACATACCTCTCATACACATCGTAATTAAGACTCTCTGGCCCCCTAATGGTAATACTGTTTGAAATTCTAGGGTCCCAGTTCGCAATAGGTTCTCCAACAGTCCCTACTCCAAAATTGCCCCATTCATCAAAACCTATTCCTACATATCCACCAGAAATCCCTGGCTGCAGGATAGAACCATCTAAATCTATATAGGGAGCATAAGCCAATGAACCACCTAAGTATCCAATGTCAATGGGCTGATCCGCATCAAACATAAAAAAACTAATCCCGTCAGCGTTTCCTCTTGGATCTGGAGAACCGTAAGAAAAATACTCAAATGAGGTTTTTATACCAAACTCCGAAGAAAATGGAATATCGACAATCGCATAGCCAGAATGCCAATATTCATAAGGAGTGAATTGCAAAGATTCTCCAGTCGGATTAGCACTAAATGGATTAATGATAGTAACTGGTGTTAGGTTTTCAGGAACTCCTACAGGAATTCTAATTTCCCCTCCTAAGATTGTATAATCGAATGGCCCATTGCCTTGAAATGGCTGACAATATGGAAAACCCTCCCTTGGAATAACAATCGTTTGGGCCTCAAGAGGAGTTATGCCAATAGATAAACAAACAAAAAGCACCTGAGCTGCCATTGCATAAAGCTTCTTCCATTTTTGAAAATGGAACCAAAATATTCTAGACAAGCCAAGTAAAATTTTTGCCATCTACTTTTTTAAATCAATCAAATTATCTCTTAAAGGTGAGGAAAAACCAAACCCTTTGCAATTGAATCCCATGTTAATCAGAACTCAATACCATGGGATTTTAGAAGTTACAAAAACTATGCAACTTAATTAAAAGTCCAAAAAACAATTCATGGATGCCTTTTTCAATTTTATATAAATAAAACTGAATATCCCTATTCTTACCACTTCCAAAATAAACTAAGGATTGAATTTCATTTGTTCCAGCAGTGGGTTTTTGACAGTCGTCTAAGGACGATTATCCGAAAAAATGAAGAAAAAAGACTTCTTTTTAGTGTGAATGCGGAAAATCATATTCAAAAAATTATCTTTTTTATGAAAGGTCTACAATCGTATTAGGCCTTATTAACTTAGAAAAGTACTTTTTGATTGGTGATTCAGAATTTACAAACTTTTAAATTGTACTTTTAATTCAGGTGCAGGAGGCCTTTTATCGTATTTTATTTTGAAAATTTTTAGTAAAGCTCTATGCTCCAAAGAATTAATTTGTGAGAGTATTAAAGGAGATAAATTTAGTAAATCAGGTGTATTTTTATTTTTTACCAATTTTTCAAATTCTGTGTAATTTTCTTTTGTCGATTGATTTCCCATATGATGAACCAAGGTATTGACAGTACTCAACCTCAATGTACCAAGTTCATTTATCGGTTTATCGATCCAATTTAATTCAGATCCCGCCCCTATTTTGATAAAACTGGGTTCTAAGGGCATTTTAAAAAACAATTCTCTTCTTATGGTAAATACCTGATGGCCGCTGCCCATCACAGCATCCACTCCATTTTTACTTACAATTGGCAATAAACCATCATAATCACATTCATAATTCCATCCATAGGATTCATATACTTCTTTAATTAATTCAGGCTCTTTGGCTTCCTGAAACTTAAAACCCAGTTCACCTGTCACTACGGATTTTTGGGTCGAAGAAGAATGATAATACATATGTCTGGCGATTGGAAATGGTGCCACTGAACCTGCTTTGGGAAAATTCCTGAAAACTTTTTCCACTTCCTCCTGCCAACCATTCCTGAACAGTATATCACTATCGGATAAGGTAATCAGTTCCTCCCTGCATCCCCTGGCAGCTCCAATGATGGCATCAATTTTACCGACATTTTCTCCGTGGGTAATCAAAGTCTCTATGACTCCTTGATCCTGCAATCCCCTCAACCAAGTCTTCACCTGATCGCAGGAACCATTGTCTACCACAGTAATTGCTGACCTCCCATGCTGGGTCAAATGGGCTGATTCAATGCACAATCGGTACACTTCCATCAAATCCTTGAAGTAGCCAGAAATCTCCGGAATAAACACAGGAATGATGATCCTGTGATGATATTTTTGGGAAATTTTGGAATCTAATTTTGCAGGGTTAATTCCTGTTCTCATGACTTCTCAATCTTTTTGGAATTCATTTTAGAGAATTTAATACAATCATTATTCAGCATCTTCCACCAATTTCCTGAAAACTCTGGCAGGTCTTCCCATCACCAGGGTATTAGGCGGAACATCTCTGGTCACCAGAGAACCTGCACCCACCATGGAATTTTCCCCTATAGTGCATCCACCTAATATTACTGATGCAGCACCAATGGAAGCTCCTTTTTTGATAATTGTTCTTTGAAACTCTAATGGATATTTTTTTGACCTGGGATATTTATCATTGGTAAAAGTGACATTTGGACCGATAAATACATCATCTTCAATAGTCAATCCATCCCATAGATAAACACCCGATTTCACTGTCACCCGGTCTCCAATCAAGACATCATTTTCAATAAAGGTATGACAGTTCACATTACAATCTTTCCCTATTGAGGCTCCTTGCAAAATAACCGCATATTGCCAGATGCGGGTATTTTCCCCAATCTTTTCTGTTTGTACGTCAGCTAGCGGATGTATCATTGGGCTGTTTAAAGTTTAAATAATCATTGTAATCTCTGATATAATCTTTTTCGTTGTACTTCTCACTAGCTAATACCAAACAAACAGCTCCTGAAGAAAAGTTGATCTCTGAAGCCCAAATACCCGCTGGAATTAACAATCCTAAATCTGGCCTATTCAACAAAACTTGTCTTTTTGAATTTCCGTCATCCAATAAAACTTCAAATGCACCACTTACTGCTACCAAAAATTGATGGCATTCGTAGTGAGCATGGGCCCCTCTACTTTCACCTCCAGGGATATCGTAGAGATAAAACACTCTTTTGGTTTCAAAAGGCAATTCTTTCAGGTTGGTGACCGGAGTAATATGTCCTTTTCTATCCCCTAATTTAGGTAGGTATACCAAATTGCAATCCCAAATTGTGTTATTTACCATTCTTAAGTTCTTTGTAAATTTCAAAATCCCGGATATAATCTTCTTTCAAATATTCAGTATCGGATAAATGCAATGCCACTGCATTGGTAGAAAAATTCTCCAAATGTCTCCATGTCATTTTTGGCAAAAACAAAGCATGATAAGACCTGTTTAGTGAAGTCCTAATTTCTTCTCCCCTTTCATTGGTTATGACCACATCAAAGGATCCACTTAAAGCTATTATTAATTCCTGTTGTTGCCTGAATGCGTGACCACCACGGATTTCCCCTCCTGGAACATCATAAGTCCAGAACACTCTTTTTATCACAAAAGGGATTTGATCGGGATACTGTAAAAATGTGAGATTCCCTCTGGGATCAAATATCTGAGGGAGTTTTACTTGTTCATTTCTTTGCATAAAAAAGATATGGAATATTCTGACTTATTTTTCTTTGGATGAAAATTCAAATTTAGTTTGGAACCACATCGCTGTAAAGAATATTTGCCTGATAGTTGGGTAATAAAGTTTTGGGTTCTTTTTGAAATTTTCCACGATGCTTTTCGCATCAAGGTAGCAATATGGCCTCATTAAAAATAAGTCGGAATTTGGTAAATTCTCCAAATGTTCCCGCAGAATTGGATTTTGTAAAATCAGTTCATCCCATGGTACAGACAATCCTACTTTTCGGTGGCTGGTTATATATTCCGGAAGCTTTTTGCCAATACTATTCATCAATAGGTCTTTTCCTTTTCCTTTGATATGAAAATACTGATCGGGAAGACTCCCTACTCCTATGACCAAATTAGGATCTAAAAATGGATCTCTGCATTCGATAGAGGCCCCCATCGTGGTTCGATCATTTCGGTCATTGAGTGTATAAAGGTGGGTATGTTGCTCAAGATAAAGTAACTGTCTCAATCTGTTTTTGGGATAAACCTTTTTGGCTTCTTCCAGGATTTTCACCCTGAACTCAGGAAGTAAATCAGAGGAAAGCACTCCTAATTTTTTCAGATCAGCCAAATACAATTCGTTGGCATTCATCAAAATTTCAGCCTCTCGATTACCCATCCCCAGATAGCGCTTCATCTTTCTCAAGCGGTCATTTTTCAACCATTTGTCTGGAAAGAAACGAATCAGATTCAATAAGTTATAGCGAAGTTCATTGTCGTGAACTTTGTACCGTACATACCCTCCAAGGATTTCATCTGCCCCTTCACCAGAAAGTAGTACCTTCACTTCTGATTTAGCTTTCTCTGAAATACCCAACAAGTGCCCATCAGAAAAATGCATGATTGGTTCATCATGCTGAATAATCGAACGGGTAGTCAAGTCAACCAATTGCTCATTATCGAATTCGTAGCTATGGAAGTTTGCCCCCAATTCCTGTGACAATTTCCTAGCCAGATGCGATTCATCATGTTCTTTATTGCTGAATGAAATATTCCAAGCACTTAAATCATCAAAGCCCTGCGAAGCTTGACTAAATAGAGTACTGCTACTATCCAGTCCTCCACTTAAAAGGGTACCTACTGGTACATCAGAAATCATCCTAAGACGAATACTTTCATGGAAGGTCTGCTCAAACCATTCGTAAGGATTGGCGATAGACTTTTGGGCAGCGATTTCATTTCCTAGATGAAACCAGCGTTCAGAACTTATTTGCCGGCCTGAATCTTTCAATCGAATCAGATAACCCGGCAACAATCTGAAAATGTTTTTGAACACGGTATTCTCACCGGAAGTATATCGGTAAAGGAATAATTCATCGAGTTGAGATTCCTCGATTTCTTTGGGAACTTCTCCAGCCCATAGCGCCTTGATCTCACTGGCAAAATAAAACCCGCGATGGTTATTGGAATAGAAAAATGGCTTGACACCGAATCTATCTCTCACCAAAATCATTTCCTGGTTTCTTTTATCCAAGAAAGAAAATGCAAAAAATCCATTGAGTCGGTGCAGACATTCTGTCCCATATTCCATTAACAGGAATAATAGAACTTCTGTGTCAGAGGTAGTTTTAAAGTTATAGCCTTTGTTCTTCAGCTCTGGGTAAAAAGTTTTGTAGTTAAAAATTTCCCCATTAAATACTAAAATGAAATTCCCGCAGGGAGATTCAAAGGGCTGGTTTGCACCTTCACTTAAATCCAAAATCGAAAGTCTTCTATGCCCCAAGCCGATTTTACCTTCTGCCCAATGGGAACCTGCATCAGGACCTCTATGAACCAAAGATTCTCTCATGGCTATCAGCGTAGATTCTGAAGCCGGTAGTTCTTTATTCCAAAAACCTACAATTCCACACATGAGTATTAGTTAATTTCTAATAAGGTTTTATATCTATCTGTAATGATTTTCATGTTTTTTTGGTGGTCCACATGATCTTCAATATACTTTCTATTTTCTTCCAATGCAGTGTTCACATGAATTCCATTTACCAATGCTGATTCTATTGCATCTGCCAATTCAGAAGGAACGCAAGGAGTCACAAGTTCTCCGTTTTCTTTGTTTTTTATAAAAGCTTGGTTGGCAGGAAGATCAGTTACAATTGGATAACATCCTGAAGCCATCGCTTCAAAAAGTGAACTGGAAACACCTTCTGTGGTCGGTACTGCTATGTAATAACGGCACAAATCCATCAACTCGGGGAGTTGAGTATTGGGAATGTGTCCTTTTAGAAAAACATCCTTTTCGAGCTGATACTTATTGATTAAAGCCTGTATTTGAATTTTTTCCGGACCATCTCCCACTATGTACCCTTTAATATTAATGGATTTATCCTTTAGAATTTTTACTGCCTCAACAATATCGATATGTCTGTACAAATCATAAAGAGACCTTGTCACAACAAAAGCCGGCGCCAAATCCCTCTTATCTGGAAAATGATATTTTCCTAGATCGATTCCTTTTGGAAGCACCATGATTTTGGATGGACTTGCTCCTGATTCCAACATTGCATATGTCATCACATTTCCCCAGGCATGGATCAAATCCACCTTTTTATAAGCTAACCTTTGGAGAATACTTTTATAGAAACCTGAGAATCCACCTTCTGGAAACACATCGGTAATTCCCTGTTGTGCAACTACTCGCTTTTTGGCATGTACGAATAAGGAGAAAAACCCATAGCTGGTCGCTCGCTCTGCCAACACCAGGTCATAAGGTTTGGAGAACCGAGTCAATAACAACTTTCCAAAAAAACCAAAGGCTGCAATCATTCTCAAAACTCTTGAATTTCCTTTTGGCAATTCCAGGGTTTCCAATTTTACTCCCAAGTTTGCTTCAACTCCCTTTATCCAACTGATGGCATCAGCTCGGTAGGTTTCTCCTAGAAATAAAATTCTCATGAAATAATGGAGGTGTTTTTCAAAAAGCCAAGAACACTATTTGGTTTCCAATTTAGTTCATTAATTGCCTTTTTGGTGTCAAATGTGAGTGTACTGGAAAGCTTTTTTACTTTTAAAGTATTAAGTGGGAAAAATGGAAGAAGGTCTCCAATCTTAGCGGCCAAGGTGATTGGGAGATCTGGTATTGTTTTCACCTTATAACCAAATTGGGCAGCAATGGAAGCATCTATTTCTGATAAACTCGCAGGTTGAGGATCACATAAATGATAAATCCCTGAAGGTTTGGTCTCTAGTTGACTAATCAGGTTGGCCACATCTTCTGCCAAAACCATAGACTTTTTGTTGAGTCCTTTCCCTATCCTGAAATACATCTTTTTCTTGATTGACTTCGCAATCGCGGAAAGGTTACCTGGAGGATTTTTTCCTACCACTAAAGGTAACCTGAAAATAAAAGCTTTTACTCCATTCACCTTTGCCCAATTCTGTATTAAAATTTCTGCCTCCGCTTTGCTTTTCCCATAGGGAGTGTCCGCATTAAGAGAGGCAGATTCTTTTATCATTTCCCCTTCCTCTAATCCATAAACTGCGACAGTACTAATGAAAACGAAGATCTTTGGAAGCTTGGTAAGTCCTTTTAGCAACTTTTCAGTCCCAGAAACATTGATATCAAAAAACGACTGTTTTTCTGATTCGGTTTTCGGGATAAAATGAGCTGGACTGGCAGCATGGATCACCCAATCTACATTTGGTAATGCTGGAAGTTCTTTATTAAAGTCTGCCTGTAATGTATTCTTTCCAGATCTCCCAAGAGTAATCACATCATGATTATTGGCAAGGGCTTTATAAATATAGGAACCTAAAAATCCACTACCACCTGTCAAAAGCACTCTCATTGACAAGCATTTATAATCCCTGAAAGCATTTTTCTTGCTAAGAAATCCGCATCAAATTCCTCTTTCGCTATGTTCATACTCCTGATCCCCATGTCATCCAATATGGTTTTATTGTCCCTTAAATAGACCAACAAATCAGCTAATTGTGCAGGATCGTTGGGTGACAGTGTGTAGCCAATTTTATTTTTCTCTAAAAAATCCTTCATCCAGCCTTGGGTATTTTGAACAACAGGGATACCAGCCGATAGCGATTCAAAAAACTTATTGGGTGAAGAGGTATCTAAGACTCGGGTTCCTTTCAATGGAACCAAAGAAGCCATGGCATGTTGAATGAGTGGAACCAATTTATATTTTGGCATCAAGCCTAACCTGATAATAGTGTTTAAACCTTCATCTTGAATTGCTTGATCGATCAATTCCCTTTGTTGCCCTTCCCCAATCATCAAAATCTGGACATCATCAATACCCCTTTCTTGAAGAATTCTTGCAGCATCCAATAACCAGATTGAATTATTGACCTCTCCTATATTCCCCGTATATATGGCATAATGATAGGGCTTGACCGGTGCATCTTCAGGAAAATTGACTGGTGTAGAAAACAAGGATATGTTCGCCGCATTGGTGACTGAAATCACCTTGCTTTGAGGAGATTTTTCCAAAATCTCTGACTTCATCCCTTCGGAAAGCGCAACCACGAGACTGGAGGATTTGTAACAAAACTTTTCAAAGGCAAGCGATAATTTCTTCAGCATTGGATTTTTGATGATCCCAAGCTCAATAGCTCCATCTGGCCATAAATCCCGAACTTCAAAAACCAATTTTCTTCCACGAAAATACCTCGCAATCAAACCAGGTAATCCTACTGTAATGGGTCCACTGGATGCAATAGCGAGATCGCAGGAATAGGTCAAGGCATACCAACAAGAGATGAAAGAATATGCCAAAAACGAATAAATCCTTTTCAAAAATGGCTGTCGATTATCAATTCTCACATTGATGATGATCACTTTTACTCCTTCATAGAATTTAGTCTCAATAAATTTGGAGGCTGAAATATCGGATTTAGAATAAACACTGGTCACTACAGTTATTTGATGTCCTTCTTTCACCCACTCTTTTGTAAATTCATGAACTCTTGTACCCCAAGATCCTTTGGAGGTAGCAAAATACTGATAGAAATAAAGGATGTTCATGAATGAAACTCCTCCAAGGGTAAAAAATGCCTCAGCTTTCCTGACTTTTCGCGATTTATTTGATCCACTTTTTTGATGATAATTTGAAGCCCTTTTTCTACATATTGATCGAATGCTTCATTAATAGTCAGAATGGTATTTTGATCCAATTCACCTGATAAAACCAAATCCACCTCAAACGTGTCTCGCTTGGTCTGTCTAACCTGATATTCTTGTAAGGTTCCCAACTTGGTGTTCAAATGCCTGGAAATATAATAAAGGCAAAAACCCGATGCTTTTCTTCCTGAAGGTAGAACAATGGTGTCATTTATTCTTCCATTGAGCTGGGTCAACTCATCCTGGATGGCATGTTCATCCTTTTTAAACGCACCTAAATCCCCCAACTCGTAGCGGATAAAAGGCATGGCTTTGTTGTAAATGTTCGTGAAAATTAAATTCCCTCCTTTTTCCGGGTTCAAAAGCTGATAGTTTTCATCTACCACTTCTGTAATCAATGTTTCTGAAGATAGTCTTCTGATTCCCTTCGAGTCGGTAATCGCAAGGAACTCCAATTCAGAGGCCCCATATTCATTGTAAACTGGCAATCCAAATTGGGATTCCAGAAACATCTTATTTTCATCAGAACATTGCTCTGAAGTCACAATGGTCCCTTTTAAACTAGGGCAAATATCCTTTAAAATAACTCCTTTTTTCTGCAGGTAACGGGCCAAAAACAATTGTGAATTGGCATATCCATAAGTATAGATAAATTTTTCTTTTTTGAATTTTTGAACAAATGACTCCATGTTCTCATCAGAAAAGTCAAAAATTATAAACCTATACCGGTTCATCAATTTATCCTTTAGCCTTTCTTTATGATAATGGGGAAAATCTAAAGGTATGCCGTAAAATCTTGCCTGAAAATCATTTTGAGAAAACCCGATTTTCTGGTATCGATCTACGATCAATGCCCAGGTCATGCTATGACAAAATTTATCCTTGGCATATTTTAAAGGAATTCCAGATGAACCTGAAGTATTCCCAAAGTGTAGATTTTTTTTGGAGATCCCCTGAGTCAATTTTTCACTAAAATCCACTTGGATATCTTTTTTCTTCACTATGGGTAAATCTTCCCATCTGTCTGGGAAATGGTTCCCTACCAGTTTTTTATAAAGGGAATTATGGTCAAAGTGGAATTTGGCAATCTCCCAGGCTTTTTTATTTCTCCAATCTTCAAACTGGTCTTTTGAGTAAGATTGGATGATTGCCAATTCTTTTTGTGCAGCTTCAATGGGGTATCCCTGAAACTTTAATAAATCAAGAATATTCAACATTTTAACTTATGGAAACAGGTTCAGGGTTGATAGGTTCAAGCTTTTTAATTCCTGTTGAAGGTACCTTTTTCCCCTTTGCAGGTTTAACATAAAGTAAACTTAATCCTATAAACAATGGAGTTAGGTAAGTTCTCATAGCAGCATGAAAAGTCGTGTACAACGCAATGATAAAAAAGGCAACCATGATCCCTTTTTCCATTGGAGTTTGTTTTTTTAATAATATTTGGAGCAATATATAGTGTAACAGCACAAAATAAATGATTCCTAATAACCCATGCTCCGATATCAATCTACTCATCTCCACGTGGGAAAGGTAGAAATAACTAAAATTACGCATATAGGAAGATGCTCCCGCTCCAACACCAAAAATGGGGAAATCCCCCCATAACTCCATATCCTCTAGAAAAATCTCTACTCTTCCTGTAGTAATAGAGTTGATTGACTTTTCTTTGGTTCCTGCCAATGTACCTTCTGTTTCGCCCAAATACCTTAAGCTCAATAAGCCTCCTGTTAAGCTGTCGGCCACTTGAAAAGTAATCAAAATCAGAAATAAAGATAGTAAGAAAGCCTTACCCAAATTAGGTAACTTGAAAAGGGTTTTCTGCCTTTTGGGAGTTTTGATAACAAAGTAAAATACGATCATAATCCCCAATGCTCCTCCTAGGATTCCACCTCTGGAAAAGGTCAATAAACCTTGGAACCCGAATAAGAAAAATAACAAAAAATCGGTAATCCTGTATCCGGTCAAATTCCATTTATTGATGAGAAAAATGAAAGAAATAAACATTCCTAAACCCAATACAGTGGACACCTGATTGGATCCTCCTCCTCCGCTGGTAGCAAAATTTGCTCCCAAGGTAAATTCCAGCTCATTATAAGAAGGAGTTTTAAAAATAGTAGAAGAAAGAATAGCTACTAACGGCAGTATACTAATCCTTAATAAGCGAATCATTTGAACTTTAGAAATCGATTTTCCATAAAAAAGCCATATTGCCATGGCCACATTGATCGGCCCCATCAAATTAAAAATGAGTGAACCTCTGTTCACCTCCCCAGAAAGATCGAAAAATGCAGAAGGTAAGAGTAAAATGACCATTACCAGCCCAATATGACTTTTGCTCTTAAACTTATATATCCCGATACAAAGCATCAGAAACAAAAGGTATTTCCCCAATTCGTAAGGAATAAAAGGGGAAGTCTGTGACATCCTTGCCAACAGCTCAAAAGAAGTCAAATAGGCAATAAACAGGCAAAAAGGAAAGATGGATTTACTTTTGATAACGCCATAAAACGAAGTCGCAAATACCAAATAAAACCAGGCAATTAATCCCCAAGGAGTAATCGACGACACGATCCCCAAAAAGACATGGAATAACAACCATCCAAATCGCGATTTAGAACTGATAATTCGCTTAATCATAAAGGTTGAGAGTTAGCCACTTTTTGTTCAAACTCTGGTAAAGCGATCGGTAAATACTTTTTAAAGAAGTTTGAAGGTCCATAGTTTGCTTCTGTCTGTTCTTGAAATTGATACCCACGCTGAATGGCCTGAGGATACTTATTAAAAACATTAAGAATTGCTTTATGGAGCTGTTCCCTTGATTTAGAAGGGATCAATTCACCCAAGGAACCATTCCCTAAGACATCTGCACATTGTCCTACATTAGTTGCAATGGTAGGCAAAGCGCCCATCCCATATTCCAAAAGGGCAACAGGTAATCCTTCGGATTCTGAACTCAAAATCCCCAAATGTGCCATTTCTATATAAGGAGTAACATTCACAACTGGTCCTACAATCTCTACCTGCTCCAGTAATCCAAGCGCCTCTATTTCCTCTTTTATTTCAGTCAACCAATCCTTCTCTACAAACTCTCCTATCAAATACACTTTAAAATCTCCTATTTTTTCCTTTAATCCAATAAGAGACCTTATAAGTGTTAGCTGATCTTTTTGCCTTCTAAAATTCGCAATATTGATGATTTTGAATGTGGAGTTCAATTTCCTTTCGGGAACTGCATTAAGTTTCCCTGAAAAATTCTCAATGAAATAGGTGGATTCTGCCATCATTGGAAATCTTGATTTCCAATAGCTTTCAATTTTCTCATTTACAGAAATGATCAAATCCACAGAAGAAATAAGATAATCCATTTCATTTCTTGGATGTAGATCCAACTGTTCACTCATCCCAAAGTGATCATGCCATATTAATTTGGCTTTCGGGAGAAATTTCTTTAGCAAAGCTCCCCAAAAAATAGATGTCTGATGTATATGAAGTACATCCGGAGCCTCTTTTTTCAATAAGCTCAAAATCTTGAAGAAGGTAAAAACATCCAGCTTTCCTTTCTTCTTGAATATGAATTTCTTTACCGAGGGTAATAAATATTCCTCCAACCCCCCAGATTCTCTTGTGACGATCAAGCCACTCTCCACTCCTATTTCAGTTAAGCCATTGGCAATATTTACAGACATCCTCTCTATGCCACCCATACTGAGGGAATCCACCATTTGAAAAACCTTTGGCTTTTTCGAGTTATTTGTTCTCATTAATTTGATTTGGCAATCACTACTAAGCTGAACCCAAAGATTTTGGAATATAACCATGGATTCAAAGCCACCATGGTCCTTTTTAATGGAGAAAAGATTTTTTGAAGGATAGTTTCATTATTCGAGGGAGCCTTGATCGTCTCTCGAGAAAAATCATAATCCAAAATCTGTAATCCTGCCATGGTAATCATATTCAAAGCAGAGTTTACATTCAAAAATATCAAATGACCAGGATTCTGGATTTTTTTCCTTTGAAGATTTCTCAAATTAACACTTAAGCAATCATCCAAAGGGATGTGAAAGGCAAGAATCTTTCCTTTCTTAGATACATTTTTGATAAAATTTACTGGATCTGTTACGTGTTCAAACACATCTGTTAAAGTTATCAAGTCCGCATTGGTCCCTATTTCTACAAAATCTCCATGTTCGAAGGTAACATGATCCATCTTCATGGCATTCACATGTGGGGAAACATCATATCCTTTGACCTCATGGATAGGATAACCTTTTTGAAAGAATGCTTCCGATATACCAAGTAAAACTCCCCCGGCACCACAGCCTACATCAGCATAAGAATTTACTTTTATATTAGCTTTATCTAAAATAGGATTAAGCAATCTTAGAATCGCACTGACCTTAAAATCAGAATCTTCCAAGTGCCGCTTTGTATCAGAAAAATAGGTTCCCTCTTTATACATTATTAATTAACTTCTTTATTTCCAGTTCAAAGCTTTCCTTGGTAAAAGCTTTGGACCATTCTTTTGAATTTTTAGACTTTCTAAAAAAATCTTGTGGGTTTGACAAATAATAGTTGATTCTTTTTACTACCTCATTTGGATCCTTATCCACTAAGTCCCCACGCTCCCCATTTGCCAACATAAATGGAACGCAAGATACAGGAGTTGTAATGGGTAGACAACCAAAATACATGGATTCAGCTACAACTTTAGGCCATCCTTCACTTTCCGATAAAAATATTAAAAAGTGAGATTGTTTGTACTGATTCTTCAATCGTTCACTATCCAAATTCCCACAAAGTTCCACTTCTTCGTCCAGGCTATTTTCTTTTACAAATTGGCGAAGAGGTTCCATTTGATCTCCTTCTCCACAAAAAGTCAATTTAAAATTCACTTTCTGCAATTTTAGAATATTAGCTACTTCTGCTGCCATGAGCGGATTTTTTCCGGGAACAAGTGCACCCACAAAAAGTAATTGTAGTTTATTTCCTTCATATAGAGGCTCTCTGTGGTCTTCTTGGGATTCCCCCTGGCTATATGAGAAAGTAAAAAAAGACACTATATTCTGACTTTGGTTAGGCCATTTTCCATAAACCAACACCTTCATGTTTTTTGCAAACCTTGGATTGGAAACCAATCGCTGTTGGAGCTTATAGGTATAAGGTTGTTCACTTTTAGGATCCCAATTCCCAGCATATTTGGCTGTTTTTGCTTTGGAAGGAAATAAATATTGAAGGGTAGCTCCCGCCAATCCCATATTTCCGGGGCATCTCAAATGAATATGATCTGTTGACCTCATGGCTTGAAGAATTTTTGCGAGGGATACAGGTAAGGACAATAAGGTCAAGACTCTACCTTTCCAGGTGGTTAAATTGATTTCCTGAACAGTAATAAAACGGATATTATCATGCTCGTATGCAATCTCTATTGGATTCAATTCTCTATCCTCTGATAAGGGTGCTAGGATCGTTACAGAGGTAAAAAATTTTGTCCAGATATTCATTTCCCTCACATAGGGACCATAGGCGTAGTATTTACCTCTCTTTCTGACATGATGCACATGGGTAAGAATCAAAAAATTCATCCAGCTACTACTTGCCTAAAAAGGTCAATGTTTTTATGAACTAATTTATCGATTGAGAAGCGTTCCAATACATCTTTTCTTGCCGCTTCTGCCATTTTCAAATTTTGGTCCTTATCCGAAAGCATTTCCGATAACACCCTTTCCACACTTGATACATCTCTAGGATCACATACCCTTCCGGTTACTTGATCATTCACCACTTCTGGACCAGGCCCTAAATTAGATCCTAAAAATGCCTTGCCCATACTCAACACCTCAATCCATGCCAATGGCATCGCTTCCATATGAGAGGGATAAGCACAGATTTCTGCTTCTTCCATATATTTAGGAAGTTTATGGTTTGCTACTGGTCCTAAGAACTTAATAGAATCTTTTACAGAATCGTGAATTTGAGAATCTTTCAAATACTGAATATAGGACCTTCCATCCGGGAAAAACCAATCTCTTCCAGCGATATACAATTCACTTTCAGGAAATTTTTCTTTGATTTTTGGAAAGGCCAAAATCAATTGCCTTACTCCTTTTTTCTCACAAACTGTACCTGCAAAAAATATTCTTCCAGGCACAATCTTACTTGGGTCTGCTTTATAAAAATGTTCAAGATTCGCAGGGTTATAAATAACGGGTCCTTTCTTATCTTTAAAATCCAAGTATTTAGCAGTATGGCTAATCACATATTCACTTACTCCAAAAACCAAATCTGCCTTTTTAAATGACCGCTTTTCCTGATACCCTTTCCAAGGGTCGATTGGCCTATTTTCTGATTCAGCGAAGAAATGATGACCTCCATTCATTCGTATCAAGTATTTTATACCAGGAATCTTTCTGATAAAAGCCAAGCCCAACTCTGTGGATTCTACGATAGATATTGGATTTTTTTGATGAATTTCCTTGATTTTAGAGTTGATCGCTTGAAATGTCAAATACCAAGTAATCGGTTTTACTTTCCTTGGCTTCAATCTAAATATGTGAACTCCTTCATCAAGAGATTCTTCGTATTCTTCCGTATAATTCAACCCTACAATGGAAACACGGATGTCATGCTTTACAAGATTCCTAGCCAGAATCTGGAGAAAAGTTCCTACTCCTCCATGGGGAAAACCTGCTTTTGGGTATTCACTGGATAAAAAGCAAATATGCATGATCTAATTTCTTAACGAATTGTTTTGAGTTATTCCTGAACTACCTCTTTTTCAACCAATAGGGATTCCAAAAAAGCTGCGATTTGTGCGGAAGAAGGCGCATTTTCTGTATTGGCAGCGATTTTATCTCTCCACAGATGTTTTTGGGTAGAAAACTGGCTTGGGTTTTCTAATACCTGCTTCAAGAGGGTAGCCAAGCTTGATTTTTCATTTGCAAAAACCACCGCATCCAATCCTTCAAAAGACCTAAAGTGCTGGAATTTATATACCACATCTGTACTCCAGTTTTTATCTTGCACCGTATCATATGCCAAAAACACCGTTGGCTTTCCAAAGTATGAAAAATCCAAACCGATAGTTGATCCAATATTTACCGAGAATTCACAATGGAGGCAAAGGTTCATCAACAGTTTCACATCCTCGAAGAGAGGATAAAATGACATCCAACTTGTTCCTTTTTCCCATTTAGGTGGAATATGAGTGATATTTGAATAGTGGTCCAATACTGTTTGATATCGATCTACGGTACAAACAGGGACCTGCCTAAACAGAATAGAAACTTGAGGATTTGAATCCAATGCAGATGCCACATCTTTCAAATATTCAGGATCATGAGGAGAAGTCAAATCATCATCACCTGAAAAAAGAATCCATTTTTTTGAAACATCCAATCCATATTTAGAGGCAAATTCTTCTCTTGACTCCAACAATTCAGTCTGAAAATGAAAATCGAATTGAGGTGTCCCAACTACAGATATGGAGCTTTCAGAAATTTCAGGATAGTATTCTAAGAGTTCACCTTTCATGTATTCAGACCACACCGCATAGTGATCAGTACGAATTGGCAACCTAGCTTTTGGGAGATTGTCCCAAGAAAATATAGCAGTAACGGTCTTGACCCCCATATCTGCAGCAGCCAAGCAAAGCGGTTCTAAAGTTGAAACTCTTTGATGAGTAATAAAGATCAAATCGGGTTGAATTCTTCGGATATCTGATCTAAACTCTTTATAGGCGGGACTACGTCTCCACTTTAATCTATTCGTTTCTTCTAGGTATTTAATGCCATCATAATTGGCTAATGAAGCACTTGCCAATTCTGATGTCTTTTGAAAGATCCTCTTCAAAGGGTTGTTTCTTACTTTAAACCAATTGGTTAGAATGGTAGGGTTTTGCTTTAGCTTAGAGTTATGTTTCAACCTGGCATAAGTTGATGTCTCTCTCAAAAATTGTTGAAACCTGGATTCAGTAACTTTTCTTAATGGTTCATCTGTAAAGTCAATTCCTTTTTCATTTTTTACATAATTCAAAAACTGAGTTTCCAGATTATGCATCAAGTGAATTTGAAATCCTTTTTTGTTTAAATGATAAAACAAATCAGAATAGAGGTAATTTCTAATTCCGACCCCATCCGGTATGACAAATAGAATTTTCTTAGTCACTAAATGAAATATTATTTAGAAGCAAAAATAGTGTCCGCAATCTTATTGAAATTTTCTTTTGAGAAATAATCTCCAAAAACTGGATTATTAGATTTCTCATTTTTGATTTTTTTAATCGCTATTAAGATTGCCATTTTAATTTCTGAATAAGAATCAGCCAAAGCAAAAGAAGATTTGTCTATCAGTAAATTTCTCAATTCACTTTCTTCTGGACCCAAAACCAAGATTCTTCGATTGACGTAATCCAACAAAGGAGCTTTCCCAACTAAAATATTACTATAGTTCCCAGAAGGTTCAATTATCAAGTTGATATCAGCAATTTCTTTTGATTCCCATAATGCTATTGCTGAATTAACTGTCGGGAGAATTTTCAAATTCCCCATATCCTTATATTTATTTTTCAGTCTTTCTGTATCATTACCTTTTATTCTAAAGATCAATTCAACTTCCTGTTCAAATGAAGGGTTTTCGGAAATTAAATTTTTACAAGTATCAATAAATGGATCAATTTTCCTTCCAAGTTGAATGGCTCCATGATACATGATGGTAACTTTTTCAGAGACTTTCTTAAGTCCTGACGCATTGGAACTAACAAATACTTCAGGAGCAAATTGATGCGGAAGAGTAAAAAAATTCTTCTTACTTCTATATAAAAATCTAAGATCCCTACTGAGCAAATTGGAAGGAGTCACACATTTAAATCCTATATCTATCAAAGATTTCATTTCTTTAAATTCAAAAAGCGATCTTCTATTCAAAGGGCCAGAATATCCAGGATCCCAGAAAACAGGATAAGGATCGTGAAAAAACAGTACTACTTTCTCCTTTAAATATTTAAAATCTTTAATGGACCTTAGGGAAAGAAAAGAATGCCCAGTACTTCTAACTGCAATGAAATCATATTCATCGAATTTTACCTTTGATAATATTTTATGGATTTTGGATAGTTTTATTTCATCCTCTAATGATCTACCCAATAATTTGTGCCCAACTTTTTCAATGAACTTTAAAACTGGATTTTTAGAAAACAATATTTCATGTTGCCAAAATTGATTTACTTCCAACATTTCAATATCATGGTCACCACTTTCTTTTTGTAAGTATAAAAGATCGACTTTCTCTACATTGGGATGAGAAACCAATCTATAAATAAATGACCTACTAACTTGACCTTCACTCGTTCCAGAAATCCTTAAATCTTCAGCTATTACTAATATTTTCACGGAGTTTTTATACCTTTTTTGAGTCTAAAATATTCATTATGCAGGTTTTGAATAGTTCCTCCGATTTACTTTTTTCGAATTCCTTCAAAAAAACCTCTCTGCTATTTCTACCGTGTTTTTCCACTTTTTCGTAATCAAAAATATATTTTTCCATTTCATTCGCCACATCCGAAGCTGAACAAAAGGGAGGTAAGCTATATCCATTTATATCCTCGAATACTCGATTGGGTACATCTCCTACTATGGTTGAAATTATTGGCTTCCCTGAAGCCATCGCTTCAAGAATCACCAAAGGTCCACCCTCAAAATTAGACGTCATAATAAAAACGTCCATATCCTCAAAACATAAATATCTATCCTCAAATGGAATAGCTCCCTTAAAAGATACTATTTCATTTAATCCCCAGTCAACAGCGGATTTTTTAAGATTTTCTAATTCAGGCCCGTCACCATACAAAACAAACTCCACTTTTATTTTTCTATCATTGAGTATTTTGAGTGCTTCCATAATTAAAATGAAATTTTTGCCTAAGTCTAACCTTCCAATTGATCCAAATCTTATCACATTATTTTTGGATGGGGAAATGGAAAGAAAATCACTTTGTCCCAAATAGATCCATTGCTTCATAAGGAAGTACCTGGCATCCGGATAGTTCTCCAAAATATAGTTTTCTTTCTCTTTTGCAGAAATCAAGAAGAAGCCATAAATCTCTAATTGTTTGTAAAATAAATGGTTCTTGGGATGGCAGATAGAAGATTCATGATAAGCAAAAAGGACATTTGATTTTACACATAAATTCAAAATATGAGGCAACAATTTTGTTGGACTCACACCTGCGAAACACAAATCAAAATCATTAAGAATTGCACTCAACCAAGAGTCAAAAAGGTGAGGAAAATTCCTAAAACAATTGGATAAACTTTGGTTAAGCTTAAAACCAGATTTAATATAAATTTTAAGGAACTGTTTACTTAAAAAAACATTTTTCAATAATTGGAAATTCCAGACAACTTTTGGAAGGTTATTAAATTCAGTAGATTCCAAAAGGCAAAAAAAATTCAAAATTTCAATTTCAAATCTTGGGTCAGAATTTAAAAAACTGGCAAATCCAATATTTTCAAGTTCTTGTCCTCCTGGACCAGCAATTCCAGGCACAATAAACAAGACCCTTTTTTTAAAAATCATTTCAGAAATCAGTAGTTATCCTTGAATCGAGATTTTAAGAATTTTTGAATGGCTTGCTGAATTGAGAACAAAACTCTTAAAACTGAAGATTTTGTCTTATGTGCCAAAAGAAATTGATATAAAATAAATCTATCCCATTCCCCTTTTTGCCCTAAATAATCTGAGTAAATCTTCAATCTTGTAGCCTGCCTATGAAATGGATCTGTGGATCTCAATAAGGAAGTTTCTAAAATGCGGTATTTCACTCCTACTTGCAGGATTCCTTTGAAAGAATAATTCTGTGCCATTTTCAAGAACAGGTCCAGGTCTTCCATCATGGATTCTGGATTATACCCTCCCACTTTCAAAGCCAACTCTTTCTTGACCAATACCGTAGGGGCACAGATGAAATAATCCATCAAAAGTATAGGGAAGATCATTCCAGAAGGCAATTGGGAAGCTGAAGTCCAATTTCTTTCCTGAAAAAATGTAGGTAAATGCATGGATTTACTTTCTCTATCGATTTTCTCAGCGTCACAATACACCACTCCTAGCTGATTGTCAGATTGCTGAAATAGGTTTACCTGATCCTTGATTTTATGAGGAAGCAACACATCATCACAACTTAAAACCTGGTAATATTCACCTTCAACCAATTCCAATGCGTCATTGGCATTTTCGGTAATCTTCTTGGTAGAGGACTGGAAGATGGTTTTGACTTTTACATCTGGGTTTCTAGCGATCCATGCGTTGATTTTGGAAACACTTTGGTCTTTGGAGCATGCATCCACTAGGACAATTTCAATCTCCGGATAGGTTTGGGCAATGATACTGTCCAGCGCTTCTTCCAAAAACTCCTCATGGTTATAAGCAATGGCGATGATACTGACCAAAGGAGTGTGTTTCACTTGATTATCCAGGTTGATATTCATTTAACACTCTGATTACCTCATCTACTTCTGCTTCTTCCATCACCGGGCTAATTGGAATACTTAAAATCTCCTCATGGATCCGTTCTGTAATGGGAAGTTGGAGTGAAGAATATTCCTGGTAAGCCCCTTGTTTGTGAAAAGGAATCGGATAATGGATCAAGGTTTGGATTCCTTGAGCATCGGTGAATTCGATTAATTCTTTTCTGTTTTTGGTTCTGATGACGAACACATGAAACACATGATCCAAGCTATCCGGTTGGGATGTTGGTAGAATCAAATGGGGGTTTTTTATTTCAGTGAGGTATCTCTTGGCAATTCTTCTCCTGACGGAATTTTCTTGATCGATGTATTTCAGTTTAACAAGTAAGACTGCTGCCTGAATTTCATCCAATCTGGAATTCACTCCTTGCACCTCGTTGAAATATTTCTTTTGGCTGCCATAATTCCCCATGGTTTTGACCATATCAGCCAAGGATTCATTGGAAGTAGTGACTGCTCCGGCATCTCCCAAGGCTCCCATATTTTTACCAGGATAAAATGAAAAAGCGGCTGCATCAGAAAGATTACCGGCTTTAAGACCTCTCTCATCCATCGCTCCATGGGACTGGGCACAATCTTCCACTAATAATAGGCCCTTCTCCTCAGCCAGTTCTTTCAGCTCCTTCATCGGGGTCAATTGACCATAAAGATGAACTGCCAAGATTGCTTTGGTTTTACTGGTAATGGCTTTTTTTACATTTTCGACGCTCAAGTTGTAGGTTTCCTCATCCGGCTCCACAAAAACTGGAACCAAGCCTGAAGCGGTAATTGAAATGATGGAAGCGATATAGGTATTGGCCTGCACAATTACTTCATCTCCGTCTTTGAGAAGACTTAATTCCTTAAAGCCTTTGAAAATCAAAATCAATGCATCCAAACCATTGGCTACTCCAACACATCTTGAAGTCCCACAGTATCCCGCAAACTTCTGTTCAAATTCATCATGAAATTTACCTCTGATGTACCAGCCATTTAATAAAACCTGATTTAAAGCTTCTTGTATTTCTGCTTCGTGAGCAAGGTTTATTTTTAGAAGGTCTAGGAATTTTACCATAGATATCTTTAAGGGTTTAATTAAAACTCTTGGAGTTCCACCATTGATTTAAAGGTTTCACTTTCATTCAGTAATTGACTAAAGGTGCCTCTGCATTCCACTTCTCCATCTTTCATCAAAAGGATCTCATCTGCATTCTTTACGGTACTCAATCGGTGGGCAATCAAAACAATGTTGCAGCTACCTTTTAAAGAGTCAATATTCTGTTGGATCATCTTCTCCGTTTCACTGTCCAAGGCTGAGGTAGCCTCGTCGAAAATCAAGAGCTGAGCTTCTTTAAATAATTCTCTGGCAATAGAAATCCTCTGTTTCTGTCCTCCACTGATCAAAGCCCCACTGTCACCCAAAATGGTTTCTTCTTTCAAAGGAAGAGAATCTACCAACTCACTGAGATTCGCAAGATTCAAGGCATGTTCGAACTTCTTGTAGTTTTCTTCTGTCTTATCTGACCAAAAGGTCACATTGTTAAAAACAGTATCATTGAAAATCACTGCTTCCTGGGTGATATATCCGATTTTGGAGCGATAACTTGCCAGGTTAAAAGATCGCAAGGGTTCCCCGTTTAGGAGGAATTTCCCAGCAGTCGGATGTACCAATCCCACCAATAGATTGGTTAAAGTAGTTTTTCCACTCCCACTTTTCCCAACCAAGGCATAGGACCTATTATTCTCAATGGTCAGATCAATCTGATGAAGAACCATTTTTTCAGGATGGTAATAAAAGCCCACCTTTTGTAAGGAAAGGGATTTGATATTTTCCACCTGTTTTTTGGAAATGTCTTGTTCTTTCCCCGTTTCTAAGTCTTTCAACAATTCCAAGCCCACATGCAATCCCCCGAGATTGGCCGTAAATGCCTGCCAGTGCGTTTGTACCAACATAATGAAATTCAAAGCCCGATAGAAAAACATCAGACTCAAAAAGATGGCAGCAATGTTTCCGTTCAGGAGCTTTATTTCCACCAGAATTGCTCCCACTACAATTGCGATTACCAATGGTTCTCTAGCTGCCAATAGAATCGCATTAAAGATGCCTATCTTCTTTTGTTCATACTCAATTTTATCCACATAGTCCTTGAGCTTAATTTTATACCTCTGAAAGTAATTGGTAGCCTTGAGGTATTTGAAATTGTGAACCGCCTGAATCAGGGAAGATTGATATTTATGACTGAGCTGGCTGTTATTGAGAGAAGCTGATTCGGTGTATTTAAAAATTACTTTGAAGATCAGATTGGATAAATACCCACCTACACTGACTACCAATGCGAATTGAAAATTGGCAAGTAATGCCAAAACAACATATACTAGTAATAAAACAAAGGATTGAAGGGTATTGAAATAAGACACATAAGCAGATACAATCTTATATATTTCTCCTGAAAGGGTATTTTGAACCCTACCGGCATCCAATCCTAAAAAGTTTCGGTACTCCATATCGCCAAGACTATCCACCATTTGGTAACGGATCTTCTTTACAAAGAACATCTGCACCATCACTTTGTAATGGCTTTCCATGTATTTAAAAAGTCCTTTGGCAACAAATATGGAAAGTAAAAAAACAAGGATGACTACCGCCGTCAGCTCCAAACCGGTCCATGTAATGAAGTCCAATAAGAAACTTAAGGAACCTAAAGATTCGGCTGCCTCTGCTTTATCTATTTGATCTTTGCCAGCAACCTGGATCAAAGGAATAAATAAAGCCAGGCCAAATCCATCCAAAAACCCGCCTACTAAGCTTAAACCTATTAACAGGATAATCCTATTTCCTAAATAGGAATAAAAGAAGAGGAAGTGCCGGAAGTATTTTGAAATCAATTTCACTTAGAATTGTTTCAGATTACTTCTTGATTTGTTTATCATCACTATAATATCCGTATCCATAGCCATAGCTATAGCCATAGCCATAGGTAACTCCTTTTCCTTCTACTCCATTAAATAATGCATAGATATTCTTGATTCCCTTACTGGTTTTCAAGCCATTAAGAGCATCTATAAAGTTTCGCTGGCTATAATCCTGTCTAAAGACAAACAAGGTCAAATCAACAAAATTCAATAATTCTATGGTTTCACTCACCAAACCAATTGGTGGAGTATCCAGAATGATGACATCATACACTTTTTTGAGGTCGTTCACCAAACTTTCAAATTGATCCCCAGATAATAATTCTGCTGGATTCGGTGGTATAGGTCCTGAAACCATGATATCCAAATTGTCAAACTTGGAGTTTTGAACTGCTTCTTTCCAGTCATCTACCTGATTACTTAGAACCGTGGAAAGTCCTACATCATTTTTCAATCCAAAATCATCAAAGATCTTTGGCTTCCTCATGTCACAACCTACCAAGATGGTTTTCTTTCCTGTCAAGGAATAGACCGAAGCCAAGTTCATGGCACAGAAGGTTTTTCCTTCACTTGAAATAGTAGAGGTAAGCATAAGGGTCACCTGCTTATCTTTTTGCATCAGATAGCGGATGTTTGCTCTCAAAGATCTAAAGGATTCAGCGATACCTGATTTACCATTATTAAAAACAACCAGGTTGTTTTCTTCCTTATTTTTTAGAATAGTGGCAATCACCGGAATTTTAAGCCGCTTCTCTAAATAAGAAATATCTTCGATTCGTACTCTAAACAACTCCCTTCCAAAAACGAAAAGGATCGGAAGCATCAGACCACAGAAGAACGCAAAAAGGTAATTCCGCTGTGGTTTTGGGGTAATAGGGCCTCCAATTACTTTTGCAAATTCAATGATCTTGTTATTGGGTCGATTGGAAGCCTTGGTAATCGCAGACTCTGCTCTTTTCTCACTCAAGAAATTATAGATACTTTCAGAAAGATCGGCCTGTCTTTGAAGGGCAATCAAGTTCTGCTCTGCTTGAGGCAAATTCCTAAAAGAAGATTCAATTTCATTCTTTCTTTGTTCCAAATCCTGGATCGTCATCTTATTGTTCAGATCCACGTTGTCCAAAATCTCCCGAATGGATTTATTCAAATCATCGAGCTTTTTATTGGCCTCCCTTACCGCAGGTGAAAGGTCTGTCTGAGTTGCCATTAATCTGGAACGCTCCACTTGGACAGACAAGAGGTTTTCAATCAGTCCATTCAAATAAGGGTCTTCAATACCCAAACCGGAAGGAACTACGATTTCATTGTAATTTTCCCTCACCAAATAGTCTTTCAAACTTTGATAGTACCTACTCTTGAGATTGGCATTGGCTAATTCAGACTCAATTTCTGTCAATCTGCCATATACTGTACTACTTTCATTGTTGAGGTTATATATCTTGTTACTGGACCTGAAGGCCTGTAGCTTATTTTCAAATTGAGTCAATGAATCTGCCACTCCTGCCACCTGCTTATCAATGAAGTTGATGGTTCTGTTGGCGATCTCATTCTTTTCCTGAAGCTCCAGTTCAAGATAGGTTTCCATCAATGCATTGAGGTAGGTTTGTCCTTTATCCACATTAGGAACGGCCATACTCAAGTTTAGGATGGTAGAGTTCTTTTCCTCCAAATCAACAATGAGCCCGCCGGAATATTTGTTGATCAAATAGTTATTATCTCTTACAATGTAATAGGCCTCTCCAGCATCCTGATTGGAGGTATTATTGATTTTAACTTTGAATTGTGGAGTTTCTATCCATTCATTGAATTTATAGGTACCCTCTTGATTCGGAACTCCTACCCCAAAACTTCCATCGGGAAAATATTGGGAATAATTTTCATCATTAAAAGTCAAGGAGTATTCATTAGCATTCTCCCATTTTACTTCTACCAATCCATTGATCAGTTGAGGAAATCCCCAATCCACCTCCACCACAATAGGAGTTTTTCTAAATACCTCTCTTTTGATGAATCGGCCTTTTTCGTAGTATTCAACATCAAAATCCAATTGGATCAAAGTTGCTTCCGCAATCGGTCTGGATTTTAGAATAATGATCTCATTGGTGATTCCAATTCCTTGCTGATTACCTAAAGCTGGGTTTTCAAATAAGGATAAAGCACTTTCCTGTTCCTTGATAAAAAACTTACTTGACACCAAATAAGTAGGAACGGTAGTACTGGTATAATAATACGCGGCTCCGAGAAAGAAGACTACAGTCCCTAAGATTATGGGCCAAATTTTTAAAATTTTAGGAAACAGCGTTTTTAAATCAAAACTGCTGTCATCCTCTTGGAAAAAATCGCTTTCCTCTTGATCGAAACTCATATTCTTGGAAATGTTAATTTTTAATTAAAGTAAGAACCAAAGCTACTGCTGTGATCGTCGTCGTCAGCAAGGTCAAGGTTTCTACTAAGTTTGTACCTGCTCCCAACTCTCTAACTTTCATTGGTTCAGCATAGATTAAATCATTGGGCTTTAAAAAGTAAAATTCTGAGCCAAGTAAGTCCCTATCCAATAAATTAATTTTATGAATCTGTGAACCATCAGGATATTGTCTCACCAAGAGCACTTGATCTCTTTTGGCAACCCTGTTTAGATCTCCGGCGAAGGCAATTGCCTCAAAAATGGTTACTCTATTTTGTAAAATAGTGTATTTCCCAGATCTAGTAAATTCTCCCAAAGCACTAAAGCGAATACCTCCTAACCTCACTCTGACAAAAAACTCATTCGCCTTTACATATTTCAAAACCTCATTCTCGATCAACTCTTTTGCTTGCTTTGTATCAAGTCCAAGCAATTTAACTTCACCAATTAAAGGAATTTCAACCATCCCCCTTTCGTCAATTGTATACCCATTTAAGAAAAAAGCATCTCCTGCTCCTTGGCTTCCTCCCATTTGGGCAGATGTCTGATTTTCATTACTGATAGCTCCAAAAATCAGGTTCAAGTCCTCATCAGTAGTTTTAATTGTGATTTCTACATTATCGTTAATCTGTAACAGATATTCCTCTGTTTCATAGGAATATTTTTCACTTGATTCAATCAAAGGCCCCTGACTTTCCTCTAACTGCTGCATATAAATCATTTTCTTATTGGGAACACACGAGTAAAAGCCTAATGCGATTACCCCAAAAAAGAACAGGTTTCTTAAAATTTTATTCATGAATTAGTTAAATGTAGAAAAAGGATCTCTTCAGAATTTGAATACGGGATCAAAAATAAGAATTAATCAGAATTTTAAACTTTTATTTATTTAGGCAAGTATTTCTGCAAAATTATAATCTGGCATCCACGTCAGATTTATCCAAAAATCCCTTCACATCAAATACCACTTGAGTATCAGATTTCTTGATTTGTAGTTGCTTAAATTCCTTATGAGAAACAGCTAAAATTACAGCAGAATATTGAGCAAATTCCGGAGCTTGCTTACCAGAAATAATCTGAACTCCATATTCATGTTCAACCTCAGCAGGGTTGGCCCATGGATCGTAAACATCCACTTCCATGTCAAAGGATTTTAACTCCTTATAAATATCAATCACTCGAGTATTTCTAACGTCAGGACAATCTTCTTTAAAAGTAAACCCTAATATAAGCACCTTAGAATCAATGACCTTCAGGTCTTTTCTCATCATCAGTTTTATTACCTCAGTAGCGACATGCTTACCCATTGAGTCATTTAACCTTCTTCCTGCAAGGATAATTTCAGGGTGGTATCCCAATTCCTGTGCTTTTTGAGCAAGATAAAAAGGGTCTACTCCAATACAATGCCCCCCCACTAATCCAGGTTTAAACTTGAGGAAATTCCATTTTGTCCCTGCAGCTTCTAACACCTCATTGGTATCAATTCCCATCAGATTAAAGATTTTGGAGAGTTCATTGACAAATGCAATATTGATATCTCGCTGCGAGTTTTCAATCACTTTTGCCGCTTCAGCTACTTTGATAGATGAGGCCTTGTGGGTACCTGCTACAATGACAGTTTTATACAATTGGTCCACATACTCCGCTATTTCTGGAGTACTTCCAGAAGTGACTTTCAATATTTTTGCAACAGTATGCTCTTTATCACCAGGATTAATTCTTTCTGGAGAATACCCAGCGAAGAAATCCTGATTGAATTTCAAGCCGGAAACTTGCTCTAAAACAGGCACACATTCATCTTCAGTCACCCCAGGATATACCGTCGATTCATAGATAACGATATCTCCCTTCTTTAAATACTTTCCAATATTTTCGGAAGCTTTGAGCATAGGGATTAGTACAGGTCGATTGTGCTTGTCTGTTGGTGTAGGAACAGTAACAATATAAATATTACAATCAGCCAAAACCTCAGAATCAAAACTTGGTAATAAACCTTTATCACCATTTAAAGAATCAGTTAATACTGATTGAAGCAGCTCATCTTCTACTTCCAGTGTATGGTCCACACCAGCTATAAGTTCTGAAACCCTCTTGGTATCAATATCAAAACCGACAGTTGGATATTTTTTGGCAAACTCTACTGCCAAAGGAAGACCAACATACCCTAAGCCTATAACGGCAATTTTAACTTCTTTGATAGGTGTCGACATTAAAAATACTATGTTTTACGTTGTGTTATTTCAATTTCTAAATTCCTGCTATAACTAGCAGAAACACATATTCAGTGGGCTCAGCTTCGCCCTTTCGGTCCCATGAACCCAGCACTATTTGACTTACTTTTTTTCTTTAAATAAATTCTCAATGAATAGTAGAAACTCCCCATAAAGGATGTTTTTGCTTCATTGGAAATAGACCAAAAAGAATTGATTTAAAGATAGCTATTAAAACGAGTACCAAAGTTACTCATTTGAGCATGAATGCAAATGTAATAGGTTTTGGAAAAATTAAAATCCATTAACTACTTACTTCTTTAACTGATAAATAATATTCAGATTCCCATAAAAAGAAAAGACTTTTCTACCGTTGGGATAATCATTCGTACTTATTCCTTGGGACTGCCACTGATAATTATTGGCTTTGATAAATTGAGCTTTGCCGCTGAGAATAAGTCTATCAAATCGCTGATCCCAAAGCAAACCAAAGCTTAAATCTACCCATGGTTTTTTCTCTGTATTTAAACCAAATGCTCTAAAAAAGTAATCTTGATTATTCTCTAAACGCTCTAATAAGATTCCTCTTTTCATCATTCCCTTCACCTCTGTTATCTCGAGAGTTTGAACGTTTGAACCTACTCCTATCCCTACCCCTAAATTTTCCCCATAATTACCGAAAGCCCGAGCCAAACCATGGGTATTCCAAGTTTGATTTCCAATCAGTCCAGGATATCTCACATACCTATTGACAGATTCTTGCTGTTGAGTCATTTCCCCTCTCACTTGAAGAAATGAATTTCTTTCATGAATAGGAAAGAGTTTTTGAAATCCAAATAAATATGCCCTTGCGTGATCAGGATTTAAAATAAAATCTCTCCAATTGTAGGCATGGTCCCTCCTCCCATATTCTGCATAGATTTCAAAATTCGCCTTGGGTACCACATACCTCATGGACAAGGCGACTTGTTGATCCTGACCTCTTCCGTCATAGGCTATCGAATTACCATTTTGAAACAAAGTTTTCTTTTGAAAAACTTCAAAAACCGGGAAATAGTCATTAAAAGAACTTCCCATGTACTTACTGTATTGATGAAAAGTCCTACTGAATCCTACAAACAAATGCTTTAAAAAAGAAGGATTATAATTTAATTTCAAACCATTCAAGTAGCGCCAATCTCCATCAAATCTCCGGAAATACCTCCTATTTAACACCTCATTTTGAGAAGGAAATAACCCTGAATCTTCAAGCCTGCCCAAAATCAGCTGCAATTCAAAATTCCCTACAATTGACTTGAGAGGTCTTCGGGTGGATAAAGACAAATGAGGGAATCCCTCCGAATTATCCGAAAAAATCAAAGAATTAAATTGTCCTGGTCCCCACCAAATATTTTGGGTTGAAATACCAAGAGCCATCGGCCCCATTAAAATATTTACACTTGACTGGCCCCACCAAAATCTACTTATCGACTCATTCCCAAATCGTTCTGGATTATCTCCATTATTCCAATAAAAATATCTGGAATAATTTTCAAAACCGGAGAACTGTGCTTCAAATCCATCAAATGGTCTATTTTGAGAAAATGAAAGTTCTGGTTGAAGCTGAATTTCCAAAAACTTAAATCGAGCATAAATTCCAGCGCTGAAATATGTTTGAAATCCTACATTAGGTATCAAACCTTTATTTCCCCAACCATAGGGCCTTTTTGTATTAATTTCCGTTGTAGAAATAAGAGGTAATAAATTGATCCGCTTTTGGGGGGTTTCAATTTTCGAAGCCCTTGTGAGAATCTTAGAAACTGCATTGGTCCCTGCTGTAGAATCCCTTCCATCAAAACGAATTGGCCTGAGAGTAAAAGAATGGTGAAGGGGAAATTCTCCTAATAACTGCTCCCTCCTTAGGTATTGTTCCAATACTGGGAAATCCGTATTTAGAATCTGAGCTTGAGTGTCAAAATAAAAAGAAAAAATCGTAAGCAAGAGTAGAACCCCAAATTGAAAGTTGGGTCGATTTACACCATTTTCAGCCTTCTTTAACATGATTATTTTCTTCCAGGTTTTTTACCTAAATAAACACGTACTGATTCATGCGCTTCCACCCACCTTAACCTTTGTTTGATGAAGTAAAACTCCAATTTATCTGTAATTCCAAAGCCCGTCAATTTATAAACCTGTTGAATATCTGTCAACCTAATTCGGAATTTACCTAATAACTTCAGTATGATAATGAGTCTATTTTTTCCTTTGGGCAATCTTCCTCCAAAGCGGATGGCCTTCACTTTCATCTCTTCCCAAGTTGTTCTTGCCGGGTGTTTAAGTGACATCAATGGACTAAAGTTTATTTTGAACCCTGCTTTCACAGCTCGATTGCAAAACTCCGAATCTCCCCCTGTCAGTAAGGAAGAATTAAATCCACCAATTGTATCTACAACCGCTTTTTTTACCAAAAGGTTAGCAGTTACACTAAAGTTACAATGTTCTACATAAAATGAATTTGGGAAGGCAAATGCTTTCTCAAATTTGACAAATTTATTCTCGAGGTGTGAGAATACTTCGATCAGCCCTCCATATAAATCAGCTTCTCCTTTTTCAAGAAGGTTTTTAGCTTGAAAAATCCAATCAGGACCTGGGATACAATCAGAATCGGTAAATAAGACACCATATCCTTTTGCTAAGGTCAACCCTCTATTTCTTGCTGAATAAGAACCCGGAGAAGGTTCCGTTAAAAACTGAATAGGGAAAGAAAATTTTTCACTGGGCCTGTAATCGTCATTAGGATCATTATTTACAATAATTACCTCAAAGATTGAATCGATATTTTCTTGCTTATCCAGGGCATTCAGGCAGGTCAATAGACGTTCCCAATCTTGATAAACAGGAATAATTACACTAATAAACACCTGGTTCAATCTTATTTTTTCGCTTTATGAAAATACGTTTTCAGTACCCCAAAAAAAGTGTAATGCATGAAATAATAAATAGATTTAAAAAAGTTCAGATGCTCAAATTCACGATAAACAATCCATTGATATTTAGCGGCCTTGAATTTATTCCCTGAAATAGAATCATCCCTTAACCTATATTTTGCCAACGGTTGATTTATACCATAGGCGTAAGGAATTAGCTTCAATATTTTAAGCCAAAGTGCAAAATCCTGTCTTTTCGATATTATAGGCATATAAACTTTCCCAAGTTGGTCCGTATCATACATTGCTGTCAAACACCCAATGGAGCAAGTTTTTAATAAATCATTATGATTTACTTTAGAGGGAACTTCATGTTCTCCTACTATGACATCATTCTTAATTTTAAAATAACCAGCAAATGTAAATGCATGTTTATTTTCCAACATAAACCTTACTTGAGTTTCAAGCTTTGTAGGCTCCCATAGATCATCACTATCTAAAAATGCAATAAACCTACCTTTAGCCATTTCAATTCCTTTATTTCGACTGACAGCAGCACCTAGATTTTTAGGGTTTTCATGCAAATGAATTCTTGCATCCAATTCTGTATAACGGCTTAAAATATGAATACCATTATCAGTGGAATAGTCATCTATCAGGATCAATTCCCAATCAGTATAGGTCTGCGCCATAATTGACTGTATCGTCTCCTCTATATGAGAGTGGGCATTGTAAACAGGAGTAATTATCGATACAAGCATTATCCTTTGTTGATTGAGTTGAAACCTATCAAACTTTCTTTAAATGAACTAAAAAAAGGAATAGATCTTTGCGGTTTTAAATATTGCTTTATCAAAAAAGCTATCCCCAAAACTAAATTAAAAGAATAACCATATAACCTTTTAATTAGGGCTCCTTTACTTTTATAATACTTTGTATCCAAAATTTTCCCGGAGCTTTCAAGGGGATGCACCACTATATATTCAGGTACAAAATATATGTTCAACCCTTTATTCATTGCGTCGTTTAAAAAAATGGTTTCTTCTCCACTAGGATAAGAAGCCCCCAAGCCAAATCTTTCATCAAACTTAATTCCAGCTTTTTTCAAACTTTCAAGTTTAAAAACTATTTCTACAGAGGACACTGTAAAAATACTTTTACGTGTATGTCTATAAGAACTCTCGGGATAATTTTTATAGTTTTCTCCTGTTGGAGTCAATATTTTGAAGGTAATAATATCCGCATCGGGAAACTCTTGAAAAGCTTTTTTGATTTTAACATCAAATTTTTCACAGAAATCCACATCGTCATCAGCAATTAAGACTAAATCCGCTTTTCCTTTTTCCATAGCCCGATTTCTACTCTTTGACAATCCTTTTTCATCAAAAGAAATAAACTCTAAGTTTTTATCGTGGAATCTGATTCCAGTTTGGTTTTGGGAAATGACCAATGCATTAAAACTTTTTCCTTTGAATGAATCTGGCGTTGGATTCATTGTCGAAATCAATACCTGAAAATCCATTTATATTTTGGCAAGTAATACGCTAATGCTTGTGCAGCAATACTCAATAATAATAAGGTTGCAGGTAATCTATGACGGACTGCCCCTAGCAAATGAAATTCAAAAAAAGCCGACATTCCAACATAAACCCCTATGTAGATCATCCATAAGGAATATTTCTTGATATTTTTTATGAAAATAAGGCAAATAAATAAAAGGAAAAGCAAATACAATCCGTCAGCAAAATAGGCCAATTTTGTCCAAAATGGGATGAAAATAATTACTGGAAAAGGGGCCAGTAAAAATTGAAAAAACAAACCAGGAAAGTCTAAAATTAAGTCCAACCAAGTCCTCCAATCTACTTCTGGGTAGGTAACCCCAGATTCAAAATAATTCATTCGTTGTACATTTCTAAACAAGGATAAACTCTGTGGTGAAATAGGTATATTCAAAATGCTGGTAGACAAGAAATTCAACACTACAAAAAATACAGGAAATAAAACTAAAATGAGACCAATTACCATTTTTCGGTTCAACTTTAATTGAACCAAGTATTGCAACCCGACAATGATAAAAAAATACAGAAGAAGTTGAATCCTAAGAATCCCAGCCAAAATAACCCCGAAAATTAAGTAGTAATTGAGTTTATATTTCCCGGTCATCCCGTAAAAGAATAAACCTAAAGCAAGGACGAAGTAACTCTCTCGAAGTGGTGTAAAAGAATAAACCACTATAGACGGGGCTAATGCAGCTAGGAGTAAATAAAACCGTTGAACCCAAACATCTTTAATATCATAGGTTCGGTTAAATGCGCCAGCCAAGAAAATCAGTCCAAGTTGGAAGAACAGAATATTGAATAAGAAATAATTAAATATTGATTTTAGTGAAATCAAATAGATTGGAATAGCTAGAAATTTATATCCAATTTTCACACCAATGGATTGATTTTGTGGCGTTACACCTGTTTCTAAAATCCTAGTAAATAGATTTGTATCCGGGAAATAAGGAATCAGCTTGATCTTATAATCAACTAACCCAATGGCAAGATAAAACAATAAAAGACCAAGAAAATGGATGTTGATATACTTACTATCTGAAATTAAAATCCTTTTGGCAAACGTCGTCAGAATTAAATAAACCAAAACGAAGTAAATGGGCAAGGTAATTAAATGCCAAAACTCAATATTTTCATAATAGACTTTCAATGGTTCAACTTCTTTCGGATTGAATAAGAATATTTTTTGAACACGATAAAACTCAAATACTTTCTAAATCGACTGGGGTTTGTCATCCAAGTCCCATAAACCCAAACAAGAAAGTTGAATTCATATGCAAGTGAATGTGACTCCGATTCCCCTGAATTCGTTTGCATAAGGTTTTTAATCACCTTTAAATCCTCTAAACCAACCACTTCTTCAAACCTAAATAGTAAATAAACAAATAGCCCTTGAACAGATATGAAGTCATTTGGCTTTAGTAACGACTTCAATTCACTTGCAAAAGCAAGTCCTTGATTTAAAATAAATCTCCGTTTTTCTTTGGTGACCTTTTGATGAAACTCGGATTTCCGGTAATAAGATGTAAAACTTGAAGAATCATCCAATTTGAACTTAATCAAAGGAAAGGATAATGCTCTTACATGTAAATCCACATCCTGAAACCTTAACAACCTATCGTTAAACCCATTTATTTCATTAAAAAAATCTTTTTTCCAAATCCCACTACTGGTATGCCATGGAATCATATATTCTAAAAACATATTCCTGTATTCAATAGCCGATAAATTTGAATTAAGGTTTGGGAAAAATGGGGATGCTTGATCTATTTCTTCAGTAAAATGGGCGGTAGAATGAATTATTAAATCTTCTACTGATATTGAATTAACTCTACGCTCAATGCAATTATTAGCAAGTAAATCATCGGCATCAAGAAATATCAGATATTCTCCTGAACTTTTTAAGACCCCATAATTTCTACATGAATTAGCACCTTTGGGAAGATCACTTGGCCTCTTTAATAGCCTGAATCGATGATCTCTATTCACATAACTTAGAATCTTTTCAACAGAACGGTCATCAGAGCCGTCATCTACTACGATACACTCCCAATTGAAATAGGTTTGTTGGATAACAGATTCTAAGGTATCAGTAATTAACCGTTCGTTGTTGAAACAGGGTACAATTACAGATACTTTCAAATCAGACTTCAATTTCTTGATGTAGCTTGATGTATTGCTTGATATAAAGTATGAAAATCAAGATCAGACCAAAAATAAAACCTAAGGTGATACAAAATGCCAAGGTTAAAATTAAGTTAGGGGCTATAGGCCCATTAGGTATAATCGGGGGTTCGATCTCAGTAAAAATGGGCTTTTGATTGTTTAATTCAATTTTTGAGGTTTCTAACTCCTTTGCAATAGTCCTATATAATTCAAACTTTAGATTATACTCAGCATTTAAGTTTTGCTCTATGGCTTTCATACTTTCCAAAAACAACCCTTGATTCCTTTCTTTGAAAGTGGTCAAAGCATTTTGAGCTTCTTTAAACCCTTCCTCACTTTTTTGGTATTGAACTTCTAAATATTGAACCTGATTTTTTTGCTTTTCTTGAAGGTATCTAGTGGAATATTCCACTAATAAATTTTTGACCATTTTGGAAAATTGGAATGCCAAGTTTGGCTCCGGCATGGTAGTAGAAATGATTAATAATCTCCCCTCCGAGCTTACAGTTATTCGCTCAGAAATTCGATACAAAACATACATCTCGAGCGGTTCATACCTTGTTCTGTCTTTCTGTTTGACAGAATCTCTTTCACTATCATTTACTTGAATACCAGGTTTAAAAATTGAAAGCGGGCTTTTTAAAAACTTATAAATCTCATTATCAGGCCGTGTTTCAACGAAATATTTAAAAAGAGAAACAGAATCTTGATAGGTTTCAGATTTAATTTTTGAATTCATCAAATCCTCCAAAAATGGTTTGCTTTGCAAGATCATTGGATAAAGAGCGGGATCCAATGTTGCTAATTCTGCGGAGGAGCCCGGTACAGAAAAACCTGCCACTTGAGCCAGTGAACCCAAACCTCCAGCGGAACTTGTATTTTGGCTTTCTACCAATAAAATTGTCGCAGAAGAAAATGAGGTTGGAGTAGAAATAAAATAAGCGATCCCTATAAGTATAAAGAATACAATTGCAGCTATAAGTACTTTCAACTTGGCTTTCCCTAATTTCACTAAGTTGAGAAGTGTAAAATCATTTTTTAGCAGGATATTATTTATTTGATTTTTCATAGAATAAAACTCTGATTTACGAAATCCTGATCTTTTTGAAAATATCTTTTCATTCTCTTTCAACTTTTTTAATTCCAAAGTCCAATTTCAACATTTCTTTCATACCTATACACTCTATATACCAAGTTGCAAAAAATAGCTTTGTTTTTTCTGTAAAACTTAAATTGGGATAAGTAAAGATAGAAACATGAGGTCTGATAAAATGTAAGCCGAAAAAGAGTTTTTGCTTGGGAGTATAGAATTTATAAAATCTGGAATACATCCCTCCAATTGTCCTTTTCTTTTTTCTAATTAGTTCATTTAGGTTCTTTCTTGAAGGGTGAGCTACCACCACATCATGACCATATCCCATTTTGAATCCACTATTTGTTGCCCTCTTAGTCCATTCAAAATCACCCCCAGACATAAGCGTTTCATTAAACTTTCCAATCTTTTCTATGACTGATTTCTTGCAAATCAGGTTGGCAGTAACACTTTGACCTTTTTGAGTTACATTTTTAAATTGATTAAAAGAAAAGGCTTGTTCGTAAATAAATGCCAGATGATTTCCTCCGTTCGGTTTAAAAAACTCCATTTTCCCTCCGACCAAATCGTAGCCTTGATTTAGTAATTGAATGCCTCTCTCAAGCCAATCAGGTTCTGGGATACAATCCGAGTCAGTGAAGGCAATGAATTTCCCTTTTGCATACTTTAATCCCATGTTCCGGCAAGCATAGGACCCTGGTTCAGATTGAAGAAAAAGCGCTGCATTATCAGGCATTTTTAGCCATTTGGGAATGGAATGATCCGGGTTATTGTTTATAACAAGTATTTCGAATTCGGTTTTCGGAATACTTTGCTTTTCCAAAGCTTCCAAGCACTTTGACAAATAGTCCCAACTTCGGTAGGTTGGGATAATTACTGAAGCTACTATCACTTTTTTTTGAAATTTTCCTCTGAGAAAGGGGATCTATTTTTACTTTTTAACTTTACAAGGGACACCAAAGGCAACCACCCCATCCATTAAATCGCGAGTCACTACTGAACCAGCACCAATTTTACAATTACTTCCAATTTTTACTCCCGGAAGAACTACAGCTCCAGCACCAATCTGAGTAAAATCACCAATCGACGCATTTCCAAGCACGATGGATCCAGGTCCGATTTCTACAAATTCCCCCAAAGAACTTTCATGGTGAACTTTTGCACCCACATTGACCAATGAGCCTGTCCCAATTTTCACATCGGGGCCTATAAAAGATTGACTCAAGGCATCAAAATCCCCGATAGCTGAATCACTAATGATTGAACTGTTGGAATGAACAGGTTGAAAAACTCCGCCCAGTTTTACCAATTCATCAAAAACCTTCTTTCTTAAGAAGGAATTTCCTATCCCAAGACAGAAATAAAAAGCGGAGGACACTGCTCCTATTAATTCATCCGGGGAATGCAATACTGGGAACTCATTTACAAATTTTATTTTTTTAAGATCCTGGTCATAACAGTAAAAATTCTCATTTAATTTTTCGGGAAATATACCTTTCAGCTCATCAAAAACCTCCAATGCATGTCCTCCTGCCCCTGCTATTACCATCATATGTTAGAAGTATTTGAAAAATGAAAAATCAACATAATTGATCTATTACCAATTCTAAATCAACAGAATCTATTGCTTTCTTTCTCCCAATATTAGAATTAATAGCATCCAATAAATTTTCGGAGTTTAATTCTATTCCTCCTATTGCTATTCCCTCTTCAATCAAATGTTTGTAGGTGATTTCACCATTTTTTTCAAGTATTATGCTAAATGTGCCTAAATCAGCCGCTTCAGAAATGCAACCTGAAAATTTGGAAATATGAAGATCCACTTCTTTCAATAACAAAGGTAAAGGCGTTTTATTTGCTAAATCCCATAATACTTTATCAAAAATTTCTAAGGATTTAAATCTATCTATTAATTGATTTCTTGACTTAATATCAATCCTTGGATGTAAGCGAATTAGCCAAGCAAAATCTTCCTTTGTCTTAAGAATAGTTTCGACTAAATAATCATCGATAAGTGGGTTTAAGGGCTGAAGTGTGTATAAGATGGAAGGTTTTTTTCGGTTCAACTCATTTGTTTTATTTATTAAAAAATAATGCCAAGGATTTCCACCTACTTTGGTTTGAAAATTGGAGAATTTCAGATTTTCTTTGAGCTGTTCCTCAGTTTTTTGATCCCACAACCAAAACAAAGTAGGAAGGATTGAATAGTCCTCTTTAAATCCAGAATATGCCGGGTGTAAAACTCCTTGAGTACCATGTTGGATATCTATACATTGAATCCCTCTCTTTCTTGCAGCGATCAGCAATCCAAAACATGGAATATTGTAATAAGAGAGTAAGAAAATTTTTTGGGGTTTAGTTTGTTCCAATATCCAGTCAAAACTAGCCTCCCAAATGAGAATTTTTCTTAATGTCTCTTGGGTTTCTTTGTAAAATGAAAAATTTGAATTTGATAACTTCTTTTCAATGAAAGACTTGAACTCCTCTAGACCAACCATTTTGGAATAGTCAATCTCAGCCATTTTAATTTTACTCTCAAAATAGCGGTAAATTAATTGAATATTTTCCCCTCTACTTTTATACGTCTTTTCTAGAATTTCTTCTCCGTATTCCAAAAAAAGAAACTCCTTACTTTTCTTATCTAGTTTGTCCCCTATAGGATCATAAAATTTATTGAAAGATTCACCATTAAACTTTTCTCTAAAATTTACGCCGCTAAAAAACAGATAATCTGTTGAATTCAGCTTTATTTTTTTAAACCTCAAGCTTGAATTAATTCTTTTTACGGCATGATTAAAGGAATTTAATAATTCAAAGCGCTTGGTCCTTTGTTTTTGATTTGCTTTAATCCCCCAAAACAACCTTAAAAACAAAGTCGTTTTGAGTATAGGCCAAATTTTAATCCCTCCAAAAAGCCAATCTTCTGTAGGGTGTTCCGCCTCAAAAACATTGAGATAATCAATAATCTTTTGCCTTTCTCTAAAATTCATTGTTCAAATCTTTTTTTGAACATGAAGCCAGAAATGATTGAAACTCCAATTACAACCAGTGTGATAACTATTTTTATTTGTAAAGGAAAATCAACGATGAAATAAGCTCCAAAGGTCAATACAAAAGTCAAAACCAACCATTTAAAAGGATGGTAATTAACAGGATTCTCTGCTTTTACTGAAGGAATTAAAAAACCAATATACCCCATAAACATTAATGAAATAAAAGTAGTGTATGCAGCAACTTCAAATCCATAATAAGGGATAAAAACTGAATTAAAAATCACATTAATTAGTCCGGCAACAAAAGTAACTTTCCATATAATATTGGTCTTTTCTACAAAAAATAATTTATTACTAGACCCCATGTACATAGGGCGATAATTATAACCCATTATTATTATAATACCCAATGAATACATTTCATCCAATCCTGGGCTTTTTAACAAAAAAGAAAAAAGCTCTTTAAGCCAAATACTCACCAAAAATGTTAGGACAAAAAAGGCGAATTGCAATCCAAATATTAAATTTCTAGCTACTAAATCTTTTCCTTCCCTGAATTTCTGCATCATCATAGGCCCTATGGCATATCCTGCTGCCATTCCTAATTGCTGAAAAATATTCCCAACTGTATAAGCTGCATTATACTTTCCTATTTTATCTACACCTACTCCGAATAAATCCATTACCACTTTATCTGAGGAGTTCAGTAAATAGGAAGAATAAAAATGTGGTACAGTTGGTAAACTGACCTTGAGGGACTGCTTAATAAGCCTCCATTTGAAATTGAAAATTGGATTTAATCCGAGCTTAAAATTAATTGGATAATAGTAGGAAGCATTAGAAAGAACCGTCGCTATTAAATTTGACCAAAACCAGCCCATATAGCCCAATTTCAGAAATGAAATAAAATAAAGGTTCAAAAAGACTGTCAATATGCCAAATAAAGCAGTCCTTAATCCTATTTGTAATGGTTTCTGCTTTAATTGAAAATAGGTTGTTCCAATGATTCCAATTGGTCCGAATAAGACCAAGGGGGCAACATTTAGTAACATGATCAACCACCTATTATCATGAGCTTCCTCTGGGATAATCCAATAAATCAAAAACCCCAATAGTAGGGCATACACAAAATTCCATAAGGTTAAAAACCCATAAATCTGCCTCCAAGCCCACTTATAGTGATTAGGTGATTTATAAAAAGTATTGACTAAGATTACTCGAAGCCCTAGAAATGCCAATACTGCAATACTACTTGTGTAAGCCGTAAGAATACCTGCCACCCCGAAATCAACTTCTGTTAAATCCCTGGTAATTACAGGCAAAATAAAAAGCTGAGCTACTTTCGGTATTTGAGGGGCAAAGCCATAAATAACTGTATGGCTAAATAATTTTTTGAACATAAAAAGACCTTAGACTTACTTAAGAAAAATAAATTTTAATGAAATTTCCCCTCTCTCTTAAGCTTAAAATAGTGTTCTTTGTCCCTTTCCTTAAATACTTTTGCAGGATTTCCTCCAGCAATTCCGCAGGCGGGTATATCACTAACCACTACAGCTCCTGCTTGAATAATTGCACCTTCTCCAATAGTGACTCCACCTAAAATTATTACATTATTCCCTAACCAAACGTTATCTTCTATGGTAACATTTTTGACAATGTAGGTATTATCATAAGGGACTTTTTCCCCTTCATAATTATGGTACTTTGATAAAATCATACAGCACTTACCTGAATGAAAATTATCTCCAATCTTCACAATTCCACCTTTTGGGATTTCAATTCCATTAAAATGACAGTTGTTTCCTAAAAACACATTTTCATTAAAAACGCATTTGTAATTAACTTTCAATGAATTCCCATAGCCACCTAGAGCTTTTTTAGCCTTTTTGGTGTTTTGACTAATTCGAAGTTTTTTCCAAAAAGCTCTATAATGATGAAGTAAAAATTTGAACAACGACATTGGTTAAGAATTTTGGGGCTTCGTTTTTTGATGCAAAATCATTTCTGCCAAAGAAAAATCCATGATATTGTCTATATCATGAGAACTCAACTCATCCATTTCATACTTCCTCACCTTCTTAAAATCTTGAATTGGTTTTAATTTTAATGAATCTACATGGATTATATATATCGCTCCATTCAGCTCATAAACTTTAGGACAGTCCTGCCTTCTAATAAAATCCCCTTCCTTGGATTTGACTAGCCAACCCGCTTCATTCTCCTCTCTCAAAACATAATAAGGGTTTGACTTCGTCTCTTTTACTGATACTAACATTTCACAAGACTTATCAAAACGCTCGAGTGCTTCCTTGATATGGGCATCTGTTCTGAAAGGTGAAGTAGGCTGTAAAAGAATCAAAACGTCAGGTTGATAATTGGAATTTTCATAAAAATCAACGGCATGTAACAAAACCTCATGGGTGCCTGTGTTATCAGTAGCTAATTCCGCAGGCCGAAGGAATGGAACTTGTAACCCCAATGATTTCACTATTTCTCTAATTTCCTCATCATCTGTGGATACACAAATAACTTCATCAGGAAAGACTTTCCTTGCCGCATCGATGGTATATTGAATCAACGGCTTTCCTCCCAGGAGTTTGATATTTTTTCGAGGTACTCCTTTTGATCCCCCTCTGGCAGGAATAACTACTAATGGTTTCAAAATTTAATCTGATTAAAATCCTGCTGCGCTTTCTTATAATCATCGTGTTTGCCAATATCTAACCAATACCCTACCAGAGGGTATGCAACCACTTTTTTGCCTTGGGAAATTAATGATTCCATCAAATCAGTTGCATTGTAATGTTTCTCCTTTGGGAATTGATCGATTATTTCCTTTTTCATCAAATAGATACCTCCATTTGAATAATGAGTATAAGTTGGCTTTTCTTTCAATCCAATGACTCTTTTGTTTTCAGTTTCCATAACAGCATAGGGAACATTGATTTGAAAAGAGATACAGGCTACGGCAAAATCTGCCTTTTCTCTTTCAAAGAACATATAGAAGTCTTCAAAATCAATGTTGGTTAACAGATCCGAGTTCATCATTAATACATCATCATGAACAAAATCCTTCACGAGACCAAGTGCTCCTGCAGTTCCTAGCGGCTCCTCTTCCCTTACATATTTAATTCGGATTCCTTTCTTCGATCCATCTCCAAAATAATCCACTAACTGATCTCCCAGATACCTGACTGAAAGCCAAATATCATCTACACCATAGGAAACTAATCTGTCAATATTGTGCTCAATGATAGGTTTATCCCCTATTTTTAATAAAGGTTTTGGGGTATGATCAGTAAGTGGCTTAAGTCGCTCTCCTCTTCCCCCAGCCATAATCATGACATCAATAGGCAAATAAGACTTTTGATGCTTAAAATTGACCACATTAATAATCTGCATCTGAGCATTGACTACTGGAAAAACAGAAAAATGCTTTTTCCTTAACTCGATGATCTCATTCAAATCATATTTCCCTTGTTGTATATATTTTGGATTGGCCTGAATAAATTCAGTAAGATGACTCTCAAAATCCAACCCTCTGATAAAGCCCCTTCTCAAATCTCCATCTGTTAGAGATCCCAATAATTTACTTTCTCCATCTACCAAAAACAAAATGGCATCTGATGCCAAAGAATCTAATTGTTTTAAAGCTTCTTTGACTGAAGAATTAATATTTAATATATGCTTATGAAAAGTTTGCATATTGATCTTTTAGGACTCCTATTATTTTTTCTGATGGGTTTGGTTGGAAATAAATATTTGAACCTTGGTATTCTATTTTAGAATAATACTTCGCCTGCTCAATAATCTTTACGGATTCAAATGGCAATTGAATCACATTCTCTCCGGACAATCTTCCTTTTTGTCTATCTCCAATATTCAAAACATATTTATTAAAAGTAGCTGCTTCCACTATCCCACTTGAAGAATTCCCAATGATCAGTTTAGAATACTTCATGCAGGTAAAGTAAGATTGTGTTCCGAAGTTTTCTATAGCCTTAATATTCTTGTTTTTTTCAACTAGCTTTTCAAAAGCATTCCTAAAAATCATTCCTGAAGTATCTGCATTAGGCATTGTGATTACAATTTGAAAATGATGGGCTAGACTTTCTAGAGCAATTGCTACTTCGTTACAATATCTATCGTTAAATTCAAATGCCACTGTTTCCGGATGTATAGTCACTAATAGAGTATCTTGATTTAGGTCTATATCCCATTTATCCTTAAACTCCCAAACAGAAAGAAGAGGCATATTTGCCAAATTCTCCAAACTTAGGGACCCAACATTAAAGATTCTTGGATCTTCTAATCCCAACAGTTGAATGAGCCTGCTTTTGAAAGGATCTGCCGAAACAAAATGAAAATAACTTGAAAGTGAAATGGAGTGCCTATAAATATTATCTATAGCCCCCAAAGTCGTTTCACCTCCATGAATGTGCGCTATTTTCAATTGAAACGGCAGGGAGGCCGCAACTGCCGCCGCCATTTCAAATCGATCTCCCAAAGAAAAAACAATGTCAAATTCTTTCTGGTTTTCCTTCCAAAAATCAGAAAACTTCAAAGCAGTAAGGGCATAACTGGTCGATATAGCATTCGGTGTATCTCCAATTAACATTGACTCCACACTTCCAAAAGGGACAAAACCATCAGCCAATATTTGATTAAGCGTATATCCGTGGAATTTGGATAAATGAGTACCAAAAACAATAATTTTAAGGTCAATTTCTTTATCTGCCTTCAATGCCTTCATTAAAGGCAGATAAATCCCATAATCAGCTCGAGAACTTGTCAATAATCCAACTCTAATCACTTTAAGTGTTCTTTTAGCAGTTTAGCACCTTTATCAAGGTTTTGGTTTATTTCCTTTCCCAGTACTTCATTAATTATCATTGGTGAGATTCCATCACCAGGTCGAAGTGCAACCAAATCTTCCTTAACCAAAATATGCCCTGGTACAAGGTTATTTATTAAATGGAGGCTTTTCCTTGCAATTGTTCTATTTTTCAACTCACTTTTACTAGGTGCCTTTATTCCATTACCAGAAATAGCTTTTTCGATATTTCTAATCGCCTGAACCATAGCTTTTAGTTCATCAGGCTCCAAAGATGCCGCATGATCAGGCCCCGGTAGGGATCGATCTAGTGTGAAATGCTTTTCTATGACCACCGCGCCCATGGCTACTGCTGCTATAGGTACTTCTATTCCCAAGGTATGGTCCGAGTATCCCACTTCTACATCACATTCTTTTGCAATAGTGTTCATAGCCTTTAGGTTGACATCCTCCATTGGCGTGGGATATTCTGTATTGCAGTGCAAAACTGTAATATTTTCTTTTGCAATACCCTCTTCTAATACTAATAAAGCGGCCTTTATTTCCACTAAGTCTGCCATCCCTGTTGAAAGGATAACTGGCTTACCAAATTCCGAAATTTTTTTGAGGTAAGGATAATTGGTGATTTCTCCGCTGGGAACTTTAAATCTAGAAAAACCAAGTGAGTTTAGGTATTCCAATCCTTTGACATCAAAAGCTGTTGAAAAGAATTCGATTCCCTTTTCTTCACAATAATTTACAAGTTCTAGATGATCCTCTTCTGATAGCTCCAGCCTTTTTAGCATTTCAAATTGTGAATCAGAACCTTCACCTATATTTTTCTTTTGATAGTCCGCTTGTTTGGCTTCTTTGGAAACTAAATCTTCAGCTTTAAAAGTTTGGAATTTCACCAAATCAACTCCGGCTACTACAGCCACATCGATCAGCCTTTTTGCAAGTGCCAAATCTCCATTGTGATTTACACCGGCTTCTGCAATAATTAAAACTTTATTTCTTTTCATTTTACTAGTCATTAGCAAGAATATCGAATTGCTTTCTCCTGCATGACAAATTCTCTAGAGAACTACTTTCTTTCTCATTTCGACCACTAGAAGATTATCTTTGAAATATAAATTCATTGAATTTAGATGGCACTACTTGGAATATTGACGATTCTTTGCTCCAAAAACTCCGCATTAGTCTGGGCATCTCGCTGGCAATGTGCATACATAGGTAACCTAAACATCAATTGCCAAATAGGCCTTGTCATTACTTTGGAACCATTCGTAACTTCCAAAAAACTATTACGATGCTCCAAATTTTCCATCTCCACACACATTAGCCAATAATTAGCCTTTGTGTTTTCTAATTCCTTTCGAAAAGTAATTCCTTGATTTTCAAAAAACTCAGCATAATCCCCTGCTAATTTTCTCTTGTTTTCCAAAAAGCTTCTTAATTGCTCTAACTGTGCACAAAGTAATGCGGCATTCAAATTAGGCATCCTAAAATTATATCCCGTTTGATCATGAAAATATTCAAAGGCATGAGGGATTTTAGCCGTTGTAGTCAAATGCTTCCCTAACTTGCCTAATTTTTCATCATTGGTTACTATCATACCTCCCCCACCAGAAGTCACTATTTTGTTTCCATTAAAGGAGAACACACCAACCTTCCCAAATGAACCTGTAGGTTTTCCTTTATAAGAACTACCTAAGGATTCTGCCGCATCCTCTACTATTGGAATATTCCAATCCTTACATACTGCTAAAAGTTCTTCCAAATGAACGGGGAAACCAAAAGTATGCATAGGTAAACATGCTGCTATTCTTTTTCCTGATTTCTTATTGAATGTCCCTTTGTCTCGTCGTTCCCCAAATTCTTCAAGAAAATCCAAAACTGATTTGGGAGAAAGTCCCATAGTATCATAATCTACATCCAAAAAAATCGGCTGAGCCCCATTGTATTGGATGGCATTGGTTGTTGCCACAAATGTTAGAGCTTGGGTAAGAACCTCCTCTCCAGGTTTTACACCAACCAACTGAAGCGCAACTTGTAATCCAGCAGTCCCATTGACAACCGCCACAGCGCCTTTGGTCTGACTGATCTCGGTCATCATGGCCTCCCCTCTATCCACATAAGCCCCTACTGAAGAAACAAAGGTAGAATCCAAAGTATCCAATACATATTTGCGCTCATTCCCATTAAAATGGGGGACATGAAGTGGAATAAAGTCTTTGGTATTGAATTTATCCTGAATAAACTGAATGGTTTCTTTGAAGACCATATTTACATTTTAGCGTCTAAATATTTACCTGTTTCCTTATGCTGAAAAGAAGGTAATAGGCTGCGAAATAAATCGACAAGGTCAGTTTTTGTCCATTGCTTGCTTTCAATAAGGGTGTCAATAGATGAAAGAAAGCCATCTAGCTTTTCTTCTTTAAAAGAGAGATTGCTTTTTACTATACCTAGATTCTCGAACCGCTCCATATCCAAAGTCTCACCTTCCATAAAAAACTCCTCAAAATCTTTTTCGCCTGTGGTGTCACTTTTAGAGAAATAACATGGCCAATAGTTTCTATTCTCCTTCAGCAATTGGTTTTCCATTTTGAAAAATTGACGAGCCCGTTCTTCTGAATCGCAGATAAAAGGTTCGTAACCCAATCCTTTAAGATAATTTACTGCTATTTCTGCAAATGTAATAAGGTGCAGATCTTCACTTAACTTAGGGAAAAAGATATCCCTATTATCTCCAAGAAGACAGGACATCAAACAAAGCTCTCCAGACTCCTGAGGAGTGACAAAATACCGCTTAATGTCGTTTGGGGCTACGATGGGTTGTTTTTTTTGAATTCGTAGATTGAACCCATGCAATAATGATCCGTCAGAAAAAGCGACATTTGCAAACCTTGCTGTAGATATGGAAATGTCCTTACTCTCACGCATTAGGAAAAACTCCATTATGCGCTTTGAGGCCCCCATCATATTAACTGGGTTTGCTGCCTTGTCCGTAGACACGCAGAAATATTTTTTTATTCCGTTTTCTTTTGCTTGTCTAGCGGTTTTTAGGGTATTCAATATATTCACCTCAACCATCCGCATTAATGTGAATGAATCCTTTTCGCTCCTTACATGTTTTAGAGCTGAAAGATTTAACACATAGTCATAATCTCCGTCCGAATTCCAAAATGCATCATAAATATTAGATCCAATATCTAAAGCAAAAGTTTTAAAATCACCCTCGATATATCCATAAGAACTCCTAATATCTCTTACGAGCTCTACGAGATTATTTTCACTAATATCAACAATGTGAAGTTTCTTTGGATTTCGTTTAAAAATCTCTTTTGAAACAGCTTGGCCAATAGAACCAGCACCCCCTAATACTAGGAATTTAGACTGTGATATTTGCTTCGAAAAAAAAGAATCAAAGGACTTTATTTCATTTGAAAAAAGATCTTTCTTTCGACCTATTAGATGTAAATAATTCATTTAATTCAAGAAATTGTTTTCAATCAACTGATTATAAAATCAATTAAATCTAGACAGAATTAGGTTATTGGAAAATTGCTTTTTTCCATCCTAGAAGTTTTTACTGTCTACTAATTATAATGGGGATATTCAAAAGTCAACTACAAAAAATCTTTGGAATTAAGCCTGTTATCAAAACAAAAGAATCCCCTGAATAAAAATCAGGGGATAGCTTTCATAATTACTTAGATCCGATATTAAACACTTCAAAACCAAGAGTATTCAAGTATTTTCTATCATAGATATTTCTACCATCGAATATCACTTTGTTTTTTAAGAGCTTGGAAACTACATCCCAACTTGGAATTCTGAACTCTGACCATTCGGTCACTAGCAACAATGCGTCAGCATCGACCAAAGCATCATAAGAATCCTTACAATAAGTCACTTTATCAAATAGGTAATGTTCTTTAGCCTCTTCCATGGCAACAGGATCATAAGCCTTAACAGTTGCTCCTGCTTCTCTTAACTCATCAATGATTACGGCAGCTGGTGCTTCCCTCATATCATCGGTATTCGGCTTAAAGCTTAAACCCCACATGGCAAAGGTCATCCCGCTTAAATCCTCTCCAAAATGTGCTTTCACTTTATTGGCTAGAACATGCTTCTGGTCATCGTTCACATCTTCTACAGCCTGAAGAACTCTCAGATCATACCCATATTGTTTGGCTGTCTTGATAATGGCTTTAACATCCTTAGGGAAACAGGATCCACCATATCCTACACCAGGGTAAATGAATTTATTTCCAATTCTCGGATCTGTTCCAATTCCTCTTCTGACCATATTGGCATCCGCCCCTACTTTTTCACATAGGTTGGCAATGTCGTTCATGAAAGAAATTTTTGTCGCTAACATGGCATTTGCTGCATACTTAGTCATTTCCGCAGAAGGAATATCCATATAGATGATTCTCTCACCACTTAGCTGAAATGGTTTATACAAGCGCTTCATGATTTCCTCTGCACGAGTATCATCCACTCCGATTACAATTCTATCGGGTTTTAAGAAATCCTCTACAGCAGCTCCCTCTTTTAGAAACTCAGGGTTTGAAGCTACTGCAAAGGGAAGATCAGCCCCCCTTTTATCTAAGGCATTTTTAATTGCTGCTCTTACCTTTTCACCAGTAGTAACAGGTACAGTACTTTTAGTAGCTACAACGATATAATCTGACATCTTTTGACCAATCTCATCAGCCACTGCCAATACATATTTTAAATCCGCAGAGCCATCTTCTCCTGGAGGAGTGCCTACTGCGATAAATGCAACAGATGCACCTTGAATTGCTTCCCCTAAGTCTGTGCTAAATTGTAATCTTCCACTTTTATAATTTCGAACCACAATTTCTTCTAGTCCTGGTTCATAAATGGGCATGATCCCATTCTTTAATTTTTCTATTTTCTTTTGATCAATATCCACACAGGTAACTTCGATACCTACGTCAGCAAAACAAGCTCCTGACACCAACCCAACATAGCCGGTACCAACTACTGCAATTTTCATAAAATTATTCCTTAAATATTAATTTAATAATCGATCAACTAGGATCCCTAACGTTGCTAAACTAGAAGCAAGTCCTATCCATCCCGCTGCATTAAGTCTATTTCTTTGAGGTTTTTTGGGCACTACAATTTCAGCTCCAGGTTCAAGCTCAGGATAAAATTTTATTCCCAAAAAATTATGCGTTCGTTTGGCATCCCCGTTCGCATAAATCACATAGGTTTTAGATTTTCTAGCCTCTTCTGTGAATCCTCCTGCTTTTGATATGTAATTTTTTAAACTATTCTTTTTATTATATCTGCTAGTAGTAGGTAACAACACCTCCCCTACCATTCTGACCGTTTGTAACTCTTTAGGTACTCTGATAATATCTCCTTCCATTAAGAACAAATCCTCATCTGAACCAGGGTTTTGCATAATCTTCTCCAAATCAATCCCTACTAAATCCTGCTCTGAGATTCTTACTTGATTGATTGTGGAATCTAGGGATATTGTATCGTTTAAATTAGAGGATTCAAACAGCTTCATTCTTTCCTGTTCTCTTTCTCTCAAGATACGCTCTTGCTCTTTTTGACTTAACTTCGTATTAATCCTTTCATACATCAACTCCTCAGCTTCATTGATATTACGATTTCTTTCAGGGTCCAGGTTATCCTTTAAATTCCTTAAAGCCCCCTCTTTCATCTCCTCTTCTGTCGGGCCTTTGTAATAAACGGTTCTTCTTATCAAACTTGCGCCTTTAGGATAGGCAAATTGAGTCAAACCGCCCGCCCTTTTAATTACATCAGAAATTCTTTCATCTGCTCCTGAGATCGCAAACTCTCCAGGGTGTACCACTTCTCCTTGCAAGGTTATTAATTGCTCTCTTTCAAAACCTGGACTTCTACGAATAAATACATGGTCAAAAGGTTTTAAGGGCATACTGGACTCTTCGGCAGTTAATTCTAAATTAGGATCTATAGATAAATTAGAAATTTCTGCAATTTTTCCAGAATTAGGATCTCTAACTCTTCGCGCAATTTCAATTGACGCATTCGAGGCAGATTGTAATAATCCTCCGGATCTTAAAATCAAATCTCCAACTGTCATGTTAGAGGCAAATGGATAAGTTCCAGGAAAATTGATCTCTCCGGATATTTTGACATAATATTCTTCTTGAATATCATATCTACTTGGGATAAATAATAAATCCTCGTTCTGAAGAGTAATATCAGGTTTTGATCCATTCAAAATTCCAGCTAAATCCAATGATTCAGCAGCAAGAGTCAAATCTGTACTTGTTCTATATAAAGTAGATCTGTTGGTAAACGCTTCTGGTTTTAGCCCTTGGGCTTTTTCAACCAATCCTTTTACAGTTAACTTCCCTTCTTCAAAAGAATATTCCCCCGGACGATTCACTGCACCCGAAATCTGAACCCTATTTACAAATCGATCCAATGCCTCACCTATTAAAATTTCATCACCATCTTTGAGAAGAAAGGAGTTATATTGACTAGACGAAACATCAATTACTTTTCGTTGATTATCCTCAATCCTTCTAATCGTAACTCGATCTTTATAAGCCAAACTTTCAAAACCTCCCGAATAGATGTATAAGTCTGTTAGGTGTTCCTCAGGTTTAACTTCAAATAAACCCTCTCTCCTAACTGGGCCAATCACTTCCACTCTAGCTTGGACAGGTGGAACAATCACGACATCATTATCCTGTAACGTGATATTTGAACTCTGCTCACCTTTAGAAAGGAATTCATAAATATCTACTGTCGCTACCAATCTACTGTTTCTGTAAACTTGAATATTTCTAAATGCACCATTTTCATTTGGGCCACCAGCTGCATATAAACCATTGAAAACTGTTGCAAAAGAAGGCAATGTATAGGTGCCAGGTTTCGTCAATTCACCCACCATAGAAACTTTGATAGAGCGAATATTTCCCAGACGTAATTGAATAAATGTATTAGGCTCTGCTCCATTTAGCCCAGAATATATTCTTCCCAAAGAGGTTTTTATCCTTGCTGTTGCTGCCTCAATGGTGGAGCCTCCCACTTGTATTGGACCAATATTGGGCAGATAGACTCTTCCTTCTGGAGTCACATTCAAATCAAATGATTGTTGGGACGCTCCGTAAACATCCAGCAATAACTGATCTCCAGCTCCAATAACATAGGATAAAGGAGTAGGAAGGTTTAGACTTGGTGAAAAGTCCAAATTTTTATTATGAAATAACTTAAATCCAAAGATTTTTTTCTGAATTGGGGTTAAATCATAATAGGGATCTGATCTTCTGAGAGAATCAAATACATCTCTCCCATTTCCCCCTACTACTGACCTACCTGAGCCTACAGGCGTCACTCCATTTTCAGGACTTACAGCCATTTGTAGTTGGTTGATTCTTTGCCTCAATTTTGCGGCTTCCATTGCAGGCATTCCCCTTTCTCTTGCTAAGGCTTCCAATTGATTCACTGTCAGTCCATTTGCCTCTGCTCTCTTTAACAATTGTTCCAATTGAGCATCCGATAAATTATCCACCTTCAAGTTTTGGATATCTGATAGATTTTGGGCCTGTACCATTAATCCAATCAAGAAAAATAGGACGGTAAACATAAATACCCTGATATCAATTGTTTGATATCGCCTTCTTAAAGCATCTGAGATCATTATATTTTTGGTATTAACCATAAAGTAAGTTGCAATAAAATTTCCAAAATCAATAAGCTCGGGCTACAGCTTCGCCCTTTCAGTCACATATTTGTACTTAGCAATTGAAGAATATCTTGTAGCAGGATTTAGACTCCTGCTTCTTTATCAAATAGTACCAAACCTGAAGAGGTTATCCGTTCTCCATGCAAGGTAAATACCACTTTTCTTTCAATAAGCTCCTCCACTCTTTTAGTCAAGTGGCTAATATATTCTGCATTTAAGCTTTCACCCGCTACCAACACTTCTATATTCCCAGAATCTATACCTTCAGCAATATCTCCAACCAAAACCACTTGCTCTACTTCTCCCATCCTTTCTAAAATCTGCTCCAACAACTTATCCAATCCCAAATATTTCCGAATGATCTCTTGAATATTTGAAAAGAATGGATGCTTTACATTTGCTTGGTATTCAATTTTATTTTTATCTGTATGCCTTTCCAATATACCTGCTTGGGTCAGGTTATTTAATTCTTTTCTAATGGCATTGGTAGATTCCCCAAATTCCTCAGCCAAACCTCTCAAATGGCTATGGGTTTTGGAATTGACAAAAAACTTGACCAAAAGTCTCAGTCTAGTCTTAGAAGTAATTAATGAATCAAGCATAAAAAATCACTTTTATAGTGAGTAACAAAGGTACTCATTAGAACGAACTGAAAAAACAAAATGATTATTTTGAAACACTTGTTGGAGCAAGAAGCTTAAATGAGTTGAAATTTTATCCTCTGTAAATATTATCCGGCCTCTTTTTAAGCATTCTTCTGAACAAACTCCCAGAATAGGCACTAAAGGCTCCTAATAAAAACCCAATCAACCCTGTGATTGCGGAAAGAAATACACCACTACTTGCCCCCATAATTTCAGCCATTTGATCTGGAAGTGAGCTTCCCGTCATAAAACTTAGATAAACTGTTTGACCAACCCAAGCAAGTCCCATCCCTAAGCCTCCTGCTAAAAATGAGACAAATCCTTTTAAACCGAAAGCAACTGAAAGAATCCCAATTAAAATCATTACGATCCAGTAAGGGAAAAATGGATTTACAAAAACCACAATTAAAGCAATTAAAATTGTTAGTGATATAAACTTCATGACGTTACTTTAAAGTAGTTTGAAACAGTATCCCTTCTAAATTTTCCGGGGCTCTTAGATCGAAATTCAAATAGTCCCCTTCTGCCCAAATGGGCAACAAATCAGCATAATATTTACTCCCAGGATTGCCTGACTGTCCTCCAGGATATACCCCATGGGCATTTGGTGAATCTCCCAACTCGACGATCATTCTCCAACTTGCTCCGTTCCTTCCACTGGTAGCATTCACTATTCCAGATCCACCTCCTGTATACACATGTGATTTGGAAAATGAATTAAACTGCGGTACTAGATGCTGGATGGTGGTGTTTTTGAAATTTGCCCAAGCATAATCTCCCTCTTTTAAAATATATTCATTCAATTCTTCCACCATTAGTTCAAATGATTTCCTGACAAGTGTAGTTGCTGTTTCTTTTTCTGAGGTACTTTTATTATCAAAAATCTCTCCCTCTGGTTCTTGAATTAATAGCTGTATGGTGCGGTAACTATTTGGCTTGACTACCGCCACGCCAAATTCATCCCATTTCTCCCAAATTAAGTTATATAATTTATCCCACCAGATATGATAAACGGTAGGAGCCTTTTGGTTGGGTTCAGCATAATAATCCCAGTTTTGAAGCTGTTTCAAAAAGGTCTGTGAATTTTTCCCTTCAGGGACTTGATCACCCAGGAGCTTTAACATGGTAGGAAGAATTTCTGAAGCCTGCTGATAATAATCATCAAACTGTAATTCTTTCATGTCCTCTACCGTAATTTGATCCATCTCCCTAAGTCTTCCATTAATTCGATGATTTCTGTAATGCTCATAACTATTATCAAAAACATAATAGGGGTAAGTCGAATTTACCGGTCGCTGGTTTGCAGAGGAAACAAAACCTCTTTCAGGGTTTAATGTACTTGGATTTTGATTATTTGGAATAAACTGTTGCCATTCCATTCGAGGGTCTGAACCATCCATAAAAAACTTACCTTGTTCAGGCCATTTTAGTGCAAATTTCCCCTGGATTCTCATCGCAATATCACCGGAATTAGATGCAAAAACGAAGTTTTGAGCAGGGGCTGTAAAATGATCCAAGGCCTGGTTATAATCCTGATGATTTTTAGCCTTATTGAGCGATAAAAAAGTCTTCTGTTCATTAGAACCCATATGAACTGTCCACTTCAACGCAAAATTGACATCCTGTCTGTCTCCTCGGAAATTTCTATCATATACAATCGGACCGTAATGAGTGTAGACTACTGTATCTAAAAAATCTTCTTTTCCTTTGACCTTGATCTCCTCTATCCGAAATGTAGTTTTCCTCCATTCATCTCCATATTTGTAGGCATTCCTACTACCATCCCGGAATGTAATTTTGTACCAGTCCCTTGCATCTTTTGTGGCATTAGTAACTCCCCAGGCAACATTTTCATTAAAACCGGAAATGATTCCTAAAGCTCCGGGAAGTGAAGCCCCTTTTACAGAAAATTCAGGAGTGGTCAATTGTAATGCATACCACAATGATGGAAGGTTCAGACTAAGATGCGGATCGTTGGCTAAAATTGGTCTTCCATTCTTCGTTTTTGTACCAGATACTGCCCAATTATTAGAACCTATTCCTTCAGCTGGCTGAGGTAAAGGCTCAAAAACCAATGAATCGTTTGGATAAGCAACCCCTTCTGGCTTTTCAATAGGTATTGGTTCAAAATCCCAAACCTTTTCTTTTTCTATTACAGGATCACTTTCTTCTGAAAAATCAGGATACAGCTTATCCAACATTTCTGCCCCTAAAATCTTACGTAAGTTGGTATATTCTAAATCCCTATCACCCACCAACATGTCAGACATGTATTTTAAAAGCAACAAAGTTTTGTAAGGAGTCCATTCCTCAGGTCGGTAATTTAAAATCTTGTATTCCACAGGAAGTTCACCTGGACTTAACTCATGGATATATTGATTTACTCCTTTGGAGTAAGACTCAATATATTCCAACGTTTCTTGATCATTGGCTTTCAAATAATCCAACCCTAGCTCTGCACCATAACCAAGTCCTTTTCTTCTGGTAATTCGATCAAGGTCTAAGGCGATTTCACCTACTATCTCTGATAGTCTTCCAGCCGCAGCTCTTGTCTGAAACTCCATTTGCCAAAGCCTATGCTTGGCGGTAATGTATCCCTGAGCTTGGTATAAATCCTTTGCATTTTGAGCAAAAATGTGAGGAATCAGGTGTTCATCATAATTTACTTGTACCGGTGCACTTAACCCTGGAAGCGAAATTTCAGATTCTGCTTTTTCATCCTCACTGATCATATTTTGCCAAAATCCATGATTGGGGTCTAATAAAGGTGCAATCGGTGGAATAGGTCCAATAGGTCTTGAAATATATATAGCCAAAGCAATCGTGATCCCGAGAACAAATAGGAAGGAAAAATATTTCATATGTTTTAAAACAAGGGAACTGGAATAAGATTAGGGTAGAATCAATTTACATGATATACCAAAGAGCATACATCGAGCGAATTTAATCCATTCTTTCTTAATCTCTATTTTTCAAATTAAGTTTTGATATGAATCAAAAAAAGCCCCCAATTATGAATTGAGGGCTTTGAGTTTGTTTATTATTTTACTGAATTGTAATTGGAAGCTTTAATTTTTCCCAACGGATCACTAACCCTGGGGTTTCTAAATCAATAGATAATCTTTCTTGAGAATTTTCTTCCCAAACTGGGTCAACTTCAACCCTCAACACATCATTATCCTCATCATATTGAAAATGACCATGCTCCAAATCCCACTCAGAATTGAAGATGATGGTCCAAGAAGCGTTTTCTTTTGGAATTGTAAAAAGTGAATACTTTCCAGCTTTCAACAATTCTCCTTCCACGGTCATATCCTCACTCAGTTCTACATAGGTAGCCTCATTGGCTCCAGTCCGCCAAACTACATTATAAGGAACCAAGTCTCCCCACAAGACCCGCCCTTTTACAGCTGGGGAACCATAATGTACCTTAAACGCTTTTCCAGCTACCATTCCGTCTTTCACTTCAAGAGGACTGGGTCTATTCTCTACTTCCTCAGATTCCATATCCGAATTGGACATAGCGGACTTTTCAATAGATTCAGAGGATTTAGGATCGCATGAAGTAAATAAAAGGGTAGCTATAGCGGATACCCAAATTAAGTATTGTATTTTCATGATACGGAGATTTCTCTTTCAAGTAAACAATTAACTTCTTCCTTACAAAATTCCAGCCTTTCTCAATTTAAACGACAATTTTCATACCTATGAGGGCCAAGCAACTAATTTTTCAACAGTTTATCTAATTTACCGTATTACAGACGAAAAAGGCCAAGAATTTGTTAAAACAAATTAAACCTTTCAGATATTCTGATTTCTAATTTTGACTCATTTAATTTGAAGTCCACTTAGCTTACCTATGAAATACCTCTCAGGAATAATCTTTTGCCTATCACTGATTTTATTTTTAAGTGTTTATGTTTCTCCCGAATATTTCCCATACGTAGGCTTACTCCCCTTTTTGATCCCGATCATTTGGTTAATCAACCTATTCCTATTTTTCATCTTTCTTTTATCTTGGAAAAAATGGGCTTGGTTTCATTTGGTCGCACTTTTGATTGGGTATAAATTTGCAATAATCACACTTCAGTTCCATCCGAAAAATGAAGAGTCCAAAGGGCTTAAAGTACTTACCTACAATGCCCATAATTTTGATTTTAAAAGGGACGCCGAAGGCAAAATAGATCAAAATATTTTCACCTGGCTGAATGAACATCCTGCGGACATCAAAGTGTTTCAGGAGTTTTACCAGGATTATACCTCTGCTTCCAGAAATGCAATAAAACTTCTAGGCAAAGACAATAGTTTTTATTCCTTCTACCACCCAGTTGATGGAAACCCTGAAAAACGATCCATAGGCTTAGCCATTTTCAGTAGATACCCGATCATTCATGAAGGTAAGGTCTTTGATAAAAATGGAACGAATGGGGCAATTTTTGCTGATGTTTTAGTGAATGGTGATACCCTCCGCATTTATAATGCACATTTGGAATCCATGAGAATTAATTCCGATGGTTTGGAAAATCTGGAAGGGGTTAAAGAAAACTACCGACAAACTCTGGGAAAACTCCATAGAGGGAGCTTAGAACGGAGCAAGCAATTAAGTGTATTAGTGGAACATTTAAAAAACAGCCCTCACCCTGTCATTTTAATGGGTGACTTGAATGAAATCCCTTATTCCTATACTTATTTTAAACTTGGGGAGAATTTGGACAATGCATTTGAAAAAGCGGGCAGAGGTTTTGGGTTCACTTATAATAAGGTTTTGTTCTTTTTGAGAATTGATCACATTTTTTCCTCACATAATTTAAAAGCAATCGAGTTTAAAACACATAGAGAGGTAGATTATTCAGATCATTATCCAATATCAGCTACTTTCTCAATAGAACCTTCATCGGATTAATTTCTTAGCTTTCTTCTCCCATACTTTTTTCATGGGAAGTAGTAAAATAGGAAGAAGGAGTACATCAGACAGTAATGCAACGATCAAAGAAGCTGCAATCAATAATCCCGTAAAATGAGTAACCCCAAAATCACTCGCTATTAATAATCCAAATCCCATGACCAAAATTATGGTGGTCAAAACGATGGCTCTCCCAGTTTCCATCACGGTTCTTTTGATTGCGTAAATCAAACTTTTACCTTTCCCCAATTCAAATCGTAATCTTGTCATGAAATGAATACTATCGTCCACAGCGATTCCAAAGGCCACCGTAAAAAGAATTGCAGTAGTTAACTTAAATTCAATTCCAAGCAAAATCATCATTCCTAACATCCAAATCAATGGGATGATATTTGGTATCAAAAGAATCAAAGAAATTCTCCAAGATCTGAATAAGATCCCAGCAATCAGGCCTACCACTAAAAAAGCAACTCCTAGACCTTTAGCCATTTGAACTGTCACAGATTGATGTCCATTGTCAATTAGATAGGCAGTACCAGTCCATTGAAGACTTAATATTTGGGGATCAATCTCTCTGTTCACAAAATCTTGAAACTCTTCGCGAATCTGGGCCATTTTATAGGACCCAAAATCTGGAGATCTACCGCTGATTCGTCCCTCTTGATTATCATTGAGAAGTAATTTGAAATTCAATTCCTCCCCTGCTCTTTTCAAATACTTTTCCATTCTTTGAAATTGTCCGGGAGAAGGAAATACAAAAGCCTTCACGCTACCTTGATTTTGAGCCTGATTCAAGGTTTTTACAATAGTCAAGGGGGATAGAAATTGATTTGTACCAGTAAGCTCAGCTAATTTGGATTCAACTTTTTCAAGTGCTTCTAATACTTCGTAATCCATCAAAGAGGAAGCATCCAGGCCAGTTTTTAAATAGATTTCCAATGGATTTGAACCTCCATATTGCTCATCAAAATAGTGGACATCTAATTGTATTGGATGGTTTTCAGGCAGGTTATCCAATAGGTATCCGTTTACATGGATTTTTGATCCTCCCCAAATACTCAAGAGACTGATCAATAGAAAACTCATCAAAATCCATTTCCTTTTTTTCAGGACTTCTATAAATAATACTTTTAAAAAATTGGCAGAAATAAATTTGTCAGTCCCTTGGTTTGGCTGAATTCTACTTAGGTATAGAATCCCGGGGGTCAGTAAAATCAAGGCTCCAAATACTACCAACACACCAATTCCAGTACTTACCCCAAATGATTTTAATGCAGGAATAGTGGTAAAGTATAAAGAGATAAATCCTAAAGAAGTTGTTAAAATGGTCAACCAAACCGGAATAAAAAGTTCCTTGAAAACCTCTTGAATCGATTTTTCTATACGTATACCCTGACGGATTTTTTGGTTCAAATGTGAAATAAAATGGATCAAAGCGCTTAATCCAACAATAAGAAATATTGTAGGTTGCATCACGGACATCACATCTAGGGCTTTTCCGAAATAAAGCATCACAGCAAAAGACCATAGAGTTCCTATCAGTAAAACCACACATGGAATCCATATTGACCAAAATGTCCTGAAAATAAAGAAAAGCATTCCAAGAATCAGTACTATAGAAGCTCCAAAAAACATCCCGAACTCCTTTTGCATCAAACGGATAAAATCCCCTTGAGCTTGAATTTTACCAGCAATGGCCTTTGGTTGAATAGCAGCTTGTTCAATTACTCCTTTGATCTCACTGTAAAGCCTGTCTCCATTTTCCTTACTTATATTTTGAGTATTCTTTATCCATAGCAACAGTGATTTCCCGTCTTTTGAAATCAATTGGGTTTTATAAACCCCTAAATCTGACGAAGATTCCGACAATTCACGTTCCGTATCCCATTTCAATACCTTTTCATTTCTTAAACCAAATAATCCAATGATTGGCTTTTCTATATTTAGAATTGATATGACTGTGTCCACTCCCTCCAAGTCCTTAATCTTGATTTGAATAGACCAGATTGAATCCAAAAAACGCTTTTCCAACAAATCGCCACCAGGGTTTTCAAGAGCGATTAGCAAATAGTCATTATCGTTTTCGAACTTCTTTTTATACTCTTCATAAAACTCTAAGTCTTCATTGCTTTGGGGAAAAAATTGTTCAAAGTCATAATTAAAGCTGATTTTAGGAGGAAAAATTAAAATCAAAACAGTAATTAAAATCCCAATTCCCAGGAATATATATGAAATAGATTTGTGGAACATGTGAAAATTTAAGTCTTTACCAATAGACCTCTAGAACTTAATAATACAAGATAACTCTGATCTTTGTTAAAGATTGTTCCATTTCTTGGTCGAACTAACTAAATTGCGTGCAAAGAAAGCACCCTCAATCCATGAAGCAATACCACGATTTAATGAGAAAAATCCTTGAAGAAGGAACTCAAAAAGGCGATAGAACCGGTACAGGAACCAGAAGTATTTTTGGGCATCAAATGCGTTTTGATTTATCTGAAGGATTTCCTTTGGTTACTACCAAAAAACTGCATTTGAGATCTATCATTGTGGAATTATTATGGTTTTTAAGAGGAGATTCTAACATTGGCTATTTGAAAGAAAACAAAGTCTCAATTTGGGATGAATGGGCAGATGAAAATGGTGATTTAGGACCTGTCTATGGATATCAATGGAGACATTGGCCAGATGGTAAGGGTGGAGAAATAGACCAAATCAAAAATTTGATCCATCAAATAAAAACTAAGCCGGATAGTAGAAGGCATATCGTCAGTGCCTGGAATGTTGCCGATGTGGACCAAATGGCACTTCCGCCTTGTCACACCATCTTCCAATTCTATGTAGCTGATGGAAAACTTTCTTGTCAACTTTACCAAAGAAGTGCAGATGTATTTTTGGGTGTTCCTTTTAATATTGCTTCTTATGCTTTATTTACAATGATGATCGCCCAAGTCTGTGATCTAAAGCTGGGAGATTTTGTGCATACTTTTGGAGATGCTCATTTGTATTCCAATCATATTGAGCAAGCAGAACTGCAATTAACCAGAGACCTCAGACCACTTCCAACTATGAAAATCAATCCGGAAGTAAAAGACATATTCTCTTTTAAATTAGAAGATTTTGAATTGGTTGGTTATGATCCTCATCCACATATCAAAGCGGCAGTAGCCGTGTAGTATCTAGTGCATTAGCTTTTGTTTTTTTGACCTATTAAAAGAGCCCTTGAGAAGATTTTTTCTCAAGGGCTCTTGCACTATTCAAGTATTGAAAGGAATCGATCAAGTTCAGTTTGATTATTCCAAATGAGTGAATGGGAATGCCCAAAATGATTTAAAAAAATAGAGTATTCCTTTGTCTTTATACAATGAGTCGCCTTTTCATCTCCCTCAAGATTATATTTTTTAAAGAAGCTAATTACATATTGACAATGAAAATCACCATAATCATATTTTCTTGTGAAAATCGCAAAAGTTTTTCCGTCTGCACTATAGGTATAAATACTTACCGAACGATTTTGATGTTTAGTCACATATCGCTTTACCAGGTAGTTTTTATGATGCACTGAAAAGCATGCTTCATGAGTAGGTATTAAGCTCTCAACTGATTTTTTTTTCTCTTCCCAAAAGGGTTTAAAATCAACATGCTCTAAAGATTTAATTGGAGATTTAAGAAGCTCATGCTTTATACTTCTTAAATGTGCCAGAGGATCTAACTTTGTAAACTTTTTTTGGTATGCCAACTTTATCTCTATTTCTCCAATGGTTACCTTTTTATTCTTGTAGCCAGTTACAATTGATTTAATTTTATTGTACATAAAAAGTGTTTGATAGAATAGTTTAGTTAATAAGTCTTAAATATAAACTAAAAAATAGTTAATGTACTTAAAAATATATTTTAAAAACTGATGTTTTAATTACATGGCATAAAAAAAGGTCTGGATTTACTCCAGACCCTTTAAACTTGAATATCAATTTTGCCTAATTATCACTCAGTTCATATTTGAGTGTCTTCCCTTTTTCAACAGCCGGAAGTCCTTCGGTCATCCACAAGGGAGCCGGAGCTCCTTTCAGATAATGATCAAAGAATTGACTCAATCTCATGGATAAATCCTTGCGATTTCTTCGATTGACCAAATTGTGGTCTTCTCCATTGTATTGTAATAACCAAGCAGGTTTATTTAATCGCTTTAAAGCCATAAACATTTCTATCCCCTGATACCATGGAACAGCTCCATCTTCATCATTATGCATGATTAGCACTGGTGTTTCAACTCTATCCATAAAAAATAAAGGGGAGTTCTCTATATAATAAAGAGGCTTCTGCCATAAAGTACCACCGATTCTTGATTGAGTTTGTTCGTATTGAAACATCCTACTCATACCTGTACCCCAACGGATCCCACCATAGGCTGAAGTCATATTTACTACTGGAGCTCCCGCCCCCGCAGCTTTGAACATATTGGTCTGCGTAATTAAATAGGCCACCTGATATCCGCCCCAACTCTGACCTTGAATTGCCATATTATCTGCATCCACAAACCCTTTAGCTACCACGGTTTGTACACCAGGAATTATACAGTTATATGCACTTGGCCCTGGTAGTCCCAACTCATACTTAATATCTGGAACAAAGACTAGATACTCATTACTTACAAAATATGGGATATTGATAGTGGAAGCACTTGGAGCAGGTGACCGATATGAATATAGCCCATCACTACTTCTTTCATAAAAATAGACCATCATCGGATACTTCTTGTTAGGATCAAAATTTTCAGGTTTGAACAATATCCCTTGAAGTGGTGTACCATCATTAGCTAAATAAGAAACCAATTCTGATGTACCCCAATTGATACTTGCTTGCTGAGGATTCAGATGAGATGCTTTGGTTAGATTCTTAAAGGTCAAATCTGTCAGGTATACATCTGGGTTTTCTACATAAGTTGACTTTCTTACCAACACCTCCTCAGAATTTTTGGCCTTTGTCAATCCATAATAACGATTTGGTGTAAAAATAAGCTTTTTAGGTGCGGTATTCGCATCTACTTTTGTTGAATAATACCCAGCTTCTTTGGTCATTTCATTGAATGCATTTAGTATCACCGGTTCTTCCGGATCAATACTCAACACTTCCCTATCAAGAACCTCCATCCTAAATTCCATCTTATTCTTTCTTCCTTCTCCTAATGTAATCCTAGATGCTGTTGATGGATTTTTTGGGTCAATTTTCCAGATATCATAGCGGTCATTTATCAATATAGCCGCATCCTCATCCAACCAACCGCTTGTACCATAACTTCCAGGATTCGATGGAGAATCGTGGAGTTCTTCATAAAAAGGCACATCAAGACCAGCAGTTAAATTGATTTTTTCCTCATTCTGAATATCATAAGCTACCCATACACTATCACTACCTGCATACCAGTAAACATACTTACCTCCAGGAGAAATACTAGGAAAACCACTTACATCTTTTTCAATGAGTTTTCTAGTTCCATCCGTAAAATCAACTAAATAAACATCCCTTCCAATTTGAATATCCCAGCTATAATTTCTTTCATAAGGTGCATTGGTAGTTCCTAATCCAAAGTCTCTGGTAACTTTATTCTCCAAAGAGACATCTTGTAAATCAGGAGTTTCTAATTGAGAGATTTTTCCGGAATTCAAATCCATTGTGGCCAAATAAGACCTTTTTTCTTCTCTAGACTTTCTTTTTAATTGCATAGGTTGAATTTGGGAATCCTGCCATCCCCAAATATCCAATCTTGGTCTTTCATCCTCCAAAATGGTACTATCCTCTTCATATGGGTAATCGATGTATTCAGGAGCTACCCCAAAAAATATTCTGGATTCATCTTCAGAAAACTTCAGAGAACCATTTTCACTGATCCTACCATTTTCTAAAATACCATTGGTATTCTCATCAGCAATTTGACTTAAACTCTTATTTTCAATATCAAAAAGCTGAAGTTGATAATAAGGCTTTTTAGCTTTTGTGGAATCATCGGAGGTCAGGAATGCCAAATACTTTGACTGGGGAGAAAACTTATTCATGGTATAAGATGTCATCCCTTGATGGATTTCATGACTTTCCCCTGTTGCTAGGTTCAAAATATGAATTGCAGCATTGTCCAAGGTATCTTCCTCTGCCAATTCAAAGTGCAAATGATCACCATTTGGAGCAAATCCGTAGGATTTTACTCGTTCAAACTCAAAAGACTTGTCTCCTGTTAGACTTCGAACAAGCAGCTTTGTTCCATCTGTTTTTTTAGTTTTTTCTTCTTTGGAAGTGGAATCTGCTGGATCTTTCTTCGCAGGTTTTTCTTTTTCAAAGAGAATGGCCACCCAGCTGCCTTTTTCGCTTGGAGTATCAAAGGACTTTACCCTTGCATATTTTTCTATTTCTCCAGAGCTCATTTCATAAATGAAAAGACTGTCTGTTGGCATATCTTCCTTTTTTGTCTTTTTCACTTTTAACAGATGAACCGTATCTTCTTGCGGAGCAATTTTACCTACTACAAATTGATCATCTGCAGTGAAACTAAAAGAGGTGCCTCTTGGAATAACATATTTATTATTCGGGTTTTTAAAAGGGAAAATTTCAATTCTCCCGTCCCCTTCCTGGGGGGAAATCTGATAACTAACCCAAAGTCCATCCTTGGTAATTTTTTCAGACCTAAGACTTTCCCATCCATCGTAATCTTTGTGCGTTAAGGATCTTTTCTGTTGAGCCTCCAGATGATTTATAATCCCAACAAAAAAGAAACAAATCACTACTATTTTTTTAAGCATAGTTTCTTATTTTAAAGTAAATTCTTTCTCAAAATACCCACCTCTCGTAGAGGATAAACTAATTTTTCCAGAAACTTCTTCCGATGTTTCCACTTTCACTTTGAAGGTGACTGATTTCTTCTCTCCTACCCCCGTATATCCAGCATAGATAGTTTTATCATACAATTCGGGAGTAATGATTTTAACCTTGGCATTCTCATACCCTTCTGTCAATTCTTTTTCAAAGGTTAAGGAGACCCTATCCTCTTGAACGATTTTGACCAATTTGGCTTGTTCCAATGCTACAGGTAAACTTCCTGTATTCTCCCAATTTAATGTGATTTCAAACTCCCCATCTCCTAAATTAGCTACCTCCACGGAAGAAACCGTCAACTGGGGCAGCTTCTTGGCCATAGCAAGATTAAATAGTGCCTGCTTTTTCGCCCAATTTTCTAATTGCCATGTAGGTCCATTTTGTCCAAAGAACTTTGGATGAAACCCACCAATTTCTACTTCCCCTAAAACGGGGTGTTGGAAAGGTGTCCAAGATTTAAATCCTTTTCCTCCATTTTCCTCTTCATCCCATCTTAGACCATCAAAATCATCATAGATTCCATCTCCATTGTAATCCTTCATCGCACCATTATTCCAAAGCTCATCCCCATACCAGATACTTCCATAATAGAAGTACCCAAAATCAGGTCCATGACCAAACAAGGGGCTTGGTTTTAAAGGATCTCCTGTCATGCTATTTACTTTGTATCTAGTGGCATACGTTTCATATACATCTCCAGCCCAAGGATAGGCCGTGAAGGACAAACCTAATTCATCCATTTCTTTATAAATCTCCAAATCTTTCGGATACATTCTTTCCTCTGCTTTGGAGGTAGAAGGTGCTCTCAAATGCATAGGAACTCTCGTATCCATTGAATTGACCACTGAGATATTTGGATGGCTCAGCATCCATAATACGGTATATCTAGATTCCAGCTCACTCATTGGGTATTCTCCAGCTCCATATTGGGTGTACCCACGCCCTGTTAAATCTCCACCAATATCCGGCCTCCAGTTTTCTGGGTAATTCCTATGTAAGTCCAAGCCACCAATGCCATCTTCATTATATGAACCATCTCCATCATTATCAAATCCCTCGGTATACACCAAGTAATCACCTTTTCCAGGAAAAGTTCTTTTCATTAATTTTTGGCTAGGATCTTCCGGATCAACAATGAAATTGGCCTTCTTCTTCTCTTCTTCCGTTACCGCCTTTTTCCTCATCTGATAAATAATACCATCTCCATCCAAATCTTCTTCTGGATCTTCATCAATCAATCCATCCCTGTCATTGTCATGAGGTTTTACCGTACTCCTATTTCTTTGTTCCGTCCTTAAGTAAAGATTTGATCCATCCGGATTGTTTTGAGGTCGCAGGTATATTGCCTTGGTATCTACCAGTTTTGTGATTTCCGGATCAGCACCATAATTTTCAAGTATGTGCTGGGTTAGCCAAAGAATAGATTCACTGGAGGTAATTTCTCCCGAATGTCTTCCTCCTTCAAAGTAGGCTGCGGGCTTGTCGGTATCTTTTCCTGTTTCCTTATTGGTTATGGTCATTTGAAGGATGGGTCTTCCTTCAAAAGATTTCCCGACTTCATAAACATCCACGATTTCGGGATATTGTTCAGCCCAGATATTATACCAATAATACATTACATCTACCGTGTGGTATTGGTCAAATGTAAGTTGGTCTCCTGGAGTATATTGTACTTCGGGAAAGGTGAATTTTTTAAAAAATGAAGGTCCGTGCCGTTCTCCTGACACCGTATAAAACTTGGATTTGGAGTTTTCTTCTGGAAATGTTTTGTCTGGAGCAAATGATTTTACTTGGGAAAATAAAGCATTTGCAGACAAAGCAAAGCAGATAATCAGTAACGTTTTTCTCATTTGGTCTGTGGTTGTTTTACTCAAAATAAATAGAGTAGAAATAAACCACCCAACCGCTCAAAAAAAAGCCTGGATTATTTGAAGGTAAGTTATTTTCGAATTGTTAATTCAAAAACTTCAGGATTATAATAAGCATACCCAGGTACTGGTTTGCAATCCGGAAGTTTACGAAGCATGTGATCCAATCGCTCTTTTAGGCCATTATCCACATCACCTAAAATTTCGAAACCACTCAATCTACCTTTCGAATTGATTTGAAGTAATACTTTCACTTCCTCTAAGGCAGCAGATTTTTTTGTCCTAAAAAGAAATGGGGAATAACTATCAATCATTTCCAGTGTATACTCTGGCCATGTCCAATGCGAATTTAAATTTCTGGCAACATTTTCCTCGATCATTGTCAGCGGTTCTATTTTTAATTTTTTCGCTTCCAACCCTTCATCCTCCACACTTTCCTCTTCCAAGTTGCGAAAACTTAATCGATTATATTGGATGTAATTGATTCTGGTATCCGGGAAATCACCGGAAATTTGTGCTTTTAATTCACCACTGGATAATGGAAACAAGACAGCAAGCCCCAAAAGAGCGAAATAAGAAAAAATACGAAAAATTACTTTTGCGTTCATAGTCATGTAATATTCAACAAAAATACACCAATAAAACTTTCAAATGCAATTTTTTGTATTTTAAATTTACTTTTGGAAACAAAAAAGTCTCGCCATCAGCAAGACCCTTTTCAGAATATAAACCCAAATATAACTTTAGAGATTAAAAGTTTCTAGTTTTTTTTAATCAAACATTTGGCTAAATGAAAATCAGCCAATTTTAATTTGACTATTCAAGATGAAAACAAAATATTCAACTATTGTTCCATCTCGAACCCAAAGTAAATAGATTTATAATTCAATTACAAATTGAAAAAAAAATTTTGGTATTTTTTGAAGAACCTCTAATTTACAGGCACATTCATTAACAATCATCTAAATCCAATAACCGAAAATGGATAAAATTTTAGATATCGACAACATAGACCTAAAAATCATCTCATTATTAAACGAAGATGCAAAGACTCCTTACACGGAAATTGCCAAAAAAGTTTTCGTTTCATCTGGTACAGTTCACGTACGAATGAAGAAGTTGGAGGATATGGGTATTGTGAAAAGCGCCACACTTAACATAGACTTCTCGAAATTAGGTTATGATATTTCTGCATTCTTGGGAATCTATCTTGAAAAGAGTTCTCTTTATGATAATGTAATTGAAAAATTAAAAACCATTTCTGAGGTAGTTAGTGCCTACTACACTACAGGTAATTATTCCATTTTTGCAAAGATTATCTGTCGTGACACCAATCACTTGCGCTTGGTTTTAGACAATATCCAAAAAGTAGAAGGAATAGACAGAACCGAAACTTTAATCGTGCTGGAGGAGAGTATTAATCGACCAATTCAATTCTTCGATAAAGAGAAATGACTCTATTTGGATTAAATCCAAATAAATAAAATTCAGTCTTTTGAGACTTTTCAAAAAAAATAAGTGTTGAAAATTCAACACTTATTTTTTGCTTTTATAAGGCCAATTTGAAGCGAAACACCGCTTTTTATTGATTTATTATATCAATCATAGATTTTTCGAATAATTCTGAACATAATTTTTTCATTATATGTTGTACCTTCGCAGTTAAAATGTAATTAGTCTAAATAACTTAGCTAATATGAGCAAAGACAATCAGATTTTAGAAGAATTTACCTCCAAAGAGTACGAACATGGGTGGTCTGTAAATTTTGAGGCCGATGAAGCCCCTATCGGACTCAATGAAGAAATCATTAAGTGGATTTCTGCCAAGAAGGAAGAACCACAATGGTTACTTGAGTGGAGATTGAAGGCTTTCAAAACCTGGCAAAATATGACAGAGCCCAATTGGGCCAATGTCACTTACCCTAAAATTGACCTTCAGAGTTTACGATATTATTCAGCACCGAAGCAAAATAATAAACCTAAATCATTAGATGAAGTAGACCCAGAACTGCTTCAGATCTATGAAAGATTAGGAATCAATCTTAATGAGCAAAAGAAACTTCAAGGAATCGCTGTAGACGCAGTATTGGATTCAGTTTCTGTTGCAACGACTTTTAAGGGTACCTTATCTAAACTTGGTATTATTTTCTGCTCCTTTAGTGAAGCTGTCAAAGAACATCCAGAACTGGTAAAAAAATACTTGGGTTCTGTTGTTCCTATGACTGACAATTATTACGCAGCACTAAACTCAGCAGTATTTTCCGATGGTTCATTCTGTTATATTCCTAAAGGAGTAAGATGTCCAATGGAACTATCTACTTATTTCAGAATTAATGCTGCCAATACTGGACAGTTTGAAAGAACTCTTATAGTAGCAGAAGATGATTCTTATGTTTCTTACCTAGAGGGCTGTACTGCTCCTCAAAGAGATGAAAATCAGCTACATGCAGCTGTAGTTGAAATTTATGCTTCCAAAAATGCGGAGGTCAAATATTCAACCGTGCAAAACTGGTTCCCTGGTGATAAAGAAGGAAAAGGCGGTATCTACAATTTTGTAACGAAAAGAGGGATATGCGCCGGAGACAATTCTAAAATATCTTGGACTCAGGTAGAAACTGGTTCAGCAGTTACTTGGAAATACCCTTCTTGCATTTTGAAAGGAGATAACTCAATCGGAGAATTCTACTCTGTAGCAGTTACAAATAATTACCAGCAAGCAGATACTGGGACCAAAATGATACACATTGGTAAAAACACCAAATCTCGGATTGTATCCAAAGGTATCTCTGCAGGAAAATCACAAAACTCATATAGAGGACAAGTTCAAGTGATGAAAAGAGCAGATAATGCTAGAAATTTCTCACAGTGCGACTCTCTGTTAATGGGTGATAAATGTGGAGCTCATACATTCCCATACATCGACATCAACAATTCTACTGCGAAAGTTGAACATGAGGCAACTACTTCAAAAATTGGAGAAGATCAGCTATTCTATTGTAATCAGCGAGGTATTTCTACTGAAGATGCAGTAGCCCTGATTGTTAATGGTTATGCGAAAGAAGTATTGAATCAATTGCCGATGGAATTTGCAGTTGAAGCCCAAAAGTTACTAGCACTAACACTTGAAGGCTCTGTAGGATAAGTGAGTTTAAAAATTAGAAATTGAAAGATTAATACGAATATGTTAAGTATAAAAAACCTGCATGCCTCTATCGAAGGAACACCTATTTTGAGAGGTATCAATTTGGAAGTTAAAGCTGGTGAAGTCCATGCGATTATGGGACCAAATGGTTCCGGTAAATCTACCTTGGCTTCTGTATTGGCTGGAAGAGAAGAATATGAGGTTACTGAAGGAGAAGTATCTTTCAAAGGAAAAGACCTTTTAGATCTAGCTCCTGAAGATAGAGCAAGAGAAGGAGTATTTCTTGCATTTCAATATCCTGTAGAAATTCCCGGGGTAAGCTCCACTAATTTTCTTAGAACTGCTGTAAACCAAGTAAGAGAGTACAGAGGTTTGGAATCTTTGGATGCCGTGAAGTTCTTGACCATGATGAAAGAAAAAATGAAGTTGGTAGAAATCGACCAAAAACTTCTAAGTAGGTCATTGAATGAAGGTTTTTCAGGAGGTGAGAAGAAAAGAAATGAAATTTTCCAGATGGCAATGCTTGAACCTACGCTTTCCATTTTGGATGAAACCGATTCAGGCTTGGATATCGATGCATTAAGAATAGTTTCAAATGGAGTGAACCAATTGAAATCCAAGGATAATGCAACTATCGTAGTAACTCACTACCAACGTTTATTGGATTACATTGTACCTGATTTTGTACATGTGCTTTACAAAGGAAAAATTGTAAAATCCGGTACTAAGGATCTGGCTTTGGAACTGGAAGAAAAAGGCTACGACTGGATTAAAGAAGCCGTAGATTCTGAGGCAACTGTCTGATATTCCCATCAACCCCAAAAACATGAGTACGCTGACTAAGGAAAATCTATTTGAAGGATTTTTGGAATCTTCTTTTGCCGGATTTGAAAATATCAGGAAAGAAGGAAAAGTCTGCTTTACCAAGCAAGGACTTCCAACCCTCAAATCAGAAGAATATAAATTTACTTCAATCGCCAAAAAGCTGGAGCAATCTCTCACTTCTATTACCGGAGCTAAGCCATTTGAGGTCAGTTCTGAAGAAGTAAAAGCTGCTATTCCCACGGGATTTGACGGTTCAGTATTGGTATTTGCCAATGGACATTTACAAAACCACTTGTGTCTGGAAGTAGAAAAACTAAACTTCTCTTCTTTAAATGAGAAATCAGATTTAGCCATTGGAAGTATTGCTAAGGCTGAAAAAGATCCTTTTGCTGCCCTAAATCAAGCATCTTTCGAAGGTGGAGTTTATATTTCCATCCCTAAAAAAGAAGTAGTAGAAAAGCCTATTCTTTTGCTTTCTTTTATCAAGAGCAATGAGGGCGATGTTATTTCTCCAAGAGTATGGATTGAAGCAGGTGACTTTGCAGAGGTAACTTTTATAACCCACACTATTAATAATAGTGACAAGCCTTATTTTGTCAATAAAGTAGTGGAAATCAAAGGTGGCTTAAACTCTCAGATTAGATATTATAGATTGCAAAATGAAGGAAAGAATGCAATCGAGGTAAGCAATATTGAAACAAACCTACTTCAAGATTCCCGATTTACTTCTGTTACTATTTCCCTATCTGGAGAAATGGTAAGAAATAACCTTTCCCTGAATCTTCTGGGGAGCAATTCAGAAGGAAACATGTATGGAATTTATCTTTTGAATGGTAAAACACATGTAGATAATCATACCAATGTGGACCACACCATTCCCCACGCAGAATCCAATGAATTATATAAAGGAATCTTAGCAGATCAGTCCAGAGGGGTTTTCAACGGTAAAATCTTTGTTAGACAGGATGCTCAAAAAACGAATGCATTCCAACAAAACAATAACATCCTTCTTTCCGAAGATGCAATTGTCAATACGAAACCACAATTGGAAATTTGGGCAGATGATGTGAAGTGTTCCCATGGATGTACTACTGGACAATTGGACGAGGAGGCTTTATTTTACCTTCAAGCGAGAGGAATCGATAAATTACAAGCTAAAGGATTACTTCTTTATGCATTCGCTGGAGAAGTATTGGAACATATCCAAAATGACAGCTTTAGAGAGTATTGCATCAACTTGGTACAAAATAGACTTGGGAGTAATTTCTAATTATTGAATGAGTTTCCCTATTGATAAAATTAGACAGATGTTCCCTATACTTCATCAAGAGGTACATGGGAAGCCTTTGATCTATTTTGACAATGCAGCCACCACGCAGAAGCCACAAACGGTCATTGACTCTTTGAGTGGATATTATCTTCATGACAATGCCAATATTCATAGAGGGGCTCATGCCTTAGCTGATCGATCTACCCGATATTTTGAGGATTCGAGAGAGGCTGTTCAGCATTTTATTAATGCCAGGGAATCTGCCGAAATTATCTTCACAAAAGGCACGACAGAAAGCATCAATTTAGTTGCCTACACTTTTGGAAGAAAATTCATCAACGAAGGTGATGAAATCATAATTTCCACGTTAGAGCATCATTCCAACATAGTTCCGTGGCAAATACTTTGCGAAGAAAAAGGGGCGATATTAAAGGTAATCCCCATCAATGATGCCGGAGAGATCCTTTTTGAAGAGTTTGAAAAACTTCTTAGCCCAAAAACCAAATTGGTCAGTGTGGTACACGCTTCAAATGCGTTGGGCACTATCAATCCAGTAGAACGGGTTATTGAAGCTGCTCATAAAGCAGGAGCCAAAGTCCTGTTGGATGGAGCGCAATCTACCAGTCATTTGGAAATAGATGTCCAAAAATTGAACTGTGATTTCCTCGCTTTATCTGCACATAAATTATACGGGCCTACTGGCCTTGGCGTACTTTATGGTAAAAGAGAATTATTAGAGTCTATGCCTCCTTTCCAGGGTGGGGGTGAAATGATCAAGGAGGTAAGTTTTGAGAAGACTACTTTCAATGATATTCCTTTCAAATTTGAAGCTGGAACTCCAAACATAGGAGACGTCATTGCATTTAAGTATGCATTGGATTTTATCCGTGAAATTGGAAAATCTAAAATTAAAGAGCATGAAGATAGTTTGTTGGCTTATGCCAATGAATTACTTTTGCCGATCAAAGGTTTTATCCCCGTGGGAACAGCCTCTAATAAAGTAAGTGTGCTGTCATTTAATATCAATGGAATGCATCCCTTTGATGTAGGCGTGATGTTGGATGCAAGAGGAATTGCCGTAAGAACTGGTCATCATTGTACTCAACCTTTAATGAAAAGACTTGGTCTCGAGGGAACTGTTAGAGCTTCGTTTGCTGTTTACAATTCCAAATCAGAAATTGAACAACTAGCAGAAGGCGTCGCCAGAATCGCAAGAATAAAAAATAAATGAGCAGTATTCAGGAAATTCAAAATGAAATAATCAGTGAATTTGAAATCCTCGGGGATGACAAAGAGAGTACCATTTTTTATATAATGGAACTTGGTGCCAACCTTGAAAGTTTTCCTGATAGTGAGCGAGTGGAAGAAAATATCATCAAGGGTTGCCAATCTAAAGTTTGGTTAATCGCGGATGACAAAGATGGAAGAGTCCATTATCAAGCCGACTCGAATACTGATATTACCAAAGGTCTGATTTCGTTATTAATCAGAGTTCTAAATGATCGGACCCCAAAGGAAATCATCGACGCTAATTTAGATTTTATCAATCGAATAGGCATGGGTGGCATTATTGGAAGTCAACGCTCCAATGGGCTGGCTGCAATGATCAAACAAATGAAATTGTATGCATTGGCCTTACAAACCAAACAAAACGCCTAATTCATGGAAACTGAAAACAATACAAGTGTGGGACAAATAACAGATTTGAAGGAGAAAGTTGTTACTGCTATCAAACAGGTTTATGATCCTGAAATACCTGTAGACGTTTATGAATTAGGGTTAATTTATGAGATAACAGTATATCCCGTAAATAATGTCTATGTACTTATGACATTAACCTCTCCAAATTGCCCTTCGGCAGAATTTATCCCATCAGAAGTGAAGGATAAAATCCAGCAGATTCAGGGAATTAGTAATGTAGAAGTTGAACTTACTTTTGATCCGCCTTATTCTCAAGATATGATGTCTGAAGCAGCGAAATTAGAATTAGGTTTTTTATAAATAGACTTTAAATAATAGAACATATGTATCCAGAAGAATTAATTGCTCCAATGAGAGCAGAACTTTCTAATGAAGGTTTTGAGGAGTTTAGAACAGCCGAAATTGTTGCTGAAAAACTTGGTCCAGACCAAAAAGGAACCACATTTGTAGTAGTAAACTCAGTATGTGGGTGTGCAGCAGGTGCTGCAAGACCTGGAGTGAAATATGCTTTAGATCATGCAAAAGTAAAACCTGATGTCCTAGGAACTGTATTTGCAGGAAATGATAGAGAGGCAGTCGATAAGTTCAGAGAGATCGTGCTTCCTTACCCTCCATCTTCTCCAGCTATGGCCTTATTCAAAGACGGTGAATTAGTTCATTTTATTGAGCGTCACCACATCGAGGGAAGAAATGCCAAAATGATCGGAGACCACCTAGTGGAAGTATTTGAGCACTTTTGTGCTTAATAAAAATAGCCCTGCGGGGCTTTTTTTATTCAACTATTGGAGATAGTAGATATCTGGGATAAAAAACATGCAGTTAATTATTCAAAATATCCTATAAACTTTCTGCGATTAAGTCAGTTTATCAATTAATCGAAGAATTATATCTCCCTTAATACAATTATCATCCAAAAAACAACATGCTTTTATTAACTTAAGCCCGAAATTCTAAGTTTTTTCTAAAGAGCAATCCAAACAAACCTGTTATATGTCTGAATCCGCTAAGTTGTCCTACAAAGGACAAGAGTATGAATTCCCGGTAATTACCGGCACAGAAAATGAATCTGCAATTGACATTGCAAAGCTTCGAGGAGCTTCCGGTTTAATCACCCTTGATCCGGGATTTAAAAACACTGGTTCAACTACCAGTGCAATTACATTTTTAGATGGTGAAGAAGGTATCCTTCGCTACAGAGGTTATAAAATTGAAGATCTTGCAGAAAAGTCAACTTTCCTAGAGGTCGCCTACTTATTAATTTATGGTGAGCTTCCTACGCAGGCTGAGTATGAATCCTTTTCTAAAGAAATCACTCACCATACGCTAGTACACGAAGATATCAAAAAAATTCTGGAAGGTTTCCCTTCTAATTCTCACCCAATGGGAGTACTTTCTTCTTTGATTTGTTCTTTGACTGCTTTCTATCCAGAATCATTGAACCCGAATAGAAGTGAGGATGAAGTAAATATGAGCATTATTCGATTGCTAGCGAAAATGCCAACTTTTGCTACATGGGCATATAAAAATGAAATTGGACATCCAGTAAATTACCCTGACAATTCATTGGATTACTGTTCGAACTTCCTAAAAATGATGTTCGCACTTCCAGCTGAAAAGTACGATGTAGATCCAGTAGTTGCTTCTGCTTTGGATAAATTATTGATTTTACATGCAGACCATGAGCAAAACTGTTCTACTTCTACTGTAAGAATTGTTGGTTCCTCTCAAGCTAGTATTTATGCTTCTATCTCTGCTGGAATCAATGCGCTTTGGGGTCCCCTACACGGTGGAGCGAACCAGTCGGTGATTGAAATGCTTGAAGCGATTAAAGCGGATGGCGGAGATGCTAAGAAATATCTGGACAAAGCAAAAGACAAAAATGATCCATTTAGATTAATGGGCTTTGGACATAGAGTATATAAAAACTTCGATCCAAGAGCAAAAATCATTAAAAAAGCTGCTGATGATGTATTGACCAAATTAGGTGTAAATGACCCGGTCTTGGATATTGCTAAAGAATTGGAGCATGCTGCATTGAATGACCAATACTTTATCGATAGAAAGTTATATCCAAACGTAGACTTTTATTCAGGTATCATCTATAGAGCACTAGGAATTCCTACCGATATGTTTACTGTGATGTTTGCATTAGGAAGACTTCCAGGATGGATTGCGCAATGGAAAGAAATGCGTGAAAATAACGAGCCTATTGGACGTCCAAGACAAGTCTATGTGGGAGCAAACGAACGCGAATATGTTTCCATGAATAAGAGATAATTTATTCCTGAATTACAAAAAAAAAGCCAGCACTAACGCTGGCTTTTTTTATACCTATACATTTCATTAATTCTGAAATTGGCGCAATATTTGGAAACTAAAATAGCCTAAACCAGTTTACTATGAAATTAGAAAATCTACACCAAGCGATTGATTTAACCAAGAAATTTACGCAAAAGCCTTCTAATGAAGAGCTCCTCAAACTATATGGCCTTTATAAGCAGGCCACCGAAGGGGATAATACAGGAGAAAAACCAGGAGGATTCGACTTTAAGGCGGCAGCGAAATACCATAGCTGGCTAAACTTGAAAGGCAAGTCTAAGTCTGAGGCTGAAAAAGAATACATTGAACTGGTAGAAGAGCTTTCTAAGTCTTATTTATAAAAAAAGCAGGTCTGGAAATTTTCAGACCTGCTTTTTTTATCGGTATTATTAAAATCACTTTTTTCCGTATTTAGAACCAAATGGCGTCCTTTTGATCATGTAGTTAATTCCATTTTCATAGGAGTTCACATCACTCCCAAAAACATGTCTGGAATCAGAGTATAAGTTTGTACCCTGGTTATTAAATAATCGGAAGTCCACAGAAGTATCATACTCAATGGTCGTTGAGGAACTTGAAGAGGTAAAAGCACTTCCTTTGGTTCGCTCATCAGTCTTCCCTCTGTTGTAATCTGTTTTTTCTCGCTCTTTGTAAGTAGTGCCTGAGCTGCCATAAGTAGAGGCTCCTTTGTTTGTTAAGTTGACAGTACCATAAACCACATACTCCACCCCCAACAAATTCGCTACTTCTGCAGGTGTCATGGAAGTGATGTTGGATTGGTCAATATTACTCTTCGCTAGCAAGGCGTTGGTGGTCATCGGATCCTGCAACATCAAGTTTCCATATTGCTCTCGAATAGAATTCGCAGTTGTGTTTTGAGCCAGATTACTTAAGGAATTAGAATCCATACTTGGATCATTGCTAATAAACTGAAAAGGTAAAACTGCTATCTTATTATGGGCATCTGCAGCATTTGGAGGAGGAGGTAAAGTGCTTACCGTTGCTCCAGTTTCAGCGACCTCAAATACTTCTTCCCTCCCACTGGAAAATTGGATCTTCGCTAAATCTGTTTTTGGAATTTCATAATCAAATTCTTCGCCTATATACCTGAATTTGACATGTGAAGTTGTAATCCCCGTTACTTTACCTTCTTTTTTCTCCCCACTTTTCAAGAATAAAATATCCGTTTTATCCTGTGCTTGAGCTTCATAACTTAGGGAAAAACCCATCGCGAAAATTAAAAAAAGCACATAAAATGCCCTTTTAAAAGCTTTCATATCTTTTAGAAATTTATTTCAATTGAAAATACAAAATATATAGTTCGATCAAAAAACCGGAAAAAGTAATATTTTGTTTTTAAATCCTTTTACCAAAACTAGATGCTATAATTGACCCTGCTATCAATTGTTGAATATGATAAAGCATGACAGGAAGTAATACCAATCCTAGAATAGCAGGATCAGGGAAAATGACTTTGCCAATCACCACACCTTGAACTAAGGATTTTTTAGATCCGCAAAAAAGAGCGGTAATTTTATCCTCCCTAGAAAACCTCAAAATCCTACTAAGTAGTTCGACCACTCCCATCACCAAAAAGAACAATCCCAACATGGTCACGCTTACCTCAACGAGCGTTGAATAGTTATATGGTGAAAACACATTTTGAGCAAAGGACTCTGCAAAAGAAGTGAAAACAATAATCATAATGACCGTCTGATCCAGATATTTCACCTTCCCTATATGGCTTTGAATTCTTGGGTATAACCAATTATGAGACAATAATCCCACTATAACTGGCAACAATACTTTAACTGATAATTCTCCTAAAGTACCGGCGAAGTCAATCTCAAAATTGGACGAGTTCCCCAACACTTCCATCCAGGCCGGAGTAATAATCACCCCTAACAAACTAGAGATACTTGCATTGAAAATTGCTCCTGGAATATTCCCTTTAGCGATAGAAACCATCACTATCGAAGCGCTCACGGTGGATGGTAAGACAGAAAGATAAGATATCCCAAGTCTAAAATCCTGATTAATAAAAGGAAGAAAGCTGAAAATCAAAAAAACCAGTAGCGGAAATACTAAGAAGGTAGTCAATTGAATCAGTAAATGTAACTTCCAGTTTTTTAATCCTGATTTCAATTGTTGGGGATTTAATTTGACCCCATAAAAGAAAAATACAAATCCAATCCCCACATTGATGATGGGTTTCCAAGGAACCGTAGATTCTGAGGAACCAAAAAACGGGAATAAATAGCCAAAAAAAATCGCAGCAAAAATCCCTAATAAAAACCCATTAATTCCAACCTTATTTAAGGTACTTAGTAATTTTCGAATCATTAGACACCCAACCTACTAAAATTGTCACACAGTATTGCCGTGGCAATTGCTACATTCAATGACTCAGCATTTCCAGAGCCTGGAATTGTTAATTTATTGGTGACCATAGGAGCAAGCTCCTCTGAAATCCCTTTGGACTCATTTCCCATTAATAGAATCCCAGGGTTCACTTGATCTATTTGATGAATATTTTCTCCATCTAAATAAGCTCCATATACAGGACATTGCCATTGATTAAAGACTTTTGCCAAATCCCCATAATAAAACTTCACTCTAGTGAATGATCCCATACTTGCTTGAATTACTTTTGGATTATAAAACTCTGCAGTTTGCTCTGAAAAAAGTAAATGCTTTATCCCATACCAATCAGCAATCCTAATAATTGTACCTAAATTTCCTGGGTCTCTCACATCATCCAATGCAATTACTAACTCTTCTTTTGGTCTTTCAAAATATTGATTGGGCTTCATACAAACTACCGCTAATGCGCTGTCATTACTTTGGAATTGCCCGACACTTTCCAATTGTTTTTGGGTCACATTCAACACCTCACCCCGGAAAGATTGCATGATTTCTTCATTACTTTCCATGAATTGATCTGTTGCAAGCAGCAACTCAATCTTAAAATCCGAATCTATGACCTCTAAAACTGATTTTTCTCCTTCTAAAAAGAACTTTTGTTCTAGGTTTCGGTATTTCTTTTGATGTAAGGTTTTTATAAACTTAACTGTATTTTTGCTAAGCATTCCGATCTGTTCTCCCGTTTTGAAATTCACCAAATATATACTTTTTATCTGTGTCCTTTTAGTCCAGGCAGGCTGTTCTGTGACTAAAAACATCCCTGATGGAGAATATGTGATCTTTCAAAACAACATTACAGGGCTTGACCAAGTAAATCAAGGAGATCTTTACCCATTACTCATTCAAGAACCTAATACTAGGATCCCTTTGACCAACATTTCATTGGGAGTAAATATTTATAGGTTTGGGAAAAATTTTTATGACAGTGCTAAAGTTGCCAGAAAACTAGAGCTGAAAAAAGAAGAATTGGATTCTATTGGAAGGGCACGTGGAGAAAATTCTGACAACAGAAAATTAATTAAAAAGCAAGACAAATTAGAATCAAGAGTAGAGAGCTTAGAGAAGAAAGCTGAATTTGGAAATCTGGTCATGCGAACAGGAAATCCTGCTACAGTTTTAGACAGCGCAGACACCAAGGTTTCTACCAATGAAATTAGAAATTTCCTATACAACAGGGGGTATATGGATGCTTCTACCAATTTCAAAGTCGAAACCAAAAAGAAAAAAGCATTTGTAACCTATGAGGTAGAAGAAAATCGACCTTACCTCATTGACTCTATTTACGTAAGGTCTGATAATGAAGAAATCTTAGGTTTATTGGATAGGTCAAAATCAGAAACCCATTTAAAGCTCCATGAAAATTATAATCAAAATAACATCGTATCAGAAAGAAATAGAATTGAAGACCTATTGAAAAACAACGGTTTCTTTATGTTTTCGAAATCATTTATCGAATACAATGTTTTTCAGGATACGAGTAAAAAATCGGTTGTTATTGAAGAGTTGATAAGAAAACCCACTTTTGCAGAAAAACATGAGATATATACAATTGATTCTATTTATTTCCGGGTAAATCCGCCTAGTAATGATTTCATAGATCAAAAAATTACAAGAAGTTACAGAGATATCGACTTTTCATTTTATAAGAATAGATATTCTGAAAAAATATTCTCTTCGAGAGTATTTTTAGATAGCGGCAATGTTTATAACAGATCTGAAGTACTTGAATCCCAAAGACAATTAAACAACCTCGACTTATTTCGATTTGTAAACATTTCTTTTGACACAGTTGGAACTTCGCTAACTGCGAAAATTCAAACCCAACCCAATCAAAAATATCAACTAACGAATCAATTGGGTCTTAGCATTACCGAACAGTTGCCAGGTCCATTTTTCTCTGCCTCCCTTAGGAATAGAAACTTTTTTAGAGCTGGAGAAATCTTAGAATTTAATTTTAGAGCTGGATTAGAAGGGGTGGCTTCCGCTACAGATCAAGGGGTTTATCAAAGTAGGGAAATAGGAACATCAGCTTCCGTAATTTTCCCCAGGTTCTTAATGCCTTTCTCTCCAAGAAGTCTGGAAAGGTACGGCAGGTACAATCCTAATACCCGAACCCTTATTGGTTACAACTATACAAACAGACCAGAATATACCCGTTCAGGACTCAACGGTTTACTTTCTTATACCTGGGCCACTAGATCTAATAGACAGCAATACACTTTCAATCTATTGGATATCAACTATATTAGAACACCAAAAATCACCCAGGAATTTATTGATGTATTGGAAGAGCTTGCTAACCAAGGCAATAATTTAGCATGGTCTTTTCTTCCTTCTATTGTAAGTAGTATTTCTGGCCAAACCATCATTAATTTCAACAGATATGGTGAATTTGAAACCAACCGCTCTTCTCTTTTAAAACTATTTCTTGAGAGTGGCGGTACTTCATTTAATTTTTTTAATGCGCCATCCAATAACGAAACCACAGACTTTGCAAGGTTCCAATGGCTGAAATTACAAGCAGATTTTAGAAAATACTTGCCTATAGATAAAAAACAAACATTTGCCTACCGCTTAAATTTTGGAATTGCACAGCCCTATGGAGTAAGTAATGGGATTTTGCCTTATGAAAAATACTTTTTTGCTGGAGGAGGTACCAGTATCCGGGCTTGGCAAGCAAGGCGACTTGGTCCCGGGAGCTTCACACCTCCTATAAATGAAAATGGATACTTTGATTACCGATTTGAGCAGCCTTCGGAGATGATCATAGAGTCTATGCTCGAGTACCGAAGAAAACTTGTAGGTTATTTTGACATGGCCTTATTTATAGATGCCGGAAATGCATGGAATATAGGAGTTGAAGATTCAAGACCAGGTGGTGATTTCCGGATCAATCGATTTTATAAAGAAATTGCTGTTGGAACAGGAATCGGACTCCGTATGGATTTTGACTTCCTAATTATCAGACTTGATATGGCCACCAAAGCCATTGACCCAGCAAGGCCTGAAGGCGAACGATGGATTCTCAACAAATTAAGTTTTAAAAGACCGTTGGGTGAAAAAGGGCAAACTGTGTTTAACTTTGGCATTGGTTATCCTTTTTAATTCAAATCAGATTATGGCTAGAAAAAGCAAGGAAGAAATTTCTAAAATATACCAAGGTATTCAAGACCTTATTTGTAACCAGCTTGAAATTGGAGATGGAAAAGGGAAGTTTCATGAAGACAAATGGGAAAGACCTGAAGGAGGTGGTGGGAGAACCAGAATTTTTCAAGGTGGAGAAATAATTGAAAAAGGAGGCGTTGCTTTTTCGGCAGTTCATGGACCAACACCTACTAAAATCCTAGAGAAGCTCAAGCTTGAGAAAGCAAATTTTTATGCCACAGGAGTGTCTATCGTATTACATCCAAAAAGTCCTATGGTACCCATTATCCATATGAACATCCGTTATTTTGAAATGGATAATGGAGTTCATTGGTTTGGAGGTGGTATTGACCTCACACCACATTATATCAATATTGAAGATGCCTCTTACTTCCACTCGGAAGTAAAAAAAGTCTGTGACCAATTTAATCAAGATGCATATCCAAGCTATAAAAAATGGGCCGATGACTACTTTTTTATAAAACACCGTAATGAAACAAGGGGGATTGGAGGGATTTTTTATGACCATTTAAAAGCCAGTTCTGATCAGGAATTTGAAGACATTCTTAATTTCAGCCTTAACGTTGGTAAGCTGTTTCCAGAGGTTTACACTTATTTTATGAAAAAGAACCACCAAATTCCATACGGACCAAAAGAAGTGGCTTGGCAGAAATTAAGACGAGGTAGATATGTAGAGTTCAATTTGGTTTGGGATGCAGGAACAAAATTTGGCCTTGACACTAACGGAAGGACTGAAAGTATCTTAATGAGTATGCCACCAGAAGCTAGTTGGGAATACATGCATCAACCAGAAATAGGTAGTGAAGAAAGCTTTACTTTAAACCATCTAAATAAGGGAGTGGACTGGATAAACTTTACTCTATGATTGAAACCCTCAAAAAATGGGACGAGAGTCTCTTCATTTTTTTAAACTCTATCCATTGGGAATGGATGGACCCTATCATGTTCCAAATTTCTCAAACAGTAACTTGGCTCCCCTTTTATGCCGTTTTAATTTATTTTATCTACAAAGCAGATCCTAAAATTAGCTGGTGGGTATTTGGAGGCGTTGCTTTGTCAATTCTTATAGCAGACCAAACTACCTCAGGTTTTATGAAACCTTTTTTTGAACGCTTGAGGCCTTGTCATGATGAGCGATGGGAAGGAATTATAAATAATTATGGGAGATGTGGAGGGCTATATGGTTTTGCTTCCTCTCATGCTGCAAATACTTTTGCTATTGCTACATTCCTTAATCTTAAAGTGGGTAAAAACATTAAGCATCTAAAATGGCTATTTCTCTGGGCGGCTATTATTTCCTACACTAGAATTTATTTAGGTGTACACTATCCTGTAGACGTTTTGATTGGAGCATTCATAGGCTTTTTAGCTGGATTGATCAGTTGGTTTTTGATCGTTTTTATAAAAAGAGAAATCCTGAAATCTTTACTCAAATAAGCAAAATCAATAAAAGTGAGCACTGGCAACTAAAAATGATTCTGATCAGATATTTTTAACAATTGAGAGGTTTCATTTAATCATCTAAAGAATAATAGTTACTTTTTCCTTATAATTAAGGCTCTTTTCTAATCCATTCAGTTGAATTAAACTTACCGACAGTGAAAAATACATTTCTATCTCTAGCTCTATTTATCATTTCCGGATGTGCTATGGCACAGGAATTTAGAGTAAACACCTATGGTGGCTATATATTCAAGGACAAAGTAGATTCTTACTATTCTAGCTCATCTTATTTCAACGGTCAAATTCAAGATGGTTTCCGATGGGGAGCAGGTCTGGAATACCATATTCCTAACCGGGGTGCTATAGAAATACAATACTTGAGACAAGACACCAACGCTCCTACTACCTATCTTGACACTGGCTTTCAAGGAGGACCCAGATTTACAGATTTTGACATGGCCATTAACTGGATCATGTTAAATGGTACTAGGTATTTCCCAGTATCTGAAGTAGTAGAACCTTTTGCGGGAGGAGGAATAGGAATGGGGATTTTTAATATCTCCAATCCCGACACCCGAAAAAGTAGCTCCGCTACAAAATTCTCTTATAACATTCGAGGTGGGGCTAACTTTTGGTTATCGAGCAATGTTGCCTTTAGGGTGCAGGCAAGTTTATTCTCTGCCACACAAGCCATTGGTGGAGGTCTTTACTTCGGATCTGGAGGTTTAGGAGCAGGACTTTCTTCTTATAGTTCCTTATTCCAGTTCGGTTTTGAAGGAGGTCTGGTATTTAGAATCCCCGGGAGTTAAATTTATTCTCTTGGAAAAATTATAAAAATGCATTGGGAAAATATCATATTCTCAATGCATTTTACGTTCTTTGCATTCTCAAATTTCAAAATCAGAATTTAAATGGATTTCTTTAGGGACTTACCTTTTCCTATTACCTTCAAACACCTGCTCGGACTATCTTTAATCCTATTAAGCTTTGGTGCCATCGCCCAAGAAAAAGATTCAGTCAAACAGGAATCCGTTTTAAAAGAAAAACCAATTAGACACACATCAAAAGGTTTTGTGTTTACTACGGCAGATGAAAAATTTGAATTACAGCTTGCCAGTAGACTCCAGTTTAGATTTGCTGTTCCTGACGATCAAGACCCTATCACTTTTAATGATTTTAATAATCAGGATGTAAAACTTTTCAAAATCAATAGAGCACGTTTAAAGATAGGCGGCCATGCATATCAACCTTGGTTAAAATATTATTTCGAATATGAGCTAAGCCAAAGCATTCTTTTGGACTTCCGGATTATGATTGAAAAATTCCCTTGGTTAAAATTTAAAGCCGGCCAATGGAAAGTTGAATTCACCCGAGAGCGTTTCATAAGCAGTGGTAGCCAACAACTGGTAGATAGATCTTTGTTAAATAGATTCTTTACTGTGGATAGGCAACAAGGGTTATCTATCTATGGAAATTTAGATGGCGGAGGAGCTTCAAACTTTAATTATTGGCTTGGAGCTTTTACAGGAACAGGAAGAGGATCGAGATTTAATGATGATTCCAAATTGATGTATTTTGGGAGATTCCAGTGGAATTTATTGGGAAGAGAAGTCCCATTTTCAGGTGGTGATATAACTATTTCTGAGAAACCAGCTGCTTTGATTGCAATTGCAGGGGTCACCAATACCAGCCCCTATACAAGATTCTCTAGTTCGGGAGGAGGAAATTTAGCAGGATTTGAAGGTACTAACGATGGCCAATACACGATAAAGCAATATAATATTGAAACTGCTTTTATTTACAAAGGATTTTCTTGGGCTAGTGAATTCCATAGAAAAAACATTGTCGATAATTTTGAAGACAGTGGGAGTACTACCTTAGGAGGCATGTATTTCACTGCAGGATATTTCCCAAATCAAGTGGTTGATTTTTGGCCAAAACCTCTAGAAGTGGCAATAAGGTATGCAGTTATTAGTCCGGACATGTCCATTTCACAAAACAAACAAAGAGAAACGGCACTCGCATTTAATTGGTTTTTTGTGGGTCATTTGAATAAACTTACTACAGAAATCACGAAATTCACTTTTGAGGATAAAGAACTTCCTCAAAGTGATGAATTAAGATTTAGACTGCAATTCGATATATCCTTCTAATGAAACAGCTCCTGACTATAACCATTTGTCTATTCCTTTTTGGAAATATATATGCTCAGGATTCTGTTACTTATAAAAAAAATCAAATTAGGGACTTTAAAATTGTTCCATTACCTGCCATAGGATCTAACCCTGCCAATGGTTGGTTATTTGGAGTGGCTCCATCGGCTACATGGCGAATGGGCAACCCTGAGGACACCCATTTGTCTAATTTGGTGGGGAATTTTTTATACACCACTAAAAAACAATGGATTTTTAGTTCGAGATCGAATATTTTTCTTTCTGAGGATAAATGGATTTTATGGGGAGACTGGAGGTATTTCATCACTTCACAGCCTACTTTTGGATTGGGAAGTACCGCACCCAATGCCCCCACAGAAAATCCCAATCAGGCGGGGGTTCTTTGGGGTGAGCAGCAAATGGACTTTTCTTGGTTTAGATTCTATGAAGCAGTTTTAAAAAGAATCAGTGACTCTAAATTCTATCTGGGTATCGGTTACCACTTGGACATTTATTCCAAGATTGAAAATTTTCTGGATACGGAAGCCGGTCCCACAGAATTGATATTTTCTCATGATTACTATAATGCTCAGTTAGGCTTTAGTGAAGAGCGTTATACATTATCAGGTATAACCATCAATGGCCTTTTTGAAAATCGAGATATAGCCGTATCTCCCTATGAGAAAAACTTTGCACTGGTTTCTTATAAAATAAATCCAAAGTTTTTAGGCTCTGAGAAAACTTCCTCTTCCCTCCTATTAGATTATAGGCATTATTTTAACTTAAGCGACAGACGGAAACGACATCTCATCGGAGTTTGGGGATTAGGAAACTTTTTAGTCTCAGGCGATCTCCCTTACATGAGTTTACCTTCAATCGGCTATGACACTTTTGGACGAGGAGGAAGAGGTTATGCGCAAGGAAGATTTAGAGGAGAAACTATGGTTTATGCTGAAACTGAATACCGTTTCCCCTTACAAAAAGAGAAAGAAACGTTCGGAGGAACACTTTTCATTAATGCTTCTTCTTTTGGAAGTAAAATGACCCAAGAGAAACTTTTGGAAAACATTAATGCGGCATATGGGGTTGGACTACGCGTGATGATCAATAAGGAAAACAGAACTACCATTACAGCTGATTATGGTTTTGGCAAAAAAGGAAATTCAGGATTTTACCTCAATGTGAATGAAACATTTTAACTGTTTGACATTATTCAATAAATATTTATACTTAATCCTTTAAATTTTTAACTTTTAACAGTTTAAATAATTTACAAGCTTTATTTTTAATATTACAACTCACTAACTCAAGAAAACCATGAAAAATTATTTAGTTCCTTTGATAGTATGCATGTTTTTTGCAGTCAACTTTGGTTATAGTCAAGAGATGACAGTGGATGATGAAATAACTCTAATCCAGGAAGCTTTTGGTAATGATAAGAAAATGATTGTAGAGGCCTACATGGATTTACCGGAAAGTATTGCGTCGGCTTTTTGGATTGTATACCAAGAATATGAATTTGAGAGAAAAAAAATTTCCAGAGATCGCATAAAAATCATTGATGATTATCTTAATAGTTACAATTCCTTGGGCGAATACGAAGCGGATGATTTAGCAAAGAGATCCATCAAGAATGATATAGAACTTTCAAAACTTCATTCCAAATATTACAAAAAATTTAAGAAAGCAACTTCAGCTATTAATGCTGCAAAGTTTTTACAAATCGACACCTATATTCATAATACCATACGGAATGCGCTACAGCAAGAACTTCCATTTATAGGTGAGAATTAATTAAACCAAATAATTAAAAATGAAACAAAAATTACTCAAAATCTCATTAATACTTACACTAGGAGTACTTGCAATATCCTGTAGCCCAGGGGGAGCAGATTTCATAGATGAATTGGATTTAGTTTACACCAACTATGATGTTAGCTATGATTTTCAATCCAAATCAACGTATTCCCTCCCAGACAAAGTAGTATTAATCACAGATGACTTTATAGGAGGAGAGCCTGGGGATGAGCCGGAATACCTTGACCCAAAATTTGGAAACCTCATTTTATCCTCTATAAGGAGTAATATGAATGAATTAGGGTATACGGAAGTAGCTTCCACAGTCAACCCTGATTTAATCATTTTACCATCAGTATCTCAAACTGACAAAATTTACTATTACTATGATTGGTGGTATTGGAGTTGGTTTTACCCAGGATGGGGACCAGGATGGGGCTGGTGGTACCCAGGTTATTATCCACCCACTATTACAAGATATAGAACAGGAACTTTACTAATGCAAATGACTGATCCTAACGCAATTGATGCAACTGAAAAAATCCCAGTTCTTTGGACAGGTATTTTTAATGGATTAATAGAAGGAAGTGAAAACAGCATCAACAATCGTGTAAATGCAAGTATCAAACAAGCCTTCGAACAATCACCATATTTAGCAAAATAAAGACATGAAAAATATATTTATCACTACCCTATTATTTATAGGTATTTCCTTTATTGCTGCTGCTCAAAACTCTTTGTTTTCAGTAAATTATGTAGTTACCGTTCCTCTTGGAAACACCTCCGATTATATAAACAACCCATCTGGAAGAGGAATCAATTTTGAATTTCAAAAATTCATTAACCCTCGTGTAGCTGTTGGCCTTGAAGCTGGACATACCACATTATATAAAAGAGAAGATGAAAAAGTTTATACAGAAGGTTCAGCATCTATTTCAGGTGTTCAATATCGCTATCAATATACTTGGCCAATTTTAGCTACCGTTAATTACTATGCACTTAGAACTGGCTTATTTAGACCTTATGCGGGATTAGGAATCGGAACTATGGCAAGTAATAGAAGACTTGACATGGGAATTTACACTTCGAGTAAGACGCATTGGCAATTTGCTATCAAACCTGAAGTGGGAGCATTAATCCAACCTAATTCAAGTATGGCTTTTAAATTTGGAGCCAAATATTTGATGGGGACAGGTGGCGATAATTTTGATAGCCAGTCAAATATCAATTTTAACTTCGGCTTTGTAATTTTCAATTAATTAGTTGATCCAACTTACATCAGTTTCGTTATATACAATTGATTGCTTGGACCAATCTTTTGGATGTAATGGTTCTGTTTTTGGATAAGATCAAACTTTCTGTAACATCCTTCAGTATTAGTAATTGAATTAAAATATCAATTAAATGAAAATCAAAAAGCTACTATTTCCTTACCTGATGTTGTTAGTCAGTTTTGGATGTACTTCTTCTTTGGTGACGGTGGAGGGTGAGGACTACCAAAATTTCAACCTTTCCGACTTTAAAAGTTATGGTTTCATGGAAATTGAAAATACAGCCCCTGACAATCCATATTTTCAAAAAGCCATTGACTTGATCAAGAAGGATATTGACTCAGAGATGAGCACTCGTGGATTAAGTGTTTCTTCCAATCCAGATTTATTGGTAAACATAGGACTATTGGTTGAGGATAAAGTACAAACCAGGACAACTAGTTTGGCTACAGATCCATTTACCTACACAGGACAAAGACGGTATACCTGGAAAAGTGAAGAGGTGCCTGTAAATACCTACAAAGAAGGGAGCATTACCCTGCACCTAATAGATTCAAAATTAAATACAGCAGTCTGGATAGGTTCTATTGATCGGGTAGTCCCTAAAAAAGACGATAAAAAAGCGGAAGCTATTCAATTCGCAGTGAGTGAATTGTTCAAAGAAATTGACCAAAATTAAATCTTCTCCCTTCAATTATGAAAAAGAATAATATAGTATTCACTTTACTAATTTTGGCATTTGCCATTTCATGTTCTCCAAGTTCCAAAATTATTGGATCTTGGACGGGGCCAGACACTCCTTCAGAACCATATAAGAACATCTTTGTAACAGGGATTTCCAGTAATTTGGTAGCCAGACAGACCATTGAAAATGACATCAACACTCATTTGAAAGAGAGAGGGGTTACTGCTGTCAGCTCTTTTGACATCATTCCTCCCGGCTTCAAAGCTACGGAAGAAAACAAAGATGCTACGTTAAAGGCCATCAAAGAAGGAGGTAGTGATGCAATTTTAACAATTGCATTATTGGATCAAACATCTGAAACCAGATATGTACCTGGTACTACCATGTATTCACCAATGATGTATGGAGGTTATTATGGTAGATTCTATGGGTATTATTCTTACTATAATCCTGTCATGTATAACCCAGGATACTATTCTACAGACAAGAAGTATTATTTAGAGATGAACCTCTATGATGTACAAACTGAAACACTTGTTTGGTCAGCTCAATCAGAAACAACCAATCCTAGTTCGATCGAAACCTTTTCCAGAAGTTTTTCTGAATTGGTAGTTTATCAATTGATCAAAGACGGCTTAATTGCCGGTAAATAAAACCAAAAAAAGCCGCTTCCATCATTTGATGAAAGCGGCTTATTTTTTTTAATAGTTCTTACGCTGCATTTCTTGCGGCATTAATAATTCCAAACATACTTCTAAGAATTAATTTCTGAAATAGTTCTGAACTCTTTCCAGATTCTAGCATGGACTGAATCGCATATTGCTGAATGGTAATCAGAGGCAGAACAATTTTTTCACGAATTGCAATGGATTTTTTACTTACTTGATTATCTCCCATCAACTCTTCCATTTCAGAAACCTCTTTCAATTTCAGTATTGATTTATTGTATTCATCAAACATAATTTGCCAAAACTCCCCGTAATTCTTATTATCCTTCAAATATGCCGTTGCCGGATAAAAACATTTATTGAGAGACTGCATAGAGTTACCAAGCAAGGTCCGGAAAAACAAGCTATTTTGATAGAGTTCTTTCACCTCATCTATTCGCCCTTCTTCTTCAAGCTTTTCTATGGCTGTTCCCACTCCATAAAAACCAGGGATGTTTTGCTTCATTTGTGCCCAACTACCCACAAAAGGAATCGCTCTCAAATCTTCAAATTTAAGACCCCCGCCTTTTCCTCTTTTTAGAGGTCTAGAGCCAATATTCGTCATTCCAAAATATTTCAGCGGAGTTACATGTTCCAGGTACGGAACAAATTTATCGTGGTTTTTGAAGTCCTTGTAGGATTCATAAGCCTTATCTGCAAGTTCCTGAATCAATGCCCTTTGGCTTTCACTGAGGTTATTTTCCGAATCAGAATACAAATGATTCTCTAATCCAGCACTCAACAACTGTTCAAAGTTATAAGTGCAGGAAGCTTGTTTACCGTAATTGGCAGAAATGGTCTGTCCCTGAATCGTAACTTGGATTTCTGAGTTTTCAACCTTCTCCCCCAAGGAAGCATAGAAATTATGCATGTTTCCACCACCTCTTGCTGGAGGTCCTCCCCTACCATCAAAAAAGGCTATCTCAATGCCATTCTCCCGAGAAACTCTTGTCAATTCCTCTTTTGCTCGTAATATGGACCAATTAGCTTGAAGATAACCACCATCTTTTGTTCCATCGGAGAATCCCAACATAATGGTTTGTTTATTACCTCTGCTTGCTAAATGTGCTCTGTACTCGGGCAAGTGATAGAGGGAAGTCATGATCTCTGGAGCTTCTGCCAAATCATCAATCGTTTCAAAAAGAGGAACTATATCCAAAGGCAGATTCTTTTTCCCTTCTCCCACTGTGAGTTTTGCCAATTTATACACTTCTAACAGGTGCTTTCTAGATTGACAATTAGAAATGATATAGCGATGCAATGCTTCTTCTCCATTGGATTTTTGGACTTGTCCAATCACCCCAAAAGTTTGTAGCATTTCTTTATGAAAATCATCTTGCACTTCTTCTACTGCAGGTAAATCTTTTATGGCCAAAATTTGCTCAATCTGATCATCTTCTGTTTCAGCCCAATCAATCCCTTTCAATTCAAATATTTCTCCCCAAAGGCTATCATGCTTTCTACTATCCTGCCTTACATCCATATAAGCGAAATGGAGACCGAAAATCTTGACTTTTAAAATAAATTGGTCAAGAAGATCTATAAACATTCCATTATGATCTTGAATCAACGTCTCCCTAACTTTTAGCAGATCGTCCAAAAGTTGCTCTATGGAAGTATAAACTGCCTCATCCTCAAAAAGAGTTTTATAAATAGATCGCTCAATATGAAGTACTTTATCCTCTACATTTTTGAAGGTCAACCTTCTTTTCAGCTTCCTAAGATCTCTATAATAACATCTTAGAATCCACTTCTGAAGCCTTTCAGCTACTTTGACGGTGGTATCATGGGTTACAAATGGGTTACCATCCCGGTCTCCACCTGGCCAAAATCCAATTTTCAATAAGCCTGGGTTTTCCCAAGTATGAAGTGGTATATCTAGGGTAGAAAGTAACCTTATGGTGATATCAGAAATACTTTGATAAAACACATTTTCCAAATACCATATCAAACTGATGGCTTCTTCATAGGGGGTTGGTTTTTCCCTATTGATAAAACCAGTTTTACCCAATTGCTTTAACAACAAATTAATTTTACCAATATCATCAGAACGAATAGCATTCTCGAGGTCAGTAATTATTCCAAGAACACTGCCGGGATAAAATTGTGTGGGGTGTGCCGTCAACGTAAGGCGAACAGAAAAATTCTTCAGCTTCTCAATCAAGGCTTCTCGCTTGTGATCATTATCTGCCCTAGCAATCAAGGCTTTGATAGAACCTTTTCCACTCAAATCATTGATTTTTTCGAATGCAGCATCTTCTATGGAGTCAAACAATACCACTTGCCTCTCCACATATTGGATCATTTTAAACAAAAGATTGGTCTGTTCTGTCTCGGTATTGTTTGACATCATTTCCTCAAAAAAACCTTCAATGATCTGCTTTGGAGTGAGACCAGATTGAAAGCCTTTCTGACATGCTGTACCTAAAATTGGTAATAAAGTTCCGGTACGGTAGATATCATCAAAAGGAAGATCTAAAAATAAACTGTTGTAAATCGTAAATCGCTTCGCGACTTCAGTATCATAGGTTTTATGCATCAGGGTCCGGTTTAATAAGCTTACCAAATTAAATAAAATTCTAAGTTTTACCCAATTATTTACCTAATCAATAACAGAAAAGGCAAATCATTTAATTTTTTACATGAAAATTATCAATTCTCAACATTTCGAGCAATCATAAACAACTGAATATTTTTCTATCTTTCCCAGATGAAATCAATTTTTACTATTACCCTCTTATTTATTCTGTGTTTTTCTTGTAAAAACCCTTCCACTCCTCCTATGGATAAATCCGAAAACACATACACTTTCCTAATAGGCACCTATACAGATTCTGCTGATCAAGGGATCAATCTATTGAAATTCAATCCGAGTAAGGATATTCTTGAAGTTACCCTATTAACGCCTGATGTGCAAAATCCGTCTTTCGTAATAGCCAATAAACAGGGAAACCGTGTATTTGCTTTGGAAGAATCTGCCGGAGTAAAGGGAGGAGAGGTACTCAGTTTTAATCTAAATATGACTTCAGATTCATTGGAGCTTGTTGACAAAATGCCATCTTTCGGTGATCACCCTTGTTATTTAGCTTTATCCCCAAATGAAAAACACCTTACTGTAGGTAATTATACGGGAGGAAGTCTAAGTATCTATGAAATCACCCCGGAAGGGAAGCTGATACATCAGCAAACCATTCAGCATCATGGAAAAGGTACAAATCCTGATAGGCAAGAAGGCCCCCATGTTCATAGTACAGTTTTCAGCCCTGATGGGTCCAGGCTATTGGTGGCAGACCTTGGAACCAATAAACTATACAATTACAAGGTAAGCCCGGAGGATGAAGAGCCTTTGTCTCTGGTCAATGAATTGAGTCTTTCCGCAGGAGATGGACCAAGACATTTAGTTTTTTCAAAAGGTGGTGATACCATCTTCTTAGTTCAAGAGATGTCTGCCACCCTAGAAATAATTGGGTTCAACAATGACACCTTCACTCCAAAACAAAGACTCAATTTACTGGATGAAAATTTCAAAGGAGCAGTGGGTGCAGCTGAAGTGAAAATATCTCCCGATGGTGAAAATATTTATGTTTCCAACAGGGGGGATGCCAACACTATCTCTGTATTTAAAAAAGCTCAAGATGGAACATTCTCAAGAATCCAAAATAGTAGCTCCGGGGGACTCATGCCGAGAAATTTCAACCTCACTAATGACGGAAAATACCTATTAGCTGCACATCAGGCTAGCAATGATGTAGTGGTATTCGAAAGAAATGAAGAAAATGGGACTTTAGCCTTGACAAACTGGAAAGTTAAAGTCCATAAACCAGTTTACTTATTTCAATTACCAGATTAAGAGGGTATTTCCCAAGGAACTTTGACATCGTAATAAATATTCCCCTCACGAACAGTTAGCGGAGAATTCAAATTATTGTGAAACAACTTCCCGGTACCCAACCCCTGTGGAATGGATGGCTGATATTGACTTGTCAACTGACTAATGGCGTTTAAGCCTATATTGCTTTCCAAAGCGGAAGTCATCCACCAGCCAATCCCACGTTTTTCGGCTTCGCTGATCCAAGCTCTGGTTTCTTTAATACCTCCCAATAAACTTGGCTTCAAAATAATATAAGGAGGATTGATCTGATCCAATAACCCGGCTTTATCCTTGACTCCTATGAGTTCCTCATCCAAAGCGATCGGTAATTCAGAGGCCATGCATAGCTTCTTCATTTCTTCACCCTGCCCGGACCGAATCGGCTGTTCGATGCTATGCAAATCCAATTGATGTAAAGCAGTCAGTTTAGATAGTGCTTCTTCGGGTGCAAATGCTCCATTCGCATCCACTCTCAACGTGATTTCTGAATCGGAATAATTGCTGCGGATATAGTGTAATAACTCAAGCTCTTTTTCAAAATCAATGGCTCCGATTTTCATTTTGATGCAGTGAAACCCCTGGGCCAACTTTTCATCAATTTGCTGTTTCATGAATTCAGCACTTCCCATCCAAATGAGCCCATTAATAGGAATTGGAAGCCCTTTCTCATAAAATGGATTCGAAACAATCTTTTGATTACCGCCATTCAACAAATCCAACAATGCTGTTTCCACTCCAAATCGAATACTCGGTAATTCAAATGGGATCAAATTGGCTACCTTTACCAAAATTGAGGCTTCCTCCATGGACCAGGATTCCTTTTCCAAATACCGGAGCGTTTTTTTCAATACCTGCTCAAAATCAGGCCTGTCATCTGGACTTAATTTCACCAATGGAGCCGCTTCTCCCCATCCGATCAACTCAGGTTCACTTTCGCGAAAGGCCTTAATCCAAAACACTTCTTTCGTTTTCAAAACCCCTCTTGAGGTTCCAGCATCGAATCGAAAAATTAGATTCCTTTTAATGAATTCAAATCGGATGGTTGGAATAGTCTGCATAGTTTAATCAGTAAGCCAATCGGTAATTTTGTTTACAAGGGCTATATTTGCCAGCGAATTAGGAAAAAGTACATGAATATCCCCCAGATTGATTTAAAGGAATACGAATATACATTACCAGAAGAGAGAATTGCTAGGTTTCCGCTCGAAAAAAGGGATTCTTCCAAACTCCTCCATTTCAAAAATCAGGTAATTACACATCAGCGATTTTCGGACATCCCCAATTTATTGCCGGAGGATAGTCTTTTGGTTTATAACAATACCAAAGTCATTCCTGCACGCCTTATTTTTCAACGAGAAACAGGTGCCCGAATTGAAATTTTCCTACTTCAACCCATCGCCCCTACTACCGTCATCCCTGAAATTATGCTTGCGAAGCATCCAGTGATTTGGGAGACCATGATCGGAAATTTAAAAAAATGGAAAGATGGAGAAATCCTTCAGGGAAGGATCATTTATCAAAATCAAGAAATAATCCTTTCTGCCAAATTAATCAATAGGGATCGTAGAGAGGTTGAGTTTTCATGGGATCAAGAACAGATTGCGTTTGTCGATGTGGTGGAAGCCAGTGGAGAAGTCCCATTACCGCCCTATTTAAATCGAAAGCCAGTAGCCGAAGATCGTGATAGATACCAAACAGTCTATTCCCAAAAAGAGGGTGCAGTGGCTGCCCCAACCGCTGGACTTCACTTTACAAATGAAGTTTTAGAAAAACTCCGAAAAAAAGGAGTGAAAACGGAGGAAGTAACATTGCATGTCAGTGCGGGGACTTTTCAACCCATCAAGTCGAAAAATGTCATTGAGCACCCCATGCATAGCGAACAGATCCATGTAGCTATTGACACCATCAGAAATCTGCTCCAACATCAGGGAAAGATTGTAGCGGTAGGCACCACCTCCGTCAGAACCTTGGAAAGTCTGTATTGGTACGGTGTGAAGCTATTGAGAAATGATGGAGAGGAATTCAACATTCCTAAACTTTATCCATATACAGAATCCTCCGTTCATCCTCATTACAAAGATTCCTTTCAAGCTATTCTAAGTCATATGGAAGCAAAAGGAATTGATACGTTAGTGGGTTCAACGGAAATTTTCATCTTCCCAGGTTACCAATTTCAAGTTGTTAATGGGTTGATTACCAATTTCCACCAACCTGGATCTACCTTGATTCTTTTAATAGCGTCTATTCTTGGTAATCGATGGAGAGAAATTTATGAGGAAGCATTAAATTCTGGTTATAGATTCTTGAGTTACGGGGATAGCAGTCTACTTTGGATAGATTAAATTCTTAATTAGCTTTAATCCAACTTAGTAATCCCTCATTTGGGCTCAATAATGAAGAAGTTTCTTTTTATCCTTTTGGCATTCTCTTTTTTGTTTTCATGTAAAGAAGATGAAAAACCAAGGCCTGGTAATGGAATACTTACGGTTACAGGAATAGATTTGGGAAACTTCCCACTTTCCAACGATAATGGAACAAATTGGACACATGTGTTGACTAATTCCATGATAGTCAACTTCACCAATGAAACCAACCAAACCTTTCAATTAGAGCTGAACCCCAACACTATTGAAAAGTCTTTTTCAATCGAACTACCATTGGGGAATTATACTTTTCATTCGATATCTGTCAGTCCAGATTTTTCGGATTTTTTACCTTTAAAAGCTGAGGGGCAACTAAACCTCAATCAAGAAAAGCAATCATGGAGATTTCCCGTAGACACCGATTATGGTTTATTGACCCTCTCACAAAGTCCTGACTCACCCGCTCCTAAGTTTATTTCGCATCCCTCAATCCAACTCAATAAGAATAAGGAGGTCTATTACAAATACATCAAATCAGGCATAAAAACTACCCTAGAACTTACATCGAATAATCCATCATCCAGTTTTAAGGTAATCAGCCAATCGACCTCTTTTCATCACCTGGCAAAAATTATCCAGAAACAAAATGAAAATGCACTTAGTACTTTTCAAAAAATTGACTTTGAACTAATTCAGGAGAAAGTAAATCTGGACTTGGACCATAAACCAATCAACCTTTTACCCTGGATTCAAGCTGAATTAGGAACGTCCCTCAACGAAAGTTCTGGGTTAGCACTCATCAATGGAAGATTATTTTCCATAAATGATAAAGACAATGACCCCAAAATTCAAGAGTTCAATCCAGAAGACGGTCAACTAATACGAGAAATAACTATAGATAATGCCTTCAATGAAGATTGGGAGGATTTAGCCCAAAGTGAGTCTCATGTCTATATTGGAGACTTTGGGAACAACATCGGAAGTAGAAAAAACTTAAGTATTCTTAGAGTCTCAAAAGACGAACTCCTTCATTCCAATAGTTTAGTGGCAGAAATAATAGAGTTTTCATTTGCTGATCAGGTGAATTTTTCCGGGCCAATGGAGAGCAATAACTTTGATTGTGAAAGTTTCTTTTTCCTGAACAACCAACTTCATCTATTTACCAAAAACCGAGGGGATGGAAAAACTAGGCACTACGTGATAAAGGATGAAATAACAAAGCAAGAAGTATCACCTACAGAGGAATTCGATACCCAAGGATTAATAACTGGAGCAGATTTAAGTCCAGATGGAAAAGTAATTGCTCTTTTAGGCTATGAAAATAAGGGAATTGCTAGCCAATCTTTTATCTGGTTGTTTTCAGATTTTAGTAATACTGAGTTTTTCAGTGGAAGAAAAAGAAGGGTTTATCTAGGAAGTCCTTCTATTCTTTCCCAAACAGAAGGGGTCGTTTTCAGGACAAATAATGAGATCATTATTTCTGGAGAAGAGATAAATTTTGGAGAAGTTTATATCCCTGGCAAACTGAGCGAAATGAACATAATTGGGCTTTATTAATCAAACACACTCATCTTTTTGGCGTTAGTTCTGATAACATCATCCAATTCTTTCGCCAATGGTTTGAGGTATGAAAAATATTTTTGATTCTCTATGTCCAATTGATGAGGATCGATCAGGTCCAAAAGTCCCAACATAGATGACAATGGAGAACGCAATACATGAGAAGGTTTTAATGCCAGCTCTTTAAGCATTTTATTTTCATTTTGGATCTCCACTAGTTTATTTCCCCAAGCAGAAATGTCTATCGCTTGTATCAAAGCTGCAATTCGATCCCCATTAGGACTCAAAACAGGCTTTACTATTACTTTCCAAAAACCAAATTCACCCTCTTTTAATTTGAGGTTCAATTCTATTTCTGAGGAAATTCCTTTCAAAAGACATTTTCTCACATTTTCCTTTAATTGGGAAAATCTAGAGGAACTGGAAGTAAATTGGAGCTTTGCCCCCTCTAAAAGCTTCGACCCAGACCATGATTCTGAAAGTACTTTCCCCGCATTATTTTGCTGGATTAATTTCATATCTGAATCCACTACCCAAACAGACCCTGGAATTGCTGTTAATTGAGTTTCACTAAATGGTTTTGTAGTCTGAAGAGAAAATGATTCTTTCATTTTTGGAAGTAAAAAAAGTTGATATCCTTTTTTATATCGGACCAATAAGCCCGTAAATTCATGACCCCGTCTGGAATCTATTAGGTGCAGAAATTGAGAACTTTCATCACCCACCAAAAAGCTCTTCCACGAGGTATTATTTACTATCTCCAAACCAAGCTCAGATTCAAATATCCTTTTGCCAGAAAAATCCTCGAACTCAATCCCAAGCCAATTTCTGACTACATCCTCCACTTCAATTACACAGAAATCCTTGTCTAATAGGATACTTGATAAACCCAGAAGATCACTAAGATTTTCTAATGGTATTTCTTGCTTTAGAAACTGAAAATCTATTCCTATCCCAACCACACCTAATAAATCCATATCAAGATTGGTAATGACTGAAAACTCAATCCAAACCTTAGAATTACCTCGATATCCTTTTAATTCTAATAGTAAGTGCTGCTTTTGCTTTGGGCAAGACAATAACTCATCTAAAGTATTTGCAAAATCACTACAAGAGCTTTCAGACAAATACGAAGACAAGGAAGCAGTTTCTACTCCCTCAACAGTCTCTTTAAAGATTTTATTAGAGTCCAATAGATTTCCTTCCACATCCATCAGGATGAGAAAAAAATGATTAGAATCCATTAAAACCTCCGGAATAAGATTTTCTATTTTTTCAGCACTAATCACAGCATTAAAGAAGTACTAGGTGACAACTTCTTGATTCTTTGAACTTAAAGATTGATAAAAATTATCAATTAAAAAAAGATGCTTTTAAAGAATTTTATACTATAAAAATCGGTTATTCGAATTAATATTTTTATAAGACAGAAAAAAGTAAGTGATTAAACGAAAAATGCTTTTCATCCCTGAAAAGCATTTCTAAAAAAAATTTCAAGTTTTTTTGAGATTATCGATTAATCAGCTCATGGTTGATAAATTCAGAATATTCTATCTCTTTTACCATCAGAATCAATGCATTCGCAAATTCTTGTTTACAAGCAAAAATATGGTATGGATAATCTGAGTTCGAAGTAAAAATAATCTGATTAGAGCCAAAAAATCGCTGGAGTTCTTCTTTTGAGTTAGTTTTAATTTTCACAGAATCTGATTTCAAATTATTTCTTTCTATCAAAAAATTTCCGTTGCTAGTTTGTATTAACATAGTTTTTAAAAGAGGATTGATCACAAATTTATAAAAGCGAAATTCAATAGAAATACCCAGTACTGGGTATTTTTACCAAAAAGGAATTACGAACATGTAAATTATTTCTTTTGATTACCAGTATTTTAACAAAAAAGTAAAATAGAAATGATTTCTATGCCTCTGAAGCTTGTTATAATCTTATCAATTGATTTATATTTGCAACGCCTTAAGGAAACAAGGAGGTTTATTTGAATAATTTCCTATTCTCCTAAAGTCAAAATAGAGGGTTGGGTGAGTAGCTTATCCACGATAGTTATCGGGACAGCAGTTTGCTAAACTTAATTCCAGAATATTATTTTGGAAACACATAATAGAGGGTTGGGTGAGTGGCTTATCCACGATAGTTATCGGGACAGCAGCTTGCTAAACTTAACTCCAGAATATTATTTTGGAAATACATAATAGAGGGTTGGGTGAGTGGCTTATCCACGATAGTTATCGGGACAGCAGCTTGCTAAACTTAATTCCAGAATATTATTTTGGAAACACATAATAGAGGGTTGGGTGAGTGGCTTAAACCAGCAGTTTGCTAAACTGTCGTACGGGTCAAACCGTACCGGGGGTTCGAATCCCCCACCCTCTGCAAAGCAAGCCTTTTCGCATAGCGGAAGGGCTTTTTGTTTTTAACTACCAAGCTTGCTTGAGTGGCTATGAAATAAAAAGACCAAAACGAACGAACTGAGTAGGCTTGGTTTGCATCTTTCCCCCAACTAGGGAAAGGCGAAGCCAATCCCCCACCCTCTACTTAAAAAAAAAAAGCCTTGCATTTTAAACTGCAGGGCTTTTTTATTATACATCTAGTAATTTCCTATATACTAGCTTTCAAATACTCCATTAACTGACCAATATCCTTTCCTAATTCTTTTGAATCGGTCTTTTTAATTTTCGAAATAATCAAACTTAGAATTTCCAAGTGTTCGATCTCTGCATTTTTCTGGCCTTTATTTCCCGCCATTTTCCAAACTTCATTGTAAGACTTTTTAACCTCATTTAGATTTACCTTAGAAGTTCCGAGAATTAGCTGGGTTAATTGAATAGTAGCCAGATTTGCAAATGTCCAGTAATCCTTTTCTTCTTCCAGTTTCTTTTCACACCTATTTTTCAATTCATCCAATGCTTTTCTCGCATCCAGTGGAATAGTTGTAATGCTTGATTTTCCTTCCATAAGCATTGCCAACCTTAATAAAGAAAGCCAGTTTGTTAAAGGGTAAGGATCTTTGAAATCACTGCTACTAGCAGCTTTTTCATAATAAGAGATAGATTCTTTTAGAGATTTAATACTTTCTTTGGCTCCCATTTTTTGCTGTACAAACATCTTTCTTTTGTAAGTACTTCCCATCAAACTTAATCGCTCTCTCGTTTGACCAAATTTGAGTAGGTTATCAAAATCAGCAATCACTACATCTATTTCCTTAATCGTATCTGGTCCACTGATCGATTCTTCCAAGAAATTCTTAACCGCAAACTTAGCTCTTACATTGCCATATTGCTCAAGAGACTTCATGGAATAGCTAGCCTTATTAGAGGAAAGAAGCTTTTTATAGCATGCTATGGAATTCGCATAATTATTCAGTCCATTATATAACGCCGCTGTAAGCTCTACAATCCTATCATTTTCCAGCCCTATTTTTTCTGTTGCTTCTACCAATTTGTTCACCCTACCGAGCACATATTCATGGTCGTTTTGATTGGCCTCCAATTGATGTAATAGGTTTTGCAACTCAATTTCCACCTCTTCTTCTATCACCACTCCTGAACTGCCAGAGCTATCTCTAGCTCCATTAGAGAGATTATAAAATGGATCACCATAACACTGGAATGCCCCCCAGGTATTCGTTCTTCTTCCAAATTCCTCATAAATCCTTTTTCTAGACCTTTTTACGGCTTCTCCAAACCCTACACCGGAAAACATGCATTTATAAAACTGCCTCGCAAATTCCAAAGCAGCCGAATCATCCACTGCCCAACCAGCTACCACTACTGCCCTTGCCCCATTATTGATTAATTGAGTTCCAATATTTGCCGCAAACTTATTTCGCTGTTGACTTTCCTTCTCAGACTCTTGATTCATTTGCCCCAAGTAACAACAATTCACAAAAACCATCTCTGCAGTTTCACTCATTCCTGCAATCTGTCCTGGGGTCAAGAATGTGTCATTTCCAATGACCATTCCTGTTGCTTTTTTGCTACCATAATTAAAAACACCATGCCCCGCCAAATGAATTATTTTATGATTTTTGGAGAAGAGCTTTAAAAAAATCTCTGAAGCATTTGTATTGATGAGACTTTGAGTGGTGTATCCTGCATCTTTCAGTAAGCTAGAAACCATTTCCGCCTCTCTCTTTGCTCCCGGTAATTGCGACATGAACTGATCCAGCTGAGGATCACCGATTACCACCGCAGTTTTATTTTTCACCCTAGACGTCTTCTCCCTGAAATTCCCGGTTGACAGTTGCCTTACCATCCCTGTATGGATGCAAAGAGGAACAGCATTCACATCTTCTTGGATCATCTCCCAAGGATATTCCGCTGAAGCAATATCCAACACCCAAGAGATATTATTTTGCCTTTTCAATTCCTCTTTAAAACTAAAAGGAACCAACAACTCAAACATAGTTTTAGCAATCTCCGGAGAATATTGATTGTTTAAGGTCATGTCCTTCAGCAAAATCTCCAAGGTCTTGTTATTGGATTCAACCTCTTCCACCTTTTCACTGGCCCCACTCGTCGCCACAGCAATCTTGAGAATTTCAGCAGACCCTTTTTGCTCTTCCCTTACGGTAATTCTTGTCCACCAATCCGAAGAATTATCATATGGAATTCTCCATCTCTTACCCAGTTTTGACTTCAACCCTTTTCCCTTGAATACAATGTTAAAGTCTCTGCTATCGCTGCTTTGCAATTGTTGAACGGATTTCAATATGGACAAAGCTTTGTCATGGAAAATCTCTATGAATTCTACTTCTTCAATTACTTTTATTTTCGACTCATAATAATTTCTAATATTTCTATTAGCTCGTTGAACACCTTGAACTATCGCTCTAATTGAACTCTCTGTAGACAATCCTCCATACATATTTGCTATCGCTATGACGGAAATACCTATTGTCTCATCTGAAATCTCTTCCTCAGGGGCATTTTTTATGGTCAGATACCTGGAAACTCCTTTTTCTATGGATACCATCAACTGAAATCCCGATAATTCGCCAGGGACCCCCAAACCAACTATGACGCCACCTTTAAATTTTGTCTCCGCATCCTTATCAGCTAAAACGATTTGATTTGAACCAATTGGCCCTGGATATAAACCGAGTCTTAACAACCTGCTCAACTCACCATTCAATTGATAATCAATCGCTTTTTCTGTAGTCAAAATTGAATCATATTCAAAATGTCCTGCTAAAACTGGGTAGTCTGCATATTTTAAATCTCCATGGCTTACACATACTCTAATTGGAGCTTCTACACTCCATTTTTCCTCTTCCTTATCTACTCCAAGTATGCTGTTGACAACATTCTCTTCACTGATATCAAATACCTCTGTCTCTTTAGGTGCAAACTCTTGCTCTTCACCTCTCACGATCGGAAGACTATTTTGTAATTTGGAGGTAGATCCATAAATCAGTAGGTCTTCAATAGCCGAGAATAACTTACTATCCTTCGAAAGCCCTCCATGGGTTACATTACAGTAATAATATTGTCCCGCCTTTCTAATTCCATCAGGGATTCCAGATTTCCATGTAACGCTTTCATCCCCTGCATTAGTGGCATAAAAGACCAATTCTCCATCTTCAATTTCCAGATTAGAAACAGTAAAGTTCTTTTTACTGCTTTGTCCAGCTATGTAGGTAATATTGCTATAGTCTATTGAGTCAGCCTCTGCCATAACCTTGTTTTGGTGAATAGCAAATTCATCCAATACAGTTTTGGATGGAATTGGCCAAGAGCTATCACCAGATGCAGCTCTCAATTTTTCCCAAAAACTCCTGCTTGAAAAGTCATGATTCCCATTTTTATTGATCGGCAACAGATTGAGTATTCCGGGGAAATCACAAAAAACAGATAATAGGTCTTTCGTATTATTTTTTATATCAATTTTACCCAACAATCGGATCAAACTGTCTTTTCCAAAAAGCACATAAGGAATTCGATAAGATCCTCCCAAAGGAGAACCTAAAAAGACCGCTTTGAACCCAATGGACTTATTCAATACTTGCCAGGTTTCGGGATGATATAAAATGAAATCCCTTACCAAAACTCCACCCATACTATGCGCTACTATCTTGATGGGCTGATTAAACTTTAATAATTCTGAAATCTTTGCATTTAACTTTTCAGCACTGGCTTTTAAAGGTATTCTCCAATCAAACTGAAACGTGAACACCTCATAGCTTTTTTCTAGATTTTTCCCTAAGGCCTCGTAAGAGGTGGATATTAAAGAGTCCGCTTGAATAGGCTGTTTACCGCTGTCTGTATAACTTAATTTGGATAAGTCGCCTTTCAAAAAACGGAAATAATTAATCCAAAGCTTTTTCTCATCCTTCAGGTTGGAGCCCATTATTCCCGGTAAAAGAATGACAATTGGTTTTTTACCTGAAATTTTTTCTCGTTTGTAATCTCCACCCTCTATACCAAACACTCCTCTTTCTTTACCACTGGCTTTCGCAAAGGTCACAAAGCCTTCTGGCTCTTGGTCCATCAAAGCGTCTAATGCATCCACCACTGCTTTCAAAGTCCTGGGAGAAGAAAAGTATTTAAAGTGGTCTATCAAACCGCTTTTTTCTATAAAAACTGAAACATTCCCTTCTTTTCTCACTGCACCCCACTTCATACTTTCGGTATCCACTACCAAGTCGTTTTTATCCAAAAAGAAGAACTTACCAACTAAGACCACCAGACTTTTAAATCGTAAACTCAACTCACTACTACCCCCTACCACATACAAAGGAGATTGGATCACTATCTGTGATCCTTGATAATTTAAAGCCTTGATAAATGGAGATTTGGGGTTCATAGCTTCCAACCCAGGAAGCACATCCACATCGTCTTTACAAGCCACAGCCTCCATAATCATCTCTTTAAAAGTGATGAAAATTGGATTTCCAGCTTGCCCAGTTGCCAACCCGATCAAATTGAAGGTTACATTTAAAAATATATTCAATCGTTTGGAAGCTAGGGTCGTTCCATTCGCCGGACTGGCCACACGAACCACCTTATGAATAGTGATTTTTTTAGACTCCATCAAAGATTTAAGTTCCTTGATTACCTCTACATCACGGTCTCGATCATGGTCAACAAGAACCTCCAACTCTGCTGTATCAAACCCCCTTGGATCGGTACAAAACCTTGCAAAAACATCTGACACCAAACCTCCACGAGATTGACTGATCAAATCTAATTCGATCTCATCTGGGAGCTGACTGACTAAATCCAAAACATTCTCAAGAGGACTGCTAGACAAGGTTCTATGCTGAAAAGCCAGAATTTGGTCAAGCCCATATTCACTGGTGTAATTCTTCCAATCTTCAGAATCTTTCAAATCTCCAAAAGAACTCTTGGTAGATGAACCGGTACCATGCAAAAACAACAAATGTCTTTTGGAAGAGTCCAGCGCTTTGACTTCCTCTAATTCAAAATCCGGCAAACAATGGCATAAAATACCATACTTTACTTTTTCAAAATCGTTTCCCCGAAATGCCAGCTGTTTGTTTTCCAGATTGATCGCCAACTCCCTCATTTTTGGTCGGATCACCTTTTTCTTGACAAAAATCTTCAATAGTTTGATACCCACTTTTTTGAAGATCCCTCTATCCGTTTCTTCTGTAGCAATTTCATCGGGCAAAAAAAGTTCATCTTCGCCAGCAGAACGTTTGAAACGCTCTGGAAAAATATCACGAAGAGTTTCCTTGTCTCCTAGCCAAACGCTATCATCGTCAAATTCAAATTCAATAATATGGTCATCATCTATTTCGATTGTTTGCTCCTCTACATCGCCACGGGTAGGGCTTAAAACTGTAAATGCCTGATCCAAACCATAATATTCAAAACCATTATCCTCCCCTTTAATAAAAGGTAAATGGTCATTTCCTTTGAGCTTGAGTTTCAGTGTTGACATAGTAAAAATGATGTTTGTTTAAAGTGATTTTTCTCCCTAAAAGGGTAGAATTTGAGTAGAAATCTTGATTGATGCCAAAGAAAAATTTAGAGATGAGAAAAAATCATCGTCTAATTTTCAAAAATCGCTAAGAGTAATCAGAATACCCTATCCCAAAATCTTAAGTACAAATTAAAATTTATTACTTGTATTTTATTCCAAAATCAAAAGAATTAAGAAATAAAAGGAAGAATAAAGAGCAAAATCCCAACAAAATCAGGATTACGAAGAATATTAGATTTCTCGAATTCTCTTTATATCATCGATTAGTTCATTTAACTTTTCTTAAAGCTCAATTGGCTCCACAATACAAAAAACCATGTTCAACATAGAGGGCAAGGGTATGTCTATCTGAGAGCATTAGGAATTGAACCTCCTTTCTTCTGGGAACGAGATTAAAAAAAAGCCCTTAATTTATTCCTTGTTGAAGCCATAAGTGCCGTTTTCTAAGGGTCCTGACTTTCCAATGACCCGATTTATAATAGATAAAAGCCACTATAGCTGCAAATAGATTGGAAATTGGGAAAGCCCACCATATCCCTTCAAAACCTAAGTCTGTCTGGTAGGAAAGGATAAAGGCCAGCGGAAACCGCACAATCCACATATTAAAAACTGAAATCAACATAGAGGCCTGTGTAAAGCGCGCTCCATTAAACAATCCATTTAATACTTGTTGAACTCCCAACAAACCAAAACTCGGCGCCATTATCTTAATAAACTTAGAACCTTCTCGAATTACTTGTGGATCATTAGGAACAAAAAACCGAGTCAATGGCTCTGCAAGAAGAAATAATATCAGCCCAACACCAGTCAAACCAAAGAATGCAATTTTACTGCTTAGGTCCCCTATTTTTTCAGCACGTTTGATTTTCGCGGCTCCTATATTTTGACCAACAAGGGTGGTAGTAGCGATCGCAAACCCTAGAGCAGGGACGATGACTAAGCTTAATATTCTAGCTCCAATTCCATAGGCAGCCACTACATTACTTCCAAAGCTTGTAACCAACATCACCATCACAGTCATCGCACCAGCTCTGGAGGACTGCTCTAAACTTGCGGGGATACCTAAGGAAAATAACCGTTTTACCCATTCCCATTGGGGAATCATTTCTTTAAGCTTAATTCTAATTCCACGTTTACCTCCAAATAGAATTATCAAACCTACCACAGCGGAAATACCCTGAGTAATGACACTTGCTACAGCTGCCCCTGCTACGCCATAACCTGGGATGGACCCATAACCAAAAATAAAAAGGGGATCTAACACTAGGTTTAGAAAAACAGTCCCCAAAACGATATACATAGGAAGCATTACATTCCCGATTCCCCGCATCAAGGATTGAAAAACAAAAAACATAAAAAGGAACACAAAGCCCCAAGAAGACACTTGAAAATAAGAAACTGAGTCTTCTAGGATTTCAGGCCCAGCTCCTATCAGTACCATCAAAGGTCTCGCTGAAAGAAACCCAACCACTGCTAAGAAGGTGGAAACTAGCAATACCAAAGCCACTGTTTGTCCAGCAGAAAAATCAATCATTTTTTGATTGGAAGCTCCCTTGTACTGAGAAACAATGACCGTTCCTGCCAAGGTCAATCCAGCACCTAAGGACAAGACTAAAAACAATATCGGGAAACTGATACTCACAGCTGCAACGGCATTAGCGCCTAATCTTCCAAGCCAAAAAGTATCTATTAATTGATAAGCAGTTTGAAGAATGTTGGCCATGATAATCGGCCAGGCTAGCGTGGTTAAAGATTTAAAAATGCTTCCTTCAAGCAAGCCTTGGTTATTTTTCATAAGCTTTTCATCTCCCATTAGTCTACCTATCAACAATCAATTTAGAAGTAAAATAATTCCTCTAGGTATTCAAACAAAAAAAGGATTTAAAAGGACTTTCATCCAATTTAAATCCTTCTCAAGTAGGTATCAAATAGTTACTTCATCTTTAAATCCACTTCCTTCCCAGTAATTCTTTGATAATCCTGAATCATTTCAGAAACAATAGCCGGTTGCTGCTCTGCAATATTTTGTTGTTGTCCTATGTCAGATTTCAAGTCATACAATTGAATATTAGGATCATTTCCTACCTCTATATTTACAGTCTCAATTTTTGGAGCTCCTTTGTGAGGAGGAATCATCACATAATCTCCTTTTCTAATCGCTAGCCTACTTGTTGCTTCCAATATCAATTCATTTCTTCCTTGATCTGATTTTCCAAGAAAAGTATTCAGGAAATTTTCACTATCCTCCCCTTTTTTTGTACTACCTGCTAAGCGTCCCAAAGAAGTCATCAAGTCAATTTGAGAAACTAACGCATCAGAAACACCTGATTGAATAGTGCCTTTCCAATAAGTAAAAAACGGAACTCTAGTTCCAGCTTCAAACAAACTGTACTTACCCCCTCTCAGCGGCCCCGCAGGGGTATGATCGCCAAGCATCTCTACTGCATTATCATAATACCCATCATTCAATACAGGGCCATTGTCACTAGAAAATATGATTAATGTGTTTTCCAAGAGACCTTCTTCTTCCAAGGTTTTAATAAACTCCCCAATTACCCAATCTGCTTCAACAATTACATCTCCACGAGGTCCCATCCCTGAAGCACCTACAAATCTTGGATTGGGTGTTCTAGGGACATGTGGCTGTTGCAATGCATAGTATAGGAAAAATGATTCTTCCTTATGGGATTTCACATAATCCTGAGCTTTCTTCAAAAAGTGATCGGCCATATCCACATCGCTCCATTTAGCAGATGCTCCACCTTTCATAAAACCAATTCTTGGAATCCCGTTAACGATGCTATTGTTATGCCCGTGATGCCATTTCATGGTCAATAATTCCGGGTTATCCAACCCAGTTGGCTCACCATCAAAATTGGTTGAATAATCCACCTCAATAGGATCATTAGGGTCCAAACCATCAACATCCCCATTGTGAATATAAACTGTAGGAACTCGATCCTGAGTAGCAGCTAAAATGTAACTATAATCAAAGCCTACCTCATTTGGCCCTGGAGAAATATGTTCATTCCAATTAGTATTCCCATCACCTAAGCCCAAATGCCATTTCCCTACTATCCCAGTGTAATAGCCTTGCTCTTTTAACAACTTCGGCAAAGTCAATTGTGCCGTATCAATAATCAATGGTGCTGTACCTGGTAAAATATGGGCATTTTTATTTCTCCATGGATAAGTCCCAGTAAGTAGAGCATAGCGACTTGGAGTACAGGTGGCAGAGGAAGCATAGCCATTGGTAAATCTTAAACCTGCATTGGCCAACCGATCCATATTTGGCGTATTGATCTCTGTGGCTCCATAGGCTCCCATATCTCCATAACCCAAATCATCCATATAGATAATTACAATATTGGGTTTGGATGGGTTCTCTTCAATTTCTTCTTTCGTATCAGAAGAACAACTCACTAGGACACTAGATAGGCCTATAAATAGAGATAAAAGAATAGTAGATTTTAGGTTCATGTGTTATGTTTAATCAAATTTATTTTTTGTTTAATAGCACGGAATTACTTCCATTTTTCAAATGTTGATACGTTTCAATTTTATCTAAATCTTGGAAATCAGTTTGATTTACCCAACCATATTTCACATTCTCTCCATTTAGGTATCGTTCATAAAAGTTCACTCCATCTTGATCTGCGTAATGATAACTCTCTAAAACATCACCTTTTCCAAACATTCTTGGATCCCCTTGTTCGGTCAATTCTGTAAGCAATAGCATTCGCATCTCCTTGAGAATTTCTTGATATTCTTCCTCCAAAGCCAAATTTCTCATACAGTCTGGATCACTTTTAATGTCAAACAATTCTTCTTCATTTCTTTTACCAAATGACCAATTCCAAAATCGAAATGTATCTGGAGAATAAATACTATTCAAAACTACCGTTTTGGTAGCCCCTCCATCAGTATTTAGATATCCAGTTTCGGGATTTCCTGCGGGCCATCTATCGGTTTTAAAGTTTTTCAGGTAAAGCATTCCATCTTTGAATATCCCACGAATAGGATACCCTTCATCATTTGGTCTACCCACATCATGTCGCTCCTTTCCGATCAAAACCTGGTCCCTAAAATCAGTAACTTTTCCTTCTTGTTCTGAAAATAAAATCTCCGTTAAACTTTTCCCTGTAATAGCTTCCATTCCTGAATTTTCCTCAGAAATTCCTGCCAACTCTAAAAATGTAGGGGCAAAATCAATAAAGCTTACCAAGTCCTCTACCTTCCTACCTGTGGCCTTAATTCCTGCAGGCCACATCATCGCCAAAGGTAAGTGGTTTGAATATTCATATTCCTGCCCCTTGATTCTTGGGAATGCCATGCCATTATCTGAAGTAACAATGATCAAGGTATTCTCCAACTCACCAGAGGCCTCCAACTGATCCAGCATTATTCCTAGCTGCTGATCGAAATATTCTATTTCAAAGGCATAATCCAATAGGTCTGTTCTGACAGAGTCCACTTTAGGCCAAAAGGAAAAAATGGCTTCATCGTTCACTTGGCTTAGTTGCTTTCCTCCCTTCGCTATTCCGGAGCCATATTCATAACCTCTGTGTGGTTCTAAACCTCCATACCAAAAAAAGAAAGGTTCTCCCTCCTCCTTATCTTTCAAAAACGCTTCAAAATTAGCTGCATAATCCACATTACTTATATGTGGTGTAGGCGGAGTTAACTTAATATCATTGTATCGATGAACCAATAGATCTCTTGGGCTTCCATCTTCATGTTTTGCCACTCCTGGCGCCCAACCTTTACCTGTATAGCCAACATGGTACCCATTTTCAGACAAAGATTCTGCGACAGACTTAAACTTCACCGGAAAATAAGCCCAATGATTGACCGCTTCTTCCAGTTGCCAGGAATTCCTACCAGTCAAAATATTAGACCTGGAAGGTCCACATTTTGCATTAGGGGTATACGCATTTTGAAAGAGAATTCCCTGAGCCGCAACCCGATCAAAATTAGGTGTATTGATCCAATCGCTACCATAAGCACCCATATGCATATAGGTAACATCATCCATGATTGCAAAAAGAATATTCGGTAGCTGGGAAAACTTATTTTCTGAGTTACTGCAACTAAATATGGTGAATAGTACAATAGTATATGAAACCAGTTTTTTCAACATCTTATCCTTTTTTTTGGGGTGAATCCCTTCCTAACCTTAAAACAGAGACATTTTAGGGAGTCTTAATCTTAAAATATCACCAAGCTACTATTAATATTTTTGCTAATGACAGGTTTCATAATAGCTGAAACAGTCTATTTATTTTCACAGAATCAATCATACTTTTAAGTCCGTGGTTTCTATAATCAAATTACTTGGACTATGCCCATATTTCAAAATAGTGCTTAGATCTTGGATGAAGTTATCAATTAAGAACCATAAATTGATAAAACTCAAAAACTCAAAGAAATAGTAAAAAAAAACACATCGATTGATGCGTTTTAGGGAAAGAATACGTCACAGTTGTGAAAAAAAATTTAATTAACCTACTATTATGCTTAACAGAGTGAAAAATTGGTCTAACAAACATTTAAGATCATTACTTGCCCTTTTTCTTATTGGCGCTACAGTTTCTTTAACCAGCTGCTTTAATGATGATGAAACAATCCCAGTACCCCCTGCAGCTTACGTTTTGGTGTACCAAGGTTCTCCTGATGCTCCAGAAATGGACATCTATGCAAATCAGAACAAAATAAACAACTACCCAATCAAATATGCAGATGGTGTTAATTATGGACCATTCTATATTGGAGAAAGAACGTTCAAATTCACTTCAGTAAATTCCTTGAGTTCCATTTTAGAAAAGAATTTCACCATCAAAGAGGATAGTGTTTACTCTATTTTCGTTTTGGATCAGCTATCTCAAATCGATGCAATTTTGGTTCAAGATGAATGGGAAGAGCCTGTTGCTGAGGAAGCCCAACTTAGATTGGTAAACTTATCACCTGACGCCGGAGATGTTATTTTAGAAATTTCAGAACAAGAGTCTGCATTTGTAAATAACCTGCCTTTTGGAACTGCAAGTGATTTTGAAGGAATCGAATCTGGGACTTACGACCTGACAGTTAAGTCTTCTACTACCGGAGAAACCTTAGTCACTGCTACTGATATTGAGCTGAAAGGTAACCGGGTAATTACATTAATCTTAAGAGGTCTAGCATCAAGCACTGACAATGACAAAAAGATTGATTTACAACTGATTACCAATTATGTCAATTATTAAAAGTTAATCTCAGTCATTCAAATCCCAAAGCTTAGGCTTTGGGATTTTTTTTTGTAGAAAACTATACGTCCTCCAAAATGGACAAAATATTTCCTGCAGGATCCTTAAACCAAGCGATTAATGGTCCCGAATTTCTGCAGATCCCCTTTTCATCTGTTTTAATTGGATCTTGGTATTGTTCAAATACAACACCTTTTGCAATCAATTCATCCACTACTTTTTCCACATCTTTTACAGGAAAATTTAATACTGTGAAGTTGGCGGGCTGATGATTGGTCTTAGGATAAATCATGATTTGATTGTCATCAGGGAATTTTAAACAAAGTATCCCCATGGGCAATTTCTCCACTTCTACCCCTAAAATCTCCCTATAAAAAATTTTAGCCTCATGAAGATCGTCTACAGAGAACCCACCGAATGCTTTTGTATTCGTAAACATATTGTTAAAAGGTTTTGATTGTTAAAACAACTCAGGTAATTCAGGGGCTATTGTATCGAACCAATTTCTACAAAAAAATATAAAAAAAAAGGTTTGAAGACAGATATTCTTCAAACCCTTAGAGGAAACAGGAAATTAAATAGGACTCTTACTTTTCTGAACCTCCGAAATTTAATTTAAGACTAGCCCCAAACATACCAAAATTAGTTCCAAATCCTGAAATGGATCTCAACTGATGATTGTAAAAAGGCATCACTAAATAATTGGCATTTTTTGTTTCTACTAATCTAATATTTAGCCCAAAATTAAGAGTGGCAAATGGGTAGAATTTAGAATCTTCTGTTTGCAATACTTCTGTTTGAGAAACGGCCTTACTGGCCAATGCAAATGCACTACTATTTGCATCAGATAAGTTATTGACAGCTACTTGTTCATTTACGGTAGTCATTTGTTCTGCACTTTGATTAATCGCATACAGATTAGAAAAACCTGCTTGGATGGAAACTGCATTATTTCTAGTTATCGGGTATTTAAAATAAACAGGCAACTCCAATTGAACTTGCTGAATATTTTGCTTTTCCACTTGAGAGGTACGATACCCTGCAATAGTCACGGGCATTTGAGACTTATTTTGTTGGTTCATATAATTCACCCCAAAGCCAGAACCTATCGTCAATTTCCCTGGTAAATCCACATCCAACAACATCCCAACTCCAATGCTTGAAGCAGTGGTATTCACATCATCTTGCTGAAGGGTTCCAAAGCCAGGTGAAACGCCCATACCCAAGGAAACCGTCGTATGGTCTTTTGGAATCTCAGGAAAATCCTCTTCTTCTACTTTCGCTACTAAGTTATTCTCCTGGGCTTTATTGATTTTAACAACTGTTTCCCGCACTGACTTAGCTTCAGGTTGCTTTTCTAGGGCAGCAATCAATCCTGATGAGGAAGATGGCAATTCAGCATTTTTCTTTACCTCTTCTTTTAATTTTAAAGAATTCTCGATCTCCTTCTCTTCTAATTCCTTCACTTCTTCAAGTGCAACCAAATTTTCTTTCTTACCAGCGTTGCTTACAAATGGATCAGCCTCAATTCCCTGGCCTGGTTCCTCGACAGAACTTTTTTCCTCCAGTCCATTTCGGTTAACAGCTTCACTCTGCACCTTTTCAATAGACTTAGCCAATAATTCTGGCTCAACGCTTTCATCCACCTCCCCGCGTAATCCGGTGTCAAGAGCATTATCTAGAATAGGATTCTCTTCCTGCTCAAGGGTTTGTTCTGATAGCATCTCCGATGTATCCAGTTCTTGGTTGGGTATAAAATCACTATCCAGAAAAACTTGACTGATTCCAACTAATAGAAGTAGAGATGCTGCTACAGCCCCCATCCAATAATAGGCAGCACGACGTTTTCTGGAATTCCTCACTTTTTGAAATTCCTCCCAAGCCCCGATTTCGTAAGGCAATTGCCCCTCCTCCAGATGTTTTTTCAGGGAAGAAGCAATCCATTCATCCGACTTATCTTCCTTCATATTCTCTTAAATGTATATGGACCAATTGTCGAAGTTTAACCTTAGCTCGAGTCAAATAAACTCTGGATGAGCCTTCAGTTATTCCCATTCTATCCGAAATTTCTTTATGACTGTATCCCTCCACTTCATAGAGATTGAATACTAGCTTTTGATCTTCCGGCAACTGGTTTATTAGCTTTAAAATATCCTCAAACCCCAAACTCGAAAGAGCATTTGCCTCTGCCTCATTTGGGATGTCTATTTCTAAATCAAGATGACTTTGAAACTTCTTGTTTTTTCTATAATAATCAATGGCAGTATTGACTGTAATTCTTCTAAGCCAAGCTTTCACAGTTTTAAAGCTTTCAACTTTCTTAATGGAAGCAAAAAATTTTAAAAAGGCATCATTGGTGATTTCTAACGCCAAATCCCGCTCCTTAGAATAGGACAGACTGATTCCCATGACATAGCCATAGTATTTTTTGTAGAATACCTCTTCATGTTTGGCAGACCTCCGTTTGCAACCGGCGATCAACTCTTCTTCCGTATAGTTCAATTCAATACGCTATTTCTTTGACAGTCAAATTTGGCTGATTTTTTCTTTTCTTATTTCATCATTAGGCATAGTTCTTTGCACCTAATCCAAAACCGCATGATCTATACGGTGAAAATTCTTAAGATGATACATTCCCGAATCTTCAAACTCATTCAGTTCTCCTTGAATAATTAAACACTGCTCTACTAAACCGCATGCATTACCATTGTCTTCGAGCGTAAACCCAAAAAAGAACAACAATAATATCACCTTAATAAAGACTTTCATGATGGTTTTTCAACCATTACGAGGTTGCTGGGCTCAATGCAACACAGACCTTAAAAAAAATTAATAGTTTATCCTAGGTTCTAACCACAAAGCCCCAAGGACTACTAAAAAGAGCGCTAAAAACACCCAATTTGAAACCCCACTTTTCTGCTCTCCAGATTTCACATCAATTTGATTCCCATCCCCTTCCCTAAAAAAAATAGCAAGATTCATCTCAGATCGAACGGAATTGAGGCCACTTTCGCCATAGACATATACTTCCATAGAGTCTGACAATGAAACCCAGCCTGAAGCCAAAGAAGTAAATTGTGCTCTTTTAGTCAATGGGTTGATGAGGTCTTGTTCAAAAAAAACAGTGTCTTGATTGAGCATGGTCGACTTCACCTCTAAATTGATTCCATTATATACTATCTCAGCAACTTGGTTGGTAAATACAGGTGCTGAATAATTCCAGTTTTCTAGTTCATTAGGAGTGACAAGAGAAAGAATTTCATCCCAAATCCGCTTATAAGCAAGTGTATCTCCACTTAGATATTTAGGAAATGTCTGGCTTATTAAACTGATTCCAATTTTTAAATCCCCCTTATCTTGAACAGCAATTGAATTATCAAACAAAGTTTTCTGACCCCTTTTTGGAACAAAAGAATAGGGTAAAACTTCAATCCCTGATTCCAAAACTCTATACTCCTCGGTAGTATTTCTCGAAATCTCAAAGTTTGTTTCATAAAGCTCATTCAACTCTTTGACATCTAATTCTGGGTTTTGAGTATTAATCAACAAAACCCCTGCAATACCGGGATTTTTACCGTCAGACCTATTTCTGGATTTAAGTTGATCTAAATCACTAATCACAATATTCAATGAGTCCAATTCTTGGGCTCCAGAGGCAATTTTACTAGATCGTGAAACTTTTATCTGCTCTTCTACTTTTGCTCCTTTTTTAATTAAAAATTGGCTTAAAGCTCGAACTTCAGGATCTGGAAAAGAGAACTGAAGGCTATAACTTTTGGGTTTAGTAGCTTTAGCAAAAAATCGGATTTTATTCTGAAGTGAATCATTTAAATAAAGGTCCATCTCATTCCTACCTGAAATGTAAACTGGAAAATCAAACTCAACGATATTGTTACCGGCACTAAGAGAATCATAAGCGATTCTTTGTTCAAGAATTTTGAGTTCAAGAAGAGATGGCTCATCCACATGAATTTCACCTGTTATTTTTTGAATCTCACCTTGGTTAAGAATTCCTCTCCAATGAATATTCTCGAACACCATCGAACTTGCATTTGGTATCCAAATCACTTTCTTTCCAACCAACTTATTCAACTCAAAACTTGAATAGCCTTGCCCAATCAAATAGACCGGATTCCCCTTCCCAACATACTCTTCAATAGTTAAGCCTCGTTTTAACCTCAAGCTATCTTTTAGGAAGCGAATTCTTTCATTAGAAAGATCTTTTGAATATACTAAAACTGATTCAGAAGCCTTAGTAGAGGTCCAAGTAGGATGAAATAAATAGGCAAGGAAACAAACCCCAAAAAGGATATTCAAAAAAGACTTTGCCCACTTCCTAATGTTGGAAACCTTCAAATTATAAATCCAAAACAACTGAATCCCAAGAACCAGGATGGTCAGGATAGAAAAAACGGTCAACCAGTCGATGGGAATTGAGGGATTAAAATTCATCATTTGATATTTTTCCAAAAAGCATGCTCCAACTCTTGCTGCTGTAGATAAGAAGAAGACTTTCTTTCACCACTTACCGCTATAGGATAGATAGACTCGAACAAGTGAATTTTTCCCTCTCTGGAAAGCTCACCTCTGGAAAGCTGCTTTAATTCCAATAATACAGACCATTCCTCCATACCAGAATATTGCATTTTGGCTGTCCATAATTTCCCAAATTCAGTAATGATCAAATGATCCGCATCATTCAATTCATTTTTTGAAATTAATCCGATCACTTGAGAAGCTAGCGACCCAATTTTCTCCTGAAGAATCAACTGCTCCTTTCTTATCTGTTGGTCTAAATCATCCAGCTCTCCAGTCAACCTTTTCTCCTCCTCTTTGATTGGAGGAGGGTCAAAACCAGTTCTCTTCACATACACTCGTGACTTTTGCTGCACGGATTTCAAATACTCCAGGGCCTTTTTTTCAAAAGGCAAGGCTTTCTCTGGTTCGTATAATCTCAAATAGAGTTCCGATTCCCACATTTGCTCCAAGGCCATTTTCAAAGCGCTTTTTGTCGATTCCTCATAAAATGTATTGGTTTCTTCCTCTTCGTGATTATGCATGTAAGCGCTTAACAAATCTCCCAACCCTGAATCATCTTCACTAGTATGTTCTTCTTCGGAATGGCTCTCTTCTGCTACTGTTTCGGAAGCCCCAAGATTAACTGCCATTTCATGTTCTCCCTCTTCGTCATGAGCATGCCTATACCCAGCCAAAATATCCCCATCATCTTCCACCATAGATCCTCCTCCTGCAGAATTCTCAAATTCTTCACCTAAGTATTGACCATATCGTAATCGCAATAATTTTTGATCATAGCCAATATTGTTTGAAGTTTCATTGAATGTTTGCTCCTTCATAGTGCTTCGTTCAGCAATCAATTTTTCCGTATCGATAATAATTTGACGCTGGCTTCTGAAATATTCAGGCAACACATTGATCGCCATTCCAGCCATTTCGGTTTCTCCTAATCCAGTGGAATCAACATACTTAATAAAATAAGTGTCTGACCTTGAAAAATTAGATTCAGGCAGTTTATTATCCTTTGCAGCCCAATAATAATACAGTTCATCCCCTTGTTGAAATTCCAGTGCTTTGAAGTCCAGTTGGGCATTGATCGTAGCTGATTTAAAATTCTTTTCCTCCAGATCGATCCTACTCTCACGAAACTTCACATTCTCTCCAGATCCTCTGGCTAACGTAGCCACCAAGTAAACCTCCTTCACTTTGAAATCATCAGAAACCCTAGCCTCCAAACTCATTACCTGTGGATCTTTCTGAAAATGAAATTTATACACATCTTTTTCAGAAGGCTGAATCAAAGGCACTTTATCCTCAAAAACCTCCATCGTGAAAAAAGAGGATTCAAATACTTTTTCTTCGCCTTGGTACCCTCGAAGGGCATAAATCCCTGATCCTAATGCTTCATCCTTTAAAGTATAAATTTGATTCTCCTTTGTAAAAATCAATTCCTCACCTTGAGAATTAACCATCATTACTTTCAATTGATCTGAATTGGAAAATTCAACATTCCAACTTAATTCAGCCCCCTTAATTGTCTTAATCTCCAGAGTATTTTGCTCTTGAACTGGCAGCCCTGTATATGCAGGTGGGCGAATAGTCACATGAAGTTCAGACAATGCCACAAGTGGAGCTGCCTCCTCAATTGCCAAAGTATTTCTTATTTCAGGTTGCACCATTTCTTGATTAAAAGAGGAAGTCCAGTCCACAAAACTCAACGCAAACACCCCTGCACAAATCAGGAAAAACATAAAAAACACTTTTAACCCTTCCTTATAAATGAAAGGATAATGTTCAGGAACCTGATTATTGATCCGCTCCCACTGAAGAGTTTCCGCTAGATTTTTCTCTTTTTTATCCAATAACTCAAGACTAAATTCCAAGGCAGGTAACCGCTCGTGAAGGATTTGTAAAGCATGGGATTTTTGATCTTTAAACAGTCCTTGGAAATAGGCTCCAATTGCAAATGAAATTATTGAAATAGAAAAAGTAATAGCCAATGAATCTTGAAATGCGTCAAACAACAATCCTGATCCTAAACCAATAAACAAAGACTTGATTAGCGCATTGAGCTTTAGCTGAAGCTGAATTTGGTCTATATGTTTTTCAATTCTACTCATATACCTCTCTGATTGGAGAAATAACGTTCTGCACCATAGGTAAGGACAAACATCGCAATTAATATGATCTCAAAGCCAGACTTTTTATCCTCTTTGGGAATCTCTTTTGCAATAAATCGAGCCTCTGTTTGATGATGAGTCACTTCCACAGGCAATGATTGTACTCCAATAAACTCAAGAAAGTTTACTAAAATAAATTCGGGAAGTTGACCATTCCTGACCATCTCAGAATGATCAAAATCCAATTGATCTTGAATCAAAACCACATTTTGATCCATTGAATACCCATGATTGGATACTAGAAAATAGAATGTGGAGGAATCCAATTTCTCAGGCTTTTGGGAATCGAAAACCAAATTCCCTTGGTCTTGTTGATCCGTTTCGACACACTTGACTTTCATCACCTCCGAAATTGACTTCATTGCTGCCCGAATAGTACTTTTTTCTTCCTCCTCTAGATTTCCTAGGAAATAGGATATTTCGAGCAACTCTTCCTTGGGTTGGTTATAGGAATTTGTACTACCTACTTCCAATACCCCTATTTCATTTTGTTCAAGCACATAGCTTGAATCAACCTTTATTGGTGTGAATGTCTGCCTCATTTTTGCAGATTTTGCAATGTGAATAAGGGGCTTCACAGGGCTAATGATTGGGATTTCAGGTAAATAACTTTGGGAATTAGGCAGGTAGATATGGAGCTCAGAAATTGGTCCTTCCAAGTTATTCAAGGCCTCTTGCACCCCTCTTTCAATCAGCCAGTGGGGGTTTATTTCAGAGTTCAAATCTGACAATTCAGGTTCCAGCCAAAACACTTCCTCTCCAGCGTCTAATGCCCTATCTATTTCAAATCTATATTCTTCAAAAACCTGCGAATCGGGCGCCACTAAATGTACTGTCTTGGTTTCATCAGGTAGTAACCAGGATTTAACAATCAATTTTGAAAGTAATAAAACTAATAGTGCCAACAGAATTAAACGTAAGAGCAGTACTAGTAATTGGTCTAAACGGATGGATTTGGATGATTGATTTTCTTGCTCAGAAAGCCATGCCATAGCAGCCCAGGAAATGGTCTTCCCCTTTTTACCATTCCATAAATGGATGGCAATTGGGATGGACAAGCCTAACAATCCCCAAAGTAATATGGGTTGTAGAAACTCCATTAGTGAAAAGACCTTTTAGAAAGAAATTTAGAAATGACTGACACCATGGGCTCATCGATGGTCTCTTGAATCAAATGGATATTGGGCTGGTGAAATGCTTCTTTTAAGGATTTCAAATACTCATCAATCGCTTGATTATATTCTTTTTTTGCTGCCGCTCCATCCAAGGTTATCTCCCGATCACTTTCAAGATCCATAAAAACAAAACTACCTTTCATATCAAACTCTACCTCCTGTTTTCCTAAAAGCTGAAACAAAACAATCTCTTTTTGTGGATGTTTCATTTCTTCTACAATTTCCACCCACTCATTATCCTTCTGTAAAAAATCAGAGATCAAAAGAATCAATTCCTTCTGTTTATTTTTCAATGCAGGAAAGGATTGCTTAGAAATAGGCCAAGATCCAGACGCCTCTTCAGATTCCAAACAATATAAAATACGCTGAAAGCTTTTTGGAGATGGAGCTACTTTTTGGGTAAGGTTCCCTTCATGAAAGGTAAAATAAGAAAGAGAATCTCCCTGAAGGTGGGCTAAATAAGCAATAGTTGCAATGATATTTTTGGCATAATCAATCCGCTTCACACCATTTTCTTCATAATTCATCGAGCCAGACAAATCCAGCATCAAAGTGATTTGTAAATGACTCTCTGCCTGTGACTCTTTGATCATGTATTTGCCAGATCTGGAGAAGTATTTCCAGTCCAATCTTTTGGGGTCGTCACCAGGTTCGTAATATCTGTATTGTTCAAACTCAGACCCGGCTCCCACCCGTTTTCCAAGGTGGATTCCTTGCTTGAGTTGTTCGCTGATAATCTTAGCAGACAACCTCAGGTTATTGAGCTTGATAATTTCCAGATTACTAGCTTGCATGTAGTGGTAGAGAATCTACAATTTGAGTGATCACTGCATCTGCTGCAACATTTTCTGCTTCTGCTCTAAAATGTAGTGATAATCTATGTCTTAAAACCGGGAAGGCTAAGGTTCGGATATCTTCCGGAGTGACAGCAAACCTACCTTTTATAATTGCTCTCGCTTTAGCACATAAAATCAAGGCTTGACCAGCACGCGTACCTGCCCCCCATTCCACATATTCCCGAACTGCCTCAACTTGAGAACTATCTGGTCTGGTAGACCTGATCAGCTTATTAATGTGCTCTAGTAATTTCGAGTCGATATGTACTTGTCGAGTCAGTTTCTGAAGCTTCTTCACTTCTGTGGCTGACAATACCATTTCAGGTTTAACATCATAGGTTCCGGTCGTCTTTTCCAAGACTTCCAATTCTTCTTTTTCAGAAGGATAAGCGAGTTTAATATAAAGTAAAAATCTGTCCAGCTGCGCCTCGGGAAGTGGGTAAGTTCCTGATTGTTCGATCGGGTTCTGGGTAGCAATAATTAAAAATGGATCTGGAAGTGGATGGATTTGCCCTCCATAAGTCACCATTTTCTCCTGCATTGCTTCTAAAAGTGCAGCTTGGGTCTTGGGTGGAGTTCTATTGATTTCATCCGCCAAGACCATATTTGCGAAGATTGGACCTCGGTTAAATTGGAAGAATTTCTTTCCTGTTTCATGATCTTCTTCTAAAATTTCAGTCCCTAAAATATCCCCGGGCATCAAGTCCGGAGTAAACTGAATACGTTTAAACTGAAGCTCCAATACTTCAGAAATGGTCTTAACCATTAGGGTTTTGGCCAAGCCTGGCACCCCTTCCAACAAACAGTGACCTCCTGCAAGAAAGGTAATAATGATCTCATCCAGAATTTCCTCCTGACCGACGATCACTTTAGCAATTTCTTTTTTCAGCAGCGGAATCTTCTCTACCAACTCCTTGTATTCTGCTAATTCTATATTTTCCAATACGTGTTAGGTTAAAGCATAGACCACTATGTTGACACCAAATTTGGTGTTATCAACTTTGAGGAAGCGCTTGTTTCTAAAATCATAGTCCCATTCGCAACCATAATCTTTATTACTATAAAGGACTCCTATCCTTCCATTGATCATGATGGCTTTGAGGTAGTCATGGACTAAATCATCGCCCCAGCCATTCAGTTCGAAAGAGGTGGCGGGAGGACCATCTTCAAATTTGAAGAAGCAATTATAAATCCAGTGGTCATTTGGGATTTTTTGTAAAGCATCTGGGCCAAATATTTCTGCCATTTCTGCTTCGAAGGATTTTGCAAAGAGCCCATCAATATCATGGTTGCAATCATCTGCAAAGACGAATCCTCCATTCTCTACATACGTTTTAAAATTGGATCGCTCTTGAGCCGAGAAATCCACCAATTTATGCCCACTTATGTAGCAAAAGGGGCTTTTAAATAGTTCAGGGCTGCTCAACTCCACCACCTTTTCGGTTTCATCCACTGGAATGGTCGTGTACTCTACCAAAGAATGTATCAAATTGGATGGCATCCTTTGATCAGTATCCCAGTTTCCTGAATTATATTTTATTCTTGTGAAAAAGAAAGGGCGCATGTAGTTGGTCAGTTTTTCGATATACAGTGAAAAAGCAAGCAGTGAGCAGAACTTGATTCAGATAGATCAAAGTATGCCGCCCACTGCAAATTTCACTGTAATCTGAATTTAAACAGCATCAGATAAGCTTGTAAAGGTAAAGTCCCTGATTTTCATAGGAGGAACCATGCTACCATCCACTCGTTGAGGTTTACCCATCGCTTCAATATTGTTAAGCATAATAATTGGGCTCTCGTTGAAACGGAAGTTTTTTACTGGAAACTTAATCTGTCCATTTTCAATATAGAAAGTACCGTCCCGGGTCAACCCTGTGAATAGTAAGGTCTGAGGATCTACAGATCTGATGTACCAGAATCTAGTGACCAATACTCCTCTCTCAGTACTTTTGATCATATCGGCCAATGATTGATCACCTCCTTCAAAAATAACTCCTCGTGGTCTTGGAACGGGCTCTACCCCTTGCTTCTCTGCCCAATATCTGGAATAAAACAAGTTTTTCACCACCCCATTTTCTACCCAGTTGGTCTTGGTAAGCGGCAAACCATCTCCACTCCAAGGTGCTACAGGGATATCTGGGTGCGTAGGGTCAGAATAGATATTTACTCGCTCATCGAAGATTTTCTCACCAATTCTGGTACCTCCTCCTTTTTTAGACATGAAGCTTCTTCCTTCATCCGCACTTCTAGCATCCAAACCAAATGTCAAACGTCCTAATAAATCCGATGCAGCTCTAGGTTCCAAAATCACCGTATATTTCCCCGGCTCAATGGCTTGGGCATCTACGGAGGCCATTGCCTTTTGAACGGCTAGGGAGGTTACTGGACCTGATTTTAAAAGGCTCACGTCATTGTAATCGGAACCAGAATACCCAGATCCAGTTCCATCTGCCGTTCTTACCGTAACTGTAAAATCAACTGAAGTTCGCTTATTATACCCAAAAAGACCTTTATTATTTCCGGTAGCAAAAAAGCCCGAAAAGTCTTCTAGGTATCCTGCTGCAGTTAGATTTTTTTCTGCACATGGTTTAATACTATCTATTGCCACTTGTGCTCTATAGTCAGGATCAATTTGATCTGTAGCTTCACTAAATGTATTGGTTTCCACGTACGTTTGTGGACCTAACATCGGCATATATTCAGGGTTTTCCGGAGCGAGTTTAGCAATCTCCTCTGCTCGGGCAACTGCCTTTTTCAAAGACTCATCATCCAATTCATTAATGCTGGTTGAGCCAGATTTTTTTCCAAAAACCGAGGTGATATTAAGGCTGATACTATTGGTTTCCCCACTCGTATTGACCGTGTTTCGGGCATACCGAATATTACCCGTTCTCCCTCCGGAAATGCTAACTTCAGTTTCATCAGCTTTAGCGTAGGAAAGAACTTTATCTATAATTTGTTTTGCTTCTTCTTTTGTTAAAATAGCCATTTCGATGATTTTAAAAGTTAAATCTTTCTACCTGTGTTAATTACATTGACACCGTCAAATCGAGTAGTTGAACTACCATGAGAGACAGCTGAAACTTGCGAAGGTTGACCTTTTCCGTCAAAGAAAGATCCGAATAGCTTATAATCATCCTTGTCACAAATCTGGGAACAAGAATTCCAAAATTCCTGAGTATTCGATTGATAGGCTACGTCTTCTAGCATACCCACAATTTCTCCATTTTTGATTTCATAGAACAATTGTCCTCCAAACTGGAAATTGTAACGTTGCTGGTCAATAGAATAAGAACCTCTACCTACAATGTAGACTCCTTTTTCCACGTCTTTCACCATGTCATTGACACTCAACTTTTCCTTACCAGGTCTCAAAGAAATATTTGCCATTCTTTGGAACTGAACAGACTCCCAGCTATCTGCATAGCAGCAGCCATGAGATTCATTTTCACCAAGTATACTTACTTGATCTCTAATTGCCTGGTAATTCACCAATACACCATCTTTAATCAAGTCCCATTCCTTAGTTTTTACACCTTCATCATCATACGCAACATACCCCAAAGAATGAGGTTGAGTTTTATCTGCGAAAATATTCACCTTGTCAGAGCCATATTTAAAGTCTCCTGACTTCCATTTATCGAGTGTGGCAAAGCTTGTTCCGGCATAATTTGCCTCATAGCCCAATACTCGATCCAACTCAAGTGGGTGACCTACAGATTCGTGGATGGTCAGGCCTAGGTGGTCAGGATCAAGTACCAAATCGTATTTACCAGGTAAAACTGATTTTGCAGAAAGCTTTTCTACCGCTTGTTTTGCTGCAGCGGTTGCATCTTCGATTAAATCATAAGAATTTCTATAGCTCACCAATCCAGCTGGTCCAGGGATTTTTTCAGATGCTAATCCATCTAAATATTCATAGCCCATTCCCATAGGTGCACTTAATGCTTGTCGACTTCTGAAATTACCTTCTGCTTTGTTTAAAGCAGTTACTGTAAAGTTTGGCCAAATTCTATGTACGTCCTGATCTATATAAGAGCCATCAGTAGATGCAAAGTACTTTTGTTCATTTACCATGAACAAAGCAGAATTAACGAAGGCAGCTCCGTTTTGAACAGCCGCATCGTTTGCACTGAGTAATAAGTCAATCTTGTCCTTCACAGGGACTTCAAAAGCATTTTTCTTAATTGGGGTTTGCCAAGATACTTCTCCCGCACCTTGGACTGGAGCAAGTACTACAGGTTCTTTTTGAAGCTTTGAATTTGCTTTTGCAATCGCGACTGCAGTTTCAGCACATTTTTTTATCCCATCTGGACTTACATCAGAGGTAGCTGAGAATCCCCAAGTACCTTCTGCGATTACTCGTATCCCCACACCAAATGATTCTGCATTGGTGATATTTTGAACATTTTTTTCCCGCGTGATTACAAATTGATTTAGGTATCTACCTATTCTCACATCTGTGTAAGTAGCTCCTTTTGCTTTGGCGGCATTGAGAGCAATATCCGCTAGGACTTTCTTCGCAGCTACATCAATTCCAGGTTCCATTAGTCTTTCCGCCGTCACGGGGTTTCCCATGGCCAGCATTCCAGGGGTCATTAGAGCGCCAAGGCCCATCCCTGAAAGGTGAATAAAATCTCTTCTTTTCAATTTACCTTCTGTTTAAATGATGGTGTATTAGTGATATTTGGTTTGATAGGGTTTTCTGTATAAAAATACCTTTAAAGATCAAGATGCCAATAGAATTATACAGTCACGGTAAATAAGCTATTTATCCCGCCATTTTTTTTGTTTGGCAACCTTCAACTTCAATTTTTAATCAAAATATGACGCTATTTTCATTAAAAATTAACCTGAAAATAAAAATTATACCATTTATTTAAGTTCAATTAACTCAATTTGACCCTTTACCTCCTATTCTAAAAGTTTTCTTTAAACTATCTTAATTTTTAAAAACTGTAAGGGTTTTTCTTCTAAATCCTTTTTAATATGATTAATTTCTACTCTATATTTTCAATATTCTATCCATGAAGCTACACACCATACTTGGGGCCAATGGAAATATCGCCCAGATCGTTTCCAATGAACTGAATTTAAATGGAATTCAAGTCCGTCAATTCAGCAGAAATCCACAAAAAGAAAATGAAACTGATGATTTAGCTTCAGGAGATTTATTAGATAGCCTCGCGGTAAACAATGCCGTTTCCGGAGCTGAGGTGGTTTATCTTTTGGCTGGCATAAAATATAGTAGTAAAATCTGGGAGGAAGAGTGGCCAATCATTATGAGTAACACCATCGAAGCCTGTATTTCCAACAATGCCAAACTGGTTTTCTTCGATAATATGTATGCCTATGATCCTGATCAAGTCGGTAACCTAACTGAAGAAACGCCTTTGAACCCTAAAAGCAGAAAGGGGCAGGTAAGAAAGGAGATATTAGAAATGCTTTGGAAGGCTGTGGAAGAAAAAAAAATAACTGCATTGGTAGCTAGAGCTGCCGACTTCTATGGACCTAATGCCTCTAACAGCTTTCTTAATGAATTGGTGATCAAAAGAATGAAATCTGGAAAAGCTCCTCAATGGTTATATTCTGGTGATAAAAAACATTCCTTTACTTATATACCAGATGCAGGAAAGGCTACCGCATTTTTGGCTCTTCAAGAAGATTCCTGGAATCAAAGTTGGCATCTTCCGACAGATAATTCTTATCCATCTGGAAATGAAATCACTGAATTTTTAAACAAAGAGCTTGATATGAATTTTAAACTTCAGGTAATGCCCTCATGGCTGGTTTTTGTATTAGGGATATTTATGTCAATTATGAAGGAAATACGGGAATTAAAATATCAATCTGCCGAAGATTATTGCTTTGACTCTTCAAAAATAGAGAAGCGGTATGGGCTAAAACCCACTCCATTTAAGGAAGGACTAAAAGCTTGTATTTAATGCTACTTCTTTACCAGTTTTAATTTGTAAAGGAAAATTCCGTCATCTTCTGTATCAGATAGATTTCCATCTTTTGAGACTACTAATTCTCCTTTTTTATTGACTACCATGGGATAGTAACTTGCTGCAGGAAAAGGAAGATCAACAGCATCTATTCCCTCCAAGTTAAATTGATGGTGACATAATATTTCTCCTAATTCACCTTCCTCCAAGTATTTATTATAGGTATCATTGGATAACAGGTATTTCTCTTTTTCTGGATCATAATCTAACAGCATCAAATCGCCAAGGTAATCCACTAGTTCAGAATCGCTTAACGCAAGAGAAAAATAAGACGTTCGTCTTCCTTCTCTATTGGCAATACATGAAAGGATTAAAAAAAATCTAATAACCTAGGTATTTAATTTTAAAATTAAAACACCTAAAGGTGTCAACATCTTGATGCAATAGCCTTGCACTGTTCTTTTAGTATTTTAGTGTTTATAGAATTAATTTATGGGACACTCGCATTCACACCACCATCATTCCACCGGTTCAAACCTTAAGCTGGCATTTTTTATCAACCTAGTTTTTACCATTTTGGAAATCTTTGGTGGAATCTGGATTAATTCTGTAGCAATTTTATCGGATGCAATCCATGATTTAGGAGATTCTGTTTCTCTGGGATTGGCTTGGTATCTCGACAAAAAGTCTAAGAAATCAGCTAATGAACAATTCTCTTTTGGGTACATACGATTTTCTCTTTTGGGTGCCTTAATTAATGCTGTCATTCTAATTATAGGGTCATTTTTTGTAATATCTGAAGCCATAAACCGCTTAATTTCCCCTGAAGTATCTGATGCCAAAGGGATGATCCTATTTGCATTGCTAGGAGTGGCTGTCAATGGATATGCTGCCTGGAAGGTCAGCACGGGTTCTACACAAAATGAGAAAGTTGTCAGTTGGCATTTGCTGGAAGATGTATTGGGATGGGCAGCCGTTCTGATCGCAGGGATCATTCTCTACTTCAAATACATTCCTTGGCTTGATCCTGCTTTATCCTTGGGTATTTCACTATTTATCCTTTGGAACGTTTTCAAAAACCTCAAGGAGACTTTATACATTTTTTTACAAGCTGTTCCAGCTGAGCTTTCACTCGAAGAAATCAAAATGAAAATATGTCAAATCCCCCAAGTAGAATCCATTCATCACACTCATTTATGGTCTTTGGAAGGAGCACATCATGTTTTCACCACACATGTGCGAATTAAGGAAGTTCAGAGCTTGAAAGATGTATTGGAAGCTAAAGCTGCCATTAAAGAAGTTTTAAAATCCTATCCATTCAGCCACTATACCGTTGAAGTGGAACTACAAGAGGAACGTTGCGAACTTACAGAACCTCATCAACATTAGATTCTAAGATCTTTTTGACCCGATATTGAAGTTCCGGAATAACTTTTCCCTCAAACCAAGGATTTTTCTTTTGCCATAATCGATTCCTTGGAGAGGGATGCACCAAAGGAAAATAATAAGGCAAATATTCCTTAAATGCTTTGACTGTATTGGTCAGATTCTCTTTTCTTTCTTTCGCTAAATAATAGGCTTGTGCATATTTCCCAATCAACAATACCAACTCTAATTCTTTTAAATGATGAGTGAGTTTTGGATGCCAAAGAGGAGCGCATTCCACGCGGGGAGGCAGATCTCCTTGTTTTCCTCTTCCAGGGTAGCAAAAACCCATTGGCATGATTCCAAAAATCTTTTCGTTGTAAAACTCATCTTCTGTTACATCCAACCATCTTCTCAATTCGATGCCACTAGGGTCATTCCAAGGAATACCTGTTGCCTGCACCCTAGTACCAGGTGCTTGTCCAATAATTAAGATTTTACTCTTTGGATGAAGTGCAAAAACCGGTTTGGGATGAAAGGGTAACTCCTCTTTGCAAACGATACAGTTTTTGGCTTGATTACAGATGGACTCAAACTTTTTCACAGCTCTAATTTCAAAAATCCTCAAACAAATTGTAAGCATTGGGACAATATTCAAAATACAGTAACCAATGGGTGATATTGTGATTTTTTTTCAATAACTTAAGTAGATACATAATTGAATTACAAGTATTTGAAAACAACATTACCGAAATTAGGTTAATCCAATAGAACCGGATTGTTTGTATTTCTGATAGACTTTCTATCAATTAAATGAATTAAGAAATCATGAAAAACTCTTACCTGATTTTATCCTTTATCTTGATCTTATGTGCCTCCTGCTTTTCGCAGAAAGATTATGTAACAGAATATGATTACAATTATCAAGGCTCATTTAAAAAGTATAAAACCTTTGCTTTTGTGGTTCCGGATGAAATTGACACCACTTCTATCACTCCTGTTTTAAATGCCACCATTGGGGCAAGATTGGGGTCGCAAGGTTTTCGAGAATATGAAGAAAAGCCTGATATGCTGGTAAGCTATAAGATCTTCATGGATTCCATTCGGTACAGAGGGTATGTTCAACCTGAGTTTGATTATTGGTTAAACAGAAGAGGTGTGACCACCATCAATGATGAAGGTGAAGAGGAAAAGGAACAAGAAAAAGATGAAACTTATAATCAGGTAAAATATCAGGAAAACCAAGGTATGTTAGTCATTTATGTCATTGATAGTAAAAGAGGTAGTACTATTTGGCAAGGATATACTGCCGCAAACTTTGACGTTTCATCTCCTAACTTTCAATCAGACATTACTAGAGCTGCCTACCGAGTCATGAATGAATTCAAGGTTGTTAATAGGTATATGCAATAACCTCAGACAGTTATTAGGGAATATTCCTATCCAATATGTGGACTTAATCCACAATAAAATATGAAACCCCGATTATTTCGGGGCTTTTTTTTGCCCAATTAATTATCCAAAATCTGTCCAAAATCCACTCATACACCTCAAATAGACCGATTTTTAGTAGTAATTGGATCAATTTTCTTTACTCCCCTTCGGGAATGGCAATAGGTTTGGAACTAACTAATCAAAATCAAGAAAACTGAACAATGAAAAATTCATTTATTATCACAGGAATTTTAGGAGCCACCATCATGGTTTCATGTGTTTCCAAAAAGAAATACACAGAATTAGAGAGTAATCTTTTTAAGACTCAAACAGAACTAGCCGCCACTAATCAAGAAAAAGCTGAATTAGAGGAAAAGATGGCAATAATTGAAGCAAGAGTAGCAGAATATAATAACCGTATCAACTCTTTAAGGTCTGTTAATGACGAATTAAACAGCACCAACGCGAGTCTTTACAGCATTGAAGGTTCTACAATCATGTCCAAAAACTCTAAAACCAAGATGAATGAAACTTTGGCAATGGTGGATCAAGAAAAATTAGCCAAGGCCAAAACACTGGAAGATTCTGTAAACCTGGCTGTAGAATATAACCTGAAAAAAAATATTACAGAAACTACAGAAGATAGTGATCAAGATGATGTTCAAATTGATATCGACCAAACTGTAGTGATGATTTCCGTTTCAGACAAATTGTTATTCAATACAGGGAGCTACAGAATCAATAGTAAGGCCAACCCATTATTGCAGAAATTAGCTGAAGTGATCAATGCTGAACCAAGCCTACAAGTGATGATTGAAGGTCATACAGATCCAAGATCTATCTCAACAGGCGTTCTTCAGGATAACTGGGATTTATCTGTAAAAAGAGCAACTAGCATCGTTAGAAAGCTTCAGGAAGACTACAATGTATCTCCAGAAAAAATGATTGCAGCAGGAAGAGCGAGCTATATGCCAATCGTTGAGAATGATTCTCCAGAAAACATGGCGATCAACAGAAGAACTAGAATTGTTTTGATTCCAGATTTGGATATGTTCTTTGCAATGTTGTAAATCTCCCGATTACCAACACTACCAACCATAAAAGGCTGATCTTAATTAAGATCAGCCTTTTTTATGCTAGAGTTCGTTTATTCTTTCATTTCATTTAGTACTCCACTGTCAGTGTGCCTAAGGCATGTTTCATCAAAACCTCTTGGAAATACAAGGTATAAATCGCCTGAGCCTGGTCTGCTTGTGCAGCCACCAATTGCTGATTGGCAGTAGATAGGTCCACAAAATTGGATAAACCTAATCTAAATCGCTCACGAACGGCCAATAGTGCTTCTTCTGCAGCCAATACCTGTACTTGGGTATTCTTTTCATTCCTTACTGCTGCTTGGTAATTGATGTAGGCTAGTTTAACTTCTTGATATATCTTTCTATCCAAGGATTCCTTTTGAAGAATTTGGTTTTGATACGCTACCTTCCTTCTTCCTACTTCAAGTTTGGTTTGAAGGTTATTGAAAATTGGAATTTGTAAATTCAACCCTAAAACTTGTTGAGGATAAATTTTCAACAATTGCTCACGCAATGTCCTATCATCCAAAGAAGTAAAGAAAGTGTTGTAATTATAGAAAGCACTGATTCTTGGATAATACATCGCTTTCATGGCTTTCACACTTTTTTGTGCTGATTCCACCAACATTTCTTGCTGGTCTAAATCTGACCTACTATTTATAGCCAATTCATACAGTTCGTTGACGCTTAGCCCGTCAAACGTGACCGTAGTAGCCAATGGATCTACAGAATCCAGTTCCGGTACCACCGTAGGTTCCAGCATGAGATATTCAGATAAATTCCAAAGATCTGTCTCCAACTGAACCTGAGCTCGAACCGCCACAGATTCCAACCTTGCCACTTCTGATTCCTGATTGTATTGATCGGATAAAGTCCTTAATCCAGCATCCACAAAACCAGTAATTTGTTCTAATTGCTGTTTTTGATTATCCAGGTTTTCTTTGGCTATTCTATAGAGTTCCCCATCTAGCAACACTTGCAAATACCTTCTGGACACTTCAAATACTACTTGTTGAGCTGCTCTTTCAAGCCCCCTCTCTCCTGCCAAATAAGATAATTTTGAAGATTGTGTGTCTAATAGCCTTCTGCCAAAGTTGAACACAGGCATATTCAGGTTCACTCCAGAGGATACGATTTCATTGGTCACGTTCGTCACCACAATTTCTCCTTCAATTTGTTGAAACTGCTGTCCTCTTTGTTGTTGGAAGGAAGTACTTAGATTCGCACTTGGGAAATGAGAGGCCAAAGCAGATTGCTTTTGCCTTTTCAATACTTCCATTTGGTTGGACTGAATTTGAAAATCCAAGTTTTTGGAAAGGGCAATATCTACTGCTTGCCGAAAGTCCAATTTAAGGGTATCTTGAGCTTGAGCTCCTCCTAAAGTACTCACCAGAAGTGTAGCTCCTAAAATATATTTAAGCATGGGTAATAACTTCATCTTGATCAATTTTTCCATCCAGCATCTGAATCAGTCTGGTTCCGAAATCCGCATTTTCTCTGGCATGGGTAGCTTGGATAATGGTCGTGCCTTCCTTGTGAAGCTCTTGGAATACCTGCATGATTTCCTGAGCTTGTCCAGAATGTAAATTACCAGTCGGTTCATCCGCCAAGAGTATTCTTGGTTTTCCGGCAATTGCTCTGGCAATACCAACCAATTGTTGTTGGCCTCCTGACAATTGGGCTGGGAATAGGTCTTTTTTTGCTACCATATTAAATCTATCCAATAAGTCTGCAATGATGCTTTTTCGCTCATTGGAGGATACTTTTCTATATAGAAGTGGAGTTTCAATGTTTTCATATACAGTCAACTCATCAATCAAATGATAGGCCTGAAAAATGTAGCCGAATTCTGATTTATGAAGGGCAGATCTATCTCGGTCCCTCATCTTGTTGATATTATTGTCTCCAAACCAATACTCTCCAGAATAGTCTTCATCTAACAATCCAAGAATATTGAGTAACGTTGACTTACCGGCACCACTTGGCCCCATCAACGTAACAAACTCTCCCTCATTGATGGTAAGATTAATTCCTTTGAGAATAAAAATCCTTTGAAAGCGGGATTCTATGTACTTATCAATTTCTTTAAGTTGAATCATTCTGTTTTAATGAAATAGGTATTGTGTGTAATTATTCGCTTTTTAATGTTTTTGCCGGATTCAATGAATACACCTTCCAGCTTCTATAGGCAATTGTAATTAAGGCCAAGAGAAACACGACAGCAATCGAAATCACAAATGGCCAAATGGATTGAGTGGTTCTATTAGCAAAGTCCTGTAACCAGGATTTTGAAAACCATATTCCAAAACCAGTAGCTAAAATAGCTGCTACCAATAAAAGTTTGAGGAAATCAGCAGCAAGTACTGCCACTACATTTTGCTGAGTCGCCCCTAATACTTTTCTTATGCTGATCTCTCTGGTTCTTCTTAGGGCAACATAACTTACCAAGCCAAATAGTCCCATGCAGGCGATAAATATGGCTATTCCTGAAAATACTCCAAAAATCAATCCTGCCTGCTGTTCCGAATTATACATGTGAGAATAGGCCTGATCCACAAATACGGGGTTGAAAGGTCTTTCTGGGACCAGATTTTGCCAAACATTTTCTAATGTAGCCAAATGTGTTGCAGGGTTACCTACCGGTAGTTTTACCAAGAGCACGTTTGCCTGATCTGGGTCATTAAATATAACAAGCGGCCCAACCTGGTGATGTAATGAATTGAAATAAAAATCCTTCACCACTCCTTTCACTTCTGAGTTGGAATTAAAGCCAATATTGATGGTTTTACCTACCGCTTCTTCGACTGTCCAGCCCATTTCCTTTACAGCAGTTTCATTCAAAATCACCAGATTACGATCATCTAGTTCTTCCAATTCACTTCTCTTTGGATCTGTTTCAGAAAAATTATTGCCTGCTATCAAATCCAAATCAATAGTCTTGATCAGATCAGTATCCACAGAATATCCAGTAATCATAAACTCTCGCTGATTATCACCACCAGGGGAAATTTTATATCCTGCTTTTATGTATACTGGCATATCTGCAGCCCGAGAGATGGAGGTAGCTGCCCCTGACCTTAACATTTCATTTTTAATAGTTTCTATTCCATCCCCCATATTGTAATGGTAGCTTAAAGAGACTAAATGCTCTTTGTCATAACCCAAATTGATTTCTTGCATGTAGTCCAATTGATTTTTAACCACCATAGTGGAAATCAAAAGACCTATAGAAAAAAAGAATTGAAAAACAACCAACGTTTTTCGTACCCAGGCGCCTCCTCCCATTTTGGTCTTATTTGCCAACGCTTTAATAGGCTCCATTCCAGAAAGAATCAAAGAGGGGTATAACCCTGCAAGGACTCCAATCAATACCACAAAAGCGAGTATCAACGTGATTCCGAGTGGAGTTACCAATAGGTCTAATCTCAAAGGAACCCCACTAATCGAAGAAAATTTGGGAGAAATCAGATATAAGACTAGCATGCTAAGCAGTGTAGATGCAAAGGTTAAAAGCATGGACTCAGAAACAAATTGTCCGAATAATTGGATCCTATCTGCTCCCATGGTTTTTCTCAAGCCAACTTCTTTGTTCCTTTCAGTTGCTTCAGCTGTGGCAAGATTTACATAGTTAATCACCCCAATCGCAATCAGTAGTAAAGCCACTATTCCAAAAATGTATAAATAACGAATATCAGTCCCTGGCTTGATGGAATCCAAAGCTTGATCTCCTAGATGTATTTTGGTCACAGGCTGTAGGAAAAAGGCAGTTTCATATCCATACTCTGCCAATTCTTTTCCTAAATACTTATCAACAATCTGTTTTAATTTACCTTCGAAAACTGCTGGGTCTGTCCCAGGCTTCACCTTGACATAGGTATAATAATTACTAGGAGACCACTCTGGATTTTTGCCATGTCTACGCGTCTTAAACGAAGCTAAAAAATCAAAATCAATATGGCTGTTGGAAGGAAAATCTTCCATCACACCAGAAATCACATAATCTTGATTATCTATTTTTAATGCTTGACCTTGAGCTGCATTGGCATTCCCAAAATATCTCTCTGCGGTACTTTTAGTCAAAACCACTTGATTGGGTTCTGAAAATGCCTGTAGAGGATTTCCTGATACCATTTTAAAATCAAACACCCGGTAGAAGTTTTCATCCACATACGCAAAAGCCGACTCCTCTTGGTTCCCCTCCCCTGCATCTACCATGACAGTAGAAAAAATACTGACATCAAAAATCAAAGTCCCGATTTCTGCCTCAGGTATTTCTTCCAAAATGGTAGGCACCAAACTGGACGGAGTAGTAGATAAAAGCTGCGATTCTCCATCCGATTTGAATTCCTGGTTCATTTTATAAATTCGGTTATAATCCGAATACATCGTATCATAACTCCATTCATGGTGTATATATAAACATATCGCCAAAAAACTTACCACTGCGATAGTCAGGCCCAAAAGATTAATACCAGTATACAGTTTTCGCTTCTGGAGATTTCTAAATGATACTTTCAAGTAATTTTTCCACATGGCCAAAATGATTTGATTTAGGAAAATTGAATTTTAATGAATTGTCATGTTCTTCAAACACAAAAAATAAAGGTGATTTGAACACACCTTCATCTTTTGTGATCCTTCCTCTTTCTTTCCCAGTTTTGTGCCACAAAAAAAAGCCCCTGAAACAACTCCAGAGGCATTTTTTGGTATTCAACCCTATTGTTTTCTCGAACATTTTTGTTCGCATACGGACGAAACATGTGAATTATTTCAGTCCGGTAAGCAGGTCTTTTTTAAAATTTTCGATATTTCCCGTCCAGGTATTTATTGGCTTCCTTCTCAGAGAATTTCGCTTTTTTACTATCCCAATGTAATGTCTGATTTGGGAATCGACCTGCAATTACTCCTAGCAAAATAGTCTCTGTCAATCGAGCTGCATAAGAGAATGGAGCACTACACTCATCTTTACCTAGACAGGCATCCACAAACTGGTGGTAGTGTTTTTTACTTTCAGCATCGTAGTCCTTTACAGGCTTACCTAAGTTAAAGGACTCAATGTCCATTTCAACATATTTTCCATCCACTATTTTTCTCGGCAGCTGCTGGAAGTGAGGAAGTAACAACCTCCCTTCTTCACCAATAAACATCGCACCTTGATCCGGTAATTGATCTCCATTTGGCAATACCAAATCCTCATGATCCGCTGGAGCTCCAGGTCCATCGTACCAAACCCACTTTAATTTCTCTGTAGTTTGTGGTGTACCTGGGAATTCATAGGTTACTACATTATTTTCTGGAAAACCAAATCCTGTGGGTTGACGACATTCGTTAATGATCGTTTCCGGCACATCCAATTGTAATGCATTATAAGGGGTGTCAAAAATATGGACTCCCATGTCACCAAGCGTACCGCAACCATAATCCATTACTTTTCTCCAGTTACCTGGGTGATAATATCCTTCTTTATAGGGTCTTTCCGGAGCTGTACCCTGCCATAAGTTCCAATCCAACGTAGATGGAACGGGATCTGATCCCGCTGGCTCTGGCCCATCAAATCCCCAGTTTTTAGGAGACCATGCTCTTACCGTATGAACTTTCCCAATGATTCCCGATTGAATCAAAAGAGTAGCTAACTTATAGTCATAAAATGAATGAACCTGGATTCCCATTTGTGTTACCAAATTCTTCTTTTCTGCCATTTTCTTCATCTCTCTAGCCTCAGAAACATGATGGGTCAAAGGCTTTTGACAATACACAGGCTTATCCATTTTCATCGCCATCAAGGACGCAGGAGCATGCGTATGATCTGGGGTAGAGACAACTACAGCATCAATTTCATCTTCAAGCTCTTTTAAAAGCTCCCGATAGTCAGAATAGGTTTTTGCATTGGGATGCAGGGCCTTTGCCTTTGCTAGTGCATCACTATCTACATCACAAAGTGCAACCACATCTACCAAATCATGGGATGAGATCGCATCTAAATCCGCCATTCCCATTCCACCTAGACCAATGTGTGCAGTTCTTAACCTACCTTCTGCATTCAGTTTCCCTAAAAAAGATGGTGCCAAAGCGGCTCCAAGCATACCGATGCTACTCTTCTTTACAAAGTCACGTCGGTCCATGATTGCTAATTTCTTACTCATTTTTGTGCTTTATTACTTGATTAATTTAATTCCTTGATTCGAATATTCTTAAAATGGACTACATCGCCATGTCCTAGAAAACCGATATGCCCAGAGGATCTTTGAAGCCCGGGGTGATCTTTGCCATCCAAGGTCCCATTTTTACTTGCCTCTAAATAATCTCCCTCCAATATCACTTCTCCATTCAAAATAATTTTGATTTTCGGATGCTGAACGATTACTTCTTCCTGATTCCATTCACCCACTGGTTTTAGATAGCCACGTTTGGCAGGGATCACCCCATAAACAGAACCATGGTATTGGTATTCATGAAGTTCCGCATATTTTTCGGCAGTATTGTCCAAAATCTGAAGCTCTTTTCCCATATAAGCAGCATCTCCTGTCAAAGGAGCATGAATCCCCAAACCATTATTAGCTCCTGGAGTAAGCTGAAATTCAAACCTCAAGACAAAATCCCCATATTCCTTTTCGGTATAAAGATTTCCTCCTCCACTCCCCTTGGGATCAATGACAATCATCCCATCCACGGCTTTGTAGGACTCTTTGTTCCCCACCCATCCCTCAAGATTGGTCCCGTTAAATAAAGAAATGAAATCTGAATCATCAGATTTGACTTGTGCTTCAACCGAAATGGAAAGAAGAAGTAAAAAAGATAGTAAGACAAGAGAATATTTTCTCATAGGTTTAAAAGGGTCTATTTAATTGCTACTCTATTTGAAAAGACAATTTAAAGGAACAATGGGATATTTCCTTAAAAACTTATTTAAAAATTTTCAATACTTCCAAGGGTGTTATTTTATTTTTTTGGGAAAGATAGAATTTATTCAAAATTAAGTGGGAGGCAAAAGCTTTTTTTAGGGCTGGTTTTTAATAGTTGACAGCTCTTGTCCAATCTTCGAACCTCACTTTTTAGTACCGGGATAAGGCGGTATTTTAGAGGTATGGAAAATCGATTCAAACTTGGGGATCACTTCAAGGGCAGAGGTGCTCAAATCAAAACCAAGAATAGGTTTTTAACTAGAGAATATGTTACGGAGCACATAGAAGGGTTAGACGAAGAATTACACGTAAACCCGCATACAAAAATTTACTATGAGCAATCAAAATCCATTGTAAACAAAATTTCGAGCCCCGATCTGGGAATGAGCTACTCTTTAAACCCTTACCAAGGTTGTGAACATGGTTGTTCGTATTGTTACGCTAGAAATACCCATGAAAACTATGGACTTGATGCGGGGATTGACTTCGAAAGTAAAATCATGGTAAAAACCAATGCAGCGAAACTTTTAGAAGAGCTATTCCTAAAGAAAAGCTGGAAGGCTAACCCCATATCCCTTTCCGGAAATACCGATTGTTATCAACCAATTGAACGTAAACTGTCGATTACCAGAGATTTACTCTCCTTGTTTTTAAAATATCGCCATCCTGTGGGAATCATTACTAAAAACAGTCTTATCCTCCGTGACCTCGACATCCTTCAGGAACTTGCTCAACACCATTTGGTTCATGTATACATATCTATCACCACGCTGGATGAGCAACTCCGAAGAGCCATGGAACCTAGAACTGCATGTGCTTCAAAACGGATTCAGACCATCGCACAACTTAGTGGTTCAGGAATCCCTGTTGGAGTCATGAATGCTCCTATCATTCCAGGTCTGAATGACCATGAGATCCCCTCTATCTTAAAAGCCGCATCTGACGCAGGAGCTCTTGCTGCAGGAAAGACGTTGATCAGATTAAATGGAAATGTAGCTCCCATATTTAAAAATTGGATTGCTACTCACTATCCCAACCGAGCCTCCAAAGTTTGGAATCAAATCCAATCCATCCATGGAGGCCAGGTAAATGATAGTCGCTTTGGTAAACGAATGACTGGCGAGGGAAAAATCGCTGAAATCATCAACCAACTCTTCCTCACTGCCAAAAACAAACAGTTCCAACACAAAAGCTTTCCTGATTACGATCTTTCTCTTTTCAGAAAAGGGGGCAATCTTAACCTATTCTAAAAGCGATCCCTATAAATTACTCATCTTTCAATACCTTGGCAGGGTTGGTTTGGGCAGCAGTAAAGGAATGAAGCCCCACTATGATCAAACAAATAACCAATACACCCAAGCCTGAAATCATATATATGAAATAAGGCATCTCTACTCGGTATTGGAATCCATTCAGCCAATCACTCAAAAAGTAATATGCAGGATAAACTGCCAAGGCAAAGGAGACCGTCACCAAGAGTACATATTCCTTGGATATCAATCCTAAAATCTGAAGGATGCTTGCACCCAACACTTTTCTGATGCTTATTTCCTTGGTTCGCTGAGCAATGGTGAAGGAAGAAAGTCCAAATAAACCCAAACAAGATATTAGAATTGCTAGACCACAGGCTAATCCCAACACATTCCGGATTTTCAAATCTTCCTCATAAAATCTACCGATCTCTTCATCTAAAAATTTAAAGGTCTGATTTTCCGATCCAATGACTTCTTGATATACTTGTTCCAGTCCCAATTTAGCCTCCGCCAAATTGATATGATCCTGAAGCTTGACATTGATCGCCCTAAACGTTTCAGGTTGATAAATCATCAGAATAGGCCTAATCTCTTCCCTGAGGGTTCTTGAATGAAAATTTTTCACCACCCCAACAATGGTCTTCTCTTCTCCAGAAAACTTCATCTTTTGCCCAACAAGCTCCGTAGGGTCTTCAACTAGAACCTGATTCATAAACACCTCATTCACCAACACCTCACCCTCTCTATTTTGACTCGTTCGACCTGCCAATAACTCCAACCCGTTTACTTCCACAAAAGCAGAGTCCATATTTTTTATCTGTACAAAGAAATCCAGCTCGGCTGTATCTAATTGATATTGAGCATCGGAAGTCCATAAACTGGTTGAGGAAACCAGGTCTCCACTGAGGCTTGCCCCGTCTACATAACTCAATTGATTCAATCTTTCCCTAAGCAATTCAAATTTATCCTGGCCTCCTCGAAAAGGTAAGGAAGAATATAAAATTGCCTGACTATTAAACCCTAGAGGTTGACTGGACACATATTTCAGCTGAAAAGAGATCACAGAAACAAGAATGATAAATGCGATAGAACTGGCAAACTGTAAAACAGTTAGATTCTTTCTTAGAAAGACCCCAAAAGAGAATTTATTGGATTGCTTCACCTCCCCTTTTAAGGCCCTCTGAGGTTGATAGCTGACTAAAACCATAGATGGATAAATCCCGGAAATCAGCGTTAAGATCAAAGTAAATCCTATGGTAAACAGCATGTTTTCAAAAGACAAAAAGTCAACCGAAATTCCTTTTGGAAGATAGGATTCAAATGAAGTCACTAAAATCTGAACCAATAAGTAGGAAATAATAGTGGCAACCAGAACAATCAGATAGGTTTCAGCTAGGAATTGAAAGATCAATTGAAATTTACTCCCTCCCAACGTTTTGCGGATCCCCACTTCTTTAGCTCTGCCAATTGCCTGAGCGGTTTCCAGGTTTACAAAATTCAAACAAGCCAATATTATAATGATCGCCCCTATCACCAACAATCCATGAAGGAAGGTTTTTGAAACAGAATTACCATCGTAGGTCTGTCCAAAATGTACATCTTTCAAGGGCTCCGCAAAAAAACTGGTCTCAGCATCTTCTTGATCGCTTAGATTTTTGGTTACGATTGCCTCTAAACCTTCATTGATACTACTTTCGGTAACTCCATCCAGTGTTTTTATGTAAAGTTGGCTGCTCGAATTCACATTATCCCATTGCTCCAAAGCATATCGGTTTTTGTTGGAGGACATGGATATCGTAGAAAAGGAAATAAAATCTGTGAATATAAAGTCAGTGTGCTCTGTAAAGTCCTTGACCACTCCTGTGACCTTGGTGTACATGGTGTCAGTTTCGGTATATAGAATCTCTTTCCCTACCACCTCACTAAAAGACACATCTGGAAAATATTTTTCTGCAGATGAAGCCGTCAACACCACAGAAAAAGGCTCCACCAATGCATTTTTTGAATCTCCAGCCAACCATTCTCTCTTAAAAATCTCCAAATAACCAGGGCTTGCCAAAATCACTTTATTGGTCCTGCCAAAATCTTTCTCTGGTGACTGTACCACTACTTTGGTTTGATAGGTAGTATAAAACCTCGCCTTTTGATCAATGCCTGAGATTTCATCTTCAATCACCTCCCCTAATGGCACTGGTGTCCCCGAATTTGGATAGACTTCTCCTCCACCAAAGTCAGTAACTGTAGAAATCCTATAAATATTTTCTGCCTTCGGATGAAAATTATCAAAACTATTGGCATACCAAACCACATTGAACACCAGAAAACAAATTGAGATTCCAATCGACAGGCCAAGGACATGAATTGCCATCCTCAACCTATTTCTAAGGATATTTCTAAAGGCGATTTTGAAGTAGTTCTTCAACATATTTCATTTTTTTAAAAATCTGACTGACCTAAACCTGGGTTCTAAATGCAAGGAAATCTTTATTCATCCTTTAATACTTCTGAAGGATTGGCTTGGGTAGCATTATAAGCATGCAGCCCAACAATCAGTAAGCAAATACTCAATATTAATAAACCAGACAAAGCAAATAGTCCATAAGGCATTCCAATTTTGAAGGCGTAAGTATTCAAAAATTCGCTTGAAAAGAACCAAGCTATTCCTGAGGCTAATACAAATGAACCCCCTATCAACCATACATATTCCTTACTGATCATTACCAACACTTGCATAATAGTAGCGCCTAATACCTTGCGGATCCCAATTTCTTTGGTGCGTTGAGCGATCGTAAAAGAAGATAACCCAAAGAGCCCTAGGCATGAAATCAAAATAGCGAGTCCGGATGCGAAGCCCATGACATTTCTAAGCATTTGATCATCTTTATAAAACCCCGCAAGCATCTCATCAAGAAAATTAAATTCAGAGGATTCCAATGGATAGACTTCTTTAAAAAGTTGGTCCATTTCGGATTTTGCCACACTGATATCTGTTCCTTTCTCTAACTTAACGTTGATAATTGGAGAATATTCCGGAGAATAAAACATGACCAAGGGACTTATTTTTGATCTCAGGTTCAAGGCGTGAAAATCTTTGACCACTCCCTTGATCACTCTGTTTTGACCATTGTAATTAAACATCAAACCCAACACTTCTTCTGGGTTTTCAAGTCCTAATTCCCTCACCAAGGCCTCATTTACCAGGACCTGATCTACTTGGTTATTCATATTTTCCCCAGCAACCAACTCCAGTGTATTTACCGCCACAAATGATGAATCAATATTCTTGGTCTGTATATCGATTTCTATTTTGGTAGTATCCACTACCAGGTAAATACCAGAGGTATTATAACTATTGGAAGAGACCAAGGCATCACTTTGAGAAACTCCAGCTATGTAGGATTTTTGAAGTAATCGCTCTTTTAAAACATCAATCCGCGCAGAGGACTCCATAAACGGGGTAGGAATGAATAGTACTGCTTCTTTGTCAAAACCCATTTCCTGTCTGCTCAAAAACCTTAATTGGCTATTCACCACCAGCACCATAATGACAAAAGCAATGGAACAGGTAAATTGTACCACCGTTAAATTCTTCCGGAGAAATACCCCGAAAGAAAATTTTCCGGTGACTCCCTGCCGCTCCCCTTTTAAGGCTCTTTGAGGATCATAATTTCCAAGAACTAAGGCTGGATATAGCCCCGCCACCAAGGTCAACAACAGCGAAAACCCGATCAAGAAAGCCGAACTTGAAACTGAAATGAAATTCAGTTCAAAATTTTCTGGCAAGTAAGACTTTGAAACAGACCTTAACAGTTCAGAAAAAACACCTGAAATACAAGTAGCGATGAATACAATCACCAGAGTCTCTGCCAAAAATTGATTCGTTAGCTGTCCTTTACTCCCGCCTAAAGTTTTCCGGATTCCGACCTCTTTGGATCTGTTGATGGCCTGAGCGGTTTCTAGGTTGATGAAATTCAGGCAGGCTAAAACCAAAATAATCAATCCCAAAATGACCAGTCCATTTAGTATCAATTTGTTCGCAGGCTCATTTCCCAATGCATCTGAAAAATGTAGCTCTGATAAAGGCTGAGCGAAATGTTGTCTGTACTCCCCATCTTCTTCGCCTAAATACTTTTTAATCATTTCCGGAAATGATGCTTCCAGTTGCTCTGGGCCTACACCTTCTGCCAACTTGACAAACAATTGAGAATCTGAAGTAAAGGCATCCCAACGCTCCATATTAAATCTTGAATTATCTTGAAGGAGATCTAAGCTGTTTATAGAGATAAAATCTGTAAAATCCAGATCAGAATTCTCGGAGAAGGGTTTCACTATGCCCGTAACTGTGGCTGCAATTGTATCCTGGCTGTGATAAACTATTTCTTTCCCCAATATCTCTTCCATAGGCAAATTTGGAAAGTAGACCTTGGCAGTTTCTTCTGAAAGCACCACTGAATTAGGTTTTTCCAATGCCTGGTCCATTTTTCCTGCGATCCATTCTCTGGGAAAAATCTTAAAAAAAGAGTTAGAGACTAACAAAGCTCCATTTCTTCTGCCAAGATTTTTGTTGGTTTCAGAAATACGGACCATGGCCCTTTTATAACTATAAACATGGGCTTTTTCCTCAATACCTGTTAAATCCTGATCAATGACTTCGGCCAAAGGAAATGGAACTCCCGGATTACTGAATTCCATATTTCCATAGGATGACTTTGAGGTAATTCTAAAAATTCTATCATCATCCGGATGAAAGTTATCAAAGCTGTAAGCATGAATAACCACATTGAATATTAAAAAACAAATAGAAATCCCCATAGACAAACCCAGAATATGAATTACTGTCCTCAGTTTATTTCTGAGAATATTTCTCCATGCTATTTTGAAATAATTTTTAATCATATTTTTCCTTTTTGTTTTGACCTTAAGACTCTTCTTTTTTTAAATAGAAAACTACTCGTCTTTCAACGTTTTCACGGGATTCGTTTGTGCAGCAAAATAGGCCTGAGCGGAAACGATCAGTAAGGTAAATCCAACTCCGCCTATCGCTAACAGCATAAAGTTCACCCAGGAAGGCCAGGCCTTAACTGCAAATTGTTCGATCCAACTTTGCATCACATATAAACTCAATGGAAGCGCGATCAAGATACCAGCTAGCGTGATAATCAAGAATTCCTTATTAAACATCCATGAGATACTCCAGATTGAAGCTCCCAAAACTTTTCTGATTCCAATCTCTTTCGTTCTTCCGGAAATACTTAGTGCTGCTAAAGCAAATAACCCCATAGCAGCAATTAAGATAGCAATCCCTGCTGCAAAAAACACCATTTTACCAAGCCTCTCATCTGCTCTATATTGCGCTTCCACCGTCTCATCCAGAAAGCTAAAACTAAATGATTCAGAAGGGAATACTTTTTCCCATTCACTTTTCAGCAATGCTCTAAAAGATTCAAAATCTGTCCCGGAGCCTTTGACAATTACTTTTGGGTTGGTTGCTGAGTTGATACTCAAAGAATTAATCCCGCTAAAGACTGCATCTGGACTTTTTGCAAATAATACCGGTTCAATTTCTTGATACAAAGAAGCATGATTGAAGTCTTTTACAACGCCAACTATTTCATGGCTATCGAATCGAGTGCTTGGCATCATCTCAGCAGTTGGGTCATCCCATCCCATTGCTTCAGCAAACTTTTCATTGATGACAAAAGCACTGCTATCTGTTCCTTGATCAGGATTAAAATCACGTCCATCTACCAACTCTAAACCTAGGGTTTTAAAATAATCTCCTCCTACAAAATTTACCCGGAATTGAAATTGTTTTCCTTCCTCTAAAGGAAATCCAGCATTCCAAAATGCATCGTCTCCGTAAGTAGCAATGGTGATTCCAGCAGATTGAATCTCAGACCTAGCATTTAATGATTGTCTATATAATTCTGCTTGCTTAAAACTCTCTTTAATAGTTTTGATAAAACCAGGAGAAGGAATTTCTGGCACATCTACGAGTACCACCATATTTTGATCAAACCCCAAATCAAAATTTCGAATCGTGTTCATCTGATGAACCATAATAAAGGTCGAAGCCACTAATAAAAAGGATATAAAAAACTGAATACCTACTAAGCCTTTCCTTAAGCCTTGCTTTCCAAAATTAAGAGAAAGTGTCCCTTTCAAGACTTTAATGGGTTTAAATCCAGATAGGAAAAATGCAGGATATGCACCTGCCAAAAGTGTAATAGAAACAACTAATCCAACTAGGATCAATATCTGATTCAATCCATAAACCAGACTTAAGTTTTTCTCAAAAAGCTCATTAAAGGTAGGCAATAGGACTTCAGCTAAGATCACTCCTACAATTAATGCAGCCAAGGTAGTTAGGAAAGCCTCTGTCAAAAACTGAACAACCAATTGACCAAAATCAGCTCCCATGGTTTTTCTTACCCCAACTTCTTTGGCTCGTGTCATGGCTCTACCAATGGCCATGGTAGTGAAATTAATACTTGCGATCAACAGAATTAATACTGCTATCGTCGAGAGGATCCAAAGTAATTTAGGGCGGGTAGTTTCGACCATACCCCCATTTGGATCATCCGAAAAATGCATTTCTGAAATGGGCTCCAACGTAAAATAGTAATTACCTTCTTTGTAATCCTCCCCTAAAACCTTCTTCATCATACCTTCCATTCCAGCTTCCACATCCTGTTCTTGATTGGCACTGGAAAGGTAAACATAGGTTTCACCAAAGACATTATACCAAGAGTTTCTACTTCTTTCCTCCACCATAAAATCCAGATTCTCCTCATTCAGTAGCATTTCGAACTTGATACTGGAATTGTCTGGAATATCTTCAAGGATTCCAGCCACTTGATAGGCTTCATAGCTTTCTCCCAATCGAATTCTAATACTTTCACCAATTGGGTTCGTCTCTCCAAAATACCTTTCAGCAGTTGCTTTTGTGATAACGATTCCATATTTATCACTCAACACATTCGTAGGATCTCCCTGTAGTAAATTGAAATCAAAAATTCTCAAAAAGTCAGGGCTTACCATCAAAAACTCTTGGCTTTGTGTATTTGTCTCATCCAAATAGGCCTGTGCCACACCACTAATCATTCGTGTCACATTTTGTATTTGAGGAAACTCATCTTGAAACGCTGTAGCTGAAACAATGGGTGTAGCAAAGGAACTTCTTAACTCCCCTTCAAACATTTCAAATCTTTTTATCCTAAATGTATTTTCAGACTTGGAATGAAATGTATCAAAATTCATTTCGAACTGAACGAAAAAGAAAATCAAAATACTTACTCCCAAACCAAGAGAAAGGCCAATTAAATTGATCCCTGTATGCAATTTGTTTTTAGACAAATTACGAATAGCGATTTTGAAATAATTCCTGATCATTGATATGAAGATTTAGATTGGCTTAGTTTAATCTTATTAGGGTTTATTATTCATTTTTATGGACTCTACCGGATTGGCAAGGACTGTCCTAAAGGATTGGAATTAATGAGTAAAAACGATTTCTGACGAACCAAATTCTTCCAAGCTATTTTTAGGTAATTTTTTATCATGCAGCAGATCTGTTTAAATAGAATACTAAATTCCCGGGCTATTCTATTTTTCAATGCTGCCATCAATTCCACATTTATGCCATCAAAAAACCTCCAAAACAGCTTGTTTTGGAGGTTTATATTCCTTTGGGTTCAAATTTTTCGGACAAATTTGTTCGCCTACGGACTATCTACACCTATCTATCGCATAAAAAATACACCAGATAGGAGTTTAGCCTAAATCATAAATTCAGTCACCTAAAACAATCAATTTATAATTTCACCAACCTATTCGTTTTTTAGACTTTCAATGGGATTAATCACCGCAGCACGATAGGCTTGTGAAAATATGATTCCTATACTGATCAAGAGGATTACCCCGACTCCTATTCCTATCGGTACAACTCCTATACTGACTCGGGAGGCGAAGAATTCCAACCATAAATTATTGATGAAATAAGCGGCAGGAACTGCCAACAGGATCGCTATTCCGAGCAATTTCAAAAAGCCCTTGGAAAGCAAAAAGATAACCTGGGAAATACTGGACCCTAAAGTTTTGCGGATCCCTATTTCCTTGACTCGAGTTTGTGCGGTATAGGTAGCCATGCCCAACAATCCTAAGCAGGAGACAAAAATGGCCAAGAAGGAAATAAGTCCGATGACAGCAAACACATCTCCCAATACCTGATGGATAAACAAAAGCTCCTGATCCAGGTATTTGTAAGAGAACTTGGAATCAGGGTTCACTTCTTTCCAGGTAGTCTCGAGGGAAGACAGGGTTTGGGCTTGATTGACCCCGGATACTTTTACTAAAGCAAATCCCAAAGCATCATTTCTATTTCGTAAAACCAGGCTTTGCATGGGTCTATCAGGTGAGAGGAACTGAAAATCCTTTACCACGCCGGCAATCTGTACATTTTTAAACGCAGTTCCATCCTCTACCGCCAGTTGTTTCCCCACAGCCTCGGTGCTACTTCCAAGATTGAAACTTTTTACTGCGAATTCATTGATCAAAATAAGGTTATCACTTCCTTCTTGCGGTAGATTTTTACCTGCTACCAACTCTAAATCCAAGACCTCTACGATTCCGCTATTGACATCAAAATAGTTGGTTTCCAAACTGTCCAGTGGGTAATCCGGGTTGATCACTTCTGTTCCAAAATTCCACCCTCCGGCGGGAATAAGAGAAGATCCTCCTACAGAAGAAACGGCTGGATTAGCGTTCATTGCCTGTGCAAATCTTGGGTAGTTTTCATGATTGAAAAGCTTAACGGTGACGACATTTTCCTTGTTAAAGCCGTAATCAAAATTCAGGATATGCCTTGCCTGGGATTGAATCAAAACCACAGAAATAATAAAAATCAGAGAAATTGAAAACTGAACTACCAACAACACATTCCGAACACCCATACTTTTAAAAATTCTCACTCCGGTGGTTTTATTAAATAAATTGACCGGATTCAATTTGGCCACATAGGTTGCTGGAAGTACACCTGCAACTACCCCTACTAAAATGCTGAATCCTATAAAGATCAAAATACCAAGTAAACTCTGCTTTAAGGAAATTTTAAGATACTGGTTAAAAGTCAGCCCATCCACGCCATTTTCCAGAACCTGAAGCATCAAAAATGCAAAGGACAAGGAACAGAGAGATATGACCACCGCTTCTGTTATAAACTGTCCAAAAATCTGTCTTTTATTCGCACCCGAAACCTTCCTGATCCCTACTTCTTTTACTCGCGTCAAAGCCCGAGCTACAGACATATTGGTGTAGTTTAAACAGGCTGAAAACATCACGATCAAGCATAATATTGATAATATCACTAAAACCACTTTTGGAACTGATACATGAGTCATGTTGCCAATAAACCCCACAGGAGTGATTTCTCCAAGAGCCACTGCCTTAAATGAATGCTTGTTATCATATTTATCGCCATAAATCTCCTCCGAGATATAATCCAGGTTTGCCTGTAAATCCTGTTTGGCTTTTCCTTCTTTTAAAAGCACGTAGGTATAATTTGACCAGACATTATCCCAGTCATCCTGAGCAGCCATGACTGATCCCTCAGGGAGCGATTTCATCGTACTGAGGGAAGCCAATAATTTAAAAGGAAGGTGTGTTTTGCCTGGGCTGGGATTTAAAACTCCGGTGATGGTAAAATAACCGAAGTCAGTTTCGGCATTCCCCTCTTCAATATCCAATGCTCTGATATCCTTGTCATGAAATGCCACTGTTTTACCCAAGGCTGATTCATCTTTGAATAGGATCTCCGCCATGTCAGAAGAAATAACCATCGAAAAAGGCTCGATTAACGCAGTGTTTGGATCACCTTCCTTAAAGGAAAAATCCAGGATTTTGAAAAGATTGCCATCAGCGAAATACCCTCCCCCTGTCGCAAATTTTTCTTCATAAATAATATCACCCCCAATTTCACTATTCAGCGCAGCTGCTTCTTCAATATTGGGATAGTCACTTTTCAGCTTCTCAGCCAAAGGCAAAGCCGAACTGGCTGTTTCACCATTATTCTGCTGATAACGAGTGGTATGAACCCGATAAACCCTATCCTTCTTACTATGATAGGTATCATAACTGTATTGATCCATGAGGATCATGATGATGAGGAGACAAACGGACATGCTCACTGCAAGTCCCAGTATATTGAGAAAGCTAAAGGATTTATTCCTTTTAAGGTTTCTCCAGGCAAGGATGAGGTAGTTTTTGAACATATTCTGTTAGATGATATGGACTTTGAAAAAGTTACAAGATTGTCCTATCGAGAAGGATTCCTCTTTCCCATCCAAATTCCTGTGCCAACCAAAAAATCATGCCTTTTGAGCTTTAGTAGGCCTTTGTATTGAACCTCTTATTTTGCTTTCGGACAATTTTGGTCGCTGGCGAACTGAAACTCTAAAGAAAATCCAATTAAAAAGATCTCCATTTACCTCCCTTCCAATTACAAACATACCATTCACTTATATCCGCTCATCTACTTGCTCCAGAGGTTTATAGGGAAACAATCCATTGTTTCCATTTTTGATTTCTATTTAGAATTCCTATAAAATCTAAATCAATCCCCAATCCACTGCTTTCTTAATCATTCCCACCGAGTTTTTGACATCCATTTTAACAAATAGATTCCGTTTGTGAGTGGCCACTGTATTGGTACTTACAAACAAGGCGTCTGCGATTTCCTGTGTGGTATATTCTTGGGCAATCAACTTCACAACCTCAATTTCCCGCTTAGTGATTTTCGGAATTTCACCTTCCTTAGGTTTCGGGTTTTCATTGAGACTATCAATCATTTTCTCGGTTAGGTGAGCACTAAGAACTTTCTTTCCTTCAAAGGCATCTTTAATTCCTTGGATCAAGGATTCCTTAGAGGCATTTTTAAGTAAATAGCCGGTAGCCCCTACTTTAAATAAGGAGGTAATAATACTACCTTCGTCATTGGTAGTCAGCATGATTACTTTTACCTCAGAATAGGATTTCTTTACATGCATAGTGGTTTCCAGTCCATCCATGACCGGCATTTGCAAATCCAGAAGCAGAACATCTATGGATTGATTTTTCAAAAACTCCAAGACTTCCAAACCATTATTTGCAGTCCCTACCACCTCGATAGACTTGTCCTTTGCAAAAATTGCCTTTAAGCCATCCAGCATGATTTGATGGTCATCGGCTAAAAGAACTTTGATCTTTTCCATACGATTTTCAATTTCTAGTCTAAGCTTCAGTTTTTGGATGAAGAGGAAGGTTAATGGTAACTAAAGTCCCTACTCCCGGTCTACTATTTATATCATAAGTACCTCCTATAAACTCGGTTCGAAAGGCAATACTTTTCAATCCCATTCCTTTTTCAGAATCTGAGGAGCTAGGATCAAACCCGACCCCATCGTCTTCTATAGTCAAGTCAAACCATTCATCTGAGTAAGTAATCTGAACAGACACTTCAGAGGCTTTCGCATATTTGACGATGTTATTCAAAGCTTCCTGAACAATACGGTACAACATTACATTGGTATTGTCATCAAAGGTTTGTTCTACCCCATGCACATGAAATTCTGCATCAAAAGGATGGGTGGCATCCATTTTTTTGACTAAATCCTCAATGGCCTTACGCAGTCCCAGTTTCTTTAATGCTTGGGGCATCATTTCATGCGCAATTTTTCTAACTTCCGTACAGGCTTCATCGATCATTTGACTTGCTGACCCATAGATTTTCTTGGCATTGGAATCATCAAAATTTATTTGAAGGCTACCGATGTTTACTTTCAAGGTCGACAACAAATTGCCCAAGCCATCGTGTAAATCCCGAGCGATTCGGGACCGCTCTTTTTCCTGGCCTTCCAACATCGATCTCATAGAAACTATTTGTTGTTCCCGATGAGCATCCTTGAGTTCTATTTGAGCAGATTTAACTCTATTCTGATAATAAAGAAATCCAATCATTGAAATCAGAAATAATCCTGCTAAAGAAATTATTAAAAATGTCACTTGTTCCTGCTTTTTTTGGTTTAATACTTCCTCCTCTAACAATTGTATAGTCAACTGATCTTTTTCGAATTTCACTTTCAAATCTGCCATGGCCTCCAAACTACTTTCACGAAGCTTATACTCTTCCTGGATTTGCTTTTGTTTCAAGAGTAGTTGGTATGCCGCTTCAAAATCCTCATTCAATAAAAATCTTCTTCTTTTCACATCCATAATAGACTCCTGAATCCCGATTCGGTCTGCAACACCTGGGGTGTTTTCTGCTCTTTCGATCAGGTTCATGGAATTATCAAAGCCATTTTCCCTAATCATTTCCTGGATAGAAGTGGTGTCTATGTTTTGTTCTGCTGCATCATACATCATCGAAGCTATACTGAGCATAGATTCAACTACACCGATATTTCCGGCCACTTTTCTATGTTCATATCCTTTGAGATAGTTCCTTGTGGCTAATTCCAGATTACCTTGCAGTCTATAACACTCTCCCAAACCTTGATAAAGCCGTGCTATATCAATATGGGAAATGGGTTTTTCCTCTATTCTAAATTCAAGGGCAGTCGTAAACTTTTGTATTGCCTCATTGACATTCCCTCTGGAATATTCCGCAATTGCCCAATTATTCAAAACTCCTGCCTTCCGCTCCTCATTCCCAATTCGTGAATAGTAGTTATATGCCTGTTGATAAGAATCGTTTGCATCGGCTAATGAACCATATTCCATCAATATGGTACCTTTGGTATCAAACACATTTCCCAATCCATAATAGTCAGCGATGCTAGTAAAAGTAACAGCCGCACTATCCAAATATGCAGTCTTTTTATCCATTTCATCAAGGCCATGGCACCAAGCCAATCGATGATAAGATCTGCCTATCAAATTCGGACTTTTTAATTTCTTTGCTAACTCTAGCGCCTTTTGCGCATACAGTTCTGACTCATCTCCTGCATATAAAATGTATGCTATCCTTAAGAGGGTTTCAGTTTTCAAGGAGTCATCCGGCATAGTTTCTACCCTTGCTTTAAGGCTATCCAAGTTATCTGATTGTGCAAATGTCAATCTGCAAGTCAGGTAACACAGAAAAATCAACACTCTCTTTAACTCCATATCAGGATGTTTGGCCCATCAAAAAAGAAACGTTTATCAATAAAACTGGTAAAGTTTGAGAAATCAACTTCTTAGGAATTTCCACACTCCAAAGTAGTTCTTTTCAAATTTTGAGACAACACCCAAAACCATGACTTTTTAACCTCACACAATTGTGTGAGATTTTTTCTAACAGAAGTATGATTTTCTGAAATCATACTAATGGGTGTAAAAAACCATTCCATGCCTTCATAGCTTTGAACCAAGTTTTTAGAGTGTTTTTCAACCAATTAATTCTTTGTTCATGTCTTTTAAAATTACCTACTCCTCAATCAATAGACAGGTGGAATTCAAGGGCCAGACTCAAACCATTTTGGATTTATCCATTGCCAACCGAATTCCCCATATGCATGAATGTGGTGGTCACGGCATTTGTACAACCTGCAGAGTTAGGGTGCTACATGGGATGGAAAATCTTAGTCCAAAAACAGAGTCTGAGAAAATTAATGGACATTCCAGAAAATGGGATCCTACGGTCCGATTAGCTTGTCAAGCCAGGCCCAAAGGGGATGTCATTGTTCAGCGACTTATCTGGTCTAGTGGAGAGGTAAATAACTTACAAAAAGAATTGGTGCCACAAGGCAAAGCAGAAGAACGTCCCATCGCAATTTTGTTCTGTGACTTAAGAAACTATACCAACCTATCTTCTGAAAACCTAAACTATGACATCGCCTACCTTTTGAACAAATTCTACACAGCACTTGGTGAACCTATCTTAATGAATAATGGGATTATCTATCAATATGTGGGAGATGAAATTGTAGGAGTATTTGGAACCAATGGTGGTACAGCAGAAAAGAATTGTGAAGATGCTATCCGTGCTGCACTAGGAATGCAATATGCCTTGGAATCCCTAAACAAAACGGAACTCAAGGACTTTGGAATCAAATTAAAATCAGGTATTGGGATCAATTTTGGAACGGCGTATATCGGCCTTCTAGGTCATCCTACCTTCAAACAATTTTCAGTGATTGGGGATCCTGTGAATGTTGCGAGCAGAATTCAGAATGAAACCAAATCCACTGGTACTAAAATCCTAATTTCAGATTCAGTATTCCAAAATATAGAAAGTGGCTCCTTAATCATCGGCCAAGAATTCAATAACAAAGTCCGAGGGAAAGAAGACCCTATCAAAATCCTTGAACTATTGGGGTTCAAGGAACTGAATCTTCAACTGGAATTGCAATGCTCCATGAATTTTCTATTGGAAGATGAAGATCGATTTGCTGAAATCTTCTACCAAAAAGTCTTTGATATTGCCCCAGGAGTCAGGGCATTATTTAGGAACAATATGACAGAACAAGGAAGGTTACTCACGCATATGCTAGGAGGAATCATCCATTCCTTATCTAGACCTGAGCAACTCCTAAATGGATTAAAAACATTAGGTAGAAACCATTTAAGCTATGGAGTAAAAGCCGAATACTACCCAGTTGTAAAACAAGCCATGATGGAAACTATTGAAGAAATCCTTGGAGAAAATAAAACAACAAAAACCATACATGCCTGGAATTCAGCATTGGATTTCGTGATCGAAAACATGCAAAAACACGCATATACTGAACCTACCCCTACCAGAAAAGTAATGGATCAAACCATGATTTAATTTTTATAGAATCAATTTTCTCATCATTAATTTAAACTAGTAATCATGACAACGAAAGTTAAAGAATTAGAGCAATCAGCAATTGAAGCATTTGTTACTCAGATTAGAGGCAATGTCATTTTTCCAAATGATCCAGCATATAACGAAACCCGAAAAGTATACAATGCTATGATCAACAAACATCCAGGTATGTTTGTGATGTGTGTAGATGTGGCTGATGTCATCTATGCAGTTAATTTCGGAAGAGAAAACAATCTCTTGGTCGCAGTTCGAGGTGGTGGCCATAATGGAGGAGGCTTGGGACTTTGTGAAGATGGTATGGTCATCGACTTATCAGGCATCAAATTCGTACAGGTTGATGTACAAAACAGTACCGTGAGAGTTGGGGGAGGAAACTTATGGGGAGAAGTAGATCATGCTACTCATCCATTTGGATTAGCAGTTCCTGCCGGAATTATCTCTACTACTGGAGTAGGTGGATTGACTTTAGGTGGAGGGGTTGGCTATCTCTCCCGAAAATATGGTCTAACCATAGACAATCTGTTGGAAGCAGATATGGTCCTAGCTGATGGCTCGTTTGTAACGGTGAATAAAGACCAGAACCAAGATCTTTTTTGGGCCATTAGAGGTGGAGGAGGAAACTTTGGGATTGTCACTTCTTTCAAATTTAAAGCTCACCCCGTAAAGACTATAATTGGTGGTCCCACCTTGTGGCCAATAGAACAAATCGATGAAATCATGAAATGGTATCATGAGTTCCTGAATAATTCTTCTGAGGATTTAAATGGATTCATTGCTACCATGGTGATTCCGGGGCCTCCTTTTCCAGAAGCATTACATCATAAAATGTTCTGTGGAATTGTATGGTCTTATTTAGGGGATCCAGCAAAGCAAGAAGAAGTTTTCAAACCCATTTTGGAAAAGAACCCAATATTCCATCATGTAGGGGAAATGCCTTACCCTTCCATGCAGACTTTATTTGATGGAATGTTACCTCCAGGTTTACAATGGTATTGGAGAGGAGATTATTTCAAAGAATTGGGTTCAGAAGTAAGGGCTAAACACTTAGAGTTTGGGTCCAAGATTCCTACTCCACTTTCACAAATGCACTTATATCCTATCAGTGGTGCAGCCAGCCGAGTGGGAGAAGAAGAAACCCCCTGGGGACATAGAGATGCCAAATACGCCGGGGTGTATGTGGGGGTGGATCCTGATCCTGCCAATGCAGAAAAAATCACCAAATGGTGCAAAGATTATTGGGAAGCTCTTCATCCCTATTCTTCAGGTGGGACCTATTTAAATTTTATCCAAGATGAGGGTCAGGAACGGATTAAAGCGAGCTACAAAAAAAATTACGAGCGCTTAACCAAAATCAAAAAATCATACGACCCGAATAATTTTTTCAGGGTGAATCAAAATATCTTACCCGCAGATTAAGGCAAACTCTTTTCTGGTGAAAACAAAAGGGACTTAAGCAAAACAAAGTCCGGGTAGATGCCCGGACTCTGTTTTTATAATTAACCTGTTAATCCTTCAATTTATTCGCTTTTCAAAGTTTTGGCAGGGTTGATCAACGCTGCTTTGATGGCTTGAGAGCTCACAGTTAAGAATGCAATAATTAAGGCTGCCAAAGTGGTCCAAAGGAAAACCTTCCAGTCAATTGAAATTCGGTATGCAAAAGACTCTAACCAAGTATCCATAAAGAACCAGGTTACAGGGATTCCGATTACCACGGCGATCAGCACCAGTTTAGTGAATTCTGAAGAAATTAATCGGACTATACCAGCTACTGAGGCGCCTAATACTTTACGGACAGATATTTCCTTACTTCTTTGTTCGGCCATGAATGTGGCTAATCCGAATAAACCCATACAGGAAATGATAATCGCGAGTCCTGTGAATACTCCAGTAAGTTTCGCAGTTCTCTGTTGAGAAACAAATTTTCTTTCATGGGCTTCGTCTACAAACTGGTATTCAAAGGGAGAACCTGGATTAAATTTGGAAAAAAGGGCTTGTAAATTGCTCATCACCCCAGCATATTCCAGGTTATCTTTTAATCGAACATGGATAAAATTCAGGTTTCTTTTTGGCCCCATAATTACTATGGGTTTAATCCGATCAAAAGGTGATTCCATAATGAAATCTTTTACGACTCCCACCACTGTGAATTCATAGGAGTCATCTTTAATTACCTGACCAATAGGATCCTCAAAACCCATGATTTTTGCAGCGGTTTCATTAATGACAGCAGCCAAACTATCACTGGGGTATGAATACACGTCAATATCACGGCCTGCCATCAATTCCATTCCAGCCGTCTTTACCAAATTGGCATCTGAGCCCATTCGACTGATATTTGGTCTGAACTCCTCTGGCTTACCTTGCCATTCCATGGCATCGGTGTCGCTATAAATTTCAGTCAGTGGTGAAAAGGTATAACTGACCGATTCCACTTCATTCATTTGCAGAAGTTCGTTCCTAAATGCGACTTTATTTTTTCTGATGGATTCGGTCAATGGATGGAATAATAAGTTTTCCTTATTAAGACCCAAATCTCTGTTCTGAACATAGACCATTTGATCTTGAATAATCCAAGCTGAAGAAATCAATATTCCCACAATGGCAAACTGGAACACTACCAACACCTCTCGTGGATTTACCCAGTAGTGTCTGGATTGAAGCTTAGATTTCAAGACGATGGCAGGTCTGAATGAACTGAGCAAAAATGCCGGATAACTTCCTGCCAATACCCCGGTAATCACCACATATATTCCAGAAGTCACCCAGAAAAAAGTCTGAGTAAAGGGGCTTTCCAATTCTTTACCGATCAATTCCTGAAACCATGGAAAGGAAAGGGATACGATTAAAGTCGCAAGAATAAATGCAAAAAATGCGATCATGATGGATTCCACCAAAAATTGTCGAATCAACATTCCTCTTCCTGCTCCTGAGATCTTCCTCACTCCCACTTCTTTGGCCCGTCTCTCACTTTGGGCGGTACTCAAATTGACAAAATTGATACAGGCTATCAATAATACAATGATCGCCACGATTCCAAACATCTTGATTAAATCAATTCTTCCTCCAACGGATACTCCGTTTTCAAACTTGGACCTTAAATGCCGGTCCCTCATAGGAAAAAGGAAGTCACTGATTCTTTCACTTCCAGAATTTTCGGAGGTAAACCCTTTAAATTTCTCATTGAAAAATTCCAAATCCGTCCCTTCATTCAACATCGCAAATGTCAAATAGGAGTTATTGTTCCAATTTTCATCCACCCATCCCAATTGCTCCAATTTTTGAAAAGGAAGAAATGCTGTGTAATCAAAATCAGTGTTTTGAGGAAGATCTTGAATGATTGCCTTGACCTCTAAATCAAGCTGTTTTTCTAAAGTCACCGTTTTTCCAATGGCCTCTTCATCAATAAAAAGATTTTTGGCCAGGGTTTCTGTCAGTATAATGGCATTCGGGTCAGACATTGCATCGGAAATATCCCCTTGCAATACCTTAAATGAAAAAATTTCGAAAAAATCAGGATCAACAAAGGTAGTTTTTTGATACATGCTGGTAGCTCCTACACTGATCAACATTGGATCCCATTCCGTCAACCTACTTGTAGCTGCTACTTCAGGAAACTGCTCCTTCATGGTGGGTGCATAAGGAGCCGGAGTGTAATCCCAGGTAAAAATTTCTCCTTGATTGTTGTCATTTCTCATGACTGCGTAAATTCTATCAGAATTTTGATAGAAATTATCCACAGACAATTCAAACTGGACCCAAATTAAGATCAAAATGGATGCTGCCATTCCAATCCCTAGACCACCAATATTTATCAAGGTATACCCTTTTGGTCTGGCAATATTTCTCCAGGCTATTTTTAAGTAGTTTTTCCACATAATAGGTTGGTTAATATTAAAAACATCTTTTCAAATTGATCCAGTAAGAGAACTAGAAGGATCAGTTGATAAACTCCAAATTGATACTGCCACCGGAACTTCTCATAGAAAGCAGAGGTCCTCCTCCATTCATTTTTCCAACAATCAGGTCTTTTTTCACTTCCCCATCAAAATTGGAAAATCTGGAATTGACTCTTCCGCCTCTCAAATCCAGATTCAAGCCTAAGCCAGCAGGTACCAAAGCAGTGATTCTACCTCCTGAAGTTTGAAAAGACAGGTCTTCATCTACACCAAGCAATTTTGCACGGATCGAACCACCACTGGTAGTCGCATCAATGCTCCCTGAAATATCTTCCAACGTCACACTGCCCCCAGAAGTATTGATTTCAAGATCTCCCTCCAGACCATTGATTTTTACAGATCCCCCGCTGGTTTGAACATCCACCAATCCATCAAATCCAGTTAATGAAAAGGATCCTCCAGAACTTTGGGAAGTGACTTTACCACTTGCATCTGCAATACGAATACTACCTCCACTGGTCGCGATCTTATGTTCTCCGGAAACATTTTCTAATGAAATAGATCCTCCACTTGATTGAAAGTAAGAGGACATCTCGGTAGGCACCTGTACCTTGAAAGAAAGGTTTAGATTGTTTCGATTATTCCAGCCTGAATTATTCTTTTTCTTTACTTTAAGGGAAATCGTATTGCCGCTCTTTGATATATACAATTGATAATTTTCGAGCAATTCTTCAATTTCAGGATCTTTGGAACCATACTCTCGCCCATTTCTTTTAACATACATTTCTACAATCACTTGGTTTCCAGGCATACCCATTACAGCCACGCTAGCACCAGAAGTTTCTACGTCTAATTCACCCTTTCCACTAAGGGTAAATTCTTTTGTTAAATAAGGGTCAGCAATGGAGCTGGCTATTAATTCTTGAACTGATGCAAAGAACAGAGAGAAGGATAGATAAAACAGAGAAAAGAATGAGGTTTTCATGGTAGTTTAAATTATCTAATACCCTACTCATTCTACTTTTGTGCCAGCAAAAACCCCTTTAAAATGGCTTTTTGGGCATATTTTCAATAAAACTACCAGAATTTCTCGAACAATTTCGTTCGATTTCGGGCAAAGATCATATGATTTTCTGAGTTAAGAGATCTAAAAAATTAAATCAATTTCATTTCAAAAAATTCTAGTTGGCTCTACGGTAGTTCTCGATTACCACCCCAATCGTTTTTGCACCAATTCATCAATTTGCTTGAAAAGTAGTTTTGGGTGCTTTGTCCTCCAGGAGACATCATCCAATTTACCCCCCATGACAAAGAATTGATCGATTCCAAACCTGCTCATCTCTTCCATCACTTGGGGCCGTAAATTCAAGGCCGCAATCCAACCTTCTTCCAGTTCATCTTGCCATTCCTCATAATAATCTACGGAATCCAAATCGGAATGAAAATTAAAGACATTTTCACCCACGAGGATAAATTTATTGATCCCCTCATTGATCATCAGTTCAATCACATCTCTCTTCAAAGTCATGATATCATTATTTAAGAGATCATTCCATTCTCCCAAAAATTCAATAACCGCAAATCCATGCGTATAATCAGCAAAAAGAACCTTCAGATAAAGGGTCTCACTCCCAAAATTATCCCATTGAGGATGGATGAGGTAATTATATATTTGATCCGTGAAGTAAACCTCACTGTTTTCATAGCCAAAAAATGGAGACTTCGGGTCTTCTGCGGAAATGTATATATTCCTCCAATTGTAATGGGGTTCTAAAGTATGCATAAGTCAAGTCCAATTGAACAAACTAGAACAAAACAAAGGAGGAATTGCTCTAAAACAAAGGCCCAAGTCAAATCCTTACCTCACTTGCATCCACTTTTTACTTTCCTTGTTGACAAAAGTGATGGGTACAAACTTATCTGTGGGAGCTCCAATGTAGTAGACGGTCCAATTGGGGTCATGGTTGGCCAGCATATCAGAAATACAATCTGCTCTATGTCCTTGGGGGTTGGCACAGTCATCCCAATAAAACAATTCAACTTTGTAATGAAGGGATTTTACTTCATTGTTAATGATGACCTGAATTTCTATGTCCTGTTTACCAGGAAATGTCGGAATAGGAATGGCGATATGACTCATGGCTCTAGGGATTTAAGTGTGTACTAATAGATACATTTATTTTTAAGTTGTTTATTCTCATTCGTTCTATATTTCCAGCAGATCAAGGTTTTCATATAAATGCTAATCATAAATAGGTGTTTCATACCCATCCTATTTGATCTAATTTCTTGGCACTTTTTACTTCTTACACGATACTTGGTCCTTGATACTTTATTACTCACTCTTCAAACTATTCACAGGATTCATCATCGCTGCTTTGATGGCTTGGAAGCTAATGGTAACAAGGGCCACGATCACGGCCAATACCCCCGCAACCAAGAATACCCACCAATGTAAAGGCACTTTGTAAGCAAAGCCTTCCAACCATTTGTTCATAGCAAACCATGCCACTGGCGTTGCTAGCAGAATGGCAATAAACACCAGTTTAATGAAGTCTTTTGAAAGCAACCCGACAATACTTCCTATGTCTGCACCAAGTACTTTTCGAATTCCAATTTCTTTGGTTCGTTGCTCCGCCGTATAAGTGGCCAATCCCAGCAATCCCAAACAAGCAATCATAATTGCTAAGACTGAAAAAGTGGTAAAGATCTGTCTAAAGCGAAAATCAGATTCATACTGACTGTTGAAATCCTCATCCAAAAAGCTGTATATAAATGGACGGTGAGGAGCAAGTTCCTTCCAAATATTTTCAATTTCTACTAAGGTAGTAGGAAGATTTTCTGTGTTGAGCTTGAGGCTCATATACCGACTGGCATATGCCTCAAAAGGTAGCGTAAGGGGTTCTACGGTATTATGTAAGGAAATGTAATTGAAATCCTTCACGACCCCGATGACTTCTCCTGCTCTTCCCCACTGATCAAATTTTTTCCCAACGATATCTGCTGGATTGGAATAGCCATATTGTTTGGCTGCTGCTTCATTTATTACCAAGGCTGATGTAGAATCTGAGGGAAAATCCCTGCTATAAGATCTTCCTGCTATCAATTCTAGATCGAAATGATCGATAAAATCCAATCCCACTTGAAAAATTGCCTGCCCTTGCATCACCATTTCACCTTCTGGATTCTCGATAGTAGTTCCCGCATTTGGGAAATGACTTCCAGGTACACTACGAGAAAAAGCCACTGAAACAACGTTTGGGTTGTTCTCCAATTCATTTTCCAAAGTGGAGGACACGTTATTTACTTGCCCATCGTAATTGTAATCCACAATTAGCATTTGCTCTTTATCAAACCCCATATCCTTATCCAATAAATGGCTCATTTGATTGTAGACGATGATGGTTCCCGCTATCAAAGCAATAGAAAGACTAAACTGAAAAACCACTAGGCCCTTTCTCAAATTGGCTCCCTTAGCATCCGATTTATTAATGCCCTTTAGGATCGATACCGGTCTAAAACTAGATAAAACCAAAGCTGGATAGGAACCAGCAAGAAGCCCGACAACTAGTACTATACCCAAAAAGAATGGAATGGTTTGCCAATTCAGTATGCTATTAAGCATCAGTTCTTTTCCTGTCAGCTGGTTCATTAAAGGCATAGCCAAGGAGACGAAAATCACTGCTAGGATGGCTGATAACAATACAATCACCAAAGACTCTCCAAGGAATTGGAATATCAAACTGTTTTTATCAGCTCCAATGGATTTACGGATACCAACCTCTTTTGCACGCTCCATGGATCTGGCGGTAGAAAGGTTCATAAAATTGATGATAGCAATTCCCAGGATAAATAATCCAATTACAGAAAACACATAAATATTCGTTAAGGAAGCTGTTTCTCCTGGTTGACGCTGTACCTCAGATCTGAGGTACACATCTTTCAAAGGCTCAATTCCTATGGTGTAATTGGGACCATTTTCTTCGCTTGCCCTCCGAGCGACAAATTCCGGAAGCTTTGCTTCAAACGCCTGCTGGTCAAAATTCTCGCTTACTAAAAAATAAGTATAGGTGTCCACATAATCCCAAGAATCAAAAACACTTGGCCGAGACTGATGAAAAGTACTTAAAGAAAGCAGGGTATTAAATTTCAAATGGGAGTTAGAGGGTAAGTCTTTCATGACTCCAGTCACCGTGTAATCTCCGGAATTCGCTCTTCCTGCCACATCAGATCCCTTTAAGGTTTTACCCAAAGCCTCTTGGTCTCCAAAATATTTCTTTGCGGCAGACTCTGAAAGTACCACACTAAAAGGTGCAACCAAGGCTTTTTTAGGATCCCCTTCTAACAGTTCCCAGGAAAACACATCAAATACCGTAGAGTCCATGAAAACTATTCCTTCTTCTTGTTGAGTCTGATCTCCAATTGTAAAAAGGATATCTGCCTTACCTGAAAACCTGACCACTTTTTCTATTTCTGGAAAATCCAATTCTAAAGCTGGCCCCACAGGGGCATTCCCCCAAACCCAATAATTTTCCCTCGAATTACTTTCAGCTTGTTCATCCTCAGAAAAATATCCGTGGACCACTCTATATATCCGGTCCCCCTTCTCATTAAATTGATCATAGGAAAGCTCATCCTGAACAAACATAAATATGAGCACACAACAAGCCATTCCGATACCCAAACCGAGAATATTGATAAAAGAGTACACCTTCTTTTTAAGAAGATTTCTGTAGGCGATTTTTAAGTAATTCTTAAACATATATTTCTAATTTTTTAAGCGATTTGGATAAACACTATAGCTCTTTGATTCTCAATTATTTCAATCCTCATCACTTCTAACTTCCCTTTTCGTATTTCTCTTTTCGTACTTCCTATTTCTCACTCGTCTTTCAAACTCTTCACTGGATTCGCCTGAATACTTTGATAGGTCTGAAAGAAAATGGTTAGCGTTGCCAACCCTAAACAGGCACCAATCGCCAGTACGATCACCCAAATGCTGATTCCAGTTTTGTAGGCGAATTCCTCCAGCCATTCATTCATGAAATAAATTGCAATCGGAATGGCCAATGCTACAGAAATTAAAACCAATCGAAGATAGGATGCAGATAGCATGACAAAGATTTCCGCCATGGAAGCACCAAACACTTTTCGGATTCCAATTTCTTTGGTTCTCAAATGAGTGGTATAGGCCGTCAATCCAAATAGTCCTAAACAGGCAATCAAAATGGACATGAAGGTCAGCACTTTTAGTAAATCAGCCATTTTCATTTCAGACTGATATACTCTTGCAAAGTCTTGATCCATAAAGGAATAGTTCATAGGAACTCGCGGCTCATAAGCATCCCAGCCTGTCTGCAATTCGTCGACCACAGATTCTACTTGATTCCCTTGAACTCTCACGGTGATATAATCCCTTAAGTAATAGTCATGCATGTATTCTATAACCAGGGGTTTGATCTCGTTTCTATAGGTTTCAAAATTGAAATCCTTTACCAAGCCAACCACTTCTAAAGAAGCCTCATCATTTTCTCCTTCATTTTTTATCAGAATCTGTCCAATTGGATCATCTGAGATACCTAAGTATTCAGCAGCTTTTTCATTAATAATGATTTTACCAGCGTCGGTTGCAGAAATTGGGACAAAGTTTCTACCCTTCAATAATTCGAAATGATAGGTGTTCAAATAATCCGCATCTGCTTCATACCAATTCATTCCTTGATTTTCTTTGGAATTGATGGAGTTAAAAGAGCGCATTTGATATTGGCCAGTCATCGGTATTCCCGTTGAAAAACTCATGGATTCTATCTGGCTGCTGGATGCAAATCGACTCTTAAAATCCTCCCGTTGCTCATTTTGTATTTCCCCGTCATTGTGGATAATAAGCAATTGCTCTTTATCAAATCCAGGATTGGAGTTTTGAATAAAGCTCATCTGACGCTGTACCAAAAGGGTACAAATAATCAGGGTCAAGGAAGTAGCAAATTGAAAAACTACTAAGGCATTTCGGAATGAATGGGCATTCTTTCCCGAGGATAATTGCTTCTTAATGATCAGCAAAGGCTTGAAGGAAGAAAGATAAAAGGCTGGGTAAGCTCCAGATATCAGTGTTAGCCCGATCAATAAGAGAGGAATCATCCCCAAAACCCATGGATTTCTGAATAAATTAAACTGGAGATTTTTGCCTGAAAGTTGATTGAATAGTCCATTTGACAGCTGAACTACTACCAGTGAAAGCGCGACAGATATTAATACTAAGATGAAAGCTTCGGTCAAAAACTGGTAGACCAACTGGGATTTTTCCGAACCCATTACTTTCCTAACCCCCACTTCCATGGATCGAAGCCCAGCTTTGGCAGTAGCCAAATTCATAAAATTGATGCAGGCCAAAAGCAGTACAAAAACAGCTACCCATGAAAAGATATACACATAGCTTTCATAGCCATTCGCTTCCAATTCTCTTAAAAGATGAGATTTCAAATGAATATCCTGAATGGGCATCAGTTGAAGGTTGTAATCTGATTCTTCTCCCTCGTTATCAAAAGCTGGGATCGCATAATTCGAGACAATCTGATCCAGTTTTGTTTTTACAACTTCACTACTTCTTTCTTCGATTTTGACATAGGTATTTAAAATTGGCCAGGTCCAAGAGTCCATTAAAAAAATCTCTTGATGCATACCTGGCTCATAAACCAACATATCAAAATGCAGATGGGATTGAGCAGGTATATCTTGGATCACAGCTGCAATTTCCCGAGGTGTTGGGTCATTACTTCCAATTAATAATACCTTTCCAAGGACTTCCTGAGGAGAAATATTTCCAAAATACTTCTTCGTAAAAGCCTCTGTAATAACAATATAATTAGGCTGTGATAGGGCCTTTTCCTTACTTCCTGCCGCCAAAGGCAAATCAAAAACCTGAAAGAAATTTGGCTCTGCATAAAATACGTTCTCCTCTCGGAAAACTTGATCCTTGTTGGCACCAGATCCTGGCTGAATAGTAAAGTCATTCCATTTTAGAATACGGGTCACCGCATTTACTTCCGGAATATCAGAAGCAATTCTTGGCCCCAACGCTGGTGGAGCAGTTGCATAGCTTGCCGTTTTAAAATCCCCCCATTGAGCATTCACCCTATAGACGGATGACGATTCCGGAAGGTATTGATCATAACTTAACTCGTCTTGGATAAAAAGAGCAATCATTAAAAAACCACTGATCCCCAGCGTCAATCCAAAGACATTCAGTCCAGTATACAGTGTGTTTTTCTTTAGTACTCTCCAGGCGATCTTTAAGTAGTTTTTTAGCATAGGATAATCAAAATAGAATGAAAAGGATATAACATTTCCTAATTCATCTCATTCTTTAATTCCAGTTTTGTGCCATAGAAAAAAGCCCAAAACAGCATTGTTTTGGGCTTTTTATGGGAATTCTCAGTTAGTAAGCGAACAATTTCGTCCGCTCGTGGTCAAATCAAAAAATCACTACTCATCTGACAAACTATCCACTGGATTGGCCAAGGCCGATTTGATTGCTTTGGATCCTACTGTCAAACCGGTAATCAAAAGGGAGCAGATCATAACCACCACAAAGAGTCCTATCGAAAATGAAATTTTAAAGGCAAAATTTTCCAGCCATCGCTCCATCATCCAATAAGCAATTGGGACCGCTATCAAGAAGGCTAAAAGAACCATAATGAAATACTCTCTGGTTAATAAGAAAGTGATCTGGGAAACAGAAGCTCCCAACACTTTACGAATACCTATTTCCTTTACTTTTTGACTGATCATGAACGAAACCAGTCCATAAAGGCCTATGCAGGAAATAAGAATGGAAATGGCAGCAAAAATCTTGAATAGTAATGCTAATTTCTGCTCACTTTCATAGAATTCCTGAATGGATTCATCCAAGAAATACCCATGATAGATTTGTTCAGGATAGGTCTTTTCAAAGGACTCTTCAAAATTAGCAATGCTAGCCAAGGATGCGTTTTGGTCCAATTTCAACCCCACAACATGGTAAAAATCCTTCTTAGGAGCAATGACTAGCTGTTTGATTTCATCGCGCAAAGAATTAACTGTAAAATCTTTGATTACTCCAGTAATGGTAGCCCATTCTTTCATGAAACCCAGTCTAAACTGTTTTCCGATCGCGTCATTCGGATCTTCAATCAGTAAGCGCTTGGCCATTGTTTCATTAATTACTACCTCGCGAATCGTATCGCTAACCTGATATGGGCCTCCAGCTACGAACTCAATCCCATAGGTTTCAAAATACTTTTCATCTCCAAACTTTGTAAAAGCAGGAAAAGGCACATCTTCTGACTTCCCGTCAAAGTAAAAATTAAACAGGCTATTATTATCAGAAGCTGGAACATCTGAAGCCAAACTTGCAGTGACGACGCTTGGATTGCTAAGTATTTCCTGCTTGAAATATTCAATTCGACGTTCATCCTCCGAATCAAAAGGCACCTCAATGTAATAGACATGATCTTTGGTGAAACCCAAGTCTGCATCCTGAACCATTTTCATTTGTTGAATGGCAATGATCGTACTGATCATCAAAATCTGAGCGATAGTAAATTGAACTACTACCAAAGCTTTCCTAATAGAAACTCCTCCAACTTGACCTTGATGGAATTTGCTTTTCAGCGCATGAATGGGCTTAAATTTGGAAATCACCAAAGCGGGATAAAACCCTGAAAGTATAGTCAAAGCTATTATCAAAATTCCGATGAATGTCAGCACGATAGGTTGAAAGAAATCCATCTTCTCAGGAACATCGGCGATCAGGCTTAAAAATGGAAGTAGTAGTGTTGCTCCCATCACACCAATCAATGCTGCGATCAACACAGATAGAAAAGTTTCTCCAAATGATTGAAATATTATCTGGGTCTTAGTGCTTCCCATAACTTTTCTTACCCCGATCTCTTTTCCTTTACCGATGGCACGGGAAGTGGCCAAATTCACAAAATTAATAGAAGCCATGACCAGGATAAACAATCCAATGATCACCAAGGTATTGACAGTCGACAATCGGGTCACACTGCCACTGATACTCCCATATTGCTGGTCAAAATGAATGTCTTTGTAAGGCTGTAAGATCAAGGACTTTTCTGAATTTCCTCTTCCCTCAAAATTCTTCTTGGTAAAACCATCTAAAGCGGCCTGGGCACTAGCTACATCCGTACTTTCTGCCAAACTTACATACAATTGATTATCACTTCCCAAACTGCCCCAAGACTCTAAATCATGGTCATAAATCCCTGGATTGGATCTCACTGTCTGGTAGGAAACAAGCATGTCAAAAAACATATTACTGTTATCTGGGATATTTTCCACAATCCCTCCTACTGTTAAATTCAATCCGCTGGAAAACTCCAAAGTTTTATTTTCAGCCAGTTTCCAGTTTCCAAAAAACTTCTCTGCAGTCTTTTTGGTAAGAATTATCTGATTGGGATCGGATAACCTTTGAATGTCACCAATAGCAAATTCCAGATCGAATAGGTCAGCAAAATCAGGAGTGGTATAGAAGGTATAATCGATTTCATATTTGTCTGGAATCCCAACTTCAGCTGCATCTTTATAGAGATTCACTTGGGTGTTGTAGGCAGATTTTACTGGCACCACTTCTCCAAAAGGCAAGTTGTCTGCAGCGATGGCATCTGGCACAGGGTTATTGACCCCAGGATTGTAATCGTACCCATCCGGGTATTTGTCCTTGGAAACGACTCGATAGATTTCATTGTAATGACTTTGAAACTTATCAAAACTCATTTCATATTGTACCACCATAAAAAGTAAAAGGGATGCAGTAATTCCTATGGCTAAACCAAGAATATTGATTGCACCTGCCCATTTGCTACGGACCAGATTTCTCCAAGCAACTTTCAAATAATTTGTAAACATGTTGGCAATTGTTTTGGTATTTCTAAATCTCAAGACTGAAAATCCCAACTTGCTATTCCAGTTTAGTGCCAAAGCAAAACAGCATTAAAATGCCCGAATAGCTATTTTTTCGATAAACCTATTCAAAAGTAACGGACAATTTTGTTCGATAATGGGCGATTTTGGAAAGCAGTAGGCAGTTGTAGTCTCACAAGGAAATGGCATTCCAAAGATCGGTCCAGCATGCAACATAAACTTCGGCCAAAGCAAACCAAGCTCGAAGGAAAGCATGGTTCCTGATACTGCACCAGTTACAAAAAATATGGCTACTTACTCCAAGCTTTGGTTAAATCCTCGTACAGAAGATTTCCAGTTTTCAAATATTTATAACGGGATGTGGCCATAAAAAAGGGTATCACCATACCAATACAGGCAAAAATAATGTGAAACCCGAGTGAAAGCGCCAACTGGGAACGGGCTGCGAAAAGGTCTTCCATTGAACTTTTTTGTTTAATGAATAGCTATACAAGCTAACTAATCAAGTGAACCTTCTTATCTGACTGACGCACAAATTCAGTGATTAGTTCACCTTTTTCAAACTATTTTTTCAAGAGTTTTAAAAGCCTCTTCAAGTTCAAATAAAGTACTTGATCACCGACAAAACCAGTCTCATCTAAGGGTCAACTTGATATTTTTTATCACTATGCCAATCAATTAGTTAGGTGATTTTTTAGACAAAAATCAGTAGCTTAATAACAAAAATCACTTTTATGTACGTCAAACGGTATTACAGTTTTTGGATGACAGTTCGCTGGTCCAAATTTTCTTTGATTTATGGCATACTATATTCCTTCATCATCATAGTACTATATGAAATTACTTCCATCCCATTTTCTCTCCCTTGGGAACCAATCTCAGTAATCGGTATTGCTGTTGCTTTCTTTTTAGGTTTTAAAAACAACAGTTCCTATGACCGAACCTGGGAAGCAAGAAAAATTTGGGGTGCTATTGTCAATGAAAGCAGAACCTTTGCCACTGCAATCCTAAGCTTACCAAATCCCGATATGCCTTTCGAGGAAAAAAAGCGGTTCATCTATCGACACTTGGCCTGGCTGATGGCTTTGAAGCATGTAATGCGTCAGGAAAAAACCTGGGAACACAACCTTCCTGTAAACAAACTGAATTTCATTCCTGGATTTATCAAAGAATATTACGACGGTATATTTGCTGAAATAGAAAGATACCTTTCGAAAGAAGAATTGAATCAACTCAAAAGCCATTCAAACATTCCCTCACATATCTTAAAGAACCAAAGTATTGAGATTTCAAAATTAAAAGAACAAGGTTTTATAAGTGATTACAAACAGGTCAGGCTCCACGAGTTAATCGGAAATTTATATACCCATCAGGGGATGTCTGAGCGCATCAAAAACTTTCCTTTTCCAAGACAATATGCTTCAACAGGGCTTTGGATTACCTATATCTTCTGTGCTTTGATCCCTTTCGGCTTGCTGGATATTTTTGAGCAATCCAAAGCCTTACACTATTGGCTAACCGTTCCTTTTTCATCCATTATTATCTGGATTTTCTTCCTGGTTGATAGAATAGGAGATTACTCAGAAAATCCCTTTGAAGGAGGTTACAATGATGTTCCAATTTCATCGGTGGCCCGCGCTATTGAAATTGATCTTCTGGAAATGATCGGTGATGAAAATATCCCTGCACCCTATAAAACTGAGAATGGTTTCTTGATGTAATAGAAAGTTATCAATTATTAAAACAAAAAAACCACCAAAAAATTGGTGGTTTTTTAATTGGTATATACTTGAGTTTAACGTTTTCTAATGCTGCTGGAACCAGATACTTTGATGTCTCCCATACGAGGAGATCCTGAGTATACAATATCTCCTGAACCAGAAGAACGAACTGATATTTCTCCCAAATCACCTACATAGGTATCTCCAGATCCTGATTTTTTTACTTCCAATTCTTCGAAAGTCACCTCTTCTGCTTCAAAATCACCGGAACCGGACTGACTGATTATGGCCTCTCCTATTGCCCCTCTTGCAATTTGAATTTTTGCTGATCCAGAAATGGAAGCATCTAATTCATCTGCTCTCAAAGATTGCATGATAATGTCCCCAGAACCGGAAAGAGCCAAATTAAACGCTTCTGCTACCACATCAGATTTTACATTGATCTCTCCTGAACCAGAACAACTTAAACCTTCCAGGCTTTTGTAAGTCACATAAAATTTCAATTTCACTCGGTTATAGCTTCCTTTTACTAAGCCCAGCTTCAGTTCATTCCCTTCTATTTCAGTTCTAACCTTACTTAAGTCTACACCACTTGCTTCGATCCGAACTTCCTCCTTATTCCCTTCCTCCAGAATCACTTCCCAACTACCGCCGGAGTGCACTTCTGTAAAATGACCAAGGGATCTTGTTTCTGTCTGCTGAGCCTGTGCATAAGAAACTAGGATAAAAGCTGGAATGGCCATCGCCATCAATTTCGAATAGATTTTCATTGTATTTAAAGTTATGTTGATCTGATTTATTCTTTGGGTTTTCTTTAAGAAAAAACATGTTTAGCATTACCTGCTATGGATAAGATGCAGTAGGCTCCGTGAAGGTTGCATTTTGCAATCAGGATTTCCTTTATATTTTTAAAACCTTTATTCTATTTGGATAAAATTATAAGAAAACGGCTGTCTAAGCACTTTTAATAAAGAATCAAATCCAAAGGGATAGTCATAACATTAAAATTCTTCAAACTGCCATTTTCTAATGGAATATAAGATCTACTCCATCTTATGTCATTCCCATTCTCCACTATTGTGCCACAAAAAAACCTACTCTTAGGGCTATAAAACTCAATTATAAAGGCAATTGGGCACAGCAATCGGACACTGTTGCCCAAATTCGAACAATCTAAAAAAAAATTCAAAATGCGTTGATTACTATTCCTTGTTTTTCTCTTCCTTCTTTCTGGCTTTTTCCTGCTTTTTATAATATCCCCTAAAAAGAAAATTGGACTTCATCGCTTCCATATTCTCATTCAATTTATAAGTACTGGATTCAAGATTTTGAAGAGTTTGATCCACTTGTTGGCGAAAAACAGAATCCTGTAAAACCAAACCTGCAGTACCCTTGCCATCTTGTATATCATTGAGTAATAAATTGACACTCTTCATCATTTGCTCCGCCTCCTTACTTGTATTTTGAAGCTGGATCAAGGTTTCCTCAAAATTAGAACTCATACTACTATCTGTAAACAACTGATTGACCAGACCATCACCCTTCTCAAAAGAGGTGATCATATTCCTACCCGATTCTGTGATTTCGACTGCATTTGAACCAGCATCTCTAAATTTACGAATCGCAGTATTCAAGTTATTCACTAATTCAGGTCCTGACAATAAGTCCCAAAGTGCTTCGCTTTGATTCAGTTTTTCTGTGATTATAGAAAGATTGCTTAAGGTGTTTTCCAAATAATTCCCCGTAGAATTAAGAGTTTTAAGCATTTCATCCGTATCAATTTGAGGCAATGAATACAATATATCCCCAGACTCTAAAAGTGGTGCATCAGCCTCCATCTGATTAATATGAAGTATTTTATTGCCCATCAATCCATCCGTATTGATAGTAGTCTTCGAATTATTCTTAATAAAGGGCTGCATGGATTTATGTATCAGGAGTTCCACATGAATAATGGAATCATTTTTCATTTCAATACCACTCACTGTCCCAATATCCATCCCTTTGAAGCGCACATTATTACCTGGAAGAAGCCCATTGACGTCCTGCATCTCTGCGATTACTTTGATAGACGAACCAAAAATATTCTGATTTTTCCCTATTAAATACAGAGAAAAAACCAGAAATATCAGGCTAGCTAATACTAGAACCCCAAGTTTTGCATTTGCTATTTTCCGTTCTTTTTTCATCCTATCGAAAGAATTCACTGACTTTTGGATCAGTGCTTTTCATTAAATTTTCATACGTATCAGTCCTATAATTCCTTCCCTCTATTAAAGCAATTACTCGATTAGAAGTCATTTTAATACAGTTCATATCATGAGAAATGATCACCGATGATGCTTTGTATTTTTCTTGAATGGAAATCATAAGTTCACTGATTTCTCTACCTGTAATAGGGTCTAACCCTGTAGTGGGCTCATCATACAAAATCACTTGAGGTTTCAAAATCAGCGTTCTTGCCAACGCGATTCGCTTTCTCATTCCACCAGACAATTCAGCTGGCATCATATTGACCGTGTGGGAAAGTCCAACATCTTCGAGAGCCTCCATTACAGCTTCTTCAGCTTTGTTTTCGCGCTCTTCTAAAGTCCAGTGCCTTCTCAAAGGGAACTCTAGATTTTCGCGAACGGTCATGGAATCATACAATGCATTACTTTGAAAAAGAAAGCCCACATCTTTTCGGAGCAAATCCATTTCATCCTCATCCAATTCACTGATATCCTGGTCCAAAATCTTAATTTCACCAAAGTCTGGCTCCAACAGCTTGATGATACATTTGATTAATACGGACTTTCCAGAACCTGACTTCCCTAGAATAACCAAATTTTCACCTCGGACTAATTTCATAGAAAAGTCTTTGAGCACCTGATTACTACCAAATGATTTATTGAGCTTTGAAACTTCAATGATATGATCCTTCTGTTCCATAACTCAAGTCAGTCCTAATAGATCTGTTATTTGAACAGCAATCAAATCCAAAATAAAAACCATTAAAGACGCGACTATCACGGCAGTGGTAGCCGACCTCCCTACCCCCTCAGTTCCTTTTTGAGAATTATATCCTTTATAGCACCCTACAATCCCTATAGCAAAACCAAAGAAAAATGTCTTAATCAATGAAGGGATAAAATCCCCGAAGGTTAAGGCATCAAAAGCTTGAAACCAATAAAGGGACCAACTCACAGAACCTTTCAAATTCACTCCTAAAAACCCTCCATAGAGTGAAATAGCTATGGCTAAAATAGAAAGAATCGGAACCATTAGTGTAGAAGCCATTACCCTAGTAACTACCAAGTATTTAAATGGATTGGTTCCTGACACTTCCATTGCATCAATTTGTTCTGTCACCCGCATAGAACCCAGTTCTGCACCTATTCCAGAACCTATTTTCCCAGCACAAATTAATGCAGTGATGACAGGTGAAATTTCACGAACCAAGGATACCGAAACCATGGATGGCAAAAGTGAAGCAGCACCAAACTCAACCAATGTAGGTCTAGATTGGATCGTGAGTACCAGCCCCATGATAAAAGCAGTAATACTTACTAAGGTGAAGGTCTTATAGCCAATCCAGAAACATTGATTTATAAATTCCTCATATTCCTGCTTTGGTTTGACGATCTGTTTAAAAAACCTTCCGGTAAACCTAGCTATTTCTCCTACTTCTTTGAAAAAAGGCGAATTGATTACATCCAAAACCCAAGTCGTTAATTTGAAACTATAATTTCAGAAAAGTATTTATTAAAGATGACGAGAAATAATTGCTAAAAAACTGATTTATATCAGCTTTACTTGAAGAAAAAAGTTTATTCACTCAGTAATTTCTCCAAAATCTATTCAAAAAAATTAGAGAATTTTTCCCTCTATAATTTCTGATTTATAGAATAAAAAATGGCTCACCTGAATTTACAAGTGAGCCCATTTAATTTTAAGAGTCAATGCTTTCTATTCATTTTTGATGCTTTTCACGGGGTTTGCTAATGCAGCTTTAAGGGATTGCATCATGACGGTTCCTGCTGCAATCAGTCCTGCAATCAATCCCGCCCAAAGAAATATTGTCCAATTGATCCCGATTTTGTAAGCAAAATCTTCCAACCAGCTATCCATCCCAAACCAAGAAATTGGTACTGCAATTAAAAACCCAATCAATACAAGTTTCATAAAATCTTTACCAAGTAATATCAGAATATTGCTGGTTTCAGCTCCCATCACTTTTCTAATTCCAATTTCCCTAGTCCGTTGCTCCGTCGCAAACGTGGTTAATCCCAGCAATCCCAAGACGGAAATCAAAACCGCTAAAGCAGAGAAGAAGGTGAAAATTGTTTTAACTCGCTGCTCAGCCTCGTACTGTCGGTTAAACCCCTCATCCACAAAACGTGGTTCAAAAGGAAATCCAGGATTCAAATCAGCCCATTCAGCTTTGAGGTAGGTCAAGGTCTCCTCTCGTCGGGAAGCATCAATCTTGATACTCACTTGATTGGAACGGTCCTGAGTGATCATAAATACAATGGGCACAATCGGTTGATGTAAGGATTCGAAATGGAAGTTTTTCATCACTCCAGTGACAAAACCATTTCTTCCTCCATAATTGAATTTCTTTCCGATTGCTTCTTCCGGAGTTGACCATCCTATATCACGGATAGCCACCTCGTTGAGAATAAACGCTTCAGTGGAATCACTGGCCATTTGGAAATCAAAATCTCTTCCTGCCAGGATCGGAATTCCATATGTTTTAATAAACTCATGTCCTACATGGATATCTGCAATTCTTACATCCAACTGGGACATTTCTCCATTCACCTCAGCACTACCTCCTTGTGAATCCAAAAGTCTTCCAGAAGGCACTCTGCTAGAAATAGTGACTCCACTAATTCCAGGGTTGTTCAAAAATCGGTCTTTGATAATTTGATAATTTTCAACAATGGCTGGACTGGCAGGTAATACAACTATATCATCTTTTTGAAAACCAAGATCTTTGGATTGCATGAAATCCAATTGCCGAACGACCACAATAACTGCCACTATCAAGATTACTGAAATTGCAAATTGACCCACTACCAAAACTGATCGGAAATTCTCATGTCCTTTCCCTGCTTTAAAGGTTCCTTTCAGCACCTTTGAGGGAGAAAATCCGGATAGAAACAACGCGGGGTAACTTCCTGCCAAAAGTCCAACTCCTATGGCCAAACCTACTAAAACCAGGAGATATTCAGGGTTTTCAATGAAATTAAGGCTCAGCTGTTTTTGGGTGAAATCTGAAAAAAGAGGAAGGAAAATATAGACTAGAATAACAGCGATAATCAAGGAAATAAATGTCATCACAAAGGATTCACCCATAAACTGGTTGACCAACCTACTTCGATCTGCGCCCATCACTTTTCTCAATCCAACTTCCATAGATCTCAAAGAGGATCTGGCCGTAGAAAGATTCATGAAATTTATACAGGCGATCAATAGAATGAAAAGAGCTACTGCGAAATACACATAAACGTAGTCAATATTACCATTGGCTTCTATTTCTGAATCCAGATTAGAATATAAGTGGATATCCTCAATGGGCCACAAGTGCAGTTCAGTCACTTTGGACATAGGTACTCCTGCCTGCGCCTCGCCCATGTTCCGATCAATCAAAGCTGGTAACTGGGACTCTAAGGCTTTGTAATCATAGTCCTCTTTCAGCAATACATAGGTTGAAAAATTATTCCCCCCAAAGTTCTTCATAAAAGCTTCCAAGCCTCCATAAAACTGGATCACGGGGTTCATGGTCGCAATGAAATCCGGATGCATATGGGTATTGTCCGGAATATTTTCAAAAACTCCTCTGACCTGAAATGTCAAGGTCATCCCCTGAATTTCACCAATTAATTCCTGACCTATAGCTGGGGAATTTCCAAAATACTTTTTGGCCATATCCTCCGAAATCAAAACCCCATCTCCTGACTCCAATGCTGCTTTTGGATCTCCATCGATCATATTCCAAGAGAACACATCAAAAACTTCGGGATCAGCAAAGAAAAACTCATCTTCCATAAAGGAATTCTCTCCAGACCGAATCAGCAATCCGTTATTAGTCAGTCGGACCACTTCCTCAACCTGATCTCCAAAATCAGACTTGATCAATGGTCCAAATGGAGCAGCTACATGACCTAAATGTAAACTCACATCTCCATCCGCATTGTACCAGCTTCTTGATATCCTAAAAATCCGATCTGAGTTGCTGTGGTAGGTATCGTAGCTCAGTTCATGTTGTACAAACAAAAAAATCAGAATACTTACTGCCATCCCGATAGAAAGCCCCAAAATATTGATGAAGACATACAATGGGTTTTTCTTAGCGTTTCTAAAAACAATTTTGAAATAGTTTTTGAACATAGTCGAATGGGTTATTTTTAAAAAAAGTTTGACTTGCTGCCTTTATGCAGCAAGTCAAACTCTCATGATATTCTTATTTTCTAATGATTTTGGCTGATCCAAAACTACCAATAGATTGACTGGTAGGGTTCCCTTTGATATATACATTACCCGAGCCAGAAGCACCTACTATTAAATCTCCTGTTACTCCTATCGATGTTTCCCCAGAACCCGATTTTCCAATTTTCACATCTCCAGCCATTAAATCCAAAGCATCAAATGAACCGGATCCTGATTGACCAATATTAGCATCATCACAAGAGCCTCCATCAATAATTACTTTTCCTGAACCACTCATTCCTACATACAAAGAGCTTGCTTCAAGATGTTGCATCTTAATATCTCCTGAACCAGAAGTTCCGATTGCAAATGACCTGGATGAAATGTCAGATTCAATTTCCATATGTCCTGATCCACTTAATCCAACTGATTCCAATTCACGGACTGTTACATAGGCAGTAAAATTCACATTAGTATGCCTGCCTTTTTCAAGTTTAATTTCCAGCGTTCCATCTTCTATTTCCGTAATGACTTGGTCTAAATCAAAGCCTTTGGAAACCAATTTCACCTCGTTTTTATCTCCTAATGTGATAAATACATCCCAAGATCCAGAAGAATTTACTTTTGTGAAGTCTCCGGGCGCTCTAGTTTCTGTTTGTGCCTGAGCAGTAGCTCCCATCAAAAAAAGCATAAACACGAATGCAGATATAGTTGAAAGTTTCATAACGTTTTTAGTTTAGTTGGTTGTCATCACTAATTCAGAGACTGTGCCAAGAGACAAAAAGCCCTTTCAGTTGAATAAAAGGACCTTCATGGTATTTATTTTGTCCGCACAAATCAGATTTTGACCGTGAGCGAACACTAGCTTTTTTAGTCCTTATTCGCTTTTCAGACTTTTCACCGGATTCACAATGGCAGCAGATATCGCTTGATAGCTTACTGTAATTAGGGCCACCCCCAAAGTCAAAAGCCCTGCTACCAAAAACACTGAAAGTCCCAAGTCTATTTTGAAGGCAAAAGAATCCAGCCAACCGTCCATGGCAAACCATGCTACTGGCACTGCAATTAAAAAGGCAATCCCCACCAGTTTGGCAAAATTGATCGACAAAAGGAATACTATACTACCCACGGAAGCTCCCAATACCTTTCGGACTCCAATTTCCTTGGTACGGAGAAATGCCGTATAGGCCGCTAAGCCAAATAAGCCAATACAGGCTATTAGGATAGCCAAAACGGAAAACACTCCTAAAATTTTACTGGAGGTTTGCTCGTTTTTATAAAGTTCTGCTAAGCCGTTATCCAGGAAATAATAAGAAAGAGGAAGGCCATCTGACAGGCTTGCCCATTTTTCTTCTACCGCTCCTAAAACTTCATTTTGGCGGCTATTCTCAAACCTGATAGCGAGTGTACTGGTAAAACCAGCGGGATTTTTGGTATTGAAGATTGCCAATGGTGTCACCACCGTATGCAGAGATTCAAAATTAAAATCTTCGACCACTCCCACCACTGTCAGCTCAGAGGTAATATTTTCTCCATTGATGTTATTAGTCGTCATCAGGCGCTGCCCTAAGGGGTTTTCATCTCCAAAAAATACTTTTACAGCTGACTTATTTAAAATCAAAGAAAGTGAATCATTGAAATCTTCATCAAATACCCGTCCTTCCAAGGCTTCTATTTTTAAGGTATTGAAGAAATCAGCTTCGGCAGAAAAACCTTTGGTGGTCAGTACATCTCCGCCTCCTGGCTTCATAAATTGAACACCAAATGTCCCTTTTCCAGGCATGGTACTCGTTTTACCTGCAGAAATCACACCTGGTAAATTCTCTATCTCCTGCTTTAAAGCATTGTGATTGTCTTGATTACCAAACCGCTGTAAAACCAATACATTTTCTTTATTGAAGCCCAAACTGGTGGATTGGATAAACTGGATTTGATCATTGATGATCAGGGTTCCGGAAATTAATACGATGGCTATTCCGAATTGAAATACCACCAAACCATTTCTTAGCCAATTGCCTTTACCCGTCTGCAGCTTTCCTTTGAGAATACTGATCGTATTGAATTTTGAAATTTGGAATGCGGGATAGTATCCTGCCAACAAGCCAACAATCACTCCGAAAATCAATAATAATGGAATGGATGAAAGCATGGCTGCAAAATCAAACACCAAGGACTTTTGGGCTAGGTTATTGAAAAACGGAACTGCAAAGCTGACCAAAACGATTCCAATCATTAAACTGACGATGGTAAGTAAAACTGCCTCTAATAAGAACTGAGTGATGATTTGCTTCCTTGCTGAACCCATCGCTTTTCTCACCCCTACTTCTTTGGCACGATCGGCAGACCTGGCAGTCGCTAGATTAATAAAATTGATGCAGGCTAAAACTAGAATAAAAGCCGCTATGGAAATAAAAATATACACATATAAATAATTGCCATTGGCCTTAAACTCCCCTTCCAAATTAGAATGCAGATGAATAGATGCCACTGGCTGAAGGAAATAACGATAGCCATTCCCTGCTGCTGTGTAATCCGCATAACTGATCCCTAAATTCCGCTCAATTTGTCCCGAAGCATATTTGGTCACCAATCCAGGAATTGCATCTTCCACGGATTTAGCCGATACATTTGGATCCAATTTTAAATAGGTATGTGCAGAAAAGGAGGTATAATTATCCTGATTTATAAAAGGAAAGGAAGTACTGGATACCAAGTAATCAAATTTCATATGGGAATTTTCCGGAATATCTTCCATGACTCCAGTAATCTCATATTCAGTTTGCCCTTGCTTGATGGTTTTACCCAAAGCTGACTCCCCTTTAAATATTTTCATGGAAGCCGAATTAGAAATCACCACAGTATTAGGCTCCGCCAATGCCGTCTCCTTATCCCCTTCTAAAAGCACAAAATCAAAAACATTGAAAAAATTAGAATCCGCAGCTGCCACGTAATCTTCTTCATAAGGAGTGTCTTCATAGGTAATTACATTCCCAGCACCAAAATTAAAAATCCGGATAGCATCCGATACTCCTTTTACTTCCTCTTGAATTACCTCTGCAAAACTATGGGGAATAATGGAATAAAAATTTACATGATCTGGATAAATCCGCTCCAATGCAACTCGGTGTATTTGCTCATAGTTTGGAACAAATTTATCATAGGAAAGCTCATCTTTGACATGCAGCATGATCAACATGCAGCAAAGAAAACCTAGGGTCAGACCCATCACATTGATGATGGAATAGACCTTGTTTTTATAGAGATTTCTGAGGGCAATCTTAATATAATTTTTAAACATAGCTCTGGGGTTTGGGGCGTTTAAATGGGCATTTCTACGTTAAATACATTTCACATTCATTTTCATAAATCCTACATCTTATATCATAAATCCTACATCAAAATCATTCGCTCTTAATCGCCTTCACTGGATTGGAATGGGCAGCTTTCAGAGATTGGAAAGTCACCGTTATCAAAGCAACCCCCATAATTGTAATGGCCGCAAGAGGAATAAACCACCATTCGAAGTTGATTTTATACTGATAGCCATTTAGCCAGTCCTGCATCAACCAAAACGCGATACCTGATCCAATCAAAATAGACAAGGAAACAATCAAAATAAACTCTTTATTGATGACTTGAAGGATTGAAAAAGTAGATGCTCCCAAGACTTTTCGTATACCAATTTCCTTGGTCTTTTGCTCAGCGATATGTGCCGACAATCCCAAAAGTCCCAAACAGGAAATAATAATCGTCAGAATACTGAAGTATTGCGCTAAATCTCTCAATCTCACATCCTCGCTATACAAGCGGGCATAGTTTTCATCCATAAAGCTATACTCGAAAGGAAATTCCGGATTTAAGTTTATTGCAGTTTTTTCCATGTAGGCAATCGTTTCCTGAATTTGATCGGTATTCATCTTGATATAACCTTGCCAGGTATTTTTAGGATCAAGCAAGAGAATGGCAGGAGCCACATTTTGACGGAAACTTTCGAAGTGAAAATCCTTCACAATTCCAGTAATTGCACGCTCCTCATCCCATAACCTAAAAAACTCAGAACCTTCATGATCCTTTTGCATCAATTCGTAAGCCGTCTGATTCAAAATAGCTCCCGAAGTGGAATCCGACCCATTCATTCGGTCAAATCCTCTTCCCTGCACCAATTCCAATCCTGCTGTTTTCAAGAAATCATAATCCACTCGGATAACTTCAAATAGCGCTGCATTTTCCGGATCTTTTCCTTCCCAGGAAACACCACCTGTATTGTTGTTTCTGCCAAGGAAGCCAAAGGATGAACGAGTCACAGACTCAATATTTTCATTTTTCTCCAATTCGGTTTTAAATACATCGAAGCTTTCCTTGAGCTTACCTTCTAATGGAACCTGAATCAGCTGGTCTTTGGAATAACCCAAATCCTGGTTCATCGCGTAATTGATTTGCTGATACACCACTAAGGTGGAAACAATCAAAATCGTAGCAAGAATAAACTGAAACAAAACCAAACCTTTTCGGGCCATAACCACTCCTTTTCCAGATTTGGTGAAAGAACGAAAGACAGAAACTACTTTGGTGGCAGAAAGGTAAAATGCCGGATAGCTGCCTGCCACGATCCCAGTGAAAAGTATGATCATCAATAGCTGCAACCAGAAATAAAAGGATCCATAAGGTACGGATATGACTTTGCCTGTCAGATCATTGAAAATCGGCAGGGAAGCCTGTACCAAAACCACGGCAATAATTCCGGAAAAGAAAGTAATTAGCAAAGATTCACTCAGAAACTGATACACCAAAGACTGTTTGTTGGCGCCAGCTACTTTCCTTACTCCCACTTCCTTGGCTCTTTTTTGTGATTTGGCCGTACTCAGGTTCATAAAATTGATACAGGCAATGATCAAAACGAATAAACCGATCATGGCAAAAAGCTTCACATTTTTGATTCTGCCTTCTACTGGTTGTCCATCTTTCCACTGACCATGCAGGTATAAATCTCCTAATGGGTAGGCAAAAAGGCGAACGTTGGACTCTTTATTTCGATCTTTAATAAAATTCTCTACACTTGCAGAAAAGGCATCTCCATCCACTCCTTCCCGAAGGCGGATGATTGTACGAGGACCATTGTTCCCCCAGTCTTCTAACCAGTCGTTTTCTGCAAAAAACCAGGAATAGGGAAGCAAAAAATCAAACTTAATAGTGGAACTGGCAGGAAAATCCTTCACTACTCCTTGTACAATAAAGTTTTGTGTTTCAGTTCCCCCTTTGATCTCCACATCCTCTCCTACTACATCTGTTCTGCCAAAAAGCGAGATCGCACCACTTTCAGACAAGATCACATGGTTGTTTTCCGTCAACATGCTGTTCAGATCACCTTCGATGACCCCGTAATCATAGATTTTTAAAAAATCCGGCATAGCAAACAACCCTTCAAGTTTAATGCGCTGATCCTTTTGTACAAAGAGTAAATTTTCCATCCAGGTATAAGTAGAGGCGAGTTCCACTTCTGCCAAGCTTTCTTTCATACTTTCTGCCAATACTCCAGGGGTTGAGTTCGTGGTAAAAACATCTGATCCATAAGACTGATGTTCCATCATCTGATACACTCGACCCACTTCGGGAATTTCTTTGTTGATGGTCAACTCAGAGTTAACCCATAGCCCTATTAGGATAGCGGCCCAAAGGCCAAGAGAAAGACCAAAGAGGTTGATGAAAAAAGTAAGCTTATGCTTGGCAAAACCTCTTAAAGCAATTTTAAAGTAGTTTTTAAACATGGCAAGGCGTCGTAAGTTGAAAAGAACTTGTTGAAGTATCTTATAAAGTTGGTTTAGCTTTCTACTAAAAGAGATGCACTTAGGATTGAAAAAGTTGCATAGAAAGTGCCAGTAGAATAAAACGCCCTAATTACTGGTTAAAAAGCCATTTACCCTAAACTCATTTGTCCGCTAATAGGTGTTTTTGGTCGCAATCGGACAAAAATTCCAAAGCATTGATTTTACTCTTTGAATAGCTAATAAAATCAAATTTTAATTCTTATAACCAGCAAAAGCAATTAACTGATAATCAATTTAAAACATTGAATCGGTACACGATTTTAAATTCCGAGAAGGCCATTACTATTCTAAAAAAAATCTTATTTTTATTAGATAAATTCAAAAATGTCATGAAAGCAACACACCAATCCCAGTGGACACAACCCAGGTTTATTTTTATGTTTTTAGCTGTAACTGTATTAACGTTGCTGGCCGGAAAATTCATTTTATTTACTGCTCTGCCCTATTACAGCTTTGATCCAGAAATATTAGGAAGATGGCAGGATTTTAAATTCTCTTTGGTCAGCCATATATCTGGTGGAATAATCGCATTACTGATAGGGCCATTTCAATTCTGGGAATCATTCCGAAAAGCAAACTATAAAATCCATAGAGCCCTAGGTAAAATCTACATTGCAGCTATTGTCCTAGCTACGATTGCCTCTACTTATTTGGCTTGGACTTCAGGTTTAAAAATAAATATCAACTGGGCCATTTCCTTGCAAGGTCTAGCGTTAGCCTGGTTTGTCACTGTGGCTTTTGCTTATGTATCTATTCTGAGAAAAAACACAGAACTCCACCGGGAATGGATGATCAAAAGCTATGTTGTGACTTTTGCATTTGTCACGTTTCGCTTTTTGAATGAATTGGAATTTATAGAAAACCTTGAGATCGATGGGCCTACGTTGATCTGGATTTCCTGGGCTATTCCACTCTTGTTTACTGAGATGATCCTGAACTATAAAAAACTGAATCGAAAAACTCTTTCCTCCAATTGAACATATTTTTAAACCTGGATAAACAAAAAATGAAAACACTAAACGTACTTTTCGCAATCATCCTTATGAGTGGTTCTATCGGATTTGCACAAGCGCAAGATGATCGGCTACAAATCCAAGAAACTGTACTCAATTATTTGGAAGGCATGGAAAACAACGATCCTGTGAGGATGGAAAAAGCCATGCATCCCGATTTGGCAAAAAGAACCGTGAATAAAAACGGGGAAGGGATCGAGAGTCCAACCAATATGACAGCAGCCAGTTTGATTGGCTATACCAAAGATTTTGACTACACCCAATTCTACACAGCAGGAGTAGATCCCAACGAACTCTTAAAATCCGAAGTGCATATTTATGATATCTCCAATGGCATTGCTACGGTAAAGGCGACCACCAATAAGTTTGAATTTGAGGACTACATCCATCTGGCCAAAATGAATGGAGAATGGAAGATTGTGAATATCCTTTGGGCTTGGACTGGCTATACCTGTAAGTGGTTTAACAAATAAAACCACGATTCATAGCCTGGGTCGTTTTGGCTAGCATAAAAAAATTAAAAATAAATGATACTGGAAAACAAAACAAAAGACGCTACAACCCAAACTTTTTTTATAGGGATGGTACTATTATTTATTTTAATGCAAGTAGCCTTTCACCCTTTCTATTTGCAATATTTTCCACAATTTCATGAATTTAGTTGGACACATCACATACATGGGGCATTAATGGTGTCTTGGGTGGTGATGCTGATTATTCAACCTTATCTTATCATCAAAAAAAAATACAAGGAGCATAGACTTATTGGTAAAATATCCTATTTCACAGCACCATTAGTGTTTATTTATATGGTGTTAATAACAAAGCTAAATTATCTCAAAATGTTGGGAGAAATGCCGTTTATAGAAGTCGCTGCTTGGCAGTCATTAAACATTATTACCCCATTCAATTTTTTGCTTTTCTACTCGCTTGCTATTATCCATAAAAAAGAGGTGTTTAAACACAAGCGTTATATGATTGGCACAGTATTCACTTTTTTTGGAGCTATTTCTTCTAGACTATTGATAATTATTTTTGGAGAGTCAATTAATTTTTATGCCTTTTTTATCTCTGAATATTTTGGTCTCGGCATAGTATTACTCCTTTTATTAAATGATATAAGAAAGAAGGCAAACCCTATACCCTATATTATTATAGCAGTCGGATTGGGTATAAGTATCACTAGTATGCATGGTCGTAATACAGACGAATGGCAATCAATAGTTCGATTTATTGGAGACAGTTTTTTTTGAAAAAACTTAAAACTTCTAATCATTTCCAAACCTGAAAGAATATTTATACTACAAGTGACAAACAAGCCGAAAGCACAACAATTTATTCCATGAATAATCAAAAGTTCATTTTCTAGCATTTTTTCTTCGTTTAGGCTGTTTTTGAATTGATTGCCTGCTTTTTGGACTGATTGTAAGAAGTCAAGAATGGACAAAGCGCTGCCTTGCGGGTGGCTTGTCCACCCCAGCTGGGTGAAGATAAAACATGGCTGGGACTAGGTGTAGATTGCCTGCCCTACTTCCGGCCCAAGGCTAATATTTTTTTAAGAAAGATTTCATTCATTACCAATAATCCACCTCTATCAAACCTTTCAATCCAGAGTAATTCCTAGCACAGGCTTTAGACTTCTGACTTTTCTTATCCCCGCTTCTTAACCCATTTGCATAACTAAAACCATCTAGGAATTTTAGTAGCTTTTTTGAGGAGATTGACAATAATTTTTTGAGGGATAAAAAGTCGAAAAGGTGAAAATATCCACCCGATTTTAAGGAGATAAGTGCATAAAATGTGTACTATAAAGAAGTTGTAAACCATCTACTTTAACGAACATTAGAAACCAATAATTTTATAAAACTTAATACGCATATTATGAAACACTCTTTAACATTCTTACTAATCCTTTTGGGATTTTCATTGCAAGCAATTTCACAAGAAAGTCAGGTTGAGCATTTATTGGATGGAACTTCTATGAAATATTTTTATCAAAATGGAAGTGCCGTTCATGCTGAACTTGAAGATGGTCAGTTTAAATTTGAATGGATAGATGGTCCTAGTAAAGGAGCCTCAGGAACGTGTGACTATAGGTCAAGGAAAATTGGAGATAAACTTTACATAGTAAATTTCAAATTCGAACCAAGTGAAGCTTTCGTTACAATAGTTTTTAATTTCAATCAAAATGTGTTTTCAACTTCGGCATTACTTGGTGCAGGAACTGATAAGGAATTAGTTCTATTTGAAGCTGGAATAATTGAACAATTAACGTTAAAGGAAAAGTGATTCAAATTATAATGAATCATATTACAATATTACGGCATTCAACACTGGCTTCCATGAATAATCAAAAGTTGATCTTTCAGCATTTTCTCAGGAATAGCTATTCTTGATAATTGTGGGAAGACATACTAAAAAGTAAAAAACAAAAAAACCTTCGAGGTTTTTAAAGCCTCAAAGGTTGATTTACTCTACTTGCCCCGGCTCGAGTCTCCATGAGCCTATCGGTTGCCACTTCGAGAAGACACGAACTGGGACAAACAAAATCTTATATCCTACATCAAAAATCTTAAATCAATTTATTCGCTTTTCAAGGAATTTACCGGATTTGCGGTGGCAGCTTTGATGGATTGGTAACTGGTAGTCAACAAGGCAATCACAATTGCAAACAGTCCTGCTCCCAAGAATACCTGCCAGCCTAGATCCTGCTTGAATTGATAATCTTCCAGCCATTTTTTCATGGCATACCATGCCACAGGCGAAGCAATCAAGAAGGCGATCAACACCAGCTTGGCAAACTCTTTTGATAATAAAACGATGATGCTTCCAATGCTCGAACCCAATACTTTTCGGATACCAATTTCTTTGGTTCGCTGCTCGGCCGTAAATGCCGTCAAGGCAAATAAACCCAAGCAAGCAATTACAATTGCAAACCCTGCAAAGATGCCGAAGACCTTTCCAAGTCGGGTTTCTGCTGCATACATTTTCCCAAAGCGATCATCCAAAAAGGAATAAGTAAAAGGTTGCCCTGGAGCAAATTCATTCCACTTTGCTTCCACAAATTCAATCACCTGATCAGTATCATTGGCATTGAAACGGAAAGAGGCAATCCCTTGAGGTCTTTTGCTGAGGAAAATCATCAAAGATCCAATATTCTCCTTTAACGATTCAAAGTGAAAGTTCTTCACGACCCCTACTACCGTTTTGCTTTCTAATTCGTCTAGATTCATCGTTTCATTGTCCCCGGCCAAAGTGTAGATTTTCTGTCCGATTGGATCACCAGTAAAGTCGAATTGCCTCACCGCCGATTCGTTTAAGATGACTGCACTTGAGTCAGATGGGAAATCCACGGAAAAATCTCTTCCTTCTACAATTTCCATCCCCATGGTATTCACGTAATCGTAGTCCACACGCCAGTTTTGAAGGCTGACGAGATTTTCTGTTTGCTTTGGATCTTTTCCTTCCGCCCACCAAGGTGTATCAGATCTCCAAGTGCCTGCTACTGGCAAGAATCCAGTGATCGTTCCGGATTCCATCATGCTATTTGCTAAAATCTCCCGCTTGAAAGCTTCTGCCTGATCCCCTAGCGCATAAATGTCATCGATTGTGATGATTTGATCCTTGTTAAAGCCAATCTTCTTGTTTTGGATGTAATTCAGCTGGTTGAATACCGCGATGGTTGCGATGATCAGAATGATGGAAATCGAAAATTGGAATACCACTAATGAGCTTCGTATCATCCCGCTTTTCATTCCGGAAGCCACCTTTCCTTTTAAAATGCTCACGGGTTTAAATCCGGACAGGAAAAATGATGGATAGGTTCCAGCCAGAAGACCTGTACCAATGGCGCCCACCATCAAAATGATGTAAAACGTCAATTGTGAAAATGGAATACCTAAGGTTCTCCCTGCCAAATCATTGAAAACTGGCAAGAGAAAGGCAACAATTGGAATCGCAATTAAGAAAGAAATTACACTCAGCAAAATAGACTCCATCAAGAACTGTCGTATCAAATGAGACCTGTAAGAACCCATTACTTTTCGAATCCCTACTTCTTTGGCACGGTTGGAAGATCGTGCCGTGGACAAATTCATGAAATTGATACAAGCAATGACCAAGATGAATAACGCTATCGCTACAAAAAGATAGACATAAGTAATGTTGAAATTCGGTTCAAATTCCCCCATCAAATCACTTTTCAAGTGGATATCAAGCAGCGGTTGCAGCACGTATTCTATTTTACCACCATCAGCAAGCATGGCATCCATTGTTGCCCCTTCTCCAAATATTTTACCTAATTCAGGCTCGACATTCTTTTTGATCAGTGATTTCATCTTCAAATTCAGATCCTCTGGATCAGACCCTTCCCTTAGTTTCAGATAGGTCTGGAAATTATTGCTTAGCCAAGAGGTGGTTTTTGCTTCATCCAAGCCTTCCATAGAAAGTAAAAAATCGAAATGGAAGTGGCTATTTTGGGGAATATCCTCATAGACTCCAGTGATCCGGAAATCGTATTCATTATCCAAAATCAAAGATTTTCCTAAGGCGCTTTCTCCAGGAAAATACTTCTCAGCAATACTTTTGCTAATAGCCATGGTGCTAGGCTCAGCTAGAACACCTTCCTGATTTCCTTCCAAAAGTGGCATCCCGAAGACATTAAAAAAATCCTTGCTGGCCCAGATTACATTATTTTCTTTGATGTTTTGATCTACTTTTTTGACCAGATAGGAACCACGCTGTCTAAAATTAACCGCATATTCAACCTCGGGAAACTCAGCAGGAAGTGCCTCTGCCATAGGGGCCGGAGCTTGAGTCATATTCCAATGATTTCCACCAAAAATAATTTCCGAATGAATTCTGTAAATCTGGTTCGCATCTTTGAAATGCTTGTCGTATGAGAGTTCATTGATGACAAAAAGTGAGATAATCATACAGACTGCCACCCCTACGGATAAACCAAGGATATTGATAAAGGTGTAGAACTTATGCTTTTTTAAGTTCCTAATGGCGATTTTGAAGTAGTTTTCAAACATAGCTGTGCTGGTTTAAGTGGGTTCCTAAAATTCAAGAAAAGGTTCCTTATCTTCATTTGATGCATACTTGATCCAGAAGGTTGCATCAAGTACTGCTCTTTAAGGATTTTATATTTTTAAAAGGTGTATTTCAGATTCCTGATATTTTTTCTCATGTACAAATCCATTTGGTTGAGAAAGAAAAAAGAATCCTTCCATCAAACACGAGGTTTTGAATCAAGATTTCTCTGTCCAATTTTCCTCATCCTAAAATGAAGAATCTTAATTCATATCTCTTACATCTTATATCTTACATCCTACATCATAAATCCCCTTACTCACTACGAAGGGAATTGACCGGATTGGCAGAAGCTGCTTTAAAGGCTTGGTATCCTACAGTGATAAGAGAAATCAAAATCAATAGTACGCCAGACCCTGCGAAAATCCACCAACTCAAATCCGTCTGATAAGCATAGCTTTGCAGCCAATTATTAGCGAAATACCAAGCAATCGGAACTGCGATGATGATCGAAACCATAATCAAAGCAACAAAGTCTTTGGAAACCAAAGTCAGCACGCTCATCAAGGAAGCTCCCATAACTTTCCGCACTCCGATTTCCTTTTTACGCTTTTCGGCAGTGAAGGCAGCCAATCCAAAGAGGCCAAGGCAGGAAAGGAAAATGGCTGTGGTACCGAAATATTTGGCTAAGTTTGAAGCTCTTTGCTCTGAAGCATACAAGGACTGATAATCCTCATCCATAAAAGAGTAGTTCAAAGGTTGTCCCGTGAATTTTTCATAGACCTCGGATATCCCTGCTATACTGGCTTGTTGATCATTGGACTCAATTCTCACCATCACCTTTTGAGCAAATGCTGGATCGTATTTCAGAAATGCAGGTTTAACAGTTTCTTTTAAAGACTCAAAATGGAAATCTTTCACCACACCAATTACCTCTTTGTCTTCACCCCATAGATTAACGATTTGACCTACAGGATCTTGAAAACCGATGGTTCTCACGGCAGCTTCATTTAAAATGATTTTTTGATCCTCATCCCCAAATTCTGGAGAGAAAGCACGGCCTTCCGCCATTTCAAATCCCATGGTTTCGATCAAGCCCATGTTTACCGTTATATTTTCAAACTTCACTTGTTCCTCAGGATCTTTTCCATCCCAGGTCAATCCGATCGTGGAACTAGCAAGCCCTACCAAAGGGTGCGATAAACTGGAAGCATTACTTACCCCTAGGACTTTCCTAGTTTCTTCGAGGTAGGTATCCAATTGATTTGGAGCAATTCCAGAAGCATTCAGTTCCAATAAATGCGCTTGATTGTAACCCAGATTTTGATTTTGGATATAGTTCATTTGCTTACTCAAAACCGAAATACCAATAATGAGTAAAAGGGAGATAGAAAACTGAAAAACCACTAATCCTTTTCTTGCCAAAAGTTCTCCAAAACTTCCTTTTAGATTGGACTTCATCACTTCTATAGGCTTAAACCTGGAAAGGTAAATAGCTGGATAAATCCCTGCTAATAACCCTGTAATCAACCAAATACTAAATAGAATCAGTACTACATCTGGCTGAAATGTTAGTACAAGTAACTTAGAGGTAACTTGATTAAAAAATGGCTGCAATAGAAAAGATACCAAGACTGCCAGAATTAAAGCAAAAAGCGTAAGCATTAAAGATTCAGTAATAAATTGAGAGAACAAACCTCCCCTACTGGCTCCCATGGATTTTTTCACTCCTATTTCCTTCAGCCTGCTCATGGATCTCGCGGTACTTAAATTCATGAAATTAATACAGGCAATAAGCAAGATAAAAAGGGCAATAGCAGAAAATATTTTCACATAACTAATCCTTCCTCCGGCAATTTTGCCATCTTCATATCTTCCATATAAATAAGCATCTCCAAATGGCTGAACAAATACCGAAACATTGGATTCAGCTTCTTTATTTTTAATAAAATCGGTGATTTGCCCATTAAAACTGGCAATATCAGTTCCCTCTTTTAACAATAAACTGGTTGATGCATTGAAATTGTCCCAATGTGCTCCATCCCCTAGCATTTGCTTAAAGTAGGGAAATGACAACAAAAAATCAGGCTTGGTCACATCCAGCTTACCAAAATCCTCATAGACTCCAGTAATCTCCACCTCATTGGTAAAATCAAAAACCTGCCATTTCAATGATTTCCCTAAGGCCAGTTGAGGGCTTCCAAAAAGCTTGGTCGCCAGAGATTCTGAAAGGGTTACTGAATTAATATCTTCCAGAGCCTTATCTGGATTTCCGACAAGGAAGTCCACATCAAAAATTTGGAAATAATCCTGGTCCACAAAAAAACCATCCCCCTTCATTTTAGTATCCCCTTGTTCAAAGGAAACCCCTTCAATAAAAGGAGAAAAGGCAGTAGCTTTTTCCACCTGAGAAAGTTCAGCCTTCATGGCTTCTGCCATTTCAGCAGGCGTGTAATTGATTGTGACAATCCCTGTAGAATTATCATGATTAGTCATCACCGTCACGATCTGATCTAGCCGGGAATGGTAGCGATTGATACTCAACTCATCCTTCACCCAAAGCAAAATCAAAATGACAGTAGTCAAACCTACAGTCAACCCAAGAAGATTGATCACAAAGGTATGTTTGGACTTCATGAAGCTTCTAAAGGTCAATAATATTTGATGACGTAGCATGGGGAAGTTGGTTTAGTTTAAGGTGCTTTTTCGTCATTGCGATCCCGATAATCGGGAGAAGCAATCTCGCCATAAGAAATCAATCCCTCCTTTTCAGGATAAGTACTTCTTTAAAACGAGACTGCTTTGTCATTCCTCCTCGCAGTGACGGATTGCGCTTCGAGCTTTTTACACGTGAAACTGCTCACGAATATTTTCAGTCACCACCTTACCATCAAATAAGTTGATCGTTCTGTGGGCATAGTTGGCATCATGAGGAGAGTGAGTTACCATCACAATGGTAGTTCCTTCATTATTTAACTCTTCCAATAAGCGCATTACTTCTTCACCATTGGTTGAGTCCAAATTACCTGTAGGCTCATCGGCAAGGATTACAGAAGGTTTTGCGACAATGGCTCTGGCAATCGCAACACGTTGCTGCTGACCACCGGAAAGCTGCTGTGGGAAGTGATTTCGACGGTGCATGATGTTCATCCTTGTCAAAACTTCCTCCACTCTTGTTTTGCGCTCATCTGCAGGGATTTTCAAATACAATAGAGGTAGCTCTACGTTTTCAAAAACTGTCAGTTCATCGATAAGATTAAAGCTCTGAAACACGAATCCGATATTCCCTTTTCTCAAGGACGAGCGTTGTCTTTCAGAAAACTTGGCAACTTCCTGATCCAAGAAATAATATTCACCGGCATCTGGATTATCCAACAAACCAAGAATATTTAAAAGGGTGGATTTACCACAACCGGATGGCCCCATGATAGCGACAAATTCTCCTTTTTTAATTTCGATCTGGATACTATCCAAAGCAGTAGTTTCTACCTCTTCGGTAGCATACATTTTCCTAAGATTGACGGTTTTGATGACGTTTTCCATATGGTGTTGTTATTGCCCGATGTCCGAAGTCGCTGATCTGACTCGGCTCAATCAGTGATTTTAGTATTTATTTTATTTTTTGATTTAACTATTTCTATCCTAATTATTAGATGACAAGAATCTGGTTTTGGTTGCATGGGGTCACATTATATCCATGACATCTTATTCCTCACTTCTCATCTCTTTTTTCAAACTTCACATTTCTATTTCAGCTCCAGCACTTCGTTATCACCGAAATTCTCATATCCAGATACAATCACCCTTTCTCCCTCTACTAAACCTTCCAAAACTTCATAATACTCAGGATTCTTTCTTCCCAAACGGATATTTCTTTTCTCAGCATTTCCAGCAGAGTTCAAAACAAATACCCAGTTTCCTCCGGTATCTTTAAAGAAGCCTCCAGTAGGTAGCAATAAGCTTTGTTCGCTGTCACCTAACTCCAGCCTGATTCTTACACTTTGACCACGTCTGATCCCTTGTGGACTTTCTCCTGTAAAATTCATATCCACTTCGAATCGGCCATTGGTAATGGTTGGATAGATTTTCATAATCTCCAATTCATGGTCTACACCACTCAACGTAAATTTACCTCTTAGCCCTTGCCCAATTCTTGGCAGGTATAATTCATCGATCGGAACTCTCACTTTAAACTCGTCCAAGACATCGATTTGCCCATAACGCTCTCCCGAGTTGATTGCTTGCCCTACTTCAATCTGCTCCATGGCCAACTGTCCAGCAATTGGAGCCTTGATTACCAGATTATCCAAAATCCGACCTACTCCATTAAGAGAAGCATTCATTCTACTTTCTGACTGCCTAAGTTGAGCTAGCTGATATGCTCTTGCGATAGAATCACTTTTATAAGATGCATAAGTAAGCTCCTTACGCTTCAAATTATATTCATACTGCTCAGCGACTTCCTCGAACTCACGGTCTGAAACCAGGTTTTTCTCATGAAGCTCCTTGAATCGTTTATATTGAGGCTCCAATAAACTGATCTGGTAATCAATTTCAGCCAATTGCCCTTGTTGACTCAAATCATTTTGATCTAAAAAGAGACGAGTTTGTCGCAGGTTATTGATTTGCTCATACAACATCGTTTCACGCTGCATAACATCCAATTGTAGATTGGAGTTAGCCATAATCAAAATTGTATCACCCACATCTACCAAGGCTCCGGACTCCCTAACAATTTCGGCAACCATCCCACCTTCTACAGCATCTAGGAAAAAAGTCTGTGCAGGTTCTATTTGGCCAGAGACCAAAATATAATCTGTAAACTCTCCTTTACTTACCGTAGCAATACTTAACCGATCTCGCTCTACATTCATGGTAGAACGGTGATCCGCAAAGCCTATTTGATAAATAATTCCGAAGAGCAATGCTGCTCCTCCAACAATCCATGCAATCCTCCTGGGCGTCCAGGTCTTCTTTTGTATTTTTCTGTCCATTGTGTGTATCTGCCATTTTCGGCTATACCCTTTATGCCAAATGGTATGCCATCAAAAAAATAGCGTTCTCAGGCTTATATTGGAGGTTTCACCTTTTTTGAATTTGGATCTCCCGAACATTTTTGTTCGCAGGCGAACAAAACTCATTCAACTTTCTTATTTTTATCAAGAGTGGATAACTGCCCCGAAAAGAATTAATATGGCCTAATTATCGTCATAGGGCTGGATTTGATTTTAAATTATTGTAAATGTAGAATTCGGTATGCTTTTGGAACACTACAGTGCAGTTATTTGAATAAGGCGAAAGCCTACATATTATTCTTTTAAACCCAACAAATAAATGAGTGAGCAAAAAATTGGTAAAATTCTCATTATTGATGACAATGAAGACCTACTAAAAGCTGCCAAGATTTTTCTAAAAAGACATTTTGCGCAAGTAGATACTGAAACTAACCCAGACCTACTTCCTATTTTGACTCACAATGAGCAATATGACGTGATCATGCTGGATATGAACTTCACCAAGGATGTGAGTTCCGGGCAGGAAGGTTTTTATTGGCTTGACCGAATTCTAGAATTAGACCCTTCCGCTGTGGTGGTATTGATAACTGCCTATGGCGATGTCAACCTTGCTGTAAGAGCAATCAAGGAGGGAGCCACCGATTTTGTCTTGAAGCCATGGGAAAATGAACGCTTGTTGGCCACCCTTAATTCTGCGCTCAAATTACGCCAGAAAAAACTGGAAGTAGATTTACTGAAAGACCAGAAGCAAACACTTCAGGCGGACATGGACCGCAAGTTCAGCGAAATTATCGGTCAAAGTGCGGTCATGCAAAAAGTCTATGAAACCATTGAACGAGTAGCTTCTACCGATGCAAATGTTTTGATCTTAGGCGAAAACGGTACCGGAAAAGAATTGATTGCCAGAGCTATTCATAGACATAGTAGGAGAAATAAAGAGGCTTTTGTAGGAGTAGATCTTGGCTCCATCACTCAATCCCTCTTTGAATCGGAATTATTCGGTCATAAAAAAGGCTCCTTTACAGATGCCAAAGAAGACAGAGCAGGAAGATTTGAACAAGCACATAAAGGCACCCTCTTTTTGGATGAAATCGGAAATTTACCCCTTCCTTTACAAGCCAAATTACTCGCGGTATTACAAAATAGACAGGTCACCCGTGTGGGAGCGAATCGAGCCATTGATGTCAACATTCGTTTAATTTCGGCTACTAATATGCCAATACACAACATGGTATATGACAATAGTTTCCGTCAAGATTTATTATACAGGATCAATACAATTGAAATCCAGCTTCCTCCTTTAAGGGAGCGAGATGACGACATCATGTTGCTGGCCAATCACTTTATTGCCTTTTATGCCAAGAAATACAATAAGGATGTCAGAAAAGCTTCAGAACCTTTGATCAAACGGATGATGAAGTACCATTGGCCTGGAAACATCCGGGAACTTCAACATAGCATTGAAAGGGCAGTCATTATGAGTAATCATAATGTGCTTCAGCCTGAAGACCTATTCCTGCAAAAAATGCAGCAGCCGGAAAACAAGGATGAGTCAGTGAGTTTAGAGCACTTAAATATTGAAGATGTAGAACGAATTTTGATTCGTAAAGCCCTTCAGAAACATAATGGACATATCACTAGAGCCGCTGAGGAATTAGGATTGACTCGCTCCTCACTTTATCGTAGACTGGAAAAATATGGTTTATAAGCGGTTTTCGATAGGCGTAGGATTTAGGATTTTCCTGATTATTCTATGCCTATACCTAGGTTTATGGCTTTACTATAGGCAAGATTTATGGCTAGCCCCAGGGATTTTGGGGCTGATAGCCTTGATCCAAATAGGCGAGCTGATTTACTATGTCAACTCCATCAATCATAAGCTTGCCCGATTTCTAGACTCCATTCGTTTTACTGATTTCTCCAGCTCCTTTACTTCGGATAGCCAAATGGGAGGTTCCTTTAGAGAAGTTAACATGGCATTTAATGAAGTCATGAACGTTTTTAAACAAACCAGGGCTGAAAAGGAGGAACAAATGCTGTTTCTTCAAGTGATTATCCAGCATATCAACTCGGGGATTATCTCTTTCAATTCCGAAGGCAAAATCGGAGTGATCAACAATGCCGCAAAGCATTTATTACAAATCCCTCAGTTTCGGGATATTTCTGATTTAGGCAAACTTTCTACTTCTTTATTAGAGCAGGTCATGGAAATGAAACCTGGTCAGCGAATCTCTTATCGGGTTAATCCAAACCTACACTTGATCATTCAGTCCACCTCTTTAAAAATGGGAGGCCAAAGTTGGACGTTGCTGTCATTACAAAACATCAATGCGGAACTTCAATCCAACGAATTGGAAGCATGGCAAAACCTTACCAAAGTGTTGAGACATGAAATCATGAATTCCATCACCCCTATTTCAAGTTTGGTAGATTCATTGAGCACTATTTTAGAAGAAGACTCCTACGTGCAAAAAGAAGGGTTTTTGATCAAGAAAGACGGCTATCAAGACATACAGGAAGGATTGGAAACCATCGCCAACAGAAGCAAAGGCTTGGTGGCATTTGTCAATGCCTACAGGGATTACACCAATATACCAACTCCTAAAAAGGAGCTGATTTCTGTTAAATCATTGTTTGAAAATGTCCTCATTTTAATGAAGGAGGACCTGAAAGTGTCGGATGTTAAAATTGTGACAGAAATCATGCCTGAGGACCTTGAAATCAATTGTGATCCAGATCAAATCGCGATGATTTTGATCAACCTCGTAAAAAATGCCAATGAGTCATTACAAAATCAAGAAGAAAGAACCATTTGGCTGTCTGCCTTATCACAGGGTGATATGGGAATAATGATACGGGTGGAAGATCACGGCCCGGGAATTATTCCAGAGGCACTCGAACGAATATTTGTTCCTTTCTATACCACTAAAAAAACAGGGTCAGGAATTGGTTTGGCGATTTCAAGGCAAATCATGAACCTTCATAGGGGAAGTTTACAAGTGACTTCCACCCCAAATGAAAAGACAGTCTTTACCCTAAATTTCAGATAACTATCAGTTGTATAATGAGGAATAATAATCGGTATAGTAATTATACACGACGGGCGTTTGCCGATACAGATCCCTTAATCTTTTAAAAACAAAAATAGACTGAGCGATCAATTCCTTTTCATTATTTACCTCTATTGAAGCCAATCCCCTATTTTCTACACTGAATAAAAGCCCAGAAGGGCCGATTATATCATAGCCTTCCTTTTTCTTCTTCTTTTCAAAATTGAAAACTTCACCATCTGTAAAAGTCAAGTTTGCCAACTGGAAGCTATTCAGACTTTTGCCTTCTGCTAACACTTGATCAGACTCCAAATCGATAATTTTACATTTTTTGCTGCTATTATTCAGCAATATCCGGTAAGATTTCGACCCTACATTTAGATCTGCATACTCCAGACTTTTTTCAACTCCCAGATTTGCTATTTCTTCCCCCTCTGTGACCAAAGGAATATTGATTTTTGGCAGTTCCCAATTGGATTGTTGTGCATTAGAAGAAATAAAATTACCTATCAATAAGGCAATTATAAATATTGACTTTTTCATCGCTAGGAAAATCTGGTGAACAAGTGATTGTTACGCTTTTACCTCCTTCTAAGTTCTTATTCAAGAGTAAGCAATCTACTTTTCTTTCACAAACTCTTTTAGGTGACAACAAACTTTTCAAAATTACCCTGTACTGGGTATTTTATAGTAGATCAAGTATTTGTAACTTATATACAAAAAAAAGAGGATATGGAAGAAAATATCATCACCCAAACCCAAATAGCTTTTCACAATTTGAATGGACTCATCAATGGTATTGCCATGGATGGGCATATAACAAAAAGTGAATTCGATGCACTCAAATCCTGGTGTCAAACCCATGACGGTTTGTGCTCAATTGATCCATTCAAGGATTTTCATGAAGAGGTAAAAGAAAAAATCAAAAGTGGTGTCCTGGGCTCAGAAGAAATAATCGAACTGAAAGAAATAATTGCGAAATATTCTCCCTCTTTTGAAGAAAAGGATCAAATCAAAGCAGACCTGCATTTCTTACAAGGAGTTTGTTATGGAATCATGGCAGATGGAGACATCAACCAATTTGAGTTAAATCTGCTACAAAAATGGTTAACTGATCACGATCACTTGAAGGATATTTACCCTTTTAATGAAATTACCGCTGTGGTAAAAAAAGCCATAGATGCTGGCAAAATAGAACAGGAGGAGTACAAATACCTTACCAAGTATTTCTTGGAGTTTCTGAAAATTGATTAATTAAATCCTAATTCTAAAATCTCAAGATTATCCCATTGAAAGCCATGCCATGGCCTTCAATGGGATAATCATTTTGGTTATCTTTTAAATTGAATGGAATATATATTAAAAGTGGACCAAATCGATATTCCAGAATCCGTACGTAGAATTAGATAAATATCTGTCGGTGCCGTCATTTTTGAAATTGGAATTTCTACCGTTAAGAACTGCTCATCTTTTGGTTTCTGAGAATTGTCCACCAATCTGGACTCCCCAATAAGCTCTCCTTCTACACTCCCTGCTCTTACTTCCAACTTTCCTGAAATTCTTCCTGGCTCTACTTCCATTTCCAACAAGGAAATACCACTAAGATCCAATTGATCAAATTTAATGTAAGCTCCCTTTTCGGTAAACTTCACGAAGTGAGAGTTATTCTCATTGGATTTGGCCACATGTATAAATTCATCCGCACTGGTAGGTGATAGTGTTGGGTTTCTTAATACCAGCTGTTTAGATGACTTCAAAGGTTTGATACCATTGGCTCCTTGATCTTCATAGGATGCCTGAATTAAATAATATGATTCACCAGTGCTTGAAGGATCTATCTGATAGATTCCTGCCAAAGGAAGGGTTCTTTCTTTGAGGGTAGGATCGGCAATGGCTAAAATAAAATCCACCATTTCCTCTATCTCATTTTCATCTAGATGGACGTGGCCAGGCATCTCTGTATCACCCCAAACTCCTGCACCTCCCTTGATTACTTTATTCACCAAATAGGCTTTTGCTTCTGGCTCATTTAAATACTTCTGGGAAACTTGTGTATAGCTAGGACCTACTGACTTATCAGCAATCCCATGACAGCCTTTACATCCAGATTGATTGATTAAAGTCTCCCCTAAGCTTAGCACTTCTTCTTGATGACCTGTTTGAATGAGATCAAAGCCTCCTTCCATGTAATCAATGCTAAATTCAATTTTTGAATCATTGATTTCGGCATCTTCTTGATCTGAAACCAATACCTCATAAGAGACCTGATCGCCAGCGAAATAAAAGCTTTGGTTCCCATTCCAATCTATGTCTACCACTGGAGCTTCATTCCCTACAAGTATCTCCATGGATTTTTCAGCACTGGCTCCGGAAGGGTCAGTTACGGTCAAGGTAACCGGGTAAACTCCTGGTTTTTCAAAGGTAAAGCTTGGGTTTTTGTCTTGTGAACTTCCTATATCTCCGAATTTCCACTGGTAACTAAGCTTATCACCCTCATCAAAATCCTGAGTCCCTTCAGAAGAAAACTGTACCTGTAAAGGTGCTGCTCCAACTCTTTGATTAGCATTCAGCTGAACCGATGGTTTCCGGTTTCCTGCAGAAAATTCAATTCTATAGACTCCAGAATTATCGTTTTGGGAACGCCAGAAAGTACCATATTCCAAAATATACAATGCTCCATCAGGCCCATATTGCATATCCATGGGCTTGTCAAAATTGGTAGATGGCATGAACCGCTCTAACGTATCCAATTCATTATCTTCCGTAAGACTGACCATAAAAATCCAGTTTCTCATCCAATCATAGAAAATGGACTTTCCGTTGAAATAACCTGGAAATCTCACTTCAGAATCTCCATAATCCTCCCGGTAATAAACCGGTCCAGCCATTGCATTTCTACCTCCTGTTCCTAGCATCGGAAATTCCTCTGACTCATCATAAGGGTACCAGATCAAAGGTTTTTGAGCTGGGGGCAACTGCTGAATTCCAGTATTTCTTGGAGAAGTATTGATTGGGGCATTGGGATCAAATTGGAATAAGGATTCACCTGTAGCGAAATCAAATTTCCAATAGGCTTTATTGTCCCCCACAAAATATGGCCAACCATAAAAACCAGGTTTGGTAGCCAAGTTATATTCATCATGGCCTTTGGGACCTCGGAGAGAATCACTTACCGCAGCATCTGGCCCCACTTCTCCCCAAAAGAGATTGTCATTATGCGGATCGATGGCAATTCGAAAAGGATTCCTGTTTCCCATCACATAAATTTCCGGCCGAGTCCCTTCCGTACCTACCGGGAATAAATTTCCCTCAGGAATAGAATAAGTACCATCGGGTTCTGGATGAATTCTCAAAATAGCCCCTCGCAAATCATTGGCATTGCCCGAAGATCTTTGGGCATCCACATTTTCATCTCTAAACTCACGCTCATCGATCGGATTATAGTTACTGGACTCAAAGGGTGTGGAATCATCCCCTAGGGATAAAAACAAATTACCATGTCGATCAAACTCCAGGGAACCACCAGAATGGCAACAATCTCTGTAAATCGGGATATCTAACAATACCTTTTCGGAAGCCAGATCTACCAGATTATCTTTAAAATCAAATCTGGAAAGTCTATTAATGGTGGTATTAGGTGGGGCATAGTATAGGTAAATCCAATGGTTATTTTCAAAATCAGGATCCTTGGCCAATCCCATCAGCCCGTCTTCCCGCTCTGGATAAACAGGTAAAAACCCAGCCTCTACTAATTCTCCGGTTTCGTGTTGATAAAGTCTGATTTTCCCAGCTCGTTCAATGATCAAAACATCTAGATTATCCAGAACCTCAATTTCCATGGGTTCATTCAATTTCTCAACTAGGGTGACTTTTGTAAATCTACTTTCGTCAGGTTTGACTGTAGCAAATGGGTCTGAATCTTGTTCGGTACAACTACTAAGGCAACCACCTAAAAAAGCCATGACCAACAACCATTTCTTCATAAATTCTATACTTATTTTTTGGCAATGCCCAAGATATAAAATTTAGTTTTGTATAAAATTACCGATGGTGGATTTAAGGACTTTATTCATTGAACTCCTATAAAAAGTTTAACATCAACTTAATTTGTCTATTAGAAGACACATCCACACCCCCTAATTATCCGTATTTTAAGCTAGCCATAAAAAACTTTATCTTTAAATCAAGAATACCAAAACACTAAGAGTGGATTGAAGGTTTTAACCTTAATTGGCTGATTCATTGGCCACTCATTAAACGATTTAACAACCCATGAATTATTTTAAAAATATGTCTTCAAAACTATTGATTGCAGGATTCGCGCTCATGGTGGCAGCCTGCGGAAATTCTCCAGCTGAAAAGAATGAAAATGGTAGTGCTGACATGGAAAAAGTAGCTGCTTATAAAGGAGATACCGAATTGGCGACCTTTGCAGGAGGCTGTTTTTGGTGTGTAGAAGCACCTTTTGAGGGATTAGACGGGGTCATAGCAGTGACCTCTGGATATGCAGGTGGTAAAGAAAAGAATCCCACTTATGGAGAAGTAAGTAGCGGAGCTACCTCGCATCGAGAATCTGTACAAATCACCTTTGACCCAGAAGTCATCAGTTATTCAGAACTGGTGGATATATTTTGGCAAACATTTGATCCTACTGATGTTGGAGGGTCCTTCTATGATCGAGGTTCACAGTATGAATCGGCAATTTTCTACCATGATACCGAACAAAAGAAAGTTGCTGAAGAATCCAAAAAGCTTTTGGATGCCTCTGGTAAATTTGACAAACCTGTTGCCACTCCAATCATCAAATACACGAATTTCTATCCAGCAGAGGAATACCATCAGGATTATTACAAAAAGAATCCAAAAGAATATTATGCTTATAGAAACGGGAGCGGAAGAGATGCATTTATCAAGGCTCACTGGCCAGAATTGTCAGAAAAAAAATACCCAGCTCCCTCCAAAGCTGAATTAAAAGCCAAACTTACGGATTTACAGTATGAGGTTACCATGGAAGATGCTACTGAATATGCTTTCCAAAATGAGTATAATGGCAATAAAGAGCCAGGTATTTATGTGGATATTGTAACAGGAGCTCCTCTATTCAGCTCAAAAGACAAATATGAATCTGGATCCGGATGGCCAAGCTTTACGAAGCCTATTGATGCAAGAATCATTGATAAACCCTTAGACAGATCTGCCGGGATGACCAGAGTAGAAGTCCGAAGCAAATTAGGTGATAGCCATATAGGCCACGTGTTTTACGACGGACCAAACCCTACCAACCTACGTTATTGTATGAATTCAGCAGCGATGAAATTCATCCCAAAAAGTGAGATGGAAGCTGCCGGATATGGAGATTATTTATGGTTAGTGGATTGATAAACAACCTCTTTTAAGTTATGAAGCCCAGATTAATCTGGGCTTTTAATTTTTTAGGAGGATCAATTTTATTTACGCTATTTTCATTTCAAAATTGTAAGTATGTTTTTTTAAATACTATCAGTGATTCGTCGATAAATTGGAAAATCTGACTTTAATTTATTTTTGAAATTAATTTTATGCTTTTGAAAGTATTCTTGTGGTTAAAATGATGGGAATAATTAAATATTTTAGAACAAATTGAAGAGTTAGATAAGGAAGTTTCGAACAATTATAAAATATTACTGATTCATCCATAGAATCGTTATTCCTATTTCATCAAAAACGAAAGAAACTTTAATTAAAATCAAGAGAACCAGCCTAATGAATTTTGACCTATTAATCGTTGATGACGATCCCCAATTTCAATTATTACATAGAAAATTAGCTGAAATAACTGAATTTCATTTAAAACCTGATTGTGTATCAGACGGATTAGATGCCATTGAATATATTAAGCTGAAAAGCACAGAACCCAAAAACAACCTGTTGATCTTTTTGGATATCTACATGGAAGGAATTGATGGATGGGAAGTATTGGACTATTTGGAATCCTTAAATCTCCCCAAAAGATTCAAAGTGATTCTAATTTCTTCCTCAGTCAATAGTGAGGATAAGAAAAAAGCCATAAAATATCACTCCGTAATCGAGTACATAGAAAAACCCTTATTAGCAAATTATTTAACTATGCTGAAAGACTGCTATTTATTCTAGATAAATTTTAGAGCAGAAAGAGCTACCTCATTATGATTAAAATGTTGCAATCGAACAGAAATCGAGTAAAAAGATGAAGGAGTGAAAGATCAAATATTTGATTTTTGAATCAAAATATCTATTCCACTTTCTATATTTAATAAAACTTTTAAAATTTCATTATGAAGAAGTTCGCTTGGATTGCCGGAATCAGTGCCTTGGTTATATTCTTACTGTTTTTTTGGTGGAAATTCTACTTTGTTTTCGGTGAAGGAGTCAAAGCAGGTAGTTTGAATTACTTCGTAAAAAAAGGTGTCATCTTTAAAACCTTTGAAGGAAGAGTAGTTCAAGAAGGATTTCAAAGTCCCACTGCTGGAGGATTGCAAAGTAATGAATTTAGATTCAGCGTCGTAAGCGAGGATGTTGCCAGTGAATTAGAAAGAGCCTCCGGAAAATTTGTGGAACTCCGATACAAAGAATATAATGGAATGCTTCCCTGGAGAGGCACTAGTAATTTTGTGGTAACTGAAGTTCTGACGGTAAAAGAATCAGGCAAAACGGACGGATCCGCTTTGCCATTTGATCAATAATTAATGAGTCCAATAGTCGACTACTACCACCTTGAAAAGGCTATTGCCTAACACTTCTCCAAAAGCTTTATGATCTGGATGAGGTAAATAGATAGCACGATCCTCTTCAGAGTGAAAAGTCAGGGTAAATGCATGGGTCAATCCATCATTTAATCCTTCAGGGCTGTTGTTAATTCCCCATTCGAAACCCTTTATTTGTTCAATTTTACTTGGTAATGCAGCAAAAGCATCCACTATTTCCTGAATTTTTTCAGGAGTTGTTTCCTCTTTAAAACCGAACATCACCACATGCCTTAATACTGAATCCGGAGCAGTACTTACCATTTCTACTTCTTTTATTTCTTCAACAATTTTTTTCTCTTCTGTTTCCTGCGAACAAGCCCCTACCAAGGCCATTGCAATAACTAAAAGGACACTTTGATATAGTTTTTTCATAATCTGATGGTTTTTGACCCAATCTAGGCAGAAACTATAAATTTCTCCAACTCTTCATTAAATCAGGAAGTCAAAATCAAGTAATTTGAAGGAAATAAGCTATTTGACGAAAATATTTTATATTAAACGAAAATTTCGTAGACTTACGAAAATTAAATATTTAAACATGAACTATCTTACTCGCCCACTCCTGTTTAGTCTTTTGATCCTGCTATCGCTTTTCAGCTGTACATCAAAGAATAAATCCACAGTCGATTTGAATTACTCATTAGTGAAAGTTGATTCCTTTCAAGTAAATAACTTCACTAGAGTAAGCATCCGGGATTATAGCCAAAAAGAAAATATCTATTTAGGCTACTCTGAAGTGGAAGATGATCTCCTTGAAATTTCAGAAAGCGGAGAAATTATCAAAAGAGTCAATAAAAAAGGGGATGGACCTGGAAAATATGGAAATTGGAACCCCATAGGTTTAGCCTTTGGCCCTAATGGAGAGCGAATCGTGGAACTTCCTTTTCAAGTAATTTCCTACGACCCCAATTATGAAATTACCCATTCCCATCGGGTGTTATCTCCATTACCGATCAGAACCAATACACCTTTGGGAAAAACTCCTTATTTTGTTTCTAATGATACCACCCATTTGTTGGTTGGACCCAGCAATTACCTTACTGCCTCTCATTTGATTCGGAATCAAGAAGGAAAAGACACACTCAAAAACTTTTATCAGTTAAACTTATTTACCGGTGAGACCAAAACTGTGGTCCCTTACGAGCCAACTTCTGTTTACGAGCAGACAGAAAACGTGTATAACGGAGTCATGGGAAAGACATTTTTCATTGACCAAGAAGCCAATGAATTAGTAGTAGCTCAAGAACTAGATCCAGAAATCCTGGTGTATCAATTACCAGAATTTACTTTGAAAAACACCATTCCTATCAACTATTCTGAATTTTTAACCTATAGCCCCGTTCCCATAGGTGCACCTTTTGACGATCCACAGGCAATTAATCTTGCAAGACTTTCAGGGAGAAACAGGAAACTAATTAACCTAGGGAACGGCTTCATATTGCTTCAATATTTTACTGGAGTAACTGAATCAGAATTCGAAAACCGAAACTCAGAAGAAAATCCTTATTCCGCGGTACAAGATGCATCTGAGCAAAGAATTCTTATTTTTAAAGATGGAAAACAACTAGCAGTAGAATTACCGGGAATTGCTGGGGCTTTGGTCACTGCTCTAAATGATAATAAACTATTAGTCCAAGAACCTGCAAATACCGAAATAGAAGAAGAGTTCACCAAATTCACCATCTACCAATTACAAACCAATTAGCTATGAAAGTCGCATGTTTTAGTACCAAATCTTATGATCAAAAGAGTTTCGATTTAAGGTTAACTAAACATGGACATCAATTCACCTATTTTGAGGCAAAGCTAGATAAGCACACGGTAAACTTAGCAAAGGGGTATGATGCAGTTTGTGCATTTGTCAATGACCATCTTGATGCTCCTGTTTTGAAAATGCTCCATCAATTCGGAATCCAGGCTATTGTACTCCGCTGTGCAGGGTACAACCAAGTAGACCTGAAAACTGCCAAGGAGCTGAACTTAAAAATCTGCCGTGTACCGGCTTATAGTCCTGAGGCAGTAGCAGAACATGCATTTGCCATGATATTGACACTGAGTAGAAAAACCCATAAAGCTTATAATCGGATCAGAGAGAACAACTATTCCTTAGAAGGTCTTGTCGGTTTCAATTTAAATGGGAAAGTGGTCAGCGTCATCGGAACCGGTGCGATCGGCACCGCTTTCTGTAAAATAGCTCTAGGCTTTGGCTGTGAAGTATTGGCTTATGACCTGATCGAAAACAAAGAATTAAAAGCAATAGGAGTAAAATACCTGAACTTGGATGAGTTATTATCGAAAAGCGAGATCATTTCCCTTCATTGCCCTTTGACCCCAGGCACCAAGCACCTGATCAATAAAAAGACCATAGACCAGATGCCAAACGGCGTGATGATCATTAATACCAGCCGTGGGGCTTTGATTGAGACCAAATCCGTCATCAGAGCCCTGAAATCCAAAAAGGTAGGATACCTAGGAATCGACGTTTATGAACAGGAAGAAGACTTGTTTTTCAGAAATTTGTCCGAAGAGATTTTGATGGACGAACAAATTGCCCGACTGATGACCTTCCCTAATGTGTTGATTACGGGTCACCAGGCATTTTTAACCCAGGAGGCATTGTCCCAGATTGCAAAAACCACCCTACTCAATCTGGATGAGTTGGAACTAGGAAGTCAACTGACCAACGAAGTCACCTATTCCGAATAACTAGGGCATAATTAAAATGAAAACACCTGACCTCAAGAGAAGCCAGGTGTTTTTGTATCAAAAAGTAAATAGATTGGGTTACCCCATCCTATTTTTCCTTATTTGATCACTTTAACATTCACAGCGTTAACGCCTTTTTTACCTTGAACTAGTTCATAGGATACTTTGTCATTTTCACGGATATCGTGAACCAAACCAGACTGGTGTACGAAAACGTCCTCGTCAGAGTCAGATGGTGTGATGAATCCAAAGCCTTTTGTAGTGTTAAAGAATTTTACTGTTCCTTCATTCATGATTTCTTGATTTAAAATTTGTTGTTCTTGTGTTTTTATTACTTTGATTTTGATTTTTTGTATTCTTTACTGGCTCCTCTTCTGGAGGAGTATCGGTGAAATTACCGAAGCGATCAACGTAGACAATCATGTCATCCAAGTCCCCGCTTTTGGGCTGTGCTTTTCTTTCTAACTTTTTCTCAAATTTTTCTTTCTGTTTTCTTCTCTTTAATTCAGCTTTTTGCTTCTTAATAAAGCTATTTTGATTTTTTGACATACAGTTATTTTAGTTGACAAATGTAAGGGCATGACCAGTCTTACCAGCCCTACCTGTTCTTCCGATTCTGTGTATATAGCTATCCATTGTCATGGGTAGCTGATAGTTTATCACATGGGAAACATCAGCCACGTCTATACCTCTGGCAGCTACATCAGTTGCTACCAATACTCTGGTTTCTCCAGATTTGAATTGCTCTATCGTTTTATTTCTAAAATTTTGAGACTTATTTCCATGGATCAATCCTGATTTAATCCCAGATTGGTTCAATTTTTTACTAAGCTTATCTGCTAACCGTTTGGTTTCTGTAAAAATGATCACCTTATCCATGCCTCGATCCTGAAAAAGGTCGGCAAGCAATACAAACTTATCTTTGCCTTCCGGCACGCGGATGATCCCTTGTTCAATGTTTTCGTTTGTCGTAACCCCCGAATTGATTTTCACCTCTACAGGATTATTCAACAAGCTATTGATCAATGCTTTTTGGTTGGCCTCCAAGGTGGCAGAAAATAACATAGTCTGTTTTCTTTGGGTCATTGCCCCAACAAGCTTTTTGACATCATTGACAAAACCCATATCGAGCATTCTGTCAAATTCATCCAATACCAAGGTTTTCACTTGATTCAGCTTTAGAAGTCTTCTGCTAGCCAAATCCAATAATCTTCCAGGAGTACCTACAATTACATGAAGTTTTCTCGAAAGCACCTTCATGTCCGTATTGATATTAGTACCTCCAATAAACGTAGCAGAGTAAAGGTTCATCCCTTTGCTCAAGCTTTTAAATTCCTCTTCAATTTGAAGGGCAAGCTCCCGGGTAGGGGTTACAATCAATGCGGTAAACTGGTTTTTATCTTGTAATGCATGTTCGATAATAGGAATCAAAAATGCTCCTGTTTTACCAGAACCAGTGTTTGAAATCCCAAGCATGTCTCTTCCTTCCAGCAAAGGGGCTACTGATTGCTCCTGAATATTGGTCATATTCACATAGCCTTTTGTTGCCAGGTTATTCATCAATCCTTTTGAAAGTGATAGGCTGGTGAAAGAAGTCTTCGATTGAAAACCCTTTTGCCCAGTTGGCTTGGCTTTCTTGATCAATAAATTTGGATCAAGCGTAGAAACCTTTTTTTTCTGAACCTGTCTAGGCCCGCGATTGGGTCTTCTAGTAGAAGAAGGCTTCGCATTTCTATTCGTTGCGCTATTCATTATTTAAAAACTTTTTGAGGCTCCATCTTCGGAGTGTTTCCGAGGATATAAAGCATTTTAAAATGGTCTAAAACAGCCATCAAAAAGTTAGGCTTGGAGTAATAAGGCACATTAAACTCCGCTGCTGTAGCTTTTACAATAGGTGCGATTTTTTTGTAGTGTACATGACAAATATCCGGAAATAGGTGATGTTCCACTTGGTAATTCAATCCCCCGGCAAACCAGGTGATGATGCGTGAATTCGGAGAGAAGTTACAAGTTGTTGCCAACTGATGCAGCATTCGCTCACCTTCCACATTTCCATGCTCATCTACTACTGGGAAATTGACATCCTCTACTATATGAGCGATTTGAAATACCATGGTAATTACAAACCCTGTCACGAAGTGCATGGATATATATCCCAATAATATCATCCAAAATGGAAATGGGGAGAAAATTAATGGCAATCCCAAGATGACAGCAAAATATCCCACTTTCCAAGCGATGATCTTCCACAAGGTCTTTTGATATCCATTTTCCCCTTTCACCAATCCCTTGTCATGGTATCTTTTAAGTCTAATGAAATCCTTGGCTGTTACCCAAGAAAGCGTAGATAATGAGTAAAAGAACCAAGCGTACAGGTGTTGAAATCTATGAAGTTTATTTTGCTCGGCTTCAGGAGAAAATCTCAAAAAGAATGGAGCATTGATATCATCATCATGTTCATGGATATTCGTAAAGCTATGATGCAATACATTATGTTGTATTCTCCATACTTCTGAACTTGCTCCCACCATATTAAGGGTGTAGCTCACAAATTTATTGACTAAAGGGTTTTTGGAATAAGAGCCGTGACATGCATCATGCATGACACCCATGCCTATGCCGGCCATTCCAAATGCTGATAATATGTAGCAGGTAAATAATTGCCATGTTTCGGCAACTAATCCTGAAATAATGAGCACTTGAGGGATTAAGAATAGTGAAATAAGTAAAACTGTCTTAATGACCATTTCCTTATTTGCATACTTGGATTTGTTATTGGACTTGAAATGTCCATAAACCCTTGACTTGAGGGTGACAGAGAAATCTGATAGATTTGATTCTGAGAATCTTACAGTTTTAATAGAGTATTGTTTTGGTTTAAATTAAAGGGTAATTCTGGTACTGTTGGGGAGGATTTTTACTGCAGGTTTTAATCCGAAAAATAGCGCTAGGCCATTGTTGAATTAAAAAAGTAGAAAAGGGAGAGAATTAAAACCTAGGTAATCGTAAGGGAAAACTCTTGAATTTGCTACTTAAGCAGGTTGATAATCAACGCTAACTTTACTTCAAGGATCAGGATAATAGTTGTTAAGTGAATTCCTGACTGGGACAAAGGTCTGTCTATTAATTGATAATTCCTAATTTGTATCAAAATAGGAGAATTTTAAACCCTTTCCTCTTAACTGGTTTTTCTCGAAAATGATTCAAATCACTTAAAAGGCCTCCAATTCAACATGCCGTTGACATGGATCATTTCCACTTTATTATACCTTAATTTCGGACCAAGTTCCCTATTTCCAATTGCTTCCTTATTCATGATGATCAAATGAAAATCAATGGCTTTATAGGATTGGGGCACATATTTAAGGCCTAAATTTATTTGTCTGTAGGAAGGAAACCCGTATTTGTTTGCTTGAGGATTTGTATAATCAGGCAACCAATGGAATCCAACATGAAGATAGGGCCTGAGGCCTGTATCCCCGATTTTATAATCCACATAAGCTACTAAAGCATCCATTCCTCCAAATCCTTCATTCCGCTCTCTAGGAATAAAGGTATACCAAGCATCTTTACCCCACTCTCTAGGGCTTAGCCATCTCCCTTTTCCATCCAAGTGAGAATAACTCAAACTGGAGGACCAGTTTTTTACGGTATATCCAGCCTTCGCGGACACTACCCAATTTGTATCTTCAGGGTCTTTGTATTGGAATATGGGATTGGTATTCCCTCCATCCCCTATCCCATTTTGAAATCCAAACTGAATTCCAGAAAACCACTTTCCATTGGTTTGATTAGGCCAATTTTTCTCCAATGACGCCCAAAGGGTATTGGATATATTTTGTACCAACGTTTCTGAAATACTGATTTTTCCAAACTTTTCGGTTTGATGGGAAAACTCCAAGATCCCTATCCAATCACTATTGGTATTCCCTGCATACTGAGAAGCTTCTCCATTGATATCTCTACCTACAGGAAATATTCCAATAGACTCCCCAACCCCAAGCCACTCAGAAGTTCCCCTCACTCCCATTTTACTGATTGCCCATAAACCGAATTCCCATTTGGGACTTGCTGCATACCAAGCATGGAGTCCCTCTATGGCTGTAGGAGCAAGTCTTCCATCCTGGGCATTGACCCAATCGGTATTGATCCCCATTCTACCCACTTTTGCGCCCCACTTATCTTGAGAGTAGGATAAAGAAAGAGTCTCCAATTTTCCGAAAAACTTATCTTCTGGGTGGAGCAAATCAAATAATCCCACTTCATAACGATTTCCAAGTCCGGAAAGAGGATCTGGGCTCGTGAGATCGGAACTCCATAGATTTCCATAAAATCGATATCCTACATGGAAGTTTAAATGTTCTGCATATGTCAGATTCGCTCCTAGGTTCAAACTTGAACCTAGAGCAAAGTCATTTTTAAAATCTTTTGGATAGCTGGTACTCATCCAAAACATTCGGAAATGGACATCCGGCACTACTTTTAGCTTACGCTCTGATTGTTGAGCAATAGCTTGGAAAGATAGTACCAGGAATAATCCTAGTAGTATCTTTTTCATTTTAGTTTTGCTATCGCCTCTTTAATAGGTTTGAAAGGACCAAACTTATGTTGCTCCTCTGAAAATTCATCTGCATAAGGACCAAATGGATGATCCATTGGCTTTTTGCTGATATCAGGCCAATCGTTGGGAAAATCTCTTGTAGGTCGGTCGAGGCTGTTTACATAAGCTGCCACATCCCAGGCTTCCTCATCAGATAGAATTGGATTTTCATAAGTAGCTCCAAAAGGCATATTGGCTTTGACATAACCGGCAAATCTTGACATTCTAAACAGTCCTGCTTTCTGATTGTAACTATGCTCTCCCCATAACGGAGGGTAAGTATAACCTGTTCCATCAGCTTTTGCCAAACCTTGTCCGTCAGCCATATGACAGGCAACACATTGTCTATCATACACCAACTTTCCCTTTACAGGATCAGCTGCTCTATCCAGCAGTGGTACTTCGTAAATCCCTGCTCCTACTGGTTTTTCCCCTTTTGGAACTTCCTGACCAAGCCAATTCATATAAGCGACCATGGCTTTCATTTCTTTGCTATCTCTTGGCAAAGGGTCACCATTTAAGCTTCTTTGGAAACAGCCATTGATTCGCATTTCAATATCTTCGGAAGTGCCTGATCTACCTCTCACCTTTGGATAAGTACTAGCAGCTGCAGAATAATTATTCCCCAAAGGAACGGTACCCGCTTGAAGATGACAGTTTTGGCAATTTAGCCCGTTTGAAATCTTTTTGACTTTTCCGTTTGGTCCTAAATATTCGGAAGTATTAGCAATCAATTCTCTACCATACTTGATTTCATCCGCATTGGGTTCCGTATCTACACTTGCCCAATCAGGCGCTTGCCACATCCCCGTAGGATCCATCAATGCCTTAGGAACAGGCGTATTCACTACTTGAGCTACTACAGGTTCCTCTTTAAAAGCCGGTAGATTAACCCCCGAGTAGGACAAATAAATTACAAATCCGATTACGCCTACTAATAAACTGGCCAGTACCAATAAACTTAGTACCAGCGTAATCAATTGCAGAAATGGTTTACCGATCTCTTTCATAGTGCTATATCAAGCTACAAAAATGGCTCAAAGAATGGCTATAATGCTGTGACAAGAATCACATCTAGCTTGACATATTGTAATTTAATAGGCTTCAGCTAAAAACACGAGTTTATCTCCCACTAATCCTTGAAAAATAAAACGATCTTCTTTATGGTATAGATTAATTTCCACCACCTCTCCTAAAAGGCATTCAGCCTGAAAATTGATTAAAAATTTATCTTTTTCAATGTTCCTTTCTTTCAGGATATTTTCTACCCAAAGGATGTAGCTGGTATTATTCACATGATCGTATAAGTCTAAATCAGAATATCGTACCGTCAACTTTTCACTTGCAATCAATTCTCCTTCCACTTTTACCTTAGCTGCTTGCCAATCAGGTTTTTCCAAGGGATCAAACAGCTGTGATGGCAATACCTGCTCAGGTCTCATGGGTCTTTTGGACTCAATGTTCAACAATAGGTAAGAGGTCATGCAAAGTGCGAGGATATTATCTTCCCCATCAGTCATCATAAACTCCCGAAAAGCGAACAATTTCTCAACGCCTCTTCCGGCGGTATAAACCTTCACATGATCTCCCCAAGAAGGTAAATCAAAACAATGGAAATCCATTCTTGACAATACCCACATTTGACCATTTTCCATCAAATTCCTCCCAAAATCTGCAGAATCAGCATGTCCCCATGAACTTTCTTGGAATAAGTCTGCTACACAACTCAATCTGATTTTACCTGAAGGATGAACTTGAAACGAGCCTATTTCAAAGTCTTTTTCGAACTGAAAGGTAGCGGCATGACTCATGAAACAGAAGAGGGTTTAATTTTTTTTGGAATAAGAAATACGGCTTTACGGAAACTTGAAAGCAGGGTAATCCCCAATGCAGCCACAGCTATCATGGCGAATGAGGTTTTCAAATTAAAGAGATCAGCTATGAATCCAATCAAAGGGGGACCTAACAAAAACCCGAAAAATGAAATAGTGGACACCAAAGCCAAAGCCACGCTTGGTGCATACAATTTAGATCTTCCTGCAATACTATAGGAAAGTGGAATAATAGAGGCCACACCTAATCCAACCAACAAAAACCCTATGGTAGCAACTGTAACTGTTGGAAAAATCACCGCCAGAGCCAAGCCTACAAATATCAAAACACCACTTACTTGAATTACAGCTACTTTGGTAAATCTCGCTGCAATTTTATCGGTAATAAATCTTCCTGTAGCCATGGTGCCCATAAAAGCAACATATCCTAATGCAATTAATGAAGGGTCCGCATTGACTACTTTTTTGAAATATACCCCACTCCAGTCAAACATACACCCTTCACACATCATGCCCAAAAAGGCAATCAAACTAATTCTTAAAAGCAAAGCATCCGGCTTTTTCAACACCAAGCCTCCATCTGCGGATGCAGCCTTCTCTTTAATTATAAATTTTTGAGCAACAAAGATAATCGTCAGTGAAATCAACATAACCACCCCATAATGCTGAGCAGGACTAAGCCCCAGGTAGATCATCAAAGCACCGATTCCAGCTCCTGTAAATCCAGCCATACTCCAAAGTCCATGAAAGGAAGCTAGTATATTTTTCCCCATTTGGTCTTCCAAGTTTAATGCTTGAGTATTCAATGAAATATTCATGGTATTCCCTAGCATACCATACAGAATCAAAACGGGAACAAGGAGCCATATCGTAGGAGCCAATCCAATCAAAGGCAATGTGAGCGCATAGGCTACTGCTCCAATCATGATGACACTTCTACTTCCAAATTGATGGACTGCCCAACCGGCAATAGGCAGCCCTATGACTGAGCCCAAAGGAAGAAACAGCAATAAAGTTCCTAGTTGACCTTCTGAAAGATCAAACTTGCCTTGAATATCGGGGATCCTAGCAGCCCATGAGGCAAAACATAAGCCCACAAAAAAGAAAAATGCTCCGAGGGCTACTCGGCGTTTGGAATGAGAAATCATAGGTTGGGTATAGATTAATAGGCTCCGAAATTTAGAAAGATTACTCCAATAAGCGACAAATTACCTCTCGCCAAGCTTAAACTATTTGGGAAAGGGCATGTTATTGAGGTAAATTTAAGCACATGGAATTCATCATCGTAGGTGCAATTATCACCACAGCCATCTTGATCATCAGATTCATTATCAAAAAAGTATTTGATTAAAAAAGCCAGTTTCCTGTCGGAAACTGGCTTCTTAGAGTTCATCTAAACCTATTCATTAATTTGGAAGCTTGTTTGCAAATTTTCCATACACCCAGGTTCCTACAATAGCTGAAATCAAGGTTACAAATACAATGGTAAATCCACTTCCTATTTGAGCAAACAAAGGTCCTGGGCACGCTCCGGTAATCGCCCATCCTAAACCAAAGATAAATCCTCCGATGATCTGTCCTTTTCTGAATTCCTTTTTAGGAATATTAACCGTTTCTCCTTTGATCGTCTTGATGTTGAATCGTTTGATGATCTGAATGGAAATGATTCCCGTAATGATCGCCGAACCAATTACTCCATACATATGGAAAGACTGAAGACGGAACATTTCCTGGATTCTAAACCAAGAAATGATTTCAGCTTTGACAAACACGATTCCGAACAAAATCCCGACAATCATGTATTTTACTAAGGCTAAGCCTTTTTCAATATTCTCCTGAGAGTTTGGAGCATCACAAACTGCAGCCCCTTGTATATTTTTTTCTGCTACTTTCATTTTGTCATCAAATTAAAATCCCACCAAAGACATCAAAGGTCCTAGCAACAAATGAGTCATCACAAAGCCGCCAAGCATAAAGAAAATGGTAGCTACCAAGGATGGCCACTGAAGTGAACTAATACCCATGATTGCATGTCCGGAAGTGCATCCGCCCGCATATCGGGTTCCAAAGCCCACAAGGAATCCTCCGACCACGAAGAACAAAAGGCCTTTCGCAGTAAATAAAACACTCCAATCGAAGATATCAGATGGCATTAGGCCAGAGAAATCCGTGATACCCAAAGCGGTTAAATCTGCTTTTGTCTGATCTGCTAGGATAAAATCATTTGGATTTGCCAAGTAATTAGTCGCTATAAAACCACCAATTAAAACTCCAACCACGAACAACATATTCCACATTTCTTTTTTCCAGTTGTAGGTAAAGAAAGGGATACCTGCCGGCACGCAAATGGCGCAGACATGTCGTAATGAGGAGGAAATCCCAAAGGTCTTATTTCCTATCAACAGCAAAGTTGGCACTGTAAGGCCAATCATTGGGCCCGCTACGTACCAAGGCCAAGGCTGGGTAATCCAGTCGATAAATTGATTCATTTTTATTCTCGTTTATTTAAAATCTATAATCTAGTATCAAATTGAAATTCATCATTTCAACTCGGTTTATCACATATTCCAAAGGAATCTCTCTTTGAAATATTTCCTTTTTAGCTACCACCAACAATTGTAAATCAAGTCCATGGAAAAACCCATTAAACCTATAATCTGCCAAACCTGAGAAATGCAAGTAGCTTGGAATTCCATATTTATTGAGTTCTACATGATGGATGTCTGGAGTTTTTACATGTGAAGCTCCCAACACCACCTTCATTCTTTCATCTACCAGTTTTTGTTCGAACTGGGTCATGATAGCATGAGTAGCACCTAATCCTTCGAATCGTTCCCTAGGAAGACTCGCAAAGAACTGTTCCCTCCCCCATTCTCTTGGGAATAGAAACCTTCCTTGTTTTGAAAACCCAAGGTAGTTAATGGTCCATTTACTATGAGACCAAGCAAATCCAGCTCTAAGTCCTAATGCGGAAGAACTCTCTCCTGGCAGGATATAAGCCTTGGTAGGATCCGGATTTCCTCCATCTCCTATCGCAGTTTGGAACATGGTTTGGACGCCCCAGACCAAATTGGGTCCTTTTAGCATGGGCTTCCTGCCCTTTATTTGGGTTAGATTGGCTGCAAACACTCCCTCGGAAAGATAACTCCAAGATTCTGCTGTCACCTGTTCCTTGTTCCATCCAAGTCCTAACACACCAATTCCTTTGGTATGAATGTGATGCTTATACGTTTCTTCCTCCCTCATTGGATTTCTTCCAGTAGGATAAAATCCAAAAGATTCATCAATGGGCAGCCATTCTAGAGATCCTCTTGAAATCACATGGGTAAACCAAGCGCCTTGCACAGAGAAATCACTTTTATTCCAACTTAGGGATAGACCACTAAACAAATTAGGGCGCATCCTATTATCAGAGGCATTAAGTAAAGGACTTTCGAAATGATGTCTTCCGAACCAAGCTGAAATGGAAGAAGATTCATAGGAAATATAAAACTCCTCTAACCTATCCATATCCTTGTGATTTTCGGGATGATGAACATCATACAAAGGTAACTCATACCTGTTTGGCATTCCCGTCAATGGATCTAGTTCCGTGATATGGTTTTCAAAATGTCTAAAGACAAAAAAACCACTAAACCCCACTCCTAGTCCTTTCCATCTTGGTGAGAAATAACCAACTCCAGCACCTGTACCCCAAGTACTATAATCAGTCAAAGCACCTTGATTGACAGTTCCCATCATATAAGACCTAAGATGAAACTCAAACGAGCCAGTTTTCAATAGTTTGCCAAACAACTTTTTGTCTGGTTCTTCTTCCATTTCTACCTCTTCATACGGATGCTGGGAATAAACTGATTCAGCCATCACCATGAGAAGAAATAGTAATGCAAATTTGGCGATCATTTTCTGCATAAAGTTGTGACTTTAATCACATGGAATAAGTTGATACTAAAAATGGCAAGTCATAAGACTCGCCATTTTGGGAATTAAGCAACTTTTCTCCTAGCAATTAGAGAAGCGTGGTTGGGCAAACGTAATCTGTCACCTTAAACTTCTCAGATTCTTTGATGGCCTTAAATCCTCCATCCACATCGATCAAATTATCATATCCTCTAGCTCTCAAGATAGAATTAAATACCATTGATCGATATCCTCCAGCACAATGAACGTAGTAGGTTTTATCCTTGTCTACTTTCAACATACTCTCATTGATGTAGTCCAGTGGTGCATTTTCAGCATCTACTACATGTTCTGATAAGTATTCACTGTTTTTTCTAACATCCAGAATATTCAATTCAGGATCTTGATCCTTTCTTTTAGCAAGCTCTTCTGCAGAAATAGATTCTATTGAATCCAATTCATGACCAGCCTCTTTCCAGGCATCGATTCCTCCCTCCAAATAGCCTAAAGCATAGTCATATCCCACTCTCGCTAATCTGGTGATTACTTCTTCTTCTCTGCCTTCATCTGCTACCACCAAAATTTCCTGCTTCAAGTCTGGAATCATTGCTCCTACCCAAACCGCAAAGCTTCCGTCAATTCCGATGTTGACAGAGTTTGGAACAAATCCTTTAGCGAAAGTCTGAGGCGCTCTTGTATCCAAGATCAATGCTCCTGTTTCATTCGCAGCAGCTTCAAATTGCGTTGGAGTCAATGGTTTCACTCCTCTTTTCAATACTTCATCAATGCTGTCATATCCTTCGATATTCATCATCACATTTTGAGGAAAATATGCAGGAGGAGGGGTTAAACCTGTAAGAACTTCTTCGATAAACTCCTCTTTTGTCATCTCCTGAAGCGCATAGTTGGTCTTCTTTTGATTTCCAAGAGTATCTGAAGTCTCCTTGCTCATGTTTTTTCCACATGCTGAACCTGCACCATGTGCCGGATAAACGATCAAATCATCTGGTAGAGGCATGATTTTATTTCTAAGCGAATCATATAAATGACCTGCCAGTTTTTCTTGGGTCAAATCCTTTACCACTTTTTGAGCCAAATCAGGTCTACCTACATCTCCTATAAATAAAGTATCTCCTGTAAAGATGGCTTCTGGCTTTCCTTCCTCATTGTAAAGTAAGAAGCAAGAACTCTCCATCGTGTGTCCAGGAGTATGAATCACTTTCACTTTCACCTTACCAATCTGAAATTCTTGACCATCTTCTGCTACGATCGCATCAAATCCCATTTTCATGGTAGTAGGACCATAAACGATAGGCGCCCCTGTCTTCGCAGAAAGATCTTGGTGACCAGATACGAAATCAGCATGAAAGTGGGTTTCAAACACGTACTTGATCTTGGCATTTCTTCTTTCAGCTTTTTCAATGTAAGGCTGAACTTCTCTTAAAGGATCGATCACCGCTGCCTCGCCATCTGATTCAATGTAGTAAGCTCCTTGAGCTAAACAGCCGGTATAAATTTGTTCGATTTTCATATGATGTGTTTTTTTTTATTTTCAATTAGGTAGTTCAAATATACCAGTCCAAGAGAACTGTAAAGATGACTTTTGTCACACTATTATGCATCTTTCAAAATATTGGATTCAATAGTTTGAATCAATTGATGAGCTGGTACCACTCCGGATTGTCTCCAAAGGATTTTTCCTTTTTGGAACAAAATCAATGTAGGAACACCTCGTACTTGAAATTTGCTCGCTGCTAATGGATTTTTATCCACATCAACTTTCAATATCTTGACCTTATCTCCCATTTGCCTGGAAGTATCTTCCAAAATAGGATGCATCATTTTACAAGGGCCGCACCACGTTGCAGTAAAGTCTACCAACACGGGCTGATCACCATCAATTAATTCCTGAAAGGTTTTAGGTTGTGCGCTCATGGTCATTTGATTTATTTAACGTAACAAAAGTACAGAGTCAATAGGTTCTATACAGTAATTTTTATCACAAAGGGAAGAATTTGGATTTTACCTTTAACTTTTAAAAAGTGCTAAAAAATCCTCAGTTGGGAATTATTTTTTTATTTTCGCCAGTCTAATATTCCGAATTAATGCTCAAGTATAAGCAAATCAATAATTTAACCGGCTGGGTGGTTTTTACCGTAGCCGCGATCGTATATATTTTGACAGCTGAAGAGACGGCAAGCTTCTGGGATCCAGGAGAATTCATCGCTGTTTCTTATAAACTGCAAGTGCCCCACCCTCCCGGAGCACCGTTCTTCCTACTAGTTTACAGAATGTTTAGCTTCCTAGCTCTCGGTGACACCTTAGAAGTGGCTTACTGGATGAATGTAGGAAGTGCTCTTTTCTCTGCATTTACTATCTTATTCCTGTTCTGGTCCATCACACTCTTTGGAAGAAGACTCTACAAAATGGAAGAAGGGAAAGAAAGTAAAGGCCAAGTAATTACCTTGATGGGAGCTGGAATTGTAGGATCTTTATTTTATACTTTCAGTGATAGCTTTTGGTTTTCTGCGGTAGAGGCAGAAGTATACGCCATGTCATCTTTTTTTACTGCCATTGTCATCTGGGCATTTTTGAAGTGGGATGTTATTAAAGATCCAAGAGATGAAAATAAGTGGATGATCTTTATCGCCTATTTGGTTGGACTTTCCATTGGCGTTCACTTGCTAAACTTAGTTACCCTACCTGCATTGGCGCTGATTTATTACTTTAAAAAGTATGAAAAACCGAATGTAAAAGGTGCCATCCTTGCCTTTTTGGCCGGGGGTGTCGCCTTGGTCATCATCAATAACTTTATTATTCCTGGCCTACCTAGCCTCGCAGGCTCCATGGAGATATTCTTTGTCAATTCTTTGGGACTTCCATTTGGATCAGGGATTATCTTCTTTGCGATCGTATTCTTTACCGCTTTGTTTTTTGCTTACAAATACTCCAGAAGCAAAGAAAATGCAACCCTAAATACAGCACTCCTTTCATTGGTATTTATCTTAATTGGATACAGCAGCTATGCTTTGATAGTCATCCGTGCCAATCAAGACCCAATCATCAATGAAAATGCCCCTAAGGATATCATCAGCTATGTATCTTACCTGAAAAGGGAACAATATGGATATCGCCCTTTACTACATGGCCAATACTTCACTGCAAAACTGGTGGATCAAGAAGAGGGAGATCCAGTGTATATGAAGGGGAAAGACAAGTATGAAATTGTAGATTATGGACTGAAAAACATCTACGAAAAAAATAAAACTACCATCCTTCCACGAGTGTATTCTACCCAGGAAAATCATAAGCGGATCTACAGGCAAAAACTTGGTTTAAGAGAAGGACAGGACCCTACATTCGGTGATAACTTATACTTTATGTTCAGCCATCAATTAGGGCAGATGTACTGGAGGTATTTCATGTGGAATTTCTCCGGGCGGGAAAGTGATTTTTCGGATGCTCCTTGGATTGGAATTACAGATGCCCTTTCTGATAAATATCCTGATTATATCAAGGAAAACAAGGGACATAATAACTATTTGATGCTCCCACTCTTATTAGGGATCATCGGATTGTTCTTCCAAGCCAAATACGATCCAAAATCTTTCTATGTCAACTTAATGCTCTTCCTGATGATGGGAGTGGTACTGGTGCTCTACCTGAATTCCCCTCCGGTGGAGCCGAGAGAACGAGATTACATTTATGTTGGTAGTTTCTATGCTTTTGCCATCTGGCTGGGAATGGGCGTGATAGGTATTGCCCATGCCATAGGCAAAATGAATAAGAATTTGGCTACCGCAGGTCTGGTTGCCACTTTACTGACGCTACCTATAGTAGGATTGGTAGCAAGCCAAACCTGGGATGATCATAATAGACATGGAAGATATTTCTCAGTGGATTCAGCAAGAAATTTCTTGGCCTCTTGCGCTCCGAATGCAATTCTATTCACCGGTGGCGATAATGACACCTTCCCTCTTTGGTATGTACAGGAGGTAGAAGGATTCCGTACGGATGTGAGAGTAATTGTACTCAGTTATTTCGATACGGATTGGTACGTGGAACAAATGACTCGACCGGTCAATGAATCAGATGCATTGCCATTTAGCTTGGATAAAAACAGGTACCAAAAGGGAACCAACGACGTGCTATACGTGACAGGTGACGAAAATCCAAACTCTGCCATATCGGTTAAAGCTTACCTTTCTTTGCTGAATACCGGAGACCCGAGATTGAATATCAACACTGGAGGAAAAAGTGTGGTCAACATGGTCCCTTCCAGAAACTTGATTCTGGATGTGGACTCTGCTTCTGTAGCCAATAAAGACATCATTCCAGAAGAGTTTACTCCATTATTCACTCCTCAAATCAATCTAAGAGTGAAAGGTCAATACCTCACAAAGGGCACCTTGATGTTAATTGATTTGATCACAACCAATAATTGGGAGAGACCAATCTATTTCAACAACACTTCTCTGTCTACCATAGGAATAGACCTGGAAAGCCATGTGGTCAATGAAGGATTGACTTATAGACTGCTTCCTATTCAGAAGCCCGACTTTATCAGAGAAGAGTTAGTCAATGCAGACTTAGCCTATAAAAACTTCATGGAGAAGTTTGCATTCAGAGGAATGGACGATCCAGATGCTTACTTGGATGAGGAATATAGAAGGTTCGCCTCTAATCACAGAAGTGCTTTAAACTCTATTGCCATCGCTTTATTGGATCAAAATGAAATGGATAAAGCAGCGAAACTTCTAAATTATGGACTTGAGGTAATGCCTCATGCGGCAATTCCTTACGATCTTTCAAGTGGACAGTCAGTACCATTGTTCTTTGAAGTAGGCGAAGAAGAAAAGGCCTTGGATATTATAGATAAAGTGTCCAAAAAATCTTTGGATATGATTGAATTCTATACCGCAGAAAACAGGGATTATGATCGGGAAATGATGATTTCTGTAGAAATGATCAGGTATTTCATTCCTCTTTTGGAAGAGCGAGGATACCAAGAAAAAGCGGATGAATTAAAAGCCAGGCTCACAGCTTATATGGGAGCAGAAGCGCTTCCAACAGAGATTGACAGAAGATAAAAAAAGAGGCTCAAGGGCCTCTTTTTATCTTTTATGTAGGATGTAAAACAAATCCAATCCCTGAGCAGGATCTTCTACAATGGGATAATCCTCATGAGTAATATCCATTGCTTTGCTGGACTTTTGTTTGTGAAGCTTATTTCTATTGATTCTATTCAATATTTCGTACGGCATGCGAAGGATCGATGCAGGAAGCTTGTGCTGCAAATCAAAAATATCAAATCGCATGATTTTATTGACAGATTCACGGTTTGCCTGATGATAGGTCCAGACCTTATCAGTTCCACCCACTCCTTTTGCCTCCACCTGATCAAAAATTGATTTCGAAAGATCGATTAATTGTTGAGGAGTATATTCCCTGACGTGCCAAGGATTTCTTGAAAGCGTATGGTTAATATTTGGCGTGGAAATAATTGCCTTACCTCCAGGTTTTAGAACACGATAAATTTCTTCCAAAAACAGCCGGTCATTTTCAATATGTTCGATCACCTGAAAACTTACCACAGTATCAAATGAGTTATCCTCTATCCCCTCAAATGGAGGGATGACTGCTTGTTTGAAAGAAACACCAGGGAATTTTTGCTTGAGCATATCGATAACTTCCTGGATCTTATCAATCCCTAAGTAGCCGCTGGCATGAGGCAATAATATTTCCACTCCCCTACCTTCTCCACATCCTACTTCCAGCAATTTGCCAGAAATCCAAGGCTGGGCAGCAATGTATGCTTTCAGCAAACGTTGGTGAATAGGACCGTCACTGATTAACTTGTCAGAAGCAATTTCCGTTGTATAGGTAGCCATACAAAATTTTACTATTTTGGCAAAAGTAAGGTTAATTTTTAAAACCCGATAGAATCACCTAATGAAGCTTAAAACAAACATCCTTTTCTCATTTTTTCTACTGGCATTTATAGCCATCCATCCAGCTTTTTCACAAAAAAAGCTAAACAGCCTAAATCAAGCTCTTCGTTATTCGAGGTACTCTAGGTTAGGATTAAAAATCATTCCTATCAAAGAGAATGAGACCGATTACAAATTACAAATGGTTGTGGAGAAAATAGAAGAAGACATCAACTTCAACACGTTTAGTTTCTCTTACATGGTACTCAACAGCTATGATCAGGAAATCATGGATGATGAAGTTACTATTCTTACTGAAAATGACATAAAGCTAGATACAGAAAGACATTGGTATTTTGAGAAGACAGTCAGTATTCCGGAAGATCAAGAAGTCGCGGTAGCTTTACTTTCTGTGCTGGATACTCGGCAGGCGGATGAATATTATTACCACATTGATTTGAAAAGCCCCTTTGTCTTTGAGCAACCCTCTTTTGGTGCCTATTATGCCAATAACGTTCCTTTTGATCAAAATTTCTTAACTAAAGGTCAGTCCCTCCTCTTCAAATCAGAGGAAGGTCCTAATCTTCATGAATTTTATTATCCGGCTACTTTCGATGTCCCTTATCCCCCAATGGAGACGAAACCAGCTACTGTACCCAAAGAACTAGAAGTAATAGATGAAGGAGATTTTCTCACCAATGTACCTGAAAGCTTGGATAATGAAGGGTATTACTTCATTCAAGGTGACACCAGCTCTAGTACTGGATTGTTATTGAAAACCACCCACGAAGCATTCCCTAAAGTGAAAGACTGGGAGGAAATGATTCAAATGGTCACCTATATATCTACCAGAAAAGAACACGAAACCTTGCTTGCAGCGGAAGACAAAAAGAAAGCACTTGATGAATATTGGTATAATCTGACCCGAAACCCAGACATTGCAAAAGACTTAATCCGGGAGTATTTCCGTCAGATCGAATTCGCAAATATCTTATTTACAGACTTTAAAGAAGGTTGGAAAACAGATCGAGGTATGATCTATGTGGTCATGGGACCACCAAACGAAGTCAACTTTTATCAGGATAGAGAAGTATGGACTTACTTGGGCATGAATGAGAGTTCAAAAATTCGCTTTACTTTTGTCCGAGTAAAGAATATTCTTAACTCACACTATTACTCGCTGAACCGCTCCAGAGCATATCAGCCTGTTTGGTTTAAAAACATATCCATATGGAGAAACGGAAAGATGGCTTTCTGATTGATAAAGGAGCAACCGAAAAAGATTTTCTTTTTGGGACAAGAGCTGTAATGGAGGCAATCCATGCAGGAAAAGAAATAGATAAAGTTCTGATTCAAAAAGAGTTGAACAATGACTTAATCAAGGAATTACTGAAGCTTTGCAAAGCAGATGGTGTCCCTGTAGTTCGAGTTCCAGATGCAAAACTCAATCGGATTACCCGTAAAAATCACCAAGGAGTGGTGGCCTACATTTCTTCAATTGAATATGCCTCATTGGATCATGTCATTGAAAATTGCTTTTCTGCTGGAAAATCTCCTTTGATATTGATTTTGGATAGAATCACTGATGTAAGAAATTTTGGAGCCATTGCAAGGTCTGCTGAGTGCGCCGGCGTGGATGCCATTGTCATTCCCTCTAAAGGAAGTGCACAGATTAATTCTGATGCTGTAAAAACTTCTGCTGGAGCTTTGAATTTCTTACCTGTAGCCCGAGTAAAAAATCTCTTCTATACCTGTAGAGACTTACAAAAAAGCGGACTCACTTTAATTGCTATCACTGAAAAAACGGATAAAAGCATGTATGAAGCTGATTTTTCAGCTCCTGTAGCCATGATCATGGGTTCGGAAGAGGACGGAATTTCAAATGAGCTAATGGGAATTGTAGATGAAAAAGTCAATATCCCAATGCTTGGTAAAATTGAAAGTTTGAATGTCTCTGTTTCTGCCGGAGTAGCTATTTATGAGGCTATGAGGCAACGAACAAACCAATAAGATTCTTGGGGAAGGTCAAACAAAGTCCTTCCCTTTCTTTTTTGCATTGGCCACAAACTCTCTGAATTTTTTTTCTGCATCCAGCTTACAAATCAGAATAACATTATCTGATTCATTCACCAGGTAATTATCCAATCCCTGTACTACTACCAGTTTATCACTGCTGACTTTAACGTAAGAATTTTCTGTATCGTAAAGGATGGCATTTCCCTCTACTACATTATTTTTCTTATCCTTTTTCTTTAATTCATGGAGACTATTCCAAGAACCTAAATCAGACCAACCAAAAGTAGCTGGGATCACAAACACCTGATCTGAATGCTCCATAATCCCATTATCAATAGATATGTTTTTTAATAAAGAATAGGCTCTAGCGATGAATTCATTTTCATTTTCTTTTCCAAGAAACTCAGCACCTTCATTAAATACCTCAGCTACGTCAGGCATATATTTTTCGTAGGCAGAGATAATGCTGGAAACTTTCCATATAAACATTCCTGAATTCCATACAAAATCGCCACTCTCCAAAAAGGTTTTTGCAAGTTTCAAATTAGGTTTTTCGGTAAACGTTTTTACCTTGAAGATCTCCTGCCCTTCCTGTTCCAGGTATTGAATGTATCCATATCCCGTTTCTGGTCGATTAGGCTGAATCCCCATGGTGATTAACCTACCCTCTTTCTGAGCCTCTTGGCATGCTTGATCAATAGCAGCATGAAACTTATTTTCCTGGGTAATTAAATGATCTGCTGGAGCGACAACTAAAGTCGCCTTGGGGTCGATGGCATTAATTTTATAGGCAGCATAGGCAATACACGTAGCTGTATTTCTTCTGAGCGGCTCCGTCAATATCTGGTTATCGTTTATTTCAGGTAACTGCTCTTTTACCAAATCAAAGTAATGTTGATTGGTCACCACATAAAACTTATCTGGACTGGAAATTTCCTGAAACCGATCATAGGTCATTTGGAGCAATGTCCTACCAGTACCTAGAATATCTAAAAATTGCTTCGGTCGGTCATTCCGACTATATGGCCAAAATCTGGAGCCAATGCCCCCTGCCATAATGACAATATATGGTTTTACCTGCATTTTGGGTCTAAACAATTCCTTCTTTCATCAAATCATGAATATGGACAAATCCGGCGATTTTGTCCCCATCCATGGCTACAAGTTGTGTGATATTATAACTTTTCATCTGATTTAATGCACGAATGGCAAATTCATCTTGAGAAATAGTCTTTGGGTTTACCGTCATAATATCTCCTGCGGTTAGTTTTTGGATATCCAGGCTTTTCTCCAACATTCTTCTCAAATCCCCATCGGTAATGATACCTTTTAAGTTCCCCTTCGAATCAATGACCGCTGTGGCTCCCAATCTTTTTCCTGAGATTTCTACAATTACTTCTGCCAAACCCGCTGCTTCATTCACCATAGGCAATTGCTCTTTATTCAATAAATCCCTGACTTTAAGATACAACTGTTTTCCAAGAGATCCTCCCGGGTGGTATTTGGCAAAATCCTCCGAGGTAAAGCCTCTTGCCTCCAATAAACAAACCGCCAAAGCATCTCCCATGGCCATATGAGTTGTGGTGCTGGTAGTGGGAGCTAAATTATGCGGGCAAGCTTCTTCACCTATAGTTGCATTCAGCACATAATCAGCATGTTCTGCCAAATAACTTTTGACATTACTAACAAGTGCCACTAATACAGATCCTGATTTTTTTAGAAGAGGAACCAATACTTTAATCTCAGGAGTATTTCCACTTTTAGAAATGCAAATCACGACATCATCCTCCTGGATCATCCCTAAGTCACCATGAATAGCATCTGCCGCATGCATAAAAAGAGCTGGAGTTCCGGTTGAATTTAAGGTTGCTACAATTTTATTGGCAACAATGGCACTTTTCCCAACACCTGTGATTACTACTCTTCCCGTTGAGTTTAAAATCCTTTCCACACATGCCTCAAAATCACCATCTATATACTCTACTAAATTTAAAACAGCATTCGCCTCATTTTGCAATACCCGAGTGGCTGTATTTCTAATATTTTTAGTTAAATTCAATTTTACCTGCGTTTATGAGTATTTTCGTACAAAGGTATAAAAGTAATTAATCATTCCTGTTTACAGGCTAAGAGCACCCTTTAAAGCACCTGTTTCAAGTGGAAGAAAAAGTAAAATCAGAACTCAAAAAAATATTTGGCTTTAGCCAGTTCCGTGGGAATCAAGAACCTATCGTTGATAATTTACTGAGCCAAAAAAACACCTTCGTCATCATGCCGACTGGGGCGGGGAAGTCATTGTGTTATCAATTGCCAGCAGTCGTGTCTGATGGTACAGCGATTGTCATATCGCCCTTGATTGCATTGATGAAAAATCAGGTAGATCAACTGAATGCCGTAGGTATTAATGCTCATTTTCTAAATTCAACGCTGAATAAATCGGAGGCGACAAAAGTAAAAAATGAGGTTTTAAGCAAAAAAACCAAGTTGCTCTATGTGGCTCCGGAATCTTTAACTAAGGAAGAAAATGTTGCTTTCCTCAAGTCAGCACATTTGAGTTTTGTGGCGATTGATGAGGCCCACTGTATCTCAGAATGGGGCCATGACTTCAGACCAGAATACCGAAAGATCAAATCCATTGTTGCACAAATAGCTCCTAATCTTCCAATTATCGCCTTGACGGCTACTGCCACGCCAAAAGTGCAGCAGGACATTCAGCGAAATCTTCAAATGGAGGAAGCGGATTTATTCAAATCTTCCTTTAATAGGACAAATTTGTACTATGAGGTTAGACCTAAATTAAAAAATGAGTCTAAAAAGCAGCTAATCAAGTTCATCAAGTCCCATAAAGGGAAATCAGGAATTATCTATTGCCTCAGCAGAAAAAAGGTAGAAGAAATTGCCCAACTTCTTCAGGTAAATCAAATCAATGCAGCTCCCTATCATGCAGGCTTGGAATCAGCCGTTCGGATAAAAAATCAAGATGATTTTTTAAATGAAGAATTAGACGTGATTGTAGCAACCATTGCCTTCGGAATGGGGATAGATAAACCGGATGTACGCTATGTCATCCATTACGATGTACCCAAATCATTAGAAGGATATTACCAAGAAACTGGTAGAGCAGGACGGGACGGACTGGAAGGACATTGCCTCATGTTTTACAAATACGAGGATATTGTCAAATTGGATAAATTCAATAAAGACAAGCCTGTTACAGAACGAGAGAATGCACGGGTTTTACTTCAGGAAATGGCGGCCTATGCTGAAACTGGAGTATGTAGAAGGAAGTTTATCCTGAATTATTTCGGGGAGACATTCGAAAAAGACTGTGGATACTGCGACAACTGTAAGAGAGATCGTGAAATTTTTGAGGGGATGACTTACATACAAACCGCATTGGAAGCAGCCCTTCAAACCAATGAACGGTTTGGTCTTGAGCATCTTGTAAAAGTAATCATTGGAGAGCCTACCGAATACGTCACCAGTTACAAACACGATAAACTACCAGTATTTGGTAAAGGAAAAGAAGTACCTGAAAAATATTGGACTTCAATCATCCGGCAAGCCATGATTTTTGACCTGTTGGAAAAGGATATTGAATCATTTGGAGTGTTGAAGCTCACCAAAAAAGGCAAAGAATTTATAGAAGCACCATATTCTGTTAACCTGTATAAGGACCACGATTATGCTAATGAGGATTCATCTGGCACTCCTGATGTAGAAATTACTGCAGGCATTGCTTATGATGAAAAACTATTTGAACTCCTCAAAGCAGAACGAAAAAAAGTAGCAAAGTCAAAAGGCTTACCACCTTATGTCATCTTCCAAGACCCTTCTTTGGAAGAAATGGCAACCGTTTACCCAACCACTCGAGAGGAACTTGCCCAAATCAACGGTGTTGGTATGGGAAAAGTCGCTAAATTTGGTGCGTCATTCTTGAGGATTATTTCTACCTATGTAGAAGAAAATGAAATTGAGACTGCTTCAGAGGTGGTAGTGAAGTCAGCGGGATCAAGGTCAAAAATCAAAATTACGATCATCCAACAAATTGATCGTAAAATAGACTTAGATGAAATTGCGGACAACTTGAACATCAGCATGTCTGAACTCCTTCAAGAAATTGAGCAAATTATCTACAGTGGAACAAAATTAAATATCGATTACTACATTGAACATATCATGGATGAGGAACGTGAGGATTTACTCCATGATTATTTCATGAATGCAGAAAGCGATCGAATTAAAGATGCAATGGAAGAACTGGAAGACGAAGATTTCGCAGAAGATGAATTGCGAGTCTATCGAATCAAGTTTATTTCCGAGCATGCTAATTAACGTGAATTGAGTCAATGAATATACTCTTATTAGGAAGCGGAGGCAGAGAACATGCTTTCGCCTGGAAAATTGTACAAAGCCCAAAATGCACTCAGCTATATGTGGCTCCGGGAAATGCTGGCACTTCAAGCATTGCAAAAAACATTCAACTTTCAATTACTGACTTTGAAGGAATAAAAAAAATTATTCTTGAGCATTCCATCGAATTGGTCGTTGTAGGCCCGGAAGAGCCTCTGGTAAAAGGTGTGGTGGATTACCTGCAAAATCAGTCCGAAACCGCATCTATCCCGGTAGTAGGCCCCTCTCAACTTGGAGCTACTCTAGAGGGAAGCAAGGACTTCTCCAAAAGATTTATGCAACGTAACCATGTTCCAACCGCGGCCTATGAGACTTTCACCGCTGAGGATATTGAAGCAGGACTTGCTTATCTGGAAACCCAAAACTTGCCTATCGTTTTAAAAGCAGATGGGCTTGCCGCGGGAAAAGGAGTATTGATCTGCCAAACTTTGGAGGAAGCCAAAGAATCCTTCAAAGAAATGCTTATCGATCATAAGTTTGGCGCAGCTTCGGCAAAAGTGGTCGTAGAAGAATTTCTAAAAGGAATCGAGCTTTCTGTATTTGTGGCTACAGATGGAAAGAGTTACAAGATTTTACCTGAAGCGAAAGATTACAAGAGAATCGGTGAAGGAGATACTGGTTTGAATACTGGTGGGATGGGTGCTGTCAGCCCTGTGATTTTCGCCGATGAAGCCTACATGAAAAAGGTGGAGGAATTGGTAGTCAAACCTACTGTAGAAGGTCTAGCTAAAGAAAATATTCCATACAAAGGATTTCTTTTTATAGGGTTGATGAATAACAATGGCCAACCTTATGTAATAGAGTACAATGTGAGAATGGGAGACCCGGAAACAGAGGCTGTGTTACCACGAATCACCAGTGATTTCGTGGATTTACTGGTAGGAATTGGAACAGGAACTCTAGACCAGTACCAATTGGAAATTTCTCCTGATTATGCCACTACTGTAGTAATGGTGAGCGGAGGTTATCCTGAATCTTATCAAAAAGGATTTCCGATTAGCTTACCACAAGAGGCTGAGCACACGATTATTTTCCATGCTGGAACCTCTACAAACGATAGGAACCAGTTAGTAAACCAAGGCGGTAGAGTGTTGGCAGTTACTGGAATGGGCAAAACCCTTGAATCGGCTTTAAATCATGCTTTTTCCACAGTTGAAAATATTACTTGGGAAAAATCCTATTACAGAAAAGATATCGGTCAAGATATCTTGAAACTGATGAAGTAAACCCAATCTTACCCAGGATCAAGGTCCTGTAAATATATACTTATGAGTGGATGTACTACTTGCTCGACCTCCTCTGGAGGTACCGGTGGCTGCCAAAATAATGGGAGTTGCGGAACGAGTGATTGCAATAAAATGAACTCATTTGACTGGTTAGGTCATATGGGAATTCCAGAGGTGGACACCTTTGATATAGTAGAAGTAAAGTTTAAAGGGGGGCGAAAAGATTATTACAGAAACGTCGATTACCTTCCTTTGACTACAGGTGATCCTGTAGTAGTGGATGTACCAAATGGACATCATATTGGTTACGTTTCTCTTCAAGGTGAATTGGTTCGCCTACAAATGCAAAAACGGAAAATCAAAAATGATGATGAGATACTCAGAATCTACAGAAAAGCCACCGAAAAAGACTTAGAAAAGTGGGCGGAAGCAAAAAACCGAGAAATCCCCACCTTGTATCGATGCAAGCAAATCGTGGAAGAACTCGGTTTGAAAATGAAAATGTCTGATATCGAATACCAGGCGGATAATTCAAAAGCTACATTTTACTATTCAGCAGACGAACGGGTTGACTTTAGGGAGTTGATAAAAGTCCTAGCTGGTGAATTCCGAATTCGGGTGGAGATGCGCCAGATCAGTCTTCGTCAAGAAGCTGGTAGAATCGGTGGTTTAGGAGTTTGTGGGAGAGAATTATGCTGCTCTACCTGGTTGGTAGATTTCAAAAATGTCAGCACTTCTGCAGCTCGCTACCAAAATTTATCTCTTAATCCGGGCAAGCTCAGCGGGCAGTGCGGGAGATTAAAATGCTGCCTAAATTATGAATTGGACACCTATATGGATGCAATCAAAGACATCCCTCAAATTGAGCGTCCACTTCAAACCGAATCTGGACCTGCCAAACTTCAAAAAACCGACATCTTTAGAAAAATGATGTGGTTTAGCTATAACAATGAAAATGATTGGCATAGCATCAGCTGTGAGCGTGTGACAGAGATTTTGGAAATTAATGCAAAAGGGATCAAAGTTTTTAACCTTCAGGTAAATGAAGCATCAGATATAGAAGATCTAGCTGCTAAATCTACAAGGGAACTTGAACTTCTTGATAAGAAATTTTCAACAGGCAAGAAGAAGAGGAAGTCCAGAAATAAATCTCGAAATAACTCCAACCCTTCCCAACAAACCGCTGATTCCAATAGGAATCAAAAAGCAAACCCAGCACCTACTAAGCAGGAGTCTATTCCCCAGCAGGCTGAGCCAAATCAACCGGGAGAACCGAGAAGAAAAAAGAACAGAAACAATAGGAACCGAAATAAAAATCAACAGGCCACTCCACCAGCTCAAGGAAATAACCCTCCAAAAAGACAAGGTGGAAATAAACCTAATCCTAATCAAGCTGGCGAAAAAAGACAAAATAAGCCCCGTAACCAGGAAGGAAAGAAACAGCATCCAAATCCTAAACAGGGACCTAAGTCTGCGCCAAAAGGAGAAGGTAAACCAAATCCTAAATCAGAAGGTAAATCAGGTGGTATCAAGAAATTCCCTCCTAGAAAAAATCAAGGACCTAATTCAAATTCATCTGGAAATGAATAGAGTTTTTGTTTTCCTTATTGCGTTAATGGGATTAGGTATATCATCCTGTTCCGATGATCGGGTTTTTGAGGAATTCAAAGCATTACCCACGCAAAACTGGGCAATAGAGGATAGTCTTCATTTTGATTTGAGTACTGTTCAGCTGCAGGACAATCAAAGCCTTATCGCATTTCGTTTTAATGAGGAATACTCTTTTTCCAATTGTTATGTGAGAGTACTCAGTCAAGACTCCACTGGAACCATTATTGAAAATAAATTAATCAATGTCCCATTGTTTGATTCGAAAACAGGAGAACCTCTGGGTGATGGATTTGGAAGTACTTATACCTTTTATGACTCTCTTCCTTTTCAATTACCGAACAACACCAAGAAAGTCACCCTCCTTCAATATATGAGGCAAAATCAGCTTCCGGGCATTGAAGCTGTTGGATTAAAAATCCTAAAGTAACATAACAAGAAAAAGCCTATTCAGTTTCTGAATAGGCTTTTTCATTGGATACTGATAGTAATCTTATTTATCGCATCTTTTTATAGGCGTTGATTAATCCATTGGTGGAACCATCATGGGAAGTTACCTTTTCATCACCTTTCAACTCAGGAAGGATCCCATTGGCCAATACTTTCCCTAGTTCCACACCCCACTGGTCAAAACTAAAGATGTCCCAAATCACACCTTGAACAAAAATCTTATGTTCGTACATGGCAATCAGCGATCCTAAAGTGTAAGGAGTAATCTTTTTAACCAAAATAGAATTGGTAGGTCGGTTTCCTTCAAAAACTCGATGAGGAGCGATCTTTTCAATTTGCTCATCAGACTTTCCTGCTGCTTTCATTTCTTTTTTCACTTCCTCCAGGGACTTCCCTTTTGCCAGAGCCTCGGTCTGAGCAAAGAAATTGGAAAGCAATTTTTGGTGATGATCCCCAATAGGATTATGGGAAATGGCAGGTGCAATAAAGTCACAAGGAATCAAATGGGTTCCTTGGTGGATCAATTGATAAAATGCGTGTTGACCATTGGTGCCCGGCTCTCCCCAGATAATTGGTCCGGTAGTGTAAGCTACCTTGTTTCCATTTCTGTTGACGTATTTTCCGTTACTTTCCATATTTCCTTGTTGGAAATAGGCAGCGAAACGATGCATATACTGATCATAAGGAAGAATGGCCTCCGAAGTAGCTCCCAAGAAATTGGTATTCCAAATACCGATCAATGCCAACACAATAGGAATATTTCTATCAAACATGGAGTGGCGGAAATGTTCATCCATGACATGGGCGCCTTGAAGCAATTGTTCAAAATTTTCAAATCCTATCGTACAAGCAATCGGCAATCCAATGGCAGACCATAAAGAATACCTGCCTCCTACCCAATCCCAAAATGAGAACATATTGGCAGGATCAATTCCAAATGCTTCTACTGCTTTGGCATTGGTTGACAAGGCTACGAAATGCTTGGATACAGCCGCTTCATCTTTTGCATATCCTACAAACCAATCCCTGGCAGAATGTGCATTAGTCATGGTTTCCTGTGTCGTAAAAGTCTTGGAAGCTATAAAGAAAAGCGTGGTTTCCGGATCTACTTTTTTCAGGGTTTCTGCAATATGTGTCCCATCTACATTGGAAACAAAATAGCAGTCAATGTCAGGATTCTGATAGGGTTTCAAAGCCTCCGTTACCATGACAGGGCCCAGATCCGAACCTCCTATCCCAATATTTACCAAGGATTTGATCGGCTTTCCAGTATAGCCTAACCATTGTTTATTTTGAATTTTGTCCGCAAAGACTTTCATCTGATCCAAAACCTTTTGGACCTCGATCATCACATCTTCCCCATCTAAATAAACAGCTCGATCTGACGGGTTCCTCAAAGCTGTATGCAATACTGCTCTTCCTTCAGTTTCATTGATGGCTTTGCCGGTAAACATATCCTCGATGGCAATATGAATCTCCGTCTCGCGGGCTAAATCACAAAGTGCCTTCAGAATGACATCGTTCACCTTATTTTTAGAATAATCAACTAGAATATCGTCCAGTCGAAGACTGTATCGTTCGAATCTTTCGTGCTCTTCTAATAGGGAGGTTATTTTTAGGTCTTTATGCTCTTCGGCAAGGTCTAATAATCTTTTCCAAGCAGCTGTTGTGGTAGGATTGATAGATTTCATGGCTAGGTTAATTATAGGTATGGGCAACAAAATTAAGACTTATCTTGTGGGATAAAAGTCTTTTCTTTCTTGAAAACAAGTTTGTATTCTCCTTTCCGAAAAGGAAGAATTTGCCTTTTGTTACTCCAATGAAAAATAAATAGATTGAGACGGAATGAAGCTCAAATCAATAACCTCTTACAAAACCAATCTATTTGCATGCTGTCTATGCTTGGTAGGACTAGGAAAGGCATTTGATGTACAAAGCCAAGACTTTGAAATCACTCCTCTAAATCAACATTTTTTTAAAACTTCCTCTATCGATGATCCTACCACTGTGTATTCTCAATTACAAAATATCAATGAAGATGGATCCACGTTCACCCAAATAAGTGATGCCCAAAACAGAGTGATCAAAACCATTGAGACCGACCTCAACTCTAAAACCGGGGCCATTGAAGAAGTAGTAAAAGTATTTGATCAACAGGGCCAGTTAATTCTTAGAAGTGAGGAAAATAAACAGAATCGTGAAAAGTTCTACTTCTATTATCAAGACGGGGTTCAGGTGGCCCATGTGGCCCATTATGGCAACAATGAGTTTGAAATTTGGAGAAAATCTGGCGCTAATAGGTATTCTTCCAACAAGAATGATTTTGAACCATCCCTATTCCCTAATGATAAGGACTGGAAAAAATTTGTTCTGAAAGAAAAAAGGTTCTTACAAGAAGCCCAATCTCAAGGTTTTGAGGGTACAGTTATCCTAGCATTTTTAATTGACAAGAATGGTCAACGACTAAAGACTGAGGTTGCCAATCTACATGACCTACCCCCCATCTTATCAACTGAAGCACTGCGAATAGGAGAATTGTTTGTAGGAAATTACAATCCTGCCATCGACTATAAAGGGGAAACTGTTGAAGCTTGGCTCTATTTACCTATTGGGTTTTATTATTATAAGTAGAAAAATTCAATGAGGGATTAGGCTACAATGAAGCAATCACTTCTACCTATGATATTCTTCAAAACCGGGTTTCTTCAGAAATTAAAAATCTAGATAACAGCAGCTTTGTAAAAGTATTTTTGGAAGGAGAACAGGTGGTCTCAAAACTGACCTATTTAGAAGATAAAATCTATTATTTCTACAGAGGAGATATGGATTCGGCTTGGATCGCAGGGAAATTTAACCCTATGTTTCCCAAACCAAAAATTAAAAAAAAAAATTCAAAATGCTTTGGCAAAGGAGCTTCATTATCCTCAAGAAGCACGAAACCTTAGAGAAACTGGTACTGCTCTAGTGGGAATAGAAGTGGATGAGAGCGGCAATTTGATTCAACTATATTGGGCCAATCCGGGAGAAATACATCGTTCATTAATCAAAGAGGCAATCAGGGTCTTAGAAAAAATCAATCTCGATTTCGAGTCAGCCATTGATTTTCAAGGAAATCCAACCAAAGCCTACTTTACTATTCCCATCCGCTTTTCTTTGAGTTAAAAGTAAAAACCCGTCATTATTGACGGGTTTTGAAGCATTATAAAACAACTAAATGGGAACTTAGTCCTTTAAGAAATCTCTTAATACATAATTCAGGATTCCTCCGTGTTGGTAATAAGCAATCTCTACTTCAGAATCCAATCGGGATTTTACATGAAACTCCTTTTTATTTCCATCTTGATCCACTGCTTCCACCCTAAAGCGTTGGCCAGGTTTCAATCCATCCGAAATACCTTCGATACTAAAGGATTCAAAACCTGTTAAGCCCAAACTTTCGGCGCTTTCTCCTGAATTAAACTGAAGAGGTAAGACTCCCATTCCTACTAGATTGCTTCGGTGAATCCGCTCATAGCTTTCTGCAATCACAGCTTTAATCCCCAATAAATTGGTGCCTTTAGCAGCCCAATCTCTGGAAGATCCTGAACCATATTCTTTTCCGGCCAAGACAATCAAGGGTGTTCCATCGGCTTGGTATTTTCGAGAGGCATCAAAAACTGTCATTTCCTCATCATCAGGAATGTACTTGGTAAAGCCTCCTTCTTGGGTAGAGAGTTGATTCTTGATCCGTACATTGGCAAATGTACCTCGAACCATCACTTCATCATTTCCTCTTCTTGAACCATAAGAATTGAAATCAGGCCGCTGCACCCCTCTTCCATTCAAATACTTCCCAGCTGGAGTATCTGGCTTGAATGAACCTGCTGGAGAAATGTGGTCTGTAGTAATATAGTCTCCTAACTTTAATAAAACTCTTGCATCTTCGATATTCTTTGGACTTTCCAAATCCATTGAGATTCCTTTGAAAAAGGGAGCTTCTTTGATATAGGTACTGGAATCATCCCATGGATAAATAGACCCTTCTCCCGAATTCAATTTTTTCCAGATATCATTTCCTTCGAATATCTCCCCATAATTTTTCTCGTAATCATCGGGTGTCAACACTTTTCTGGAAATCTCATCTATTTCCGCTGTGGTAGGCCAAATATCTTTGAGATAAACCGGTTCTTGGTTGGGGTCATATCCTATTGGTTCATTGTATAAATCCACATCTACTCTCCCCGTCAACGCGTACACAACCACCAGCATAGGTGACATGAGGTAATTCATTTTCACCTGAGGGTGTACTCTGGCTTCAAAATTTCGATTTCCCGAAAGCACCGAGGCTACTACTAAATCATTATCCTCCACTGCCTTAGCAATATGGTTTGGTAAAGGTCCTGAATTTCCGATACAGGAAGTACAACCATACCCAACAGTATGGAATTTGAGAGCTTCTAATTCTTCCAATAAGCCTGCTTTGCTTAAGTAATCTGTCACGACTTTCGAACCTGGAGCCAAGGAGGTTTTTACCCAAGGCTTCACATCCAAACCTCTTTCCAATGCCTTTTTGGCTACTAAGCCTGCACCCAGCATTACTGCTGGATTGGAGGTATTGGTACAGGAAGTAATGGCAGCGATGACAATAGATCCATCATAAAGCGTAAATTTTTCATAGTTTAAATCGATGGTAACCGATTTCAACCCGTTTTTTACTTCTGTTTTAAACGCTACATCTTGAGGGGAATTTTTTGCCTCTTTTGAGGATTGTCCACCACCTTCAGCAAGCATTCTTCCTTCCTCTCTTTTATCTATTGGAATGTATTGTCTGCCATGCATGGAATGTAATAACTCTTCGAATTTTGGTTTAAAGTTTCGAACCAAAATTTTATCCTGAGGCCTTTTGGGGCCAGATACCGTTGCCTCTACCGTCCCTAAATCCAATTCTACAACAGAGGAATACTGTATCAAATCCTCCTCTTTCCTCCATAATAAATTCGCTTTGCAATAGTCCTCTACCAATTTAATCTGGCTTTTGCTCCGATTGGTCTTCGCCATGTAATCAAGAGTTCTGTCATCTATTGGGAAATAGGAAACTGTACATCCAAATTCCGGAGACATGTTGGAAATGGTCGCTCGATCCGGTACAGTCAAATGATCCAACCCTGGTCCAAATACCTCTACAAACTTACCCACCACTCCATGTTTTCTGAGCAATTCGGTAATGGTCAAAACCATGTCTGTCGCAGTAGTTCCTGCTGGTAGTTTACCGGTCAATTTCAAACCAACTACCTCTGGCATGATAAAGAAAATGGGTTGTCCTAATAGGGCTGCTTCCGCCTCAATTCCGCCAACTCCCCATCCTACGACCCCAATTCCGTTGACCATTGGGGTATGTGAATCGGTACCTACCAAGGTGTCTGGAAAAACCTTCCCATCACGCATAATCACTCCCTGAGCCAAGTATTCAAGGTTTACCTGATGACAAATCCCCATTCCTGGAGGTACTACAGAAAAATTATCAAAGGATTTTTGTGCCCATTTCAAAAACTGATACCGTTCTGCATTCCGCTCATATTCTACTTCCACATTCCGCTGGTAGCTGTAATTGGTTCCAAAATAATCCACTTGAACCGAATGATCAATTACCAAATCTACAGGGATCAAAGGATTGATTCTTTCTGGATCTTTTCCTTTACGCTGGGCCTCCGATCGCAGAGATGCTATATCTACAACTGCGGGAACTCCCGTAAAATCCTGCATCAAAACTCTAGCCGGTTTATAAGGAATGTCTGCATCCGATGCTTCAGGTTTCCAGTTTAAAATAGTGTCTAAATGCTCTTTGGTAATGGAAAAGGCATCATAGTTTCGAAGCGCATTTTCCAATAAAATCCGAATAGAGAATGGTAACTTTTTAATCTCATGTCCAGCTTGATGGAGCTTATCCAAACTCCAATAATCAAAAGTACCGGAATCAGTTGTTAAACTTGATTTAATTTGAAATGGATCTTGGTTCATGATAAAAATTGTTTAGGTCTATGAAGAAGCGTTTTATTAGTAACCAAATTACGAAAGATAGAATTCATTCCACACTCGCTATTCCCTTCAATATTGGGCTTGGTCAATTTTACTTCTTACTTGTTTATATTAGTTAATAAATTCCAAAGCCTATGCCGATTTACGTTTTGAGGATAATCAGTGCATTTTTTATCCTTGCTACCTGGATCCCTTTTATCAAATGGGACTATTGGTGGATCAGAGTTTTTGACTACCCTCAACTGCTAAAGCTGGTGATCATTATCCTTTGCGTGTTGCCTTGGACGTACCTTGCCTTTGAGGAAGCTCCCCCTGAAAGTTTCATTTGGATGGTTCTATTATTGATGGCAGGTATTCACCTTTTTAGAAAAGTGAAAATCTTCAGTCCCTTGGGCAATAAAATGATTGACTCGTATGAAAGCAGTGATCACAGAAAAGAATACCGCAGATCAATTGGAAGCCAATGGGGAAGACCATCAGGAGGCTAAAGAGAAGATCGAAAACGGAATTTCGGATCGTTCATAAAAAAAGCCCTAAATCAATTTAGGGCTTCATTTTAATTATTTTCATTGGCTTTTTCTTCAGCCTTTGCTTTTCTTTTAAATCCTTTTCTGAAGGGCCAGGTGTATTCCAGTGCCTCTAATCCTCTATTAAGGTTGTAAGTAGCAGAATCTGTATTTACCATGGTTTGCTTTAAATTTTTAGCAAATTCCTCATCATTTAACAATACGCCGATGGAATTGTCTGAGGAGTTGAATTTTTCTGTAATAGCTTTCAACTCTTCCGTCATTTGTTCAGAGTTTTCAGCGGTGGCTTTCAGACTTCCCATAGTGGATTTAAATTCGGTGACCAAAGTGGTATCCGTTACCAGATCATTGAAAAGATTTCCCTCCTGATTTAATTTCTGGGTAAAGGAGTTGAGGTCGGTAAGCATTCTGTTACTTTGAACAGAGGCATTATTCAGGTTCGCAATGATGGTTTTGAAACTTTCTGCCAAGGTGGAGTCAGTCAACACAGCTCCTACGATGCCTTCCCCTGCAGCTAATTTACTGGTCAAAACCTTTAGGTCATTGGTGATCTCAACTAGATTTTCATTATTTACTTGCAAGGTTTCCATCATTTGATCGGTATCCAAAGGCATAACCGATTCCAATCGATCACCATCCTCCACTGGAGGTGCCATGGTAGTACCACCGTAAATCACGATGATTCTATTACCGATCAGTCCGTCAGAGCTTAATGTGGCCTTTGAATCCTTTCGAATAAATTCTACCACTTCCTCCTCTACGTTCATTTCTATTTCAACTTGCGAATCACCATAGAAATTGATTTTTCGTACCGTACCGATTTTCACCCCTGAAAACCAAACATTGTTTCCAGTCTGTAAACCTCCAATATCATCGAACACCGTTTTCAATTGGATTGCTTTGACAAATTTCTTTTGCTGGCCGCCTAAGGTCAAAATACCGGCTACCAGGATGGCAATTCCTATAAATACAAATATGCCTACTAAAACGTTGCGTTTATTTTCACCTCTCATGAATCAATGAAGTTATAATCGTAAAATGATTTGACTCGCCCATCTTGTGCATGAGCAAAAACATCTTCAAAACTACCGATCGCCTTGAATTGACCGTCTAGCAACACTGCTTGACGATCCCCTGTTACTTTGGCACAAGTAAGGTCATGGGTAATGACTATTGATGAAGTATTATACTGCTCTCTTACTTGGTTGATCAAATTATTAATATCCATACAAGTAATCGGATCTAGACCAGCAGTTGGTTCATCATAAAGCATGATCTCAGGATTTAATATCAAAGTCCTGGCCACCCCTATCCTTTTTTTCTGACCTCCTGAAAGTTCAGACGGCATCTGATTGATGGATTGGGGTAAGCCCACACTATCCAATAACTCTTCTATTTTTCTTGTAATTTCTCCTCGGGTTAGGTTCTTCACATTTCTTACCAATGGAAACTCCATATTCTCCCGAACAGTCATACTATCATATAAGGCTGAATTCTGAAAAGAGAAACCTATTTTTAATCGAAGCTCATTGAGTGCTTTGGTTCCTAATTTGGAAACTTCCTGCCCTAACACCTTCATCGATCCTTCATCCTGCTTCAGCAAACCCACCATGATTTTAATCAACACAGATTTACCAGAACCAGATTTACCGAGTACCACTAAGTTCTCACCCTTATATAAATCCAAATCAACCCCTTTGAGAACATCCAAATCCCCAAATGATTTCTTTAAACCAGCTATTTCTACAACTTTCTCTTCCATGGTTTACATCATTCTAATTGCGTTCACAATCTGAAGAACCAGTAATTCTTCAATAAATATCAGGAACATGGCCATCACAACAGCTGAATTCGCTGCACGACCTACTCCCTCGGTTCCTTTGGAAGAGTTATATCCTTTATAGCAACCCACTATGCCAATAGTAAAGCCAAATAGAAGGGATTTCAAGACTGAAGAGTTGATATCCAAGAAACTAATTGATTCAAACACCTCTACAAAAAAGGTGGTCATACTGACATTTTCATTGGCGTTTACACTTAAGAAAGATCCCATCAATGCGACAAAATCAGTATACATCACCAAGACGGGTATCATGAAAGTTGTTGCCAAAACCCGGGTTACCACCAAAAATTTGAAAGGATTGGTTGCTGAAACTTCCATGGCATCAATTTGCTCTGTCACTTTCATGGAGCCTATCTCTGCACCAATACTGGATCCCATCTTTCCAGCTGCAATCAATGCCGTCACCAAAGGTCCCATCGCTCTTACTACGGCTATGGAAATCAAAGAAGGTAACCAAGAGGTTGCACCAAATTCTGAAAGAGAGGGTCTAGATTGATTGGTAAATACAATCCCTACGATGAATCCAGTCAATGAAATAAGAGGCAAGGATTCCACCCCAATTCGATAACATTGGTGGAAGACTTCTTTTAGTTCATAAGGAGGTAAAAACACTTCTTTAAAGAATCTCCTTACAAAGCTCCAGGCACTTGCTAAGCCTGTAAAAAATTTATCTATTTTCTTAGAAAGCACAGGCTTTCTGTCTGCTTCTTCAGCCATAGGTCAATTTAATCGCTTGAAATTAAGTAAAAATCTCCAAAGGGTTTTGGCTTAAGATACCAAAAGGGACATTAATACTTTTAAATGGTAAAATCATTCAATCTAATTATTCTACAAACCTAATTCGTTTTTTTAAAAAGGTTTAAAGTATCTAAATAGAATGCGAGCTAATTAGTTCGATTTACTAAAATTAATTCTGCTCTTTTATCAACGTAAGAGTTTCAATTACCTCGTGTAATTTCAAAATTCCTGCCAAAAAAATAGCGGTGTATATACTTAGGATTCCCATCTCCTTATTCTAGGTCATTTCTTCCCTTTCTTTGAAATAAATGGGCTTAATTTTTCTCTAATTTTTGGAGTTCAAATATTGGAAAACATCATTCACCTGAACACTGGAAATTGGTTTTTCAAACAGACGGATTGCCTGGGGAAATGCCTCTATTTTCTCTCGTTCAAAAGGCCCAATATTTCCTGTCAAAACGATCACGGGAGCTTGGGAAACTTCTCTGATTTTTTGGAGCAAATCCCAACCGGAAAGGCCAGGAAAATTAAGGTCCATAAATATTAAATCTACGGAGTTATTCTCAAGCCATTCCAACGCATTTTCAGGATCATCAAAAGGAAATATCTCCACAGTGGGATCTATCAACTGCATTCTTTTCTTGACCAAAATATGTTGAATTTTATCATCATCTATAGATGCAATTCTTTTGGAAATGGTATTATTCATATTTTGATAGTTGATACTACAGGGCGAAACCGAATCTGCAAATATCATTATTCCTGATGCAAATCCAATATTTTGATTTTCCCATATAGGTCTTCAAATACACTCCAAAGCTTTCCAATCTGCCATTCCGATCAAGAAGTAATTTTTAAAAAATGAGGGGTTATCAATTTTTAGTCTAATCTAATTTTTTTAGTTGAACCAAATTATGCCTAGACTAATTCAATCATATTTAATTATAAATCAATATTTTAACTACCTATAATTAAATCAATTTATAATATACAAATGATTAAAAAAATCAATTTAATAAAGCATAAAGTGTACCAACAAATATCCTCCTCACTTCCCCTAAACCAACACTATTTTACTCATCAAAAACTTGTCGAAGGCTTATTTTAACTAATTTAGGTGCCTATTAATTACCCCTAAGATGGAAGAAGAAAAAGCCCCTAGAAGCAATCGAAATCAATTGATCCGAACCCTACTCTATTTGAAAAACAGGTTTGATTTACATGAAGGCAAAGAGGATGAGCTAGCCACCATTGACTATATCAAAAAGAACGTGGATTTTAAAGGGGCCAATCTATGGATTCTGATTTTCGCGATTTTTGTTGCCTCTATCGGTCTCAATGTAAACTCCACAGCAGTGATCATCGGAGCCATGTTGATCTCCCCATTGATGGGTCCGATTATGGGAATTGGACTGGCTGCTGGGATCAATGATTTTGAGCTTTTGAAACGTTCGATGAGGAATCTTGGAGTTGCCGTTTTTATCGCGATTTTAACCTCCACAATTTACTTTAATTTCACACCTTTGGATGATGCCCAATCCGAACTTTTGGCACGAACAGAACCCACCATTTGGGATGTTCTAATTGCTCTGTTTGGAGGGCTTGCTGGAATCATTGCAGGTTCCCGAAAAGAGAAAAGTAATGCAATACCTGGGGTGGCAATTGCCACTGCATTAATGCCTCCCCTTTGTACTGCTGGATATGGTTTAGCAACCATGAATCTTTATTATTTCATCGGTGCCTTTTATTTATTTTTTATCAATTCAGTTTTTATAAGTCTCTCCACATATTTGATTGTTCGGTTTATGAATTTTCCTAAAAAGGAATTTTTAGATCATAAAAAAGAAAAACGAGTACAAACCTACATTACCATATTTACCATTATTACGATCGTACCAAGTGTCTATTTAGCATATGGGATTGTCATCCGATCCATCTGGGAAGAACAAGCAAAAACTTTCGTAGGCCAGGAAATGGTTTTTCCTAGAACGCAAGTACTTAATTCCAATTTCACCTATTCCAGTTCAAATAAAACAATCCAGGTAAGTTTGATTGGAGATCAAATAGACCAGGAAACCATCGAGCTTATCAAAGAAAAAGCTATCACCTTTGGACTAACGGATACGGATATCAAGATCAATCAAAATAATGCGGGAATTACAGATATGAATTTATTGCGTTCGGATATCCTAAAAGATCTGTATGAACGAAATGAACAAATCATTCAAGATAAGGATCAACGCATCGCCTTGCTTGAAAGTGAAGTCGCGAATTATGGAGAAGTACGATTTCTTGGGAATGATATAGCACAAGAAGCAAAGATCAATCATCCCAAGCTTCGTAAATTCACCTTAAACAGGTCATTGGTCACTGACTTGGAAAATGAAAAAACAGACACACTTTTGGTTGCCTATGCAGAGTTTTCCTCGAAACCTAATGCTTCTGAAACTGAAAAATTGACTGAATGGCTTAAATTAAGAACTAAAGCAGACACTGTTGGTCTTATCCTCAACTAATCCCCTACTGATATGAAAACCTTTCTCCTTTCTATCGCCTTACTAGCTTGCTCAATTAGTTTTTCTAACGCCCAGTCCAGTTATGATCCCAAATTAGCCGAAGAAGTAGGGGCCGATCAATATGGAATGAAAAAATATGTCATCGCTTTCCTCTATAGAGGCGACCGAGTAAGTGAGTACACCACAGAAGAGCGAAGTAAGCTTCAAGAAGGTCATATGGCTAATATCACCAGAATGGCAGAAGAAGGAAAATTAGTGATGGCAGGCCCATTTTTTGGGAATGAGGACCTAAGAGGTCTTTATATTTTTGATGTGCAGGATTTAGAAGATGCCAAATCCCTCACCGAGACAGACCCTTCCATTCAAGCAGGAGTATTAAAAATGGAACTGAAAGAATGGTATGGTTCGGCTGCTTTAATGATGATGAATGAACTTCATATGAAAGTAGCAAAAGAGATTATTTAATCCCTGCATTGAAAGTTCAATTCATCCTTTAACATCTAGAGGTTCGAAGCCTTATTCATGTGATTGTTATCTTTTTATTCTAAATTAATAGTTAATTTAATTTTTTCTAAGAAAATTAATTAACTCAAGATTTTAGAAAATATTGCCTCTATAAAATATTAGCATCTTGACTTGTTGCAGATTATAGTTTGGCTACGTCACAGGATTATATCTTTTTGTTTTCTTAACTAACTGAAGTATGAAATCTCTCGATACTCCTAAACTCTTACTTTTCTTTATAGCAGTTCTTATTTTTTCATCCTGTCATGATGAAGTAACTAGCACCTACACCTATCGCACCATGATGCCTGTATACTTGGAAATGAGCGATGTAAGGGCAAGAACGATTGCTATTGAACCTGCCAAGGATTTAGATAATCCAGGTAAAATTTATATCTATGAGGATTACCTATTCATAAATGAACCAACTAAAGGAATTCATATTCTAGACAATGAAGATCCATCCAGACCAATCAACCTCAGTTTCATTCCAATCGCAGGCAATGTAGACATGGCTGTCAATGGAAAAATCCTTTATGCGGATAATTATGTGGACTTACTGGCCTTTGACATCAGCGACATAAACCATATCCAATTAGTAAAACGAGTGGAAGATGTCTTTAACCATCTATACCGTCACGATACCGGAGAAATAATCACCTTTCAAGATACTATCATAACCACTGAAAGTGCTACTTGGCAAGTAGAAAGAGGATGGGTAATGAGTGATGCTTTGAGCTTTTCTGCTAATTATGCTGCAGCATCCCAAAGCTATGGAACAGGCGGGTCCATGGCCAGATTTACCTTATTAAATCAGCACTTATATGCAGTAGATGAATCCACGATGCGGGTGTTTGATGTGGAAGTACCTGCAGATCCAACATTTGTGAAACCCATTGACCTTGGATGGGGGATAGAAACTATTTTCCCTTTTAAGGACATCCTATTCATAGGCTCTAACAATGGAATGCATATCTATGATGCCAGCACTCCTAGCTCCCCTACCCGAATGTCTGTTTACGAACATGTACAGGCATGTGACCCGGTTGTGGTCAATGAAGACTACGCTTTCGTAACACTAAGAAATGGGACAGCTTGCTGGAATGGGGTTAATGAACTTCAGGTAATTGATATAAATGATCTATACAATCCTACACTGAAAAAGTCTTATGCTATGCTTAACCCCCATGGCCTAGGCTTGGCAGGAGAATACCTATATGTAACCGAAGGGGTACATGGACTGAAAAGCTTCAATATAAGTGATGTGATGGCGATTGATCAAAACCAGTTGGAGTTTTTGGAAAAAGAAAAATCAGTTGACTTAATTCCTGGTCCCAATTCTTTGATTGTGATTGGCCCAGATGGGGTATGTCAGTTTGATTATAGTAATCCCTCCAAATTGAGGAAACTTAGTTGTATTCAAGTAAGCAACCCTGTCAATGTTTATTGAAGCAAATGAGCCTAAAAACTACAATTCTACTATCCTGTGCCTTATTTTTTTACCTGAACAGTATCGCTCAGGACAAAGCCTATTTTAATCAGACCGAATTGGGTTTTTTATATGGTAAAGGATCGGAACAATGGGACGGCAGTAAAGAAAATAGAATTGATGTCAGTTTTATCACATTTCATGGAGTCCGCATTACCAAAAATCATGTAATAGGGTTTTCGACTGGATTGGATCAATACAATCAACTCTCCATCATCCCATTGGCATTGGGATGGAGAGGCTTTTTGGGAAAAACAGGAAAGCCGAATGTATTTGCTGGATTGGACATAGGCGGAGGATCAGCCCTTTTGGAGAAAAAAGAGGAAAATGAATGGAGTAAAAGCTGGTATGAAGGAGGTTATTTAGTTAGTCCATCCTTCGGAGCTAGTTTTCCCGCAAAAAAAGGGAAATCAGCTCTAACGTTGAGTTTTGCTTATAAACGTCAACAAATCTCTCAGTTTGTTGGAACCTTTTTACCTCCTGGCTCCCCTTCCATTCCTACTGATCTTTTACCTCCAGGATTTAGTACTTTCACAGAAAACGATTTCCTATTTAGAAGTTTTGTTTTCAGAGCAGGCCTCTTATTCTAATAGTTCAGAAGGCATTTATCTACCACAAATCTCTTTGTATGGACAATATCCACATTTTTTGAGGTCATCGGTTTGATCGAAGGATTGATTGGGATTATATATATCCTCCAAAAGGGATTTTAACCCGGCCTTATAATCTTCCTCAAACTCTCGATAATCATTTACCTCTATGCCAGGTTTTCTTCCTTCCTTAAGCTGCAAATAGGGATTAAAATCATCATTAAACATTTCTCTAAGATTGAAAATCGCGGGTTTCAATGGGGCAGTATTTCCAGCCATCGTCTCTTGATAAATTAATCCATAAAACATGGTTTGCATAGCTGCTTTATTCCGAGATTTATTATCTCGATCAAATAAAGAGGAGACATCTGGAAAATTCTTATTGTCTTTTCCTGATTTATAATCTATCAGGCGGATGGTTCCATTATGTTCATCTACCCGATCTATAATCCCACGAAGTGCCACTTTCTGATTTCCAGCATACGTTTCAATTGTTAAAGCCGCAGCATACTTTTTCTCCTTTTCAAGGGAAACGAGTTTAAATGGAGCTGATTCCTCATCAATTTTTAAAATTTGATGCAAATATTTCTGTAGCACATCACGGGCAATTGCCATTTGCCCATTTAGCTTGGTATTGGCCTCCCCTTCTAAGTGGTAAAATTTCCTGATCGCTTTTTCTATAGCAGGAAAAACCCAATTGGTTTTCAACTCTTTAAAATCGGATTTCTCCAACACGGTCCTCTTCTTCCTTATTGCGAAATCCTGATACAAAAACTCCATGCTTAGATGGGCCAGGTTACCAAATACAGCTGCGTCTATTTCCTCGCTGACTTCTTGCTTCTCTTGAATATTTGCCAAATACTGAAAATAGAATTTCAACCTGCAATCCAAAAAAACACTTAAGGCAGAAGGTGAAAATGCGGTTTTGGAAAAACCATGATCATCCAAGAGGTATTTATCCAATAGATTTAATACCTCTTCATCTTTCTCTATGCTAATAACCTCTGGGGATTTTTGATCTATTGGAATAAAAATCACCTCTTCCTCCATCTTCCTCCCTAGCTCAACAGCCATTTGTTGAATGTATCGACTCTTTTCTCCAGCTTTACCTTGATCAGAGGCGGTGGTGTAAATCATATGCACCTCTTCTGCGCTATGAAGTAATCGGTAAAAAGTGTAGGCATAAATAGAATCATTCTGCTCCTGTACAGGCAAGCCAAAAGCTTTTCGGATATTGAATGGAATCATGGAATTTAACCCCGCTGCTGGAGGAAAACTATCCTCATTCATATTACAAATGATAACACGTTTGAAATCCAAATTCCTGGACTCCAACACCCCCATGATCTGTAATCCCAAAAGAGGCTCCCCTTCAAAAGGCAACTTCACTTCCCGAAATACCTGACGAAACAGGCGAATAAAAAACTCTCGATTGATGCTTAAAATATCCTGACCAGCAAAAATTTCTTTTAAGCGGGTCAATTGTTTAAAACATTGGTACAAGTAGGATCGCTGCAAAGGCTCCTCCTGCAGTTGATCAGCCAAGGCTTCCATTAACTGGGTCAGATAAGGAAAGAGACTATCGTTTTCCAGCTTTTGGAATATCAGCCGATACAAACTCCCTCCTTCGGCAAGTCTATCTACTGGGATATGAATTTGATTCAACAACTGCATATCCTCCAGCAGTTTTTTGGCAAACCCCGGGTTTACACTTTTCAAGTACACAGAGCTTAACAAATTCTTGACTGCTGAATGGTAAAATAATACCTGTCCATCCTCTACCTTAATAAAGCGCTGCATTTCCAATACCGCTTCCAAAAACGAATACACAGGAGCATTTTTTACTGGGTACCCCATGGTTACATTCACTTTGTCTACCTGCTCTGGAAGTGTATGAAGTATTGGAAATAACATTTGCTCATCTGGCAATATCACCACCGTTTCTTCCCAAGATTCTCCTGCCGGTACTTTCTCCAAAAGTGCTCCAACCAGATTCGCCTGATTGATTTTTAGAGGTGTAGCATAGGTATGAATTGCTGCTTTTCTATATTCAATATGAGTAGGTATTACCTCAGGAAATGTAGGACCAAATACCAAATCTTTTCGATAGTCACGAAAAAACATACCTGCCTCCTGGACTTTATCCTCCACATAGTAGACATCTATATCCCAATAAATCTTTGCATCAAATTCGGTAATATAGTACTTGATCAAGGCTTCTTCAGTTCCTGTAAATGCATTGAACCCTATAAAATGAAACTTCTTTTTTGGAGTAGTAATTTTACTCAGTGATTCCGCCACTTTCCTGTAAATCATTCCTGAATAAGCTAAACCGGAAACTTCCAATGAGGCTTTAAAAGAAGAATAAAGCGGCCCCAACAATTGCCAGAATTTCAAAAACTTCTCCTGATGATCCCGATCCTGTCTGACAAAGGAAGACCAAAATTGCTTAATCAGCTCGATTTGACTTTCGTTCAAAAAACTCAGATCAGACTCAATCTCTTTGATTTCAGATAAGTGGTGATATAATTTGCTGGCATCGGCCATAAATTGGTCCACATCATTAAAATCCTTCAAGATCATCTCTCCCCAGAAATAAAAGCGGTCAAAGGTTTCGGGCTCAGGATTAAGTTCTTGATAAACTTTATACAATTCGAAGATCAAAGTCAGGTCATCTGCCGGTCTTTCACCTCCTAATTCATAAAATAGCTCCTCAATGGTTTTTACCTCTGGCATCCAAGTAGGCTCCTGAATTAAGCCGCCCAAATGTTTAGTGAAAAATAAGCCCGCTCTCCGGTTAGGCAATACCAGGGTAATATGTTGCAAATCCAACCCTGATTCGAGGATTTCTTTTGCTGTGTTTTTCAAAAAACTATGCATACACTTCCTCAATTAAACCAGTCTCTAAATAACATAAATATCCTTTGATAGGCCTTTTAGCCAAATTGGCCACTAAATTCATATACTCTCGCACTTGTTCTGCATAGCGGCTTTGCTTCTCGCCGGTTTTAAAATCTACAATCAATGCCTCTTGATCATTTAGAATGATCCGATCTGGCCGTTTTTGCTTTCCTCCAGGAAGTAAAATTCCTTGTTCTGCAAGTAATACTCCTTCTGAACTAAACCAGGAGGCAAAAGTAGGATCAGCGAAAAGATGTCCCAACTGCTGCTCGACAATACGCTTCTCTTCCTCGCTTATTCTGCCTTCGAAATAAAACTTTTGAAGATGCTGCAAGGCGGATTGATGATTGATCGAAAGTTCCAGAATTTCATGCACTAGTAACCCAAATTTTTGTTTCTTTCGCTGTTCCAAGCCCTCTAATGAAAAATCCACGGCATACTTCTTCAGCTTTAATACCTCAGCCCAATTTTTATAGGCCCAACGAAGGTCAGGCGCCTGATGGGGTTCCAATTTCCTCACTTGGCTTTCTGGCCAATCTCCTAATTCAAACACTTTTGACTCTTGGTCAAAATAAGTTTTAAAGCTTAATCCCCCTTCCTCTGAAGCATCTAATTGAATCAATTGCTGCAATTGAACTTCCATGTAGTTTTGGGATTTGATTGTTTCTTTAAATGGTGAAAACCCATAAAAAACTTCTTCAGCCCTCGTCAAAGCCACATAAAGCATATTCAAACTATCTAAATAGGCCATGGTAGCCTCCTCTGCATAAGTCTCGCGGAAATCAGAGTTGGCCAATTCATTATTCAGATTTAAAGGAATAATCGCCGATAAACCCTTCTCTCTATCCTCAAAAGGCGACCAAATCACATTTCCTTTATTCGTATCAAATATGGTCCATTTCAAAAATGGCATGAGTACCACTTTAAACTGAAGTCCTTTGGACTTATGAATGGTCATTATCCTCATCGCATTATGGCCTTCAGGAATTTTGACGGTACGCTTTAATTGCTGATCCTCCCACCAATCCAAGAAGCCACTGAGATCAGCCCTGTTATTTGCTGTAAAATCAAACACTGCTTCCTTAAACCCAGAAATATAAGCTTTTTCATTTCCAAGCTCCATAAGTCCTAAAACCTGAATCAACTCCTCCAGTGCTTCCATCAAAGGCAATTGAAGCATGGTTTTTTCTTTCTCCTTAAAAGCTTTTTCCATATCATCCAAATAGGAAGGCATTTTATCCAAAGCAAACAATTCATGCGAGATGAGTTCATTTTTCAGCAAAGCCAGATGATACCACATGGTTTTGTATTGCACTTGATCAGCAGGATTATGTAAATAGTGGAAGCCGGAAACCAATGCTTTGACTGAAGCAGCTTTATTAAGAAACATGGACTCATCAGAAAGCACGTCAAAACCATATGATGAGTCAGGGTTTTCAGCAGCATATTCCATCATTTTGTCTGCAATCGCCTCTCCCTGATTTTTTTTTCTTACCAGAAAAGCAATGTCTTTGAGTTCATATCCATGATCTTGAAGCTCCTTGACCACATCAGGTAGCTTATCCAACACCAATTCGTCAAAACTACTTTCATCCTCCACATTCTTGGGATCAATAAATTCCAATTTTACTTTTCCCTTAAAGTCTGAATTCATCTTTTTGGAAGAAACATGCTGAAATGAATCTTCATAAGCCTGGGACAGAATTTGGGGATTTCCTACACCATAATCAGCGGTTAAGACCTGCTCCATGGATTTAGGAAGCGCTTTGAATACCTCGTTGTTAAATTGAATGATAAGAGGAAGGCTTCTGAAATTCGTATCCAGATTTTTCAAAGCAATCCGGTCGGTTCCGATCTCCTCTTCTACTTGAGTGAGCAATAATTTCATCTCCCCCCCACGCCAGCGATAAATGGATTGCTTCACATCCCCTACCAGTAAATTGGTTTGATGTTGTCCTAAGGAGTTTTCCAACAAAGGTTTAAAGCTATCCCATTGGAAGCCGGAGGTATCCTGAAACTCATCAATGAGGTAATTTTTGTATTGGTTGCCTACTTTCTCATAGATGAAGGGGGTGTCATTCCCCTTTGTAATTTCTTTGAGAAACTCATTTGCATCCGATATGAGAAGGATGTTCTCTTCATCTTTTACCAGACTTAACTCATCCAACAAGTTTTTGAAAACTCCATAGACATAACTGTTTTTGGCTATTGCCTGCAAGGTATTCCATCTGGAAGTCAAAGCATCCATTTGAATTAGGATCTGGTTAAGCCCTTGTTCGTATGCCGATTGAATCTGATCAATGCATTTACTGGATTTCGAAAACCAGCCATCAGGTTGGTCTATTTTAGCAAGTGTTGCATCAGTCAATTTTGGAATAGGTTGATTTTTATCTCCTAATTGGCTAAAAACTTTTGCAAAGGTCCGGGATCCGCCTGCAAAATCAGTCCATTCCAAGCCATTGGAAACCCGTATCGAATTGGCATGAGTCCCAAGCTCTTTGGCTAATTGAACAATTTCGGATTTCCGCTCCCTGACCATCTTCTGGAGCGAGGAGATGTTTTCCTTTTCTTTTAAAAATTCTTTGATCTCCGGTGCGAACTTTTTGAAGTCTTCTTGAAAAATCTGTTGACCTAATCCGTGTATGTTTCTTCGGATATCCCATGAATTCCCATTTTGGATTTGTTCGTAGGCATAATCCACCAACCATTTATGAAGAAACTCATCTTCCATCACCAGCATTACCACCCGATCAACCACCCGATCCAGTACTGCAGCTTGATCCATTTCCACATCAAACTTGGCATTCAGATCAATCTCTCTGGCAAATGCCCTGACTACCTTCTGAAAAAAACTATCGATGGTACTCACAGAGAATCTGCCATAATCATGAAGAATGGCAGTAAGCGTTTGTTGGGCCAAAACCTTTAACCCTGATTCATCCACATTTAATGCTTTCATTAACTCAGCATCCATTTTCTCTTGAGGATCTACCTTTGATCTCAATCGATTCAATTCCTCCAATATCCGCTCTTTCATTTCCTGTGTCGCCTTATTTGTAAAGGTGACAGCAAGGATTTGCTTGAAGGCATGTGGACTTTGAAGGGCTAATTTCAAGTATTCCAGGGTCAGCGTATAGGTTTTTCCTGAACCCGCAGAAGACTTATAGATAATGAATGGTTTTTGATCCATGGCTAAAAGTTAGAATCGAATATAAGGAAGGCACTTCTTATTTTGGTAGTTTCTTCATCAATTTGACAAGGATTGTCAGGTAAGACATTGATTTATATCGGTATCTTTTCATTCCTAAAATAACAATTGCTTTTTGGATAGAAATCCCCAATTTTAAGACTATGCAAAAACCCATCAACCTACTCCTATTGTTCGTTTCCCTTTGGCTAGGCAATTGCTATTCTTCCTTCGGAAATGATGGCTATAAACTTTGGTTGGACTACCAGCCCCTGCCCAACTCGACCCTTCAAAATGATGTTACAGAATTTCTCTCGGGGGTATATTTTTTCGGGGAAAACCCTACCTATGAAGTAATCAAAAAAGAGCTGAATTTAGCAGCGGAATCATGGATTGGAACCAGTCCCACTTTCAGTCAGGAAAGGTTGCTATCTGCTAAGTTTTATTTAGGTACTCGGCAAGAATTTTCCCAGGTTTTATCCTTGGAACAACAAGCCGAAATTAAGGCACTCGGTAACGATGGCTTTTGGACAGGCCCAGTAGAAATTGATGGGAAAAGCTATTTTTCAATCATTGGAAATACTCCCATAGGAGTACTATATGGGACTTTCAATTGGATCAAAACAGTCCAAAGTAATACTTTCAATAAAAGTTCAATTCATTCTGATAACCCGAAAGTTAAAGTACGAATGTTAAACCATTGGGATAATCTGGATAGAACGGTAGAAAGAGGCTATGCTGGCTTTTCGATTTGGGACTGGCATAGACTTCCCGGTTATGTAGATCCTAGGTATATAGACTATGCTCGAGCAAATGCCTCCATTGGAATTAATGCTGTTTCCCTAACCAATGTAAACGCGAATGCCTTGATCTTAACTACTGATTTCATGAAGAAAGTGAAAGTGCTTGCAGACATTTTCAGACCCTATGGAATCAAAGTATTTCTGACTGCAAGATTCTCTGCTCCCATTCAGATTGGAGGGTTGGAAACTGCTGATCCGTTAAATGGTCAAGTAGTCGATTTCTGGAAAGAAAAAACGGCCGAAATCTATTCCTACATACCAGACTTTGGAGGCTTTTTAGTAAAGGCAAATTCAGAAGGTCAACCAGGCCCTCATGAATATGGAAGAAACCATGCTGAAGGTGCCAATATGCTAGCTGAGGCATTGGCTCCACATGGAGGTTTGCTGATCTGGAGAGCTTTCGTGTATTCGTTTCAAGAGGATCAGGACCGACATAAGCAAGCCAATTTTGAATTTGAACCCCTGGATGGAAAGTTTAGGGAGAATGTCATTATCCAGATAAAAAATGGAGCAATTGACTTCCAACCTCGGGAACCCTTCCATCCACTTTTCGGATCCATCAATCAAACCAATGTGGGAATGGAATTTCAGATCACCCAAGAATACCTGGGACAAGCTACCCAATTGGTTTTCCTTGCCCCCATGTGGGAAGAAGTACTAAAAACTAAAATATTAAGACCAAACCCAACTACCACCGTTGCAAGCCTTTTGGAAGGCAATGAAACCAACCAAGAGGTCACGTTGATGGCAGGGGTATCCAATATCGGTACGGATAGAAACTGGACAGGTCACTTATTTGGCCAGGCCAACTGGTATGCTTTTGGAAAATTAGCTTGGAATCCTGATGCCAATTCGGCTGATATTGCCAATGAATGGATTAAATTGACCTTCGGTCAAAATTCGGTAGTCGTATCCAAAATTGAGGAAATCATGCTGGAATCACATGAGGCAGCTGTAGATTATATGACTCCACTTGGTCTCCATCATATCATGGGAAGAAGTCATCATTATGGACCAGGTCCTTGGGTGATGGGAGGTCGTGCTGATTGGACAGCTCCTTATTATCACCAGGCTGACAGTTTGGGTATCGGGTTTGACAGGACTAGCACAGGAAGTGATGCATTGAGCCAATATGCCCCGGAAATTAAGGATGCTTGGTCAGAGCCAAATCAAATACCTGAAAAGTACCTACTTTGGTTCCACCACTTACCTTGGGACTTTAAATTAAAGGATGGACATACCTTATGGGAGGGAATTGCCTATCATTATGACCGAGGGGTTAAGAAAGTGAGGACTATGCAACATACTTGGGCCAGTTTAAAACCTGAACTTGATTCTGAGGAGTTTGAGCATGTCCGGCAATTGCTAAACATTCAAGAGGAAGAAGCGGAATGGTGGAGAAATGCTTGTTTACTTTATTTTCAAACCTTTTCCAAAAGGCCATTCCCAAGTGATATAGAGCAACCAGAAGGAGATTTGGAATACTACAAAAGCTTAATGTTCCCAAATGCCCCCGGAATTTAAGTTGGCAGCTGCTACCCATGCGTGTAGATATTCTCCAAAGGTTTCATTTAGAATTGGCTAAATTAAATAAGAATCCACTCACGCTCCCATGAATTGAATTCATCTTTTCGAATTTGAGGACCTACTTTGGTTTCCGGGATTTCCACGAATTTATGGTACTGATTTCCCACACTTATAGTTAAACAAAACAAACATATTTGTACCCCTGATTCGGTAGATTGAAAAAGGTCTTCAATCTTCAGGAACGAATCAAGTCATTGATTTGGCTTCCGGAAATGGTGATGGAATTCTATCCTTGAATAAGGATTTGATTTTAAAACATCCTGAATTCACTATTCTTCTTCCAGATTATTTTCCAAACCTAAAGGCGTTTGAATATACTGCCTCCCAATCCTCCAATATCGAATTTTCAACTAAGTCAATTGATGCCAGTGCAGTCTCCAAAATGTATACAGGGTTACGAACTCAATTCCTGTCTCTTCATCATTGTCGCCCAAAGATGCCATTCAAAACCTGGAAAATGAGGTGACCTCTCAACAAACACCCTTTATAGCAGAAGGTCAAGAAAGATCTTTCCCATGCTTATTAGCTATGTCCTTCTCCCCCTATTACCGTATTACTGACCACCCCTTTCATTAGGCCTTTTAATTTAGGAAGACCACTTTTTACTTATTTGATCCAATAGTGTGTTTATCCGTTTGGTAGGATGGAATGGCGTCCTGCCTCGAACCTACTCCGAGGAGGAAATGAACCGCTTGATTGAGCAATTAAACAATCAAGAGCAATTCCATTGGGAAGTGGGAAGGATTAATTCCGGTCCTACTTAGGTTTTGTACCTATTGGGAATTCCGATAACTTAAAGTTTATCTTTTAGCCAATTCTTAATTAATTCCAGAACCAACTCGCTATCGGTATCATTGATCAATTCATGGTACCCTCCAGGAATCAACTTGAGTGTCTTATCAATAGAATTAGATTTTTCAAAAAGGAGTTTAGATCCCTCCGGATTGGTCAAGGTATCACTGGTCCCATGTAGTAAAAGAACAGATTGATCAAATTCAACTACATGCTCTTGAATGTATTTCATCATATTGAATACTTCAGCAGCTGTACGGGCTGGGTAAGCATCTTTGTAAATAAGCGGGTCATCTAAGTATCTTTGAACTTCCTTTTTCAATTTGGAAATTCCTTTGGGGTCAAGTTTTAAAGCCTTCAGCCTAGGTAAAAATTTACTGATTAGTCCAGAAATAGACTTCAGTATTTTGGGCGTTTTGGGGTCCTCCATAATGGCAGGACTACTTAAAATCACACCGTTTAATTCGGGGTTATATTTCAATACATAGGCTGCTGCAAAGCCTCCTCCCATACTATGGCCATAAAGAAAAATGGGGAGAGAGGCCTGGTAGTTTTTTGCTTTTTCAAACAGCACATGAATATCCTCTAGATAACTTAAATACGATTCAAAATATGCGTCTGGTTCATTTGGGGCAGACTTGCCATGACCTCTTCCATCAAAAGAGAAAACAGAAACCCCTATAGAAACCAGGGTTTCTGCCAACGCTGTGTACCGACCACTATGCTCCCCTAGTCCATGAATCAATAACAGAGAAGCCTTCGGTTGATCCGGCATCCATGCCTGCAAGTAAAGTTTTACTCCATCAGGAGCCTCATACGTACTCTCAAAATGATTCATAGACTATTTATTAAAATTTACTATGAAAATGCAAAGAATTAACTGTTATCCAAGAATGTTTTTTAGTCTATTTCCGTTGTATAAACAGAAACCAAATTTTTAAACTAAACCAGAAAAAAGATGAAAAAGATCTTATTCCTAACAGGAGATTTTGCAGAAGATTATGAAACCATGGTTCCTTTCCAAATGCTGGAAATGGTAGGATTTGAAGTACACGCTGTCTGCCCTGGAAAGAAAAAAGGGGAAACCATCAAGACTGCGATTCATGATTTTGAAGGAGATCAGACATACACTGAAAAGCCAGGTCACAATTTTACCTTGAATTACACTTTTGATGAAGTGAAACCAGAAGATTATGCTGGAATTGCCATTGCAGGTGGAAGGGCTCCAGAATATCTACGATTAAATGCCAAAGTTTTGGAAATAGTCAGACATTTCTTTGAATCCAATAAGCCAGTGGCTGCAATTTGCCATGGGATACAAATATTAACTGCAGCAGGGGTTGTTAAAGGGCGAAAACTTACCGCTTACCCAGCTGTAGGTCCTGAAGTAACCATAGCAGGAGGTGAGTTTCAAGAAATTCCTGCTACTGATGCCTATGTGGATGGGAACCTAGTCACATCTCCAGCTTGGCCTGGACATGCCGCGTGGATCAGGGAGTTCTTGAAGGTGCTAGGTGTGAAAATTGAGATCTAATACTCTTATATTAAAATAAGTCTAAAAAGCCCTTTCATTCCTCTTGAAAGGGCTTTTTAGATTTTAATCAATTTCAATTCATTACCTTAACTTTGAAATCACAGTTTCAGCAAACAATAACCCGACCCAACATGCTTAAAACTAAACTTTTTCCATCTGCTTTAATTCTTTTTTTACTTAGCTACGGAGTATTTGCCCAATCAGTTTTACAGGAACAAAGCCTAATTTCTTTAGACCGCTTAGCCAGGTATGAAAATATGATCGATCAACATATCGATCAAGAAAAAATCCCTGGAGCCGTCACACTAATCTATAAAAATGGGGAAGTGATCCAACATAAAGCTTATGGGGTAAGCGATGTCAATTCAAATGAGCCAATGCTCAAAAATCAACTATTTTTCATCCAATCCATGAGTAAGCCCATCATTACTACGGGCATCATGATGCTTTATGAAGAAGGGTATTTTCAATTGAACGACCCTGTTGAAAAATATCTTCCATGGTTTAAAGACTTTAAAATTGCCAATAATCCAAGCCTAGGAATTGCAGGAGGAACCAGGATTGCAAAAAACAAAATTACCATCGCACAACTTTTGAGTCATACTGCCGGTTTTTCGCATGGAATTGCAGGAGGAAAGTTAGAGGAGGAAATTGGAGAGGCTTTGTATAGGTCTCCTCAAGAAACCATTGAAAGCAGAGTAAGAACACTTGCAAGCTTACCTTTGATCGGTGAACCAGGAGAACAATGGTATTATTCTGCTTCTCCGGATGTGCTTTCCTTGTTAATTGAAACTTTTTCTGGAATGACCACTGCAGATTTCCTTCAACAGCGACTTTTTGACCCTTTGGGAATGAAAAACACAGGGTATAATCTGAATGAAGAGCAACAAGACAGAATGGTTCAGGTTCATACGATTGATGAAAATGGGAATTTGATCAAGCAGAAAAACCAAACTCCTACCTCAGGGAATACAGTATATGGAGGAACACATGGTTTGTTTTCCACTACTGAAGATTATTTAAAGTTCACCCGAATGCTTTTGAATGATGGTGAATCCAATGGAATTCAATTCCTAAGTCCAAAAACAATAGAGTTGATGACCATGGATCAGGCAGATGGTTTATATAACGGAGCGGGGCATGGGTTCGGGTTTGGGTTTGCAGTATTGGAAGATCTAGCAGATGCCAAGAAATTGGGTTCAGTTGGCCAGTACTTTTGGAGTGGAGCGTATTGTACTTTCTTCTTTATTGATCCTAAAGAAGATCTAATTTCTATTTTTATGACCCAAATGAATCCGTATAGTAATTATTGGGGAGATAAAATGAGACAAATGGTCTATCAATCCATTCAATAACAAAAGAAAAAGCCTCAAAACAAGGGTGAATCCAACCTTGTTTTGAGGCAATTTTGTAAGATCAAAACCTTTTCTTTTAACTTATGGAATCCATTTATTAGAACCGAAATTAGGCTTTCGCTTTTCCAAAAACGCATTTCTACCCTCTTTCGCTTCCTCTGTACCGTAAGCCAATCGAGTGGCTTCACCAGCAAACACCTGTTGCCCCACCATTCCATCATCTGTCAAATTCATAGCGAATTTCAACATTTTTATAGAGGTTGGAGATTTTTCCAATATTTCTTGAGCCCACTCATAAGCTGTCGCTTCTAACTCCTCATGAGGAATCACGGCATTGACCATTCCCATTTCAAAAGCTTCTTGTGCTGAGTAGTTTCTTCCTAAGAAGAAGATCTCTCTCGCTTTCTTTTGGCCTACCATTTTAGCCAAATAGGCAGACCCGTATCCTCCATCAAAACTGGTTACATCTGCATCAGTCTGCTTGAAAATGGCATGTTCCTTACTAGCTAAGGTCAAATCGCAAACCACATGCAAACTATGACCTCCACCTACAGCCCATCCCGGTACCACTGCAATGACTACTTTTGGCATAAATCGGATCAGCCTCTGAACCTCTAAAATATTCAATCGATGGTATCCATCTTCTCCTACATATCCTTGATTTCCTCTCGCTTTTTGATCTCCTCCTGAACAGAAGGCCCAACCCCCATCTTTAGGAGAAGGTCCCTCGCCACTTAACAGAACAACTCCAATTGAGGTGTCTTCTTGCGCATCATAAAATGCGTCGTAAAGCTCAGAGGTTGTTTTTGGACGAAAAGCATTTCTTACTTCAGGTCGGTTAAAAGCAATTCGTGCTACGCCATTGCACTTTTTATAGGTGATATCTTCGTATTCTTTTGCAGTAATCCACTCCATGATGATCAAATTTTAAGCTGAATTTTCGCTGCAAGATAACAGGCTTCGCGGAAAAATGTTGTTAGTTTGCTGCTCTACTTTCATCAATCTAAGACCTGTTTCTCTATGTTTGAATTGATTATTGGAACAAATAGGTATTCTTCCAAAGAAGATTTCATACATACCCCTTCTGATTTACCGAATTTTGCCATCCCTGCCTTCACATTTTGTAAGGAATGGTTGACAGGCCAAGAATCTTTTGAATTGCAAACTTCAGGATCTACAGGCACTCCCAAACCTATCCAGGTCCTACGCTCTCAAATGACTGCAAGTGCTACTGCCACTCAATCCTTTTTTGGCATAACTGCTGGGACAGAAATGCTTTGTTGTATGAATACCCAATACATCGCGGGTAAAATGATGCTGGTCCGGGCTATAGTTTGGAATTGCCCTATCTTAGTCGTTGAACCAAGTTCGAAACCACTTTCCAGCCTTCCTAAACACTTTTTTCCAAAATTTGTAGCCATGGTTCCCATTCAAGTGGAAGAAAGTTTATCTACAAATCTTGAGGAGTTAAAGTCTTTAGAACACCTAATTATCGGAGGAGCTCCCGTTTCAAAAAAGCTCAGATCCTCCATCTTGAAGGAGAAATTGAATGCATTCCAGACCTATGGGATGACTGAAACCGTTTCCCATGTTGCCATCGCGACATTTGGAGAAGGAGACATGATTTATAAGGCCTTGCCTGGAGTGAAAATAGGACAGGATTCTAGAGGAGCACTTTGGATAACATCTGCTATGAGTAATTATCAAACCATTCAGACCAACGATTTGGTGGAATTGCATGACGACAACCGATTTTCATGGTTAGGAAGAGCCGATTTTGCGATTAACTCCGGAGGAATCAAATTTCATCCTGAGGTTTTGGAAGCAAAAATTGAAAGTAGTATCCAAAACTTTTTTCCTAATCAATCCTATTTCTTTTATGGCTCACCAGACGAAAAGTTGGGACAAAAATTGATTTTAATTATTGAAACTTTGGATACGGAAGCAGAGAAGGCAGAAAGTTTGCGGGAGGAGTTAAAAGAAATCCTTCATAAATATGAAATCCCAAAAGAAATTCAGCTAATTCCTGAGTTTATCCGTACAACAACGGGTAAGATTAACAGACCAAAAACCATTCAATCAATAAAATGAACTTGCTTTTAGCTCTATTTATTTCATTTTCCTCTTTTCTCCCTTCTCCAAAAGGAGAGATATATTTAATAATTGAAGAAACCGAGGTCAATGAAGGAGTGGTTCAGGTACTTTTATTTAACAAAAAAGATGGTTTTCCTTCAGAAATAAACAAGGCTATAAAAAAGTTAAGCCTTCCTGTGGTGAACAAAAAGGCCGAAATAGTTTTAAAAGATATTGATCCTGGGGAATACGCATTTTCTGTTTTTCACGACGAGGATATGGATGGAGAGATTAAGAAAAACCAAATTGGATACCCTTTGGATAAATTTGGTTTCTCAAATAATCCATCTCTATTATTTGGACCTCCAAGTTTCAGCAAAGCATCTTTTAAAGTCAAAGACAAACCTGTCACAGTCAAAATAAAATTACGTTAATCAATATCCCGTAGCCAACCAGTAATACTGATTCGTTCTTTTTTAGTAGGCATTACTTCATGAGGAATCTCTCCACTCATAAAAACTACTAACCTTCCTCCCTTGGGCAGTATATCTAAGGTCTTTTCTGAACCATCCTCTTGAGGCAAGTACATTCTCAACATTCCTTCATCTTCTGGTTCCCATGAATCATTCAAATAAATGATTACTGTCACCAAACGATAAAGTACTTGTTGAAACTGATCCATATGTCTTACATAAAATGACCCAATGGGATATCTCGCAAAATGCGCTTCAAATGACCTCAGTCCCAGGTAACACCTTTGGTTAATAGCCTTTCTGATTTCATCTACTTTAGACCAGTATTGTTGCTCAAACTGGTTTAGATTATCTGGATCAATCCACAGAACCTGGTCATTTCTGATCTCTGTTCTTACTTGCTTTTTTTCACCCTTCCCAACTGCAGCAATCCTAAATTTTCCTGCTTCCAACAGCTCTGACTGTTCCTTTAAAAGGGAAGCCCTTAATTCTTCACTAATAAAATCATCAATTATCGCATAAGATTTATCGTAAATCTCTGAGGCGATGTGCTCTGATATTGATTCCATATGTTGCGTTTAACCGTACAAATAACTTCTATTTCAGTGAAAAAAATTACTTTTGCGCAAAGCAAATTTTATCATGCCCAAACAAGAAGAACTTACAGGATTAGAAATAGAGTTTGATTCCGGAATAATCCCACCCCCATATAGTCATGTATATAGAATTTCTCTTGACTGGAGCAAAGGTGATTTAAGCTGTAAATTAGACTTACATTATACAGATAGGGATGAAATCAGTGAGGCAGAAATCTTCGATGAAGGATTTACTGCCCAAGATGATTTCTCCTATGAAGGTCCTCTGAATAAAACCTGGATCAAGGCCATTCAAAACAAACTCTCGGAGACAAAGTGGTCTGGTAAAAGCTTGGAAGAAGGAGGAATTATTCTAAAACTGACCGAATCTGGTGTTCAAGGAAAAGTGAAAATCCCTGCAGATCAAGATGACTGGATGGTTTTTGGTCAGGATATCATTCAGGCTATTTATGAAACTACTAAAAAAGAGGCTCCACTTACCATTCATTATCGGCAAGTCACTTCAGAAAAAATCCAAGATTGTTCTATCACGATCCGATTTTCCGATAGGGAAGTAATTTTTGTGGAAGGAAATGAAGAGCGAAACATCAATTGGGAGTATACTGTCCAACTGATGAAATTGATCTTCACGCCTGATTATAACTATGAAATAGCTAAAGAAAATCCTGGAAATAAACGTGGAGCATACATTGAATGCGGAGATGGTTTATGGCATGAATTAGGAAAAGGGGTGGTTAACATTGACCCGTCCAATGATGTCGTAAGCAAAATCAAAGAAATATTTAGTGATTTATTGGAAGGATAACAGTACAAACAACCCTTCCTTACATCCTATTTTTTATTAAATTAGTCCCTGATAACCAGGGACTTTTTTTTATGGCTGACAATAAAATTTTCGTAAGCTATCGCCGTCAGGATGCTTCTGGAGAAGCAGGAAGATTAGTAGATCATCTTCAAGAGATTTATGGTGAAGACAGTGTGTTTTTAGATGTAGAAACCCTAGAAGCTGGGTTGGATTTTATTCAAGCTATAGAAAAAGCACTAAATTCTTGTAAGGTGCTGATTGCGATGATCGGTCCGCATTGGCTCAACATTAAAGATACCGAAGGAAATCCACGGATTTTTAATGAGGGAGATTTTATTAGAATTGAGATCTCTGCCGCTTTAAAAAGAGATATACGGGTCATTCCGGTATTGGTCAACGGAGCGGTTATGCCCACAGCGGATCAATTACCTGAAGACCTTCAAGGCTTGACTCGGAGACACGCCCAGGAGATCAGCAGTTCCAGATGGAAATATGATTGCGATCAATTGGTGGCTGCTCTGAGCAAAATCATCGAACCCAAACCCCAACCGACCAAACCTACTCCTATTACATCTAGACCTACTAAACAGAAAAGTTGGTTCGCTAAAAATTACCTCTGGTTCCTTGGTGGATTAGTAGGCCTTATCGTTTTGATTCAGTTATTGAGTTTGCCGGAAGAAGATCCTATTTACGATGATTTTGAAGAGAATACTGAATTGACCAATGGACTCAGCCAATCTACAGAGAAAGATTCTCCTCCAGCCCAAATCCCAGAAGAAAATTCCACGACAACTCAAGACAATTCATTGGAAGAGCCAAGCAATGCCACCTCCACGGAGGTTTATGTAGATGATATATCAGGATTCTGGCTTTTATCCGATCCTCAAGGAAATACAAGTACCCTAGTCTTTAACCAATACGATGATTCTATTGAGTTTTTGGAATACAATATATACGACGTGGAAGTTGGGGAAGGAAATGGCACCATTTCAGGCACCCAATTGACTGCAGATTATTATAATTCCTTAGTACAGATCAGTGGTAAGTTAATACTTAACACCTCCAATGCAGGGGGAAGTTGGATAGGCACCATATCCTTCCCTACACTGGGAACAACCACTAATGTTTCATTACAGCGGATCAACCCTTGATGTTTCTTAAATCTGCTTGGATATCCTGAATCATTTCACCTAGATCTTCTAAAGTAATGGGTTTCTTTTTATCCCCTGGATTTGGAAAATCAGTACTGATAAATGCCTTTGACTCCCATGCTTCTAACACGTCCTCTCCCCGGATCTCAAAGGGTTTATAATGATCATTATCTGATACTAAAAAAAGCTTCCCGTTCTCATTTAAATAATTAAACACTCGCTTATAGACCACCCCTTCCGTAGCAGTAACCAATACATAGGTCTTTCCACTCTTTATGTCTTTGAGCTGATCTACATAAGCTCCAATCACAATGGTACCTGGTATCAAAGGAAGCATGCTATCTCCTGCCAATTCGAAGGCACGGTAAGTAACGTTTTGGGAAAGATTTGGAAGGTTAAACTGGGGTAAGCTTTCCATATATTCCGGATCAGAATACCCATTGAGATAGCCAGCAGAAGCCTTTTGTGGGACCATGGTAATATTCTCTTTTTCATCATTGGTCGCGATGGTTAAGATATTAATCCCTCTCTTCTGAAGCACTTTCCTTCCTTTCGTTTCAATATCATGCTCCAACAATTCTTCCAACCCCACTTCCAAAATTCCACTGAGTAACTTCAAAGTTTGAAGTTTTGGCTCAGACCTTCCATCTTCATAAGCAGAAATCATGGTACGCTGTACTGCTAGTTTTTCTGCCAGCTCATTCTGCGTAATCCCCTTTTGTTTACGCAAAAATTTCAGGTTAGAAGAAAGGAAGCTCATGCTGAGAATAAGTAAAAATTGTGATCATCTTGCGTAGGCTGCAAAGGAAAAAATGGATTCATATTTAAGGCGGCTGATTTTCTTCTCTCCATACGAAGTTTAATTTCCTCAATTATCTCTCCTACCGATTTGGGCTCTGTCATCAATAAATAACCATACTGAGGTCTTTCCTCATCCTCAATAAAAAATTTCACTTGACGATTTCCTGATGCCAAGGTTTTTGAAGTAATGCTGATTTTATCTTGATTTTCCATAACACTGTGATTTAACATCAGCTAATTTACAAATGTTACTTTTATAAACATTCAAATGATCTAAAAATAAACATTTAATTCCGACAAAAACTGTCAATCCAATGCAATTATTTCATTATCAGACCATAATACCAAATATTTCCTCTCAAATCTCCTTTCCAAAATAACTGCTTAATAACTCATTTGACCGCTTAGACAATATTACATATCAAATTCTCTCTTTAAGGTCGTTCTTTGAAGTGAATCTAAACCTATTGAAACTACTCTTGTTAGCCTAGTAAAAGCAAGATTTCCAAAACCAACTACATGAAATTATATTTAACTCTATTATTTTTAATTGGAGCTATTTACTGCGCCTTTGCACAAACCTATTCTGTGAAAGGTAAAATCATCGATGCTGAATCTCAACAAAGTATTCCCAATGCCACAATTCTTCTTTTAACATTTTCAGATTCTACCCAAATAGACGGAATGATTTCTGACCTGGACGGAAATTTTGATATTGAAGAAGTTAAGGATGGAGAATACCTTCTCAAAGTCCAGTACTTGGGATACCAAGATTTATTTAGGACCATACAGATCTCTAAAGACCTTGATTTGGGAAATCTTTTATTGCGAGAGACCGCCACTGAACTTGGAGAAGTGACGATTACTGCAAGAAGATCTACGGGCACACAAAAAAGCGATACCACCCTGTTTAATGCGGATGCATTTAAAACCATGAAAGATGCAAGTGCTCAATCCTTGGTAGAAAAATTACCCGGAGTAGCCATGATTGATGGTGCCTTGCAAGCTCAAGGAGAATCCATTGCACAGATTTTAGTAGATGGCAAACCTTTCTTTGGAGGAGATGTACAAACGGCTCTTCAAAATTTACCTGCGGAAGTAATTCAAGGAATAGAGATTTTTGACCAAAAAAGCGAAAAGGCACAACTCAGTGGTTTTGATGATGGGGAACGTTTAAAGACAATCAATATCGTTACCAAACCGAATAGAAGAAAAGGCCAGTTTGGAAAAGTTTCGACCGGGTATGGTACAGACGATCGTTATTTACTTGGGGCAAGTATCAATGCCTTTAATGAAGACCAAAGAATTACTTTTACGGGTTTAAGCAATAACATCAACGTTCAGAATTTCTCCTCAGATCCCAATGCGCAAGGAAATAATAGGCCGCAAAACGGGATTATAAAAACCAATATTCTTGGGCTTAATTACTCAGACCTTTGGGGTGAAAAAATTAAGGTTAGCGGAAGTTACCTTTATAGAAATAGAGAAAACAATGGGATTTCTTCTCTTTTTAGAGAATATGTCACCGATGCAAATGATGGTCAAACCTATACTGAAAACAGCCGAAATACCAGAACCAATCAGGAACATCGTTTTGACATGCGCTTGGAATATAATATTGATGAAAAAAACAGAATTGTTTATCGTCCAAGATTTTCTGCTGCCAATGATCGGGAAAACTCCTATTTCTTAGGAGAGTCGGTCAATACAGATGGCCCTCTTAATCAGACCGAAAATATCCGAACCGCAGATAATGATGATTTCGATATAGACAACAGACTCTATTACGGACATAAGTTCGACAAAGAAGGCAGATCACTTACCTTGAGAGCAAATGCAGGATACCATTGGAATGAGGACCTGGCATTTAGGAGGGCAGAAAACCTTTATTTCCAACCTACGGAAAGAACAGAGATTATCAACCAGCAAATTTCAAGAGATAGAACCGGTACGAATTGGCAAACGGGAATCTCATACACCGAACCAATAGGAAAGCATGGGATGATGGAAATTGAATATGAAATCGGAAACCGTGCAGATGATTCTGATCAACTTACGTTCGACATTCTAAATGAAGATTTGTCTGGTTTGGATCTCGAGTTGGATACCGCTTTGAGTAATAGTTTTGAAAGTAAATACCTTAGACAAGAAACAGAACTTGGATATCAATTCAGAAAAGAAAAAGTTCAAATACAAATAGAAGGAGAATATCAACATGCAAAACTACAAAACGATCAATTTTTCCCTGCCCCATTTGACTTACAGAGAACATTTGTAAGTTTCTTGCCGACCGTTCGATTTGATTACAAATTCTCGGACAATACCAACATGGAGTTGGACTATGATACCAATACCGATGCCCCTTCCGTTCAACAACTGCAAGGTGTAATCGATAATTCCAACCCACTTCAATTGAGAACGGGTAATCCTAATTTGGACCAATCTTACTCCAACCGAATTAGATTAAGATTTAGAAGCAGGAACCCGGATACCGATAAATCCTGGTTTGTTTTTGCACAATCAAGATTAGTGGAAAACTCCATTGCCAATAGTTCCTACATAGCAGATGAAACCACAGAACTTCCAGGTGGAATCATCTTGGAAAAAGGATCTCAATTATTTAGACCCGTGAACCTGGATGGTTTTCAGGATTTCAGATCTTGGGTAAGTTATGGGATGCCTGTAGGCTTTATCAAGTCCAATTTAAATATCAACGGAGGCTTTAGCTACAATAAAAGACCTGGTCAAGTAAATGATGTGTTGAGTTTCAATAACTCTACCAGGCTAAGTACTGGTATCTCTTTGAGCAGTAATATCAGCGATCAGGTGGACTTCAATATTTCTACCAGGATGTCTTTCAACAATGTCGAAAATACCTTGAACTCCAATTTGAACAACAAATACTTCAACCAACGAACCAGATTGAATTTCAGTTGGATCATTTGGGAGGGTTTTGTCTATCGAATGGACCTGAACCATCAAATCAATTCTGGACTTTCTGAAGGCTTTGACAATAACTTTTTACTCATGAATATGAGTATAGGAAAAAAAGTATTCAATAATCAAAGAGGAGAAATTTCACTGAATGTATATGACATGCTTGGTCAAAATACCAGTGTGAGAAGAAACGTAACGGATGTATACATTGAAGATGTTCAGAATAATGTCCTCCAAAGATATTTCATGGTTACTTTCTCATTTAATATCCGAAGATTTAGCAAAGGGATGGACATGAATGATTACAACGATATGATGAATAGTGGTGGGGACCGCCGTAGAGAGCAAGACACCATTTAATACCATTGGGATCAACTTAAGTTGAGCCTTTTGTTTTTATCCTGAACTCCTAAAGTCCTAATAAAAATCAACCGGAAATCAACATTAATTTATGGGTGAAGAAACTTTTCGAGGATCATTTCAATTAGTTAACGTGTCTGATGGTATTTCAGACCAGCACCAATTGAAAAATTTTAAATGACAATCCCCTATTCTTTACTTGACCTTTCTATTCTTCGAGAAGGATTTGACGCATCAGATGCCTATGCTAGAAGTTTGGCTTTAGCACAAAAGGCCGAAGAGTTGGGTTATACCCGTATGTGGTTAGCCGAGCATCATAACATGGCCTATGTCGGCAGTTCCGCTCCTCAAATATTAATAGGATATTTGGCTCAAGGCACCAAAAAAATCCGTCTTGGGTCTGGGGGAATCATGCTTCCGAATCACAGCCCTTTGATTATCGCCGAACAATTTGGAACCTTAGCCACTTTGTTTCCCAATAGGATTGATTTGGGATTAGGAAGAGCACCTGGTACCGATCAAACTACCGCAACAGCATTAAGAAGGGGGCGTCACGAATCTGTACAAGAATTCCCTAATGATCTAGATGATCTACAACAGTATTTTTCTGAAGACAACCTTGATTCCAAAGTTAGGGCTTTCCCGTCAGAAGGACTGAATGTTCCCTTTTATTTATTGGGTTCCAGCATGAGTTCCGCCGTTTTAGCTTCTCAAAAGGGATTACCTTATGCTTTTGCCAGCCATTTTGCCCCCGGGTATTTAATTCAGGCATCTAGATACTACAGAGAGAATTTCCAGCCTTCCGAACAACAAAAAACGCCCTATTTCATCTCTTGCGTAAATGTCATTGCTGCTGATTCTGAAGCCGCGGCACATTACTTGGCAACTTCCTTTTTCCAAACTGCCCTCGGTGTCATCAGAGGCACTTCTTACCCTCTTAAGAAACCTGTAAAAAGCATGGAAGGAATCTGGACTGAACCTGAAGCTGCTGCCATTCAAAATATGATGGCATGTACCTTCATTGGAACAAAAGAAAGTCTAAAGCCTCAGTTCGAAAGCTTTTTCGATCAAGTTCAAGTAGATGAATTAATGATCAGTTGCAATATTTATGATCCCGAAAAAAGACATAGATCGCTTGAAATCGCCGCTGAATTATTCAAATAAAAAACAAATCCCCGAGCCATGGTCCGGGGATTTGTTTTTTATTTACCAAACTGTTTTTTCAACATAGCCAATTTTTCTGCCATGGTCCCTTCCTCCTCTTTCCTTTTGGGTCTGTGTTGGCTTTTCTCCACTTTTTTTCCTCTTTCTGCAAAAGGATCGGATTTCATGCTCAGCCCAATTCTTTTTCTTGGAATATCCACCTCCATCACCGTTACCATGACCTTCTGATTTACCGTAACAATTTCATTGGGATCTTTCACAAATCGATCTGCCAAATGACTTAAGTGAACCAATCCATCCTGATGAACTCCTACATCCACAAAAGCTCCGAATGCCGTTATATTGGTCACCACACCTGGCAACTTCATCCCTGTCTTCAAATCTCCAATACTATTTACTGATTCCTCAAAGGCAAAGACTTCAAAGGTCTCTCTAGGATCTCTTCCAGGTTTAGCCAATTCTTCCAAGATATCTTGAAGTGTAGGTAACCCAACCGTCTCAGACACGTAGTTTTTCAAGATAATTTTGGAACGTAAATCTTCCGAACTCATTAAGTCTGAGACAGAGGCATTGACATCTTTAGCCATTTTTTCTACCAAATCATATCTCTCCGGGTGAACTGCCGATCTATCTAATGGATGTTTAGCTTCTGAAATCCGAAGAAATCCAGCGGCTTGCTCATAGGCTTTATCACCTAACCTTGGTACTTTTTTCAATTGAGTCCGGCTCTTAAACGGACCATTTTCATTTCTAAATTCAATGATATTTTGCGCCAACACAGGACCTAAACCAGAGACATAAGTCAGCAATTGTTTGGAAGCAGTGTTCACTTCCACTCCTACTCCATTCACTGCCGACATCACGGTATCATCCAAAGCATGTTTTAGGGCATTCTGATCTACATCATGCTGGTATTGTCCTACACCAATGGATTTTGGATCTATTTTTACCAATTCTGCCAAAGGATCCATCAACCTCCTACCGATAGAAACAGCCCCTCTTACTGTCAAATCCAAATCCGGAAATTCTTCTCTGGCTACATCTGATGCAGAATAGATAGAAGCTCCTGCTTCATTGACCATGGTGACAATCACTGATGTTGGTAGCCCCAAACCTTTTACGAAGGTCTCCGTTTCTCTACCAGCAGTTCCATTTCCAATGGCAATGGCTTGAATGGAATACTTTTCTACCAAACCTTTGATACTCATTCCTGCTTCTGCAGTTCTGCGTTGTGGTTCATGCAGATAAATCGCCTCATAATGTAAAAATTGTCCTTGGGGGCCTAGGCAAACCAATTTACAACCCGTTCTGAATCCAGGATCTATGGCCATTACTGACTTTTGGCCAAGTGGTGCACCCAACAACAGTTGCTTCAAGTTCTCAGTAAATACCTTGATGGCTTCCTCATCCGCTTTCTTCTTTGTCAAAAGTCGGATTTCAGTTTCCATACTTGGCTTCAACAGTCTTTTATAACTGTCTTTTACTGCCATTTTCACTTGGTCCATGGAAGTATTGGCTTCATCCGCCAAAATCATCTTTTCCATTTGAGTTATAGCCAAAGCCTCATCAGGGACAGCATCCAACATCAGGAACAGCTCCTTTTCCCCTCTTCTCATTGCTAAAACACGATGGGATGGTGCAGAATGTATGGGTTCAGACCAATCGAAGTAATCCTTATACTTGATAGCTTCCTGCTCTTTTCCAGGAATCACTTTTGAAGTAAACACACCATGTTCCAAGAAAAGCTTTCGCATCTTTTGTCTCAACTCGGCATTTTCATTAATCCATTCAGCCATGATATCCCTGGCTCCTTGTAAGGCCTCCTCTACAGTTGCGACTTCCTTTTCTTGGTCTACAAAGTTCTCTGCCTCAGATTCGAGTTGGATAGACTCCTGAGAAAAAATCAATTCAGCCAATGGTTCCAACCCTTTTTCCTTCGCAATCGTTGCTTTGGTTCTTCTTTTGGGTTTGAAAGGAAGGTAAATATCTTCCAACTTGGCCATAGTTTCGGCATCCTGAACTTTAGCCTTTAATTCCGGCGTCAATTTCCCTTGCTCCTCAATAGATTTCAATACTGCCTCTTTCCTCTTATCCAACTCCCTCAATTGTAACACCCTATCTCGAATTCCTGCTACCTGGACTTCATCAAGGGTTCCAGTAGCCTCTTTTCTATATCGGGAAATAAATGGTACCGTTCCACCTTCATCTAGCAAGCCAATAGTAGCTTTGACCTGTTCTGGTCTGATACTGAGTTCAGCGGCAATTTTAATCTCGTAATTCATATAAAATGGTATGTCAGTCCTAATTCAAACCACAAGTTAAGCCTCCTTTTTGAGACAAAAAGAAAGAATTGTATCCGATGTCACTAAACGACTGGAAATGTGGAAGTAATTTTGAATATTAAAATTAACCAAACTACTCATATCAAATCTCGTATTCCCTAAGCAATGGATTGGAAAAAAGAAATAAAAAGTTGGGCTGTGATGGGTGCAATAGTGGCCTTTCTCTATTTTACTGGATTACTCCCAGTTATTATAGGAGGAATACAATCTGTACTTCTATCTACTGGTCTGATCAAACCGAATATTGAAGTCCCTGACCTTACTGAAGAAACATTTGATTATCGAGGTCAATTTATGGATTTTGAAGGCAACAGAATCAACCTAGAGGATTATAAAGGGAAAACTCTTTTTATCAATATTTGGGCTTCTTGGTGTGGCCCATGTCGGGCTGAAATGCCTCATATTTCTGAGCTCTATAAGTCGGTAAAAAATGAGCCAAATATTGAATTTTTGATGATCGGCGTGGACAATGATATTGAGAAAAGCAGGAAATTAATCGAAAGCAAATCTTGGAGCTTCCCTTCCGCTCATGCTAGTTTTGGCCTAAACCCTAGTTTACAGAGTGAGGCGATTCCAACTACCTTAGTGGTCAACCCAGAAGGAAAAATTGTTTTTTACCAACAAGGGATGAGCAATTTTAACACCCCAGAATTTAAAGAGTTTCTAGTTTCACAGTAAATTTTCTTCCAATAAGAATGATTTTTAATCAAATTCTATTGGTGGTAGAATGGGTTTTTTTGTAATCTTAAATCCAAACCCAAAATATATGAAACGCCTAGTCACCTTTATAGCTGCATTTTTTTGCTTTTACACACTAAGTTTTTCCCAAAAATCAATTCTATGGTACACCCAACCAGCTGAAGTATGGGAAGAAGCATTACCTGTAGGTAATGGCCGCCTAGGAGCCATGGTATTTGGAAAGCCCTCCATGGAAAGAATCCAACTCAATGAAGATTCTATGTGGTCAGGTTCTCGGGATGATTGGGGATTGGCAGAAGGAAGAAGAAAAGACTTGGATCAGGTGAGAGCTTATTTATTGGAGGGAGACAATAAAAAAGCGGATTCCTTGCTGGTAGCTGCATTTTCTAGAAAAGGGATCACTAGATCCCACCAAACCTTAGGAGACCTTTGGCTTGATTTTAATTTCCAACAAATCAGCGATTACAAAAGGAAATTGGATCTCAATACTGCAACTACCACCACTACTTTTAAAAGCGAAGGATATAAAGTCACGGAAGAGGTCATTGCCAGCATGCCTGATGACGCCATACTTATCCGACTACATACGGATCATCCGGCAGGTTTTACAGGTAAAATCAGGCTAAGTAGACCTGAAGATGAAGACTTTACTACTGCTGAATCATCTACACTAGCTCCCAATATGCTTGAAATGGTAGGAATGGCCACCCAAAGAAAAGGGCAAATCGATTCCAAACCTTACCCAATATTGGAGGGTGTAAAATTCAGAACCTTATTAATTGCAGAATCGGAAGAGGATAAAATCCTAACCGAAAAGGATTACTTAGATCTAAATGGAACAAAGGAAGTACTCTTGAAACTGGTCACCGTTACAAGTTTTTATAATAAAAATTATGAATCTGCTGCAGAAAGATCTATTGAGGTCATCAAAGGCAAGTCTTGGGAACAAAGCCTTGCCCAACATATAGAGGATTATCAAGAATGGTTTGACAATATGGAATTAACCTTGGGCAACAATTCCATCAATGAAATACCCACTGATATCCGAATAAAGCGTGTAAAAGAAGGAGCCACTGATCTGTATTTGGAAAAATTACTATTTGATTATGGGAGGTATTTGCTGATTTCTTCTAGTAGACCTGGCTCTAATCCAGCCAATCTACAAGGGATCTGGAATCAACATATCAATGCACCATGGAATGCAGATTATCATCTCAATATCAACTTGCAAATGAATTATTGGCTGGCAGATGTCACCAACTTGAGCAAGTTAAACCAGCCACTTTTTGACTTCATCGACGGAGCTATTTACAATGGAAGAAAGGTAGCCCAAACCAATTTTGACATGCGAGGATCCTTTTTACCCCATGCTACGGATTTATGGCAAGTGCCATTTATGCGGGCCGCTACTGCATATTGGGGAGGTTGGGTCGGCGCCGGTGGCTGGATGGCAAGGCATTATTGGGATCACTATTTATTTACCAGAGATTTAAGATTTTTAGCCGACCGGGGGTTCCCGGCTATTTCTGAAGTAGCTGCATTTTATTCAGATTGGCTGGTCAATTACCCAGGTGAAAACACATTGGTTTCCTCACCCTCCACTTCTCCGGAAAATCAATTCATTAATTCCAAAGGAGAATCGGTTGCCACAACCATGGGAGCTGCAATGGATCAACAAATTATTGCCGATGTGTTTACTTCTTTCTTGCAGGCAGCTACAATATTAAATTCGGAATCTCGCCTTAGAAATAAAATCGCTGAGCAATTAACGATACTACGACCTGGAGTACAGATAGGAGAAGACGGGAGAATTCTAGAATGGGACCAACCCTATGAAGAACCTGAAAAAGGGCATAGACATATGTCACACCTCTATGCTTTTCATCCTGGCAACTCCATCACAAAAAGTGATACTCCAGAAGCTTTTGATGCAGTAAGGAAAACATTGGAGTTTCGATTGGCCAATGGTGGAGCAGGAACTGGCTGGTCCAGGGCATGGCTGATCAATTTTTCTGCAAGATTACTTGATGGAGAAATGGCCCATGAACATATTCAGAAATTAATCACCAATTCACTCTACATCAATCTATTTGATGGACATCCTCCTTTCCAAATTGACGGGAATTTCGGATATACTGCAGGTGTGGCAGAAATGCTAATTCAATCACATGAAAGTGGCATTATCCGTCTTCTTCCAGCCTTGCCTAAAGCCTGGTCGGATGGGACTGTAAGAGGTATCAAAGCCCGTGGAAATATTACTGTAGATATGACTTGGGCGAATGGGGAAATCGTCATGCTTTCATTAGTTTCAGGAATCAATCAAACCATTACCCTTATCTATAATGGATCAGAAACTACCATTATGCTCAAAAAAGGCGAAAAATTTGGGTTTGAAATGAATTGATTCTAATTGAAAATTCTTGATTTAAACTCCCAATTCTAGTGAAATTGCTAAGTTTGATGCATCACTTATAAACCTCTAATCAGTGAATGATTAAAAGATTCTTCAGTCTCCTTACACTAATTATATTTATTTGGCTCATTTGGTCATATGAAGGAAGAAACCTGCCCTTAGATCCTCCTGATCCCTATATCTCAGTAATTCAGGAAATCAACCCAGCTGATTCTTTAGAGCGAAATATAATCGGAATCCAACCCTATATGGTTCCATCCGATTACTTTAATCCCGAACGATTTAAACTAAAAATTCGCCAATATATCCAAGCCGCATCAGAAAAAGGGTTCATTAAAAAAAACACCATCATCCTTTTTCCGGAATACATTGGAACTTGGTTATTTATGCTTCGAGAAAAACATGCATTAGAAGATAAAGAAACTCTCAAAGATGCTTTAGGAACCCTTATTTTAAGCAATGTATTTGACTACTTCCTAGGTATTATTAAAACTGGAGACGAAAGTGACAAGTCGATTTCCGCAATCCTTCGAATGAAATCCAGACAAATGGCGCAGGTGTATTATGATACCTTCAGTGAACTATCCAAAGAAACCCAAACACATATAGTAGCAGGTTCTATTATTCTACCAGGCCCTTATGTTTCAGATGAAGGACTGTCGGTTGAAAATCAAAAAGAATTATACAATGTATCATTTGTATTTGGCCCAGATGGAAAAATACTAGGAGCCCCCATTTTTGAAACCTATCCAAATACAGAAGAGTTGAAGTTTATTAAAGAACCAGAGTTAAAATCAGTTCAAACTTTTCAATTTCCATTTTCAAAAGCCTCTGTAATTATTTCGGAAGACAGCTGGTACTCTGCTCCTTTCAAACAAGTGGATTCCGAATCTCCGGATTTGGTCTTGGTACCTTCATATCAGTTAGGAGATGGAAGTATGGAAAAGCTTTGGAAGGGCTACAATAGAAGACCTAGTCCAGAATTTGTTAATGATTCAGATACCAGTCAACTAACTAACCGGGAAGCTTATTACAAATATGGATTACCAAGACACATCCAAAACACCAGCCCATCAGTAGGATTGAGTGTATATTTAAGAGGAGAGTTTTGGGAATTGGGAACGGATGGTCAACCCTTAGCAATAGTCAATGATTCCAGCCTACAAGTGAGTCCAGCAGAAAAAGCTGGAATTTGGTCCCTAAATTATTAAATTCAGGAACTCTCAGACTTCCACTATTTGGGTTTATTCTGAGCTTGGAATCTAATGATTAGTGAAGTCCATGGACACACCGGAGGAAATAAGAACATTCTTAATAGAAAGCTTTAAAAAACATGTCCCACCCCTAAAAATAAGCAAAGATAATCCGTCTGTATTTGAAGTGTGTGGAACCAAGCCTGCGATGCAAGGAAAGCAAAAAGTAGACGGGCACTATGTAGGGAGCGTAGTGCTAAAACCAAAGGAAGCAAGGCTTTACTTTTTTCCGATTTACACGCACCCTAATGCCTTTCTTCCCATTTCTTCAGAATTACGAAAATGCCAACATGGTAAAAGTTGTTTTCATTTCAAAAAAACTACCTTTGAATTAAGGAAAGAAATAGAAAGTATGATTGGACAAGGTGTATCTTTATATATTGATGCAGGTCTTATTTAACTCTTATGAAGAAGGTCTATTACTTACTTTTATCCAGTTTTTTATTTTTTGAGTTTGCATGTTCAAACTCTACCTCAACTTCCAACTTATCTAAAGAAGATGGAATTGAAAACAACACAGAACAAACCTCTGAAAATTTCTTAGGTGATTTTGTTACGGAATACTACAAAAACAGAGAAGACGGATACGATTGGACGGTAGTACGAATTCTCCAGAATGAATTGGGTGAATTATCGGCAGAAATAAGCTCTAGATCAGATTTAAAACGTCCCAGCTGTCGTTGGGCAACCCAATTGGACACACTCGATGAACAAACATTAGTGACTAGCTTTATGGATGCAACCATCTTTTTCAAAGTCAAAGGGGATAGTCTTTGGATTGAAGGAGATTCTCCAGAAGCAGATGAGATGCTTCACTTTTATTGTAATGGAGGGGCCAGTTTAAAAAATCATTACACCAGGATTCATGAACCTTTGGATGAAAGCCAAATCAAAAACTTCACTTTTGACCAAACACTTTCCCTTCAAGGGATTGATTTCGATATCAAAGCCACAGAGCAAAATCCCTTTACCATTTTAGAAATTAAACCTCATGGGTTGGAAATAGACAACAGCCCGGTTAATCACAAAATTGACGGAGCGTATATCAGATCTGAAATTGAGGATTTGAATAGTGATGGATGGCCAGAAATCCTTATTTATTTTAACTCCTATGATCAGGAGATGAAAGCTTTTTTAATTGGATATTCCGTGAATAATGGAAAATCCATGAGCATAATAAGTATGCCTGAAATGACAGAGGAACAAAAAGAAGGATTTAGAGGACAGGATGAATTTGCCATCGTTGAAACCTCTCTGATCAGACGGTTTCGTACTTATCAATTGGATGGCAAAAATTGGACTCCAACAGGTAAGATTAAGCAAATCCAATACAAACTTCGAAATGGAGAATCCTCTCGGGAGTTTTACGTGGTGAATGTATCTGAATATTAAGGAAAAAATGAATAAATAAATCGTAAATTGGATTAACCCAATTAACCGATCTATGAAAACGTCTTTATTTACCACCTTCCTTCTACTGATCTTTATCAAGGGATTCTCCCAGGATATCCCTTCCAAAGAAGTTCAAATAAAAACTGCTGTCTTGGCCGCTCCTGAAGAAAAAAGAGCAGAAGCAACTGTCTATGGATATGATTCCAACGGCACTTTTACTGTATTGAGAAAAGGGAGCAACGAAATGATTTGTATTGCGGATGATCCAAATTCTCCTGGTTTTAGTGTGGCGAGCTACCAGAATGATTTAGAACCATTTATGGTAAGAGGTAGAGAACTCAAGAAAGAAGGAAAATCTTCTCAGGAAATTTTTGATACCAGAGAAGCAGAAGCCAAAAGTGGCAAACTCAAAATGCCAAAGAATGGTGCTACCCTTTATGTTCTGACTGCTGATGAAGAAAATTATACACCCTCCACAGGAGAAGTCTCAGACACCTACCTTCGCTATGTAGTTTATTTGCCTTGGGCAACTTCCGAAACCACTGGGTTGCCATTAAAACCTAGTGCACCAGGAATGCCTTGGATTATGGATCCAGGAACGCATCGGGCGCATATTATGATTACTCCACCGAGAAATTAAAATCCTAGAAAGCATTTATAATTGGAATTGGTGGATTACAACTTTCCATCCAATTCCAGTATTTGCTTTTCATTTAACAAAATCTCTCGTAGCTCCTGATAATCAACATCTTGAACAGGGAGACCTGTGTTTATGGCTAAAGCAGCGGCTGCAGCAGCTGATTGACCTAATATCATGAATACAGGTTCCATTCGAATGGATCCAAAAGCAGTATGGGAACTGGAAACACAAACTGGAACCAACAAGTTGGTGCACTCTGATTTTCGTGGCACTAGGGTTCCGTATGAAATGCTATATGGCTGCTTAGGGTGGACACCAATATCTCCTTCATTCTGAACATATCCGCCTGGGGTCACAAACCTTTGAACATTGTGGGAATCCAGTGAATAAGATCCCATCCCAATTGGATTAGGTACTTCTCTGTTTCCCAACACTTCATGCTCGGTCATTACATAATCACCTAACATCCTTCTGGCCTCACGCACATAAATCTGGTGTGGCCAATTCCCATTATCCTGAAATTCGTCTTTGGCTAGCCCCCATTGCGCCATTTCATTTCTTACTTCATCTGGGACACTGGGATCATTTGCCAGGAAATACATCAATCCTTTTTGATAATCTGTATGGTCTTTTAAAATAGCCCTTCGCTCCTCATAACTTGCTTCAGGGTAGTTATAATTCTTACCTATGTAATCAGTACTGAAAGGACCATGATTATTGGTATCTGTTTTTAAATTGGGAATAGGATCGTATTTCTGAAAGGTTTCATTCCAACCTGATTCATATACTCTTGCCAATAACTCATACCGGGCAGGATCGTAATTTTCAGGCATTTCGAAAGCTACTTGGTTTTGAGGGTGACGGCTTAAACACATTCTATAATTATATGCCTGTAACCTGGAATCCCCTTGTCCGTTTTCACCAGGAGAAGTATCAGCTATTTCTGGCAATAAGCCACTCGATTTATCTCCGGGCACCGTATATGCACTAATTGAATCTTTAAAATAATGACCATGCTGATAGACACCTACCTGCACGCCATTCCAAGTTTCATTATAAACTTCATTGGATTCCCTCCCGATATGATAAGAAACACCAGCTGCAGCCATTAAATCTCCTTCGTAAGTTGCATCAATAAAGACCTGCCCCTCAAAGGTTTTTCCCGAAAGGGTCCTGAAGGTGGTGATTTTCCCTGCATTCAGAACAACCCCATTACTCCGATCTAGCCATTCATTTCTGAACAATCGAAGCTGGTATTCTTTTACATAGTCTTCAAAAATTTGTTCCGCTACATGAGGCTCAAAAATCCACATCGTCCTCGCATCCCCATCAATCGCTGGGGTGCCTTGCCCTTTATTCCCATACTCTTCCCGTGCCTGCCATTTCCAGGCCGAATCCTGCTGGTAATGAGAATAAACCCGGCTGTAAAAATCACGGGCCAGTCCACCAATCACTGATTTATTACCAGTATCTGTATAACCAAGTCCACCTGAAGACAGTCCGCCCAAATGCTGATCTGGAGAAACAACCAACACAGATTTTCCCGTTTTTTTTACCTGTACAGCTGCTATTATCGCCGCAGAGGTTCCTCCATAAATAATAACATCTGCAGAATAAAATTTAGAAACTACGATTTCCTTGTTCTGTTCAGCACAGGAAAAAAAGGTGAAAAGTAGAAATAAAAGAATGAAGTTTCTCACATCATAAACACTTAAAAATCTAATTGATATATCAAGATAAGGAACCTAGAAAAACAATTAATCCCCCATTCCTCAAGTTAGTTAAATCTAGTAAAGCACTTCAATTAATCATTTCTATTAATTTGTAAATAGTTTCCCAAGCGTGTGCTATCACTTCTACCTCCCGGATGATCATAGAGGTAATTCCACATTTCCATGTATCGGTCAGCAGGCAAAAACTCATCGTTTGTTTTGGTTAGTTTCGCTTGTAAAATCTGCTCTAATTCCTGCTGTAACTCTTTGAATTCATCCTTTCCTACCAAATTATTCATTTGATAGGGATCTTTTTCATTGTCATAAAGTAGCCAAGGCCCTAACAGATCTTTGACATAGGTATATCTTCTGGTTCTAATTGCTCTGTATTCCCGTCCTCCATTCATAAATTTCCATTCATGAAACGGAACAGGCAGCATAACCAAGGCTGCTTCGTTTCCTAAATCCTTATCCTTTTTCAGTTGCTTGGAGAAATTGGTTCCTTCCATGCTATTAGGGATGTCGATATTGCTCATGCCCAAAAGTGTAGGCAGCAAATCAGGAGTATTGATGGGATCATAGATATCCTTTCGGGAATTCCCATACCTATCAGGGTATCGTATCAGCAAAGGAACTTTGATAGACTCATCCCATGGACGTTGTTTTTTAAGTACACCTTTGGAAAGCAACATGTCCCCATGCTCAGAAGAAAAGACCAAAATGGTATTGTCCTTAAGCCCCGCCTCATCTAGGGCTACCAACAAATCTCCTATGGCTTTATCTACAGCGGTACAATGGGCATAATAACCTGCCAAAACGTGCCTGGCACTATCCTGCAATTCCTCCGGAACGTTTGGTCTAAGTTTAATCTGATCTTCATGATACATTTTCTTAAACTCCTCTGGAGCTGAGAAATAAGGGTCATGAGGAGGACCATAAGATAACATGAGAAAAAATGGATGATCCGAGTTTTTATTGATAAAACTGATGGCACTGTCAGTTTGAGGAAACACATCATACCCTTCCCAGACGTGCTTTTCATTGTTTTCATCAAAATAAAAACTGTTGTTATAATTGTGGGTCACTTCCCTGACTTTCCAATAATCAAACCCTTGTCTCCTTTCCTTTGGAACTGGCAAGTCTCGGGATGCAAAAGAATCAGCTCCTCTCGGGTGACCATTCAAATGCCATTTACCTATATACCCTGTTTGATACCCCTCTTTCTTGTAAATTTTCCCGGCAGTTAGTGCTTCCGTGGGTAAGGGTTTATCATTGTAAAAAATCCCATTCGTCAAAGGATACTGTCCTGTCATAAAACTGGCTCTCCATGGGGTACACACTGGACTTACGGAAACTGCATTGTGAAATACCAAGCTTTCTTCGGCTAAGGCATCCAAATTAGGAGTAATCACATTTTCACTTCCTGCATATCCTAATTCCTGAGCTCTCCATTGATCTGCTAAAATAAAAACCACATTGGGTTTCTTGGGTTTCTCTTTTGTAAGTGAGTCCAGTGTTCTGGTTTTAGCTTGTAGGGGAAAGGACAGGATCAATCCAAAAATAAGAAGAGAAAGACGCATCATTTTGTAGCTTTTAGGAGTAAACAAGATGCATATTAGCAAATCATTTTACCTACCTATCCTGCTCTTCCCCATTTTATTAACCAAAAAAAACCGAGACGCTACTAGAATCTCGGTTTTCAGATTTAAAACTCAATTATTTCTACCATTATTATTTTAATGAATTAATCCATCTAGCAATCTTCAATGCATCCTCCCTTTTTACTTGGGGCATCGGTGCCATTGGAGTTGCATATCCGGGCCAGTTTTCAGGCTTTGGATTATAGATTAATTCAACGATTTGCTCTGGAGTATACCCTCTTTCTGCCACATCTTTAAAAGCAGGACCTACTACTCTTTTATCTGCAGCATGACAAGCAGTACAGGTATTTTTTGCCAATAAAGTCTTGATTTCAGCTTCAGAAGGAATCGCTTCCACAGCGGCCAGTACCTTCGCAGGAGCTGGAGATTCTTTTTTAGTAGCTGGCTTCTCTTCCACCACTGGAACAGGCTTAGGCTTGATGACCATTTTAGTGCCGTCCGGAATATTATTTAAGGTGTAATAAGCATCTGGGTGAATTAATTCGTGAGAATCAATCGCTTCTCTTATGCCTGGTAAGCTGATTTTATGAACATGATATTGCTTCATATCTTTCACTGCAATTCGCACTTTCATTCCATCTTCAGACACTTCAACACCCAAGATCTCGTGCTCCATGTTTCTTACTGGAGGACTACCGTAAACTGGATGATATTTATAAGTATAGCTACTTACTTCATAAGAACTTAAATCCTCAGCAGACTCCTTATTGATCGGCTTGGTAAATTCGATTTCAAAGCCATCTACTTTTGCTTTGACTGTTCTCATTTCAAAAGGAAGTTCTCTATTCCATACCAATCGCTGCAATCCTTCATTAGCATCACCTGCAGACCCCCATCCTCTGTTGGTTTCACCAACGAATAAAGACTGATCATCGGCAAAAGCCATTCTTAAAACTCCAGACTGAAAGCCATTTCTAAAATCGATAGAAGCTCCTTGGTATTCTCCTTTTACTTTCTCCAGCACTACCCTCATAATCTTACTTTGGCCTTGATCACCTACCAGTAATTGACCTGCAAATGGACCATAGAAACCTTCAGGTATAAGAATTGGTTCTGAAGTGGAAATACCATGAACCCCATATGGGAACCAAACTGCAGGAAGCTTAATTGCCGGCAAGGATTTCTTTGCTTCGTATAGGGTCACAAAGTTATCGTCCACCACATTTTCCGGCTTGATATATCTTCCATTTTCATCCTTCACCTTTTGAGGATCCACTACTTTATCAAATTCTTCAGAAGTAATAGCTATAGGAGAATTAGGCAATCCGGACCATCGTAAGCCTGCTGGGTGTCCAGAGAAATCACCTTTCTCCAAATGCCACAAGCCGCCAGACCCCTGGTAATCACCTTGATTTTCAGTGTAAAACACATCCCCATTCAATACATTCACACCTGCAGGAGATCTCATTCCCGTAGCATAAGGCTCGATGGTTCCATCTCTATGAACTTTCAAAGTCCAACCACGGAATGGAACACGGCTTTCACCTCTCCACCATTCTTGATCTCCAAAAGCCACATTAGTAGTTACTATAAATGACCCATCAGAAGCTACTTTTGGTCCAAAGCTATATTCGTGGTAATGGGCTGATAAAGGCCAAGCTGCTACAGTTTCGTATACATCTGCTTTATCATCACCATTGGTATCCACCATTTTAGTCAACTCACCTCGCTGTACAGCATAGAATGCACCGTCCTCATAATGCAAGCCAAGGGCCTCATGTAACCCTGATGCAAATTTTCTGAAATACGGTCTAGAAGAGGTAGGATTCTCTACCACAAAGACATCTCCTCTTCTGGTAGACACCCCTAAATTACCATTTGGCAACATGGTCAAGCCACCCACTTCCAAAAGTAAACCTTCTGGTGCCGGCACTCTTGTTATCTTAAAATAATCTTCTTCTTTTGGCGATTCCTGAGCAAAAGTGGTGTTAATACACGCCACACTCATTGCGGCCAAGATCCATCTTTTTAAATTCATCTTTTTCATCTTCTGGCCTGATTTAGAATAAAATAACATAGCTCAAATTTGAATTTAGAGGCAGAAAAACACCTTCTCCTTCTTCAGAACTACCAAGTTGAGGCGTTACCCCATCTGTTAATACTTCTAAGTATGCTCCAGTATCTTCAATGAGGTATAAAGTCTTGGATACTTTCTTCAAAGAGCTACCTGGAAGCACTTTGATCATATAAGATCCTGCTCCAGACAATTGGATTGTTCTGGTGATTCCTTTACCTGAAGACATCAATTGAATATGGTCTTTCATCTCTCCTCCATTGGAGGTTTTGGCATTGAATACAATATCTCCTGTACCCAATACCTGATACCCAATACTTTTTAATTCTTCTTCAGATATTTCGAAGGAATTGGTTAATAATAATGGGGTACCTAAGCTCAATTCTGTAGTAGTACCTAAGGGTCTAGAAACTCCATTCCCTCTACTATGCCACATGGGAGTAGCATCTAAAAATTCACCTCTCCATACTCGAATAAGTTGATTACTTTCTAAGTCGTAGGTAAAGTGAGTACCATACTCAGAAGAAACAGAAACAGCATGGGATAATTTCGATCTATTAGGAAGCTCTACAAAGCTTCTCAATACTGGGGTTTCATCTGTTTTTACCCAGATTGGATCCACGGAATTATTATAAGCAAGCGCTGGTTCACTCATAATCACTGGCCACATACCTTCCGCATTTGCGGTCAAGTTGAATCCTTGAGCTGTCCAATCTCTTGGCTTGGAAACCCAAATCGTGTAAGGCACAGTTCCTGTAGATAATGATTTCTCTACTCGTACTTTCCCTTCTTTCAATTCTACTGCTGAAGAATTGTTTCCAATTACCAAAGCTCCAAGACCTCTAGGAACTTCTAAATCCAAAGTATAATTCCCCGCTTCTTTGATATCTAAAGTGCCTTCAAATTTTGTCAAGCTTGAACCCGTAATTCCAGTTTTAAATTCATCGAATGATTTAACACTTCCAACATTGGCAGGTTTCAAACTGGACTCCGAAGGAAGTTCATTGAAAACACCTGGGAAAACCGAGTAATTGATGGTTTTAATTTCTGGTGAAGACAAATCCAGTCTTTTTACTTCTAGAGACTGAATGGCCACAGCTCCATGATCTCCTTGGATTCTAATTGGGCCTTCCGCTACTTCTCCTCCAGCTAGTGCACCTCTGGTTGGCCCAAAGAGCTCTAGGTCTTCATGGATGGTCACTCCATTTAATCGAATGTATCTGAACTTTGCATTTTGGATTTTCTCTCCACTTGCAGAAAACTTCGGTGCCTCAAAGCCAACCTCTAAGATTTGCCAAACACCCGGAGCCTTACTTACATTTTGTCTAGGAGCGTATCCTTGGTAACCTTTTTGACCATCAGGTTTTGAATCGTCCCATCGCTCATACACTCCACCGTTACTTCCAGCCTTAGGGCTTTTTTCTAGCCAGCTATCCAATAATTGGATTTCATATTGACCCTGAAGGTAAAGTCCTGAATTAGAACCTTCGGCCATCATATAAACTAATTTCAGTTCTACATCTCCAAATTTCTCGGAAGAAATGATATCTGCGCCGGGTTTTTTCTTAGAAGGTGCGTTAAAAAGAATAATTCCTTCCCCTTCAGAGATCAATTGATGACTGTTTGGAGCAAGGTCAGACCAAACACTTCCAACTTCTGACCAACTTCCTTTATTGTTTGTGAAGGAATCCAAGGTGAGTTTGGATACAGTTTGTGCCTGTGCTGTTACAACTGGGACTGAAATAGTCAAAGCTATTCCTAACCCAAGTAATCTGGGATTCAAAAGCATAGGTTAATAAAATTGATTGAAATGTTATATTCTCAGGAACTTACTTGCTTAGCATTTTGACAAATGGACTATTAAGTCTAAAAAAGCGTTATCCTCGAATTTTTCAACACGAAATATACGGGATCAATTTCTCTGAATCGAATGAATTCAAAAGAAATTTACCTTTTTACTCCGTCTTTGATATTGGAAACAAAGCATATATTTATTCAAAAAAGATTCACCTGGGCAGTTTTTAAAATTGCCCAGGCGAATAAATTAATTAGCGTATCCAGGATTTTGAGTTAATGATGGAATAATTAAATCATTGATATTCAAGAACAAATCTTAAATTCAAAACGATAAGGATTAACCTTATTTCTATAATAATCCCATAGCTGAATTACTAACCATTCGGGGTTTTTAATTTGAAAAAGACTATCCCCTGTATCAATAAAGAATGCTTTTCAAAGACAAATAAAAATGGAGCTACAAGATTTTAACTCGTAACCCATTGATTATAAATTCGGAGTAACGGGATTAGAACCCACAACCCTACCCCCCAGACGTGTACGCTAACCGGACTGCACCAAACCCCGAAACAGGCTCGCATTTACAAGTTTCGATGATTTTATAAAGTAGGATCTCAAAAAATTTAAAATAAGATTACTTATCAGAAAAACCCTCAGAAGCTAAACCTTTGAGGTTTAAAATCGATTTGACGGTATGCCGAAATTGAAAATGGCTTAATTACTCACACGGAGTAAAGCTTTTCTCACGTTTAGTTGATAACGGCATTCGAAAGCCTCCTTTTGGAGCCTTTTTTTTTTAAAATCTAGGTACTAAAGGATAAAAAAGAAGGCTGTCTCATAAATTACTTCTATCACATTAGTCCCGAAGGGATACGGGATTGAAATGTTGCTTGTTGGTACCCAAGTAGACTTCGCCTTCGCTCATTCTGACCAGAATACCCCTTATAAGACAGCTTCTTTCAATTTTCAAGCTAATTAACTATCCATCTTTGGAAAGGACTTGTCAAAAGGTCGCTCAAACTCAGGTTTATCCTTTCTTGGGGCAGATTCTTGAAAGACTGCTTCAAAAGTGGGTGCCTGATCCATCCTATCACCCATTCCCCAACGTGACTTAGGCACACCATACCATTTCAGCAAAGTGGCAGCAAATGAGGTGGAGTCAAAGGGTGTGTCCTCCCCTGATCTGATGACTGTGTTTTCTTTGATCCAAGGAGAAACCATAATTGTAGGGACTCTTGGCCCTAATATATCAAACTCAAAACCATCTACCCCATCATTAGCGAAAGGTTTAGCTGCATAAGGTGGCGCAACGTGATCATACAGACCACCATTCTTAGAGAAGGTGATTACCAGCAAGGTATCCTCCCAATTTGGTCCGTTTTTAATCGCCTCATAGATTTCATTCAATTGAATTTCGGCGGGGACCATGTCACCTCCAGGATGGTATGAGGTAGTTCCCACGGGAGCAATCCAAATCGGCTCTAGAAAACTGAAAGAAGGCAACTCACCGTATCTCGCCTGCATTTTAAATGTATTCAAACTATTGATATACGGCGTAGGATATGCATCGATGGATGGTACTTGTCCTTCCAGATACAAGTGATAGGTAAAAGGCTTACCCAACCAATCAATCACATTAAAGATTTTCCAATCCTTGATTCCATTGTTATACAAAATCTTCCAAAGTGAAGGTCTATGCGGATAATCTGCCCAGTTTGCATAAATACTTCCTCCCTCCCATGTGTCAAGACGATTCATAGCAGAACCTGTAACTGAAAAAGAACGATTGATATCTGTGCCTCCAGGTACCGAGCTGAACCACTCATCACTAATGGCAAAGTTGTTGGCCAGCCCATTCAAAACTGGAAGTTGATTAGGTGTAAAAGACAGCATAACTTCCGGATTTGAGTTGTTTTCCACAAAACCTTCCATACTTGGTTTTTCTCGTTTAGCATAGCCTTGCCCTTCATCATTAAACATTTGGGAGAGTCCATCAGAGGTATCATGAAAAGGATCCTGACTCTCTGCTTTCAAATCCCACTGGTCACTCAAAGCTCCATTTTGGTATTTGCTCTGTGGGATACTCTTGCCTTGATAAGGGTTGGTGTTTGAGCTACTCGCTCCTTCAAAAGGCTTATCCGAACCGATGTAATTGATTTTAGCTAAATCATTTTCATACAGCCAGCCACATACATTATCAAAAGAGCGACTTTCCACCATGTAGTAGACGACTTTCTTGATTTTTGTACGCATGAAATCCAAGGTGCCAGGCGCCGGAGCATCCTTAACTTTAATTTCCTCCAGGCTTTCAAAACAAGATATAGTACTTCCTGACTTAAACTCAGTAGGCAAACTTCCTCCACAAACTTCTTCCGTGAACGGGTTTTTGGCAAAAGGATTGACAGACCAAAGAGAAAAATTCAGCTCCCCTGGAATCCAAGTCAACAATTTTTTACCTACTGCAATTACTTTGTGTGCTGAAGTAATTCCTTTCCACTCTCCTGTGTTGACTTCTGGAATGGATAGAGGCACCGTATTTTGTGGATCAAAATTCCAGATTCGATAAGTGCTTCCATCAGGAAAACGATCCAAAACATAATTCCCAAAATTAACCAACTCATGACCTTCATGGATACTTGGAAATCCACCCTGAGGAGTAAATCCGCTTGGGATTGGATCAGGGTTTAATGGATCTGAAGGCTTGGGATCAAAATTGTATAACGTGTAAGTGCCACGACCTTTTCCGCCTACGAAGAACATCAAGAAATTTCCCATGGAAATCAGTGGAAGGGTCTTTTGCTCGTCTTGGCTTGAGGAATAATGCCCTCGATACCCCCAAAACTTACTGGGAGGCAAAGCACCTTTTTGGATGGCCTTCACAGAGAAAGGCTTGCCTGGCTCGGCATTTGGTTCCAAAAGCTCGAAAGGAAATCCGTCTGGAAGACATGGAGCATTTTTTTGATTTGGACCCCAGCTAAGGAGATACCCGCCAACCGAAGCGAGCTGGTAACCTTGATTTAGGGTAAAGTTAGGATCAACATCTACTTTAGAAAAAACTTGGTCACTCTGCGGATCAAATTTCCAAACTGTAAATTTTGCTGAGGAATCACTACGACTAAAAAGGAAAGTACTCATGATTTTAGAAAATAAATGGTTATAAAAACAAAAATTACTAAGTCCACAAACGTGGTTGAAGGAATGAAAAGTAGGGATAATAAGCCAGATTAAAAATGATTTTTTTCTAAAAAAAGTCATATTTTCAAAACAATAAATGTATATTTCATTCTATGATTTTGGACTTATCTAGGATTGAACTCCTCGTTTTTTAAATCATCTTTTTATCAAAAAATTCTTTTTCAAGTAAAGCTTATATTCTATGAAAAACAGTGTTGATCTTACCCTATCTTGCAAGGAGGATGATTTAGCCGAAATATTCTCTTTCACGGCCGAAAAAAGTATCGCTGGACTTACAAATCTGGAAACTTTCATCGGACATGCATTTAACCTCACGCTTCAGCGCGATGGTTTTTTTGGGGCTTGGGCTAAGGTTTGGCAAAAAGACGGTACGTATAATTTAAAACTTTCTAGCCCACATCATGATCTATCGGCCTATGAAACCAAAGTTCCAGATTTCATTTCTGCTGCTCAAAAGGCACTGGAAATAAAGCGGGACAAACAGTCCATGATTGATTCGGTGATTAAGAGCACGGGAAAGGAAATGAGATTTATTTTGCCGTTTGGAACTGCTATGGCTAACACTCGATCTGTGCAGTTTTTGCATTTCCCACCGATTGAGACTTATGACTATACCGATTATTTGTTTTCTCCTACCAACCGTCGATGGGAAAATCTTCTAGGTTACAATGGCGTGCATGACACCAATTTCTCGGTATTGGAGAGTGTGGTGGATTGTGTGCCCTTAGGTGCTCCTGGTGGGGATGCCGATGGGATTAACCCCTTCAATGATACCTTCACGGATTATGTCAAAGTCATGCTTCAGGCGAGACTTAGGACATATAAAAAGACCACGGTTCCACTTGTGGCCCATGGAAGTCCTGTACATGACTGGCTAAAGAAAAATTACTCTGATCAAATTGATGGATATTTTGATACGTTGAAAATAGCCGAAATCCACTTCTTTGATGATGACACCAAAACACCCGTTTTGGCGGCCAATCATCCAAGTGAGTACTTGTACTATGCAGACAAACCCTATTCGGAAGCTAAAGAGAAACTTCTAACTCAGGATTTGATTTCCGCAGGATGGCAAGCCCGAATGTCTAAGCACCCAAATGATTGCCCCTTCAAAGTTTTGGAATCTCTCACAGCCTACTGGACTGCAAATCCAAGGCTTGCAGAAATCATGAATCAAGAGGATCAAGCTTATAATTTCAACCCATAAGATGTTCTATTACTTCGGGTACGGTTCCAACATCAATATGATCTCACTCCGAGCCAAAGGAGTGAATCCATTTTCGTCCGAGCGAGCATTTTTGAGAGGATGGGAATTGAAATTCAATGTTGAGCATTGGTTTAAACATGAAGGTGGTATGGGCAATATCGAGCCATCCTCCAATGCAGAATCCTTCGTGGAGGGAATGCTCCATGCCTGCCCGGATGAGAGTTTGGCTTCGCTGGACGCCATGGAATCCAAGGGCGTGGGATACGACAGAGTCGAAGTCAAAGTAGAAACACTCGATGGATCAATAAAGAAGGCCTTTGCCTATGTAGGACTTCCAGCTTATCTGAATGAATCTTGTCTCCCTACTCGTAGATATCTTTCCATCATCTTGAAAGGAGCCAAAGAAGCCGAATTTTCACCGAAATATATTTCAAATCTTGAGTCCCAGGAAATATTGGAACTCAAGGATTATCCTAGTTTCAACCCAAGTTCGAATCGAATTTTCACTTTCGATGAGGTCAGAGATAATCCAAACCTGACCGTGCTATCAGGATTTGTTTTTGACATGTCTGAATGTAGACCAAAGCTAGCACCGGTAAAGTCATTATTTGGTGGCAAGGACATGACGCTATTTCATGCTAAAAGACATGATAGCAGTACTGGTAAGGAAACCATGGAGGATATCAAAAAGGGGAAAATCTCTATAGGAGCGAAAAACTATCTCAATGCCTATTTGCACGAATACGAAAAAGAATTCCAATACTTAGGCAGAATGGAACAATATTATTTTTAAAAATAAGATATTTATCAAACGTTTATCACACACAAATTAAGTTTAGTTATGGCACATTATCAAGACGCACTTCCTCATGGCAACATTCAGGAAGTATTACCAGACGTATTTTTCGTGACTGGATCGATGAAAAATGAATTTTTTGGCTCTATGTGGCAGTTTAGTAGAAATATGACAGTGGTCCGAGAAAATGGAAATCTCACCATTATCAATTCTGTTCGCCTGAGTGATGAAGGACTGGCAGAACTAGACAAGCTAGGAAAGGTGGTCAATGTGGTACGAATCGGGGACATGCACGGCGTAGACGATCCGTTTTACGTAGACCACTATAAAGCTACCTTTTGGGCTATGCCAGGCATGGATGTTCAAAAAGATCTTAAAGTCGACAAATGGCTTACCGAAGGCGGAGAAATGCCATTTAGCAATTGCTCCTTTTTCGAATTCAAATCAGTAAAAAGACCAGAAGGCATTCTCCGACTAGATCGTGAAGGTGGAGTGATGATCGCTTGCGACTCTCTTCAGAACTGGGTAGAACCAGATGAGTTTTTTGACCCCGAAACGGTAAGTACCATGGCCAATATGAATTTCTTCGTCAAAGCAAACTTGGGACTAGCTTGGCTTCACGAAAGTAAACCTGAGCCAAGTGATTTTATCCGCTTGAAAGAAATTCCTTTCGAACATGCGCTTTGCGGTCATGGTTATCCATTTATAAACAATGCTCAGGCTGAGTACCACCAAACATTCAATAGGTTTTTTAACGTCTAGTTAAGTGAGTAAGAAAAAGGAGAATAGCATCACGGATAGGATTCCGAACCATTCGGTATTGGAGAAAATCTGTGACTCTTTTCCTCACGTGATTTACAGAGCCAAAAGAACTCTGGATGATCAAGAAGTGGTCCTGAAAACGCTTCAGGACCACTACCCTAAAAAAGAGTGGCTCGCTAGTATCCGCAGAGAATTCAATATTCTCACGAAAGTTCAAGGGCAAGATGTGATCAAGGCATTTGAACTCATTCCCTATGGTAATGGGAATCTTGCCATCGCCATGGAGCCATTTGGAATTTCCCTCAGCCAATATTTAGAAAGTCTGGAGAACAAAACCATTCCCTTGGCTGAGTTTTTCGAGATTGCAATCAAAATTGTGGCGGCTCTAGGAGTCGTACACGAAAACCGGATTATTCATAAGGACCTGGTACCTCGAAATATCCTAATTGATCCCGAGACCAAGGATTTGCGAATAATTGATTTCAGCGCATCTTCTGAGCTTTTTCGGGAGCATCAAGATGTTACCTTTTCCAAAGTCATCGAAGGTTCCCTCCCCTACCTTTCTCCCGAGCAATCGGGAAGGATGAATCGGGACATAGATTATAGAACTGACTACTATGCCTTGGGAATTTCCTTCTATCAGATGCTCTCAGGAAAGCTACCTTTTCAGGCGAATGACGCCTTGGAATGGGTTTACGCTCATATCAGTAAGAAGGCTGATCCACTTCATGAAGTCAGTCCCAAAATACCAATGGCTTTATCCAATCTGGTAGCCAAATTGATCGCAAAAAACGCAGAAGATCGGTACCAAAGTAGTTTTGGATTAAAATCTGATTTAGAAAGAATCTGGGATGATCTTAAAAATGGAAAAGACAACCCAGACTTCGAACTGGCACAATTCGATGCTTCAAGTCAATTTCAGATCCCTCAAAAAATATACGGTCGTAATGCAGAGCTGCAGAAGCTCGAAGAGTTTTTTACAAAAGCCGCAGATGGGGCGGTTGAATTTTGCCTAGTGGCTGGTTATTCAGGAGTGGGAAAATCAGTCCTTGTTCATGAATTAGGACGATCCATCGTTAAAAAGCATGGCTACTTGATCCATGGAAAATTTGAACAATTCAAGCAAAACACCGCTTATAGAGCCCTTTCTAATGCTTTTCGAGATCTTGTAAGACAACTTTTGGGTGAGCCAAAAGAAAGACTCGATCATTGGAATGAACAAATCTCTGAGGCTCTAGGAAGCAATGCTCAACTCATCATCGATCTAATCCCAGAACTAGAGTTGATCATCGGTCCTCAGCAGGTAGTTCAGGAACTTTCACCAGAAGAGTCCCAAAATAGATTCTTAATTCAATTTTTGAACTTTGTCAAAGTCTTTGCAAACAAGCTTCACCCCATGGTCATCTTTTTGGACGACTTGCAGTGGAGTGACATTCCTACGCTCAATTTAATTCAGCGATTGGTTACCAATCAGGACTTGAGCAACCTTCTGATCATAGGGGCATACCGCGACAATGAGGTGGACCAATCCCACCCTTTTCGTCTCACGTTAAACGAAATTGAAGAAAAGCGAAAGGTTGACCATCTTTCTTTGCAGCCATTGAGCATAGATGCGGTACGTCAAATCACAGAGGACACCCTCATGCGAGTGGACCAAGACACGGATACATTATCTAAGATTCTTTTCGAAAAAACCGATGGAAATCCATTTTTTACGATTGAGCTTCTTAAGAATCTTCACGAGCAAGGTAGTATTTACTTCAATTCCAGCTTAGGCAAATGGGAAGTAGAATTGGAACAAGTAAAACGTGTCCAGCAAAGTGATAATGTCATTGATTTTTTGGTGGAGGGACAGAATAGACTCAAGCCCGAGACCCAAAATATTCTTCAGCTCGCTGCCTGTATAGGGGCTAAATTTGACTTGAAAACGCTGGCCATCATTGGGGAAAGTACGATGGAGAAAACGGCAGTACAGCTCTATGATGCCCTAAAAGCAAACATGATTCTGCCGCTTAATGAGAATTATAAACTTGTTGGAGTTGGAGAGGGAGGAGAAGATCCAGTAAATTCAGATCGTTTTGAATTAGAGTCAAATCATCTAAATCCTTCCTACAAGTTTCAGCATGACCGGGTGCAGCAGGCAGTTTACACCATGATCTTGCCTGAAAAAAGAAAGCAAGTTCATCTTTCGATTGGCAAACTCATCCTGAATCATACTCGGGAAAATGGCCTGGAGGATGTTTTGATGGATGTGGTGAGTCATCTAAATGAAGGAAGAGTTCTGGTCAAAGACCAAGAAGAACTGATTGAAATTGCTGATCTGAACTTACAAGCAGGCATCAAAGCCAAGCAGTCTTCAGCCTACGCTTCTGCCCTCAACTTTCTCAAAATCAGCCTAGAAATTCTTCAAGATATTGATTGGGAAAAAAATTATTCCCTCAAATGGAAGCTAGCCGAAGAGCTTCAGCACTGTTTCTACCTAACCGGTGATCGGGAAAACGCGGAGAAATGGACCGAAATCATGCTTTCCCATTCCAGATCCGAGATCGAAAAGGCACTTGTTCTTTCCGCTCGGACGAGGCAATATGCCACCATTGGTAAAATGAAGGAGTCCATTGTGGCTGCTCAAGAAGGCCTGTTAGCTCTTGGATTCGTATTTAATGAAAACCCCACACAAGCCGATGTAGATCAGGAAGTCCAAAATGTGGTCATTAATCTCAAGGGAAGAGCTGTGGAAGATTTAATCCAAGCACCTCCTCTCACTGACCCTAAAGCTCGAATAGCCAGTCAGCTTTTGATGGAAATTTTTGCCGCAGCATTCTTATCTGGCAGTGGCACTCTTTTCCCATACTTAACCTTAAAATCCGTAAATCTCGCTCTGAAATATGGAAATAGTCCCGAAACTGCTTTTGCTTACGGAGCGTATGGGATGATTCTTTGTGGGTTCTTGGACGATCCCGCCAAAGGCTACAAATACGGAAAACTCAGTGTTGACTTGATCGAGTCTTTTGACGATTTGGCTCTCAGGTCAAGAATCATGTATGTATATGCCATGTTCGTTCATCACTGGAGCAAGCATTGGTCAAGTATGACTCCATGGTTTAAAAAGGGTATAGAAGCGGGTTATCAATCTGGTGATTTACTCTATTTGGCTTACAGTGCACAGGATTGCATTATTTGGGACCCCAGTTTGGACTTGGAATATGTAACCAAAGAGCATAGAAAGCTCCTAACTATCGTCAAAGACTGCGAATATCAAGATTCATACGATTCGGGCACCCTGTTTCTTCAAATGCAATTGAACTTCCAAGGCCTTACTGAAAGTACTTTCTCCATGTCTAATGAGGATTTCAATGAGGAAGAGTGCGTGAAAGGTATGCACGAACGAAGATTTATGACGGGTATCGCGAACTACCATATTTATAAATCTGAGATTTATTTGCTCTATAATCATCCCAAAGGAGCCATAGAACATATTTTGGAGCAAGAGAAGCTCATGGCTTCCGTGATGTCGTTGCCGCAACTAGTGCGCTTTCATATCATTTCCTTTTTGGTCCGTTCCATGTATTTTGAGTTGGAGGACGAAGAAGGACAGGCTTTGAGCATCCGAAAAATGAAGGCGAGCTTGGAGCGAATGAGTTTTTGGGCTGCGCATTGTCCTGAAAACTTTGAACACCTCAAACTACTGATGGAAGCAGAGCTTGAAGGGCATTTTGGCCAAACCAATACTGCAATCCAACTCTACGAAGCCGCGATTCAGGCAGCAAAAGCCAATTCTTTTGTGAGAGATGAAGCAATGGCCAATGAAATGGCTGGACGATACCTGCTTCGGATTAACTTGGAAAAGGCAGCTGAAGGATATTTGAAAGCCGCACATTATCTCTATTACCGATGGGGAGCTCATCGTAAAATAGAGGAAATGGAAAAAGAATATGATATTTTCCGACAGAGCAATCCATATTCTTCAGGCAAAACCCTGCGCTCCAAAACCTCCGAAAGAAGTGTAAGTTCAGATATCTTTAGTGGTGATCAATTGGATATGAATTCTGTGTTCAGAGCCTCCCAATCTATCTCAGGAGAGCTTGTTTTGGATAAACTTCTGAAAGCTACTCTCGACATTCTGATCGAAAACGCCGGGGCTCAAAGAGGCTTTCTGGTGCAAGATAGCAATGGGCAATTATCCATTCTTGCATCCAATCTGGAGGAGGACTATTCCACCCAAAGTGCTTCAGAGCTTACTATGGAATCGGACCGCTTACCTATCACCATTATCAATACTGCCATTCGGACCAATGAGCCCATCGTGATAGGCAATGCATCTGAACCCAATAACTTCTCAACAGATCCATATATCCTCCTGACGAAGCCACTCTCGGTTATGTGTGTACCCATCGCTGATCATAAAAATCAGAAGTTGGCGATCTATCTGGAAAATAATCTAACCCATAGCGCATTTACCGAAGGGAGGATTAAGGTGATAAAACTTCTTGCTGCACAGGCGGCCATTTCAATAGAAAACTCCAGAATTTACGAGGAACAAGACATCCTGCTAAAGGCACAAAAGAGATTTGTCCCAAGCCAATTCCTGAAGCATTTGGGACATAATGATATAGCAAAAGTGGCATTGGGTGAATCTGTCTCCATGGAAATGTCTGTACTATTTTCGGATATCCGGGATTTCACTCCTTTGGTAGAGCTATTGACTCCTCAAGCGGTGATTGAACTTTTGAACGAATATTACAGCAAGCAAGGTACCCATATCACTGAAGCCGGAGGGTTTATCGATTCGTATTCCGGAGATGAAATTTTGGCATTGTTTGCCGTACCAGCTCAGCAAGCCGTGGAGGCTGGAGTGAAAATGGGACAAGAACTTTGGCGTTTCAATCAACAATCCCGTGCTTTAAACCGGCCCCAACTCAACATGGGAATTGGGATAAACACAGGTCCTCTGGTTTTAGGTACAATGGGGGGCCTTGACCGCATGCAGTGTTCTGTTTTGGGAGACACGGTAAACCTTGCATCTAGAGTTGAAAACCTCACCAAAACCTACGGCTCGCAGTTTTTGATTGGCGAAAATACATTTTTGGCCTTAGACGAACCTGAAAAATTCTCCATTCGCATGGTAGACCGGGTGGCAGTAAAAGGTAAAGAAAAAGCCATCAGGCTGTATGAAGTCCTAGATGCCGAGAATGAAGAGCGGAGAGCTCAAAAAGAATCTACGATGAAACTGCTATCGGAGGCCTTTGAATTTTACTATGATCGGGATTTCAAGAATGCAAAAAAGGCCTTTCTTGAAGGGTCCAAAATCAATCCAGAGGACCCTGTATTCAGGCTTTTGCTAGAGAGGGCAAGCATATACGCCGACAACCCACCTTCTGAATCATGGGAAGGTTATGAGGTTTTGACATTCAAATAACTAATAAACTTTATCCTGTTTTTCAACACAACCTTTTTTATCTCAGCGACCTATGGATCAAACTAACAAAAAGTGCCTTAAAATAGGAGTGGTAATGGATCCAATAGACTCGATCAACCCTAAAAAAGACACTTCGCTAGCGCTCATGCTGGAAGCTCAGGCCCGCGGACACCAAGTAGCTTATCTGGAAATGAAAGACTTGTTCATTCTAGACGGCGAGGCAAAAGGCAAATTGACCTGGGTTAAGCTATTTAATAGTCAGTCCAATTGGTTTGAGATCCAAAGCCAAGAGGAAACTTCTTTAGGGGACCTGGATGTCATTTTGATGCGAAAAGATCCTCCTTTTGATATTGAGTTTATAATGTCCACCTATATTTTGGAGCTCGCTGAAGCTCAAGGAGTACTCGTGGTGAATAAGGCTCAATCCCTTCGAGATGTCAATGAAAAGGTCTTTACGGCTTGGGTTCCGCAATGCTGCCCACCGAGCATACTCACCCGCTCTAAAGAGCGTCTTAAAGAATTTCTAACCAAACACCAGAAAATCGTAGTGAAGCCAACAGGAAAAATGGGGGGTCAATCCATTTTCGTTATCGCTGAAGGAGATATCAACACCAATGTAATTCTTGAAGAAATCACTCGAAAAGAAACCGAATATGTGCAAGCCCAAGCTTATATTCCAGAGATTGAAATCAAGGGAGATAAGCGGATTATCCTAATCAATGGAGAGCCCATCCCCTACGGAATCACCCGAATTCCCAGCAAAGGGGATCATCGTGGGAATTTAGCTGTGGGAGCGAAGGCTGAAGGCTTTAAACTCACAGATCAGGACCTTTGGATTTGCCGCGAACTTGGTCCAATCCTCAAGGATAAAGGCCTTCTATTCGTTGGTATAGATGTAATTGGCGATTATCTCACAGAGATCAACGTCACCAGCCCTACTGGAATCAAGGAGATAGATCATTTCTTTTCCACGAATTGTGCAGCAGAATTCTATTCGTGTATCGAGGAGATAGTTTCCAATTCGAAAACTAAGTTGGCATGATTTCACCTTTGAGTAATGAGGATGGCAAACCAGTTGATTGGTGGTTTATGTACAAACTTCCAATGAACGTAGGGCCAAAAAAGGATTCTTCGGGATTTGAATTTCTTTATTTTGACGCTCAGTCAACAGACGGGGTCAAATTATCTTCAACACGGTTGAATGAAGAAAAGTCGGCCTTGGGATTGACTCTGAACCAGATTTTTTCAAGTCCAAAAAAAGGTGGTTTTGTACTTTGGAATGATGAAATTCCTCCAACTCCAAAAAATCCCAAACCTAAAAATCAAGGTCAAAAGGGCCATTCTAAGGGAATTTTAGCTTTTTCAAAAGAAACTAATTCTGGCTTTTACCTCCTCCACTCCACTCCTAGATTCCCAACTAGCGCTGAAATCGAACTTCCGGAAAATGAACGAAAATTTGGCCAAACTTATCTTTGCATAAGCTTAAAAGATTATGAAACCGCCAATGCGATAGCTGAGGTGGTACATACCCAAAATGAAGGTCAAGTCTATGAATCCAATTTGGAGGAAGCCTCTGCGGAAGACGCGATTTATAAGTTTGCAAAAAATCTTCCTTATGAAAAACCAAGCAAGCCCGCGAATCTGACATTTACTTCAAAGGCAGGAAAAACTTTTTCACTCATCGCTAAGAATAGGATTTGGAGTAAACCCAAGGCCAATGGAGAAATAGGTTTTGATTTTTGGAAAGATTTGATCGGACCCACCTTGGCCATCAATCTGAGTGTCGAAACTTGGCGCCGTGGGATGGTCTTTGATGATATCGATTCTGTAAAATCCGAATTGACAGAGGATATTGTAGATATTGATTTATCAAAAATAGGTTTGGACGGATACCGCTGGGGTTTTTCAAAAGACCATGCGAAATGGGGAATATCTTTTGATGAACGAAAGAACATGATCATTATCGCAGATATCAATCGCCAAATCAGCCAAGAAAGACGTGGTGGAGGGGGTATCGCATTTGAAAATCTTATACTCTGGGAGACCCTCAAAAAGATCGAAATAATAGAAAAAGTGATAGAAAAAACTGAACATATCGACAGAATGTAATTATGCCCTCAATTATTTTTTAATGGAATTCACCAACCTAAATCAGGATATTTGTCGAAAGTTTGTTGAGGATGAGCTCTTCAGCCCAAAGCTTCAAAAAAATCCATCTAAGCCCGGATTAATCGGGTTGGAAATCGAAAGCTTTCCATACCGCATCGATCAAAAAACCATTGTACCAGTCCCCCTTTATGAAGGGGTAGATTCTCTTGCAGGAGCCATAGAAAAAACTGCTAAATCTACTTCGCAAGAATCGGTGTTTTATTCCCTACCAGAACACCAGAAACGATTTTTAGATAAGGTGATTCTTTCCCACGGAGACATTATTCAATTTGAGCCAGGTGGTCAATTGGAAGTGGCTACAGCTCCTTGTAACAGCTTTGATCAAATTCAAACGCAACTGGGATCCACTTGGGCTTTTCTCAATGACATTTCCCAAAATGAGGAAATCCGATTTGCATCTTATGGTACCAATCCCTGGCTTAATGAAAATCAAATCGGACTGCAGCTGCCAAAACCAAGATATCAGGCATTACAGCAATATCTGAACGGCATCAGCCTGAGTGGAAAACAAATGATGCTATTGACTTGCTCTATTCACATCAATTTAGATTTAGGAGAAAGCAAAGAAACCCGACGAAAAAGAATCATCGCATCCAATTTAATTGCGCCTTTTCTCACTGCAATTTTCTCACATTCTCCTATCCAAGCAGTCAAGCTTACTTCGCATAAGTCGCATCGAAGTTTTCTTTGGCAAAATCTTGATCATCAGCGAACTGGATTTCCCTTGGATTTCAAAAAAAACCAGGACCTTGACTCATTAATCGATTCCTATTTGGATTTCGGATTGAAAGCACCACTGATCCATATCCATCGATTGGGAGCAAAGCCACTTCCAAAGGGATTTTCCTTCAGTGACTGGCTTCAAAATCCCGTTTCTGGGATTTCTCCTACGATAGATGATCTTAGAAATCACTTTACACTGCTCTTTCCAGAGGTGAGACTGAAAGGCTTTCTGGAACTCCGGTCCTGCGATGCATTACCAGAAAAATGGCAATTAGTCCCAATGGCATTCTGCTGTGGGCTATTATACCATGATCAAAGCATAGACGCGGTCTTGGAACTCACCGAAGAAATTCTCCCCGATTTAAAGCAGTTTTGGAATAAAGCGAGTTTTGGACTAGAGGATGAAGCTCTTTTCAACTATGCTCTGAAGCTTTTCGAACTGGCAATTTCAGGATTTACTTCCTTACCCTCTGAGTTCAGAGGTCAGGAGCAACTGAATTTACTCTTAGAGTACTTCGAGCAGTACACTAGTCAGCAAATCTCTCCTGCCGATGATTTGATCCGGGAGTTTCAAATAAATAATTCATTGATTATCTGAGTTTTTACTTTATCTTTTTACATCTAAACCTTTTTACGAATTATGGAAAACTTCCCCCCCCTTCAACAAGTACTTGCCAATATCAAATCCTCCAAAGGTCTCCCAATTGTAGTCTTCGATCTGGACGACACATTATTCGCCACAGCACGCAGAAATCTTGTTATCATTCAAAACTTCGCCGCAGACCAAGGAGACAAGTATCCTGATTTTGTGAAAGTAGCATCCGGCCTTACTCTGGGTGATATGAACTGGAATGTGTCCTTCGCGCTCACTCAAGCCGGCTTAGATCCAAATAGTGCTTCACTTACACCATTTAGAAACTATTGGGGGTCTACCTTTTTCACTGACGACTACGTGGCTTTAGACCTTCCAAATCCTGGAGCTGTAGACTTTGTAAACGCTTGCTATCAAAGCGGCGCTCTGATCTACTACCTGACCGGAAGGCATATTGGAGACCGTGGATTAAGAAATGGAATGGGCCAAGGCACCACATTGAGCCTTACCAACAGAGGCTTCCCGTTTTGGCAAGGCAGATGTGAACTCAATTTAAAACTAGACGTAGACCAAAAGGATGCCGACTATAAAGCTGATGCTATAAAATCAATTCAATCCTTGAATGGAAACGTGATCGCAACTTTTGATAATGAACCACATAACTGTGAGGTTTTTCAAGAACACTTTTGCAACGCAATGAATTTTTGGGTAAAAACTACCTGGAATCCAAGTGATAAATACACAAGTGATTCAGTTCATGTGATCTCTGATTTCACTGGATGGAATAAATAATTTTTGAAATAAATTTTAAGCTTATGACTGTTTACAGATACTCCCTGGGCTCTGCCCATTTTATAGATCAACTTTACCCTCCCGCCAAAGACGCGGACCCCAAAAAATTAAAGGTTAAAAACTTTTGCGATGTGATCGCACATTACACCACAAATTCCTTGAAAGCCGACGGGATTTCTAAAATAGATAAGGTCGAAGTGGACTTAGTCGATGGGGAGTATTTGATAGAAATTGACGCCGAAGTTGATATTGATTTGCTAGTCAATTTCGGTACGACCCATGCAAAAATTTTCAGTAAAGACTATGCCATCAAGGCAATACGGGGTAAAGAATTGCTTCAAGAACTAGGGGTTTGGAATCCAATGGAAGGATATCATGTCAACAAAAATCCTGCTGACGGCACCTCAAAATGGCAGTTATTCCCTCCACTCGGACTGAACGTCATGGGACAAAAAGGCCTTCTGCTCCTACACTATCCACCATGGGCAGTATTGCAGGCAGGTACCTTTGATAATGCTATGACTTTCCAGCGTTGGGGACGGATTCTTGAGGCTGCCGGAGTGGACCCTTCTGAGATCAGTAGGTACAAAACCTTTATTGATGTAAATCCTATTGCGGCTCCTGGCTCCGGTGAGAGTGAATATGCCAATGATTATTTCCCGATCATGATGGCCTCTGGCTTTTTTGACGGAGGACCAGATCGAGACTATATCAAGTCAATGTTGGAGCTTTATCTTTCTCCCCCGGACTTACCAGAAGACAGCAAATACACGCTTCCTCTATTAATTTGTGGTTCGCCTCTTTACGATCCACAGGCGCCAGGTTGGTTTAGAACAGCATACACAGACATTCTGCCGCAAGTGGACAAGGTACCTCAAGTAAATGTGATGCAAACAGGGAAATTTAAGGTGAGGCCAGATTCGAAAAGAGAAACTCCCTACCTCATAGGCAATCATATGATCGCGGCAGGCGTGACCGGACTTTGTACGGACGACAAGACCAAAATTCCTAATATCAGCCAGTATGAAGCACAAGATTTGGTCGCAGCCACTTTCCTTAAGATTTATTCTGAAAATCCCAGTATAGATCCTGAAGATGCTAAGGCCCAAGCCTGTATGAGATGGTATGGAAACAAAGATGGAATTGGTGCACCAAAACCGCCTTCAAAAGATGATGAGATGATGATTTGTGCCTTGGCACAGATGGATCTCTTCTTCGAAGGTCAACCCTATCCACATCCAAAGTACACGATTGAAGAGGGTCTAGAACGATGTAGAAATGCATCAGAACCCGGTAACCCCTGCAGCGAGTCTATCAAGCCACCTCCATACAAATGGGGATGCTAAATTTAGAGCCTTGGTTTCTTTTGGAGCCAAGGCTTTTTGTTTATAAATGAAAAGAAGTAAATAACTATCAATTCATTTACCCCACGTAGTATTTCCCAAGCTTGTGAAAATAAAGTATGTATACCTTGAATTCTATAACTAAAAAAAAAAACAGTTCCGAAGAACTGTTCTATGATTGTCGGGGTGGCGGGATTTGAACCCACGACCCCACGCCCCCCAGACGTGTACGCTAACCGGACTGCGCCACACCCCGAAACAGGCTCGAATTTACAAGTTTCGATGATTTTATAAAGTAGGATCTTAAAAAATTATAAATAAAAGATTACTTGTCAGAAAAAATCCCGTGAAAAGCTGACGTACCACATTTCTCACAAATAGTTGCTTTGGGATTTAAATCCAATGCCTTCCGCATCGCTTCTTTGCCGTTATTATAAGGTCCTAAATACTCTCTTTCATGTAGATCCGGAATAAACTCACATTCACGATCGTGAATTTCAAATTCACCTTCAGAATTTGGGCTAGATGCTAAGTAAAAGAATTTCATAACAGAAAATTAAATTTTTCTAAAATTACCATTCTCTATACTTTCAAAAAATACCCAGTATTGGGTATTTTTTAACTAAAAACACCCATTAATTAACCATATATGTAGATCAACTAAATAAATTTTATGTTTTTATTCCTCCAAACTTTCATTATAGCGCTCAAGAAGCATCTCCCATTCTTCCTTCAATGAAACAGATGGTATGGATTCTCCCGCTCTTCTATACCAATAATCCGCATTCCACTGGTCACCTTCCTTCCTATGTAAATAGGCATGAATCCTTGCTGCGGACTTTCCGGGCAATTGATCCACTAAATCATGGGCAGTTTGCCAATCCCCTTTTCCGTCATAATACAAGGCTTTCAACTCGGCTGAAAAGTGCTGTTTAGGTGATGGTAAAGCCAAAAATTGATCAATATCTCGTTGATTCATTGTAATGATGTAATCGTTCTCCTTCAAAACAAGCCGATTTTTGCGACAAAAGCTTTATTCTTCTGTGATTTTTTTGTGATAACCTAAGGCCAATTTTTGAATATCACAAAACCAATAATACCATGGAAAAGATTATGCTCCTTTTTTACTTCGCTTTTCTGGGCCTAGTTGCTTGCTCAGATGATCCCGAACCAACTTTCATTGACCCAACCTTACCCCAAGGCTCCTTTAATGTCCTAAGGATGGGGAATTTTGTAGATCAAAACGGTGCCGGATCAACTGGATTTGTCTCCCTTGGAGTAGACTCAGAAAGCCACCAATTCAATCCATTTAGAAGTAGTTTCAATACTGCATTAGCAACAGGAACTGTCAAAGTATTTCTCTCTACCTCGGATACCTTTATGGCAGATCCTGGAAATGGAAATCCTGATTTATTGGCAATGGGGGTAGTACGAAATGCAGGAACCAATTACTTCTTAATCCCCTCAGGAGTTACCACAGAAAAATACACCCATGTTATTTTATGGTGTGGGTCAGTTGGAATTCCTTTTGGTAATGCTCCACTTAATTAATTATCATGTTGATAAAACTCTTGGATTTTAAAAGGTTTGATAATGTAATCGTCCGCTCCTGACTCCAACCCAATCACTTTATCAATTTCCTCTGATTTGGCGGTAATCATTAGAATGGGGGAATAATCAACCAATGCTCTCAAACGCTAGCAAATTGCAATCCCATCCATTTCTGGCGACATGATATCTAAGAGAATTAAATCGAATGAATTTGAATTTGCCTCTTCGAAACCTAACCTTCCATTATTTCGAACCTGAATTTGATAGCCTAGGTCATTCAGGTGAATTTAAATCAACTCACTGATATTTGGATCGTCTTCTACGATGAGTACTTTTTTCATATTCGAGAATTTGAATCGAAAATTAATTTTGAAACATCAGGAAACTATCACGATTGCAAAATTTCAGCTACTCGAACCATAGGAAATACCGAGGATAACTCTCTTAAAGCAGAGTTTTTGCTTCTAATATTGCAAAGGCTCAAAAAAGATAGAGGCGATCAAAAAAGAAAGGATAGAGATAATAAATCCAAACATGAAAATATTATAGCTTTTTCGAAGCAATTTATATTTCACGGCCAGCACCTTCCCTAAAAAATAGATATCTCTAATCATGGAATCATATAAGAAAGACCCATCCTCAATCATCGCATGCATCCCTTCTGTATATTCCTGAAGACTCATTTCATAGAAATTCCCAAAGTACAACAGGTTGCTTTCCTTTTTTCCAATACTTTCTTCCGAAACACTCCCATGGGTGACTTTTGGCCTGGTAGCCAAAATGGCAAACACCATGGCTCCCAAACAAGTAGAAATTAATAAGATGGCCGGAATGGTGTAGTTAGGAAACTCCTCTAGTTTTCGAATTAAAACTGTGACAACGATGGAAATGATGATCGAGTTGACAGAGATCATAATGTTGGCCTTATTATCGGCAATGGAGGAAAGCTCCATATGATTTTTGGAAGTAACGCGAAACATGGTCTCTATCCCACGGTCTGATTTTTTATTCTTCTCTTTTTTCTTTCCTTTTTTTTTTGCGAGCAACTCTGCATCTTCTATTTTCTCTTCCAATATCAATTTGTTTTTTTCTTTCCCAGGTTGAAAATACTTCAAAGCATATTCGGTTTGATAATGGTGGGATTCCATAAACTCCCTAGTACCTTTTAGCCATTCTTCCAGCGGAATTTTCTTTCCTAATGCACTTTCTTTTTCCTTTCTCAATAAAAGTGTCTGCTCATAAAATAAATCCGAACTCAAATGGTACAAATCTGAATCACAAATAATCGATTCAAATAAATCCTTAGGTTTCTGAGGAACTTTAGTAGCTAAAATAGCAGATTTAATTCGTTGGACCCTTTCGTCAGGAAGACCTAATTCGGTCAGGCAATTCTGAGCAAGGTCTGCTCCTTGCTGTTCATGTCCTTCAGCCACTCCATCCCAGTAACCAACATCATGTAGCCAGCCGGCATAAAATAGATCTTCAAGGTCCTGATCAGAAAGTTTATAGTACTTTCCTATCTCATTTACTTTTTCTACAATTAATAAGGTATGGTCCAGATTATGATAGCAAACCTCAGGAATTTGTCGGTTAGCAAACATTTCCCGCATCCAGGATTCGAATTTTTTCAATTGGTTATCCACTGTTATTACCTTATTTTGAGTATTCTAAGATAAAAGAATATTAGTTCTCGATCATACATGAACCAAATATCTAATATATCCATTTTTTGCTTTCTGCTTTTAAGTCAATGTTATTCACAGGATAAGCGGGCAGATTATTACAGTTTTCCCTCCCATTACTCTTTGGAAAATGTGGAAAAATTCAACCTCTCCAATGATTTGGAGGAAATCTCTGGGCTGGAATGGATCAATGAACAAACCCTTTGGGCGATTGAAGATGAGTCTTCCGTTATTTTTGAATTAAATCCTAACTCAGGCAAAATCACTGATAAAAAAAAGTTTGCCAAAAACAAAGACATTGAAGATATCATGCTCATGGGCAATGAAGCCTGGGTCCTTCAAAGTAATGGAAACCTCTATCAAGTAGAGGAACCATTAACGGAATATAGTAACACGACTATCCATAAATTCCCTATTCAAGAAAAACGAGATTTTGAGGCATTGATCAAATCTGCGGACGAACCTCTCATTTGGATTTTTTGCAAAGTCTGTAGTTGGGATAAAAGCTCCAATAAATCCTCAGTTTTTGCTTTCAATTTAGAGTCTATGAGTTTTGAAGAGGATGCCAATTTTATTCTTAAGAATGAGCAATTGGAACCATTATTAAAGGAAGATGATTTTAAGAAAGTCAAAATGCAACCATCTGCTATTGCTTTCCATCCCATCGAAAAAAAATACTACCTCTTATCTTCAAGTGACCACTGGCTTATGGTATTAGATCAAGAATTTAACCCTGTTAGCTTTCATCATTTAAACCCGGCTCTTTTCAAGCAACCGGAAGGGATTACTTTTTCCAAAGATGGGACACTTTTCATTTCGAATGAAGCCAGGGATGGCCGACCCAATATTCTTATATTCCCTTATCAGCCATGAAAAAGCTGTTTCTCTACATCCTTACTCTTTTCTGGGTAGTTAGTACCAATGCCCAAGAAGCTGACTTAAAGTTCAGGCTTTATTTAATTGGGGATGCAGGGGAATTAGAAAACAAACATCATCCAGTTGTTGAAAAAGTAAAACAAAAGGCGCTTTCGGAACCGAATTTACCCACTCATATCCTCTACCTAGGAGATAATATTTATCCATTAGGAATGCCATCGATTAGTGATGAAGATCGACCAGAAGCAGAAGCCATATTGAAAACTCAGCTTGATTTATTTTCTTCTATTTCCGGGAAAATCTGGATGGTCCCAGGAAATCATGATTGGAAAAAGGGAAAGTCTGAAGGTTGGAATCGAATACTGTATGCTGAAGAATATATTGAAGACAATTACCCTACTGAAAAAGTCAATTTAGTCCCTTCTGGAGGTTGCCCTGGTCCTTACCTAACACTACTTGATTCAGAAACATTGCTGATTGCCTTTGATAGCCAATGGTGGCTGCATTCCAAAGACAAGCCAGGCGTTGAATCCGATTGTGAATTCAAAACCGAAGAGGAAATTTTAGCTTCACTGGCCTATACCCTGGAAGAGAATCAAGATAAAACCATTGTATTTGCCATGCACCATCCCATGCGCGCTTATGGACCGCATAATGGGGCATATAGCTGGAAAGACCATCTTTTCCCTTTAACAGCAGCCTCAGAAAACCTGTATATTCCTTTACCTGTAGTCGGTTCAATCTATCCATTGTATAGATCTTGGTTTGGAGATATTCAGGACATCCCTCATCCTAAGTATGAAGCCATGATCAAAGCACTGGATCGGCTTTTTGATTCACATCCCAATGTCATTCAAGTTGCTGGTCATGAACATGGCCTTTTTTATACCAAAGAGGGAAATACCCATTATGTAGTTAGCGGGGCAGGAGCGAAAAACACCTATATCAAAAAAAATAACCCAGCGGAATTCACCTATCCCAAACAAGGGTATGCCACCTTGGATTTTTATGAAAACCATCAGGTAAAGCTCACTTTTTTTGACCCTTTAAAAGAAGCTCCTTTATATGAATCTGAACTGATACAGCCATTTGCAGATACCCCTGCAGAGTTACAATTATTTGATAGAAACCTTCCGAAAGAAGTAACCGAACCCATTTCCTTACAGTACCTGCATGGCAAGGCGTATCAGGCATTTTTAGGCACTAACTATCGGGAGACCTGGGCAATCCCAGTTACCTTTCCTTCTTTGGATTTGACTCAGGAAAAAGGAGGCCTCAAGATCACCAAAAGAGGTGGTGGCATGCAAACCCGTTCACTTCGCTTAGAAAATCCCGAGGGAAAGGAATTTGTATTGAGGTCTATCAACAAATATCCTGAAAATGCACTTTCCGTTCCGCTGAGGCAGACCATAGCCAAGGAAGTTGTTCAAGATCAAATCTCATCCTCTCATCCCTACGCTGCTATGGCCGTTGCCAGGCTAGCCCATGCAGTTGGAGTGATTCATACCAATCCCTCTATTGTGTATCTACCTGATGACCCCTTGCTAGGAGTTTATCGAAAAACCTTTGCGGACCAACTCTATCTCTTCGAAGAGCGGGAAATTGGCCATTCGGATGCCCCGAAAGACATTGAGTTTTTCAGCACCGACAAGATGTTGAAAAAAATCAAGAAGGATAATGACAACCAGGTAAATCAAAAGGAAGTGCTCAAAGCAAGGATTTTTGACCTTTGGATTGCGGATTGGGACAGACATGATGATCAATGGAGATGGGTTGGAGAGAAAAATAAAGGTGATTGGGAATTTAAACCCATGCCAAGAGATCGTGATCAGGCATTCTTCCTGAATGAAGGCTTCTTTCCAAAACTGGCCAGTAGACCTTGGTTGAACCCTAAATTCCAAGGTTTCGGTTATGAACTGAAAAATGTAAATGGGTTCATGTTTAACGGCAGGTATTTTGACCGTAGCTTTTTGAATAATCTGGACCAGAAGGATTGGGAAAAAGTACTGGACAACCTGCTTCCTAAACTAACGGAAGAAGAAATCGATCATGCATTGGATTCATGGCCTGACACGGTCAAAAAACATGACGGGGTTGAAATAAAAGCAAAACTGCTACACAGAAAAACCTGGCTCAAAGAAAAATCTCTGGAATACTACCATTTTTTAGCATTAAATGTCAATGTAGTAGGTTCCAATAAAAACGAGGAGTTTGAAGTCAAACATTATCCAGACGGAAATGTAAAAGTGGAAGTTCGCAAGATTAGTAAATCAGGCAACATAAAGCAGAAAATTTTTGACCGAACATTCCTCCCTGATGAAACAAAAGAAATCCGACTCTATGGTCTGGAAGGAGAAGACAAATTTATTTTTGAAGGAGAAGGTCCTGGAGATATTAAAATTAGAGTCATCCCAGGTAAAGGTGATAAGGAATATGAGGATGATGCTGATTTGAAGAAAACTTCCCAGCTTATCTATCAGTCAAAAAATGAAAAAACTCAAATCCAATCCGGATCTTCGTCCAAAATAATCAAAGCCTATAAACCCAATTTATTGGAGTACAATAGAAAAGAATTTAAGTATGACAAAGTGATGCCTCTAGCATCTGTGGAATTCAATAAAGATGACGGGATATTCTTTGGCGCTGGAGTTTTGTGGGAAAAGCAGGGGTTTAAAAAAGAGCCTTATGCCATCAGACAAAGCTTAAAAGGGAACTGGGCTTTTAAAACCAATGCCTTTAATCTGGACTATGAAGGTCATGCGGTCGATGTTTTAAATAACTGGGATTTAGTATGGAAAGCAGATATAAAAGCCCCAGACTATGCCTTCAACTTTTTCGGCCAAGGAAATGAATCCACTTACAACCCTGAAAATTTTGAGATCCGCTATTACCGAGCACGTTTTAGCTGGTATGAATTATCCACTGGGCTTCAAACTAACCTTGGTGAAAGTGGCACCTTAACCATTGGACCACATTATCAGGTGTATCGATTTGATCCGGATGATAATGAAGGAAAATTTATAACAAGTCCTGAGTCTGGTTTAGACCAGGAGGATATTGATCAAGCCAAGTTCTATTCAGGGGTAACTGCTCAGGTCAATTTCGACAAAAGGGATAATGAGCATATACCTACCCGAGGGTTCCTTTTTCAAAATCAGCTTAAACGAAGCTGGGGTTTAAATAAGGCTTCCAATAACTTCACTCGGTTTGACACTGAATTGGCTTTGTATTGGTCATTCAATTACCCCTCCAGAATGGTATGGGCCACTCGATTCGGAGCCGGAAAAAACTGGGGAAATTACGCCTATTTTCAAGGTCAAATCCTAGGAGGAATGGACAATTTAAGAGGATTTCGCCGCTACCGATTCAATGGAAAAGCAGTAGCCTACAATAACACGGAAGTGAGGATTCAGGTGTTCAACCTAAAAACTTACATTTTACCAGCTACTGTAGGCGTGTTAGGGTTTCATGACATTGGTAGAGTTTGGATGGAAAACGAAAAATCTAATAAATGGCACAATACCTTTGGCTTGGGAGTATGGCTCGCACCATTAAACCAAATCGTTGCTACCATTTCTCTAGGTTTTAATAACGAAGAAACCTTACCCTTCTTTTCTTTCGGCTATCAGTTTTGAGAAAATCTCCTGATTCTCATGAGTCCTTTCTTTGACTGTGACCCGAATCGCTTTCATCCCATATACCCCTTGCATTTCTTCCAACTCTAGCTCTTCCACTTCTTTGGTCAACAAATTCTTATTCTGTAGATACTTGATAAAGTCCAAGTACTCTCTAGCCTCTTTTTCCTGAGAATAAACTATCGCAATTTTTCCAAGCTGGTTCAAGCGTTCTCTTGAATCTTTTACCAAAGCCTTATCAATGCGCTTTTTGATAATTTCGTATCGAATGTTGTAAGCTCCCTCTACATCAAATTTTCGTTCGTCCAACCTAAAACTGATTGAGATCGGTGTACTGTGTGCCAAAATCATTTGAGTCACATCCAATGGATACTCCAATTCGTTCTTTTGATGGGCAACCAAATGAACCGTTTCGATTAAGGTCTGTAATTGCCAAAGCCTTAGATTCTTTAAATACAGCGGATCATACTTCTGGTCTTTGACCAAAGACTGTCCAATGTAAATATTATACTCTATCCCATCAGTTTTGAATTTTTCAAAATAATGGGGGAACATTTGCTGCACCTTGGCTTCCTCTTTTTCGAGATAGTTACCAATTACTTGGTTTATTTTGGAAAGACTTTTTTCGAAGGAATTCCTATTGGTACTAACCACTCCCAGTTTAGCATCCAAAGCTTTGAAGTAGGTATTTACATCCACTTCAAGGTCTTCAAAATTATTTTTTAGGTAGTTAAATGCAGGCTCTAAATCATAATGGAAAAAGTCTGTGATTTTCACCTCTTCATCACTTACCAACATAAAGTTAATTCGCTTTTCGAACTCCTCAATTTGATCTATCAATCGATCCATCAATGGAAGAAAATGAACTTCTTTAGCCTTTCGCAAGACCTTTTTTGCTAAGGCCAACTGTATTTGAAAATCATCTTGAATGGCACTGTTCCGTTCTACTGATGAATTTTTTACATCCACAGCCGCATACAACGGATAGACATCGTTAAAAACAATGGGTTTAATTTCAGGACTTCCACCTTCCTCTTCCTCTAACACATAATCCAATGCGATCTCGTCAAACTTCCACTCTACTACAGGATGTATTGCGGTGAAATTTTTCCGTATGATGCTTTTGATTTTTTGGTCTAACACCTCAGCTTGCCTGTTTAGAGCCAAAGAAAGCGAGGGGGCTAAATAATCTAAAGTCACTAACATCAATGGATCAAAAGTCTGCTCCTGAAAAGAACAAACTTCCAAAACCCCTACTAAATCTCCATTATGCCTCAAAGGGTACAAAATAATTTCCCTGACTCCCATCTCATTCAACTTCACACCCAACGGCAATTTTTCTCTCGCAACATCCAAATCATTCAGAAAAATCGGTTTTTCAACTGTTGACAACAACTCCAATACAGCCTGGTAACTTTTTTCACAACCTTCTCCACACAATTGTTTGATCAAATAACTATAAGCAAGTCTGCTTTCAGTCATCACTATCCTCCCATTGATGGTTTGTAAAACCGCCAGTCCTACTTTTATTCCGGGCTTTCCTAATAAGCTTTTGACGGAATCTTCTACAATTTCCATAAAAGACTCCGCTGTTACTTGTTCTTGGTTTAATACAGCTTCATTTAAAGTAGCTACACTTTGAGCGACGGTAAGGTCCTGAGCCTCCATCAAAATAAAGCCGTGGAATTCAAACATCTCCAATGGCAACAACTCCATCCATTTTTCCACATCGTAATGGTTGGGCTTATTACTGGAACAAAATTCTGACTTTCGCTTAATTTCAGGAAGAGGGATCTTAGGAACTACCTTTACAAACTGCGAATTGATTTGGATTTGATAATGCCTAGTAAAGCCTTCAGAACTGGGAACCTTAAAGACTAGGGGGTAAATCTCATTGATTTTGATCCCATAAAGTTGGTCGAGGATCAATGCATAGACATGCAGCATTTTATGAAAAAAAATCCGCTCTTCATTGAGATTGTAAGGGATCTTTACTTCTCCTTCTGGGGTCAAAAATTCCTTTTTGAAGGCAGGGGTACAATAAATCGGGTTGTAATCGAATGGCTTAGATAAACCTAATATTTTATTTTCTTCCTGACCGGATAAAGGGAAAAGTGAACTTAAGATCAAACTAAAACCTAGCTTATTTTTATCTTTCAATACATCTTCTCTCTCGATAGGAAATTTACTCAGATCAGGATAATCCTTCATTCGTGTCAAATAATCTTGATACAAACAAGTACTTGGATTCTCTTTATCACTTAGCTTTTCCCACTGTTCAAAAAGCAGATTAAAGTCTAAAAATGAATTAAACTTTAAATCGGAAAGCATTTTTTCACTTTTCATACTAAGTTCGATGTGTTATAGAAATTAACTTATTTTCAGCAAATAAGTTCCATTAACGAGCCCAATCTTAATCTTGACTTGGTTTTATTGCTAAATCCTCAATAAAATAGGTTTTTCTTCTTATTATACAGTGATTTCTTTGGAGTTGTCGCCTTCAAGAGAAATTCTATATTTGCTCAGTTGATAATCAATAAATCCAATTTAGTATTACGAATTTATATGGAAAACGCGCTTATTTATTTGGTCCCAGCATTGGGAATTTTAGGTCTCATCGTAATGGCCATAAAATCTTCCTGGGTTACGAAACAAGAAACAGGAGATAAGACCATGGTGGAACTGGCGGGCTATATCGCCGATGGTGCCATGGCATTTCTTAGGGCAGAATGGAAGGTACTTGGTTACTTTGCCGTCATTGCCATGATTCTATTAGGATGGTCAGGAATGATGGTAGAAACATCAAGCCCGGTCATTGCCATTTCATTTTTAATTGGTGCATTTTTCTCGGCTTTTGCAGGATTTATCGGAATGCGTATCGCTACCAAAGCGAATGTACGAACTACTCAGGCTGCAAGAACAAGCCTGAAGCAAGCCCTCAAAGTGTCATTTACAGGAGGATCTGTCATGGGACTTGGAGTTGCAGGACTTGCCGTATTGGGTTTAGGCTCTCTGTTCATTTTCTTCTACCATCTTTACGTACAGAGCGTAGGAGCTGGAGTAAATGGCGTCGAGATGGAAAAAGCCTTGGAAGTATTGGCAGGCTTCTCTTTGGGTGCAGAATCCATCGCATTATTTGCAAGAGTAGGCGGTGGTATCTATACCAAAGCCGCTGACGTAGGTGCAGATTTAGTTGGAAAAGTTGAAGCAGGAATCCCTGAAGATGATGTGAGAAATCCGGCCACCATTGCAGATAATGTGGGAGATAATGTAGGCGATGTAGCAGGTATGGGAGCTGACCTTTTTGGATCCTACGTAGCTACTATCCTAGCCACCATGGTATTGGGAAGAGAAATTGTTTCTGTAGATGCATTTGGAGGAATAGCACCTATTCTACTACCCATGATTCTTGCGGGATTGGGAATTGTGTTTTCTATCATAGGAATGGCATTCGTAACCATTAAAGATGAAAAAGGAGATGTTCAAAAAGCATTGAACATGGGAAACTGGTCTTCTATCATCTTTACGGGTATTGCTTCTTTCTTTGTTGTACAATACATGCTACCTGAAACCCTTTCGATCAGAGGGTATGCGTTTTCGAACATGGACGTATTTTATGCCATCATTCTGGGATTGATCGTGGGAACTTTGATGAGTATTATTACAGAGTATTATACTGCGATGGGTAAAAGACCTGTCCTATCGATTATAAAGCAATCCGCTACAGGACATGCTACCAACATAATCGGTGGTTTATCTGTAGGAATGGAATCCACTGTATTACCGATTTTGGTATTAGCAGGTGGAATCTATGGAGCTTATGAATTTGCAGGATTGTACGGAGTAGCGATTGCAGCTGCAGGAATGATGGCGACTACGGCCATGCAGTTAGCGATTGATGCATTTGGACCCATTGCGGATAATGCAGGAGGAATTGCGGAAATGAGCCAGCTTCCAGAAGAGGTAAGAGGTAGAACAGATATTTTAGATGCGGTAGGAAATACCACAGCAGCTACCGGAAAAGGCTTTGCTATTGCTTCAGCAGCATTGACATCTCTGGCATTATTTGCAGCATTTGTTGGAATAGCAGGAATTGATGCCATTGACATCTATAAAGCGGATGTATTGGCAGGACTATTTGTCGGAGGTATGATTCCATTTATTTTCTCCTCTCTCGCCATTGCAGCAGTAGGTAGAGCAGCCATGGACATGGTGAATGAAGTTCGACGTCAGTTTAGGGAAATCCCTGGAATCATGGAGTATAAAGCCAAGCCTGAATATGACAAATGTGTTGAAATCTCCACAAAAGCTTCAATTCGTGAAATGATTGCCCCAGGAGCTATCGCCTTGATCACTCCCATTATTGTAGGTTTTACTTTTGGACCCGAGGTGTTGGGAGGTTTACTTGCGGGGGTAACTGTTTCAGGAGTCTTGATGGGAATGTTTCAATCCAATGCAGGTGGTGCATGGGATAATGCAAAAAAATCCTTTGAAAAAGGAGTGGAAATAGATGGCGAAATGTACTACAAGAAGTCAGAACCACATAAAGCTTCTGTTACTGGTGATACAGTAGGAGATCCCTTTAAAGACACTTCTGGACCTTCCATGAATATCTTGATCAAATTGATGTCTATCGTGGCATTGGTAATTGCCCCACATATTAGCCATGTTTCTCATGGATCCGAAATGGCTGAACGAGTTGAGGTAAAAAAGGAAATCAAATATGAAGATGGAAAGAAGATCGTAACGGAAACAAAAAAAGTAATCCACTAAGACCACCCTCCTTTCATATAAAGCCACTTCAAATTGAAGTGGCTTTTTTTGGGCTATAAATTCCGAATCATCTATTTAATGCAGTTATTCAAAATATATTCCTACATCCTGAAACAGGATACGATGGCAGAAGATTGGCCTATCCCGATAGCGAAGTAAGTAGAAATGAAAACAACGTCCCTACTGTTACGTTACTGGACAAAATCTAGTAAGACCAATAATCCTTTTATTATAAACCTAAGTCTCCTATCCATTCAATAGGAGACTTTTTTTATTTATCTTTTGATAGAAATCCCCAACCTATGAAGAAATTACTTATTGGAATATTGGTACTTTTCAGTTCCTGTACCGTCCAAAAAATCAATAAATCACTGAACAAATCAGAGATTCTCAATAAAGGGCACATGGGTTTTATGCTTCTCGACCCTGAAAAGGGTGAAGTCTTGGTGGATATCAATTCGGATAAATATTTTATCCCTGCTTCCAACACCAAACTATTCACCTTCTATACCTCTTACTCCGTATTGGGCGATGATTTGGTCAATGGACTGAACTACATAGAAAAAGGCGATTCCTTAATTTTCTGGGGGACAGGAGATCCCGGCTTATTGCATCCAGACCTACAAAATGAAGTAGCACTTCAATTTTTAAAATCCTCCAACAAAAACTTATTCCTGCTAGACAATTTTGACCAAGTGGATGCCTTCGGCCCAGGATGGTCATGGGATTGGTATAATTATTATTATGCGACCGAGCGATCGGCCATGCCCATTTTTGGAAATGTGGTACGAATCCAACAGGACTCTACGGAACAAACATTTAGGGTAATTCCAGAACGTTTCAAGCCTGATTTAACTGGAACGATAACCGAGGACTGGAAAGGGTACCGATTTAGAAGAGATCGTTTTGAAAACAAGTTCTCCTATCAAACAGCTGACCGGGTAGAGGTAAAAGAATTTGAACAAGACATTCCATTTGTAACCAGTTCAGAGTTCATAGCAAAGCTTCTAGCAGAAAAAACGGGGAAAGAGATCACAATTATTCAAGATAAGGAAATAGGAAAATTAGACCCGAAAAAACTTCAAACCACCCCTGCAGATAGCATATATGCACAAATGATGAAAATTTCGGACAACTTCCTAGCTGAACAATTAATGCTATTGGTTTCCGATCAACTGACCAACCAACTCAGTACATCGGATGCCATCGACTATGCAAAAGAAAATCTGTTAGCTGATTTACCGGATGAACCCTTATGGGTGGATGGTTCTGGTCTATCCGCAAAAAACATGTTTACTCCTCGTTCAATCATTGCCTTACTCGGAAAGATTAGAGCAGAGGTTCCTCTCGAAAAAATCAAAGCCTATTTTCCCGCAGGAGGTGAATCCGGAACCATCAAGAATTGGTACAAAGCAGATCAAGGACAACCTGCTTACATCTATGCCAAAACAGGAACATTGAGCATGAGTAATGCACTCAGTGGATACCTCATTACCAAGAGTGGTAAAATCCTGCATTTTTCCTGTATTCTGAATAATTATGCCTTACCTTCTTCTCAATTGAAAACAGAGTTAGAAAAAACACTTTACCTGATTCATGACAAGTACTAAGCATGCGAGTCTTCAATCTTTCCAATCATTTAACCACCTCCTATATGAAACCTAACCATTTTCTTACGCTTGTATTTTTTCTTCTTGCCCATGTGTTGTGTGCCCAAAATTTCACCATGGAACAAGTAGGAAAATTTTCCTTTCCCTCCGAATTAACCAGCTCTCCCACTGGAGAAAAAATAGCCTGGGCCATGAATGAACAAGGGAAGCGAAATGTTTACCTAGCGGAGGGCCCAGGCTTCACTCCAAAAAAAATCACTCCGTTTGATAAAGATGATGGACAAGAGATTTCAAGCCTTCAGTTTTCTCCTGATGGAAAATGGCTAGTATTTGTAAGAGGCGGAGATCATGGAGGAGGGAATGCATCCTCCACCGTCAATGCACAAAATCTACCTACTCTCCCCAAAGTAGAAATTTGGAAAATAAATCTAACTACTCAACAAATTGAGGTGGTAGCAGAAGCGGATGATCCTGTATTCGGTCCTCCGCATCAACTTTTATTTTTGAAAGGAGGCCAGGTTTGGGCGGTAGATTTAGATAGTTCAGAGAAGCCAAGCCAACTCTTTGAAATCAAGGGCAACATCAATGAGCTCAGCTATTCTCCTGATGGGCAGCAGCTCGCATTTGTCGTCAACAGAGGCTCCCATTCTATGATAGGCGTCTTTCAAAATCCCGAAACTTCCATTCAATGGGTATCTCCCTCTTTCCATCGAGATTCCAATATTCACTGGTCTCCTGATGGCAAAAAGATTGCCTTTATCAGAAGACCTGGGGGCAGTGGTGCTGCATTCCCTATTTTAGAACCTAGACACAATCCCTGGGAAATTTGGGTAGCAAATATAGGATCAGAAAAGGGGCAAAAACTATGGGAAGCTCCCAAAACCTTAGCAGCATCCTATGTCTATCCTTTCTTTGATTTCTCAGGAAATGAAGACTTGGTATACTTATCCTATGAAGATGGCTGGCAACATTTATATGCTCTGAATATTAATTCCAAAGTTTCCAAATTATTGACGCCTGGAAATTACATGGTGGAACAAATTAAGCTCAGCCCAGATGGAAAAAAGCTTGTTTTCTCCGCAAATACCGGTACAGAACCAGAAGATTTAGACAGAAGACATATTGGATCCATTGAGGTTTCTTCGGGAAAATTGACTTGGGAAACTACCGGTACCGGTATCGAGGCATACCCAGTTTGGGTGGGTGAATCTGGAAAATTGGCCTTCTTCAGTGCTACTGCTCAAAGGTCACATTTGGTAAAAGTTAAAGATGGGAATAGTACGCAATTACTTGGTGAATACCTCATACCCACTGACTTTCCACAAAACCAATTGGTCACTCCAAAACAAGTGAAATTCACCGCCCCTGATGGAACCACCGTTTATGGACAGTTATTTGAAAAAGAAGGCGGAGCCTCCACCAAGCCAGCAGTAGTTTTTGTGCATGGAGGTCCCCAGAGACAAATGCTGTTAGGTTGGAGTTATATGGATTATTATTCCAATACCTATTCTATTAATCAATACTTGGCCAATTTGGGTTTCGTTGTGCTATCTGTCAATTATAGACTGGGAATTGGCTACGGCTACGAATTTCATAAACCAGCTGGAGCCTACTTTCAAGGCGCGGTTGAATACCAGGACGTAAAAGCTGCAGGTGAATATTTGGCAAATTTACCTCAGGTGAATCCGGAAAAAATTGGGATTTATGGAGGTTCTTATGGTGGGTTTTTAACTGCCTTGGCTTTGGCAAGAGATTCAGATTTATTTAAAGTAGGTGTAGATATTCATGGAGTACATGATCTGGATGGAAGGTATGACCTTTCTCCGAATTATGAACAAGCTCCAGACCTGGATTTGGCAAGAAAAACTGCCTGGGAATCTTCTCCGATAGCTGACCTAGACACTTGGACCTCCCCTGTTTTATTTATCCATGCGGATGATGATAGAAATGTACCGGTTAGACAAACCGTGGATTTAATCCGAAGATTTGAGGAATTGGGCAAGCCGTATGAATCCATAATCATTCCTGGTGACACACACCATTGGATGAAATGGTCGAATATGATTCGTGTGGATCAAGCAACTGCTGATTTTCTACAGAAACACCTCATGGATTAAATGTACTTATCACGAGTCCATCATATTGCCATCATATGTTCTGATTACCAGCTGTCCAAAAAATTCTATACGGAGGTCTTAGGACTGAAAATCATAAGAGAGGTTTATAGGAAAGAAAGAGCATCCTATAAATTGGACTTGGAATTAAATGGAAATTATATCATTGAACTATTTTCCTTTCCGGCTCCTCCGAAGCGACCCTCCAGGCCAGAGGCAGCAGGAATGCGGCATTTGGCTTTTGCTACCCCAAATCTAGATTCTTGCGTCGCAGAATTATCAAAACGGCAAATTGAATCTGAGCCTATTCGTGTAGATGAGCATACGGGAAGGCGATTTACTTTCCTTGCAGATCCTGATGACTTGCCCATCGAATTTTATGAAGAATGAATAATAAATCCTTATAAAATAGCAGAATTTAAAAAAGGAGCTAGCAAGTCTTAGGCACAAGATTTTTTTGAATTCGGTTGAAAACGAAACCAGAAAAAAAGATGGTTTTAAGCTGTTAGAAATTTTTCAGCAAGAAACAAGAACAGGCACAGAATTGTGAGAACCGAGTATCATTGGGTATGGAAGATTTACTAATTCCTATAAATCCGGAGGAGAAGAAGAATGGTTTCCCGTAGGATTCTCTCCAAGAAAGCAATCACTTTCCATTTACCTAATGAAAAGTTTTTCCGATCTTGAAGAAACATTAAATCAATTGGGGAAATACAAAACCAGCAAAGGCTGTTTATAAATCAATAAATTATCTGATATAAATGAGTCTGTCCTTCGAACTTTGATTCGTGAGTGTTATTCCCAAATCATGAAACAGGACCAAAAATCAACCTAGCATGTTACACATTTTAAATGGAGATTCTTTAGCCTCAAAATTCCCTCCCGATATTCATGGCCAACGCGCCGTGGTCAGAGAATGCCTTTTAGATGGACCAGTAGAAGCCCAATCCTTGGAAGAATTATGGGTAATCAGGGATGAATACCTAACTTCTCACTATGGAAGTAAAGAAAAAGGGTACTTTGAAAAAGTGGTTCCTGAATTTGAAACAATATTAACCGCTAGATCGGATGAAAAGGTTTATTGCTGGTTTGAGAAAGATCTTTTCTGCCAGGTAAACTTATGGTTTGTCATGAACCTACTCAGAAAACACCAAGGAGAAGTTTATTTAATCATTCCCGAAAAAGCAGATCTCCGGTTGGGTTTTGCTGAATTGAATGAACGGCAACTGCATGAACATTTCAGAGATGCTCGTTTACTAACCAAAAATGAAAGATCTATCTTGGGAAACTTATGGACTCTGTATCAACTTCAACATATCGACGAAGCTATGACACTTGCTAAGCAAGATCATTATGAGCTTCCCTTTTTATTGGAAGCTGTACAGGCGTGGAAAGATGCCATTCCCCATGGAACTTATCCTGGAAAGCCAAAAGCCACCCTTTTAGAGATTTTAGACGAACTTAAGACAGATGACTTCAAGAAAATATTTTTAGAATTCATCAAAAGAGCACCCATATATGGTTTTGGTGACCTACAGATAAAAAGACTATTGGAAGAAATAAAAAAAGAAGCTGTTTAACAGCTTCTTTTTTGCTACTCCAATTCGGTCAACATATTTTCAGATGCAAGGATGACTCTTTTATACCTGTTATATACCCATCGACTGAACAATACCATAAACAGCAAACCTCCTGGTATATAAAGCATCCAAAAAATAGGCCTCGACATCATCTCCGAAGTACCTTGCAATTCATTAATGGGAGGCATGATCGTAATAAGCAGGACTGCACCTAATACCATTCCGTATTTCTGAACCTTCCAAAACCTGATCTTGCTTTTTGCAAATTTATCCAACATTTCCGCAGGAGCATCTCCATGGATTTTAACAGACCTCATGGCCTTGATTGATGCTAAACTAGCTGTAGGCAAGACAATCATGATGGCAATGGTCAACAAAGCAAATAGCTGATTATACCATAGTTCTAATTCTGAAAATCGAATCATAAAATAAATAGCATATCCATAACAAATGATGGACCCTATGATTTCCGGAAGCCTGATTCCATTGAGTTTGTTCCTGAATTTCTGCTTGGTGATTTCCATTAATAACTCCTTTTGAATTTTATCCTGTTTTTCAATTTTTTGGCTTAGATCAGCCCATAATGATTGCATCTCTTCTAATTCCATATCTTAGTTGGTTTAGGTGTGGCTTCAGATTTTAGTTTTTGCTTGATTCGGGACATTCGAGTCCCCACATTGCTCGTGGATATACCAGTAATCTGTCCAATTTCCTCATAGCTCTTCCCCTCCAAAAAAAGAAACATGATTCCTCGATCCAGTAAATTCAGATTCCTGATCTGTGCATAAAGCCATTTGATCTTTTCTTCTTTTTCTGAATCAACCGACTCTGAATAATTCATAAAAGAATGATCCAAAGACACCAATAAGGGTTTCTTCTTTGATTTATTTAAATGAGTGATCGCCGTATTCATCCCCACACGATAAAGCCAGGTACTTGGCTTGGAAGCCTTTTTAAATTGATCAAATGACTTCCAAGTTTGATAAACAATTTCCTGATACAAATCATCTTGTTCTTCCTTTTCATTGGAATACACCAAGGTAATCTTGTAGATCAGCCCTTGATTCTCCTGAATTAGATTGACGAATTCTTCTTCCTTACTCATTTACTTGGTTTTACTCATTAGTCTCATTATCAAGAAAAAAATCACAGTTCACCTCATTTATTTTCAAAAAAATCAATTTGAATCGAAAATCCATTCTTTGATTCATATCCAAAAACCTGTCTTCTAAAATACCAATTGCTTATTTTCGAATATGCAATGGACCACAAGTTTTGAAATCCCTCCCCATCCAAAACCTATTTCTTACACTGATAAGATCCTCAGCCTAGGCTCTTGCTTTGCAGAAACTATGGGAAAAAGAATGCAGGAATCAAAAATGGATATTTTAATCAATCCATTTGGAACCCTCTTCCACCCTATTCCTATTTGCCAGTTGCTCGAAGCTGCTTTGGAAGATCAATACCTTCCTGAGTCCCTATTTCTAGAACGGGATGGAATGCATTTTCATTATTGGGCACATTCCCAAGTGATGGGCTATTCTTTTGAGGAACTAAGAGGTAGATTGACAGGAGAACGATTTCTCACCAAGGAATACCTCTTATCCAGTAATTATTTGATTTTGACTCTAGGAACAGCTTGGCTATATGAATTGGCTGAAAGTTCGGAACCCGTAGCCAACTGCCATAAGCAGCCGGGGAAATTATTTACAAAAAGACTGACTGGCTTGGAAGAAATGTCCAACCATCTCTCACGGGTTTTTAAAAAGCTTAAAGAAAAGAATCCCCATTTGCAGATCATATTAACACTTAGTCCAGTAAGACATATCAAAGATGGCATTCCAGAAAATCAAATGAGCAAGAGTCTATTGAGGGTATTGTGCGGTGAGTTTGCCAATAAATATGAACAGGTCCACTATTTCCCTTCCTATGAAATCATGGTAGATGAGTTAAGGGAATATCGCTTTTATAAACCTGATTTGATCCACCCTACCTTACAAGCCGAAGATTATATCTGGAGCAAGTGGCAAAATTCCTTGTTCACAGAAGAGTCCCAAGGATTGTTTGAAAAAATTAAAAGTGTCAAACTGGAGCTTGGGCATAGACCATTGAACCCAAAAAGCATCGCACATCAAAAATTCCTTCAAAACTTAAAAGAGAAACTGGAACGATTGAACAGTCAAATTGATTTTTCTAAAGAACTGGAGACCGTAACCAACACGCTTTCCGAATTCTGAATCTACCATGAGCAAACCTTCCAATAGGCTGATCAATAGCCAAAGCCCCTACCTTCTACAACATGCCCATAATCCGGTCGACTGGTACCCATGGGGACCTGAAGCCTTGAGAAGGGCCGAAATAGAAAATAAACCCATCATTGTGTCCATCGGATATTCTGCATGTCATTGGTGCCATGTCATGGAGCGGGAAAGCTTTGAAGACCAGATCACTGCGGATCTGATGAATGAAAATTTTGTATGCATCAAAATTGACAGGGAAGAAAGACCAGACATAGACAACATCTACATGGATGCGGTGCAAGCCATGGGACTTCAGGGAGGTTGGCCTTTGAACGTATTTTTGATGCCGAACCAAAAGCCATTTTATGGAGGCACCTATTTTCCGAATCCCCAATGGAAAAATCTATTGGCAAATATCGCAGATGCCTTTGCCAAACATGAAGACCAATTGGCAGAAAGCGCAGCCGGATTTGGAATCAGTATTTCCAAAAAAGAAACAGAAAAATATGGAATCGTTCCTGGAGAAGCGGAATTAGATCCAGATGATTTAGCTGAGATCATCACCAAATTAAGCAGTCAATTTGATCCTGATTGGGGAGGAATGAACCGAATCCCAAAATTCCCCATGCCTGCAATCTGGAATTTTGTATTGGACTATGCCTTGTTAAGCAACAGCCAATTACTAATCGAAAAGGTCCTGTTTACTCTTCGCAAAATCGGTATGGGCGGAATATACGATCATCTCCGAGGGGGTTTTGCCCGCTATTCGGTAGATGGTGAATGGTTTGCTCCACATTTTGAAAAGATGCTTTATGACAACGGCCAATTATTGGAACTCTATGCCAAGGCCTATCAAGTAAGCAAAGAAGATTTTTTCTTGGAGAAAGTAAATGAAACCATCCAGTGGCTTTCGGAAGAAATGCTACAAGAGGAAGGAGCTTTTCAAGCAGCGCAAGACGCCGATAGCGAAGGAGTAGAAGGAAAATTCTACACTTGGACTTATGAGGAACTTGAACAAGTCATTCCGGAACACCTAGCCTGGTTCGCAGAACTTTACAACTTGAAGTCCACTGGTAATTGGGAAGAAGGTGTGAATATCTTATTCCAGACCTCCACTTACGCTACCGTGGCCGCAATTCATGGAATGACTGAAGAGGAGTTGATTTCAAAGCTGGCAGAGGTAAAAAGCCAGTTACTATCTGTAAGAAACCGAAGAATCCACCCTGGAAAAGACGATAAAATTTTAAGTGGTTGGAATAGTTTAATGTCCATAGGCTTAATTCAATCCTATTATGCAAGCGGAAACTCAGAAGTATTAAAGCTAGCCATTCAAAACAGAGAATTCATAGCCAAAAAGATGACGATTGGAGGAAAGTTGTTCCGATCCTATAAAAATGGACAAGCCTATACTCCTGCATTCCTAGAAGATTATGCTGCACTCATCCGAACAGACCTGATGCTGTTTGAGGCAACCGGAACTTCATCCTACCTTGATGCAGCTGTATCCTTAACAGACATTTGCTTGAATGAGTTTTTCGATGAAGGCGATGGCTTCTTCTATTTTAATAACCCTAACTCAGAAAAACTGATTGCCAATAAAAAAGAGCTGTTTGACAATGTCATTCCTGCTTCCAATTCCATCATGGCAAGAAATTTACACCGGCTTTCTTTGTTTACCTATGAGGAAAAATATCAGGAAATGGCCAATAAAATGCTAGGAGGAATGAAGGAGTTAATTCTCAAAGAACCCGGATTTCTTTGTAACTGGGCCAACCTGTATTTGGAAAAACTGGTTCCTACCGCTGAAATCGCCATTGTAGGTAAAGGCGCTACCCAACTCGCTTTCGAATTGAAGCAACTCTACCTTGCCAATACACTCGTGGCCTATTCTGAAGAATTGACAGAAACTGCCCCAATACTTCAGGGAAAAACCCCTGATTCCAATGGAAATGCCTTAATTTATGTTTGCTTCGACCATGCCTGCCAAAAGCCGGTAAATACCATCGAAGAAGCAATTTCTCAACTACCCTATTTAGCCTGATTCCTTGGAAAGTTTGATTACTCATCCAGATTTATTCCCAGACGAAGGAAACAATACCTTTGCTGATATCATCTTGCCGGTACCCATTCCAAGGATGTTTACCTATCGAATTCCTGCTGCTTTGGTCCCCCAAGTACAGATTGGAGCAAGAGTCATCGTGCAGTTTGGAAGAAAAAAGGTATTGACAGGGATCATCGGCAAGGTGCACTCGAAACCTCCCAAGGCATACGAAGCAAAGCCAATTTTAGACATTCTGGATGAACAACCTACTGTCAACCCACTTCAAATTCGATTTTGGGTCTGGATGGCAGAATACTATTGTTGCCATATCGGAGAAGTCATGCTGGCCGCATTACCTTCTGGACTCCGGCTGAGCAGCGAAAGTAAAGTACAACTCCACCCTAATTTCGTCGCTGAAGAAAGTCAATACCCATTGGATGCCCGGGAAGAACTGATTTTGGAAGCTTTGGAAAACAAGGCGGAACTCAGCTATGAGGATTGTGAGAAAATATTGGGCATCAAGACCATCCATCCCATCCTCAAAAGTCTGGTCTATAAGGAAGCCATTCTGATTTTTGAACGTGTTCAGGATAAATACACACCCAAAGTTGAAACCAGAATCCGTTTAAAGCAGGAAATCGCAGAAGACAAACAAACTCTGGAACAGCTCTTCGAGCAGCTTTCTGGTAAGGTAAAGCAGGAATCCATTCTCTTAAAATACCTGCGGGATATCCCTGTGTTTAATAATCCTAGTCTGAATGAAAAAGGCTTGGACAAAACTTCCTTATTGGAAGAAGGTGATTCCGAAAGCTCCCTTAAAACGCTAATCAAAAATGGTGTTTTTGAGTCCTTTAAGCAGGTAGTCAATAGAATTGATGAAACGGAAGTAACCGCAGGGGAAATTATACTTTCAGAAAGACAGGAACTCGCCATCTCAGAAATCAAATCCCATTTTGACACCAAGTCCACGGTATTGCTTCATGGGATTACCGGAAGTGGAAAAACGGAAATCTATATTCAACTGATCAAAGAAGTACTGGAATCGGGTTCCCAAGTATTGATGTTACTTCCAGAAATTGCCTTGACTACTCAAATTGTATCCAGGCTAAAACAAGTTTTTGGGGGTCAAATGGGCGTTTACCACTCCAAATACTCAGACAATGAACGCGTTGAAGTTTGGAATGGCGTCATCTCCGGAAGATTTCCTTTTGTAGTAGGGGTACGATCATCCATCTTTTTACCATTCGACAGCTTAGGAATGATTATCGTGGATGAGGAACATGAATCCAGCTACAAGCAGTTTGATCCAGCTCCAAGATTTCAAGCCCGGGATTCCGCCATTATGCTGGCCTATTTTCATCAGGCAAAAACCTTATTGGGATCCGCTACTCCTTCTTTTGAATCTTATTTCAATGCCACAGAAACCCTAAAATATGGATTGGTAGAGCTCTCAGAGCGCTATGGAAAATCCAACTTACCTGAATTCCACTTAGCAGATCTTGGAGCCGACAAGCGAAAAAACCTGCTTAAAGTCGACTCCACCAGAATGATGCGTGAGAAAATCCAAGAGGCATTGAGCAAGCAGGAGCAAGTCCTGATTTTCCAGAATAGAAGAGGGTACTCTCCTTACATCCAATGTGAAGACTGCGGATGGACGGGGCAATGCATTCAGTGCGATGTAAGTCTTACCTATCATCAATTCGCCGAGGAGTTGAGATGCCATTACTGCGGCTATAAAGAGAAAGTCCCTGTTTCCTGCCCAGCTTGTGGAGGAAATCACTTGACCACAATGGGCATGGGTACAGAACGAATTGAAGAATCCTTGAGCCTGTTATTCCCGGAAGCTAGAATAGGAAGAATGGACTTGGATACCACCAGAAGCAAATATGGGTATCAAAAATTACTGGATGAATTTGGTTCGGGTCATATAGATATCTTAGTAGGTACCCAAATGATCACTAAAGGACTAGATTTCGGAAATGTAACGGTGGTCGGAGTTTGGGATGGGGATCGGATTTTAAATTTCCCGGATTTCAGGTCGGGAGAACGGGCATACCAACAAATCACTCAAGTAGCAGGTAGAGCCGGAAGAAGGGAAGCCAAAGGAAATGTCATTATCCAAACCCGAAAAGCAGATGAGGCTATTTATCAACAAGTTATCAAGGGAGATTATTTGGAGTTTTACCAACATGAAATTCATGAACGGAAAAAATTCTATTATCCTCCTTATGTCAAACTGATTAAAATCACTACCAGACACACCGATTTCAAAACTGCGGAAAAAGCTGCCATGGAATTGCATCGACAAATGGCAGGGGTCGCGGTGAAGAAGATTGTTTTAGGTCCTGAAAAAGCATTGATTGGCAGAATTAAAAACCAATACCAATTCGAAAGTTTGATCAAGTTGGACCGCTCCGGTGCCTCGCAAACTGAATTCAAAACGCAAATTGCTCAAATTCAGGAACAAATTACGGCTAAACCAGAATTTCGATCGGTGCGGTTTATTGTAGACGTGGACCCCAATTAAGGTTTCAAGCTCGTCGCTTTTCTTGCCTCACTTGCTTCTTTCCGAATAAAGCCCAATACATCATCATATCCCTGACTCCCAGTCCAAAAAAACTGAGTAATCATTGGGATATGCTTTTTGTGAGGATAAAACTCGTAGGACACCTCCACTTCTTCCTCTTCTGCTTTTTCCAAAAATCGGTCGATGCTTTTTGAAATCGATGGATAGGTTCGTTCCCCCTCCAATATCAGCAAAGGGATTTTCTGCCCTTCTAAAAAGTAAATAGGAGAATAGCTTTTCCAAACATCCGGATTTTCGGTAAAAGTCTTGAAATACTTCTCTCCATCAGATGGATAATCACTTAAAAACCAATACATATCCAAGCCTGCAGGGTCAATCAAAATCCCTCCTTTGATGGGATTATCCATTTTCAACTCCTCAAAATATTTATTATTAGTGGACAACACAGCCGCTAAATGGGCACCTGCAGAATGTCCCGAAATAAAGATCTGATCCGGGCTTCCCCCATATTTGGCTATATTTTCTTTGGTCCATCGAACTGCATGGGCTGCAGTTTTGACCATTTCCTCCACCTGATAATCGGGTGAAAGCGGATAATCCGCAATCACAGTCACTACCTCTCTTCGCGCCATTCTACTTCCTAAAAAATCATAGATTTCCTTTTTGCCACTTTCCCAACTTCCTCCATACAAAAAGATCATTACGGGTAGACTATCTGCTTTTTTAGGAGAAAACACATTCAGGCTTTTTGTTGGAATGGAGGCATCCAAGTCTGAATTGGTGTACTCGAGCCCTTTGTATCGATGTACTCCCTTAAACGCACAGGAATTTAAAATCAAGAGCGCCAAGACCAAAAAATATCTACAGGTAACTAGGTGGTTCATAGATAGCGGTAGCCGAAAACAATGACTACTAAAATAACTTAATCTTACGGAATATGGAATTAAAAAATCAAGTGTTTCAATAAAACTGGACTTATCCCATAATTGTCCTTATTTTCAGGTAAGCAAAATCCAACTTTCCACTCAAAGGATCCCTATGAGAAAATTCAGCTTTGAGTACATGAGTATCCCAATAATTTTATTGGGCCTTCTCTTCTTTATTTTTTCCTGTAGTAATGGTTCCGGAGAACGAATCAGTCCAGAAGTAAAATCCATTACCGAATCAGTCTATGCTTCTGGCAATATCAAAGCCATCGATCAATACGATGCGTTTACCAATGCAAGCGGCCCAATTCAGGAGATTTTTGTAGAAGAAGGAGATTCAGTGTCCATTGGAACTCCCCTATTGGCAGTATTTAGTGAGCGTGAAAAACTCAGTAGGGAAAATGCAGAACTCGCCAAATCCTATGCAGACCTACAGGCTAATCAATCTCGGCTCCGAGACCTGCAACTTGCCATTGACCTCAATAAAAGTAAGATGCTAAATGATTCCTTGCTGTATGTTAGACAAAAAAGCCTGCATGATCAAAACATTGGAACAGAGATAGAATTTGAGCAAAAGAAGCTAAACTGGGAAAATTCAAAGACAGCATACGAATCTGCTTTGATTAGATACAAAGACCTCAAACGTGAAATCGAATACAATTCCAGCAGTGCTTCCAAGAATTTAGCCATCAGCAAGGTCCTGGAGAGTGACTATGTTCTGAAAAGTAAAATCAATGGTAAAGTGTATGCTCTTTTGAAAGAACGAGGGGAAATGGTGACTCCTCAGGTGGCGTTGGCAGTCCTGGGAAGTGCAGACGATTTCATTTTGGAACTACAGGTAGATGAATACGATATTTCGAAAGTGGAAGTAGGACAACGGGTTTCTGTTTCCATGGACAGCTATAAAGGGCAGGCCTTCGAAGCGGTAGTGAGTAAAATCTACCCTTTGATGGATATGCAAAGTAAAAGCTTTAAAGTGGAAGCCAAATTCTCCAAATCTCCCCCACAGTTGTATCCCAACCTGACTTTGGAAGCGAATATCATCACGGAAGTGAAAGAACAAACCTTGGTCATCCCTCGAGCCTATTTGATTGCAGATTCTCTTGTAATCAATGAAAATGAAGATACATTAATCGTCAAGGTAGGAATCAGAAATTATCAATTTGCAGAGATCTTAGAGGGAATTGATGCTTCCACTGTTTTATTGAAACCTGCATTATGAAGTGGGGATTGATCATAGAGATCTCTCAGGCTTTGATGACAGCCAGACTCAAGCAAACCTTGGTAGCTGCAATTGGAGTCACTTTCAGTATCACCATGTTTGTGACTTTGCTGGGTTTTATGAATGGGCTCAACGAGATGCTTGATGGTTTGGTATTGAACCGAACTCCTCATATTAGATTTTACAATGAAATCAAACCCAATCCCGATCAGCCGGTAGATATCAGCGATGAATTTTCCAATTCCTTAAACTTCATCCGGTCCATTCGACCAAGTACCAGCAGACTTTCTATTTATAACAGTGAGTCCATTATGCACGCTTTGGAAGAAGATCCAAGGGTTACTGGAATCAGTCCCAAAATTGCCGCTCAGGTATTTTTCAATGTGGGAACCATAGATATCACAGGCGTAGTCAACGGAATTGATGTAGATAAGGAAGCAGAATTGTTTGCTTTCCAAGATTATGTGACTACCGGAGATTATGAGGACCTCAAACAAACCAATAGCATTATCCTAGGTAAAGGAGCAGCCGATCGGATGTTAGCAGATATTGGAGATGTAATCCAGGCCACCACCGCCAATGGAAATAAAATCCAATTGAAAGTGGTGGGCTATTACCAATCCGGACTAGGAGATTATGACAACGCCAATAGTTTTGCCAGTATTTCTACGGTGCAAAAGATGCTAGGCGAACCATCCTCCTACATTACAGACATTCAAATCAAACTTACGGATTTAGACCTAGCTCCTTCCATGGCAAAAGAATACAGGGAAATTTTCGGAATTGATGCGGACGATATTCAAACGGTCAACGCACAGTTTGAAACCGGAACCTACATCCGAACTCTGATCAGTTATGCAGTAGGAATTACACTTCTAGTAGTTTCTGGCTTTGGAATTTACAATATTCTCAACATGATGATTTATGAGAAATTGGACACCATCGCCATCCTAAAAGCAATTGGTTTCAATTCCCAAGATGTAAAGAGGATTTTTATAAGCATTGCCTTGGTCATCGGAGTGGTTGGGGGAAGTATTGGCTTGATTTTAGGCTTTCTAGCCTGTTTGGGCATAGAACGAATCCCCTTTGAAACAGAAGCATTGCCTACCATCAAAACTTTTCCGGTAGATTTTAATGTGAAATACTATTTAATCGGTGGGATTTTCAGTGTAGTTACCACTTATTTCGCCGGCTATTTCCCAGCCAGAAAAGCCAGTGGTGTGGATCCAGTAGATATTATCAGAGGAAAATGAGTCTGGAAAAGAAAAGCGTTTTAGAAGCGAAAGACATAGACAAATATTTCTATAACCCGGTTAAAACCCAGGTCCTAAAGAAGGTAACCTTTCGAATCAATCGGGGAGAGTTTGTCTCGGTGGTAGGTAAATCCGGTTGTGGGAAGTCTACGCTCCTTTATATTTTATCCACCATGGACACGGCATTTGATGGGAAATTATGGATGGATCAGGAGTTGATATCCGGAAAACCTGCCAACTACCTAGCCAAGCTTAGAAATGAAAAAATCGGTTTTGTATTCCAGTTTCACTACCTGCTCAATGAATTCTCTGTATTGGAGAACATTATGATTCCGGGATTGAAACTTGGGAAATATTCCCGACAAGAACTGGAACACCGGGCTATGGAAAAGCTCAAGATTTTTGATATGGAGGATCATGCTTTGAAAAAAGCCTACCAACTTTCTGGTGGTCAAAAGCAGCGGGTTGCCATTGCCAGGGCCTTAATCAACGATCCCTTATTGATCATGGGAGATGAACCTACTGGAAACCTGGACAAAAAGAACTCTGACATTGTGTATAACAAGTTCAAGGAATTGGCTCAGGAATTCGGACAGACCATGCTGATCGTCACCCACGATACCGAATTCGCATCCGGCACTGATCGCATCATCGAAATGGAAGATGGAAAGGTGATCCGGCATTGATACAGTGGTCAGTATTCAGTAGCAGTTTGCAGATAACTTTTATAGTTGTTGAAAAAATCAGAAGGCTAAAGTCAGAAAGCTGAAAATGGTTTCTAGGTTCAGATAATGTCTAGCAGTTTACTGACCCTGTAAGGGTCTAATATCTATAGCCAGGTATGAAATCCTGAGGAACGAAGGATAGAATGCCTGGTAAAAAATAATCATTCCATTTCCCTCCAGCCCACCATTGCCTTTAGAATTTTTAAGATGTCGCTGGAGGACGAAGACAGTTTGATTTCAGATTTAGGTATCGTGGCGATGGCACTGATATCGGGATCGCAATGGTTACTTCGTACCTATGGCACTTTATAAGAATTTAAGAAGAAATCTAACAGTTCTTTTCATTACTGCTCACTGGTACTACCGGCTTAATACTAAATTCCCAAATCCCCCTAGCCCTCTTTGATTAAAATTAGCATCCAATAAGAAACTACTTAAAGGGGGAGTTAATGCGTGTTTCACAATTCAGACACTCCCAACTGAGGCTGTTTACTGTGACTGCCCACTGTTACTGACCACTGCCTACTAAACAGCCGGTTCCTGCTGACTCAGGCAATGGAAACTACCCAAGCCCCAGATGATATCCAGTGAATCCACTCCTACTACCTTACGATCTTTGAAGCAATCACCCAAAATATCCAATGCTTTTTGGTCATTTTTATCACGGAAAGTCGGTACAACCACCGCTTCATTGGCGATGTAGAAATTCGCATAGGAAGCAGGCAATCGCTGGTCTTCGTAGTACTTTGCTTCCGGCATCGGCAACTCCACAATATTCAATTGTTTGCCATCTTCCAAACGCATTTGCTTCAACTCCTGTAGATTCTCCTCGAGCAACAAGTGGTTTTCATCCAACTTATTTTCTTCCACCACGGTCACGACGGTATCGTTATTCACAAAGCGAGTAATGTCATCGATATGCCCATCGGTATCATCTCCCACAATCCCATCTCCTACCCATAGGATATGACTGACTCCGTAATAGTCACATAAGTATTTCTCAATCTGAGACTGAATCAGGTGTGGGTTTCTATTCTCATTTAAGAGACAAGCTCTAGAAGTCAAAAGCGTTCCTTTGCCATTGAACTCCACAGAACCTCCCTCCATGACGATTCCAGGTGTAAAACAAGGAATCCCTAAGTGCTCTGCAATGCGATAAGGAATCTGGTTGTCCAAGTCATGCGGTGGATATTTATTTCCCCAAGCATTGTAATTCCATTTCACCAAAGCTTTCTTCTCTTCCGCATCGGGATTGATCAGAAATGCTGGTCCATGATCACGACACCAAGCATCGTTGGTTGGAAAAAAATGAAATTTGATTTTGCTTAGGTCCGCACCAGCTTGTTCCAGCTGAGCTACAGCAAAAGCCTTCATGGCTTCATCTGCCACATTGATATTCACAATCTCCCCTTTCGCGACGATCTTGATAAACTCGCAATAGGCTGGATAAATCGTATGGATTTTGCCCGGCCAGGATTCCTCCTTATGCGGCCAACTCAACCATGTAGCAGTATGGGGTGCGAATTCAGCTGGAAAATAATACCCCAGTTCCGCAGGAGTCATTTCTCCGGTTTTCGCTAATTCAAAAATGTTTGCCATGAGGTCCTATTCTTCGTCCAGGAATCGTTTGGTAATCGGCTGATAAGAATCAATTCTTCGATCTCTCAAGAAAGGCCAGTGCGTTCTGTATCGGTCAGAACTTGCAAAATCAAGTTCCTCTACGTGTATTTGCTCCTCTTCGTGGCTAGCTTTGAAGATCACTCTTCCAAAAGGATTGGAAACGAAAGATCCTCCCCAAAATTTCATATCTCCTTCGATCCCACAACGGTTCACAGATACTACCGGAATCCCATTGGCCACTGCATGGGAACGCTGAATCGTCTGCCAAGCACCGTATTGTTCGTCATTGGTCAGGCCATCCTGATCCTTATGCCAACCAATCGCGGTAGGATACACTAAGAAATCCGCTCCTTTCAAAGCCGTAATTCTTGCTGCTTCTGGATACCACTGATCCCAACAGATCAAGACTCCAATATTCCCGAACTTGGTATTGAATACTTTATAACCCAGATCTCCAGGGGTGAAGTAAAACTTCTCAAAATAGCCCGGATCATCTGGAATATGCATTTTTCGGTACTTCCCAAGATAGGTACCGTCCGCATCCAAAACTGCTGTGGTGTTATGGTACAAGCCTTCTGCTCTTTTCTCAAAAAGGGATGCAACAATGACCACTCCAAGTTCTTTTGCCAAGGCACCAAAGGTATCCGTAGAGGGACCTGGGATGGCTTCGGCCAACTTGAAGTTTTCATAATCTTCTACATCACAAAAATATAGGGAACGGAACAGCTCCTGAAGGACCACCACTTGTGCGCCTTGGGCAGCCGCTTGGCGAACTCCGACAATGGTTTTTTCGAGATTCGCTGCCACATCAGCAGAACAGCTCAACTGGACCAAGCCCACTTTTACAGTTTTATTTGCCACTATTGATCGGTTTTATGGTTAAGGGAACAAAGATACTGGATGAGGCAGCAATCCCAAAATATTAATCGGCATTGCCTTCTAACTCTCAATACTTGGCTGACGGCAATCCTACCATTTTATCGTGATTGCTCCTTTTCGCCGAGGGAGGAAGGAGAAGAACCAACCTGCTATGATGTCCCGTTACAATCCCATTCCTATAGGTCTAGTTTAAAACTTCATCTTCCCATCCAAAAGAATTTGAAATTCCGCTGTTCAGGATTTGTAATCCTGAACCAATTTCATTGGATTTTCAATCCTCGTAAAAAGAAAAACATATAATTTTAGAAGATTATAAATCTTCAGATAAGGCTTCGAGATTACAAATCTCGAAGAGCAAGCCCCCCTCAAGTAGCTGAGATTACTCCTACACTTTCCCCACTAGGTGTAGTTTTAACTACACCATCTTATCCCAATGAACCAGAGAATCAACAAAAAAAGAACGGAACCTTCAAGACAGCACAGGACGAGCTTAAGAGCAGGTTTTTATAACTACTCATATCCAAATTCCAGTTATGAAAAACTCAAGCTGTTTATTACTAGTCCTGATTTCGCTTCTTCTGTTTGAGGTACAACCCTTACTTGCACAAAGGCAAAGCAAGGCCGTTGATCCGGATTCACCAGTAGTGAGCTTCGGCCCCACTCCCAAAGAAGCTTTGCTTTTAGGTGAGAAGGATGCAGGCCGACTGGTGATTATCGATCCGGAAACATTGGAAGTGGTCGCTCGTATTCCGGCAGGAGGAAATCTACACGAACTGGCAACCGACGGGAGATATGTATACATCGGCTCGAATCTTCCAGGAATCACAGTAGTGGATATGATTGAGCAAAAGAGAATGGAACCCATTGATATCAGTGCATTTGGAAACCGGCATGCGATTACCTTCGCAGGCAATCATCTCTACATAGGCCATGAGACCAATCGCCTGATTTCGCGTTATGATCCGACCTCTAAAACTTTTGATGAGGTCATTGGCCTCCCCGGTGGTTCACATATGCTCATCGTCACTCCTGACGAAAATCGCATTTTCACTGCCAGCAGCAATGGCCAAGTGATTTCTATTATTGATCGGGTAACCAATGATCGAGGTCGGAAGAATTTTGTATTCCATAATTTTCCCGGTGACACCCGAATGGAAGGCATGGCACTTTCACCCGATGGTACGGAGTTCTGGGTGCTTCACATGCATGCGAAGAAATTATCCATCATCAATGTTCAGGAAATGAAATTGGTCGATACAATTTCATTTGAAGGGGGATTGAACAACCGTATCAAGTTTACGAAAGACGGAAAATACGTTTTGATGAATGAGCTGCAGGGCACGGAGCTGCGTGTCTGGGATGTGGCCACAAGAAAAGAAGTAAAACAAATTGACGTAGGTGCCGGTGGTGAGGGCATACTCATCGATCCCGTTCGACCACGGGCATACTATGCAGTAAGCGCCGGAAATAAATTAGTAGTCATCGACACCAATACCATGACCGTGATGAAAGAAATACCTGGCTTTGAGAATCCTGATGGGATGGATTGGTTTGTGGCGAAATAAATTCGGTTTTTTAAATTTGCCTTATTTTAAAAAATTGACTCAATGCCATCAATGGATTGTCTAAAAAATTCAAATAATACCCATGGTGGATTTCTCTTCTCTTTAGATTTAATTTGAAAAAGGGCTCACATAAAAGTTTTATTTTGAGAAAGAAAAGATCTTTTTATTGGATCCAATAGTCTTATTATTTTTTACTTCGATTGGCTGTTCCAAGAAAGTGAGTTCAATCGGGATTTTAGGAAATTGGTGGTCAATTGAAGTCGATTCAACATATTCTGAATCCTATATCAATGAGACTGAATGGGTTTATAATCATGAGGATTTCGGTCCTTTTATTTATAGCTATAATATCTAAAATCGATTAATTTTTCTCAGACCAGGAAACCACTCCTACCATACTATCTGCTGTGCCATAATACAGAAACCACAGGTTCTGAAAATAAACCAAGCCTTCCAAAAATGTGGTCCCCTCAGGATATTGACCTGACTTTTCAAATGGCAATGTAGGTTGGATAAAAGGTTCCTCCACCCGATCCAATAATTTCCAAGGTTCGGTAGCGGAGAAAAGCGCCTGTCCTCCTGTATAAACCCGGTTGCCAAGATTTTTTACTCCTACCTGCTGTGAATTTCCTGCATTGTATAGCACTACAATTCCATCCTTTGTCAAGACAGGAGGCGGACCTGCTTCTACCAACCACGAATCAAAGTACCCTGGCCTTGGACTTAAAACCGGCACACGGTTTCCTTCGTGATTCTCTACCGGTTGCCAATGGATCAAATCCTCGGATGTGGCCTGCCAAATATGAGGTACTCCATAATACATCCAATACTTCCCATCAATTTTAGCTGCATAGAGCTTGCCATTTTTGATTTCAGTAACGATTGCCCCTGATTTTGATTCGGTAAAATGGTACTTTCCATCTTTCCAATCTTTAAAAATGGGCCCATGCTTTTCCCATGTCCTGAGATCTTTGGAAGTGGCCACTGCAAGTCTCGGCACATCTCTATTCCACTGGGTATAGGTCAAGACAAACAAGCCTTCTTCTGTTTCGACAATCCGAGGATCTTCCGTCCCTCCTGTCCATTCAAATTCTTTTTGCATATCCTCTTTCGGATAAAAAATAGGTTCTGGTTCCCTCTTGAAAGAAAGGCCATCATCCGATTTAGCCAAACCTATTCTGGAGGTATGTCCACCGATTTCTTTTTCCCCGAGTTTCTCCTCGGCACGATAGAGCACCATTATCTGATTGCCTTTTACCACAGCAGCTGGGTTAAACGTTGCCATAGATTCCCAGGCAACTGTTTTCCCAGTCATAGGATCTTGGAAAGTGGTGGTAGACTGTGGCGCAATGATAGGTTTTGCGTCAACAGGTCTAACAAAAGGCCCAAGCATCCAGGCTTTTTGCTGTGCCTGCAGCGTTAAAAAGGCAAATAATAGTAGGCTGAACAAAAGTAATTTCTTCATGATTTTGAGTTTGACTACCCCAAGATAGATTCTATCATTTTCAAAAGAAAAAATGTCGGGGGATTTTAGGTATAAGTCCTTTTGGTCTCAAAAATACTACTGTCTGAAGAAAAAAGCCTTCTGCCTAAACTCTCCTTCAAATCGGTTAGTTTAAGGGAGTTCCTCCAAAATTCAACCTTCTCTTCAGGATTTGTAATCCTGAAGTGGATTGAAAACTTGTTCAACATTATACAAAAACTTCAACCCCTGCTTTTCTATCTCTTTCAAATTATTGATTACCAATAATTTAATTTTAGCTTCTTTCTAGCAGAATGGGTAACTTATGGAAACTGGAGCGAGATTTCTTTTCACCACCAGACCAATCCCTGCCTGATTAACCAGGGGGCGAAATCCGAAAAGCCAAACGAGTAGGAATCATTTTTAATCCAATAACCCATGCCAACAGTAGTAATGCGCCATAAAGTAGGCGATTTTGACACCTGGATGAAAGGTCATCAAGACCGAGTAGAGATTTTCTCCAAATTCGGAACCAGCTTTCAGACGTTTCAGGACACAGATGATCCCAATTCCATTGTTTTGGTGGCAGAAGTGACCGATTTAGCTAAGATGCAGGAAGTTTTGGGAGATCCCGAAGTCATGCAAAAAGTAGCTATCGAAAAGCACAGCGTTCTTTTACCCGTGGTGGTCTCCATGCCCGTCCCGGTATAAGACATCAAGCTTTCAAGAAGATTAGCAGACTTAATTTCAATGCAAAAAAAGGATCCGGTCTGGATTCTTTTATAAATTTAGTTCTGCTATTTGTTTCCGATGAATGTATAATTCACTTTCAGTTTTCGCTCTTTAGGGTTTGAAATCCTGAAGTTTCTCATTTGCTAATTTTTAAAAATTTTACATCTCGTCCTTCTGAGGCCATTGGGGACTGAGCATAAAGGATAAATCCTGTGGGATTGAGCTATTGAATATTGGAGTGTCCTAAGCCTTAAACCCATTCATCGCTGCAAGGGTAGTAATCCAAACAATCACACAGGAAATAAAAATCCCTGCTGCGTTGGCGAAAAAAGCCTTTCTCCTATCCAGTCCAAAAAGAAAACTGGCAATCGTACCGGCGTATACTCCGGTACCGGGAAAGGGAATAGAAACAAAAACCATCAAACCCCAAAACCCATATTTCTTCACATTTTCACCTGCCCCTGCTTTGGTACGGCGACCCACAAAAATAGCAGCTTTTTTATAATGGTACCATTTAAGCAGGTATCGGTTGACTACCTGGAGAAAAAAGTTCATCACCGGAAAGACTAGAATATTTGCTACAAAACAGCAAACAAAAGTCAGGTAAATATTCACCCCGTTGAGTAAGGCATAAGGAATTCCGAATTTGGCTTCTCCAAAAGGAGATACGCTCCACAGCATGGAAATAAATAGATCTATAAACATTGAAAAATAGGAGAAGTTGGCAAATGAGGCCGCATTGATGGTGATTAGTATAAAGAGACTTTTACTTAGAATCCCCAAATTGAAGGAGGGTTTATCTTGATTTTGCTTTTGCATCCTCCCTATTAGGTGTATCTCAGATAACAGGTCATCTGCCTTAACGGATTTGAAATTCGAATGGATGCAAATGTCCGATAAAAAATTGCATGCTTTAACATTCATAATCCTTATGCTTAAAACCAGGGGAACAATCCTTGCTTTTTTTCACATGTTTCAATTATGCTTTCCTTTTTAATTCTTTTTCCACTCTTTTCAATAGCTCAAAGTAAGATCACCCCAGTACAGATTCCGGAAAGAAATCCAGATACAGAGACTGGTTTGGAATTTATGCAGCAAATGATCCCTTTGGAATTAGAAGAACGAGAAGAGGAAATTTTCAAAGCTTTAGCCTCTGGAAATATGCCTGATTTCCTGGGAAAACCGATCCGGCTGACCTCTATGTTTACGGTCGCTCTTGGCCAAACCCATGACCTGATATACGAGGTACTAACCGATTACTTGGCTATTGGAAGTAATGAAGACTATTGCCGCATCCCAATGAATCCACATACGCCCAAGGTTTAGCGGATGCTTTCGGAGCTTCTTTGATCACCTCGAAAATCAGTGATCAAATCTATCAACATGCAGAGGTAAAACTGGATCCTTTTTTTACAAACCAGTGGGTCGAGAAAATGAAAGCGTGCAGAAGTTTATCCTACACAATGCCCAAATAGAACAGCAAAACCAATGGGTTGGTCTATGACTTCCATATTGGAAGTGTCTGGGGTCTTACAGGGAGAATTCTTGCTTATTTAGCTTCCTTGATTGGAGCTTCCTTACCGATTACAGGCTTTTTGGTGTGGTAGAACAAGAGTAAACAGAAGAACAAAAAATCAATAAATCCCATCTAAAAACACTTTCAAAAGTAGAGTTTTGAAATAGTATTATTTCAAGCTTTTTAGTAATTTAGAAAGAATCATTTTTCTAACAATATGGAAAAGCATCACTATTTTTTTAGTATTTTTCTGCTTATCGGATGTTGCTTTAGCTGTAGTGATGCAGCCAACCAGGTGGATTACCATCCCATGACGGTGGAACTGATCAGTTTAATGAAGACGGAGCCTGAGGTACAGAAGCTTTTGGAGCAGTCCATTGAACGAGCAAAAATTACCAATCCAGACCCAAAGACCAATCCTGTGCAATCTTTAGAACAATACCTGGAATTTGTTTCCAAAACAGAAAAAGGGATGCCCTGGAGCCTATATGAACAAAAGGACAGCATTGAAGTTTATTCCGACATCAGCAAGAGCCTCCGGTACTTCTACTTTCTGATCAACCAACCTCTTCCAGAACTGGAAGGCAAAGGGCTTTATAACAATACCATCCAATTTTCAGAACCCTTTGTATCCTGGTTGACAAAATTCAACAAGGAATGGGGAAAATACCTTTCATCCGAAGAATCCTGGAACGAATCCTATTACCAACTTGCCAAAGCTGACAGTCTGTTTGGGCTAAACACTTCCTGGTATGAAGCCCCATCCCATTGGCATTCTTTTAATGATTTCTTTGCAAGAAAGCTCCAATCTCCAGAAGAGAGGCCCATTACTTCTCCCGAGGATAATCAGATTGTTACTTCTTTTGCTGATTCCAGACCGATTGGAACTTGGGAAATAGACAGTAGTTCGGTTCTTGTTGCCAAAGCGGGAGTTCCTGTCAAATCTGCTACTTTCCGTTCTGTTTACAAGCTTATTGGAGAAGAAAGCGAGTATGCAAATGCCTTTAAAAATGGCACTTTTTTACACTCTTTTCTGGCAATCAATGATTACCATCGCTATCATTTCCCTTTAAGTGGGGTGATCAAAGAGGTTAAACTGATACCTGGTTTAGGGGTAGCGGGTGGGCTTCTGGAATGGGATCCTGCCAACCAACGTTATGCCTATGATCCTACTGGCATAGATTGGCAGATTTTGGAAACCAGAGGCTGTGTCATTTTAGACACAGAAGAATTTGGATTGGTGGCATTGATCCCAGTGGGCATGGCTACCATCGGTTCGGTTAATTTTGAAGATACCGTAAAAAAAGGGTCCCGTGTCCAAAAGGGTGATCCTTTGGGATATTTCCAATTTGGGGGTTCAGACTTTGTGATGTTATTTCAGGAATTCGTCCAATTCACCTTAGATGCACCCCAAATGGGTAATGGAGCAGGCTATGAACATCTCTTGATGGGCGAGCGATTGGGTTCCCTCACCTTGAAAGATTAATCTTTTTTATTTCTATAAAATCAGAAAGGAGGGGCTTTCTTCATTATACCTCCTCTAACCTTCCCATATTATATCCAAGTCATTCCCTTTCCCCAACATCACCAATAAGTGATAAATCACATTTTTTGAAAAAATATCCAATGAGGTGTAATAAATTATGATTTGAGCCACTAACTAAGAAAAAGCCAGTGAGTAGCGATTTTTATTCAGCATCAATTTTACCCTATGCCCCGATTATCATCAAGATCTGCAGGGCATATACGGATACGCAGGAAGATTTCGAAGACTACTATCAGGAAGTGTGTTTACAAATTTGGAAAAGCAGACACAACTTCCAAGGTCAATCAGAATGGTCTACTTGGGTGTACCGATTGTCGCTGAATGTGAGTATGACTTTACTCAAGAAAAAGAAAAATACCCCTCAGCATACCGGTTCAGAATTCATACCTGAGGAGCTATCAGAAGATTCAAAGGCATTTTCAGACGAGTCATTGGAACAACTTTTCCAGGCCATCAGAAAATTATCCGAGGTAGACAGAGGAATAATTTTACTATACCTGGAAGAAAAATCCTATCAGGAAATCGCAGACATCATGGGAACCAACCCAAATCATATCGGGGTAAAAATCAAACGTATTAAAGAACGCTTAAAAAAATTATTAGATGGAAAAATCAATTGAAACTACCTGGAAACAAGGATTTCTAAAAAGTGATGCGCTGATAGCTCCTAAAGTCAATGACATTTACAATAGGAAGTCCATACATCTGATTGAAAAATTTGAGAAAATGTTCAAAATCAATATTTGGGGAATTATCATTGGGTCCTCCCTCTTATTTATCGGAGCAGTATTGGCGGGTGCGCTCGTGGCTGGTAGCCTCATGTTGGTAATGATGCTTTATGTAGCCTATACGGCATACCAAGAATTAAAATCCTTGGAAAAGCTAGATAAGGGGCAAAGCAGTTATGCTTTTTTAAAATCCTTCAAAGAATGGATCGACCGCTCTACAGAGCGCTATGGCAACATGTATCGATTCGTATATCCAGCGTTAATCTTGCTCTTTTATTTTGGGATTTGGTACTCCGACATCTTTTCACCCATGCGCGAAAAAGTAGCTGAAAGTACTTCAGATTTGATTTTCGGCCTCCATACTTATACTACTTTGGCCATCTTTATTGGAGCAGGTATCATGAGTGCGTTCAGTAAGGTGATTCATAAGGAAGATGTGAGAGCCATCTATGGCAAAATCCTAGATAAGCTCGATCATGCACTTGCCGAAATGGAAGAGTTGCAGCGCTGATTTATTGATTTTAAAGATAACAAATGAGGTAAAGTGGAACATATAATTCCACTTTACCTCTATATTAAATCTAAAATTCACAATTCTTTATTGGGTTATTTTTTCATTACTTCCCTATCAACTCTCCACCATTCCTCAAAAATTGGATGGTAGACTCCCCACATCTGATTAAATTCAAGTTGATAAAGAAAACCACCCTTATGAAAACCAAATCCTTATTGCTCTTGCTCTGCATGAGCCTCTCATTTTCTGTCTTTAGCCAGCAGTTAACCAGTCAATTATTAGATGGACTGCCCTTAAGAAATATAGGTCCTGCCACCATGAGTGGTAGAATCGTAGACTTGGCAGTACTGGAATCAGATCCTTACACTTTTTATGCTGCCACTGCTACTGGTGGAATCTGGAAAACCAGCGACAATGGAATTTCATTCGAACCGGTATTTGAAAAAGAAAACACCCATTCCATTGGAGCAATCGCTTTGAATCAAGCACATCCCAACATCCTTTGGGTAGGAACTGGAGAAAGAGCCAATAGACAAAGTAATTCCTGGGGAGATGGGGTTTACTTTTCTCATGACGGAGGAAAAACCTGGAAAAACGTGGGATTGAAAGACTCTCACCATATCGGAAGGATCGTACTTCATCCTACTGACACTGCCGTGGCCTATGTGGCTGCCATGGGACATTTGTGGGGTCCTAATGAAGAAAGAGGACTTTACAAAACCAGTGACAGTGGGAAAACCTGGGAACGATTGATTTATGTGGATGAGGAAACAGGCGTAGTCGATGTGGCTATGGACCCATCAGACCCCAATATTCTTTATGCGGCTACCTACCAGAGAATGAGAAAGCCTTATGGTTTTCATGGAGGAGGACCCGGAAGTGGAATTCATAAATCCATCGATGGAGGTAAAACCTGGAAAAAACTAAGCAATGGTCTTCCAGAGGGAGATTATGGAAGAATTGGAATTTCGATATATCGCAAAAATCCAGAGGTTGTATTTATATCATTGGAACAAGGTTTTCAATACAATGCCTCCACTGCATACAATGAACGAAGAGCCGGGATTTACAGAAGCAAGGACAAAGGAGAAAGTTGGGAGTTGATGAGCGACTGGAACCCGAGACCCATGTATGCTTCCCAGCCTTTGGTGGATCCAAGTGATGAATCCCGCATCTATATGATGAACCAGTACAGCTATTCCAGTGATAGCGGAAGAACCTTTACCGCACCGCGTCAATCCCTACACGGAGATGATCGGATTTTGTGGGTAAACCCCAAGGATTCCAGACATGTCATCAAAGGCGATGACGGAGGTATAGGGATTTCGTACGACCGTGGACTCAAATGGCTTTTTATCAACAATCTTCCGGTCAGTCAATACTATAGAATATCCGTGGATAATGCGGTTCCATACAACGTTTATGGAGGATTACAAGACAATGGAAGCTGGGTAGGACCAAGTGAAACTTACCGCAGAGATGGAATACTCAATGAGGATTGGAAAAGATTAGGAGGAGGCGATGGCTTCCTCAACTTGGTGGATCAAAACGATCCGGATGTAGTGTACACCGAATCTCAATATTTGGGTCTATCCCGACTCAATATGAAAAATGGACAACGTCAAGACATTCGCCCCGGGGACCCAAAAGGCAGAATTGGTGCCAGAAGAAACTGGGATGCTTGGGGCCCGGGACTTCCCGAACCTGAATTAGGAAACGCAATGGCTCCCGGCAATTGGGATGGACCTTTCTTTCTATCAAACCATGACCCCAACACCATTTATGCGGGCACCAATGTATTATGGAAAAGCACCGACAATGGAGCTAGTTGGGCTGCTTTAGGGGATTTAACGACTAAGGTAAATCGTCGTGAACTATTGATCATGGGACAACGACCAGATGAGCATACCGCATCTTTGGATGATGGCATCCCTTATTACCCTACCCTTACTGCCATTGCTGAAGATTTGCACACCCCAGGAATGCTATACGCCGGTACCGATGATGGTTTATTGCAGGTTTCATGGGATGGCGGAAAAACCTGGAATGATGTAAGTAGCGCCTTAGAAGGTTTACCAAAGGAAACTTGGATCAATACATTTGAACCTTCGGTACACCAAGCAGGAAGGGCTTATGTAGCGATCAATAATTATAGAAATGATGATTATAGCAATTACATCTATCGCACGGAAGATTATGGAAAAACCTGGGAATCTGTAGCAGGTGATTTACCAGCCAATCGCGTTGCGAGAACCTTAAGAGAGGATCCTAAGAATCCAGATTTATTGTACTTAGGAACTGAATTCGGTTTATTTATCAGCATTGATGCAGGAAAGCACTGGGTAGAATTGAAAAGCAATATGCCTACACTTCCTTTCAATGATCTGGTCATTCACCCTAGAGACAATGACTTGGTTTTGGGAACCCATGGACGTGGGGTTTGGATTTTGGATCATGTGAATGCCTTACAGGAATTGACTCCAGAAGTTCTTCAGCAATCAGCAGAATTATTCACAATTGAAGATGCATCTATCATCAATTACTCCAATGACGGGGCACATACAGGAGATATGTATTATCGTGGTGAAAACCCTGACTTCGGGGCAGTAATTGATTATTACCTCCAAGATTCTGTAGCAAAAGATGCCATCAGCTTGAAGATTTATGATAGCAATGGTGATTATGTGAATGAAGTAAAAACTAAGAATAAACCCGGAATTCATCGTATAATGTGGGATTTGAGGTATGAATATGGTGCTCCTGGATCTGGTAGATCTAGAATGAATGGACCTTATGTAATTCCAGGATTGTACACTGCTAAGCTAGAAGTCAATGGTGAAATCTTTGAAGAGAATTTTAGGGTGAATGATGACCCTAGACTTGATATTCCACTTGGAGTAAGAAAAGAATGGACTGCCTCTCTCAAAAAGATCCTTGCTCTGAGTTCGGAAGTAGCACAAGATAGAGCTCCGATTCAAAAATTAGAGGAACAGTTAGAAAAACTTGAGGAAGATAACATTTCATACGATCAGGATGATGCAGCTCCATTGAAAGAAATTATCAGAAAATATGGGGAATTAAACAGCCGTATCAGAACACTCTATTCTCAGATTGATAATTACATAGGTCCATGGACTTCGGATCAAAAAGCACAATTTGAGTATTATAACTCCATGAAACCTAAATTGAAAGAGGAACGGGATCAAGTCATTAAAACTACTGTTCCCAAAATCAATAAAGGCCTTAAAAAAGACCATCGATTAACAGTTGATAATTAAGTCCTAAAGGATCATTCAAGGTTTTTTACTTTGAATGATCCTCATTTCATTTTCACAATAAACCCCAATCTCAACATGCGAATATTCTTTACAGGAGGTTCAGGAAAAGCTGGAAAACACGTCATCCCCTACTTATTGGACCAGGGGCATCAGGTCATGAATGTAGACTTGAAACCTTTGAATCACCCCAAAGTGGACAATTTGATAGCCGATATCACCGATTCGGGACAAATGTTCAATGCCATGTCCTCCTATTCCAATCTAGGCGAACTGGAAATAGGTAATGGGACGCCCAAGTTTGATGCAGTGGTTCACTTTGCTGCAGTCCCCAGAATTTTGATCAATCCCGACAATGAAACTTTCCGAGTAAATTCCATAGGCACTTACAATGTGATTGAGGCGGCAGTGAAGTTGGGAATAAAAAAGATCATCATCGCATCTTCGGAAACCACCTATGGGATTTGTTTTTCTGATGGGAAAACCGACCCTAAATCTTTACCACTGGAGGAAGACTATGATGTGGATCCTATGGATAGTTATGGCTTATCCAAAGTAGTTAATGAAAAAACGGCTCGGACCTTCCAGCGAAGATCAGGTTATGACATTTATGCCCTTCGTATCGGGAATGTAATTGAGCCTCATGAATATGTCGAATTATTCCCTCACTATTTAGAAAATCCTGAGGTCAGACGTAGGAATGCATTTTGCTATATCGATGCCAGAGATTTGGGGCAAATTGTGGACTTATGTTTGAAGAAAAATGGGTTAGGATACCAAGTCTTCAATGCAGGAAATGACCATAACGGAGCAGTGATTCCTAGTAAAAAACTGGCTGAACAATTCTTTCCAGGAGTACCTATCACCCGTGAATTGGAAGAGCATGAAGCCTTATTTTCAAATCGAAAAATCAAAGAAGTACTGGGCTTCAAGGAACAGCATAATTGGAGAAATTATTTGGATTGGGAATAGTCAAATCATTTTAGAGCCTATCCTATTCTTAATCATTTCACTAAAACCTTTAACTAGTTTTATAGCCCATAACCCAATCCAAATGAGAGCCAGTATTCTTTTATTCCTACTCGTATTTTCCTCCTATTACATCGCTTCCGCTCAAACTACCTGTATGACAGCAGAAAGCATCAAATTACTTGATTCAAAATGGGAAGAGGCAAATTTGCATCCCAACCCTGATTTTTTTGAAACTACTTTGGGAGAGGAGTTTGTCTGGGTACATAATCATGGTACCATGGTGGATTCTAAATGGTCGGTAGTTGAACGGGCCAAAAAACAGAAAGCAGCAGGAACTTCAAATACCCGTTCAAGGTCCCAACGAGATGTAAAAGTGGCTATTTCCGGTAATACTGCGGTGGTCACGGGGATTACTGTGGTAGATCGAGGACCTCAACCCACTACCTATCATTTTATGAGAACTTATGTGGAAATTGGTGGGAAATGCTACTTGATAGGAAACCACACCATGGCCATTCCTAAAGAGGAACTATAAATTCGCTCAAATCCAGCTAACTTATGAACTCCCTTATCAAAACCATCGCGATTATTGGTTTTAGCTTTTTGGTTTCTCAAAGCTTTGCCCAGAATTCTGCTTTCTCAGAATATGAAGTAAAGGAGTTTTCATTTCAAGGCCATGCAGCAAAGATCGTATTCCCCAAAGAGGCAAATGATACCAGAAACTGGATTTGGAGAGCTCGGTTCTGGGGACATGAGCCACAATTGGACCAAGCCTTATTAGAAAAAGGATTTCATGTAGTTTATGTAGATGTAGCCGGGTTATTTGGTAATCCAGAAGCTGTGCAACGATGGAATGAGTTTTATGAATTCTGCAGAAAAGAATACAAACTAAACCCGAAGGTGGTTTTGGAAGGCATGAGCCGTGGTGGTCTGATTATTTATAATTGGGCCACAGAAAATACTGATAAAGTTTATTCCATCTATGCAGACGCTCCGGTCTGCGATATCAAAAGTTGGCCAGGAGGCTTATTTGCTGGTCAAGGAAGTCCCAATGATTGGAAAAAATGTTTAGAAGCGTATGGATTGGATTCTGCTTCCGTTCGTGATTTTAAAGGCATTCCCATATACAAGAGTGTTGCAATTGCGAAAGCAAAGATTCCTGTGATACATGTTTATGGGGAATCAGACAAAGTTGTCCCTTTTATGGAAAACACCTATTTGCTAGCTGAAGAATTCCGAAAAGCTGGTGGACAAATTACTTTGATCCCAAAACCAGGAGTTGGACATCATCCACATAGTTTAAAAGATCCAAGTCTATTGGTGGACTTTATCCTAAAAAGTATTGAAAAGTAAAAGCATTCCATTTTTTTTAAGCTTTTAAAAGAAATTACCCTAACATGTCCCTAAAAAAATCCCTGTTAAGCTTTTGCCTATTTTTCCTTGGTTTGACATTTTCGCAAGCGCAAGATCAAGTTCCCATTCCAACTCAGGCCCAGCTTAACTGGCAAAATACAGAGATGGTAGCCGTCTTTCACTATGATCTCCATGTGTTTGATGGGAAAGTTTACAACCAGGCTTATAACAGAATTACTCCTATTCCAGATTATAACATTTTCAATCCTGAAAAACTAGATACAGACCAATGGGTAAAAGCCGCAAAAGACGCGGGAGTAAAAATTGCTATTTTGACCGCTACCCATGAAACTGGCTTTGCTTTATTTCAAAGTGATTACAACCCTTATAGCATGAAGGCTTTGAAATGGCAAGATGGCAAAGGCGATCTACTCCGGGATTTTAAAGCTTCTTGTGAAAAGTATGGACTCCAAGCGGGAGTTTATATTGGAATCAGATGGAATTCCTTCTATGGAATCCACGATTTTAGGATCGAAGGATCTAGTGAATTTGCTAAAAATCGTCAGCAGCATTACAACACCATGGTTGAAGGTATGGTCAAAGAAATTTTTACCAATTACGGAGACTGGGCCATGGTTTGGTTTGATGGAGGTGCACATGGCCCTGAACAAGGAGGTCCAGATGTTTTATCCATATTTGAAAAATACCAACCCAATGGTTTGTTTTATCACAACCTACAGCGGGCAGATATGCGTTGGGGAGGCAGTGAATCCGGAACTGTTCCTTATCCGAGTTGGGGGACCTTTGCTTACCCGGCGATAGGATCGGGAGAAAGTGCAAGGGAGGAAATCAGTAAAAATAATTTTGAATTACTGAAAACAGGAGACCCCAACGGTACCTATTATATGCCTGCCATGAGCGATGCCCCCTTGAGGGGACATGGAGGACATGATTGGTTTTGGGAACCGGGAAGAGACCATTTGGTATATCCCTTGGAGAAACTTGTCAATATGTATTATAATTCGGTAGGCCATAATACCAGTCTGATTTTAGGACTGACCCCCAATGCAGAAGGTCTAATTCCCGATACTGATACCAAACGATTAATGGAATTCGGAGATGAAATCAAAAGAAGGTTTAGCAATAAAATCGGGTCTACTTCAGGTTCTGGGAATAAGCTCAGCATCAACCTACCAAAACGAACAGCAATCAATCAATTGGTCCTAATGGAGGAAATCTCTAAAGGAGAACGCATTCGTAAATTTTTAGTGGAAGGCAAAACCAAAAGTGGTTGGGAGACCATTTTTGAAGGTACAGTTATAGGCCATAAGTTCATTCATCGATTTGATGAAATGGAGTTGTCTGAGATACGCCTGAAAATTCTGGACTCAAAAGGGGAAGCACAAATCAAGGACTTTAGTGTATATTTATTTGATTAGGCTTTGTTAATAACCACCCCCTACAAGAATTCACGCTAGGCTATTGTAGGATAAAAAGCGGTAATTAGGTCAAGGAAAGCCCAATATTTAGCGCATAGTCAACCTGACCATGCCTCAAAAAAAACTGATGATGAAAAACCGAATCCTCTTATCCGTACTTATGCTCATGTTTTCCCTTGTGCTGCATGCTCAAGAAAAAACAGCGATCATATGTGGTAAACTTATTACCGCTGAAGATGATAAAGTCTTCACCAATACAGTAATCCTCATTGAGGAGGATAGAATTGTAGAAATAGGAAATAGAGCTATTATAAAACCTGATTATGAAGTGATAGATCTTTCCGCATATACTGTGCTGCCAGGATTGATAGACGCACATGTACATCCCTTAATTTATGGAGACGATTACCAAGTAAATCACTTAAAAGGGTCCTCGGCTTTCAATGCGCTCAGAGGATTAAAATCAGTCCAAAATTGGCTGAATGAGGGTTGGACTACTTTAAGAATAGCAGGTGATGCGGATACCCAATACGCACATTTTGAAATTAGAGATGCGATAAATAACGGTTTATTTGATGGCCCAAGAATCTACGGAGCGGGACATTATTTATCAGTGACAGGGGGTGGGGGTGATATTAATTTTTTCTCTCCTGATCAATCGATTATTGCTGATGGTCTAGTCGTAGATGGTAAAGAGGAAATTCAAAAGGCTATTCGGGAGGAAATAAAATATGGAAGCGACTGGATTAAAATTTTGGTAACTGGGGCATTTATGTCCGAAGGAGATAACCCACAAAATGTCCAGTTTAGTGATGAGGAAATAATAGCAGCAATGGAAGAAGCCAAAAGAAGAGGTGTTCCGGTGATGGCTCATGCACATGCTACAGAAGGCATCAATAAAGCGATCCAGTTTGGGGCAAGATCCATAGAACATGGCACCTTTCTCAATGATGAAAGTATTGATCTTTTTTTGAAGTATGATGCATTTTTAATTCCTACTGTTAGTGTCGGAGAGTATGGATTGGAGACATGGAAGGAAAGTGAGGCACAGGCCAAAATGTATGAATTAACCTTGAAGCATCGAGAGGAGTCATGGAAGATGTATTCAAAAGCCATTGAACGAGGGGTAAAAGTGGGAATTGGTTCAGACAATGTTGGATTCCCTCCCTATTTTGCAGCTAAGGAATTTGAGTTACTTGTCAAATTAGGAATGTCCCCTTTGCAGGCGATTCTCGCAGGAACTAAAGTAAATGCGGAATTATTGATGAAAGAGGATGAAATAGGAAGTATTAAGGTTGGGAAATTTGCAGACATCATTGCTACGAAGAAAAATCCGCTAGACGATATTACTGAATTATCCCGTGTAGAATTCGTAATGAAAGGAGGAAAAGTGATCAAAGCGATCAAATAGAATAAGAAGCTGAAAATGGTATTGATCCGATGAATATTTTTATTTCTCTGGCCCCAACTTCCCTTTAGCAGCATTTTTCAATTCCTCTGATGAATAGATCCTGCCCCCTTTGATGACAGTATGAACGAATCGAGTCCTCTTAATATCCTCGATCGGGTTTCCTTTCGTAATCATCAAGTCGGCCCATTTCCCAGGACTGATGCTTCCCGCTCGATCCTCAATTCCCAAAGCCTCTGCATTTTGTTGTGTGGCAAAATACAGCACCTCCGCAGCAGGAATTCCTACTTCCACCATGGCTGCCATTTCCCTATGGATGAAAAAACCTCCTATTCCACCTCCTAGATAATTATCCAATAATAAAGGCCTATCCGTACCGACAGTTATCAAGCCTCCGGCATCATAATATCTTTTCAAGACTCCTTGTTTTACAGGATAAATCTCTGCACATAAGGCATTGAAATCGGATGGTTTGATCCCTTCTATCAGTTTCTCTGTAAATGGGGTGAAATATTGTCTTTCATAGGCCCAATCAAAAAAAATTGGAGAATCAACCAGACCAATCGCTCCATAGGTTCCTAAAGTAGCATCGAAATACACCCCATTTTGAATATACAATTGAATGATTTCCTCCAATTTCGGATCCATGGGATCCAGTTGTTTCAAGCTATAGTACGCATTGGTAGTATCAGCCAATAAATCCCCTCCTAAAAAATGCTCTACCCGATCTATACCCATGTCAATCGCATCTTGAGGATTGACAGAATTTCTAAACCCAGAATCCAAATGACCGGTTACCGTTAATTTATTCTTATGAGCCTGATCGATAAGAATGGCCAAATGCTCAGGAGTAATCCCTTTGGCTTTCAAACCATAGGCTCCTCTTTTTGCCCAATAATCCACTCGTTCACGAATATCTTTTTCTGTAAAATCTGGATTCCAATCAGGAGCTGCTGTTCCATAATATGGCCCAGAATGGAGGATTCTTGGACCAGGTCTCTTATTGGCATCAATTTCTTTCTGTAGATCCCACATTTTCTCGGGCTCTATTTCCCCAGCAGGAAAAGTACTGGTGACCCCATTAGCCAGAAATATCTTGGGCATGGCAACCGTATCGTCATAGGCTTCTTGATTGTAGCTGATTCTATAATGGGCATGCAAATCGATTAGTCCGGGTAATACATAATCTTCGTCGGTCAAGTTAAATACTTCCCAATTTAAGATTTGCTCTGAACCAGTTCCAAAAACCCCATTCACCAAGTATATCCCTTTATTCTTTTCAAAGGTTTTGGTAGAAGTGTCAAACACCCATCCTCCATTGATGATGAGATTTTGAGCGTATGTTTGTTTGCTGATTAAAGCAACTAAAATTACCAAAAGAAATAATTTCCTATTCATAAATTGGAAGGGGATTGAAGTTAAAAGTTGTCATGAATATACAGAAAATCCTTAGGCAATAAATGGACAAAATCATTTCCAGGAAGTGATCGAAATATTCCACAAAAAACCCAGAAAATGCGCTTACAAATTCTAGGTTTGTCCGAATTTTTAAAATATTATCAGAAAGAGACTAATTAATTTTTAATCCCAATTCTTCCATTCGCTCTTTATGGTAATCGCTCTCGCTCAAGGAATAAGCTTTTTTTACATGGTTGTAAGCACTTTCGAAGTTACCCACAGCAATAAAATAATCCGCCATTGAGTCATACATATTGGCACTTTTAGGGAAATAGTAAATTCCCTGCTCAAAAAACATTTTCGCTTTTTCCAATTGTCCCCGATCCAAACTCATATATCCAGACATATTCATCAAATCTTCAGGAATAGGTGGTTCCGGGTATCCAAAATGAGCCTCTAACTTTTTCGCCCTATAATTGATCAAATCAAGTAGTTCTGAAGTGGTTGTCTCTGGTATATTGAACAATTCAACGTTTTCCATTTGAAACCATTCAAACAGGGAAATCAAGCCATTCCTTATAGATGGAAGAGGAATAGTGCCATGAAGATCTTTTGGAAAAAATTCCCAATCATAATCTAAACCTTGTCCTGCTTTTGCTCTGATGAACTCCGAAAAAGCAAGATTACTTCGGGCGAAAAGTGTAAAATCCGAGTCGTCCTGCATGACAGTAGCGATAGTCATTTCGGGCTTTTGCATATGCAACTGCCCACTAAGTGAAACATATAGAGATTTTCCTTCCAGGCTTTCTTTCGAAAAAACTTCTTTCGCCTGCTTTAACATCAATTGATCATCCCAATCCAAACTAGGGTCAACTGCCAGGTAATTTTCAAAAAGTTCAGGTTGGTTTAGCAGTGTATTAATAGCAAACAGCCCCCCGTAGGAATGTCCTATCAAGCTCCTGTAATCCGTAACCGGATACTTTTTTTCGATATATGGGATCAATTCTTTAGAAATAAATTCTAAAAAATCAGCTGCTCCTCCATTAGGTTCCCAACTAGGTTCCACAAGAGATGGAGTCAAGTCCCTTGTTCTATTTTGATGATTGGAAATTCCGATAAGGATCATATCGGGGATAAAACCTCCCGAATAAAACTTCTGCGTGACACTCAGTCCCGGCAACAAAATCTCTCCATCGAGAATATATGCTGCGGGATATTTCTTGCCACTTTCAGGATCAAATCCCTCTGGAAACTGTACATAAAACTCTCTGGACTCTTTTAAAACTTCTGAATAAACAGAGTCCTTTAAGCCGATCTGAGATAAATATTGAGCTTTAGCTTCACCAATTACGCTGAACAAAATAGCGAGGCAAAGAACTGTTTTTTGATTGAAGAAAAATGACATCAGAAAGGATTTTATGGAATTTGAATGTTGATTTATTTAGCTTCTTCCAGGTCTGTTTTTCGCATCCAGCTAAGTATAAAAGTGGCAGTATAACCCAGAACGAAGACGAGTAACCCAAAAAGAGGCGAAAGCAGAGTGACTTTTAGACCGCCAGCAACAATAGCTGGATCAGCTCCGCCTGTAGCTTCCAATGAATCAAATGCCTGAATCAATCCCAAAAGGGAATTTAGAAAAGAGATTACCAGACCAAGCAAAACGACCTGATTTATCAGCTTTTTATACTTAGTGAAAGTGGGTAAATTACTTTTAAGATTTGAAAAAGCTTTTATCGTAAAGAAGATTCCCAATATTAAGCATAAGAAAACTAGTGTCATTCCAAGAAAACCACCTTCCTGAAAACGATCAGTTATAACATTTAAAAACACTATGTTTTGACCTAAAATTGTTGTGAGTGTGTCCATTGATTTTTTTATTTAAATGAGTTCACAAGTTTACCATACTTCGCAGGCTGATAGTGGTTTTTGCGACAAACGACTGGCAAGGTTAGGGATTTGACTGGATTCAACTGGATTCTGGAAAAAGGTTATTCCCTGAAGTTACTTATCTTCCAAAACCTGTCAATCGTCGCAAATTCTTTGGAAATACAATTTTTTAAAAGACCTTGTCTTACTTAAAAATGGATAAGAATCGAGTAATAAAGCAATTGCTAAAGAAAATGCTGGAGCAAATCTCCATCTGTTTTGGTGCGCTGGTATTCTTTGCTTTTTACTTTGGAATCACGATTTCTGATCTTGGTCCGGCTTTTACTTTCGGAACCTTTTTACTTCCGGTTACCATGGGAATGGTCAACGTATTCAGCTTTTATCTTATCCCGAAATATCTGTTTCGGCAACGGTACTTTTGGTTTTCGCTCTATACTTTTTATTCCATTGTCATCTCTATTTTTCTGATCGCTTTATCCTCCTTTTACGGTTTCCTTTTTATCAATTCGGTGGAATCGCTCGGCACCGAATTTACTTTGACAAAAAATCTCTACCTTATCATTGTGGCTGTTTATATCGTAGTTTTGGTCACTTCTTTATTCGCTGCCTATCGGGAAAGCTACAAGCTACACCTGAAAAACCAGGAACTGCAGTACACCATTCTTAATGGAGAACTTCAACTTAAGCAAGAGGAACTTTCTTACCTCAAAATGCAGATTCAACCCCATTTTTTATTCAACACACTCAATACAATTTATGGCTCTGCTATTGCAAAAAGTCCCGAAACCCCTGAGTTGATTCTCAAGCTGTCCAATCTGTTGGATTACATTTTATACCAAACTCAAAAAACGCTGGTTCCCTTGCAGGATGAAATAGATCATTTGAAAGACTATTTAGCCTTGGAAAAATTGAGACATGGAGATAAACTACGGATTATTTCAAATTTTCCTGAAGAAACAAATAACCTGATGATTGCCCCGATGCTGTTTCTTCCTTTATTGGAAAACAGCTTCAAACATGGGAAAGGGGCCTTTGTCGAAATTAGAATTGAGACTCAAGAAAATAAAGTAGCGTTTTCTGTAAAGAATTCTTTCGATGATTCAGTAACAAAAAGAACCTTGACTTCTTCAGGAATAGGTCTTCAAAATATCAAAAAAAGACTTAAACTATTGTACCCGGATTCCCATTCATTTAACATCAAGAAATCAGATGGTTATTTTGTAGTTGAGCTAAAACTGTTAACCACCCAACCAAAGCCACAGGTATCATGAACTGCCTCATTGTTGACGACGAACCCATAGCCCAGAATATCCTGAAGGATTTCATCTCTAAAGTAGATTATCTTCATCTGGTGGATTGTTGTAGCAATTCCAATGAGGCCTTTAATGTAGTGCAACAAAATACAATCGATCTGGTATTTTTAGATATCAATATGCCTGGAATCGACGGTATGGCCTTCGCCAAAATCATTCCCAAAGAGATTCATGTCATCTTCACCACAGCTTATCGGGAATATGCGATTGAAGGATTTAATCTGGAAGCCACTGATTATTTACTAAAGCCTATTCCATTTGATCGATTCCTTAAATCTGTCGCAAAAGTCAAGAAGTCCCTACAGAAAGATGGGGATACTTCAACTTCTGAGAAGCCTGAATTCCTGTTTGTTCGTCAGGATCGGAAAATGGAAAAAATAGATTTCTCAGATATTCTCTACGTCGAAAGTTATTCTGACTACATTAAAATTCATTTGAAAGATCGTGTCCTAGTCGTCAGGGAAAGCATTTCCAATTTTGAAGGAAAGTTACCCAAAAGTCAGTTTCTGCGTTTCCATCGATCCTTTATAGGGAATATTTCTGCCATCCATTCTTATACCCACGAATACTTAGAGATTGCCGATAAAGCCTTGACCATTAGCCGATCCTATAAAGAGGAAGTTTTAAGGCGTTTGCAACAGTTTGAATAACTGGCCTCCTTAATTTTTAAAAAAAATAATTTAACAATCCATTTTAAATCCAAATTTTAAAATTTACTTTGTATTTCAAAGTACTTTTAAAATGAGAAAGCCAGAACAAGAGTTAGCTGAGATTAAATCCATGATGGAACGAAGCACCCGCTTTTTATCCTTGAGTGGACTATCTGGAATTTTAACTGGAACCTATGCTCTTATAGGAGCAGGATTAGCCTATGGATGGATTTATTATCCAAATTCACCCATCGGACCTCCATCAGCTGAATACAATGATAGTCTACTTCATTATGTATTGATCACAGCCCTGATCGTAATGGTTCTCGCCATTACAACTGCCTGGATCATGAGTCAAAATAAAAGCAAGAAAAAAGCACTTACTTTTTTGTCCTCAGCCAGCAAAAGATTTGCACAAGCATTATTCATCCCTGTATTAATGGGAGGGATTTTTTGCTTGGCCTTGATCATGAGAGACCAAATCGAGATGTTAGTTCCGGCAACATTGATTTTTTATGGGATCGGACTGGTAAGTGCTTCTCATTTCACATTAAGCGACATCAAATACCTAGGCTATTGCCAACTTATTTTGGGAGTGATTTCTGCATTCTTGCCTTCCTTTGGCTTGATTCTTTGGGCAATTGGCTTTGGGGTAGTACATATTATATATGGAACTATGATGTACTATAAATACGAAAGATAAGGTGAAGGGGAATTACGATAAAGCATTTGAAAACGTAGTCCGTTTGCGGGTCATGTCCATCTTGATGGTCAATGAGGAATACGACTTTAATTCCTTCAAAGAACTCCTGGAAGTAACGGACGGGAACTTGGCATCACACCTCAAAAACCTAGAAAAGCAAGAATATATAACCGTCAATAAATCCTTCGTCGGAAGAAAGCCTTTAACTACCTATTCCGCTACTCTACAAGGCAAAAAAGCCTTTGAAGAGCATTTAGAATTCCTTGAAAATTTGATCAAAGAAAACAAAACCTAAAAAAATTTACCCATTCACTTTGAAATACAAAGTACTTTCATAAAATCTAAGCGAATGAAAACTGAAATCGATTTTCTAAAAGGCCTACAAGCCAAATCCATGCTGGCAGCTGGAATTATTGGGGCAGCAATCCCCCTTTCCTGTCTAGGATCCATCATTCTATTCAAAGAAGATATATTTCAAAAATGGATGTTAATTCCCTTGACTTTTATTCCATTGGGAGGAATTTTTGGTGCACTCTTCTTTTACTTAATGGGCTTTGTCTGGTTTCCAAAAGGAACTCCCAAACTCATTGCGATCCTCTTTAGCACCCTACTTTATTTTATCGCCATCTGGTTATGTGCTGTATTCGCATTTAGACTTACGGGAGATTGGAATTGAATTCTACAACTTAACTAAACAAAAAGATATGATTGAATTCACTCCCAAGAACACTTTGGAAAAGTACTATATCGAAATAAAGCAAAACCGGTGGTATTGGCTTTTCCAGCTTTTTTGCCGAATTCTATTAGCGTATGCCTTTATCGTAGCAGGAATGGTAAAAATCCTGGGCGAACGATTTGCCAGTGGTTTATCTGAGATTCACCCGATGGGGGCTTATCTGGAAGCTCTTCATCATACTGGCTACTATTACACATTTATTGGCTATGCGCAGGTTACGGCAGGGATTTTACTTCTCTTACCAAGGACGGTTTTAATGGGAGCATTATTATACTTGCCAATCATTGTTAATATCTGGATCTTATCCTATGCTGTGAGATTTGTGGGCTCCTATATTACCTCACCGCTGATGGTTTTGGCTAATCTTTACATCCTTGCATGGCATTATGACAAACTAAGGTTTATCATACCATTTAATCGCTTCTCTAAAAAGATAAGCTTTTCAAAACCAGGAAAATACAGTCTTAAATTTCCATTTCTATTTTTTGGTGGAGTTCTTTTAACCATGGTTTTCTTCGTCTTATTCACGCGATTCGGTCATGAGGTAATGCCTCAAAATTCCCTGGAATCATGCAAAAAGCAATTTATCGGGACAGAAAATGAAACCGTCGGATTTGCTTTTTGTGAATGCATCCATACAAATGGAAGTCCATTAGATACTTGCTTAGAAACATATGAAAATTCAAAAAATTAATCCATTTATGACACCTATCTCCTACCCTATAGCTAAAAATATCACACCATGGAACAAGAGATTTTAACCCACCTAAATGACCCAGTTTCCTTAGAGAAACTCTATCGGTCAAACAAGTCACTATTCACGGAATCATTCCTCAAACTATCTCCAAAAATTGAACAAAATTCCGCAACTGAATTTTGGAATGCCAGACTAAACTACGAAAGCAATGCTATTTATTGGGGACAAAAAAATGAAATGCTTTACATAGCTATTGCTTGCCTAGTTGCAGGGCTGGTTGCTAAACTACCTGATATCATTTCAGTCTCGCCTGATTTCTTTTACCCGAGAAATCTAGGTTTTATCATCTTCCCTGTATTGACCACCTATTTTGCATGGCGAAATCAGCTCTCTAGACAAACCGTCGGCGTCTTAGCTGGGATATTCAGCATTTGCATCATTTATATCAACCTGCTTCCCAACAACCCGGAAAGCGACACTTTGATTTTGGCTTGTATTCATTTACCTCTTCTACTTTGGTACATGCTTGGAATTTCTTTTGTTGGAAACAAATCCAAAAGCCTCCAACCGCGTTTGGAATTCTTAAAATTCAATGGAGAAGTAGCCGTCTTATGTGCAGTGCTCGGAATTGCAGGAGCTCTGTTGATGGGCATGACTTTTGGATTATTCGAGCTGATCGGCATCAACTTGGAACCCTTTTTTGAAAAGTACTTGATGGTTTTTGGACTTCCTGCTATACCTATTTTAGGCACCTTTCTCACTCAATCCAATCCTCAATTGGTCAATAAAGTCACTCCTATCATCGCTAAACTGTTTAGCCCTGCTGTTTTGATCATGTTGTTGGCCTATGTTATCGCCATCATTTACTCAGGAAAGGATCCTTACAATGACCGGGAGTTTTTGTTAATCTTTAATCTGTTGTTGATTGGAGTCATGGCATTGATTTTCTTTTCCATTGCTGAAACATCTCATATAGAGAAAATCACTTTTGATAGTTGGGTACTATTTCTTCTTTCTTGCCTCACCATTGTGGTCAATGGAATCGCTTTATCTGCCATTACCTTTCGAATCTCAGAATGGGGGTTTACTCCGAATAGACTTACCGTATTGGTAGCCAACCTACTTATTCTAATCCATTTATTACTTGTGGCATACCAACTAAGCAAAGCTCTTCGTCAAAAAGCAGTTCTTGAAGACATTGGAACGACTGTGGCCAAATTTATCCCTATCTACTTTATTTGGGCCTGCATTGTAGTTTTTGTTTTCCCACTAGTATTTGGATTTATGTAACCTTTAAAAATAAAACCTACCATAGCAGCATGTGTTCTTTTGAGGCACATCTCATTACCTTTTCAAAAAATGCTTGTAATTTCCTGTTACCTAAATCAGGATTCTATGAGCATTTTTACCATTATCACCATTCTCATTGTTTTATCGGCAGTATTTGCATTTATCAATACCAAGTTTTTGAAATTACCCTTCACTATTGGTTTGATGATTATAGCCATTGCTTTTACCATAGGAATAACGGCTTTAGGTAAAATCAACCACTTTTTTATTGATGAAGCAGAATTATTGATCCAGTCCATCGATTTTGAAACTGCATTATTGGACGTCATGCTAAGCTTTCTATTATTTGCTGGCGCCTTACATACGAAACTCGATGCTTTGAAAACCTTGAAAGCTCCAATTGCCGCTTTCGCTACCATTGGAGTCGTCTTGTCAACCTTTCTCGTGGGCTCCATGATGTACTTTGTTTTTCAAGCATTTGGACACGAAATATCCTATATCTATTGCCTTTTATTCGGGGCATTGATCTCTCCTACTGACCCCATTGCAGTTTTAGGAATCCTTAAAGATGCCAATGCTCCCAAAAAACTGGAAGTTAAAATCGTGGGAGAATCCCTGTTCAATGATGGGGTGGGCGTTGTCGTGTTTTTAGTGATCTTCAAAATTGCACAACAAGGGATTGACGCTGTCTCTGCAAGTGAAGTCGGCCTGCTTTTTTTGGAAGAAGTGGTGGGTGGAATTACCTTAGGCCTTATCACAGGCTGGCTCACTTTCCAAGTGATGAAAGTAATAGACCACTACGAAACAGAAGTAATCATAACTCTCGCATTAGTCATGGGACTGTCAGGATTGGCTCATTTGCTTCATGTATCAGGACCCTTAGCAGTGGTAGTAGCAGGGATCTTTATAGGGAATAAATCCCCAAAAATTGCTTGGTCAGAGATCACGCATAATTATGTAGACAAATTCTGGGAGCTCATCGACGTACTACTAAATGCCGTTTTATTCGTCTTAATTGGCTTAGAACTACTCATTATTTCTGCCAAAGAGGAATATTTAATCTATGGGCTGCTCGCCATTCCAATTGCCTTAATTGCCCGGTTTTTATCTTTGGCTGGCCCTGTTGCCATCTTTGAAAAGAAATTGGACTTTATCCCCAAAACAAACTTATTGATGACCTGGGGAGGAATCAGAGGTGGGATTTCCATCGCATTGGCACTCTCTTTAGAAACACAAATGGAGCGGGAACTCTTTCTTACAATCACCTACATCATTGTTGTATTTTCCATTATAGGTCAGGGCCTAACCATAGGTCCGTTAGTCAAAAAAGTCTTAGCTAAGAATGGTACATCCAGTTCCCCAACAATCCACAAGTAATTAAAACTGGATTCTTTGGCTTCTAGCTGCGAAACTTTATCTTTTGGTACCCAATTCTTTATTCCATGAAAAATCATCTTTTAGCTCTCTTTTCAATACTCCTTTTGATTTCAGCTTGCAATGCACCTTCTAAGGAAGCTCAAGTTCCTGATTCATCAATCGAGCATCTCTTTTCATTGGAGTACAAAAAGCCAGAATTTATAGATGACCAACGAGCTAAAAAAATCAAGACTCTAGATGAAAAGCTTCAAGTGATTATGGAAGAATATGCCAAGGAGAATCATATCCCTGGAATTGCTTATGGGATCGTGGTGGACGAGGAGTTAGTGCTTTCCTCAGCGGTAGGAGTTTTGGATCTGGAAAAGCAATTACCTGCCAGTTCCAGTGCTGCCTTTCGAATAGCCTCCATGACGAAAAGCTTTACCGCGATGGCCATTCTAAAACTTCGGGATGAAGGAAAGCTTGCATTAAAAGATCCTGTCATCAAGTATATTCCTGAAATGGAACACACTACCTATCTGACGCAAGATGCCCCTGAAATCGATATTGAGAGTTTATTGACCATGACTGCTGGCTTTCCGGAAGACAATCCTTGGGGAGACCGCCAATTGGATGAATCCAACCAAATGTTGTTGGACTTGATCAGTGATGGAATTTCCTTCTCCAATGTTCCTTCATTCCAATACGAATACAGCAATACCGGTTATGCAATGCTTGGTTATATAGTCTCTCAAGTTTCCGGAAAACCCTATCAACAATACATTCAAGAGGAAATCCTAACCCCTTTGGGCATGATTCATACGTATTGGGAAATCAACGAGGTTCCTACCGATCAGCTAGCCATAGGCTATCGATGGGAAGATGAAAAATGGAAATTGGAACCTATGCTTCATGATGGAGCCTTTGGATCCATGGGGGGATTAATTACCTCCATAGAGGATTTTAGCAAGTATGTAAGTTTTCATCTCTCTGCCTGGCCTCCCCGAAACGAAAATGAAAGAGAACCATTGAAAAGGAGTTCGCTTCGGGAAATGCAAACACCTCAATTCCCTAGATTGAATTCTAATGCCAAAAACTATAAAGAAGAACCTTGTGCAATCGTCTCAGGATATGGATTCGGCTTGGGTATTTATCAAAATTGTGAGGGTCAAAAATGGGTTTCACATGGTGGAGCCCTTCCAGGCTTTGGTAGCAATTATGTTTTTTACCCAGAATACGGAATTGGCATCATGGCATTCTGCAATTTGACCTACACCACTCCTTGGCCTTTGCAAAAGATCCAGCAAATGCTATTTGATGAATTGGAATTAGATCCTCGAGTATTACCAGTTTCATCCATCTTAGAGACAAGAAAAACTCAAGTTGCCGAAACGTTTCAACAAGGCGAAGACGCCCTAAAAGCCGATATTTTTGCAGAAAATTTCTTTTTGGATAAAAGTAGAGAGCATCGTGTAAGTGAAATCTCCAAAGCACTGGATCAAGCAGGCAAAATTCTGGAAGTCACTGAAATTGAACCTCAAAATCAATTAAGAGGCATTTTTAGACTCAAAGGTGAAAATGGAGATGTGGCAATATTATTCACACTTACACCAGAGAAAGACCCTAAAGTTCAGCAATTGCTATTTGCTTTTATTGAAAAAGAGGAGAAATAAAATCTTTATTTTTCAAAAGTAATGGCATCCGGTTTTGCACCTAGCTTTTCAAGCGTTTCACTGATTGCTTTGACCATTGGGTCTGGTCCGCAAACATAAAAGTGCTGGGAGAAATCTTTAACATGATTTTTTAAAAAATCGGCTCCAATTCGACCATGCTCATGGCCTGAAACCGTTTCCTTTTCAAGTATTGAAATAAAATCATTCCCAAGAGTATCCTTGAAATAGTCCTCCAAAATCACATCTTCTTTGGTTTTATTGGCAAAGAAAAGGCTATTCCCAGCAAGGACTCCCTTCTTTTTTAAATCTTTGATAATTGCTATAAAAGGAGTAATTCCTGCCCCTCCTGCGACAAATACACCTTTTCCATGGTATTGGATCGCTCCCCAGGAATCATTCAACACGAGTTCATCTCCTTTGACCAATCGGTCCAATTGATTGGTGACCCCGTCATGATCCGCATAAGATTTAATTACAAACTCCAAATGCTCTTCTTCGGGCAAAGAGGTAAAAGTAAAAGGTCGTAACTCATTCTTCCATTCCTCTTTGTTGATTGCCACTTCAGTAGCCTGCCCAGGGATGAACGTATATCCTTCAGGCTTCTCCACAGTATATTGTTTCACATCATGTGTCAAAGTTTGGATATCCAGTATTTTTACAATGGTTGACATAGTTAAATTAAAGTTGGTTGTACTTATACAAACGTTTTAATTCAGTTTTGTTTCCTAAACTTTCCCTTTTCTTAAATTTTCCAGCATCTCAATTTTTATTCTTTCGCCTAAAAAATTATTTGATTTAGCTAACTTGTCGTGATTTAAAACAACCCTTATGAAAAAACATTTCAATTTAACCTTATCCTTGGTTTTTCTTATAACCATAGGATTTACCTCTTGTAGTTCAAAAACCAACACAGAAGAATCCACAGAAACTATGGAAGCGGTTGTGGCCGAATCTTCCAGCTTTGGAGGATTAGCACTTTACACCGTTCGCGATTCCATGGCAAGGAATCCTAAAACCACCTTACAAGCCGTAGCTGACGCAGGATATGCCTATGTAGAAGCTGCAAACTATGCTGACGGCAAATTTTATGGAATGACTCCATCTGAGTTCAAATCTTATTTGGAATCTCTTGGATTGACTGCAAAAAGTGCGCATATGGGCATGGTCAACATGGAGAATGCTGATCAGTTGATCGCTGACGTGAAAGCCGCTGGAATTGAATATTTTGTAATTCCTGTCCCTCCTATGGGCATGTTTACTGTTAATCAAGAAACCAGATCCATGGGAATGAAAGGCACCCCTGATGAATTAGTAAATATCATGAATACATTGGGAGAGAAATGCAATCAAGCTGGAATCAAATTGCTTTACCACAATCATGATTTTGAGTTCAAAGCCATGGAAGATGGAACCATCATCGAAGACTTGCTTTTAGAAAAGTGTAACCCTGAATTTGTGAATTTTCAGATGGACCTTTTCTGGGTAACTAAAGCAGGAGTAGATCCTTTGACTTATTTTGAAAAATACCCTGGAAGATTTAAAGCTTGGCATGTGAAAGACATGAACCAAGAAGGAAACTTCGCTCCTGTCAATACTGGAACGATAGATTTTGCTAGAATTTTGGCAGAAAAAGATCAGTCAGGTATGGAATTCTATCTAGTTGAACAAGATCAAACTTTTGGATTAGATCCTATGGAAGCCATTAAAATCAGCCATGATGGATTAAAGGAAATCGGGTTTAAATAAACTCTTCCAATTCCAATGATAGCGGAACTTCACTGAAAGGAAGTTCCGCTTTTTTATTTTCCAAAGCCAATAAAAAGACCAATCCGAATACTCTCAGATTGGTCTTGATTTCTAATCATCTTTTAGCCAAGCAAGAGGGTTAAATTCCTGTGAATCGTATTTTTTCCGATGTAAGAATACCCATTTGTAGTCCTTGCCGTCGCCACTAAGACAAAGCTGTAGGCACAAGATTGAGGAGGCCTCCAATTCCCAGTGGCAGGCGCCAGTTTGTTCGTAAATCCAGTCCAGTTTCCCTTAGACAAGGAATATCCTTCAGAGTAAATGGAAGTGGACAAGCCTGCCCCATACGTAGCATAGAAACTGACTCCTCTCAAATTACCCTCAGGGTCATTGGCTGTAATCCTAAAATTTAGTCCATCAGGAGCTGCACCAATGGTTTCGATAGCACAAGCTGAAACTTCACTGCTACCATGTTTGATACTTTCAATATTCGTGGCAGGGACATGGTTATCGATATAAAGTCTTAACTCCTGCTGCGCAGCAACAGTGGTATTACTACTTCCTACATAAAATGTAACCCTGATTTTATACAAACCTGGCAATAAGGCCGTAGTCGGAAATTGAATCAATAAATCATCAATGGAGTAATCTATGGCTGGATTTGGAAGTTGGTAATAACCATAAGCCGAAGGAGCAAAAGATTGTAATGCATAGGTGCTTCCAGTCCATCGGTAGTTGGACCAATTACTGATCAATTTCGTGTAAGATCCTCCTGGTGGGTCTATTTCAACTTTATATTTCCGATTTCCCGCAGCGTATAATTGTTGCAGTTTGGTTCTATTTCCTATCAAATTCAGAGTTCCTCCAAACGCTGCATTTTCTACATGTACATAATACCCTGGATCAGTAGTAGCCCTACCAAGGGCATCAATTTTAGTAGTAGGAATAAGTCCAACACTTCCAACTAAAGGCCCCAAATCTGCAGAGGGGATCGTTGGTTTTCTGGATAAGATCAGTTGCCTGAGTTTGGTGAAATCCTTGAAAAATCCTCCTGGAAAATCAGTGATAAAACCTGGATTGCTGGATCGTACCCTAAAGCCAAAATACGTGTAGGGAGTACTCAATGGCCAAGAAAGAGAAACATTGATTTCTTTCAACTCAATTTTGAATTTCCATATTCTATGGCTCACCTCTGAATTGGGACTTGGAGCAAACTCCTGCACCACTTCAGACTTAGGGGGAACAGAAATCCCGGTCCATGAACCAGGCCCCAAGTACTTTTGGATTGCTAGTTTATTGGGTTGGTTTTGATACAAGGCGTAATTGATGTCCACATTACTGGTTATGGCCCGGTCTCGATTGTAATCAAAAGAAAGCCAGAAGTAATCGTTAGTACCAGGATCATTTCCGGTATCTTCCAAAGCGTCAATCGCTAAATACAGGAAATTGGCATCATTTTTTGCCATAATGTATCCTCTTGAAAATTTTAAGGATCCAGCATTTTCCCATCCTCCTGAGTTGATGGGAGCTCCTAAATTAATTGGGTTGTTGGCCCAGGTGCTTTTCAACGGAAACGCAAAAAGCAAGGGGGTAGTGATGGAAAAGTTTCTAAGTTTTGCCATGGTTTTTAAGGGTTATAAAAATGTAATAAAAGTGTTTTTTTTACGCTCTAGCCTAAAAATGAGCGCATTTTGACTACAATCCCTTTGCGGGAACCGATTTCATGAAGAAATCAAACATTCAGCAAGTAGCTGAATTTCAAGTATTTATAAATTAATAATAATTGATCAAAAAAAATAATAATATCAAACAAAAAGGCTCCTGATATCATTATCAGAAGCCTTAATTGAATTATATAAAGGTTAAATTACTTCGCTGGTAATAATTGGGATTTCACCTCTCCAAAACCTACTCGAATCCCGTCCTTTTCTGCATACCCTTTCATGATGACAGTATCCCAATCTTCAAGAAATGTTCTTTCTTCTCCAGTATCCAATTTCAAAGTATTTTTGCCATTCCAAGACAGTTCCAACAAGGACCCAAAAGAATCTTCCTTGGTGCCAGAAATTGTTCCAGAGGCCATCAAATCACCGACATTGATATTACAACCATTGACGGTATGGTGAGCCAATTGCTGTGCTACGTTCCAGTACATAGACTTGAAATTTGATTGACAAACCTTGGTTGCTTTTTTACCATCAGGCTGAATAAATACCTCCAAATTAATATCAAAACTATGGGCAGTGTCACATTTTAAATAAGGCAACACTTCCGGATCTTGAATCGGGTTATCCACTCTAAAATGTTCTAAAGCCTCTAAGGTTACCACCCAAGGTGACATGGATGAGGCAAAGCTCTTTCCAAGAAATGGTCCCAATGGCACGTATTCCCAGGCCTGGATGTCACGTGCTGACCAATCATTGAATAAGGTAAATCCAAAAATGTAATCTTCTGCATCTGCAGTGCTTACAGAATCTCCTAATCTAGTGGACTTCCCTGTGATAAAAGCAAGCTCTAACTCAAAATCCATTTTCTTGGAGGGAGCAAATCCTGGCACATCCATATCAGGAGTTTTAAATTGTCCTTTGGGACGGTGAACAGGAACCCCGGAAGGTATGATACTAGATGCTCTGCCATGATAGCCTACCGGCAAATGTTTCCAATTCGGCAATAATGCATTTTCAGGATCACGGAACATTTTACCTACATTGGTTGCATGCTCCATACTACTGTAGAAATCTGTATAATCACCGATTTTGACAGGTAATAGCATTTCTGCTTCCTTTCGGTTGACCATCACCTTACCTCTTACCGAATGATCTCTTAGCTTTTCATTGTCCGCTAAAAGTAAATCCTGGACTCGCTCTCTGATCTTTTTGGTTTGAACCTTACCTAGAGAAATCAAATCATTCAAAGCCTCATTTATGAAAATCCCCTCTGGAAGAAATAGGTCCGAAAAAAAACCTTCTTGATCCAAAACGCTTAGGTCCACAATCTTGTCACCTATGGCTATTCCAGTTCTAGGGCTCAACCTTTTGTTTTTAAACACCCCAAAAGGCAGGTTATAAATGGTAAAATCGGAATTTTTGGGGACTTCCACCCAGGTACTCAAGGTGTTACTCGTAATGTCGCTCATGATTAAAAATCTTTCAAGGGGCAAATTTAGGGTTTATATAGGAAATGAAAAGGAATTAAATTTTTGGCTTGATTTTACAGTACTACCTCGTCCCAACATCCAACTGATATTCTTTGTTTTAGATGAGTTGAAAAGAATTTTAATTCAAGCCAGATTTTACGAAAAAGTAAACCAAACCTTCAAAAAGAGGTTATTCAAGCTTAAATCCCAGATCATGAAGGAATTCCAAAAACATCTATACCCTTCTTGAATGATTTGATTTAGAATGTAATTTACACTACATTTAAATCGCACACGATTTAATCCTTAGCGACTGATGAAAACGAACTTGTTTCAGAAAATAATGCGCGTCATTCTTGGCGGATTTATGACCCTAGCGGGAATTGGCCACCTTACCTTCCAACGCGATGAATTTCAAGCACAGGTCCCAAGATGGTTACCTGACAATCCTGAATTCATGGATTTTGTAGTAATCTCTTCAGGAGTGGTAGAAATAGCCCTTGGTTTGGCTATGATATTTCTTTGGAAACATCAAATTAAAGTTGGAATCGCCTTGGCAATCTTTTACGTATTGATATTCCCAGGGAACATTTCCCAGTACACCAATGAAATCAGCGCATTTGGTTTAGACACTGATCAAAAACGATTGATCCGCCTGTTTTTTCAGCCTGTTTTGATTTTATGGGCATTATGGTCAACCGGAGCATTGAAATATTTAATTAACAGAAATAAAAAATAGCATGAAATTGAAAACTGTATATGATTTTGAGGCGAATACGCTTGCCGGGAAAAAGATCAGTCTTAAAGAATATCAAGGTAAACCACTCGTGATAGTCAATACCGCCAGCCAATGCGGTCTGACTCCCCAATATGAAGGCCTGGAGGAGCTCTATCAAAAATACAAAGATCAAGGCTTGGTCGTTTTAGGATTTCCCTGTAACCAGTTCGGAAATCAAGAAAAAGGAAATTCAGAGCAGATACAGGAATTTTGCCAGGTAAATTATGGCGTGAGTTTTCCGATGTTTGAAAAGATCGAAGTGAATGGTAATAACGCCCATCCCCTTTACAAATTTCTTAAATCAAAGCTATCCGGAGGACTTTTGGGAAGTAAAATTAAATGGAATTTCACCAAATTTCTAATTGATCAAAATGGGGTTCCTATCAAGCGATATGCCCCTATTTCTGTACCCAAAAAGATGGAAAAAGACATTGAAAAAGTATTAAACCATGGCTAATCCGGCACCAGAGCTGTATTTAGAAAATCAGCTCTGCTTTCCCTTATATGCAGCGTCTCGTTTGACCACCAAAATATATACCCCATTCCTAGAGGAGTTGGGTATTACCTATCCCCAATACCTAGTTTTGCTTACTTTATGGCAATTTCAGGAACAAAGCGTCAAGTCCATTGGAAAACGCCTGTTTTTGGAATCCAATACCTTAACCCCTCTTTTGAAACGATTGGAACAGAAAAACCTCATCCAACGAATACGCTCCAAAACGGACGAGCGTACGGTCATGATTACCTTAACCCAAGCAGGAATGGAATTGAAGGAAAAAGCGGTGGAGATACCCAAAAAAATTGTGGAATCATTTCATGATAAGATTATTTCTGAAGATGAGATACTTTCCTTTCAAAAAACACTGTTCAAACTTTTGAATGTCTTGGATAAAAAGGTGTCTGAATAGCATCGTAATAGGAAAAAGATTTCTTCGGAATACCTAGAAAATGAAACTTTATCCTAGCACAATACCTTCTTTAGGAAAGAAATTGAGAATACACCATGAGTAGAGGATTTGTAAAAGAAGAAGATCAGGAAGAAACCCCCTTGGTTCCACCAAGAGTAGAGCTTCCAAATGGTGTTACCAATTACGTGACCGAAAATGGATTGGTTGAATTACTTTCCGAAAAGGAAGCTTTATTGGAAGAAAAAACCAAAATTCAAGCTACCACTGAACAGGAAAAACGTATCCTTTCCAATTTTATCAATGCTAAAATCCATTTGCTCGAAGAACGAATTGCTACCGCTAAACCGGTAATCCTACGTGAGCAACCACAAGATGAAATACGGTTTGGAGCCACAGTAACACTCAAAGTAAACAAAAGCCCCATAAAGATGACTTATCAACTTGTAGGGGTAGATGAAGCAGATATTTCCAAAAACAAAATTTCATTTATTTCCCCTATCGCAAAAATTTTAACTGGTAAAAAAGTCGGCGATCAGGCGGTATTAAAACTTGCAAAAGAAGATCGAGTTTTTGAAATAGTAGCAATCCACTATTAACCTAATTGGAATAAGACCTATTCCCAATTGATTTTTAGAATTAAAATTCACCATAGCTTTAGAGACTATTTTTTCTTCGCTTTGCAATTGATCCTCCAATCATGCCGCAAAAATTGGCTTTTTCCCTATTTTTGCCCCTCAATTAATTATCCTTCTATGTCTATTGCCAGCAAATACGATCCAGCCTCAGCAGAAGCCAAGTGGTATGCTTACTGGATGGAGCACAAGCTTTTTTCTTCGAAAGTAGATCCGAATAAAGAGCCTTACACCATCGTAATCCCTCCACCTAACGTCACAGGGGTCTTGCACATGGGACATATGTTGAATAATACTATTCAGGATGTATTGATTCGAAGAGCCAGAATGCAAGGAAAAAATGCCTGCTGGGTTCCAGGAACTGACCATGCATCCATTGCAACAGAAACCAAAGTAGTAAACATGCTCAAAGAACAGGGGATTGATAAAAAATCAATTACCCGTGAGGAATTCTTGAAGCATGCTTGGGAATGGAAAGAAAAATACGGAGGGATCATCCTAGAGCAATTGAAAAAGCTAGGTGCTTCCTGCGATTGGGATCGAACTGCCTTTACCATGGATGAGGGTCTGAGCGATGCAGTATTGACGGTATTCATAGACCTCCATAAAAAAGGGGAAATCTATCGTGGAATCCGTATGGTTAACTGGGATCCACAAGGTAAAACTGCTTTGTCCGATGACGAAGTAATCACCAAAGAAATCCAATCCAAACTATATTATATCAAGTACCAAATCGAAGGTACTGAAAACGAGTTTTTGACGATTGCAACCACACGTCCTGAAACCATCATGGCTGATGTGGCCATCTGTGTGAATCCAAATGACCCAAGATTTACTCATTTGAAAGGGAAGAAAGCCATTGTTCCTTTGATCAATCGTGCCATTCCAATTATTGAAGATGAATATGTAGACATGGAGTTTGGTACGGGATGTCTGAAGGTGACTCCAGCGCATGATATCAATGACTATGAGTTAGGAATCAAGCACAAACTGGAAGTTATTGACATTCTGAATGACGATGGTACGCTGAATGAGAAAGCTCAGATTTTGGTGGGTGAAGACCGATTCATCGCCAGAAAGATGATTGGTAAACTCCTGAAGGAAGTAGATCAGCTGGATAAGATCGAAGATTATAAATCCAATGTAGGTCATTCCGAAAGAACAGATGCTGTTATTGAGCCAAAGCTTTCCATGCAGTGGTTCCTGAAAATGGATGAAATCACCAAGCCGGCATTGAGCTCAGTGATGGATGATGTCATCAAGCTATACCCTCCAAAATTCAAAAACATGTATCGTTCTTGGATGGAGAATGTTCGTGACTGGTGTATTTCCCGCCAGCTTTGGTGGGGACATAGAATCCCTGCATTTTTCCTTCCTAATGGGGAATATGTAGTAGCCAAAACTGCAGAGGAAGCCTTGCAGATTGCAAACGAACAATATGGGGAGAAGTACAGCCTTGAAGACCTTAATCAGGAAGAAGATGTGTTAGACACCTGGTTTAGCTCTTGGCTATGGCCGATCTCTGTTTTTGACACAGAGGTATTTAAAACGGGAAAACCAAACGAAGACCTGAAATACTACTATCCTACGAATGACTTGGTTACTGCTCCAGAAATTCTGTTTTTCTGGGTAGCAAGAATGATCATCGCAGGATATGAGTACATGGGAGAAAAGCCATTTAAAAACGTATATCTTACAGGAATTGTACGAGATAAATTGGGGCGAAAAATGTCCAAGTCATTGGGGAATTCTCCAGACCCTCTGGAATTGATAGCCCAAAATGGTGCTGACGGGGTTAGAACAGGCATGCTATTTTCTTCTCCTGCCGGCAATGACCTTCCATACGATGACAAATTGGTAGAGCAAGGAAGGAACTTTGCCAACAAAATTTGGAATGCCTTCCGATTGGTGAAAGGTTGGGAAATCGACCCTAACCTAGATGGTGCAGCCAACCGTTCAAGTATTCAATGGTTTGAAAACCGCTTTAACCAAGCCTTGATAGAGATCAATGAGCATTTTGAGAAATTCAGAATTTCGGATGCTTTAATGACTACCTATAAATTGGTATGGGGAGATTTTTGCTCTTGGTATCTTGAAATGATCAAACCGGAATACCAGCATCCAATTGACCAAGAAACCTATGACAAGACCATTTCCTTGTTCGAAGATATCCTGAAGATTCTTCATCCATTTATGCCATTTATTTCCGAAGAACTTTGGCATCAAATCAAGGATAGAACAGTGGAAGAATCATTGATTCTTGCTTCATGGCCTGAAGAAAAACCGTTTGATCTGGAAATCATTCAAGAGGCGAATCAAATTTTTGAGGTCGTTTCACAAGTGAGAAATCTACGTGCCTCTAAAGGAATGTCTCCAAAAGAAGCCTTGGAATTGACCATCAATACCAAAAGCCAAGGTGTTTATCAACGATTTGAATCTGTATTGAATAAGCTAGCCAACTTGGCTTCATTAAACTTTGGAGAGAAAGTTGAAAACGCCATTAGCTTTGTTGTAAAATCAGATGAGTGCTTCGTACCAATGGGAGACTCTATCAATGTAGAGGAGGAAAAAGCAAACATCCAGAAAGAGCTTGACTACACGAAAGGATTCTTGAATTCTGTAATGAAAAAATTAAGCAATGAGCGATTTGTATCTGGAGCTCCAGCGAAGGTGATCGAAATGGAACGTAAAAAGCAAGCTGATGCCGAAGCAAAAATAAAGGCTTTGGAAGACAGCTTAGCCAAATTAGGCTAAACCAAAAGTGGTTTAATTATATAGAGTAATAAATCAAAACCCGAAGTGAAGACTTCGGGTTTTGAACTTTTAGTAAAAAATCAGAAAATCAATTACTAACCTTTAACTTCTCCCCTTTTAGGAAAAATTCAAATAGTTTTTACTAAGCCATTTTTCCTCTAAACTGATTTTACACCAACCATTTTCCTCTTCAGAGAGAAACACTTCCTCTGATTCCATTAAGTTATCTACAACGGAAAAATTGGTCCCTGGTCCACTTCTCACCCGTAATACATTGGCATTTACAGTTGCTCTTTTTACTTCAATCGTATATTGACCATACACCCAATGGGATTGACTATTTGAGATTTTCAACCATCCATTGGACTCATCATAAACCCGAAGAATTGACCCTAATTGAGCGGCACCTCTGTCGGAGGCTTTGGGCGCTGAACCTGAAGGACCTTCTCGAACATTCAATAAGTTTGCTGTTACCACTACATATTTCTGAATTGCTGCAGGAGGGGTAGGCGCAGGTCTACCTTGGAGCTTTTGCGAAACCAAAGGCAAAAAATCCCTATTAAAATCATCAACCTTATTTCCACCAAAAAAATTAGTCCCTGGACATGACTTATTGTTACCAGTCCCATTATTCCTTTTTCCGGAATTCAAATCAAACCAATGGTGGTAGATAATACTGAAACTGTTCAAAGGCAATCGAAACTTGTCACAGAGCGCTGCGGTCATTCCCACTACCGTTTCCCTTTGTTCGGGTGTCATCTCATCGCCTCCCTTATCAAAATTCCCAAAATGCTCCATACAAATAGAGTCCCGGTTGGCTCCATAGATGCATGCCGGAGTCAATTCCAGCGACCTTCCTGTCACAATGGATCCATCCGGAAAACTTGTGAAATGCTGTCCTATGTCCTGCCACCCATTGTTTCTGACATGGTAGTTTTTCATCGCTGATTGCCGTTCGAAATGATTCGACCCATTGAAATGAACATAGCTAGGACTCCAGGTATGATGTTGCTGTACTGTTAAAATAGTCCTTGCAATCCGCTGCTCTTGAATCCAAGGAACAAACTCTGCCAAACTCATTTTTAAAAATCCATATTTTGACTCCATGAATCTTCTGATTAAACGTTAAAAATTTGATTTCCATTTAATTTAACCAGAAAAATCCAATCCTTGTCCAAGAACAGCTTTAAAGCTCTTTAATTCTCAAATCTCTGAATAACACACCTTGTCCTTCACTTTGAAGTCCTATAAATCCTTCTTTAAGAAGTTGCCCATCCACTTTCATCTTTGGGTCAAATCTATTCGCAGTCCCTCCTCCTATTTGAGGTTTCGTGTATTGCAAAACAGTATCTCCATTTACCAAATGGATCACCAATGAATCCGCAAAGACTATTAAGTCTGCTCTGACCCATTCATCCCATTTAAAAGTAGGAGAGGTGGAATTGATGCAATGCCTAGGATCTTTCTTTCCTTCGAAATACACATCTGTCCCTGGAGAACACATATTGCCGGTTGGTCTTGCCACTCCTTCCTTTTCCTCTGCTAGCATCTGCCATTCCACAGAAATGGGCCAATCCTGCTCTTTTAAGATAGTAACTGGTGCTTGGGAGTGGAACATCACGCCACTGTTTCTATAGGTGTAGCTTGCTGCATCCTCTAACCACTGGTCTGTAAATCGGTATTCCCAGGTCATATGAAAGGATGAAAAAGGTTTTTCGTAGAATAGATGGCCATAACGATCATCAAAACCTTCCTTATAATCATCATAGTTCACCTCAATCGACCCATCTACCACTCTAAAAGTATTGGCGTAGTTTTCGCCGGTTTCATGATGTTGAATTTTTGGAATCCATCCTTGTAGATCTTTACCATTAAACATTTGAATCCATTCAGGTTTGGCTTCATTCTGCATTCCCTCTCTTTCTCCTGCTTTATTTTGGGCACATGAAAAAAGTACTGAACTCAACAGCGAAAAATATAAAATTTTCTTGATCATAAGGCTTTTGATAAATGAAAGTGGAAGATATGGAAATCTACTAAAATCTATTATCAAGAAGTTATAATAGGTTTAGGAAAGCTTTTTTTGGCAGACAGAATATTTCTTGGAAGTGATGAATTGAAATGCTTCCTTGTCTATCACTGCCTCTACAGAATACGGTGTTCCCATTAATTCTCCATCAATTTGAAACTCCACTTCCTCAGGATTTTCAATCACACAGGATTCGCAGCGAAAAACTCTTGAAGAATCCTGCTCCTCTAAGTCACCTTTAAACATGGCCATGGTCATACGAATGTAATCTTTGGCAGACTCTGGGTTTAGGGCTATAATTTCAAACTTACCATCATCTAACCTACCTTTGCAATTAATCAAAGCTCCTGTCCCATATTTGTCTCCATTGGCTATTACAAGCATTTTTGCAGAAACTTCCTTAGTCTCGCCATTGATCTTCAATCGAAATACTTTTGGCTCAGTAGAAAAAATCTCAGATACCGAGCTGGTAATATAGGCCAGCATTCCTCGACCATCGGTTGATTCAAACTTTTTAACCAAGTTGGCATTAAAACCAAAATCAGCTAAGTGCAAGCAAAGCTCATCGTTGATATGAATAGCATCGATGTTGTGAACTTGAAAATTCCTTACCGCCTCCCAAGTATCTTCTATCGTGTTGATGCCCATACACTTGGCAAGTCCATTGGCAGAGCCTAATGGAACAATACACAGAGTGGTATTCATTTCCCGTAATGCCATGGCAGCTAATTTTACCGTACCATCTCCTCCCCCAACTAATACTAGATCTGGCTGAATCCGGTCATATTCCAGTTTGATTTTTTCAGCATCTCCTTGACCTGTAGTCCTAAAAATATGAGTATCATATTGGTGAAGTTTAACTTGCACCATTTCCATCAAATCCTCCTCCCTCAAACCATTCTCCCCAGATATGGGGTTAAAAACAAATAGACAAACTTTTCTCATTACATATTCTATTAAATAAATTGATTTTCTTTCGCTAATTCCAAGGCCTCTTTTGAAGTTTTGAAAAAGAAAAAATTCTCTAATGACACCTGGGATTCTAGCGTTTGCTTTCTTTTAGCGTCCAACTCATCCACTAGTCGTATAAAAACAGCAGTGACCCGATCTGGAAATTTCTTCATTATTTCAGTATAGATTTCCGGATCATGTTGGCCACTGTCCCCCACCAAAAAGAAATTCATATCTGGAAAAAAACGAAACAGAAACTCAATCTTATCCTTTTTATGATTGTGATTTCCATGACCAGATTTCCAAATATTCCTAAGATTTAGATGTTTGTCTTTCAGTAAGGTGGGACCCATTGGAATATGTCTATATCGCATAAAATCCCGGATCAGATCATAAATCGACCAATCACTGCTGGATACGTAAAATATGGGATTCTCTTTGTGACGAGTAAGTTCTTTGTAGAACTCTGACACCCCAGGCAAGGGTCTTCTTGTATAGGCATTTTTAGAAATAGAAAGCCAAAACTTCTTCCCAATATCTGTGGAATGGGAAATCAAAACTGTATCATCAATGTCTGAAATCACTCCCTGCCGTTCACTAAACCTCTTAACTTCCCTAGTAACCCAAGTGGAATTAATTTTTTGTTCAGGTTCCAGAACCGTAAAATTCACATGTTCCAATCTGTCTACAGAATAGGGATTTTTTACCTCAATTTGTTTCTCAAAAACCCCTTCTTCATCTGTTCTGACTTGTAATTTTTGATCATGTAAATGAATCTCCACCAATGCATTGGGAATAGTCTTGACAGAATATCTTCTAATGGAGGCAATGATGTTTTTCAGCCAAGAGTTTCTTGAAGAAGGTCTTTTTTGCGTATAAGAGGTAATAACTCTTCCATTAACAAAGATGGTATCCTCATTTCCAAAGGAAAGAAAAGGCTCCACCTTTACTTTTTCCTTCGAGCTGACCTCTCTCTGAACGATTGTTTCTGAATTCATACTTACTATAAATGCAAAAGAGAGGCCTCAGAATCGAATTCAGTGCATTTGAAGTAGGTTGCCAAAAAAAAATAGCCATTCTGATTTCTCGAAATGGCCAACCAAGAAATTTTAGTCTATCAATGTTTCCAATCGTATTGATCTACTTGCTCCAAACATGCAGTTAACAAAGAAATAGAATCCGCTATGTCTTGCTTATGGGCCATTTCGATCACCTGGTGAAGGTGTCTGGTAGGTATAGAGATCGCTCCCGCAATCGCCCCATGTTTCCCCATTCGCTGAACGCCTGCAGTATCAGTTCCTCCTGCAGTTAAGATCTCTGGCTGCCAGGTAATGGATTGTTTATTTGCAGTTTGCTTCATAAACTCCACCATTCTGTAGTCACAGATTGTGGAAGCATCCATGATCTTTATCGCCGTTCCTTTTCCTAGTTCCGTCACTTTCTCATGAGCTTGAGCTCCCGGCACATCAAAGGCGATAGTCGTGTCTAATGCGATTCCGAAATCAGGATTGATTCCATGTGCGGCCACATTGGCACCTCGGATACCCACTTCTTCCTGCACCGTAAAAGTCGCATATACATCATAGGCAGGATTCTCCAATTTTTTCAAGGTCTCAATCAAGATGAATACCGCTACTCTATTATCAATGGATTTACAGTTCACACAATCCCCCATTTCAATTAACTCCCGGTCTCTGGTAACAGGATCTCCAATGGAAATCACTTTTTCTACTTGAGATTTCGGCATCCCAAGATCAATGAAAAAGTCTGTAGTTTTAGGAAGCTTGGTTTTCTCTTCCTGGGACATCACATGGATAGGCTTACTTCCCATTACTCCTACCAGATCTTCCTTACCATGTACGATCACCCGTTGTGCAGTCAATGTTTTTGGATCAAAACCACCTAATGTATGGAATCTCAAAAACCCATTATCATCAATATGCGTCACGATAAACCCAATCTCATCCATGTGCGCAGCCACCATCACTTTTTTTTGATCAGGATTTCTTTTCCCTTTCTTGATAGCGATCACATTTCCTAGGTTATCCACCTTTACTTCGTCTGAAAGCGGAGTTACTAATTCTATTACCAAATCCCTCACACGCTTTTCAAAGCCCGGTGCGCCGGCGATTTCACAAATTTCTTTTAAGAGAGATACGTTTATGTCCATTTCGATGAATCTGTTTTGTTTCAAAACACTAATTTATTGATCGCTAAGATTATTAAAGAAAAAGGCACAAGGAATATTCCTTGTGCCTATCAATATTTTTATCAATTCTTTAAATGAATTAATAAGCTCTTACTGTTTTACCTTCCATATAGTTGGCAAATGATCTATTTACCACTCTTGTTCCTCCTGTAGTTGGATAATTTCCAGTAAAATACCAGTCTCCGGTATGTTTTGGAATACATTTATGAAGGTTCTCCACTGTTTGGAAAATCACTTTTACTTCAGCTTTGATATTATCTCCCGCCACAATCTGGGCTACTTTATCAGAAATCTCATCGTCTGTAAAAGAGTTATAAACATCCTTCACAAAGTTTTCATAGGAATTTGGCTCATTCAAGCAGGACTCGTGGATTCTATCCAAAACAGACTCCATCCCCCTCTCTTTTAGTAAAGCCAATGCAGCTCTGAAGGCTATGAATTCCTTCATTCTTGACATATCAATTCCATAACAATCAGGGAATCTTATTTGGGGAGCAGAAGAAACGATGATGATTCTTTTAGGATTTAATTTATCCAAGGTGGTCAAAATACTTTTCTCCAAGGTAGTGCCTCTTACAATACTATCATCAATCACCACCAAGGAGTCAATGCCTGAATTTACTACCTCAAAAGTAGTATCATATACATTAGCCACCATAGTATCACGATCATCGTCATTGGTAATGAAAGTCCTTAACTTCACGTCCTTACTCACCAACTTTTCTACTCTTGGGCGGAAATTAAGCAACTCATCGAGCTCGCCCATATGTGGTTTTCCTTCTAGAAATACCTCACGTCTTTTCGCGCTTAAGTAATCTTCTAAACCTTCAATCATTCCCAAAAAGGCCGTTTCAGCCGTATTTGGGATATAGGAAAACACGGTATTTTTTAGATCGAAATCAATGGCTTTCAAGATCTGGGGGATTAGGGCCTTACCCAAATCTTTCCGCTCCTGGTAGATTGCTGGATCTGTTCCTCTAGAGAAGTAAATACGTTCAAAACTACAAGACTTCTTTTCTCTGGCAGGAAGGATTTCTGATTCAGCATAAGACCCATCTTTATTGATCACCAATGCATGTCCTGGTTTGATCTCTTGGATTGCATTAAAATCAATATTGAAGGCCGATTTGATTGCTGGCTTTTCGGAAGCTACTACTACCACTTCCTCATCTGCATAATAATAAGCAGGACGGATTCCAGAAGGGTCACGAACTACAAAAGAAGAACCATTCCCTATCATGCCGGCCATGGTATATCCTCCGTCAAAGTCTCTACAGGACCTTCTTAAAATCCTAGCTACGTCCAATTCATTTTCAATCACATTCGTGATCTGCTCATTGGAATATTGGTGCTTATATTTATCGAAGATGCGTTGGTTTTCCTCATCAAGAAAGTGACCAATTTTCTCCATCACGGTTACTGTATCTGTCTTCTCTTTTGGATGCTGTCCAAGCTGAACCAGTTTGCTGAACAATTCCTCCACATTCGTCATGTTGAAGTTACCGGCCATCACTAGGTTACGACTTCTCCAGTTATTTTGCTTCAAGAATGGATGGCAAGTTTCAATGCTGTTTTCACCATGCGTTCCATAACGAAGATGTCCCAACCAAACTTCACCTGTAAAGGCAATATTTTCTTTCAACCAATCGGCATCTGTCAAAGCATCATGCCCTCCTAACTTCTTGGCTTTCTTGTACTTCTTGTTGATTTTGTCAAAAATATAATTGACTGCTGATGGCTCAATCGAACGATATCTACTGATATACCTTGTTCCGGGGTCAGTACCAATTTTAATGTTGGCGACACCTGCGCCATCTTGACCTCGATTGATTTGCTTTTGCATTAAGACATAAAGCCTGTTTGCTGCGTAGGCTGCCGTTCCGTACTTATCGATATAGTATTGAACAGGTTTGCGTAGCCTTATCATTGCTATGCCGCATTCGTGTTTGATGGCGTCACTCATGGATTCTGGCGAATGTTATTTTTGATGATTCAAAGTTACTAGTTTTTAAAAGAATTTTTCTTCAAAAAAGTTCTATTTCATGATTTTAAATTTTGTGAATAGCCCTATTTCTTACAAATCGCCGATTTAGATGAAATAGCCACTATTCAAGGGTGATTTTTTGGCTTATTAAGTACAAACTGAGGGACTTTTCCCCAAAATTATTTTTGATCTATCTCAAAAAAGTTGCTTTAGGAGAAGTTTAGGCGGTTGGCACAGGCTTCGCATCTACTATTTACAGTTCGAAAATGATCATTACGAATGAAGGAGTCCGGATTCCAACTAGTTTACTATTATCTAACTAAACCAAATAGCATTATGAAAACTCTGATTTTAGTGTCCACAATGTTATTTACTGGAGCTGCAATGGCTACTCCACTAATGACCCTAGAAAGCTTAAACCCAAAATCTGTTTCGGTTCAACAAGACAAAATGAAAATCGAAGCTGAATCATTGCCCGAAGCAGTGAAAACTTCTATCGCTGAAGATAATTTGGTTAAATCTTTGCCTATAGATGAAGCATTCCAAATCACCCAGCTCGATGGAACCTTCCACTTTGAGGTCGTATTTGACGGCGGAACCGATGAAAAGGTAACTAAGAAATATGACCAAGAGGGGAATGAAATAAAAGGCTAGTTGCTCAATCTCCTTATATTAAAAAAGCATCGTGCACTTTGCTCGATGCTTTTTTCGTAATTTAGAATTATTCAATGATAATAATTTCATGAAGCAGATCTTATTAGTCGAAGACGACCTGACTTACTCAAGAATAGTAAAAACCTTTTTGGAGAAAAACGGATACGCTGTTCAAACCTGCATCAAAGTAAAAGATGCTCAGCAGATAATGAGCTCCAATAGCTTTGATTTGATCATAGCTGATTTCCGCCTGCCTGATGGTACAGGTATGGAACTACTCCAATGGACCAAGTCCAAATTTCCCCAGACCCAAGTAATCCTCATCACACACTATTCAGACATACGCATTGCCATCAAAGCCATGAAGCTTGGTGCATTTGAGTATATCACCAAACCGATCAATCCGGATGAGTTATTGGCAACGGTAAAAGAGTCTCTTTCCGTAAAGGAGAATGAAGCACCAAAAATATCTTCTTCTCCACAAAAAAGTACGGAACCCAAGGTATCCAAGGGGAGCTATGTAATAGGAAGTTCTGCTGAGGCAGAAAAATTGGAAAAGCACATTCAATTGGTAGCTCCCACCGATTTAAGTGTATTAGTATTGGGTGAAACAGGAACAGGGAAAGAGTTCGTCTCTCGTAGAATTCATGAGCTATCCACCAGAAAAGACGGACCTTTCATCGCTATTGATTGCGGAGCCCTACCAAGAGAACTTGCAGGAAGTGAACTATTTGGCCACGTAAAAGGTGCTTTTACAGGTGCACTAGAACATAAAACGGGACATTTTGAGTCTGCAAATGGAGGAACCATCTTCCTGGATGAAATAGGAAACTTGAGTTATGAGGTTCAGATTCAGCTATTACGTGCCATTCAGGAAAGGACTATCCGTAAAATCGGAGGCAATAAGGAAATTCAAATAGATGTCCGAATTATTGCAGCAACTAATGACAACCTAATTCTGCAATCTGGGGATGGACATTTTAGAGAGGACTTGTATCATAGACTGAATGAATTCACGCTTCATGCGATCCCTCTAAGAAGAAGAAAAGAAGATTTGGAGGATTTCTCTCAGCAATTCTTAGAAGAAAGTAATGCTCGACTCAATAAATCTGTCAGTGGGTTCACTCCTGAAGTTTGGGAGATTTTCTTAGCTTATGATTGGCCAGGAAACTTAAGAGAATTACGAAATATCATCAAAAGAGCCGTGTTGCTTACTGCTGGAGGATTAGTGGAAAAAGATGCGCTACCTGCGGATTTGTACGAACCTTCCCTTCAATCTTCTCCCAGTTCCATGTCGGGAGGAGCCTCCTCCATGGGAAATGAATTGCCCTCACCCAAAGATTATAAATCCAAGTGGATCGAGCAGGAAAAGGAATTGATTCAAAAAGTCCTCAACGATACGAAATTCAATAAATCCAAAACCGCCAGGATTCTAAACATGGACCGAAAGACTTTGTATAGTAAAATGGAAAAGTACGGGTTGGATTAAGTAATAAACAAACTTATTTAAGAATAGCTCTCTGGAGCATACACCAAATCTGAGAGAGCTGCCAACAGGTTTTTCACTTCAATATCCAAGAGATTAAGCACATCTTCCATTCCATTATGGGTACCCAGTTTCAGGCTATTTTCTACCTTCCTGGCTAATTCCCCACTTGGGCTTTTAATTTGACCAAGCCTACTTCCCAATTGGTGGCATATTTCCAAAACCTGATCCCAACGATCATTTAACCTTGCTTTCTTCAGTTTGGTCATGTCATTTTGAGTATCCTTGATCAAATCCTTCAAGATATCCATCAAGAGGTCCTCATCTCCCATGCAGAACCTTCTCATATCTTTTAGGTCAAAATGATCATGCTTATCAGCATTCGGTTCCGGATTGATAGGTTGCCCTTTAGTAGCACGGTCAGGGAATACTCTACTCAAACAAGCTACCAATGCTCTTTCTTGAAATGGTTTGAATAACAGCTCATTGAAACCCTCTCTCATCATTTTTTCCTTTTCCTCCACAAAAACATTGGCTGTCATTGCTAAAATCGGAAGCGTTTGATAAGCAGCAATAGATCTTAAGGATTTCACAACATCAAATCCGGAAAATTCTGGCATCTGAATATCAATGATCGCCAAATCAATATCAATCTCTTCAAATTCATCTCTAAAAGTGGCTCCTCCAGGGTAGGCAATCACATTGGCTCCAAAGTAGGAAAAGATAGTTTCCAAATACCGAAGCCCCACTTTATCGTCATCAACCAATAAAACATTTTTCCCTTCCAGGTCAATGTAATTAAGTTCCTCCTGGTCAACTTCAGATTCTTGAGCTGGGGTAGTTTCCATAGGCAAAGAGATCTTGATATTGGTTCCAACTCCCTCTTCACTCTGGGTATCAATTTCACCATTCATCAACATCACCAATCGATGTACGATTGCCAATCCGAGTCCAGTACCCCCAAATTTTCTGGAAATTGAGTTATCCGCCTGATCAAACTCTAAGAAGACTTTTTCCAGCACTTCTTTACTCATCCCTATCCCAGTGTCCCTTATCTCCACAACTAGCTGATTTTCTGACCATTCTACAGCTACATGAATCGAACCTGCTTGGGTAAACTTAAAGGCATTTGACAAGAGGTTATTCAAGATTTGCTTCAATCGAAGTTGGTCTCCCTCCAACCATTTATCTTCAGGTAGCTTTAAAGACCAATAAAAGCCCAGCTTTTTCTCAGTTGCTTGAAGCTCATAGAATTTTTGAAGAGCACTAAATAATCTTACCGGATCAAAAGCCGTGTATTCCAATTTTAACTTTCCTGCCTCTAGCTTAGAAAAATCAAGGACATCGTCCACAATTTCCATCAAAGTCTGGGAAGCAAAACCTATCATTCTCAAATAAGATTGCTGGGCAGAATCCAATTCCGATTTTTCCAATACAGATTGATATCCTTGGATCACATGCAAAGGATTACGAATCTCATGACTCATGTTTGCCAAAAATTCCTGCTTGGATTTAGCCAACTGTTCTGCTTTTTGCTGGGAAATCAATAGGTTTTCTTGGTACTTTCTATTGAGTCGAATCTCTTTCAAAATCGAATACACCAATAAAGCTGAAGCTAACACTGCCAGAACTACCACCAGCACTAAAAAATAAGTCACATCATTGGCAAGCCCATAAGCAGCATTGTTTTGATCATTGGATTCTTCAATTGTCCTTCTTTGTAAGGTGACCAGCAATTCCTGAATGGTTCCGACGATTTCACTTTGCTTTTGGGAAAGATCTGCCTCCAGCGTAGCCAACTTTTGTCTTTGGTAAGATTCTTCTCTATAAATCCTGCTGATGACTCCTTTGATATTATAAAGGATGCTATCAATAGTAAATGGTTGTGTAGAATTGGTGCGGGTATTCTGCTTTTGAAGATTTCGAAGGTAGTTTACCAATTTATCTTCCTCTCGAGAAATTTCCTCCGGCGATACCCTACCTACTTGCAACTCCTGATTCTTGGGAAGCTCTTGTCGGGTCGCGTTTTGCTGTTCCAATTCATCCAAGATGATATCTCTTGGACGAAGTGTGATCAAAGGTTCCGTCTCTGCATCAGCTGCTCTCCGCCGAATCCCCAATTCTACCTTTCGAAGTGCTTCCTGGGTAAAATTCCTATCGGCAAGATTCTTTTTTACCTCGTACAGATCTTTGTACCCAACTACCAAGGCAATTAAATTTTCTCGGATACTTCTGATATTGGATTCCTCCAAGGTATCGGAAGCCCATTCATTTAACTGAATGAGTTTGGCATTCAGGGAATTCATGGTAGAATCCTGCACCCTAAAATCACCTCCTTGGTCTACCTGTTCGATTTGGGTAATCTGAAAAATCTCCGACTGCAGCTCACTCAGTAAATTCAATTTCTGGTTGGGCTGAGCCAATTCTGCTACCGTATCTACCAGACGATTTAGGGTATAATAAGTCAGTCCTGCCACACCGATCAAAAAGATGGCAGCAAAGAAAAATCCGATCACGACTTTTCTGGCGGTCTTGGAAGGAGGATTGACTTTTTTCATTCTACCCTCCAAAATTACCAATAATTATTCCAAGTATTTAAAATTTGAGCATTGTATATCCCTGAGGGACATAGGTAGTAAGAGTGGTCAAGGCTGAATGGGCTATTTCTATCCCTGGCCAAATATCCTTTTTGGTAAGGCCACGGGCTCTCATCGACTGCCCGCAAACATAGAATTCTACGCCTGCATCCTTCAATGCTTGATATACTTTTAGGTTTGGATTATCTACCTGATACCGAGACTGATAGTTTTCATCTGTAATCGAAGTAAAGATCGCTCCCCCATGAATCACGACTTTCACATGCATCTGTTCTTGCTTCACACCTGCTAAACCATGTAGGTTCATTAATCGAGCAATATTATCTACCCATCTGCTGATTTCTTTGGGGTTATCCGCACCTGTAGATAAGTCCACGATGATTTTATAATCCAAACTTGGATCCGGACGTTCCGTCGCATCAGGAACTTCATAAATCCCACCATAACCTTTAACTAAAGGGAATTGAGCTTCTGATTGGGCAAATGTAACTTGGGTAATAAGCAAAAGCGCAGCAGAGAAAAGTGCCGCTCTCATTAGTTGATTCATAGGAAATTTTGTTAGCCCGAAAAAGTAGGGATTTTATTGAGGAAATGAGTGGCCATTGGTGGAAAAAATACATGTAATGAGCTCTTAGGATCATTTTTAATTTCACCCTCCTTCGAATTTTAAACCTCCCCCAAAGCCGCGAAGGCGCAAAGGGTTAATATAAATATGAATATTCATCCCTTGACAAACTCATGATTACAGTATATGCATAGTCCAGGGGACTGGCATTAGTGCCGTCATTGCTAGGATTCTCTAAAGCCGACGTGGCAATCAAGACTTTGGGAAATGAGATTACCACACTCTGCGAATAACTCTGCGGACTCTGCAGTAGAAAGAAAAAAAGCCCTGAATTACTTCAGAGCTCTTAGTGCGCACGAGAGGATTCGAACCTCCACACAACTTAATGCACCACCCCCTCAAGATGGCGTGTCTACCAGTTTCACCACGTGCGCGGATAGGGTCAGCAAAAGTAGAAATGTTGCCTATTCAAAGCAACCCCTTCCCTCAAGCTTTTCCAATTATTTTTATCGTTTACCCGTAAACTTTCTTCTCGGCTGCCAATAAGGTATTGTAAAGTAAAGAAGCAATGGTCATCGGGCCGACCCCTCCAGGAACTGGAGTAATTGCGGAAGCAATCTCAGACACCTCATCAAACTTTACATCTCCTACCAATCTAAATCCTGATTTTTTGCTGCTGTCTTCAATTCTATGAATTCCCACGTCAATGACTACTGCTCCTGGCTTCACCATATCAGCAGTAACAAAATGAGGCTTTCCTAAGGCAACGATCAAGATATCGGCAGACTTAGCAATCTCCTCCAGATTCTTGGTGCGGCTGTGAGTCAACGTGACAGTAGCATTGCCAGGGTATCCGTTTCTTGCCATCAAAATACTCATAGGGCTACCTACGATATGACTTCTTCCGATCACCACACAATTCTTACCTGAGGTCTCGATCTCGTATCTTTTCAATAACTCAATGATTCCATAAGGAGTAGCCGCGACATAAGCAGGCCAGTTCAAAGCCATTCTACCTACGTTGGCTGGTGTAAACCCATCTACATCTTTCTCTGGTTTGATTTTATCAGTTACCTTCTCCACAGAGATATGTTTCGGCAAAGGCAATTGTACAATCAATCCGTCAATGGATGGGTTTTCATTGATATCCTCGACTACTTTCAAAAGTTCTTCTTCAGATACCGTATCTTCCAATCGAACCAGAGTAGAATCGAAACCGCACTCTTCACAAGCTTTTACTTTTGCTCCTACATAGGTTTGGCTAGCGCCATCATTTCCTACCAGGATCGCAGCCAAATGAGGAGTTTTTCCTCCTTCAGCTTTAATTTCACTGACACGCGCAGCAATTTCGGATTTGATTTCGGAAGATGTTTTTTTACCGTCTATTAAGATCATATGAATTTCGATTGGGGTCAAATTAAGTACAAAATGCGAAGTACGAAGTACGGGCATTTTAATAATATTAACCTTTTATTTTAAACCGAGCTGTTTTAAGGCTTGCCACAACAATAGCAACTAGCTCATTTGATTCCTTTATTAATCTTTCTATTTCTGGTTTCAGTTCCAGTTTTGAATTTATTTTCTCTAAAATCTCTAGAAAAAACTGGCTCTCATCAGCTTCTTCTTCAACAATTTGAAGTTTATAAATAAAATCAGCATTCGATTTTGCTCTCATTTCAGTTCTTTAATTTGCGGCAACTGAACTAGAGCAATGAAGAAGCTGATTCACATAATTATTAAACTCTCTGGTTTGCGGTAATTTCGAACATGTATACCAAACATCAATGGCAAACTTCTTTGTTCGGTCTTTCAAGTCTTGACTCATTGAAAAAAATATTTGAACTAAAATAATAATTCAATATTTCTATTCCAATTAATTCTTAATCTGTCACAACTCGCATTTCTGACTTCGCACTTCCAATTTCGTTCTTCGTACTTCTAATCTAGTACTTCCGATTTCGTCGTTCGTACTTCCTAATCAAGTTTTAACACCGCCATAAACGCTTCCTGAGGAACCTCTACGTTTCCAACTTGTCTCATTCGCTTTTTACCTTTCTTCTGCTTCTCCAACAATTTACGCTTACGAGAAATATCACCACCATAACACTTCGCCAACACGTTTTTACGTAATGCTTTCACTGTTTCACGGGCAATGATCTTAGTTCCAATAGCTGCCTGAATTGCAATCTCAAACATTTGTCTTGGTACCAATTCTTTCAACTTCTCGCAAAGTCTCTTTCCCCATTCATAAGCTTTATCTCTGTGAACGACCGCAGAAAGCGCATCTACCGGCTCTCCATTCAACATCACATCCAATCTCACCATATGGGAAACCTGATAACCGATCAATTCATAATCCAAAGAGGCGTACCCTCTGGAGATCGTTTTTAATTTATCGAAGAAATCGAAGACAATCTCTGCCAAAGGCATATCAAAAGTCAATTCCACTCGATCTGCTGTCAAATAAACTTGGTTTTTGATCTGACCTCTCTTCTCCATACAAAGAGTAATCACTGAACCCACATAATCGGAGGCTGTAATGATTGAAGCTTTGACATAAGGCTCTTCAATATGCTTCATTCGTGTTGGGTCAGGCATATCTGAAGGCGCATTGATCAATTTGTATGTATCATCAGTCATCAAAGCCTTGAACTGCACTGAAGGAACCGTGGTAATCACAGTCATATCAAATTCACGTTCCAATCGTTCCTGAATGATCTCCATATGAAGCATTCCTAGGAATCCACAACGGAATCCAAAGCCCAATGCAGCTGAAGTTTCAGGTTCCCAAACCAAAGAAGCATCATTTAGCTGAAGCTTTTCCATGGAAGCTCTGAGTTCCTCATAATCAGTCGTATCAACAGGGTAAATCCCGGCAAATACCATGGGCTTCACATTTTCAAACCCTTGAATTGCTTTTTCACAAGGTCGCTTGATGTGAGTAATAGTATCCCCTACTTTAATCTCTTTAGCCACTTTTACTCCGGAGATCAAGTAACCTACGTTACCTGCACTCATGGTTTGTTGCGGTATTTGATTTAGACCCAGGATTCCAATTTCATCCGCCTCATATTCTCTTCCTGTATTGACAAACTTGATTTTATCTCCTTTAGAAAAGGTACCGTTGAAAATTCGGAAAATTACTTCAACACCTCGGAAAGGATTATATACAGAATCAAATATCATGGCCTGTAAAGGGGCTTCTGGATCTCCAGTAGGAGCGGGAATTCTGGTTACTACGGCTTTTAGGATATCATCTACTCCAATACCTGTTTTTCCAGATGCCAAGATGATATCTTCTCGGTCACAACCTATCAAATCAATCACCTCATCCGCTACTGCCTCGGGATCTGCTCCAGGAAGGTCAATCTTGTTAAGGACAGGAATGATTTCCAGATCATGTCCTAAAGCCAAATACAAATTGGAAATTGTTTGGGCTTCGATACCCTGTGAAGCATCCACAATCAACAAAGCACCTTCGCAGGCAGCTATAGAACGGGAAACCTCATAGGAAAAATCCACATGTCCTGGAGTATCAATCAGGTTGAGTGTATACTCTTCTCCTTCATGAGTATATCTCATTTGAATCGCATGAGACTTTATGGTAATCCCACGCTCACGCTCCAAATCCATGTTGTCCAACAATTGATTCTGCATATCACGATCAGCGACCGTCTGGGTTTCCTGCAGTAATCTATCCGCCAGTGTACTCTTCCCATGATCAATATGGGCGATGATACAGAAATTTCTAATTTTTTGCATATCCATTCTGGGGGCAAAAGTAGTAAAAAATAGGCTTATCGCTTTTATTTTTATTGCTTTCTTAAAAGCTTCCAAATTCTGAACCTCCAGTTTAAAAAATGTTAAAACAACTTACTCAGGATGAGGAAGAAAAAGGGTATAAACTGGAAAGTATTGGAATTCACCCCAACTTTTAGAGAATATATGAGGAATTATTCCCCAATAATCAGCAAGAAATACCCACTTTTTTTGTATTTTATCTACACTACTACCTGAAAATCAGCTACTAGGTTCAAGTTAGCACTATAAAAGCCAGTGGTATGATTATTTCTAAAACCACAGCAAAACCAACTGTTATCAGGACATAGACTACCTATTAAACATGAACTATCTATCTATCAAAACATACAGGCTAAAAACTTTCGCCGTCATCCTCAGCTGTCTAGCAGCAAGTTTCGGGTTTTACGGTTGCGAGGAAGCTGAGGTAAAAGAGGAAGGAATCCCTTTGCCTGTACTTACCTTGAAAGAAGAGCCCGCAGCTATTTCCTACAAATATTTAGGCTCCGTAGAAGGAGTTGAAAACGTACAAATAAGGCCTCAAGTTGAAGGAATATTGGAAGAAATCTACGTGGATGAAGGCCAATACGTCAATAAAGGAGATGCATTGTTTAAGATTAATAGTCAACCTTACATGGAAGACTTGAAAAATGCTCTTGCCAATGTAGAACTTGAAAAAGCAAGACTCAGAAAAGCAAAAACTGAAATCGACAGACTACGTCCATTGATTGAAAATGAAGTGATCTCAGAAGTACGAATGGAGACCACAATCGCTGATTATGAGGTAGCTCAATCTTCCTTGGCAAAAGCAGAAGCAGAGGCCGCTAACATGCGAATCAATATGGCGTTCACCACGATCAAAGCACCAGTGGATGGTTTGATGGGAAGAATTCCAAAATCGATAGGTAACGTAGTGAAAAAATCAGATGACACGCCATTGACAGTCTTATCCAATGTGAGTGAGATCTATGTGTATTTTTCAATGAGCGAGTCTGACTATCTCTACTTTGAACGAATGAAAAAGGATTCCACTTCCAAAAAAATGAATCCCGACGTGAAGCTGGTGTTGGCTGATGGTAGTGTGTATGATAAAGTGGGAACAATAGATGCAAATTCAGGTCAAATCAACCGATCAACTGGCTCTATTACTTTACGTGCCCATTTTGAAAATCCAGACACCTTATTGAGAACTGGTAATACTGGAAAAATCCTGATGGAACAGATTTATCCTAACGCGATATTGGTCCCCCAATCTGCAACTATTTCCATTCAAAATAAACGGTTTATTTACGTATTAAATGGAGACAATACTGTTTCAAGAAAAGAAATTACGATTGAAGGCAGATCTGGAAATGATTTTATCGTAACCGGAGGTCTTTTGAAAGCAAATGACCGAATCGTCACTGCAGGACTCGATAAACTCAGTGAAGGCGTACTTGTAAAACCTTTGGAGCAAGGGCAATTACTAACACAAAATTAATTCAGACAAGCTGTAGTCTAACTTTTATGAAAGCTTAGACCATCTAACATGACACCTAGACATTTATCCACTTCTCTTGGAAGCGGGGTGGTTTACCTTTGTTGGTTTTCCCCCATTTTTTATCTAGGTATATCCTGAAAGTCGCATGATTAAAAATATTATACAAAGGCCAGTATTGGCATTGGTAATCTCCATTCTATTGGTATTGGCCGGTGCAGCGAGCATGACCATGCTTCCCGTGGAGCGATTTCCCGAAATCGCACCTCCCAGTGTCAGTGTACAGGTTTACTACCCTGGAGCCAATGCAGAGACCGTAGCCAATTCAGTACTCTTACCTCTTGAAGAAGCAATCAACGGGGCAGAAAACATGAGTTATGTCAACTCCACAGCTACTAACTCAGGAAGAGGTCGATCTACCGTGTACTTTGAACCCGGAACCGATCCCAATGTTGCTGCAGTAGAAATTCAAAACAGGATTTCGAAAGTCATGGAACAAATCCCTGCCGAGGTGAGAGAAGGAGGTATTGTCGTTTTGAAACGACTGAAAGGTTCCTTGATGACCATCAACATCTACAGTGAAAGTGATGATTATGACGAGACTTTCCTAAATGCCTACACCCGGATGAAAATCCGTAGAGAGTTAAAACGTGTGGGCGGTATTGCAGAAGCATCCATCTTGCGTTCCCGGGATTATGCCATGCGAATTTGGCTCAATCCAGAAAAACTGGCGCTCTATGGATTGACTCCTAGAGAGGTGTTAAATGAAGTAAGAGATCAAAGTTTTGAAGCGGCTCCAGGTAGGTTTGGGGAAAATTCAGAAGAAACTTTTGAGATTGTATTAAAACATAGTGGACGGTTCAGTGAACCAGAAGAATATGAAAACATCGTCATTAAATCTGAGGAAGACGGATCCCAACTTCGATTAAAGGATGTGGCCCGACTAGAGTTCGGAGCATCGAACTATGCCAGTGAAAATAAACTGGATGGTAAATCTGCAGTCACCATTGATATTGTACAACAGCAAGGAGCCAACGCAGTGGAAATTGACAAGGCTGTTCGTGAAATCATGGAAGAGCAAGCCAAGGCATTCCCAGAAGGAATTCATTACAAAATCACCTATAGTGTGCGTGACCAAATTGATGAGTCCATGCACCATGTGCGGCAAACCTTAATTGAGGCATTTGTATTGGTTTTTTTGGTCGTATTTATCTTCCTACAGGATTTTAGAGCGACCCTTATCACGGCGATTTCTATCCCTGTTTCATTAATAGGCACATTCTTTTTCCTTCAATTAATCGGGGCTACCATGAATGTGCTCAGTATGTTCTCCATCGTGTTGGCAATCGGTATTGTGGTGGATGATGCCATTGTGGTGATTGAGGCAATTTACGAAAAAATCCACGATCAAGAAATGCAGGTATTGGATGCGGTCAATGCAGCCATGTCTGAAATCACCGGAGCGATTATTTCCATTACCATTGTAATTGCTGCCGTATTTTTACCTGCAGGTTTCTTGGATGGACCAGTGGGAGTATTCTATAAGGAATTTGCATTCACCATCATCTTTGCAGTTTTGATTTCAGCAATCAATGCATTGACGTTGGTTCCTGTTTTGAGCGCCTTAATTTTAGGCAAGAAAAAAGAGAAAAAACCTGCTAAAAACAACCTGATCGGAAAGATCAAAGAGTCTGAGAAGATGGACAAAATCAAGTCTATCAAGACCAAAAGCTTAAAGAAATTTGACACCGTTTTTGACAAGTTTACCTTTCAATACATCCGATTGATCAAATGGGCCATCCTTCGTAAATGGTGGACCGTAGGGGGATTGGTCATCGTAACTGGACTTACCTTTTTCTTGGCTTCCAATACGCCAAAAGGCTTTATTCCTACCGAAGATGACAACTTCCTGATTTTCTCATTATCCATGCCGGAAGGTTCTTCTCTTTACCGAACTAACCAGTTGCTTAGACAGGCAGACTCCTTATTACACTTGGAGCCAGCCGTAGCAAGCGTCAACACGGTTTCTGGTTACAATATTGTGGATGATTCAGAAAGCGCTTCAACAGGGCTGGGCTATGTGAAACTGAAAGAAGTTTCTGAGCGAGGAGACATTTCTGATATTCAGGAAGTGGTCAAGCATTTGACCAAAAAACTTAGCGTATTGAATGAAGCCAAAATTAATATGTATCCAAGACCGACGGTACAGGGATTTGGTAATTTCGATGGGGTTCAGATTGTACTTCAGGACTATTCAGATGGGGATTTGGCTGAGTTTGGAGTGTTGATCCATGAGTTTGTAGCGGAACTTTCTAGACAAAAAGAAATCGAAAAAGCCTTTACTTCCTACAACACCAATTTCCCTCAGTTCAAACTGAACATCGACTATGAAAAAGCAAAAGCTTTAGGGGTCAGTGTGAAAGACATGATGTTTACCATTCAGTCTAACTTCGGTAGAACCCGAGTGGGTGACTTCAACCGATTCACTCGTCAATACATGGTATACATGCAGTCGGACATTGAATACCGAGAAACCCCCGATGCCATCAATTCCATTATGGTCAAAAATGATAAGGGCGAAATGGTGCCGCTTAGCTCCTTTGTAAGTCTGGAACAAACGTATGGACCGGAGACGGTATTTAGGTACAATCTATACAATGCAGCAAGAATTAATATTACGCCAGCTCAAGGGTACAGCACGGGGGATGTCATGGATATGTTGGAGAAATTCAGTGCAGATAAACTTCCTGCCAACTTGGGCTTTGAATGGACTGGGATGAGTTTGGAAGAAAAGAAATCCGGTTCAAGTACCACCACGATTTTCATCATCAGTATCATCCTGACTTACTTCATTCTGGCAGCACAATATGAAAGTTTCTGGCTTCCTATGGCCGTGATTCTTTCCTTGCCAGCAGGTATTCTGGGGATTTTCGCATCCATAAATCTGGTAGGAATAGATAATAATATTTATGTCCAGGTGGGACTGATCATGCTGATTGGTTTGTTGGCAAAGAATGCCATCCTGATTGTAGAATTCGTGGCACAGAAAAGAAGAGCTGGACTACCCGTCTTTGAGGCGGTCATAGAAGCTTGTGAATTGCGATTGAGACCTATTATGATGACCTCTTTTGCCTTTACAGCTGGGTTGATTCCTTTGATGTTCTCCGTAGGATCTTCCGCAGAAGGAACCAAATCAGTCAGTATTGGTACTGCTGGGGGAATGATATTCGGGATTTCACTAGGACTTATTTTCATTCCTGTATTGGCCTATCTATTCCAACAACTACAGGATAGATTCACTTTGACTACCAGTAAAAAAGTAGAAACCGCAGAACAATGATTTACACTAAGAGATTAATACCCCTTTTCTTATTGCTTATCGTAGCGGTAAGTTGCAAAGTCGGAGAGAATTATACACGACCCGACACGGATTTACCCGACGAATTTTATGGTAGCGAAAAATTGCAAGACAGTGTATTTATCGGTGATGAAAAAATCGCATTGATTTCTTGGGAAGATTTCTTTCAGGACTCTACATTGAATTCTCTGATCGACTCGGCGCTTTCAGGAAACTTTGATATGCAAAAAGCCAGAAAGCAAATTGAAATTGCAAGTGAAAGCTTCCTGCAAACAAAAGCCAATTTCTTACCTAGCCTTGGGTCCAATCCTGCAAGATTTACCCGGGAATATTATTCAGAAAACTACAACAATTACGGCTCGAATAGAGCGAGGAGAAACCATCCAGATGGAGTTCCCAGAACTTTATATACCGAAAATTTAGCCTATGCGGTAACCTTGCAAGCAAGCTGGGAGATTGATATTTGGGGCAAATTGAGATGGCAAAAAGAAGCTGCCCAAGCCAAGTATATGCAAACGGCAGAGTTTCAAAAAGCACTTCAAACGGCTTTGGTTTCGGAGATCTCTTCGACCTATTTCAATATGTTGATGCTGAAATCACAATTGACTGTAGCACAAAGAAACTACAGCCTCAGCCAAAACACCTTAAAAATCGTCAAACTTCAGTACGATGCAGGCGAGAACACATCCTTGGCTGTTCAGCAAACCCAGTCCCAGATGTTACGAGCCAAGGCATTGATTCCTCAATTGGAAAAAGCCTATATCATCCAGGAAAATAAATTAAACAATTTGTTAGGAAATGTACCTTCTGAAATCGAACTGGAGGGAGTACTGGACCAGCTGGCATTAGACCACCGATTCAGTACCGGGGTACCGATCGACTTGATTCAAAACAGACCTGATGTGGCTGGTTCAGAGTATAATCTATTAGCTGCCAATGCAAAAGTAGGGATCACCCAAGCCATGAAATACCCTTCTTTAACCATTAATGCAGGTGCCGGGTTAAACTCCATGAGTTTTGGGAATGTATTAGATCCATTCAGTTCTGGATTTGCACTGCTCAATGGGGCTTTGTTCCAGCCTATTTTCCAAAACAGAAAATTAAAGACCAATCACCGTATTGCGATCAAGGAACGTGAGATTGCCGAATTAGACTTCCGAGACAAAGTGAATACTGCCATTAGTGAAGTATCTAGTGCGTTGGTTAATATTGAAAAGCTTCAAGAGGAATACGATATTGCCCAAGAGCGGTTAAGAACAACTACCAAGAGTATGACTGATGCATTTTTGCTCTTTCAAAGTGGCTTTGCGAATTACTTGGAAATCATCAATGCCCAAGAGGACGCACTTCAAAACCAGTTGGAGGTAGTTCAGTTAAAAATGCAATTGGCTTTGGCCAAAGTAGAATTATACAGAAGCCTTGGTGGCGGTTGGCAGGTCAATACGGATTAAATTCTATTAATTTTAACAAGGCGACATTTATTAAAAGTAACCCTCGAATATGAAGGTTGCTTTTTTGTTTTGTTTAGGATTTAAAATCGGAAGCGCAAAAAATAATCTTTTCTTACCTTTGCCCCATGAAGTCGGTAGCAGAAAACAAAAAGTCCCAAAACATCGCTGAATACATTATTTACATGTATCAAATGGAAGACCTGATAAGATCCTATCAAGGAAATCCAGCCGAAATCAAGCAATATGTAGTAGAAAAGTATCCCGTTTCAGAAGAGGAAAAAGCTGAAATATCCGATTGGTATTTATCCTTGTTGGATGAAATGAATGCTCAGAAAATTCTAGAAAAGGGGCATTTGGAGGAGCTCAATCAATTGGTGGGGGAATTGGCTAAAATCCATTGGAATTTATTGAAAACGGACGGCACCTATTTTGAAGCTTACTCCAAAGTAAAACCATTTATCTTGGATGCGGTCATGCAGGCTGAAGGAAAAGACTTGGGCAATGAGATTCAGATTTGCTTAAATGGGATTTATGGATTGTTACTTTGCCGACTTTTAGGAAAAAAAGTCTCTGATGACCAGCTGAAATCAGCTGAAGCCTATGGGGATGTATTGTCTTACCTAAGCCGCTATTACCATACGGTGCACTCCTTGCCTGAGAACTAAGCACTCCCAAGCTATGAGTAATACCACCATATATATAGTCGTAGGGATTTTAGCTCTTCACTTTGTGGTCGGGATTGGTTATTTGATCTATAAGATCAATGGAGGAAAGAACAAAAACTAGCGGAGATTAGGTAATAAATTCCCATACACTCTTATACCCACTCTTCTTTTCAAAATAGGCCAATAGCTTATCGAAAAACGCATGGGGAGCCAAGGTGCTGCTATCCCCAATCAGCACCAGTTTTCTTTTAGCACGGGTCAAAGCCACATTCATCCTGCGTTCGTCTGCCAAAAAACCAATCTCTCCTTTTTCGTTAGATCGGGTCAATGAAATCATTATCAGGTCCCGTTCTTGTCCTTGGAAACCATCTACGGTATCAATGGAAATCATTTCTGAAAATGCCCTCAGGTTAGGATAATCATATCCCTCAAAAATCAAGAATCTCAACAAGCGCACTTGTGCTCCATAAGGAGCAATTAATCCAATGGTCCACCCTTCCTGTTTGAAATTAGCAACTCCAATTCTAAGGATCATCTCATTCAAATACCTGCAAGCAAAAGCTGCTTCCTCAGGATTAAAGGTACTGAGGCTTTCCTCTTCTTTTTGATCTGTAAATCCAGCCCCAGCCGTATCAATCCACTCCAAGACTCCCGTCTCATTTGGAAAAAAATGGATTGCGGTGTTATCAGCAGCTTTAAGCTCTCCATGGTAAAAATAATCATTGGAAAAACCCATAATATCTTCTGGCATCCGGTATTGTACCTGAAGCATCTGAGCAGCCTGCGGTTTCCTGGTTATTACTTTTTCAAATAATGTTTCAGCCAAGCCCTCCTGAGCAGCCTGATAGGATTTGATCGTTGGAGGCAGCTGACAATGATCCCCAGCCAAGACAACTTTCTTAGCCTTTAAGATCGGAATCCAAGTTGCTGCTTCCAGCCCCTGAGCAGCTTCATCTATGAAAACCAGGTCAAATTCCATCCCCTTCAAACTATAGGCTGAAGCACCTACCAACGTACTTGCAAAGACTTTGGTCTGTTGAAAAATATCGTATTGGATGTATTCTTCCAGAGATTTGGCCGCTTCCCTGATTCTGCTCACTTCTGCATACATTAACTTGCGCTGTGCTCGCTCTTCCGGGCCAAAGTTACGCTTGTACTGCTTGGCCAATTTTAAGTACTGATCTGTTTCTTTACGAAGCTTTTTAAGATCTCTGTAGCTTGCATGGTTTGCTGTCTTGGCGTCCAACGTCTGATTCAAGATTTTCTCCTCCACCCTAGCCGGATGTCCCAATCGTAATGTCTCAATACCTCGATCAATTAATTTCTCAACTAACAGATCCACAGCAGCATTACTGGGTGCACAGACTAAGATGGATTGTCCAGCAATTACTGCCTGCTCTATGGCTGCAATCAGTGTAGTGGTTTTTCCGGTACCTGGAGGACCATGTACAATAGCCACATCTCTGGCATTGGCTATTTTGGCACAGGCATCATTCTGGGATTTATTTAAGGATTCATTTAGTACATGAGGCTTGTCTGAAAACTGAGGGGCTTTTTCTCCAAGAAAAATTTCAGTCAATTCTTCTACCCGTTGATTTTCTCCAGAAATCACCTTCTTTAAGGCAAACTCCATTTCCCGGTAGCTTGCTTCATCAAACAGTAAATCCACTCCCAGCCTATTCCCTTCCATCCAATCCGGGATTTCATCTACCTGAAGCGTGACCGTCATGGTATTTTTCTTCACAAAATTGATGACTCCGTTCACCCGGTGCTCAGCACTTTGATAACTATCCTGAGTGGTAAAAAATGATACGGATTTCCCGGAATTAAAGGCAGAAGGATGGTTGGAGTCGAATCGCTCCACCTCTACCAATAACCTCTCCCCCATCCCTATCTTACTCTTCTTCAATTGAATGGGATGCCAGGTAATTCCCTCTTTTTTCTTATCCGCCAAGGAAGTATTTAGGAATTTTTTCTTGTATTGAGCGAGGTCTTCCTGCCATTCTAACTTCAGTAGTTTCAGTCCATTTTTTAATTCTTCCTTGATATTTGGCATCTATCCGTATTTTAGGGTTGAAACTAATCAAAACCTTTTAGGTTTTCTATTCAAAGAGTAAGGATGAATTATTTAGCCCATGCCTATCTTTCCTTTCATCAAGAAGAAATTCTTGTAGGTAATTTTTTCGGGGATTTCGTAAAAGGGAAAATGTTGGACAAGTATCCCATTGGGATAAGACAAGGAATCCTATTACATCGTGAAATCGATAAATTTACAGATACTCATCCACTCGTAAGAGCTGGTCAGACCTACCTCAGACCGAAATTCGGTCACTATTCTACCGTCATCACCGATATTTACTTTGACTATTTCCTTGGAAGAAATTGGGACAGATATTCGAATCAATCGCTAGAAAGCTTTACCATGGAAGTGTATGAGCACATATCTAAGCATGAAAACTATTTCCCTGAGCGCTTCGGCAATCTGTTTTACTGGATGAAAAAAGATAATTGGCTCTTGAACTATTCCTCCATTGAAGGGATTCAACGTTCCTTGACAGGATTATCAAAAAGAACGCGTTTTGACTCTAAAATGGAACAAGCGCATCTGGCCCTCTTGGAGAAAGAAGCAGAATTTGAATTGATATTCTTCGCTTTTTTCGAAGATTTAAAGACTTTTGCAAAGCAAAAACTGGACGAAATCCAACAAACCAATGATTCTGATTAAACCAAAACTCTCTACCTACTTTTCATTAGGACTTGTAGTCCTGATCCTAATTGCTGGCCTAGTGTTTATTTTACGTGATTTTGCCTATGTAGGAAGTTTTGGTCTTTGGTTTTATTTGATTGCCTGCCCTTTAATTACCCTGGTCATTTTAATGATCCTAGTCAAATTATTGGCTGGATATCGATTCATTGCGGCGGGAAAAGATCAAATTGTAGTCAGGATGCCACTTAAAAGCTATCAGAAAGTGTATCCGGTAACCGAGATTTTAGCATGGGATGAAGAAAAGATCATGGCCAACAAAAAAGAGTTTAAGCAGTTGACCGTGGCATTTAAAGATCAGCAATCGATCTCTATTTCCAACCATGAACATGAATCCTATGATCAGCTGATCAAATACCTTCAAAAGAAGGCAGGGAAGCAAAAAGTGAAAAGTAAAAAAGCCTGAGATAATTCCCAGGCTTTCATTTTATCGTGCAGTTCTAAAATTCTTATCGTACATCTCAATACTTTCTTGGATGATTCGCATGGCATCTTCTTTTCCAAGGAAGTCTTCAACTTTCACTTCTTTGTTTTCAAGCTTCTTATAATCTTCAAAGAACCTGTGGATTTCCTTCATCAAATGAGGGGGAAGGTTATCGATATCATCAATATAGTTTACAGACTGGTCCCCTGCTGCTACGGCAATGATTTTATCATCTGCTTCGCCACCATCAACCATTCTCATTACTCCGATCACTTTTGCTTCTACCAAGCACATGGAAGGGATATCAATTTGGGAGATAATCAAAATATCCAATGGATCATGGTCCTCACAAAAAGTCTGTGGAATAAACCCATAGTTAGCTGGATAATGAACCGCAGAGAAAAGAACTCTGTCTAGGTATAACATACCAGTCTTTTTATCTAGCTCATATTTGCCTTTACTTCCTTTTGGAATTTCGATCACGCCCATTACAGTTTCAGGGGCATTTTTCCCGATATTGACGTCGTGCCAAGGATTAATCATATTTTTTGAATTTGGTAATAAAAAGTAGGATTCTTTACTTTTGGATTGCAAAGATACAGTTTAGAAGTTATTTGACATCTTTTCTGTCTTATTTCATGCTTGGAAGAATCACAGTTATCTGTGTTCCTTCATCCAAAGCTGATTCCAAGTTGATTTTTCCCCCCATTTGTTCTACTGCCTCCTTCACCATATATAGCCCTAATCCTACACCCACATTTTTTTGCGTGGCTCGGGTAAAAAGATTAAAAACTTCTGGATGATGTTTGGCATCAATCCCTATTCCATTGTCCTCAATAGCTATCATTGCAGAATCTTCCATCACATCGATGGTCAAGCTAATGTTCTTAGGTCCAGGCTCTTGTTTTTGAAATTGCACCGAATTACTGAACAGATTATTCAAAATCACACGGATTTTGGCATCATCGGAAAAGAAATCATGATCTTGATTGATTTGTATATCGATATGAAAATTAGTCAAATCAAATTTAGCATGATAAGCTTCCATTTGTTGACGAACAATTTCTTTAAAATCGACAGCAGTAACTTTATGATCTATTTTAGTGGACCTGTAAAAATCCAGCATCTTGTAGATATAGTCATCAAGTTTGACTGTTGCCGAATCAATCATTTCAAAATATTCCAGAGTCTGAGGATCCTGAACTTCCAGTTTGGCCAACTTTGAAATCCCGGAAATACTCATTAATGGACCACGCAATTCGTGCGAAAGACTATAAACAAACTGGTTCATTTCCGAATGAAGCTTTTTGAGCTTCACATTCTTTTCTTTTAATTCCATCCGCATGAAATAAATATCAGCGGCATTTTTAATCGAGTTTTTGATTTGCTCAATATTCCAAGGCTTGTCAATAAAACGATATACCTCCCCTTTATTGATCGCATCAATGACACTAGCAATATCCGAATAGCCTGTCAACAAGATTCTGATAGGGTCCGGATTGATTTTCACCATTTTTTCAAAGAATTCGGTGCCCGTCATTCCAGGCATTCTTTGATCAGCAATGACCACATGAATCTCCTCTTCCTGAGCGATTCTAAGTCCCTCTTCAGCATCTATGGCTGTAAAAATTTTAAAGTCTTTTCTAAGCGTTGCTCTAAATGATTTCAAGTTGTTGTCCTCGTCATCAATGTAGAGCACATGGATTTTATTGCTCATATTTCTGGGTACTTTGGTATACTGGAAGGGTGATAATAAAAGTGGTTCCCTCTCCTTGTTTTGATTTTACTTCCAAGGTTCCTTTGTGGTTCTCAATAATAGAATAAACAATTGACAGCCCCAAGCCAGTACCTTTGCCGACTGCTTTTGTAGTAAAGAATGGTTCAAATATACGCTCTTTCACATTATCTGGCATACCCGGCCCATTATCTTCTATCTCTACAGTGACAGTTTCTTCAGCATTGGCCACTGTCCGGATGGTAATATGCGGATCCTTAATTTCATCGATATTGTCAGATAATGCATGGATAGCATTATTGATGATATTCATAAATACCTGATTAATCTTTCCCGCCAGACATTCTACCATTGGCAATTCTCCAAATTCCCTAACTATTCTGATTTTCCCGGGAATTTGACTATTTAAAAGAATGATGGTGCTATTGATGCCATCGTGAATATCTACTTTTTTAACGTCCTGTTCATCTACTCTAGAGAAAATCCGCAATCCTTTTACGATCTCAACAGTTCTTCTTGCTCCATCCTCCATCCCTTTGAGCAATTGATCTACTTCGTCAAGCACATAATCCAACTCCAACTCTTCTTCCAAGTCCTTGGCTTTCTTTTTAGAACTCTCGGAAAACTCAGTATTTCCTGTATTTCTATAAAACTCTATTACATCCATGATATCCTTAATATCCCGTTTCAGCGGAGTGATATTTGAACTCACAAAGTTGATCGGATTATTGATTTCATGTGCAATACCAGCTGTCAACTGACCCAGTGAAGCCATCTTCTCCTGACTCACCAACTGACTTTGGGTATTCTGTAAATTTCGAAGTGCATGCTCTAGTTCATCGGTTCTTAATTTCACTTTTTTCTCTAAAAGGGTGTTCTGCTCGCGCACTAGAGTTTCATTTTCTTTCAAGATCTCCAGACGCTCCGCCTGCTCTCTCTCTTTTTCTTTCTTAAGAATATTTATCCGATCAGCCAATGCAAAGGAAAGCAAGATTACTTCCAATGCAGACCCCAGAGGCATAATATAAGCCGTCAAGTTATTGGAAGGAATAATTCCCATTTCACTGAAAACAAAAAGGAAAATACCGATCATGAAGATAGACCAGGCCAGCAAATAATATCTGGCAGGTCTATATCCCTTCCGTAAGATCATAACTGCCACTAATAGCACAAAAATGACTACAATGGATTGGGTGACTAAGATGACCTGATAACTTATGGTAGTGGAAAAAAATAAGGCATTAACCAGAATAAATCCATATACAATAAATACAATTAGAAACCCTTTATCTATTTTAGGAACAATGCTTTTGGACATTAGAAATAATCTCAAAAACCAAATCCCCACAATACTTACCAAAGAAGAGAAAATAACAATGGACCTTTGATTCATCCAATCCCATTCAGGCCAAAGTAAACTTTGTGTATATCCCAATATTGAAGCTTGTGCAAACCAAACCAATAAGGTATGAAGAACATAAACAAAGTAAATCTTATCCTTGACAGAGAAATAGAGAAACAAGTTATAGAAGAATAGCCCTAAGAAAACTCCTGTTAAAAGTCCAAAAAGCAAATCTTCAAATGTGATTATATCCAGTAATGTCTCCCTTGAAGAAAGGAATCCGTAGAATATCTTTTTGTCTACATTATCAAGTCTTACAATAAAATAATCTGCATCAATTTCATCCTGATCAAATTTAAATGCTATTTTCTGTGTCGGAAAATCCCGTTCATCGACCCCTAAAAGACGTCCGTTATCATGGATCTTTAGTACCTCTCCATTTTTTACAGAAAAAAGCCTAACAAGGTCAGCAGAAGATGAATTAAGAGCAAACACTGGATTTTCAAATCTATTTAAGTTGGGGAAATCCAACTTAATCCACAGGGTTTTAGAATTGATTCCAAAATTAAAGTTTTGACAGTCATTGGAACTGAACTCACCACTTTTGATTATTTCACCAATCTCTACGTCATTTTCTGCGAGCAAAAAAGAAAAACATTCAACCTTTTCTGTTTCTTGTGCAGATACCTGAAAGGTTCCTGCGAAAAACATGAGAACCAAAATAAAAATCCTAAATGTCATTTCTCCAATTAATATTAGTCAATAATAGGTCATAATTAACCTCAAACTTACCCTTGGGCCCTTCTTCAATCTTATTAAACTGAAGCTTTTCCCTCAACTCCTTAATTCTTTCTCTCTCTGAAGAATCTGCCAAAGGTAAATTTTCAGGATCTTTCATCACTATCGAAGTAGCAACCAAATCCAATTTTGGGTAAAAGAAAGTTCCTGAATTACCTATTCCAGTTTCAATTTCAAATCCCTTTTGCAAAGAAGGTTTTAAAGTGTATTCAGCTACTAAGGCTAACAAAGAGCCTAATTTTAGTTGTGATGCGATTGCAATACCAGCTCGAATTAATAAGACAGCCCCCACTCCATATCCAGAAATGGACTTTGAATTCCATAAACCAGAAACTTCTCCTGTGCCTTCGACTGAATAATTTTTTACCAAATCAAAAATTTTATGATCTACCTGAGATACTGCTTGCTCCATCGGTAATGGATAGTCTGGATGGGCAATATGTATTCTTAATCCACTCACTACTTCTTTGGTATCTGCCGTCTCCACTGTCACCACATACACAAACGGGTTATTAACCCAATCATTATTTGAGGAGGTTACTTTTGTAACTCCATATTGCTTCAATACGTCAGAATGCCCTTGAACGAATTTCTCACATCGTTCTGGTTCATCAATCGCTCTAAATGCCTTAAAATTGAACATTTCAGATAGTAATTAAGGTTTCTGACAGATCTCTGCGATAGGATTTTACTGAAGGATCACCTGCCTTATTTACCCTAAACATAAAAATTTCTTTCTGATCAACTGGCTTATTAAAAATATAATTAAAAGTTTTCTTTAATTCTCTAATCTCTTTGCCTTCAATTTCGGTAAAACCTGATTCCTTTTCATTCAAATACATGTGAAAAATAAACAACATCGCTGAAACCGGTTGAGCACTTAAGCCCAACATATTGGCTTTAATCCAAACCCTTTGGAGGACAGTTCCTACTTTCAAAATAGAAACCGGTGTATAATCTGGAGTTTTCAGTAAGAATATTGCGGAAGCGGTGGTAATCGTATCCTTGGAAATCTTGGTTAAGCCATAGCCCATCAGATACTTTCTGAAAAACTGAATGGTTCTGGGATCTCTCAATAGTCCCATTGCAGCTCTTTCTGCCCCTTTCAACTCCAACGTAGCTATATCAATCCCATCTTTCGTTTCTATAGCTTCTTTTTCAGTCCACCGAACTTCATTTATGAAATCCGTCAAACCCTGATCGTGAAAAAAGCGCAATCGGTCCATTCCTCCCACCACTTTTGCCAATTGAACTAAATCTTCTGGCTCAGAAGTCCATTCCATCGAAACATCATCTTCTTTTGCTACCTCAACTAAAGCCTGAAGTTCCACCTCGCTTAACATATACCTAGATGCATTTTTTCGATTGGTGCAACGAAGGTTAATCCCGTCCACTAATTCAGCAAATTTGATAGGTAGTGGGTTAGGTTGTTTGGAAACAAACCGAACACTGGCAATACAATCCTGTTCAAAATCGCTGATTTGATAAATTATTTCTACCTCAATCCCAAGTTGACCGGCTTGCAGTCGAATATTTTCCAATGCTGCTCCAAAAGCAATTAAAGAACCTGTACCCTTATAATCCAGCATGGAATGACTTCTGACTTTATCATGAAAAAGATGCAGGATTCCTTTTTTATCAAAAACCCAAACCCATGGCTGGATATTCCCTCCTGAAGGAGCCCAATTAGCTTGATCCACTAATAGTTCTAGTTCTTCCCTTGACAGTCGATAAGCAGACTGCAGAACATCCGTCGGAACTTCAAATTGAAAATCTGAAAGTTGTTCAAAGACTGGAGCATCTACCTTAATTTCTTCCGCTTCCTTAAAATTAAAAAGTTGATCAAAGTCCACATAAAATCTCCCGGATTTCACATCTTCTCCTAAAAGAAATTTCCTAGCTGCATGTGCAACAGATGCTCCTCCCAGAAAAACTCCAGAGGCCAGCTGAGGCCAACTGCTAATCGTTTGCCCGATTTCCAAAAGAGAGACTTTCATTCGGGGTGTCAGGGTTTCTAATCCTGTAATCTTTAAAACTATGGATACTTTCTCTGTATTAGAAAGGCTTTTTAGAGACTTCACATCAACCCCTTTCAGTAAACCATGAAACAATTCTCTTTCCGGCTCAATATCGAAGCGTTCAATGTCTAACATACCCCTATCCGAAGTATCCATCATCACGACCACTCGATGTTGCCTTGCCTTTTCTCGTACTAACACTTTAATATCCAAGCTATCACACTCATCAATAAGCAAATCCAACTTCCCCCCCTCTAATAGAAAATCTTCGATATTATCTGGTGTGATCCCTTCTCTATAAACCTTCACCTTGAGATACGGATCAATTTCTGCTATCTCCCTGGCCGCTAGCACGACTTTCTCTAACCCTAAGCTAGTTACACCTGCTTTCAGCCTATTTAGATTACTAAGTTCCAATGTATCAAAATCTGCTAATCTGATCTCCCCATATCCTCTCTCCAAAGTCATAGCCAACGCGATGCTTTGACCTACAGATAAACCTACAATACCGACCTTCTTTTTACTTAATAAATCTTGTTCCGAAGGAGTTATTTTAAAATTATTTCGAAGTGTTCTGATTTTAATAAACTCCTCCTCTGCTAACACATGAACCAAGGTGTTTTTCCAGGGAAAGAACACCCAATTGCCATACTTTTCTTTCTCTATTTCTTTAAAAAAATTTAGTACTAAGCCTTTTAATTCTTGACTAGGTATAGTCCTTTCAGGATTTTCTGATTTGATTAAATCTCCTACTTGACTTTCAATTTGATCGGAAACAAAAACAAATTCACTCTTTTGCAATTCTTTGATTTTTAACCAGTCAGACTCAAGGTTCGGATTTAGAATTACAGCAGAATAATTTACATTTTGATCCGCGAAATTTTTAATGGACATTTGTGTAATCTGGGGGTGAATAGCTCAGTAAAGATAATTTATTAAGATTTATGTCAAATATATTCTTAAACATATTCAATTAATTTATTGAGAATAATTCATCACCTAACACCCTAAATAGATTTCAAACCGACCTTAGTTTGTTTTTTAACTAAAAAAGAGATTATTTGTCCTACAGATTTCAATCTGTTGACAGTTATAGATGCCTTATGGAAACTGGAAGTGAAGAAAAAATAAAAATTCTTTATGTAGATGATGAAGAAAATAATCTTCAGGCATTTAAAGCAACATTCCGAAGAGATTATAAAATATTTCTTGCTATCTCAGCAAAAGAAGCAAGAGAAATATTAATAGAACAAGAAGTTGATTTGATTATTACAGATCAACGGATGCCAGAAGAAACTGGCGTTGAATTTTTAGAAAGCATCATTCCTATTTACCCTAAACCAATACGTCTTTTATTAACTGGATATACTGATATACAAGCAGTAATTGACGCAATCAACAAAGGCCAAGTATATCATTACTTGACAAAACCTTGGGAGGAAGATTATTTAAGAACTGTGATCAAAAATGCTTTTGAGATGTATACACTCAGAAGGGAGAATGAAAAGTTAACAGAGGCCTTATTGAAAGCCAATGAGCAACTTGAGTTTCTGCTAAGACAAAACCTACTTTCCTAAATTAATATCGAGCTGCCAGTAATAATTGAAGTTCTTTGTGAGAAAGCCCAAACTTTCTTCCCAAATATGCATTTGTCAGGCTTCCTCGATACGTATACACCCCTCTCAAAAACCACTTGTAATTAAATATCATTTCTTCTGCTCCGCCAAGATCTGCAGTCTGCAAAATAATAGGAGTAAAAATATTACTTAAAGAGTAAGATGCTGTACGTGCAACTCTAGAGGCTATGTTAGGAACACAATAATGAATGATGTCATGAACCCTGTAGATAGGATCATCATGACTGGTCACCTTCGAAGTTTCAATACAACCCCCTTGATCAATTCCTACATCAATCACAATGCTTCCATGCATCATGTTGGCTACCATTTCTTCACTGACTACTATTTTATTTCTACCTTTTTCAGCTCTTAATGCCCCTATCACAACATCTGCTTCTGCCATGGCTTGACTTAAACTGAAATTATCAATAGTGGAAGTATATACTTGCTGTCCCAGCAACTGCTTTATTCTTCTCAACTTGTAGATATGATTATCAAATACTTTGATATTCGCACCTAATCCCAAAGCGGTTCTAGCAGCATACTCGGCTACAGTTCCGGCTCCTATAATGACTACTTGAGTAGGCGGAACACCAGTTACTCCACCCATAATCAAACCTTTCCCATCATTGACACTGGAAAGGTACTCAGCAGCAATTTGCATGACAGTACTTCCTGCGATTTCAGACATTGCTCTGACTACAGGCATCCCTCCCACTTTGTCTTCCAAATATTCAAAAGCGACGGCAGTTATCTTTTTTGAATTCAAAGCTTCAATGAATTCTTTACTCTGTCTTCCAAGTTGTAATGCTGAGATCAAACAACTCCCCTGGCTCATATCCTCCACCTCCTCCAAGGTAGGAGAATCGATTTTCAAAACAATTTGAGCAGCCAGTACCTCTTTTTTTGAATAAACCACCTTTGCACCAGCATCGGAATAATCCTGATCGGTGAATTTTGCTTGCAAGCCTGCACCTGTTTCTAGAATTACACTTAGCCCATTATTGGAAAGAATACCTACTGCCTCAGGAGTTAGGACCACTCTTTTTTCCTGATCAGAAACCTCTTTGGGAATTCCAATCGTGATGGATTTAGAGTCCTTTCTTACTTTTGATGGAGATTCCTTAGGTATTAAACCTACTGCAGACAGTTCACTTAATTCAGCTGACATCGTTAACGTGTTGAAGCGTGAGTTTTCTTTCTGAATCAGAAAGAATTTCTAACTTGATTAGAAAATATTGATCTGGAAGAAAATCCGCCACCTTTTCGGCCCATTCCAACCAGCAATAATTCTGACTATAAAAATACTCTTCTATTCCGATATCCAATGCCTCGGTAGGATCATCGAGCCTATAAAAGTCAAAATGATAAAATTCTTCTCCCCTATCATTTTGATATTCATTGACGATTCCAAAGGTAGGACTACTGATCTGATCTGGAATATGAAACTGCTCTGCCAGGGCTTTGATAAAGGTCGTCTTTCCAGCTCCCATCTCTCCTTTAAACACCCAAACCTTTTCAGAACCTGCTATTTCAATTACTTTCTCTGCAGCTTTAGAAATAGCATCCTTCCCATATGAAAATTGAATCAACTGATCTATTATTTTGGTGACAAATGAACAATCGGAATGATCATTTCTTCCAAAGATACACCTCCATGTTGAAAAGTATCTTTATAGAAGTTCACATAATAATTGTAATTATTGGGATAGGCAAAGAAATAATCCTCCACTGCAAATACATAACTGGAAGAAACATTCAACCTAGGAAGCTTTGCATCTTCTGGTCTTTTTATTTCAAAAACCTTTCCTCCTTCAAAATTAAGGTTTTTCCCTTGTTTGTACCTCAGATTTGTAGTCACATTCTTATCTCCAATGATTCGATAGGGTCTATTCACTCGTTTAGTCCCATGATCCGTAGTCACGATTACCTCTGCCCCAGCTAGTTGTATTTTTTTAAATAACTCAAAAAGAGAGGAATGCTCAAACCAGCTTTTTGTGATGGATCGATAAGCAGATTCATCAGGGGCAAGTTCCCGAATCATTTTCATATCGGTCCTGGCATGAGACATCATATCCACAAAATTATAGACCAATACATTCAAATCATTTTGAAGAAGCTGATGGAATTGTTCCACCACAGTTTTTCCTTGATTTGCCTGTAGGATTTTATGATAGGAAGACTTGATGGGTAACCTGTTTTTATCCAAGTTGATTTTCAACCAGTCTTCCTCGAAATTATTTTTCCCTTCGTCTGAATCTTCATCTTCCCAAAGTTTTGGATAGAATCGAGCCATATCCATGGGCATCATTCCACTAAAGAGCGCATTTCTTGCAAAGGCAGTTGTGGTTGGCAATATGCTATAATAAGTATCCTTTTGCCCAATGTTGAAATAAGTAGTCAACAAGGGCTCAATGTCCTCCCATTGATCTAATCTCAAATTATCAATTACAATCAAAAACAGCGGCTTCCCAGATTTGATCTGAGGAAACACCTTTTGTTTCAAGACTTGGTGGGACAAAAGAGGTTTGTCTTTGTTTTGCTCCTCCATCCAGTCCAGGTAGTTGTCTTTTACAAACCTAGCAAAAGAGGCATTTGCTTCTGTTTTCTGGGTTTCCAGCACTTCAATCATACTTTTATTTTCAGTAGAATCGATTTGCATCTCCCAATAAATCAGCTTCTTATAAATATCAGTCCAATCATTATGATCTTGTGCATCTCCAAAAGCCATACTGATTTTCATAAACTCCTGCTGATAATTCAGGGTAGTTTTTTCATCAATTAGTTGTTTGTTTTGCAACAGCTTTTTAACAGAAAGCAAGATTTGATTGGGATTCAGAGGTTTGATCAGGTAATCAGCAATTTTACCCCCAATAGCATCATTCATAATATGCTCTTCCTCTGACTTGGTAATCATCACCACAGGTATTTGAGGCTTGATAATTTTGATTTGCTGCAAGGTTTCCAAGCCTGTCATACCAGGCATCATCTCATCTAAAAAAATGACATCGAAATTTTGAGCTTCGACTTCATCAATTGCATCCACTCCAGAATTTACCGTAGTAATCTGATATCCTTTTTGCTCCAGAAAAAGAATATGTGGTTTAAGAAGGTCGATTTCATCGTCCGCCCATAGAATATTAAACTTTTGAGACATTAGAGTTTCCTTTTCTTTTAAAATTATAATTACTTTTGAGTCAATCAAATTAGGCCCAATTGAAAAGCCAAAAGATACTAAATGACCCGGTTTACGGATTTATCACTATCCCAAGCGAGTTAATTTTTACAATTATTGACCATCCCTATTTCCAGAGGTTACGGAGAATAAAACAGCTGGGTTTGACTGACTTTGTATACCCAGGAGCTCTTCATACCCGTTTCCATCATGCCATCGGCGCCATGCATCTCATGAGCATAACGCTGGATAATTTACGCATAAAAGGAACAGAAATTTCGAATAAAGAGTACGAAGCTGCCTTAATTGCTATTCTATTACATGATATTGGCCATGGCCCATTTTCCCATGCCTTGGAGTATAGTCTGCTTAAAAGGGTACCACATGAACAATTATCCTTGCTCATTATTGAACTTTTGAACAAGGAATTGGACGGGAAACTAGATTTAGTTTTAAGAATATTTAAGAATACTTATGAAAGAAAGTTCTTTCATCAGCTAGTTTCTAGCCAATTGGACATTGATCGATTGGACTACTTACAACGGGACTGTTTCTTTACCGGTGTATCAGAAGGCACGATTGGTGCAGATCGTATCATCAAGATGATGGATGTCAAAAATGACCAAGTGGTCATTGAGGAAAAAGGAATTTATTCCATAGAAAACTTCTTAAGTGCAAGAAGGTTGATGTATTGGCAGGTATATCTTCATAAAACCACGGTCAGTGCAGAAAAAATGTTGATCAAATTGATCGAACGGGCAAAAATGCTTCGGAAATCAGGCATGAATTTTACAATTACAGATGAGTTTGATTTCTTCTTACAACATGAAAACTCAGTTGAAGATTTTCAGAGGAACCCTGACACTTTAAAGAAGTTTCTGGAAATGGATGACTTGGATATATGGGGAGCAGTAAAGCTTTGGAAGAGACATCCAGACTATGTGCTTAGCAATATTTCCAATATGTTCTTGACAAGGGACTTATTTAAGATCACCTTAACAAATGAGCAGTTTGGAGCTGAAGAAATTGAAGAAATGAAATTAAAGACCATTCATAAACTAGGCATCCCTGATGAAGACATCCAATACTTCTTCTCTCATGGGGCAGTCAGTAATTATGGATACTTAGCAAAAGATCGAATAAATATATTGACCAAAAAAGGCAAGGTCATTGATGTAGCCCAAGCTGCAGACTTACCAAATATTAAGGTAATGAGCAAAATCGTCGAGAAACACTATGTATGTAAAGCCAAAAGCTTAAATTTAAAATTCTAAATTGTCCAACCTGCATATGGAATTTACTATAGGTCAAGTGGCCGCTATCCTTCAGGGAAAAGTAGAAGGGGATGAAACCCAAAAAGTATATAGACTGGATAAAATCCAAGAAGGAAAAGAAGGTGGAATCAGCTTCCTTTCCAATGAGAAATATCAATCTTTTATATATGAAACAGAGGCAACTGCTGTAATCGTTTCAGAAAACTTCACTCCTGTCAAGGAGATCAAGACCAATCTGATCCGGGTAAAGGATGCCTATACTGGTTTTACCACTTTACTGGAAGCCTATAGCCAATTTTCAAAGATGAGTCTAGTGGGTGTTCAAGAACCTTCCTACATGGATTCAAGTTCTGAAATGGGAGAAAATGGATTCAGGGGTGCATTTTCACATATTGGAAAACTTTGCAAAATAGGATCAGAGGTAAAGATTCATCCCCAAGTTTTTATTGGTGACAATGTGAAAATCGGAGACTATACAATTATTCATCCTGGAGCAAAAATCTGTTCCGGTACCGTGATCGGTAATAATTGTGAAATTCATCCGGGTGCTGTAATCGGTTCTGACGGGTTTGGGTTTGCTCCTCAACCTGATGGAACATACAAACCCATTCCACAAATTGGAAATGTGATCATTGAGGACCATGTGAGTATTGGAGCAAACACCACCATCGACTGCGCCACCATGGGCTCAACCATTATTAAAAGAGGAGTCAAAATTGACAATTTGGTTCAGATTGCCCATAATGTTGTGATTGGTGAGGACACCGTTATTGCTTCCCAAACCGGAATTTCCGGATCTACAGAAATCGGAAAAAATTGTGTGGTTGCTGGTCAGGTAGGAATTAGCGGTCATATCAAAATAGCAAATAGAACCACTATTGGTGCGAAAACAGGGATATCTAAAACGATAAAGAAAGAGGGGGAAACGATTTTTGGGTACATAGGAATGGAGATGAAAAACTTCCTAAAATCTTATTCAATCTTCAAAAATCTGGATGTCCTTGAAAACCGTTTAAGAGAACTGGAAAAAAAGCCGTAAATTTGCACCCTTAATCATCCTGAAAGTCTAAAATATCAGATGAAGGTAAAACAACATACCATCAAAAAGCAGGTGGAACTATCCGGAGTAGGACTTCATACTGGAGTAATTTCCAATATGACTTTTCTGCCAGCCCCACCAAATCATGGAATTAAGTTCCAACGAGTTGATCTAGAAGGTCGGCCTACTGTGGATGCTGACTGCGATTTAGTAGTAGATGTTTCTAGAGGCACTACTTTGGAGCAAAATGGTGCTCGAGTATATACTGTTGAACACGTACTTGCCGCTTTGGTTGGCATGGAAATAGACAACGTGCTGATTCAACTAGATGGCCCAGAACCCCCGATTATGGATGGTTCTTCTATTCAATTCATCGATGTTTTACAAGATGCTGGATTAGAAGAGCAGAATGCTTTGAGAAGATTTTTTGAAGTAGAAGAAAGCATTCAATACAAGGACCCTTCAAGAGAGGTAGAAATGGTGGCATTGCCCACTGATAATTACCGGGTCACGGTGATGGTGGATTATAACTCTCCAGTGTTAGGAAGTCAGCATGCTTCTATCACTGACATTAGTCAATTCATCCCTGAGATTGCTTCCTGTAGAACATTCTGTTTTCTACATGAATTAGAAATGCTCTATAACTCCAACTTAATCAAAGGGGGAGATCTCAATAATGCTATTGTGGTGGTGGACCGCGTAGTAGAAGAAAAAGAATTAGTACATCTAGCCAAGATGTTTAATAAGCAGAAGGTTGAAGTGAAAAAAGAAGGCATTTTGAACAATGTGGACCTTCGCTATCGCAATGAACCTGCTAGACACAAACTGCTCGATGTAGTTGGTGATTTGGCACTAGTGGGCAGACCATTGAAAGCCCAGATTTTAGCTGCTAGACCTGGTCATGCTGCCAACGTTGCTTTTGCTAAGAAATTGAAGAGAGCCATGGAAAAATCCGGCTCCTCCCATATACCACATTATGATCCGAAGCTGCCTCCAGTAATGGACATCAATCAGATCAGTAATATTTTACCTCATAGATATCCATTCCAGCTATTGGATAAAATCATCTACTTGGATGAAACAGTAGTTGCTGGGGTAAAAAATGTGACTATCAACGAGCCTTTTTTCATGGGACACTTCCCAGGAAACCCAGTGATGCCAGGAGTTATGCAAGTAGAAGCTATGGCTCAAACAGGTGGAATATTAGTATTAAGTACAGTAGAAGATCCAGAAAACTATTGGACTTATTTTCTAGGTATTGAAAACTGTAAGTTTAGAAAAATGGTGCTACCGGGAGATACCCTTATTTTTAAATGCGAACTTTTGGCTCCTATTAGAAGAGGCATTGCAAAGATGCGAGGAGAGGCTTATGTTGGAAACACATTGGTCTGTGAAGCAGTAATGACAGCCAGCATAACCCGTAAAGAATCATGATAAGCCCAATGGCCCACGTAGACCCAAAGGCAATTTTGGGGAAAAATGTAACGGTGGATCCCTTCACCATGATCCATGAGAATGTGACTATTGGTGATAACTCTTGGATTGGCCCGAATGTGACCATTTTTCCTGGTGCTAGAATTGGTAAAAACTGTAAGATTTTCCCTGGTTCGGTAGTAGCAGGAATTCCCCAGGATTTAAAATTTCAGGGGGAAGAATCAACGGTAATTATTGGTGACAATACGACCATCAGAGAATGTGTTACCATTAGCCGAGGAACAGTAGACAAGCAAACTACTGTTATTGGAAGTGACTGCTTATTAATGGCTTATGTTCACGTGGCTCATGATTGCGTCCTAGGTAGCCATGTAATTATAGCAAACTCAGTTCAAATCGCGGGTCATGTTTCTATAGATGACTGGGCAATTATTGGAGGTTCCAGTGCTATTCACCAATTCGTAAAAATTGGAATGCACTCTATGATTTCTGGCGGATCTTTGGTCAGAAAAGACGTACCTCCATTTACAAAAGCCGCTAGAGAACCGCTCTCTTATGCAGGAGTCAATTCACTTGGATTAAGAAGAAGGGGTTTTTCCAGTGAGTCTATAGGGCATATTCAGGAAGTATACAGGTATTTATTCCTGAATAGCATGAATAATAGCCGGGCTCTAGAAGAAATCGAAATCAATTTACCTGCTACCAAGGAGCGGGATGAAATCCTGAATTTCATCCGTTCATCAGAGCGCGGGGTTATGAAAGGTTATATTAATTAATCATGTTTAAAATCCAACTTGAAAAGGCTACAAAGCGCTTTCAATATGAATGGATTTTTAAAAACCTGGATTTAACATTAGAATCAGGTGAATCTTTGGCTGTCACGGGAAGCAATGGTTCTGGTAAATCCACCTTACTCAAATGCATCAGTGGGGCCATTCCCCTTACCTCAGGAAAAGTCAACTACATCTATAAAAACCAATCGATTTCAGAATCTGATTGGTTTTCCTATTTAAGTGTCGCAGCACCATACATGGAGCTACCTGAGGAATTCACCCTCGAAGAATTATTGAAATTTCATTTCAAGTTCAAGGATATGATTTCCAATTTTACGGTAGAAAAGATCATTTCTATGCTGTATTTGGAACAACATGCTAATAAGCCAATCTCCCAGTTTTCTTCTGGAATGAAACAAAGAGTAAAACTTGGTATCGCATTATTTTCGGAAGTCCCTCTTATATTTTTGGACGAACCTACATCAAACCTCGATAAAAAAGGAATTCAATGGTACCAAGAATTGATCGATACTTATAAATCAGATCGAACAATTTTCGTTTGTTCCAATGAACCTAGAGAATATGAGTTTTGTACGCAAAAAATAAAACTAGAGGACTACAAATAAGATTAGTTTTAGGGATACTTGTGTATATTTATTTTTAAGAAGGAACAATTCAATTCATGAAACTCAAATATTTTAGATTCTTATCCTTTGTAATTATTGCAGCTTTCGCTCAAGCTTGTTGGAATGACGATCCAACCCCTCCTCAAAAAACAGCTGAGGAATTAGCGATTGAAGCATTAACAGAAACTGGTAGAATAAATTGGGTTATTGCAGGAGGAGGTACCGTCAAAAGAGATGGGACCTTGGTCACAGACCTTTATCAAAACTTTGAATTGAATTTGAGTGCCAACACAGCCGCTAAAACATATACCAGTAAAAACAACAATGACATTTTTGATAATGCAGGAACTTGGTCTTTTGCTGGTAGTAATTTTGACAAAATAGTTTTGACCGGATCTAAACCAGTTTCCGGTAGAGAGATTTCATTCACCCGAACTGGTGATCGCCTGGTTTTGATCTTTACTATTCCTTTACCAGGAGCTAGAATCAATGGGGTCCAAGCCATTGCAGGAACCTACGAATTTGATCTTTTGAAGGATTAAGAAAAAGGAGCTAAAAATGCCCCTTTGCTATTTTAAAGTTACCAGAGTTACCCCAGCTCCACCACGATCAGGATGCTCATCCTCCAACCTTGCCACCTGAGGCATGGTTCTAAGTAAATTTCTGGTAATATCTCTTAGGATCCCATCACCTTTTCCATGAACGATCCTTAGGTCTTTGACTCCAAACATAAATCCTTCATCAATAAATGTCTGGATTATAGACAGCACTTCTTCTCCCCTTTTTCCTCTCAAATCCAAGTTTGGAGAAAAATCCATGAGTTTCTCGTTGGTGTTATACCCACTTCTTTTGGAAGATGACTTCAATTCTTTCTTCACCTGAGTTTGGGAGATTTTTTCCAATCTAGAAAGCTTAACATTAGATTTCAACTCTCCAATTGAAAGTTCCACTTCCTTATTTTTCACCTGAAGCACTTGAGCAATCGCTCCATTATCTTTTAACCTGACCCAATCTCCATTGGAAATTTTGCCACCTATAACCACGATCTCCGGATCTTTAATGGCCATTTTCTCAGGTTTTACCTCCTCTTTAAATGTTTCGAGTTCCTGTCGGATTTTTTTAGTGGCCTCTTTATCTGCTTTGTCTTCCTTTATCTGACGGATAGTAGATTCGATTTTTTTATTGGTTTGATCCAATAATGCTTTGGCTTCTTGTTTGGCCTCTTGGATATATCGCTTCTTTGTAAGCTCTAAGGTTTCTTTCAGTTCATTATATTCTCTGAGCCTGGTCTTGAGTAACCTTTCTTTTGCTTTTGCATCTGCCAATAGGCTAGTGTATTGATTCTTCTCATTTTCAAGCTGGGTCAACAATCTATCGTAGCGAACCCGTTCTTCTCCGATGTTATCCTTTGCATATTGAAGAATATCTTTAGAAATCCCGATTTTAGAGGCGATTTCCAAAGCAAAAGAAGATCCTGGCTTACCAATTTCCAATTGGTACAGTGGCTCCAATTTATCTACATCATAGCGCATGGCCCCATTTACCAACCCTTGGTTCTTATTGGCTATCTGCTTCAGGTTTCCATAGTGGGTAGTCACAATACCAAAGGCTCCTAATTTATTCAAAGCCAGTAATATAGATTCAGCAATCGCCCCACCAAACTGCGGTTCAGTTCCTGTTCCAAATTCATCAATGAAGAGGATCGTCTTTCTATTCGAAAATTGAGTAAAATGCTTCATACTTAGGAGATGAGAGCTATATGTACTCAAGTCATTTTCAAGATTCTGTTCATCTCCAATATCGATGAAGAAATTATCAAAGAGCGAGCTTTTTGAATCAGGCTGAACAGGGATTAACAAACCACATTGCAACATATACTGGAGCAATGCTACTGTTTTTAGGGTTACTGATTTTCCTCCTGCGTTGGGTCCTGAAATCACTAACAGACGCTCATGCCCTCCTAATTTCACATCCAAAGGAATGATTCTCTTTCCTTGGCTTTTCAAAGCCATTTCCAAGAGTGGATGCCTTGCTTTGGTCCAAGTCAATTGTCTTTCTTTGGTGATCTCAGGTTTTACGCTCTCTGTCTTTTGAGCAAATTTTGCTTTTGCTCTGACAAAATCCATCAAACCCAGGTAATTTGTCGCTTTTCTTAATGCAGGGATTGTCGGTCGCAATTTATCAGTTAGAGTCGTGAGTATTTTGATAATCTCACGGCGCTCCATGTATTCCAAATCCCGGATTTCATTATTGATATCCAAGGCTTCTTCTGGCTCCATAAAGACAGTTTGGCCTGTTGCAGATTCATCATGGATAAACCCTCTTAGCTTCCTCTTATTTTCTGCTGCCACTGGAATCACCATTCTGCCTCCACGGATGGTCATAGCCGAATCTTCAGGAGTTAGACCTTTGGCCCTTGCCTCTTTAAAGATTCTTTCCATCACCTTTCTTAGCCTTCCTTCTTCAAAAATGATCTGGTTCCTTATCAATTGAAGATCTCTACTCGCATTACTTCTGATCTTTCCTTTTTCATCGATTACTTGTTCTATTGATTTCAGTAAGCTCAAATCCAGATCAACCAATAATCCCAGAAGTTGACTAAGAGCAGGATATTCATCCCCAAATTTTTTAAAAAATGAAATACATCCTCTCAAGGTATATAGAGCCAACTTCACTTCATGAAAATCCTCCTGATCTAGAAATGAGCCTTCCAATTTGGCTTTATCTAAAAAAGGATAAAGGTTCGTAAAATTGGAGGAGGGAAAAACTTCCCCGGAAATCAGGATCTGAAAAAATTCATGTGTTTGGTCTAGGAGTTTTACAACCAATTTGGGATCAGAAGAAAAGGAAACTTTATCTACATAACTCATTCCCAAAGGAGAGGTGCATTCCTCTTTAAGTAATTCCTTGACCTTTCCGAAATTTATTTTTTGCTCTAAATTAGAGGGGTATATCATTAGAAAATCTCTCCTTCGTCTTTTTTAATTCCAATTGTTTCTCTTGCTGCCAACGAATCTAAAATCTGGGCGTACATATTATCCATGATTCCTGGGTATTGCAGGTAATATCGGAGGCTTTGAGTAAAAACTGAATCTTCAACTTGATGTTTTTTGAAGACTTCTTTTTCCATTAATTTGTATAAAACCTCAGAAGAATCATAGGGCACTGGAATTGCACTGGCAATCCCCTCCGTTATCTGTATATCAATCAAGACATTAATCATTTTATCCTGACTCAACAAACCTTTTGGTTTCTCATCTTTGGAGCAAGAGGCTACAAAAAGGAGACTTAAACAAATTAGTAGTAATCGTTTCACGATGTAAAATTATGGTTTTTTAACTGAAATTTCCTTCACCCTTCATATAAGACAAATTTTATAATTCAACCTGTTCCTATAAATTAGCCAGTTCAAATCTCCAGGAATGAATCAACTATTCAGTAAGCTTAGAAAATATGAGATAATGATCCGAAAAGTGGCTAACAACCACTTGCAAGGAGAGTACCAATCTCTGTTCAAAGGCTCTGGTTTGGAATTTGACGACTTACGTCCTTATCAATACGGGGATGATGTAAGAACGATCGAATGGAAAGTGTCTGCTAAAGGTCATGGTACCTTTGTAAAGACCTTTCGTGAAGACAAAGATCAATGTGTTTATTTCTTATTGGACATCAGTGGAAGTCAGGATATTGGTCAAGTAGGAAACAAGAAAATAGATCAGGGAAAAATCATCGCAGGAGTGCTTAACCTTGCTGCGGTCTTTGATGGCAGTCAGGTAGGACTTATCAGCTTTTCTGATCAAAAAGAGAACCTGATTTTACCCGGTAAAGGTCCAAAACAAGGTGTAAAGATGGTTAGAGGGATCTTTGAGCATGAGAACAAATCTTTAAAAACAGATTTGAATGCCATGTTTACCTTCGCATTAAATCTTATTAAAAAAAGAAGTGTCATCATTGTGATTTCTGACTTTATCGATGAAGGTTATGAAAGACCTTTCAGAGCTCTGGCAGAAAGACATGACTTGGTAGCAATCCAGTTGACAGACCCAAGGGAATCAGCGTTACCTTCTTTAGGAATTATTCCCATCTATGATAAAGAGAGAGGTAAAACAACTTGGGTAAATACAGCCTTCGGAAGTTTTTCAAAAAAAATTGCTGAAACTTTTTCTTCGGAACGGGTGAACCTTCAAGAAATTTGTAAAAAAAATCAGATCAATTACCTAAGTATTGATACGAGTCAAGATATCGTAGCCCCATTAATTGAATTATTTAAGTACAGAAACAAAAGAATGAAACGTGGGTAAACTAAGTAAAATCATTCTTTTATTTTTCCTCCCCGTTCTAAGCTGGGCTCAAGAGGTCAAGATAGATGGATATTTTCTCCAGGATTCTGCAAAACTTGGAGAACGTGTAGGTTATGTTTTAAAAGCTACCTACCCTGAACAGAAACAGCTAATATTTCCTGATTCATTATATGATTATTCCCCGTTGGTGCTGCTTGAAAAAAAGACATTTATTTCGAGTACTATCGAAGGAGTAACCAGTGATAGTACTATCTATTATGTTTCCAACTTTTCTCTGGAGCCCAGTATCTTTATGACGCTTCCAGTATATGAGTTAACCAGATACGATAGCATCACTCATTTCCCATTAGAGGCCGAATTAAAATTAAAGCTCACGTTAGACAGTATTCCAGAGCAACCTGTTTTTCAGGAAAACAATGTATATCAGCCACTTGAAAAAGAATTCAATTGGATTGTCATTGGGGTTCTGTTAGGAGGAATTGTTTTAGTCTTATTGGTATTCTATCTCCTATTTGCGGAACGTATCAAACGCTTACTTAAGGATAAAAGTCAAAAAAGAAGATGGAGGCAATTTGAAAAAGAATGGATCAAACAAACCACTCTTCTTACCCAAAACCCTACCTTGGACCTTGCAGATGAAGTACAGGGACTTTGGAAATCATTTATGGAGAAACTCACTCACCAGCCTTTCCAAGAGTGGACTTCCAGCGAAATCGGGGAAAAACTGGATGACCCTGAAGTTTTCAAAGCATTAAGAGCAATTGACTTGATCATTTATGCAGGGGTTTCAGAAAAAAGTGAAGAAGCTACTGATTATCTACTTCAGGTAGCAAAAGAAAAGCATTTAGAAAAACTAAACGAGATGAAGCATGCAAGAGCAACTAGCTGAGTTTTTTAGCTGGTCTTGGTTTTTGCCTGAGACCTTCAAATCATACGAATGGGAAAATATTTGGATTCTGCATTTGCTTTGGATCATTCCTGCGCTTATGCTTTTGAGAATTTTCGTGAAGTTTTTGAAAAATCCTGTTTTAGAGCTTTCACTTCCTAAAAGAGCCGCAAAAAACAATCCATGGACTTACCTTAGACTTATCCCTACAGGATTCTTCTTCTTGGCCTTGGTCATGATCGTGATCGCCTTAGGAAGACCTCAGCGAAGTAACGAACGGGTAGAGCAATTTACGGAAGGAATAGACATTGTCTTAGTAATGGATATTTCTGAATCCATGGATCTTCAAGATTTTACGCCAAATCGGTTGGAAGCAGCTAAATCCACCGCTGTTGACTTTATCAACGGCCGTTTTGGAGATAGAATAGGAATGGTGGTATTTGCAGGAGAAGCATATTCACTTGCGCCATTGACGAATGATTATCAGCTTTTGACAGATTTGATAGAGGATATTTCATTTAATATGATGGAAGCAAAAGGTACTGCCATCGGTTCCGCAATAGCCTCAGCAACCAATCGAATGAAAGAATCAGAGTCGGCTTCCAAAGTTTTGATTCTACTGAGTGATGGTGAAAGTAATGCTGGAAACGTAGACCCTCTGTTTGCAGCGGAACTTGCCTCTGCATTAGATATAAAAATATATACCATTGCAGTGGGAAAAGATGGGATGGTTCCTTACGGGACTGATTTTTTCGGGAGACCTCAAATGGTGGAAAGTTACCTGGATGAAACTACTTTAAGAGAAATTGCAAAAATTGGTAATGGAGAGTTTTTTAGGGCATCAGACGGAGGTACACTAAATAGTATTTTTGAAAGAATTGACACCTTGGAAAAGGCAGAAATTATAGAAAACAGGTATAAAGAGACTTCAGATTACTATCGTATTTATTTATTTTGGGGAATCCTATTATTCTTTGTCTGGTTACTTTTGAAAAGTAGCTTTCTCAATAATTTCCTACTTGATTAGATATTCCTACAAATCGCTAAAACCTGATAAATATCAGGTTTTAGTCTTATTCTAGTCAGTCAAAAAAAAGTCATTTAAGTACAGTTTTGTACAAAGAAAAAAGAATGACTTTATCACCAGAACTTATAGAAAAGTATAACAAACCTGCACCTCGTTATACTTCGTATCCAACGGTACCACTTTGGGAAAACAACCTTCATTCAGAGACCTGGGAAGCGCTTGTTCAAACTGCATTTGACCAGTTTGGTGAACAAGAAGGAATTACTTTATACATCCACCTTCCCTATTGTGAAAGCCTTTGTTCCTATTGCGGCTGTAATAAACGAATTACTAAAAACCATTCGGTGGAAATTCCCTATTTGGACGCTATCCTAACTGAATGGAAAAAATACCTTAAGCTATTTAATAGCAAGCCCAAGCTAGCTGGAATTCATCTTGGCGGCGGAACACCTACCTTTTTCCAACCTGAATCCCTAGAGTATTTTCTTAACGAAATCATTCAAAATTCTGAAGTTTTGGAATCGGCCGAATTCAGTTTTGAAGGACACCCCAACAACACTACCTTGGCCCACTTACAAACATTAAATAGCCTCGGTTTTGATCGAGTGAGTTATGGGATTCAAGACTTTGACTCGAAAGTACAGCTGGCCATTCATAGGCTACAACCTTTGGAAAAGGTAATTGAAGCTACCGAAAATGCTCGAAAGTCGGGGTATACTTCTATCAACTTTGATTTGATTTATGGACTGCCACATCAGACAATAGCATCTCTAGAAGATACCTTTGAGAAGGTGGCCGATTTAAAACCGGATCGCATTGCTTTTTATTCCTATGCGCATCTACCAACCGTATTCCCTGCACAAAAGAGCTTTGAAAAACATTTACCTGTAGATATTGAAAAGCGGGCATTATATGAATTTGGAAGAAAAAAATTAATTGATCTAGGATATGAGGAAGTAGGAATGGATCATTTTGCCCTACCCAATGACCCACTAAACTTGGCAAAACACAAGGGTACTTTGCATAGAAATTTCATGGGCTACACCACCTCTCCTTCCAAGATATTAATTGGCTTGGGCGCAAGTAGTATTAGTGATATACATCTTGGCTATGCTCAAAACGAAAAGAATATTGAAGCCTATAAAGAAACCATGAACGAAAATCTATGGGCGATTCAAAAAGGACACGTATTAACAAAAGAAGATATTCAGATCAGAGAAATCATTCTTGACTTGATTTGTAGAAATGAAGCACATATCCCTTTGCAGGTTTGGGAAAAGCTAAATGAAGATCAGATTTTTAAACTGAAAAATATGGAATCTGAAAATCTGATCAGATTAGAAGATGGAAAATTAGAAATTACCGAAATGGGGATGGCAATTATCCGTCATGTTTGCAAGCAGTTGGATTTAAGACTAGCCGAAAACCAAAAGCAACATCAAGTATTTAGTAAAGCGATTTAACGGCACATCGTTATTTCGATTTGTTCAGTGCCATAGTCATAGACTTGCAATTCAGGACTAAAGCCATGCAGCCCTAAGCCCAAGCCTCTAAAAATAAATAGTATTCCAATCAGAACTCCCAAGTAAGGGATAGCTGATTGGAATTTTTGTCTTAAAGACAGACTAAAAAGACTTCCAGAAATCATTAATGCCAATAAGAGCGGCACAGTACCCAATCCAAAGAAAAACATGTAGGCCGCTCCTAACCAAGGATTTTGCAAAGCCAAAGCTGCGATCAGTGCCATATAGACCATGCCACAAGGCAATAAACCATTGATCATACCTGTACTTAAATAAGCAGCTGTTTTTCCAGATTTTAGATAGGTTCCTAAGGTCTTTTTGATCCATTTTACAAATCCTGAAAAAATTGGGATTGATAGGAATTGATCTGATTTTTTAATAGAAAGTGCAAGGATTAAAATAATTATTCCCATCCCAATAGATAGGCCTTTCTGAACTCCTGCCAATGCTAAGGAAAAACCTAGACTACCTACCAGAAGTCCTAATAGGGAGTAAGTAAAACTTCGTCCAAAGTGGTAAACTATTTTTTTACCTAAAAATTTATTTTTATTGGATCCTCCCACTGCCAAAGCAATTGGCCCACACATTCCAACACAGTGGAATGATCCCAAAAAACCAAGTATGACAGCGGTCCAAAGCATTAAAAATTCAATTTCTTTTCTTGATAATATTCAACTCCATTTTCCTCCCAATTTAATTGAGCTTTCCAATACCCACTTTTCAATTGATCAGTTGGAACTTCAATAACTCTTTGGCTATTACCATCTAATTTAATTTTTTTGTCTAAGGCGGCATCAGAAGGTCTGAAAAGATGAAGAGTTCCTGAAGCGCCTGAAGGCAAATCCACTAATATCACCTTCGCCTTGATATCAAAGGTCATAATATCCTTGTTTTGATCTAAAGTAGCCTGTTCTTTATCTATTTGATCCTGATAAACTATTTCCTTTTCATAATAGCTTTCTGTCACTAATTCAATCCCATCCATTCTAACCGAAATAGTCACCATGGTCATAATGACCACAATAAAACCTAAAAACGAAAGGAATATTCCAGTTCCCCAATTCATATTTAATTTCATCGCTTTATTTGTTTATGGGAGCCATAAAGTTTGTTTCAATATCACCAAATTCTTGACCCCCAGCACTTAGTTGCAACTTTACCTTTTCCTGGGTCACTTGCACATCAGATTGATTTCTAACTAAGAAAAACCTTCCTTCAAACTTTGATTGGGGTTCTAAAGTCCAATGAGTATCGCCAACTACTTCCAAATCAATCCCTTCTTCCAATGGTATTAATTCTACAGTTTGAGGTTCAAATGTTTTGTTGATTAACGTGATTTCATACAAGTTTGAAACTCTTCCATCTTCTCTGGTTTGATAAGTCATACCCGGAAATCTAGTGACTGTTCCATTAATAGGTTCTCTTGTAGCAATTAATGAAACAAAAGCGGCTACTAACACCAATAAAACCACCACGTATGCCTTGACCCTACCCGTGATCAATTTTTGGAATCCTTCTTTAATGCTATTCTGAGAGGCATACCGGATCAAGCCTTTTGGTCTATCCACCTTTTCCATGACCTCATCACAGGCATCAATACAAGCGGTGCAGTTTACGCACTCCATTTGAATTCCATTTCTAATATCAATCCCTGTTGGACAAACCTGTACACAAAGGCTGCAATCCACACAATCACCTTTAGGCTCAAGTTCCGTCTTATTTTTCCGTATTGGAGCTCTAGGTTCACCCCTCACATAATCATACATGACGTTGATGGAGTTATTGTCCAGCAAAACGCCTTGAAGTCTTCCATAAGGGCAAACAACCAAACATGCCTGCTCTCGAAACCAGGAAAATACAAACATGAAAATTCCTGAAAACGCGATCAACCCTATAAAACCAGCCATATGGGCAGAAGGTGGCTGAGTAACTACCTCTATTACCTGATCTACCCCTATTAAATAAGCCATCACCAAATGACCAATCATCAGTGAAATGAATCCAAAGATCAAGTACTTTGCCCCTTTTTTGCCAATTTTTCTTGAGTCCCAAGGAGCACTATTCAAAGCTCTTTGCTGATTGGCATCTCCTTCGATCCAATACTCAATTTTACGAAAAACCATTTCCATAAAAAGAGTTTGAGGACAAGCCCAACCACAAAAAACTCTTCCAAAAATCACCGTAAAAAGAATGACAAAAACGAAAAAGATCAATAGGAGAAAAATCAATAAATAGGTATCCTGAGGCCAAAATACAGCTCCAAATATGATAAACTTCCTTTCAAAAATATTGAACAAAAGCCATGGTCTACCATCCACTTTTATGAAAGGTCCCGCAAATAAAATAGCCAATAAAAGCCAGGAAAGATAGGTCCTATATTTATAGAACAGACCCTTGACTTTTTTTGGGTATACCCAGTTTCTTTTCCCATCTTCTTGAACAGTTGCCAAGGCATCACGGAAATTCTCGGGGTTTAAATGTGGATTCTTTTTTGCCATGATTGATAGCTAAGGAATAGTCGGAAGAATTTCTTCTCCCGACTAATTATGTTCAGTCTATTTCTTATTCTACTGTGGTGCTATCGGACTCTACAGGAGTTTCGGTGGCAGGTGCTGCACCGACCAGCTCACCTTGAGGTTCCTTAGGGTTTGCAGGGCTTGTGCCATTCAACGTAAGAATATAGCTTGCTACTTGTTGGATTTCTTCAGGGCTTAACTGATCCTCCCATGGCACCATTCCCTTACTTACGACCCCATATTTAATAACAGAAAACACTTCAGATATAGTATTTCCATGAATCCAGTAATCGTCCGTTAAGTTAGGACCAACTCCCCCACCTCCATCAATAGCGTGGCATGCAGCACAATTACCTTCAAAGATGGTCTTACCTGATGCTAATGCGGATGCAGACTCATCAAAAACGACAGTAGTCTCATCTATTCCCGCGGCGGCATTTGCCTTACGCTCTTCCGAGGCTATTGCTTCAATTCTCAATTCCTCTTCATATTCTTCCACTCCAGTCTTGCCATAGCCCAATACAGAGTAATTGATGAAATAACCTATCCCAAAGATGGCTGTGATTAGGAACGTATATTGAAGCCAAGGAGGCATGAAATTATCTAGCTCAGTAATCCCATCGTAGGAGTGATCTGTCATTTCCCTTTTCTCCACTGCTTCTTCTTCTACATCCCCTGTAATGAACTTTTCTTTGAAGGATTCCCACCATGTTGGCTCTTCTGCCATAGCAGGGTTTTCCTTTCTAAACATTGCTGTTATAAAAGACATGAGGTAAATAATCAATATCAAAAGAAGAACAATGACTCCTAATATGACCCCCATAATGATAAGAAGGGTTAATTGATTCCCATCCATATTCATCAGTTTTTCGTAAGTCGAACTTTCTACTGCTTGAGCAAAAACTGCGTTGGTCACAGAAAGCCCAACAAATGCAAATAATAAGGTTAGTATATTTTTCATGGCTCTTTCTTTATAATATCGTCTTCTTCCATAGGAAGTGACCTCATATGGTCAATGTAGGATTTAGGCACCTTAATCACCCATAGCAACATGGCGACAAAGAACAGGACAAAAATCAAAAGCGAAATGATCGGATAGATTTCTATGTTTTCGATAGATCTTAAAACTTCTTTATACATGACTTATAGATTTATTCGTTTGAAGAAGTTGCCTTGATATCTGTACCAAGTCTTTGCAAATAAGATATCAATGCCACGATTTCAGTATTTGGCATTACCTCGACACCTGCATCTTTTAGGTTAGCAGTAATCTGAGCAGCTTGGGATTCCAAGTCTGCCATCGCGCGCTCATCATATCCTTCTGGATAAGGAACTCCCAATTTTTGAAGCGTCCTGATTTTGGCTGGTAAATCTGAGTAATCCATTACATTCTCCACCATCCATGGATAAGGTGGCATCAATGAACCCGGAGACATGGACCTTGGATCCATCATATGGAAGTAGTGCCAGCTATCAGGATATTTACCTCCTACACGATGTAAATCAGGCCCTGTACGCTTGGATCCCCATAGGAAAGGCCGATCATAGACAAACTCTCCGGCTTTGGAATATTCCCCATATCGTTCTGTTTCAAATCTAAATGGACGGATCATTTGTGAATGACAACCAACGCAGCCATTCGCGATATACAAATCTCTACCCTCTAATTCTAATGGGGTATATGGTTTTACAGAACTAATGGTTGGTACATTGGATTTCACTAAAATAGTTGGAATAATCTCAATCGCACCTCCTATTGCAATGGCAACTGTTGCCAATACAGTAAAGAAAACAGGCTTTCTTTCCCAGGCTCTGTGCCAAAATTCTCCAGCTGGCTTATAGTTTTTAGCCAAGGCTGGCGCAGAATCTTCTTCTGACTCTTGGAATACTCCTTGTTGAGCAGTCTTCCACATGTTGTATACCATGATCACCGCACCACTTAAGTATAATAAACCCCCAAAGGCTCTCAACATATACATCGGCACTAATTCTACTACAGTTTGTAAGAAGTTACCGTAAGACAATCGTCCCATTTCATCAAACTCTCTTAACATCAAGAACTGAGTCAAGGCAGCCACATACATCGGTAGTGCATAGAAAATAATCCCTAAGGTTCCCATCCAAAAATGGGTATTGGCCAATTTGATTGAATAGATCTTGGTTTTGAATATCCTTGGCCACATCCAATACAACATGCCGAAAGTCAAGAAGCCATTCCAGCCCAATCCTCCAATATGCACGTGAGCAACGATCCAGTCGGTATAGTGAGCAATCGCATTCACATTTTTCAAGGACAACATAGGTCCTTCAAAGGTCGCCATACCATATGCTGTAAGAGCCACGACCATAAATTTCAATATAGGTTCATTGCTTACTTTGTCCCAAGCTCCTCGAAGGGTCAATAATCCATTGACCATTCCACCCCATGATGGAGCAATCAACATTACCGAAAATGCAGTACCCAATACCTGAGCCCATTCAGGAAGTGCTGTATACAATAAATGGTGAGGGCCCGCCCACATGTAAATGAATATCAATGACCAAAAGTGAACTATAGAAAGTTTATAAGAATAAACAGGTCTGTTCGCCGCCTTTGGCAGGAAATAATACATCAATCCTAAAAAGGGGGTTGTAAGGAAGAATGCAACCGCATTATGACCATACCACCACTGTACCAAAGCATCCTGAACCCCAGCATAGGCAGAGTAACTTTTTAGAAAGGAAACTGGCAAAGCCAAGGAATTAAAAATGTGCAGTACAGCCACAGTCACAAAGGAAGCCATGTAAAACCAAATGGCTACGTACATGTGTCGCTCTCTTCGAGTCATCAACGTACCAATCATATTGGCACCAAACGCCACCCAAACCAAGGCAATGGCAATGTCAATTGGCCACTCTAACTCAGCATATTCTTTTGAGGTGGTAAGTCCTAAAGGAAGGGTGATTGCAGCGGCCAAAATAATTAGCTGCCATCCATAGAAATGAAACCAGCTCAATGTTTTATTCCACATAGGCGTTTTTAACAACCTCGGCATGGAATAATACACACCTGCGAAAATCGCATTTCCCACGAAGGCGAAAATTACCGCATTCGTATGCAATGGTCTAATCCTACCAAAAGTGGTATAGGGATTACCCAAATTGGCTTCTGGTAGGAATAATTGGGTGGCAGCGATGACTCCCACCAACATCCCGACGAGCCCCCATATAACGGTGGCTGCTCCAAAATACTTGACAATTTTATTGTCATATTGGAACGTTTCTAAAGTAGAATCATTCATAGGACTTTGTTTTTGTTGGTTGATCTTTTGTTACTTTTTTCTGTTTGCTGTCGAATAATATTCTAATGGATGGCGTATAATCATCATCAAACTGGCCATCCTTCATTGCTTTAAAAAACAGGTAAAGGAATGTCCCTGCTAGAATTAAACTCACACCGATCAATAGAAAAATTACCTCCATATTATTTGAAGTTTGTCTTAAATAATCCTTTTCTCATAGCCACTAGATTAGTTGCTACTGTGGTAAACACCACAACCGTAATGCTGCTAAGAGGCATTAAAATGGCACAAATAACTGGACTCAGAACTCCTTGAACTGCTAAGGAAATCCCGACAATATTGTACATTAAACTCAAGATAAAACTGATTTTAATAATCGTTCTATTCGCCTTTGCAAAGCTTAAAAAAGAAGGAATTTCAGAAATCACAGAGGCATCCATAATGGCATCACTTGCAGGAGAAAAATGACTGATCTGCTCTGTCACGGCTATTCCAACTTCGCTTTCTTGTAAGGCCCCCGCATCGTTCAAACCGTCACCTATCATCAGCGTATGTTTATCTTTTTGGTTAAGATGTTTTAGATATTGAAGCTTATCGGAAGGACTTTGATTAAAATTAAACTGAATAGAAGTACCGAGTTTATCCCGCAAAGCAACCTGTTCATGACTATGATCCCCTGAAAGTAAGTGCAATTCATATTCTTCTTCCAATTGTTGGATGACAAATGGGGCAGTTTCCCTCAATCCTGACTTGATGGAATAATAACCTAAACTTTGTCCCGCAACAGTAAAATAGACCAGATTCCCTTCCACAATATTAGGTTCTAGTTGTGACCCTGTGAAATCTTTAGATCCCAATTGAAAAAGTTGTCCCTTGAAAATAGCCTGTATCCCTTTCCCTTTGAGTTCTTGAAAATCTGTAATACGCTCCAGTTCACAATCTCCCAAATAATGATTAATTCGATTACTTAATGGATGACTCGACTTGGAAACCATAGATTTCAAAACATTCTTAGTTTGTGCAGTCAATTCATCTCCAACAAATTCTATTTGTGCATTGGCAGGGGAAGTAAGTGTTCCTGTCTTATCAAAAACGATGGTATCTAGCTGAGCCATCTTTTCAATAACAGAAGCATTTTTTAAATAAAACTTTGCCTTCCCAAAAATTCTCAAAGTATTGCCTAAGGTAAATGGAGTAGACATCGCCAATGCACATGGACATGCCACAATCAATACAGAAGCAAAGGCTTTGACTGCAATTGATAAATCCTGAAAACTCCAATAAAAAAATGCCAGGAAAGCGATAGTAAGCACAGTCCAAGTAAACACGCTACTTACTTTATTGGCCAAAGGTTCTAAAAGTCCATCATGCTTTTTTTCAAAGATTTCGTTGTTCCAAAGGTCTGTTAAATACCCTTGGGATGGAGATTTTTGAATAGTTAAGAGAATGGGATCGCCTACTTGTCTTCCACCAGCATATATAATTTCTTTTTTATACTTAGGTACAGGAATCTCTTCTCCTGTGACAAAACTATAATCAATACTTGCTTGATCACTGAGTAAAATTGAATCTGCTGGGATCAACTCCTCATTTCTTATCAAGATCACATCTCCTATTTCAAGTTTTGAAATAGGAACCACATTTTCCTTGTCTTGAACTAGTTTGGTAACTGCCATTGGAAAATAGGATTTATAATCACGATCAAATTCCAAGGCTGAAAAAGTCTTCTGCTGATAAAATTTACCCAATAAAAGGAAGAACAATAATCCTCCTAGGCTATCCATAAAACCAGCATTCCCAAAAATAAATATCTGCCAAAGGGAATACAGAAATAATGCAATAATGCCTAATACGATAGGCACATCCATATTAATTTTCCACTGCTTTAGAGAATTCCAGGCAGATAAATAATAGCTATTAGCTGAGTAGAAAACGACAGGTAAAGCAAGTAAAACATTCAAGTAATTAAATAAGCCTTTAAATCCTTCTCCTAAAAACTGGGTCTCAGAAAAATATTCCGGCAAACTGAATAACATCATATTCCCGAAACAGAACCCTGCTACTGCTAATTGGGAAATCAGTTTTTTATCTATCGTAGCTTTTGGTTTCCCTCCTGTATCAGATAAGCTGATTTTCGGTTCATAACCTATAGTAGCCAACAATGAAACCAGCTCCTTTAAGCTGATTTTATGTTGATTAAATTTGACTTGAACTTTCTTTTTAATAAAATCAACCCTACTTGATAGGATTCCAGAATGGATTTGAACCAAGTTTTCGAGCAACCATATACAGGATGCGCAATGGATATGAGGAATAGTAAAGGTAATATGACTTTCAGAATCACTTCTAAAATCCAAAAGTTGTGACTGAATATCCGAATCTTCTAAATAGTCAAATCTATTTTCTTTGGAACTCTTTAATTTTTGATTTTCTCCAGGAAATTCCTCCAATTCATAGTAGCTGCAAAGGTCATTTTCAGAAAGAACTTCGTAGACTAGTTTACAGCCTTGACAGCAAAAATGCTTTTCTTCAAGCACCAAATTCAATTCACTGCACACCTCACCACAATGATAGCATTTAGTAATAGAATTTGAGTTAGAGGTGGCTTTCATGGATATTAGTTTACTAAATTTACCTTATAAAGTAATAAAAAAACATGATTAAAGTCAGTTGAATACATTAATTAAAGGGATAGGTAAAATGATAATTGGTCATCCCACAAATTACCTTTGTAAAAATCAAAAAGCACATTAGAGAGCTCTTGCTGATAGGTTTTCGACGTGACCAAAAGAGTACAGTCATGTTGCACTGCATAGGACCAAAAGTCTCCAATTCGCATAAAATTGAATTTGATAAAACTGGTTTCCATGGTCGCAGAAGTAATTTTTTGAATAATTTCTTGTTCTTCTTTTGACCTGGATTTAGGAATGAAGCTGGGTGAAATGATAGTGGCTTTACTGCCCTTAATTAAGTCTTGGAATAGGTACAAAAACTTATGAATGATTCTCGCTGAATCACTAGTACCATCGTAATGAAACAACAGGTGGTTCAAAGAGAATTTTGGGACGTAAAGTAGAACAGGAGTTTGGCAAGGTTCTTTTTCCAAAGATTTAGGATATTCATGGGTTTGCAGCCAATCCAATACTTGATTAAGGTCTAATGAAAACAAGGTATGGTTTGATTCATCAAAGACATGGCTGGTTAGTTCAATAGCTGGATTGAATTTTTCTTCCAATATCTCTTGGTGAAATACATTGATCAATTGGGGCGGTAGATCAAACTTCGTCATGCTTGAAGGCTTGGCTTCCATATAGAATAACTTTATTCAAAGCTATTCAACAGAGCCTTTGCACATCATGACCATTCCTAGTTGCAAAGATGATAAAAGTCAGTTTTTTGAATTTTCTTTGCCAACCAAAAAAATGGAAATGGTAAGTTCCCATTCCATTTAACCCATATATTACCAATAGAATTCAGTAAGCAGTGATCAGGAACAGTTTTGGTTCGAGACATGAGAATCCTGAGGACTAGAAGAGAAGAGTAACAACAAAAAAAGCCAGCTGGATAGCTGGCTAGGTAAAAGGGAAGGGATGGGTTTTGCTCCCTGTGGGGCTGAAAACACAAAAGCCCTATGGACGGATCCAAAGGGCTTGAATAATGTGGCGGCGACCTACTCTCCCGGGTGTAACCCCAGTACCATCGGCGCTGCAGGGCTTAACTTCTCT